>CAVWGM010000005.1:0-383907 GCA_963754635.1 uncultured Actinomycetota bacterium | reverse complement strand
CGGCTCGAAGGGCTGGGCAGGTGTCGTCACGGCGCTCTCGGAAGTCACAGTCATGGCTCGAGGATCCTACCTTGCTCAGGTCGAGGGATCCTGAGCTGGCGCACGCCGCCGCGTCCGCCCCGGAGACAGACGGACCCACGGGGGCGGACGTATACCTGCGGCGGCGTGCGGCGGTCATCCGCTCGCCCACCCAACGGTAGACCTTGACGACGACGAAGGTGCCGATCACGACGTAGGTGACGTTCAGTACGTATCCCATGAGACCGGACGCCCACTCATCGAAGAGCCGGGTCGTCCCCGTGAACAGATAGCTCTTCGCCACGAGACTGTGGAGGCCGAACATCATCAGGCTGTACTCCCCGACGTAGGCCAGGAACGAACTCGACTCGATATCGCGGGCGATCCGCAGATAGACGATGAAGCTGGCGGCAGCGCAGGGGAAGTACCAGAGGGTTGCGATTCCGGCGACGTTGCCCGGGAACTGCCACGCCAGGATGATCGACACGCCGAACAGACCGACGACAGCGACCCAGGGGATGCGGCCAATCGGCACCCAGCGGCGCAGGAGGAAGCCGAAGCCCATGAAGGCCAGGGCCACCGGGAGGACGTTGATCGCGAGTATCGGTCTGCCCGGCAGCATGCTCTGGAAGGGCAGCGCGGACATTGCGATGATCGCGATCAACGGCACAAAGATGCGCATGTCGCGCACGCGCTGCAAGACCCAGAACACGAGCGTCGAGATGAAGAAGATTGGCAGGAACCACAGTGCGAAGTTGAAGGTCGGCACGGAGTTCAGCCACTCGCTCGAGAACAGGATCGCCTTCAGCGAATCGACGAGGTTGAACGGGATCACGTACTCCCCGAAGACGTACCTCACGATGATGTGCCCGTAGAGGAGCGAGATGCAGAAGAGCACCACATAGGGCAGGTAGATCTGTCGGGCCTTGACGATCGTGAACGCGAGGAAGCTCTGGCCGGGCTTGTCCTTCCACAGGTACCCGGGACGATGAAGAACAGCGCGACGTTGAATGAGTAGAGATACGAGATGAAGGATCCACCGACCGCCGAGAGATCGACGTGGCCCATGATGACCACGATGATCCCGATGCCCTTGAGGACATCGACCGATCTGTCGCGCGACTTCCCGACCGTGTTCGACGCGTCGTCCGATGCCACTCCGTCTCCCGTCACGGCCGCGGCGCGGCCCAGAGAGAGTTTACGGTTCCGGTTCAGTGGGGGCGTCTGGCGCCGAGGCGTCGGGCCGGAGCACAGCCTACCCTGCGTGACCGGAACCTCCCTGAGTGAACCGGCTCGCCCGCTCAGCGGGCGTCGTCGTGCGGCAGCACCCCGTCCGCCACGTCGAGCCGCTCGCGCCACGACCGCGACAGCCCGGCGCGGACCGCGCACAGCACGAGCATCATCCAGCCGACGCCGGTGAGCGTGAAGCTCTCGAACATCGAGTCGATCAGCAGCGCGATGAGGATGAGCGGGGTCCAGGCGTAGATCACCGAGCGCCGTTCGCTGGCTGCGAGCCACGAGCGCACCAGGGCGATGCCGGCGAGGCTGAGGAAGAGGATGAGTCCCACCCAGCCCAGCTGCAGCAGAACGTCGAAGTAGGCGTTCAGTCCGGTGGCGTGGTCGGTGTCGAGCCGGAAGTTGATGTTGATGAAGGGCTGCTCGCGCGGGCTCCACGGGCCGTACCAGCCCCAGCCCTCGACGGGGTGCGAGCGCAGCAGGTCCACCATGAGGTTCCACAGGGTGACCCGCATCGAGAAGTCGGTGCCGGCGCCGAGCCACGCGATGATCGGATGCCGCGCCACATAGCCCACGAGAACGCCGACCACGACGAGCGCCCCGAGTCCCCACTGCAGCGCGACGCGACGCTCCGGCCTGGTGTGCCGCACGAGCGCCAGGGCCCCGACGGACAGGCCGACGCCGACCGCGAGCACGAGGACCGTGGGCGAGTCGCTGAAGGCGGCCAGTCCGCCGGCGAGCACCACCGACGCGAACGACAGGCCCGGGCGCACCGACTGCGTGCGGTACTCGATGAGGAACGTGATGAGCGCGAGCACCGCCACGAACCCGAGCATGTTGCGGGTGCCGAAGATGCCCTGCACCGGCCCGAGCTGGGCGAGGTTGCCCTGCACGCCGAGGAAGGCGAACGGGATGTCGAGCAGCACGCCGGAGAGCACCTCGACCGCCAGTGACGCCGCGAGCAGGACGCGCAGCACGTCGCCGAGCGCACGAGCGGTCTGCAGTGTGTCGCGCACGTGCCCGATGACCACCGCGAGGAACGCCAGCGCCGCCATGCTCAGCCAGCTCCAGAACGAGGTCGTGGTGTCCGAGCTCCAGAAGACGCTCGCAAGAGCCCAGCCGACGAACATCACCAGGGTGGTCGGCACCAGCCGCAGGAACGAGATCTCCTCCCGGCGAGCGACCAGGACCCCGACGCCGATCACGCAGAGGCCGACGATGATCGTGACGAGAACGACGCGCCCGGCGAGACTCTCGATCGCGTACGACGCGAACACCGTCCCGAGCACGACGAGCGTGTACGCCCGCGCGAACCCGGCGGAAGCCAGCAGCGCTCCCAGCCAGCGCGGCGGATCGACGGGCGCGGGCGCGGCGGTCACGGCATCCGCTTCGCGGGCTCGCCCCGCTCGATGGCGGCGCTCTGCTCGGCAGCACCCTCGCCGACATGCGGAGACTGCTTGATCTTGGCGCCGAGCATGACCACGAACATCCAGCCCCACAGCAGCAGCGGCGAGGACTCGGCGAGCCCCTGCACGAGCACGATCGCGCCCACGAGCGTCGGCAGCAGGGTGAGCGGGGAGTAGGGCCGGTCATGTCGCAGGTCCCACCGCGGACGATCGACCGCGAAGAACCAGGAGCGCCAGACGAACGCCAGGTAGAGCATGCCGAGCAGGACGACGCCGACGATGCCGAGCTGCATGAGGATGTCGACCCACATGTTGTGCGCCTGCAGCACGGTCTGGCCGTGATCGGTGATCCAGCCGTCGAACGCGGGATCCCAGGGCGCCCACGGCGTCGCGTAGCCCCAGCCGAGCCACGGCCGCTCCCCGGCGCGATCGAGCACCTTCTCCCAGATCCCCTCGCGCCCGGTCAGGTCGGATTCGCGGCCCAGGGCCGAGAACATCCGGTCGCGCAGCAGCCACACCGCGGCGAGTCCGCCGAAGCCGATGACGCCGTAGGCGATGTAGTACTTCGTCCTCTCGCCGGGCCGGCGCGTACGCCGCATCATCAGCACGGTGGCCAGCACCACGAGGACGCCCACCGCGGCGACGAAGGCGGTCGCCGACGAGGCGCGCAGGAAGAGGTACGCCGATACGCCGATCCACGACCCACAGCGGCACGCGCCGTGGCGCTCCGGCGGCGAGGCGGATGGCGAACACGATGATCGCGAGCAGCGCGACGGGCCCCAGCAGGTTGGCGTTGCCCATGATGCCCTGGACGCGCTGGCCCCAGTCGAACAGGTTGTCGCGAGACCAGTACTCGATCGGGTCATCGGCCTTGCCGACGATGAAGCCGGGAAGGATCGGCGCGCCGACGACGGTCGACACCCAGAGCTCGAAGAGAAGGGACAGTCCGATGACCCACTTCAGAGCGGATGCCGCGGCCCGCACGAGCTCGCGCCAGGTCAGCACGCCGCCGATGAAGAGGGCCTGGATCGTCGTGATCCACAGCAGCAGGAGCGTGAGGGCGGTGGTCGTCGGCCAGGCAGACCAGATCAGCGACAGGGTCGCCCACACGACGAACCCGACGACGAACCAGGGAAGGCGCTGCAGCTGGACGGGGGGACGGATGACGAACCACAGGATGACCGAGACGATTCCGCCGCCGATCGTGACCGCCGCGGCGACGGGCGTTCCGAACGCGTGCACCCAGGCGGTTCCCGACAGCGCCATGAAGAGCACGAAGATGCACCAGCCGCGCAGCAGCAGATGCCGGGTCGTCTCGCGGACCGGCGGCGCGGGCGGCGTCGCCGCGGGGTGCTTCGAGTGGACGGCCATCGGTTGAAAGGGTACTCCCGCGTTCCTGCGCGCACGGTGCGCGTGACCGGGGGTCATCGAGCCTCGTTCTACGCTGGGATCATGCTGGTGCCCCTCTCCAACGACCCCCGCGACTACGCGTGGGGTTCCCCCACCCTTCTGGCCGAGCTCGAGGGCCGCGCTCCCTCCGGGCGCGCTGAGGCGGAGGTCTGGTTCGGCGATCATCCGGGCGATCCGGCGATGACGGCGGACGGCCGCACGCTGGACGCCTGGCTGGAGGCCGAGGGGCCGGCGACCGGGGCGCCCGCGCGGCTGCCGTATCTGCTCAAGCTGCTGGCCGCGGCATCCGCTCTGTCGATCCAGGCCCACCCGTCGAAGGCGCAGGCCGAAGCGGGGTTCGCTCGCGAGGAGGCCGCCGGGATCGCCCGTGACGCCGCCGAGCGCACGTACCGCGACGACAACCACAAGCCGGAGCTGCTGGTGGCGGTGAGCGACGAGTTCCGCGCCCTCGCGGGGCTGCGCGACCTGGACGCGACGCGGCGGCTGCTCGAGGACATCGGTCCGGGCGCGCGCCCTCTCGCCGAGCGCCTGGAGGGGACGGATGCCGCGCTCGGCGCGGTCATCGGCTGGCTCCTCTCCGAGGACGGCGCCGCCGACGCCCGTGACATCGTGGCGGCCGCGGTGGCCGCGAGTTCGACCGAGTTCGCCGCCGAGCTGGAGATGGTGCGCGGACTTCGGCGTCCGAGTCCCGGCGACCCAGGGATCGTCGTGGCGCTGCTCATGAACCTGGTGACGCTCCGGCGGGGCGAGGGGCTCTTCGTCCCCGCAGGGGTGCTTCATGCCTACCTCGAAGGGCTCGGGGTCGAGCTCATGGCCGCCAGTGACAACGTGCTGCGAGGAGGGCTCACCCCGAAGCACATCGATGTCGCCGAGCTGCTCGCCGTGCTCGACCAGACGACCGGCGCCCCCCACGTCATCCAGCCCCGCGAGGTCGCGACCGGGATCGACCGCTACGACGTGCCGGTGCCCGACTTCGCGCTCTTCCGCGCGCGAGCGGGCGCGCAGACGATGCTGTCGATCGACGGTCCGGCCATCGCGGTGTCGACCGGGGGAGCCGTCCGCATCGAGGGAGGCACCGCGACAACCCTCCTGGCACCCGGTGGTGCGGTGTTCGTCACGCCCGACGAGCGCGAGTTCGCGGTGCGCGGCGACGGCCAGGTCTTCGTCGCCGTGCCGGGCTGACGGCCGCCCTCCGGGTGAGGAAGTTCTCATCTGACCGTTACCACTCGCGACTCGTCGACGGCGCGTCGCGAAGGTTCAAGACAGAGTTGAGGCTTTACTATCTGCGACTTGACCCCGGCGAACTACAAGGGTGTAATTAGGTCCTAACACGCACACCGCGTGCAGGGGGATCACCCGGGGGGAGAACGAGATGACGGCATCGCAGTACCGTTCAGGCGTTCCCGACAATTGGTTCGTCGATCCAGTGCAGCTCGGAGTGCCGGGCGTCCGCCGACAGGCGATGCCCGAAGACGACAATCCGCTGTCCTGGCAGACCGACGCACTATGCTCGCAGACCGATCCGGAAGCGTTCTTCCCGGAGAAGGGCGGCTCGACGCGCGACGCCAAGCGGGTGTGCACCTCGTGCGACGTCCGCGGCGAGTGCCTCGAGTACGCGCTCCAGAACGACGAGCGGTTCGGCATCTGGGGCGGCCTGAGCGAGCGCGAGCGGCGCAAGCTCAAGCGCCAGGCCAGCTGACCAGCGCGATCCGGTCTCTCGATCTCGGGCTCGCGGCGCGTGCGTCGCCGCCACGCCGACCGGCCCGCCTAGGCTGACGAGGCCATGCCCGCTCGAGTTCACGCCATCCTCGTCGTGCGCCCCGACGGCCGCACGCCCGCCGCCCATCACCTGCGACGCACGCTCGCGGCACTGAGCGAGCAGAGCCGTCCCGTCGACGTGCTGACGATCGTGCTCTGCGGCGGCGACGAGATCCTCTCCGAGGTCGCCGGCTCGTCGAGCGCCGAGTCGGTCGTGACCGCACCGGCATCCACCGGCTTCGCCGACGCGGTGGCGCTCATCACCCCCCGCCTGGACGGCGATGCGGTGTGGCTGCTCGCCCAGGACACCGCGCCCGAACGGGAAGCACTGGCCCGTCTGGCCGGCACTCTCGAGGTCTCGCCGTCGGTGTCGTACGTGGCTCCCAAGCTCGTGAGATGGGACGACCGATCGGAGATCGTGTCGATGGGCGTCGGGATGACCCGGCTCGGTCGCACCGTCGGGCTCGCGGACGGCGAGCTCGACCAGGGGCAGCACGACGGTCGCGATGACGTGCTCGGCGCCGATGTGCGCGGCCTCCTGGTCCGGGCGGACGCCTGGCGCGACCTGGGCGGCATCGACCGTGCGCTCCTCGGCGCCGACGAGGGCCTGGATCTCGGAGTCCGGGCCCGCCTCGCCGGCGCGCGCGTCACCCTCGTGCCGAGCGCACTGATCGCGACGGCGGCCGACGGCGTGGCCGGTCTGCCTTCTCCGCTCACCGCCTCGCGCCGTCGGCGCGCGGCCTTCGCATCGCGCGTCGCACAGCTGCATCGCCGGCTCGCCTATGCGCCCGCGGTCGCCGTGCCGTTCCAGTGGCTCGCCATCCTTCCCCTGGCGCTCTGGCGCACCGTGACGCACCTCGTCCGCAAGGAGCCCGGACTCATCCTTCCCGAATGGGGAGCGGCGGTCGTCGCGATGATCCGGCCGGTCGCAGTCGCACGCAGCAGGCGCCGGCTGGCGGCGGCGAGGACGGCATCGTGGTCGCAGCTCGCACCCCTGCGCGCCAGCCGGAGCGAGCTGCGCGAGCGGCTGGGCGACCAGCTCGACGACGACGGGGCGGCGGGTCAGCATCGACGCAGTGAGCTGCGGTTCTTCTCCGGCGGAGGCGCCTGGCTGGTCCTGGCGGCGCTGGTCGTGTCCGCGGCTTCTTTCACAGCCCTGCTGGCGTGGCCGGTGCTCGGCGGCGGAGCGCTGCAGCCGCTGAGCACCACGGTGGGGCAGCTGTGGGCCGACACCGCGTTCGGGCAGCGCGCCATCGGGCTCGACGTGGTCGGCCCCGCGGACCCCTTCGCCTTCGTGGTGGCGCTCCTCGGCTCGCTGTCGTTCTGGGAGCCGTCGCGCGGACTGGTCGTGCTCTGGATCCTCGCGCTTCCCCTGGCGGCGCTCGGGGGATGGTTCGCGGCGACCCGCGTCACCGACCGATCCCTGCTGCGCCTGTGCGGTGGAGCGCTGTGGGCGCTCGCACCGACGCTGCTCATCGCGCTGACCCAGGGGCGCCCGGCCGCCGTCATCGCGCACCTGCTGCTGCCGTGGCTCTTCGTCGCAGCCACGGTGGCGCACCGGTCCTGGACGGGAGCCGGCGCCACCTCGCTGCTGCTGATCGGCGTCGTCGCCACGGCGCCCTCGCTGGCTCCGGCGCTGACCGTGCTGTGGCTCGCGTCGATCGTGCTCGCGGTGGTGCTCCGCGCGGGCCGCGGGCTGGCACGGCTCGTCTGGACGGTGATCCCGACCATCGTGGTCGCCGGGCCGCTCGTCTGGAGCGCGATCCGCCGCGGCGAGGTCTGGGGTCTGCTCGCCGACCCGGGCGTGCCGTGGGCGGGGCCGCAGGTCGCACCCGACGCCGCCGGTCGCGCGCTGCTGGCCGCGGGCATCCCCACGAGCGACCTCGCCGGCTGGACCGGCATCCTCCCGGACGGACCCACGTGGTGGGTGCCTCTGCTGGTCGCCCCCCTGGCGCTCCTCGCCCTGGCGGCACCGCTGACCCAGAGGTGGGCCGTCGGAGTCGCGCTCCTCGTGGTCACCGCGCTCGGCGTCGCGACGGCCTTCGCCGTGGTCGGCGTCTGGGTGTCGTTCGCGCAGTCCATCCCGGTGCCGATCTGGCCCGGCACCGGGCTGAGTCTCGGATGGCTCGGCGCCGTCTGCGCCGCCCTCGTCACCCTCGACGCGGGTCTCGCGCCGCGCCTCGCCTTCGCCCGGGGGCTCGCGGCCACCGCGGTGGTCGGTGCCGTCGCGGTCCTGGCGGTGCCGGCGCTCACGGCGATGGTCCGCGGCACGGCGACCGTGGCGAACGGGCCCGAGAGCACCTTGCCGGCCTATGTCGCAGCGGAGGGCCGGGACGATCCGGATGTCGGAACCATCGTGCTGACGCCGCAGAACGCGTCCGGGATCTCGGTGCGCGTGGTGTGGGGAGGGAGCGAGACGCTGGGCGGCCAGAGCACCCTCGTGTCCACGCGCACGCAGTCCAGCGCGGACGACTCCGCTCTCGCGGAGCTGTCGGCCGACCTCGTCACCTCCTCCGCGGAGGGGATCGTGGCCGAGCTCGGCGACCAGGGTGTGGCTTTCGTTCTGCTCGCACCTGCCCCCGCGCCGGAGTCGGACGCCGCACGGGCGATGCGGCTGTCGGCGGCGACGGCGCTCGACCAGCGCGACAACCTGGACGCCGTCGGAGAGACCACGAAGGGCTCGCTGTGGCGGGTGACGAGCGATGTCTCCGAGCGCCCGGAGCCGGGCACCTCGGTGAGGACCGCCGCCGCGCTGATCGCAGCCGTGCAGCTCGCCGTCGTCGGCGCGGCGCTGCTGCTGGCTCTGCCGACCTCGGCCTCGAGGCGCGAGGCGCGCCGGATCCCCCGGGTCGTGGGACCGCATTGGCAGGAGGGGCGATGAGCGACCGTCACGTGTTCCGCTGGGCGACGAACAGTGCCCGCATGCTCGCAGGCACCGTGGTGTCCGTGGTCGCGGTCATCGCCGTGGTCACCGCCGTCTCGGTGCCCTGGCCGACCGTGGCCAAGGAGCCGGTGAGCGTCTCGGCCGTCCCGGCGCCGGCGCCGTCGGTCATCGCCTGCGATGGGCCGCTGCTGTCCATCGGCCGCGACATCACCGATGTGGCTGCGCTCTCGGTGGCCACGCCCCAGAGCCTCATCGCCGGCGTGAGTGCCGGCGCGCAGTCCCCGGAAGAGACGGTGCTCGCCGTCGCCGAACTGTCTCCGGGGGAGGGGCCGGCCGTGTTCACGGCGCAGCCCGAGAGCCGTTCGAGGGTCGACGTGGCAGCCGCCGGTGCGGCGACCGTCGCCGCCGACGATCTCGCGGGGTTCGCGGCGTCGGCGTGCCGTCCGCCACTCATGGAGTCGTGGCTGATCGGCGGCTCGGCGCGCACCGGGGCCGCCGACCTCGTCCTGCTGGCCAACCCTGGCGTCGTGCCGGCGACCGTGCAGCTGACCGTCTTCGGGGCCGAGGGGGCGTCGACCCCTCCCGGCGGCATGGACGTGGTGATCCCCGCCGGCACCCAGCGCGTGCTGCCGCTGGCCGGCCTCGTGAGCGGAGAGGAGAGCCCCGTGCTGCGCGTGTCGGCCGCCGGCTCGCCCGTCCACGCCTCGCTGCAGACGAGCCTCACCCGCACGCTGACGCCGGGAGGAATCGACCAGGTGGGCCCGGTGGCCGAGCCGCTGCCCTCTCAGACGATCACCGGCATCGCGGTGACGCGGTCGCCGGGGGCCGAGGGCGCATCGGATGCCGCCACCGTGCTGCGCCTGCTCGCGCCGTCCGCCGGCACCAGCGCCGTGGTGACCGTGACGCCGGTCGGCCGGGACGAGCCCGCGCTCGAGCCGCAGACCGTGGCACTCGTCGGAGGGCAGCCGGTCGAGGTCGACCTGGGCGGGCTCGCGATCGGGTCGTACACGGTCGCGGTGACCGCGCCGGAGCCCCTGATCGCCGCGGTGTGGCAGACCACGGGCTTCGACGAGGGGTCGGACTTCGCCTGGTACCTCCCGTCGCCGGTGGTGTCGGTGCCGAGCATCTTCGCCGCGCCCAGCGGCCCCCCGCCTGCGCTGACGCTCGTCAACCCATCCGCCGAGCCGGTCGACATCTCCGTCTCGTCCGAGGACGGCTCCTACCGCCTCGAGCTGTCGGTGCCCGCGGGTGCGAGCATGACGGCGCGGCTCTCGCCCCGGTCCGTGTACGTGCTCGACCCGGGGGGAAACGACATCCTGGCGGGGCTGTCGCTCACCGGCGACGGCGCACTCGCGGGGATCCCGGTGTGGCCGGCGGACGCCGCCGCGCCCGAGATCACCGTCTACCCCTGACGGATCAGAAGAAGCGGAACCGCTCGGGCCCGAGATCCCATGGGTCGCGGTCCAGGTACTCGGCCGCCGCGCGGAAGACACAGCTCTCGATCATCATGCGCCGATGGAGCTCGTCGTCGCGGTGCAGGTGACTCAGCCGCTCGATCGGCAGGCGGTAGAGGATGATGCGCCGGGCATCGCTGAGCACCGTCCAGCGCGGGATGCCGTCGTCGTCGGAGGCTGCCGGCATGTCGGCGATCTCGAAGCTGACATCGCGCAGCTCGCTCCACGCGGAGCGCAGGAACTCGGCGGCGGTGCCGACGGCCAGATCGAACCGGTCGACCCGCGTGTCCAGCGGGGGAAGGGGCGGACGCACCACCGGGCTCCGGCCCTCACGGCCGTGGCGTCCGTGGCGGGACGGCCGGCTGCGCACCGGTTCCGTGCTTCGGGTTCGCCGCCACGCCATGGCACCATCCTAGGTCGGCGCCGACGGCGTCCCGCGGCGACCGCGTGAATCCGGGCCGCCGGGGCGCGGCATCCCGATCCCGGCGCAGCCGCGGGCTAGTGTCGGGGCGATGCTTCAGAGAACCTGCTCCAAGGTCGGCTGCGCCCGCGAGGCGGTGTCGACGCTCACCTACGACTACGGCGATCAGATGGCGGCCGTGGGCCCGCTGGGCGGAGCCGACGATCCCCACGCGCACGATCTCTGCGCCATCCACACCGACCGCATGTCGGTGCCGAAGGGCTGGGTCGTCGTACGGCACGAGACGCTGCGCGTCTGAGCGCGGCAGGCGCCGCGCGTCGGGTGCGAGAATAGGCGGATGCCCACCGAATCTCCCGCTGTCGTCCGCTCACTCGAGTTCGAGGTCGCCGATCTCTCGCTTGCCGCCGCGGGGCGCCACCAGCTGCGTCTCGCCGAGAACGAGATGCCCGGGCTGATGGCCCTGCGCGAGGAGTTCGGGCCTGCGCAGCCGCTCAAGGGAGCGCGCATCGCCGGGTCGCTGCACATGACCGTGCAGACGGCGGTCCTGATCGAGACCCTCGTCGCCCTCGGCGCAGAGGTGCGCTGGGCCAGCTGCAACATCTTCTCCACACAGGACGAAGCGGCGGCCGCCGTCGTGGTGGGCCCCACGGGCACGGTCGACGCTCCCGCCGGCGTCCCGGTGTTCGCCTGGAAGGGCGAGACGCTCGAGGAGTACTGGCGCCTCGCCGACCGCATCTTCGACTGGTCGGCCGAGGGCGCGGACGGCCCCAACCTGATCCTCGACGACGGCGGCGACGCGACACTGCTGGTGCACCGGGGTGTCGAGTTCGAGAAGGCCGGCTCGGTTCCGGATGCCGCGCCCGGCGACTCCGAGGAGTACCGCATCGTGCTCGCGACGCTGCGTGCCAGCCTCGCGCGCGACCCGCAGCGGTTCACCCGCATGGCGGACGGGCTCATCGGCGTCACCGAGGAGACGACGACCGGCGTCCACCGCCTCTATGAGCTGTTCGCCGCGGATCGCCTGCTCTTCCCCGCGATCAACGTCAACGACTCCGTGACGAAGTCGAAGTTCGACAACACCTACGGCATCCGCCATTCGCTTCCCGACGGTCTCAACCGCGCCACCGACGTGCTCATCGGCGGCAAGGTCGTCTTCGTCGCCGGCTACGGCGATGTCGGCAAGGGGTCGGCCGAGGCGCTGCGCGGACAGGGCGCGCGCGTGATCGTGGGGGAGGTCGACCCGATCTGCGCGCTGCAGGCGGCGATGGACGGCTTCCAGGTCGCCCGTCTGGAGTCGGTGATCGGCGACGTCGACATCGTCGTGACGGGCACCGGCAACACCCGTGTCGTGACGGCCGAGCATCTGCTGGAGCTCAAGCACCTCGCGATCGTGGCGAACGTGGGTCACTTCGACGACGAGATCGACATGGCCGGCCTCGCGGCCATCCCGGGCGCCGAGCGCATCGAGATCAAGCCGCAGGTGCACGAGTGGCGCCTGCCGACCGGCCGCAGCGTCCTGGTGCTGAGCGAGGGCCGGCTGATGAACCTGGGCAATGCCACGGGGCATCCGTCGTTCGTCATGAGCGCCTCGTTCACCAACCAGGTGCTCGCCCAGCTCGAGCTCTTCACGCGAACTGCCGAGTACCCGGTCGGCGTGTACACGCTGCCCAAGTCTCTCGACGAGAAGGTCGCGCGTCTGCACCTGGACGCGCTCGGCGTCGAGCTCACGACCCTCACGGCCGAGCAGGCGGCCTACATCGGCGTGTCCGTGGACGGTCCGTACAAGCTCGACCACTACCGCTACTGAGCCTCAGCGGTCGGGGAACCCTCTCGGGGCGGACTGCACCGCGGCGGTGAGTGCGCTCACGCGGGCGCTCTCGAGCTCGAGAGCGCGCAGCTCGCGCTGACGGCGCACCGCGACGACGCCCATGATGAAGGTCTCGTGATCGACCTGCGGGACCGGCGACACGTGCTGGGCCGCCTCTGCGGCGAGGGATGCCGCGACCCGCGCTCGCGCGGCGGGCTGCATGTTCGGGGCGCTCTGCCCGAACTGCGCGAGCCGGCGGGACAGGCGTTCCGGAAGGCGCGCGACGTCGGCGAGCGCCGCCCACTCACGCAGCGGCGGCGGCACGTCGAACCCGCCGGCCGGCAGGGGAGGGGTGCGGGTGCGCTCCGAGTACGTGCCCGCCATCAGATCGCCGAGCCGCTGCGACCGGGGCGTGAAGGCGCCGACGAGCGCGGCGACCGCTCCCAAAGTGAACCACAGCTCGAACACTCCGACGAGGGCGCGGATGAAGGCATGGCGGAATCCCGCCGCGCCGCCGTCCGACCGGACGATTCGACCGCCGACGGCGAGTTTTCCGAGGCTCCGACCGCGAGAGATCGTCTCGACAGCGGTCGGGATCACGACGGTCACGAGCACGATGACGGCGATCGTCAGGATCGGCCAGATCGCGTCGTCGATCAGCCCCAGCGTGCCGAGCCACGTCATCACGAGCACGAACAGGATCAGGATGCCGACGCCGATGAGCATGTCGATCAGCACGCCGAGCGCGCGCAGGAAGAAGCCGACCGGCTGGACGTCGAGCGCCACCGCCTCGCCGGTGAGCACCTCATCCTGATGGATGTCGATGATCGCGGGACGGCCTTCGGGCATGGGTACAGTAAACCGCATGGACCTCGACGCCCTCACCGCCGCCCGGAGGGAGGAGTGGGCGCGTCTGGACGAGCTCAGTCGCCATCGCCGTCTCACCGGCGCGGAGGTCGATGAGCTCGTCACGCGCTACCGTGCAGCCTCTGCCGATCTCGCCGACGCCAAGACCTCCGCGGGCCGCAGCATCCAGGGCGATCACATCTCGACGATGCTCTCGCGCGCCCGCCTGCGACTGACCGGAGCACCCGACAACGTCCTGCGCCAGCTTCCGCGGTTCTTCCTGCTGCAGCTGCCGGCCGCGCTGTATCGCGTGCGGTGGTCGACCCTCGCGATCGCCCTCGGATTCATCGCGGTGGGCACGGCGACCGCACTGTGGATCTCGGGCGACCCCGCACTCGTCGCGACCCTCGGCAGCGAGATGCAGCTGCAGCAGTACGCCGACAGCGACTTCACCGACTACTACAGCGAGAACCATCCCGCGGCCTTCGCCGGAACGGTCTGGACCAACAACGCGTGGATCGCCGTCCAGTGCGTGCTGTTCGGCATCACCGGATTCTGGCCGATCATGGTGCTCGTCCAGAATGCGGTGGGAGTCGGCACGGCGGCGGCCATCATGCTCTCCTTCGATCGCGGCGACGTGTTCCTGCTCTACATCGCTCCCCACGGCCTCCTCGAGCTCACGTGCATCTTCGTCGCCGCGGCCGCGGGCCTCGGCATCTTCTGGGCGTGGGCGGCACCGGGCCGCCGCACCCGAGGCGAGGCGCTCGCCGCCGCGGGTCGATCCCTTGCCACCATCGCGATCGGCCTCGTGTTCGCGCTGGCCGTGGCCGGGCTGATCGAAGGGTTCGTCACGGCTCAGCCCTGGCCGTGGCCGGTGAAGATCGGCATCGGCGCTCTGGCGCTGGCACTCTTCGTCGTCTACATGGTCGTGGTCGGCGGCCGCGCCGTGCGGCGCGGGGAGACCGGCGACCTCACGGAGTACGAGGCCGGAACCCCCACCGTCGTGGCGGGTTGAGCCGCCGATCGGTGTTTTGAACAGATCAAAACAAGCTAGGCTGGAGGCATGACGCTTCCCCTCCCCGCCATCGATGCGGGTGAGCGTATCCGGGCGGCCGGGCTGCGGGTGACGGACCCCCGCCGAGCCGTGTTCGAGGCCCTGGAGCAGCGCCCTCACGCGAGCGCTGACGAGCTGTTCGCGCGGGTCTCCCTCGCCGTGCCCCACACCAGCCTGCAGTCCGTCTACAACGCCCTCGGGGATTTCGTCGGTGCCGGACTCGTGCGCCGCATCGAGCCTGCGGGGCGCCCGGGGCTCTTCGAACTGCGGGTCGACGACAACCACCACCACCTGGTGTGCTCCCGCTGCGGCCGAGTCGAGGACGTCGACTGCGCCGTCGGCCCGGCACCCTGTCTCACTCCGTCCGACACCCGCGGTTTCTCGATCGCGGCCGCCGAGGTCACGTTCTGGGGCCTGTGCCCCACGTGCACCCAGGCATCCCACTGACCTCTTTCATCCATCTGCACCCGGAAGGAACCCATGGACGCCATCCACGAGGGCATTGAGCCCATCGGCGAGAACCCCACCGACGCCGATCAGGCGGTCACCCCGATCGACACCCCGGTCGACGAGCGCAAGGACGGCGAGAGCCGGCCGCGGCCGAACGAGTCCGAGGGCTGCCCGGTGATCCACGGCGGCCAGCCCCACCCGACAACGGGCAACGCCAACAGCGTGTGGTGGCCGAATCAGCTGAACCTCAAGATCCTGGCGAAGAACCCCGCGATCGCGAACCCGCTCGGCGAGGACTTCGACTACAAGGCGGCGTTCGAGTCGCTCGATCTGGCCGCGGTCAAGACCGACATCGCCCAGACCCTCACGACGTCGCAGGACTGGTGGCCCGCCGACTTCGGCAACTACGGCCCCCTCATGATCCGCATGGCCTGGCACAGCGCGGGCACCTATCGTGCGACCGACGGCCGCGGCGGCGGCGGCGCCGGTCAGCAGCGCTTCGCGCCGCTGAACAGCTGGCCCGACAACGTCAACCTCGACAAGGCCCGGCGCCTCCTCTGGCCCGTCAAGAAGAAGTACGGCCAGTCGCTCTCGTGGGCCGACCTGATGATCCTCGCCGGCAACGTGGCGCTGGAGTCCATGGGCTTCGAGACCTTCGGCTACGCCGGCGGTCGCGCCGATGTGTGGGAGCCCGACGCCGACGTGTACTGGGGCCCCGAGACCACCTGGCTGGACGACGAGCGCTACTCCGGCGACCGCGAGCTCGAGAAGCCGCTCGCGGCTGTGCAGATGGGCCTCATCTACGTCAATCCCGAGGGCCCCAACGGCAACCCCGACCCGCTGGCCTCGGCTCGCGACATCCGCGAGACCTTCGGCCGCATGGCGATGGACGACGAGGAGACCGTTGCGCTCATCGCGGGTGGCCACACCTTCGGCAAGACGCACGGCGCCGCGCCCGACACCCACATCGAGGACAACCCCGAGGCAGCCGGTCTCGAGCAGCAGGGCCTCGGCTGGAAGAACAGCCACGGCACGGGGCACGGCGACGACACCATCACCTCCGGCCTCGAGGTGACGTGGACCTACCACCCGACCCGCTGGGACAACGAGTTCTTCCACATCCTCTATGCGTACGAGTGGGAGCTCATGCGCAGCCCCGGCGGCGGGCACCAGTGGCGTCCGATCAACGGCGGCGGCGCCGACATGGTGCCGCTCGCGCACTCGAACGGCCGTCGTGAGCCCCGCATGCTCACGAGCGACCTGGCGCTGCGCACCGATCCCGCGTACGACGCGATCTCGCGCCGCTTCAAGGACGACCCCGAGGCGTTCGCCGACGCGTTCGCGCGCGCCTGGTTCAAGCTCACGCATCGCGACATGGGTCCGATCGACCGGTACCTCGGTCCCGAGGTCCCCGCCGAGGAGCTGGTGTGGCAGGATCGTGTGCCCGCCGTGGACCACGATCTGATCGACGCGGCCGACGCTGCGGCGCTCAAGGCGCGCGTCCTCGAGTCCGGCCTGACGGTCTCGCAGCTGCGTCGAGACGACGTGGGCGGCGGCATCCTCGTTCCGCGGCAGCGACAAGCGCGGCGGCGTCAACGGCGCCCGCATCCGCCTCGCCCCGCAGAAGGACTGGACGGTCAACAAGCCCGCGCAGCTCGCCACCGTCCTCGGGAAGCTCGAGGAGATCCGGGCGTCGTTCAACGACGGCCGGACCGACGGCAAGAAGGTGTCGCTGGCCGACCTCATCGTGCTCGCCGGCAACGCCGCGGTCGAGAAGGCCGCGCAGGATGCCGGCATCGAGGCCGAGGTGATCTTCCACCCCGGCCGCACCGACGCCACGCAGGAGCAGACCGACGTCGCGTCGTTCGCCTTCCTCGAGCCGATCACCGACGGTTTCCGCAACTACTACGGGCCGCGGGCGTTCATGCCGGAGGAGCACCACCTGATCGACCGTGCGAACCTCCTCACGCTGAGCGCTCCCGAGCTGACGGTGCTCGTGGGCGGTCTGCGGGTGCTCGGGGCGAACTGGGACGACTCCGACTACGGCGTCTTCACCGACCGCGCCGGCGTGCTCACGAACGACTTCTTCGTGAACCTCCTCGACCTGGGCACGACCTGGAAGCCGCTCGACCCGGGCGCGCACGCGTTCGCGGGCGTCAAGGACGGCTCGGGCGAGCACGTCGGCATCGGGACGCGTGTCGACCTGCTGTTCAGCTCGAACTCCGAGCTGCGCGCGGTCGCCGAGGTCTACGCCTCCGACGACGCGAACGAGAAGTTCGTGCGCGACTTCGTGAAGGCCTGGGGCAAGGTCACCGAGCTCGACCGCTTCGACCTGGTCTGACGTCCGGTCCCGCACAAGGGAAGCGGCCCGCCCCCGAGAGGGGACGGGCCGCTTCGTCGTGTGGTCAGGCTGAGAGCTACTTGACGCGCGCCTCGGCCTGGGCCGGAGCGACGCCGCGGGGCTCGAACAGTGCCCGGTGAAGGAATCCGGCCAGCACGGCTCCGACGAGCGGGAAGAGCAGGAACACCCACAGCTGGGCGAGCGCCTCGCCGCCGCCGTAGATCGCGGTCGCGATCGAGCGGGCCGGGTTCACGGACGTGTTGTCGATCGGGATCGACGCGAGGTGGATGAAGGTCAGCGTCAGGCCGATCGCGAGTCCCGCGAAGCCGGCGGTGCCGCGCTGCGGGTGCGTGACGCCCAGGATCACGAGCAGGAAGACCGCGGTGAAGAGGATCTCGGCGATGATCGCCGCGCCGAGCCCGAACCCGCCGGGCGAGGCCTCGCCGAATCCGTTGCTCGCGAAGCCGCTGTCCTGTGCGTTGGGCAGCCAGTCCGTCGGTCCGAAGATGCCGATGAGGACGATGAGCGTCGTGCCGAGGGCGCCGCCCACGATCTGGGCGATGATGTACGCCGGAGCTTCCTTCCACTTGAAGCGGCCGGCGGCCGCGAGTCCGAGCGTCACGGCGGGGTTGAAGTGGCCGCCCGAGATCGGACCCCACGTGTAGATGCCGGCGAGAAGCGTCAGGCCGAACGCGAGCGACACGCCCACGAAGCCGATGCCCAGCGACGAGCCGTTCGCGCCGGTGCCGAAGTCCGAAGCGAACAGGGCGGCCCCGATCGAGCCGAAGACGAGCAGAAACGTCCCCAGTGCCTCGGCGACGAGTTTCGTGGCCGTGCTGGGCTGGTTGGTGGTATCCGACATGGCGGACTCCTTTCCTCGTCGCGAGGCTATCGTCACGGTCAGGGAATTCCCAGGAATCGCGGGCGGAGTGTTCGCTTTCGCGCTCAAAGCCGTCCGGCGGCCTTCAGGGCGAGGTACCGGTCGGCGACGCGCGGGGGCAGGCGATCGGGTGTGTCGGCCAGCGCCTCGCCGCCGGCCCGGGCGATCGCGGCTGCGACGGCCGCGGCATCCCGAGCCGTCCGCTCACCCGCGGCCGCCCGGTACACCGCGTCGGCGTCGGGCAGGAAGTCGTCGGGGATGTGCTCCTCGGTCACCGTGCCCACGAGCACCGTCGTGCGCCGGGTGAGCGCCGGCAGGGAGCCGAGGAAGCCGCGTGCGGCTTCGGGCGCGTCCTGCGCGGTGAGCAGCACGACCAGCGACGGCCGCGAGGTCAGGAGCCGGATCTGCGCGAACGCGGCATCCCAGTCCGTGTCGATCAGCTGCGGCTCGACAGGCGCCATCGCGTCCACCAGCGCCGGCAGGAGCGAGGGCCCGTCCACGCGGGTGACCCGGGCTCGCGTCACCCGATCGAACATCAGCAGGTGCACGTGGTCGCCGGCCCGGGAGGCGAGCGCGGCGAGCAGCAGCGCCGCCTCCATGGCGGCGTCCATGCGCACGCCGTCGCCGACCCGCGTGGCGGACGTGCGCCCCGAGTCGATCATGATCACGACGTGGCGGTCGCGCTCGGGTCGCCACGTGCGCAGCATCGTCGTGGTCGACCTCGCGGTCGCGCGCCAGTCGATCGAGCGCACGTCGTCGCCGCGCACGTATTCGCGCAGACTGTCGAACTCGGTGCCCTGGCCGCGCACCTGCACGCTCGTGTTCCCGTCGAGCTCGCGCAGACGCGCCAGCCGCGAGGGCAGGTGCCGCCGGGCGGTGAACGGCGGAAGCACCCTGATCGAGCCGACGGAGTCGAGCTTCGCCTGGCGCCCGGCGAGGCGCAGCGGTCCGTCCGAGCGCACCACGGCGAACCGCGTCGACAGTTCGCCGCGACGGCGGGGGAGCAGCGGCAGCCGGAAGGTCCTGCTCTCACCGGGAGGGATCGTGAGGGCGATCCGCTCCTGCGGTGCGCCCGCGGTGGGCTGCCACGCGTCCCGGAACCTGCCGCGCAGGGTGCGGGCGCCGGTGTTGCGCAGGCGCACCTCCACGGAGGTCTGCTCGCCGAGCAGCACCCGCCCGGGAAGCCGCCGCTCCACGCGCATGCGCCGGGGGTCGGGCGCCGCCGCGGTGTCGATCAGCGCGAGGATCGCGCACAGCACGATCCAGCCCACGGTCGCCGCCCACGCGTTGACGCCCGCGGCCGACAGCAGCACGACGGGCACCGCGCCGAGCGCGACGAGCAGGGGGAAGCGGCCGGAGACGAACATGGTCAGATCGGCACGCGCGTCTGCTGCAGGACCGAGCCGAGCACGGCGTCGACCGAGACGCCTTCGAGCTCGGCATCCGGGCGGAGGCGGATGCGGTGTCGCCAGGTCGGAACGAGCATCGTCTGGACGTGGTCGGGCGTGATGGCCGGGTAGCCGCCGAGCCAGGCCCACGCCTTGGACGCCGCCAGCAGCGCGGTCGCCGCACGCGGACTGACCCCGAGCTGGACGGACGGGCTGCGCCGCGTGGCCTGAGCGAGGTCGACGACGTAGCCGAGCACGTCATCGGAGACGGTGACGGATGCCGCGGCCCGCTGCGCCGCGCGGATCTCGTCCGCGCTCGCCGCCGGTCGCAGGCCGGCGCCCGCCAGATCACGGGGGTCGAATCCGCCGGCGTGGCGGCGGAGGACGGCGAGCTCGGCGTCGCGTGCGGGAACCTCGACGATGAGCTTCAGCAGGAACCGGTCGAGCTGCGCCTCCGGCAGCGTGTAGGTGCCCTCGTGCTCGATGGGATTCTGAGTCGCCGCGACGAGGAAGGGATCGGGCAGTCGCCGCGTCACTCCGTCGGTCGAGACCTGCCGCTCCTCCATGGCCTCCAGGAGCGCCGCCTGCGTCTTGGGGGGCGTGCGGTTGATCTCATCGGCGAGGACGACGTGGGTGAAGATCGGCCCCTCGCGGAACTCGAACTCGCCGGTGCGCGCGTCGTAGACCAGCGAGCCCGAGACGTCGCCGGGCATGAGGTCGGGGGTGAACTGGATGCGCTTGGTGTCCAGGCCCAGGGCGGCGCTGAACGAGCGCACCAGCAGCGTCTTGGCGACCCCGGGGACGCCTTCGAGCAGCACGTGTCCGCCGGCCAGCAGCGCGATCAGGAGCCCGGTGACGGTCCCGTCCTGGCCGATGACGGCCTTGCCGACCTCGAGCCGGACGCGGTTCATCGCCTCGCGCAGCGCGGCGTCGTCGATCGCGGCGGGGGCAGCGGGGGGAGTGTCGGTCATCGGGGATCGTTCCTTTCCGGGCGGACGGCCGCGTGCACGGCGTCCTCGAGGTGGCGAAGCTGCTGCGAGAGGACGACGAGTTCCGAGTCGTCCGAGGGGATGCGGTGGTAGAGCAGGCCGTGCACGCCCGCCCGGTCCAGGCCGGTCCGGGCGGCGGCCGCATCGGCGATCTCCGATGCGGACGCTCCGGACCCGAGGGCGAGCAGTCGTCCGATGCGCTCGAGCGTGCCCAGCCGGAGCTGGTCGGCCGCGTGCACGGCGTCACGCGAGTGGGCGTAGAGACGTGCACGCCCCTCGGTGGTCTCGGATGCCCGCACCGTCACGGGCAGCCGCTCGGCGACGAGCGGGCCGAAACGCCGGCCGCGCCAGATCGCCGCGGCGACACCTGCGGCGAGCAGCAGCACGATGACGGGACTCACCCACGGCGGGGTGAGGTCGCCGAGCGTGGGATCGGAGCTGCTGAGGTCGGTGTCACCGGGACCCGGCTGGTACCAGATGACCGTCGGGTTGCGCCCCATGAGGTTCACACCGAGGGCGGCATTGCCGTTCTCGTCCAGGTCCTCGTTCGTCAGCAGGGCGGCACCGTCGACGGCCGCGACGATTCCGCCGTCGCGCTCGGCCACCAGCAGGCCGTGTCCGTCGCCGCCGGGGTAGCAGGCGATGACGTCGTCGGGCGCGGCGAACAGCGCGTCGGGCTGCACCCGGCCGGCGCGTTCGGCGTCGGGCAGGTCGCACGCGGGTGCGACGGTGCCGGCGTCGGCGTAGCCCGCGGGCTCGGAGCCCGGGATGAGGAGGTCGAGGGTGCGGCTGCGCGGAACGATCAGGACGACGTCGGCCGCGGCATCCGTCAGCGCGAGCAGACCGTCGTCCGAGAGCGCAGGGGTGTCGGTGAGCACGAGGGTGGCGCGGCCGCCGTCGAGCGCGGTCGCGGCCGCCGTATGGTCTCGGACCACCTCGACATCGACTCCGTGCTCGTCGAGGATCTGCGCGAGGGCGCGCGTGCCGCGAGCGCCGGCTGATTCGGGGTCGAGTGCATCGCGCTGACTCCACTCGCCGGAGCCGGCGATCATCGCCCCGACCGTCCCGACGACGACGAGCACGACGCCGATGCCGACCCAGGCGCCCACCCGCCGCCGCCGCACGGCCGGCGCTGCGCTCTCGACGTCGGCGCTCACGCGAGCGTCTCCTGGGGCTGCACGGGACGGGCCGCGGCGACGGCATCGTCGGTCTCGACGACGAGGCGGTACAGCTCAGCCGTCCCGGGACGCCGCAGGTACCGGACGTCGTCGAATGCCGTCGCCGACGACTCGAGCTGCGCGCCGAACGCGGGGAACGCCCTCGTGGCGGCGCGGGCGAACGCGTGCACGGTGGCCCCCGGCGGCACATCCACGACGCCGCGCTCCGCGCAGGCTCGGGCCAGTGCGCGGAACCGCATCGCGATCGCGGCATCCCATTCGGACTTCTCGGCGTGCCCCGCGGCTGTCGCACGCAGCTGTGCGGCCGACCGTCGCTCGTCCCTCTCGAACAGCGGCGCCGGCTGCTGACGGGCGCGGGCGGTGGCCCGCGGGACGCCCCAGATCGCGAACGCGACGACGATGGCGATCACGACGACGATGCCCGCCAGCAGTGCCGCCGCCGAGCCCCATCCGTCGCCCAGCTGCACCGAGAACAGGTCGCGGAAGGCATCGGCGATGGCGCGCGCGATGAGATCGAACGGCGTCGGCTCGGCGGCGTCGTAGACCGGATCGGCGAGCTCGCGCTCGGCCCAGTCGCGAGCCTCGTCGCCGTCGGGCGTGAGCGGCGGCCCGACGTCCGCCGCGACGGCGGCGATCGCGCCGCTCACGCCCACGGCGACTCTCGGTCGGGCGCGCCCGGCTGCGGGGCCGGAGGGGCCCATCGGGTCGGCTGCGGCGGCGCCGCGGCAGGCGGTGTCGCGGGAGCCGGCGACGACGCAGGTGCTGCCGGCGCCGGCGGGAGCTGCGGTGCCGCAGGACCCTCGGCGGAAGGCTGTGGCGCCGGGGCGTACGGCGGCGCGGCGGGCGGCTGTCCGTACGGCTGCGGCGCGGGGGCAGCCCGAGCACGGGCCCGGCCGGGTACGCAGGCGGATGGCCGGCGTGCGGCTGGCCGGCGTACGGCTGGCCGGCGTACGGCTGGCCCGGGTAGGGCTGCGGGGGATACGCATACGCCGCTGCCGGATGCCCGGGTGCCGGGTACGGCTGGACCGCGTAGGGATGCGGCGCGAAGCCGGGCGCGCGCACGGCGACCGTGCGTCCGATGTGCTCGCGATACGGATCCGGGAGCGCGGTGGCTCCGGCATCCCGTCGCTCCACGTAGGCGAGGAGGTCGAGATCCAGGCCCTCACGCCGCATGCGGCAGTCGATGTAGATGATGGCCGTCGCCGTGGACTGCACGACGACGGCGACCGCCTGCAGGAGCAGCGTGACGATCTGCGTCAGAAGGAGGGCTACGAGGATGCCGATGAACGCCGTGGGCTCGCTGGCGCCGGTCGGGGCGATGATGGTGGTGAGCCCCGAGGACAGGAAGCTCGCCGGAAGGCTGACGACCTGGGCGACGAAGCCGAACACCAGCGAGATCAGCACGATGATCCCGAGCGCGGGCCAGAACCGGCCGCGCGTGAGCGTCCAGGAGCGGGCGATCGCCCCGCCGAGCGTGGCGTGCTCGAGGATGATCGCCGCCGGTGCCAGCAGCAGCTTGATCATGAGCCACAGGGTGAGCGGGATCGCCGCCAGGATCACGAGGACCGTCAGGCCGACCGCGGCCAGCGGTGCGGCGAGGCCGATCGCCACCAGGGCGGCCACGACGAGCGCGACCAGCAGGAAGGCGGCCAGGGCGAGGAGGAAGCTGTAGCCGATCAGGCGCCAGACCGTCGGCTTGATGCGCCGCCACAGCGCACGCAGGGTCAGCTTCTCCGCCACCGCGGCATGAGCCACCTCGGCGACGACGATCCCCTGGACGATGACTCCGAGCGCGCCCGCCGCCATGGTCAGGACCAGGCCGGCGACGAAGGTGATGCCGACGGAGCCGGCGAAGACGGCGTCGTACTCGTCGGTGCCGGGTCGCAGGGTGTCCAGCCGGACGAACGAGGCGAAGGCGATTCCCCCCACGGCGGCGAGCACGATGAGATAGGCGAGCGTCTGGACGATCAGCGCGAACCCGAGCAGCACGCGCGGGTTCTGGCGCAGGGCGGCGAACGAGCGGCCCAGGATGGTGCCGAAGCCGAGCGGGTGGAGCGGGATGATCCCCGGGCGGGATGCCGGAGTCCAAGCCGGATACGCGGTCACGGTGGTCCTCTTCCCGGGTCGGGTTCCTGCGTGGGCGGCGTGCCGCTCGACTGCTCCCTATCGTGGCATACCGGGTCGAGGGGCAGCGGTGGCCGTCCACACCCTCAGCTGTCGCACGTGCACTGCTCGGCATGCGTCCAGGCGTCGTCCACTACTCTGTGTGAAGCGCAAGGGGAAGGCGCGGTCACCGCCTGCCCGCGCCGAAAGCAAAGGACGAACGCGCGCGATGACATCACGCATCCTGGTTGTCGATGACGACACCGCCCTCGCCGAGATGATCGGGATCGTGCTGCGCACCGAGGGATTCGAGACGGCCTTCTGCGCCGACGGCGCGCAGGCCGTCGATGCGTGGCGCACCGAGAAGCCCGACCTCATCCTGCTCGACCTCATGCTGCCCGGCATGGACGGCATCGAGATCTGCACGCGCGTGCGCGCGGAGTCCGGCGTCCCGATCATCATGCTGACCGCCCGCACCGACACGGCCGACGTCGTGAAGGGCCTCGAATCGGGTGCCGATGACTACATCGTCAAGCCGTTCAACCCGAAGGAGCTCGTCGCGCGCATCAAGACGCGCCTGCGGCCGAGCAGCCAGCCGGCCGGCGACCACCTCCGCATCGGCGACCTGACGGTCGACGTCGCCGCGCACGAGGTGCGTCGCGCCGACGGCGCCATCGCGCTCACGCCCCTCGAGTTCGAACTGCTGGTCGCACTCGCCTCCCGGCCGCAGCAGGTGTTCTCGCGCGAGATGCTGCTCGAGCAGGTCTGGGGCTACCACTACAAGGCCGACACCCGGCTCGTGAACGTCCACGTGCAGCGCCTGCGCGCGAAGGTCGAGCAGGACCCCGACAACCCCCGGATCGTGACGACGGTGCGCGGTGTCGGCTATCGCGCCGGCGCGGTCGTCTGAGGCGGTCATGACAGCCCCGCCGACGCGGGTGACGGCCACCCGGACGCCGCTGGCCGGCTGGCGCGACTGGCGCACCTGGCCGGGCAACATCGCGGCGCTGTGGCGGCGGTCGCTGCGCTTCCGGACCATCATGGTCACCCTCGGTCTCACCGCGCTCACCGTCATCGTGGCGTGCGTGTGGATGGCGCTGGCCATCCAGAACGACCTCTTCGCGTCGCGTCAGACGCAGGTGCTGCGCGACGCGCAGCGCGCGACGGCGGCGGCGCAGACCACGCTCGACAGCGCGACGGCGCAGTCCGACAGCGCGCAGCTGCAGAACGTCATGGGCCTCGTGCAGGGAACGCTCGCGTCGCAGTCGGCGAGCGAGATCAGGGCCGCCTTCCGCATCGGGCCGGCCGCCAGCAACGCACCGCAGGATTTCACCTCCGACCTCCGCTTCGAGGAGGTGCTGAGCGAAGGGCTGCGCGACAGCGTGCGCGCCAATCCCGATCGACAGGTGTGGCAGTCCATCGCCCTTCCCTCCGATGACGGGACCACCGTGCCCGGCATCGTCGTCGGCCAGCAGCTGTCGGTCCCCGGCGTGGGCCCCTACGAGCTCTACCTCGCCTACGACCTGGCCAATGCCCCGCAGACCCTCGGCTTCGTGCAGAGCACCCTGTGGATCGTGGGCATCGGGCTCGTGCTGCTCATCAGCGGCATCGCCTGGTTCGTCCTGCGCTCGGTGACGACGCCCATCGGCGAGGCCGCCGACACGAGCGCCAAGCTGGCCGCCGGCGAGTACGGCGTGCGTCTTCCGGTGCGCGGCGAGGACGAGCTCGCCACGCTCGGGCGGTCCTTCAACGCGATGGCCGACAGCATCGAGTCGCAGATCAAGGAGCTGGCGGACCTCTCGCTCGTGCAGCAGCGCTTCGTCTCGGACGTCTCCCACGAGCTGCGCACGCCCCTCACGACGATCCGGCTGGCCGCAGACATGATCAACGACCGGCGTGAGGACTTCGATCCCGCCACCGCGCGCGCGGCCGAGCTGCTCAACAATCAGGTGCAGCGGTTCGAGACGCTCCTCACGGACCTGCTCGAGATCAGCCGGTACGACGCCGGCTCCGTTCAGCTCGAGCTGGAGCCGACCAGCCTGGCGCACCTCGCGGAGGACGTCATCGCGTCGATGGATCAGCTCGCGCAGCAGCACGAGACCGACGTGCGTCTGGTGGCGCCCGGCGGATACTCGCCGGTCGAGATGGACCCTCGTCGTGTCCGGCGGGTGGTGCGCAATCTTCTCGGCAACGCGATCGAGCACGGTGAGGGGCGGCCCATCGTCATCACCGTCGACAGCGACCAGCAGTCGGTGGCTCTCGGGGTGCGCGACTACGGACTCGGGATGCGCACCGAGGACGTCGATCGCGTGTTCGACCGATTCTGGCGCGCGGACCCTTCGCGCACGCGCACCATCGGCGGCACGGGTCTCGGGCTGTCGATCGCCCTCGGCGACGCGCGCCTGCACGGCGGCGAGCTCGCCGTGTGGTCGGAGCTCGGCCGAGGCACGAACTTCGTGCTCACACTGCCCCGCGCCCCCGGCCGTGCGGTCGGTCCCTCGCCCATCCCGCTGGACCCGGGCGACGACTCGATCTCCGCTGTCGACGACCTCGGTCTCACGCAGCCCATCCGGGTCGGCGTCGACGGCGACCCGCGGGATGCCGCCAGCCGTGGAGGTGCGTCATGACGCGCGGTCGCGGCATCCTGTCGCTTCTCGTCGCTCCTGCTGACAGCCGTGCTCACCGCCTGCGGGGGACTGCCGACCAGTGGCACGGTGAACTACGGCCTCAGCAAGGAGGATGCTCCCGACTCCGAGGAGATCTCGTTCCTGCTGCCCGATCGGCCGCAGCCGGGCGCGAGCCCGCAGGAGATCGTCGAGGGATTCATCCGCGCCGGGTCCGGGCCTGGTCTGGCCGCCAACTGGGATCGGGCGAGGGACTTCCTCACGCGCGAGTTCCGCGGCGACTGGGACCCGAAGGCCGGCGTGACCATCGATCTCTTCGAGGACCGCGTGTACAGCGAGCCCCAGACGGGGGCGGTCTCGCTCTCGCTCAGCGCGGTCGCGACCGTGGACGACAAGGGCTCCTATGAACGGGCGGAGCTCGCACCGCGGCGTCTGGACTTCGAGCTCGTGCAGCGCGATGACGGCGAGTGGCGGATCAGCTCCGCGCCGGACGGCGTGGTGCTCGGCCGCGAGGAGTTCCCGCGGGTCTTCAACCAGTATGCGCTGATGTACTTCGATCCCACGGGAGAGTTCCTCGTGCCCGACGCACGCTGGTTCCCGCCGACCAATGCCCCCGCTCGCATCGCCGATGAGCTCATGAACGATGTGCCGAGCAGCTGGCTCGCCGAGTCCGTCCTCCCCCTCCCCGAGGGTGTGAGCATGGTGCCGGCCGTGCCGGTGAGCTCGGCCGGAGTGGCCGAAGTGGATCTGAGTCAGTCCGCATTGTCCCTCGAGCCCGCGACGCTCAATCGCCTGTACACCCAGCTGCTCGAGAGCCTCAAGACGGCCGGCGTCTCCTCACTGGAGCTGGCCGTCGGCCTCTCGCCGATCGACGCCGAGGTCGTGCCGGTGCGCTCGACGCGCGTGGGCGGCGCACCGCTGGTCCGCGTCGAGGAGGGCTTCGGGTTCCTCACCGGGGACGAGCTGGACGAGATCCCGGGGCTCTCCGACATGGTGGAGCAGTACCCCGTGGTCGCGGTGCAGGTGTCGCCGGAGCGCGACATGGCCGCGGTGCGACTCGATTCCGGAGCCGTGATGCGCCTGGGCGCCGACCAGAGCTTCCAGGAGCTCGACTCGCGCTCCGGCCTGGTGGACCCCGCGATCGACCCGTTCGGCGTCATCTGGACCGTGCCCCGCGGGGCGCCGGCCGCCGTCCAGGCGCACGCCCCGGACGGCACGGTCATCGAGGTGGCGGATGCCTGGCCGGGCGCGACGGGCATCGAGGCGATGGCCGTCTCGCGGGACGGCACGCGCATGGCGGCGGTCGTGACGGCCGGCGGCAGGACCGCGCTGTGGGTCGCGGGCGTGGTCCGCGGCCCCGAGAACTCGCTCCGCCTGGGCGATCCCGTGCAGCTCGGCATCGTGGAGGGCGCCGGCCGTGGCCTGGCGTGGCTCGACGACACTTCGCTCGGCGTGCTCTCGACCGGCGCCGACGGGTCCGTCGTCCTCGAGCAGGTCGTCGGCGGGCTGCCCTCCACGACGACCGTCGCGGTGCCCATGGCGTCGATCTCCGGCGGCACGTCGCTGTCGAGCGTGCGGCTGCGGGCGGACGACGGCACGCTGTACGTGAACCGCGGAGCGAGCTGGCAGCCGACGGCGACCGGCGTGCTGGTCCTCGCCACCCAGCAGGGCGCGCCGCAGTAGCGACGGCTCCTCCCCAGCCGGGCAGAGCGGGCCATGCGCGACGGATCCGTGCGCGGCCGCGCCCACGGGCGCCGATCACGTCAGGCTGGGCCGATGGATGCCGAGCCGCCCCTCGCCGGTGTGATCCGCGCCGCGCTGGCCGAGGCCCTGGCGCTGCTGCTCCCCATCTGCTGCGCGGGGTGCGACGAACCCGACACCGGCCTGTGCGAGACCTGCCGGGCAGCGCTCGCGCCCCGGCCCCGGCGACGCCTCGTCCCGGGTGCCGACGGACACCTGCCGGTGTGGAGCGGCCTGGTCTTCGAAGGGACCGCTGCCCGCGTCGTCCGGGCGCTGAAGGAGGACGGCCGCACGCCGCTGGCGGCCGACCTGGCACCCGCGCTCGCCGCTGCGGCGGCGCGCTTCGGGGACGGAGTCGTGTACGTGCCGATTCCGACCTCGCGCAGCAGCTTCCGGCGACGCGGCTACCGCGTGCCCGATCTGGTCGCGGCCGCTGCGCGGCTGCCGGTCGCGACGCTGCTGAGAACCGCGCGGCAGGTCGGAGATCAGCGGGGGCTCGGCCGCGGTGACCGCCGCCGCAACGTCGCGCGCAGCCTGCGAGCGATCCGTGCGGAGGGCCGCCGCGTCGTCATCGTCGACGACGTCGTGACCACCGGGGCGAGCCTGCAGGAGGCCGCTCGCGCGCTGCGCGAGGCGGGAGCGCACGTCGTCGGCGCCGTCACCATCGCCGCCACTCCGCGCCGCGTGAACGCCGGGGGCCGCACAGGTGACGCATTCGAAACTCACAGGTGACAGGTGAGCGGTGCGGGGCTAGCGTGGGGAACCACAAGGCGACTGAAGGTCCGCCCTTGGCCGGGCGGACCGGAACAAGGAGGCAGGGATGGAAACCAGCATCGTCGGCGTGGGAGTGGGGATCACTGATCGCTTTCGCTCCGTTGTCGAAGACAAGGCCGCCCGCATCGAACACCTCGCCCAACGCGCGCAACGCGTTGATGTCAAGGTCACTCACCGTGCGTATCACAACGGCAGAGTCGAAGACGACACGGTGGAGCTGACCCTCACCGGAAAGGGCCCGATCGTCCGGGCCGAGGCCACGGACGGTGACAAGTTCGCCGCACTCGATCTGGCGGTCGACAAGCTGTGCGAGCAGCTGCGCCGGGCGAAGGACAAGCGCGTCGATGCGCGCAACCATCCGCGCGGGGCCCACTTCGAGAAGGGCAGCGGCGCGATCCAGGGGATCGATGTGCAGCCGGCATCCCTCGACGTGCTCCGCGCCGTCGCCACCGGCGAGATCCCCGTGGTCACCGGTCCCGAGGTCGAGGAGGACTACACGCCCGTGGTCATCCGCACGAAGGAGTTCGACCCGGAGTGGATGTCGGTGGAGGAGGCCGTCGACCGCATGGAGCTGGTCGGCCACGACTTCTTCCTCTTCGTCGATGCCCGCACCGATCACCCGAGCGTCGTGTACCGCCGCAAGGGCTGGGACTACGGCGTGATCTCGCTCACGACCCAGTCCGCGCCGGAGGCCGTCGCCTCCTAGGCAGGTGCACGAACGGATGCCCCGGCCCGAGGGCCGGGGCATCCCTGTGTCTGCGTCAGTCGAACATGCCGTCCATGAGGCCGCCGAGCACCATGCCGCCCAGGATCCCGCCCATGATGCCGCTCCCGCCACCGCCGCGGCCGCCCCCGCCCCAGCCGGAGCCGCCGCCCCATTGGTCCGGTCCGCCCTGCGGCCGCGAGGAGTCGATGTCGCGCTGTGCGAGCTGGAGAGCCTCGCCGGCGAGGAAGGCGACACGGCGCGACATCGCCATGGCCTGCTCGCGGTGGTCCTCGTCGATGGTGGTCGCAACGGATGCCGAGGTGCCCAGGTAGCGATCGAGGTCGAGACGGATGCGCTCGGCCTCGGCCAGGCGCGTGCGCGCGTCGGCGCCGATCCAGCCGCGATGGCCCGCGATGACGTCACGGGCGACGGCCAGCTGGCGGTCGGCGTCGTCGATCGAATGACGCACGTGCTCCAGCGGGGGGAGGGGGCGCGCCGCTCGCTCGCGGGCGGCGGCGATCGCGTCGTCGAGACCGGCGTTCGCGGTGCGCAGGCGGGACAGCAGCGTGAACGGGTCGGTGTTGACGCCCGCACCCGGCAGCGAGGCCAGGGCGGCCTGCAGTTCGGCGATCGCGGCGCCCACGGCCGGGGTGTGCGGCTCGCGCAGCGCGACGGCGATGTCGTCGCGGGAGTCCTCGACGATCGCGGAGAGCGTCGACTCGGCGCGCAGCGCCTCCACCTCGAACGTCTCGACCGCATCGATCAGGGTCGCCGCGCGACGGGCGGCCTCGGTGCACGCCTCGAGTGCCAGATTGGCCTGCTCGCGCTGACCGGCTTCGCGACGGCGCTCCGAGATGCCGGCGCTGTGCTCGGCGAACGAGAGCAGCTGTTCGGCCTCGGCGGGGTTGGCCTCGACCTGCGCGAGCGCGGACGGGGAGTAGCGGGCAGCCAGGCGCTGCACGGTCTCGCGGACGTGGGGCAGGCGCGCACGGAGGCGCTCGGCATCGGCGCGCACTCCCGCGATGATCTCGGGGGCGCGGCGCGCGCGCTCGATCGGGGCGGCCAAGGCGGACGTGCGGTCATCGAGCAGATCCTCGGCCCACTCGCACAGCTGCACGATCCGCGCATTGCGCGTGCGCAGCTCCTCGGGGGTGTCGGGGATCTCGTCATGGTTGAGCTGGTGGAGGTGGAACGCCTCGGCCAGATGCGTGCGCACGGCTTCGAGGGCCTCGCGCAGGTCCTTGGTGGGGTCGCTGCCGAGCTCGATCTCGGCGAACGTCAGCTCGTCGGAGGTGACGCGGAGGCGCTCGTCGGCCGAGACGAGCGCGGCGCGCGCCTGGCGCGCCAGATCGGCGTCCTGCGCCGCCAGCTCTTCGTTGTCACGCTTGCGTCTGCCCCAGAATCCGGCCATACGACGATCCTATGGGCGTCGCCGGTGAGCGAGCTGTGCCACCGGAACGCTGTGGAGCCCGGTGACGGCGCGGCGGGCACCCGTCTGTGCGAAAGAGACCTTCCGTGCCGGCGCGGGGGTCGCATTCGCACAGATGAACCGGGCGACGCGATGACCGGGGAGCGGAAACGGCGCGAGGCCCGGTCCGGTGCGATCACCGGGCCGAGCCTCGTGCGGGTGTGTCCTGGCCGCGGGTCAGTCGCGGTGGCGCGGCTTGCGCGGTCCGCGGTCGTCCTCGTCGCGGCGGCGACCGCCGGGACCGCCGGTGTCGAGGCGGAGCTCGATGAGCCGGCCCGAGATGCGCGTGTCGGTGAGCCGGTCGAGCGTGCCGCGGGGCAGATCGGCGGGAAGCTCGACGAGCGAGAAGTCCGGGCGGATCTGGATCGCGCCGAAGTCGTCGCGGCGGAGGCCGCCCTCGTTCGCGAGGGCGCCGACGATCTGGCGCGGCTCCACGCGGTGGCGCTTGCCGACGGCGATGCGATAGGTGGCCATGCCCGCGCGGGCCTCGCGCGGACGCCGCTCGGGGCGGTCGCTGCGGTCGGAGCGCCCGGGGCGCTCGCGGTCGTCGCGCTCTCGCGGCTCGTAGCGCGGGCGCTCGGCCTCGGGCTCGAGGAGGAGGGGTGACTCGCCCTGGGCGACCACGGCGAGCGCAGCAGCCACATCGACCTCGGGCACGTCGTGGTTGCGCACGTAGTGCGCGACGATGTCACGGAATCGGTCGATGCGCTCGTTCTCGGCCAGGGCGGCGGTGATGCGGTCGTCGAAGCGCGACAGGCGCGTCTCGTTGACCTCGTCCACGCTCGGGAGCTTCATCTCGGTGAGCTCCTGGCGGGTTGCCCGCTCGATGGCCCGGACCAGGCCGCGCTCGCGGGGCGTGACGAAGCTGATCGCGTCGCCCGAGCGGCCGGCGCGTCCGGTGCGGCCGATGCGGTGCACGTACGACTCGGTATCGGTCGGGATGTCGAAGTTGACGACGTGCGAGATGCGCTCGACGTCGAGGCCGCGGGCGGCGACATCCGTGGCGACGAGGATGTCGAGCTTGCCCGACTTGAGCTGATTGACGGTGCGCTCGCGCTGCACCTGGGCGACGTCGCCGTTGATGGCAGCCGCCGAGTAGCCGCGGGCGCGGAGCTTCTCGGCGATCTCCTCGGTGACGCTCTTGGTGCGGCCGAAGACGATGAGTCCGTCGAAGTTCTCCACCTCGAGGATGCGCGTGAGGGCGTCCATCTTCTGCTGGAACGACACGATGAGGTAGCGCTGCGTCGTGTTCGATGACGTGGTCGTCTTCGACTTGACCGTGATCTCCTCGGGATCGTGCAGGTACTGCTGCGACATCCTGCGGATCTGGGCGGGCATGGTCGCCGAGAACAGGGCGACCTGCTTCGTGTCGGGGGTGTCGGCGAGGATCGTCTCGACATCCTCGGCGAAGCCCATCTTGAGCATCTCGTCGGCCTCGTCGAGCACGAGGTACTTGAGCTCCGAGAGGTCGAGCGTGCCCTTCTCGAGGTGGTCCATGATGCGCCCGGGCGTGCCGACGATGATGTGGACGCCGCGGCGGAGCGCGGAGAGCTGGATGCCGTAGCCCTGGCCGCCGTAGACGGGGAGGACGTGGACGCCCTTGAGGTGCGCCGCGTACTTCTCGAACGCCTCGCACACCTGGAGCGCGAGCTCACGGGTCGGGGCCAGGACGAGTGCCTGCGGGTTCTTCTGCGAAAGGTCGAGCCGGTCGATGATGGGCAGCGCGAAGGCCGCAGTCTTGCCGGTGCCGGTCTGGGCGAGGCCGACGACGTCGCGGCCCGCGAGAAGAGTCGGAATCGTGGCGGCCTGGATGGCCGAGGGGGTCTCGTAGCCGACGTCGCGCAGTGCCTTGAGCACGGCGTCGCCGAGGCCGAGGTCGGAGAACGTCATCGCTGCGGGCTCGGCGGGAGCCTCGGCCTCGATCTGGTCTTGGTCAGTGGACACAGTTAAGGGTAGTGCGTCGCGCCTGGGAGACGACAGGATGCCGCGCCCCCCGGTGCGGCATCCCGTCGTCGGTCAGAGGTCGTCGCGCAGCTCATGCGATCACCGTGCGACGGGTGAGCTCCGGATGCCGCGGCGGCGCCAGCCACGCGACCGCCGTGATCGCGAGGGGGAGGCCGAGAGCGAGCATGCCGAGCCACGGCCACGGCATGTCCGAGATCTTCACGTAGCCGACCGAGGACTGAGCCGTGCCCCACACGGGGATGAGCCCCGAGAACGTGCCGACCACCGCACCGATGCCGACGATGATCGCGGCCTGCCACGCGTTGATGCGGCGTCGCAGTCCTCGCGATCCGCCCACGGCCGTGAGCGTGGCATCGTCGGGACGACGTTCGAAGCGTGCGAGCCCGAGCACGACGGCGCTCGCGCCGATCACGAGCACGGCCGCGACGGCGACGATCAGCCACAGCCACGGCGCGACCGGATCGGGGCCGCGCTCGACGGCGAGCCAGACGTATGCCCCGTCGGGAAGCCGCACGGACTGCGCCTCGAGGTTGAGCCTGTCCACGGTAGCCTGCGGCAGCGGCTCGTCGTACGTCGCGATGAGGGAGGAAGGCGTCGCCTCGATCCCGAGCGCCGCCGCCGTCTCGGGCGAGATCAGCACCTGGAAGACCGAGCCGGATCCGGTGTCGACGTGCTGCGCGGGGATCGGCAGCTCGGCGTCGGGACGCGGGAGGTGCGCGAAGCGCTCGCTCTCCTCCGCCTCCCAGTCCACCGCCATCGTGGCGTTCGAGAAGTCGTTGCGGCTCTGCTCGGTCCAGCGCGTGATGACGACCTCGCCGTCCGATGAGACGTAGTCCTCCGTCGTCGCGATCGCAGCGCCGTTGCGGTAGGCCGCGAGCACGGATGCCGCGACGGGGTGATCCAGCAGCAGGCTGACATCGTCCGCGTCCACGATCGAGAGTTGACCGTTCATCGCCATCGACGGGTCGCCACACGGCTCGCACTGCTCCCAGGACTGGCCGGCCACAGCCCAGACGGGATGCGCAAGGTCCTCGGGCAGGCCGGTCTCGAGGTCGTAGGCGGTGGACGTCGGTGCGAGCACGACTGCCGACGCCCGCGGGGAGGTGGGCGCGAGGATGTCCTCCGCAGTGGCCAAGGCCTCTCCGGTGGGCTCGCCGGTTTCGTACACGCTCGCCGTGACACTGCCGAGCGGCCCGTTGTGCCAGTACATGCGCTCGTTCTGCGCGGACGTGAGAGCCGTGGTCGAGATCGCGTACGAGGCGAGGAAGACGCATGCGGCGATCGCGGCGAATGCGGGCACGACCCGCGACGGGTTGGCCGAGGAGTCGCGGCTCGCCAGTCGCGGCGCGATCCCCAGACGCGCCAGCGGCCGGCCGACCAGGACGAGCACCCAGTGTCCGGCGAGCAGGAACCCGATCTGGAACACGATCGGCCCGAGTGCGACCGCGCCGAGCGCGATGACCCGCACCGGCACAGCGGAGTCGATCGCCCCCGCCGCGTCGGAGACGACGAATGCGACGCCCCCGACCGCCGTCGCGACGAGGCCGGTGATCATGAGGCCCAGTCCCCACCACGGTCGCCTGCGTCGCAGGACGGTCGGTCGACGTGATCCGCGCAGCGCGCCCAGCACATCACCGCGCGTCGCGGCGCGGGCCGGCGCGGCGGCCGCCAGCGTCCCGACGAGCACGGCGAACACGGCGATCGCCGCGAGCAGCACCCAGGGCACCTGATAGCCCCAGTTCCCCCAGAACGTGTTGACGGCGCCGGTGTCGGTCGCTTCCAGGACCGCCCACGCCAGACCGGCGCCGAGGGCGATCCCGATTGCTCCTGCGGTCGCGCCGAGGACCGTCCCCTGCATGACGACGATCCGGAAGATGTCCGGCCGCGAGGCGCCCACGCTCGCCGCGACGGCGAGCGACTGCTGCTGCCTGCGCGCCGACACGGCGAACGCGGCGCCCGCCAGCAGCACGACGAGGTATCCGCTGAACACGGCGATCATGAGGCCGGTCATGATCATGGACGTGTTCTGTGAGTCGTGGGTCATCCAGGAGCTCAGCCGGGCGCCCGGAGGCGGCGCCACCGCGAGGTCGCGCGCGTAGGCCACGTACCCGTCCGCGTTGAGCTCGGCGAGCTGGGCCTGATCGGGCTGCCAGTCCTCCACGAACCAGCGGACCTGTCCGCCGTCGATGAGGCCATCGGCGTGCGCCGGCAAGAACAGCTCCTCGCTCTCCGGCACCGCATCGGCGCGCCGGAGTGTGCCGGTGATGGTGAAGGCGCGGCCGGCGTCGATCAGCACGACGTCCTCGCCCACTTCGACCCCGAGCCGCTCCAGCAGGCCGGGCGAGACCATGGCCTCATCGGGTTTCGAGGGAGGGGTGCCGCTCACGGTGACGTACCTGCCGCGAAACGCGTCGCCCCAGACGTCGCCGGTGGACACGCTCACGTTGCCCACGCCCTGCGCGGTCTCGACGTACACGCCACCCCACTCGACGATCTCGCGAACGGTGCTGCCCTCCGGGATGTGCGGGGGAGGGTCGACTGGCCGCGGCCCTTCAGGATTCACCGCGCGTCCGGCGTCATCGGTCTCGACGCCGTTGTCCCACGGATTGTCCACCGCCTGCCAGCGGGTCGGATCGGGTCCGCCCACGGCCTGAATCCACGATGAGTTCTGGCCGAGCTCGAGCGAGGCCGCCTGGTCCGGCGTCGGAACATGGCTCTGCCAGAAGATCGCCCCGCCCGCGAGGCCGGCCACTGGCAGCAGCACGAGCGTCATGACCAGGGCGCTCGAGCCCTTCGTGCGCCAGACCTGCCGCCAGGCCAGGCGCGCGTCGGTGCGCAGCCGCCGCCACGCGGCGCCGCGGCGAGGTGCGGCGACCGTCGGCGACGCGGAGGAACCGGACGCCTCGGTGTCCGCGTCGAGAGCCCCGGTCACCGAGCGTCCGCCAGAAGCGCGTCCGCTCCGGCGCGGCGGGACTCGTCGATGATGCGTCCGTCGCGCAGGAAGACGATGCGGTCCGCCCAGGCCGCGTGGCGTGCCTCGTGCGTGACGAGGATCGCGGCGGCTCCGGCATCCACTCTGCTGCGCAGCAGGCGCAGGATGAGCTCGCCCGTCACGGAGTCCACGGCGCCGGTGGGCTCGTCGGCGAGGATCAGGCGCCTGCCGCCGACGACGGCCCGGGCGATCGCGACGCGCTGCTGCTGGCCGCCCGAGAGGTCGTCGGGGTACGACTCGAGCTTGTCGTCCAGTCCGACCGATTCCAGCGCGTCGCGTCCTGCGCGTCGAGCGACGCGGCGGCGGAACCCGTCGAGCTCCAGCGGGAGCGTGACGTTCTCGATGGCGGTCAGCGTCGGAATGAGGTTGAAGTCCTGGAAGACGAACCCGAGCGACCGCCGGCGGAGCGCCGCCAGCTGCTTCGCATTCTGCGCGCTGAGGTGCCGGCCTTCGATGATCACCTCGCCCGACGTCGGCGTGGCGAGCCCGCCGGCGATGGAGAGGAGGGTGGACTTGCCCGACCCAGAGGCGCCCATGACCGCGACGAGCTCGCCCTTGGCGACGTCGAGGTCGACGCCGGACAGCGCCGACACCGCCGTCGGACCCGATCCGTACTGCTGCGTGACGCCGACCATTCTCAGCACCGTTTCGCTCACCGGGCGGTCTCCGTCTCGGCGACGACTGACACGGACGCCCCGGCCTTCACCGGGCGGCCGCGCTTGGGCTTGTCGGTCGAAAGCTCGAGCGCCATCGCGTGCTCGGGATGAAGCGCCAGTCGCTGCTCGGTGTGGTCGAGCCAGCGGACCTCGGCCTCAGCGGCGAAGATCATCGAGTCCACGACGAGCGACCACGCCAGCTCCTCGGGTCCGTCGGGGTTCGCTCCTGCGTACTTCGCGCGGTTGAGCTCCTGCAGCTGCCCGAGAGATGCGCGGCGCTGCGTCTGGATGATCCCGGTGACGTCGATCCCCGGCAGCGTCGCGGCGACGGCGAGCTTGACCGCGAGTTCGTCGCGGGTGCCCTGGCCGCGCTGGACGGGCGTGGTCAGCCATTCGCGGACCTCCGCGGCTCCGGCATCCGTGATCTCCCAGTAGACGTGACCGTGGTCGTCGGTGTCTCCCTTGCTGACCAGGCCGTCTCGCTCCAGGCGATCCAGGGTGTTGTAGATCTGTCCGACGTTGAGCGGCCAGGTCGATCCGGTGCGCCGGTCGAACTCCGTCCGCAGCTGATAGCCGTAGCACGGCCCCTGCTCGAGGATGGCCAGCAGGCTCTGTCGCACCGACATGGCGGCTCCGATCTGTGAAAAGTGCGGATGAGGCTGAGCGTGTGAAGCAGGATGCGAGTCAGAACCGCAGCGTGTCGATCACCTTCACGCGGACGGCGACCAGCGCGGGGATGAGTCCGGCGAGGGCGCCGATGACGACCGCGGCGACGAGTCCCGTCACCGCGGCGCGAAGGGGGAAGGGCGGGACGTCCTGAAGGCCGGGGAACATGCCGAGCAGCAGGGGCGTGCGCATGATGGCGACCACGAGGGCGATGCCGAGGACGCCGGCGATGGCCGTCGCCACCACGCTCTCGAGGAGAACCGTCGTGAAGATCCGTGACCCGGTCGCACCGAACGAGCGTCGCACGCCGATCTCACGGATGCGCTGCCGCATCGCCACGAGCTGGATGTTCACCAGGCTCAGTCCGCCCAGCAGCAGCACGAGGCCGGCGATGGCGGACGTCACGAGCTCGAACACCATGGCGGCGTCCGCGGCACCGGGCTGCGCCGCCCAGTCCGTGCGGTTCACCGCGATCGTCGTTCCCGCCGGCAGCCCGGCGCGCAGATCCATCGCGAGCACCGGACCGATCTCGTCCACCTGCGCCGGCGGCACCCACACCTCACGGCTCACGTAGGCTTCGGCCGGCAGAGCGTCGACGCGCTCACGGAAGCTGTCGTACAGCATCCCGATGCGGTGCTCGGTGTCCCAGGGTCCGCTGCGCGGCTCGATCCCGATGATCGGATAGGTGCCCGCGAGGTTGCCGGTCATCGTCAGCACGGGATGCGCGGCCAGCGCCGGCGACCCCAGCGACTCCCAGAGCGCCTCGGTGACGACGACCGGCGGCGCGAGCAGCTCGAGATCGTCGTCGGCGAACCAGCGTCCCTCTTTGAGCGGAGTGCGGTGGATGATCGAGTGCGCGGGGTCGATGAGCCGAGCCGTCGTCTGCCGGACTCCGTCCGGTGCCTGGACGGGAACCATGACTCCGTCGGCGACGCGGCTGGTGTATGCGAAGTCGTAGCGCTCGGCGACACGGGAGAAACGCGCGTCCATCTCGTCCCAGTCGACCGGGCTCCCGTCTTCGGTGTTCGCGGTGATCGACACCGTGGCGACCCGTCCGCCGTACCGGTCCGACTGCTCCGCCTGATGCTGGCGCTGCATCTCGGACAGCGCGATCACCGCGGTGAGTGCGGCGACCGACACGGCGATCCCGATGAGGCTCAGCAGCACCCGCAGCTTGTGATGGCGCAGCTCCGACCACGCGTCGGCGACGGCGCCCGCAACGGGGGCGAAGAAGGCGCTCACGGGCGATCCTCGCCGCCGGCGGCGGCGGCGGTGGCGGCGGCATCGACGAGCGCCAGCGCGCTCTCGGCGTCGGTCACGGCGCCCAGAGCGGTGTCCCGGTGTGCGAGATCGAGATCGACCGGCGAGAGCACGCCGTGGTCGAGCCGGAAGTGCCTGCGGGCCCGTGCCGCGACATGCAGGTCGTGCGTGATGGTGACGAGGGCGGCATCCGTCTCGGCCGCGATCTGATCGAGCAGGCTCATCACGGCTGCGCCGGTGTCGACATCGAGCGCACCGGTCGGCTCGTCGGCCAGGATGAGCGCCGGTCGTCGCACGAGCGCTCGGGCGATCGCGACGCGCTGCTGCTCGCCGCCGGAGAGACGCTCGGGCGTCGAGTCGAATCGGTGGCCGAGGCCCACTCGCTCCAGCATCTCCTCGGCCAGTCGTGCGCGCGACCAGAACTCGCGTCCCGAGGAGTACCCCAGCGGCATGGCGACGTTGTCGCGTGCGGTGCGACCGGGAAGCAGGTTGAACTGCTGGAACACGAACCCCACGCTCCGGCCGCGGAGCCGGTCGCGGGCACCTGAGCGCATCCGGCGCACCTCCGTGCCCCGGAACGAGACGGTCCCCGCCGAGGGCGAGTCGAGCATCCCCAGGATGTTCAGCAGGGTGGATTTGCCCGACCCGCTGCGTCCGACGATGGCGACATGATCGCCGGGCTCGATCTCGAGGTCGATGCCGGTGAGGATGTCCAGTCGTGAGTCGTCGGGCAGCTGGACGTGCTTGGCGACGCCGGTCAGGCTGACCAGGCTCACCAGGTCATCCCCGTCTCGCAGAACTCCCCGCCCATGCCGTCGTCGTAGCAGACCTCTTCGACCTCGGCGGCGGCGCCCGGAACGAACTGGCGGATCATGTCGCCCTCGGCCAGGCCGTCGGTGACCTCGACCATCGTCCCGTCGCTGACGCCGAGGGTGACGCTGCGCTCCTCGGGCTCGGAGCCGTCGCCGGCATCCGCCCACACCAGACCCGAGCCGGAGCCGCCCTTCACGGCGGTGGTCGGGATCACGAGCGCGTCGGCGACGGTTCCGACGGTGATGTCGAGCGTCGCCGGAAGGCCGGAGAAGACCACCTGGCCCGCGGGCACGGCGCACTGGACACTGGTGGTGCCGTCTTCGGCGACGTTCACGTCGAGGCCGGTGCAGACGAACGGCTCAGGCCCGCCGGGAATGGTGACGGTCGCCTCGGCCGGGGCGTTCAGGAGCCGGTAGAGCTGCACCGGCTCAACGGTGCTCAGGACGTGATATCGCGCCGGTGTCAGTGTCGCCAGCTCGGCCCCGACCGAGGCCGGCTGGCCCTTGACGACCGCGATCTCCGAGACATCGCCCGCCTCCGGCGCGACCACATCGATGTTGCGGACCGGCTCATCCCGCTTGATGGTGAAGAGCACCTGTCCTGCGGCGACCGACTGGCCGTTGCCCACGTGAACGGCGGTGACCGTCCCGTTGACCTCCGAACGCACCGGGTATGGGGCGTCCCGTGCGATCGTGCCGGGCAGGCTCAGAGCGTTGACGACCTCGCCTCGCTCCACGGCGACGACCGGATCCGCGATCGCCGCGGATGGCTGCACGGCGGCGCTGGACTCGTCGGGGAAGAACGCGATCCTCACGAGCGCGACCGCTATGGCTCCGCACGCCACCAGCATCAGCATCGGGAAGATCCATCGCCGCCACACCCGCATGTCCGACCTCTCCGCCCGGGCCGACGCGGCACCGTGACGGAATCGACCATACCCGGAATACAAATACCGAGCATGCATATACCCGGCGCGCGTCTGCTGGCGTGTCGAAGGACCGGACCGTTCCGGTGGGCGGCATCCATCGCCGTCGTTCACACCCAGCCCACGCCAAGGTCACGGGCGGATAACATAGGCACGTATGCCTGGGGCGAAGTCCCCGGCGGCACCGGCGCCGACCAGCGCCACACCCGACAGATGGAGACACTCCGTGGCCAACCCCCTCGAGAAACTGCTTCGTGCCGGCGAGGGTCGCATCCTCCGGCGGCTCCAGCAGGTCGTGAAGGCCGTCAACGCCCTCGAAGAGGACTACGCGCACCTGACCGATGAGGAACTCCGCGGCGAGACCGTCGAACTCCGCGCCCGCTTCGAGGCCGGCGAGACGCTCGACCAGCTCATGCCGGAGGCCTTCGCCGCCGTGCGTGAGGCGGCCAAGCGCACTCTCGGTCAGCGCGCGTACGACGTGCAGATCATGGGCGGCGCGGCGCTGCACCTCGGCAACATCGCCGAGATGAAGACCGGTGAGGGCAAGACGCTCACCGGTGCGTTCCCGGTGTACCTCAACGCGATCGCCGGCAAGGGCGTGCACGTCATCACCGTCAACGACTACCTCGCGTCGTACCAGGCCGAGCTCATGGGCCGCATCTACCGCGCGCTCGGCATGACGACCGGCATCATCGTCGCCGGGCAGACGCCCGAGATCCGACGCGAGCAGTACAACGCCGACATCACGTACGGCACGAACAACGAGTTCGGCTTCGACTACCTGCGCGACAACATGGCCTGGCGCAAGGAGGACCTCGTCCAGCGCGGTCACTTCTACGCGATCGTCGACGAGGTCGACTCGATCCTCATCGACGAGGCGCGCACCCCGCTCATCATCTCGGGGCCGTCGTCGGGTGAGGCCAACCGGTGGTTCGTGGAGTTCGCGAAGATCGCCAAGACGCTCGAGGTCGGCGTCGACTACGAGGTCGACGAGAAGAAGCGCACGATCGGCGTGCTCGAGCCCGGCATCGAGAAGGTCGAGGACTACCTCGGCATCGACAACCTCTACGAGTCGGCGAACACCCCGCTCATCTCGTTCCTGAACAACTCGATCAAGGCGCTGGCACTGTTCAAGCGCGACACCGACTACGTCGTCATGAACGACGAGGTCATGATCGTCGACGAGCACACCGGCCGCATCCTCGTCGGCCGTCGCTACAACGAGGGCATCCATCAGGCCATCGAGGCCAAAGAGGCGGTGCCGGTCAAGGCCGAGAACCAGACTCTCGCCACGGTCACGCTGCAGAACTACTTCCGCCTGTACGACAAGCTCGCCGGCATGACCGGCACCGCCGAGACCGAGGCGGCCGAGTTCATGTCGACCTACCAGCTCGGCGTCGTCCCGATCCCGACGAACAAGCCGATGATCCGCAAGGACCAGTCCGACCTCGTCTACAAGAACGAGCAGGCGAAGTTCGTGCAGGTCGTCGAGGACATCGCCCTGCGCCACGAAGCCGGACAGCCGGTCCTCGTCGGCACGGTGAGCGTCGAGAAGAGCGAGTACCTCTCCCGGATGCTGGCCAAGAAGGGCATCAAGCACGAGGTCCTCAATGCGAAGAACCACGCACGAGAGGCCGAGATCGTCGCCCGCGCGGGTCGCCTGGGCGCCGTGACGGTCGCGACGAACATGGCCGGTCGAGGCACCGACATCATGCTCGGCGGCAACGCAGAGTTCCTCGCCGTGCAGGAGATGAAGGCCAAGGGCCTCGATCCCGTCGACACACCCGACGAGTACGAGGCCGAGTGGGACGCGGTGTACGAGTCGGTCCGCGACCGTATCGCCGAGGAGAGCACGAAGGTCGTCGAGGTCGGCGGTCTGTACGTGCTCGGCACCGAGCGTCACGAGTCGCGCCGCATCGACAACCAGCTGCGCGGCCGCTCCGGGCGTCAGGGCGACCCCGGCGAGAGCCGCTTCTACCTGTCGCTGACGGACGACCTCATGCGCCTGTTCCAGTCCGGCGCCGCCGAGGCGATCCTGGCCCGTACGAACTTCCCCGACGACGTCGCGATCGAGTCCGGCATGGTCTCGCGCGCCATCAAGTCGGCGCAGAGTCAGGTCGAGTCGCGCAACGCCGAGATCCGCAAGAACGTCCTGAAGTACGACGACGTCCTCAACCGCCAGCGTGAGGCGATCTACTCGGACCGCCGCCACATCCTGCAGGGCGATGACATCGCCGACCGCGTGCAGCACTTCATCGAAGACGCCATCAACGCGCTCATCGACGACCACACGGGTTCGGGTCACAACGAGAGCTGGGACTTCGATGCGCTCTGGACCGAGCTGAAGACCCTCTACCCGGTGAGCGTCACGATCGACGAGGTCGTCGCCGAGGCCGCCGGCCGCAAGGGCGGGATCTCCTCCGAGGGGCTCAAGCGCGAGATCCTCTCGGACGCGCGCATCGCGTACGAGAAGCGCGAAGAGACGCTGGGCACTCCGGCGACCCGAGAGCTCGAGCGCCGCGTCGTCCTCCAGGTGCTCGATCGCCGCTGGCGCGACCACCTGTACGAGATGGACTACCTCAAGGACGGCATCGGCCTGCGCGCGATGGCCCAGCGCGACCCGCTGATCGAGTATCAGCGCGAGGGCTACCAGATGTTCCAGGCGATGATGGGCCAGATCAAGGAGGAGTCCGTCGGCTACCTCTACAACCTCGAGGTCGAGGTCCGTCGGGCCGGCGACGGCGAGGCGGAGGTCGATGCCAAGGGGCTCGGTGCCATCCCGGCGGCTCCGCAGAGCCTCGAGTACTCGGCGGCCAACGACGCCGGCGAGGTCGAGGTGCGCAACGACCGCGGTCAGGTTCAGCAGGCCGCCACCAACCGTCTGCGCCAGGCGGCCACGAACGCGGCCGCGGCTCCGGCGGCGACGCCCGCGGCCGAGCCGCAGCGCGGGGCCTTCGGACAGCGGACGGATGCCGCGGCATCCGCTCCCGAGCAGTCTCCGCAGAACCGCGCCCAGCGTCGCGCGGCCGACCAGCGCAAGAAGTAATCACAGGTCGTCCGGAGCGGGGCGGACCTTCGGGCCCGTCCCGCTTCGGCGCTGTCGCCCGCCGAGAGGGCCACGCCACGTCGATTGGCCTCTTGTCGGCGCCGCTATCCTGATCCGATGAGTCCGCTTCGCCCGCTCGACCAGTCCAGCAAGCTCAAGGATGTGCTCTACGAGATCCGCGGGCAGGCCCTGGTCGAGGCCGATCGCCTCGAGGACGAGGGTCACACGATCCTCAAGCTCAACACGGGCAACCCCGCCGTGTTCGGGTTCGAGGCGCCGTTCCAGATCGTGCGCGACATGATCGAGGCCGTTCCGCACGCGCACGGCTACAGCGACAGCCGCGGGATCATGTCGGCGCGGCGTGCGGTGGTCTACCGCTACGAGCAGGACCCGACGTTCCCGCCGTTCGGCCCCGACGACGTCTACCTCGGCAACGGCGTCTCCGAGCTCATCACGATGGTCATGCAGGCGCTCCTCGACGAGGGCGACGAGGTGCTGATCCCCGCTCCGGACTACCCGCTGTGGACGGCGATGACCAGCCTCGGCGGCGGCACACCGGTGCACTATCTGGCCGACGAGCAGAACGGCTGGCAGCCCGACCTCGACGACATCCGGGCGAAGGTCACGCCGCGCACCAAGGCGATCGTCGTGATCAACCCGAACAATCCCACCGGTGCGGTCTACTCCCGCGAGGTGCTCGAGGGCCTCGCCGAGATCGCGCGCGAGAACTCGCTCCTGGTGCTCTCCGATGAGATCTACGACCGCATCCTGTTCGACGACGCCGTCCACATCCCGATGGCCTCGGTCGCGCCCGACCTCCTGGTGCTGACGTTCAACGGACTCTCCAAGACCTACCGCGTGGCGGGCTACCGTTCCGGCTGGCTGGTCATCACGGGCCCCAAGGGCCACGCGCGCGGGTTCCTCGAGGGCATCACGCTGCTGGCCTCGACGCGTCTGTGCCCCAACGTGCCGGCGCAGCATGCGGTGCAGGCGGCACTCTCGGGCGTGCAGTCCATCGACGCCCTGATCGCGCCGACGGGTCGCCTGCACGAGCAGCGCGACGCCGCGTGGGAGTCTCTCGAGGCCATTCCGGGCGTCTCGTGCGTGCGCCCTTCCGGTGCGCTGTACGCATTCCCCCGGCTGGATCCCGAGGTGCACGAGATCCACGACGACGGCAAGCTGGTATACGACTTCCTGGTGGCCGAGCACGTTCTGCTCGTGCAGGGGACGGGCTTCAACTGGCCGACCCCTGATCACCTTCGGATCGTCACGCTGCCGGAGGCGCGGGTGCTGTCCGAGGCGATCGAGCGCCTCGGCAACTTCCTGGCCTCGTACCGCCAGTGACCGAGCGGATGCCGCGTCCCGCGCGATCCGTCAAGCCCTTTCCTCCCCGCGCATCGCGTCGTAGCGTCGCGGCATGGCCATCGAACTGAATCAGCCGGCCCTTCGTCACGCGCGTGCGCTCGTTCGTCAGGGCAAGATCGTCCGCGACGAGCGGGACGACTGGTCGGAGGCGGCGCCCACCGCCGATGAGGAGAACGCGTTCATCGAGCGGGACGGGTGGACGGAGTACTCGCACTGGCACTTGGGCGTCGACAGGCGCGAGAACGGCGAGACGAAGGGCGCCTACTCGTTTCCGTTCGGCGACTTCCGCAAGGTGCACCGCTCCGGAGTCATCGCGGCCGAGAGCCGCGCGGGTCAGCACGATCACATCGAGATCAGGGACGCACTGAAGTCTCTTCTCGCGCTGATCGACGCGGACGAGAAGGGCTGACGCCGGCTCAGAGCAGGGCGAGGGATGTCGTGCGCCAGCGCCCGTCCATGCCCTCGAGCCGCAGCGCTACCGCGCGCGTGCGGGCAGGACCCTGCACGATCACCACGGACTCCACGACGCCGTCGACGGGCGAGGAGTGATGCACCGAGAGGATGGTGTGCACCGGTCGGCGAGCGGGCATGCCGCGCGCGCTGCGGGCACGGGCTGCGAGGTTCGAGCGCGTCACCAGCTTGCGATACGGGTCTTCGGTGAGCCAGCGCGCGAGCTGGTCGACCTCTCGGACTCCCGCCAGCACCTCGAGCACCCCTCGCGTGATGTTGCGAAGGAACGGCTCGGGCTCGGGGAGCGCGGTCGTGGGCGTGCGCTGAGGCGCGAAGAACTCGGAGAGCTCGGCGGCGCCGGGCGTACGGTGTGCGCGGGCTGTTCCCGCGGGCGTCGTTGCCATGGGTCCCATCTCGACAGGTGGTGTCTTGCGGACAGTACAGCACAGGCGGCGCGCGGATGGGCAATCGTCTGGGCGCAGCTGTGGATAACTCGCCATCGGTCCTGACGGGAATGGCCTACTCTCGCTGAGTGCGCTGGGACAGATTCTTCGACGATCTCGAAGATCAGCTCGCCTCCGAATGGGAGGCCGAGCGTGCTGCGCTGGACACCGAGGCCGAGCGCCTGCGGCTGTCGCGCGTGACGTTGCGCGAGAGGCTGGTCCAGGTGTGCGGCGACACCGGCGCGGCTCCGCCGGTGTCGATCGACTTCGCAGACGGTTCCGCGGCGCGCGCCACGGTGACGGCGGTCGGGGCGGACTGGGTCGCCGTCGTGCCCCTCGAGGGGCGTCCCGGCGCAGTCCTCGCTCCGTTCGCATCGGTGGTCAGCATCGGGATGCCGCACCCGGATCTGCTGCGCAGCGCCCGGCCCGCTCCTTCTCGAGCGGGCCTGTCCGACCGGCTCACCTTCGGCTACGTCGTGCGGGACCTGGTGCGACGGCGGGCGGGCGTCGCCGTTCACCTGGTATCCGGACGCGCGCTCAGTGGAACCATCGACCGGGCCGGATCAGACCATCTCGATCTGGCTCTGCACGAGCCGGGAGCGCCGCGTCGGGCCAGCGCCGTCAGCGGACATCGGATCGTCCCGTTCACGGCGGTGGCTCGGATCGCCGTCGAGTCCTCCTCGGCGCTCTCGTGATCTGAGCCCGGGTGGCCGGATCAGTCGGAGTGCCGCACCGGCCCCGACCCCCATAGCTCCGGGAAGCTCGCATTCTGCGCTTGCTGCCACAGCGCCGTGCGCCGAGCCTCTTCGGCCTGATCGTCGAGGTACGCCGCCACGCTCGCCTCCTCGATCCGCCAGCGGGAGGGGGAGCCCACGCGCATGCCGCGCAGCCGTCCCTCGGAGACCAGCGCCATGACCTCGTCGACGGACACGCCGAGCACCTCGCCCACCTGGGCGGGGGCGAGCAGGCGTACGTCCGAAATCGGGTTCTCGGGCATGCCCCCATTATGGGCCCGGCTGCGGGCAGGGGGCTCGGCGACGAGGGGGTTGTGGATAAAGATCCGGGCGCCCGGCCGGCCTGCGCGACGATGGAGGGCATGACCGTCGCCGACGCCGACCGCCGCCCCCGCCGAGCACCCTGGGGGGATGCCCGATTCCTCCTCGGAATCCTTCTCATCGCGGCATCCGTGGCCGGCGTGTGGTTCGTCGTCTCGGCTGCCCGGCAGACGTCGCCGGTCTACGCAGCGGTGCAGACGATCGTGCCCGGCCAGGCGATCACGGCTGATGACGTCCGCACCGTCGAGGTCGGCCTCGGGCAGGTCGGCGAGGCCTACCTGACGCCGGAGGGCCTCGACGAGGGCCTGGTCGCCACGCGGACGATCGCCGAGGGGGAGCTGATTCCGGTCTCGGCGGTGGGGGAGGCGGCGCGCGCCAGGACGACGAACGTCGTGGTGCACAGCAGCGTGGAGGTGCCGGCATCGGTCGGCGCGGGAACGGTCGTCGAGGTCTGGTCGGCGCCGGTGCTGGAGGGTGGCGACTACGACGTGCCCCGCATCCTCGTCGCCGACGCGACCGTCGTGTCGGTCACGCGAGACGACTCGATGATCGGCGGCGGCGCAGCAGCCCTCGAGCTCGTGATCCCGCGCTCTGAGGTGGCGGCGACGCTCGCGGCCATGGCGGACGAGTCGGCCCTCTCGGTCGTGCCGGCCGCAGGAGCGGGGTCGTGAAGCTGCTCGTCGCCGTCGACGACGGAGCCGCACTGGCGGAGGGGCTCCGGCGCGATGGCGAGCAGATCCTCGCCGTCGTGCCTGCGGCCGCCCTCGAGGCGGCCGTCTCCGGCGGCGCTCGCGGGCCCGAGCCGGAGTCGCTCGTGAACACGATCGCCGAAGCCGATGCGGTCGTGCTCGAGATCTCGCGGAGCACGGTGTCGACGGCGGTCGTCGCGCTGTGCGACCAGGTCGCGACGCGCATCGTGCCGCTGTGCGCCGACGTCGCCGCCGAGCGCCTGGCTGCGGCGTTCGGCCTGGAGCGCCCGGCTGCCCGCGACATCGATCCGGGACGACTGGCCGACCGGCTCCGGGCGTCGCCCGAACGCGCGGGCGGCGGGTCGGAAGGGTCCTCCTCTCCGCGCATCATCGCCGTCTGGGGACCGGCCGGCGCTCCCGGGCGCTCGACCGTGGCCGTCGAGCTGGCCGTCGAGCTGGCGCGGGGTGGCCGGCATGTCGGACTGATCGACGCGGATACGCACGCGCCGTCGATCGCCCTCGCCCTCGGCCTCGCGGACGAGGGCCCGGGCTTCGCCGCCGCCTGCCGGCAGAGCGAGTTCGGAGGCGTCGACGCCGCGGAGCTGACCCGGGTGAGCGTCCCCCTCGGGCGCACCGGCGTCGATGTGCTCACCGGCATCAACCGCCCTTCGCGATGGCCGGAGCTCAGCGAGACCCGTGTCGCGGGTGCCCTCGCCGCCTGTCGAGGCTGGGCCGCGTCCACCGTGGTCGATGTGGCATCCTCCCTCGAGCGCGACGAGGAGATCGTCAGCGACCTCGACGGACCGAGGCGCAACGCGGCGACGCTCGCCGCGCTGCGGGCGGCCGACCTCGTCGTCGCCGTCGCCGGTGCCGACCCCGTCGGAGTCTCGCGGTTCCTGCGGGCATACCCCGATCTGCGGGCGGCCATCGGGGCGACGCCGGTGCTCGTGCTCGCCAACCAGCTGAGACCGGGTGCGCTGGGCATCGACGCCCGCGGACAGGTGCGCCGCACGCTCGAGCGGTTCGCGGGCATCGAGCGCGTGTGGTTCCTCCCTCAGGATCCTCGCTCGGTGGACGCGGCGCTGCTGTCGGCACGGCCCGTCGCCGAGGTCGCTCCGAAGTCGCCCTTCACCCTGGCGATGAGACGCTTCGTCGGCGAGGCGATCGTCCCCGCCCCGGTGCCGCAGCGGGCCGGTCGCGGCATCCGTCGCGCAGCCCGTCCGGCGGCGTAGCGCAGGCCGGCAGCGCAGCCGGTTCCCTCTAGGCTGAAAGGCGTGTCGACCCTCAGCGATCTCGTGTACGCCCAGGGCCGTTCGAGTGCGGAAGACGTGGAGTGGCTCCACCGTCTCGCCGGCGACGGCCAGCTCCTCGCCGACCTCGCGTTCGCCGACATCGTGCTGTGGGTGCCGACGCCCGACGACTCGTTCGTCGCGGTCGCGCACACCCGGCCGAGCGGTGCGGCCACCCTCTTCTATCGAGACATCGTCGGCGACCCGGTGCGGCCGCAGTGGCGCACGCAGATCAGCGACGCGTTCCACGAGATCCGCATCGTCGACTCCGCCTCGCCGGACTGGTTCGAGGAGACCCCCACCCGCGTTCGCGCCGTGCCGGTCGTGCGTGTCCACGCCTCCGACGGTCCGCAGGCCATCGGGGTGATCACGCGCCACACCAACCTGGGTGAGGCGCGCACGCCCTCCCGGCAGCAGATCACCTTCAACGACTGCGCGGACGAGCTGTTCGGCATGGTCGCCACCGGGGACTTCCCCGATATGTCGGCGCCGACGGCTCCGCGACGCGGAGCGCCGCGCGCGTCGGACGGCCTCGTGCGCCTGGATGTCGACGGCGTCACCACGTTCGCGAGCCCCAACGCGCTGTCGGCGTTCAACCGTCTCGGCTTCGACGACGAGCTCGAAGGCGAGTCGCTCGTCGAGGTCGTCACCCGCATCCTTCCCGTCAAGCGCCAGTTCGACGAGTCTCTGCCGGTCGTGCTGACCGGGCGGGCTCCGTGGCGCGCCGACGTCGAGTCCCGCGGAGTGACGGTGTCGCTGCGTACGATCCCGCTCCGCGACCACGGCAAAAGGATCGGTGCGGTCGTGCTGTGCCGCGACGTGACCGAGATCCGCCACCAGGAGCAGGAGCTCATCACCAAGGACGCGACGATCCGTGAGATCCACCACCGCGTGAAGAACAACCTGCAGACGGTGGCGTCGCTGCTGAGGATCCAGGCGCGGCGATCGCACACCGAGGAGGGGCGCGACGCGCTCACCCAGGCGATGCGGCGCGTGTCGGCGATCGCCGTCGTGCACGACACGCTGTCGGAGGGCCTCGCGCAGAACGTCGACTTCGACGAGGTGTTCGCTCGCGTGCTGAAGCTCGTCGCGGAGGTCGCCGCCGCACCGAACACCCGCGCGAAGACCCACTCCACAGGGAAGTTCGGCACCCTGCCGAGCGAGTACGCCACCCCGCTGGCGCTCGCGCTGACCGAGCTCGTCACCAACGCCGTCGAGCACGGGCTCGCCGGCAAAGAGGGCGACGTCGAGATCATCGCGGAACGCGACGATGAGCACCTCGAGGTCCGGGTGCGCGACACCGGGACGGGGCTGCCGGAGGGTCAGGTCGGCCGAGGTCTCGGCACCCAGATCGTGCGCACGCTCATCCAGGGCGAGCTCGGCGGCACGATCGACTGGCACACCATCATGGGCAGCGGCACCGAGGTGACCATCGAGATTCCGCTGCGCTACATCGGGCGCGCGGCGAACTGACGCTCCGGCATCCGTTCACTCCCGCACACAGTGCTTCGCCCGGGATCCAGGGCGATGCCCCGTGTCCCGGGCGATGACGGGTTCGTCGGCGGGAGCCGGCGAGTGCGGCTCAGGAGGCGCGGCGCGCGCGAGCGGCGCGGCGCTTGAGAGCGCGGCGCTCGTCTTCGGAGAGACCGCCCCACACGCCCGAGTCCTGACCGGTCTCGAGGGCGTACTGGAGGCAGACCTCGGTGACGGTGCATCGAGCGCACACCGACTTGGCCTTCTCGATCTGATCGACAGCCGGTCCGGTGTTCCCCACGGGGAAGAACAGCTCGGGGTCGACGGTCAGGCAGGCTGACTTATCGCGCCAGTCCATGGTGGTGCTCCTTGATGCTGGGTTCTGTAGAGACGAGGGCGCCGGATTCGGGTCCGGTACCCTTGGGAGGTGCGAGTTTCTGCTCGCCCCACGTCGCTGTGGGAGCACACGGCTTTACCAATCGTCCCACAGCCGTTCACCTGGATCAAGGGATGGCGGGGCCGTTTCTGTGCAACTTGCTGAGTATTCCCTCCACGGCATGGAGACTTCGCACAACTCGGACCGCTTCACTCCAAAGGACTGACAGGAATGCGAACACACCCCTTCGGTCGCATCGCCGCGATGCTCGTCGCCCTCGAGGCGGCCGGGCTGGTCGCGCTGGTGGCGTGGCAGATGATCGCGCTGGTCTCCGACGACACGGCCTCGATCGACACGGCGGTCGCGCTGCTCGTGCTGACCGCGATCGGAGCGGCCGCCGTCGCCTCGTTCGCCGTGGCCATCTGGAGGGGGCGATCGTGGGGCCGGTCGGGAGCGATCGTCACCCAGGTGCTCATCCTCGCCATCGCGCTCGGTGCGGCGACGGGCTCCTATGCCGAGCCCGTCTCGGCGCTGGCCTTGGGCGCACCCGCGCTGGGCGTGCTCGTGCTGCTCGTGCTGGCGGTCCGCGAAGCCGGCGCCACCGAGCGCGGGGAACCCTCGGCCTGAACCGGCCGGACGGCGGCGCGTAGCGGAGCGCGCGCCGCGGCATCCGTCACACGTGCGCTTGCGCCAGTCAGATGTGCGCGTGCGACAGGAGAAGCGCTCTTCCGCAGGAGGCTTGCGGGCCGGGTCTCCTGTGGAAGGCCCGTTCTCCTGTGCAGGGTCGGACTCGGACGGCGGCGGCTACGCCGGGTCGAGACCGACGAGCTTGCGCACGCGGGCGACGTGACCGGTCGCCTTGACGTTGTAGAGCGCGTGCTCGATGCGCCCTTCCGGACCGATGACGAAGGTCGACCGCAGCACGCCCATGAAGGTCTTGCCGTAGTTGACCTTCTCGCCCCACACGCCGTACGCCTCGTGGACCGCGTGATCGGGGTCGCTCAGCAGGTCGTAGGTCAGCCCGTCGCGCTCGCGGAAGCGCCGCAGCTTCTCGGGCTGGTCGCGCGAGATGCCGAGCACGGTCCACCCTGCCCCCTGCAGGGGAGCGAGGCTGTCGCGGAAGTCGCACGCCTCGGTCGTGCAGCCCGGTGTCATCGCCTCCGGATAGAAGAACACGATCACGCCGGTGCCGCGCAGGCTCGCCAGCGAGACCTCGCGCTCGTCCTGATCGAGCAGGGTGAAGTCGGGGGCGGGGGAACCGGGTTCGAGGCGCTCAGTCACGCCCCTCAGCCTAGGCTCCGCCGTCGCGAGCCGCATCGCGTTTGGCGAAGGTCTCCAGCAGCCGCTGGAGCGAGTCCAGGCGCGCGGCGCCTCGCGGGCCGAGCCGGCCCGCCGCGACGGCCTCGGCCATCGCGCAGTCGGGGGCGTCCGGCAGGTGGGTGCAGCCTCGGGGGCACTCGCGCGCCAGCTCGTCGAGATCGGTGAATGCCCGCAGGATGTTCGCGGTGTCGACGTGGCCGAGTCCGAAGGAGCGCACGCCCGGGGTGTCGATGACCCATCCGGCCCCCGCCGGCCCCTCGTAGCGCAGCGACACGGTCGAGCTGGAGGTGTGCCGGCCGCGCCCGGTGACGACGTTCACGTGCCCGGTCGCGCGGCGGGCCTCCGGCACCAGCGCGTTCACCAGCGTCGACTTGCCGACCCCGGAGTGGCCGACGAAGACCGTCGAGTGCCCCACCAGCGCCGCGCCGATGCGGTCGAGCGGCATCTCCTCGATCCCGCTCGTGAACACCTCGAGGTCCAGTCCCTCGAAGTGGCCGAGGAACAGGGTGGGATCGGCGAGATCCGTCTTCGTGACCACCAGAAGAGGGCGGATGCCGGCATCCAGCGCGGCGACGAGATAGCGGTCGACGAGCCTGGCCCGCGGCTCGGGATCGGCTGCGGCGACGACGACGAGCATCTGGTCGGCGTTGGCGACGATGATGCGCTCGACCTGGTCGGTGTCGTCGGCGCTGCGTCGCAGCAGCGACGTGCGCTCCTCGATGCCGACGATGCGCGACAGCGTGCCCTCGTCGCCGGAGGTGTCGCCCACCACCCGCGCGCGGTCGCCGGTCACGATCGGCATCTTGCGCAGCTCGCGCGCCCGTACGGCGGAGATCAAGTGCTCATCGGGACCGTCCTCGTCGGCCAGCACGGTGTAGCGTCCCCGGTCCACCCCGAGCACCCGGGCGATGCGCGCGTCGGCGTGCGCGGGCCGGCGCTTGGTGCGGGGGCGATTCGCCTTCGGGTTGGGGCGCACCCGCACGTTCGCCTCGTCGAACTCGAGTTCGTCGTCCTCGTCGGGATCGTCGAGCCAGCTCACGATGCCTGCATCGTCTCCGCGGAGAGAGCGTCGGCGGTGCCGCCGTCGAGCATGGCCTGCCACAGCTCGGGGAACTCCGGCATCGTCTTGGCGGTGGTGCCGATGTCGTCCACTTCGACGCCGGGGACGGCGAGGCCGATGATCGCTCCGGTGGTGGCCATGCGGTGATCGTGGTGCGCATGCCAGGTGCCGCCGCTGAGCGGGCGCGGAACGATCCGGATGCCGTCGGCCAGTTCGTGCGCCTCGCCGCCGAGGCCGCGCAGCTCGCCGACCAGCGCGGCGATGCGATCGGTCTCGTGGCCCCGGATGTGGCCGATGCCGTGGAGGGTCGACGGTCCGTCTGCGAAGGCCGCCAGCGCGAAGACCGTGGGGGTGAGTTCCCCCGCGGCCGAGAGATCGAGATCGATGCCCTGGATGCCCGCCCCCGCCGTCACGGTGAGCGCGCCGCCGCGACGGACGACCTTGGCCCCCATGAAGGCGAGGATGTCGGTGAGCATCGCGCCCGGCTGCGTCGAGTGCGCGGGCCAGCCCGACACCGACACCGAGCCGCCCGCGATCATCGCGGCGGCCAGGAACGGCGCGGCGTTGGAGAGATCGGGCTCGATGGCCACCTCTTTGCCGCGCACCGGTCCCGCGGGAACGATCCACTCGCCCGGCGCGGGACGCTCGACGTGCACGCCGCGGTGGGCGAGGGACTCGACCGTCATGTCGATGTGCGGGATGCTCGGCAGTCGCTCGCCGGAGTGGTGGAGGTGCAGTCCGACGTCGAAGCGCGGCGCGGCGAGCAGCAGGCCCGACACGAACTGGCTCGAGGCGCTGGCGTCGATCGTGACCTCACCGCCGCGGGCGTGGCCGTGGCCGCGAACGATGAAGGGGAGCGCCCAGCGACCGCCGTCGTCGATGTCGACCCCGACGTCGCGCAGGGCGGTGATCATGGCCCCCATAGGGCGGTGCAGCGCGCTCTCGTGGGCGGTGACCGTGACATCGCCCCGAGCGAAGCCGCCCAGGCCGGCGACGAAGCGCATGACGGTGCCCGCCTGGCCGCCGTCCACCACGGTGTCGCCGCGCAGCGGCCACGTCGGGGTGACGACGATGTCGTCGCCGAATCTGCCGGCGCCGTGCTCGAACTCGATCCCGACGCCCAGCGCCCGGAGCGCCTCGACCATCCGGGCAGAATCGTCGGAGTGCAGCGGGGCCGTGAGGCGGCTCGGCGCCTCAGCCAGAGCGGAGAGGACGAGCTCGCGATTGGTGAGCGATTTCGACCCGGGGACCGTCACGCTCGCATGCAGCGGCCCATCGGCCACCGGGGCACGCCAGGGGCCGCGCGCATCCGGCGCGGTGGAAGGGGAATACCCGTGCACTGTCATCGGGTTCTACCCTACTGAACCGCCCCCCACAGGGCGGAAGCGACGAAATGGAGAGCCGAGCCGGATGATCGCCACCCTCGACCGACCTGGCCCCGCCGTATCCACGTCCGATGCGCAGGGTGCCTGGGACGATGCCGCCGTAGACTGGCGCGTGATGAGCGAGCCGATCGGCGCAGTGCAGGACGCGCGTACCCAGTTCGAAGAGCAGGCCCTGCCCTTCATGGACCAGCTGTACGCCGCGGCCATGCGCATGACGCGCAACCCCGCGGATGCGGCAGACCTCGTGCAGGAGACCTTCGTCAAGGCGTTCGCCTCGTGGAAGACCTTCACGCAGGGCACGAACCTCAAGGCGTGGCTGTACCGGATTCTCACGAACACGTACATCAACACCTATCGCAAGAAGCAGCGCGAGCCCTACCAGGGCACGATCGACGAGCTCGAGGACTGGCAGCTCGGCGGTGCCGAGTCGACCACGGCCACGAGCAGCCGCTCGGCCGAGGCCGAGGCCATCGACCACATGCCGGCATCGGTGGTCAAGGACGCGCTGCAGGCCATCCCCGAGGATTTCCGGCTGGCGGTGTACCTCGCCGACGTCGAGGGCTTCGCCTACCAGGAGATCGCCGACATCATGAAGACCCCCATCGGCACGGTCATGAGCCGCCTGCATCGTGGCAGGCGAATGCTCCGTGAACTGCTGGCCGACTACGCGAATGAGCGCGGCATCTCCACGGCCGCCACAAGGAGCACGAAATGACGGACTGCGGCTGCGAGAAGGCGCGGCGCGATCTCGAGGAGTACCTGCGCAACGAGGTGTGCAAGACCGAGCACACCGACATCGCCGAACATCTCGAGCACTGCGCGGGCTGCCGCGACGAGGCGCTCGTCGCGCGAACCCTCACCGAGGTCGTCGCACGGGCGTGCAAGGAGACGGCGCCCGAAGAGCTGCGCGATCAGGTGATCGAGAGGCTGCGCGCGGTCCAGGCCACGCACTGACCCTCGCCTGCGGTCACCCGCTCGCCGTGAAGACGGTCAGCGCGCCGGGGGCGACGTCGATGGTGAGCGGCAGCGCGCCGACGGGATCGCCGTCCGCGTAGGCGGTGACGCCCGCAGCCGCCAGGCGCACCGACCGCACGCGATGCATGCTGACCTCGGGCACACCGGCGTGCGTCCCCGCGTAGACCTTCGGGAGCAGGCGCAGCAGGCGGAGTCTGCCGGCGGGCCGCACGAGCACCACGTCGAGCAGGCCGTCGGCGGGGTCGGCTTCCGGGCAGATCGGGATGCCGCCGCCATACGTGCGCCCGTTGCCGATGGTCGCCATCACCAGCTCTCCCGACAGCCGCTCGCGCGTCCCGTCCGCGAGGTCCAGGTCGACGTCGTAGTCGATCCCGGCCAGGGTGAGGAACTCCGCGAGGATGGCGAGGTTGTAGCGCGAGTGGCCGCGCGGCCAGGTCATCGCGTTCGCGCGGTCGTTCACCTTCGAGTCGAAGCCGCTCGCGAGAACCGTTCCGAAGAAGCTCGTCGAGCCGTCCTCACGCGTCACTCGCGCGAGGTCGATCTGACGCGTCCGGCCGGCGATGATGGTGTCGGCGGCAGCGGCGGCGTCGAGCTCGCGCAGCCCGAGCATCGCCGCGAAGTCGTTGCCGGTGCCCGCAGGGATGACGCCGAGAGGGATGCCGGTGCCGGCGAGCTGCTGGATGGCGAGGTGCACGGTGCCGTCGCCGCCGGCGACGATCACGGCGTCCGGAGCGAGCGCGATCGCGGCACGCAGCAGGCCTGTGGATTGCGCCGCACTGCCGCCGCTGATGATCGCCGTCTGCACGCCGTGCCCGCGCAGCCGTTCGGCGGCCTCGGTGGCGGCGTCGGCGTGCGACCCCGCTCGCGCCGCCGGGTTCAGCAGAAGAGCGACCCTCATCCGCCCGAGCCGTCGGAGGAGGCGGCGGGCGGCACGAGGACGCCGGGGTTCATGATCCCACGCGGGTCGAGGACGGCCTTGACGGCGCGGAGCACCTCCACGCCGAGCGGGCCGATCTCCGCCTCGAGGTAGGGGAGATGGTCGCGTCCGACGGCGTGATGGTGCGTGATCGTGCCCCCGGCATCCGAGATCGCGCGGGACGCGGCATCCTTCGCCTCCCGCCATTGGGTCGACGGGTCGCTGGTGAGAGCGGCCACGACGGTGAAGTACAGCGAGGCGCCCGCCGGGTAGACGTGCGAGATGTGACACAGCACGAGGGGCCTGGTGCCGGCAGCGGCGAGGCTCTGCGTGAGGGCCGCCGTCACCGCGGTCTTCAGCGCAGGCAGGTCCGCCCACACGGCCGCCGTCTCGAGGGTCTCGGCGAGCACACCCGAGTCCATGAGCGTGTCGCGCAGTGCGGGCGAGTCGAAGCGGCCGCGCTCCCACGACCGGGCCGGGTCCTCGCCGCGGGATCGCGCGCCGTGCGCCCCGAAGATCTCGCCCACGACGGCACGGGTGGCCTCGGCCTCGGCAGAGGTGGCACCCTCGAACGTCGCGAGGGCGAGCGCGCCGCCCAGCCGGGTGAGATGCCCGCCCAGCGCGGCGTTCACCCGCGTCTCGGTCTCGTCACTCAGCCTCAGGACGGTGGGACGGATGCCGCGCTGCGTCACCTCGCGGAGAGCCGCCGCCCCCGCGGTGAAGTCGGGGAACGTCCACGCTCCGTAGGCGATCGTGCCCGGGACCGGGCGGATGCGCACGGTCACCTCGGTGAGTACGCCGAAGGCGCCCTCCGATCCAAGGAACAGCTGCCGGAGGTCGGGCCCGGCGGCGCTGGCCGGCGCCCGGCCGACCGTCATCTCGCCCGCCGGAGTGGCGATCCGCATCGCGTGGACGAGATCGTCGAAGCGGCCGTAGCCGCGCGAAGCCTGACCGCTCGAGCGCGTGGCCGCATAGCCTCCGATGGACGCGTACGCGAAGCTCTGCGGGAAGTGGCCGATCGTGTAGCCGCGCTCGCCGAGCATGGCCTCGGCCTGGGGGCCGGTGGTCCCCGCGCCGAGTGTCGCAAGGAGCGACGTCTCGTCGAGATCGATGAGCGCGGCGGTCCGGGACAGGTCCAGGGCGATCACAGCGCGGTGGACGCCCCCCATCGGATCCACGCCGCCGACGACCGACGTGCCGCCGCCGAAGGGCACCGCCGCGATGCCCTGCTCGCCGCACAGCGCGAGGACCGCGCAGACCTGTGCGTGATCTGCGGGCGAGACGACGGCGTCTGGCGCCGACTGCGGGTCGTCCTGCCGTCGCCGCAGCAGATCGAGAGTGCTCTTGCCGCCGAGATGACGCATGCGAACGTCGTCGTCGCAGGTGACATGGGCGACACCGACGACCTCCGCCAGGGCCGCGAGGGCGGCGCCGTCGAGGCGGGACGGCGTGAGGACAGGACGCTCGCGCCGGGGGATGGGGTGCGCTCTGCCGGGAAGGAGGGCGGCGACCAGAGCCTTCGCGCCCGCGGGCAGCCGCGCAGGCTCGGTGCCCCACGCATCCCAATCGGAGCGAGGGGCGGGCGGCGGCACCGCGAGGGGGCCGTCCGTGCCGGAGTGCGCCGTCGCAACCATGGCGACAGTATGACACATTCTGTATGGTTGTCACATGGCCGACGACGTGTCCGACACCGAGACAGCGATCCTCGACGCGGCGCTCGCCGAGGTGCTGACCCACGGGATCCGCCGGACGACGGCATCCGACATCGCGCGCCGCTGCGGCATCGCCCGGCAGACCCTCTACCGGTACTGGCCCGATGCACAGGCGATCTTCGCAGCGCTCGTGACCCGCGAGCTCATCGCAGCCCTGCCCGCTGCCGCCCCCGACGGCGCCGACCTCGACGCGACGGTGGCGCTGCTGGTCGAGACGGCCGACCGGGTGCGCACGATGCCGCTCGTGGACCGACTGCGCGACACCGATCCCGAGCTGTTCGCCCGCTACATCCTCGATCGCCTGGGCACCAGCCAGCGCGCGATCCACGCCGAGACGGCACGACGGATCGCGGCGGCGCAACGGTCCGGAGCCGTGCGCGCCGGCGACCCGGATCGGCTCGCCGCGATGGTGCTGCTCATCACGCAGTCCGCGGTGCAGTCGGCGCCGCTCGTCGCGCACTGGCTCCCCGCCGACGCCTGGCGAGACGAGCTGACCCACGCGCTGCGCGGCTACCTGGCGCCGGACCGCCCGTGACCGCGCCCACGATGCGGGGCCGGACGCCGCGCTCCTCTGCGCTCAGCGCGGAGCGACGCGCGCGGGAACTCGACGCCCTCGCCGACGGTCCCGAGATCGACGTACTCGTGATCGGTGGCGGGGTGACCGGTGCGGGGATCGCGTTGGATGCCGCGAGCCGAGGCCTGCGGACGGTGCTGGTCGAGCGGCGCGATCTGGCACACGGCACGAGCCGCTGGAGCTCCAAGCTCGTCCACGGCGGACTGCGCTACCTCGCCTCGGGCCAGTTCGGGATCGCCCGCGAGAGCGCGGCGGAGCGGCACCTCCTCATGACCCGGATCGCACCGCACCTCACGCGCTCTCTCGCGCAGGTCGTGCCGCTGTACGCCCCCGGTCACCTCTCGCAGGGCGCCTTCCTCGGACTCGGGTACGGCCTCGGCGACGGGCTGCGGAGACTCGTCGGAACCCCAGGCGCCGTGCTGCCGTCGCCGGAGGCGATCGGGCGCACCGAGACGATCCGCCTGTTCCCCGAGCTCGAGCGCCACGGGTTGCGCGGCGGCGTGCGCGGCTGGGACGGGCAGCTGATCGACGACGCCCGGCTCGTCCTCGCCATCGCCCGGACGGCGGCGGGGTACGGGGCATCCGTCCTCACGCGGGTGGAAGCGGTCTCCGCGACGGGCGGCGGCGCCGTGCTGCGGGACGCGCTCACCGGCGCGGAGGTCACCGTTCCCGCGCGAGCCGTCATCAGCGCGACGGGCGTGTGGGCAGGCGACCTCGACCCCGCGGTGCGGCTGCGCCCGAGCCGCGGTACGCACCTGGTCGTCCCGGCCGCTCGTCTGGGCTCACGCGACGCATCGCTCACCGTGCCCGTGCCCGGCGCGTCGAGCAGGTTCGTCTTCACCGTGCCTGCGATGCACGGCCGGACCTACATCGGGCTGACCGACGTTCCCGCCGACGGCCCCGTCGCGGACGTGCCGCAGGCGACGGCGGACGAGATCGACATGCTGCTGGCGACCGTGAACACCGTTCTCGACCGTCCGCTGCAGCGCGACGACGTGATCGGGACCTTCGCCGGGCTGCGTCCCCTTCTGGCGGGCGCCGACGACCTCGACGGCACCAGCGACCTGTCGCGACGTCACACGATCACGGAGGCGGAGTCGGGCCTGCTGAGCATCGTGGGCGGCAAGCTCACCACCTACCGGCGCATGGCCGAGGACGCCGTCGACGCGGCGGTGAGGCGTCGCATGCTGCGAGCCACGGCATCCCGAACCGCCGCTCTTCCTCTCGTCGGAGCCTGGCCGCGCGACCGCATGCGCGAGATCGCGGCGCCGCCCCGATTCGTGCGGCGTTTCGGGGCCGAGGCGCCGTTCGCGGCGGCCCTGCCCGAGGGCCCGAGCGCCGCCTGCGGGGTCACGGCGCAGGAGCTGCACTGGGGGATCGCCGTCGAGGGCGCACTGACCATCGAGGATCTTCTGGACCGCCGCACGCGGCTGGGCATGGTTCCCGCTGACCGGGAGGCGTCGCGGGATGCCGCGACCGCCGCCTTCGAGCGCGCCGGCGTCGCCCCGATAGAGCTCGGCTGACGCGGTGTGGTGCGGACCGGTTCCGGCGCTGCCTGCCCCCGCGCAGACGTCGACCCCGGAGGCGGCTGCTTCCGGGGTCGACGTCGTGCCCTGAGCTCTACAGCGTCAGAGCCTTCTTCATGATCTCGGCCTGCTCCGCGGCGTGGACCTTCGGCGAACCGGTCGCCGTCGAGGCGGCCGAGGCGCGGGAGATGAGACGGATCGTGCGGTGGTCGAGATGCTTGCTCACCTCGAGCGCGATGAACGGCCAGGCGCCCTGGTTCTCGGGCTCGTCCTGAACCCACACCAGCTCGGCGTCGGGGTAGGCGTCGACGACGGAGTTGAGCTGCTCCACGGGCGTCGGGTAGAACTGCTCGAGGCGCACCAGGGCGATCTCGGGGTTCGGGTTCTTGGCGAGCTCGGCGCTCAGATCCCAGTGGATCTTGCCCGAGTGCAGCAGCACGCGCTTGACGGCGGCCTTGTCGATGCCGCGATCGTCGTCGAGCACCGGCTCGAAGCGTCCGCTGATGAAGTCCTCGACCGGGCTGGTCGCGCCGCGCAGGCGCAGCATGGCCTTCGGTGTGAACACCACGAGCGGCCGGCGCGGGCGGGCGTAGGCCTGACGGCGCAGCAGGTGGAAGTAGGACGCCGGTGTCGAGGGGCGAGCGACCGTCATGTTCTCCTGCGCGCACATCTGCAGGTAGCGCTCGATGCGGGCCGACGAGTGGTCGGGCCCCTGGCCCTCGTACCCGTGCGGCAGCAGGAGTGCCACGCTGGACTGCTGGCCCCACTTCTGGTCGGCCGACGAGATGAACTCGTCGATGACCGACTGGGCGCCGTTGGCGAAGTCGCCGAACTGCGCCTCCCACAGCACGAGCGAGTCGGCGCGCTCGACGGAGTAGCCGTACTCGAAGGCCATCGCGGCGTACTCGCTCAGGAGCGAGTCGTACACCCAGAAGCGGCCCTGGTCCTCGGAGAGGTTCGCCAGCGGGATCCACTCCTGGCCGTTGCTGCGATCGTGCAGGACGGAGTGGCGCTGGACGAAGGTGCCGCGGCGGGCGTCCTGGCCCGCGAGGCGCACGTTGGTCTTCTCGAGCAGCAGCGAGCCGAACGCGAGGAGCTCGCCGAACGCCCAGTCCACCGAGCCGTTGCGGCTCATGTCCAGGCGCTTGTCGAGGAGCTGCTGCAGCTTCGCGTGCACCGTGAAGCCCTCGGGCTTGTTGACGAACGCGTCGCCGACGAGCTGGACGACCTCGCGCCCCACCCCGGTGGTCTCGGGCTCGCCGATGGCAGGCTCCGGCTCGGCATCCGGCTCGACGACGGGCGAGGACCCGGTCTCGGCGGCGTGGGTCTCGGCGAACGCGATCTCGAGGCGGTTCTGGAAGTCCTGCTTCGCCTTCTCGTACTCTTCCTCGGTGATGTCGCCGCGACCGACGAGCGCCTCGGTGTAGAGCCGGCGCACCGACCGCTTGGCCTCGATGAGGTTCGTCATGAGCGGCTGCGTCATCGAGGGGTCATCGCCCTCGTTGTGGCCACGGCGGCGGTAGCAGACGAGGTCGATCACGGCATCCCGGTGGAACCGCTCGCGGTAGGCGAACGCCAGCTGCGCCACGCGGGTGACTGCTTCGGGGTCGTCGCCGTTCACATGGAAGACCGGCGCCTGGATCGCCTTGGCCACGTCGGTGGCGTACACCGACGTGCGAGCGTCGAACGGCGTCGTGGTGAAGCCGACCTGGTTGTTGACGACCACGTGCACGGTCCCGCCGGTGCGGTAGCCGCGCAGCTGGGACATCTGCAGAGTCTCGACGACGACGCCCTGGCCCGCGAAGGCCGCGTCGCCGTGGACGAGGATCGGCAGCCATGAGAACGTGCCGATGGGCTTGCGATCCTGCTTGGCGCGGACGATGCCCTCGAGCACGCCGTCGACGGTCTCGAGGTGCGAGGGATTGGCCGCCAGGTAGACCGGTAGCTGCTCGCCGTGGTCGGCGACGAAAGTGCCCTCGGTGCCGAGGTGGTACTTCACATCGCCCGAGCCTCGCTTGGAGCCGATCGCCACCGACCCCTCGAACTCGCGGAACACCTGGCCGTAGGTCTTGCCGGCGATGTTGGTCAGCACGTTCAGGCGACCGCGGTGCGCCATGCCGATCGCGGCGCCGTCCAGGCCGGCCTCGGCCGCGCCCTGGAGGATCTCGTCCAGCAGCGGGATGAGCGACTCGCCGCCCTCGAGGCTGAACCGCTTCTGGCCGACGTACTTGGTCTGCAGGAACGTCTCGAACGCCTCGGCCTGGTTCAGCTTGTCGAGGATGCGCAGCTGCTCGGCGTGGCCGGGCTTCTGGTACTTGAGCTCGACGTTCTCCTGGAACCACCGGCGCTGCTCGGGGTCCTGGATGTGCATGTACTCGATGCCGATCGTGCGGCAGTACGAGTCGCGGAGGACACCCAGGATGTCGCGCAGCTTCATGGTGCGCTTGCCGCCGAACCCGCCCGTGACGAACTCGCGGTCGAGGTCCCAGAACGTCAGCCCGTGCTGCTCGATCTCGAGGTCGGGGTGCGTGCGCTGCACGTACTCGAGCGGGTCGATATCGGCCATGAGATGACCTCGGACGCGGAAGGAGTTGATGAGCTCCTGCACGCGGGCCTGCTTGTCCACGCGCTCGGCCAGGTCGACGTTGATGTCGGCGGCCCAGTGGATCGGGGCATACGGGATGCGCAGCGCGGCGAAGATGTCCTCGTAGAAGTTGCGCTGGCCGATGAGCAGCTCATGCACCTTCTTGAGGAATTCGCCCGATCCGGCACCCTGGATGACGCGGTGGTCGTAGGTGCTCGTGAGCGTGATGGTCTTGCCGATCGCCAGCTCGTTGAGCGTCTTGTCGCTCGTCCCCTGGAACTGAGCGGGGTACTCGAGGGCGCCGGCGCCGACGATGCAGCCCTGGCCCTTCATGAGACGCGGGACGGAGTGGACCGTGCCGATGCCGCCCGGGTTGGTCAGCGAGACGGTCGTGCCCTGGAAGTCTGCGGCCGTCAGCTTGTTGCCGCGGGCGCGTGAGACGAGGTCTTCGTACGTCGTGAGGAACTCGCTGAAGCTCAACTGCTCCGCGCGCTTGATGCTCGGCACCATGAGCGCGCGGGTGCCGTCGGGCTTGGGCAGGTCGATCGCGATGCCGAGGTTGACGTGCGCGGGCGCGACGACCGAGGGCTTGCCGTCGATCTCGGCGTAGAAGACGTTCTGGCTCGGGAACTCCTTCAGAGCCCGGATGATCGCCCAGCCGATGAGGTGCGTGAAGCTGACCTTGCCGCCGCGGGTGCGCGACATGTGGTTGTTGATCACGATGCGGTTGTCGATCATGAGCTTCGCGGGGACCGTCCGCACGCTCGTCGCAGTCGGGACCGTGAGCGACTCGTCCATGTTCGCCGCGAGGGTCTTCGGCATCCCGCGAAGGGGGGTGACCTGGTCCTCGGCGCTCTCGGCAGCGGCCGAGGGCTCGACCTTCGGCGCCTGGGCGGGGATCGGCGGCGGCGCTGCGGGCCGGGCGGTGGTGCGTGCCACGGGCTGGGCGCCGATCACCGGGATCGGCGCCGTCACCGGCCGAGGCTCGCTGCCGGGAGCAGCGCCCTCGGAGGTCGGAGACGTCGGCACCGAGGGTGTCGCCGCCGCGCTCGCCTCATCGACCGGGTGGTAGGCCTCGAGAACGGGCCACCATTCCTTGTCGACGGAGTTCCTGTCGATCTTGAACTGCTCGTACAGTTCATCGACGAGCCATTCGTTGGCTCCGAACTCTCCTTCGTTCGAAACCCCGAGGCCCGTCACCTGGCTCGACACGCTGGATCGCCTGCTTTCATCCGTGAAATTCTGGGAAGTGCGAGGCCGCTGACGCCTGGGCCGCACAACTGTTAAGCGTATCCCAGTCTGGCTGCGCCGTTCCGGCTCGAGCGGCGGAGCACCTGAAAGATTCCAGATCATTGTCCGTACAGGAACTGTCACTACCCTTGGCGGACATGGAGTTCTACGGCGACCAGCCCGATGTCGACCTGACCTACTCGGACGTCTTCCTCGTCCCGCGCCGGTCATCCATCACGAGCCGGCTGGACGTGGACCTGTCGCCGCCGGACGGTACGGCCGCGACGATCCCGCTGGTGTCCGCGAACATGAACTCGGTGACCGGACCCCGGCTCGCCGCCACGCTGGCCCGGCGGGGCGGTCTCGGCGTGCTGCCCCAGGACATGCCGCTGCAGGAGCTCGACGCCGCCATCCGGTGGGTCAAGAGCCAGCCCGTTCCGTGGGACACCCCGCTCGTGCTGCCGCCGGACGCCACCGTGGCCGATGCCGCTCGGCTGCTTCCGGCGACCGATGGTCACGGCATCGTCGTTGCGCGTGCGGCATCCGGCCGCGTCGACATCGACGACATCCTCGGCATCGTGCCGGCCACCCGCCTGGGCACAGCGCTTCCCGACGCCCGTCTGGGCGACCTCGCACGCGGGCGTGCGGCATCCGTCGACGCGGTCGACATCGAGAGCGCACGCCATGCGTTCGATGTGATCGTGGCCGCCGGAGCCGAGACGGTGTGCGTCATCGACCACGGGCACCTCGTCGGCACGCTCTCGCGACGCAGCGCGCTGCGATCGACGCTGTACCGCCCGGCCGTGGACGCGTCCGGCCGCCTCATCGTCGCCGCCGCGCTGGGCATCAACGGCGACGTCGCGGCCAAGGCGCAGGCGCTCGCCGCCGCCGGCGTGGACGTCCTCGTGGTGGACACCGCCCACGGCCACCAGGAGGGGATGCTGCGGGCCCTCCGCTCGGTCGCGGACCTCGGACTCGGCATCCCGATCGCCGCCGGCAACATCGTCACCGCCGAAGGCGTGCACGATCTCGTGACGGCCGGAGCGACCATCCTGAAGGTCGGGGTCGGACCGGGCGCCATGTGCACGACGCGCATGATGACCGCCGTCGGCCGGCCGCAGTTCTCGGCGGTGCTCGAGACCGCAGAGGCCGCACGGGTCATGGGCGCCCATGTGTGGGCGGACGGAGGCGTGCGCTATCCGCGCGACGTCGCCCTCGCCCTGGCGGCGGGAGCGGCATCCGTCATGATCGGCTCGTGGTTCGCCGGCACCATCGAGGCGCCGGGGGAGCTGCAGACCGACGCCGCCGGGCGCACCTACAAGGAATCGTGGGGGATGGCCTCGACCAAGGCCGTGCACGAGCGCTTCGGGCGCCTCGACCCGTACGAGCTCGCCCGCAAGGAGCTGTTCGCCGAGGGGATCTCGTCGTCCAAGATCTACCTCGACCCGCTGCGGCCGGGCCTGGAGGACCTGCTCGACATGATCACCTCGGGCGTGCGCTCGTCCTTCACCTACGCCGGGGCCGCGAGCGTCGCGGAGTTCCACGAGCGCGCTCGCGTGGGCCTGCAGTCGGCCGCCGGATACGACGAGGGAAAGGCGCTTCCCGTCAGCTGGTGAGGAGCCATGGGCAGCTCGCGGCGGCGATACCTGCCGTAGACTTGCCGGCACGATGGACGACCCTCCTAGTTGCAGACCTTCGCCCCACCGACCCGCCTCCCGCTCCGCCGGAGGTGATGCCTGATGGAATTCGTCATGCTGGGCGTGGGGCTCCTGCTCACGATCGGGACCGGACTCTTCGTCGCCAGCGAGTTCGCCCTGGTCAATCTGGACCGCGCCGACCTCGAAGCTCGCCGCGAAGCGGGTGAGACCCGGCTGTCGCTCACGATCAGCGCGCTGCGGATCACCTCGACCCATCTCTCGAGTGCGCAGCTGGGCATCACGCTGACCACGCTCCTCACCGGCTACACGATGGAGCCGGCGCTCTCCAGCCTGCTGCGCCCGGTGTTCACCGCGTGGGGCCTTCCCGAGGGACTCGTCAGCCCGCTCGCCGTGGTTCTCGCGGTCTCCATCGCCACGATCTTCTCGATGATCATCGGCGAGCTCGTGCCGAAGAACTTCGCGCTCGCCGTCCCGCGTCAGACCGCCAAGCTCGTGATCCCGTTCCAGGTGGCGTTCACCACTGTCTTCCGCCCGGCCATCGTCGTGCTCAACGGCAGCGCCAACGGGGTGCTGCGGGGCATCGGCATCGAGCCCAAGGAGGAGCTCTCCGGCGCGCGCACCGCCGAGGAGCTCTCCAGCCTGGTGCGCCGCTCGGCGAGCGCCGGCGTGCTCGAGGAGGACACCGCCTCGCTGCTCGATCGCAGCCTCACCTTCGCGCGGCTGAGCGCGGCCGACGTCATGACGCCGCGGCCGAGCATCCACGCGATCGCCGCCGACGACTCGGCAGAGGACGTCATCCAGCTCGCTCGACGCACGGGGCACAGCCGCTTCCCGGTCTATGACGACTCGATGGACGACATCACCGGCGTCGTCCACCTCAAGGCGGCCGTCGGCGTGCCGCGCGACCGTCGCAGGGACGTCCCGGCGGCCGCGCTGGCGACCGAGCCACTGCGCATCCCCGAGACGGTGCACCTGGACGTCCTCGTGACCGAGCTGCGCACGCGCGGCTACCAGATGGCCGTCGTGGTCGACGAGTACGGCGGCACTGCCGGCGTGGTGACTCTGGAAGACCTCGTCGAGGAGATCGTGGGCGAGGTGCTCGACGAGCACGACCGCCGCCGCGCCGGCATCGTCCGCGCCGAAGGCTCCGTCAGCTTCCCCGCGGAGCTGCGACCCGACGAGGTGCTGGACCGCACCGGCATCCGCATTCCCGAAGGAGACGTGTACGACACCGTGGGCGGCTTCATCATGAGCGTGCTCGAGCGCATCCCGGTGGTCGGCGACTCGCTCGAGCTGGAGGACGGCACCATCGAGGTGCAGCGCATGGACGGTCGCCGGGTCGACCGGGTGCGCTTCACGCCGACGCCGCTGCCGCACGAGCACGCCGCGCTCGAGGGCGGTGAGCGTCGATGAGCGATTGGGCAGGAATCGCCTGGCTGGTCGTGCTGCTGGCCTTCAACGCCTTCTTCGTCGGCGCCGAGTTCGCCGTCATCTCGGCCCGTCGCTCGCAGATCGAGCCGCTCGCCGAGAAGGGCTCCCGCTCCGCCAAGACCGCGCTGTATGCGATGGAGCACGCGACGCTCATGCTGGCGACGAGTCAGCTCGGCATCACGATCTGCTCGCTGCTGATCCTGAACGTGTCCGAGCCGGCGATCCATCACCTGCTCGCCGAGCCGCTGCATCTCACCGGCTGGTCCGAGGGCGTCGTCGACACCGTCGCCTTCGTCATCGCGCTGCTGGTGGTGTCGTACCTGCACGTCGTGTTCGGCGAGATGGTTCCGAAGAACCTCGCGTTCTCGATTCCCGACCGCGCGGTGCTGATGCTCGCGACGCCGCTGGTGTGGGTGTCGAAGCTGTTCCACCCGGTGATCTTCACCCTCAACTGGATCTCGAATCACATCGTGCGGCTCTTCGGCGTCGAGCCGAAGGACGAGGCCGCCTCGACCTTCACGCTCGAAGAGGTCGTCACGATCGTGAACCAGTCGCGCATCGAGGGCGTGCTCGACGACACCGCCGGGACCGTCTCGGCGGCGCTGGAGTTCACCGACAAGAAGGCCAAGGACATCGCCGTGCCGCTGGGCGCGCTGGTCACCCTGCCCGAGAGCACCACTCCCGACGAGATCGAACGGGCTGTCAGCAAGCACGGGTTCTCGCGCTACGTGATCGTGGACGCCGCGGGGGCCCCCGTGGGCTACGTCCACCTCAAGGACATCCTGCAGGCGGCGGAGGGCGCGGATGCCGACGCCACCGTCGCGCGCCGGATCCCGTCCAAGCGAATCCACCATATGGTGCCCGTTCTCGAGTCCACCGACCTCGAGGACGCCCTGGCGCTCATGCGCCGCGCGGGGCGTCACCTGGCGCAGGTGCGGAACGAGGAGGGCGCGGTGACCGCCGTGCTGTTCCTCGAGGACATCATCGAGGAGCTGATCGGCGAGGTGCAGGACGCGACCCGGCGCGGACTGCGGTAGCCCGCGACGTGCTGAGCGTGCACCGGGTCGGAGTCCGGGACCGACACGCGGTCTCGATGCGCCTCGGCGCGGCGTGTCGGCGCGGATCTCCGACGCCAGGTACGGGCTCGGGGCTCAGCGCCGGGCGCGGACGTACTGCTTCGGCCAGTAGTCGATGTCGGCGCCGAGCTCGGCGGCCGCCCGCAGCCCGTAGTGCGGGTCGCGCAGCCACTCGCGCCCGGCCATGACGGCATCGGCCTGGCCGGCTGCGACGACCTGCTCCGCGAGCGCGGGATCGTCGATCATGCCGACCGCGCTCACCTGGACGCCGGCGACCCGCCGGACGTGGGCGGCGAGGTCGACCTGGTAGCCCGGACCCGTCGTGATCCGCTGGTGCGCGACGAGTCCGCCGCTGGAGATGTCGAAGAAGTCGGCCCCGCGCTCGGCGGCCCACCCTGCGACGACGGCGGTGTCGTCGGCGTCCCAGCCGCCGTCGGCCCAGTCGGTCGCGGAGAACCTCACCATCATGGGCACGTCGGGCGCGGCATCCCTCACCGCATCGATCACCCGCAGCAGCAGGCGCGCGCGATCGGCCAGCGAGCCGCCGTACTCGTCGTCACGGTGGTTGGACAGCGGCGAGAGGAACTCGTGCAGCAGGTACCCGTGCGCGGCGTGCACGTCGAGCACCTCGAAGCCGGCGTCCACGGCACGGCGCGCGGCGGCCGCGAAGTCGGCGACGACCCGGTCGATGCCGGCGAGATCGAGCGCGACGGGGGTGGCGTAGCCGTCGAAGGCGATGGCCGACGGCGCGACCGTCTCCCAGCCGCCATCGCCGACGGGCACGGACCCGCGGTGACCGGAGAAGGGCGACCAGGTGGATGCCTTGCGCCCGGCGTGGGCGAGCTGCACCCCGGCCACGGAACCGCGGGCGCGGATCGCCGCGACGATCGGCTGCCACGCGTCCCGCTGCTCATCGTTCCAGAGGCCGGTGTCCTCGGGTGAGATGCGGCCCTCGGCTGAGACGGCGGTCGCCTCGGCGATCACGAGCCCGGCGCCGCCCGACGCGAACTGCGCGAGGTGCGTGTGGTGCCACTCCTGCGGCACTCCGTCCCGCGCGCTGTACTGGCACATCGGCGAGACCCACAGCCGGTTGCGCAGGGTGAGGTCGCGCAGTGACAGGGGCGTGAAGAGGGTGCTCATTCGGGGGAGGCTCCGAGGGTAGGGTGGCGCCATGACGGGCTCATGGACGGAAGTCGACACCGGCCGGCTCCTGCGGAGGCCAACGGCAGCCGACGACAAGTATTCCCGAGGGGTGCTCGGTATGCGGACGGGATCGGACGCGTATCCCGGTGCGGCGGTGCTCGGAGTCGAGGCTGCCTGGCGCACCGGCATCGGCATGGTCCGCTATCTCGGCCCCGACCGTCCGACCTCTCTCGTGCTGGCGCGGCGTCCCGAGACCGTGACCGCCGACGGGCGGGTGCAGGCATGGGTCATCGGATCGGGCACGGTCCCCGGGCCCTCTCCTGCCGCCGCCGACGCGGCGCCTGGAGCCTCGGGGCACGGGGGTCCAGCCTCGGCCCGTGCCGCCGGCGAGACCGAAGCGCTCCGGCGCATCCTGCACGGCACCGACCCCGTGGTGGTCGATGCCGGGGCTCTCGATCTGGCCGCCGACGGCACGTCGCCCCGCCTGCTGACTCCGCACGACGGCGAGCATGCCCGGCTGCGGGCTGGTCTCGGACTCGCCGCGGCGGGGTCCGACCGCGTCGCGGCCGCGCGGACGACCGCCGAGGCCACCGGGGCCGTGGTGGTCGTCAAGGGCGCGGTGACGGTGGTCGCCTCGCCCGACGGCGACGTGATCGAGGTCGCCGCCGGCACTCCCTGGCTGGCGACGGCCGGCACCGGCGATGTGCTGGCCGGGGTGATCGGTGCGCTCGTGGCCGCCGCGGTCGCCGACGGGCGCGTGACGGATGCCGCGTCCCTCGCGCCGCTGGCCGCTGCGGCGGCGTGGCTGCATGGGCACGCCGCGCGGCTGGCCTCGTCCGCGCGGGGCGACGGGCCGATCACCGCGCTCGATGTCGCCGACGCGCTGCCGCGCGCGGTCGCGGAGGCCCTCGGCGCGGCGTGACGCTCCTCCCGCGGCCGGAATGCGATCCAGGACCTCAATAGGATGAAGGCGTGTCGAGGCGTGCGGGGCTCTGGGTCGCCTTCGTGCTGGTGCATCTGGTCACCGCGATCCTCGGCTTCGTCGAACCCAACCTCCCGATGGGGGATGTCTACCTCGTCTACGAGCCGTGGGCGCGCGGTGCTGTCGGCGGGGGTGCGATCCCCGGCGTCACCGAGCAGTGGGTCTACCCGCAGCTCGCGCTCGCGCCGATCGTGCTCGCCCTCGGCCTGGAATGGATCGCCGGGTACGAGATCGCCTGGGCGGTCCTGGTCACGGCGCTCGATGCGATCGCCTTCGCGGTGCTGGTCGGGCGAGGGCGCTCGACCGGCCGCACGACCGCCGCGGCGTTCTGGCTCGCCTTCGTCCTGCTTCTCGGCCCCGTCGGGATGTACCGACTCGACGGCGTGACCGTGCCACTCGCGGTCGCCGGCTGCCTGTGGCTGGTCGGGCGACCTGCGCTGGCCGCCGCGCTGCTCGCGGTGGCCACATGGATCAAGGTGTGGCCGGCGGCGCTGCTGGCGGCCGCGGTCATCGCCGTCCGGCGTCGCCTGGTCATCGTCGGCATGGCGGCCGCGGTCAGCGTCGGCGTCCTGATCGCCGTCGTGGCCGCGGGTGGCGCGAGCCACGTCTTCGGCTTCGTGGCCGGGCAGACCGGTCGCGGCCTGCAGCTCGAGGCGCCGGTGACGGCGTGGTACCTCTGGCAGGCGGTCGCCGGCGTCGACGGAGCGTTCGTCTACTACGACTCCGGCATCCTGACCTTCCAGGTCGCCGGGGGGAACGTCGACGCCGTGATCGCGGTGATGACGCCGCTGCTGGCGGTCACCGTGCTCGTCGTCGCGGCGCTGGGTGCCTGGAAGGCCTGGAAGGGCGCCTCGTTCGCGGCGCTGTTCCCGCCGCTCGCCCTCGCGCTGGTGCTGACCTTCATCGTCACGAACAAGGTCGGCTCGCCGCAGTTCCAGACCTGGATCGTCGCGCCGGTCGTCCTGGGGCTCGTGATCGACCGGCGACGCTGGCGGATGCCGGCGGCGGCCGCGCTCGCGATCGCCCTGCTGACCCACCTCGTCTATCCGCTGCTGTACGACCGGCTCATCGTTGCCGATGCCCTCGCCGCCGGGGTGCTGACGGCCCGCAACGTCCTGCTGATCGCGCTCCTGGTCTGGGCCGTCGTCCGCGTGATCCGCGCACCGCAGCGGCTGCTCGCGTCTCACGGCGCTCAGCCTGTGACGCGCGAACCCGACCACCCCCAGGCATCCGCCTGACCCGCATCACCCGAGAACCGGAGGTTCCCATGCTCGTCGCCTTCTCCGTCGCCCCCGGCGGCACCGGCAACGCCGACGGCTCCGTGCACGACGCGGTCGCCGCCGCCGTGCGCGTGGTCCGCGACAGCGGCCTGCCCCACCGCACCACCTCGATGTTCACCGAGATCGAAGGGGAGTGGGACGAGGTGTTCGACGTCGTGCGCCGCTGCACCGAGGCGGTGCAGGCCTACGGCTCGCGCGTCTCGCTGGTGCTCAAGGCCGACATCCGGCCGGGCTACTCGGGTGAGCTCGACGCGAAGGTCGAGCGCCTCGAGGCTGCGATCGAGGAGCAGTCGGCACCGTCCTCCGGCGCGTGACGCGCGTCGTGCGCAGCGGGCTTCGAATCGATTCGACAGGATGCCTCGACCGCCGTTAGCATGACCGGATGACCTCCTCGACTCTGACGAGGGGTGCGGCGAAGCGGGCGCTCCTCTCCCTCGCCGTCGGCAGCTTCGGCATCGGCATGACCGAGTTCGTCGTGATGGGGCTGCTGCCCGACATCGCGGCGGACCTGCTGGCCTCGCAGTGGGCTGCGAGCTCCGAGGGCGCCATCGCCCAGGCCGGCTGGTTCATCACCCTCTACGCGCTCGGGGTGGTCATCGGGGCGCCGACGATCGCCGGTGCGGTGGCGAAGTATCCGCGGCACCGCGTGATGATCGGCCTCGCGCTCGCATTGACCGTGTTCAACGCGCTGACGTTCCTCGCGCCGACGTTCGAGCTGGTCGCCGTCTCGCGCCTGCTGGCGGGCATTCCGCACGGCGCCTACTTCGGAATCGGCGCGCTCGTCGCCGCCGACGTGCTCGGCCCGGGCCAGCGCGCCAAGGGCGTGGCGTTCGTCCTCACCGGTCTCACGGTGGCCAACGTCGTCGGGGTGCCCTTGGGCACCTACCTCGGGCAGCAGCTCGGATGGCGGACCGCGTTCATGATGGTCACGGCGATCTTCGCGCTTGCGACCGTGCTGATCGCCTTCTTCGTGCCCGAGCACCCGGGCGACCCCCAGCGGACGCTCCGCGCCGAGCTCAAGGTCTTCCGCATCGGACAGGTCTGGCTGGCGCTCGGCGTCGGCGCCATCGGCTTCGGCGGCTTCTTCGCCGTCTACACCTACGTCGCTCCGATGGTCACCGAGATCGCCGGATCGCCGGAGTGGACGGTGCCCATCGTGCTCGTGCTCATGGGGCTCGGCATGACGATCGGCAACCTGGTGGGAGGCCACCTCGCCGACGTCGATCTCAAGCGCACGCTGGTCGGCGGGCTCGTCGGCCTCGCCGTGGTGCTCACGCTGCTCGCGCTGACCTCGGAGTGGATCTGGGCGCTGAGCCTCTTCGTCTTCCTGACCGGCTTCACCGCCTCCGTCCTCAGTCCGACCATCCAGACCAGACTCATGGATGTCGCGCAGGACAACCAGTCCATCGCGGCAGCGCTCAACCACTCCGCGCTCAACATCGGCAACAGCCTGGGCGCTCTGCTCGGCGGCGCCGTCATCGCGGTGGGCTGGGGATTCGTGGCACCCGCGTGGGTGGGCGTGGGCCTGGCCCTGGGCGGTCTCGCGCTGGCGCTGGGCAGCCTGGCATCCGAGCGCGCACGCGGCGTCGTGCTGTCGAACTGACGCCGGTCTCCCGGGCAGGCGCGGGACCGGGCTTAGGGTGAGGGCATGTCCGAGTCGACGCCCGATCGCGCGCTGAGAGCCCTCTCGGACGCCGTCGACCGCGTCGGGGACGATGACGCTGCGGATGAGGTGATCCCCGCCGCCGCGACCGTCGTGCTCCTGCGCGAGAGCGTCGACGGCCCCGAGATCCTGCTGCTCGAGCGCCCTGACCGAGGCTCGTTCGCCGGCGCCTGGGTCTTCCCGGGCGGAAAGCTCGACGACGCGGACCGTGAGGATGCCGACGAGCCCGAAGAGGCCGTGGCCCGCCGTGCGGCCGTCCGCGAAGTCACCGAGGAGTGCGGCCTCATCCTCGCGCCCGACGCCCTCGTCCCGCTCTCATGCTGGAATCCGCCCGCGGGCGTCGCGCCCCGCATCCGCACGTGGTTCTTCGCTGCGGCGGCGCCTGCCGGCGACTTGACCCTGTCGGCGGACGAAGCGGTCGCTGCGCAGTGGGTCCGCGCGGACGACGTCCTCGCCAGGCACGGCCGCGGCGAGCTGACGCTGTACCCGCCGACGTGGATCACCCTGCACCGCCTCATCGGTCACGCCGACGTCGGATCCGTCCTCGACGCGGCCCGGCTGGCAGGTCTGGAACGATTCCAGTCGGTCGCGCGCCGGGGTGCCGACGGGCCGATGCTGCTGTGGGAAGGCGATGCCGAATACGGATCGGATGCCGAAGCCCCGGCATCCGAATCGCGTCACCGTCTCGAGATCGGCGCCCTGCCCTGGCGGTACTCGCGCTCGGACTGACGTCTACGACTCGAGCAGGCGACGCACGTGGCGGCCGACCGCCGCGGTCTCGATGAGGAAGCCGTCGTGGCCGAAGTCGCTCGACAGGACGACGGCGCTGCTGCCGTCGAGGGTGCGGCGGATCCCGCGCGCGATGCGGTGCTGGCCGTCGATGGGGAAGAGGCGGTCGCTGTCGATGCCGAGCACGAGCGCGGTCGCCGTGATCCGGCCGAGGGCGTCATCGATGCCGCCCCGGTCGCGGCCGACGTCGTGGGAGTTCATCGCCTCGACGAGCGCGATGTAGGAGTTGGCGTCGAAGCGGCGCGTGAACTTGTTGCCGTGGAAGTCCAGGTAGGACTCGACGGCGAACCGGCCGCCGTGCCCGAGCGGGCTCACCCCGGACTGCCAGGAGCGCTGGAAGCGCTGGTTCAGCTCGGTCGGCGAGCGGTAGTTCAGCAGCGCCATGCGGCGGGCGAGCGCGAGGCCGCGCGTGGGTCCGTCGCCGTCGGGAGAGTCGTAGTACTCGCCCGACTGGAAGCGCGGATCGATGCGGATCGCCTCGATCTGCACGGAGTTCAGCGCGATCTGGTCGGCGGTGTTGATCGGCGGTGCCGACAGCACGCCCAGCCGCGCCACGCGGTCGGGGAGGCCCGCAGCCCATTCGAGTGCGTGCATGCCGCCCATCGAGCCGCCGACGACCGCCGCCCACACGTCGATGCCGAGGGCGTCGGCCAGGCGCACCTGCGCGGCGACCTGGTCGCGGATGGTGAGGTAGGGGAACCGCGACGCCCATTCGTAGCCGTCGGGCGCGATGCTGGCCGGTCCCGTCGATCCCTGGCAGCCGCCGAGCATGTTCGGCGCGATGACGAACCAGCGGTCCGTGTCGATGGGGGCCCCGGGTCCGACGATGTCGTCCCACCACCCGGACGTCGGATGCCCCGGCCCGGCCGGGCCGCGGACATGGCTGTCGCCGGTGAGCGCGTGCAGCACGAGCACCGCGTTGTCGCGCTCGGCGTTGAGGGTGCCCCAGGTCTCGTACGCCAGGCGGTAGGCGGGAAGCTCACGGCCGCCCTCGGTCCGGAACGATCCGAACGAGGCGAAGCGCCGCTCGCCGACCGGGTCTCCGTCGCGCCAGGCGCCGGTCGCCGGCGGACGCCCCAGCAGCTGCCGGGCGTCGGCCTCCGTCACCGGTGCCGAGGGCACGGTGTCTTCGGAGGTCTGCCAGTCCATCCGACCATTCTCCCGTGCCGGTGCGGGCAGGGCCCGACTGTTACGCGAAGCGGCGCGTCAGCGCACTGTCACAGATGCAGGAAACACGCCGCGCGGCGGGCGGATATCGAGCAGATCCTCGGCGTGTCTCCTGCATCTGGTTCGCGTGAAGCGGCGCGTCAGCGCGCGAAGGGCGCGATCTCGTACTGCGCGCCGTGCTGTCCGGCGAGCGCGATCGTCCGGCCGTTCCAGGTCTGGACGAAGCGATGGTCGGTCGCTGTGCCCACCGGGACCTGGGCGTCGATCTCGGGCAGCGTTCCCATCGTCTCGTTCGACAGCCACACCACCTCGCGGCCGATCGCCGCGCCGAGGCCGGCCATGATCTGTGCGAACCGCAGGCGCTGCGCGGCGTCGAGGTACAGCAGCACGGCGCTGTGGAACACGACGAGCGTGGCATCCTCCGGCGCGGCGGCCGCGACATCCGTCACGCGCTCCAGCAGGTCGCCGCGGACGATCTCGGGCGGATCGGCGGCGGCGATCGCCGCGGCGGCCCGCAGTCGCGAGGCGCGCGCGTCATGGTCGGGGCCCGGCCAGATGAGGTTCGCGAGCCAGGCGACGGCATCCGGGTCGGCGACGTCGATCGGGTCGAGGTCGATCCCGCGACGCCACACCACATCGGGATGACGAGCGGGGACGGATGCCGCAGTGTCGAGCCTGCACGACAGCACGACCTCGCTCGGCCCGTCGGGCGGATCGACCCGCCGCGGACCGTCCGGGGTGGTGTAGTCGACGCTGTACCGGTCGGGAAACAGACACAGCCCGGCCGCCGCCCCGACCTCGAGGAGCGCGATCGGCCCGTCGATGCGGGCGAGTGGCGGCAGCCAGGTCGCGCAGCGGTTGGCCTCGTTGGTCTGCACGGACCGTGAGGCTCCGATGGCGACGACGGCTTCCCAGCGATCGAGCAGCCACGGTCGGATCTCGGCGTACGCCCGCAGCGGGCACCCCGCCCATCGGGCGGCGGCGAACACGAGGTTCGGCTGGCGCTTCGCCGGGGGGAGCGAGAGGAGCCGGTCCAGCAGCTCGGGGTCGGACGCGATTCCGAGGGCCCAGTCCTCGTACAGCGGTGAGGTGCCGCGCGCCCAGCGGCGGCCGAAGTCGTCGTACACGGCGGCGATCCTGGCCGCATCGGAGTCGGTGCCCACGGGGCCACCCTATGAGCGCACGTGGTGCGGTGTCTCCAGGCCGGTCTCCCATGCGTGGCATGGAGGTCATCGACGTATGCGCGTGCTGCTGTGGCGGGACGCCTTCTGATCAGCGCGTGCGACAGACGACGGATGCCTCGACCCGGCGGGGTCGAGGCATCCGTCGTTCGTGGAAGCGGGCTACGCGCGCGCCGCCTCCGACACGCGACGGGCGGCCGCGAGCGCCTGCTCGAGGTCGGCCTTGAGGTCGTCGATGTTCTCCAGGCCGAGCGAGAGGCGCACGAGGCCGGGTGTGACGCCGGCGGTCAGCTGCTGCTCGGGGGTGAGCTGCGAGTGCGTGGTCGACGCGGGGTGGATCACGAGCGAGCGGACGTCGCCGATGTTGGCGAGGTGGCTGAACAGGCTCAGCGAGTTGACGAACGCGCGACCGGTCTCGACGCCGCCCTTGAGCTCGAACGAGAGCACCGCGCCGACGCCCTTGGGTGCGTAGTGGTTCGCGGCGGCGTACCACGGCGAGGTCGGCAGGCCCGAGTAGTTCACCGAGGCGACGTCATCGTGGTTCTCGAGCCACTCGGCGATCTCCTGCGCGTTCTGCACGTGGCGCTCGATGCGCAGCGACAGGGTCTCGATGCCCTGGATGAGCAGCCACGCGCTCTGCGGTGCGATGGCCGCGCCGAGGTCGCGCAGCAGCTGCACGCGGGCCTTGATGATGTACGCCAGGCCGTCGCCGACCGCGGTGGTGTACGAGGCGCCGTGGTAGCTCGGGTCCGGAAGCGTGAGCCCCGGGAACTTCTCGACGTTCTTGGACCACTCGAACGTGCCGCCGTCGACGATGATGCCGCCGATGACCGTGCCGTGGCCTCCGAGGAACTTCGTGGCCGAGTGCACGACGATGTCGGCGCCGTGCTCGAAGGGCTTGATGAGGTACGGGGTCGCGATCGTGTTGTCGACGATCAGCGGCACGCCGCTCTCGTGCGCGACGTCGGCGACCGTGCGGATGTCGAGGACGTTGATCTTCGGGTTGCCGATGGTCTCGGCGAAGAACAGCTTCGTGTTGGGGCGGACCGCGGCGCGCCACTCGTCGGGGTCGTCCTGGTTCTCGACGAAGGTCGTCTCGATGCCGAGCTTGGCGAGGGTGTACTTGAAGAGGTTGTACGTCCCGCCGTAGATCGACGACGACGACACGATGTGGTCGCCGGCTTCGGCGATGTTGAGCACCGCGAACGTCTCGGCGGCCTGGCCGCTGGCGACCAGCAGTGCGCCCGTGCCGCCCTCGAGGGCCGCGAGGCGCTCTTCGACCACGGCCTGGGTGGGGTTCTGGATGCGCGTGTAGATGTTGCCGAACTCGGCGAGCGCGAACAGGTTCGCGGCGTGATCGGCGTTGTCGAACACGTAGGAGGTGGTCTGGTAGATCGGCGTCGCACGAGCCTTCGTCACCGGATCCGGCTGCGCGCCGGAGTGGATCTGCTTGGTCTCGAAACGCCAGTTCTCGGGTGCGGACACGGCTTGCTCCTGCGGGTTCGGATGAGGCGGAGGAGGATCCCCCGACCGGATCGACAGTACGGATGCCGGGTCCCTGTCGACAACGCAAGGGAAATGTGGCGTAACCTCTCCGGCCCGCGGCGCGCCGGATCGCGCGAGGCGATGGGTACCGTGGAGGCATGACGATCAGACGTGCAGTGGTGACCGGGGCGAGCTCGGGGATCGGCGAGGCCACGGCCCGGCAGCTGCGGGAACGCGGCTGGGATGTCGTGGCGGTCGCGCGGCGTGCCGACCGGCTCGCGCGCCTCGAGTCCGAGACGGGGGCCGTGGCTTTCGCCGCCGATCTGACCGTCGACGCCGACGTCGAGGCGCTCGCCGCCTTCGTCGCGGACTCGGGCGGCGCGCACTCGCTCGTCCACGTCGCCGGCGGTGCCCGCGGCGCCGACCGTGTCGAGGACGGCCGGGTCGAGGACTGGCGGTGGATGTTCGACGTCAACGTGCTCTCGGCGCAGCGCCTGGTCGCGGCGCTGCTGCCGCAGCTGCGTCGGGCCGCCACGGCCGACGGTCACGCAGACACGGTGTTCGTGACCTCGACCGCGGCCCAGACCGCCTACGCCGGGGGATCGGGCTACAACGCGGCGAAGGCCGGTGAGGCGATGCTGGCTCACGCGCTGCGCCTCGAGCTGAACGGCGAGCCGATCCGGGTCATCGAAGTCGCGCCGGGGATGGTGCAGACAGCCGAGTTCACCGCGAACCGGCTCGGTGGCGACACGGTGGCCGCGGAGCGCGTCTACGAGGGGGTCGAGGCTCCGCTCACGGCAGAGGACGTCGCCGACGTCATCGCCTACGCGCTGGAGACCCCCGGTCACGTGAACCTCGACCTCATCACCATGCGCCCGGTCGCCCAGTCCGCCCAGCACCTGCTCGCACGCGGCCCGCTGCGTTCCCGCACCGACGGCGACCTGTCGTGACGTCCTGGCAGCCGACCACGATCACCTACCCGTCGGGAGACACCCGGTCCTCCGGCACCGTGATGCACGTCACGGATGCCGGGGAGGGGCGCGCCGCCGTCATCCTCGACGTCACGGCCCTGCACCCGGTGGACACCGCGTGGCCCGACCAGCCGGCCGATCGCGGCGTCCTGCGCGCGGGGGAACGCGAGTGGCCGCTGGTCGATGTCGTCGTCGGCGCCTGGAACGGCGAGACCCTGCTGCTCGGGCGCGATGTGCCCGTGAGGACCGGGACCGAAGGATGGACGTTCGTCGTCGCGCACCTCGTGGACGGCGGGGCGCCGGCCGTCGGCGACACTGTGGAGGCCGAAGCGGACGCCGCATTCCGCGACGCGCTGTCGGCCGGTCACACCGGGTGTCACCTCGCTTCGCTGGCGCTGGATGCCGCGCTCGCCGACGCGTGGCGCAAGGACGCGCCGGTGGATGCGCTGGGAGCACCCGCCTTCGACGCGCTGGCGATCCAGGAGTCGCGGATCCTCCGCGACGGGTCACGGGACATCTACCGCATCGGCAAGTCCCTGCGCCGCAAGGGGTTCGATCCGGAGGCGCTCTCGAACCCGGAAGCGCTCGCCGCCCGCGTCGACGAGCTCCTCGCCGAGTGGCTCGCCGCCGGCGGCGCCGTCCGCATCGAGACCACTGGTCCCGCTCTCGCCGATCGCCGCACCTGGGTGTGCGAGCTCCCGGGCGCCGAGGCGCGCATCCCGTGCGGCGGAACGCACGTCCATTCGCTGGCCGACCTCGTCTCGGCCACGGTCGCCTTCGAGAGCACTCCGGTGGACGGCGGCGTCGAGCTCGTCATGACCACGACCGTCGCCCGCGCGCGATGACGGCGTCGCCACTCATCGGGGCGGGATCCATCGATCCCGCCTGGGCAGAGGCGCTCGCGCCCGTTGCCGCCGACATCGACGCGCTCGAGGAGCGACTCCGCGCCGAGGTGACTTCCGGGCGCGGGTACCTGCCCGAGCCCGCGCAGGTGCTTCGCGCCTTCCGGCGTCCGCTGTCCGCGGTCAGGGTGCTGATCGTCGGGCAGGACCCGTACCCGACGCCGGGGCATCCGATCGGGCTGTCCTTCGCCGTCGAGCGGAATGTTCGGCCCTTGCCGCGGAGCCTTGCGAACATCTACCGCGAGCTCGAGGCCGATCTCGGCATCCCGCCCGCGCGGCACGGCGACCTGTCGGCCTGGAGCGACCAGGGCGTCATGCTGCTGAACCGGGTGCTCACCGTCTCGCCGGGGCAGCCGGCATCCCATCGCGGATGGGGGTGGGAGAAGGTCACCGAGCACGCGATCCGCACGCTCGTCGAGCGCGGCGGTCCACTCGTCGCCATCCTGTGGGGGAGGGATGCCGCGGGCCTGCGCCCGCTGCTCGGGACGACCCCGATCATCGAGTCGGCGCACCCCTCACCGCTGTCGGCGCATCGCGGTTTCTTCGGCTCGCGCCCGTTCTCCGGTGCGAACGCTCTGCTCGTGCAGCAGGGCGCCGAGGCGGTCGAGTGGGCGCTGCCCGCCGACGCGTAGGCTGTCGGAATGCTGGAGGAGGAGTACGACCGGGATCGCCGGCAGCTTCCGATGCACCTGCGCCGCCGTCCCGAGCCCGAGCGGCCGTTCACGTACGAGATCCGGCCCGTCGCAGTCGGGGACATCCCCGACATCCGCGAGATCTACAACCACTACGTCACCAACTCGGTCGTGACCTTCGACGAGAAGCGCTGGTCGATCGCGCAGTGGCGCGAGAAGCTCGCCCACCTCGAGAAGCTCGATCTGCCGTTCCTTGTCGCCCAGTCGCCCTCCGGTCAGATCCTCGGCTATGCGCTGGTGCAGCCGATGTCGAGCAAGTCGGCGTACCGCTACTCCGTCGAGAACTCGATCTATCTCGGACAGGCGGCCACCGGCAAGGGCCTCGGCAAGGCTCTCCTCGTCGCGCTGATCGCCGCGTGCGAGGAGAAGGGCATCCGTCAGATGGTCGCCGTCATCAGCGACAAGGGCGCGGAGGGCTCCGTCGCCCTGCACGAGAAGCTCGGCTTCGTCGAGGTGGGGCGCATGGGCCGAGTCGGGTTCAAGTTCGGGCGCTGGCTGGGCACCATCTACCTGCAGAAGGAGCTCAAGCCGGTGAAGAAGAGGCGGCTGTTCGGCCGCTGAGCCCGCTTCAGCGCCGCGCCGCGCGATTCCACGCGCGCACGGCGTCGACCAGCTCGCGCCAGGCTCCCACGAGATCGTGGTCGGGCAGCTCCGCCTCGCGCTCGGAGGACGTCGCCGAGGCGCACGTGGATCCACCACGTGAAGCGGTCGGCTCCGGCGGCTGGTTCGCGGGGGGAGTCGTCGCGACCCGGCGCGGCGGGCGCGGCATCCCACGGGCACTGCGCGATGAGCGCCATCCACTGGGGAGTCTGTGCGGGCGGCGGCTCCGCGCTCCACCGGCGGGTCATCCCGGCGAAACCTCCGCTGCGCGTCACGGCCACCTCGACGGGGGCCGCAGCCGCGTCATCGGTGCGGGAAGTGACTCCGTCTCCGAGCGGCGACGTCGGGTCGGTCTCGCTGCTAGGCGTCTGGTCCATCCTCGATCACGCCGACGTCCCTCCACGCGGCGCGGACGGCGGCGACCTCCTCCGACTCCTCACCGTACTCCGACGCGGCGGCGGCCAGGGTGGCCTGTGCGAACGTCGCGAAATCCGCCGTCGACGGAAGTGTTCCCGTCGTGATCGCGCGGTACCAGATGAGCCCGGCTCGTTCCCAGGCCCGGCCGCCCAACGCCGTCGCGACGAGATAGAAGGCATGGTTGGGGATGCCGGAATTGATGTGCACGCCGCCGTTGTCGTCGACGGTGATGACGAAGTCGCGCATGTGAGCGGGCTGCGGGTCGCGGCCGAGCACGTCGTCGTCGTATGCCGTGCCGGGAGCCGCCAGTGAGCGCAGCGCCCGTCCCTGGACCGCGTCCGTGAAGATGCCCTCGCCGATCAGCCAGGTCGCATCGCCGGCGTCCTCGCCGCGCAGATGCTGTTCCGTCAATGCGCCGAACACGTCAGCGATGGATTCGTTCAGCGCCCCGGACTGGCCCTGGTAGACCAGGCCGCCCTCGTCGTCGATGACGCCGTGAGCCAACTCATGCGCGATGACGGTGACCGAGCCGGTGAACCCCGAGAAGACCTCGCCGTCGCCATCGCCGAACACCATGCGCTCGCCGTTCCAGAACGCGTTGTCGTAGTCCTGCCCGTAGTGGACCGTGGCACGGAGGCCGCCGCCGGCGCCGTCGAGGCTGTTGCGGCCGTACGCGTCGTAGAGGAAGTCGAAGGTGGCGCCCAGTCCGTCGAACGCCTGGTCGACCGCGGTGTCGCCGGAGGGCGCGTCGTCCTCGCCGCGGACGCGGACTCCGGGGAGCAGCTCGCGCTGCTCGGCGTCGGAGATCTCGCGGTCGGGGGCGGGCGCGGCCTCGGCGACGAGCGTGGTGCCGCCCTCGATCGACAGCCGCAGGCGCGAGCGCTCCGGCCGATAGGCGCGCGGGGCCGCGAGAGTGGAGCGGGCAGCCTCGGCGGCGTGCGCCCAGGTGGGTTCTTGGACGGCGGCGATGCGGGCGAGCAGGTACGGGGGGACGATCGCGGGGGCCATGCTCCGAGGCTAGCGGGAGCCGCCGACGCAGCCTCGGCTAAGGGACGGGAGGCCCGGGATCGATCACCGGGATGGAGGCGAGCAGCCGACGCGTGTACGAGACCTGCGGCTGCAGCAGCACCTTCTCGGTCGGGCCCTCCTCGACGACGCGGCCGTCCTTCATGACGAAGACCTCGTCGCACAGGTTCTGCACCACGCCGATGTCATGCGACACCAGCAGCAGAGTGAGCCCGTCGCGGCGCCGCAGCTCGCCGAGGAGCGCCAGGATCTGCGCCCGCACCGTGACATCGAGTGCCGACAGCGGCTCGTCACCGACCAGCAGCACCGGCCGGTGCACGAGCGCACGCGCGAGGGCGATCCGCTGCCGCTGGCCGCCCGAGAACTCGTGGGGGAATCGCTCCGCCATGTCGGCCTCGAGACCGACGTCCTCGAGGACCTCACGCACACGGGCGCGGTGGTCGCCGTCGATTCCCAGTGCCCACAGCGGCTCGCCCACGATGCGGCCGACGCTCATGCGGGGGTCCAGCGACGAGTACGGATCCTGGAACACGATCCCGGTCTTCCGCCGCAGCCAGTGCAGCGATCGCGCGCCGGCCGCGGCATCCACCTGCCGTCCGTCGATCTCCACGGTGCCCGCGGTGGGGGTGTCGAGCCCGAGCAGCAGCCGGACGAGCGTGGATTTGCCCGAGCCGGACTCGCCGATGATCCCGACGGCCGATCCCGCCCGCACATCGATGTCGGCGTCGTCGAGAGCTGTCGTGAAGGAGCGGCTCTCGAAAAGCGTCCGCCGCGGCGCCGGATAGCGCCGCGTCAGCCCGCGCCCGCGCACCAGGAACTCAGTCATGAGGCGGTCCCCGGATGCCAGAGCGTCGCCGTGGCATCCCGCAGCAGAGCCTGCGTGATCGGCGAGGCCGGCGATGACAGCAGTTGCGACACCGGAGCGTCCTCGACGACGCGGCCCTCGTCGAGGACCACCCCGTGCGTCGCGATCTGCGAGAGCACGGCGAGGTCGTGCGTGATGAACACGAGCGACATGCCGTCGTCCTCCACGAGCGAGAGGAGCAGCTCGAGGATCTCGGCCTGGATCGTGACGTCGAGCGCGGTCGTCGGCTCGTCGGCGATCAGCAGTCGCGGGCGGCACGCGAGGGCCATGGCGATCGCCACACGCTGGCGCTGACCGCCGGAGAGCTGGTGGGGGAAGCGCCCCACGATGCGCTCGGGATCGGGCAGGGCGACGCGGGCCGCTTCGGCGACGGCACGGGCCGCGGCATCCCGTCTCGAGGTCTTCTCGTGGATGCGGATCGACTCGGCGATCTGCCGCCCCACCGTTCGGATCGGATTGAGGGCCGTGCGCGGCTCCTGGAAGACCATGCCGATCTCATCGCCGCGCAGCTTCGCGAGCTCACGATCGGGGAGGCCCAGCAGTTCGCGGCCGTGCCACCGGATGCTGCCGCCCGCGCTCGCTCCATCGGGAAGAAGGCCCAGCACCGCCAGCGCGGTCAGCGACTTGCCCGATCCCGACTCGCCGATCAGCCCGACCCGCGCGCCGTCGGGCACGGTGAACGAGACGCCGTCGACGACCCGGCGCCCGCCGATGTCGATCGTCAGGCCCTGCACCTCGAGGCTCATGACACCACCTCGGGCACGTGCGTCCGGGCGACGCGGGCGGCGCCGTGCTCGTGGCTCAGGGTGGGATCCGTGGCCTCGCGCAGCCCGTCGCCGAGAAGGTTGAGGCCGAGCACCGTCAGGGTGATGGCCAGCCCCGGCCACACCACCGACAGCGGATGCACCGTGATGAACTGCTGCAGCTCGGCCAGCAGCAGACCCCACGACGGCTCGGTCACCGGTGCGCCGAAGCCGAGGTAGGACAGCCCCGCCTCGGCGAGCACGGCGACAGCCATGCCCCACGACAGCTGCACGATGAAGACCGGGGCGACGTTCGGCAGCAGATGCTGCATCAGGTTCTGAGCCGGGGTGAGTCCCGAGGCCCGCCCGGCGAGCACGAAGTCGCTCCGCAGGACGCGGCGCAGCTCCGGCCGGGTCACGCGGGCGATGTTCACGCCGAATCCGATGCCCACCGACCAGACGACGACCCAGAGCGATCCGCCCCAGACCGCGGAGATCATCATGGCGATGATGAGCACCGGGAACGCGATCAGGATGTCGACGAACACCGCGACGGATTCGCGCAGCCACCGCGTCGTGAGAGCGCCGAGCGTGGCGAGTGCGACGCCGACGATCGTCGCGATCAGCCCGGCGCCGACGGCGACGAGCACCGTGGTGCGGGATCCGGCGATGAGCAGGCTCAGGATGTCGCGGCCGGTGCCGTCGGTGCCGAGCAGGTGGGGCCAGCCCGGCGCCGCCCAGCGGTTCGAGATCTCGACCTGCCGCGGGTCGAACGGCGTCCACACCAGCGACACGATCGCGGCGGTGATCACGACGGCGATCACGATGAGGCCGAACCTGCTGGTGGACAGGCGCCAGAGCCGCCGGAGCCACCCCCGCTGTCGTCGCCGCGTGTCGGGCGTCATGTCGCCTCCCGCTGCCGGGGATCGATCACGCGATGCACCAGGTCGACGACGAACCCCACGATGAGGACGAAGCCGGTCAGCACCAGCAGTTCGCCCTGCACCATCGGCAGGTCGCGCGTGCTGACGTCCGCGACGAGCATCCGCCCGATCCCGGGCAGGGTGAACAGCTGCTCGATCACGACGGCGCCCACGATGATGCCGGCCACCTGGAGGCCCAGGACCGTGATGACCGAGAGCCCCACGTCGGGGAGCCCGTGGCGCACCAGGGCGGCGTTGCGGGTGAGGCCCTTCGCAGCACCGGTGCGCACGTGGTCCTGGCCGACCGCCTCGAGGGTGGCCGAGCGGACGAAGCGCATGAGCATGGCGCCTTCGACGATGCCGATCGTCAGGGCGGGAAGGATCAGGGCGCGCAGCGCGGCCCACGGGTCCTGCCACCCCGCGCGGGGGAAGCCCTGGGCGGGGAGCCAGCCGAGCCACACCGCGAACACGACGACGAGCATCATCCCGGCCCAGACCACGGGCACGGCGGCGACGGTCTGAGCGCCGACGCTCAGCGCCGTGCCGTCGCCCCGTCCGCGGCGCATCGCCGAGAGGACGCCCAGCGGTGCCGCGAAGACCACGGCGATGACCAGCGACAAGACCCCGAGCGGCACCGTCACCTGTGCCTTCTCGGCCAGTTCGCTCGCCACGGTCGACCCCGTCAGCAGCGACGTGCCGAGGTCGCCGCGGAAGACGCCGCCGATCCAGTCGAGGTACTGCGCGGGGAGCGGCTGGTTGAGACCGAGCCGCTCACGGATCGCGGAGACCTGCTCGGGCGTGCCGTTGACCCCTGCGATGAGCTGTGCGACGTCGCCCGGCAGCACCCGCAGCGTGAGGAAGATCAGCACGCTGGCGACGAGCAGGCCCAGCAGGAGCAGGCCGAGTCGCGTCAGCGCGTACCGGATCACCCGTCGCTCTTGCCCAGCTCGGACAGGTTGAGGCGCTCGTTGACGTTGATCGACGGCATACCGGTGATGTTAGTGCCGACGGCGACGACCGACGCGCCGTTGTACAGCCAGTCGGCCGCGGCGTCCTCCGACACGATCCGCGCGGCGTCGGCGAGCAGCTGCTCGGCCTCGCCCTCGTCCGTCGCGGCGAGGGACTGTGCGTAGAGATCCTGCACCTCGGCGTTGTCGTAGGTGAAGTAGTAGTCCGGGTTCGCCCAGTTCTCGAAGTCGCGCGCCTCGGTGTGCAGCACGAAGCTGAGGTCGTAGTCCCGGTTGATGTAGACGTCGTTCAGCCACGTCGAGAAGTCGACCGACTCGACCTCGAGCGTGATCCCGACCTCGTTGAGGTCGGACACGAGCACCTGCGGGATCGTGGTCGCGTAGAAGTTCGGGATGGTGAGCGTCAGCTCGAGGTCTTCGACGCCGGCCTCCTCGAGCAGCGCGCGCGCCGCCTCGGGGTCGTAGGGCGCGACATCGGCGAGGTCCTCGTAGCCGGGGTCGAGCGACGGGATCGGGCCGTACATCGTCTCGCCCGAGCCGAGAGCCTCGATGATCGCGTCATGATCGATCGCCTGACGGATCGCCTGGCGGACGCGCTTGTCGGCCAGCGGCCCGCTCTCCTGGTTGAAGGCGAGGGTGCCCTTGTCGGTCGACGGGCCCAGCTCGAGGACGAACTCGCCGTCCGCCTCGATCTGCTCGCGAAGGTTGGCGTCGAAGCCGGTCAGGACGTCGACCTCTCCGGCGAGGGCCGCATTGAGAGCCGCCTGATTGTCGGGGATGTAGTCGAAGACGACCTCCGCCACGCCCGCGGTCTCGCCCCAGTAGGCCTCGTTGCGCGAGAACGTGATGCTGTCGCCCTGGCGCCAGTCCTCGAGCACGAACGGGCCTGTGCCGTTGGCCGCGGTGCTGTAGTCGACCGTGTCGCCCTCCTTGAAGATGAGTCCCGCGCGACCGGTGAGGTTCCACAGCAGGCTGGAGTCGGGCGCGGTGAGGGTCAGCGTGATCTGCTGACCGTCGGCGGTGATCGAGGCCACATTCGCGAGCCGCGAGGACTCGCTCCATTCGGGGTCGGTCTTGCGGGTCGTCAGTGTCCACACGACGTCCTGCGGGGTGAGCGGCTGTCCGTCGTGGAAGGTCACGCCCTCCTGCAGGTCGAAGGTATAGGTGAGGCCGTCGGCGGACACGTCCCAGTCCGTCGCGAGCGAGGCGACGATCTCCTGCTCGGGGGTGCGCGCGACCAGGCCCTGGTAGACGTTGTCGACGAGGATCTGATCGAGGGCGGCTCCGGCCGTCTGGCGGATGTCGAGGTTGCGCGGCTCGAGGACCAGGCGGATCGCCGCCGACGCGTTCGGATCCGGCTCTGCCGTCGGGCTCGGCGTCGGGGTTTCGCCGGGGCTGCACGCGCTGAGGAGCAGTGCGCCGGCAGCGAGGAGAGCGGTCGCGGCGAAGGCGGGGCGACGAAGCATGGAGGTCCTTTCGGAGGGGAGTCCGCGGCGGTGCGGAACCGGATCGATCCTGATGGACGGGCGATCCGGACGGGTAGACAAAGCCTAGATAACACCGAGCTCCGACGGAGAACCCGCAACCCGGAACGCAACAGAAGCGTTAATCGTTCCCGGCGAGGGTGCGCAGGCGCTCCCCGAGCTCGACGGGGATCTCCTCCTGCACGTTGTGGCCGGCCGGCACAGTGACGACCGAGGCCTCGGGAAGGCGCGCGGTGAACTGCGCCGCGTCCTCCTCGGTGACATAGCCGCGTTCGCCGCGGATGAGCGTGAGGGGAGTCGTCACGGCAGCAAGATCGTGCCATCCCGACTCGCCCAGCACCGCCGCCACGGCGTCCGGGTCGCTTCCCGCCGCATCGGCGGCAACGACAGGCGCTGCCGCGGCCGCAGCGGCGAGGTGGGCGAAGTGGTGCTTCCACTCCACGCGGCCGTCCGGCCGGATGCGCGAGTTGAAGAACACACCGCGCTCGGCCTTGCGGCGCGTGCCGCCGCCGAGTCCGAACGCGAGGGCACGGTCGACGAGCTCGTCCCGGGACGCCCAGTCCGTCGGGCCGGCGAAGAACTCGCGGATCTGGGACGGGCCGGCGCTCGGGTCGATGCCGGGGGTGATGTCGATGACGACGAGCTCTCGGACGAGATGGGGATGGGATGCCGCGACCGCCGCCGCCGTCAGACCGCCGAGCGACTGGCCCACGAGCACCTGCGGCCGGCCGGTCCACGCCTCGATGCCCACGGCCACGTCGGGTGCGAGGCTTCTCCCGACGTACGCCAGGTCGGAGCGCCACGAGGAGTCGCCGTGACCCGGGAGGTCGATGGCCAGTGCCGGCAGCCCGAGGGCGAGGACGGTGGTGTCCCACGTGTGGGCGTTGAGCCCGGCACCATGCAGGAACGTGACGAGGGGAGCGGCATCCGGATCTGACGGCGGCGCGTAGCGCAGCGCACTGAGCACGCGGCCGTCGGGAAGCGTCGTGGACAGACGCTCGCCGTGGGGAAGCGGGCGGTCGATGCCGGCGTCGGCGGCCTGTTCGGGCAGGAAGGAGAACTCGTCGATGGGTTCGCTCACCCGGCCATTGTCTCGCACCCGGCCGGCCGGCCCGGTGCCCGGCGGCGTGGGTAGGCTTTCGCCATGACGCATGAACGGCGGGTCCATCTGTCTCGCTCGGCTCCGCCGGCCTACCAGGCGCTCGCCGCCTTCTCGAAGACCGTCGGCGGGATCGCCGCGGAGGGCGGCATCGACGTCCGGCTGACGGAGCTCGTCCAGCTCCACACGTCGCAGCTCAACGGATGCGCCTATTGCGTACGGGTGCACGTCGAGCGGGCGGTCGCGGCGGGCATCAGCGCCGACGTCCTGTCTCAGCTGCCGGTGTGGCGCGAATCCGGGGTCTTCTCCGACCGTGAGCGTGCGGGGCTGGAGCTGGCCGAAGCCTTCGTCTACATCCATGAGGACGGCGTGCCCGATGACGTCTACGACAGGGTGGGCGCGATCCTGAGCGAGAAGGAGTACGTCGCCCTCAGCTGGATCCTGGTGTCGATCAACGCCTTCAATCGCGTGGCGATCGCGGGACGCTACAGCGTGCCTCCGCGAGACGACCTCGCGGGGGAGGACAGCGACGCGGCCTCCGGGGCGGCGTGGTGACCGAGCCCGCCGAGCTGATCGTGCCGGGCGCGGTGAACCTCCGCGACACCGGCGGCTTGCCCGCCGGTGGGAAGGTCTCGCGCCACGGCGTGCTGTATCGATCGGGCAACCTGGCGGGCTTGGACGACGCCGGGATCCGGGCGCTCGCGACACTGAGGCTGCGGCGGATCATCGATCTGCGTGCCGACGACGAAGTGATGTACGCGCCGAGCCGCGTCGACGGACTGGATGTCGTCACCCAGCGGGTCCCGCTCTTCCTGGGCTCGGTGGGCGCGCTGTTCTCCGATGACATCAGCCTGGACGAGATGTACCGCCGGCTGGCGGAGGATTCCGCGAGCGGCGTGGTCGACGTGGTGCGCGGGATCCTCGCGGACCAGCCCGTGCTCGTGCACTGCACCGTCGGCAAGGACCGCACGGGCGTCACCGTCGCGCTGGCGCTCGCCGCCGCAGGGGTCGAACTCGAGGCAGTGGTCGCCGACTATGCCCGGACCGAGAGCCTGCTGCCGGCCGAGCACAACCGCCGCATCGTCGGCTACCTGCGGTCGCAGCATCCCGAAGCCGTGCACCTCGAGGATCTCGCCACCCGCTCGCCCGCGCCGGTCATGCGAGCACTGCTCCAGCGCGTGACGGAGCGCTACGGATCCGCCGCGGAGTACCTGCGGGCGCATGGTCTCGGCGAGGACGAGGTCGGCGAGCTCCGTCGCGTGCTGCTGCGCAGCGAGTGACGCTGCATTTCAGTGAGGTTAGGCAACCCTTCATTCGCGCTATAGTGGAGTCGTCATGAACCACTCCATCGAGCACAGCGCCGCGACCTGCCGTTCGTCGCGTCATACGCGCGTACAGCACCTGATCACGGCGGACGAGTCCTCGTTCGCCGAGCTCGAGGCACTGCTGGCGACGCTGCCGATCTGCTCGACGGGACGCGTGTTCGTGGAAGTTCCGGATGCCGCGTGGCAGGCCGACATCGTCGTTCCGAGCCGGATGGTCCTGACCTGGCTCGATCGCTCGCAGCGGACCGGTGCTCCCGGCAGCGGCCGCGGCTGCACGCCCGGAGCCGCGCTGTCACGCGCCGTGGGTGCGTGGGCGGACGAGATGCTGTGCGCCGAAGACGACCAGACGCGCATCCACCTCCTGGGCGGCTACCTCGGCACGGCCGACATCGTCGACCACCTCACCGCGATGGGCATCGCCGAGCAGGCGATCCACGCTCCTGAGCAGTACGGGCTCACCGCGACGCGCTGAGCTCCGTCGTCAGGCGAGGGGGGTGCCCGGCCCGGTCATGCCCGCCGGGAGCGAGTGCGCGGCACGTAGTTGCCGTCCTCGAGGCCCGCTTCGATCTCGAACCTGTTGCGCAGGGGGTCGCGTCCGGCGAACAGGTACAGCAGCGGCATGAGCAGCCCGTAGCGCTGCCATTGGCGCCGGTGGACCGCCTCGTGGCGCAGCAGGTCGTCGGTCACGCGTCCGTCGCCGGTGAGGAAGCACCCTGCGACGCACACTCCGCCTCGGGCGAAGGTCCAGCCGGGCATCCCGCGGAACACCCACAGTCCGGCGCGCTTCTCGATGCGTCCCGTGCTCCACACGGTGCCCCAGAGCCACCCGACCGCCATGCCGTACCAGTACCCGAGGCGGCTGATCGGCGAGTCCAGGAGGAACGGCGGGAGGAGGCGGTCCAGTCGCTCTCCGCGCGCAACCGCGCGGTCGGCGTGAAGGCGCCAGTCGGACGGCGGGGTGGACGATCGGCGTCATGCCAGCGCCCCGACCACCCGGAGGATCGCGCCCAGGTCATCGGTCGCGCTGCCGGGCGACGCGGGGGAGTAGCCGGCGAGCGAGGAACCGAGAAGGGGCGTCTCCGCGCGCACGCGCGCGATCGCCGTGGTCAGCTCCGCGACGCTCAGCCCGAACGGCTCGGGGTGGGCGTTGCCGGCCAGCTCCGCCGGATCGAGGACGTCCACGTCGACGTGGATGTAGACGCTCGTTCCTCCGGTGGCGCGGACGGCGTCCGCCAGTGCGTCGGGATCGCTCATCTCGGCGACGGTCAGCGTGGTGATCCCGTGTGAGCGGATCGCTTCGAGCTCCGCCTCGTCGAACGAGCGCGCTCCGGCCACGATGACCCGTGCGGGTGAGACGGTGCCTGGTGCGAGCACGAGGCCTTCGTCGCCGTCGCCGAGCACCGCGCGCAGCACCATTCCGGCGAAGGCGCCGGAGGGCGATGAGCCGGGCGTGTTGAGGTCGGGGTGCGCGTCCAGCCAGATCACGGTGAGCGACGCGTCGAGGCCCGCCGCGTGCTCGATCGGCGCGAGGGCGATGCCGCAGTCGCCGCCGATCGTCAGGACCGGCTCGTCGTGCGAGTCGAGGGCCTGGCTGATCTGAGAGCGGACCCGCTGCAGAGCGCTCAGGCGCTGGATGCCGGAGCCGAGGCCCTCGCCGGCCTCCATGGCCACGTCGAGCACCGTGGTGGAGGCGCGAGGCAGATCCCCCGAGATCGCCTGAGCGCCATCGATGAGCTGCATCGCCCGCGACGAGGGGCTGCCCTGCCACTGCGGGACCACGAGATAGCGCGTCATCCCCTCATCCTCTCGCAGGCCGGACCCGCGCGCAGGCCGTCGCACACGCCGTCGGCGAACACGAAGAGGGGCGCCCGGCCATGGCCAGACGCCCCTCTCGCAGCCGACGGACTACGGCGTGTACGGCACGCTGGGCGCGTCGATCGCGGCCTGCGCGGGGGCGGCCCCCGACTTGAGGGCCGCGAGACGGGCCTCGACCTCGGTCAGCTCACCGACGTCCTCGAGACTCTCGAACTGCGCGTCCAGGGAAGACGCCGCGAGCTCCTGCTTGCCGGCCGCAAGGGCCTCCTGGCGACGGACCTTGTCTTCGAACCGGCCGAGCTCGCTGGTCGGGTCGAGCACGTCGATCGACTTCACCGCGTCGTGCACCTTGTTCTGGGCCTCGGCGGTCTTGGCGCGAGCCAGCAGCTCGGAGCGCTTCGACTTCAGCTGCTCCAGCTTCTGCTTCATGCCGTTGAGGCCGTCCTTGAGCTTGGCGACGACCTCGGTCTGCGACGCGATGGTCGGCTCGACGGCCCTTGCCTCGTTCTCCTCGCTGATCTGACGCTGCAGCGCGATCTTCGCGAGGTTGTCGAACTTGTCGGCGTCGGCGGTGCTGCCGGCCCGGCGCAGCTCGTCCGCCTTGCGGCTGGCCGCGAGCGCCTTGTTGCCCCACTCGGTCGCCGCCTGGATGTCCTCCTGGTGGTCGCGCTCGAGCAGACGCAGGTTGCCGATCGTCTCGGCGACGGCGGCCTCGGCATCCACGATGCTGTTGGTGAAGTCGCGCACCAGCTGATCGAGCATCTTCTGCGGGTCCTCGGCAGAGTCGAGGAGTGCGTTGATGTTCGCCTTCATGAGGGTCGAGATACGACCGAAGATGGACTGCTTCGCCATCGGATTTCCTTCCTATCGGACAAAACGGGTGGTGGGACGTGCAGGGGTGATCGCGCGGACGGCGCGGGTGCGGCTCAGAAGCGACCACCTCCCCGGCGAGCGCGTGTGCCGCCCCCGCCGAAGCTTCCGGGACTGCGGCCTCGGGAGGAGCCGCCGCCGAACATTCCGCCGAGACTGCCGCCGCCGGACGAGCGTCCGCCGGAGCCCCCGCCGCCGAGCATCGAGTTGATGAGGATGCCGCCCAGCACCGCGCCGATCATGCCGCCGTCGCCGCCGGACTGCTGCTGGCCGCCGCCGAACATGCCGCCCATCCCGCCTCCCTCGAAGGACCCGACGTCGGTGCGTGCGAGGTCGATCGCGCGGGTGGCGAGACGCTCCGCGTCCTGGGCGTGCCGCAGCGCGGTGTGCGGGTCGCGCTCGCGCAGCTGCTCCGCTCGCACGAGCGCCGCGCCCGCCTCGGCCAGAGCGGTGCGTGCGGGGGCGCCGACCGCGCCGCGACGGGACGTGATGTAGTCCTCGGCTGTCGAGACCTGACTCCGGGCCTGCTGGATCAGCTGCGCGACCGTCTGGAGATCCCGCTGCGCCTGGGCCGCGGCATCCCGGATGGTCTTGACCAGGCTGTCGATCTGCTGATTCGCCGCTTCGAGACCCTGCAGAGCCTGCAGCGGGCGCTTGGCCTGACCGGCGAGGTTCGCGCGCGCCGCCTCGACCTGCTGACGGGTGCCGGCGATCACCGCGGCGACCCTGCCGTCCGGGTCGGGGAGGGCGCCGGCGACGGCGATGTCGTGTTCGAGGTCGGCGATGAGGGCCGCGGCGCCCTGCTCGCCCTGAGCGAGGTCGTCCGCGAGCTTCTCGATGGCGTTCTCGAGAAGGGTCGCCTGTGCGACGGCCTCCTCGGCCGCCCGGATGCCGACCGCGGCCTCTCCGCCGTTGCCGGCGCCGATGGCGCGCTGGGCGGCGGCGAGCTGCTCGTCTGCGAACGCCAGGCGCTGACGGGCCTGGTCGGGGTTGTCGTCGACGGTCGCAAGCGCTTCGGGTGCATAGGAGGTCGTGAGGGTGCGCAGCAGTTCGGCGGAGCCCTCCAGCGCCGTCGCGGCCGATCTGCGCTCCTCGTGAACGCGGGCGAGCTCCTCGGGCGCGTTCTGCTCGAGCTTGCGCAGCTCGTCGAATGCCTCGGCCTTCTCGTCGAGCAGGGCGTTCGCCTGCTCGCACAGCTCGATGATGCGCGTGTTCCACGCCCGGACATCGAGCTCGGAGTCCGGCGTGGCGTCGGCGAGCTGCTGCTGGAGCGTGAAGGCCTCGTCGAGGTCCTGCTGGGCGGAGGCCAGCGCCTGCTCGAACTCGGCCGTGGCGGCCTCGCCGAACTGCGCGGTCGCGAACCCGAGCTCCTGGGCGCTGGTCTTGATGGCATCGTCGGTCTCGACGAGCGCCGACGCCGCGCGCCGCGCGAGCTCTTCCAGCGGCATCTGCTCGACGGCGGGCGCGTCGGCGGCACCGCTCTTGCGGCGTCGGCGCACGATGACGACGATCACCGCGACCGCCGCGCCGATCGCGGCGATGACGAGGATCCAGGTCAGCAGGCCGCCCCCGCCGCCCGCATCGCCCGGGGCGCCGGATCCGCCGTTCGAGGCGTCGGTGAGTCCGTCCGCGGCGGCGTCGACGGCGCCGAGCCAGTCGTCTGCGCTCAGCGCCGGCTGGATACGCTGCTGCTCGATCGCGGCGATCTGGTCGGGAGTGACGGGACCCTCGGAGTCGGCCGACAGGTAGTACGACCGCCCGTCGACCGCCACCGCGAGCAGGTACTGCGACACGCCCAGGTCATTGTTCTCCGCGGTCGTGTTCGCCCAGTCGGCGTTGTCGTCCGGGTTGGAGAAGTCGTCGACGTAGGCGACGTAGAGGTCCAGTCCCGTCTCGGACTTGAGCTGCTCCAGGCGCGCCTGCGCTGCGGCGGATTCGCCGCTGCTCAGCACCCCTGCCTCGTCGACGACGTAGCCGGCGCCGAGTTCGACCGGGTCACTCGCCCAGGCGGCACCGCCGATCGTCGCGAACACGACCGACACGGTCGCCGTCAGCGCCGCCGTCCATCGCGCACGCATCGCTTTCCCCCTTCGGGACGCGGAATCGAGGCCCTACGCGAGTCTATGCAGGCCCGGGCATGCCGCGGTAGTCCGGCCCGGGCAGCTCCCAGCATGCGGCCGGTGAGCGGGTCGCTGCGCACCGGGGGAGCGCTCGGGAGGTAGCGTGTCCGACTCGGAGGACACATGGACGATCGCTATGGCACCGACGTGCTCGCCGACGGCTGGAAGGCACGCGCCGCCAAGACGCTGCCGCGGGTCGAGGCATCCCGTGATCTCGTGATCGAGGTCGCGGACGACGGCTTCTGCGGGGCCGTGGTCGGGGTCGCGTCCGGCATGGTCGAGCTCGAGGATCGGCACGCGCGTCGACGCCTGTTCCCTCTCGGCCCCGGCTTCCTCGTCGACGGCGCCGACGTCGTGCTCGTGCCGCCGGTCGCGGCGCCGGCGAACACGGGACCCCGTCGGACGGCATCCGGCTCCTTCGCCGCAGCCGACGCACGCGCACGGGTCGCGCGCGCCAGCCGCATCTTCGTCGAGGGGCGTCACGACGCCGAGCTCGTCGAGAAGGTGTGGGGCCACGACCTGCGCGCCGAGGGAGTGGTGGTGGAGTACCTGCAGGGCATCGACCTGCTCGAGGCCGTCCTCGCCGACGAGCCGCCCTCGGCCTCCCGCCGGTACGGCGTGCTCGTGGACCACCTCGTGCCCGGGTCGAAGGAGTCCCGCATCGCGCAGGCCATCGAGCGCGGCCCGCACGGCGCGCACCTGCGCGTCGTCGGGCACCCGTGGATCGACGTGTGGCAGTGCGTGACGCCCCAGGCGATGGGGATCGAGAAGTGGCCCGTGATCCCGCGCGGGACCGAGTTCAAGGTCGGCGTGTGCCGGGCGCTCGGGTGGCCCGCCCGGGATCAGACCGACATCGCGCGCGCATGGCAGCGCATCCTGGCGTCGGTGAAGAGCTATCGCGACCTCGAGCCCGCCTTCCTCGGACGTGTCGAAGAGCTCATCGACTTCGTCACCGCCGAGGCCGACGCGCCCGCTCGCTAGCCTGGAGGGGTGCCCGACTCGCTCCCGCCCGCTGAGACCCCGTTCCCCTTCCGCGACAAGCCGGTCTCGTTCGTGCGTCGCAGCGGCCGCATGTCGGACGGCCAGGAGCGTGCGTGGCAGGAGCTCGGGCCCCGGTTCGTGATCGACACCCCCCGGGACGTGGCCGAGCTGAGCATCCTCCCCGGCAGGGCGGTCGACCCGGCGAGCGAGTGGGGACGATCGGCGCCGCTCATCGTGGAGATCGGCTCCGGGCAGGGGCACGCCATCATCCATGCGGCGTCCTCGCGTCCTGAAGTGGACTTCCTCGCGATCGACGTGTTCCGCGCGGGGATCGCCCGCACCATGCTCGATGCCGAGCGCAAGGGGATCCAGAACCTCCGACTGGTCGAGGCGAACGCCCCCGAGGTGCTCGAGCACCTGCTGCCTGCGGCATCCGTGTCCGAACTCTGGGTGTTCTTTCCCGACCCGTGGCACAAGAACAAGCACACGAAGCGCCGGCTGGTCACACCCGAGTTCGCCGGCGTCGCGGCGCGTGCGCTGACAGACGGCGGGATGCTGCGCCTGGCGACGGACTGGGAGGACTACGCCCTGCAGATGCGGTCGGTCCTCGGCGCGGCCGACGACTTCGAGTCCGCGTTCGAGGGGGAGTGGGCGCCGCGCTTCGACGGGCGGGTGCTGACGGCGTTCGAGCGCAAGGGCGCCCGTGTCGGACGCGACATCCGCGACCTGGCCTATCGGCGAAGGCCCCGCACATGAGCCAGCCCGCCGATGCCGGTCCCGTGAATGCAGACACGACCGAAGCGGATGCCGCGTCCCGCGACCGCTGGCGGGTGATCCGCCCGCTCGGCCACCGCGACTTCCGTGTGCTGTTCGGCGCCGTCGTGCTGTCGATCTTCGCCGCAGGCATGTGGGCCGTCGTGATGGTCTATGCCGTGATCGACGCCGGCGGCGGCCCCGTGCAGCTGTCGCTCGTCGCGGGGGCGAATGCGACGGGGCTGCTGCTGTGCGCCATCCCCGGCGGCATCGTGGCAGACCGGGTGTCGCGGCGAGCCATCGTGCGCGTCGTAGAGCTCGTGAACTTCTTCGCGATCACCTCGATCGTGATCGCCGGGCTCTCGGGCCCGGTCAGCGTGGCGCACCTCGCGGTCGTGTCCTTCGTGCTCGGCGCCGGCGCCGGGTTCTTCTTCCCTGCGTACACCGCGATCCTTCCCCGCATCCTGCCGCCGGGCCAGCTTCTGGCCGCCAACGGCCTCGAGGGGGCGATCCGCCCGGCGCTCCAGCAGGCGGCCGGTCCCGCAACGGCGGGCGTCCTGCTCGCGGCGCTCGTCCCGAGCCACGCGGCGACCATCATCGCGATCGCCTACGGGCTGGCTTTCGTCGGGCTGCTCTTCCTTCGGGCGGAGCCGCCCGCCCCGCATGGCGAGCCGGAGCGCGCGGCATCCGTCTTCCATGACCTCAAGGAAGCCGTCGTCTTCACCGTGCGCACGCCCTGGCTGTTCGCGACGCTGCTGTTCGCGACGGGCTGGGTGCTCGTCTTCGTCGGGCCCGAGGAGGTGCTGCTGCCATTCCTGACCCGCGAGCGCATCGGCGACGATCCCCGGTGGTTCGGCTTCCTTCTCGCCGTCTACGGCCTGGGTGGCGTCGTCGGGTCGATCGTCGTCTCGTCGAGGAAGCTGCCGCGGCGCTACCTCACCGTGATGAACCTGGTGTGGGGCATCAGCACCCTGCCGTTCATCATCGTCGGTATCACCGACCAGTACTGGCTCATGCTGGTGTCGATGTTCATCATCGGATTCGGTTTCAGCTACGGCAACGTGATCTGGGGCACGCTGCTGCAGCGCCGGGTGCCGCGGCACATGCTGGGCCGCATCTCGAGCCTGGACTTCTTCGTGTCGCTCGCGCTCATGCCCCTGTCGATGGCGCTCGCCGGCCCGCTGGCCGAGGTCGTGCCGCTGCAGACGATCTTCATCGTGGCGGGCATCCTTCCCCTCGTCTTCGGACTGGTCGCGATCTTCGCGGCCCGCATGCCGCAGGACGAACTCGCACACCCCTTGGATCGCTGATGCCCGCCTCTCCCTCCGTCGCCCCCGTCGGCACGCTTCCCGCCTGGTCGTGGGGTCTCGCGCCGGCTCTGCTGGTGTGTCTCGCCGCGCCCGCCTTCTTCGTGGTCCGAGTGCCCTGGATCGGCTGGGCGCTCCTCGCCGCCGGCCTTGCTGCGGCGCTCCTTCTCGAGCGGGCGGATGCCGCACCCCGTGCCGCGCGAGAGGCGGGAGGCGTCGCACCCGGCGCAGAGACTCGTCGTCCGAGCCTCCTGCGGGACCTGTCGCTGATTGCGATCGGGCTGCTCATCGTGAGCGCGATCCCGCTGAAGGCCGAGCTCGACAACCTCGCGATCCTGCGGTTCGCGATCGCGCTGGGCGGCGCGGTGGCAGTCCCCTACGCGATTTCGCGCTGGGTGTACCGGGACCACGCGATCCGCTTCCCGTGGCGCGGCGGCGGCAGATGGACCTGGTTCCAGTGGACGTGGCTCGCGGTCGTGCTGGTGCTGGGCTGGCTGATCCTGCCGTTCTACTTCATCACCTCGGGCGTCTACCTCAACTGGCCCGTCGTGGACACTCCCGACCTCATCGCTCGCCTTTTCGTCGGCGTCGGCGCGGTCGGCATCTGGGACGAGCTGTTCTTCATCTGCACGTGCTTCGCCCTGCTGCGGCGGCACTTCCCGTTCTGGCAGGCGAACGTGCTGCAGATGATCGTGTTCGTGTCATTCCTGTGGGAGCTCGGGTATCAGTCGTGGGGGCCGCTGCTCACCATCCCGTTCGCCCTGCTGATGGGGTGGATCTTCATGCGGACGCGCTCGCTGGCCTACGTCGTCTCGGTGCATCTGCTGTTCGACGCCGTGGTGTTCCTGGTGCTCGTGCATGCCCACAACCCGGGGATGTTCGACGGGCTCTTCCTGGTCTGATCCGCCGGGCGAGTCCGGGGCTCCGCCGGAAACATCGTGGCGTTCCAGGTACGACGATCGCCCCGGAGCTCCTGCCCCGAGGCGATCGTCGTCGCGGAATGCGTCAGGTCAGGCGGAGCATGCTCCGGTGTCCTTCCACGCACCCCATTGCTGGCTTCCGGGCGCCTCGCCCTGGTTCCACCACTTCGCCTCCCAGATGCGACCTCCATGGGTCGCCTTGTCGCCGGTGACGTAGACGGAACTGACCTGCCATGCCGCGGGGCATGTCCCGGGCTGAGGTGTGGTGCCGGAGCAGTCCTTCACCTTCACCCAGACGCCGCCCTGATCGGGTCGCTCGTTCTGCGTCCACCACTGCGCGCGGTACTCCGAGCCCTGGTGGCTCACGACCGCGCCGCCGTTGTAGGTCGCCGAGGCGCTCCATGCGGCTGCCGCGCACGAGCCGGGCTCGGGCGTCGGGGTCGGTGTGGGCGTGGGCGTGGGCGTTGGCGTAGGCGTGGGCGTCGGCGTCGGCGTGGGCGTCGGGTTCACCGGGTCATCGGACGGTCCGGTCGGCGCGGCGCGGAACTTGTCGGCCATGAAGCCGACCAGCTCGTTGTTGCGATCACCCGACAGCTCCCACCACATACCGCCGCCGAGACCGAGGTCCACCACGTACTGCGCCTTCTGGGCGGTCGTCTGCGCGTTGTCGTACGACCACCACTGGTTGCCGTCGTAGCGCCACGCGGCGCCGATGGCGGCGTCGTAGTGGTCGGTGCCGCGCGTCTTCAGCTTGAAGTAGTCCTCGTTGCCCGCTTCGTACGTGCCGGGAGCGGCTCCCGTGGCGCCGCTCCACGGGCTGGAGGTGGTCACGCCCTGCCAGCCGCGGCCATAGGCGGCCATGCCCAGACCGAGCTGAGCCGGTGAGATGCCCGTGCGCAGGTATTCCTTCACCGCCTTGTCGACGCTGAAGCGCTGCGCGGCCGGACGCGGGTCACGCGGATCGTCGTACAGGTTTCCCTGGTGACCGGTCAGCGACGGGTCCCACGCCCCCCACAGGTCGTAGCCCTGGATGTTTCCGAAGTCGAGATCCTGGAAGATCGCGGGGTCGTTCCAGCCGCCCGCGGCGATGTCGATCGGGTTCGCCGGAAGGAATGCGCTCAGCTGATAAGCCTTGCCGCTGGTCTGCGAGTACGCGTCCAGCTGGACGCGGAACTCGCGGATGAGCGCCTTGAAGTTCGCCCTGTCGTTCGCGGCGTCGACATGGTTGCCTTCCAGGCCGTTGGGCGAGCCGGGCCACTCCCAGTCCAGGTCGAAGCCGTCGAAGACGCCTGCCGCACTGCCCGGACCGCCACGGCCGTCGATGATCGGAAGGTTGCCCTTGATGAACATGTCGACGCAGCTGGAGACGAACTTCTTGCGTGAGGCATCCGTCGCCGCCGCCTTCGAGAAGTTCTTCGACCAGGTCCACCCTCCGATCGACATCATGACCTTGAGGTTCGGGTGCTTCGCCTTGAGCTGCTTGAGCTGGTTGAACGACCCGGCCAGCGGCTGATCCCAGGCGTCAGCCGTCCCGGCGACAGAGTTCGCGGCGGTGTAGCCCATGCCGTAGTCCGCCCACGCGTCTCCGGCGCCGTCCGAGCCGTTGGGTCCCGTGCCCTGGGCCTTGTTGGCCTCGAAGCAGGTGAGCGTCTGGTGATGGATGTTCGCGAAGGAATAGTTGATGTGCGTCAGGTCAGCGGCGGCGCCGGAGTCCTGCAGATGCTTGAGCTTGAAGTCGCGCCCGTACACGCCCCACTGGGCGAAGTACCCGACGTTGCGGTAGCCGTTGATGCCGGGGGCGGGGTCCGCCGCGGACGCGCTGGTGGCGACGGCGACGAGACCGCTCACCGCCAATGCACCGGCCGCGAGGGCGGCGACCAGTTTCTTCAGACCGGGACGCGGTCTCTGTTGAGTGGCCATGATGTCCTTCCTGGGGGAGGGGAGGCGGGTTCGCCCTGCGGCCACGCTAGAGTCGAGGTCATTTGTTCAGCGTCCGTACATTCCACATTCCTCTTACGTCGCAGAGCCCGCGTACGGGGAAACACGTACGCGGGCTCTCGGGTGCGGAACCGTCAGCAGTTCGCGCCTGTACCCCACGGGCCCCACGGGTCGGCTCCTGGGACATCGCCGCTGGTCCACCACTTCGCGCTCCACTCCCTGCCGTCATGAGAGACCTTCGCGCCCTGGGTGTAGACCGCCGTCGCCGACCAGGAGGGAGCCGTGCAGGCGGCACCGCCTCCACCTCCGCCCGGCGTGCCGGAACCGGGAGCGGCGAGCGTCACGCCGCGCGGCAAGTCGTAGAGAGCCGCATACGTCTCGGTGCCGATGCGAACCCGCAGGTTCGAGATCTGACTGATCGGCAGCGACCATGACAGCTTGGTCGCCGCGCTGCCGCCGGCCGGGATGCCGCCGGAGGGCACGGTGATCTCGGCGGTGTGGAAGCTGCCGTCGAGCCCGCCGATGTTGTCGCCGGCATGGTCGGACGCGACCATCTTCAACCCCCAGCCGTTCTGCTCCTTCATCTCTCCGGTGTCGCTGGTGGCGTAGTCGAAGGTGATCGTCGATCCGGCGGGGATCGCAATCGACGACCGGTTGTGGAAGGTCACCTGGGGGTTGATCGGATAGTTGCTGTCACCCAGCGCGAAGTCGCTGAATCCCACTCCGAGGTCCAGTGCCGTGGTGGGCATCGCCACATCGGCTTTGGTGGCGCCGTACGGCTGAGAGTCGCTCAGCGTGGCGTGGATCCGCTCGACCAGCGTGGACCCGATGCCGTACTGGCTCTTCTGCGGATCCCACGAGTAGTCGCCGGCGAGCTCCCAGATCATGACTCCGCCGAGACCGCGTTCCGATACGTAGTCGGCCTTGGCCTGGATGGCGGCATCGGAATCACCCGAGAGGAACGTCCTGGTGGACGAGTTCCACCACCATTCGGTCTTGGTGAGCTCGTCGTAGCGGTGCGACGTAGTCGCCGGTGAGCGCACCGGTCGGAGCTCCGTAGGCTGCGGCGTAGTCGCCGACGATCCCCTCCTGCAGGTTCAGCGCGTGCCAGATCGGGTTGACGCCCGAGGGAATCTGGTTGCCGTTGCCGTCGAGGTCGTGCCAGAGGTTGTCGATGCCGACCGCGCCGTTGCCGCACTTGGAGGTGCCGCCGATCGTCGGTCCTGTGCCGGCCGGGCAGGCGGTCTGATCGGGCAGCGCTGCCTTTCCGCCTAGTCCGTCGAGTGCCTCCCGTGACTCCTGTCCACCCGCGGGTGTAGAACGGCACGCCGAGATTGATCCGTCCCGCCGGCATCGACCCGCGGTAGTAGTGGTAGGCCCAGTCGGAGTTGAGGTAGCCGATGCCCTTGTAGGCCGTGTAGACGCCCCCGGCCGCCAGTTCGGGGTCGTTGCCGTTGTCGAAGAGCGGTGCGTTGCCGGCGACGTGATCGTTCCACGCGCCGTGCAGGTCGTAGCTCATCATGTTGAGGTAGTCGAGGTACTTTACGACCTGGTGCACCTCTTGACCACGCAGCAGCCAGCCGGATGCCGGTGCGGCCACGGTGAGCATGTAGTACTGCCCGTCGGCGGCCGAGGCGGCGTCGAGTTTCTCGCGCAGCGTCTTCATGAGGGCGTCGTAGTTCTTCCACAGAGTGGCGCGACGGGGGTCCGAGAAGGCGAAGTCGTCGGGGTTGCCCGCCTTGCCGTTGCTGGTTGCGTACTCGTAGTCGATGTCGACTCCGTCGAAGCCGTACTGGCGGATGAAGGCGACCGCCGAGTCGGCGAACTTCTCGCGACCCGCGGCGGTCTCGGCCATCGTGTAGAAGCCGCCGCTGGCGACGCGGTCGCCGTCGGCGTCGAAGTAGCCGCCGGTCTCGGCCCACCCGCCGACCGACACGAGCGTCCTCACGCCGGGGTGCTGCTTCTTGAACTTCTCGAGCAGATTGAAGTGGCCCTGGTAGGGCAGGGTCGCGTCCATCTCGGCGCCCGGCACACCCGGCCAGGTCAGCTCGGTGGCTGCGTCGCCGGCGGCTTCGGCGTTGACCGAGACCTGGCCGGTGCCGTCGATGTGCGCGAAGGCGTAGTTGATGTGGCTGACGCTGTTCCACGGGATGTCGCTGGCGATGTAGCGGGGAGCCCCGTTGTAGCCGGTGCGCCAGCTGGTGAAGTAGCCGATCACGCGATGCTCGAGGCCGTTGGGCAGGATCTCTCGCCCGGCGGTGTCGTAGATGTCGCAGTAGGGGACGTCGATGCCCGGTGTCTGGTAGAGGCCGTCAGGGCGGCACTGCTCGTCGGGATTCGTCGTCCACGGCGTGCCCGGGTTCGGCGTCGGTGTCGGGGTCGGGGTGGGGGTCGGCGTCGGCGTGGGGGTCGGCGTGGGTGTGGGGGTGCTTGGAGCCACTCCACCGCGTCGTCGACGAGCCCGGCGTCTAGTGCCGCTCGGCCGGCGGCCACCGCCGCGTGAAGCCGCAGCTCGCCGGATGCGTGGCTGCTCGCCTCGCGGGCGATCGCGTGGGCCCACTCGGCCGCACCCGCCCGGCGCGCGTCGGAGGACAGCTCCAGCAGACGTGCGACCAGCGTGGGGTCTCCTTCGAGGGTGCTGAGCGACGTGTGCCACACCGCGAGACCCTCGTCGTCGGCAGACCTGTAGGCGGCCGCCAACGAGGCGTGTACTGAGGTGCGTTCAGCGAGGGATGCCGTGGCGTGGAGGTGAACGCGCACGCGCGGATCGGTGAACGCCAGGCGCCCGGCGGCGAAGGTGATGTGTGCGGCAGCGCCGGCGGAGAGCGCCTCGGCCATGGTCAGCCCCGCGCAGGTGAGTGCGACATCGACGCGGCCGTCGACGCTCACCGCCGCGGCGAGCAGCAGGCGGCGCTCGGCGGCAGTCAGGCCCTCGAGCGAAGCGGCTACGGCCGATGCGACGGCGGAAACTGACGGAAGCGGATCGGGCAGCGCGCTGCGGCCGGCGAGCTGGCCGGGAGTGAGCACCGCGGCGACCTCGGTCACGGCCCGCTGGTCGTCGGACAGCGCAGCGCACAGGCGCATCGCGACGTGGGGGGCGACGGCGAGCCCGATACCCCGCAGGTCGTGCAGGGCGGCGGTGGCAGCCAGCGCCGAAGTGCGAACACCCCTGACCGTCACCACTTCATCGCACCTCCGTGAGGGTCCCCGTCGACCCTGGCGCCGATTATGTTACCAACCCTTACAAAGGAGTCCACCATGTGGTTGTTGCAGTTGTGTATCGGCCTTCGCACGGGGCGATGACATTCGATTCCGTATCCCAGGCGTCCGCTGTCCGGGATGCTCGAACGTCGGGCGAGGCGGAATCGGAGATGCTCCGCCCAGGCCCTGCACAGGGCCACGCGGTACTCTGAATGCCGGATCCCACCCGGATCCCCGGACGACGGATCAGTACCCGGTGAGCGACAAGACTGGCCAGGAGCACAGTCATGTCGTGGGTCATCCTCATCGTTTCCGGCATCCTCGAGGCCGTCTGGGCGACAGCGCTCGGCAAGTCCGAAGGTTTCACCAAGCTCTGGCCCACGGTTCTCTTCGGAGTCTCGCTGCTGCTGAGCATGGGCGGCCTCGCGTGGGCCATGCGCGACATCTCCACCGGCACGGCGTACGCGGTCTGGGTCGGCATCGGGGCGTCGCTGACCGTCGCCTACGCCATGATCACGGGCGACGAGTCGTTCTCGTTCGTGAAGATGCTGCTCATCCTCGGCCTCGTCGGCTGCGTGGTCGGGCTCAAGCTCGTCGGCCACGAGTGAACTGGTCGGCGGGCGCGGCGCAAGCCCTGTCACCGGATTCCGTCCCGCGTCTAATGTCGGAGCCGACGACGGGGAGAAGATTCATGACGCAGCTAATCGAGCGACTCGCCGACGCCGCACACGCGCGAGGCCTGCGCATCGCCGTGGCCGAATCGCTCACGTGCGGCAAGCTCGCCAGCACGGTCGGGGCGGGAACGGATGCCGAGGCGTGGTTCGCCGGCGGCGTCGTGGCGTACCAGATGCAGGTCAAGGAGAACGTGCTCGGCGTCGAACCCGGCATCGACCCCTGCTCGGCGGCCTGCGCCGAGCAGCTGGCGCGCGGAGTCATGCGGCTGCTCGGCGTCGACGTCGCGGTCTCGACCACGGGCGTCGGCGGGCCCGACCCGCAGGACGGGCACCCGCCGGGCACGGTCTTCCTGGGCTGGGCGACGTCCGACGCAGAAGGCCACCGCCAGCTCGCTCTCACCGGCTCTCCGGAGGAGGTGCTGTCGCAGACCGTCGACGCGTCGGTCGCACTGCTCGACGAGCTCGTCGGCGCGAGCACGCCGAGGGCCGTGGACTGAGCGGCGCGTGCGCATTGCACAGGAGAACGTGCGCTCCACAGGAGGATCCTGCCGGGCTTCTCCTGTGGAGGCCGCGTTCTCCTGCGCGACATCCGACGGTGATGGTCAGAAAGTCAAGGGGCCGCGAGGGCTGAAAGCCCCGCGACCCCTTGTCCCGTATGGTGCCCCCGACTGGAATCGAACCAGCGACCTTTGGTACCGGAAACCAACGCTCTATCCCCTGAGCTACGGAGGCGTGCCGATCGAGATTACCACCCCGGCGGCGCCGTCCCGGCCGCATCAGGGGCCGATGACCTCCTCATCGAGCGGGGCATCCGCCACGACCTCGGTGGCACCGCCCATGCCGTCGAGTGCGTCCGCGACGCGCTGCGCGAGGTAGGCGTGGCCCGCGTCCGACGGATGGTCGCGCCCGATCGGCCCGGTGTCGATCATGTCGAGATAGTTGTCTTCGGTGATCCAGTTCTCGGCGATGGGGGAGATGTACCACCAGCCGCGCGCGGCGGCGAGGTCGGCGAGATCGGCATCGATGCGCGCCGTCTGCTCCTCGACGGGCAGGACCTGCGGCGCCGGGCCGAGGATCACGATCGCAGCGTCGGGGTAGCGGGCCTCGAGCGCATTCCACACGGCGGTCACGGCATCCCGGTATCCCGTCGCCGGTTGCCGGCGATCATTGATCGATCCTTCGAGGATGATGAGGTCGGGGTCGAGAGCGGGATCCAGCGCCGCGACGCGCTCGCCGTACGAGCCGCCGTCGAGCCCGGGCTTGAGGTAGCCGCTGCCGCGCACGCCGTCGACGGTGCTCTGCCACCCGAGCTCCTCGCCGAGGCGGTAGGCGAAGCCCCGCGTCGGGACTGTGGCGGCGGACCCGTACACCCAGGAGTCGCCGAAGATGAGCACGCGCGCGTCCTGAGGCAGCTCGAGTGCCGCGGGCACGGTGCGGGGGAGGGTGACCGACTCGGCCGCGACCGGAGCGGACGGGACCAGCCAGGGGCGCCACATGCCGAGCGCGCAGACGATCGCGACGGCGAGCGCGGCGCCGAGGATCGGCAGCAACGGACGCCGTGCGCGGGGGCGCGCGTCAGCAAGGCGGAGGTTCGGGGCGGAGCCCCATCGGGCGCGTCCGGGCGCGTGCATTCAGAGAGGGTACGTCACGTGAACCCGAAGCGACGCACAGGCCAACGAAAGGTGTGCAGAAGCCGCGCAGATCCTGAGTGATCGGGGGCGCCGAGGCTCACGGCAGAAGCACCCGATCCGGCGTGCGAGGATATCTCGGTGCAACGCGTCGTGACCGCCGAACTGGACCTCGATCTGGGGTCGTCCGTCGACCTCATCTTCCAGATCACGGCGGCCCAGGGCGCGTCCCTCAGCAGCGAGCAGCTGACCTTCACGCAGGGTGATCGCGTCTACACGCCCACCGAGATCGTCGACCAGTCCGGCAGCCGTCTGCATCGTCTCCTCGGCGAGGCCGGGCGCCTCGAGATCCGCTACGAGGCGACCGTCGACGGCGCTGCCGCGACGAGCCGCACGAGCGACCTCGAGGCCATCACCTACCTGCGTCCGAGCCGGTACTGCCAGTCCGACGAAGTCTTCCAGCAGGCCCGGCGTCAATTCCGCGGGCTGGCGGGTCATGACCTCATCGCCGCCGTGTCGGATTTCGTCGCCACGAGCACGACGTACACGCCCGGCCTCAGCCAGGGCACCGACAGCGCTGTCACCACCCTGATGACCGGCCAGGGCGTATGCCGCGACTATGCGCACGTCGTCATCGCGCTGCTGCGCGCCATGGACATGCCGGCTCGCTATGCCGCCTGTTTCGCCCCGGGGCTCCGGCCCATGGACTTCCACGCCGTCGCCGAGGCGTACCTCGACGGCGCCTGGTACGTCATCGACGGCACGCGCCTGGCCGACCGCCGTTCGCTGGTGCGGATCGCCACGGGACGCGATGCCGCGGACTGCGCGTTCCTGAGCTACCACGGCGGCTACGTCGGACTCGAGCGCATGCGCGTCGACGCCTGGGTGGTCCCCGACGAGCTCGACGCCGACGATCCGGCGCTCGATGACTTCACGTCGCTGGTGCAGCTGGCCTGAGAAAGGCCGTCGGGCGGCGCGAACTAGACTGGTGCGGCTATGAATCCCGAAGTCCTCTCCGCCGCCCTGCTCGCCGTCGTCGCCCCGCTCGTCGAGGCGCGCCGACCCGGCGCGGCCGAGGGGCTGACCCCCGCCGACCTCCCGCTGGAGCGCCCCAAGAACCGCGATCACGGTGACTGGTCCTCCAACGCCGCGCTCAAGCTCGCCAAGGCCTCGGGCGCGAATCCGCGCGAGCTGGCGACCGAGATCGCCGACGGGCTGGCCGCGGTCGAGGGCGATGGCGAGCGTCGAGGTGGCCGGTCCCGGCTTCATCAACATCCGATTGGATGCCGCAGCCGCCGGCGCGCTCGCGAAGACGATCGTCGAGGCCGGGGCCGCCTTCGGCACCAACGACAGTCAGCGCGGGAACACGATCAACCTCGAGTTCGTGAGCGCCAACCCCACCGGCCCGATGCACATCGGCCACACCCGCTGGGCGGCGCTGGGCGACTCGATGGCGCGCCTGCTGCTGGCCAGCGCCGCGACGCTGGTGCGCGAGTTCTACATCAACGACGCCGGCGCGCAGATGGAGCGCTTCGGGCTCTCCGTGCTCGCGGCGGCAAAGGGCGAGCCCACGCCCGAGGGCGGCTACGCCGGCGGCTACATCGACTCGCTGGCCCAGCGCGTGCTCCTCGCCCGTCCCGACCTGCTCGACCTGCCCGAGGATGAGCAGGCCGATGTCGCGCGCGATCTGGCCTACGACATGCAGCTGGGCGAACTGCAGGCATCGCTGCAGAAGTTCAACGTGCACTTCGACGTCTGGTTCTCGGAGCGGACGCTTCATGCCCAGCCGGCCGACGGCGGACCCACCATGGTCGACGAGGCCGTCGACCGGCTGCGCGAGCAGGGTCACGTGTTCGATCAGGACGACGCCGTGTGGGTGCGCACCACCGACTTCGGCGACGACAAGGACCGGGTCATCCGCCGCTCGAACGGCGAGTACACGTACTTCGCCGCCGACGCCGCGTACTACCTCAACAAGGGCGATCGCGGCTTCGCGCACAAGATCTACCTGCTCGGCGCCGACCACCACGGCTATGTCCACCGCCTCAAGGCACTGGCGGGCGCGGCCGGCGACGACCCCGAGAAGGACGTCGAGGTGCTCATCGGCCAGCTCGTGTCGATCAACGGCGCGCGGCTGAGCAAGCGGGCAGGCAACATCATCGAGCTCGACGACCTGCGCGAGTGGATCGGCACCGACGCGCTGCGCTACTCCCTCGCTCGCTACCCCGCCGACTCGCCGCTGACACTCGACCCCGAGATCCTCCGCAAGCGGACGAACGACAACCCCGTGTTCTACGTGCAGTACGCGCACGCCCGCACGCACAACGTCGGCCGCAACGCCGCCGCGTCCGGCGTGGACCGCTCCGAGTTCGCACCCGAGCTGCTCGAGCACGAGACCGAGTCGGCGCTGCTGGGCGCACTGCAGGAGTTTCCGCGCATCGTGGCGTTCGCCGCCGAAGTGCGCGAGCCGCATCGCGTGGCCCGCTACCTCGAGGAGCTCGCGGGGCTGTACCACCGCTGGTACGACAACTGCCGGGTGATCCCGCTCGGTGACGAGCCGGTCGAGCCCGTGCACCGCACGCGCCTCTGGCTCAACGACGCCACAGGCCAGGTGCTGCGGAACGGGCTGGACCTGCTGGGTGTGAACGCACCGGAACGGATGTAGACCATGAGCGCCGGCGACACGCAGCCCACAGAGCCCCTGCACCCCACAGCGCCCCTGTACGAGCGCGCCGCCGACGAGCCCGCCCCGCGCCGGCGCGGCCGGGGATGGCCGTGGCTCATCGCCCTCGGGATCGTCGTCGTGCTCGCGGTCGTGGCGTGGTTCGCGGCCGAGGCCATCGCACGGGACCTGGTCGCGCAGACCGTCCGCACCGAGATCCGCGAGCGGCTGTCGCTGCCGGCGGACCACGAGGTCGATGTGACGGTGGCCGGAGCGGTGATCCCGCAGCTGATCGGCGGCAGTCTCGATGAGATCACCGTCTCGTCCGATGATGTGCCGGTGGGGCAGTTCGAGGGCGATGTCACCGTGACCGCCTACGGCGTGCCGCTCCAGCAGGGCGTCGACATGAGCGGCGCGACGGCGACCGTCACGCTCGACGCCGCTCAGCTGCAGGCGCTCCTCAGCACGATCGACGGCTTCCCCGCCGACAGCGTCGGTCTCGCCGAGCCCGACGTGACGATCGAGGCCGAACTGGCGCTCTTCGGGGTCTCGTTCCCGGTCGGCATCGCGATGACGCCATCGGTTGCGGACGGCGACATCGTCCTGACGCCGTCGTCGTTCGAGCTGGCCGGGGCGCAGATCGACGCCGCCGAGCTCGAAGAGCAGTTCGGCCCGATCGCCGACGTCGTGGTGCGGGACTGGACGGTGTGCCTGGCGCAGTACATCCCGGCCGGAGTCACGCTGACCGGCGTTCGCGTCGAGGGCGACGTCCTGATCGCCGACGCCGACGTCGACGGTGCGATCGTCACCGACCCCGCGCTGCAGGCCAACGGCTCCTGCGACTGAGGCGTCGCCCGGCGTCACACATCACGGGAGCGGCATGACCGGTGCCCTAGACTGCAAGGGCTGTCCGGCGCCCGATTCTCCGGCCGCGGCATCCGCGCCGATCCGGTCTTCCGGACGGCTCAGCGTCGAAGCTCGAACCGATTGGTCTCACCCGTGTCCGCCCCTCCGCAGTCCCGTACCCTGGCACCGGCATGGCTGGTGGCGCCGCACGACGTCAACGCCCTCGCGCCGCTCGTCTGGCCGAGCAGCGCGACCCGCGATGAGAGCGGCGTGCTCGTCGTCGGCGGCATCCCCGCCACGCGGCTGCACGAGCAGTTCGGCACTCCGCTGTGGGTCATCGACGAGGACGAGGTGCGCGCTCGGGCCCGAGAGGCGCTCGACGCGTTCCGATCCGCCGGCGCCCGCCATGGCGTGCAGGCTCGCGTCTATTACGCGGGCAAGGCGTTCCTGAGCGCCGAGGTCGTCCGCTGGGTGACCGACGAAGGGCTGGGTGTCGACGTGTGCACCGGCGGCGAGCTCGCCGTCGCTCTCGCCGCGGGGGCCGACCCGGCCCGCCTGGGCTTCCACGGCAACAACAAGAGCGTCGCCGAGCTCGAGGCCGCCGTCTCAGCGGGGGTCGGTTCGATCGTCATCGACAGCAGCATCGAGATCGAGCGCCTCGCCGCCATCGTCGCCCGTCAGGGGGTGACGCAGGCGGTGCTGCTCCGCGTCAACAGCGGCGTGCACGCCGAGACGCACGACTTCCTCGCGACGGCGCACGAGGATCAGAAATTCGGCTTCACGCTGACGGATGCCCCGGCCGCCGTCGCCCGGATCCGCGAAGTGTCAGGACTCGAGCTGGTGGGCCTGCACTGCCACATCGGCTCGCAGATCTTCGGCACGGCCGGGTTCGAGGAGTCCGCGGCGCGCATCGTCGAGCTTCACGCTGCGCTTCTCCCCGGCGGAGATCTCCCCGTGCTCAACCTCGGCGGCGGGTTCGGCATCGCCTACACCTCGGTCGATGACCCCACCCCGATCGACCGGCTCGCGGCGGGCATCGCCGACGCGGTCGCCCGCCAGTGCGAGGTGCGCGGCATCCCGATGCCGGACCTCGCCTTCGAGCCGGGTCGTGCCATCGTCGGCCGTGCCGGCGTCACCCTGTACGAGGTCGGCACGACCAAGGCCGTCGAGGTCGGCGAGGGATCACAGCGCCTCTACGTGAGCGTGGATGGCGGCATGAGCGACAACGCCCGCCCCGCACTGTACGGCGCGGAGTTCTCGGCGCGCATCGCCTCACGCGCGAGCGGGGCCGAGCCGGTGCTCGTCCGCGTGGTCGGCAAGCACTGCGAGTCCGGCGACATCGTCGTCGACGCGGAGTACCTGCCCGACGACGTCGCGCCGGGGGATCTGCTCGCGGTGCCCGCCACCGGCGCGTACTGCTTCTCGCTCGCGAGCAACTACAACTACGTCCCCCGCCCGCCCGTCGTGGCGCTGCGCGGGGGAGAGGCGCGCGTGATCGTGCGCGGGGAGTCGATCGACGACCTCCTCGGCCGTGACGCAGGCCTCGCCCACCCCCCTACGGAAGGGATCGCATGACCGACTACCGACGTCTTCGCGTCGCGCTGCTCGGAGCCGGCTCGGTCGGCTCGCAGGTCGCCTCGCTGCTGCGCCGGCACGCCGACGAGCTCGCCGATCGTGCCGGAGCCCGGCTGGAGCTCGTCGGGATCGCCGTGCGCGACGTCGACGCTCCGCGCGATGTCGAGCTGCCCCGCGAGCTGCTCACCACCGACGCCGAGTCGCTCATCATGGGCGCCGACATCGTGATCGAGCTCATGGGCGGCATCGAGCCGGCGCGGACCCATCTGCTGCAGGCGATCAATTCCGGAGCAGACGTCGTGACCGCCAACAAGGCGCTGCTGGCCACGCACGGTCCCGAGATCTTCGACGCGGCCGATCAGGTCGGCGCCGAGGTCTATTACGAGGCAGCGGCCGCCGGCGCCATCCCGATCATCCGTCCGCTGCGCGACTCGCTCGCGGGCGATCGCGTGCAGCGCATCATGGGCATCGTCAACGGCACGACGAACTACATCCTCGACCGCATGGACACCGAGGGCGCCGAGTTCGGCGACGTGCTCGCCGACGCGCAGCGTCTCGGCTACGCCGAGTCGGACCCCACGGCGGATGTCGAGGGGTACGACGCCGCGCAGAAGGCGGCCATCCTCGCGAGCCTGGCCTTCCACACGACGGTGCCGCTGGACTCCGTCCACCGTGAGGGCATCACGTCGATCGACAAGTCGATGATGGATGCCGCGCGTCACGCCGGCTACGTCATCAAGCTGCTCGCGGTGTGCGAGCGCCTCGCAGGCGACGGCGACGGCGAGTCCATCTCCGTCCGCGTGTACCCGGCCCTGATCGACCGGGCGCACCCGCTGGCCACCGTCCACGGCGCCAACAACGCCGTGTTCGTCCAGGCCGAGGCCGCCGGCAACCTCATGTTCTACGGCGCGGGCGCCGGCGGCGTCCAGACGGCATCGGCCGTCCTCGGAGACGTCGTCTCGGCTGCCCGCCGGCACATCGCCGGCGGCGTCGGAGTGGGCGAGTCGACTCTGGCGAACCTGCCGATCGTCCCGATCGGGCACGTGACCACCCGGTACCAGATCACCCTCGAGGTCGACGACGAGCCGGGCGTGCTGGCGACGGTCGCCGGCACCCTGAGCGACGGGCGCGTGTCGATCGCGACCGTCGAGCAGACCGTCGTCCACGGGGCCAATGGCGGCCCCGGCGTCGCACGACTGGTGATCGGCACTCACAAGGCTTTGGAGCAGGACCTCAGCGAGACGGTCGACCGTCTCGCCGCGAGCGGCGTCGTCGAGCGCGTCGTCTCGGTCCTGCGTGTGGAAGGAGACTGACATGGCACACGTCTGGCGCGGAGTCCTGCGTGAATACGGCGATCGTCTGGGCGTCACGGATGCCTCGACCGTCGTGACCCTCGGGGAGGGCGGCACGCCGCTGCTGCCCGCTCCTGCACTCTCGCGCCGCACCGGCACCGACGTGTGGGTCAAGTACGAGGGCATGAACCCCACCGGGTCCTTCAAGGACCGCGGCATGACCGTCGCCGTCTCGCGCGCCATCGAGCACGGCGCGAAGGCCGTCATCTGCGCGTCGACCGGCAACACGTCGGCCTCGGCCGCGGCGTACGCCGCGCACGCCGGGATCACCGCCGCGGTGCTCGTGCCGGAGGGCAAGATCGCGATGGGCAAGCTGAGCCAGGCCGTGGCGCACAACGGCCAGCTCATCCAGATCCGCGGAAACTTCGACGACTGCCTCGAGATCGCACGAGAGCTCGCCGACCACTACCCCGTGCACCTGGTGAACTCGGTCAACCCCGACCGCATCGACGGTCAGAAGACCGCCGCGTACGAGGTCGTCGAGCAGCTCGGGGACGCGCCGGACTTCCACTTCATCCCGGTCGGCAACGCCGGCAACTACACCGCCTACACGCGCGGCTACCGCGAAGAGGCCGAGCGCGGCATCTCCACGCGCATCCCGCGCATGTTCGGCTTCCAGGCCGAGGGTTCCGCACCGCTGGTCCGCGGCGAGGTCGTGAAGAACCCCGACACGGTGGCCAGTGCCATCCGCATCGGCAACCCGGCGTCGTGGGACCTGGCGCTCGAGGCGCGGGAGGCGACGAACGGCTGGTTCGGAGCGATCGACGACGAGCGCATCCTCGCCGCGCAGAAGCTGCTCGCCGGTGAGGTCGGCATCTTCGTCGAGCCCGCGTCCGCCATCAGCGTCGCCGGTCTGCTGGACCGCGTCGAGGCCGGCATCGTGCCGAAGGGCGCGCGCGTCGTGCTCACCGTGACCGGTCACGGCCTCAAGGACCCGCAGTGGGCACTGCGCAACGCCGACGGCAGCCAGGTCGCGCCGACCATCGTCGACGCGGCGACGTCGGACGTGGCATCCGTTCTCGGCTTGAAGCCCGTCGGAGCGACCGCGTGAGCGAAGCCGTCGCCCCGGAATCGGGGCGTCGCGTCGTGGTGCGGGTTCCCGCGACCAGCGCCAACCTCGGGCCCGGCTTCGACACCCTCGGCCTGGCGCTGAGCCTGTACGACGAGCTCGACGTCACCGCGCTCGCCGAGGGCGAGCTCGAGATCGAGGTCGCCGGCGAGGGCACGGCCGACGTGCCGCGCGACGCGTCGCACCTGGTCGTGCGCGCGATCGCCTACGCCTACGAAGCGGTCGGCAGACGGATGCCGGGACTCCGGCTGCACGCGCACAACGTCATTCCGCACGGCCGTGGCCTGGGTTCGTCCGGCGCCGCCGTCGTCTCGGGTCTGCTCGCGGCGAAGGGCCTGCTCGAGGGGGATGTCGAGCTCGGCCCCGACACGCTGCTGCGACTGGCGACGGAGCTCGAGGGTCACCCCGACAACGTCGCACCGGCGCTGTTCGGGGGCCTGACGATCGCGTGGGTCGACGAGCAGGGCCCGCAGCACAAGAAGCTGCTGGTGCACCGAGGCGTCTCCCCGCTGGTGCTCGTCCCCGGATTCACGATGTCGACCAAGGTCGCCCGCAGTCTGCAGCCGCTTCACGTGCCGCGGGAGGACGCCGTGTTCAACGTGTCGAGGTCCGCGCTTCTCATTGCCGCGCTGACTCAGAGCCCCGAGCTGCTGCAGGCCGCGACCGAGGACAAGCTGCACCAGAGCTACCGCGCGAGCGCCATGCCCGAGACCGACATGCTGGTGCGGGCGCTGCGTGCGCAGGGCTTCGCGGCCGTCGTCTCGGGTGCCGGTCCGAGCATCCTCGTGCTCGCCGACGGGGCGGGACGACGCATCGAGGCGGCCGCGCTCGCGACCTCCGTCGCCGACACCCCGTGGGAGGCGCTCATGCTCGCCGTCGACTTCAAGGGTGGTACAGTGAGGGAGTACGCGGAGGGTTCCACGCAATCGTGAATCTGGCCTCCGTCGCAATTCTGCGAAACACCGCACGACCCCCACTTCCTGCTGACGGTCTCTGAGCGCCATCGCGGTACTCACACCGATCGAAGGTCGCGACTTTCGTCGAAGGGTCGAGCAGACGCCTGCTCTGCAGAGCGTCCCGTGCGGTCGTGCATATCCATTCGTTTGACAAGGGAGAACTCGTGGAGTCCATCTCCGAGATCCATATCGCCGATGCCGACGCCGAGCGCACGGAAGCGCTCGACACCGTTGAGACCGTCGACGCCGCCACCGACGTGACCGAGGCCGCTCCGGCTGCCGCGGACGCGCCGACCGAGACCCCGGCCGCTGATGAGGCGCCCGCTGCTGAGACCCCGGCCGCCGAGGCCCCGGCCGCCGAAGCTCCCGCCGCTCCGGTGAAGGCTCCACGCAAGCGCGCGCCCCGGCGGGCCAAGACGGCCGATGTCGTCGCTGAGCCGGCTGCCGAGGCGCCCGCCGCCGAGGAGCCTGCTGCCGAGACGCCCGCTGCCGAAGCACCCGCCGAGGTCCCGGCAGCCGAGCCGGCAGCCGACGCGCAGGCTCCCGCCGAGGTTGCAGCCGACGAGGCTCCGGCCCAGGCCGCTGCCGACGAGTCCGCGCCCGAGCAGGCATCCGCCGACGCGTCGCCCGGTGCCGAGGCATCCATCGACTCCTCCGCCGAAGGTAAGCCCGCCGCCGAAGGCGACGCGTCCGAGCAGAACGCCGACGCCGGTGCCGAGGAAGGTTCGCCCCGCGGCCGCGGACGCAGCCGCAGCCGCAGCCGGAACCGCAACCAGAACGGCCAGAGCGACAAGCCCGAGAACGACCGCGCGCAGAACGACCGCGCCCAGAACGACCGCGCCCAGAACGACCGCGCCCAGAACGACCGCGCCCAGAACGACCGCGCCCAGAACGGTCGTGGCCAGAACGCCGCGGCCGTCAAGGAAGCCCCGTCCGCTCCCTCCGCCGACTCCGACGACGACCAGTCGCAGGCAGGCGGCCGTGGCCGCCAGCGCAACAAGCGCCGTGGCGCTCCGGTGCAGACCGGCGACGAGTTCGAGACCGAGATCGGCGAGGACGACGTCCTCATCCCCATCGCCGGCATCCTCGACGTGCTCGACAACTACGCGTTCGTCCGCACCTCCGGCTACCTCCCCGGCACCAGCGACGTCTACGTCTCGCTCGGCCAGGTGAAGAAGTACAACCTCCGCAAGGGCGACGCCGTCGTCGGCGCGATCAAGCAGCCCCGCGAGGGCGAGCAGTCGAGCCGCCAGAAGTACAACGCGCTCGTCAAGGTCGACGCGATCAACGGCCTCTCGGTCGACGATGCCGCGACCCGCGTCGAGTTCGGCAAGCTCACGCCGCTCTACCCGCAGGAGCGTCTGCGCCTCGAGACCGCGCCCGAGAAGCTGACCCAGCGCATCATCGACCTCGTCGCCCCGATCGGCAAGGGCCAGCGCGGGCTCATCGTCGCGCCGCCCAAGGCCGGCAAGACCATCGTGCTGCAGCAGATCGCCAACGCGATCGCGACGAACAACCCCGAGGTCCACCTCATGGTCGTGCTCGTCGACGAGCGGCCCGAAGAGGTCACCGACATGCAGCGCACGGTGAAGGGCGAGGTCATCGCCTCGACCTTCGATCGCCCCGCCGAGGACCACACCACGGTCGCCGAGCTCGCCATCGAGCGCGCCAAGCGCCTGGTCGAACTGGGCCGCGACGTCGTCGTGCTGCTGGACTCGATCACCCGTCTGGGCCGTGCGTACAACATCTCCGCTCCGGCCTCGGGCCGCGTGCTGACCGGTGGCGTCGACGCGTCGGCGCTCTACCCGCCGAAGCGCTTCTTCGGTGCGGCGCGCAACATCGAGAACGGCGGATCGCTCACGATCCTGGCGACCGCTCTCGTCGAGACCGGCTCCAAGATGGACGACGTGATCTTCGAGGAGTTCAAGGGCACCGGCAACAGCGAGCTGCGCCTGAGCCGCCAGCTGGCAGACAAGCGCATCTTCCCGGCGGTCGACGTCAACGCGTCGAGCACCCGTCGCGAAGAGATGCTGCTGTCGGCCGACGAGGTCAAGATCACCTGGAAGCTGCGTCGCGCCCTGGCGGGCCTGGACACCCAGCAGGCCCTCGAGGTCGTGCTCGGCAAGCTCAAGGAGACGCAGTCCAACGTCGAGTTCCTCGTGCAGATGCAGAAGTCGATCCCGGCTCCGGCCGGCCACGGCGGCGGCCACAGCCACGCGAACGACAACAGCATCCGCTGAGCCCCGGAGGCCATCCGAGTGTTGGATTCGGTCAAGCCGCTGCTCGAAGAGCACAAAGCGGTCCAGGAGGAGCTCTCCGACCCCGCGGTGCATGCCGATGCGGTGCGCGCCAAGCGGGTCAACCGCCGCTACGCCGAGCTCTCGCGCGTCGTGAAGGCCTACGAGGACTTCGTCGCGGCATCCGATGATCTCGAAGCCGCGCGCGAGATGGCGCGCGAGGACGAGTCCATCGCGGCCGAGGTGCCGGCGATGGAGGAAGAGCTCACCACGGCTCAGGAGCGCCTCCGGCGACTGCTGATCCCGCGTGATCCCGACGACGCGCGCGACGTCATCATGGAGATCAAGCAGGGCGAGGGCGGCGCCGAGAGCGCGCTGTTCGCGGCCGACCTCCTGCGCATGTACCTGCAGTACGCCGCGTCGAAGGGCTGGAAGACCGAGCTCCTCGAGCGAAACGAGTCCGACCTCGGCGGGTACAAGGACGTGCAGGTCGCGATCAAGGGATCGAGCACCGACCCCGCACAGGGCGTGTGGGCGCACCTCAAGTACGAGGGCGGCGTCCATCGCGTGCAGCGCGTGCCGGCGACCGAGTCGCAGGGGCGCATCCACACCTCGACGACGGGCGTGCTCGTCTTCCCCGAGGTCGACGAGCCCGACGAGGTCCAGATCAATCAGGCCGACCTCAAGATCGACGTGTTCCGCTCGTCCGGGCCCGGTGGCCAGTCCGTCAACACGACCGACTCCGCGGTGCGCATCACCCACGTGCCCACGGGCATCGTGGTCTCGATGCAGAACGAGAAGTCGCAGCTGCAGAACCGCGAGGCGGGCATGCGCGTGCTGCGCGCCCGGCTGCTCGCGCGTCAGCAGGAGGAGCGGGATGCCGCGGCATCCGACGCCCGCAAGTCGCAGATCCGCGGCATGGACCGCTCCGAGCGCATCCGGACGTACAACTTCCCCGAGAACCGCATCGCCGACCACCGCACGGGGTACAAGGCGTACAACCTCGACCAGGTGATGGACGGCGCGCTCGAGCCGATCGTCGAGTCGGCGATCCAGGCCGACGAAGAGGCCCAGCTCGCAGCCCTCGCCTCCGACGACTGACGCTTCTCGCGCCGGGCGTGCGCGCCTCGTCTGTGCGAATCCGACGCTCCGACCCCGCCTGAAGGTCGATATCGCACAACTGACCGCGGACTAGAGTGCGGGTCCCGCGGACTCGAGTGTGAGTCGCGCGGCGTCGGTGGGCCGATGCCGAGCTTGCCGTCTGTGCGAATCCGACCTCGGCCCCTGCCCCGAGCGTCGATCGCGCACCGACGAACTCCGCCTCGCGGGATCCGGATCGCCGGGGGAGGGCGACGCTAGGCTTCGGTCGTGCTCACGTTCCTCATCCGCGCCGCGATCTTCCTCGTCTCGGCGGCGCTCGGCCTCGTCGCCGCGGATCTGCTGCTCGAGGGCTTCCACATCGACTGGAGCGACTGGTGGGGCTTCGTGCTCGCCGTCGTGATCTTCGCCGTGATCCAGAGCGTTCTCGCGCCCTGGGTGTTCAAGGTCACCCGACGCCACGCCCCGGCGATGCTGGGCGGCATCGGCATCATCTCCACCTTCGTCGCGATCCTCGTCGTCGTGCTGATCCCCGGCGCCGGCATCGGCATCTCGCAGCCCATCGCCTGGGTGCTCGCCCCGGTGATCGTGTGGCTGGTCACGGCCCTGGCGACCTGGCTCCTGCCGCCGCTGTTCATCAAGAAGAGGGTCGACGAGCGCCGCGAGGCCTGACAGCTGGTCACGTTCTCCTGTCTCGCCCCTCCTCCCCACGCATCGCGCGCCACGTACCTCATCTGTGCGTATTCGACCTTCGTGGCGCGATTGAGGCACGAATTCGCACCGATGAGCGCAGGAGGTGGGGCATAGGGCTGTGGAAAGCGGCTCCGGTGAGAGCCGCGCAGGCTGCAGTGTGGACGGATGCCGCGACAGCAGCTTCCTCCGCACCTCGGTCCCTCGTTCCGGGTCAGCGCCGCCCGCGCTGCCGGAGTGGGCGAGGGCAGGCTGCGGGGGCGTGATCTCGAACGTGCCTTCCATGGCACCCGCAGCCGCGCGGTCGCGCTGGACGACGCTTCGCCGCCATGGGTGCAGGAGTCGTCGCAGCTGCAGCGACGGATCGACGAGTACCTCACGACCATGCCGGACGGCTCGTTCTTCATGGGCCCGACCGCGGCGTTCCTCCATGGGCTGCCGCTTCCCTCCGGCGCGCACCGGACGATCCACGTCGGGGTGCGGCATCCTCGCACCGCTTCCCGGCGCGAAGGCGTGACCGGCATCCAGATCCTGCCCCGCATGGCCGGAGTCACGACGATCGCCGGGACGGCGGTGACCGACGTCGCGACGACGTGGGCCAGCCTCGGACGCTCGCTGGCCCTGTACGACCTCGTTGCCGTGGCTGACGCGATCCTGCGGATTCCACGGCATCCGGGCGGCTTTCGTCCGCCGTCGGGTCCCGCGCTGGCCTCGGTGGACGAGCTCGCAGCGCGGCTGCGCTCCGGGCGGTGGCGCGGCGCGAGGACGCTGCGCGAGGCGCTCGATCGCGCGCGAACCGGCGCCTCGTCGCGGCCGGAGACATGGATGCGCCTCGTGCTCACGGACGCGGGCCTGCCCGAGCCCGCCCTCGATCATGACGTCTTCGGGGCGAACGGCTCGTTCCTGGGCTGCTCGGAGTTGGCCTATCCCCGCGAGAAGGTGGCGATCGAGTACGAGAGCGACGGGCACCTCACACGCGCTCAGCTCGAGCGCGACATCGACAAGTACACCGACTACGCGGCCGCGGGGTGGCGCACGATTCGCGTGACGTCATCTCACGTGTTCCGCCACCCGCGGGAGGTCGTCCGCCGGGTCGGCGCGGCCCTGCGCGTTTCATCTGTGTGACCCCGACCCTCCGCGTGCCCCGGAAGGTCGGGTTCGCGCAGACAAGCGGACGGGGAAGGGATGCTGCGACCCCGAGGCGCCGGCACGAGTGGCGGCAGACGTCCCGGCGCCTGTGGCGGCCCCGTCATCGCGCGGCCCCCATGCCCGCGGGCCTGTTCATCTGTGCGATTCCGACCCTCCGCGTGCTCCGGAAGGTGGGATTCGCACAGACGAGCGGAGGGGGAAGGGAAGGGATGCCGCGACCCCAGCGCGCGCGCCCGGCGGAGGACGTCGCGACCGCGCGCCCGGTGGAGGACGCCGCGACCGCGCGCCCGGCACGGCGTCGCGAGGCCCCATACCCGCGGGCCTGTTCATCTGTGCGGATCCGACCCTCCGCGTGCTCCCGAAGGTGGGATTCGCACAGACGAACGGAGGGGGGAGGGATGCCGCACCCGCCGCCGCGGCCGCGAGCCCGGCGCCGCGAGCCCCGCGCCGCGAGCGCGCCGCGAGCCCCGCGCCGCGAGCCCGGCCACCCCCGCCCAGCCCAGCATCCGCTCAGATGTGGTACTCCGGAGTGGTCAGCAGCGCGCGGGTGTCCTCGCCTGCCCGCCGGGTGCGAGCCTTCGCCGGGATCCCGACGAGCACGCTGTCGGCCGGGGCGTCCTTGGTCACGACAGCATTCGCGCCGATGACCGATCCGGCGCCGATCGTGATCGGGCCGAGGATCTTCGCGCCCGCGCCGACGGCGACGCCGTCCTCGATCGTGGGGTGCCGCTTGCCGCCCTCGCGCTGGCGTCCGCCGAGGGTCACGCCGTGGTACAGCATCACGTCGTCGCCGATCTCGGCCGTCTCGCCGATCACGACGCCCATGCCGTGGTCGATGAAGAACCGGCGCCCCACCGTCGCGCCCGGGTGGATCTCGATCCCCGTCAGCCAGCGCGTGACCTGCGAGCCGGCGCGGGCGACGAACCGCAGCCGACGGGTCCAGAGCGCATGCCAGACGCGGTGCGCCCAGATGGCGTGCAGACCCGGGTACAGCAGGGCGATCTCGGCGCCGCTGCGGGCGGCCGGGTCGCGCAGTCGAGCGGCGGTGACGTCCTCGCGGACGCGGGCGATGAGTCCGAGACGCCCGGTCGCGCCGGTGCGCTCGGTCATGAGGCGCCCTTCTCGGGCTCGCGGACGTGCTCGTACAGGGCGGTGGAGAGGTAGCGCTCGCCCGAGTCGGGGATGATCACGACGATGCGCTTGCCGGCGGCTTCGGGCCGTGCCGCGATCTCGAGCGCGGCCCACACCGCGGCGCCCGCCGACATGCCGCCCAGGATGCCCTCGCGCGTCGCGAGATCGCGTGCCACCCGGATGGCGTCGTCGAACTCGACGTCGAAGATCTCGTCGATCACGGTGCGGTCGAGCACGTCGGGCACGAAGTTCGGTCCGATGCCCTGGATGCGGTGCCCGCCCGCGCGACCCTCGGACAGCATGGGAGAGTCCTTGGGCTCGACGATCGCGATCTTCACGTCGGGGTTGCGCTCCTTGAGCACCTGTCCGACGCCCGTGATCGTGCCACCGGTGCCCGAGCCGGCGACGAAGTAGTCCACGCGCCCATCGGTATCGCGCCAGATCTCCTCGGCGGTCGTCCGGCGGTGGATCTCGGCGTTCGCCTCGTGCTCGAACTGCCGCGCGAGCACCGCGCCGGGTGTGTCGGCGACGATCTGCTGCGCGGCCTGCACCGCCTCGGTCATGCCCTTGTACGGGTCGGTCAGGACGAGCTCAGCGCCGTAGGCCCGCAGCAGAGTCCGCCGCTCCTTCGACATCGAGGCGGGCATCGTGAGGATCACCCGGTAGCCGCGCGCGGCGCCGATGAGCGCGAGCGCGATGCCGGTGTTCCCGCTCGTGGACTCCACGATGGTGCCGCCGGGCTTGAGCTCGCCCGACTTCTCGGCCGCCTCGACCAGGGCGTAGCCCAGCCGGTCCTTGACGCTGGAGCCAGGGTTGTAGAACTCGAGCTTGGCCAGCACCTCGGCGCCGAGCCCCTCGGTGAGAGCGTTGAGCCTCACGAGGGGGGTTTCACCGAAGGCGGTGGTGATGTCGTCATGGATGCCGGGCACGAAGCTCCTCTGGTCGGTACGGACGACGACGGCGCGGCGCCGTCCGACAGGAACGGAGTCCCGGAGAGACGTGTCACCGCGCCGTCATGTCACATCAATCTTCGCGCAGATCCTCGTACAGGGCGGTCGACAGGTAACGCTCGCCGAACGAGGGGATGATCACGACGATGTTCTTGCCGGCCGCCTCGGGGCGCGCGGCGACCTGCAGCGCGGCCCAGATCGCAGCACCGGACGAGATGCCGACGAGGATGCCGTCCTGCGTTCCGACGGCGCGCGCCGTGGCGATGGCGTCGGGGAACTCGACGTCGATGACCTCGTCGATGACGCCCTGGTCGAGGATGGCGGGGACGAAGTTCGGCCCGATGCCCTGGATCTTGTGGGGTCCGGGCGTGCCCTTGGTCAGCAGCGGGGAGTCGGCGGGCTCGACGGCGATGACCTTCGCGTCGGGCGCGCGCTCCTTGAGCACCTGGCCGACGCCGGTGATGGTGCCGCCGGTGCCGATGCCGGCGACGAAGTAGTCGACCTGGCCGTCGGTGTCGCGGAGGATCTCCTCGGCGGTGGTCTCGCGGTGGATGCGGGGGTTCGCCTCGTTCTCGAACTGCTTGGCGAGCACGGCGCCCGGGATCTCGGCGACGAGCTCCTCGGCCTTGGCGATGGCGCCCTTCATGCCGCCCGCGGGGTCGGTGAGGACGAGCTCGGCACCGTAGGCCTTCAGCAGCAGGCGGCGCTCGATCGACATCGACGAAGGCATGGCGAGCACGACGCGGTAGCCGCGGGCCGCGCCGACCATGGCGAGCGCGATGCCGGTGTTGCCGCTGGTGGCTTCGACGATCGTGCCGCCGGGCTGGAGCTGACCGGATGCCTCGGCCGCGTCGACGATCGCGATGCCCAGGCGGTCCTTGACGCTGGAGGCGGGGTTGTAGAACTCGAGCTTGGCGAGCACGTTGCCGCCGACGCCCTCCGCGATGCGGTTCAGGCGCACCAGCGGAGTGTTTCCGAAGGCAGAGGTGATGTCGGGGTGGATGCCGGTCATTTCGGGCCTTTCAGCGGAGGTCTGCAGGTGGCACAAGCCTAGGGGTGAGCCTGTGCCGTGAGTCCTTCTATGACAGTCATCGCGAAGGGGGCGGTACCCTGCACCGGGCATAGGCTGGAAGGGCTCATGCCTTCCTCTCCTGAACCCCTTTCCGTCGCCGTCGTCGTGCGCCTCGCCGCCGTCCGGCTGGCCGAGGCCGGCGTTCCCGATCCCGAGATCGATGCCGAGCTGCTCGCCGCTCATGTGCTCGGCACCGTCCGGGGCGCCGTGCAGGCCGCGGCCGTCCGAGGCGACGTGTTCAGCGCCGAAGACGCTGCGCTGCTCGACGTCCTCGTCACCCGCCGGGCGACGCGCGAGCCGCTGCAGCACATCACGGGGCTCGCACCCTTCCGTCATCTCGAGCTGCGCGTCGGCCCGGGGGTCTTCGTGCCCAGGCCAGAGACCGAGATGGTCGCTCAGCTGGCCATCGATGCGCTGCGGGCCGCGGCATCCCCTTCTCCCATCGCTGTGGATCTCGGCACCGGCAGCGGCGCGATCGCTCTCGCGATGGCCACGGAGGTGCCGCACGCCCGGGTCTTCGCCGCCGAGAACTCCGTCGACGCCTTCGTGTGGACGAAGGAGAACTTCGCCCGCAGCGGCGCCGACAACGCCGAACTCGCCTTCATCGACCTCGAGCACGCCTTCCCCGCGCTCGACGGCACCGTCTCCGTGGTCGCGTCGAATCCGCCGTATGTTCCGGATGCCGCGATCCCGCGTGATCCGGAAGTCCGGTTCTACGATCCGCCGGCCGCGCTCTACGGGGGAGCGGACGGCCTGGACGTGGTCCGCGTCCTGAGCGGCGTCGGTCTGCGCCTCGCCCATCCCGGCGGCACGATCGTGATCGAGCACGGCGAATGGCAGGGCGAGGCGATCCGCGGCATCCTCAGCGCCGACGGCTGGCACGCGGCATCCACTCATCCCGATCTCACGATGCGCGATCGCGCGACGACGGCCATCAGGCCGTAGCCGGGCTGCGCAGGCCGCCGCAAGTAGACTCCTGTTCGATATGTCCCCGATCTTCGACTGCCGCGACGAGGCTCAGCTGCTCACCGGCATGCGCCAGGCGCGCCAGGCCATCGGCCGCGGCGAGCTCGTCGTCCTCCCCACCGACACCGTCTACGGCGTCGCCGCTGACGCGTTCAGCGCGAAGGCCGTGCAGCGTCTCCTCGACGCGAAGGGGCGCACCCGCCAATCGCCGCCGCCGGTGCTGGTGGCCGGCCTCACCACGATGCGCGCCCTCGTCGCCGAGGTGCCGGGGCCCATCGAACGACTCGTCGAGGCCCACTGGCCGGGCGGGCTGACCATCGTGCTCCCGGCGCAGCCGTCGCTGTCGTGGGATCTCGGCGAGACGCAGGGCACGGTCGCGGTGCGGATGCCCGCGCATCGGATCGCCCTCGAGCTGCTCGAGGAGACCGGTCCGCTGGCCGTCTCGAGCGCCAACCTCACCGGCATGGCTGCGGGCATCACCGCCGAGGACTCCGCTGCGATGCTCGGTGACAGCGTCTCGGTGTACCTCAGCGACGGTCCGTCCGCCACCGGAGTCGCGTCGACCATCATCGACGCGACGAGCCTGGTCGGCGGGGAGACCCCCCTGGTGCGGGTGCTCCGCAAGGGCGCGGTCAGCCACGCCGAGCTTCTCGAGGTGCTCGGCGATCTGCTGGAGCCCGACGCCGAGGCGCCGGACAGGCCGTGAAGCAGTACATCTTCATCATCCTCTTCACGGCGGCGGTCTCGTTCGCCCTGTCGTGGACCGTGTGGCGGCTCAGCCTCAAGTACAAGCTGTACCCCGGCATCCGCGAGCGCGACGTGCACAAGACACCGACGCCGCGCCTGGGCGGGGTCGCGATGTTCCTCGGAGTGGTGGCCGCCTTCCTGGTGTCGTCGCAGCATCCGTTCTTCGCGATCATCTGGAACAACCCCGTGCAGGTGTGGGCGATCCTCGGCGCGACCTTCCTCATCGTGCTCGTCGGCGTCGCCGACGACATCTGGGACATCGACTGGATGATCAAGCTGGGCGCGCAGTTCCTGGCCGCCGGGATCATCGCGTGGTTCGGCGAGCTGCAGATCTACTCCCTGCCGATCGGCGGCCTGTCGGTCGGATCGAGCTGGGTGAGCTTCACGCTCACGGTGTTCTCGATCGTCATCGTGATGAACGCCGTGAACTTCATCGACGGGCTGGACGGCCTCGTCGCCGGCGTCTGCCTGATCGCCAACGGGGTCTTCTTCGCGTACACGTACATGCTCGTGCGCGACACCGGCGCCAGCACCTACTTCAACACGGCGTCCTTCATCGCCGCGGTGCTCATCGGCGCGTGCCTGGGATTCCTGCCGTTCAACTGGAGTCCCGCGCGCCTGTTCATGGGGGATGCCGGCGCCCTCATGCTCGGTCTGCTCATGGCGTGCTCGGCGATCGCCATCACCGGCCAGATCGACCCTGCGATCATGGGCGACAACGACGATTTCGGCCGCTCGCAGCTGCTCGGCGCGTTCATCCCCATCCTGCTGCCCGTGGTGATCGTGCTGCTGCCGCTGCTGGACTTCGGGCTGGCCGTGGTGCGCCGCATGAGCCGCGGCAAGTCGCCCTTCTCGCCCGACCGCAAGCACCTTCACCACCGGATGCTCGACATGGGCCACACCGACCGTGACGCGGTCGTCATCTTCTACGCCTGGACGGCGCTGGTGAGCTTCGCATTCCTGCTCATGTACATCGGCACCACCCTGGAATGGCCCGGCGACTACCTCTTCGGCGTCGCGTACGGAGTGGTCGGCGTCGCCGCCTGCCTCGTGGTCACGCTCATGCCCTCGCGCCGCCGCGCTCCCGCGACCGATCCCCTCCTGGAGGACGCCCAATGACCGCCAACCCCATCTCGAGCACGCCGATCCTGCGCACCGTCCTGGTGTGGGGTGGCATCGTCACCGGCGTGCTGCTCGTGATCGGCGGCGGGGTCGGCTTCCTCGTCGCCGGCATGCCGGGCCTCTGGAGCGCGATCGTCGGCGTGCTGGTGGGCGCTGCCTTCCTCGGCATCACCGCCGCGAGCATTCTGATCGCCAATCGGTGGTACGGCGATCCGCTGTACGTCCCGGTGTTCTTCGGCATCGTCCTCGGCGGCTGGATCGTCAAGTTCGTCGTCTTCATCGTGATCCTGCTGGTGCTCCGCGGTCAGGCCTGGGTGCAGGACACCGTCTTCTTCCTGGCCCTCGTCGTCGGCGTCCTCGCCTCGCTGGTGGTGGACGTCGTGGTGCTCCTGCGCATGCGCGTGCCCCACGTGAGCGACGTCACGCTCCCGACCGACCCGGAGGAGGGGGAGCGCACGACTCCGCCGAGCCCGCCGCCCGCCGCCTGATGTGAAATTCAGCCCTGTGAGTTTGATAGGCTGATTCCGCGCCCGCCCGCTCGCCGTCTGAGCACTTGCGGAGTGACGCTCACCGACCATCGTCGCAACGGTTCTCGACCGGTGCCCCGAAGCTGGAGCCAGCGCTGTTCAATCATGCTGCGACCCTGATCGCCCCCTTTGCCGCCGACGCGCCGCCGGAGTTCCACGGACCTTCGATCGATGAGTTCTTCCCGGAAGCGCTCATCACGTTCCCGGGCATCGTCCTGTTCGGCGAGCCGCTGTCCATCACGCGGATCACCTTGATCCAGTTCCTCGCGACCATCGCGATCGTGGTCATCTTCTGGCTCGGCACTCGCCGCATGCGTGTCGTGCCGGGCCGCTTCCAGAGCCTGGTCGAGATGGGGCTGGACTTCGTTCGCGTCAACATCGGCGAAGATCTGCTCGGCAAGAGGGACGCCCAGCGCTTCCTGCCGATCCTCACCACGATCTTCTTCATGGTGCTGTTCATGAACATCACGGGCATCATCCCGTTCCTGAACATCGCCGGCACGAGCATCATCGCTGTTCCGCTCACGCTCGCGCTCGTCAGCTACGTGACGTTCATCTACGCGGGCATCAAGAAGAGCCCGAAGAACTTCTTCAAGAACTCGCTCTTCCCCTCGGGCGTGCCGTGGCCGATCTACATCATCGTCACCCCGATCGAGCTGATCTCGACCTTCATCATCCGGCCGGTGACGCTCACCCTCCGACTCCTCATGAACATGATGGTCGGCCACCTGCTGCTGGTGCTGTTCTTCGCCGCGACGCAGTTCTTCATCGTCGACCTCGGCGGCTGGTGGACCCTTCTGGGCGCCGGCAGCCTCGCGTTCGGCTTCATCTTCACCCTGTTCGAGATCCTGGTGGCAGTACTCCAGGCCTACGTCTTCGCCCTTCTCACCGCGGTCTACATCCAGCTCGCGGTCGCCGAAGAGCACTGAAACGGGACGGCCCTGCACCTCAACGACGCAGGGCCGCCCACAACCGAAAGGAAACACCCCCGTGGACGCAACTACGGTTCTCGCTGAGCTCAGTGGCAACGTCGCGACGATGGGCTACGGCCTCGCCGCCATCGGTCCGGCCATCGGCGTGGGCATCGTCGTCGGCAAGACGATCGAGGGCGTGGCTCGTCAGCCCGAGCTCGCCGGTCGCCTGCAGGTCCTCATGTGGATCGGTATCGCCTTCACCGAGGCGCTCGCCTTCATCGGCATCGCCACGTACTTCATCTTCCAGTGATCACCGATTCACAGCCTTAAGGAGACAGGATGCTGAACGCTCTTGTCGCGTATGCCGCGGAAGAGGGTGCGGAGGCGACCAACCCCCTCATCCCCGCGTGGTACGACATCATCTGGTCGTCGGTGTGCTTCATCGTCATCCTCTTCATCTTCTGGAAGGTCGCCCTTCCCAAGATGAAGACCCTGCTCGACGAGCGCTCAGCTGCAATCGAAGGCAACATCGCGAAGGCCGACGAGGCCCAGCGCAAGGCCGAGGCCGCGCTCGAGGAGTACACCGCGCAGCTCGCCGACGCCCGCCAGGAAGCCGGTGAGATCCGCGACGCCGCCCGCGAGGACGGCAAGAAGATCGTCGCCGAGGCGAAGGACTCCGCCGCGGCGGAGGCTGCTCGCCTGACCGCGACCGCGCACTCCCAGATCGAGGCCGAGCGCCAGACCGCGCTCGTGTCGCTCCGCAGCGAGGTGGGCACCCTTGCCCTCGACCTCGCCGGCGGCGTGATCGGCGAGACGCTGTCCGACGACAAGAAGGCCCAGGCCGTCGTGGACCGCTTCCTCGCAGAGCTCGAGGCATCCGAGGCAGAGAAGGCGTCGAAGTAATGGGCAGCGCGACCACTCAGGCCCTTGCGGCGACGACGAAGGCGCTCGACGCCGCGTCGGGCATCGACCTCGACGTGGCCGGCGAGCTCTTCGCCGCTGCCCACGCCGTGGGCGACTCGTCGCAGCTGAGCGGCGCGCTCGCCGACTCCTCGGCGCCGGCAGCCGCGCGGCGTCAGGTCGTCACCGCGGTCTTCGGACCGTCGGTGCGGCCCGTCACGGCGTCGCTTCTCACGACCGTCGTCGATGCAGCGGTGGTCCACGGCCGCCGACCTGGTCGACGCGATCGAGGAGCTCGCCGTGCGGGCGGCCGCCGTCGCCGCCCCCGATGCCGACGTCGAAGAGGAGCTCTTCCGATTCTCACGGGTCGTCGCCGACAACCCCGAGCTTGAGCTCGCGCTCGGCAGCAGACTCGGGGATGCCGCAGCCAAGGGCGCGCTGGTGCGCACCCTGCTCGGCGGCCGCGTCAGCGCAGCCACGGCCCTCATCGCGGCGTCGCTGGTCCAGCAGCCGCGCGAGCGCCGGGTGCGGCAGCTGCTCTCGCGCGCCACCAAGGTCGTCGCCGATCAGCGTGGCCGCAAGGTGGCGACGGTCTACGCCGCCGCGCCGCTCAGCGCGACGCAGATCGACCGGCTCGCCGCCACGCTCTCGCAGCGCTACGGCACCCAGGTCTCGCTGAACACGGTCGTCGATCCGACCGTGGTCGGAGGCCTGCGCGTCCAGATCGCCGACGACGTGATCGACGCCAGCGTGTCGGCCCGCCTGGCGGACCTCCGGCAGCGACTCGCCGGCTGACAGAGACTTCCCGCCGCAGGCGGTGATTTCGGGGCCTCGTCCCCACCGATATGTATTGAAAGCAAAGGGAAGACCATGGCAGAACTGTCAATCAGCCCCGACGTCATCCGTGACGCGCTGAAGGATTTCGTCGCCGCCTACGAGCCCACCGGGGCAGCGGCGACCGAGGTCGGCACCGTCATCGACGCCGCCGACGGCATCGCCCACGTCGAGGGCCTGCCGGGCGTCATGGCCAACGAGCTCGTGACGTTCGAGGACGGCACGCTGGGCCTCGCCCAGAACCTCGACGAGCACGAGATCGGTGTCGTCGTCCTCGGCGAGTTCTCCGGTGTCGAGGCCGGCCAGGCCGTCACCCGCACCGGCGAGGTCCTCTCGGTCCCCGTCGGCGAGGGCTACCTCGGCCGCGTGGTCGACCCGCTCGGCAACCCGATCGACGGCCTCGGCGCGATCACGGCCATCGAGGGCCGTCGCGCCCTCGAGCTGCAGGCGCCCGGCGTCATGCAGCGCAAGTCGGTGCACGAGCCGCTGCAGACCGGCATCAAGGCGATCGACGCGATGATCCCCGTCGGCCGCGGCCAGCGTCAGCTGATCATCGGCGACCGCCAGACCGGCAAGACGGCCATCGCGATCGACACGATCATCAACCAGAAGGCCAACTGGGACTCTGGCGACACCAACAAGCAGGTCCGCTGCATCTACGTCGCCATCGGCCAGAAGGGCTCCACGATCGCCGCCGTCAAGGGCGCTCTCGAGGATGCCGGAGCCATGGAGTACACGACGATCGTCGCGGCTCCGGCCTCGGACCCCGCCGGCTTCAAGTACCTCGCCCCTTACACCGGCTCGGCCATCGGCCAGCACTGGATGTACCAGGGCAAGCACGTCCTCATCATCTTCGATGACCTGACCAAGCAGGCCGAGGCCTACCGCGCCGTGTCGCTGCTCCTGCGTCGCCCGCCGGGCCGCGAGGCGTACCCCGGTGACGTCTTCTACCTGCACTCGCGTCTGCTCGAGCGTTGCGCGAAGCTGTCCGACGAGCTCGGCGCCGGCTCGATGACGGGCCTCCCGATCATCGAGACGAAGGCCAACGACGTCTCGGCGTACATCCCGACCAACGTGATCTCGATCACCGACGGCCAGATCTTCCTCCAGTCCGACCTGTTCAACGCCAACCAGCGTCCCGCGGTCGACGTCGGCATCTCGGTCTCGCGAGTCGGCGGTGACGCGCAGGTCAAGTCCATCAAGAAGGTCTCCGGCACGCTCAAGCTCGAGCTGGCCCAGTACCGCTCGCTCGAGGCGTTCGCGATGTTCGCGAGCGACCTGGATGCGGCATCCCGTCGTCAGCTGGCCCGCGGCGCACGTCTGACCGAGCTGCTCAAGCAGCCGCAGTACTCGCCGTACCCGGTGGAGGAGCAGGTCGTCTCGATCTGGGCCGGCACCAACGGCAAGCTGGACTCGATCGAGGTCGAGGACGTGCTGTCGTTCGAGCGCGAGCTGCTGGACTACCTGCGTCGCAACACCACCGTGCTCGACACCCTCCGTGAGACCAACGTCCTCGACGACGCCACGGTGGCCGAGCTCACGGCGAAGACCGACGCGTTCATCCTCGAGTTCCAGGCCGGCAAGGGCCAGGCCATCGGCAAGCCCGGCCACGAAGAGGTCGCAGCAGCCGAGGCCGAAGACGTCAACCAGGAGAAGATCGTCAAGGGTCGCCGCTAAGGCGACGCCGGACTACCACCATGGGCGCACAACTCCGGGTCTACAAGCAGAAGATCAGCACTGCTCAGACGACCAAGAAGATCACGAAGGCGATGGAGCTCATCGCGGCTTCGCGCATCCAGAAGGCGATGGCGCGTGTGCGCGCGTCGTCGCCCTTCGCGCGAGCCGTGACGCGAGCCGTCTCCGCCGTGTCGACGCACTCGAACGTCGAGCACCCGCTCACGAAGGAGCGCGAGGTCATCCGCCGTTCGGCGGTCGTGATCTTCGCCTCCGACCGTGGCCTCGCGGGCGCGTTCAACTCGCAGATCCTCCGTGAGGGCCTCGAGCTCGCCGAGCTGCTCAAGCAGCAGGGCAAGGAGCCGGTCTTCTACCTCATCGGCCGCAAGGCCGTCGGGTACTTCCAGTTCCGTCGCATGGCGGCCGCTGCCGAGTGGACGGGCGACACCGACACCCCGCACTTCACGACGGCGGAGGAGATCGCGGCGAGCCTGCTCGCGGCGTACGACCGCGGCGGCGAAGACGGCGGCGTCGATGAGATCAACCTCGTCTACAACCGCTTCGTCAGCATGATGACGCAGACGCCCGAGACCGTGCGCCTGCTTCCGCTCGAGGTCGTCGAAGCCGAGGAATCGGCATCCGCTCAGGTGTACCCGCTCTACGAGTTCGAGCCGGACCCCGAGACGGTGCTCGACGCACTCCTGCCGGTGTACATCCAGAGCCGCGTGTTCAACGCCCTCCTGCAGTCGTCGGCGGCCAAGCACGCCGCGACGCAGAAGGCGATGAAGTCGGCCAGCGACAACGCCGACAAGCTCATCACCAACTACACCCGCCTGCGCAACAACGCGCGCCAGGCGGAGATCACGCAGCAGATCGCTGAGATCGTCGGCGGCGCCGACGCTCTCTCGTCGAGCAAATAGACCACACGAAAGAGAAGAAGCCATGAGCCTCACCTCAGAGAAGACCGCGACGGCCGTCGTCGGCCGCGTCGCGCGGGTGACCGGTCCGGTCGTCGACATCGAGTTCCCGCACGACTCGATCCCCGACATCTACAACGCGCTCAAGACCACCATCGTGATCGATGGCGAGTCGAACGAGATCACCCTCGAGGTCGCCCAGCACCTCGGTGACGACCTCGTGCGCGCCATCGCACTGAAGCCCACCGACGGCGTCGTGCGCGGCCAGGAGGTGCGCGACACCGGCGAGCAGATCACCGTTCCCGTCGGCGACGTCACCAAGGGCAAGGTCTTCAACGTCACCGGCGAGGTGCTCAACGCCGCCCCCGGCGAGACCATCGAGATCACCGAGCGCTGGCCCATCCACCGCAAGGCCCCGAACTTCGACCAGCTGGAGTCCAAGACCCAGATGTTCGAGACGGGCATCAAGGTCATCGACCTTCTCACCCCGTACGTGCTGGGTGGAAAGATCGGCCTCTTCGGCGGTGCCGGTGTCGGCAAGACCGTGCTCATCCAGGAGATGATCCAGCGCGTCGCGCAGGACCACGGTGGCGTGTCGGTGTTCGCCGGTGTCGGCGAGCGCACCCGTGAGGGCAACGACCTCATCCACGAGATGGAAGAGGCGGGCGTCTTCGACAAGACCGCCCTCGTGTTCGGCCAGATGGACGAGCCGCCGGGAACGCGTCTGCGCGTGGCCCTGTCGGCGCTGACGATGGCGGAGTACTTCCGCGATGTCCAGAAGCAGGACGTGCTCCTCTTCATCGACAACATCTTCCGCTTCACGCAGGCCGGCTCCGAAGTCTCCACGCTTCTCGGCCGCATGCCGTCCGCGGTGGGCTACCAGCCCAACCTCGCCGACGAGATGGGTGTGCTCCAGGAGCGCATCACCTCGACGCGCGGTCACTCGATCACGTCGCTTCAGGCGATCTACGTCCCCGCCGACGACTACACCGACCCGGCTCCGGCGACCACGTTCGCGCACCTCGACGCCACCACCGAGCTGTCTCGTGAGATCGCGTCGAAGGGCCTGTACCCGGCCGTCGACCCGCTGACCTCGACCAGCCGCATCCTCGACCCGCGCTACATCGGCGACGACCACTACCGCGTGGCCACCGCCGTGAAGCAGATCCTGCAGAAGAACAAGGAGCTGCAGGAGATCATCGCGATCCTCGGTGTCGACGAGCTCTCCGAAGAGGACAAGATCGTCGTGTCGCGTGCACGTCGCATCCAGCAGTTCCTCTCGCAGAACACCTACATGGCGAAGAAGTTCACCGGCGTCGAGGGCTCCACGGTCCCGATCAAGGAGACCATCGAATCGTTCGGCGCAATCGTCAAGGGCGACTTCGACCACGTGGCCGAGCAGGCGTTCTTCAACGTCGGCGGCATCAACGACGTCGAAGAGCGCTGGGCGCAGATCCAGAAGGAGAACGGCTGATCATGCCGCTCCACGTGAGTCTCGTCTCCGCCGACGCGGAGGTCTGGTCGGGAGAGGCCTCGCTCGTCGTCGCCAAGACCGTCGAGGGCGAGATCGGCTTCATGACCGGTCATGAGCCGGTGCTGGCGATCCTCGCCGAGGGACAGGTGCGCATCACGCAGACCTCGGGCACGAAGATCGTGGCCAACGCCCAGGACGGCTTCCTCTCGATGGAGGGCGACGACCTGACGATCGTCGCGGGCAACGCGGCGCTCATCTCCTGACGCGAACACTTCGGCCGGTCCCCGCGAGGGGGCCGGCCGAGTCGTCTTTTCCGGGACATCATGCTGATCCTTCTTCCGCCGTCTGAGACGAAGCGCGCCGGGGGGCGCGGGCGTGCGCTGGATGCGGCATCCCTCGCCTTCCCATCGCTCGCGCCCCAGCGCGCGGCCGTCATCGACGCGCTCGTGGCGCTGGCCGCCGACGAGGACGCCGCGATGCGCGTCCTCAAGCTCAGTGCCGGACAGCGCGGTGAGATCGCCGCGAACGGCGTGCTGCGGGACTCGCCCACGATGGCGGCCGTCGACCGCTACACCGGCGTGCTGTTCGACGCCCTGGATGCGGCTTCGCTGCCGGCGGCGTCGCGCCGGTGGCTCGGGGCGCATGCCGTGATCCACTCTGCACCGTTCGGCCCGGTCGCCGCCCTCGATCCGATACCGGCGTACCGGCTCGGGGCGTCCGCGTCGCTGCCGGGGCTCCCGAGCCTCACGCGCGTGTGGGCGGATGCCGTGACCGCCGCCATCGAGGAGAGCCGGCCGCGTTTCGTCCTGGACCTCCGCTCCGAGGCCTACGTCGCGCTGGGACCGGTGCCCGCGGGGGTCGCGTCGATCTACGTGCGCGTGGTCTCGGAGGGCGACGGCGGAGCGGTGCGAGCGCTCAACCACTTCAACAAGCACGCGAAGGGCGCGCTCGTCCGCCGGCTGGCGGAGGACCGTCCCCGTGTGTCATCGCTCGCCGGGTTCGCCCGTTGGGCTGCGGCATCCGGTCTGCGAATCGAAGGCGGCGCGGCCGGCGAGCTCAGGCTGTTCGCCTGACTCAGCGCTGTGTGTGCTGGGCGGTGCGCTCGGTGTTCTCCGCGATGGCGATCAGCGCGACGACGGCCTCGATCACGAACCTCAGGGCGATGATCGAGATGAAGGCGATGAGTGGAACGATGATGACCGTCGCGATGATCGCTGTGATCCCCGCTCCCGTGTTGATCCACAGCAGGGAGACCCCGCCCACGATCCCGTTCACCAGGTACACGACGAAGCCGATCGCGATCGCGATGAGGCCGACGAGGTAGAACACGCTGGCCAGGCGGCGCGTGATGAAGGTGCGGAAGCTCAGATCGAAGAGCGCCGAGAAGAAGCCCCGTCCGACAGCCGTCGCGTCATCGTGCAGCGAGGTGGGCACGCCGGTGTTGTCGGGATCGGTCGCGGGGTCGTAGGCAGGAGCCGCTGACGTCGATCCGGTCGCAGCATCGGTCGCCCGCGCGGCCTCGGCGGCGGGGCGGTCCGGAAGGGGCGGGACGGGGGGAGTGGCGTCGGTCATGGTGCTCAGGCTACCCACCGGATGCCGGATGGTCAGCCCCCGAAACGGTCGTGTCTGATGACATGCGGTCGGGGGCATCACTAGCATGTGTCTGCGGGGCACGCGTCCTGCGGGCGCGTTGGGTGCGCCGCCATCGATTTCTGGAGGTCGCTACATGTACGACGACTACGGAACCGGAGCGCTCTTCGCGCTCTACCTGGTGCTGATCCCGCTGCTCTTCCTCTTCGCCATCGCCGGGTACGTGATCGGCTCGTTCTTCCTGATGAAGATCTTCGAGAAGGCCGGTGTTCAGGGCAAGTGGCGCGCCTGGGTGCCCGTCTACAATCTGATGGTCTTCGCCAAGCTGGGCGACCTCTCGCCGTGGGTGATGCTGGCAGCCGTCGTCGCGTCGGCCGTCCTGGGTCAGATCCCGGGCATCGGCTTCGTCTTCTCGCTGGTGCTCGTGGCCGCGATGGTCCTCGCCGGATGGCGGGTCGGACTCAAGCTCGGCAAGGACTGGCCGCTGCTCCTGCTGTGGCTCATCCCCGGCGTCGGCGGCCTGATCTGGCTCGGCATCCTCGCCTTCTCGCACACGCCCTGGAACCCCAACATCCCGCGCGCGGCATGGGCGGACTCGTTCCTCAAGGACACCGTCGTCTGGGACGGCGTCCCGGTCCAGCCGGGCGCGCCGGTCGGTCCCGCCGCAGCCGGGGCGGCACCAGCCGGATACGCGCCGCCCGCGGGCTACCAGCCCCCTGCGGGCTACCAGCCCCCGCCCGGACCCCAGCCCCCGGCCGCCTACACACCGCCCCAGGCTCCTGCCGCCCCGGCTGCTCCCGCGGCTCCGGCGACGCCGCCTCCGGCTGCAGCGCAGCCTCCCGTGACGCCTCCTCCGGCGACCGAGCCGCCGGCGACGGACCAGCCGCCGGCGACGGACCAGCCGCCGGCCGCGCCCGACGCCCCGCGCCCGTAGCGCAGCCGAGAACCCCTCGCCCCCGTGGCGAGGGGTTCTCGCGTCCCCGCCGGGATTTCGCGGGCTAACGTGGACGGATGACCACCGCCTCCCCGCGCCGAGTCGGCGCCTCCGGACTGCTCGTCTCCGCCGTCGGCCTCGGCTGCAACAACTTCGGCCGCCCCGGCACCCGCACCGAGACCCTCGACGGCACGCGCGAGGTCCTCGACGCCGCCATCGACGCAGGCGTGACATTCCTCGACACCGCGGACATGTACGGCAAGGACCCCGGACTGTCCGAGACCCTTATGGGCGAGGCCCTGCGCGGCCGCCGCGATCGGGTCGTGCTGGCGACGAAGTTCGGGCACTCGGGCCGGGACATGGGCTACGGCGTCTCCGGCGCGAAGGCGTCCCGCACCTATGTGCGGCGTGCGGCCGAGGCATCCCTCACCCGGCTGCAGACGGAGTGGATCGACCTCTACCAGCTGCACACGCCGGATCCCGAGACGCCGATCGAGGAGACCCTCGACGTTCTCGGCGACCTGGTCCGCGAAGGCAAGGTCCGCTACATCGGGCACTCCAACCTGGCGGGCTGGCAGATCGCCGAAGCCCACTACGTCGCGGCGCAGCGCGCCGGTGTGCCGTTCGTCTCGGCGCAGAATCACTACAGCCTGCTGGCGCGGGCGGCGGAGCGCGAAGTGCTTCCCGCCGCAGAGCGGTTCGGGCTCGGGTTTCTGCCCTACTTCCCGCTGCACAACGGGCTGCTGACCGGCAAGTTCTCGCGCGCCCACGCGCCGGCGGACTCCCGCATCATGCGCCAGCGGCAGCACGTGTGGCAGGAGGCGCCGTGGGACGCGCTCGAGGCGTTCCAGGAGTTCTGCGACGAGCGGAACATCACGATGCTCGAGGCCTCGTTCGGCTGGCTGCTGTCGCGACCGGCGCTCGCGAGCGTGATCGCGGGAGCCACGAGCCCTGAGCAAGTGCGCGGAAACGCCGCTGCGGCGACCGCCTGGGCGCCGACGTCCGACGACCTGGCCGCGATCGACGACCTGTTCCCGCTGCCGGAGGACCCCGGCGCCAAGGTCTGACCGGTAACGCCACGGGTTCGCCGACGGGCGGACAGGCGCGTTCACGCCGCGGCCGGGCTGGAGGAACCCACTAGTATGTGAGGACGAAGCAGGCCGTCCGGTGCTGCGACAGCCGATGTGGGAGGACAGGGCGTGCCCGAGGTATCCACCCACTCCCAGACGGTGAGTGTGCCCGGCGCTTCAATGGTGCTGTCGTGGGCGGCCGTGACCGACACCGGCCGCCGCCGCGAGATCAACCAGGATGCATTCCTCGCCTCCTTCCCGCTGTTCGTGGTGGCGGACGGCATGGGCGGTCACGTCGGCGGCGAGATCGCCAGTGCATCGACGATCGACCGGCTCAAGCCGGTCGCCGAGGCCGGCGGAATCGACGCCAGGGCCATCGAGAAGGCCATCGAGCGTGCGGTCAAGGACATCGCGTCGCATCCGGAGGCCACCGACGACGGCACCGGAACCACGCTCACCGGCGTGTATCTCGACAACAGCGGCGACACTCCGCACTGGGTGACGCTCAACGTCGGAGACTCCCGCGTCTATCTCCTCCGTGACGGCGCGATCGTGCAGATCACCACCGATCATTCGGTCGTCCAGGAGCTCATCGCATCGGGGCGGCTCAGCCCGGAAGAGGCCGAGAACCACCCGTACGGCAATGTGATCACACGGGCTGTCGGACCGAGCGAGGGTGTAACCCCCGATTACGTGCGGCTCGACGTCGCCGACGGCGACCGCTTCGTGATCTGCTCCGACGGGCTCACGAAAGAGCTCACCGATTACGGCATCCGTCACTTCCTCGACGAGAATCCCGATCCCGCGGACGCCGTGGCGGCCATGCTCGACGCCGCGCTCGAGAACGGCGGCCGCGACAACGTGACGGTCATCGTGCTGGATGTCTCGTACCCGTCCGGCGGGACCGACGACGCTGATGTCGAGGCCGCCGACGGCTCCTCCCCAGCCGCGGACGAGGACTGAGGCATCCCCCGACTTCTCGGTTCGCCGGGGACGCGAGCCCTGGCCGCGCTGAACTGAGGTGTGCGCCCTTCCGCCTCCGCGTCTCCTCCGCTCCCGCTCGAGTCGCCCGCAGCCACATCCGAGCCGCTGAGTCTGCCGGGGGCGTGGACGGCGCCGGCGAGGCCCCCGGTCCCGATCGTCGCCGCATTCGTCCCCATCGTCGGAGCGGTCGGGCTGTGGCTGGTCACCGGGTCGGTGCTGTCGCTCTGGCTGGCGCTGCTCGGGCCGCTGATCGCCGTCGCAACGCTCGCGGATGCTGCGCGGAGCGCCCGGCGCGGGCGGCGGCGGCACGACCGAGAGGCCGAACGGGCGCGTGCCGCCGTCTCTCGGGCGATCGAGGAGCGCCACAGTGATGAGCGGCGGCGGGCTCGGACTCGGCATCCCGACGTCGCCGCCTTCCTCACTCGCGACGAGGAGATCTGGCGGGACGCCCCCTGGCGGGCCGACGCCCTCGTCATCGGTCATGGCGACGTCGTCAGCGACCTCCGGGTGACCGGAGGCGAGGGCGACGCGGACGCAGCGGTGCTGCGGGCGCGAGCAGCCCGACTGCCGGATGCGCCCGTGGTGCTCTCCGCTTCACGCGGTGTGGCCGTCGTCGGCACGGCGGCCCTCGGCGCAGCGGTGCAGCGAGCGCTCGCGGTGCAGGTCTGCCTCGCTGTCCCGCCGGGGGAGCTCGCGCTCGTAGGAGCGCTGCGCGGCGAGCTGGCGTGGGCCGAGCGGATGCCGCACCGGCGTCGCGGCGGAAAGGTCCGCCTCGCCCTCGTCTCGCCGGGGGAGCAGATCCCGGCCGACGCCGACATGGCGATCGCCCGGTGTGTTCCAGGCGAGCCGCTGCCACCGCGCTGCGGCACCGTGCTCACCGTTCGTTCGCTCGATGACGCCCGCGTCGCCTTCGGCGGCGATCCGGTGGTGGTGCGCGTCGAGGCCGTCGCCGCTGAGCAGGCGGAGGAGATCGCCGGGATGCTGTCGGCCCGGGCCGAACGGGCACTGGGGGTGCTTCCGGCCTCCGCCGGTCCGCTCACGCTCGACTCGCTGGCCGGCGCGATCGTCGACCGAACGCCGGGCACGCTCGCCGCCGTCGTGGGCATGGCGGGGCCGGAGCCGGCGGTGGTCGACCTGGTCGCGGACGGCCCTCACGCCGTGGTGGCCGGGGTCACCGGGGCGGGAAAGAGCGAACTGCTCATCACCTGGATCCTCGCACTGTGCCGCAGCCACTCGCCGAACGAGGTCACATTCCTTCTCGCAGACTTCAAGGGCGGCACGGCTTTCGATGCCCTGGAAGGCGTTCCCCACGTGACCGGCGTGCTCACCGACCTCGATGGGGCTGGGGCGCGTCGCGCCATCGAGAGCCTGCGCGCCGAGATGCGCTGGCGCGAAGCGACCATCGCCGGTGCGGGCGCGCGAGACGTCCTCGACCATCGAGTGGATCTTCCCCGGCTGGTGATCGTGGTCGACGAGTTCGCCGCGCTGCTGGGCGATCACCCGGAGCTGCATGCGGTTTTCACGGACGTCGCGGCACGCGGCCGAGCGCTCGGCATGCATCTCATCCTCGGAACCCAGCGCGCGTCAGGGGTGATCCGCGACGGTCTGCTCACCAACTGCCCCCTGCGGGTGAGCCTGCGTGTCACCGATGCCGCGGACAGTCGCACGGTGATCGGCACCGACGATGCCGCTCATCTGCCGGGCGGAGTGGCCGGGCGGGGGCAGGCGCTCGTTCGTCGGGCGGGAGACGGCACGCCGTACGCGGTGCGCGTCGCGCTGTCCGAGCGCGCCGATGTCGACGCCGCCGTCCGGATGGCCGGAGACCAGGTTCCGCGCCGGCCGTGGCTGCCGCCGCTGCCTCACCGCATCGCCCTCGAGGAACTCCGAGCTCAGGCGCCGCACGACGACGGACTGCTGCTCGGACTCGTCGACGAACCCGACCGCCAGCGCCAGCGGGTCCTCGGACTGAGCCGGCGGGAGCGGGCGCTGCTCGTCGTCGGCGGGCCGGGCTCTGGGGTCTCGAACACGCTGTCGCTGCTGGCGGCACAGGCCGGCGCCGACCTGATCCGAGTGCCCAGCGAGGGGGAGCCGCTGTGGGATGCCGTCGCCGACCTGGCGGCGCATACGCCCGTTCCCGGCACGCTGATCGTCGTCGACGACCTGGACGCCATCGCCGGCCGTCTGCCACCGGACTACGCGCACGTCGTCCTCGAGCGGCTCGAGGACCTCCTGCGCCGCGCCGGCTCCGCGGAATTCTGGGTGGCGGCGGGCGCGCATCGAGCCGGCGGCACGGTGTCGCGCCTCGTCGAGCACTTCCCGCGTCGCCTCTTCCTGCCCTTTCCCTCGCGCGCCGAGCACGTCGGCGCCGGAGCGGACCCCGCGCTCTTCGATCCGGCCGCGCCCAGCGGGCGCGCCATCGTGGAGGGTGCTCCCATGCAGATCGCGCTGAGTCCTCCCACGCTGAGTCCTCCCACCCTGGCCGACATCGCGCGACAGCCCCAGGGCTGGCGCCCGAGTGCCACGGTCACGGGCCTGGCGATCCGCCGGTCCGCCGCTGCACGGGCTCTGCTGGAAAGGTGGAGCCACGAGGGGATCCGCGCTCGCTCTCTCGACGAGCACGCGGCGGACCCGTCGCGATCGGGCGATGAACCGCTGCTGCTCGTCGGCGAGCCCGACGAGTGGCAGCGCCACTGGCGATTGCTCTCCGAGGTGCGCGGCGACCACGACCTCGTGATCGACACCTCGTGCGCGGCCGAGTTCCGGTTGCTCGCCGGATCGCGCGAGCTGCCCCCCTTCTGCGAGTCCGGCCGTGGCCGGGCGTGGCTGCTGTCCGCCGGGGCAGATCCTGTCCGCGTTCTCTTCCCGAGTCCGGGCGCGTCGCAGGACCACGCTCGGGTCGATCGGACGACGGAGACGAACGCATAGCGGTTCCGTGCAGCGCCGACGGCTGAGGCGATCTTCGTGGGGCTCGTCTCCCAGCTCTGGTGAGCCGGACGATCAGGCGCGCGTCAGAGCAGTGCGGACTCCAGTGGCGCGACGTCCAGGCCGTGTGCCGTGGCGACTCCCTCGTTGACCACGGCACCGCCCATCGTGTTCAGACCGGCCGCGAGTGCGGCATCCGCCCGGAGTGCGTCCCGCCAGCCGCGACGCGCGATCTGCCGGATGTACGGAAGCGTCGCATTCGTCAGCGCCGAGGTGGACGTGTTCGGCACCGCGCCGGGCATGTTGGCGACGCAGTAGAACACGCTGCCGTGCACCGAGAAGGTGGGGTCGGCGTGCGTGGTGGGGCGGGTGTCCTCGAAGCAGCCGCCCTGATCGACGGCGATGTCCACGAGCACGCTGCCCGGCCGCATGCGCGAGACCATCTCGTTGGTGACGAGCTTGGGCGCCTTCGCGCCGGGGATGAGCACCGAGCCGATCACGAGGTCGGAGTCGACGACCGCGCGATCGAGGTCGAACGGATTGGAGGCTGCGGTCTTCACGCGGCCTTGGAAGTGGTCGTCGAGGAAACGCAGCCGCTGGATGTTGGTGTCGAAGATCGTCACGTCAGCGCCCATGCCGGCCGCGATGACGGCCGAGTTCGCACCGGCGACGCCGCCGCCGATCACGGTCACTCGCGCTGGGCGGGTGCCCGGAACGCCCGACATCAGCAGGCCGAGGCCGCCGGCGGAGCGCATCAGGGTCGAGGCCCCCACGATGGGGGCGAGCCGGCCCGCCACCTCGCTCATCGGGGCGAGCAGGGGGAGTCCGCCGCCCGCGACCTGGACGGTCTCGTACGCGATCGCCGTCACCCCGTCGCTCACCAGCCGGTCCGTCAGCGGCCGGTCGGCGGCGAGGTGGAGGTAGGTGAACAGCACCAGATCCTCGCGGAAGTACCCGTACTCGCTCGCGATCGGCTCTTTGACCTTGAGCAGCAGCTCGGCGCGCGCCCAGACGTCGGCGGCATCGTCGAGCAGTGTCGCGCCCGCCCCCTCGTACTCGACGTCGGGCATGGATGAGCCGAGCCCCGCGCCGCGCTGCACGAAGACCTCATGGCCTGCCGCGACCAGATCGTGAACCCCGGCCGGTGTCATCGCGACCCGGTACTCGTTGTTCTTCACCTCGGTGGGGACGCTGATCCTCATCGTGTGATCCTTTCCGCTCCGCCGTTGGAGCGCTCGGGCTCCTTGTGGGAGCGCCTCTAGAAAGCGGGGCGGATCGCCCCGACATCCTGTCCGCCGCCGGAGACCGACAGCGGAAGCAGTTGCATCGTCGCAGCCACATCGGCCGGCACGAGAGCGCCGGTCCTCTCGAGCAGCCGGAGACCGACCGCCGTCGCCGCGCGCAGGCTTCCGTCGAGCATCTTCAGCGCGACAGTGGTGCCGTCCGGTGCGACCATGACCATCACGCCTTCGGCGCCGCCCTTGGCGAACACGCCGAGGCGCTCGTTGACGACCGTGTCCGGACGCCCGGGACCCTCGATGGTCCAGGGGCTGTCGCGGACCGCCTGCACGAGCAGGCCGGCGCTGCGGTGGAGCGCGAACGGCGAGGTGACCGACGAGTTGCCGATGCGGTGGATGGCGCGGGCCAGGCCGAACAGTGTGGTGGCGTACACCGGTGCGCCGCAGCCGTCGACGGCGACCGCGGGGGACTTCTCGCCCAGCAGGCGCTCGACGACTTCGCGGATGTGGAGCTGGAGCGGATGTCCCGGCGCGAGGTAGCCGGTCGTATCCCAGCCGTTCGCGACGCAGGTGAGCAGCATCGCGGCGTGCTTGCCCGAGCAGTTCATGCGGATGCGGGCGGGCTCGTCGCGCTCGCGGATCATCTCGTCGCGGGTCGCGGTGTCACTGGGCCAGGCCGGGGGGCAGCCCAGCGCTTCCTCACCGAGGCCCGCGGTGTGGAGGATCTCTCGCACCGCTGCGACGTGCCGATCGGTGCCGGAGTGGCTGGCCGTGGCCATGCCGAGCCGCTCTCCGTCGAGGGCGGCGCCGGCCGCCAGACAGGCGAGCGCCTGCAGCGGCTTGAGGCTGGAGCGGGGAAGGATCAGCGCCGACGGATCGCCGAGCTTGGCGGTGATCGTGCCGTCCGGGCCCAGGACGACGGCGATGCCGGCATGGCGGGATTCGACGAATCCACTGCGGTCGACGACGGCAAGCTCGACGGCGTCGGCGGCGGCGAAGGTCTGCGGCACCCGGTAAGCCTACCGCCGACTGCGGGAGGGCCCCCGTGACAGACTGTGCACATGTGGGGCGAGCATCGATACTCCGTCCGGACGACGTGGACGGGGGACCGTGGGACCGGCACATCCGGGTACCGCGACTACGACCGCGCCGTGACGATGCGCATCGAGGGGAAGCCCGAGTTGCTGGCGTCCAGCGACAAGCCGTTCCGCGGCGATCCCTCGCGCTGGAACCCCGAGGACCTCCTCCTCGCCGCGCTCAGCGAATGCCATCTGCTGTCCTACCTGCACGCCTGCGTGCAGGTAGGCGTGGTGGTCGTCGGCTACGAGGACGACGCGTCCGGACTCATGGTCGAGGACGGACGCGGCGGCGGCGCGTTCCGCGAGGTGGTGCTGCGGCCACGGGTGACGGTGACAGAGGCATCGATGGTGGATGCCGCGACCGCCGCGCACGCGCAGGCCCACGACTGGTGCTTCATCGCCAATTCGGTGAACTTCCCGGTTCGCCACGAGCCGGTGGTCGAAGTCAGCGGCGCTCGTGCGGCAGGACCTGCTTGATCCTGTCGATCGGGTTCTGGGCAGGCGACTCGTTGTAGGCGTTGGCGAGCTCCTGGCCCGACAGGGCGTGGATGGCCGCCATGATGTCGTCGGTTGCGAGGCGCCGGGCCTTGCCCGAATTCGCGGGACCGTGGTGGGACAGATCCAGCGGCTCGCCGAACTTGACCGTGATGCGGTGCGTCAGCGAAGGACGCTTCGCGCCGACGGGCATGACGTCGTCGGTGCCGATGAGGCCGACGGGCACAACCGGCGCCCCGGTCTGCAGCGCCAGGAAGGCGACGCCGGTTCGTCCCTTGTACAGCCGGCCGTCGAGCGAGCGGGTTCCCTCCGGGTACAGCGCCACGGCCTTGCCCTGCTCGAGGAGCTGCCGCTGCTGGTCGAGGGCGTCGAGCGCGGCCTGGCCGGCTCCGCGCTTGACCGGGATGGCGCCGATGGCGGTGAAGAACTCGCGCGACGCCCAGCCCTTGAAGCCGTCGCCGTCGAAGTAACTGGCCTTGGCCAGGAAGTGGACGGGTCGCGGCGCGGCCACGGGGATGGCGATGGAGTCGATGAACGACAGATGGTTGCTCGCGAAGATGACCGGTCCGTCGTGGGGCACCAGGGAGCGGCCCTCGATGTGGGGGCGATAGAGCAGGCGAGCCAGCGGCGTCAGCACGAATCTGCCGAGGAAGTATGTTGCTCCCATGCGCGTCGCCGGCTGGTCAGGCGCCTCGTCGAGGGGTCCGTCCGCGTCGGGAACGAGGTCGGAGGTCATCCGTCGAGGCTACTCCGGATTCCATTCCGGTATCGGCATGACCGTTCTCAGCGCAGACCTAGGAAAGATGCGAAATGATGGAGTCTTCCCCCTGACACGTCTCGAGGTTCTCATCGTGCGCATTCGTCCGCTCGCCGCCCTGTCCGCTGCCGCCCTGTCGGCCGTCCTGCTCGCGGGGTGCACCGGCCAGCCCGAACCCGAGGCGACGCCCACGAACACGGCTGCCGCTGCGGACCTCTGTTCGGTGGCGGCCCCGTCCGGCCCGGTGTCGGACAGCATCACCGTCGGTGGTGAGGTGGGCGCGGAGGCGACCGCCGAGTTCGAGGCGCCGCTCGAGATCACGACCGCCGAGCGCACGGTTGCCGTGGAAGGCGACGGCGACCCCATCGCCGACGGCGACTCCATCATCTACGCGGCCACGATCTTCGACGCCTCGACCGGCGAGGTCCTCGAGGCCGACGGGTACGACAGCTCCATCCCGCCGGTGAGCGTCACGGTGGGCTCCGGCGCCGATCAGTTCTTCGGCTGCGCCCCCATCGGATCGCGTCTCGTCATGGCGGTTCCCGCTACCGAACAGTCGCCCGCGCTGGTGTGGGTGCTCGACGTGCTGGAGAAAGCCCCCACCGCCGCCTGGGGCGAGGAGCAGGAGCCGGTCGACGGCATGCCGACGGTGACCCTGGCCGACAACGGCCAGCCCGAGATCGAGATCCCTGAGGGCGACGCGCCCACTGAGATCCAGATCGCCGTGCTGAAGGAGGGCGACGGCGACCCCGTGGCAGCCGGCGACACCACGCTGCTGCAGTACTACGGCGTCGACTGGGAGACCGGCGAGAGCTTCGACTCGTCGTGGAAGAACGGTGCGCCGATCTCCATTCCTGGGAACACCTACGTCCCCGGCTTCATCCAGGCGCTCGAGGGTCAGCCGGTCGGCTCGCAGATCCTCGTGGTCATCCCACCGGCCCTCGGCTACGGCGAGGCAGGCTCGAGCGAGCACGAGCTTGCGGGTAAGACGCTCGTCTTCGTCATCGACATCCTCTCGACCACGCCGGCTCCCGCCCAGTAAGGCGTCGTCGCTAGGCTGGCGCGATGCGACGCATCCTCGTCCTCGGCTCGACCGGTTCGATCGGCACGCAAGCTCTCGATGTGATCCGGGCGAACCCGCGGCGGTTCGAGGTCGTGGGGCTGTCGGCCGGTTCGAGCCGTGAGGCGCTGGAGGCCCAGGCGGCCGAGTTCGGCGTCGAACACGTCGCGCTCGGCGCCGTAGAGGCAGAGCAGCTGGTGCGGGATGTCGAGGCCGATGTCGTGCTGAACGGCATCACCGGGTCGGTCGGTCTCGGCCCGACGCTCGCCGCGCTGGAATGCGGGCGCACGCTGGCTCTCGCGAACAAGGAGTCACTGATCGTCGGCGGCGACCTCGTCACGGCGATCGCGCAGCCGGGCCAGATCGTGCCCGTCGACTCCGAGCACTCCGCGATCGCTCAGGCACTGCGCTCGGGAGAGCGCTCCGAGGTGCGGCGGCTGGTGCTCACGGCGTCCGGCGGGCCGTTCCGCGGCCGCGACCGGGCATCGCTGAGTGCGGTCACTCCCGCCGAGGCGCTGGCGCATCCGACCTGGAACATGGGTCGCGTGGTGACGACGAACTCGGCGACACTGGTGAACAAGGGCCTCGAGATCATCGAGGCGCATCTGCTCTTCGGCGTCGCATATGCCGACATCGACGTGGTCGTGCACCCGCAGTCGATCGTCCACTCGATGGTCGAGTTCGTCGACGGCTCGACGATCGCGCAGGCGTCGCCGCCCGACATGCGCCTGCCGATCTCGCTGGGGCTCGACTGGCCTCACCGCGTGTCCGGTGTCGGAGCGCCGCTGGACTGGTCTGCAGCGACATCGTGGACCTTCGAGCCGCTCGACGACGAGGCCTTCCCCGCGGTACGCCTCGCCAAGCGCGTCGGCCGCGCCGGCGGCACCTATCCGGCGGTGTTCAACGCCGCCAACGAGCAGGCGGTCGACGCCTTCCACGAAGGCCGGCTGACGTTCCTCGGCATCGTCGACGTCGTCGATCGCGTGGTCGACCAGCACGAGGCGCCGGGCGCGCTCACCCGTGAGGCCCTCGCCGAAGCGGAGCAGTGGGCGCGGGATGCCGCCGACCGCGCGATCGCGGCGGCCGGCTGAGCGTCAGCCTTCGGGGAACGCCGGGCGCTCGGGGTCGGACGCGGGCGTGCTGCCCGTCGGGTACGGCACCGGCCAGTGCGGCTCGGGAACCGGCCACCCTGCCTCGCTGAGCGCGCGGCGGGCGAGCTCGCGCGCCGAGTAGGGTGTGCGCACGCCGCGGATGTCGCGGTAGTCCTGGTGTCCGGGCCCGGCCCAGAGGATCGCGTCGCCGTCGCCGACCAGAGCGACGGCCTCGATGACGGCCCGCTCCGGCGGCGAGTACTCGTGGATCTCGGCGTCGGGGCGAGCGCGGCGCGCGCCCTCGATCAGGGTCGCGCGGATGGAGTCCGGGTCCTCATGGCGCGGGTGATGGTCGGTGACGATCAGGATGTCGCTGCCCTCCACCGCCGTCCGTCCCATGTCGTGCCGCTTGGTCGCATCTCGGTCGCCGTCGGCGCCGAACAGCATGACGACCTTGCCCGGGGTCACCCGGCGCACCGCGGCGAGCGTCTTCTCGAACGCATCCGGGGAGTGGCCGAAGTCGACGTACACCGCGGGGCCCGTCTCGCCTGAGACGAGCTCCGTGCGACCGGGCAGATACGCGTCGATGCGGCCGTCGTCGAGCGCGCTGACGAGCCGGTCCCACGTGTACCCGCCTTCGAGGATCATCACGATCGCCAGCGCGGCGTTGGCCGCCATGTGCCTGCCGATGACGGGCACCACGGTGGTCAGCTCCCGGCCGTCGCGGGCTGCGAGGCGGAACCGCGTTCCCCCCGGGCGCTCGTCGAGGATGTCGACGGTCCAGTCGGCGGCGGTCGCGGCATCCGGATCCGATGCCAGGGTGGGAGTGCCCACCGTGACGGTCGGAACCTGGCTGCGGCGCACCACCTCGGCGCCGAGCTCGGTGTCGATGCAGACGACGGCGCGGCGCGAGCGGTCGGGCAGGAACAGCGGCAGCTTCGCCTCGAAGTACTCGCGCATGTCGGCGTAGTCGTCGAGGTGGTCGTGCGTGAGATTGGTGAAACCGGCGACGTCGAACATGATGCCGTCGACTCGCCGGCGGCTGAGCGCCTGCGCGCTCACCTCGACGGCGACGGCCTCGACACCGCGCTCGCGCATGAGGGCGAGGAGGGCGTGCATCTCGTAGGCCTCGGGCGTCGTCAGGCGCGACACGACGACCTGGCCGGCGATATGGCGCTCGGCGGTCGAGGAGAGCCCGGTCACGGCGCCGAGCTGTGCCGAGGATCCCCTCGAGGAGGTGCGAGACGCTGGTCTTTCCGTTCGTGCCGGTGGTTCCGAACAGGATCGGCAGACTGTCGTCGCGGCCGGTGCTGTACACCCACGCGGAGAGGTCACCGAGGATGCCGCGGGGGTCGTCCACGATGACCACGGGCAGGCCGCTGGCCTCGGCGAGTGACGCGCCGGCTGCGTCGGTCACGACGGCGACCGCGCCCTTCTCAGCGGCGGCGCCCGAGAACTCGGCGCCGTGGCGGTTGACCCCGCGCACGGCCACGAAGACGTCCCCCGGGCGGAGGTCGGCGGTGGCGAGCGTGAGGCCTGTCAGGGTGACTCCGGCTGCATCCCCGCGGACGTCGACGGCGAAGCGCGCGGCGAGATCCTCGAGCGCGTGGATCGGCGGCGCGTCCGGGCGGAGCACGGGGGGAAGGGAGGAAGGCGCGTCGGTCGGCATAGCCCGTCCATCCTCTCATCCGGCAGCGGGGAACCCGATGTCATCCCGCCCGCGAAGCGCGCCCGGGAGAGCCCGGATCAGGGGATCTGGCGAAGACAGGACGATTCCGCGTGAATCGTCCTGCTCCGGCCAGATCTCCTGATCTGCGACGGTGGGCGTGCGAGAGATCAGGCCTTGCGGGCCCGGCCGCGCACCAGCACGACGATCAGCGCCGCGACACCGGCCACCAGTCCACCTGCCGCGAGCCAGCGGGCGACCGGGTCCGCCGTGGACTCCGCGCTCGAAGCAGCCGGCTCGGCGTCAGCCGCCGCCGCGCCGTGAGCGTGGCCGTCCGCCTCGGCCTCGGCCTCGCCGACGGCGACGACCGGCGCGGGCGAATCGAGGTCGTGCGGATCCTCGCCGTCCTCGGCGATCTCGGTCCATGCGTTCTCGCCCTGGGCGCACTGCTGCGTCACCGGGAACGCCACGGTCGTGCCGGCCGCACTCTCGTCGAACAGCACGTCCAGCGACACGGTCGCCTTGAGATGGTCGTCGATGGGCGTGTCACTCGTGAAGCTGACACGGGTGGGGATGCCGTCGGCACCCTCCTCGCGGGCAATGGTCCAACCTCCCTGCACGATCGGCGTGGCGTTGCCGACCCCGTCGGGGATGTCGATGATCAGCGCCGTCGTGGGGGATCCGTCGCAGCCGTGCGAGAACGAGAACGTGAGTGTCTCGGTCGATCCCGCGGAAGCCGAGCCGGGGTCGACGTGAACGTGCGCGGACGCTGCCAGGGGAGCGCCGATGGCGAGGGCGACGCCCGCGGCAGCGCCGGTGAGGACGATCGCGCGGGGGCGGGACGAACGGCGGGGAAGGGTCGTGAAGGTGTTCATGGTGGTCTTTCGTCTGTGTGCGCGCGGCAGCGGCCGCATCGCGGGAGCACAAGCAACGGCGCGCGCGGGATGCGCGGGCCGGATCATGCCGCGGTCAGAGAGCCGCGGTGACGAAAGACGGCGGTCCGCGCCTCGAGAGGTCGGATAGGCGCACTCCCCGCGCCGCTGTGACGGCAGCCACGAGGAGCAGCCGCACCCGGACGGTCGGTCGGGGTGCGATGTCGGCGGCCCGGCGAAGGACCGATCGGATGCCGCGGCCCAGGGCGCGCAGCATCCGCTCGCCCGCGTAGAGCAGAACGACGGTGGCCGCTGCGGCGACGACGTGGCCGAGGAGCATCGGCGCGTCCGGCAGCAGCCAGGCCGCCGGAAGTGCCGCGCCGGCCGCGGTCGGGCCGTGCACGTGTCCCGCCATCGCGCCGGCATCGACACCGGCGGTGAGCGCGAAGGACAGGTGGAACAGTCCCTGGGCCGCGAGCACGGTGGCTGCTGCCCGCCAGGCCGAGAGTCTGCGGCCGACGAGCGCCACGGCGAGAGGCGAGGCGAGAATGCCGAGCGTCGCGACCAGGACCGGGGCCGGGGCGCCTCCGCCCGCGAGCGTGTGCGACGTCGCCGCGAAGATCGTCGCGATCCATGCGGCCGCAGCGCCTCGCAGGGCGCGGACGTGGCGTGGGCTCACAGCATCCTCCTGCTTCGAGCCTAGGCGAGCGACAGGGCGGTCACGGCCAACTCGAAGACAGAGGCGGGTACCGTGAACGTGTGGAAGCTCTCGCGTTCGTCATCGGCGTCGTCCTCTTGGTCGTCGGCCTCGCCGTGTCGATCGCGCTGCATGAACTGGGTCACCTGTGGCCCGCGAAGAAGTTCGGCGTGCGCGTGGGTCAGTACATGATCGGCTTCGGCCCGACACTGTGGTCCAAGCGCGTCGGTGAGACGCAGTACGGCATCAAGGCGATCCCTCTGGGCGGCTACATCTCCATGGCCGGAATGTACCCGCCGTCCGCGTCGGAGACCTCGGACGCGGCATCCGGTCGTCAGCGGTCGGGCAGGGCAGGCGGTGGATTCTTCGCCACGATGGTGCAGGACGCACGCAGCGCGAACGATCAGACGCTCGTGAGCGAGGATGACGACCGCGTCTTCTACAAGCTTCCGGTATGGCAGCGCATCGTCATCATGCTCGGCGGGCCGGTGATGAACCTGCTCTTCGCGATCGTGCTCTTCTCGATCCTGCTGTCGGGTATCGGCATCCAGAGTGCCACCACCACCGTCTCCAGCGTCAGCGAGTGCATCATCCCCGCCGGCGCCGAGCGCACCGAGTGCGAGCCGGGCGATGTCGCCGCCCCCGCCGCCGCCGCCGGGATGCAGCCAGGTGACGTGATCCTCGAGGTGGACGGCGAGTCGATCGCGACGTTCGCCGAGGCTGCGGCCCTCATCCAGGCATCGCCCGATGAGGCGATCGACATCACGGTGGAGCGCGGCGGTGAGACGCAGACCCTCACGGTCACGCCCGTCGCCGTCGAACAGCCCGTGCTCGACCCGCAGGGCGCTCCGGTGCTCGATGCGAACGACCAGCCGCAGACCGAGGAGGTGGGCATCGCCGGCATCCGGCAGGAGGTGGCCTACCTGCGTCAGCCGATCTGGTCGGGGGCTCAGGCGGCCGGCGACAACGCGGTCGCCGTGGCCGGCGTCCTGTGGCAGCTGCCGGTGAAGGTGTGGGAGACCGCCGCGACGCTCGTGACCGGTGAGGAGCGCGACCCCAATGGTCTGCGCAGCATCGTCGGTGCCGGGATGCTCGCCGGCGAGGTGGCCGCCGCCGAGGCGCCCGTGCTCAACCGCGTGGCCGGGTTCCTGTCGCTCCTGGCGTCGCTGAATGTGACGCTCTTCGTGTTCAACCTCATCCCGCTGCTCCCGCTGGACGGCGGCCACATCGCCGTCGCGCTGTGGGACGGCATCAAGCGCACGTGGGCCAAGGTCTTCCATCGCCCGCCGCCCCAGCCCGTCGATGCGACCAAGCTGGTGCCGGTGACCTTCGTCGTCGTGATCGCGCTCATCACGACCGGCGCGGTCCTGATCCTCGCCGACATCTTCAACCCGGTCTCGCTGTTCGGCTGAGCCGCGGGCGCCGGCCGGGCCGTGTCAGGCGTCGACGGGCGTGAGCGCATGCGACACCAGGCGCTCGAGGGTGATCATGCCGTCGCGCGACAGGATCGACTCCAGGTGCCCTTGGACCGAGGCGTAGCCCGGCCCGCGCAGCGCGTAGACGTCGCCGCTCGCGTCAGCGGCGACCGCGGTCTCACCGACCGCGGTGGTGCCGGCGGGAACGCGCGCCGTGAAGGTGTTGTAGAAGCCGATGGATGCCGGCATCCCGAACACGTCCACCGTCTTCTGGAGTCCCTGGTGGGGCGCGTCCAGGGGCGCGAGCTCGATCCCGACGGAGTCCGCGAGGATCTGGTGGCTCAGGCACACGGCGAGCAGCGGCCGGCCGGACGCGCGGCGGGCCGACACGATCTCGCGCATGCGCCGCATCCGCGCGGTCGACGGGTCGCGCGGATCGCCGGGACCCGGACCGGAGACGACGAGGTCGGCCGCGGCGAGGTCGGCGTCGGTCACGGAGTCCCATGCCGCGATGCGCGTGTCGAGTCCGAGGTGGCGCAGCTGGTGGGCCAGCATCGTGGTGAAGCGGTCTTCGGCGTCGACGACGAGCGCTGAACGGCCCGCGAACGGCCCGGCGCCGTCGGCGCCCTGGGGGTTCAGCCAGAACGACGCAAGGCGGGCGTTGCGCGAGCCCAGCAGCTCGGCGATCTCGGGGTCGTCGGCGAGCAGGCGGGGCTCGGGCGACGGCGCGTCCTCGTCGATCGGCGCGGCCGGCGCGGCGACGGCATCACGGGGGATCGCGCCGATGGCGCCGAGTACTCCGGCGGCCTTGCCGTGGGTCTCGCCGACCTCGCCGTACGGGTCGGAGTGGCGCACCAGCGTCGCACCGACGGGCACTCGCAGGCGACCGTCCTGAAGGTACGCGGTGCGGATGAGGATGGGCGCGTCGAGGTCGTGCGTCGGCTCGCCGTCGCCCACCACGGCGCGCGGTGTGAAGAGCGCGGCGACGCCGGAGTAGTAGCCGCGCGGCGTGCTCTCGTGGCGGGTGATGACCGTGCAGGCGTTCTGCATCGGCGACCCGGTGACGGTGGGCGCGAACATGGTCTCGCGCAGGATGTCGCGAGGATCGAGCCGGCTGCGACCGCGCAGGACGTACTCGGTGTGCGTCAGGCGCGACATCTCCTTCAGGTGCGGCCCGGTGATGCGTCCGCCGTCCGAGCAGACCGCGCTCATCATCTTGAGCTCTTCGTCGACGACCATGAAGAGCTCTTCGGTCTCCTTGGTCGACTCGAGGAACTCGGTGAGCGTCTCGGCCGTGGCACCGCCCGCGGGATGGCGGAACGTGCCCGAGATCGGGTTCATGGTCACGACGCCGTCCTGCGCGCTGACGTGTGCCTCGGGGCTCGCGCCCACGGCTACGTGCCCGGGCGTCACGACCGCGAAGGTCCAATAGGCGCCGCGCTCGTGCTCCAGCAGTGCGCGGAACCAGGTGAGCGCCGCCGTTGCCGGATCCAGGTCGACGCCCGCGGTGAAATCGCGGCGGATCACGAAGTTGGCGCCCTCGCCGCGGCCGATCTCATCGGCGATGACCCGGCGGACGATGTCGGCGTACGCCTCGTCGGCGATGTCGAACCCGGCGTCGGCGAGCGGTACGGGCTCGGTCGGCAGCTGCGCGAGCGCCTCGTCGCGCGACAGTGCGGCGCGCTCTGTCACGATGAGGCAGCGCAGCGGCGCACCGTCGTCGTGGCACTCGAAGCCGCGTTCGCGCACCTGGCGGAACGGCACGAGCGCGAGGACCTCGCGCGCGGTGCCCGCGGCGTCGATCAGCGGGATGTCGGCGAGCAGGTCCACGTCGACGACATCGCCGGTGAGGACCTCGACGGTCGCGGTGTCACGGGCGATGAGGGCGAACGGGATGCCGCGCGCAGCAAGCTCGCGCAGGGAGAGGTGGGCGAACCCGGTCATGATCGGTCTTTCGTCGTGGGGGCGGTCGGCCCTACGAAAAAGAAGACCGCCCCGAGGGCGGTCTGAGGTCACGCGAACCCACCGCCTTATGCGGTGAGCCACCAGGACAGGCGTGCGGACATGGGGCGAACCTACCACACGGCTGATCGCGGCATCCGCTCGATGACGCCCCTCGGTCAGCTCGTCGCGCGCTCCAGCGTCGCGGCGCTGTGACGCCACCCGACGGTCTCGTAGCCGACCACGACGACGGCGGGCGCGCAGGCGATGATCAGCAGCGCGACGCCCATCGAGGCTCCGAGCGACACGGCGACGACGCTCACGGCGAGCACCGCGACCGATCCGAGGAAGAGCCAGATGTGGAACGGATCGAACTCCATCACCGTGACGGCGTAGATCCCGAAGAGGAAGGTCTCGAACACGAGCACGGGGATCGCGATGCTCAGCACCGCGAACGTCGCGTCGACGTGCGCGTGGTCGGTGATGACGTTCGCGGCGACGTGCAGGCCCGCGCCGACGGCGACGAGCGAGCCGAAGATGAACAGGTGAAGGTATCCCCACGGGAACCCGCGCCAGCGGTGGTGCTCGAGCACCCGCCCGAACGGGATGACGAAGTAGCTCCACCACATGCCGAACGCGAGCGCCGTGCCGCCGAAGGCGATGAGCCCCGCTTCGAGTGACCAGCCTTCCTCCTCGATGACGGCTGAGATCGCGAGGATCGTGCCCAGGATGACTTCGCCGAGCGTGATGATCACGAGGAGGCCGTACCGCTCGGCGATGTGATGGGCGTGCCAGGGAGTCGGTCCGTGGCGCTTCTCGGCATAGAGCGGCCCCGCGAGCTCGAACAGCGACAGGAGCGTGGTGAAGACGAGCGTGATCCCGAGCGGCAGGTTGAGGAAGATGAGCGCGATCCACCCGACCTGGGCGATCGAGACGTTGACGGCGTACGCGATGCAGGTCTTCCGCCGTCTCTCGTCGTGACGCGCGGCGCGGATCCAGAGCGCGATCGTCGCGATGCGCATCACCACGTACCCGGCGACCATCACGGTGTTGTCGAAGACGTGGCCCTCGTCGATCGAGTGGAACACGTCGGGCACGCCGAGGGCGACGATGAGGACGCCCACCATGATCACGAGCGTGGCGATGCGGAAGAACGCGTCGTCGGTGTCGTACGCCGACGCGAGCCACGAGTAGTTGATCCACGCCCACGCCACGGCGAACGTCGAGAACGCGAGGCCGATGAGCGCGGTCGACACATGGCCCAGTTCGAGATAGTGCGCGGCCTGCGACCCGATCTGGCTGAAGGCGACGACGAAGACGAGGTCGAACAGCAGCTCGAGCGGGGTAGCACTGCGGTGCGCCTCGTTCGGATCTCTGCCGACCATGCGTCCGAGGTGGTGGCTCAGTGTCATGCCGGAAAGCTACACCGCTCACGCGACGTTCGAGATCACGGCATCCGCTCAGCCCACGGCCAGCCCCGCGTGCGGGCCGCCGCGTAGGCTGGGGGTGTGCCAGCCGTCAATCTGGGGATGCCCAAAGTTCCCCACACGCTCGCCCCTCGTCGCAAGAGCCGCCAGATCAAGGTCGGCAAAGTGCTCGTGGGCGGTGATGCCCCCGTCAGCGTCCAGTCGATGACCACGACCCCGACGACGAACATCAACGCGACGTTGCAGCAGATCGCCGAGCTGACGGCTTCCGGATGCGAGATCGTGCGCGTCGCGGTCCCGTCGCAGGATGACGCCGACGTGCTGCACATCATCGCGAAGAAGAGCCAGATTCCGGTGATCGCCGACATCCACTTCCAGCCGAAGTACGTCTTCCAGGCGATAGACGCCGGCTGCGCCGCGGTGCGGGTGAATCCCGGCAACATCCGCCAGTTCGACGACAAGGTCGGCGAGATCGCCGCCGCGGCCAAGGCGGCGGGCGTCTCGCTGCGCATCGGCGTCAACGCCGGATCGCTCGATCCGCGCCTGCTGCAGAAGTACGGCAAGGCCACGCCCGAGGCGCTCGCCGAGAGCGCCCGCTGGGAGGCCAGCCTCTTCGAGGAGCACGACTTCCACGACTTCAAGATCTCCGTCAAGCACAACGACCCCGTGATCATGGTGCAGGCGTACCGCCAGCTCGCCGCCATGGGCGACTGGCCGCTGCACCTCGGAGTCACCGAGGCCGGGCCCGCGTTCCAGGGAACGATCAAGAGCGCCACGGCCTTCGGCATCCTCCTGGGCGAGGGGATCGGCGACACGATCCGCGTCTCCCTGTCGGCCCCGCCTGCCGAGGAGGTCAAGGTGGGTCACCAGATCCTGCAGTCGCTCAACCTGCGCGAGCGCAAGCTCGAGATCGTCTCGTGCCCGTCGTGCGGCCGAGCCCAGGTCGACGTCTATTCGCTCGCGGACGACGTCACCGAGGGCCTCAAGGACATGACCGTTCCGCTGCGCGTCGCCGTGATGGGCTGCGTGGTCAACGGTCCGGGTGAGGCGCGCGAGGCCGACCTCGGTGTGGCTTCGGGCAACGGCAAGGGACAGATCTTCGTCAAGGGTCAGGTGGTCAAGACCGTGCCCGAGTCCGAGATCGTGGCCACGCTGATCGAAGAGGCCAACCGCATCGCGGCTGAGATGGGCCCCGGCGCGGCGCTCGGCACGGCGCAGGTCATCACGTCCTGAACCACCGCTTTCGCCCGCCCGGCGTCAGCACGCCCGTCAGCAGGATGGTGGTCACGCCTCCAGGCTACGACTCTCGGCGCGATGCGCGTCCTCGTGGCGGCTGCTCTGGAGGCCGCCGATCAGCAGCGCGACGCCGAACGCGAACTCGGCGCCCGGTGTGTCATCGCCCGACTGCCCGGTCTCGTTCCGCACGCCCAGGCTGTCGTACTGCATGCGCTGCTGCTCGTGCGAGACGTGGCCGAGGACGAAGTGGAGCAGAGCCGTGGTGGCGCGGCGTACCGTCACGTCGTCGAATCCGCCGGCGGCGATCGCGGCGCTGAGCCGGTCGCGGGCGGCTGTCGAGCCGAGCCCGAGAGCCAGCGTGCTGGCGACCACCTCGGCGCCGTCGCGATAGGCGAGCAGCGCGTCACGCAGGGCGAAGGCGCGCGCCGCGACCTGATCGGTCCACTCCGACGCGGCTGAGGCCTGTTCGGGATGCTGCGTGACGATCCGGTCCGAGAGTTCGGCGAGCAGGCTCTGCTTGCTCGGGAAGTGCCAGTACAGGGCGCTGGGCTGCACCTCGAGCGCGGCGGCGAGCCGTCGCATCGTGAGGTCGGGCAGGCCGTAGTCGTCCAGGATGCGAAGCGCCTCACGGGCCACGTCGTCACGCGAGTGCCGGCCGTTTCCTGTTCTCGTCACGGTCTGAGTATAGTGAACGCTGTTCAGGTGAACGGTGTTCAGGAGATCGCCCGAGAGAGGCACACCCGATGACAGATTCCGTCATGACCGCTGCAGCACCGCGGCGGACGCGATCGCTCGATGCCACAGACCTCGCACGCGTCGCCGTGTTCGCGGCGATCATCGCCGTCCTCGGCCTGCCGGGCGGCTTCACCATCTTCGGGGCGGTGCCGATCACCGCGCAGACGCTCGGGGTCATGCTCGCGGGCGCCATCCTGGGCCCGTGGCTCGGCGCGCTCTCGGTGACGGTCGTGCTGACGCTCGTCGCGGTCGGACTGCCGCTTCTCGCCGGCGGCCGTGGCGGGATGGCCGTCTTCCTCGGGCCGTCCGCCGGTTACCTCGTGGGCTGGATCGTGGGTGCGATCGTGATCGGCCTCATCGTGCAGGCGCGTGGCCGCAAGCCGGTGCTCTGGCGCACCTTCGCCGGCGTCGTGACCGGCGGCATCCTCGTCGTCTACGCGATTGGCATCCCCGTGCAGAGCATGGTGACGAGGTTGCCGCTGGCCGAGACCGCGCTCACGAGTCTCGTGTTCCTGCCCGGCGATCTCATCAAGGCGATGCTGGCGACGGCCATCGTCACGACGCTCGTAAAGGCCTATCCGCGGGCCTTCCGGCGCGAGTGGACCCGGCAGAGGGTCGCACCGCCCGCGGCCACGCCGTCTCACGCGCCGTGATCACCCTGCTGGACGGCGATCACCCCGATCTGCTGGAGCACCTCCGCCTCACGCGCGCGGGCGGCGACGTGCCGCTCGTCGGCGACGCGCGCTGGCCCGCGGCACAGCGGGAATCGGTGGCGGCGCTCGCCGCGACAGCCGAGCTTCCCCCGGATGCCGCGTGGGCGACACTCACCTCCGGCAGCAGCGGCCGGCCGCGCGTGGTGATCCGCAGCGCCGGTTCCTGGGCGACGTCTTTCGGAACCGTCGCCACGCTCCTGGATGCCGGACCCGATGACGTCGTGCTGCTTCCTGCCCCGCCTTCCGCTTCGCTGAGCCTGTTCTCGCTCGCGCATGCACTGTCGGGCGGGCCGAGACCGGCGCTCGGCCGGTCGACGCAGGCGTCGGCGACCTGTCTGCACGGGACGCCGGAGGGACTGCGGGCTGTGCTCGACGCGGGTGTCCCTTCGACCCTGCGGACGGCGCTGGTCGGCGGCTCGCACCTCGACGAGGCGCTTCGCCGGCGGGCGCAGGATGCCGGCATCCGCGTCATCGCCTACTACGGCGCAGCCGAGCTGTCGTTCGTCGCCGTCGATCGGGGCGACGGCTTGGAGGCGTTCCCCGGCGTTGAGCTCGACATCCGCGCCGGCGAGCTCTGGGTGCGTTCTCCGTTCGTCGCCTCGGGGTACGTCGGCGGCGGTGGCCCGCTGCGCCGAGAAGAGGGCTGGGCGTCCGTCGGTGACCGGGCCGAACTCACAGACGGCAGACTGCGTCTGCTCGGGCGAGCGGACGCCGCCATCCTGAGCGCGTCGGCGACGATCGTCCCCGAAGAGGTCGAAGAGGTGCTCCGCTCGGTGCCCGGGGTGCGGGACGCCGTCGTGTTCGGCGTGCCGCGGGCACGGGTCGGCGCCCTGGTCGCGGCCTTCCTCGAGCTCGAGGGGGAGATTCCGATCGCCCTGCGTGATCGTGTTCAGTCCGGCCTCGCACCCGTGCACCGGCCACGGCGATGGTTCGCAGGAGAGCTGCCCCGCACGGCGTCGGGAAAGCCGGCACGGGCAGAGGCCGCTCGCCGCGCGCTCGCGGGGGAGGTGCCACGTGTCGTCCTCTGACGCACACCCCGTCATCGTCGCCGCGCGTCGGACCCCGATCGCCACGCGCGGCCGGGCGCTCGCCGGTCTGGGACTGGCCGACCTCGCCGCTCCGACGATCCGCGCGGCGCTCGCCGACGCCGCCGCGGCTGCTGGCGCCCCGGTGACCGTCGCCGACGTCGTCCTCGGCAACTGCAGGGGTCCGGGCGGCAACCCCGGCCGCATTGCAGCGCTCGCCAGCGGGCTCGGCCCCGACGTGCCCGGCGGGACGGTGGATCGCCAGTGCGGCAGCGGCCTGGCCGCCGTGCTCGACGCGGTATCCGCGATCCGCGCCGGCGACGAGCGCATCCGGGTCGCCGGTGGTGTCGAGAGCGCCTCGACGGCGCCGGTGCGCAGCGTCGATGGGGTGCCCTACGAGCGCGCGCCGTTCGCTCCGCCCGGCTTCCCCGACCCCGACATGACCGACGCCGCCGAGCACCTGGCCGCGCACGACGGCATCTCGCGTGCCCGTCAGGACGCCCACGCCGCGCGCAGCCATGCCCGGGCGCGGGCCGCCGTGGCCGGCGGCCGGTTCGACGCTGAGCTCGTGCGCCTGAACGCACTGCGGTACGACGACGCCATCGGCGGCGCCGAACCGCTGCTGGCACGGCTGCCCGCACTGTTCGCCGGCGGAACCCTCACCGCCGGCACCTCGACCCGGATCGGCGATGGCGCGGCCGTCGTCGTCGTCGCACCGGCCGGGGCGCTGGCGCCCGGACTCGCGGTGCGTTCGTCCGCGATCGTCGGCTGCGATCCCGCGCTTCCCGGGATCGGTGCCGCCCCTGCCATCCGGTCCGCCCTCGACTCCGCCGGGCTGACGGCGTCGGACGTCGCAGCCTTCGAGATCGTCGAGGCATTCGCGGCGCAGAGCCTCGCGGTGCTCGATCGGCTCGGGATCGCCGAGGACGATCCGCGGATCTGCGCCGACGGCGGCGCGCTGGCGCTCGGGCACCCGTGGGGGGCCAGCGGTGCGGTGTCGCTGGTGCGGCTCTTCAGCAGGCTGGTGCGCGCGGGCGCTCCCGCAGGCACGGTCGGCGTGGCCGCGGCATCCGTCGGGGGAGGCCTCGGGATCGCGGCGGTCGTGGAGGTCGTCCGGTGAGCATTCGGATGAGTGCCGTGCGTGTGCGCCTCGGCGACGCCGAGGTCCTGAGCGACGTCTCACTCTCGCTCGATGCGCGTACCATCGCGGTGGTCGGCGAGAACGGCTCGGGCAAGTCGACGTTCGCGCGGGTCATCGGCGGGCTCGTGCCGCGGGCCGCCGGTGACCTGAGCGTGCTGGGGCTCGATCCGCGCACGCACGCGTCCGAGCTCCGTCGCCGCGTCGCGTTCGTCTTCAGCAACCCCGATGCGCAGATCGTGATGCCGACCGTCGCCGAAGACGTCGCGTTCTCGATCCGCGCGGATCGGCTCGGGGCCGCCGAGACCGCGCAGCGCGTCTCGGACGCTCTCGAGCGGTTCGGGCTGACCGGTCTGGCCGACCGCGCATCGCACGAGCTCTCGGGCGGTCAGAAGCAGCTGCTCGCGCTGTGCGGCGCGTTCGTGCGCCGCCCGGAACTGGTCATCGCGGATGAGCCGACCGCCTACCTCGACGCCCGCAACGCGCGACTCGTCGCGGACCATCTCTTCCGCGACGGCGGCCACCGGCTCGTCGTGGTGACGCACGACCTCGCACTCGCACAGCGGTGCGACGTCGCCGTGCTGTTCGCGGGCGGTCGCCTCGCAGCGGTCGGCGAGCCTGCCGAGATCGTCGCCCGGTACGAGGCGGCGCTGGGATGCTGACGATCTATCGCCCCGGCACCGGCTGGCTGCATCGGCTGCCGGCGGGCCCCAAGATCATGCTCGTGCTGATCGCCGTGCTCGCGGTCTCGCTGCTGCCCTCGTCATGGTGGGGTGCGGCCGTGGCGGCGTCGGCCGGGGTGTGCGCCTATGCGCTCGCGGGGCTCGGCGACGGCGCTCTGGGCATGCGAGAGCTCGGACGCCAGGTCTGGGCGGTGCGCTGGGTGGTCGTGGTCATCGTGGTCGGGCAGCTCGTCTTCCTCGGACCGCAGCCGGCTGTCGCGAACGCCGCTCGGGTCACCGGCGCGCTCGTGATCGCCGCGCTGCTCGTGCTCACGACGCGCACCACGGACCTCCTCGACGCCGTCGAGCGGGGACTGAGCCCGCTGCGCCGACTCGGACTCGACCCCCAGCGTGCGGCGCTGCTGCTCGCCGTGACGCTCAGCACCGTGCCCGTGCTCGCCCGTCTCGCTCGCGACGTGCGCGATGCTCAGCGGGCGCGAGGGGCGCGCGGCGGGCTGCGCACGTTCGTCGTGCCGTTCCTCGTGATCGCGCTCCAGCATGCCGATCAGCTGGGCGACTCGCTCACCGCGCGGGGCGTCCGGTGAAAGCCTCGCGATACGGTTCGGAGTATGCGGGCGCAGACTGACCACCATCGGCGCGACCCGATCGCCCGCCCCGTCGCCGCCGGCATCGTCACGGGGCTGGTCGGCTTCACGAGCGCCTTCGTCATCGTGCTCGCAGGTCTCGAGGCGGTCGGCGCGACTTCGGCGCAGGCAGCCAGCGGTCTTCTCGCGGTGTGCCTCACGATGGGAGTCGCGTGCATCGTGCTGGCGTGGCGGTACCGGATGCCGATCACCGTCGCGTGGTCGACTCCCGGCGCGGCCCTCCTCGCCGCCACCGGTCTGGTCGAGGGCGGCTGGGCCGCCGCGGTCGGCGCCTTCCTGGTCGTCGGGGCGCTCATCGTGCTGACCGGACTGTGGCCGCAGCTCGGCCGCTTCATCGCCCGTATCCCGCCGTCGATCGCGCAGGCGATGCTCGCGGGCGTGCTGCTGCCGCTCTGCCTCGCGCCGATCAGCGGCATCGTGCTGAATCCGTGGGGCGTCGTGCCGGTCGTGCTGACGTGGCTCGTCTTCGTACGCGTGGCGCCCCGATGGGCGGTGCCGCTGGCGTTCGTCGCGGCCGCGATCGTGGTGGGTGTCTCGCTCGTGCGGGACGGGGCATCCGTGGATCCCGCACTGCTGGTGCCGCGCGTCGAGCTCACCATGCCGACGTTCACCCTCGGCGCGATGATCAGCATCGCCGTCCCGCTGTACATCGTGACCATGGCCTCGCAGAACGTGCCCGGCGTGGCGATCATGCGCAGCTTCGGCTACGAGGTGCCCTGGCGCCCGGCCATGGTCGTGACCGGGCTCGGCACCATGATCGGGGCCCCGGCCGGCGGTCACGCCATCAACCTCGCCGCGATCAGCGCTGCGCTCGCCGCCGGCCCCGAGGCCGATGAGGATCCGAAGCGGCGGTGGATCGCCGGTGTCTCGGCGGGGGTGTCGTACCTCGTGCTGGGCGCAGCTTCGGCGGCGTTCGCCGCACTGGTGCTGCTCGCGCCGCCGGGAGTAATCCCCGCGGTCGCCGGCCTCGCGCTGTTCGCCGCCTTCGGGTCGGCGGTGCACCAGGCGATCGACGACCCGCGCGAGCGGATGCCGGCCGTGGTGACGTTCCTGGTGGCCGCCTCGGGCGTCGCGATCCTCGGCGTGAGCGCGGCGTTCTGGGCCCTGATCGCCGGGCTGCTCGTGCGTACCGTGCTGCACGCGGGGCGCCGCTGACCCGTTCATCCGGGGACCGAGAGCGGATGCCGCGGACCGGGGTATCACCGGAGGCCGTCGGCTCCTCTTGATCGGTGTCGGGGAAGACCTCCGGTGCCCGGACGCGCCGGGCTGGAACGCCGGTACGCCGGTGACGGGATTGGGGATGCGACATGGCCATCACAACCATCGCGACAGGCATGCACGGCGCCATCGGCAGTCGCCGCGACACGGTTCACGGGGGAGTCGTCTTCGTCGAGTACGACGGGACCGTTCGTCGGATCGACCCGCAGACAGGCGCGACCGACGTCATCGGCACCGGCTTCACCGAGCTCGAGGACATCGAGATCTCGGCGGACGCCTCGACGTATTTCCTGAGCGAGCGCGGGGGCACCATCTATGCGGTCGAGGCGGGAGCGTCGTTCGATCTGGCCGGAGCCAAGGTGCTGGCCTCCGGGCTCGGTCCCGTGCATCAGCTGGCTGCGACGGGCGACGGCTCGGCGCTCTACGCGATCGAGCACGCGGCTCCGGGATCGCTCCTGCGCGTCGATCTGTCCGACGCCTCGGTCTCGACGGTCGCGGGCGGCTTCCAGAAGGCGACCGGGCTCGTCCTCGACGCATCGCAGACGCGCGCGTACGTGTCGGAGCAGGACGCCGGCGGCCGCATCCGCTCTGTTCCTCTCGCCGGAGGAGCACCTGTCGTCGTCGCCTCAGGCTTGCCCGCCCCGTTCTTCCTCAGCTGGGGCGACGCCGCGCATGAGAAGCTCGTCGTCGCCCAGCGTGACCCGGAGAACGCGTTGTCCGTGGTCCACCTGAACACCTCGGGCCCGCTCGTCCAGCAGGTGAGCGGGTTGCCCTTCCGGCCGTCGAGCATCGTCGTCGACGCTGCGGGCGCGACGCCGCTGGGCATCGTCGCGGCAGACTCCGAGATCGCGACGATCGACCTGACCGCGGTGCTCGCAGCGCCCGTCGAGGTCGACATGCCGAAGGAGGCGATGTTCCCCGGCGGATATCGCCGCGTTCCGTATCGGCTCAGCGCCGGCCTCACGCCGGACGACGTGGAGTTCGTCGTCGCAGAGGGGCCTGAGGCGGGAATGATCTCGCCCTCGCGCGATGCGCTGTGGGACGACGCCGCACCGCACGTGATGCTGCTCGCACGGGCGCGTACCGGCACGTTCACCCTCGTCGCCACGCACATCGCGACCGGCGACACACTCGCCAAGGTCGAGTTCGAGGTCAACACGGAGTGGGCCGATGCGCACGATGGCCCGCCGCTCGCGTTCGTCGGCGAGTCGGCGCCCTGGGTGACGGGCGGCGCGTGGGGCGGTGGCCCCGCGGGTGTGCAGAACGTCAATGTCCTGCCGGCGACCGGCACCCGCCGCATCGGCGTGATCCTCGTCGACACGGCAGACAGCCGGCTGCCGGGGACGGGTACGACGACCGCCGACATCCAGGCCGACTGGGCGAACGAGGTCGTCGCGTCGTCGGCCGACCCCGACGGAATCCTGCGCAGCTGCTCGCACTACTTCCAGGAGGTCTCCGACGGCCGGTTCGACGTGTCGCTGACCACCGGGAACGTCGTCGGGCCGGTCAGCCTGCCCGGCGGGTGGACCGACTACTTCGAGTGGAACGACGATCGTTCGTTCTGGGGCACGAAAGGCAATCTGTTTCAGGCCGCCGGGACCGCGGCGCAGTCGATGATCGACTTCGACGACGTCGACACCCTGGTCGTGATCACGTTCTCGCTCACCGCGTCGCTGGACCCCGACACGCCGGACCTGTTCGTCTGGCCGATCGCGACCGGTGTGAACCTCTCGTACATCAGCCCCGGTGAGACCACCGTGAAGCAGAAGTCGCTCCCCGTCGTCTCCATGCCGACGGACTGGACCGCCGTCGATGGCCGGCGCGTGCACGAGACGCTGTCGCACGAGATCGGCCACAACCTGGGCCTGCCGGATCTGTACATGAACGTCACCGGCTTCGACCCGACCATCGCGGCGCGCGACGTCACGAGCTGGGACCTCATGTCCAGCGACGGCGATCTGCCCCACCTGTCGCTCGGGGCCAAGCTCATGCTCGGCTGGATGGATCCCGGACTCGTCCGGGCGTACAACTTCGCGCTCGCCGGCGGTGGTGTGAGCGACACGCTCACCCTGAAGGCGTCGAGCAACGTCGGGTCCGCCGTAGTCGGAACCGACCTCGCGGGAATCGAGGTGCGGCGGGCGGACGGCTGGAACTACTACTTCGAGTACCGGCAGGGCCAGGCCGCCGACATCGCCGACCGGCTGCTGCCCCAGGACGGCTCGGTCATCGGCACCGACGTCGTGTCGGGGATCTTCGAGCCGCCGCTGGCGCGTCGGATGATCGTGCAGGTTCCTCTGGACGTCGACGGTGACGGCCCGGTCCTCCGCGAGCCCGCCGACTACGAGGAGTCAGACCCGAGCGGACCGGCCGAGTTCAGCCTCGAGGTGCTCAGTCGCTCGGGCGATACGGCGCAGGTGCGGCTCAGCTACGGCGCCGGCGGCAAGCCGGACCCGTCGATCCGGCCGTGGCCGGGAGGGGACAACTGGCAGAGCCCCGACATCCTGGTGCAGAACGCCAAGAGCGATGCCGACTCCGCATGGCTGAATGTGCCGTGGGCGGGTCACACCAACCGCGTGCGCGCCACCATCGCCAATGGCGGCGACTTCGTCGCCAACGACGTGCAGGTGAATTTCCTTGTGAAAAACTTCGCGATCTCGGGCGCACCCGAGGTGCCCATCGGCTCGGCGATCATCGACATTCCGGCCGGCGGATCCGTGCCGGCCGAGGTCAACTGGACGCCCCCCGCAGCATCCACCACGGGCAATGCGCATTTCTGCATCGTCGTGCGCATCCCGCTGTACCAGGACCCGGGCAATCCGGCGATCGTCGAGCTGACCGAGCTGAACAACGTGGCGCAGAGCAACTACAGCCGCTTCATCTCCTCGGATGCCTCGCCCGCCGTCCGGGGCATCACCGCGGTCGACGTGCACAATCCGTACGACCGCGAGACGCGGTTCTGGGTCGTGCCATCGCAGACGTCGGAGTTCTTCCGCACCTACGTGGGGCACCAGTGGCTCAAGGTCGGAGCAGGGCAGACGCGCAGTGTGGAGGTGATGTACGAGTCGCTCGTCGGCGACCCGGCGTACGCCTCGACGGCCGGCGAGATGCGGCATCGGGTCTACAAGGTGCCCAACGTCGTCGCGCTGGTCGGGCTCGCGGAGAACCCGCACGAGAAGCCGCACAATGCCGAGGTGGTCGGCGGAGCCACGATCCAGGTGGTCGCCGCTCGCGGCACCCGGTTCGACTGGATCAAGGTGGACGGTGCTGACGTCTATGGCCGCGTGGTCGACAAAGGCACCGATCAGCCGGTGCAGGGCGGCCGCGTGATCGTCACCGCGCGGGTCAAGGGAGACACGGGCAAGGAGCTGTACGCCGCCGGCACGATCGGGTCCAACGGCGAGTTCCACGCGCACTTCCGACGGCTGCGCAAGCTGCCGCCGCTGCTGCGTTCCGAGATCCTCCGCAGGGACGACAAGCTCACGAAGGCCGAGTCGCTCGTCCTCGACCCGCGCCTGCTCGGCCCCCGTCCCTCGCGACAGGCGCAGGATCAGACCTGGATCCTCGAGGCCGAGTACCTCGGCACCTACGGGTACGGCGACTGCGTGAGCGAGCAGTTCGGCACCACCTTCTGAGAGCGGAGCGGATGCCGCGAGCGGCGTCGCTCGCGGCATCCACAGTTTTCTCTTGTCGGTCGGGACTCGGGCAGCGGTGAGACGAGCGAGGCCGATATCGTCTGGGTGGGCATAGTCCCCGGCGGCGCGATCAGCTTCCAGACCGCACTTGATGCGGAGCACTCTCGGCCGGCCACCGTCGAAGGTGCGGAGGCTGCGGTCATCGCGCCCGGTCTTGATCGGTACGAGGGATCGGCCTCGATCCTCGTCGTCACCGATGGCGTGAACATCCTCATGGTGAGTCCGACTTGGCCTCGCGATGACTCTGACCTCGCACCACTCGCCGCAGCTCTGCTGGCGATGATGCACCCGTGACGCGGGCCGCGGCATCCGACCGCCCTAGACTTGACCCTCGTGGTCACCCGTCTCTCGCACTACTTCCTCCGCACACTCCGCGAAGACCCGGCTGACGCCGAGGTCACGAGCCATCGTCTGCTGGTGCGCGCCGGCTACATCCGGCGCAACGCACCGGGCATCTTCGCCTGGCTGCCGCTGGGGCTGCGGGTCAAGGCCAAGATCGAGAAGGTCGTCCGCGACGAGATGACGGCCGCGGGCGCCTACGAGGTCCACTTCCCGGCGCTCCTTCCGCGCGAACCCTACGAGGCCTCGGGCCGCTGGGAGTCCTACGGCGACGGCATCTTCCGGCTGCAGGACCGCAAGGGCGCCGACTACCTGCTCGCTCCGACGCACGAGGAGATGTTCACGCTCCTCGTGAAGGACCTGTACTCCTCGTACAAGGACCTTCCGCTGTCGATCTACCAGATCCAGGACAAGTACCGCGACGAGGCTCGTCCTCGTGCCGGCCTCCTGCGCGGCCGCGAGTTCACGATGAAGGACGCGTATTCGTTCGACTACACCGACGAGGGACTGGATGCCTCGTACCAGCGGCAGCGCGACGCGTACGAGCGCATCTTCCAGAAGCTGGGCCTCGAGTATGTGATCGTCCAGGCCGACAACGGGCTCATGGGCGGCGCCCGCTCCGAGGAGTTCCTGCACCCGACCCCTGTGGGCGAGGACACGTTCGTCCGCTCGGCGGGCGGATATGCGGCGAACGTCGAGGCCTACACGACCGAGGTGCCCGCAGCGATCCCGTTCGACGGTCTCGGGGAGCCCGTGATCTTCGACTCGCCGAACACGCCGACCATCCAGACGCTCGTGGACCATTCCAACGCCCACCTCGACGCTCCGGCGCCGGGTGTCGCGGGGCCCGCGACGGACGGCGCCACCGAGTGGACGGCGGCGCACACCCTCAAGAACGTCGTCCTGGCGCTGACCCATCTGGACGGCACCCGGGAGCTCGTCGTCATCGGCCTTCCGGGGGACCGGGACGTCGACGACAAGCGCGTCGAGGTCGCCTTCGCGCCGGCGGCGGTCGAGGCCGCCACCGAGGCCGACTTCGAGCGCCATCCACTGCTCGTGAAGGGCTACATCGGCCCCTGGTCCGAGACGGGTCCGGTGCTCGGCGAAGAGTCGGCCACCGGCATCCGCTACTTCCTCGACCCCCGGGTGGTCGACGGCACCGCCTGGGTGACCGGCGCCAACATCGACCAGAAGCACGTGCACACGCTCATCGCCGGTCGCGATTTCACCGGCGACGGGTTCGTCGAAGTGGCGACCGTCCGCGCGGGCGATCCGGCGCCGGACGGCTCCGGCCCCGTCGAGCTCGCGCGCGGCATGGAGATCGGCCATGTGTTCCAGCTCGGCCGCTTCTTCGCCGAGAAGCTCGGGCTCAAGGTCCTCGACGAGAACGGCAAGCTGGTCACCGTGACGATGGGCTCGTACGGCATCGGCGTGACCCGCATCCTCGCGATCATCGCGGAGCTGAACAACGACGACAAGGGCCTCATCTGGCCGGCCTCGGTCGCGCCCTTCGACGTGCACGTCGTCGCGACCGGCCGCGAGCCCGTCGTGTTCGAGGTCGCCGAGCAGCTGTCCGCCGCGCTCGAAGATGCCGGGCTCGACGTCCTGTTCGATGACCGGCCGAAGGTCTCGCCCGGCGTGAAGTTCGGCGACGCAGAGCTCGTCGGCGTGCCGCAGATCGTGATCGTCGGGCGCGCCGCCGCCGACGGCCAGGTGGAGCTGTGGGACCGCCGCACGGGTGAGCGCGAGACCGTGTCGGTCGACGATGCCGTGCAGCGGCTGCGCCGCTGAGCGACCCCTGTCCGCGCGGTCACTGGTCCATGCCAGGCTGGGATCATGCCTGACGACGCAGCAGTCACCTCAGAGGTCACCGCCGACGTCCGCGCGATCATCGCGGATGCCGGCATCACCGAGAACGTCGATCTGATCGCACGGATCCTCGCGACAGGGGTCGGCCTCGGCCTCGACAACGCCAGCCGCCTCGACCTCAAGATCACGACGGCAGCACTCAGCGAGATGCGCGCCGCGTTCCAGCACTTCGCGCCCTACGTCGGCGTCCCGAAGGTGACGATCTTCGGCTCCGCGCGGACGCGGCCGGACGACCCGGTCTATCGCGCCGCCGCTGAGGTGGCCGCCGCCTTGGCGGACAGCGGCTGGATGGTGGTCACCGGCGCGGGGCCCGGCATCATGCAGGCCGCCGCGGAGGGTGCGGGATCCTTGCGATCGCTCGGCGTGTCGATCCGCCTCCCTTTCGAGGAGAAGCCCAACGCGGTGATCGCCGAGAACGCCCGCAACGTGGCGATGAAGTACTTCTTCACGCGCAAGCTCATGCTCGTGAAGGAGTCCCACGGCTTCGTCTGCGTGCCCGGTGGCTTCGGCACTCTCGACGAGCTCTTCGAGCTGCTCACGCTCCAGCAGACCGGCAAGGCCGAGCCGACGCCCATCGTGCTCCTGGACAAGCCCGGCGGCGACTTCTGGGGCGGGCTGAAGCGGTTCGTGGACGAGCAGCTCGCGGGGTCGGGTCTGATCTCGCCCGACGACTTCGACCGGCTGGTCGTCACCGATTCGGTGGAGGCCGCAGCCCACGCGATCACCGACTTCTGGCGCAACTACGACTCGCTCCGCTGGGTCGGCGACCGCCTCGTGCTGCGGCTGAAGTCGGCGCCGGCGGAGGCCGAGGTCGACGAGCTCAACGAGCGCTTCGGGTCGCTCCTCGTCTCGGGGCGGATCGAGAGCCGCGGTCCGCTGCGGCAGGAGGCGGACGACACGGCACGCGCGCACCTCCCGCGCCTGGTGATGAGGCTGGATCAGTTCAAGGTGGGGTCGATCTACCTGCTGATCCGTGCGCTCAACGACCTGCCGAGCGCACCTCAGGGGCCGGCGCGCGCGTCCTGACGCGTGAGGTGGCGCCTCGATGCTTCCGCCCCCACGCCGCGGCCTGCGGACGCGCGGGCCTGACCGTGCTCGTCAACCGGCGGTCAGCGGCTCACGCGTCCGTGGCGCATGGTGTCATCGGGGGTGTCCTTGGTCACGAGGGCCTTGAGCATTCCCGCGGCGGTGATCAGCTTGCCGTGCCGAGGCTCCCAGAACTCGCACTCGACGGGAGTGACCCGCAGCAGGGCGATGCCGGGAGTGTCCAGACCGTCCTCGAACCAGATGTCGAGGTCGGGCGTGTAGAGGTCCTTCATCTTGGCGTGGTCGTGCAGGACATGTGCGCGGCCGGCGACCGAGACGTAGCGGTGGCCCTTCGCGTCGATGTAGGCCAGGCCCACGTCGTGCTCGGGGTCCGCTTCGGCCTCGGCGACCTTCTTGGTGTCATCGAGCGTGAAGAACCAGATGTCGCCGGAGTCGTCCATTGCGCGCGTGCTCATGGGGCGGCTCACCAGATTGCCCTCGGCATCCCGGGTCGTCAGCATGGTGAAGTCGATGTCCTCTACCAGCTCCTTGATCCGCGCGATCGCCTCGGCGCCGGTCACGTCGTCAGCCTCTGTCTGCGTCATGCTTCGACCCTTGTCGCCGTCGGTCGACCGCGACAGGGGATTGACACTCCGGATGCCTCGACCTAACCCTGCATCCGTGCCACGCGGGCACGGAAGACGGTGAAGACACCGTAGGCGAGGAAGCCCACGCCGACGATCCCGGCCAGCAGCGGGCCGAGTGTCACGTCGAGGATGGCCTGCACGGCCCCGTCCAGCCCGCCTGCGGTCCGGGGCTCCGTCCGCACGGCTGCGATGATGAGCAGGACTCCCACGATCAGCAGCGCGATGCCCTTCGCGACGAACCCCACGACGCCCATGATGGTCATCGTGCGTCCGATCCGCCCATCGGGGATGTTCAGGCGCGAGCGGAAACTGCGGAGCACTCCCATCACCACGAACGAGACCCCGCCGATGGTGAACCCGACTCCCACCAGCGCGAGCACGATCGGTCCGCCCCACAGGTCGAGGACACCGCGGCTTGCAGCCTCCGCAGCCTCCTCGCCGTCGGGACGGGCGCCGAGAGCCACGACGCCCGCGAGCACGCCCAGCCCGACGAAGACGACGGCCTGACCCCACTCGGCCGCGCGCCGCCCCCACTTGCGGGCGGCGCCCTTGACATCGCCCGACAGGTCGCGCGCGAGAATCCCCTCGGCGGCGTGCCACAGCCCCAGAGCGCAGAGCGCGATCGCCATGAGCCACAGGAGGACCACCCCGAGCGGAGCGGCGGCAAGCGCCTTGTAGGCGCCGGCCTGGTCGCCTTCGCCGTCGCCTCCGAAGGCGATCACCAACACGATCACGCCGAGAAGCAGGTGGACGATGCCGTTGGCCACGTAGCCGGCGCGGGCGAACAGCTCGAAGATCGTGCTGGACTCCACGTCGCGGGCGGCGGCCTTGGCAGCAGGAGCCGACATGACGCCGATCCTAGTTCGCGTCCTGCGCACCGGCGGGCGTGCCCGGTGACGTCAGACGTGCGAACGGCCACCTCCCAGCATCGGCGGGCGCGGCATCCGGTAACGTAAGAGGGTTCCGGCGGCTGGATGCGTCGGTGAGAGCTGAATACGGAGGCCCAGAGTGGACATCGATCTCGGATTGCTGCGGACAGTCGAGCGTGAGAAGGAGATCCCCTTCGACGAACTCGTGCGAATCATCGAGCAGGCGATCCTGACGGCCTACGCCAAGCACACGTCGCCCACCGGCGAGCTGCCGCAGGGCGCCCGTGCGGTGCTCGACCGCAAGACCGGTCACGTCGCCGTGTTCATCCCGCTGCTCGATGACGAGGGGCTCGTCATCGGCGAGGAGGAGAGCACCCCCGAGGACTTCGGCCGCATCGCCGCCTTCGCCGCCAAGCAGGTCATCAGCCAGCGGCTGCGTGACATTGCCGACGACGCCGTGCTGGGAGAGTTCAAGGGCAAGGAAGGCGACATCGTCGCCGGCGTCGTCCAGCAGGGCCCCAACCCCCGCATGGTCCACGTCGACCTCGGCTCGATCGAGGCCATCCTGCCGCCCGAGGAGCAGGTCGCGGGCGAGGAGTACACGCACGGGTCGCGCCTGCGCGTCTACGTCACCGCCGTGTCCAAGGGGGCCAAGGGCCCCCAGATCACGGTCTCGCGCACCCACCCGGGACTCGTCCGCAAGCTCTTCGCGCTCGAGGTCCCCGAGATCGCCGCAGGTCTCGTCGAGATCGTCTCGCTGGCGCGCGAGGCCGGCCACCGCAGCAAGATCGCGGTCAAGGCGAACGACCCTTCGATCAACGCCAAGGGCGCGTGCATCGGCGAACTGGGGCGACGCGTGCGCGCCGTCACCGAGGAGCTCAGCGGCGAGAAGATCGACATCGTCGACTACGACCCGGAGCTGGCGAAGTTCGTCGCGAACGCGCTCTCTCCCGCCAAGGTCACCTCGAGCTTCATTCTGGATGCCTCGAGCAAGGCCGTGCGAGCTCTCGTTCCCGACTACCAGCTCTCGCTCGCCATCGGCAAGGAGGGGCAGAACGCGCGTCTGGCCGCCAAGCTGACCGGTGCGAAGATCGACATCCAGCCGGACTCGATCCTCGAAGACGCCTGACCTTCGGACGTCGCCGCGCGAGGCGTCCGAGACTGCGGGAGTCCCGCGTGGCGAGGCCTGAGCCCCGAGGTGTAGAATGGAAGCTGTACGAACGTGCGTCGGATGCCGTACGCGTGCTCCCCGGTCCGCCCTTCTGAGGGTGGTCTCCATCGATTCCGTGCTCGTCCCCGACGAGCGCGCGGTGATGCCGGGACGAGGCGCGTGGGTGCATGAGACGAACGAATGCGTGGATGCCGCGATCCGGCGTCGCGCGTTCGTGCGGGCATTGCGTGTGGCAGCCCCGCTTGACACGCAGACCATCGAGAAACGGCTGAATGGCTATGGAAACAAAGTGAACGGCTCGAAATGAGACCCGTCCGCGAGTAACGGTCTGCCCTGTCTGGGTGGACCCCAGACAGGAGAATTGTGGCAAACGCCAAACCACGCGTCCACGAGATCGCGTCCGAATTGGGCGTCGACAGCAAGGTCGCCCTTGCGAAGCTCAAGGAGCTCGGCGAGTTCGTCAAGAGCCCGTCATCGACCATCGAGCCCCCCGTGGCTCGCAAGCTCCGCGCCGCCCTCGAGGCGGACGGCAGCGCCAAGCCCGCTGGTGACGCCAAGTCGGCCGGCGACGCCAAGCCCGCCGCTGCCGCGCGCCCGGCCGGTCGTCCCGGTCCGGTGCGCCCGGCCGCTCCCGCGGCTCCCGCTGCTCCGGCGCCCGCCGCCCCGGCCGCCAAGACCCCGGCGCCCGCACCGGCCCCGGCTCCCGCGCCTGCGGCACCGGCCGCGTCCGAGGCGCCCGCTGCTCCCGCCGAGGCCGCCGCTCCGGCGGAGTCCGCGGCTCCGGCAGACGGCGCCCCGAAGCCCGGCGGCCCGACCCCCGGCGGCCCCCGCCCCGGTGGTGCGCGACCGGGCAACAACCCGTTCGCATCCGCGCAGGGCATGGGTCAGCGTCCCGCAGGGCCGCGTCCCGGCAACAACCCCTTCGCGTCGGCCCAGGGCATGGGCCAGCGCCCGAGCCCGACCCCCGGCAACATCCCGCGTCCGCAGGCTCCGCGCCCCGGCGCCCCCCGCCCCGGCGCACCGCGTCCGGGTGGTGCGGGTCGCCCCGGTGGCGGCGGTCGTCCTGGCGCCCCCTTCCAGCAGCGTCCCGGCGGTCCGGGTCGTCCCGGCGGCGCCGGCGGCGGCTTCCAGCGGCCCGGCGGCGGCGCACCCGGTGCAGGCGCCCCCGGCGGCTTCGCCGGTCGCCCCGGCGGTGGCGGCGGTCGAGGCCGTGGCCCCGGCGGCGGCACTGCAGGTGCCTTCGGCAAGGGCGGCGGCAAGTCGAAGCAGCGCAAGTCGCGTCGTGCCAAGAGGCAGGAATTCGAGATGCGGTCGGCGCCGGTCGTCGGCGGCGTCAACGTCTCCCGCGGCAACGGCGAGATCATCCGCATGCGCCGCGGCGCGTCGATCTCCGACTTCGCCGACAAGATCGAGGCCATCACCGGCTACACGGTCCAGCCCGGCACGCTCGTGACGATCCTCTTCAACCTCGGCGAGATGGCCACGGCCACCGAGTCGCTGGACGAGGCGACATTCGAGGTGCTCGGCGCCGAGCTCGGCTACAAGATCCAGATGGTCTCGCCCGAGGACGAGGACAAGGAGCTCCTCGAGGGCTTCGGTCTCGACCTCGATGCCGAGCTGGAGGCCGAGAGCGAAGACGACCTCGAGATCCGTCCGCCGGTTGTGACCGTCATGGGTCACGTCGACCACGGTAAGACCCGACTGCTCGACGCCATCCGTCAGACCAACGTGGTCGCGGGCGAGGCCGGCGGCATCACGCAGCACATCGGTGCGTACCAGGTCTGGACCGAGCACGACGAGATCGAGCGCGCGATCACCTTCATCGACACCCCGGGCCACGAGGCGTTCACCGCCATGCGCGCCCGTGGTGCGCAGGTGACCGACCTCGCGATCCTCGTGGTCGCGGCCGACGACGGCATCATGCCGCAGACGGTCGAGGCCCTCAACCACGCCCAGGCGGCGAACGTGCCGATCGTGGTCGCGGTGAACAAGGTCGACAAGCCGGACGCCAACCCGGCCAAGGTGCGCCAGCAGCTGACCGAGTACGGCCTCGTCGCAGAGGAGTACGGCGGCGACGTCCTGTTCGTCGATGTCTCGGCTCGCGCCGGCACCGGCATCCAGGAGCTGCTCGACGCCGTCCTGCTGACGGCCGACGCGGGCCTGGACCTCACGGCGAACCCGAACAAGGCTGCCCGCGGTGTCGCGATCGAGGCGAAGCTCGACAAGGGGCGCGGTGCAGTGGCGACCGTCCTCATCCAGTCGGGAACGCTGCGCGTCGGCGACGCGATCGTGGCCGGCACGGCCTACGGCCGCGTGCGGGCCATGGCGGACGAGGACGGCAACGCCGTGCTCGAGGCCTTCCCCTCGCGTCCGGTCCAGGTGCAGGGTCTCAACTCGGTTCCGCGCGCCGGCGACACGTTCATCGTGACCGAGGAGGACCGCACGGCCCGCCAGATCGCCGAGAAGCGTGAAGCGGCCGAGCGCAACGCGCAGCTGGCCAAGGCCCGCAAGCGCATCTCGCTCGAGGACTTCACCCGCGCCCTCGAAGAGGGCAAGGTCGAGTCGCTCAACCTCATCATCAAGGGTGACGTGTCGGGTGCCGTCGAGGCTCTCGAGGAGTCGCTCCTCAAGATCGAGGTCGACGACTCGGTGCAGCTGCGGATCATCCACCGCGGCGTCGGTGCCATCACCGAGTCCGACGTGAACCTGGCGACGATCGACAACGCGATCATCATCGGCTTCAACGTCCGCCCCGACACGAAGGCGCGCGAGCGCGCTTCGCGGGAGGGTGTGGACACCCGCTTCTACTCGGTCATCTACAACGCGATCGACGACGTGGAGCAGTCGCTCCAGGGCCTGCTCAAGCCCGAGTACGAAGAGGTCCAGTCCGGTGTGGCCGAGATCCGCGAGGTGTTCCGCTCCTCGAAGTTCGGCAACATCGCGGGTGTCATCGTCCGCAGCGGCACGATCACGCGCAACGCCAAGGCGCGCGTCATCCGCGACGGCGTGGTGCTGGCCGATGGCCTGGCCATCGAGTCGCTGCGCCGCTTCAAGGACGACGTCACCGAGGTGCGCACGGACTACGAAGCCGGTATCGGCCTCGGCAAGTACAACGACATCCAGATCGGCGACGAGATCGAGACCACCGAGCTGGTCGAGAAGCCTCGCGGCTGAGCGAACAAAACGGTGAGGGGCGGCACGGTGCGAAAGAGCATCGTGCGCCCCTCGCCTGTCGAAAGGAACGACCATGGCCGGTGAACGTCAGGCACGTCTGAGTGACCGCATCCGCGTGATCCTCGCCGAGAGGCTCGAGAAGGGTCTCCGCGACCCGCGGCTCGGCTTCGTCACCATCACCGATGTGCGTGTGACCGGAGACCTCCAGCACGCGTCGGTGTTCTACACCGTGCTGGGCACGCCGGAGGAGCGCGAGGCTTCGGGCGCCGCACTGCGGTCGGCGACCGGACTGCTGCGCTCCGAGGTGGGTAAGCACCTCAACACGCGCCTCACCCCGTCGCTCGAGTTCATCGCGGACGCGATCCCCGAGAACGCCGGGCACATCGCCGACCTGCTGCGCGAGGCGCGGGAGCGCGACGCGGCCGTGGCCGGACTGGCGTCGTCCGCGACGTACGCCGGCGATGCCGACCCGTACGTCAAGCCGCGCGAGTTCGACGTGGACGAGACGAGGACGACGACGTGTGGCGGACGACGCTGTGGCGGACGAGTCCGTCGTCGTCACGGCATCCGACGACAAGGCGTAGTCGCACGCGATACCGCAGTGAGAAGGGCCGGTCCGTTCGGGCCGGCCCTTCTCCGCGTCGCGGGCTTCGCGCGGCCGTGCACAACGTCGGCACATCGGGCGAAACAGGAGCGGATAGGCGCCGTCGGGCTGTTTCCGCCGCATACTGCCGACGTTGTGCACGCCGAGTCCGAGCGGGTAGTGCCGCCGCCCGGCTCTGCTGCCTCAGCGGGGGAGCCGCAGCATTCCGTCGAATGCCTCGGCGAGCCCATCCGCGATGAGCGAGTCGATCGCACGGTCACGCTGGTGCGGATTCGGCCAATCCAGCACGACATCGGACAGCGGGACGGCGTCGGGCGCGGCATCCCTCAGTACTGCCAGCACCGCGCCGCGCGCCTGCCGGTCGCTGCCTTCGTAGCGCGCCTGCCGGCGGCGCAGGTCGCCGGTGTCGGGGTACCCCGCGGCGCGCCACGCGCAGAGGTGCGAGACCGGGCACGCATCGCACCTCGGCGTCCGCGCCGTGCAGACCGTCGCGCCGAGCTCCATGGCCGCCGCGTTGACGATCGCGGCCCGAGCATCGTCCGTCGGCAGGACGGCCTCCATCGCGGCGAGGTCGCGCCGCGACGGCGGTCCCGGCTGGGACCGGCCGTCGAGTGCCCGCGCGAGTACGCGACGCGTGTTCGTGTCGACGACGGGATGCCGGTCGCCATAGGCGAACACCGCGACCGCTCGCGCGGTGTAGTCCCCGATCCCGGTCAGCGCGAGAAGCGCGTCGACATCGCGAGGCACCACGCCGTCATGCCGATCGCGGATCTCCACGGCCGCCCGGTGCAGCCAGAGCGCCCGGCGGGGATAGCCGAGGTTCGCCCATTGCCGCACGGCCTCGGCCGGCGCATCCGCCGCCAGCGCGGCCGGGGTCGGCCAGCGCTCCAGCCACGCCTCGAGGTGTGGGATGACGCGGGTGACCGGCGTCTGCTGCAGCATGAATTCGCTCACGAGCGTGCCCCAGGCCCCGAATCCGGGCCGGCGCCACGGCAGGTCCCGGGCGTTGTCGCGGTACCACTCGATGAGTGGCGCAGCGAGATCGGGCATGCGTTTCAGCCTAGGCGCGGAAGAGTGCTGGGCCGGCGCGAGGGCCGTGTCCCGGCCGATCTAGGCTGGGTGCATGCGCCTGCCCCTCACTCCTGTCACCGCGCTCTGGCGGGACCTGCGCGACGAGGTGCGCCGGTCATACCCGGCCGGCCGCGTCGTGGTGGCGATCGACGGGATCGACGGCGCCGGCAAGACCACGTTCGCCAACGGTCTGGCAGAGGTGTTCGCCGAGGAGGGCGCTGCGGTGTACCGCGCAAGCATCGACGGCTTTCACCGACCACGCGCAGAGCGCTACGCCCAGGGGCGGACGAGTCCCGAGGGCTACTACCGCGACTCGTACGACTACGCGACATTCCGCCGTGCGCTGCTGGACCCGTTCCGCGACGGTGCTCAGACCGCCGGCGCGACCGGCTTCCAGCTCGCCGCGTTCGACGTGCTCCGCGACTCACCGGTGGAGTCGCAATGGGTGACCGCGCCCCGCGACGCCGTGCTCGTGATCGACGGGATCTTCCTGCACCGTCCCGAGCTGCGGGGCCTCTGGGACTGGTCGGTGTGGCTCGACGTGCCCGAGGCCGTGGCCTGCGCCCGCCTGGCCCTGCGCGATGGCAGCGACCCCGATCCGCGGGCTGCGGCGAACGCGCGCTACCGGGACGGTCAGGCGCTGTACCTTCACGAGGCGCGCCCCGAGCTCGCAGCATCCGTCGTCGTCGACAACGCCGACCTCGACCACCCGCGCCGCGCGAAGCCGGAGGCCCGCTGATGGCCCGGGCGGGAGTCCTCCTCGTCGACAAACCCGGCGGCATGACCTCTCACGACGTGGTCTCGCGCGCCCGGAAAGCACTCGGCACCCGCAAGATCGGCCACGCGGGAACGCTCGACCCCATGGCGACGGGGCTGCTGCTGCTCGGCGTCGAAGGCGCCACACGACTTCTCACCTTCATCGTCGGCCTCGACAAGACGTATGAAGCCACCATTCGGCTCGGGGCGGCGACCGACACCGACGACGCCGAGGGTCAGACCATCTCGACAGCGGATGCCTCGTCCCTCGCGAGCCCGCTCATCGCCGAGCGCATCACCGCGCTGACGGGCCGTATCTCGCAGGTGCCGAGCACGTACTCGGCGATCAAGGTCGGCGGGCGCCGCGCCTACGACCTCGCCCGGGCGGGGGAGCAGGTCGAGCTGAAGTCCCGCGAGGTGACGGTGTCGAGGTTCCACGTCGTCGCCGAGCGACGGGAGGCGACGTTCGTCGATCTCGATGTCGTCGTCGACTGCTCCAGCGGCACCTACATCCGCTCGCTCGCGCGCGACCTCGGCTCGGCGCTCGGGGTGGGCGGGCACCTGACCGCGCTCCGGCGCACCCGGATCGGGCCGTTCGACCTCCAGGGTGCCGCGAACGCGGACGCTATCGCCGACGCCCCCCTCCTCGCACCGGCCGCCGTCGCCACCGCGGTGCTCGGGCGCCTCGACGTCACCGCAGACGAGGCACGCGACCTGCGCCACGGCAAGCGGCTCGATAACGCGGCGGAGCGCCTGCACACCAATCCCACCGCAGCCGTCGCCCCCGACGGAAGCCTCGTCGGGATCGTGGAGCGACGCGGCGCCGATGCGAAGAGCGTCATGAACATGCCCGAGGAGGCGCCGCTGTGATCCTGTGGTTCACGATCGTCCAGGTCGTCATCGCGGTCGTCGCCGGCCTGCTGTGCGTCATCGCGGGTCTCGCCGGGCGCCGGCCGAGCGACGTCACGGTGGGCGCGCTCGCGCTGGTCGAACTGCTGCTCATCGGCCAGATCGTGATCGCGATCATCGCGCCGTTCGTGGGCAACCCGCCGAGTGGCAGCGCCCTGGAGTTCTGGGTGTATCTGATCTCGGCCGCGCTCCTGCCCGTGGCGGGCGTCGGCTGGGCGCTTCTCGAACGCAGTCGCTGGAGCACGGTGATCATGGGAATCGCCGCCCTGGCGGTCGCGGTGATGGTGTGGCGCATGCACGTCATCTGGACGGTCCAGCTCGCCTGAACCGGCCGCGACGCCGGGGCGCGGCATCCGCTCTAGGATTGACAGGTCATGTCGCCGTCCGCCCGCCCCCGCATGACCGGAATCGGTCGCGTCCTGGTCGTCGTCTACGCGATCATGGCCCTCGCCGCCACCGGTCGCTCCTTCGTCCAGATCGTCCAGCGCTTCGACGAGGCCCCGCTGGCCTACACGCTGTCAGCGCTGGCTGCCGTCGTCTACATCGTCGCGACGCTCGCGCTCGTCTTCGCCGGGTCGCCCGGCTGGTACCGGGTCGCCTGGGCGGCGATCGTGTTCGAGCTCGTCGGAGTGCTCGTCATCGGCACCCTCTCCTTCGCCCTGCCCGAGCTGTTCGCCCACCCGACGGTGTGGTCGTGGTTCGGCGCCGGCTATCTCTTCGTGCCCGCTCGTCCTTCCGTTCTTCGGCCTGTGGTGGCTCCTCACACACCGGCCTGCCGCGACTCCGGCCGAGCGCACCCCGGCGGTCGCGCCATGATCTGCTTCCGGTCGCCGTCCGACGTGCCGGCCGACTTCGGGCCGTCGGTGGTCGCGATCGGCAAGTTCGACGGCGTGCACATCGGTCACCGCGCGCTGATCGACCGGGCGCGGGCGGATGCCGCCACCTCGGGCGCACGGGTCGTCGCGGTCACCTTCGACCGCAACCCGCTGGCGCTCCTGCGTCCCGAGCTCTGCCCCGAGAGTCTCATCGGGGAGCATCAGAAGCTGCAGCTGCTCGCCGAGACGGGCATCGATGCCACGCTCATGCTGCGGTTCGACGAGGCGCTCGCACACCTCTCCGCGCGTGAGTTCGTCGAGCATGTGCTCGTCGGGGCACTCGGGGTGCAGACGGTGCTCGTCGGGGTCGACTTCCGGTTCGGGCGCGGGGGAGCGGGCACCCCGGAGCTTCTCGCCGAGCTCGGACGAGAGTTCGGCTTCGGCGTCGACGTCATCGACGACGTGCGAGCCGCGCAGGGCGCCCGACGCGTGTCGTCCACCTGGATCCGCGAACTGCTCGCTGCCGGAGACATCGAGGGTGCCGCACAGCTGCTGGGGCGCGTGCCGTCCGTCTGGGGCGAGGTGGTGCACGGGCTCAAGCGCGGCCGCGAGCTCGGCTTTCCCACCGCCAATCTCGCAGCGGAGTGCGAGGGCTTCATCCCTGCTGACGGCATCTATGCGGGCTGGCTGATCGACGAGGCGCCTGCAGGCGCCGTGGGCACCGGCATCCGCTATCCGGCCGCGATCAGCGTCGGCACCAACCCCACGTTCGACGATGTGCTCGCCCGGCAGGTCGAGGCGTACGTGCTGGACGAGACCGACCTCGACCTCTACGGCCACCGGGTCGAGGTCCAGTTCACGAACAGGATCCGCGGCATGGTCGCATTCGAGGGCATCGACGCCCTCGTCGTGCAGATGACCGACGATGTGGCACAGGTCCGACGGACCCTGACCTGAGCGAGGCAGATCGCGCCGCGTGCAGTCGGGTGGAGGCAGACCGTCGTGAGAGCCGCTCACCCGTAGACCCGCGCACCCCCGCGCACCTACGATCGAGGCGTGCACGGGGTAGGATTGAAGTTCGCCTCGAAGCTGGTGGCAGCGGCGATCGCGGTCATCGCAGCGGCGGCGGTGCTGGCGCTGGACGACAACTGGTTCGCCTTCACGACATTGACGATCGCGTTCGTGGTGGTCGTCGGCATCGGAGTGATCGTGCTGGTGCGTCACTCCACGGCGAATGCCCCGGAGCGTGCACCGACGCGCACAGGCAGGTGAGGCGGCCTCGCCCTCGCCCATGACACAAGACAGAGGGAGAACCATGAGCCGGACCGAACTGCAGACGCTGCCCGAACGGGCCGTGGCGCTGCTCGGCGGGGAACCCGACGACACGACGCTGCGCCGCTATCTCCACGGGCTCCCGGGGGTCGACGCTGTCGGGCTCGAGCAGCGCGCCGCCGGGCTGGGCACGCGTTCCATCAAGACCACCTCCAAGGCCTGGGCGCTCGACCGCATCATCGAACTCATCGACCTCACCACGCTCGAGGGCGCCGACACCCCCGGCAAGGTGCGCTCGCTGGTGGCCAAGGCGCTGAATCCGGATGCCTCCGACCCGACGTGCCCTCGAGTCGCGGCCGTCTGCGTGTACGGCGACATGGTGCCGCACGCCGTCGAGGCGCTGGGCGCAGCGCACGGCGACCCCGACGAGGGCGGCGTGAGCGTCGCCGCGGTGGCCACAGCCTTCCCGAGCGGCCGCGCGTCGCTCGAGATCAAGCTCGCCGACACCGCCGATGCGGTCGCCGCCGGTGCGGACGAGATCGACATGGTGATCGACCGCGGTGCGTTCCTCTCCGGGCGCTACGGCCTCGTCTTCGACCAGATCGCCCAGGTGAAGCAGGCCTGTCGCCGAGAGGACGGCAGCTACGCCTCCCTCAAGGTGATCCTCGAGACCGGCGAGTTGAACACCTACGACAACGTCAAGCGCGCGTCGTGGCTGTCGATCTTGGCGGGCGGAGACTTCATCAAGACCTCGACCGGCAAGGTGCAGCCGGCGGCGACCCTGCCGGTGACGCTGCTCATGCTCGAGGTCGTGCGCGACTGGCACCGTGCGACCGGCGAGAAGGTCGGCGTGAAGCCGGCCGGCGGCATCCGCACCTCCAAGGATGCGATCAAGTACCTGGTCACCGTGGCCGAGACCGTGGGCGAAGAGTGGCTGCAGCCGCACCTGTTCCGCTTCGGAGCATCGAGCCTGCTCAACGACGTGCTGCTGCAGCGTCAGAAGCTCAAGAGCGGCCACTACACCGGCGCCGACTACGTGACGATCGACTGAGGACCCGACCATGAGCTTTCTCGAGTACGCCCCCGCCCCGGAGTCCCGGGCGATCCTGAACCTCCGCGACGAGTACGGCCTCTTCATCGACGGCGAGTTCCGCCCGGGAAGCGGCGAGACGTTCGCGACGATATCGCCCGCCGACGAGAAGCACATCGCCACGATCGCCTCGGCGAGCGATGCGGACGTCGACGCCGCCGTCGCCGCCGCACGCCGCGCCTACGACAAGACGTGGTCGAAGATGAGCGGTCGCGATCGCGGAAAGTACCTCTTCCGCATCGCACGCCTCGTGCAGGAACGCGCTCGCGAGCTCGCCGTCGCCGAGGCGCTCGACAACGGCAAGCCGATCAAGGAGAGCCGCGACGTCGACGTGCCTCTCGTCGCCGCCTGGTTCTTCTACTACGCCGGATGGGCCGACAAGCTCGACTACGCAGGTCTCGGGGCGAACCCGCGGTCGCTCGGCGTCGCGGGTCAGGTCATCCCCTGGAACTTCCCGCTGCTCATGCTGGCGTGGAAGATCGCCCCGGCGCTGGCGGCGGGCAACACCGTCGTGATCAAGCCGGCCGAGACGACCCCGCTGTCGGCGCTCATCTTCGCCGAGATCCTGCAGCAGGCCGACCTGCCGCCGGGCGTGGTCAACATCGTGACCGGCGCCGGCGCGACCGGCGCGGCGCTGGTGCGGCATCCGGATGTCAACAAGGTCGCCTTCACCGGCTCGACGCCCGTGGGGCGTGAGATCGCCAAGGCCGTGGCCGGCACCGGGAAGAAGCTCACCCTCGAGCTCGGCGGCAAGGCCGCGAACATCGTGTTCGAGGACGCCCCGATCGACCAGGCCATCGAGGGGATCGTCAACGGGATCTTCTTCAACCAGGGCCACGTCTGCTGCGCCGGCAGCCGGCTGCTGGTGCAGGAGTCGATCCACGACGAGGTGGTCGACCGGCTGAAGCAGCGGCTGTCCACGCTGCGCCTGGGCGACCCGCTGGACAAGAACACCGACATCGGCGCGATCAACTCGCGTGCGCAGCTGGACCGCATCCGCGAGCTCAGTCAGATCGGCGAGGACGAGGGCGCGGTGCGCTGGACCGCCGACTGCGTCATCCCCGACAACGGCTTCTGGTTCGCGCCGACGATCTTCACCAACGTCCAGGCCAGCCACCGCATCGCCCGCGACGAGGTCTTCGGCCCGGTGCTGTCGGTGCTGACCTTCCGCACGCCCGCCGAGGCGATCGAGAAGGCCAACAACACCCCGTACGGTCTGTCCGCCGGCATCTGGTCCGACAAGGGATCCCGCATCCTCGCCGTCGCCGACCGCCTGCGTGCGGGCGTCATCTGGGCCAACACGTTCAACCGCTTCGATCCGGCCAGTCCGTTCGGCGGCTACAAGGAGTCCGGCTACGGCCGCGAGGGCGGCCGCCATGGCCTGCTCGCCTACCTGAAGGGAGCACAGGCGTGAGCAAGCGACTGAGCGTGCCGAAGACCTACAAGCTCTATATCGGCGGAGCGTTCCCGCGCAGCGAGTCCGGCCGCACGTATGAGGTGCTCTCGCCCAAGGGCGACTTCCTCGCGAACGCGGCGCTCGCCTCTCGCAAGGACGCCCGGGATGCCGTCACCGCCGCACGCGGAGCAGTCAAGGGCTGGGCGGGCGCCACCGCGTACAACCGCGGCCAGGTCCTCTATCGCGTCGCCGAGATCCTCGAGGGTCGCAAGGCGCAGTTCGTCGACGAGATCGTGCAGCAGACCGGCGCTTCGGCATCCGCCGCCACGGCAGAGGTCGACGAGGCCATCGACCGCTGGGTCTGGTACGCGGGCTGGTGCGACAAGTACGGTCAGGTCGCCGGAAACGGAAACCCGGTGGCGGGCCCGTACTTCAACATCTCGGTGCCCGAGCCCACCGGTGTCGTCGCCGTGGTGGCCCCGCAGGACACCGCGCTGGTCGGACTGGTCTCCGCGATCGCGCCCGCGCTCGTGTCGGGCAACTCGGTGGTCGTCATCGCGTCGCAGCGCTTCCCGCTGTCGGCGATCAGCCTCGCCGAGGTGCTCGCGACGAGCGACGTGCCCGGCGGAGTCGTCAACGTCCTGACCGGCTCGCCCGCCGAGATGGCGCCGTGGCTCGCGTCGCACCCCGACGTGCACGGCCTCGACCTCGTCGGCGCCGGCGACCTCGACTGGGTCGACCTGCAGATCGCTGCGGCCGAGACGCTCACGCGCGTCCTTCCGCCGGAGCAGGGACCGGATGCCGCGGCCCTGAGCCTCGAGCGGATCGCCGCGTTCACCGAGACCAAGACCGTCTGGCACACCAAGAGCCTGGTGTAACGGGCGGCGCAGTGTCAGGCGAGGTCGAGCCCGCCCCAGTGGCCGGGCTCGTTCAGCTCGCCGTATCGGACGTCGATGCCGTCGGCGGAGACCGACGCGACGCACGCGAGCAGCGACAGGGTCGGGTAGCCCAGGGGGCGGTTGTCGCGGATGATCGCGCGGTCGTCGGTGCTCTCGAGCATCGCGGATCTCTCGAGCACGTCGATCCAGGGCGCCCACCATCGTTCGCCGGGTGCGGTCTCCGCCTCGCGGAACTCGTCGAGCCAGCGGACGATCCGCGGTGTCGCCGGGTCGTCGACGTCGTCATGGGCGATCATGTGCGTCCCGGGTGCGAGGTTCTCGCTGCGCAGCCGTGCGCCGTCCCAGGTCAGCACCCGTGCGCCGGCCGGGTCGATGACCACCAGATTGAACCCGTGGGTCGCCGGCGGCGACTCGGGCAGGCGCCCGGTGACCGCGTCGAGCACGATTCCGCCGCGTGAAACCAGCTCGGATTCCGGTCGCGACGAGACGTCGGCCCGGTTGAGCAGCACCGCAAGCCGGGCTGCGGAGGGGTCCGCCGCGAGCCACGCGCCGCCGGCGCGGACGTCGCGCACGCCCACGACGCCATCGTGCGCCTCGGGCCACCACCGGCCGAGCGGGTTCCACGGCCGGTCAGGATCCTCGTCGCGGACCGCCAGCACGCGCGTGGGCTCGCCCGCCGTCTCGGGGACGCGGATGACGACGGTGCACATTCGTGCTCTCCTGCCTGCGGGGTCGGGTCGTGCCAAGATCGGATGGTGTTCGTCGTCGTCGGAGTCTCAGGTGGCATCGCCGCCTACAAGACCGTGCACCTCGTGCGCCTGCTCGTGAAGGGCGGCCATGACGTGCACGTCGTGCCCACGGCCGACGCCGTGCGCTTCGTCGGACTTCCTACGTGGGAGTCGATCAGCCGAAACCCGGTCACGACCTCCGTGCATGATGACGTCGCCCGCGTGCGTCACGTCGCTCTCGGCCAGGCGGCCGACCTCGTCATCGTGGCACCCGCGACCGCCAACACTCTGGCGAAGATGGCCACCGGCCTCGCAGACGATCTCCTCGGGACGACCCTACTCGCGACCACGGCGCCGGTCGTCGTCGCACCCGCGATGCACACCGAGATGTGGCGGCATCCCGCGACGACCGCGAACATCGCCACGCTCCGCACGCGCGGCGTCGTGGTGGTGGGACCCGCGGACGGCGAGCTCACCGGGGGCGACAGCGGACCGGGGCGGATGTCGGAGCCCGAGTCGATCCTCGACGCCGCACTCGGTGCTGTCGAGGGCGTCGGCGTCGGCGACCTCGCCGGGCTCCGGACCGTCGTCAGCGCCGGCGGCACCCGTGAGCCGATCGATCCCGTTCGCTACATCGGCAACCGGTCCAGCGGCAAGCAGGGGATCGCGGTCGCCCTGGCAGCGGCGGACCGGGGCGCCGACGTGGTGCTCGTGGCCGCTCATGTCGACGAGGGCGTGCTGGCCGCGGCATCCGCTCACCCGCAGGTGAGTGTCGTGCGCGCCGGCACCGCCGCCGAGCTGCAGGCCGCGATGGGCGAGGCCGCTGAGGGCACCGACGTGATCGTCATGGCGGCGGCTGTGGCGGACTATCGGGTCGCCCAGGTCTCCGAGTCGAAGATGACGAAGGATGCCGCTCCCGGCCGCGGGATCACCCTCGACCTCATCGAGAACGACGACATCCTCGCGGGCCTCGTGCGCGGCAGGAGCGAGCGCCAGTTCATTGTCGGGTTCGCGGCCGAGACTCCGGCCGAGGGCGAGAGCCTCGTGGAGCGCGGCCGACGGAAGGCGGCCCGCAAGGGCACCGACCTCCTCGCCCTCAACCGCGTCGGCTGGTCGAGCGGATTCGAATCGGACGTGAACGAAGTGATCATCCTGGAAGCCGACGGTGCAGTCGTCTCGACCGTCCGCGGCACGAAGCGCGAAGTCGCCGACGCGCTCTGGGATGCCGTGATCTCAACGCGCGAGAATCACGTAACGAAAAGGTAACGGCGCATGTAGAGTGATCGGACCGCGTCGACGACGATGCGGTGCGCACCACCCGGAGGACATGCCCGATGCCCCATCCCGCGGTACCCGACCGCGCCCGTGAACGACTTCAACCGCTGCTCGTAGTCGGCGTGCTCGCCGTGGCGAGCCTCATCATCGCCTTCCTCGGCGCGACGCCCGCTCGCGTGAGCGCGGTGGAGATGCTGGGTGACCCCCGCATGCCCGGGGACGCCGCGTTCATCGCCAGCCATCGCGGCGGCAGCGCCACTGCTCCCGAGAACACCCTGCCCGCCATCACCGCGGCTCTGGAGGACGGCGTCGGCTACGTCGAGGTGGACGTGGCGCTGACAGCCGACGGCCAGCCCGTGCTCATGCACGACGCACGGGTGGACCGCACCACCGACGGCAGCGGGCGCCTGGCTGAGCTCACCCTCGCCGACGTGCGCGCGCTCGATGCCGGGTCCTGGTTCGACCCGGCGTTCGCCGGCACGGCCGTCCCGACATTCGTCGAGTTCCTCGACGAACTCGACGCGACCGGCGGCCGGGCCATCATCGAGCTGAAGGGCGCGTGGGACGCCGTCGCGATCGACGCAGCCCATGCCGAGATCCTCGCTCGAGGCCTCGAGCGCGACCTCGCGGTGGCGAGCTTCGACGCGCGGACGCTTGCGCTGTGGGAGGCGGAGACCGAGGTCGTGTCGCGCCTGCTCAACCTCAAGCACGTGCCGGACGACGTCGTGGCCGCTGCCGAGCAGGCCGGGGTCCAGGGCGTCATCGTCAAGCGCGACGCAGTGCTCGAGCGCCCGGCGATCGTCGACGAGCTCCACGCGGCAGGGATCCGGGTGGTCGTGTACACGCTCAACCGCGACACCCAGTGGCATGCCGTCACCGCGCTGGGGGTCGACGGAATCGTCACGGATGATCCGCACATGCTGCTGCAGTGGCAGAGCTCGTCGGCGGGGGAGTGACGGGCGCGTCACGAGTCCGGTGAGGACCCGTCCGGCGCGCCCCTGGCCAGTCCCCGCTCGGCATCGTAGGGTCGTGGAAGCGATCGATCGACCCCCCGGAGGAGCCATGTCGCACGCACGCACCGCGCCGGCGGCCCGAGCACTCGGCGCCGTCGCGATCGTGGCGGCCGCGGTTCTGTTCACCGCGTGCCAGCCCGAGCCCGCGGCCACGCCGAGCGCTGAGCCCACGACGTCGGTGAGCCCGCGACCGGGCGGCGCCTCGCCGACTCCCATCGAAAGTCAGACGCCGGACGCCGAGTTCGCGCTCCCCGCGGCCTGTGAGGACATCTACTCCGCGACCATGCTGGGGCGCCTCGAGGTCGAGAACCCACCGCTGAACCATCCGGACGTCACGATGCTGTCGACGCAGAACGTCGACCTCCTCGAGATCATCGACAGTGGAGCGCCGACGATCCGATGCTCGTGGGGAACGCCCAGCGAGTTCGGACTCGCCACGAACGTCACGGTCATCGGTACCGAGCAGGCGGCGACCGTCGAGGCCGAGCTGATGGCGTCGGGACTCGCGTGCGAGCCGTACGCGGACGGGACGATCTGCCGCATCGAGCAGAAGGGCATCACGCTCGACGACGAGGAGTATGCGAGCGGCGAGACGCACTTCGTCGGCGGGGGCGGCTGGGTCTCGACCGCCTGGATCAACTTCGCTCCCGAAGGCTATAGCGAAGACATCGTCGCGACGCTCTGGGGCTGATCACCCGCCGGCTGCGATCGCCCAGCGGCATGTCGGTCTGATCGGCTCCGCCCGGATCGACGGTCGTCCGCTAGGGTCGATCCGCGAGGACGCACCGGGGGTGCGCTCTCGGGGGAGAACTGGGGTAGGTCGTGACCGCACGCACACGTCAGCGCATCCGGCGCGTCATCGCGGGGACGGCGGCGGCGCTGATGGTCGCCGCGGGACTGAGCGTGGCGTCCGCGGCCGTCGCGCCGACCTCCGCCTCGGCGGTCCAGGATCCCACCGCCTGCCAGAACACGGTGGCTCTGGTCAACGGCGGGTTCGAGGTCCCCGTCATCCCCAATGCGACGTTCCGGCTCTTCCCCGCAGCCCAGGTCCCGGGGTGGAGCACCACGGACAGTCTCGGGCAGATCGAGCTGTGGAGCAGCGGGTTCCAGGGCGTCCCCGCCGCACAGGGACGCCAGTTCGCCGAACTCAATGCCAACAGCGCGAGCATGCTGTTCCAGGATGTGGCGACCACGCCCGGCCAGACGCTGCGCTGGACGCTGCGGCATCGCGCCCGCGTGGGCTCCGACGTCATGCGCGTGGTGATCGGGTCGCCAGGCGGAACACTCGTGCAGAGCGGTCCGAATCTCCGCGACGGCACAGCATGGGGTGCGCATTCGGGAACCTATACGGTGCCGGCGGGACAGACGGTGACGCGGTTCGGCTTCCAGGCGGTCAGCGCGGGCTCGGGCAGCAACTCCGTGGGCAACTTCCTCGACGACATCACCTTCGGCACGGGTCCCTGCCTCATCACGACGAAATCGGTCACCAATCTCACCCGCGGGGGGACGACCGCCGAAGTCGGCGACGTATTGCGCTACACGGTGACCACGCGCAATGACGGCGGCAACGCCGCGACCGAGTCGATCTCCGCCGATCAGCTCAACACCGGGATCGACTTCGTTCCCGGCTCGCTGCGGATCATCAGCGGGGCGGGGAGCGGATCGCTGACGGACGCCACCGGCGACGATCGGGGCGAATTCGTCCCCGGATCGCGGACGGTGCGGGTGAGGCTCGGCGACGCGGGCAGTGCCACCGCAGGCGGCTCGATCGGAGTCGGCACCAGCACCAGCTACACCTTCGACGCGCGGGTGAACGTGTCCGCCGCGAACGGCGTGATCCCCAACGAAGCAGATGTGGACTTCCGCGACACCCTGATCGGCCAGAATCGCACATCCATCAGCAACGAGACGCGAACGCCGGTGGGCCCCGCGGCAGACCTCGCCATCACGAAGACGCTCGACACGACGCCGCTCGTCGCCGGTGAACCCGCCACGTTCACCATCGCCGTGAGGAACAACGGGCCGCAGACGGCGACCTCTGTCAGGGTGGACGATCCCGTACCTCCGGGATACACGGCGGTGCAGGCGACGACCGGGCAGGGCTCCTGCGCAGTCGCCGCGTCGATCACCTGCGACATCGGCTCGCTGGCCGTCGGCGCCGGAACCGTGATCACCGTGACGGGCACCGTCTCGCCCGCACTGGATCCCGGTTCCGCCCTGACCAACACCGCAAGCGTCGCGGGAGCCCTGACCGACCCGAACCTCGCGAACAACACCGCGACCGCGTCGGGCACACTGACGGCTGAGGCCGACCTCTCGATCGTCAAGACCTTCGCGCCGAGCGCCCCGATCGCGGGGGAGAACGTCACCTACACGCTGACCGTTCACAATGACGGGCCGTCGGAGGCGCGGGAGGTACGAGTGACGGATCCCCTCGATCCGGCCGTGACCTTCGTCGAGGCGACGCCGCAGCAGGGCACGTGCGCGGTGGCCGCTCACACACTGGGATGCGTCCTCGGCACGCTCGCACCGGGGGACACCACCACGGTGTCCGTCGTGGTGAGGATCGCCGCCGGCGCCACTGCGGTGGTGCAGAACTCCGCGAGCGTCACCAGCGTGACCCCCGACCCCGACCCCACCGACAACGTCGACTCGACCAGCTTCAATCCGCAGATCATCGCCGACCTCGCGGTGACGAAGACGGCATCGGCGCCCCAGGTGCCCGCCGGAGGCGTCGTGACGTACACGATCGAGGTCACCAACAACGGTGCGTCGGATGCCGTGAACGCGGTCCTCGACGACTCCCTGCCGTCCGGCCTCACGATCGAGAGCATCGCGCCCGGTCCCGGCGCGGTGTGCGCTGAAGCGACTCCCAGCGTCCTGCAGTGCCGGTGGGACACTCTCGTGCGCGGAGCGTCGAGCTCGATCCTCGTGCAGGCACGCGTGGCCGCCGACGCCCCGGAGGGCATCGTGACGAACACCGCGTCCGTGACCTCACCTGCCGAGGACTCCCGTCCGGACAACAACTCCGACTCCGCCGATGTCGAGATCGTGCACAGCGCCGACATCTCCGTCGTCAAGACGGCCGACGCACGGGCGGTCCCCGGCGAGGCATTCGGCTACACGCTGACGGTGACCAATGCCGGTCCATCGGTGTCGAGGGGGGTTGTCCTCGCCGATACGCTGCCCTCGGGATTCGTCCTCGGCGCCGTGCCGCCTGGCTGCACGGCAGCGGCCGGCACCGTGACCTGCTCACTGGGGGATCTCGCTGTGCAGCAGGTTGTCAGCGTCCGGCTGGTCGGCGCACTGGAGCAGAGCGCCACCGGCACCCTGAGCAATACGGCGACGGTGAACTCGCCGACGCCGGACCCCGACCTCGTCAACAACATCTCCACCGTGAACACGCCGCTGACGCCGGAAGCCGACGTGGTCCTGCTGAAGTCGACATCGACGCCCAGCGTGCCGTTGGAGGGCGAGGCGAGCTTCCTCATCACCGTTCGCAACGACGGCCCGTCGACGGCGGCGGGCGTCGTGGTGGAAGAGTTCGCCCCCGGCGGTCTGATCGTGGTCACCGCGACTCCGTCCGAGGGGAGCTGGTCGGCTGCCGACGCCCGCTGGACGGTGGGCACTCTTCTGCCTGGCGCCTCCGCGACGCTCGCAGTGACGGCGCGCGTTCTCGCGACCGGACCGATCGTCAACACCGCGACGGCGTCCTCGCAGACGCCCGATCCCGACCTTTCCAACAACACCGGGACCGCGACGGTGGAGGGCACCCCGTCCGCAGACGTCTCGGTCGTGAAGAGCGTCTCTCTCCAGCAGGCGCAGCTCAACGCGCCCCTCACCTACACGCTCGTCGTCTCGAACGCCGGTCCCAGCCCCGCGGTCGGCGTCACCGTCACCGATCCGCTCCCGACCGAGCTGATAAGCCCTTCCACCCCCACGCCGGGCTGCGCCGTCGTCGGCTCCACGCTCCAGTGCGCGATCGACTCGCTTGCCGTGGATGCGAGCTTCACGGCGACCGTCACCGGCACGGTCGACCCCGCCACCGCGGCATCCAGCATGACCAACACCGCGACGGTGACGGCGCAGACTCCCGATCCGAACTCGTCGAACAACGCCTCGACCGTGACGATCCCGGTGGTCGGTACCCCGCAGGTGGAGCTGATCAAGTCCGCCTCAGCGCCCATCGATGCCGACGGCGACGGACGAATCGCGCCCGGAGACCGGATCGAGTACACCTTCGTGGTCCGCAATCCCGGCTCTGTGACGCTGACCGGCGCCGAGATCACCGATCAGCTTCTCGGCGGGCCCGTGCCCTGCACGGCCTTCGACGGCCCGCTCGTGCCGGGCGCCTCGGTGACCTGCGCCCCGGTCGTGTACACGCTCACCCAGGAGGATCTGGACGCCGGAGCCGTGCACAACGACGCCGTCGTGGAGGCGCAGTCGGGCCGAGGTCCCGCGACGGACGACGCCGAAGCCGACGTCACGGTCCCCGCCGTGAGCAGCATCCAGCTCACGAAGTCGCCGAGTACGGTGTTCGACACCGACGAGAACGGCCGCGTGGATCCCGGCGATGTCGTCGTGTACACATTCTCGGTGACCAACACCGGCACGACGTCGCTGCGCGATGGGCAGATCACCGACGCGATGCTGGGCGGCCCAGTGATCTGCACGGCACTCGACGGCGCCATCCTCGTCGCGGGTGCGTCGGTGACCTGCGATCCGGTGACCTACACGCTGACCCAATCCGACATCGACGACGGCGTGGTCCGCAACACGGCCTCGGTCCTCGCGTCATCGCCGTCGGGGACGGTCGAGGACACGGCTTCGGCGTCCGTCGACCTCGAACGCACCGCGGGCATCACGCTGCGGAAAGACGTCGGTCCCATCGCCGACGGCGACGGCGCGATCGGCGCGGGCGACACGGTCGCGTACTCGTTCACTGTGCGAAACACGGGCAACACGACCCTGACCGACGTCGAGGTGTCCGATCCGCTGCTCGCACCCGGCGTGCTGTGCACGATCGCCGTCCTGCCCGTCGGCGGCGACGCCGCGTGCGGCCCGTTCGACTACACGCTGACGCAGGACGACATCGAGGACGGCAGCCGCGCGAACACCGCCACGGTCACCGGCAGCAGTCCGATCGGTCCGGTGGGCGACGAATCGTCCGCCGAGATCCACTTCGCCGGAACTCCCGCGATCGAGCTCATCAAGATCGCCGGAGCGATCGACGCCGGAGAGGACGGAATGGTCGGCGCCGGCGACAGCGTGCCGTACACGTTCCGGATCCGAAACGTCGGCACGGTCATCCTGACGGCGATCGAGCTCGACGACCCGCTTCTCGGGGGCCCGCTCGTCTGCCCGCCTCTGGACGGACGGGAGCTGCGTCCAGGAGACGAGGTGGAGTGCGGCCCGGTCGGCTACGCGCTGACACAGGCCGACGTCGACGCGGGCACGGTCCGCAACGTCGCGGCCGTCGCCGCGGACAGCGTGGCCGGACCCGTCGAAGACGTCGATGAGGCAGAGATCGCGGTCTTCGGCACCGACAGGATCTCGCTGCTGAAGTCCGCGGACGCCATCGACGATGCCAACGGCAGCGGACGGCCGGATGCCGGCGACACCATTTCGTACACCTTCACGGTGACCAACACCGGCACCACGACGCTCACCGCCGTCTCGGTGGCGGACCCGCGGCTGACCGGTGACATCGTCTGCGACGAGATCGAGCTCGCACCGGGGCAGGCGACGCTGTGCACGGGCGAGCCCGCCGTGATCACCCGCGAGGAAGTCGACGCCGGTGAGATCGTGAACACCGCCACCGCCACCGGCACCGGGACCGGCGACGGGCCCGTGACCGCCGAGGACACCCTCACCACTCCGATAGACGCGCAGCCGGCGATCGCGCTGACGAAGACCGTCGGCGGGTACGTGGACGTCGACGGCAACGGCACGGCGAACGCCGGCGATACGCTCATGTTCCGGTTCACGGTGACGAACACCGGGAACCGGACGCTGACCGATGTCCAGATCACCGATGCCATGCTCGGCGGCGCGATCGGGTGCGGCGTCCCGGACCTCGTACCCGGCGCAGCGGCGGACTGCGGTCCGGTCAGGTACACGCTGAGCGAGGACGACGTCGCGTCCGGCGGCGTCGTGAACGTGGCGACGGTGAGCGCGGCGGCCGGGCCCCTGACCGTGACCGCGTCGGCTACAGCCTCCTTTGATCTGCGACTGCTCGCCGTCACCGGCGGTGGCATCGCCGGTCTGGGAGTCGCTCTCGCGCTGGCCTTCGCGCTGCTCCTCGGCGGAGTCCTCGGGCTGCGTGCCTTCCGCACGCGCCGGATCGGTGGTTCGTCGGAGCTCTGAATGCGCCCGCGCGGACGATCCCTGATCGAGGAGCGGATCGCGCTAGAATAGGCGGCGGGACGCCTGCTGAGGATGTCGCAGCTCGCAGAAGCGAGTGCCCGTGACCGTCGACGGCAACCCGATCCCGCGTTCGCGACGGCGCCCGCACCGCCCGCGGGAGCACCGCACCCTTCGGTCTCGCATCGATCATCCGCCGGAACGACCGGCATTCAGGCTCAGGAGAAGCATGCCGCCTACGGCACCCGCCCAGACGTCCCAGCGTCGGCGCAAGACCTCGTCGTCTCGTCGTGACGACGAGGCTCCCGTCATCCCGATCCTCGCCCGCAAGGTGCGCGAGGTCGAGGCGAAGGCCCAGCGCGGCAAGCTCGGCCCGACCAATCGTGTGAAGTTCCAGGTGATCGCCTTCCTCGTCCGCGAGGAACGCGCGCGAGTCAAGGCCGACACCGCCGTGACTGATGCCGTTCGCTCGGAGCTGCTCAAGCGCCTGGACGGTGTGGCGACGATCCTCGCCAAGACGGCCGCACGCGACACCTCGCTCATTCAGCTCCTCGAGGTCGACCAGGCCACGTCGCCCGTCGCGCGGCGCATGCGGCGCGACTGGCTGCTCGAGTCGGGCGCGGATCTGCCGCCCGATGAGCTCATCATCACCGACGTGGCACCCGCCTCGGCGCCTGTCGTGCCTGCGGCGCTCGCCGAGCGACAGGTCGTCCCTCCGCAGGTCGAGGCCCGCCGCGAGGCGAATCCCTTCCTGACCCCCGACCTCAGCGCCCGCATGCCGAAGGAGACGCCGCGCCGGCGCCTCGACGGCTGGGAGCTCATGGGTCCCCTCTACAAGGCGTTCGAGATCGGGGCCGGCGGTGCCGCGGCATCCATGGATCTGCCCCCCGTTCCCGAGTTCGACCGGCTGTCGCCCAGAAACCTCGAGGTCATGCCGCACCAGTCGCGCTTCCTCGAAGCGGTCCGGGGCGGCCACCGCAGCTTCCTGCTCGCCGACGAGCCGGGCCTCGGGAAGACGGCGGAGTCGGTTCTCGCGGCATCCGTCGCCGGCGCCTACCCGCTCCTGGCCGTGGTGCCCAACGTCGTGAAGATGAACTGGGCGCGCGAGGTCGAACGGTGGACCCCGCAGCGTCGGGCGACCGTGATCCACGGCGACGGCGAGAACATCGACGCCTTCGCGGACGTGTTCATCGTGAACTACGAGATCCTCGACCGGCATCTCTCGTGGCTCAGCGACCTGGGCCTGAAGGGCATGGTCGTCGACGAGGCGCACTTCATCAAGAACCTCACCTCGCAGCGCTCGCAGAACGTGCTGGCGCTGGCCAGCCGCATCCGCGCGCAGGTGCGCGATCCGCTCATGCTCGCCCTCACAGGCACTCCGCTGATCAACGACGTCGAGGACTTCGACGCCATCTGGCGCTTCCTCGGCTGGACCACGGGCGAAAAGCCCGGTCCGGAGCTCATGGAGAAGCTCGACGAGACCGGTCTCACCCCGGCCGACAAGGCGTTCTACCCCGAGGCGCGCAACGCCGTGATCTCAATGGGGATCGTCCGGCGCAAGAAGAAGGATGTCGCCGCCGACCTCCCCGACAAGCTCATCGCCGACCTCCCGGTCGAGCTGGACGACGAGTTCGGACGCTCGATCCGGCAGGCCGAGCGCGAACTCGGCGAGCGTCTCGCGCAGAAGTACCGCCGGATCATCGACGCTCGCGGCGACCGGGGTCTCGCCTTCGGCGAGATCGACGAGGACATCGTCCGCCTGGTGGCGCACGGTGAACTCGAAGAGTCGAAGGCGGCCGGCACCGGATCCGAGAACGTCTTCACGATGGTCCGCAAGATCGGGCAGGCCAAGGCGCTTCTCGCGGCCGACTACGCCGTTCAACTGCAGCGCTCGGTCGGCAAGGTGGTCTTCTTCGCCAAGCACATCGACGTGATGGATGCCGCGGAGAAGCACTTCGCGCACGCCGGTCTGCGCACCGTGTCGCTGCGCGGCGACCAGACGACGATCGCGCGTCAGCAGGCCATCGACGAGTTCAACAACGACCCCCACGTCGGGATCGCGGTGTGCTCGCTGACCGCTGCCGGTGTCGGGGTGAACATGCAGGCGTCCTCGAACGTCGTGCTCGCCGAGCTGTCGTGGACCGCTGCCGAGCAGACCCAGGCGATCGACCGCGTGCACCGCATCGGGCAGGACGAGCCGGTGACGGCGTGGCGGATCATCGCGGCGCACACCATCGACACCAAGATCGCCGAGCTCATCGACTCCAAGCAGGGTCTGGCCCAGCGTGCGCTGGACGGCGAGGCCGTCGACCCGCAGTCGAGCGACTCCGTTCAGCTGTCGGCGCTCATGCATCTGACCCGTCGGGCGCTCGGGAGGCGAGTGACAGGCGCCCTGACGCGTCGTGTGGCAGGGCGAGGCATCCGCCACTAATGTCGGGTGAGGCAGCGTCGCCGACCCTCTTCACCCGACACAGCGAGGAATACAGCTATGAAGATCGGCATCCTGACCAGTGGTGGCGACTGCCCCGGACTCAACGCGGTCATCCGCGGCGTCGTGCTCAAGGGCACGACGACCTACGACCTCGAGTTCGTCGGCATCCGCGACGGCTGGCGCGGTGTGGTCGACGGTGACTTCTTCCCGCTCACGCGGCACGAGGTGAAGGGCCTGTCCAAGGTCGGCGGCACCATCCTCGGCACCAGCCGCACCAACCCCTACGAGGGTCCGCGCGGCGGTGCCGAGAATATCGCCAAGACGATGTACGGCCACCGGCTCGACGGCATCATCGCGATCGGCGGCGAGGGCACCCTCGCGGCGGCGAACCGGCTCGCGAACGACGGCATCAACGTGCTCGGTGTGCCCAAGACCATCGACAACGACCTGCGCGCCACGGACTACTCGTTCGGCTTCGACACCGCCGTGAACATCGCGACGGAGGCCATGGACCGCCTCCGCACGACGGGCGACTCGCACCAGCGGTGCATGGTGGCCGAAGTCATGGGACGTCACGTCGGGTGGATCGCCCTGCACGCGGGCATCGCCGCGGGCGCCCACGCGATCTGCATCCCCGAGGTTCCGATGTCGATCGACGAGATCGCGGCCCTCGTCTCACGCGCGCACGACCGCGGCCGAGCGCCGCTCATCGTCGTGTCGGAGGGGTTCACCCTCACCGGCATGGACGAGGCGTTCAGCGACAAGGGGCTCGACGCCTTCAACCGTCCGCGTCTCGGCGGCATCAGCGAGGTCCTCGCGCCCGAGATCGAGCGGATCACCGGCATCGAGACGCGCTCGACCGTGCTCGGCCACATCCAGCGCGGCGGCTCGCCGTCGGGCTTCGACCGCGTGCTCGCCACCCGCCTCGGCCTGCACACGGCTGACGCCATCGTCGACGGCGCCTGGGGCCAGATGGTCGCCATGCGCGGCACCGACATCGTGCGCGTGCCCTTCGCCGAGGCGCTCGGAGAGCTCAACACCGTCCCGCTCCACCGGTACGAAGAGGCCGCCGCGCTGTTCGGCTGAGACTTTCCTTCCCACTTACCGCGGCACATCGTCCTGCGTGAGCCAGATGTCCTGATCTCGAACGCCAGAGAAATCGGATGCCGCGGCCTCGGCATCCGACCGGTTCAGTGCCGAGCCCAGCGATGCCGCACCGACGGAGGAGGAATTCTGGAGACAGGACGATCGCGCTTCGAACGTCCTGCCTCCGTGAGTTCTCCTGTAGCGGTGCGCTGAGTCGAGCAGCTCTGGGTGAGATCGGTTCCTCCACAGCCACAAGCTCGACCGGTCTTGACCCATCGCGAGGGGCGGGGCGACCAGTCGCCACGCGGGTGACGCACGATGCTGATGTGCGAAGCGTCGAAGAGCTTGCCGAGTGGGTGAGTGCGCGTGGCGGCGTCGCGCACTCGACGACTGTCGGAGCCGCGGGCTTCACGATGCATGCGATGCGTGCTGCTGTCGCGCACGGCGTGGTCCATCGTGTCCGACGCTCGTGGCTCGCGCGCCCCGACTGTGATGCGGAACTCCGGCGCGCTGCTGAGGCAGGAGGCCGGCTGACCTGCCTGACCGCAGCAAGGCGCCTCGGTCTGTGGGTGCCTGCCCACTCGGAGCTGCACATCGCTGTACCGCCGACGGCTTCGCGGGCGAGTGCGCCAGGCCTTCACCTGCACTGGTCGAGGGGTCCTTCCCCTGTGGCGCCGGCCGCCCTGACAGATCCGATCATCAACGTGCTGCACCACGTGGCTCGATGCGTCCCAGCCCCGGAAGGTCTGGCCGTCTGGGAATCCGCGATCCGCAACAAGAAGATCGACGGGGCGGTGCTGGCCGGTGTTCAGTGGCGCGGTGAATCAGCGCGCGCACTGGCGAGGGTCGCGTCGCATCTGTCGGATTCGGGCGTCGAGACGCAGTTCATCGTGCTGATGCGCACCATCGACGTCGCGGTGCGTCAGCAGGTGTGGGTCGACGGGCACCCGCTCGACGCACTCATCGGCGAGCACCTGGCCGTGCAGTTGGACGGCTTCGCCCATCATCAGGCCAAGGATCGGCGCCGGGACATCCGGGCCGACGCCCGTCTGATGCTGCGCGGATTCACGGTCCTGCGCTTCGACTACTTCCAGGTGCTGTTCGACCCGGAGTTCGTCATTTCCACGGTGGCCGCTGCGATCGCTCAGGGTCGACACCGCTGAGGGGGACCGTGGGTCAATGACCGCAGTGAGGCAGGAGATCGCACCGATGCAGGACGGATCGAAGCTGATCCCCCTGTCTCCGTGCGTTCTCCTGCGCCGGTGCGGCCGCAACGCCGGAGCTGACGGATGCCGAGGCCGCGGCATCCGCTTCCGCGAAGCGCGCGAGGTCAGGCGTCGGCGACGCCGAGCACGTCCAGCAGCCATGCCAGCTCGAACGCGCGCTCGCGCCAGGCGTTGTAGCGCCCGCTGACTCCGCCGTGACCGGCGACCATCTCGCACTTGAGCAGGGCGTCAGCGCCGACCTCGCGCAGCCGGGCGACCCACTTCGCCGGCTCGACGTACAGGACGCGGGTGTCGTTGAGCGAGGTCACGGCGAGGATCCGGGGGTATGCGGCATCCGTCCGGACGTTCTCGTACGGGGAGTACGACTTCATGTAGGCGTAGACGTCGGCGTTGTGCAGCGGGTCGCCCCACTCGTCCCATTCGATGACGGTGAGCGGCAGCGATGGATCGAGGATCGTCGTCAGGGCGTCCACGAACGGCACGTCGGCCAGGATCCCGGCGAAGAGCTCCGGCGCGAGGTTCGCCACAGCGCCCATCAGCAGGCCTCCGGCGGACCCGCCCTCCGCCACCATCCGGTCCGGCGTCGTGTAGCCGTTGTCGACCAGGTGCCTGGCGCAGTCGACGAAGTCCGTGAACGTGTTGCGCTTGCTCAGCAGCTTGCCGTCCTCGTACCACTGCCGGCCCATCTCGCCGCCGCCGCGCACGTGGGCCACGGCGAAGACCACCCCGCGGTCGAGCTCGGACAGTCGCGGGATCGAGAGTCCCGGCTCGATCGAGTGCTCGTACGATCCGTAGCCGTACAGGTGCACCGGTCGCGGTGCGGCGCCGGCTTCGCCGAACGAGCGCTTCCAGACCAGCGAGATCGGGATCTGCGTGCCGTCCTGAGCCGTTGCCCACACGCGCTCCTGACCGTACTCCGACGGCTCGTAGCCGCCCAGCACGGGCTGGCGCTTGCGCAGCAGCAGCTCGCCGGTCACGACGTCGTAATCGAACACCGTGCCCGGGGTCACGAACGAGCCGAAGCCCAGGCGCAGCAGCGGCGGCGCCCACTCGGGGTTGCCGCCCGAGCCGACGGAGTACAGCGGCTCGTCGAACTCGATCTCGGTCACGGCGCCGTCGGCGTACGACAGCATGCCGAGGCGGGGGAGTCCGCCGCGGCGGTACCCGACGACGCCCCAGTCGCGGAACGTCGAGACGCCGAGCAGTCGGTGTCCGGGACGATGCGGGATCACGACCTCGCGGTCACCGGCGGGATCGGATGCCGCCACCCGCACCAGCTCGAAGTCCAGGGCGCCGTCGTTGTGGAGGATGAACAGCACGTCCTCGCCGTCGATGACCGCATGCGCGGCTTCGTACTCGACGCCTTCGCGCCGGGGCCAGACGACGCGCGGCTCGCTGCGGAGGTCGGCGGCGTCCACCAGCCATTCCTCGCTCGTGATCGACGATCCCAGCTCGATGAAGAGGTAGCGGTCGCTGCGCGAGAACCCGGCGCCGACCCAATAGCGCTCGTCCGGCTCGTGGAAGAGCTTGACGTCGGTGTCGACGGGCGTCCCGAGCTCGTGCAGCCACACGGTGTCTGGGCGCCAGGCGTCGTCGACGGTCGTGTACACGATGAACCGGCCGTCGGGGGAGAACGTCGCCCCCGCGAACGTGTCGGCGATCTCGTCCGGCAGCTGCTCGCCGGTGGCGACGTTGCGCACCTTCACGGTGTAGCGCTCGTCGCCGGCGAGGTCGACGCCGTAGAGCATCAGTGTGCCGTCGGTGGAGATCTCGAAGCTTCCCAGGGAGAAGAACTCGTGGCCCTCCGCCTCGACGTTGCTGTCGAGCAGCACCTGCTCGCCGGCAACCTCGACGTCGGGGGACAGCTCGGGCGGGGTCCAGTCATCGGGGGAGGCGAGCGGCGCACGGCACTGGATGCCGTACTGCTTGCCCTCCACGGTGCGCCCGTAGTACCACCACTGCCCGCGCCGGGTGGGGACGGAGAGATCGGTCTCGAGCGTCCGCGACTTGATCTCTTCGAAGACGCGCCCGCGCAGACCGTCGAGGTGCGCGGTGCGGTGCTGCGTGTACGCGTTCTCGGCTTCGAGGTGTGCGATGACGGCCGCATCCTCTTTCGCACGGAACCACTCATAGCGGTCTTCGACGTCGTCGCCGTGATGGCTGCGGACGACCGGTCGCGGGTCGGCGAGGGGGGCGGATGCTGCGGCTGGGCTGTCTGAGACGGTCACAGGCTCCACGCTAGCCGGGCGACGCCCTCGCGAGGCCTCGGCAGCCGAGCTCCGTCAAGTTGACCGGAGGGCACGGCGGTGTAAGGATTCTTCTGGCCGGTTGCCGGTTCCTGAATTCACGGTGAACTCTTCGTTCGTCACGCCGATTTCGTCGGCACACACTCCACACCCCTGACGGAAAGCGACCGGTGGAAACCGCAACCCTCATCATCGTGCTGGTCATCGCACTCGCGCTGTTCTTCGACTTCACGAACGGTTTCCACGACACGGCCAACGCGATGGCCACGCCCATCGCGACCGGCGCGCTCAAGCCGAAGACCGCCGTCCTGCTGGCTGCGCTGCTGAACCTGGTCGGCGCGTTCCTGTCGACGGAGGTGGCGCAGACGATCTCCGGCGGCATGATCAACGAGGGCGACATCTCGGTGGCGATCTTCCCGCAGATCATCTTCGCCGGTCTCATCGGCGCCATCACATGGAACATGCTCACGTGGCTGCTGGGTCTGCCGTCGTCCTCATCCCACGCACTCTTCGGCGGCCTGATCGGCGCCACGATCGTCGGCGTCAGCGCTTCGGCCATCAATTTCGGCGTCGTCATGTCGAAGGTGATCCTGCCCGCGGTCATCGCGCCGCTGACCGCCTGCATCATCGCCTTCACGGCCACCAAGGTCGCCTACGCGATCACGCGTCGCTACGACAGCAAGCCCGACGGCCGCGACGGCTTCCGCGTCGGCCAGATCTTCACCTCGTCCCTCGTCGCCCTCGCGCACGGCACCAACGACGCGCAGAAGACGATGGGCATCATCACGCTCCTGCTCATCTCCACGGGCCTGCAGACCAGTCCCGAGCCGCAGACCTGGGTCATCGTCGCCTGTGCCGTCACGATCGCGCTCGGCACCTACATGGGCGGCTGGCGCATCATCCGCACCCTCGGCAAGGGCCTGACCGACGTCAAGCCGGCGCAGGGCTTCGCAGCGGAGAGCTCGACCGCTGCCACCATCCTCGCCTCGAGCGCCCTCGGCTTCGCGCTGTCGACCACGCAGGTCGCATCGGGGTCGGTCATCGGCTCCGGACTCGGCCGCCGTGGGTCGCAGGTGCGCTGGCGCACGGTGGGCCGCATCATGATCGGCTGGCTCCTCACTCTCCCGGCCGCGGGCGCCGTCGGCGGTCTGGCCGCGTTCATCGTCGTAGCGATCCCGTTCTGGGGCATCATCATCGACGCCGTGCTGGCCGTGCTGATCATCCTCGCCCTGTTCCTCCGCTCCCGCCGCGACTCGGTCACGGCCGCCAATGCGATGAGCGAGGTCGCCGATTCCGGCCGGGCGGTCAAGGTCAAGCGCAACCCGCCGCCCACCCGCCGCCAGCGTGCGATCGCCCGCGAGGAGGCGCGCGTGCGCGCGGCGCAGGCCTCGGCAGCGAAGAAGGCCGAGAAGTCGGCCAAGGCCGCGGAGCGATCTGCGCGCGGCCCGAAGGACGGGGGACGGCCGTGATCGCGATCGACTGGTTCGCCTTCGTCCAGGTGTTCGTCGCCGCGTTCCTGGCGGCGGTCATCGTGGTGACCTCCTACGCCACCGGCCTCCGACTGCTGGTGCGCGCCGGCCGCGCGCCGATCGTCGGACCCGCCGAGTTCACCGACGCCATCACCGTCATCTCCGAGAAGGAAGCGCAGCGCGCGGCGAAGGCGGCAGCCAAGGCGGCGCGCAAGAGCCCCCTCACCGACGGGCAGAAGCGCTTCGCGCTGGTCGGCGCGTACCTGTCGTTCGGTGTGGCAGGCGCCGCGGTCCTCAGCGGATTGCTGCTCATCGTCTTCAACCACTGAGGCGGCTCGTCGGCGGCGCGTCCTAAGCTGATGCGCATGATTCCCACGCCCGTGCAGTTCGGTCAGTATGCGCCTGCGCGCCGCACGCTGCTGCATCTGAGCGACACGCACCTCCTGGGCGGCGGGCGAACCCTCGGCGACCGCTTCGACACGCTCGCGAACCTGACCCGCACCCTCGAAGCCGCCGAGGCGACCGGCATCCGTCCCGACGCCATCGTCTTCACCGGCGACCTCACAGATCTCGGCGAGCCCGAGGCCTATCTCGCTCTCCGCAAGGCGGTGGAGCCGGTGGCCGATCGGATGGGCGCACCCGTCGTGTGGGTCGCCGGCAACCATGACGAGCGGCCCGCCCTGCGCCGGGACCTGCTGGATCTCGAGCCGACCGAAGAACCGGTCACGGGCGTCTGGGATCTCGGCGGGCTGCGGCTCGTGGCACTGGATTCCACCGTGCCGGGCTGGCATCACGGCGATCTCGACGCGGCTCAGCTCACGTGGCTGCGCGAGATCCTCGCGACTCCGGCACCGCTGGGGACGATCCTGGCGCTGCACCACCCGCCGCTGCCGTCGCACATCCCGCTGTTCGACATCCTCGAGCTGCGCGACCAGAGCCGCCTCGCTCAGACGATCGCCGGATCCGACGTGCGCGCGATCCTGGCGGGCCACCTGCACTATTCCACGAGCGGGGTGTTCGCCGGCGTACCCGTGAGCGTCGCTGCGGCCACCTGCTACACGATGAACCTGGCGCGACCCTCGGTGGAGGTCAACGGGATGGATGCCGGGCAGTCGTTCCATCTCGTGCACGTGTGGGACGACACCATCACGCACGCCGTCGTTCCTGTCGTGGATGCTCCGACCGGCGACTACTTCTCGGCGGACTGGGTTCGCGAGATGGCCGCACTCACACCCGAGGAGCGGCTCGAGGCCTTCTCGCGAAAGCGCTCGTGACCCGTTGCCGGTAGACGATCCGTACACGGGGCCCCCGTCGCTGTACCTCGCGTACACCGGCGACGGTCGCCCGGCGCGCGTAGGGTGAAGGCATCCCCCTCCCGCCGTGACCGACCCACGAGGAACTCACACATGGCTCTGGACGCAATGACGCGCACCCGCACCGAGACCGACTCCCTGGGATCCCTGGAGATCCCCGCCGACGCCTACTGGGGCATCCATACCGCGCGCGCGCTCGAGAACTTCGACATCTCGAAGCGACCGATCTCGGTCTACGCCGACCTGGTCCGCGCCCTGGCGATGGTCAAGCAGGCGTCGGCGAGGGCGAACCGCGACATCGGCGCGCTCAGCCCGGAGAAGGCCGATCTGATCGACCGTGCGTCGCAGCTCGTGATCGACGGCCAGTTCCACGACCAGTTCGTGGTAGGCGTGATCCAGGGCGGCGCCGGGACATCGACCAACATGAACGCGAACGAGGTCATCACCAACGTCGCGCTCGAACTGGCCGGCCGCGAGAAGGGTGACTACGCCTTCCTCTCTCCGATCGACGACACGAACCGGAGCCAGTCGACCAACGACGTCTACCCGACTGCGATCAAGGTCGGCCTGGGACTCGACCTCCGGACACTGCTCGACGAGCTCGACCTGCTGCGCAGGGCCTTCCTCGCCAAGGCCGTCGAGTTCCACGACGTGCTGAAAGTGGGGCGCACCCAGCTGCAGGACGCCGTGCCGATGACCCTCGGCCAGGAGTTCCACGGGTTCGCCACGACGCTGGGCGAGGACCACAGCCGGCTCAAGGAGAACGCCTACCTGCTCTACGAGATCAACATGGGCGCGACCGCCATCGGCACCGGCATCACGACGCATCCCGATTACAGCAAGGCGGTGCTCACTCACCTGCGCGAGATCAGCGGGCTCGACCTCGACCTCGCCACCGACCTCGTCGAGTCCACGAGCGACACCGGCGCGTTCATGTCGTTCTCCTCGTCGCTCAAGCGGAACGCCATCAAGCTCTCGAAGATCTGCAACGACCTGCGCCTGCTGTCGTCCGGCCCGCAGGCCGGCTTCGGCGAGATCAACCTTCCCGCCCGCCAGGCGGGTTCCAGCATCATGCCCGGCAAGGTGAACCCGGTGATCCCCGAGGTGGTCAACCAGATCGCGTTCGCCGTGACCGGCGCCGACCTCACGGTCACCATGGCCGTCGAGGGCGGTCAGCTGCAGCTGAACGCCTTCGAGCCGGTCATCGCCCACTCGATCTTCCAGTCGATCACGTGGATGCGCCGGGGCATGCACACGCTGCGCATCAACTGCGTCGACGGCATCACTGCCAACCGGGAGCGCCTCGGTGCAATGGTCGGGGCATCCGTCGGCGTCGTCACGGCGCTCACTCCGTTCATCGGGTACGCCGCCTCGGCGGCACTGGCGAAGACCGCCCTCCTCACCGGGCGCAACGTCGCCGATCTGGTCGTCGAGGCCGGGCTGATGTCGCGCGAGGAGGTCACCAAGCAGCTGTCGCCGGCCCGATTGTCGGGGCTCGAAGTGATCACCGCAGCCATCCCGGTGGTGCTCCCGAAGGAGAAGTCGGCTGACGCCCCGCACGATTGAGTGCGCGTCGTGATTGCCCTGGCGGCGATTCTGCCGATAGCTTCAACGAGTCCACGCCGATAGGAGTCCACATGACCGACCCCACCGTCCCCTCGCAGCCCGCCGCCGGCGACAGCAGCGTTCCCTCCACCCCGCCGCAGTACCAGGCCGCACCGCCGGCTGCACCGTCCTACTCGGCAGCACCGTCGGCCGGACCGGTCCAGCCGGGTGCCGAAGACCCGGGCAAGACCCTGGGCATCATCGCGCTCGTCGCGGTGTTCTTCATCTCCCTGCTGGGTCTGATCCTCGGCTACGTCGCTCGCGGCCAGAGCAAGAAGGCCGGCTTCAAGAACACGCCCGCGAAGGTCGCCATCATCCTGGGATGGATCTTCCTGGTGCTGACGATCATCGCCGGCATCATCGCCGTCGTGCTGTTCTCGATGGCGGCCGGTGCACTGGCAGACCTCTGCTCGGGTATGGACCCCGGCGTGTACACCACGGACACGGGCCTCGAGGTCACCTGCCCGTAAGCAGGACCACGACCGGCCCGCCGGTCCTCTGAACGCAGCGAAGCCGCACGGCCCGACCGGGGCGTGCGGCTTCGTCGTTTCGTGGCTCAGCCCAGAACGCGGCAGTGCGTAGTGAGTTCGCCGATGCCGTCGATGCCGACGGTGACCGTGGAGCGGTCGCGCAGGAACACCTGCGGATCACGCGAGTAGCCTGCGCCGCCCGGGCTCCCGGTCGAGATCAAGGTTCCGGGCAGCAGCGTCGCCGATTCGGACAGCGCCGAGATCAGCGTCGCGACCGGGCGGACCATCTGCGCGGTCGAGGCGTCCTGCATCGTCCTGCCGTCGAGGACCGTCCAGATGTGCAGGTCCTGCGGGTCGGGGATCTCGTCCGCGGTGACGACGAAGGGGCCGGTCGGGGTGAAGCCGTCGAACGACTTGCAGCGCGACCACTGCGCCTCGGAGTACTGGATGTTGCGTGCGGTGATGTCGTTGACCACGGTGTAGCCCCACACATGATCGAGTGCGCTCTCGACGGGCACATCCTTGGCGGGGGTGCCGATGATGACGCCCAGCTCGGCTTCGTAGTCCACCGTCTCGCTCACCGATCGTGGCCACGAGGTCGTGGCGTCGTGAGCGCCGAGCGAGTTCGGCCACAGCACGAACACCGTCGGCGTGGAGTCGGTCTTGAGTCCGAGCTCGCTGGAGTGCGCGGCGTAGTTGAGCCCGATCGCAAGGATCACCGGCGGGGTCAGCACCGCCGGCGCATAGCGCCGGCCTTCGAGCGGATGCCGCGTCCCCCCGCCCACGGTCTCGCGCACGCGCTCCAGCAGGGCGTCGCCGCCTGCGATCAGCTGCTCGAGGAACCGAGGTGCGCCGTCGAAGAGGTCCTCGACGATGACGGCCTGGTCGCCGTCGACGAGGACGAGTCGCGGCTCCTCCGTCCCGGGCTCGATCACGTGGGCGAAGCGCATCCCTCCAACCTACCGGCAGCCCCGTCGAGAGGTCGGAGGTTCCTCTCAGCCCTAGGCTGAGCGCATGACGCAGAATCCGGTCCCCGGTGGCACTCGCTCCGCCCTCGCGGCGCCTGATTTCCCCTCGGCTCTCGCGCAGCCCCGGCACGCCGCTCCCGCCGTCATCCCGCTCGCGCCCGCTTCGCCCGCAGCCCTTCCCGTCACCCCGCGCCGCGGCCGTACGGCTCCCATCTGGGCCTGCGGCATCCTCGTCTTCCTGCTGGTCGGGCTGGTGGCGTACTTCCTCAACGCCCTCGGGTCGGCCGCGTCGCTCATCGGCATGGTGCTCGCCGTCATCCCGCTGGTCGGAGTGATGCTCGCAGTGCGCCTTGTCGATCGCTGGGAACCGGAACCGCGCAACCTCGTGATCTTCGCCGTCGCGTGGGGCGCGATCGGCGCAGTGGGGCTCACGCTCGGGGTCGATCTGGCCCTGACGCTCGTCTTCGGCCACAACGCCTCACCCGCTCAAGACGCCTTCTCGGCGATCGTGCAGGCCCCCATCGTGGAGGAGTTCACGAAAGGGCTGGGAGTCTTCATCATCTTCGCGGTCGCGCGCCGCGCCTTCGACGGCCCGGTCGACGGCATCGTGTACGGGGCGCTGATCGGCGCCGGCTTCGCGTTCACGGAGAACATCCAGTACTTCGCAATCGCCTTCCTCGAGGGCGGCGCGGCCGACACGACCGTGACCTTCTTCATGCGGGGCATCCTGTCACCCTTCGCGCACGTCATGTTCACCGCGATCACCGGGTTCGCGCTCGGCCTCGCGGCGCGGCGTGGCGTCTCGACCGGGCGCGCGGTCGGTCCGTGGGTGCTCGGCATGATCGGTGCCACCACGCTCCACGCCATCTGGAACGCCTCAGCGGTGCTGGGCAGCTTCTGGGGGCTCTACCTCACCCTCCAGGTGCCGCTGTTCGTGGCCTTCATCCTGGGCGTCATCGCCCTGCGACGCGAGGAGTCGAGGCTGACCCGACGACGCCTGGGGGAGTACGCCTCCGCCGGCTGGTTCACGCCGCACGAGGTGGACATGCTCGCCACCGGAGCCGGTCGCAAGGCCGGCCTGGCGTGGGCGCGCGGTCTGCGCGGCGACCGCACCCCGATCATGAAGGGCTTCATCACCGACGCCACGGGACTTGCCGCGGCGCGCCAGCGAGCGATCACCGGCCGAGACCCGAACGCAGCCGAGGACGAGCGCGTACTGCTGCAGCGCACCGCCGCCGCGCGTGCCGCGCTGTTCGCGCCCTGATCGGCCGGCGTCGGGGACCGCTCGCCCCAAGACTCAGCGCTCGGTGCCGCGGCGATGCCTGCGTAACGACCGAGCGCTGAGTTGATCTGCCCCCAGGATGCCGGGGTGCCACGGGGGTGTCAAGACCCTCTCGCGTTGACCCGGGGGATCGGCTCCGGTTGGATGGGACCATGACTGACGACCGCACCAAGCCCGAATTCGACGCTCCCACCGGCCCTGCCCCCACCGACCTGGTCATCCGCGACATCATCGTGGGCGACGGCGCCGAGGCGAAGCCCGGCGACACCGTCACCGTGCACTACGCCGGTGTCGAGTTCGAGTCGGGCGAAGAGTTCGACTCCTCGTGGAATCGCGGCGAGAGCATCCAGTTCCCGCTTCGCGGCCTCATCCAGGGCTGGCAGGACGGCATCCCGGGCATGAAGGTCGGCGGCCGCCGCGAGCTCGTGATCCCCCCGAACCTGGCCTACGGCCCCGCGGGCGGCCACTTCCTGGGTGGCAAGACCCTCGTGTTCATCATCGACCTCATCGCGGTCGGCTGATTCCCCGAGCAATGTGAGAGAGGCGGATGCCGCGGCATCCGCCTCTCTCGGCGTTCGGGCGCGGGTCACCCCGAGACCGACACCGTCCGGCCGATCATCGTCTGCTGCTCGACGAGGTCGGCATGAACTTCGGCGACGCCGCGCCGGGCGACCTTGCGGATCCTCGTACTTCCGTCGGTCGAGATGAATCGTTCGGTCGACTCGCCGTCGGTCAGATACACCGGCTGCACGATCGTCCAGTCGAGGTCCGACCCGCGCAGGAGCATCTCCTGCAGCTCCGAGTCGAAGATCTGCGGTTTGATCATCAGCGCGAACAGCGCGCGGTCGAAGAGGCCGAGCAGATCGCGTGTCGCGCCGACGCCGTAGGACGACTGCACGATCACCCGGCGAACGCCCGCCTGACGGGCGGCGCGGATCAGCTGATCCGTCGCGCGCGAGCGCACGTCGTCGGGCGTGCCCTGCGCGCCGCGGACGCGGACCCGCAGTGTGGGCTCTGAGATGCCGATGGTGACGATGACCGCGTCGTGTCCGGGCAGCACGCGGTCCAACGTGGTGCGATCGGTCGCGTCGCCGTCCACGCGCTCGAGGTCTGTACGCGGGGCGAGGGCGGAGGCGCGGCGGGCGAGCGCCGTGACGCGGTGACCGCGCCGCAGGAGCGCGTCGCAGACAGCGCGGCCGGATCCGCCCGTCGCGCCGATGACGAGGATGTTCATGAGAGTTCTCCGTTCGATCAGATGGGTGTGATCTGACTCTGGCGGGTCACGTCTGGATGATCTATCGTCGATATGACTCTTTTATTGATCGAGCGTCCAGGAGGATCTCGTGAGCACGCCCATGCCCTGGGGCAACGAGGATCCGCTCACGGACGCGCTCTACCGGCTGCGCATGCGTGGAGCGTTCTACTCGTGGACAGAGGCTGTCGGCGAAGCGGCCGTCGCGATGCCCCAGTTCGCAGACACCTTGAGCTTCCACATCGTCGCCCGCGGCACGGCGTACCTCGAGGTGGACGGCGAGGCGCCGTGCCGGCTCGATGCCGGGACGCTCGCGCTCGTGCCCCGGGGGATCGGGCACCGCGTCTCGACCGAGCCCGGCGCCCCCGTGCTCGGTCGTGCCGATCTGCTCCCGCAGACGATGCTGGGCGACGCGTTCTCGGTGCTCCGCCTCGGGCCCGAGGCGGAGGAGGCGCCGCTGGCGATGCTGTGCGGGGTGGTGGCGTTCGACTCGCCGGCCGTGCACGACATGCTCGCCGTTCTGCCTTCCATCGTGCTCGTCGACTCGGCACGGCATCCGGTGATGAGCGCACTGGTCCCGCTTCTGACCGGAGAGCTGCGGGCTCCCCGCCCCGGCGGGGAGGCCGTGGCCACGCGACTCGCCGATATTCTCGTCATCGAGACGGTCAGAGCCTGGCTGGAGGACGAGCCCGAAGCCGCGGGCGGGTGGCTGGCGGCGCTGCGGGATCCGCAGCTCGGCGCCGCCATCGCCGCGATCCACCGCGAGCCGGGCCGGCCCTGGACGCTGGCCGACCTCGCGCGGTGCGCGGCGATGTCTCGCTCGGCCTTCGCTGCCAGGTTCACCGCGGTCGTCGGCACGCCGGCGATGGCGTACGTCACCGCATCCCGCATGCGCTCAGCTCACGCCATGCTGGCGACAGGGCGCAGCGTGGCGTCAGTGGCGGCGGCGTTCGGCTACGGATCCGAGGCGGCGTTCAGTCGTGCCTTTTCGCGCACGACCGGTGTCACTCCGGGTCGTGTGCGCCGGCCGATCGCAGCCTGACAGCACCCGCTGCGAAACAGTTTCTATTCACGGGAATAGATCGTCGGTGCCTGTGCGTTGAAGCCTGGGAACGGTCGCCCAGCGCGACTCCCATCGACACGAAGGAACACCAACACCATGACCGCAACCACCGCCGCCCTCGACATCCCCGGCTACAAGACCGGCACCTGGGTGCTGGACCCCTCGCACAGCGAGGTCACCTTCAGCGTGCGCCACATGATGATCTCCAAGGTGCGCGGCACGTTCGGCATGAAGAGCGCGACGCTCATCGCGCCGGAGAACCCCCTCGAGGCCTCCGTCACCGCCAGCGTCGATGTCGCCTCGGTCGACACCAAAGACAAGGGACGCGATGACCACCTGCGCTCGGCGGACTTCTTCGACGTCGAGAACCACCCCACGATGGAGTTCCGCTCCACCGGCGCGCGCGTCGAGAACGGCGACTTCCTCATCGACGGCGACCTCACGATCCGCGGCATCACCAAGCCCGTGACCTTCGACTTCGAGTTCGGCGGCTTCGGCCAGGACCCGTGGGGCAACTACAAGGCGGGCGCGACGGCGAAGACCGTCGTCAACCGCGAGGAGTTCGGCCTCACGTGGAACGCCGCGCTCGAGACCGGTGGCGTGCTGGTGGGCAAGGACATCACGATCACGCTCGAGCTGCAGGGCGCGCTGCAGCAGGACTGATCCCGCTGTGGGCCGGCACTTCTAGCCGGTGCACGTCAGCGCGATGAGGAGGCGGATGCTGCGGCATCCGCCTTCTCGACTTTCGGGCGGCGGCGCAGCCGATCCTGCGCGAGCAGGATGCCGAGGAAGACGATCAGGGCGCCGGCAGGTTCGTTCCAGCTCAGCTGCTCGCCCAGGATCAGTACTCCGAGCACGACGCCCACGAGCGGGGTGATGTAGGTGACGGTGGAGGCGCGGGTGGGTCCCCACGCGCGCACCACGTTCTGGTTCCAGACGTAGGCGATGCCCGTGCCCAGGCACCCGAGGAGTACGACGCTCGTCACGATCCAGGGGTCCAGCTCGACAGGCGTCAGCGCGATCGCCGGGGAGAGGACGATCATGATGACCGCAGCGATTCCGATGTTCAGGAATGAGAACACCAGCGCGCTCATGCCGGTGTCGGCGACGAATCTGCGCATATACGCGAGGCTGAAGCCATAGCAGGCCGTCGCGCCGAGGATCGCGAGCTGGGCGACGAGACTTTGCGAGAGATCCAGGCCCTGCCAGGGCCCGATGATCACCACGACGCCGAGGATGCCCACCCCGATGCCGGCGATCTGGAGGCGCTTCAGCTTCTCGACGCGCAGCAGCAGCCCGGCCATGATCGCGGTCATGATCGGAGTCGTCGCGTTGTAGATGCTGGCCAGGCCGGAGGTGACGTGCTGCTGCGCCCAGGAGAAGAGCAGGAACGGCACGACGCAGAAGGTCACGGCGAGCACGGTCATGTGCCCCCAGATCCTGAGCCGCCGCGGCAGGCTCTCCCTCTTGATCAGGACGAACAGGCCCAGGGCCAGCGCTCCGAAGACGAGCCGCGATCCTGCCACCTGCGCGGGCGAGATGCCCTCGAGTGCGACCTTCATGAAGAGGAAGCTCGACCCCCACACGACGCCGGCGAGGACGAACTGGATCGCGATCGAGAACTGTGACACGCGTGCTGTCGGGACGGCTGTGGGCGCGATCTCGGTACTCGGGGAAGCAGACACGCGGCGACTCTACGCCCGGGAGCGAACGCTCGTCCCGGCCGCCGGATGCGACGTCCGGAATCCGCCGATGCATGGCGGTCCGGCGCCCCTGACCGCCCGCACGCGCCGCGGCTTCCGTGCTGGTAGACTCTTGAGGTTGCCGTTTGATCGGCCGCGGATAAAGAGAGCTCACGCATCAGGCGTCGAGCGCCGCGCAATGACCAGAAAGGGGATCCCATCTATGCCACTCGAATCTGACGCTAAGAAGGCGATCATCGAAGAGTACGCGACGCACCCCGGTGACACCGGATCCCCCGAGGTGCAGGTCGCGATGCTGACGCAGCGCATCAAGGACCTCACCGAGCACCTCAAGGAGCACAAGCACGACCACCACTCACGTCGTGGTCTGTTCTTGATGGTGGGTCAGCGCCGTCGTCTGCTCGGCTACCTCCAGGACATCGACATCGCGCGCTACCGCTCGCTGATCGAGCGTCTCGGACTCCGCCGCTAAGGCAACGCGAACCAGCGTTCAATCGCGCAGAGAACTTCTTGAGAAGGCCGTCCCAGGTGTGGGACGGCCTTCTTCATTGCCCGGTGGTGTCAAGCGGATGCCGCGGCCCGCGCCGCGAGCAGATCGGCGTGGTGCAGCTCGGCGACGTCCGGGTGCGCGCGCAGGCGGGATTTGAGCGCGTTCTCGCCATAGAGGGCATGGATCGGGTTGTTCGGGTCCTGCGTGACCCCGCGGGCCTCGACCGCGAGTTCGTCGGGCAGCTCGATCAGCGGGAGGCGCTTGTCGAGCGCCGGGTTGAAGAAGAAGGGGACCGAGATGCGGTCCTCGGGGTAGCGGGGCGAGATGACGCGGTGCTTCGTCGCGATGAGGTAGCCCTGGGTCGCGTACTCGAGCAGCTCGCCGATGTTGACCACGAACGCCCCGGAAACCGGCGGCGCATCGACCCACTTCCCGTCGCGCTCGACCTGCAGGCCGCCCTTTCCGGGCTCGACCCACAGCAGAGTCAGCACGCCCGAGTCCTTGTGTGCTCCCACACCTTGCTGCGGCGCCGGATCTTCCTTGCCGGGGTAGCGGACGATCTTGATGAGCGTGGAGGGCTCACCGAAGTGCGCGTCGAAGTAGCTCTCCTCAGCGCCCAGCGAAAGGGCCCAGGCTCGCAGGAGCTTGCGTGCCACGCCGGACAGATGGTCGTGCCACTGCGAGACGACCTCGCGCAGCTCCGGCTGCGCCTCCGGCCACAGGTTCGGTCCGATGAGACGAGCGAAGTCCGGCGCCTCCGGATCGCCGACGGCCTCGCGCTCCGGGCCGATGTCGATCTGCTCGCGCCAGTCGACCTTGCCCTGCGTGCGCTCGCCGCCGACGCGGGTGTAGCCGCGGAAGTGCGGACTCCTGATGTTCTCGATCGCGAGCTTGTCGTCCTCGGGAAGGGCGAAGAACTCCCGCGCCGCCCGGTGAAGGCGGGCTTCGAGCTCAGCGGAGATGCCGGTTCCGGTCAGGTAGAAGAACCCGACGTCGTGGGTCGCTGCGCGCAGGTCGTCGCGGAACTGCGCAGCGGCCTCGGGGCCCGCGTCGAGCCGCGACAGGTCGAGAATCGGCAGGTTCAGGTCGCTCATGACCCCGAGGGTAGGCCGGGTGCGCGGCATCCGCTCGTTTGTTGCACACGGTTAAGCGGGCGGTGCCGGGCGATGACCGTCCGGCACCGCCCGCCTTCGCGTCAGGCCGCCGCGAAGAAGACGCGGAGGTCCTGCACCACCAGTTCGGGCACCTCGAGTGAGGCGAAGTGGCCGCCGCGTTCGAAGCGGCTCCAGTGCACGATGTTCGAGTTGTCGCGCTCGGCGAAGACCTTGATCGTCTGGAAGTCGTCGGCGAACACCGCCACGCCGGTGCGGGCGTCGCTCACGCGGAGCTCCGCCTCGGCCAGGGCGTTCTCGCGGTACGCGCGGCTCATGCCGGCCGAGGCGTTCGCGAACCACGCCACGCTCACCTGCGTGAGGATCGTGTCGAGCGGGACGAGGCTCGTGCCGTTGCCGAACGAGGTGAACAGCTCGGAATAGGCGAGCTGCCCGACGGGGGAGTCGGAGAGCCCGGCGGCGATCGTCTGCGGCCTCGAGGCGTTCATCGTGTTGTAGCCGCCGACGGACTGGAACCACTGCATGTGCTCGAGCCCCGCATAGTCCTGCGGCTCGAGCTTCTCGAACTCGGCCGGGTCGCCCGAGGGGAACGAGAACAGCTGGAGCACGTGCAGGCCCAGGAATCCCTCGGGGTCCTGCAGGCCGAGATCGCGCGCGACCACCGCGCCGTTGTCGCTGCCGTGGATCCCATACGCGCCATAGCCCAGCCGGCGCATGAGGGTGTCGTACGCCGATGCCACGCGAGCCGTGCTCCATCCGGCCTCCACGACGGGCTGGCTGAACCCGAACCCGGGGGCGTCGGGGATGACGACGTCGAATGCGTCCTCGGCCCGTCCGCCGTGGGCGACCGGATCCACGAGGGGTCCGATCATGTCGAGGAAGTCCACGAACGAGCCCGGGTACGTGTGGGCGAGCAGCAGCGGTGTCGCACCGGCGTGCGTCGATCGCACGTGCACGAAGTGGATGGGCTGGCCGTCGATCTCGGTGATGAACTGCGGGTGCTCGTTCATGCGGGCCTCGGCGGCTCGCCAATCGAAGCCGTCGCGCCAGCGGGCGACGGCCTCGCGCAGATAGGAGTTCGGGGTGCCGGAATCCCAGTCATCGACGGGCGCCGGCTGCGGGAGGCGGGTATGGGAGAGGCGGTCCATCAGATCATCGATGTCGGCCTGCGGAACCTCGACGCGGAAGGGGCGGATTTTCGCGGTTGCGGTGTTCATGTCTTCGACACTACGGTCCATATAGGTTCATATCTTTCCTGTTTTATGAATCCGATTCGGAGACTCCCATGGCAGACACCTCAGCCCGGATGCTGGGCCTTCTCGCGCTGCTCCAGACCCGCCGCGACTGGACCGGCCCCGAGCTGGCCGCTCGTCTCGATGTCTCGGCGCGGACCATCCGCAACGACATCGAGCGGCTGCGATCGCTCGGCTATCCCGTCGACGCGACCCGCGGCCGAGCCGGCTCGTATCGCCTGGGGGCCGGAGGCAAGCTGCCGCCGCTCCTTCTCGACGACGATGAGGCGGTGGCGGTGGCGATCGGACTGCGGGTCGCGACGGGGGTGAGCGGGATCGAGGATGCCGGAGCCCGCGCGCTCGCGAAACTCCTCCAGGTCCTTCCCCCGCAACTGCGGCCGACGGTCGACGCGGTCGCCGCGACCGTGGAGCGCGGCCCCGAGAACACCGACACGGACGCTCCTGATCCAGAGGTCGATCCGCAGGCGCTCGCTGCGGTGGCACAGGCGATCCGGGTGGTCGAGTGGCTGCGGTTCGACTATCGCGACCGGCAGCGACTCGTCGAACCGTACCGCCTGCTGAGCTGGCAGCGCCGCTGGTACCTCGTGGCCCGCGACCCGCAGTCCGGCGAATGGGAGACGCTCCGGCTCGACTGGGTGCAGCCGCGGATGCCCACCCGCCGCCCGTTCACGCCGGTGCCGCTGCCGGGCGGCGACTACACGGCGTTCGCCCTGCGCTCGATCGCCGCCAGCGGCTGGAAGGTGCACGCGCGTCTGCGCATCGCCGCGCCTGCGGAGCGCGTCGTCGCGCGGATCAATCCCACCGTCGGGGTGGTCGAGTCCGTCGATGACGAGACCTCGGTGCTCGTGACCGGGGCCGACAGCCTCGAGACGATCGCGGCCTACATCGGCATGCTCGGCATGGACTTCACCGTCGACTCTCCGGAGGAGCTGATCCCTCATCTGCTCCACCTGGCCGACGTGTACCGCCGAGCCGCCGGGGTGCACGGGGAGCTAGGCGCGCACCGCCAGCACGAACGGAAGCACCGGTCCTGAGCCGGCCCCGCGCAGCAGTCGGCCGGCGACGGTCACTGACCAGCGACTGTCGACGAGGTCGTCGACGAGGAGGATCGGCGCGCCGTCCAGCCCCGCGATCGCGCCGGCGAGCTCCGGGCCCACGGCGAAGCTCCCGGCCACGCCGGCGAGCCGGTAGGCGCTGTTGCCGCCGGAGCCGCCGGGACCCGCACCCGTGAGCTCGAGCGACCCGAGCAGCGGAAGGCGTCCGACCTCCGCGATCGTGCGCGCGAGCGAGGTCACCAGTGCCGGCCGGGATCGGGACGGCATGGCCACGACCGCCGCCGGCCGCGTCGCCCACCCCCAGTCCGCGAGCACGCGCACGCACGCCGTCGCCATCGCGGGCGAGATCTCGGCGTCGGGCGTCCCCGGTGCGAACACCGCTCGCAGCGTTCCTCCCCAGCCCAGGTCGGTGAGACGCGCGAGTGCCCTGCCCGGTTCGAGGCGCTCGTCCGGTGCGATGTTGCCGCGGAGGTCGATTCCCAGCCGGCTCATGCCGCTCGGCCACTGGGCGCGTGGCTCGACGAGTACGCCCACCCGGTTCACGGCGGCGTCGGCCGCGAGGGTCGTCTCGGGAGCGATCGCTGTCGGGTACCACGGCGTCGTGCAGGTGTCGCATCGCCCGCAGGGCGTGGCGGTCGGATCATCGAGCGCGCGCTGGAGGAACTCCATGCGGCATCCGGTCGTGGTCTCGTACTCGATCATCGACTGCTGCTCCCGCGCACGGGCCTCGGCGATGCGCCGGTAGCGTTCGGCGTCGTAGGTCCACGGCACTCCGGTCGAGCGCCATCCGCCCTGTACGCGCTCGACGGCGCCGTCGACGTCGAGCACTTTGAGCAGGAGTTCCAGCCGACTGCGGCGGATGTCGACGCGGGCCTCCAGGGCGATCGTCGAGAGTGTCCCGCCCTCGTGCGCGAGCTCGTCGAGCACGAGGGTGGCCTTGGCCTCGTCCGGCATCGAAGAGGTGGCGAAGTACTGCCAGATCGCCGGATCCTCGGGTCCGGGCAGCAGCAGGACGTCGGCGCGCTCGGTGGCTCGCCCGGCGCGGCCGACCTGCTGGTAGTAGGCGACGGGGGTCGACGGCGCGCCGAGGTGGATGACGAAGGCGAGGTCGGGCTTGTCGAACCCCATCCCGAGTGCGCTCGTGGCCACCAGCGCCTTCACGCGGTTCTCCTTGAGCAGGCGCTCGGACTCCTCGCGCTCGGCGGTGTCGGTCTGCCCCGTGTACGCGCGCACCTCGTGGCCCGCCTCGCGGAGCAGGCGAGCGGTGTCCTCCGCGGCCGAGACCGTGAGCGCGTAGATGATCCCGCTGCCGGGCAGGTCGCCGAGATGGCTGAGCAGCCAGGCCAGACGGGCCGCGGCATCCGGCAGTCGCAGCACGCCCAGCCGCAGCGACGCCCGCGCGAGCGGACCGCGGATGGTGAGGACGCCCGCGCCCCCCGCGCCCAGCTGCTCCGCCACGTCGTGCACCACGCGCTCGTTCGCCGTCGCAGTCGTGGCCAGCACCGGAACCCCCGCGGGCATCCCGGCGATCAGGTCGCGCAAGCGCCGGTAGTCCGGCCGGAAGTCATGCCCCCAGTCCGAGATGCAGTGCGCCTCGTCCACGACCAGCAGCCCGACGCTCGCCATCAGTGCCGGCAGCTGCTCGTCGCGGAACCTGGGGTTGTTCAGGCGCTCGGGGCTGACCAGCAGGACGTCCAGCTCGTCGGCGTGGAGGCGGGCCAGGACGTCCTGCCACTCGAGCGGGTTCGCCGAGTTGATGCTGGCAGCGCGCACGCCCGCGCGCTCCGCCGCAGCGACCTGGTCGCGCATCAGGGCGAGCAGCGGCGAGACGAGGATCGTGGGTCCCGTCCCGCGCCGCCGCAGGAGCAGGGTGGCGACGAAGTAGACGGCCGACTTGCCCCACCCGGTCCGCTGCACCACGAGAGCCCGCGCCCGGCGCTCCACGAGCGTCTCGATCGCCTCGAACTGACCGTCGTGGAATGCCGCGTCATCGCGGTCGACGAGCCGGCGCAGCGCGACGAGCGCCTCTTCATGCAGGTCGGGGGTCGGGTCGGCGCTCACCCGGTGACCGTACCCGGTGGCGCCGACGTTCTGCGCATCGCACGCGCGGTGGACTGGGTCATCCGTTCTGTCGCGGATCCGAGTGGGCGCGCGGCGCCCGCGGCTGCTCTCTGGGTCTGCGCGATCCTGTCGGGTCGCTGCGCCGACCCTCGCTCCTGGCGAGTGTCCCGTCCGCGAACAGCCAGCCGGGCCGGGGCTCGACCAGCGGCCGGAAGAGCGTGCGCACGGGTCTCGTGGCGAGCCCGAGCGCGATCAGCACCGAGGCGACGACGACGATGGGCAGCCAGAGCCAGGTGGGTTCCAGGTCTCTCAGCACGCCGGACTCGCGGAACGGATACAGCACGAAGGAGTGCAGCAGATAGACGTACATCGTGTACTGCCCGAAGTGCGTCCACCAGTGCGTGCGTCGGGGGAGCAGGGCGAAGAAGGCCGCGCTGAGGACGAGGGCGAGCACCATGAGCGCCAGACGCACGCCGCCCGCCCACCACTGCGTGCCACCCAGTGCGGCGTAGTTCTCGTCGTAGAAGAGCCACTCGCGCAGTTTCAGGGCGCGCCAGTCGTCGACGAAGAACCACGCCGCCCACCCCGCCGCCGCGAACAGAGCGACGGCACTCGGCGCCACCCACCACCCGCGCCGGTCCAGCAGGCGCAGGCGCGCGACGACGTCATGCTCGCGCAGCCACCAGCCGAGCGTGAAGAACGGCAGCAGGCCCAGCGTGCGCGACAGCGAGAACGTCGAGTCGACGTTGGGCAGATACCCGACGCCGATCGAGATGACCACGGTCCACAGCAGCGGCCAGCGCAGCAGGGCGAGGTACGGCAGGATCAGCCGGAACAGGCCCAGCGCCAGCAGGAACCACAGCGTCCACGACGGCTGCGTGAGGTTCGGGTTCGCCTGGCCCTCGACGATCCACTTGGTGAGGGTCCAGACGCCCTCGAAGATCACGTAGGGCAGCAGGATGTCGGTGATCACGCGCGCCATCTGCCGGCGGTTCGGCGGTTCCGACTTGGAGAAGTACCCCGAGATGATCGCGAACGCGGGCATGTGGAACGCGTAGATCAGCAGGTACAGACCGAGCGCGATGTCGGAGTCGTACGTCAGGCGCTGCACCGCGTGGCCCAGGACGACCAGCACGATGCAGGCGAAGCGGGCGTTGTCCCAGAAGGGGACGCGTCGCTTGACGCGCACGGCGCCCGTGCTTCCCGTTGCGGGAGGAGCGGGGGATGCCGCGCTCGCGGCGTTCGTGGGATCGGTCATGGCGCCAGGCCACCCTATCCCGACGCCTCCGCCCGCGCGCCGCCGTCAGGCGGCGCGCGGGCGGGTCTTCGCGATAGTCTTCCGCGCGATGACCACCATCGACGACGCGCTTGCGAAGGACCGCTCGATCCCCGACATCGACTGGCGGGTGTTCCCCGACGGCACGGTGCACGATGTCTTCGCCGCCCCCAGTGGCGGCCTGGCGCGCGTCCGCATGGGCAGCAAGGACGCACCGCGGGTCGTGCTCGTCTCCGGAGTCGCGGGATCGAAGGAGGATTTCGTCCTGCTGTTCCCGCTGTTGGCGGCCGCGGGATACCGCGTCGAGTCCTACGATCTGGCGGGGCACTACGGATCGGTCGCCGCCGGTCCGGAGAATCTCGATCCTCCGCAGGAGCACTACGACTACCGCCTGTTCCTCGACGACTTCATCGCGGTCCTCGAAGATGGTCGCGGCCCCGCGCACGTGCTCGGCTACAGCTTCGCCGGGCTCGTGGCAGAGCTGGCTCTCGTCGAGCGGCCGGACCTGTTCTCGAGCCTCACCCTGATGGCCGCGCCACCCGACACCGGCCAGGTCTTCCGCGGCGTGAAGCACATCGGGCCGATCTCCGACATGCCGCCGCGCCGTGCGGCGGGACTCATCCTGTGGGGCATCCGCTACAACCTCAATCGCACGCCGCCGCTGCGCATCGCCTTCGTGCGCGAGCGGATGGCGATCACCCGGCGCCCGGCGATCGACGACGTCGTGGCGCTCATGATGTCGATGCCGGACATCGCCGATGACGTGGCCCGCATCGGCATCCCGAAGCTCATCGCCGTCGGGGAGCAGGACCTGTGGCCGACCGACCAGCACGCCGCTTACGCGGAGCGCATCGGGGCACGCATGGTGGTCTATCCCACCGGGCATGCACCCTGCGAGACCGCGCCGCACCAGCTCGTGCGCGACATGCTGGCCCTGTTCGCCTCCGCCTGAGTAGCGGATGCCGCGGCCGACGGCATCCGCGGGCCGGTGTACCGTCGGGAGCCAGGGGGCACTTCGCTGCCCTGCGCACGGAACGAGGCATCATGACCGCCGCCCCATCCATCCTCGGAGTGATCGGGACGTCCCGCAAACCGGACGAACGGCGAGTTCCGATCCACCCCGGCCACTTCGAACGGCTGCCCGAGGAGCTGCGCCATCGGGTCCTCGTGGAAGAAGGGTACGGCCGGCAGTTCGGGGTGCCCGACGAGGAGCTGCGTCCGCTGGTCGGGCGCCTCGCCTCGCGGGAGGCGGTGATCGCCGCAGCAGACGTGGTGCTCCTACCCAAGCCCCAGCTCGCCGACCTGCGGGACTTCCGCGACGGGCAGGTGCTGTGGGGCTGGCCCCACCTCGTGCAGGACCGGGCCATGACGCAGCTCGCGATCGACAAGCGCCTGACGGCCATCGCATTCGAGGCGATGAACCATTGGGGCAGCGACGGCGCATTCGGGCTGCACGTCTTCCACATCAACAACGAGCTCGCCGGGTACTGCTCGGTGCTCCATGCGCTTCAGCTGTGCGGCTCCACCGGCGACTACGGCCGCCGTCTCACGGCGGTCGTGATCGGCTTCGGCGCGACCGCCCGCGGCGCCGTCACCGCGCTGCGGGCACACGGCGTGCACGACGTGCGCGTCCTGACCAACCGACGCACCGCGTCGGTCGCCTCGCCGATCCACGCTGCGCACATCATCCAGTTCGATCACGACGATGAGCCCTACCTCAGCGAGGTCATCACCGACGAGGGTCGTGTGCCGCTCGCGCCCTTTCTCGCCGAGAGCGACATCGTCGTGAATTGCACCCTGCAGGATCCGAACCAGCCGCTGCTGTACCTGCGCGAGAGCGATCTCGGAGCATTCCGGCCCGGAAGCCTGATCGTCGACGTCTCGTGCGACGAGGGCATGGGGTTCGAGTGGGCGCGGCCCACGTCGTTCGCGGATCCGATGTTCACGGTCGGTGGCTCGATCAACTACTACGGCGTCGATCACAGCCCGTCCTATCTGTGGAACTCCGCCAGCTGGGAGATCAGCGAGGCGCTGCTCGGCTTCATCCCGGTCGTCCTCGGGGGTCCTTCGGCATGGGCGGAGAACGAGACGATCCGCCGGGCGACCGAGATCTCGGAGGGCGTGGTGCTCAACCCTGCGATCCTCGAGTTCCAGGGGCGCGAGTCTGCCTATCCGCATCCGGTCGGAATATCCTGAACCCGGCCGCGTTGCATGGGATACATTCACATGCATAGAAAACGCGAGGAGCGATCGTGAACGACATCACAGGTCAGATGCAGTTCGGCATCTTCACGGTGAGCGACATCACCGAAGACCCGACCACGGGCGAGACGCTGAGCGAGGCGGACAAGATCCGCAACACGATCACGGTCGCCAAGCACGCAGAAGAGGTCGGACTCGACGTCTTCGCTCTCGGCGAGCATCACAACCCGCCGTTCTGGTCATCCTCGCCCACGACGACGCTCGCCTACATCGCCGCTCAGACCGAGCGGCTGGTGCTCTCGACCGCGACAACGCTGATCACGACGAACGACCCGGTGAAGATCGCCGAGGACTTCGCGATGCTTCAGCACGTCTCGGGTGGCCGCGTCGACCTCATGCTCGGCCGCGGCAACACCGGCCCGGTGTACCCCTGGTTCGGCAAGGACATCCGGCAGGGCCTGCCGCTGGCGATCGAGAACTACAACCTGCTGCACCGTCTCTGGCGCGAGGACGTCGTCGACTGGGAGGGCCAGTTCCGCACCCCGCTGCAGGGCTTCACCTCGACCCCACGGCCGCTCGACGGCGTGGCGCCGTTCGTGTGGCACGGTTCGATCCGCACGCCCGAGATCGCCGAGCAGGCCGCCTACTACGGCGACGGGTTCTTCGCGAACAACATCTTCTGGCCCAAGGAGCACTACCAGCGCCTGATCGCGCTGTACCGCCAGCGTTACGCGCACTACGGTCACGGAACGCCCGAGCAGGCGATCGTGGGCCTGGGCGGTCAGGTCTTCATGGCGAAGAACTCGCAGGACGCCGTGAACGCGTTCCGCCCCTACTTCGACAACGCGCCCGTGTACGGTCACGGCCCGTCGCTCGAGGACTTCAGCGAGATGACGCCGCTCACCGTCGGCTCGCCGCAGCAGGTCATCGACCGCTACGCCGCGATGCGGGAGCACTACGGCGACTACCAGCGGCAGCTGTTCCTCATCGACCACGCCGGGCTGCCCCTCAAGGCGGTGCTCGAGCAGCTCGACTTCCTCGGCGGCGAGGTCGTTCCCGCGCTCCGCAGGGAGCTGGCGGTGAACCGCCCCGCTGACGTGCCCGATGCCCCGACCCATGCCGGCCGGGTCAAGGCGGCGTTCGGCGACCAGGCGCCGCGGCAGGCGGTGCCCGGAGCGAACCGCGGCGACAACCTCGTCGGCGAGAGCCCCTACCGCGACGCTCCGGCACCCGCCGGTGCGGCTTTCGGCCTGAGCCGCAAGGAGGCGTGACATGACCACTCCCCGCCGCATCGCGGTCATCTCCGCGGGCCTGTCGAATCCCTCGTCCACGCGGCTGCTCGCCGACCGGCTGGCCGCCGCGACCGTGAAGCAGCTGTCCGAACGCGAGATCGCGGTCGAGGTCGACGTCTTCGAACTGCGCGACTACGCGCACGACATCACGAACAACCTGCTCACGGGGTTCGCTCCGCCCGCGCTGGAGTCGATGGTCAACGCCGTCGTCTCGGCCGACGCGGTGATCGCGGTCACGCCGATCTTCTCGACGAGCTACTCGGGACTGTTCAAGTCGTTCATCGACATCCTCGATCCCGACGCGCTCACCGGCAAGCCGGTGCTGATCGGGGCGAACGCCGGCACGGCACGGCACTCGCTCGCGATCGACTACGCGATCCGTCCGCTGTTCACCTACCTCCACGCCGAGCCCGTGTCGACAGGGGTGTTCGCCGCATCGAGCGACTGGGGCGCCGCCGGCGACCAGGTCGCGCCGCTGGGCGAACGTGTCGAGCGCGGCGCCCGCGAGCTGGCCGAGGCGATCGCACGTCGCGAGCCCGCGAAGAACGAGGATCCGTTCGATCCCGCCCACTACCTCGGTGAGGGCCGGTCGTTCGGCCACCTGCTGGGCGGGCTGGCGGGGGAGTAGCCCTCAGCCGAGGACGATGTCGTCGGGTGCGAGGAGGGGACGCCAGGCGTCCCCTCCTCGCACGCCTTCCTGCGCGAGCACGTCCGCATCGGCGAGGGGTCCGAAGTCGATCCCCGCGAGCGTCTCGATCTCGGCGACGGGCACCTGGAAGGTTCGGAAGGCGCCGAGCGGCCGCACCGCCACCGCGCCCTGCGCGGCGTCGATGAGCTCGGACTGGTCGAGCACGAACCCCGCGGCCTGCAGGTCACCGTCGGCGAGCCATGCCGCAACCTTGTAGAAGCGGCGGGGGATGCCGACACCCCGGTAGACCGGATCGCCCGGGTCGAGCACGGGCGCCGTGAAGACGCTGACCCGCTGGTCCGTCGCGTCGGCGTAGTGCAGCACGTGGTCCTCGAGCCCCAGCCACAAGTCCTTGGACTGGTTGAACGCGCCCGCCTGCGGAGCCGCGTTCGTGTACGAGAATGTGGCCTCGGTCGCCTCTCGTGCCTGAGCAGCGGTGCCCCAGCCCGGGTCGCGACGGCGCACCAGATGACCGCGATCGAGGTCGTTGCCGGCGTACACGTCAGGTCCCGTCTGCTCGGAGGCGGGGACGCGGGGATCCAGCATCCATTCTCCTGTCCGTGGCAGGTCCTGCAGAGTCGAGCCATCGATGTTCACAGCCGTCACGGCGGCGAGCCGGCGCACCGGATCGAGCAGCACCGTGAATCGCGGATAGTCCAGCTCGCGCAGGCCCTCGTCGCCGAGGGGTCGGGGCAGAGAGAGGGTGCTGCCGAGGAAGAAATCGTCGTATCCGGTCACGATCGCCAACGATATTCGGACTCGGGCCTTCCCGGGGTGCCGTAGCGCGGCGCGCGACTCGCTCGCGTCGGCTCGCCCCCTGAACTCGGGCGGCGCGATCGGTGTTCCCGAGCGACGCTGTCAGCGTGAGCGGTGGCGCAGCGCCGAGAGGATCTCGCCTCGGTGGATCGTGCGGCGCGAGAGAACCGCGGCCGTGAAGAAGCAGAGCGCGCCGACGGCGGTGCCTATCCACGCCCACTCGGCGCTGACGAGCTCGCCGGTCTCGGGCACGACGAAGGCGCCGACCGCCGAGACCCCGAAGGCGATGGAGCCGACGAGATTCAGACCGGTGCCGTGCCACGTGCGGGCGTCCGGGTCCCACAGGCGCTCACGGCCGTTCGCGGCCACGACGGCCAGCGCACTGGAGACGAGGAATGCGACCGAGCCCCAGGCGTCGGGACGCCAGCCCGCACCCACGGTGTCGGGCTGTGCGATCGCCGCGATGAGGGCGGCCGCCGTCGACACATTGAACATGAGGGTCCCGGCGAACTGGATGGCCGCTGCCCACCAGTCGGTCCGATCCGGGCCGTTGGTGTCGCCGCGGGGTGGGCGCCTCCCGCTCAGCAGCAGCTGGATGAGCGCCGCGACGGTGAAGAAGACCGACCCCACGACGAACGTGACGTTGGTCCAGACGAGCCCTGCCCACGAGGCGTACACCGGCAGCGCTCCGGCGAAGAAGCACAGCGACCCGATCGCGAATCCCCACGCTTCCCGCCGCAGCCGGCGGTCAGGGACGTCGCTCACGTCGCCGGGTCGATCTCGCCGGACTCGATCGCGGACTCGCGCTCTTCGAGGTCGAGCTCGTCGACCTGATCCTCGACGGACTGCATCGGGTCCAGCGTCGCCGGAGGCAGCTGGAACTCGGCGTCGTCGTCGAGGAGAACCTCGCGCTCATCGTCGGGGATGCGCTCGCGGAAGTCGCTCATGATCGGCCCGCTCCGTCAGCCGCTCTTGCGGCGGAACTCACGCTTGGTGACCGCGCCGTGGGTGCCGTGGACGGCGGAGTCGCCATCCAGGTGAGACTCGCCCTCGCGGTGCTGGGCGTTCTTCTTCTCCAGGGCTTCCTTGAACTTGCGCTTCATCTCATCGGACGCCGCGCCCGCCGGCTTCTCGTCGGTGCTCATGCACCCACCCTACGCACGCTCGCGCACGAAGTCATCGTCGGGGTGCCCTGCAGGCTCGAGGCGGGCGGCACTGGTAGGATCGGCGAGGTTGCCCTTGCGGCATCCGCTCAATTCAACATGAGCTCACGGAGCAGGCCGGCAGCTAGCTGGTCCCCTGTGGTGGTCTCCTCGTCGCCGATGCGCCGGGTGGATTTCTACTGGTGGCCAGTGCTGGCGCTATCGCGGCCATCGCCGCGCGCCGAAATCTGCCTGTTCCTGCTCCTTCGCATGAACTCGCGCGCCATACGGGCGAGCGAGTCAAAACAAAGAAGGAGTGACCTCTTGGAAGGTCCTGAAATCACCGCCGCAGAAGCAGTCCTCGACAATGGACGCTTCGGCACCCGCACTGTCCGGTTCGAGACCGGACGACTCGCGCAGCAGGCACAGGGTGCCGTCGCCGCGTATCTCGACGAGGAGACGATGCTCCTCTCGGCCACCAGCGCCGGCAAGCACCCGCGCGAAGGCTTCGACTTCTTCCCGCTGACCGTCGACGTCGAAGAGCGCTCGTACGCCGCGGGCAAGATCCCCGGCTCGTTCTTCCGCCGCGAGGGCCGCCCGTCCACCGAGGCCATCCTCGTCTGCCGTCTCATCGACCGCCCGCTGCGCCCCTCGTTCGTCGAGGGTCTGCGCAACGAGGTCCAGATCGTCGTCACCGTGCTCTCGATCGCGCCCGGCGAGTTCTACGACGCCCTGGCCATCAACGCCGCTTCGCTGTCGACCCAGATCTCGGGTCTGCCCTTCTCGGGCCCCATCGCCGGTGTGCGCCTCGCACTCATCCCCGGCCAGGGCGAGAACGCCGACCAGTGGATCGCGTTCCCCACCGTCTCGCAGCTCGAGGACGCCGTCTTCGATCTGATCGTCGCCGGCCGTGTCATCACCGATGCCGACGGCAACGACGATGTCGCGATCATGATGGTCGAGGCGGAGGCCACCGAGGGTTCGTGGAACCTCATCAAGGGCGGCGCCGTCAAGCCCAACGAGCAGGTGGTGGCTGAAGGCCTCGAGGCCTCCAAGCCCTTCATCAAGCAGCTCGTCGAGGCGCAGAACACCGTCGCCAAGACGTCCGCCAAGGAGATCAAGGAGTTCCCGGTCTTCCTGCCGTACAGCCAGGAGACCTACGACTTCGTCGCTCACCGCGCGTACGACAAGCTCGTCCCGATCTACCAGATCGCCGACAAGCAGGCGCGTCAGGGCGCCGACGACGAGCTCAAGGATGCCGTCAAGGCCGAGCTGCTCGCCGCCGTCGAGTCCGGTGAGCTGCCGGCCGTCGCCACCATCGAGTTCTCGGCGGCCTACAAGTCGGTCACCAAGACGATCGTCCGCGGCCGCATCCTCGCCGAGGGTGTGCGCATGGACGGCCGCGGCCTGGCCGACATCCGCCCGCTCGACGCCGAGGTGCAGGTCATCCCGCGCGTCCACGGCTCGGCGATCTTCCAGCGGGGCGAGACCCAGATCCTGGGTGTCACCACGCTGAACATGCTCAAGATGGAGCAGCAGATCGACTCGCTGTCGCCCGTCACGCACAAGCGCTACATGCACCACTACAACTTCCCGCCCTACTCGACCGGTGAGACCGGCCGTGTCGGCAGCCCCAAGCGTCGCGAGATCGGGCACGGCTTCCTCGCCGAGCGCGCGCTCGTGCCGGTGCTGCCCAGCCGTGAGGAGTTCCCCTACGCGATTCGTCAGGTGTCCGAGGCTCTCGGCTCCAACGGCTCGACGTCGATGGGCTCGGTGTGTGCGTCCACCCTGTCGCTGCTCAACGCCGGCGTGCCGCTGCGCGCCCCGGTCGCGGGTATCGCGATGGGCCTTGTCACCGACCAGGTCGACGGTCAGACGCGCTACGCCGCGCTGACCGACATCCTCGGCGCCGAAGACGCCCTGGGCGACATGGACTTCAAGGTCGCCGGCACGAGCGAGTTCGTCACCGCGATCCAGCTCGACACGAAGCTCGACGGCATCCCGTCGTCGGTCCTCACTGCCGCGCTGCAGCAGGCGCACGAGGCTCGCCTCACGATCCTCGGAGTGCTCAACGCCGCGATCGACGGCCCCGACGAGATGGCTCCCACGGCTCCGCGCGTGATCAGCGTGCAGATCCCGGTCGACAAGATCGGCGAGCTCATCGGACCCAAGGGCAAGACGATCAACGCCATCCAGGACGAGACCGGCGCTCAGATCTCCATCGAGGAGGACGGCACCGTCTACATCGGCGCGACCGACGGCCCGGCGGCCGAGGCTGCCCGCGCCCAGGTGAACGCGATCGCGAACCCCACCAACCCGGAGGTCGGCGAGCAGTTCCTCGGCACCGTGGTGAAGATCGCGACATTCGGCGCGTTCATCTCGCTCCTGCCCGGCAAGGACGGACTGCTGCACGTCAGCGAGGTCCGCAAGCTCGCCGGCGGCAAGCGCGTGGAGAACGTCGAGGACGTGCTCGGCGTGGGTCAGAAGATCCTCGTCAAGATCACGAAGATCGACGACCGCGGCAAGCTCTCGCTCGAGCCCGTTGTCGAAGAGGCTGCGGACCAGGAAGGCCGCGCGGCCGCCAACGAGGGCCCCGAAGCTCCCGCCGAAGGCTGACTCCGAAGGCTGACTCCGAAGGGCTGACGCCCGACGGACGTGTCCGGATGCCCGTCCTCCTCGCGGAGGGCGGGCATCCGTCCTTCCCGGTGTCGGAAGGAGCCGAAACTCGCGGAATCCCGGTCATTCCGGAGAACCGTGACCAAAGCGTTATGCAATGTTTACCGACAGTACTCCTCGGCGACCGGGTATCAGTCCGGACTGTCCTACCCTCATAAGTACGTGCCGGGGGGTGCGGATTCGGCGAACACGAGCACTCCGGCCGGAGTTTCGTGAGGGGGTGGGACATGTCTTTCTTCGGTGTTGGCACGACAGCCTCCTCGGCGAGCACGGCATCCGGTCCTGCATCCGATGTGCACCCGTCCGCCCCGATCCCGGTGCAGGGCCCGCCGGTCGGTCAGAACGTGCGCGTCGCGCTCGGCGAGGGCGGCGCAGAGATCTTCCCGCTCATCCTGGGCGGCTCGGAGTTCGGCTGGAACGTCGACCTCGAGTCCAGTCACGAGATCCTCGACACGTACGTCGAGCTCGGCGGCAACGCCGTGCACACGTCCGACAGCTACGCCGCCGGACGCAGTGAGCACATCATCGGCCAGTGGATGCACTCGCGCGGCCTGCGCGACGACATCACGCTCGCCGTCCGCGTCGGGGGTCACGCAGACAACCCGGGACTCGGCTCCGTCAACCTGGTCCGCGCGGTCGAGGCGTCGCTCACTCGACTGCGGACGGATCGCATCGACGTGCTCTACCTCGACGCGACGACGGATTCGATCTCGGCGCTGGAAGACACGCTGGCGACGGCGGAGTGGCTGGTAGACAGCGGCAAGATCGGCACGCTGGGCGCGGTCGGCTATGCCGCCGCCCAGCTCGTCGAGGCGCGCATCTTCGCTTCAGCCGGGTTCCCCCGCATCACGGTGCTCGACGTGCCGTTCAATGTGCTGCGCCGGCACGAGTTCGACTCCGACCTGCGTCTGGTCGCCGGCGCGCAGGGCATCGCGGTGACGCCGTCCCACGCGCTCGAGCACGGTTTTCTCGCCGGTCGGCAGCGCACCCGGCTTCGCGGCTCCCTGTCAGTGCGCGGGGCGCAGCTCGCGGCCAACCTCAACCGCCGCGGCAGCCGCACCCTGCGCGCCCTCGACGCCGTGGGCACCGAGCTCGGCGTGCCCGACGCAGCGGTCGCCGTGGCTTGGCTGCTCGCGCAGAAGCTCGTTACGGCGCCCATCGTCAACGCCTACGCACCAGGACATGTCGAAGAGCTCGTCCAGGGCGTCGGCGTGCGGCTGAGCAGGGCGCAGCTGTCGGACATCGCTCGCGCCGCAGAGTGACGCGAGCGGACTTCGTGGCCGTGACCGTTCCGTGACGTAGGGTGGAAGCGCGTCCCGTCGGGCCGCGCGTATCCCCGACGGAGTGAGCACGTGACGCATTACATCTACCTCGTGCGACACGGCGAGCATCAGGATGCCGAGCACGGCATCGACGACGGTCCGCTGTCGCCCCGCGGACGCCGTCAGGCTGCGCTGCTGGCAGACCGGCTCTCGGGAGTGCCCTTCGATGCGGTGTGGCACTCGCCGCTGGAGCGCGCCAGCCAGACGGCGCGCGCCGTCGCCGAGCGCATGCCCTCGGTCTCGCCGAAGCCCTCCGCCCTGCTGTTCGACTGTGTGCCCACCGGGATGACCGAGCAGACCCCCACCGTGTTCGAGCCCTTCTTCGGAGCGGTCACCGAGGCCGAGATCGAGGCGGGCCGTGCGCAGATGTCGGATGCCGTGAGCGAGTACCTCGTGCGCAAGCGCGGCGAGGTGCACGAGCTGCTCATCACGCACAACTTCGTGATCTCCTGGTTCGCGCGCGAGGTGCTGCAGGCGCCGGACTGGCGCTGGATGACGCTCAACCAGGCTCACTGCGGGCTCACCGTCATCGCGCAGAAGCAGGGCCGTCCGTGGACGCTGCTCTCCCACAACGACATGGCGCACCTGCCGGTGGAGATGCGAACCGGCCTGCCCGAGGTCTACCCGGTCTGACCTGACCCACCGAGCACCTTGCCGTACCAGCGGCTCGCGTTGGGGTTGTCGTTGTACGGCTCGATGGCGGTGAAGCCGGTGCGGTCGTAGAGGGCTGCAGCGGCCTCGAGGGAGTGATGCGTGTCGAGCACGAGCTCGTCGGCGCCCAGCGCGCGCGCCCGCTCCTCGAGACCTTCCAGAAGCACCCGTCCCCAGCCTCGTCCCCGCGTCTCGGGGCGCAGGTACAGGTGCTTGACCTCGTAGCGCCGGCCGAGGTCGCCGTCGGGCAGGAGTCGGATGCCTCCGCATCCGACCGGCCGGCCCTCGTCGTCGTCCAGGATCAAGAACACCCCCGCCGGCGGCACGAAGGCTCCGGGAGCGGGGAAGGTCGTCGTGTAGACGACGTCCTGCGCTGCGAACCCGACCTCGCGGGAGCGGAAGTACTCCGCGAGAAGCGCGTGGGCGGCGGGATCGTCGACGGAAGTCTCGCGAAGTGTGGCCACCGCTCCAGCGTAGGCGGGGAGCGGTCGGGCGCACGGGCAGCCTGCGGTCGCCAGCCTAGGATGGAGGCCATGACGACGCGCGTGGCCATCGTGGGCGGCACCGGCAAGCTCGGTGGGATCATCCGCGAGGTGGTCGAGCAGGAGGACGCCTTCGAGGTCATCGCGGTGCTGTCGTCCCGTTCCGAGCTCACCGAGCTGGACGGCGCCGATCTGGTGATCGACGCGTCGACGCCCGCCGTCTCGATCGACGTCGTGCGCGCTGCGGTCGAGCGCGGCATCAACGTCCTCGTGGGCACCTCGGGATGGTCCGCCGAGCGCATCGCACTCGTCCGCCCGCTGGTCGAGGCCGCGGGGACCGGCGTGGTGTTCATCCCCAACTTCTCGCTCGGCTCCGTCCTGGGCTCGGCGCTCGCGGCCGCCGCCGCGCCGTTCTTCCCGTCGATCGAGATCGTCGAAGCGCACCGCGAGACCAAGATCGACTCACCGAGCGGCACGGCCGTGCGCACCGCCGAGCTGATCGCCGCGGCCCGCGCCCAAGTCGGTCCGGTCGAGTCGCCCCACGTCGATCAGCGCGCGCGTGGCCAGCAGGTGGCCAGTGTTCCCATCCACTCGCTGCGCCGCCCGGGCGTCATCGCCCGTCAGGAGACGATCCTCGCAGGGGCGGGCGAGTCGCTCACCATCACTCACGACACCATCGAGCCGGCGCAGGCGTATGCCCCCGGCATCCGGCTGGCGCTTGCCCAGGCACAGAGCGCGCGTGGCGTCGTCGTCGGGCTGGACAGCTTTCTCGACATCGGCATCCGCAGGACGCCCGCCGAGCCGACCTCGATTCGGCCGGTCGACGAGGGCGGCGTCCCCGGGCAGGTGGCTCGGGCCACCGGCGCATGAGCGCACGCATCGGCGTCGCCGTGATGGCGGTGCTGCTCGCGCTGTACGTCGTGCTGGTCGCGCAGCGGGCGTGGCTGCTGCTGACCAGCGGCGACGCCGTCGGCGTGACCATGGGTGCGGCGCTCGTGGTGCTGCCGCTCATCGCCACGTGGGCGATCGGGCGCGAGCTGTGGTTCGGCGTGCGTGCTCAGCGGCTCGGCGAGCGGCTCGCGGCGGAGGGCGGACTGCCGACGGAAGAGGTGTCGGTTCGGCCGAGCGGCCGCGCCGTCCGGGCGGACGCCGACGCCGTCTTCCCGCACTATCGAGCCGAGGTCGAAGCGCACCCCGACGACTGGCGGGCCTGGTACCGGCTCGGCGTCGCCTATGACGCGTCCGGTGATCGGCGACGTGCCCGCGAGGCGGTGCGCCGGGCGATCCGGCTGGAGAGCCTCGGCCGCCGGGGCTAGCGTCAGCGGGCGGCGGGCACCGTCGCCGCGACGGCCTCTTCCACCGTGCGGTGGCGGAAGACGAAGCCCGACTCCTGCAGCACCGCCGGCACCACGTCCACGTCGGACGTGAGAACCGCCTCGGTCGCGTCGGCGCCGAGAGCGAGCCGTACGGCCCAGACCGGCGCACGCAGCACGAAGGGCCGGTTCATCCGCTGCGCGAGCGCGAAGCCGAGGTCGTTGGCGGTCGCGCGGGTAGGGCCCGTGAGATTGACCGGCCCGTCGATGCCGGCATCCATCGCGTGACGGATCGCGCGCACCTCGTCCTCGAGAGAGATCCACGGCCAGGCCTGTGTGCCGCGCCCGATCGGCCCGCTGAGGCCGAGCCGCGTCAGCAGCATGAGCGGCCCGAGGACACCCTTCGGATGGATGATCGGCGCCGTCCGCAGCAGCGTGACCCGGGCAGCGTCGCCCGCGGCCAGCGCAGCCCCCTCCCACTCGCCGCAGAGGTCCGCGAGGAACGTCTCGCCTCGCCGCGCGCGCTCGGTGAGCCGTGCGCCCGGGGCGGAGCCGTAGTAGCCCACCGCCGAGGCGGAGAGGAAAGCCGGGGCATCCGATCCCAGCTCCCTGACCGCGCGGGCGATCGCCTGGGTGGGCGTCACCCGTGACCAGAGCAGCGTGTTCTTGTACCGGCTCGTCCACGGGAAGCGGCCGATGCTGGCACCGTTGAGCCCCACCACAGCTTCTGCGCCGTCCAGGACATCGGGGTCGAGCGGGCGCGCATCCGTCAGCCACTCGACCTCGCCAGGCGCCTCGGCAGGTCGCCGGACGAGGGTGGTGACGTCGACGCCGTCGCCGCGCAGGCTGTCGACGAGAGCCGAGCCGATCAGGCCCGACGCGCCCGCGACGACGACGCGGCGGCCGTGCCGCGAGCGGGCAGGGTCTTCAGGCAAGCGTCGCCTCGATGGTGATCTCCACGCCGGCCAGCGCCTGAGACACCGGGCAGCCGGTCTTGGCCGCCTGGGCCAGACGCTCGAACTCGTCCGCGTCCAGGCCGGGCACGACCGCGTTGACGTTGAGATGGCTGCCGGTGATGCCCGTGCCGGGCTTGAACGTGACGGATGCCGTGGTGTCGATGGACTCGGGAGGGGTGCCGTTCTCGGCCAGGGCGAGGGAGAACGCCATGCTGAAGCACGACGAGTGCGCGGCGGCGATGAGCTCTTCCGGCGTGGTCACCGAGGTCGATCCCTCGCTGCGGGCTTTCCAGTTCACATCGAATGTCCCGAGCCCCGACGAGACGAACGTCACCTCGCCGGACCCGTCGAAGAGTCCGCCGTTCCAGGCGGTGGTGGCTTCGCTCGTGACGGTCATGGGGGCCTCCGTTTCGCGCCCGCACGCCGGACGCCTCGCGGTCAGCCTAACCGCGGAGGATGCCGTGGCGCGACGGGTTGACGCACCCTGGCGCGCCGGTTCGCGCGCCGTCAGGCGCCGGTCGGTCGCGCTCGTCCGACGAGGCCCGTCCGCTGCAGCAGGAGGTACAGCATGCACCCGAGGCAGACGCCGAAGGCCGCGTTGAGGAAGGCGGCGACGAAGGCCATGGCGGCGGTGATCGGGAGCGCCCATGGCACGCCGAGGAGGTGGAGCACCAGTCCGAGGCCCACGACGAAGAGGCCGACGCCCTGGGCGAAGCGCGGCGGACGGGGATCCTCGAGGTCGGTCGGGGGAGCGAGGCGGGGTGCGACGACCTTGCGGTAGAGCACGCCCCACGGCGCCGTCCGGGGCGAGAGCACGCCCCACAGGAACAGCAGCGCGATCACCAGGAGCAGGAGGAAGCCCGGGGTCGATGCCCGCTCGGCCACTGTGGCGTTCGAGATCGCCCAGCCCAGCGACACGAGGCTCTCGTCTGCGAGCGGCTGATACGCGAACCAGCCGACCCCGTAGGCCGTCGACAGCCCGGTCAGGGTCAGGAAGACCGCGACGAGCAGCAGGAGCGACGTGATGCCGGCGGCGAAGCGAGGCCCGCGCGGGTCGATCCCGCGGACGGCGCCATTGGTCCGTTCAGACATCTGCACCTTCTGCGATCAAACGGGTCAGTTCGAGCTCCAGCACCTCACGGCTGGGAGTGCCCCCGAATCGCGTCTGGATCACGCCGTCCCGATCGAGGACGAGCGTGGTGGGCGTCTGGAGGATGTGGAAGTGCTTGGCGATGTCGGGTCGGTGAGTGAGGTCCACGTCGAGGTGGCGCACGCCGGAATGCGCATCGGCGATGTCCGAGAGCGTGCGGTGGACGCCGGGGCAGCGCGCGCACAGCTCGGTGCTGAACTGCAACAGGGTGGCCACCTCGCCCAGGGCGTCGGCGCCGAGCCGCTGCGGCTCGATCACCTCGTGCAGGATGTGCCGCTGGGGCCGCGACTGCCGCCACCGCAGGTAGGCACCCGCGGCCACCGTCGCTGCGAGGAGCACGGCGATGGCGACGAGCGCGGTTACCAGGGTCACAACGGATCAGAGTATCCCTGTTCAGGCGGCAGATGCGACTGGAGCCGATTGTGACGCTTCCAAGGGTCTGGGGTGGAACCCCAGAGAGTAACGTTGCAGCCGTGACCACGGCGATCCCCACTCCCTACGAGGACCTCCTGCGCGACGTGCTCGAGCACGGCACCCACAAGGACGATCGCACCGGGACGGGGACGACCAGCGCGTTCGGCCGGCAGATCCGGTTCGACCTGTCGCAGGGCTTCCCGCTCATCACGACCAAGCGGGTGCACTTCAAGTCGATCGCATACGAGCTGCTGTGGTTCCTGCGCGGCGAGTCCAATGTCCGCTGGCTGCAAGAGCACGGCGTGACGATCTGGGACGAATGGGCCGACGCCGAGGGCGAACTGGGCCCGGTCTACGGCGTCCAGTGGCGCTCGTGGCCGCGGCCCGACGGCTCGCACATCGATCAGATCGCGCTCGTCATCGATCAGATCCGCAGCAACCCGGACTCGCGCCGACTGCTCGTGTCGGCGTGGAACCCGGCCGACATCCCCGACATGGCGCTCGCGCCGTGCCACGCGATGTTCCAGTTCTACGTCGCCGACGGCAAGCTGTCGTGCCAGCTCTACCAGCGCAGCGCCGACCTCTTCCTCGGGGTGCCCTTCAACATCGCCTCGTACGCACTGCTGACGCTGATGGTCGCACAGCAGACCGGCCTCGAGCCCGGCGACTTCGTCTGGACGGGTGGCGACTGCCACATCTACGACAATCACGTCGAGCAGGTGCGCGAGCAGCTCACCCGCGAGCCGTACCCGTACCCGACGTTCCGCTTCGCGCGTGAGCCCGAGACGATCTTCGACTACACGTTCGAGGACTTCGTCATCGAGGACTACCAGCACCACCCGGCGATCCGCGGGGCGGTCGCGGTGTGACCTCGCGGGTCGGCTTGGTCTGGGCCGAGGCGGCGGACGGCGTGATCGGCGCCGCAGGCGGCATGCCGTGGAACGTGCCCGAAGACATGGCCCACTTCAAGAGCATCACCATGGGCGCCCCCGTCGTGATGGGCCGCCGCACGTGGGAATCGTTCCCGGATCGCTTCCGGCCCCTTCCGGGACGGCGGAACATCGTCGTGACACGGCAGGATTCGTGGGCGGATGCCGGAGCCGAGCGTGCACCGTCGCTCGAGGCCGCGCTCGCCATCGCCGCAGAGGGCGACCCGGAATGGATCTGGGTGATCGGTGGAGGCGAGCTGTTCCGCGAGGCGATCGCGGGCGCCGATCTGCTGGAGGTCACCGAGCTCGACCTTGCGGTCGACGGCGACACCACCGCGCCCGACCGCGTCGGGTGGCGGACCGAGGCGCTGGATCCTTCGATCGGCTGGCACACCTCGCGCACCGGCATCCGCTACCGCTTCCTCACCCTCGTGCCGCCGACGCAGGAGAAGCCATGACGAGGACCGCCCTGATCACGGGGGCGAGCTCGGGGCTGGGCGCCGAGTATGCCCGCCAGCTCGCCGAGAAGGGGGCCGGCCTCGTGCTCGTCGCCCGCGACACGGCCGCGCTCGAGGCGCTCGCCGACGAACTCCGCGCGGCGTACGGACGCCACGTCGAGGTGTTGGGTGCCGATCTGCTGGACCCGGCGCAGCGAGGCGCGGTCGAGAAGCGCCTCGCCGACCCCGCACGGCCTGTGGAGATGCTCGTCAACAACGCGGGCTTCGGACTGCCGCTGAGCTTCGAGCGCAACGACATCGATGACGAGGTCCGCCATCTCTCGCTCCACGTCGAGGTGCCGATGCGGCTCACCCACGCCGCCCTCACGCCGATGCTCGAGCGCGGGCACGGGCGCATCGTCAACGTCGCCTCCGTCGCCGCGTTCATCCCGCGCTCGACCTACGGTGCGTGCAAGGGGTGGCTCGTGGCGTTCAGCCGCTGGGCGAACGGCCGCTACGCGCCGCGCGGAGTCACCGTCACGGCCGTCTGCCCGGGCTTCACGCACACCGACTTCCACGCGCGCATGGGCCTGGCGGTCGGCAAGGAAGGCGTCCCGGACGCGCTGTGGCTGGATGCCCGCGACGTGGTGTCGGAGTCGCTGCGCGATGTCGCCCGGGGAAAGGCGGTCTCGGTGCCGTCGTTGCGCTATCGCGTGCTGGTCGCGCTCACGCGCCTGGTGCCGCCGAGCCTCGCGGCGAGAATCGGCGAGAGCGGGCGCTGACCGCGCGCCGCGCGAGTGAAGTCCGCGGCGGCGCGGGGCGCGGCATCCCGATAACCTGAACTCATGACGCACTCGGGCAACCCCTTCGGACAGGTTCTCGTCGCGCTCGTCACTCCGATGACGGCCGACGGCGAGGTGGACTGGCCCGCGGTCGAGAAGCACATCGACGACGTCATCACCGCGGGCGCCGACGGCATCGTCGTGACCGGCACCACCGGCGAGACCTCGACCCTCACCGATGCCGAGAAGCTCCGGCTCGTCGAGGTGGGCAAGGATGTCGCGGCCGGCCGCGCCAAGATCCTCACCGGCGGCGGCTCGAACGAGACCGCGCATGCGATCGAGCTGTACAAGGCGAGCGAGCGCGTCGGCGCCGACGGCATCATGATCGTCACGCCGTACTACAACAAGCCCACGCAGGCGGGCATCCTGACTCACTTCCGGCTCGTCGCCGACGCCACGGATCTGCCGGTGATCCTCTACGACATTCCCGGTCGGACGGGCGTGCCGATCACCTACGAGACGATCCTGCGCCTCGCGAAGCACCCGAACATCCTCGCCGTGAAGGACGCCAAGGGCGACTTCAGCGAGGTCAGCCGAGTGCTCAACCAGACCGATCTGATGTACTTCTCGGGCGATGACGCCAACATCCTGCCGCACCTCGCGATCGGTGCGACCGGCCTCATCGGCGTGACCGCCAACATCGCCGCGCAGCCGTATCGCGTGATCGTGGATGCCGTGAACCGCGGCGACCTGACGGCTGCGACCGCCGCCCACAAGCAGCTCGAGCCGCTGGTGCGCGCCGTCATGACGCACGTGCCGGGAACGGTCTCGGCGAAGTACATCCTGCACGGCCTCGGCCGGATCGGCAGCCCGCGCGTGCGGCTGCCACTGGTCGGCCCCGAAGAGTGGGAGGCCGCGAAGATCGAGGACGAGCTCGCGCTCGTGACCGATGTCCCCGGTGCCGACTTCTCCAACTTCCGCCCCGACCGCAACGCCGCCGCCGGCGGCGCGCTGCCGAAGGTCTCGGGCACCACCAGATGACACCGCGCGCCGGCGCACCCACCAGTGCACGCCGGCGCGACAATCAAGCGGATGCCGCGGCATCCCGAGGAGGCTGACGATGCCCACCACTCCGTTCGACCCACCCGCCCTCGAGGCGGGAACCCTGCGCGTGACGCCGTACGGCGGCCTCGGCGAGATCGGTCGCAACATGACCGTGTTCGAGTACGACGGGAAGCTCCTCGTCGTGGACTGCGGCGTGCTCTTCCCCGAGGAGCACCAGCCCGGCGTCGACCTGATCCTTCCCGACTTCGAGCCGCTCAAGGGCCGCCTCGACGACATCGTCGGAGTCATGCTCACGCACGGCCACGAGGACCACATCGGCGCGGTTCCCTATCTGCTCAAGCTCAAGCCCGACATTCCCATCGTGGGTTCCGGCCTGACGCTCGCGCTCACCGAGGCCAAGCTCAAAGAGCACCGGATCAAGCCCTACAGCCTCACGGTGGTCGAGGGTCAGCGCGAGCGGCTCGGGCCTTTCGAGCTCGAGTTCATCGCGGTGAACCACTCGATCCCGGACGCTCTGGCCGTCGCCATCCGCACCCCTGCGGGCACCGTGCTGGCCACGGGCGACTTCAAGATGGACCAGCTGCCGCTCGATGGCCGCCTCACCGATCTCCGCGCGTTCGCGCGCCTGGGTGAGGAGGGCGTCGACCTTTTCCTCGTCGACTCGACGAACGCCGACGTGCCCGGCTTCACCCCTCTCGAGCGCTCCATCGGCCCGGTGCTGGAGCAGGTGATCGCCAAGGCGCCTCGCCGAGTGATCATCGCGAGCTTCTCCAGTCACATACACCGCGTGCAGCAGGTGCTCGATGCCGCAGCGGCCCATGGCCGGCGCGTCGCACTGCTGGGCCGCAGCATGCTGCGCAACATGACCATCGCCGAGGACCTCGGCTACCTCAACGTGCCCGACGGCGTGCTCATCGACTACAAGAAGGCGCGGGACCTGCCCGACGACCGGATCGTCTACATGTCGACCGGGTCGCAGGGCGAGCCCATGGCCGTCCTCAGCCGCATGGCGAACCTCGACCACGCCATCGAGCCGGGCGAGGGCGACACCGTCATCCTCGCGTCGAGCCTGATCCCGGGCAACGAGAACGCCGTCTATCGCGTGATCGACGGACTGACCAAGCTCGGCGCGAACGTCGTGCACAAGGGCAACGCCAAGGTGCACGTGTCCGGTCACGCCGCGGCCGGCGAGCTGCTCTACTGCTACAACATCCTCAAGCCGAAGAACGTCCTCCCCGTGCACGGCGAGTACCGCCACCTCATGGCGAACGCACGCCTGGCGCAGGACACCGGCATCCCGGCCGAGCGCACGATCATCGCCGAGAACGGGACGGTCATCGACCTGAAGGACGGCGACACGCGCGTCGTCGGCCAGCTGGACCTCGGCTTCGTCTACGTGGACGGCTCCACGGTGGGCGAGATCACCGACGCCGACCTCAAGGACCGCCGCATCCTGGGCGAAGAGGGCTTCATCTCGGTGATCGTGGTGGTGGATGCCTCGACCGGCAAGGTGATCTCCGGACCGGAGATCCACGCCCGAGGCTTCGCCGAGGACGACGCGGTGTTCGACAGCGTCAAGCCGAAGATCGCCGCGGCGCTGGCCGAGGCGGCCAAGTCGGGCGTCCGCGACCCTCACGCGCTGTCGCAGATCGTCCGGCGCACGATCGGACGCTGGGTCAACCAGTCGCTGCGCCGCCGGCCGATGATCGTGCCGCTGGTCATCGAGGCCTGACCTCCTGACATCGGGCCGGAGGCGCACTGCCGCGTGGCTAGACTCGCGGCATGTCCGCCTCGTTCACCATCCGGCCCGCCGTCCAGGCCGACGGCGCCTTCCTGGGCGACATGGTGGTGGATGCCGTCAACTGGCGCGCCGGCGGTGCGCGTCCCAAGCACCAGGTCGTGACGGGGTCTGAGCACAGTCGCTACGTGTCGGACTGGATGCGGCCCAGTGATGCCGGCTTCATCGCCGAGGGAGCGAACGGCGAGCCCGTCGGCGCCGCCTGGTATCGCCTGCTGCCGCGCACAGACCCCGGCTTCGGCTACGTCGGTACCGGGGTGCCCGAGCTCATCATCGGGGTTCGGCCGCCGTGGCGGGCACATGGCGTGGGCCGTGCCCTGCTGCAGCACCTGTGCGACCACGCCCGATCGAAGGGCTACGGGCGCATCAGTCTCAGTGTCGAGCGCGGAAACTTCGCCGTCACGCTCTACCGGAGCGAGGGCTTCGCGGTGGTCGAGCCCGGTCACGGCCGAGACACGATGGTCAAACGCCTGCGCTGACCTTCGCCGAGGCGCCCGACGCCCGGTGTGGTTCCCGGGAAAGTCGGGAGTCCGCCGTACCGTGGGGGAATGGCCAGGAGCACCAGTCCGACCAAGAGCGGTCGCGCGCCGTCGGGCGCGTCATCGTCGCGCGCGAAGAAGCCCGTGCCGGCTCCCAAGCGGTACGTCGGCGACTCCGACAGGCCGCCCGTCGCGGTCCGGGCCTGGATGGGACTCGCGCATGCCGTCGGTGGCCTGTTCCGCGCCTTCGGACCCGAGACGCTCGAGAAGGATCAGCGACGCGACGGGTTCCCGTTCCTGCTCGTGCTGCTGGCCGTCGCCGGTTCGGTCAACGAATGGTTCTTCGTCGGCAATCCCGTCGCCGGGACCATCAGCGCATACACGGTCGGCGGCCTCATCGGCCGTGAGGCGTTCATCCTCCCAGTCCTGCTCCTGCTCCTCGCCGGCTGGATGTTCCGGCATCCGTCCTCGGTGCACGACAACGGCCGCATCGGCATCGGGTTCGGTCTGCTCATCCTCACGATCGCCGGCTTCTGCCACGTCGCCGGCGGGCGGCCGCAGCCCAGCGAGGGTCTCCCCGCGCTCAGCGAGGCCGGCGGCCTCTTCGGCTGGATGCTCGCCGAGCCGGTCGCTCTCGTGCTCACGGACGTCGGCGCGTACATCGTGCTGTCGCTGCTCGCCGTGCTCAGCATCCTGATCATCACCAAGACTCCGCCGAACCGGATCGGACACCGCCTCGGCGAGCTCTACGCGTGGATGTTCGGCGCCGAGCCCCGCCCCGAGCAGCCGCCGGCTTCCGAGAGCCCCGCCGCTGCCGACGAAGACCCCAGCCTCCCGTGGTGGCGGCGCAACAAGACCGGCCGCGAGACGGACCCGGAGGGCGATCTGGCCTCGGACGACCTCACGACACTGCTGCCCCCTGGTGCCGTGCAGGGCGGCTTCGCCCAGGTGTTCGAGCCGCCCGCGCCGCCCGCCCCGGTCATCGCCGACGCCCTGACCGAGATCATCGACCCGCTCCCGTCCGCGGCCACGACGAAGGCTGCCGCGGGCACGTCACTGCGCGACGACACCGGCGACCCGCTCGAAGACGGTCTGCTGCCGGGGCTGTCCGGCATCGGGTCAGAGGCGGCGCCCTCCGCGCCGCATGTCGCCGTATCGACTGCCGTCCGTCAACTCGCTGGCCGCCGGCACGCCGCATGTCGCGCGCTCGCAGGCCAACGACGACACCGTGAAGGCCATCACGAGCGTCCTCGACCAGTTCTCCGTCGACGCCCGGGTCACCGGCTTCTCCCGCGGGCCGACGGTCACGCAGTACGAGATCTCGCTCGGTCCCGGCGTCAAGGTCGAGCGCATCACCGCCCTCACCAACAACATCGCCTACGCAGTGGCCTCCAATGAGGTCCGCATCATCGCGCCGATCCCGGGCAAGAGCGCCATCGGCGTCGAGATCCCGAACGTCGATCGCGAGATCGTCACGCTCGGCGACGTGCTCCGCTCGCAGAACGCGCAGCAGTCGACACACCCGATGACGATCGGCGTCGGCAAGGACGTCGGCGGCGGCTATGTGGTGGCCAACCTCGCGAAGATGCCGCACCTCCTGGTCGCCGGCTCCACCGGCTCGGGCAAGTCGAGCTTCGTCAACTCGATGATCACGAGCCTGCTCATGAAGGCCAAGCCCGCCGACGTGCGCATGGTGCTCATCGACCCGAAGCGCGTCGAGCTCACCTCCTACGCCGGCGTGCCGCACCTCATCACACCGATCATCACGAATCCCAAGAAGGCAGCCGAGGCGCTGCAGTGGGTCGTGAAGGAGATGGACATGCGGTACGACGACCTCGCGTCGTTCGGCTTCCGCCACATCGACGACTTCAACAAGGCCGTCGTGGCCGGCGAGGTCAAGCTCCCGGTCGGCAGCGAGCGCATCCTGAAGCCCTACCCGTACCTGCTGGTGGTCGTCGACGAGCTCGCCGACCTGATGATGGTCGCGCCTCGTGACGTCGAGGACTCCATCGTCCGCATCACGCAGCTGGCCCGCGCCAGCGGCATCCACCTCGTGCTCGCCACGCAGCGGCCCTCGGTCGACGTGGTCACCGGCCTCATCAAGGCGAACGTCCCGTCGCGTCTGGCGTTCGCCGTGACGAGTGTCACGGATTCTCGCGTGATCCTCGACCAGCCCGGCGCCGATCGTCTCATCGGCCAGGGCGACGCGCTGTTCCTGCCGATGGGAGCGTCGAAGTCCATCCGCGTGCAGGGCGCCTGGGTGAGCGAGGCGGAGATCGAGAAGGTCGTCAAGCACGTCACGGCGCAGGCCCGGCCCGAGTACCGCCCGGACGTCGCCGTGGCGGCAGAGAAGAAGGAGATCGACGCCGACATCGGCGACGACCTCGAGCTGCTCCTCGCCGCGACCGAGCTGGTGGTGTCGACCCAGTTCGGGTCGACCTCGATGCTGCAGCGCAAGCTGCGCGTGGGATTCGCCAAGGCCGGACGCCTCATGGACCTGCTCGAGTCCCGCGAGATCGTCGGACCCTCCGAGGGCTCCAAGGCCCGCGACGTGCTCGTCACCGTCGAACAGCTGCCGGCGATCCTGGCCCGCCTTCGCGGCGACGACGCGCCGGCAGCTCCGGCGGGCGGTGCAGACCCGTACGGGCCGGATGCCGTCGACTCCCAGTTCGATGGACTGCCCGTGGTCGAGAGCGACGGCGACGGCGACGAGGACGCCTGGGGACTCACCGGACGGGACTGACCCGTCGGGTGCGCGCCGGGGCGGCAACTAGGCTCGGGCGCATGACGATCCCCAGGCAGCTTCCGAACGCCATCACCATCGTGCGCATCCTGTGCGCGCCGGTGTTCCTGTGGATGCTGCTGGCCGATGGGGGAGCGGACGGACCGCTGCGCTGGTGGGCGGCGGTGCTGTTCATCGTGGCGATCGCGACGGACGGGATCGACGGCTATCTCGCCCGCCGGTACGACATCGTCAGCGACCTGGGCAAGCTTCTCGATCCCATCGCCGACAAGGTGCTGACCGGCTTCGCATTCATCGGGCTGTCGATCCTCGGCGAGCTGCCCTGGTGGATCACGGTCATCGTGCTCATCCGCGAGGTGGGCATCACCGTGCACCGGCTGATCGTCGCGAGCGACCACGTCGTGGCCGCGGCGTGGATGGGGAAGCTGAAGACCCTCGCTCAGGCGGTGGCGCTGTCCCTCGCTCTGCTGCCGCTGTGGACGATCGTCGGGGAGTGGGTGTGGTGGCTCAACGGCGTCACGATGACGCTCGCGGTCATCCTGACGATCGCCAGCGGCATCGACTACGTCGTGACCGAGGTGCGCGGCGCCCGTCGGGCCCGGGGCGTGGCGTGAGCGCTGCCGAGGAGCTGCTGTCGGCACTGGCGCTGCGCGGCTGGACGGTCGGCACGGCAGAGTCTCTGACGGGCGGTCTCGTGGTCGCGGCGCTCGTCGACGTCCCCGGAGCGTCCGCTCGCGTGCGGGGCGGAGTGGTCGCGTACTCCACCGACCTCAAAGCCGAGGTGCTCGGTGTCGATGAGGGCCTTCTGGCTCGCACGGGTGCAGTCGACGCGTCGGTCGCCGGCCAGATGGCCGCGGGCGTGCGCCGCGTGCTCGGTGCGGACGTCGGCATCGCGACCACCGGCGTGGCAGGTCCTGACAGCGCCGACGGGCATCCGGTCGGGACGGTCTTCGTGGCGGTGGTCACGCCGGCCGCGGAGTCGGTGACGGCGCTGCACCTGGACGGGGTCGCGCGAGGACATCCGCGCGCAGACGGTGCGCCGAGCGCTCCAGGCGGCTCTCAGCGAGGTCCGGGCAAGTGCCGGCTGAGGTCGGGAACACACCGCATCCGTTCTCCGTTACATTCGGTGATTCCCACCCATTCCCCAGTTCGCGGGTTTAGATTGGCATCATCCGGTGATGTACCGTTGTCCTCCCGGACAGCGGCGGAATCAGAAGTGAGGAGGGGGCCCACCATGATCCTGGTTCGACAGGAAATCGGCGAAGTGCTTCGCGACTTCCGCCAGCAGAAGGGTCGCACCCTCCGTCAGGTTGCGAGCCGCGCCAGCGTCGCCCTCGGCTACCTCAGTGAGGTCGAGCGAGGCCAGAAAGAGGCCTCCAGCGAGATCCTCGCCTCGGTCGCCGAAGCGCTCGACGTTCCCATCTCGACGATCATGCGCGAAGTCGGCGATCGACTCTCCGTGCTCGAGGGTCTGCAGACCTTCCCCGACGTGGTGCCCGACGACCTCGTCGCGGCGGTCGACGCCGAGCTCTCGCTGCGCTGAGCTCCGACAGAACTCCGCCCGATGCGCCGCAGTGAGTTGGAGCGCGCCGTCGCCGACGAGTTCGGTCCGCGCGGCGGTGCATTGATCTCCGATCTCGCGCTCTCGTCGCTCGGCCACCGCACCGCTGATGAGGCCCTGGCGGCCGGCTTCTCGCCCCGCGAGGTCTGGCTGGCGCTCTGCGTGGAGACGGACGTCCCGCCCGAGCGTCGCTACGGCGCCGGACGGCTCGAGCCCAAGCGGCGCTGACCCTCGGATCGGCGTGTCGTCGAAGATCTGTTCGACTGCGGCGTAGGCTCCTGCACAGCGGGTGTCGACAGCGTGTCTGTCCACGGTGGGGGAGGAGCGACGACGAATGTCGGAGCCCACCCCTAGCGTGATCCACGTCAGAACGACACCTCACGCCTTGTCGCAGCATCCGTCCCACCGGGGCGGAGCGCGACAGCCTACAGGCGACGGAACGCGAGCATTAGGAGCACGTCATGCCCTCAGCAGTTGACCGCGAGAAGGCCCTCGAATCGGCCCTCGCCCAGATCGACCGGCAGTTCGGAAAGGGCTCGGTCATGCGACTGGGCAGCGATGAGCGTGCTCCTGTCGCCGTCATACCCACGGGATCGATCGCCTTGGATGTCGCGCTCGGAATCGGCGGGCTTCCCCGTGGTCGCATCATCGAGATCTACGGTCCGGAGTCGTCGGGTAAGACCACGCTCACCCTCCACGCGATCGCCAACGCGCAGCGCGCCGGTGGCATCGCCGCGTTCATCGACGCCGAGCACGCGCTCGACCCCGACTATGCGCAGAAGCTCGGCGTCGACATCGATGCGCTCCTGGTGTCGCAGCCCGACACCGGTGAGCAGGCGCTCGAGATCGCCGACATGCTGGTGCGCTCCGGGGCCATCGACCTCATCGTGATCGACTCGGTCGCCGCTCTCGTGCCGAAGGCCGAGATCGAAGGCGAGATGGGCGACTCGCACGTGGGCCTGCAGGCCCGACTCATGTCGCAGGCACTGCGCAAGCTCACCGGTGGCCTCAGCCAGACGAACACCACGATGATCTTCATCAACCAGCTGCGCGAGAAGATCGGCGTGTTCTTCGGCTCGCCCGAGACCACCGCCGGCGGCAAGGCGCTGAAGTTCTACGCGTCTGTCCGTCTCGACATCCGCCGCATCGAGACGTTGAAGGACGGCACCGACGCGGTCGGCAACCGCACGCGCGTCAAGGTCGTCAAGAACAAGATGGCGCCGCCGTTCAAGCAGGCCGAGTTCGACATCCTCTACGGCGTCGGGATCTCCCGAGAGGGCAGCCTCATCGACTTCGGTGTCGAACACACCATCGTGAAGAAGTCGGGCGCCTGGTACACCTACGACGGCGAGCAGCTCGGGCAGGGCAAGGAGAACGCGCGCAACTTCCTGCTCAAGAACCCCGATGTCGCGGCCGAGATCGAGTCGAAGATCAAGGCGAAGCTCGGCATCGGCCAGCCGAAGGCCGTCGAGGCCCCGGCTTCCGACGAGCTCGCCGCGCGCCGCCCGGCCTGACATGAGCATCGACGACGGGGGCGAGCACGAGACGCTCGCCCCCGTGATCCCGTTGTTCGGCGGTCGCGTTCCGCAGCGGCCGACGTCCTCAGATCAGGTCCACGACGAGGACGATCCGGCCCTGCAGGCCGCGTTCGCCGCCGTGGACGCGGTCTTCGAGCGCGCTCCGGGTCGTCGTGCAGCGGCGGCCGCACCCGATGATGCGCCCGCCGGCGAGGTCGAGAACACGTGGCATCCGACCTGGGCGGCCGACAGCCATCGCTCGCGTTCGGGCTCGTCCGAGGCAACGCCCGACACGGAAACCGCGGAGAAGGCGCTGCTGAAGAAGCTGCGCTCGCGATCGCTCTCGGTCTCCGAGGCGCGCGGTGTCCTCCGCACGTACGACCTCGACGCTGCCTCCACTGAGCAGGTGCTCGCGGCGATGGAGGAGTACGGGTACCTCGACGATGCCGCACTCGCGGATCAGCTCATCCACACCGGTGTCGATCGCAAGGCTCAGGGGCGCCAGGTGATCGGGCAGACGCTCGCCAAGCGCGGCATCCCTCGCGATGTGGCCGATGCGGCGCTGGCCGCGCTGCCCGACGACGATTTCGAGCGTGCCCTCGACTTCGCCCGCGGCAAGGCGCGGTCGTTCCAGAGCCTGGATCGCGACACGGCCCTCCGGCGGCTCACCGGGCAGCTGGCGCGGCGCGGCTACGGCGGCTCGCTCGCCATGTCGGCGGCACGCGCTGCGCTCGACGAAAGCCCTGGCGGGTCGAGCGGCGTACGGTTCCGCTGAACGTCGGTGCCGCCGGTCAGGTCGGGCGCAACGCTGAGGATCCGCCGAGTGTCGGCGTGCTGAGAGGTCGCTCCGTCTTAGGCTGACGCCGATGATGCCTCGCAGTGAACGTGCTGATTCGCCGGTCCTGCCGAGCCGGTGGTGGCGCGCTGTGCTGCTCATCGCCGCCGCGGCTGTCGTCGGCGGGTGTGCGTCTCCGCCGCCGACGACGACGTACACGAACGCCTCCGGCAGAACGGTGACGGTGGACTGGAGCGATTACCCCGCCGATGCGTACACCGACTTCGAGGACGTTCTGGCGCTGCCGACGGCCGAAGAGGTGGACCAGCGCTGGCCTGAGGTCCGCGCAGCCGTGATCGCGGCAATCGAGTCAGAGCTGGCGGGGGAGTTCGGCGACCTCGAATGGCGCAGCCGTGGGGACGACGGCTGGCACCCGTACGGCGGCAACGGCTACGGCGGGCAGACGATGCTCGAGGTCTACAACTCGGCCGGATGGGAGGCGGAGGTATCACTGCCGCAGGAGGCGTGGCCGAGAGTCATCGACGCGGCCGAGCGCGAACTCGCGAGCTGGGGGATCGACGGAGCGGGCGACCTGGCCGGTCCCGGAGACCCGGACACGTCTGAGTGGCTTCTCGTCGGCGACTTCTTCCAGCATGGCGAGTTCATGAGCGTCTCCGTCCAGGACGCGCGCGAAGACGAACAGGCTCTGAAGGATGCCGAGCAGTACGACCACCTGATCAGCGGCATCACGCTCTTCTACGGGATCCAGACCATTTCGCGCGAGGACGAGGACGCGTTCGTTCGAGCCGCTGCTCCGTTCGAGGGTCTCACGCGGCCCGAGCCGACGCACTCGGACTGACGCGGCGCCAGCCGGACTCTCACCGTCGGCTCGTAGAATGGCTCGCATCATGACCACCCTCTCGAACACTCCGACGATCATCGCGCCGTCCGTGGCGGCGCGAGGCGTCGACGGCCGGGCGCGCACGTACGAGGTGCGCACTTTCGGCTGCCAGATGAACGTCCATGACTCCGAGCGCCTCTCAGGGTCGCTCGAGAGCGCCGGCTACCTCCGCGCCGATGCCGGCGAAGAGGCCGACGTCATCGTGATCAACACGTGCGCCGTCCGCGACAACGCCGCGGGAAAGCTGTACGGCACCCTTGGTCACCTGAAGTCCCGCAAGGACAAGCGCGAGGGCATGCAGATCGCCGTCGGCGGCTGTCTGGCCCAGATGGACAAGGACGCGGTGCTGACGAAGGCCCCCTGGGTGGACGTGGTGTTCGGAACCCACAACATGGGTTCGCTCCCCGGCATGCTCGAGCGTGCGCGCCACAACGGCGACGCCGAGCTCGAGATCCTCGAATCGCTCGAAGTGTTCCCGTCCACGCTGCCGACCAAGCGCGACAGCGTCTACAGCGGATGGGTCTCGATTTCCGTCGGCTGCAACAACACCTGCACCTTCTGCATCGTGCCCAGCCTGCGCGGCAAAGAGAAAGACCGCCGTCCCGGCGACATCCTCAACGAGATCCGGCTGCTGGTCGACGACGGCGCTCTCGAAGTGACGCTCCTCGGGCAGAACGTGAATTCGTACGGCGTCGAGTTCGGCGACCGGCTCGCGTTCGGCAAGCTGCTGCGCGCCGCCGGCGAGATCCCCGGTCTCGAGCGCATCCGCTTCACCAGCCCGCATCCCGCCGCCTTCACCGACGACGTCATCGACGCCATGGCTGAGACGCCGGCGGTGATGCCGCAGCTGCACATGCCGCTGCAGTCCGGAAGCGACCGCATCCTGAAGGCCATGCGCCGGTCCTACCGCAGCGAGCGGTACCTCGGCATCATCGACCGTGTCCGCGAAAGGATCCCGAACGCGGCGATCTCGACCGACATCATCGTCGGCTTCCCCGGCGAGACCGAGGAGGACTTCCAGGACACGCTGCGCGTCGTTGAACAGGCGCGATTCTCGAGTGCCTTCACGTTCCAGTACTCGATCCGCGAGGGCACGCCTGCCGCGACGATGCCCGATCAGGTGCCGAAGGAGGTCGTGCAGGAGCGCTTCGAGCGCCTCGCCGCCCTTCAGGACCGCATCGCGCTCGAGGAGAACCAGAAGCAGCTCGGCCGCGAGCTGCAGGTGCTGGTCTCGACGGGCGAGGGCAAGAAGGATGCCGAGACCCACCGTCTCACCGGCCGGGCCGAAGACAACAGGCTCGTCCACTTCGAGCTCCCGTCCGGATCCGACGTGCCGCGTCCGGGTGATGTCGTCTCGGTCGTCGTGACGCACGCCGCGCCGTTCCACCTGCTCGCCGACAGCCCCGACGGCGCACCGCTGCGCATCCGGCGCACGCGCTCCGGCGATGCCTGGGACCGCGCGCAAGCCGAGTCGTGCGGCATCCCCGCCCCCGCAGGCGAAGCCGGGGCGCCGCGTGCCGTCTCGCTCGGACTTCCGACGCTGCGCATCGGAGTGTGACGACTCCCGTGGCCGGCGGCCGGCCGCGGCTGTGGGCGGTCGTCGGCGCGACGGGAACGGGTAAAACGGCCCTGTCGCTCGACCTTTCCGAGGCGCTGGCGAAGGCCGGCCGGCCGGCCGAGATCGTCAACGCCGACGCCATGCAGCTGTATCGCGGCATGGACATCGGCACCGCCAAGCTCCCCGAGACAGAGCGACGCGGCATCCCTCATCATCTCTTCGATGCCCTCGACATCACCGAGGAGGCGGCTGTCGCCTGGTATCAGGATGCCGCCCGCCGGACCATCTCGGACATCCACGCGCGCGGTGCCGACGCCGTGCTCGTGGGAGGTTCGGGGCTGTACGTCTCGAGCGTCGTCTTCGACTTCCGGTTTCCGCCGCGCGACACCGCCGTCCGCGCGGCGCTCGAAGCCGAGCTCGAGCAGCGTGGTCCCGGCGTGCTGTTCGCTCGGCTCCGCGATGCCGATCCCGCGACCGCGGAGCGGATCGACCCGCAGAATGGGCGCCGCGTCGTGCGTGCCCTCGAGGTGCTCGCGCAGGGGAGCGCCACGCACGGCGCTGCGCTGCCGGAAGAGCCCGTGCTCTGGCACCACGACACGCGGCTCATCGGCGTCGCCGTGTCACGCGAGGAGCTCGTCCCGCGCCTGGATGCTCGCGTCCAGCGGATGTGGGCGCAGGGCCTGCTCGATGAGACGACGGCACTCCAGAAGCGCGGGCTCGAAGACGGTGTGACGGCTCGCCGCGCCATCGGCTACGCGCAGGCGCTCGCCCAACTGGCGGGGGAGAAGAGCGAGTCCGAGGCGATCGCCGAGACTCAGGCGCTGACCCGCCGGTACGCACGCCGGCAGGTCTCGTGGTTCAAGCGCTACGACGCCGTCACGTGGGTCGATCCGGCGCACTCGGCTGCCGACCTCATCGCAGACTGACCGGACGGCGCCTCTAGACTGGTGCGATGCCGCAGACCATCTCGTTCACCAAGGGTCACGGCACGGGGAACGACTTCGTCATCGTGCCCGATCCCGACGGCGAGCTCGAGCTCTCCGACGACCAGGTCGCGGTCCTCTGCGACCGTCGCTTCGGGATCGGCGGCGATGGCATCCTCCGTGTCGTGCGCACCGGCGCGATCGACGAAGGCGCCTCAGCGGCGGCCTCCGGTGCCGAGTGGTTCATGGACTACCGCAACGCCGACGGGTCCCAGGCCGAGATGTGCGGCAACGGCATCCGCGTGTTCGCGCGCTACCTCGCCGACACCGGTCTGGCCTCGCTGGACGGCGAGCCGCTGGCGATCGGCACGCGCGCGGGCGTGAAGACCGTCACGCGCAGCGAGCTGGGCTTCGAGGTGGACCTCGGCCCGTGGCGCGTGGAGCAGGGCGACGTGCTGGTGCGCGCCCGCGGCATCGGCGCCCCGCGGCCGGGGCTCGGCATCGACGTCGGCAACCCGCATGTCGTCGTCGCGCTTCCCGATCACCGCGAGCTCGAGGGACTCGACCTGACCGCGCTGCCGCAGCTTCATCCCGAGCCGCCTCGGGGGGCGAACGTCGAGTTCGTGGTGCCGAGCGACCCGCTGGTGCGCGACGGGGTGGGCTCCATCCGCATGCGCGTCTTCGAGCGCGGGGTCGGCGAGACCCTCAGCTGCGGAACCGGCGTCGCGGCGGCCGCCCTCGCGGTGCGTCATTGGGCGGGACCGGCGGCGCCTGACCACTGGAGCGTCGAGGTGCCGGGCGGGACGCTCGCGGTCCGTATGCCCGAGTCGGGCGGAGAGCGTCACGTGCTGCTGTCGGGGCCGGCGACGCTGGTGTACTCCGGCGAGGTCTCGCTCGCCTGACCGCGCTCGCGAGGAGCAGTCAGGGCAGGGTGATCGGCTCGCTGCGCGGCGAGCCGTGGCGGCGCACCCTGATCACGCGGAAGCCGCGTCCGGTGGCGGCGCGGTGCACGCTGTACCCCTGCTCGAACGTCGCGGCGAGCCAGCGCTGCAGCGAGTCCGAGCCGAGGTTGCGCTGCACGACGAGCCACGCGTCCGCTCGTTCGTCCAGCCTCGGGATCCAGCGCTCGAGCAGCCCGTGCAGCTCGTTCTTGCCGACCCGGATCGGCGGGTTCGAACGGATGGTGCGGAAGTCGATGTCATCGGGAACATCGTCGGGAAGCACGGCGTTGACATTGGACAGGCCCAGGGCTTCGGCGTTGCGGCGCACCAGGTCGAGGGCCCGCTCGTTCACATCCACCGCCCATACCGTCGCGTGTGGCGCTTCGATCGCGAGTGTGAGCGCGATCGGGCCCCATCCGCAGCCGAGGTCGAGCAGGTTCCCGCCCGGCGGTGGAGGGGGAGTGTGGGACAGGAGCACGGCGGTGCCCGAGTCGACGTGGTCAGGGCTGAACACCCCGCCGGCCGTGGTGACCTCGACATCGCGTCCGGCGAGCGTGACCTGGACACGACGCAGATTCTCTGCGCTGGCGGGGGAAGCGCTGAAGTAGTGATCGCCTCCCATGGGTTTCGAGCGTAGCGGAGAGGCACGCGTTCAGCGGGGCTAGAATTCTCGGATGCCGCGAACCCGCCGATGAACAGCGAAAAACGGCATCCCGAAAGGAACTCATGACCGACACCACCACACCCCCGAGCACCGACGAGACGCCGGTGGACCCGGTGGACCGCGTGCTGGCCCGCGCGGAGGCGCGGTCGGGAGTGCGCGTGTTCGGTGCCGCTCAGGCTCTTCAGGACGATGCGACGGTCGCGCGCCCCGACAGCGACGGCGAGCAGTGGGACCGGGAGGAACGTGCCGCGCTGCGGCGCGTGCCGGGCCTCTCCACGGAGCTCGAGGACGTCACCGAGGTCGAGTACCGGCAGCTGCGTCTGGAGAACGTCGTGCTCGTCGGCGTGCACGCGCAGGGCGACCAGGAGGATGCCGAGAACTCGCTCCGCGAGCTGGCGGCCCTGGCTGAGACCGCGGGCGCCGTCGTGCTCGACGGTGTGCTGCAGAGACGCCCCCACCCCGACCCCGCGACGTACGTCGGCCGCGGCAAGGCGCAGGAGCTCAAGGACATCGTCGCCGCCGTCGGCGCCGACACCGTGATCGCCGACACGGAGCTCGCCCCCAGCCAGCGGCGCGCACTCGAGGACGTCGTGAAGGTCAAGGTCATCGACCGGACCACGGTGATCCTCGACATCTTCAGCCAGCACGCCAAGAGTCGCGAGGGCAAGGCCCAGGTCGAGCTCGCGCAGCTCGAGTACCTTCTGCCGCGCCTGCGCGGCTGGGGTGACTCGATGAGCCGGCAGGCCGGTGGTCAGGTCGGAGCCGGCGGCGCCGGGATGGGATCGCGTGGTCCCGGTGAGACCAAGATCGAGCTCGATCGGCGTCGCATCCGCACGAAGATGGCGCAGCTGCGCCGTCAGCTGCGCGATTTCGCACCCGCGCGCGAGGCGAAGCGTGCCGAGCGCAAGCGCAACACGATCCCTTCGGTCGCGATCGCCGGCTACACGAATGCCGGCAAGTCGAGTCTGCTGAACCGTCTCACCAGCGCCGGGGTGCTCGTAGAGAACGCCCTGTTCGCCACGCTGGACGCGACGGTCCGCCGGTCCGAGACCACGGACGGTCGCGTCTACACGCTCACCGACACCGTGGGCTTCGTGCGCAACCTTCCTCATCAGCTCGTCGAGGCGTTCCGCTCGACGCTCGAAGAGGTCGGCGACGCCGACGTCATCGTGCACATCGTCGACGCCGCCCACCCCGACCCGGCGGCCCAGCTGGCCACGGTGCGCGATGTGATCGGCGATGTGGGCGGTCGCGACATCCCCGAGCTGGTGGTCTTCAACAAGGCCGACCTCGTGGACGACGACACCCGTCTCCTCTTGCGCGGGCTCGAGCCGAAGGCGCTCTTCGCCTCGTCGCGCACGGGCGAGGGCATCGACGAGCTCCGTGCGGCCATCGAAGACGCGCTGCCGCTGCCCGCAGTCGAGGTCGAGGTGCTCATCCCCTATGACCGGGGCGATCTGGTCTCGGCCATCCACGAGCAGGGCATGATCCTCGCCCAGGGTCATGAGGAGGGCGGCACGGCCGTCCGCGCGCGCGTCGGCGAGCACCTGGCCTCACGGCTCGCGCCGTTCGTCCGCTGACCGCGACGGTCAGTCGAGCTCGAGCGCAGGGATGCCCGGCGGGTCGAAGCCGAAGACCTGCCCGAGAAAGGCGACCTCGGCCTCGAGCTGGCGGATGATCGTCTCGCGGCGCCGGAAGCCGTGGCCCTCGCCTTCGAAGGCCAGGTAGGCGTGGGGGATGCCGCGCTCTTTCAGCGCGTCGCGCACCGCCTCGGACTGCGCCGGCGGCACCACGGCGTCGTCCAGCCCCTGCTCGATGAGCAGTGGGGTGCGCAGCCGGTCCAGCCGCGCGAGCGGCGATCGTGCCGCGTAGAGGGCCCCGGCCGCCGGCAGCGGACCCACCAGGCCGTCCAGGTAGTGGGCCTCGAAGTCGTGAGTGTCCTCGGCCAGCGCGCGGAGATCGGCAACGCCGTACCGGCTGATCCCGGCGGCGAAGGCATCCGAGCCCGCCAGCGCGCACAGCACCGTCCAGCCCCCAGCGGAGCCGCCGGCGATCGCGAGCCGCGCGGGGTCGGCGTGCCCGGCTTCCGCGTGACCGGTCGCGGCGGCGATGACGTCGTCGACATCGACCACGCCCCACTGTCCGCGGAGGCGCTCCCGGTATGCACGGCCGTAGCCGCTGGAGCCGCCGTAGTTCACGTCCAGCACGCCGATGCCGCGACTGGTGAAGTACGCGATCTTGGCCGATGCCGCGCCGCCGACGTGCGCGGTCGGCCCGCCGTGGACGAAGACGACGTACGGCGGCAGCTCGCCGACCGGCGCCGACGCATCGGGGTTGGTCGGCGGATAGTCGAAGGCGTGGACGGGTCCGTGGGGGCCGTCGACCGTCACGGCGCGGGCCTGCGGCATCCATTCCCTTCCCCAGGGCGAGGCGCCACCGGCGACCTGCTCCGCAGCCGCGGGGTCGTCGACGTCGAGCACCCACAGTGCGGGACCGTCGGGTCCGGCGCCGCTGATCAGGACGCGTGAGCCGCGGACGTCCTCGATCGAGATCCCGGTGACTGCCTCGCACGGAACCCCCCTGACCGCGCGGTCGGTGCCGATGAGCACGAGCTCGTCCGCGCCGTGGGTGCGCACGGCCACGATGCGGCCGTCCTCGAGCAGCGCGAACCACCGCTGGCCCAGGCCCCACAGTGGACCACCGGTGTCGGCGTCGGCGGGGGCGACGTGCTCGCAGTGCAGATCCGCCGTGAGCCGCAGGCGCCAGAGGTTCCAGCGACCGGTCGGATCGTCGGCGTAGAGCAGGTCGTCATCGTCGACCCAGATCGGCTGCAGCGGGGCTGAGCTCCCGCCGGCGACCGTCGCCCACTCGGCCACGACGCCGTCCTCGAGGCGGCCGACCCGGAGCTCTGCGCGGTCCCACGCCATGTCGGGGTGGTCCCACGCGATCCACGCGAGATGGGTGCCGTCGGGCGACAGCGTCGGGTGGGCGAGGAAGCGGCTGTCCTCGGCGAGCGAGACCACGGCCGAGGCATCGCGGACGGCGCTGCCGTCCACCGGGATCATCACGATGTCGCGGTGCAGCGAGCCAGAGCCGCTGTGGCGCTCGCGCACGGCCAGGAGGCTGCCGCGCTCCCACGTGAGGCCGCCGTAGCGCACGTCGCCGGCCTGCGCGGTCAGCGGACGCGGCTTCTCGCCCGGAGCCGTGCGCCACACGCGCTGGTCGGCCTTCTCGACGAAGACGAGCGAGTCATCGTCGAGGGTGGTCCACGACCCGCCGCCGTACTCGTGCACGCGGGAGCGAGCGCTCCACGGTGCCGGGATCACGTCGGTGACGTCGCCGGATGCCGCGCGCCGGCGCACCGTGGTGCGCCCGCCCTCTTCGGGAACGGACTCGCCCCACCAGATCTCGTCCCCGACGAAGCGGGCGCCGTCCCAGCGCGGTGACGCGGCGGACACCGCCTCCGCGGTGAGCGGGGAGGGCCAGGTTCCGTAGGGTTGCGCGCCGGTCACGTCCCCACGCTACGGCGAAACAGTAGGTCACAGGGAGGGACTTGCGCACAGCGCTCCGCTAGCTTGGAGCCATCGTCGCCCGGTCGTCCGTCAGGACACCCCGAACTGAGTTCGCGGGACCGGGCAGGAGCGACAGCCGAGCCCGGCACCCGCCCGCGATGACGCAGTGCCCACGGTCACCCGTGCGTGCACGAGTGTCCGCGGCCGCCCGGCCAGTTCCGTCCGCCCCGATCCGAGAAGAACGCCATGTCGATCGATCTCAGCGCTCCGCCGCTGCCGTTCTCGTTCGAGGTCTACCCGCCTCGCTCGGATGCGCGGGTGCCCGCCCTGCACGAGACGATCCGCCGGCTGGCGGCGGCGGGCCCGCGCTTCATCTCGGTCACCTACGGTGCCGGCGGTTCCACCGGCGGCAGGTCGCTCGAGCTGCTCAGCCACATCCTTCGCACGACCGACGTCGAGCCGCTCGCGCACCTGACGTGCGTGGGGAGCACGTTCGCCGCGGCGAACGCCCTCGTCCGCGAGTTCCTGGACGCCGGCATCACGAGCTTCCTCGCCCTGCGCGGCGATCCTCCCGCGGGCGTCGCGGAGGACGAGATGTTCCTGGGCGACCTGGAGAGCGCGGCGCAGCTGGTGCAGCTCATCGACCGCGTGCAGGCCGAGCGGGCCCCGTACTCCGAGTATGCGATACCCGGCGTTCCCGGCGCCGCGCGGGTCGGCGCCCCGCACCAAGGTCGACATCGCGGTCGCGGCCTTTCCCAACGGGCACCCGCGGTCGCGGCATCCGCGTGAGCACATCGATGCCCTGCTCGCGAAGCAGGCGGCCGGCGCGACCCTGGCCATCACGCAGCTGTTCTTCCACTCAGACGACTACCTCGCCTTCGTGCAGCGCTCGCGCGAGGCGGGCGTCACGATCCCGATCCTTCCCGGCATCATGCCGATCACTTCGCCCGCCCGACTGCGTCGCACGCTCGAGCTCAGCGGCGAGGCACTGCCTGCGGAGCTCGCGATCTCCCTCGAGATCGAGCCCACCCCCGAGGGGCAGCGCGCCGTCGGCGTGGCCCACGCCGCCCAGCTCGCCCGCGAGGTCGTCGCCGGCGGGGCACCCGGCGTGCACCTCTACGCGTTCAACAACCACGACACCGTGCTCGCGGTCCTCCGCGACGCCGGGATCCTGACCACCCCGCTCGAGAAGGAGTCCGCATCATGACCGAACCCACCCCCGCCTTCCCCCGCGGCACGATCCTGGGCTACCCGCGCATCGGACGCCGGCGCGAGCTCAAGCGCGCCGTCGAGGCGCACTGGTCCGGCGCTACGGACGAGCAGACCCTCGAGGCGACGGCGGCCGAGCTCCGCCGCGCGACCCGCGAGCGCCTCGCCGCCCTGGGACTGGGTCGTGCGGACTCGTCGATCCCGGAGTCGTTCTCGTACTACGACCAGGTCCACGACGCGGCGGTGGCGGTCGGCGTGCTCCCCGAGCGCTTCGCCGACCTCCGCGAGGCGGACGGATCGATCGGACTCGGCGCCTACTTCACCGCCGCCCGCGGTGCGGGGGAGCACCTTCCGCTCGAGATGACCAAGTGGTTCGACACCAACTACCACTACCTGGTCCCCGAGATCGGTCCGGAGACGGCGTTCTCGCTGTCGAGCGACCGCCTGGCGCGCCACGTCGCCGAGGCGAAGGCCGACGGCTTCACGGTGCGGCCGGTCCTCGTCGGACCCGTCACGCTGCTGGCGCTGGCGAAGGCCACGGATTCCGCACAGGAGTCCGCGGGCGAGGCGGGCTTCGACCCGCTCAGCCGCCTCGACGACCTGCTGCCGGTGTATGCCGAGCTGCTGGCAGGACTGCGCGCGGCCGGAGCCGAGTGGGTGCAGCTCGACGAGCCCGCGCTGGTGAGCGAGGCGCTGCCCGCGACCCCGGCCGCGCTCGCCGACGCCGCGGCGCGCGCGTACGCGGTGCTCGGTGAAGCGACCGAGCGACCCGCGATCCTGGTGACCGCCGGGTACGCCCAGCTCGCGCCCGAAGCGTGGACCGCGCTGGCGACCGCTCCGATCGAGGCGCTCGCCATCGACCTCTCCCGCGGCGCACTCCCGGCCGCCGTGGCCGGGCTTGCGGAGAAGACCCTCGTCGGCGGTGTGATCGACGGCCGCAACATCTGGCGCGGCGACCTCGCGGGCGCCTGGGCCAAGCTCGAGGCGCTCGAGACGCTCGGCGCCGCGCAGGTCGCGGCAGGAACCTCCACCTCGCTGCAGCACGTGCCGCACGACGTAGCCGACGAGACGCAGCTCGATCACCGTCTGGTGTCGTGGCTCGCCTTCGCCGATCAGAAGACGGCCCAGATCGTCACGCTGGCGCGCGGCCTTGTCGAAGGCGCCGAGGCGATCGAGTCCGAGGTGGCTGCGGCATCCGCTGCCCTCGCCGATCGGCAGGGCGCACCCGGCGTGCGCGACGGCGCCGTGCGCGGACGCGTCGCGGCGCTGACGTCGGTGGACTTCCACCGTGGCGACGACGCGGCGCGCGTCGCCGCCCAGGACGAGGCGCTGGGACTGCCGGTGCTGCCCACCACGACGATCGGCTCCTTCCCGCAGACCAGCGAGATCCGCCGGGCACGTGCGCGTCACGGCAAGGCCGAGATCAGCACCGACGAGTATGAGGAGTTCCTCCGCGAGGAGATCGCCCGCGTCGTGACGCTGCAGGAGGACCTCGGGCTGGACGTCCTCGTGCACGGCGAGGCGGAGCGCAACGACATGGTGCAGTACTTCGCCGAGAACCTCGACGGCTTCGACGTCACCGAGAACGGCTGGGTGCAGTCCTACGGCTCCCGCGCGACCCGTCCGTCGATCCTGTGGGGAGACGTGTCGCGGCCCGCGCCCATCACCGTCTCGTGGTCCGCGTTCGCCCAGTCACTGACCGAGAAGCCGATGAAGGGCATGCTGACCGGCCCGGTGACGATCCTGGCGTGGTCGTTCGTGCGCGACGATCAGCCGCTCGCCGACACTGCGAACCAGGTCGCCCTGGCGCTGCGCGACGAGATCGCCGACCTCGAGGCCGCCGGCATCGGTGTGATCCAGGTCGACGAGCCCGCGCTGCGCGAGCTGCTGCCGCTGAAGAAGTGCTGACCAGCCCGCGTACCTCGACTGGTCGGTGGGCTCGTTCCGGCTCGCCACGGCCGGCGCCGCCGACGCCACGCAGGTGCACACCCATCTCTGCTACTCGGAGTTCGACGTCGTCATCGACGCGATCGCCGCGCTCGACGCGGACGTCACCTCGATCGAGGCCGCTCGCAGCCGGGGAGAGGTCATCGGCGACATCGCCGAGTCGGGCTTCACCCACGGAGTCGGACCGGGCGTCTACGACATCCACTCACCGCGCGTGCCGTCCGTCGCCGAGGTCGCCGAGCTGCTCGACCGCGCGGCGACGGAGCTGCCGCTGCGGCAGGTGTGGGTCAACCCCGACTGCGGCCTGAAGACCCGCGGCTACGACGAGACGGTCGAGTCGCTGCGCAACATCATCGAGGCCACCCGGGCGATCCGCGAGAAGGTGGGCGCCTCCGTCTAGCGCTTCCGGGGCTTCGGAGGAGCGGATGCCGCGGCCGACCCGGTCGCGGCATCCGCTGCTGTGTCGGGAAGCACCGCGGTCACGGCGTCCGGCGACGTGCCGGGGATCACCTCGGTCGGCAGCGGCTTCGGTGCGGAGACGTCCGCCGGGTCGGCGATCTCGTCGCTGTCCGGGGTCGTCGCGTCGGGGGCGGTGTCCACGCGTTCGTCGTCGCGCCGCTGCAGCAGCTCCAGGATCCACAGGGCGAAGAGCGCGACGACGAGCACCAGGAAGATGTCGCCGATCGACAGCGGTCGCAGGGCGAACAGCCACAGGATCGCAACGATCGCGATCACCGTGCGCACCACCACTCGCGATCGGGCGAGCCATCCGCCGAAGCCTCCGGTGTCGAGCCCGCGTGCCCCCAGGTGGCGCCGCACCGACGAGTTGAGCGCTCCGACGCCGCCGCGCACCCCGCGGGCCGCGGCGGACCTGCCCGCCAGCCAGCCGAGGACGGCCACGACCACGCCGAGCACCGCCAGGATCGTCGCCGTGTGCGACATGGCCGCCACGATCTGGCTGTAGATCACCGTCAGCGCGGCGGGCGAGAGATCGAGCTCGCTGGCGGCGATCTGGACCCCCGTGGTGCCCGCCGCCAGCGCCGCGGCCAGGGTGCCGGCGCCGATCGCGAGCCCGAGCCCGGCGCCGAGCACGGCGACGCTGCGGCGCCGCGCCAGGGCGATCCCGAGGCCGAACAGCGCGAGGCTGATGATCGGGAGCCACCAGCCCAGTGCGTTGGACAATGCGTACACAGTGCGGATGGTGGCGAGGTTGTCGCCCTCGCCGACGATGACCACGCGATCGACCTGCGGGATGAGTTCGGCGGCGTTGACGCCGCGATCGACGAGCCGCTGCTTCACCGTCTCGACGATGACTCCGAGCTGGATGCCGACGCCGTCGTCCGTGCGGACGACCAGTCCGCCGCCGTCGGAGGTGGCGGCTGTGGTCAGCGCCCGATGGGCGGCGCGAGTCGTCGTCGTCCAGACATCCGCGAACGCCTCGGAGTCGACGACCCGTGTGACGCCGTCGTTGACGAGATTCTCCAGGCCGTCGGCCGCCGGACCCTGCAGCAGTGCCGAGCGCCTGCACCGCGCGCGGGGGAAGCCCGAGATCGGAGATGCCGTCGAAGAGGTCGCCGGTCAGCTGCTGGAAGTCGACGTTGGCGTTGACGGCATCCATCGTCTCGTCGATGACGAGCTGCCGCACCGCCGCGTCGTCGCACGAGCGGGGCGAGCGTCTCGACGAACGCATCCTCGTCGACCAGTTCCACCCGCGCCCACGCGGTGACGATGGAGACGGGAACGAGGATCGAGGCGATGACGATGCAGATGCGCCGAGACCGGCGCGCGCCAGCGCCCGCCGGCTGGGCGGGCCTTCACGGCGGGGGCAGCGGCAGCGAGCCGCGCGTTCTCGGTCTCGAGCTCGCGGATGCGGTCTGCAAGTGCCTGAGCGTCGGCGGTCGTCGATGTCGGTCATGGCGCCATTCTGGCCGAATCCTCGGGCCGCGTGCGGGGATGATCACCCGAACGGGGTGATCAGACTGCGCGAAGAACCGCCACGACTTTGCCCAGCACGACTGCCTCGTCGCCGAGGATCGGCTCGAAGGCGGAGTTGCGGGGGAGGAGCCAGGTGTGGCCGTCTCGCTGGCGGAAGGTCTTCACGGTGGCTTCCCCGTCGAGCATCGCCGCGACGATCTCGCCGTTGTCGGCGGTCGCCTGAGACCGCACCACCACCCAGTCGCCGTCGCAGATCGCGGCGTCGATCATCGACTCGCCCGAGACCTTCAGCATGAACAGGTCGCCCTTGCCGACGAGCTGCCGCGGGAGCGGGAAGATCTCCTCCACCTGCTGCTCCGCCGTGATCGGGACGCCCGCGGCGATACGGCCCACGAGCGGCACCATGGCGGCGTCGCCGACGGAAGGCGTCGAGTCGGCGGGGTTCTCGGTCGCACTGCCGGGCAGATCGATGAGCACCTCCATCGCGCGCGTCTTGCCCGCGTCCCTGCGCAGGTAGCCGCTGAGCTCGAGCTGGTTGAGCTGATGCGTGACGCTGGACAGTGACTTGAGGCCGACGGCATCGCCGATCTCACGCATGCTGGGCGGGTATCCATGCCGCGCGATGGACCGCTGGATGACCTCGAGGATCGCCAGCTGCTTGTCGCTGAGGCTCTTGCGCCGCCGCGTCTGCGGCCTGTCGCGCCCGGTCGCGTCGCTCATGTCCGGCTCCTGTCTCTCTCCTCCTCGCGAGCGAGGAGGAGCAGCGGTCTTCGAATGTCGGAGGTCCGTGATGTGGTGCTCCTATCGAAACCGTATCCGGATTCCGGGCGTTCGCGAGGCAGTCTCTCCGCGTGTCGCGTTCGAAAGTAACCCGCTGGATCCGGTGTTGACATCCTATAACTTCGAAGATAGCTTCGGTACAGAGGTTCGCATCCGTCACTCCCGGCCGAGCGCCGGGTGCGAATCTCTCCCCACTCAGAGGAGCAGATCATGACCACGATCGGCATCACGGCACCGTTCTCCGGCCCGGTCTTCGCCGGCCCGGCACGCCCCACGCGGCTCCGGCTGACGGTGCGCGGTCGGCGGGCGCTCGCGGTGCTCGCGGCGCTGCCTGCCGTCATCGCGCTCAGTGTGGCGATGGTGAGTGGCGGGAGTGCGCTGGCCTCACGCGACGCCGGCGCCACCGCCGAGTCGTTCACCGCGGTGACGGTCTCCTCCGGCGAGACGCTGTGGTCGATCGCCCAGTCGGTGGCGCCCCACGCGGACCCCCGTGACGTGGTGGATGCGATCGTGCGACTGAACGCCCTCGACGGTGTGATGGTCCAGGCGGGGCAGACCCTCTCCATCCCAGCGGAGTACGCGCCCGGTCGTTGACCCCGCGGCCCCTACCATGGGAGGGGTGAGTGCACGCCTCGAAGACCTTCCCCTGCGCGATGACCTTCGCGGAATGACGCCGTACGGCGCTCCGCAGGCACCGTTGCCCATCGCGCTGAACGTCAACGAGAACACGCACCCGGTTCCGGAGGACGTCGCCGACGACATCATGGATTCGATCGCCCTCGCTCTTCGCGAGGTCAACCGCTATCCCGACCGCGAGTTCACCGCGCTGCGCGAGGGCTTCGCGGACTACCTCGGCCACGGGCTCACGCGCGACCAGATCTGGGCGGCCAACGGCTCCAACGAGGTGCTCCAGCACGTCCTTCAGGCGTTCGCCGGTCCCGGACGCACCGCGTTCGGCTTCGGCCCGACGTACTCGATGTACCCGCTGCTCACCCGCGCGACCGGCGCCGCCTGGGTCGCCGGCGCGCGCGCCGGCGACTACACCATCGCCGCGGCGGACGCGGCATCCCAGGTGTCCGCCGTCGCGCCCGACGTCATCTTCCTCTGCTCGCCGAACAACCCCACCGGCACGCCGCTCGGCCTCGACGTGATCGAGGCCGTTTACGACGCGAGCGCGGGCGTCGTCGTCGTCGACGAGGCCTATCACGAATTCGCGCCGCATGAGGAGCGCTCCGCACTGACCCTGCTGCCGGGCCGGGAACGTCTCATCGTGTCCCGCACCATGAGCAAGGCCTTCGCGTTCGCGGGGGCGCGCGTCGGCTACCTCGCCGCGGACCCGGCGGTGATCGACGCGCTGCGCCTCGTGCGACTGCCGTACCACCTGAGTGCCCTGACCCAGGCAGCCGCATCGGCCGCACTGCGCCACGCGCCGGCGATGCTGCGCATGGTCGACGACATCGCGGCGCAGCGGGACCGCATCATCGCGACGACGGAGGCGCTGGGCTACACGCCGCACGAGTCGTGGACGAACTTCGTGCTGTTCGGCGGAGTCGACGACCCCGCGATCACCTGGCAGCGGCTCTACGACCGCGGCGTGCTGATCCGCGATGTCGGAATCCCGCACCACCTTCGCGTCACGGCGGGCACCGAGGAGGAGACCACCGCGTTCCTGGACGCGCTCGCCTCGGTAGGATCGGACGCATGAGCGCCGCACCGCGTATCGCGTCCCTCCGACGCTCCACCAGCGAGTCCACCGTCGAGCTCGAACTCGACCTGGACGGCTCGGGGCGCAGTCGCATCGACACGACCGTGCCCTTCTTCGACCACCTGCTGACCGCCTTCGCGAAGCACTCGCTCACCGACCTCACGGTGCGTGCTTCCGGCGACACCGACATCGACGCGCACCACACGGTCGAGGACATCTCCATCGTGCTCGGCCAGGCGATCCGCGAGGCCCTCGGCGACAAGGCCGGCATCTCGCGGTACGGCGACGCGCTGGTCCCGCTGGACGAGGCGCTCGCCCAGGCCGTCGTCGACATCAGCGGCCGGCCGTACCTCGTGCACACCGGCGAGCCCGCCGGTTTCGAGCACCACCTCATCGGCGGCCACTTCACCGGCTCCCTCGTCCGGCACACCTTCGAGGCCATCTCGTTCAACGCCGCGCTGACCGTGCACGTGCGCGTGATCTCCGGCCGCGACCCGCACCACATCGCCGAGGCGGAGTACAAGGCCTTCGCACGCGCCTTCCGCCAGGCCAAGGCGCTCGATCCGCTGGTGGAGGGCATCCCGAGCACGAAGGGCGCTCTATGAGCTCCAAGCCCGTCGTCGCTGTCCTGGACTACGGTTCGGGCAACGTCCACTCCGCGGTCAAGGCGTTGGATGCCGCCGGTGCGGATGCCCGACTGACCTCCGACCGAGGGCTCGTGTTGGACGCGGACGGCCTCGTCGTGCCCGGCGTGGGCGCCTTCCGGGCGGTCATGGAGGCGCTGCGGGCCAGTCGCGGCGACGAGCTCATCGAGCGCCGGCTCGCCGGCGGTCGTCCGGTGCTCGGCATCTGCGTCGGCATGCAGGTCCTCTTCGAACGTGGCGTCGAGCGCGGCGTCGACACCGAGGGTCTGGGCGAGTGGCCGGGCGTCGTGACCGAGCTCGATGCGGCCGTGCTGCCGCACATGGGCTGGAACACGGTCGAGCCCGGTGAGGGCTCGCGGCTCTTCGCGGGACTCGAGGACGAGCGTTTCTACTTCGTCCACTCGTACGGTGCGCAGCAGTGGCTCCTGGACGTGCAGCCGCCGTTCCCGCAGCCGACGCTGACCTGGTCGACGCACGGGCAGCCGTTCCTCGCCGCCGTCGAGAACGGTCCGCTGTCGGCCACGCAATTCCACCCCGAGAAGTCGGGGGATGCCGGCATCCGGCTGCTCACGAATTGGATCGACGGGCTCGGCACGGCTAACCTCTGAACTCGTGCCGTCCGCGGAAGCGCGTGCTGTCCGGGACCTTCCTGCACGAGGAGCCATGAACGATTTCGCCTCTATGCCCGAGCTGATCCTGCTGCCTGCCGTCGACGTCGCCGACGGCAAAGCGGTGCGCCTGACCCAGGGGGAGGCGGGCACCGAGACGAACTACGGCGACCCCGTCGACGCCGCACTGGACTTCGCCCGGCAGGGTGCGCAGTGGATCCACCTCGTGGACCTCGACGCCGCCTTCGGCCGCGGCAGCAACGCGGGTGTTCTCCGCAAGGTCATCCGCCAGGTCAAGGGCGTGCAGGTCGAGCTGTCCGGCGGCATCCGCGACGACCGCACGCTCGAGGCAGCGCTCGAGAGCGGTGCGGCGCGCATCAACCTCGGCACGGCGGCCCTGGAGAACCCGGAGTGGGCCGCCGACGTCATCGGCCGCTACGGCGACGTCATCGCGGTCGGACTCGATGTGCGCGGCACGACGCTCGCCGCTCGCGGATGGACGCGCGAGGGCGGCGACCTGTGGACGGTCCTGGATCGCCTCGAATCCGCCGGCTGCAGCCGCTACGTCGTCACCGACGTCACGAAGGACGGCACGCTGCAGGGCCCGAACGTCGAGCTGCTGCGCGAGATGACCTCCCGCACGCCGAAGCCGATCGTGGCGTCGGGCGGCGTCTCCAGCCTCGATGACATCGCCGCGCTGCGCGATCTCGTTCCGCTCGGCGTCGAAGGTGCGATCGTCGGCAAGGCCCTCTACGCGGGCGCCTTCACGCTCGCCGAGGCGCTGGATGTCGCCGGACACTGACCCCGGTGACGCTCGCGCTGACTCGGCGGGAGTGCCCTGGGAGGGTCGGAGCTTCCACTCCAATCCTCATTCCGGCGACGACGGCACCGCCGACCCCGCGCTCTTCGCGGCGCTGACTGCGTTCCGCGCCGGCACCGCGACGCAGGCCGAGGTCGTGGCCGTCTACGGCGCCGCGCGGCTGCTGATCCCCCTGATCGCGGAGAAGGGCGACGAGGGCATCGGCGCGCACGGGCTCGCCGTCGACAAGACTCAGGAGCTGTCGATCGTCACGGTCGCCGGTCCCGACGGGCGGCGCGTTCTGCCCGTGTTCACGTCGGTCGAGACCATGAAGCGATGGGATGCCGCCGCCCGTCCGGTCCCGGCCGAGGGGATGCGCACGGCGGCCGCGGCATCCGCTGACGACACCGACCTCATCGTCATCGACCCCGGATCGGCGACCGAGTTCGTGCTGCGCCGCCCCGCGGTGTGGGCGCTCGCTCAGGGCCTCCCGTGGGAGCCGAGCTTCGTCTCGCCCGAGGTGTTCGCCGGACTGCAGCAGAGCATCGGCGGAGAGCTCGCCGTACTCGATCTCGTCGGTCGAGGCCGGGGACCCCGAGGCGCGGCTGCGGGGCCCCGAGCTCATCGTGCGCCTGGAGCTCATCCACGGGCTCGGCAAGGATGAGCTCGACGCGGTGCTCTCGCGCCTCGCCACGCGCTGGGCCGCCGATGACCGCATCGCGGTGCTGGTCGACTCGCTGACGGTGAAGCTCGTCCGTACCGCCTGACGCATCTGTGCGTCGCCCGGCGACGGGGACCTCTTGCGGCCGTGGCTGCAGCGGCGGATGATCGGCTCCGCGGAGGTGGCCATGAATCAGGCGACGATGACCGAGCAGTACCGGCAGGCACTCGAGGCGGCTCACCGCCACGCGCTGCGCTGGCTGGACCACGTGCGCGACCGGCCGGTTCGGCCCGACGCCGGCGTCGACGAGATTCTCGCGCGCCTGGACCACACGCTGCCCGAGGACGGGGAGGACGCGGACCGGGTGGTCGACGAGCTGGCCGACGCAGCCGGGCCCGGACTGATGGCGATGGGTTCGCCGAGGTTCTACGGATTCGTCATCGGCGGAACGCTGCCCGCCTCGCTCGCGGCCGACTGGCTCGTGTCGACGTGGGACCAGAACACCGGATCGCGCCAGCCGACGCCGGCGACGGCCGCGGTCGAGGAGGTCGCGGCGGCCTGGCTGACCGACATCCTGCATCTTCCTGCCGGCAGCGGCGTCGGCTTCGTGACCGGCGCGACGAGCGCGAACCTCTCGTGCCTCGTCGTCGCGCGCGACGCGGTGCTGCGGCGGGCCGGGTCCGATCCCGCGCTCGGGCTGCAGCGCGCTCCGGCGCTCGCGTGGTTCGCCGGCGACGCCGTGCACACGTCGGTCCTGCTCGCGGGCCGCATTGCCGGGCTGGGTGCACCCACCACGGTCGGAGCCGATGCTCAGGGCCGCATCGATGTCGACGGTCTTGCCCGCGCTCTGGCCGCGCACGACGGACCGGCGGTCGTCGCCCTCCAGGCCGGCGACGTGCACTCCGGCGCCTTCGACGACTTCACCGCCGCGGTCGCCGTCGCCCGCGCGCACGATGCCTGGGTGCACGTGGACGGCGCATTCGGGCTGTGGGCGGCGGTGAGCCCTCGCCTCGGGCATCTGGTGGAGGGCCTGTCCGAGGCCGACTCCTGGGCGACCGACGCGCACAAGACCCTGAATGTGCCCTACGACTGCGGGGTGGCGATCGTGAGGGACGAGGCGGCGATGACCGCGTCCCTCGGTGCCCACGCGGCGTACCTGCCCGCCGTCGCCAGCGTCTCCGACCCGTACGACCGCGTGCCCGAACTGTCGCGCCGAGCCCGTGGCGTCCCGGTGTGGGCGGCACTGCGCTCACTCGGGCGTGGCGGCGTGATCGATCTCGTCGACGGCCTGGTGGATGCCGCGACCGCCCTCGCCGACGGGTTCCGGGCGCTGCCTGGTCTCGAGGTGCTCAACGATGTCGTCTTCACCCAGGTGTGCCTCGCGGCACGCGACGATGCCGACACGGCGGCGCTGGGGGAGTGGCTGCGGGACGAGGGCACGGTGTGGGCGTCGTCCTCGACGTGGCAGGGCCGCACGGTCGTGCGCTTCGCGGTGAGCAACCACGGCACGGACGCGGAAGACGTGCGGCGCACCGTCGATGCGGTGGCCCGCGGCGCGGCCGCGCTGGGGATCAGGTGACCGGGCCGGTCCACTTCTCGCCGGGCCCCTTGCCGATCGGGTCCTCGATCACCGACCCTTCACGGAAGGCGAGCTGAAGCGAGCGCAGGCCGTCGCGCAGCGACCGTGCGTGCATGTCGCTGATCTCCGGCGCGCCGCGGTGATCAGGCCTGCCAGCGCGTTGATGAGCTTGCGTGCCTCGTCGAGATCGGTCTGCGTCGCCGGGATCGTCCGCGAGACCCGACCTTGACCGCGGCGGCGCTCATGAGGTGCACGGCGGCGGTGGTGATCACCTCGACGGCGGGGACGTCCGCGATGTCGCGGGTCGCAGCCGTGGCGGCGCGCTCCTGCTCCTCCCAGCGTGCATGGCGGTCGTCGTCGGAGGCAGGAATCGTGGTCACGCGCTTCTCTCTGCTAGACTTGTGCGGGCTCCGGAGCGTTCTGCTGCCGGACCGAAAGAGGATTTCATCCCACCCGCGCTTGCCGTTCCAGGCTACCGGGTCACGCACTCCGCCCCGACCGTTCCACGGCCGGGGTAGCCGCTCGCGAGCGGGTCCGGGTGCAGAAAGCCGGCGCTCAGCGTCGTGCGGGTGGAGTGAGTTCCTCTTCCGCCCGTGACACATACCGTGTCGCGGGGCCGACACCCAGCACGAAGAGGAGCTCCGCATCAGCGATCCCCGCACCAACGACCGCATCCGCGTCCCCGAGGTCCGCCTCGTCGGACCCGCGGGTGAGCAGGTCGGCGTCGTCCGCATCGAGGTGGCGCTGCGCCTGGCACAAGAGGCCGACCTCGATCTCGTCGAGGTGGCCCCGAACTCGAAGCCCCCCGTGGTCAAGATCATGGACTTCGGCAAGTTCAAGTACGAGGCTGCGCAGAAGGCCAAGGAAGCGCGTCGCAATCAGGCGAACACCGTCCTCAAAGAGGTCCGGTTCCGTCTGAAGATCGAGGCCCACGACTACATAACCAAACTGAAGCGCGCCGAGGGCTTCCTGCAGGCCGGCGACAAGGTCAAGGCCATGATCCTGTTCCGCGGCCGCGAGCAGTCGCGCCCCGAGCAGGGCGTGCGTCTGCTGCGCAAGTTCGCAGAGGACGTCGCCGAGTTCGGCACCGTCGAGTCCAACCCCACGATCGACGGTCGCAACATGGTGATGGTCGTGGCTCCCCACAAGAACAAGTCCGAGGTGAAGACCGAGCAGAACGCCCAGCGCGCTGCCAACAAGGAAGCCGCGCGCTCCGCGCGCACCGGCGCCCCGGAGACCGAGACCGAGTCCGAGTCGGCCACAGCCGAGTAGGACCCCCGATACTCCCGCCTGAGCGGGAAGTGAAACGAAGGAAGAACAGATGCCGAAGCAGAAGACCCACTCGGGTGCCAAGAAGCGCTTCAAGCTCACCGGTAGCGGAAAGCTGATGAAGCAGCAGGCGGGTATGCGCCACAACCTCGAGGGCAAGTCCAGCCGTCGCACCCGTCGCCTCAACCAGGAGCAGGTCCTGGCCCCGGGTGACGCCAAGCAGGCCAAGAAGCTCCTCGGTCTCTGAGCACCGACGCACGTTAGGAAAAAGAAGAAATGGCTAGAGTCAAGCGGGCGGTAAACGCCCACAAGAAGCGTCGCGTCATCCTCGAGCGCGCCTCCGGTTACCGTGGACAGCGTTCGCGCCTGTACCGCAAGGCGAAGGAGCAGGTCACCCACTCGCTCGTCTACGCGTACCGTGACCGTCGCAAGCGCAAGGGCGACTTCCGCCGTCTGTGGATCCAGCGCATCAACGCTGCGGGCCGCCAGAACGGCATCACGTACAACCGCTTCATCCAGGGCCTGAACCTGGCCGGTGTGCAGGTCGACCGTCGCATGCTCGCCGAACTCGCCGTGAACGAGCCCGCCACGTTCGCCTCGCTCGTCGAGACGGCCAAGAAGGCTCTGCCCGAGAACGTCAACGCTCCCAAGAGCGCCTGACCCTCGGCATCCGGTTTCACGAAGGGCGTCCTCCTCACGGAGGGCGCCCTTTCGCGTCCGCCGCCTCGCGTGTCGATGGCGCGGCCGACCCTAGACTGAGCCTGTGCTCGAGAACCCCCGCTCGCCCCGAGTTCGCGCGGTCGCGAAGCTGACCAAGCGCAGCGCCCGTCAAGAGACCGGGCTGTTCCTCCTGGAGGGTCCGCAGGCCGCGCGCGAGGCGCTGGTGTACCGGCCGGACACGCTGGTCGAGATGTTCGCGACGCCCACGGCCATGGAGCGTCATCCCGACGTCCGCGACGCCGCGCGCGAGGCCGGCATCGAGGTGCTGTTCACGACCGAGGGCGTGCTCGACGCCATGGCCGACACCGTGACGCCGCAGGGTATCGTCGCCGTCGCGCGGCAGTCGCCCACGTCGCTGCGGGACGTCTTCGCCGCATCGCCCCGCCTCATCGCGATCTGCGAGGAGGTGCGCGATCCCGGCAACCTCGGCACGATCATCAGGGCAGCGGATGCCGCGGGCGCGGACGCCGTGGTCCTCACCGGACGCACCGTCGACCCATACAACCCCAAGGTCGTGCGTGCCACGACCGGATCGCTGTTCCATCTTCCGGTGGTCGTGGGAGTCGAACTGCCCAGCGTGATCGAGAAGGCGCGGACGGCCGGTGTCCGGGTGATCGCGGCGGATGTCGGCGGCGGAGACTTCCTCGCCTCGCGCGATGGTGCTCGCCGAGCCGACCGCCTGGCTGTTCGGGAACGAGGCTCGAGGACTCGACGAGGACGCCCTCGCGCTGGCCGACCTGTCGCTGCGGCTGCCGATCTACGGCGCCGCCGAGTCGCTCAACCTCGCCACCGCCGCAAGCGTCTGCCTGTACGAGACGGCCTTCGCGCAGCGCGCCGCGAGCTGATCTCGGCGCGTTCCCGGCTGTTACAACACGGTAAAGGTGCGGCGTCAAACGTGTGCGGAGCGGTCGCGCCGCGGTCCTAGGGTGAGCGCTATGGCGACATCGAAGCCCCGGCGCCGGCGCCTCGGACCTCGAACATCTCGGTCCGACGCGGCGAGCCGCTCGTCGTGATCGACCACGTCGACAAGCACTACGGCGACCTCCACGTCCTCAAGGACATCAACACCGTGGTCAACCGCGGCGAGGTCGTCGTCGTGATCGGCCCGTCGGGATCGGGCAAGTCGACCCTGTGCCGCGCGATCAACCGGCTCGAGACCATCGACTCGCGGCACGATCTCGATCGACGGCATGCCGCTGCCCGAGGAGGGCAAGGCGCTCGCGCAGCTGCGTGCGGATGTCGGCATGGTGTTCCAGTCCTTCAACCTCTTCGCCCACAAGTCGATCCTCGAGAACGTCACGCTCGGGCCGATCCAGGTGCGGGCATGAAGAAGAAGGATGCCGACGAGCAAGGCGATGCAGCTGCTCGACCGCGTCGGTGTCGGCCAATCAGGCGCGAGAAGATGCCCGAACCAGCTGTCCGGCGGCCAGCAGCAGCGCGTCGCGATCGCGCGGTCCCTGGCCATGGACCCCAAGCTGATCCTCATGGACGAGCCCACGAGCGCGCTCGACCCCGAGATGATCAACGAGGTCCTCGACGTCATGATCGGGCTCGCGCGGCGACGGCATGACGATGATCGTCGTCACCCACGAGATGGGCTTCGCGCGCAAGGCCGCCGATCGAGTGCTCTTCATGGCGGACGGCGCGATCGTCGAAGACGGCCACGCCCGGAGGAGTTCTTCACGAACCCGCAGAGCGAGCGGGCGAAGGACTTCCTCTCGAAGATCCTCGACCACTGAAACTCCCGCGCCCTCAGCGGCGGGGAAGCACGGAGAGCCGTCACGAGCGGCTCGCACACAGCAAAGGACGAGACATGAAGCGAATCGACGACTCCCGCTTGGTCGCGCTGGCAGCCGCCGGCGCCGCTGGCACTGTCGGCGTGCGCCTCGGGCGGCGAGACGCCCGGCGACGGTGGCACCACCCCCGAGGCCGCTCCCACCTTCGAGGCCGGGACCACGATGGCCGAGCTCTCCGAGGCCGGATCCATCACCATCGGCACGAAGTTCGACCAGCCGCTGTTCGGCCTCGATGGGGCCATCGGGCGTGCCCCGAGGGCTTCGACGTCGAGATCGGCAAGATCATCGCGGCCGAGCTGGGCATCTCCGAAGACAACATCGACTGGGCAGGATCGCGTCTCGGCCAACCGCGAGCCGTTCATCGAGAACGGTGAGGTCGACTTCGTCGTCGGCGACCTACACGATCAACGACACGCGCAAGGAGGTGGTCTCCTTCGCAGGGCCGTACTACATGGCCGGCCAGTCGATCCTCGTGCTCGCCGACAACGACGACATCGAGAGCGAAGACGACCTCGTCGGTCAGCCGGTCTGCTCGGTGACGGGCTCGACGCCGCCGCCAAGCTGGCCGAGATCGGCGCTGAGCCGCTGCTCACCGACACCTACTCGAACTGCCTCGAGCCGCTGCGCAGCGGCGTCGGTGGTCGCAGTCTCGACCGACAACGTGATCCTCGCCGGCCTCGCCGCCCAGAATGAGGGCGAGTTCAAGGTCGTCGGTGAGCCGTTCACCGAGGAGCCCTACGGCATCGGCGTGGCTCTCGATGACACCGAGTTCCGCATGTGGATCAATCGACGTGCTGCGAGAGAGGCGTACGAGGACGGCCGCTACGAGGAGGCCTGGAACTCCACGGCCGGCACCGTGCTTCCGTTCATCGAGCCGCCGGCTCCCGACCGCTACTGATGCAGTGCTGCCCCGGATCCGGCGATCGCCGGACCGGGGCAGTGCCCGGAATGAAGAGAGGAAGAGTTGGAGCAGTACCTCGTCGCTGTGGCCGACGTTCCTGGAAGGGTTCCGGGTGACGCTGCTGCTGCTCGCGGTGTCGGGCGTGCTGGCACTCGTGCTCGGCACGCTCATCGCGGCCATGCGGATCTCGCCGGTCGGCGGCACTGCGCGACGTTCGCCGCGTTCTGGACCGAGATCGCGCGCAACACCCCGCTGACGCTCGTCTTCATCTTCACCGCCTTCGTGACTGCCGATGCTCGGTGTCCGCGTTGCCGCTTCGTCCTTCTGGCGTTCATCGCCCTCACCTACTACACGTCGCCGTTCGTCGCCGAGGCGACTGCGCTCCGGGATCAACGGCGTTCCCGTCGGGCAGGCCGAGGCGGCGCGCGCGATCGGTCTCGGCTTCGGGCAGCGGTCATGACCCTGGTCGTCTGCCGCAGGCGTTCCGGATGACCATCCCGCCGATGATCAACGTCTTCATCGCGCTTCACGAAGAACACGTCGGTCGCCGGCGGCTTCGTGTCCTGGAGCTGTTCGGAGTGACGCGGAAGCTGGCCAACTGAACGAACATGGTGCCAACCGATCCTCGTCATCATCTGGGTCAGCTCTCCTCGTCGCACCATCCCGCTCGGGCCTGGGCGCAGCGAGCGCTCGAGAAGCAAGTGGAGGGTCGCACGATGAGGCTTCCTGTCCTGTTCGACGTCCCAGGCCCCCGGCGCGACGTCCGTCTCCGCATCGCCTCGATCGTCGTCACGGTTCTCGATCGTCGCCGCGATCCTGGGGTTCATCCCTCTGGCGGCTCCTCGTCACCGGCGAGTTCCTCCGCCGGTATGTTCGACGGACCGGTGGAAGCCTTCACCTACTCGAACGTGTGGGTTCAGATCGGGCTCGCGACGTTGCGCACGCTCGCCGCGGCTGCGCCGTCGCAGCGGTCGGCGCGCTCATCCTCGGCTTCACGCTTCTCGCGCCGGAGTCGGACCATCCATGGATCCGCGTGCCCGTGGGCGCCTGGCTGCTGGAGTTCCTCCGCGGTGCCCGTCCTCGCTCTTCATGTTCCTGCTGTACTACGGGCTCCCTGTCATCGGCGTTCGGATGCCGCCATTCTGGGCCGTGGTGATCGCACTCATCGCCTACAACGGTTCGGTGCTCGCCGAGGTGATCCGCGCGGGCGTGGAGCACTTCCGCGCGGGCAGCGGAGGCGGCGCTGACGCGATCGGCCTCCGCAAGTCCGGCGTCAAGAGCTGGTGGAGTTGCCGCAGGCGATCCGCGCGATGATGCCGATCATCATCGCCCAGCTGGTCGTGACGCTGAAGGACACCTCGCTCGGCTTCATCATCAGCTACCCCGAGCTGCTGTTCTGCGCGCGCTTCATCGGCTCGCAGTCGGAGCTCGGTTCGCCCATCATCCCGGCGACGATGATCGTCGGCGCGATCTACATCGGACCGTCGCCTCATCCTGTCGTTCGTCGCCAACGCCGCTCGACAAGCGGCTGCACCGATCTTCGGCCGGAGTGCGGATCGCGCAGGCAGAGCAGCCGACCCAGGAGATCACGGACACCGAGCTCATCGTGACGCAGCGGGGAGCCGCAAAGTCGACCAAGGTGGGAGCGGCCTCGTAGTCAACTGACGCGGCGGGGCGGGGCATCCGCTCTCGGTAGACTCGGTTCTCGTGTCTGAAGCTCACGAGATCACGCCCGAGGCGGTGGAAGCCGCGGTCCAGGCCGCGCTCGACGCCGTGGCCGCGGCCGGCGACACCGCCGGCCTGAAAGCCGCCCGTTCCGCACATGCCGCCGAGGCCTCGCCGCTCGCGCAGCTGAACGCGCGCCTGCGTGATGTCGCGCCCGAGCGCAAGGCCGAGTTCGGCAAGCTCGTCGGCCAGGCGCGCGGTCGCGTGAACCAGGCCTTCGCCGCGCGCGAGAGCGAACTGGCCGAGGCCGAGACCGACGGCCCGCCTCGAGGCCGAGCGCATCGACATCACCGCGCTGGCGCAGCGCGCCCGGGTGGGTGCACGGCATCCGATCTCGCTCTTGCAGGAGCAGATCGCCGACATCTTCGTCGGCATGGGGTGGGAGATCGCCGAAGGCCCCGAACTCGAGCACGAGTGGTACAACTTCGACGCCCTCAACTTCGACGTCGACCACCCCGCGCGCCAGATGCAGGACACGTTCTTCGTGGATCCGGTGGACCGTCACCTCGTGATGCGCACGCACACGAGCCCCGTGCAGGTGCGCTCGATGCTCGAGCGGGATCTGCCGATCTACGTGCTGTGCCCGGGCCGCGTGTATCGCACCGATGAGTTCGATGCCACGCATCTGCCGGTGTTCACCCAGTTCGAGGGACTCGTCATCGACAAGGGGATCACGATGGCACACCTCAAGGGCACCCTCGACCACGCCGCGAAGGTCCTCTTCGGGGCTGAGGCGAAGACGCGGTTCCGGGCCAACTACTTCCCCTTCACCGAGCCGTCGGCCGAACTCGACCTGTGGCACCCGACCTTCAAGGGCGGTGCGCGCTGGATCGAGTGGGGCGGCTGCGGAATGATCAACCCCAACGTGCTGCGTGCGGCGGGGATCGACCCCGAGGAGTACTCGGGCTTCGCCTTCGGCATGGGCATCGAGCGGACGCTCATGTTCCGCAGCGACGTGCAGGACATGCGCGATATGGCCGAGGGCGACATCCGCTTCAGCGAGCAGTTCGGAATGGTGGTCTGATGCGCGTCCCGCTTTCGTGGTTGCGTGAGTACGTCGATGTCGCGCCGGATGCCGCGCCCGAGGACGTCCTCGAGGCGCTGGTGCGCGTCGGGTTCGAAGAAGAGGACGTGCACCGCTTCGAGCTGCAGGGTCCGATCGTCGTCGGCGAGGTGCTCGAGTTCGTCGAGGAGCCGCAGTCCAACGGCAAGACGATCCGCTGGTGCCAGGTGCGCGTCGCTCCCGACGGGGAGACTGCCGCCGACGGCGGCGATGCCGTTCACGGCATCGTCTGCGGCGCACACAACTTCTTCCCCGGCGACAAGGTCGCGGTGACCCTGCCCGGCGCCGTGCTGCCCGGGCCGTTCCCGATCGCCGCCCGCAAGACCTATGGCCACGTCTCCGACGGCATGATCGCCTCCGCCAAGGAGCTCGGCCTGGGCGACGAGCACGACGGCATCCTTCGGCTGGTCGAGCTCGGCATCGACGCTCCCGTCGGCACCGACGCCATCGCGCTGCTGGGGCTCGACGACGTCGCCGTCGACATCAACGTGACCCCCGACCGCGGATACGCGCTCTCGATCCGCGGCGTGGCGCGCGAGTACTCCCACGCCACGGGCGCGGCGTTCCGCGATCCCGCTGCCCGCGAGTGGGACGAGGTCGCGCCGGGCTCCGGCTTCCCGGTCGCCGTCGACGACCGATCCCCGATCCGCGGGCGCGCCGGCGCGACCGAGTTCGTCGCGCGCGTGGTGCGCGACGTCGACCCGACCAAGCCCACCCCGGCCTGGATGGTGGCGCGGCTGACGCTCGCCGGCATCCGCTCGCTCGGCATCCTGATCGACATCACCAACTACGTGATGATCGAGCTCGGCCAGCCCATCCACGGCTACGACCTCGACAAGCTGCAGGGCGGGATCACGGTCCGCCGCGCGACGCCGGGAGAGACGCTCGAGACGCTCGACGGCAAGGTCCGCACGCTCGATACCGAGGACCTCCTGATCACCGACGAGTCCGGACCGATCGGTCTCGCGGGGGTCATGGGCGGCGGGACGACCGAGATGAGCGGCACGACACGCAACGTGCTCATCGAGGCCGCCACCTTCGACACCGTGTCGATCGCGCGCACCGCGCGTCGCCACAAGCTTCCCAGCGAGGCGTCGCGTCGCTTCGAGCGCGGCGTCGATCCCCTCGTGCCGTTCGCCGCGGCTCGCCGCGTCGCCGACCTCATGGTCGAGTACGCCGGCGGCACCAGCGACGACGAGTTCGGCGGTGCGCTCTTCGCCGAGGTGTTCGTCGCGGGCATCGAGCTGCCGCCCCTGTTCGTGCAGCACCTCATCGGCGTGGACTACACGCCCGAGCAGGTCGAGGGCGCCCTGCGGCTGATCGGCTGCGAGGTCGTCGAGGCAGAGGACGACGCCGCCGGCTGGCACGTCATCCCGCCGTCGTGGCGCCCGGACCTCACCGACAAGTGGACGCTCGCCGAAGAGGTCGCCCGCATCGAGGGGTACGACCGCATCCCGTCGGTGCTGCCGACTCCGCCGTCGGGTCGGGGCCTGACCGCCGCACAGCAGGGCAGGCGCCGCGTCGCCAATGCGCTGGCCGCTGCCGGGTTCGTCGAGACGCCGTCCTTCGGCTTCACGACCGAGGAACTCAACGACACCCACGGCTCCGTTTCGGGCGAGAAGCTGCCGAGCGTCAAGCTCGCCAACCCGCTCGACGGTCAGGCGCCGTTCCTGCGGCGCTCGCTGGTGCCCGGACTCCTCCAGGTCGCGCACCGCAACGTCTCCCGCGGGCTCACCGACCTCTCGCTGTTCGAGACCGGGGTCGTCTTCCTGCCCGAGCCCGGCGTGCGGTACGGCACCTCGCACGTGCCTCCGCTGGCGGTCCGTCCGGATGCCGCGACCCTGGCTGAGCTGGATGCGTCCATCCCGCCGCAGATGCGGTTCGTCGCGGTGCTGCTCGCGGGGAACCTCGTTCCCAAGCAGCCCGGAGCGGCACCCGTCGCCGCCGACCTGTCGGACGCCCTCGACGCGGTGCGGACCATCGCGGCGGCTGCCGGGGTCACGATCGACGTGGCCCAGGGCCAGCGCGCCGCGCTGCACCCGGGACGCACCGGTGTGCTGACGGTCGGTGAGGCAGAGGTCGGTTACGTCGGGGAGTTGCTGCCCGCGCTGGCCGAGGCATCCGATCTGCCCGGTCGCGTGATCGTCGCCGAACTGGACCTCGATCTCGTCCTGTCGCTGGCCGGCGAGAAGGTCGTCGCCGCATCGCTGTCGGGATTCCCGGCCGCTACGCAGGACGTCTCCCTCGTCGTCCCGGCGGAGGTGCCGGCCGCCGAGGTCGGCGCGGCGCTGCGCAGCGGGGCGGGCGAACTGCTCGAGTCCCTGCGCCTGGTCGACGACTACCGCGGTCAGGGTGTCGCCGAGGGGGAGAAGAGCCTGACGTTCGCGCTGCGCTTCCGGGCGGCGGACCGCACGCTGACGGCGGCCGAGGCGACCGAGGCGAAGCTCGCCGGGGTCGCTGCCGCCGCAGAGCGATTCGGGGCCTTTTTGCGGGAATGATCCCACCCCGCATTGAGCGCGGATCGATCATGCCTCCGGGTACGGCGTCAGGACCCAGGGCCAGCCGCGAACGACCATCGCACGCGACGACCGCGTGGACTGGCCGCGCTCGGCATCACGAACGTGTTCTGTACGCCGTTCAGCGACTGCCCCAGTTCCACGCGGGCCGGTCGAGCATGCCCTGCCCGGCGATGGTCGTGCCGTCTACTCCGGGCTCGAGCCGATGGACGAGCGCACCCTCGCGCTCCAGCGCTCGCGACATGCGCTCCGCGTGGGTGACGACGACGACCTGGGAGCGGGTGGATGCCTCTGCCACGAGCTCGGCGAGAGGCTCGAGCAGGTCGGGGTGAAGGCTCGCCTCCGGCTCGTTCAGCACGATCAGCGGCGCGGGTCTCGCCGGGAGCAGCGCCGCGCACAACAGGAGGTAGCGCAGCGTGCCATCGGAGAGCTCGGCGGTCTCGAGCGGACGGAGCAGTCCCGGCTGCCCCATCACCAGGCGGAACCGCCCCTCGCCGGTTTCCACCCGGACCTCCGCGCCGGGGAAGGCGCGCGAGACCGCGCTGCCGAGAGCGGCGCCGTGACCGGCATCCTGAATCGTCGCCCACACTGCCGCGAGGTTCTCGCCGCCGTGCGTCAGGGTCTGCGATCTCGTGCCCACCTGCGGCTGGCGCGCCGGGGCATCGGCGTCGACGCGGAAGTGGTCGTAGAAGCGCCAGCCGCCGAGCATTCGCCGCAGCGTCAGGAGCTCGGGGGCGGTGTCGCCGTCCGCGAGGTCGGTGACGATGCTCTCGAACGGGTTGAGCTGCTGACGGAGGCTCACCCAGCCTCCGTCGCGCACGCGCGTGGCGCCCCGCAGTCGATCGATCAGCAGCGTTGCGGGCTTCGCGACAGGCCCCGCGAACACCTGCTCGCGCTTGAGCTCGGGGTCGCGGGCGAAGATGTTCCCCTGTTCGACCTGGGGGATGCCGAGATCGACGAGGTAGCCGAGCTCGTCGGAGGCGAAGCCGAGCAGCACTGCGATCGGACCTCTGCGCACCGTTCCCTGGATGCCCCCGTGCTCCGGCCCCGCCCACAGGAGGGACGGCAGCCCGCCCTCCCGCGCGACGGCGGCGACGAGGGATCCGGTCGCGCCCGCCGACAGCAGGCGCAGGGCGCGGTACAGGTTGGACTTGCCCGATCCGTTCGGCCCCGTGATCACCGTCAGCGCGCTCAAGGGCAACACGACGTCGCGAAGTGAACGGTAGCCGGAGACGGCGACGGTGGTCAGCACTCCGCCATCCTCGCAGGCGCCACCGACGCCCTCCTCAGGATGCCCTGCCGAGGGCGGAACGGGCTGACGACAGCGCGGTTCGTCTGATTGGGTGGAGCGATGACCGACGTACTGGTGCTGGGCGGAACGGGCTGGCTGAGCGCGCGCATCGCGGAGAAGTGGGCGGATGCCGGGGCATCCGTCACCTGCCTTGCCAGAGGCGGACGCCCCGCCCCCCATGGCACGACGCTGATCGAGGGCGACCGAGACCACGCCGGCGCGTACGACGCCGTTGCCGATCGCGAGTGGGACGAGGTCGTCGACATCTCGTCGAATCCCGTGCATGTCGCCGCCGCCCTGGATGTGCTGGGGGACGACGCGAAGCACTGGACCTACATCTCGACGATCTCGGTCTACGCCGCGAACGACACGCCGGGCGCCGACGAGTCGGCTGGGCTGCTCCCGCCGGCCGGGCCCGACGAGGACGAGGACTACGGACGGGCGAAGGCAAGGGCCGAGGCATCCGTCCGCTCTTCGGTGGGATTCCGTGCCGCCGTGGTGCGACCGGGCCTCATCGTCGGTCCCGGCGACCCCACCGACAGGTTCGGGTACTGGGTGGGGCGGTTCGCGCTCGCCGGGGCAGAGGACGTGCTGACCCCCGATCCGGTCGACCGGGGCGCCCAGGTCATCGACGTGGACGACCTCGCCCAGTTCGTGCAGGCTGTCGGAGGCGCGCGATGGACCGGCGTCGCCAATGCCGTGGGGGACACCGTGCCGTTGGACCGGCTGCTCGCTCAGGCTCGCGAGGTCGCCGGGCACACGGGCGGGTCGATCGCCGCTGCCGACGATTGGCTCGATGCCCGGGACGTCGCACACTGGGCGGGTCCGCGCTCGCTGCCGCTGTGGCTTCCCCGGGACATGCCCGGCTTCTGGACGCGCTCGAACTCCGCCTACCGGCTGCTCGGCGGGCGACGGCGGCCGCTTCGTGAGACCCTCCAGCGAACCCTCGACGACGAGCGCGAGCGCGGCCTCGACCGGGAACGGCGGGCGGGACTGACCCGAGCCGAGGAGCTCGCACTGCTCGCCGAGCTCGGCGGCTGACATCTCGGCGCACGAACTCCTCAAGAACGGCGGATTACCGCCGATGAGCAGGGCTCGGCAGTCGTAGACCGCGAGATTTGAGGAGTTGTTGCGAGCATCGGCGAGGTGACGACCCCGATTTGCGTATGCCGCGACCCGGCCGCTATCGTCGCCCCATGCCTTCGGCCGCCCAGGGACTCTCGACGCTCGCTCCGAGCGTCGCTCCCGTGCGCCGACGCCGTCTGGGCGACCGCCGACTCTAGGCGGCCCTGAACGCGGTCCTGTCATGGACCCGGCAGGCGTCGCCGTCTCAGGCCCCTGCTCCCAGACTCTAAGGTGGAATCCATGACATATTCGGTCGCCGTATCCGGCGCATCCGGCTATGCGGGCGGCGAGATCCTGCGGATCCTCGCCGCGCATCCCGACGTCGAGATCCGCACCGTCACCGCGCATTCGAACGCGGGACAGCCGCTCATCCAGCACCAGCCGCATCTGCGCTCGCTCGCGCACCTCACGCTCTCCGCGACGACACCGGAGGTGCTGGCAGGCCACGACGTCGTCTTCCTCGCGCTGCCCCACGGCCAGTCCGGTCAGTACACCGACGCCCTCGGCGACACGCCCCTCGTGATCGACGCGGGTGCCGACCACCGGCTGGAATCCGTCGCGGACTGGGACAGCTTCTACGGCGGCGCCTTCCACGACACATGGGCATACGGGGTCCCCGAGCTTCCCGTCGGCGGGGCGAAGCAGCGCGACCGGCTGGCAGGGGCATCGCGCATCGCCGCCCCCGGATGCAACGCGTCGACCGTCAGCCTGAGCCTCGCGCCCGGCGTCGCGGCCGGGGTCATCGATCCGAGCGACATCGTCACGGTGCTCGCCGTCGGACCGTCGGGCGCCGGCAAGGCGCTCAAGTCGAACCTGCTGGCCAGCGAGATCCTGGGCTCCGCCAACCCGTACGCAGTGGGCGGGTCGCACCGGCACATCCCTGAGATCCGCCAGGCTCTCGCCGCCGCGGGCGCGACAGGCGACATCCGGATCTCCTTCACCCCGGTCCTGGTCCCCATGGCGCGCGGCATCCTCGCGACCTCCACGGCGCCGATCGCGAACGGTGCGACGGATGCCGAGATCCGCGCTGCCTGGGAGGCAGCGTACGGCGACGAGACGTTCGTGCATCTGCTGCCGGCGGGGGAGTTCCCGCGCACTGCCGACGTCGTCGGCGCGAACACGGCACTGATGGGTCTCGCGATCGATCGCGCAGCGGGCCGCGTCGTCGTCGTGACCGCGGTCGACAACCTGGTCAAGGGCACGGCCGGAGCCGCCGTGCAGTCCATGAACATCGCGCTGGGCCTTCCCGAGGGCACCGCGCTGAGCATCAACGGGGTAGCACCGTGAGCGTCACCGCAGCACAGGGGTTCGAGGCGGCCGGTGTCGCGGCCGGACTGAAGTCGACCGGCAAGCCCGATGTCGCCCTCGTCGTCAATCGAGGGCCGCTCAAGGTCGGCGCGGCGGTGTTCACCTCCAACCGGGCCAAGGCCAATCCGATCATCTGGTCGCAGCAGGCGATCGCCGACGGGGTCGTCGAGGCGATCGTGCTGAACTCCGGCGGCGCCAACTGCTTCACCGGCGCGTTCGGGTTCCAGACCACGCACCAGACAGCAGAGAAGGCCGCCGAACTGCTCGGCGTGAGCGCCGGCGACGTGCTGGTCTGCTCGACGGGCCTCATCGGAACGGGCGACGAGGCTTTCCGCGCCAAAGTGCTCGCCGGCACCGAGCAGGGCATCGCAGAGCTCTCCGCGGACGGCGGCGAGGCGGCATCCCTCGCCATCATGACCACCGACTCGCGACCCAAGACGGCCGTCGTCTCGCGCGACGGCTGGTCCATCGGCGGCATGGCGAAGGGAGCCGGGATGCTGGCACCCGGCCTCGCGACGATGCTCGTGGTCATCACGACCGACGCCGTGCTCGACGCCGCTCAGGCCGACGCGGCGCTGCGGAGCGCGACCGGCCGCACCTTCGACCGGCTCGACTCGGACGGCTGCATGTCGACCAACGACCAAGTCACGCTCATGGTGAGCGGCGCGTCGGGCATCGCGCCCGACGTCGACGTGTTCGCCGCGGCGCTCGCCGAGGTGAGCCAGGACCTCGCGAAGCAGCTGCAGGGCGACGCCGAAGGTGCGAGCCACGACATCACGATCGAGGTGCGGAACGCGGCATCCGAGTCCGACGCGGTCGAAGTGGGCCGCTCGGTGGCCCGCAACAACCTCTTCAAGGCCGCGATCTTCGGCAACGACCCCAACTGGGGACGCGTGCTCGCCGCGATCGGCACGACAGAGGCCGCCTTCGACCCGTACGACGTGGACGTCTGGATGAACGGCGTGCGCGTCTGCACGGCGGGTGGGCCCGACGCTCCGCGCGAAGACGTCGACCTCACTCCGCGGGCGACCGATCTCGTCATCGACCTCAAGGTCGGCGACGCGACCGCGACGATCCTCACCAACGACCTCACGCACGACTACGTCCACGAGAACAGCGCGTATTCCTCATGACCGAGATCCAGGACACCGATCCCGCCGAGGCCAGTGTCAAGGCCGCCACCCTGATCGAGTCGCTGCCGTGGCTGCGACAGTTCAGCGATCAGATCGTCGTGATCAAGTACGGCGGCAACGCCATGGTGTCGGAGGAGCTTCAGGATGCCTTCGCCGCCGACATCGCCTACCTGCGCTACGTCGGTGTCAAGCCGGTCGTCGTGCACGGCGGTGGCCCGCAGATCTCGTCGATGCTGGACCGCCTCGCGATCCCCAGCGAGTTCAAGGGCGGCTACCGCGTCACCTCGACCGAGGCGATCTCGGTCGTTCGGATGGTGCTCACCGGGCAGATCAATCCGCAGCTCGTCGCCAAGATCAACGCGCACGGCCCGCACGCGGCAGGTCTCAGCGGCGAAGACGCCGGGCTCTTCGGCGGGCGTCGCCGGGGCGTCGTCATCGAGGGCGTCGAGCACGACCTCGGCCGGGTCGGCGATGTCGTCCAGGTAGATCCGCAGCCCGTGCTCGATCAGCTCGCCGCGGGCCGCATTCCCGTGGTCTCCAGCATCGCGCCGGACCTCGACCACCCGGGACACTCGCTCAACGTGAATGCGGATGCCGCGGCATCCGCTCTGGCCGTCGCCCTCGGAGCCGCGAAGCTGGTCGTCCTCACCGACGTGGCCGGACTCTACGCCGACTGGCCGAACCGCGACTCGCTGGTGTCGCACCTGACGTCGACCGAGCTCACGGCGATGCTGCCGACGCTCGAATCGGGCATGATCCCCAAGATGCAGGCCTGCCTGGAAGCCGTCGAGGGCGGCGTGCCGACGGCCGCGATCATCGACGGGCGGGTGCCGCATTCGGTGCTCGTGGAGATCTTCACCAGCAAGGGAATCGGAACAGAGGTGGTGCTGTGATGGCGTGGCAGGATGACGCGGGGCGCGACCTGGTCCGCAGCTTCGGCGAGCGGATGGCGATGTTCGTCCGCGGCGAGGGCTCGTACCTGTGGGATGCCGACGGCAAGCGCTACCTCGACTTCCTCGCGGGAATCGCCGTGGACTCGCTCGGGCACGCGCACCCGGTCTTCGTCGAGGCGATCGCGAAGCAGGCCGCGACGCTCGCGCACGTGTCGAACTACTTCGCGACGCCGCCCCAGCTCGAACTCGCCGCGCGTCTGAAGCGCCTCGCGGGTACGGGAGAGAATGGCCGGGTGTACTTCGGCAACTCCGGTGCCGAGGCGAATGAAGCCGCGTTCAAGCTTGCGCGTCTGCACGGCGGCGCGGACCGGCCGCGCATCCTCGCCCTCAAGGACGCCTTCCACGGCCGCACCATGGGCACGCTCGCGCTCACGGGCAAGCCCTGGATGCAGGAGCCGTTCCTGCCGATGACGCCGGGCGTCGAGTTCATCGACTCCACCGTCGAGGCGCTGGAAGCCGCGATCGACGATCGCGTCGCGGCGCTGTTCGTGGAGCCGGTGAAGGGCGAGGCCGGGGTCATCGACCTGCCGGCCGGCTTCCTGGCGGCGGCGCGCGAGATCACGCAGCGCCACGGCGCTCTCTTGATCGTGGACGAGATCCAGACGGGCGCCGGGCGCACCGGGCAGTGGTTCGCGTTCCAGCACGCGGGGATCACGCCGGACGCCATCACGGTGGCCAAGGGCATCGGCGGCGGCTTCCCGATCGGGGCCCTGATCACGTTCGGAGCAGCGAGCGAGCTGTTCTACCCCGGCACGCATGGTTCGACGTTCGGCGGCAACGCCCTGGGCACGGCGGTCGCGGGTGCAGTGCTCGGCGAGATCGAGCGTGCGGGGCTGGTCGACAACGCCGCGGAGCGCGGCAGCGCAGCTGCGTGCGGCGATCCTGGGCCTGGGTTCGGCGCTCGTCGGCGAGGTGCGCGGACGCGGCCTGCTGCTCGGCGTCGGGCTGACCCATCCGGTCGCCAAGGCCGTCGTGGCGGCCGCGCAGGAGCACGGCCTGATCATCAACGCCCCCAACGACGAGACCATCCGGCTCGTCCCCGCCCTCACCCTCGGCGACGTCGAGATCGACGAGTTCGTCTCGCTGTTCGCGCACGCGCTGAGCACGGTCCAGGACGCCCTGCTGCTCGACACCCCGACGGAGGTCCACGCATGACCCGCCACCTGCTCCGCGACGACGACCTGACCCAGTCCGAGCAGGACGAGATCCTCGATCTCGCCATGGCTCTGAAGAAGGACCGCTGGAAGCTCAAGGCGCTCGAGGGTCCGCAGACGGTCGCGGTCATCTTCGACAAGTCCTCCACTCGCACGCGCGTGTCGTTCGCCGTCGGGATCGCCGACCTGGGCGGCTCGCCGCTGATCATCTCGACGGCGAACAGCCAGCTCGGCGGCAAGGAGACACCCGCCGACACCGCCCGGGTGCTGGAGCGCCAGGTCGCCGCCATCGTGTGGCGCACCTACGCACAGGCCGGGCTGGAGGAGATGGCCCAGGGAACGCGGGTCCCGGTGATCAACGCGCTCAGCGATGACTTCCACCCGTGCCAGCTGCTGGCGGACCTGCTCACCATCAAGGAGCACAAGGGCGATCTGAAGGGCCTCACCCTCGCGTTCTTCGGCGACGGCATGTCGAACATGGCCCACTCGTACATCCTCGCCGGCGTGACGGCCGGGATGCACGTGCGGGTCGCGTCGCCGGAGGCCTACGCGCCGCGCGACGACGTGATCGCCGATGCCGACCGTCGCGGCGCTGAGACCGGTGGCTCGGTCACCCTGTACACCGACCCGAACGAGGCGGCGGCCGGTGCCGATGTCGTGGTCACCGACACCTGGGTGTCGATGGGCAAGGAGGAGGAGAAGCTCGCGCGTCTGCGGGACCTCGGAGCCTACAAGGTCACCCACGACCTGATGGCGCTGGCGCAGGACGAGGCGATCTTCATCCACTGCCTGCCGGCCGACCGCGGCTACGAGGTCGATGCCGGCGTGATCGACGGTCCGCAGAGCGTCGTCTGGGACGAGGCCGAGAACCGCCTCCACGCCCAGAAGGCGCTGCTGGTGTGGCTGCTGCGTCAGGACTGACCCCTCGCCCCGGGTGGCTCGCGGACCGGTGGGCGCGACTCAACGGGCCGCAGCGCATCGCCGGGGTGGACCTGGCGCGCGGCCTCGCCGTGCTGGGGATGTTCGCCGCGCACCTCCTGTGGATCGACGAGCCGCTCCGCTGGGAGGATGCCGCCACCTGGGTCGCCGTCGTCGAGGGTCGTTCGTCGATCCTGTTCGCGACGCTCGCGGGGGTCTCCATCGGACTCGCGAGCGGAGGACGCACTCCGCCTCGCGGCATCGAGCTGCGCGCTTCCCGACTCCGGCTGCTGACGCGGGCGGTCCTGCTGTGGGCGATAGGGGTGCTGCTGATCCTCACGGGGGTTCCGGTGTACGTCATCCTGCCGGCCTATGCGCTGCTGTTCCTGATCGCCGTTCCGCTCCTCGGACTGAGCTCCCGGGCTCTGCTGCTCGCCGCCGGTGCGCTCGCGATGGTGATGCCGGTGCTTCAGGTGGTGCTGGATGATCTGGCCCTGTGGCGCACCATGGAGGGGAACGCACTGTCGCTCGCCATCGGCTGGCACTACCCGTTCACGACATGGGTCGTCTTCCTGCTCGCGGGGATGGGCGTCGCGCGAGCCGGCATCCGGCGCCTGGGCGTGCAGCTCTGGATGCTGGCGGCCGGCGCCGCACTCGCCGTGGCCGGATATGGGATCGCCGCGGCGATCAGGGATGGCGCGCCTGCCTCGTTCGACGCGCCCGCCTCGTTCGCCGGAGAGCTGTGGACCGCCGAGGCGCACTCCACGGGACTGCCCGAAGTCGTGGGCTCCGGCGGATTCGCCCTCGCGGTGATCGCCGCCTGCCTGCTGATGTGCCGGACCGTCCTGGTGTGGATCGCGTTGCCCTTCCGAGCGGTCGGTGCCATGCCGCTGACCGCCTACGTGGGCCAGCTGCTGGTGTGGGCCGTGGTCGCCGCAGCCGCTCTGGGCGAGATCGGCGACCTCGCCGGGTTCCGCGATCTCGAACCCTTCTGGCCGCTGACCCTGACGACCGTGGGGGTATGCACGATGTGGGCGCTGCTCGTCGGCCGTGGACCGCTGGAGTGGTTCGTCGGTCAGAGCTCACTGCTCGTCGCCCGAGCGGCGGCGGAAGACGACTCACGGCCGGATCCGCACGGCGTGCCTCGGTAGGCTGGTCCGGTGAGCGACACCAAGGGCGACGGAACCAACGAGGGTGCGCTCTGGGGCGCCCGTTTTGCGACGGGACCGTCGCCGGAACTGGTGGAGCTGAGCAGGTCCACGCACTTCGACTGGGAGCTCGCCCTCTACGACATCGCCGGCTCGCATGCCCACGCGAAGGCGCTCGCCGCAGCCGGCTATCTCACTGTCGACGAGGAGCAGGCCATGCACGACGGCCTCGACGTCCTGGCCCGCGGCATCTCCGACGGCACGCTGCGTCCGGTCGACTCGGACGAGGACGTGCACGGCGCGCTCGAGCAGGGCCTCATTCGCGTCGTGGGGGCGGAGCTCGGCGGCAAGCTCCGGGCGGGCCGCAGCCGGAACGACCAGATCGCGACCCTGGTCCGCATGTATCTCCTCGATCACTCGCGCACGATCGCCCGCGAGATCCTCCGCCTCGTCGACGCCCTCGTGGCACAGGCCGAGACGAATGCCGCTGCGGTGATGCCCGGCCGCACGCACCTCCAGCATGCGCAGCCGGTGCTGCTCGCCCACCATCTGCAGGCTCACGCGTGGCCCCTCGTGCGCGACCTCGAGCGCCTGCGGGACTGGTCGGCGCGCGCCGCGGTGTCGCCGTACGGCGGCGGCGCCCTCGCCGGCTCGACGCTCGGTCTCGATCCGCAGCTGGTGGCGCGCGAGCTCGGCCTCGACCGCCCCGCCGAGAACTCCATCGACGGCACGGCGTCGCGCGACGTGGTCGCCGAGTTCGCCTTCATCGCGGCGATGATCGGCGTCGACGTCTCGCGACTGGCCGAGGAGATCATCCTCTGGAACACCCGTGAGTTCGGTTTCGTGACACTCGACGACGGGTATTCGACAGGCTCGAGCATCATGCCGCAGAAGAAGAATCCCGACATCGCCGAGCTCGCGCGTGGCAAGGCCGGCCGCCTCATCGGCAATCTGGCCGGGCTGCTCGCGACGCTCAAGGCGCTTCCGCTCGCCTACAACCGCGACCTGCAGGAAGACAAGGAGCCCGTGTTCGACTCGGTGCGCACGCTCGAGACGGTGCTCCCGGCCTTCGCCGGCATGGTGGCGACGATGACGTTCCACACCGACCGGATGGCGGAGCTCGCGCCGCAGGGGTTCTCACTCGCAACCGACGTCGCCGAGTGGCTGGTCAAGAGGGGGCTGCCGTTCCGCGACGCTCATGAGGTCTCCGGCCACCTGGTGCAGGTGTGCGAGCAGCATGGCATCGAGCTGCACGAGGTCACGGACGAGCAGTTCGCTGAGATCTCACCCGCGCTGACCCCTGCGGTGCGGGACGTGCTGACGGTCGAGGGGTCCGTGGCCAGCCGTCTCGGCGCCGGCGGAACCGCGCCGATCCGCGTCGCCGAACAGCGGGCGGAGCTCGTCGCACGGGCTCAGCAGGCCGCGCACGCGTTGGGCCTGTAGTCCTTCCGAGCTGGTCTTCGCACCCGCGCGGGGCTCACCAGATCGCGACGCGGACGAGGGCGCCCACCACGCAGGCCCACAGCAGGCTGGCCAGCGTGCCGATGATGAACCTCTCACGGGCCTCTGCCGCGGCAAGCTCCGAAAAGCGTCCGATGCCCTTGACGGCGACGACGACGGCGATCGCCTCGGGAAATCCGGCGACGATGGCGACAGCGACGCCGAGCCGTTCGAGGTAGCCGATCGTGGTGCCGCCGCGCAGCACCTCACGAACGGGGGTGTCCTCGGCGCGCATCCCTGGAGGCGTCGCGGGCCGCAGGAGGATGCCGCCGTTGTCGCCCTCCGGGACGCGGCCGTGGGTGGCCGCTTCCAGCACACGTCGTGTCAGCGGGCTGCCGCCGAAGACCGCCAGGGCGGTGCCCAGGAGCGCGAGAGGAAGACCGACCAGGAGGGGCACGTTTGCCGGGATGACGACGACGACGAGCAGGCTCAGCACCACGAGGATCGCGGCGATGACCAGCAGGACGGATGAGGACCGGCGCGTGCTCACCACCGTGATGACGAGCGCCGTGCTCAGCGCGACCAGCAGGAGGACCGACAGTGCGAGGGGCAGGAGCGCAGGGAGGTCGGCCATGCCGATCAGTCTGGCACGCGCGTCCGACGCGCTGCGGGGTGACGCGTCGCAGGACCTCGTCGTGCGCAATGCGCCCCGACCGTGGACGTCGCGGTGTCCCTCGGACCTGAGGGTGGCATCAGGCGCTGGTCCGTCAGGCGCTGGGGTGAGGTCCGGCGTCCAGCCGTGCGAGCAGCCGCTCGAGGGCGGGAACGGCGCCTTCCTCGGCTCGCAGGCCGGCGTTGCGCGCGCGCAGGCTCACCGCTCCCTCGGTGATCGCGAGCTGAGCCGCCGCTTCGCGCTGGTTCCGCCCCTGGGCGAGCAGGTCGTGCACCTCCCAGCCTTCCGGGGTCCGGCGGTCACGGAGCTCGATCAGCAGGCGGACGAAAGCCTCGGCATCCGGTCCGTCGCTACTGTCGCTTCCGCCCGACAGCGCGATCCGCGTGGGCGTTCGCTTCGCGCGGTCCACGGCATCGCGTGCGTGCACGAAGGCGGAGCCCCGTGCGGCGCGCACCTGGGTGGGGAGGGGATGCTCGACGGGCCCGACGCCGACGCCGACGCTCCAGGTCTGCATCCGAGTGAGATGCAGGATGATGCGCAGCGCAGCGCGAGCGTCGCGGACGGCGATCTGCAGTTCGTCGCCGGCGGTTCGTTCGGGCGCGAGCACGAGACCCTCGGCGGCCAGGGCGGCGACGGCGTTGAGCGCTTCGGGAATCAGGTCTTCACTCGTGCGGCTGCCTCGCTGGTCGGCGGTGATGACGAACATGCGAACTCCAACTCCTCGGCTTAATCTCGGCTAGTTTAGCCATCATGCTTCAGATGTATAAGCTTTACGGCTAAACTCATCAAAATTAAAGTGAGAGGCTCACGCTGAGCAGACTCTTACGGATGTCCGGACGACGTGGAAACGTAGTCACATGGCAAAGATGGAGCACTTCGAGATCCCGGTGGACGACATCACCCGCGCCCAGGCGTTCTATACCGAGGTGCTGGGTTACCAGTACGAGCCGTGGGGAGATGAGATGGGCATCCTGCGCCAGCCCGAGAGCGAAGGCGTCAACGGAGACCTGCACCTGCGTGGTGCGACTCCGCATCCGACGGTCGTGTTCACGGTCGACAGAATCGAGGACACCCTCGCGGTCGCGCTCGCCAACGGAGGCGAGCAGGTCGGGGCGATCGAGCCCATGGGGGAGACCGCCCGCTATGTGTATGTCAAGGACTCCGAGGGCAACATCATCGGGCTCTACGACGAGATAGCCGCGGCCTGACGCGCTGCGAGCTGGCCGCGGTACCAGGTGAGCTTGTCGTCGAGCTTCGCCTGCTGCGCCTGCAGTGCCTCGAGTTCGCGCTGCGACAGCTGATGGGCGAGCGGAACCGGTCAGGCGGACGACAGCGAGCGCCTGCTCGGCCGGTGGTTCGCCTTGCAGAACGAACTCGGCTCGACACGCGGACAGACCGTGCTGACGTGGCACGTCGCTCGGGGCGTCCGGCCGATGCTGGGCGGGAGCAAGCTCGACCAGCTGGAGTCGGCCATGGATGCCGTCCGCCTGCCGTTGTCCGCCGAGCAGCTCGCACGTCTCGACGCGCCGACGTGCGGCCTCGGTGACCGTGCTGTGGGCTGCCACGCGGGTCGGGGCATCCGATCCCCGCTGATAACCTGACACGCGTGTCGAACAGCCCTGTGAGCACGACCGTCCCCGCCAACGACCCTGCGTTCGAGAACGTATGGGACGAACTGGTGTGGCGCGGCCTCGTGCATGTGTCCACCGATCAGGAGGCGCTGCGCGCGCTGCTCGCCGGGGACCCGATCACGTACTACTGCGGCTTCGACCCGACCGCCCCGAGCCTGCACCTGGGCAATCTGGTCCAGCTGCTCACCATGCGGCGTCTCCAGCTCGCAGGTCATAGGCCGCTCGGGCTGGTCGGCGGCTCGACGGGCCTGGTGGGCGATCCCGGCGGCCGGGACTCCGAGCGGGTCCTCAACCCGGTCGAGACGGTGCAGGAGTGGGTCGGCTCCCTGCGCGCGCAGGTCGAGCGGTTCCTGAGCTTCGAGGGCGACAACGCCGCGCGGATGGTGAACAACCTGGATTGGACCGCGCCGCTCAGCGCGATCGACTTCCTGCGCGGGATCGGCAAGCACTTCCGCGTCGGCACCATGATCAAGAAGGATGCCGTCGCCGCGCGGCTGAACTCCGAGGCGGGCATCAGCTACACCGAGTTCAGCTACCAGATCCTCCAGGGCCTGGACTACCTCGAGCTGTTCCGCCGCTACGACTGCGTGCTCCAGACCGGCGGCAGCGACCAGTGGGGCAACCTGACGAGCGGCACCGACCTCATCCACCGCGTCGAGGGCGTCCACGTCCACGCGATCGGGACGCCGCTGATCACGAACAGCGACGGCACGAAGTTCGGCAAGAGCGCAGGCAACGCGATCTGGCTCGATCCCGAGATGTGCAGCCCGTACCGGATGTACCAGTTCTGGCTCAACACCGACGACTCCGACGTCATCACGCGCCTGAAGGTCTTCACTTTCCTGACGCGCGACGAGATCGAGGAGTACGAGCGCCTGGTGGCGGCAGAGCCCTTCCGGCGTGAGGCGCAGCGACGGCTCGCGCGCGAGGTCACGGCCTTCGTGCACGGCACGGATGCCGCGGCGGCCGTGATCGCGGCATCCGACGCGCTGTTCGGCCAGGGCGATCTCAGCGCGATCGACGCCGCGACACTGCGCCACGCACTCGAAGAGCTGCCGAATGCCACGCTCCCGGCGGGCACGGGCGTGCTGCAGGCGCTGGTCGAGACGGGCCTGGTGGGCAGCCTGTCGGAGGGACGCCGGGCCATCGCACAGGGCGGCGTGTCCGTCGACGGCGTCAAGGTGGACGATGAATCCGCCGTCCTCTCCGGCGGGCTCGCCGGGGGAGTGTCGGTACTGAGGCGGGGCAAGAAGACGCTCGCCGGCGTGTTCGTCACCGGCTGACACCGGCATGCCGTTCACGCCGAGCCACGCGGTCGTCGCGCTCCCGTTCGTGCGCACGCCGCTCGTTCCCGCTGCCATCGCGGTCGGAGCCATGACACCGGACCTGCCGCTGTTCGTGCGCGGCCTGCCGCTGCACTACGGGCGGACGCACGACTTCGCGTGGATTCCGGCGACGGTGGTGCTCGCGCTCGTGCTGCTGCTCGTGTGGCGCTCGCTGCTGCGGCCGGCGGTGCGCGAGCTGTCGCCGACCTGGCTCGCCGCGCGACTGCCGGGAGAGTGGGACCGCGGTGCGCTCGGCTCGGCGCGGGACACCCTCTCGATCGCCGCCGTGCGCGAGAGCGGCAGGCCGCAGCGCTGGCGCGTGTCGATTCGCGGGCTGACGCTGCTCCTCGTCTCTCTCCTCATCGGCGTGATCAGCCACATCGTGTGGGACCTCTTCACACACGAAGGCCGGTGGGGGGTCTCCGTCGTTCCCGCACTCGACCAGCACTGGGGGCCGCTGCTCGGCTTCAAGTGGCTGCAGCACGGCTCCAGCGTTCTCGGGCTCGTCGTGCTGGGTGTCTGGGCGATCCTGTGGATCGCGCGACGGCCTGCGGCGGCGGCGGTCCGGCGGGTCCTTCCCCGCGGAGTGCGCTGGGCCTGGTGGATCTCCCTGCCCGGTGTGCTCATGTTCGCCTGGTTCACCGGACTTGCTGCCCACGGTCCGCTCGACGCGGACTTCACGGCGCAGCACCTCGCGTATCGGGTGCTGCCTCCGGCGTGCGCGATCTGGGCTGTCGCGAGCCTCGCACTATGCGTTGTGGTGCAGAGCCGTCGCGCCGCCGGCGTGCGGAGACGCGTCGACTCCTGATCACGGTTGCGCGGACGCAGCGGCGTCGGGTCGCATCGTCTCCGGCGCAGGGGAGACGCGCTCGGCGCTCGTGCCATGGACGACGTGCGGCGGCCGGCCGCCGAGCGTTGGGCGCGAGCGGGCCTGATGATCGTCGTGGAGCTCCCGGGCGATCGCGCGGATCTCTCCTCGGCGCCGCGACAGTTCTCGATCGTCCCGTGGAGATCGGTCAGAAGCGTAGGGCGGTGCTCGCGCACGACGGCCGCCGTGTGGTGATGAACGCACCCGTCGGCCATCATCCGGTTGCGAGAGGCAGAGAAGCGGGATGCCGCGCGCGGCGTCCTCGCGCGCGGTCTGTACGTGGCGGCGGAGGTGTTCTGACCGCCCGATCTGGGCTTCTCTGTTCGGGCGCGGTGCCGGGTGGGTGTGCGACACGCCCGGGGTGTGGCCGGGATTGGTCAGAGAGCGGGATCTCCCGTAGTGTTCTTGTTGTTCGCCCCACAGGGAAGCGGAGAGGCTGAGAGCCTTACCCCCCTCAAGTGGTGGACCACCTTCCATTCGTGATTCCTCGTTGAGGGGTCGGGCCTTCGGGTCTAGAGTGGGAGTCTTCCTTTCGTTGACCGCGGTCGTCGGCGGTGTCGGGGGCTTTCGGAGCTCTGGGCGCGTCGGTTTGACAGACGGACCGGAGGGGATAAGATAGTGAAGTTGCCCTGCTGGGCTGGTCGTGAGGCTGGTTGGTGGGAGCATCCGATCCTTGAGAACTCAACAGCGTGCACTTGTCAAATGCCAAAATACCTCGCGGTCAGCTTTCGGGCTGGCCGGTGAGATTCTTTTGAGATTAAACGGATTTGTCAGTAATGACATCCGATCGTCAGATCAAGCTCGCTTGTCTTGACCTATTCCGGTCTTGGTGAGCAAATTTCTTTTATGGAGAGTTTGATCCTGGCTCAGGATGAACGCTGGCGGCGTGCTTAACACATGCAAGTCGAACGGTGAAGCTCAGCTTGCTGGGTGGATCAGTGGCGAACGGGTGAGTAACACGTGAGCAACCTGCCCCTGACTCTGGGATAAGCGCTGGAAACGGCGTCTAATACTGGATATGAGACGTGACCGCATGGTCAACGTTTGGAAAGATTTTTCGGTTGGGGATGGGCTCGCGGCCTATCAGCTTGTTGGTGAGGTAATGGCTCACCAAGGCGTCGACGGGTAGCCGGCCTGAGAGGGTGACCGGCCACACTGGGACTGAGACACGGCCCAGACTCCTACGGGAGGCAGCAGTGGGGAATATTGCACAATGGGCGAAAGCCTGATGCAGCAACGCCGCGTGAGGGACGACGGCCTTCGGGTTGTAAACCTCTTTTAGCAAGGAAGAAGCGAAAGTGACGGTACTTGCAGAAAAAGCGCCGGCTAACTACGTGCCAGCAGCCGCGGTAATACGTAGGGCGCAAGCGTTATCCGGAATTATTGGGCGTAAAGAGCTCGTAGGCGGTTTGTCGCGTCTGCTGTGAAATCCCGAGGCTCAACCTCGGGTCTGCAGTGGGTACGGGCAGACTAGAGTGCGGTAGGGGAGATTGGAATTCCTGGTGTAGCGGTGGAATGCGCAGATATCAGGAGGAACACCGATGGCGAAGGCAGATCTCTGGGCCGTAACTGACGCTGAGGAGCGAAAGGGTGGGGAGCAAACAGGCTTAGATACCCTGGTAGTCCACCCCGTAAACGTTGGGAACTAGTTGTGGGGTCCATTCCACGGATTCCGTGACGCAGCTAACGCATTAAGTTCCCCGCCTGGGGAGTACGGCCGCAAGGCTAAAACTCAAAGGAATTGACGGGGACCCGCACAAGCGGCGGAGCATGCGGATTAATTCGATGCAACGCGAAGAACCTTACCAAGGCTTGACATACACGAGAACGCTGCAGAAATGTAGAACTCTTTGGACACTCGTGAACAGGTGGTGCATGGTTGTCGTCAGCTCGTGTCGTGAGATGTTGGGTTAAGTCCCGCAACGAGCGCAACCCTCGTTCTATGTTGCCAGCACGTAATGGTGGGAACTCATGGGATACTGCCGGGGTCAACTCGGAGGAAGGTGGGGATGACGTCAAATCATCATGCCCCTTATGTCTTGGGCTTCACGCATGCTACAATGGCCGGTACAAAGGGCTGCAATACCGTGAGGTGGAGCGAATCCCAAAAAGCCGGTCCCAGTTCGGATTGAGGTCTGCAACTCGACCTCATGAAGTCGGAGTCGCTAGTAATCGCAGATCAGCAACGCTGCGGTGAATACGTTCCCGGGTCTTGTACACACCGCCCGTCAAGTCATGAAAGTCGGTAACACCTGAAGCCGGTGGCCCAACCCTTGTGGAGGGAGCCGTCGAAGGTGGGATCGGTAATTAGGACTAAGTCGTAACAAGGTAGCCGTACCGGAAGGTGCGGCTGGATCACCTCCTTTCTAAGGAGCATCTGGCACTCTCGCGTCCTTGTGGCGTGGGTGTTGTCCAGGCGCCAGATCTGAGCGAATGTCTCAGCTGGTAGCTCATGGGTGGAACATTAGACAAGGTGCGGGGGCTGCGAAGTCCTGCTTAGTACACCGCTTGCGGTGGGAACGGTGGGGGTTTGAACGTCTTGCACATGCACGCTGTTGGGTCCTGAGGGACCGGATGTCGCGGACCGGTTGGTTCGTGGCGCCTGACTCTCTGGGCCCTTTCTGTGCGCTGGCTGTTGCTGGTGTGTGGGGAGGGGACCGCCCGTACTTTGAGAACTACACAGTGGACGCGAGCATCTTTTGAGCTGATTTATTCAGCTCTATTGATGATCTTAAAGATCATTAGTCAATTTCGAGTCCGGACTTTTAGTCCGGGTCCGATTCTTTGATGAAACTCATGTGATTTCAAGTCTTTAAGAGCAAACGGTGAATGCCTTGGCATCTGGAGCCGAAGAAGGACGTAGCAATCTGCGATAAGCCTCGGGGAGTGGATAAGCACACTTTGATCCGAGGGTGTCCGAATGGGGAAACCCCGCTGGGCGGCGTGCCGACCTAGTGACTCCCGCCTGAATATATAGGGCGGGTAGAGGGAACGTGGGGAAGTGAAACATCTCAGTACCCACAGGAAGAGAAAGCAACCGCGATTCCGTTAGTAGTGGCGAGCGAAACCGGAACAGGCTAAACCGAGTACGTGTGATATCCGGCAGGAGTTGCGTATTCGGGGTTGTGGGACTTTTCAGGCTGCTCTGCCGAGCAGCCGGCGTTACAAGAAGGTATAGACGAATGGCTTTGAATGGCCAGTCAGAGAGGGTGCGAACCCCGTAGTCGAAATGCCTCCCTTGGCGCGAAGAGTATCCCAAGTAGCACGGGGCCCGAGAAATCCCGTGTGAATCTGTCAGGACCACCTGATAAGCCTAAATACTCCCAGATGACCGATAGCGGACAAGTACCGTGAGGGAAAGGTGAAAAGTACCCCGGGAGGGGAGTGAAATAGTACCTGAAACCGTTTGCTTACAAACCGTTGGAGCCTCCCTAGTAGGGGTGACAGCGTGCCTTTTGAAGAATGAGCCTGCGAGTTAGCGATATGTGGCGAGGTTAACCCGAGTGGGGTAGCCGTAGCGAAAGCGAGTCTGAATAGGGCGATTCAGTCGCATGTCCTAGACCCGAAGCGAAGTGATCTATCCATGGCCAGGTTGAAGCGACGGTAAGACGTCGTGGAGGACCGAACCCACTTAGGTTGAAAACTGAGGGGATGAGCTGTGGATAGGGGTGAAAGGCCAATCAAACTTCGTGATAGCTGGTTCTCTCCGAAATGCATTTAGGTGCAGCGTTGCGTGTTTCTTGCCGGAGGTAGAGCTACTGGATGGCCGATGGGCCCTACAAGGTTACTGACGTCAGCCAAACTCCGAATGCCGGTAAGTGAGAGCGCAGCAGTGAGACTGTGGGGGATAAGCTTCATAGTCGAGAGGGAAACAACCCAGACCACCATCTAAGGTCCCTAAGCGCGTGCTAAGTGGGAAAGGATGTGGAGTTGCTTAGACAACCAGGAGGTTGGCTTAGAAGCAGCCACCCTTGAAAGAGTGCGTAATAGCTCACTGGTCAAGTGATTCCGCGCCGACAATGTAACGGGGCTCAAGCACGCCACCGAAGCTGTGGCATTGATATTATTGGTAGGCCTTCGTGGTCCAGCCGTATTGATGGGTAGGAGAGCGTCGTGTGGGCAGTGAAGCGGCGGTGTGAACCAGCCGTGGAGCCTACACGAGTGAGAATGCAGGCATGAGTAGCGAAAGACGTGTGAGAAACACGTCCTCCGAAAGACCAAGGGTTCCAGGGTCAAGCTAATCTTCCCTGGGTAAGTCGGGACCTAAGGCGAGGCCGACAGGCGTAGTCGATGGACAACGGGTTGATATTCCCGTACCGGCGAAGAACCGCCCCAACCAATCCAGTAATGCTAAGTGTCTGAATCCCAGTGACCGATCCCTTCGGGGTGACGCGTTGGGCCTAGCACACGACCCTATGCTGAGGCGGTTAGCGTATTAACAGGTGTGACGCAGGAAGGTAGCCCAAGCCAGGCGATGGTAGTCCTGGTGCAAGTGCGTAGGCCGAGCGATAGGCAAATCCGTCGCTCATACAGGCTGAGACACGATGCGGATAAAAAGTGGGTGATCCTATGCTGCCAAGAAAAGCATCGACGCGAGGTTCTAGCTGCCCGTACCCCAAACCGACTCAGGTGGTCAGGTAGAGAATACTAAGGAGATCGAGAGAATCGTGGTTAAGGAACTCGGCAAAATGCCCCCGTAACTTCGGGAGAAGGGGGGCCTTCGGCGTATAGGGATTTACTCCCGAAAGCGTTTGGAGGCCGCAGAGACTAGTGGGTAGCGACTGTTTACTAAAAACACAGGTCCGTGCCAAGTCGCAAGACGATGTATACGGACTGACGCCTGCCCGGTGCTGGAAGGTTAAGAGGACCGGTTAGCCGCAAGGCGAAGCTGAGAATTTAAGCCCCAGTAAACGGCGGTGGTAACTATAACCATCCTAAGGTAGCGAAATTCCTTGTCGGGTAAGTTCCGACCTGCACGAATGGCGTAACGACTTCCCAACTGTCTCAACCGCGAACTCGGCGAAATTGCATTACGAGTAAAGATGCTCGTTACGCGCAGCAGGACGGAAAGACCCCGTGACCTTTACTATAGCTTTGTATTGGTGTTCGGTGTGGCTTGTGTAGGATAGGTGGGAGACTGTGAAGCAGGGACGCTAGTTCATGTGGAGTCATTGTTGAAATACCACTCTGGTCACTCTGGATATCTAACTTCGAACCGTAATCCGGTTCAGGGACAGTGCATGGTGGGTAGTTTAACTGGGGCGGTTGCCTCCCAAAAAGTAACGGAGGCGCCCAAAGGTTCCCTCAACCTGGTTGGCAATCAGGTGGCGAGTGTAAGTGCACAAGGGAGCTTGACTGTGAGACTGACAGGTCGAGCAGGGACGAAAGTCGGGACTAGTGATCCGGCAGTGGCTTGTGGAAGCGCTGTCGCTCAACGGATAAAAGGTACCTCGGGGATAACAGGCTGATCTTGCCCAAGAGTCCATATCGACGGCATGGTTTGGCACCTCGATGTCGGCTCGTCGCATCCTGGGGCTGGAGTAGGTCCCAAGGGTTGGGCTGTTCGCCCATTAAAGCGGTACGCGAGCTGGGTTTAGAACGTCGTGAGACAGTTCGGTCCCTATCCGCTGCGCGCGCAGGAAGTTTGAGAGGATCTGACCCTAGTACGAGAGGACCGGGTTGGACGAACCTCTGGTGTGTCAGTTGTTCCGCCAGGAGCACCGCTGATTAGCTACGTTCGGGATGGATAACCGCTGAAAGCATCTAAGCGGGAAGCCGGCCTCAAGATGAGACTTCCATGCCTTCGGGCGAGAGGCTCCCAGCCAGACTACTGGGTTGATAGGCCAGATGTGGAAGCGCAGCAATGCGTGCAGCTGACTGGTACTAATAAGCCGATGACTTGATAACACACCGTTCTAGGTGCTTGCGTCCACTGAGTGGTTCTCGATGTACGGTCGAGAACCGCACCAACGTACTTCGTTGTTGCAGACTGAAACATCAATAGTGTTTCGGCGGCCATAGCGAGAGGGAAACGCCCGGTCACATTCCGAACCCGGAAGCTAAGCCTCTCAGCGCCGATGGTACTGCAGGGGGGACCCTGTGGGAGAGTAGGACACCGCCGGACTTCCATTACCGAAATGGCCACCCAAAGCAGGGTGGCCATTTCGCGTTAACAAGGCATTCGAAAGCCCCCGCGGGCGCGGCATCCGTCTCGATAGACTCGGGGGATGCCTGCGCTCGACCTCACCGCGACCTCTGCCGATCTCACCCGCATGATCTGCGATGTCCCGAGCGTGTCCGACGATGAGACCGCTCTGGCCGACCTCATCCACGAAGCGGTGGGCGCACTCGCACACCTCGAGGTGTATCGCGACGGCGACACGATCGTGGCGCGCACCCAGCTCGGCCGAGCGCAGCGCGTCGTCATCGCCGGCCACATCGACACGGTTCCGATCAATGGGAACCTCCCGACCAGAGATGTGCTCGATCAGGGCGAGGAGTACATCTGGGGCCGCGGCACCGTCGACATGAAGGCCGGCGTGGCGGTGCAGCTCAAGCTCGCGGGCGAGCTCGTCGCTCCCCGCGTCGACATCACCTGGATGTGGTACGACCACGAGGAGGTCGATGCCGACCGCAGCGGTCTCACACGTCTCGCCCTGACGCGTCCCGACCTCTTCATGGGCGATTTCGCCATCCTGGGTGAGCCGTCCAACGGTGAAGTCGAGGGCGGGTGCAACGGCAACCTCCGCGCCATCATCCGTACCCGTGGGGTGCGCTCGCACAGCGCGCGTGCGTGGATCGGCGAGAACGCCATCCACAAGGCCGCGCCCGTGCTCGCGCGGCTGGCGGAGTACCGACCGAGGGAGATTCCCGTCGAGGGACTCGTGTACCGCGAGGGACTCAACGCGGTGCGGATCGCCGGCGGGGTCGCCGGCAACGTCATCCCGGATCTCTGCGAGGTCGAAGTCAACTACCGGTTCGCGCCGAGTCGAAGCGCTGCGGAGGCTGAGAGTCACGTGCGCGAGGTGTTCGCCGGGTTCGATGTCGAGATCGTCGACCTGGCCGTCGGCGCGCGTCCCGGCCTGGACGCGCCGCTCGCCCAGGAGTTCGTCGCCGCGGTGGGGGCCGAGCCTCGGCCCAAGTACGGCTGGACCGACGTCGCGCGGTTCAGTGCGCTCGGCGTCCCGGCGGTCAACTACGGTCCGGGCGACCCGCATCTCGCGCACCATGACGAGGAGCGGGTTCCCGTCGCGCAGATCGAGGCGGTCGAGCGGGGCCTTCGCACGTGGCTGACCAGCCGCTGACCACACCCGCCCGACCACTGATGAGCGGCGTCGGGCCTGCGCTGCGCATCGGCGTGATCTACCTCGTCGCACGGCTGATCACCACCGGGATGCTGCTGCTGGCATCGCGGCTGTCGGGGTTCGAGTCGCGCTTCGGTCCGGAGCCGGCGCTCGGCGATCTCGTGCTCGGCTGGGATTCGCGCTGGTACTGGATCGTGGCCGAGACGGGGTATCCCTCCGAGCTCCCGCTGACGGAATCCGGTGCCGTCGCCGAGAACCAGTGGGCTTTCATGCCTGTCTTCCCCTTCCTCGCGAAGGCCGTCTCGGTTCCGTTCGGTCACTGGGCCGTCGGTGCGCTGCTGGTTTCGCTGATCGCGGGGTACGCGGCATCCCTTGTCCTGTTCCACCTGCTGCGGGAGAAGATCGACGACACCGCCGCGACCTGGGCCGTCGTCTTCTTCGCCGCGGGCCCGCTCGCAGCGCTGTTCCAGGTCGGGTATGCGGAGACGCTGAACCTGTTGTGGTTGTTCCTCGCGCTGTGGTGCGTGCTCCGCCGGCGCTACGGCTGGCTGTACGCACTGATCCCGCTGATGGGGTTCACACGTCCCGGCATCCTCGCATTCGCGCTCTTCCTCGCGCTCTTCGGCGTGTGGCGCTGGATCGCCCGCCGGCGGGAGCCGCTGGGCGTGATGGAGGGTGTCCACATCGTCGCGCTCGGACTGCTCGCGGTAGCGGTCGGGTTCTCGTGGCAGCTGCTCGCGGGATGGGTCACCGGGCGCGGTGACGCGTACCTGGCGACGGAGCTCGCGTGGCGACGCAACTGGATTCCCGGCGAAGCGGAGTTCTTTCCCCTCGAGGGATTCATCAGCGCTTCCGCGTTCTGGTTCGATTCGGTCTGGGGCATGACGGCAGAGACCGGGTACGTGGTTCTCGCCGTCACCGTCGTCGCGATCGCGGCGGGCCTGATTCTTCTTCCTCCGGTGAGGCGGCTCGGCGTGGAGCTGCGGCTGTGGAGCGCAAGCTATCTCCTCTACCTGCTCCTCGTCTTCTTCGCGCAGTCGAGCATCTTCCGGCTGCTCGTCCCGCTGTCTCCGTTGTGGGGGGCCTTCGCGGTGCCCAGGTCCCTGTTCTGGCGCGTCGGTGTTCTCGTCGCGTGCCTGACTGGTCAGTGGTGGTGGATCTACAACATGTACGGCCTGGGGAATGCCATCTGGCAGATTCCGTGAAGCGACGGGATGCGCTATCCCCACGGGTGTCCAGCGGTCGCGGCCTCACGATAAACTTGTCCTGCAGACCATCGATGAAAAGGAGCCGCAATGGCAGCCATGAAGCCGAGAACCGGAGACGGGCCGATGGAGGCCGTGAAGGAGGGACGCCTCATCATCGTGCGCGTACCGCTCGAAGGTGGCGGTCGTCTCGTCGTCTCTGTCAACGACGCTGAGGCCAAGGAGCTCTACGACGTTCTGGGTGGAGTCGTCAACCCCGCCTGAATCACTTCGTTCCGCGCAGCGGCCGGTCTTCGGACCGGCCGTTCTGCGTGGTGCCGAAGCTCACGGCGCGATCAGTCCGCGGGGATCGTGGTCAGCTGCAGGAGTCCCTCGCCCACGATCGACAGGGCGCCGATGACGGCGGAGGACGCCTGCGTCTCTTGGATGAGCGACCGGTACGCCGTGGTCACCGCATCGCGGCGGACCGGATCGGCCACGGCGCCGCCGGCCATGACGCGCGGGACCAGTACCGTGCCGCCCGCACGCACCAGGCGCAGGCCGTGTTCGACATACTCGATGACGCCTTCGGGATCGGCGTCGACGAGCACGATGTCGTAGGACGCCTCGTTCATGCGCGGCAGCACCTCGGAGGCGCGCCCGGTGATGAAGCGAGCACGGGCGGCGGGGACGCGCGCCTCGGCGAACGCCTGGCGCGCGGCACCGAGATGCTCGGGCTCCTTGTCGATGGTGGTGAGCGTCGCGCGCGGCGAGCCGTGCAGGAGCCAGAGCCCGGACACGCCCGCTCCGGTGCCGATCTCGACGATGTTCAGCGCCTGGGATGCCGCCGCGATGACGGCGCACTGGGCGCCGACGGGCGCGCTCACGGGTGCGGCGCCGAGCTCCATCGCGTGGGCGCGTGCCCGCGCGATGTGATCCGGTTCGACGGTCGCCTCGGCGGCGAACCGCTGATTGTCGTTCTGCTCGCCCATCGAATTCCTCCGGGTGAAGCCTACGCGGGCGATGTGCCCCCGGCCCTCAGGCGCGGCGGTAACCTGATGTCATGTTCTTCGGGCTCACGATCGAGAAGCTGCTGCTGATCGGGCTGATCGCGGCGCTCATCGTGGGCCCCGAACGACTGCCGCGGTATGCGGAAGCTCTCGCGACCTTCACCCGGCGCGCGCGGGACTGGGTGTCGTCGGCGCGGACCCGGGTGCGGGACGAGATGGGCGAGGAGTTCGACGACGTCGACTGGCGCACCCTCGATCCGCGGCAGTACGACCCGCGCCGCATCATCCGCGAGGCGCTCCTCGACGATGCGCCGGTGCCGACCGTCCGCGCTGCTCAGGCCGGCGCCGCCGTCGCGTCCACCGCGACACCGCCGCCGCCGCCCGTCCGCTCACCCTTCCGGGCAGCCGGCGACGTGCCGCCGCACGACCTCGAAGCAACCTGAACCGGGCGAACGCTCACCGGGTCCGCAGCGGCAGGGATCGGCCTGCCAGGCCGCGCGGCTCCGCCAGGATCGCGGCGGCCGCCCGCTCGATCTCGACCGATGCCGGATCGGCCGGATGGGCGAGGACGGCCGGGATGCCGGCATCCGCGTCCGCACGCAGGGTCGGACTGAGCGGCACCGATGCCAGCAGCGGCACCGCGGCGTCGGAATCCGAGAGCGCATCGGCCACGGCCACGCCGCCGCCTGCACCGAAGAGCTCGAAGCTCGTGCCGTCGGGGAGGGTCATCGCGGCCATGTTCTCGATCACTCCGATGACGCGCTGACCGGTCTGGCGGGCGACCAGTCCGCTGCGGACCGCCACGTCGGACGCCGCCGTCTGGGGCGTCGTCACCACGAGGACGTCAGCGTGGGGGAGCAGCTGTCCCACGGAGATCGCGATGTCGCCGGTGCCGGGCGGCATGTCCAGCAGCAGCACGTCGAGGTCGCCGAAGTAGACGTCCGTGAGGAACTGCTGGATGGTGCGGTGGAGCATCGGTCCGCGCCAGGCGACTGCACCCAGCGGCGCCTCGCCGCCGCCGCGCCGCAGGAACATGCCGATCGAGATGACCTTCACGCCGTGGGCGACCGGGGGAAGCATCAGGTCGTCGATCCGGGTCGGCTGCGGAGGAGAGCCGTCGGCATCGACCATGCCGAGCTGACCGGGGATGGAGAAGCCGTGCACGTCGGCGTCGATGAGACCGACGGAGAGTCCGCGGGCTGCGAGCGAGACGGCCAGGTTCGCGGTGACGGTGGACTTTCCCACGCCGCCCTTTCCGCTGGTCACGGCGATGATGCGCGTGAGAGTGTCCGGTCCGAACGGCATCTCGCGGGGGCCTCTGCCCCCGCGAAGTCGCTCCGTGAGGGCGTTCCGCTCGGCGGTGGACATGACGCCGACGTCCAGGACGACATCCGCGATTCCGGGCACCGAAGCGGCCGCCGCGCGGACGTCGGTGGCGATCCGCTCCGCGGCCGGGCATCCCACGATGGTCAGTGCGATCGCCACATAGGCCACCTCACCGTCGACGCCGATCTCGCGCACCATGTCGAGCTCGCCGATCGGCCGGCGCAGCTCGGGGTCCGTGACCCGGGCGACGGCGGCGCGCACCGAGTCGGCCTGTGCGGCGGTCATTGCGGCGGACTGTCGTCGCGGTCGTCGCGCGCTTCGAGCTTGTCGAGCAGAACTCGCAGCTCGGCGCGCAGGACGTCGCGCGTGACGGTCTCGTCCGAGAAGTCGGTGACGGCCATGCGCAGCGCCACGACCTCACGGGCCAGGTACTCGGTGTCGGCGAGGTTGCGCTCGGCGCGCTGACGGTCCTGCTCGATCTGCACCCGGTCGCGGTCGTCCTGCCGGTTCTGCGCGAGCAGGATGAGCGGAGCGGCATACGACGCCTGGAGCGAGAGGATCAGGGTGAGCAGCGTGTAGTTGTACTCACGCGGGTCGAACTGCAGATACCGCGGGGCGAGCGTGTTCCACAACAGCCACAGGACGACGAAGACGGTCATGCCGATGAGGAATCCGGAGGTTCCCATCCCGCGGGCGAACGCTTCCGAGAAACGGCCGAACCGGTCGCTCGACGGCTGCGGCGTGCGCTGCAGCATGCCCGAGCGGCCGCGGGGCGCGTCCAGCGCCGACTGACGCGTCTGCCGGGCCATCAGCGTCGCCTCGGCAGCATGGTCGCTGTCTTGACGTTGAGCGCGGGCTTGGGTGGCCGCGGGGCCTCGCCGTGGGAGCGCCAGTCGTCGGGCAGCAGGTAGTCCAGGACGTCGTCGATGCTGACGGCGCCGACGAGCCGGTGCGCCTGGTCGACGACGGGGACGGATACGAGGTTGTAGCTGGCGAGCAGTCGCGCCACCTCTGCCGCGGAGGCCGCGGCCGGCATGGGATCGAGAGTGTCATCGATGATCGCACCCAGTCGCTCGTGCGGCGGGTAGCGCAGCATCCGCTGGAAGTGCACAGTGCCCAGCAGTCGACCTGTGGGCGTCTCGTACGGAGGGAGGGTCACGAAGACCGCGGCCGCGAGCGCCGGATGCAGCTCGTGGCGCCGGATCAGGGCGAGCGCCTCGGCGACCGTCGCGTCGGCGGACAGCACGATGGGCTCGCTCGTCATGAGCCCGCCGGCGGTGTCGGGGCCGTACTTCAGCAGAGCGCGGACGTCTTCGGCCTCTTCCGGCTCCATGAGGTCGAGGAGCTCCTCGGACCGCTCCTCAGGCAACTGGCCGAGGAGGTCCGCGGCGTCGTCGGGCTCCATCGCGTCGAGGATGTCGGCGGCGCGCTCGTCGCCGAGCGCGTCGAGGATGTGGACCTGGTCCTCTTCCGGCATCTCTTCGAGCGCGTCGGCGAGGCGGTCGTCGGGGAGCTCTTCGGCGACCTCGATGAGCCGGTCCTCGGGGAGGTCGAGCAGAGTGTTCGCGAGGTCGGCGGGCTTGAGGTCCGAATAGGTCGCGACGAGCTGCTCGGCGGACTGCGACTCGCCCGGGTTCTGCTGCTCGCGCACCTCCTGCCAGGCAGCGAATGTCGTGGGCCCCTTGGCGAACGGCGACGCGCTCGTGCGCGGCCGGCGCAGGAACAGCTGACCCACGTCCCACTCGCCGAGGCGGTTGCGCTCGATCGCGACATCCTCGATGACGGCGGTGCCCGAGCCGTCCTGCAGGTAGACCTTCCGGCCGAGCAGCTCTGCCATCACGCGAACTTCGCCGCCGCGCTGCTGGAACCGGCGCACGTTGATGAGGCCGGTCGTGATGACCTGGCCGGTCGCGATGGAGGTCACGCGCCCGATGGAGACGAACACGTGACGGCGGCCGGGGATCTCGACGACGAGGCCGATGACCCTCGGCGGGTCGTCCTTGCGATAGATGACCACGACATCGCGAACCTTGCCCAGCCGGTCTCCGGCGGGGTCGAAGACCGAGCACCCTGACAGGCGCGCGACGAATACCCTCTGCGTGCTCACGCGTTCCAGCGTAGTGCGGACACCGTGGGAGGATGGGGAGATGAGCATGTTCGGAGGCCGCTTGCCGCAGGGCGCCGACGAGGTCGGGCAGACCGTCGCCAGTTTCCCCACGTACGAGGCCGCGCAGAAGGCGGTCTCCTCGCTCATCGCCGGCGATGTCGCCGCGCGCGACATCGCCATCGTCGGCCAGGGCCTGCGCTCGATCGAGCGGGTGACCGGCCGCCTCGGCTACGCGGCAGCGGCTCGCTCGGGCGCCATCAACGGGCTGCTCCTGGGCCTGCTGTTCTCGGCGATCCTCGTGATCGGCTCTCCCACCGTGCCGATCCAGGCGTTCGTCGGGGTGCTGTTCGTCGGCATCGCGATCGGAATGCTGCTGAGCATCGTCACGTACTCGTTCGTGCGCCGGCGCCGCGACTACGCGTCGGTCATGCAGGTCGTGGCCGATCACTACGAGGTGACGGTCACCGCCAAGAGCATCCACCGCGCACGCCAGGTCCTCGGCACGGTCGGTTCGCAGTCGGCGGACGAACCGGCCGCCTCGGCGCCGGCGCAGGAGAGTGCCGCCGAGCCGCCCAGGTACGGCGAGCGAGTGGCGCCGGAGGATCCGACGCCCGCGCCCGAGGACTCGCGTTCCGGCGACCCGGACCGGGGAGACGGCCGGGCGTGAGCGTCGTCGCCGACGGGACAGGCGACAGCACGCCGACGAAGTTCGCCGTCGAGCTGCCGTCCGGGGCGGCGGAGGTCTCGGCGGACCTGGTGCGCCCGACCGATGCCTGGGCGGTCCTGGCGCTGGCGCACGGAGCCGGCGCCGGGTTCCGGCATCCGTTCCTCACCGGCTTCTCCCGGGGCCTGGCCGTGGAGGGGGTCGCGACGCTGCGGTTCAACTTCCCCTACCTCGAGGCGGGACGACGGATGCCGGGACCCGCGGCGCATGCGATCGCGACCTGGGCGGCAGCCGAGGCCGCGGCTGCTGAGCACGGCGCTGCCCGTCTGGGCCGGGGGCAAGTCGTACGGCGGGCGCATGGCCTCGATGGCTGCGGCCGAGGGACGCATCGCCCCGGCTGGACTGGTGTACCTGGGCTATCCGCTGCATCCTCCCGGAGATCCGGCGAAGACCCGTACCGCGCACCTGCCCGACGTGGTTCCCCCGCAGCTGTTCGTGGCCGGCAGCAATGATCCGTTCATCCAGCCGGTCGAACAGCTGGAGGCGGCAGTGGAGAGCTGTCGGGATGCCGAGATCCTCTGGATCGACGGCGGCGGCCACTCCTTCGAGGTGAAGGGGCGAAAGCGCGCCGCCGACGAGATCGGCGCGGGGCTGGCCGCGCTCGTCGCCGCCTGGATGCGACGCAGGTCGACGCCGGCCTGAGGTCAGCGCCCGGCGGCGTAGCCCTGCATGCCCCGCGGGTTGGCGGCGGCCCACAGCACGCCGGTCGCGGCATCCCGGCCTACGGCCGACACCCGTCCGAGGGACCAGTCGCCGGCACGGGTGATCGCGTGCCCGCGCGCCGCCAGCGCGTCGATGAGCGCATCCCCGAGCCGATTCTCGACGACGGCGCCGGCCGGCGTCCACGTGCGCGGCCAGAACGACTCGGGCATCGCCGTGGTGTGCAGGGAAGGGGCGTCGATCGCCTCCTGCGGGCTGTAGCCGCCGACGATCATGCGCAGCAGCGCCGAGCAGCTGCCATTGATCCTGCTGATCGCCGCCGGGGGAGCCGATCGCGAACTCGGGCACGCCGTCGCGCGAGACCAGCGTGGGCGTGAGCGTGGTGCGCGGCCGGCGGCCCGGCGTCAGGGAGGACGGATGCCCCGGCTCGAGCCACGTCATCTGCAGGCGCGTGCCCAGGCAGAAGCCGAGGGCGGGGATCGCCGGCGAGGACTGCAGCCAGCCGCCGGAGGGTGTCGCGGAGACGATGTTGCCCCACCGGTCGATGACGTCGAGGTGGCAGGTGTCGCCGCGCGTCTGTCCCGTCCGGTCGACCGTGGGCTCGCCGCTGGCGGCCGAACCGAGCCCGGTGTCGGTACGCAGGGGCGGGACGAACGGATGCCGGCCGTGGATCTCACCGGGACGGAATTCCTGCGACGCCTCATCGCCGATCAGCGCGCGTCGCCGGTCGAGGTAGTCGGGATCCAGGAGGGCGTCCAGATCGACGTCGTCGTCGCCGAACCACGCGTCCCGGTCGGCGAGCGCGAGCTTCTGTGCCTCGAGGATCGTGTGGGCACCGGCCTCCTGTGACGGATCGAGGAGATCGTCGCCGAGCGGCTCCAGCAGCGCGAGCGTCTGCAGGAGCGCGGGTCCCTGCGTCCACGGGCCCGCCTTCGAGATCGAGCGACCCCGGAAGTCGCGCGTGACAGCGGGCTCGTACCCGGCCTCGAAGGCGGCGAAATCCTCGGCCGTGATCACTGCGGCGTGCGAGCCCCCGTCCGCATGACGGTGCGGCCGCGAGAGGAAGTCCGCCGCCTCGTGCGCCACCTGCCCGGTCCGCCACTCGCGCCGCGCCGCGTCGATCCGCGCGGCGCGCCCGACCGGCCCGTCGTCGCGCACCGCGCACGACGCGTGCACGAGCCCGTCGAGCACGTCGGCGTACGCGGGGTTGCGCACGATCTCGCCTGCGACGGGGAGTCGGCCGCCCGGCATCCACAGGTCTCGAGAGGTCGTCCAGTCCGAGTCGAACAGGTGCGCGACGCGCGAGATCGTGGCCGCAGCCTGGGCGACGAGCGGATGCCCGGACCGGGCGTAGTCGACCGCATAGGCGAGGACGTCGCCGAGCTCCCACGTGCCGTGGTCGCGCAGCAGCAGCAGCCAGGCGTCCACCGCCCCGGGCACGGCCGCCGCCAGGCCGCCGGCGCCGGGGACGAGATCGAGGCCCGCCGCGTGGAAGTGCTCGATGCTCGCACCCGCCGGCGCGGGCCCCTGGCCCATCAGCACCGTCGGCTCCGATGCATCGGCCGTCTGGAAGATGCCCACGAGATCGCCCCCGGGACCGTTGAGGTGCGGCTCGACGACGTGGAGGACGAATGCCGCGGCCACCGACGCGTCGAAGGCGTTGCCGCCGCGCTCGAGCACCGCCTGGGCCGTCGCCGTCGCGAGCCAATGGGTCGAGGCGGACATGCCGAACGTGCCCGAGAGCGTCGGGCGGGTCGTGAACGGGGGCGGAGGGGTGTAGCTCACGCTCAGGCGGACAGTCGCGCGATCCAGGCCTCGACCTCGTCGGCGGTGCGGGGGATGCCCGCCGACAGGTTCACGGGACCTTCGGCGGTCATCAGGATGTCGTCCTCGATGCGCACCCCGATTCCGCGGTACTGCTCCGGAACGGTGAGATCGTCGATCTGGAAGTACAGGCCGGGCTCGATGGTGAACACCATGCCGGCTTCGAGCAGACCGTCGTAGTACATGTCGCGACGGGCTTGCGCGCAATCGTGCACGTCGATGCCGAGGTGGTGGCTGGTGCCGTGCACCATGTAGCGGCGGTGGTGACCGCCGGAGTCGGCATCGAGCGCCTCGTCGGCCGTCACGGGCAGCAGCCCCCACCCGGCGACGCGGGCCGCGATCACGCGCATCGCCGCCTCGTGGACCTGGCGGAACTTCACGCCCGGCTGCGCGGCGGCGAACGCGGCGTCCGCGGCCTCGCGAACCGCTTCATAGACCTGACGCTGGACCTCCGTGAACCGTCCGCTCACGGGCAGCGTGCGCGTGATGTCGGCGGTGTACAGGCTGTCGACCTCGGCGCCGGCGTCGATGAGGATCAGATCGCCCGGCACGACGGCGCCGTCGTTGCGTGTCCAGTGCAGGTAGCAGGCGTGCGGCCCCGACGCCGCGATGGTGTCGTAGCCGACCGCGTTGCCGTCGCTGCGGGCGCGCTGGTGGAAGACGCCCTCGACGAGGCGCTCGCCCCGCGGGTGCGCCACGATTGCGGGAAGGTTCGCGACGATGTCGTCGAACCCGCGTGCGGTCACGTCGACGGCCAGTCGCATCTGGGCGACCTCGTACTCGTCCTTGACCAGGCGCAGCTCGGACACGAAACGGGTGAGGTCCTCATCCTCGTCCACGACCACATCGTCGGCGCGCAGCTCGAGGTCGTCGATGTGCGAGGTCGCGATGCCGAGGTCGGCGGCGACACCGGACAGCGCCGGTCGGGGGCCGATCCAGAACTCGCCGATCGAGGCATCCGAGTAGAACTCCGCCGTGGTCCGGCCGGCGCGCTCGCGGAAGTACAGCGTGACGTCGTGCCCGCCGGATGCCGACGGCTCGAAGACGAGCACGGATCCGGGCTCGGCGTCACTGGCCCATCCGGTCAGATGCGAGAACGCGGAATGCACGCGGAACGGGTAGTCGGTGTCGTTGCTGCGCTGCTTGAGCTCGCCGGCGGGGACGATGAGGCGTCGGCCCGGGAAGGCTGCCGAGACGGCGTCGCGTCGCGCTGCCGTGAACGCTGCCTGAGGACGAGCCGAAGGCGCGGCCTCAGGACGCTCGGCCCAGCCCTCGGAGATGGTGTCGAGGAATCCCTGCCCGTAGGGCTGGCGACGATTGGTGCTCGTCGGGGCGGGCTTCTCGGCGTCGGTCTGCGCGATCGTGTCGCTGTCGCCTGTGGTGCTCATGCACCCATTCTGACATCCACGAGCAGGCGGACGCCCTGGGCGATTCCGCGGGACGCGGGTCAGTCCACGGGCTCGAGCTGGACGATCAGCGGCCGATGGTCGGAGCCGGAGTCGTCCAGGGAGCGCAGCACCAGCGAGCCGGTCGCCTTCCATCCGGACGTGGCCATGACGTGGTCGATCGGGGTTCCGAGCACCGCGGGATAGCTGACCGACCAGGTGCCGATGGCGCCGTTGCCACTGTCGATGGCGGCGTCGCGGCACAGGCCGAGGGTGCCCCCGCCGACCCCCAGACCGTCCATGTGATCCACGGTCGCGTTGAAGTCGCCCGCCATGATCACGTTCGCGGTGGCGCACTGGTCGGCGAGCCACCTGAGGTCGTCGCGCCACTCCTGCATGTAGCTCTGCCGGGGTGCCACGGCGTGCGCGGCGACGACGATGGGCCCGTCGCCGTCGGTCGGCATCGCGACGGCGCTCGGAACCGTCGACGTGTTGCTCGTGCCGTCGACCGAGGAATCGATCACGGCGTAGTCGCCGAGGTCGGGGGAGATGAGCAGGGTGGTCGATCCGGCGTCCCACTCGGTGGACGGATCTTCCGCGTGGTGCGCCCACATCCGGTGTCCGAGATCGCGCATCGCGATCGCCACGCGCTCGCCGGTCTCGATCGTGGTCTCGGGGAGCGCGACGATGTCGGCATCCATCGCCACCGCGATCTTGGCGATCGTCTCAGGGGGCGTCGCGGGACCGGCCGTGTTCCACGTCATGACCCGCACCGCCGTCTCGGTCTTGGCAGGCAGGGCGTCGGTGCCGAGGCCCCCGCGTCCGACCAGGATCGCGCCGTTGGCGATCGCCGCGACGGCGGCGACGGCGGCCAGCGAGAGCGCGAGCGCGCGAAGCGGGCGGACCAGGGCCAGGAGCAGACCGACGATGGCGGCGATCGCGAAAGCGGCCGCGAGCACCCCGCGGAAGGAGACCAGCTGCGCGATCGGAAAAACCCGCTCGAGACGGAAGAACGCGGGCCAGGTGAGGACGGCGGCGGCGATCGCGCACAGCACGGTCAGGAGGATCCCCGTCAGGCGAAGCACGACGGCGACTCTATGCGAGCAGCCTGGGAGATCCGTCAGTGCAGGCCCGCATGTCGCGGACGCTACGCTCGGAGGATGAGGGGAGAGCGTCGCTTCGACGGGCCGAGCGATCTGCATCTCCACTCCGTGCACTCCGACGGCACCGAGGCGCCCGCGCAGGTGATGGCGGCCGCGCACCGGAGCGGGCTGCGGACCGCGGCGCTGACCGATCACGACACCACCTCCGGCTGGGCCGAGGCCGCCGAGGCCGCGACCTCTCTGGGCATGACCTTCGTTCCGGGTATGGAGCTGTCCGCGCGCCATGACTGGCGCAGCATCCACGTCCTGGCGTACCTGATCGATCCCGATGATCCCGATCTTCGCGGGATGACCGATCGCATCCGCTCGTCGCGCCTGGATCGGGCGCGGGTGATGGCCGACCGCATCTCGCGGGACTACGACCTGGCATGGGAGGACATCGTCGCCCAGACCGGCCAGGATGCGACCGTCGGACGCCCGCACATCGCCGATGCCCTCGTGGCCAGGGGGCTGGTCCGTGACCGCGCGGAGGCGTTCTCGAGCATTCTCAGCCCGGGCGGCGACTACTACGTCGCCCTCTACGCGCCCGACCCGGTGACGGCCGTCGAGCTCGTCGTCGGCGCCGGGGGAGTGCCGGTCATCGCTCATCCTGCCGGCCGCGCCGGACTGCTTCCCGAGCCTCTGATGAGGCGGATGCTGCAGGCCGGCCTCGCCGGTTTCGAGCTGGGGCATCGCGAGAACAGGCCGGAGGCGACCCGGGTCCTGCGGAGGCTGTGCGCGGAGCGCGACCTGATCGTGACCGGGTCGAGCGACTACCACGGTCTGGGAAAGCCCAATCAGCCCGGCGAGAACACCACCGACGACGAGATGGTCGAGCGCATCTTCGAGCTCGGAACGGGAAGCGCCCCCGTCCACCCGTGAGGGGGACGAGGGCGCGACCGTCGGTCGGTCAGAGACTCAGCCGAGCGCCTTGGTCTTGATGGCGTCGTACTCGGCCTGGGTGATGGTGCCGGCGTCGAGCAGGCCCTTCGCCTTGGCGATCTCGTCGGCCGGGCTGGTGCCCACGGCGACCTGCTTGATGTAGGCCTCCTGCGCGGCCTGCAGCTCCCTGGCCTGGGCGGCACCGCGCTCGGCCATGCCGTTGCCGCGGGCGATGAGGTACACCAGCAGCGTCAGGAACGGCACGAAGATCAGGAAGATGATCCAGATGGCCTTGGCGAAGCCGTTGAGCTTGTGGTCGCGGAACAGGTCGCCGATGACGGCGAAGAGGGCGAAGAGGTAGGCGAAGAACACGAAGACGAGCAGGAACCACCAGATGATGTCTCCGATGGAGCCCCAGAAGCCCTGGTACTCGTAGTTCGTGTTCACGACGTCGATGAATCGCACGATGTGTGCCTTTCTGAAATGCGAGGTTGCGCCGCGTTCGTGCGGCGCCTCGGCTCACGATAGCGCCCCGACGTGGCCGGGACCACGCGATCACGCGAGATGACGCGGCGCGTCGGCGAGCGTCGGGGTCAGGCGCCGACGGGCGCCGAACCCGAAGCTCCGCGCGAACCGCCACGGCGACGGCGGCGACGGCGCGGCGCGGCGTTGCCGTCGTGGTGCTCCTTGCCGCCTCCGTCGTGCGTGCCCGCACCTTCGGCGGCGTCGCGCGAGCCGTGGTCGGCGGGTACTTCGGGCACCTCGGCGGAGGCCGTCTGGCCGTCGTTCTCGCCGCGGCGGCGAGTGCGGGTGCGCGGGCCGGACGTGCCGTTGCGCGAGCCGGAGGTGCCGTTTCGCGAGGGCGCGGCATCCTGCGTCTTGACGGTCTGCGTGCGCGGGGCGGTCGCGATGCGGCCCTTCGTGCCGGCGGGGATGTCGAGATCTTCGAACAGGTGGGGGCTCGACGAGTACGTCTCGACGGGTTCGGGCTGGCCGAACTCGAGCGCGCGGTTGATGAGCGCCCACTTGTGCAGGTCGTCCCAGTCGACGAAGGTCACCGCGATGCCGGTCTTGCCGGCGCGGCCGGTGCGACCGGCGCGGTGCAGGTAGGTCTTCTCGTCGTCGGGGATGGTGTGGTTGATGACGTGGGTGACGTCGTCCACGTCGATGCCGCGGGCGGCGACGTCCGTCGCGATGAGCACATCCTTCTTGCCCGCCTTGAACGCGGCCATGGAGCGCTCGCGCGCCTCCTGGCTCATGTCGCCATGGACCGAAGCGGTGTTGAAGCCGCGGTCGCTGAGCTCGTCCGACAGCTTCTGAGCCGCGCGCTTGGTCCGTGTGAAGATGACGGTCTTGCCGCGGCCGTCGGACTGCAGGATGCGCGCGATGACCTCGTCCTTGTCGAGCGAGTGCGCGCGGTAGACGAGGTGCTTGATGTTGGCCTGCGTGAGGCCCTCGTCGGGATCGGTCGCGCGGATGTGGATCGGGTTCGTCATGAACCGTCGGGCGAGCGCGACGATCGGGCCGGGCATGGTCGCCGAGAACAGCTGCGTGTGGCGGATCGGCGCCACCTTCTGGAAGATCTTCTCGATGTCGGCGAGGAACCCGAGGTCGAGCATCTTGTCGGCCTCGTCGAGGACCACCTCGGTGGCGTTCGACAGGTCGAGCAGACGCTGGTTGTTGAGGTCGATGAGGCGGCCGGGGGTGCCGACGACGATCTGCGCGCCGGCCTTCAGCTGCTCGATCTGGCCCTCGTACGCCTTGCCGCCGTAGATGGCGACGACGTTGGTCGCGCGACCCGAGGTGAGCATGTCGATGTCTTCGTAGACCTGCACGCACAGCTCGCGGGTCGGCACGACGATGAGCGCCTTCACGCCGGGCTCGGGGTTCTTGCCCAGACGCTGCACCACCGGGATGCCGAAGCCGAAGGTCTTGCCGGTGCCGGTCTTGGCCTGGCCGATGATGTCCTGGCCCGGGAGGCCGAGGGGAATGGTCTGCTCCTGGATGGGGAAGGAGTCCACGATCCCCTTGGAGGCGAGGACATCGACGATGTCCTGGTCGACGCCGAGTTCGGCGAAGGTCGTCACGATATGAGCCTGTCCGGCAGTGAGATGCTGCCTGGTCCGTGCCCTGGCGCGGGATGAGACGTCGTCGCGCGGGCGGAAGTGCGGTCCACGCCCTCTCTCAGCCACAGGCGCGGGAGCCCCGATCCGACGCCGGGGACGCTTCCACGATACCGGAGGAGCCTGGACACCGGCGAGCCCCGCGCCGACCCCTAGGCTGTATCCGTGGTGAAGTGGTTCTGGGAACGCCGTGACACCGGCCGCAAGCTGCAGCTGCGTTCCCGGGAGGATCTCGGTGACGCCACGCGCGTGGACTTCGAGGAGCTCGCTCCCGATCTGAACACGTATCTGGGCCAGGCCGCGTATCTCCAGCTCGGCTACTTCGAGACGCTCAGCGAGCTCATCGCCCTCACCCCGGAGCTCTCCGACAAGGAGTCGCTCTCACGGGCGGCAGGGGCGGCGCTCACCAAGCACGAGGAGCTCGTCGCGCTGATCCGCGAGCGCGGCGACGATCCCACGGCGCTGATGCTCCCGTTCCGGGAGCCGCTCGACGCCTTCCGTGGCGCGACGCACGGCGTCCGCCCGCAGGAGACCATGCTCTCGGTGCACATCACCGCGGGCATGCTCGATGACTTCTACCTCGCGCTCTCCGCGAGCTATGGCGAGACCGGGCGGCGCGTGGCCGTGATCCTGCAGGCCGACGACGACCGCGAGGCCATCGTGGAGATCATCGCGCGCACCATCGCCAGCGATCCCGAGTGGGAGTCTCTGCTCGCGCTGTGGGGCAGGCGCCTGGTCGGCGACACCCTCTTGATCGCGCGTGCGGCGCTGCGTCCGGCGACGCTGCGCGTCGCCGACGAGGCGAAGGTCGAGCCGGTGTTCACCGAGCTCATGGCAGCCCATTCGCGCCGCATGGACGCGATGGGCCTCGCGGCCTGATGCGCCGGCTCAGATCTTGAGGCGGGCGCGTTCGTTGGCGTCGGCGGCGACGCGGCCGCGCGAGAGCAGGACGAGCACGGGGTAGACGACCACGGGCGGTACGACGAGCATCGACAGCCACAGCCAGATGCTGTCGGTGCCGATACCGGCCCACGTCATGATCGTCCACGCCAGACCGGCGGCGAGCGCGCCGGTCACCGGTGCCACGACGACGCCGCGCGTGGAGCGATCGGCCACGACGAAGTGCAGGCCGATGCCGATGGCGGCGCCGACGACCAGGGCCAGGATGATCTGCATGGGCGGGGTCAGGCGACGAAGCCGACGCGGCGCGACTCTTCGGTGCCGAGCTCGATGTAGGCGAGGCTGGCCGTGGGGACGATGTAGTTGTTCCCCTTGTTGTCGGCGAGGGTGATGTGGGTGGCGCCCGCGTCCAGCGCGCCGGCGATCGACTGCTTCACGTCGGCCGATGACTCGTTCGTCTCGAAATTGAGCTCTCGTCCGGTGTTCGCGATGCCGATGCGGATCTCCACGTGACTGCCTCTCTCGCACTTTCGCGCGCCGGTTCCCGGGCGCATGGCAACTCTACGACACCGTCGGGAGCGGCCAGGTCGCGCGGTGCACGCTGTCGGCGAACGAGGTGTCGGCGGCGGACGGTAGCGTCGACGGCATGGCGTTGAGCGTGGAATCCCGGTCGGCGACCGCGCTCGATCCCCAGCAGCGGTCGGTGGCGCAGCTGCCGCCCGAGGCGTCCGGCGTCGTCGTCGGCGCGCCGGGCACCGGCAAGACGACGGCGCTCGTCGCACGCGTGGCCGCACTGGCCGATGCGGGCGTCGATCCCGACGCGGTGCTCGTGCTCACCCCGTCCCGGCAGACGGCGACCGCGCTGCGCGACCGCCTCGCGCTCGCGGTCGACCGGGCGACGTCAGGACCGCTGGCCCGCTCGGTCGCCTCCTTCGCCTTCCAGCTCGTGCGCGCCGCCGCGGTCGCCGCATCCGCCGATCCACCCCAGCTGCTCACGGGCGGCGACGAGGACCAGCTCATCCACGACCTTCTCGAGGGGGATGCCGAGGATGAGGCGACCGCAGCTTCGCGCTGGCCGGACTGGCTCGGCGCCGGCATCCGGGGCACCACCGGCTTCCGCACCGAGGTGCGCACCTTCCTCGCCGAGTGCACCACGCTCGGCATTCAGCCCGAGCAGCTGCGCGCGCTCGGCGAGCGCGACGACCGTGCGGCCTGGGTGTCGCTCGCGTCGTTCTTCTCGGAGTACCTCGACGTGCGGGCCGGGATGCGCGGCGCGCATCGCGATGCCGCCGGCCTGGTGCGTGAGGCGGTCGGGATCCTCCGCAGCGCCGACGAGGGGATCGCGGCGATCGATCGACTGCAGGTGATCCTCGTCGATGACGCGCAGGAGCTCACGCTCGGCGGGGTGGAGCTGCTGGAGGCCGCGCGGGGCCGAGGCATCCGCGTACTGGCCTTCGGCGATCCCGACGTGGGATCCGGCACCTTCCGCGGCGCCACGCCAGAGAACTTCGCCCGGCTCGCAGGCGCGCTCGGCTCGGTCTCCGTGCTGAGCGAGCGGCATCGGGGCACGCCGTGGCAGGGCGAGCTCGTGCGGCGGATCACGCAGCGGATCGGCGCCGTCGGCGTCGTCGCCCACCGGGGCGCGGGCACCGGGGCCGAGGCCGATGCGTCGGCGCGCGCGCTGCTGCTGCGCTCGCCGGCCGAGGAATACGATGCGATCGCGCGGATCCTGCGGGAGCGGCACGTTCACGACGGCGTGGCGTGGGGGCGGTGCGCGGTCATCGCACACGACACCCGGCAGGTCGGGGCGCTCGAAGCCGAGTTGTCGTCCCGGGAGGTCCCGGCGCGTTCGAGCGGCCCGGGCCGCGCGCTGGGAGCGCTCCGTCCGGTGAGCGACCTGCTGCGGCTGATCGAGCTGGCCGCCCGCGACGACTGGAGCTTCGACGACGTGTCGGCGGCGCTCGTGGGCACGTACGGTCGGCTGGACCCCATCGAGCTGCGGCGACTGCGGTCGGCGCTGCGCCACATCGAGCTGGCCGCCGGCGGGGAGCGATCAGGGCGCGACCTGCTCGTGTCGGGAATGCTCCAGCCGCTCGAGCTCGATCTGGTCGACTCGCGCGAGGCCCGCCGGGCGGCTGCGCTCGCCCGCACCCTGGCGCTGCTGCGCACCGAGCTCGATCGCGGCGCCACGGCGCACGAGCTGCTCTGGACCGCGTGGGACCGCAGCGGCCTCCAGCGCGTCTGGGCCGAGCTCGCCCGAGGCAGCGGGCCGCTGGCGGAACAGGCCGGGCGTGACCTGGACGCGCTGGTCGCGATCTTCCAGGTCGCGAAGCGGTTCGTCGAGCGCTCGCTGGATGCCGACCCCCGGGTGTTCATCCGCGGCATCCTCGACAGCGGCGTCGCCGAGGACCGACTGGCTGCGCCGGTGCAGGAGGACACCGTGCAGGTGCTGACTCCGGCGGGCGCGCTCGGACTCGAATTCGACACCGTGGTCATCGCCGGGGTTCAGGAAGGGGTGTGGCCCAACACGCGGCTGCGCGGGAGCCTTCTCGACACCTGGCGGCTCGCAGACGCGGCCACCCGCGGAGCCGGCGATGCCCCGGGGGCGAGCGATCGGCGGCGATCGGCCATGCATGACGAGCTCCGGCTCCTCGCTCGCGCACTCTCCCGCGCGACGGAACGCGTGATCGTCACGGCTGTCGACGACGACGACACCGGCCCGAGCGTGTTCTTCGAGTTCTTCCCCGACCCCGAGCGCTTCACGGTGGACCACCCGCTGTCCCTGCGCGGTCTGGTGGCGCACCATCGCCGCACCTTGACCGGCGGCGCCGGCCGTGCGAGTGCGCTGCGCTCGGCCGGCCAGCTGGCGCTCCTCGCGGACGCGGGCGTTCCCGGCGCGGCGCCGCAGGACTGGTACGGGGTGCGGCCACCGTCCTCGATCGGCCCGTTGCGCGACCTCGACGTGGAGGACGTGCGGGTCTCACCGTCACGCCTGCACGCGCTCGAGGAGTGCGAGCTGAACTGGGTGATCGGCGACCTCGGCGGCGATCCGGGCAGCACGACCGCCGGGCTGGGCACCATTCTGCACGCCGCGCTCGAGCACGCGGCCGACTCGTCCGAGGAGAGCCTGTGGGCGCAGGTGCAGTCACGCTGGGGCGAGCTCAGCTTCGAGGCGGCGTGGCGTGATCGCGCCGAGCAGACCCGAGCGCGCGACCTCGTCCGCCGGCTTCACGTCTACCTGCGCGAGTTCGAGAGCTCGGGCGGATCGCTGATCGGCGTCGAGCCGCACTTCGAGGTCGCGATCCCGCTGGACGGCGAGGAGCATTTCGAGCACGGCGCGATCCTGTCCGGCTACATCGACCGGGTCGAGCTCACTCGCGAGGGCGAGGTCGTGATCATCGACCTGAAGACGGGCAAGCGCGAACCGCAGACCGACGCCGCCGTCGGCGACAACGCCCAGCTCGGCGCGTACCAGCTCGCGTTCGAGGCCGGAGCGATCCCGGCTGCCTCCGGGCATGCCCCGGGTGGCGCGAAGCTGCTGGTGCTGCGACCCACTGCGGCGCGCAAGGACTATGTGACCCCGTGGCAGCCGCCGTTCGACGACGAACGACGCAGCGTGTTCGTGGCCCGCATCGGCTCGGCCGTCGACGTGATGAGGGGAACCTCGTTCTCGGCGCCGTACGAGGAGCACTGCCGCGACGACCACTCGTACGGTCTGTGCCGCATCCATACGATCGGCTCGGTGAGCGCGTCATGACCGCCCTGACAGCGACACTGTCGGCGGAGGCCATCGCCGCCGCACTCGGGCAGTTCCCGCCGACGCCGGAGCAGACGGCCGTCATCGAGGCACCCCTCGAGCCGGCGCTGGTCGTCGCGGGCGCGGGCAGCGGCAAGACCGAGACGATGGCGTCGCGAGTGGTCTGGCTGGTCGCCAACCGGATCGTCCGTCGCGACGAGGTGCTCGGACTCACCTTCACCCGCAAGGCTGCGGGCGAGCTCGCCGAGCGCATCCAGCGCCGGCTCGCCCGACTGGCGGAGTTCGAGGCGCGAGGACTGCTCCCGTACCTCTCCGAGCTGCACGGCACGGGCAGCCTCGCGGTTTTCGGCGAGCTCGAGCGCTCCGGGGCCGACGGCCTCAAGGCGGCCCTCGAGCGGCACGAGGCGATGGACGCGCTCGCCACCGCTCTCGGCGCCGATGCGCAGGAGCCCGACGACGATGCCCTGCTGCACCGGCCGACGGTGGCCACCTACAACAGCTTCGCCGACCAGATCGTCCGAGAGCACGCGGTCCGCATCGGGCGGGATGCCGAGGCCGTCGTCCTCTCGGAGTCCGCAGCGTGGCTGCTGATGCGCCGTGTGGTCTTCGCGTCCGACGATCCAAGGCTCGAGAGCCGGGGCGAAGCGGTGCGCTCCATCATCGATGCGGCCCTGCGCATCGCCCGCGACGGCGTCGACAACCTCGTCGACCTCGACGCGCTGGCGGCGTTCCCCGACCGGTTCACAACGGTGCTCTCGCTGCCTTCGACCAACGCTCGCACAGTCGTCTACGCCGATGTGCTGGCGGCTGAAGAGAAGGTCGGAGCACTGGCGATGCTCGCCGACCTGGCGCGCGAATACGCGACTGAGAAGCGCCGCCTCGGCGTCATCGACTTCTCCGATCAGGTGGCGGGAGCACTCGAGGTGATCGCGAGCTCCGCGGCGGTCGCCGACGAGCTGCGCGAGCGCTATCGCGTCGTGCTCCTGGACGAGTACCAGGACACGTCTGTCGTGCAGACCGACCTGCTCGCCGCACTGTTCGCCGGCACGGGGGTCATGGCCGTCGGCGACCCGCACCAGGCGATCTACGGCTGGCGCGGCGCCAGCGCCGGCAACCTGGGCGGGTTCCCGGCGGCCTTCGCCGACGGCGGATCCTGCCGGCACTTCACGCTGCTGACCAGCTGGCGCAACAGCGCCGCAGTGCTGACCGCGGCCAACGCCGTTCTCGCGCCGCTCGCCGCCTCGGCGTCGGTAGCCGTCGGCGAGCTGCGCGCCCGACCTGCCGCTCCGGTGGGCGCGGTCGAGATGGCGTTCGACGCCGATCTCGACGCCGAGGCCGACCGCGTCGCCGCCTGGTTCGCGCGGGTGCGGAGTGACCGGGGTCGGGCGGGACTGAAGACGACCGGGGCGATCCTGTTCCGCAGCAAGAAGCACATGGTGCGCTTCGGCGATGCGCTGGGGCGCCGGGGTGTGCCGCACCGCATCCTCGGACTCGGCGGGCTGCTCTCCACGCCCGAGGTCGTCGATGTCGTCAGTGCGCTGCGGGTCATCAGCGACCCGAGCGCGGGGTCGGCGCTGATCCGGCTGCTGGCCGGGCCGCGCTGGGCTGTCGGGCTGCCGGATCTGCGCGAACTCGCCGCGCTCGCGCGTCGGATCGCGCGTCACGATGTCGCGCTGCGACCGTTGGCGCCCGAGGTGGTGGAGCGGATCCGCGGCAGCGCGGGCGATGACGACGGATCACTCGTGGACGCGCTGGACTTCGTGCTGCGGCATCCGGCCGACCACGGCTGGCTGGCCCGGTTCACTCCCGAGGCGCGCGAGCGGCTGCGCGACGCAGGGGCGGTGTTCGCGGGCCTGCGGCAGGCCGTGGGCATGCCGATCCCCGAGCTGGTGCGCCTGATCGAGATCGAGCTGCGGCTCGACGTCGAGCTCGCCGCCAACGAGGCCCGTGGCCCGGCGAGGATCGCCTCGGCGCAGCTGCGGGCGTTCGTGGACGAGTTGCACGCGTTCCTCGCGGCCGACGAGTCCGGGTCGCTCCTGGCCCTGCTCGCGTGGCTCGACCATGCGGAGCAGCTCGACGAGTTCGCACCGCGCACGGAGCCGCCGGAGGACGACGTCGTGCAGCTCCTCACCATTCACGGCTCGAAGGGTCTGGAGTGGGATGCCGTCGCCGTGGTGCGCCTCGTGAAGGACGAGCTGCCCAGTGCGCCTCGTGACACGAAAGGCTGGCTCGGGTTCGGGGTGCTGCCCTACGCGTTCCGGGGTGATGCCACGTGGCTCCCCGCGCTCGCCTGGCAGTCGGCCGGGACCCAGCAGGAGCTCAAGGCGGCCATCGACGAGTTCGTCGCGGCGAACCGGGACCGGCAGCTGGAGGAGGACCGCCGCCTGGCCTACGTCGCAGTGACTCGTGCCCGCGACCACCTGCTGCTCACCGGATCGAGCTGGTCGGGCACGAAGAAGCCCCGCGATCGCAGCGCGTTCTTCGCCGAGATCGCCGATGCTCTCGGCCAGGACCTTCCGGTCGACGACGCCGGCGAGGACCCCTACCTGGGCGAGAGGCGGCTGCTGCAGTGGCCGATCGATCCGCTCGGTGCACGCCACGACGTCGTGCAGCAGGCGGCCGCCGCCGTCGACGCCGCCCTGGAGGCGCCCCGCGCCGAGGCCGACGATGACGTGGCGCTCCTCCTCGCCGAGCGCGAGGTCCGGCGCGGCCGGCGGTCGCTCGTCGCCCCCACCCGCATCGCCGCCTCGCGGTACAAGGAGTTCATGGTCGACTACGACGCCGCCGTGGCCGCCATCGCCAGGCCGCTGCCCGAACGCCCGTTCCGGCAAACGCGACTCGGCACGCTCTTCCACGCCTGGGTCGAGCAGCGGTCCGGGCGTCCGGGTCTCGGCGGATCGCTCGACGACGCGCTGTGGGAGTCCGACGACGAAGAACCCGGCACCGAATCCTCGCTCGAGGATGCCGCCGCACTCGAAGAGCTGCGGGCGAAGTTCCTCGCCTCGCAGTGGGCGTCGCTGCGACCGCTCGAGGTCGAGTCCGAGATCGACTTCACCGTCACGGGGCTCGACGGGCGCCCGCACGTCGTGATCTGCAAGCTCGACGCGGTCTACCGGCGCGAGGACCGCGGCGGCCGCATCGAGATCGTCGACTGGAAGACCGGTGCCGCGCCGCGCAGCCCCGAGGAGCAGCAGGAGCGCATGGTCCAGCTCGAGCTGTACCGGCAGGCCTACCACGCCAAGCACGGGGTGCCCGTGGATCAGATCGACGTGGCGCTGTACTACGTCGCGGCCGACCTGGTGCTGCGGGCGTGAATCTCCCTCGCCGGGGTGGCCGCGCTGCGGGTCAGGACTGAGCGCGCCAGCGCCTCAGGGCCGCTTCGGACGACGCCTCGGCATCGGCGACCGCCGTGTCGTCGCTGATCACATCGATGGGGGAGGTCGAGACCTCGTCGACGTGCCAGTTCGCCCGACCCGCCTCGGGGCCGAGATCGATCTCGCCGGTGTGCTCGGGTTCGGCGTCGCCGCCGTCGGCAGCGGACGGGACCCATGAGGACAGCTCCTCGGGATCGTAGGCGTCGGTCTGCATGGACGTGTCGACGGTCACGGATGCCTCGGGCATGCGCTCGAGCAGCGCGATCGCGTCGTCGACGCCGAGCGCGGCATCCGTCACGATCTCCTCGCCCGTGACACCCGTCGCCAGCGTCTCGAGCAGCTGGACGGCGTCGTCGACCACGTCGGCTCGGCCGTTCTCGTGGCCGTGGACCAGCCAGGACGCGAATTCGAGCTCGGCGTAGAGCCGCGAACGCTCCCGGGCACGGGAGTCGGGAGCCCGGCCGCTGTGCGCGACGTACGCGGCGTAGACATCGTCGGCGGCAAGGGGCGCGGCGGCCAGCCACTGCAGGTCGATCGCGGGGTCGCCGACGGACAGCCCGTGCCACTCCAGCAGGCCGGTCACCTCGGGGACGCCGTCGACGTCTTCGAAGAGGAACGAGGCGGCGCCGGCGCCGCCGAGGACGACGGCCGACTCGAAGCGCCACAGCTCGTCGGCGTCCAGGGCGCGGTGCCAGCGATCGGCGAGCCCGACGGGAAGGCGTCGGGTGGCCACCGCACGATCGAGGAGGCGGGAGGTGTCGCTGCGCACCTGCGCCGGGGTGCGGACGGGAAGGCCCTCGGTGCGCACGATCGACAGCGGGAGCGCGTGCAGGGCTGCCAGCGCGGCCCCGATCGAGGTGGCGGCGCCTCTGCCGGGAGGCAGGTGCGCGGCATCCACCCGATAGCCGGGGAGGAAATCGACCACGACGGCACGGGTGTCCCCGAGGCCCGTCTCGCCGAGGAGCTCGGGCGCGCGGAACGGCAGCAGAGCGCGTACGCCCGGCGTGAGAGCGCGAAGCGCGCGCACCTGGGCGGCCAGTTCGGAGTCGACGGCAGAATCGGCCGGAACCCGCACGACGACGCGGCGGCCGTCGTCGAGCTCGGCCACTGCCGAGTCGTACCTGCCGCTGGTGCCTTCGGTGAGCGCGCCGACTCCGACGACGCCGACCCGGGGAAGAGCCGACGTCACGGACGCGGCTAGAGTGAAGGGTGAGCGTGCCATGAGCCCAGGGTAGGTCGGCCACGCTCGTCCATCCCGGCGCCACGCCCTGGCTCCTCGAGCAGGACGACCCGTGTGGCTGCCGGTCGAACAGTGCGGAGATCCTCGATGACGGCGCCCGACAGCTCGTGGCTCGCCCCGCTCGCCGGCGGCGGCATCGATCGCGCTGCGCAGGAGCGGCCCGAGGCGGGTCTGCTGGATCGACTCCGCGCGGACTCGACCTCGCGGGTGCTCGTCGTCGTCGGCGATGCGGCACCGCTGTCGAGCCCGGAAGCACTGCACTGGGTTGCGCCGGAGACCGTACCCGAAGGTGCGGAATGGGCCTTCCTCGGTCGGGATGCCGCCGGCGCAGGGCTCCTGCTGGCCGCGTTCGCGGAGGCCGGCGAGCGATCCGTCGACGCGCCTGCGGGCTGGGGCTCGCTGCGTGCGGTGGGCGGCGTGCTCCCCGAGAGCGATGCCTCGGCGTTCGTCGCCGCGCTCAGCCTCGGACGGTGGCTCCTGGACGGCCGCTTCTGCGCGGCGTGCGGCGGCCTGCTGATGCTCGGCGACGCCGGCTGGTCGCGCCGCTGCCCCGCCTGCGGCAGGCAGCACTTTCCGCGCACCGATCCCGCGGTGATCGTGGCGATCCGCAGTTCCCGCGATCCGGACCGGCTGCTGCTGGGGTCGAATGCGATGTGGGGCGCGAACCGGTTCTCCTGCTTCGCCGGCTTCGCCGAGGCCGGCGAGTCCCTCGAGGCCGCCGTGCAGCGCGAGATCGCCGAGGAGTCCGGCGTCGATGTCGCGGCGGTGCAGTACCGCGGCTCGCAGGCGTGGCCGTACCCTCGATCGCTGATGGTCGGCTTTCTCGCGACCGCCGTCGACGACGATGCCGCACGCCCCGACGGCGAGGAGATCGTGGCGGTGCGGTGGTTCACGCGCGCCGAGATCGGCGCGGCGCTGGCCGGGGAGAGCGACGTCGTCCTACCCGGGCGTGCGTCCATCGCACATCGCCTGATCGCCGACTGGCACGCGGGGGCGGCATGAGCGGCAGCGCGCTGTCGGGACTGGACGACCACCAGCTCGAGGCTGTCCGGGCGCTCCGCGGTCCGGTGGCGGTACTCGCCGGCGCCGGCACGGGCAAGACGCGGGTCATCACGCATCGCATCGCGCACGGGGTCGACACCGGTGCGTACTCGCCGGGTCGCGTCATGGCGGTGACCTTCACGGCAAAGGCCGCCGGTGAGATGCGTGGCCGCTTGCGAGCGCTGGGGGTCGAGGGCGTCGCAGCGCGCACATTCCACGCGGCTGCGCTCGCACAGCTCAACTACTTCTGGCCGACGCTCGCGGGGGACACCGCGCCGGGCATCGTCGACAACAAGGTGCGTCTGCTCGCGCACGCGGCCGATGCGATCGGGATCAGCCCCGACACCCCGACGCTGCGCGACGTCGCCAGCGAGATCGAATGGCGCAAGGTCTCGATGCTCGGCATCGACGCCTACGCCGCCGCCCGGCCGCGGGGGGTCGGCCGGCTGAACGTCGAGCGGATCGTCGACCTGCAGCGCTCGTACGAGAAGCTCAAGGACGAGCGGCGTCAGCTCGACTTCGAGGATGTGCTCCTCGCGTGCGCCGGGATGCTCGAGGCGGAGGCCCACGTGGCGCGGGCGGTGCGCGAGCAGTACCGCCACTTCACCGTGGACGAGTTCCAGGACGTCTCGCCGCTGCAGCACCGGCTGCTCGAGGTCTGGCTCGGCGACCGCAGGGATCTGTGCGTCGTCGGCGACGCCAGCCAGACCATCTACACCTTCGCCGGCGCCGATGCCCGCTACCTGCTCGAGTTCGGCAGCCGCCACGAGGACGCGAAGGTCGTCCGCCTGGAGACCAACTACCGCTCGGATGCCGCGATCCTGGGCGTGGCGAATGAGCTGATGCGCGATCGCCCGGGTGCCCTGCATCTGGTGGCCGGTCGCCCGTCGCCGAGCGACGCCGTCCCGCCGACCGTCCAGGCGTACTCCGACGACGAGGCGGAGGCGCGGGGGATCGCCGCGCGCATCGCCGCTCAGATCGCCGGCGGCATCGATCCGCGGCGCATCGCGGTGCTGTATCGCGCCCACGCGCAGTCTGCCGAGGTCGTGCGAGCGCTGTCGGACGCCGGCATCGCGACCACGGTGCTCGGTGGTCGCCGGTTCTTCGACATGCCCGAGGTGCGCCAGGGGATCATGGCCCTGCGGGGCGCTTCGGTGGCGCCGCTGCAGACCGGCTTCGTCGACACGGTGCGCGACGTGCTGCGCTCGCTCGGGCTGACGGACGAGCCGCCGAGCGCCGGGGGCGCGCTGAGGGACGCATGGGAGCTGCGCGCCGCGCTCCTCCGCCTGGCCGAGGAAGCGCCCGAAGGCACGACGCTGCGGCAGTTCACCGATGAGCTCACCTCGCGCGCCAAGGCCCACGATGAGCCGGCGCTGCGGACGGTGACGCTGGCGACCATCCACGCGGCCAAGGGTCTCGAATGGGACCACGTGCATCTCGCGGGCCTGGCCGAGGGGCTTCTGCCCATCTCATATGCCACGACGTTCGAGCAGGTCGACGAGGAACGGCGTCTGGCCTACGTCGCCGTCACGCGAGCCGCGCGAACGCTGTCGGTGTCGTGGGCTCGGGGAGTGCGGGAGCGACAGCCGTCACGGTTCCTCCGAGAGATCGGCAGCGGCACTCTGCGTGCGGCCGGTGCCTCTGCGCGCTCCGGTGGAGCGAATGCGAGTACAGCGTCAGCGATCGCGTCCAGGCCCGATCCAGGCGCTGCTCGGTCTCGCTGATCAGCCGGGCGCCGGTGATGCCCGCCTCCCACAGCGTGGCGCTCTCAGCGGTCTCGACGCGCTTGCCGAGCAGCTGCGCCGCCATCGCCGGCCATGCCGGATCCCGCTCGCGCTGGGCAGCAGCGAGGCAGGACAGGCACGGCGTGGTTCCCGGGACGACGTACGGTCCGACCTGAGCCGCCGAACCGGTCAGCACGATCGGAAGGTGGGGGACGTCGTCCGACATCAGCGCGGCCGTGAACGCGGGGGCCACGACGTGGTGGGCGACGACCACGATCACCACGGCATCTTTCTCCGGCTCGATCGCCCCCGCTCCGGGCGGATCGAACGACGACGCGACCTCGACCCGGCCCCCGGCCGCCTCGAGGCCGGCGGCCACCGCGTCCAGCTGGGCGCGGGGCACCTCGCCCGCGGCCTGCACGATCACACGGCTCGGGGAGCGAGGGTCGGACGCGATGGCCGGCGCGATACGTGCCACGAACTCCTCGGCGGCCGGCCCCGAGGCGCCGTGAGCGCAGGCGAGGGAGATCACCGCGTCCTCGGGCAATCCCCGCTCGAGATCGCGGACCAGTCGCTGCTGCCACGGCGTGGGGTCCTCGACGACCGCGACCGGCGGCAGTCCGAACTGCAGCGTCGTGGTGCTCCGCCACAGCGGGGGATGGGCGGGGTCGATTCGCAGCATCCTCCGATCATGATCGGCCGGGCGGCTGCGCAGCACGATTCCACAACGCGACCCCCGCCCTTCGCGCCGGGAACGGCGCTGGGGAGGAGGCGCCTACACCGGAGGGGAGTCCTTCGGTGAAGCGGTGTCGTCGGGCCCGTCGTCGGGCGCCTCGTCCGCCGGAGCCGCCGGCTCCTCGGCCAGGAACGCGGCCAGGGCATCGTCGAACTCATCGGGGACAGGCACCTCGCCCCGGGCTCGTGCCTCCAGCCGCGCCACGAGCGCGGAGGGATCGTCGATGTCCTCGGCGCCGGGCATGAGGTCGGGGTAGTCCCACAGCGTGTCGCGGACCGCGGGGCCCACGGCATCCGTCACCGCACGCCACATCGCCGCGGCCTCGCGCATCCGGCGCGGCCGCAGTTCGAGGCCGACGAGGGATCCGAGCGCCCGCTCTGCCGGCCCGCCCGCCGCACGGCGCCGCCGCACGGTCTCTGCGATGCGTCCGGCCGACGGCAGGCGGGACGTCGCCTGCTCGGTGACGACCTCGACCCAGCCTTCGATCGTGGCCAGGAGATTCTCGAGCCGAGCCAGGGCGAGGTTCTGGGCCTCGGACCGCTCGGGAAGGAGCGCGCCGCTCTCGAGCGCCTGGCGCAGCTCGTCCGGCTGCGACGGATCGAAGCGCGAGGCGAGATCCTCGAGGGCCGACGTGTCGACATGGACTCCGCGTGCGAAGTCGGTGATCTGCGAGATCACGTGCAGCCGCAGCCAGCGTGCGTGGCGGAAGAGGCGCGCGTGGGCGAGCTCCCGGGTCGCGACGTAGAGGGCGAGCTGGTCTTCGGGCACCTCGAGGTCGCGACCGAAGTCCGCGAAGTTCTGGGGGAGGATGGCCGCCCGGCCGTCGGGCATGAGGGGGATGCCGACATCGCCGCCGCTGACGACCTCCTTGGAGAGGTTGCCCACCACCTGCCCGAGCTGGGACGCGAAGAGGGACCCGCCCACCGTGCGCATGAGGCGGCCCGCGCCCTGCACCATGGCCTGCATGTCGTCGGGGGCCTGCTCGCTGAGGGCCGCGGTGAGCGCATCGGCGATGCTGGTGGCGACCGGTTCGGCCAGCTGCTGCCAGACCGGAAGGGTCGCCTCGACCCAGCCGCCCCGGGTGAGGGTCTGCGGGGGCTCGGCCAGCTCGGAGATCGTCGTCGCCTCGCTCAGCCACAGGGACGCCAGCGCGAACGCCTGGTCCAGGTCGGTGCGCTGACCGGTGGTGACCCCGAGCCCGTCCTGGTTGGCGATGTGCAGGGCCTGGCGCTGCGCCAGCTCCCACGAGATGCCCTCATCGCCGGATGCCGCGCCCGAGAAGGCCCCCTGGAGATGGCGCATGACCGTCTGCATCATGGCCGGGTCGATGTTCATCCCCGACAGCGCGGAGAGCTGCTCGGGATCGAGCTCGCCCGAGCCGCCGCCGAACAACTGGCGGATCAGCTCTTGGAACTCTTCCTCGGGACTGCGATCGTCGTCTGCCACTTCAGTCGCCTTTCAGCCGGTTCATGGGCGCCGCGTTCTACGCTAGTCGCAGCATCCATCGCACTCCCCGGCAGAGTCCCGAACGCCTTACGCCGGTCGCGAACGACCAGGCAGAGAGAGGTCCCCGTGGCCCTGTTCGACGAGAACGTCACGATCACGCCCGCCCCGAGACGGCGCATGTCACGGGGGACGGTCGTCGGCGCGTGGGCCCTGGTCGTCTCGCTGGTCGTGCTGCTCGTGATCACGTTCCTGCCCACCTCGTACGTCATCCAGCGGCCCGGACCCGTCTACAACACCCTGGGCTCCGCGGAGTCTCCCGACGGCGTCGAAGTGCCGCTCATCTCCGTCGAGGGCGCGGAGACCTTCCCGACGGAGGGTGCGCTGGACCTCCTGACCGTCCAGGTCGTCGGTAACCGCGAGCGCACGCCCTCGTGGTTCGAACTCGCGACCGCGTGGTTCGACCCCAGCCGTGCGGTCGTGCCGATCGACACCGTCTTCCCCGACGGACAGAGCGACGAGGAGCGCAACACGCAGAGCGCGGCGCTCATGGTCGATTCGCAGCAGGACGCGACCGCCGCAGCGCTCGCCGAGCTCGGCGAGGACGTCGGCGCCCGCATCGCGGTGCATTCGATCATGGAGGGCTCGGCGGCAGAAGGCGTGCTCGAGGACGGCGACGTCATCCTCGCGGCAGACGGAGCACCGGTCGCAGGCGTCGAGGCGCTGCGCGAGATCGTCGCCGACAGCGGGGGAGAGCCGGTCGAACTGCTCATCGAGCGCGACGGCGAGGAGCAGACCGTGTCGGTGACGCCGAAGGAGACCGAGATCGACGGTGAGACGGTGCTGCTGCTGGGCGTGAACCTCATGACCGAGTACGACTTCCCGTTCGAGGTGGCCATCCAGCTCAACAACGTCGGCGGGCCGAGCGCCGGCATGATGTTCGCCCTCGGGATCATCGACACCCTGACCCCGGGGGAACTCAACGGCGGCGAGCAGTTCGCCGGCACCGGCACCATCACGGGTTCGGGCGAGGTGGGCCCGATCGGCGGCATCCGTCAGAAGCTGTGGGGAGCGAAGGATGCCGGGGCGCAGTGGTTCCTTGCGCCCGAGGCGAACTGCGACGAGGTGGTGGGCCACGTGCCCGACGGGCTGCGCGTCTTCTCTGTCGAGACGCTGGACGACGCGCTCGCCGTGCTCGACGCGGTGCGGGAGGACGGCGATCTGGATGCCCTGCCCACCTGCTCCGCCGGCTGATGCGAGCGTGGGGCGTTTCGCGGATTTCGCCCAGCGCGGACTCGGCGGCCGCCCAGACCAGCCCGCCTAGGATGGGAGGGTGACCACGACCTCCGTGCCGACCCCGGCCACACCCTCCCGCTCCCGCCGAGTCATCGCGATCTCGCTGGCGATCATCGCCGCCCTCGTGGTGGCGTTCTTCGTGTTCGCCAACCTCTACGCCGATTTCCTCTGGTACGACCAGCTCGGGTTCGACTCCGTGCTGCTCACCCAGTGGGGCGCGCGCGTCGTGATGTTCGTCGTCGGCTTCCTCGGCATGGCCGTGCCGGTGTGGCTCGCCATCCAGCTGGCGTACCGACTGCGGCCGGTGTACGCCCGCCTCAGCTCGCAGCTGGACCGCTATCAGGAGGTCGTCGAGCCCCTGCGTCGCCTGGCGATGTGGGGGATTCCGGTCTTCTTCGGGTTCTTCGCCGGCTTCGCGGCCTCCGCGCAGTGGGAGACCACGTGGCTCTGGCTCAATGGCGTGGCCACCACGACCACCGACCCCCAGTTCGGGCTCGACACCGGCTTCTACCTGTTCGCGATGCCCTTCTACAGCGCGCTCGTGGGCTTCGTCTCCGCCGTCCTGCTCATCTGCCTTCTGGTGACCGCCCTCGTCTCGTACCTCTACGGCTCGGTCCGCGTGGGCCAGCGCGAGCTGCGCATCTCCAAGGCCGCTCGCATCCAGCTCGCGATCATCGCCGGGCTGTACCTGCTCGTCCAGGCCGTCAGCCTCTGGCTCGACCGCTACAAGACGCTCGTCGAGCCCGGCGACCGGATCACCGGCCCCGGCTACACCGGCGTCAACGCGATCATCCCCGGCCAGGCCATCCTCGCGATCGTCGCCGTGCTGGTCGCGGTCCTCTTCTTCGTCACCGCGATCATCGGTCGCTGGCGCTACCCGCTGATCGCGACCGCGCTGCTCGTCGTCTCGGCGATCGTGCTCGGCGTCGGCTACCCCTGGGTGGTCAACACCTTCCAGGTGCAGCCGAACCAGCTCGAGTTCGAGCGCGAGTACTACCAGCGCGGCATCGACATGACCCAGGACGCCTACGGCATCGACGGGCTCGAGAAGAGCGACTTCGAAGCGACGACGGATGCCACGACCGGCGCGCTGCGCGAGGACGCCGCCACGACGGCCCAGATCCGCATCATGGACCCCGCCGTGATCAGCCCGACGGTCCGCCAGCTCGAGCAGTTCCGCGGCTACTACCAGTTCGCCGACCCTCTGGACGTCGACCGGTACGAGATCGATGGTGTGTCGCAGGACACCGTGACCTCGGTGCGCGAGCTCAACATGGATCAGCTCGGCGCCGCGGCGTCGTGGCAGAACACCACGCTGGTCTACACGCACGGCTACGGGATCGTCGCGGCCAAGGGCAACGACCGCACCGGCGACGGAGATCCGGTGTTCCTCGAGCGCGGCATCCCCTCTGCGGGGTTCCTCTCCGATGAGGAGGACTTCCAGCCTCGTGTGTACTTCGGCGAATACTCGCCCGCGTACTCCATCGTCGGCGCGCCTGAGGGCACCGAACCCGTCGAACTGGACTACCCGACCGGGGCCGACGGGGCCAGCGAGACCAAGACGACGTTCAGCGGCGACGGCGGGCCGAGTATCGGCAGCGTCTTCAATCGCCTGATCTACGCGCTGCGGTTCCAGTCGGAGCAGATCCTGTTCTCCGACAATGTCAACGAGGAGTCGCAGATCCTCTACGACCGCGACCCCGCCGTTCGCGTGCAGAAGGCCGCACCGTATCTCACGCTCGACAGCGACCCGTACCCGAGCGTCGTCGACGGCCGCATCGTCTGGATCATCGACGGCTACACGCTGAGCGCGAACTATCCGTACTCGACCACGGTGAGCCTGCAGCAGGCGATCTCGGACTCGAACACGACGGCGCCCCGGTTCGCGCTGGATGACATCAACTACATCCGCAACTCGGTCAAGGCCACCGTCGACGCCTACGACGGATCGGTCACGCTCTACGCGTGGGACGAGGAGGACCCGGTGCTGCAGACTTGGCAGAACGTCTACCCGTCGACGGTCAAGCCGATCAGCGAGATGTCCGGCGAGCTGATGAGCCATGTCCGCTACCCGACCGATCTGTTCAAGGTGCAGCGCTACGCGCTCGGCGTCTACCACGTCGACGACGCACGGTCGTTCTATCAGCGCGACAACGCCTGGCAGACGCCGAACGACCCGCAGCAGGACACCGTGCTGCAGCCGCCGTACTACCTGACGATGCAGATGCCGGGTCAGGACGAGCCGACGTACTCGATGTTCACGAGCTTCATCCCCGCGTCGGAGGGGACGGCGTCCCGGAACGTGCTGATGGGGTACCTCGCCGTGGACTCGAACGCGGGAGGCGAAGCCGGGGTCAAGAGTCCGGATTACGGCAAGCTGCGCATGCTGGTGATCGACGCCGACACGACCATCCCGGGACCGGGTCAGGTGCAGAACACGTTCAACGCGGACCCGCTCATCTCCTCGCAGATCAACCTGCTGAAACAGGGACAGTCCGAGGTCATCAACGGCAACCTGCTCACGCTTCCGGTCGGCGGCGGCCTGCTCTACGTGCAGCCGGTGTTCGTGCAGGCCTCGAGCGGCACGCAGCTGCCTCAGCTGCAGAAGGTGCTGGTGGCCTTCGGCAACGAGGTCGCCTTCGAGGACACCCTGAACGAGGCGCTCGACGCGCTCTTCGGCGGCGACTCCGGCGCCGACGCGGGCGACGGTGACGTCACGCCGACGGACCCGACGGATCCAGCGGACCCGGCGGACCCCGCCGACCCGGCTGATCCCGAGGTGCCCTCGAGCGAGTACCAGGCCGCGCTCGCGGACGCGCAGCAGGCGATGATCGACCGCCAGGCCGCGCTCCAGGAGGGCGACCTGACGAAGTTCGCCGAGGCGGACGAGCGACTCACCGCTGCGGTCGAGACGCTCATCGAGCTGGGCGCGCAGGAGTAGCAGGAACGAGCGAAGGGCCGGCTCCCCACGGAGCCGGCCCTTCGGCGGTCCGGGCGGTTCAGCCCGTCAGCACCCAGTACCAGATCAGCAGCAGCGTGACCAGGAAGCCCGCGAGCTGGTTCAGCCACAGGAAGCGGCGCCAGCCATGCGTGGCATCGGTCGCGGTCTCGTCCGTGACGTTGCGGAACGGCCACACCGTCACCAGGTACGGCAGTGCGATCACTGCCGCCAGCGGACCCGGCCAGGCTGTGAGCAGCATGACCAGGCCGGAGGCGGCGTAGCAGGCGAGCGCGAAGCGGACCGTCCAGCGTGCCCCGCGCGCGGTGGCGATCGACGAGATCCCGGCCTCGCGGTCGGCTTCGACATCCTGTACCGCGCCGAAGGCGTGCGAGGCGACCCCCCACAGACCGAACGCGACGATCACGGCCGTCAGCTGCCAGGTCCACGCCGCCCCGGCCAGGACGAGCCCGTACACGGCGGGGGAGAAGAAGTGGATGCTGCTGGTGATCGAGTCCGCGAACGGCCGCTCCTTCAGCCGGAGCGGCGGCGCGCTGTAGAAGACGACGAAGAACAGGCTCGCGGCGAGCACGAGCCACGAGGCCGGCGACCCGACGACGACGAGGTAGACCACGAACGGCGCGCACGAGAGCCCGGCCGCCCACAGGGTGACCGGATGCATCGCGCGATCCAGCACAGCGCCGTGCGCCCCGCCCTTGCGAGGGTTTCGGAGGTCGGACTCGTAGTCGAAGACGTCGTTGATCCCGTACATCGCGAGGTTGTACGGGATGAGGAAGAACAGCGTGCCGACGACGAGTGCCACGTCGATCTCGCGGGTGGTCAGCAGGTACGCCGCAGCGAACGGATACGCGGTGTTGATCCAGCTCACCGGTCGCGAGGACACGAACAGCGCACGCACCACGCTCTGGGAGTTCATCGAGCTCACGGGCGGCGGTCCGGTGTCAGCAGGAGGAGCACGGCGGGCACGAGGAACGCGGCGCAGACGGCGTACGAGAAGTCCTCGACCGGCGCCAGCCCGATCCGGACGCCGCTCAGGTGCTGCTCGGGATAGCTGAAGAGTCCCGCCGCGATCATCAGGTTGTCGAAGACGGCCGTGAGCAGCACGAGCGCGCCGGCGGCGATGCCGGACGCGGCCATCCGCCGCCCGAAGCCGGGCCTGCGCGCTGTGACCAGCACGACCGCGAGCGTGAGCGCGGCGAACGGCAGCACGATGAGCGCGTAGGTCATGCGGCCTCGCCGGCGTTGCGAGGGTCCGGCGTGGCCGACCGGCCCAGCACGCGGGTCGCGCCGGCGTGCAGCACGAGCGCCAGATACGACAGGAAGGCGAGGAAGAACGGCTCTTCGACGGGAAGGTGCGGTGCGAGATCGAGCCCGATGAGCAGTGCGCTGTCGCCCTTCACGAAGACCCCGGCGGCGATGCCGACGGCGTCCCACGCCAGGAAGAAGGCCGTGCCGATGCCGACCGCGGCCGCCGTGCGCGCGGGCGCGCGCCAGGCCGCGAGGCGCCAGCGCCGATCCAGCAGCGCCACACCGGCGGCGGACGCCAGGATCGCGACGAGGTACAGTCCCGGCACGTCAGACCCTCGTCGGCTCGGCGACAGGACCGGCCGAGCGGTCGCCGCGCAGGCGCTTGACGACGAGCTCGGCCGAGATGAGGCACATCGGCAGGCCGATGCCCGGAAGGGCGGACCCCCCGGCATAGGCCAGTCCGGCGACCTTGCGCGAGACGTTGCGCGGCCGGAACATGGCGCTCTGCCGGAGCGTGTGGGACAACCCCAGGGCGTTGCCGCGCCATGCGTTGAGCTCGCTCGCGAAGTCGCCGGGCGCGATGGTGCGGCGCACCACGATGCGCTCTGCCAGGTCGGGGATCCCGCACCAGGACGACAGCTGCGCGATGACCGTGTCCGCGGCGGCCTCGACGCTCGCATCGCCGGCGCCGGCTGTGCCGCCGTGACCGATCCCCGGGTCCGCAGGCACGGGGACGAGGACGAACAGGTTCTCGTGACCCGGCGGTGCGACCGACGGGTCCGTGGCGCTCGGGCGGCACACGTAGAGCGAGGCGGGATCGGAGATGCGCGGGCGATCGCCGAAGATGTCGTCGAAGTTGGCGCGCCAGTCCTCGGTGAACAGCAGCGTGTGATGGGCGAGCTCGGGCAGGGACCCCTCGACGCCGAGCAGCAGCAGAAGCGCGCCGGGGCTCGGCTCGCGCTTCGCCCACCACGACTCGGGGTACGTCTGCAGCTCCCGGGGCAGCAGCGCCGTCTCGGTGTGGTGGAGGTCGGTCGTCGAGATCACCAGGTCCGCGGCGATGCGGCGGCCGTCCGCGAGCAGGACGCCGGTCGCGGTGGCTCCTTCGGTGTCGATGCGGGTCACACGCGCGCCGGTCTCGATGACGGCTCCGGATGCCGCGGCCAGCCGCTCGATCGCACGGATGACCTCGACGAAGCCGCCACGGGGGTAGAGCACGCCCTCGTCGAGATCGAGGTGGCTCATGAGGTGGTAGAGACTCGGCACGCTATAGGGGGATCCGCCCAGGAACACGGCCGGGTAGCCCAGGATCTGCCGCAGGCGCGGGTCGGCGAATCGGCGCTCCACGTGCGAGGCCAGGCTGCGGGTGAGCAGCGGGAGCAGCTGCGGGGCGCGGCGCAGCAGGGCCGGATCGCGCAGTCCCGCCGTCGACTCGTAGGTGTCGTACAGGAACCGGGTGACGGCGAGGTCGTAGGCATCTCCCGCCGAGTCCAAGTAGGCGGCCAGCTTCGCCCCGGCACCCGGCTCGACGCTCTCGAACAGCGCGGTCGCGGCATCCCTTCCCGATCGCACATCGAGGGGCGGGAGCTCCGATCGCGGATCGGAGTAGACCCGGTACGCGGGGTCGAGCGGCACGAGGTCGAGCTCGTGCTCGGCTGTCGTGCCGAGCAGACGGAAGAAGTGGTCGAAGACCTCGGGCATGAGGTACCAGCTGGGGCCCGTGTCGAAGCGGAAGCCGCCCTCGTCCCATGACCCGGCCCGCCCGCCGACGGTGTCGCGCGCCTCGAGCACGGTCACCTGCCATCCCTCGGCGCCGAGGAGCGCCGCCGTGGCGAGGCCCGCGATGCCGCCGCCGATGACGACGGCGCGGCCCGCGCCGGTCACGCGCGGACCTCGCGAGGGGGGAACCCGAGCCATGCCCGCGCGGCCAGCCGGGCCTTCGTGGCGTCGGGGACCCGCACGCGACCCGTCGCACCGTCCTGAGCCGTGACGTGCTGGGCGCGCAGGCGCGCAGAGAGTTCGGCGAAGAGGTCGTGGGCCGCCGTGACTGCGCGCCGGCAATCGGGCGGCAGGTCCGGTACGACGGCCGCAGCTGCGGCGAGGTCGGCGTCGATGCGGTCCAGCACGGTCGTGCGGGACGTCCGCCCCGACGACAGCCCGAGGTAGTCGCGGCCGAGAGCGGAGGCGTCGTGGTCGAGGTCGCGCAGGAAGTTGACGTCTTGGAACGCGGCACCCAGGCGCCGTGCGCCGTCGACGAGCTCGGAGGAGGGGGTGAGCGGATGCCGGGCCCCGGCGCCGACGAACACCTGCAGGCACATGAGCCCGACGACCTCGGCCGATCCGTAGACGTAGTCGTCGTGCGAGGCGTCGTCGTGCCGGGCCGTGGACAGATCGGTCCGCATCGATCGGAAGAACGGGCGGACCAGGGGCTCGCCGATCCCGCATTCCCGCGCGGTGAGGGCGAAGGCGTGCACGATCAGGTTCGCACTGAAGCCCGTCTCGATCGCGCGCAGCGTCTCTCCTTCGAGGGCGTCGAGAACGTCGCGGGCCGCATCTGGACTCAGGCCGGCGGCGACGGCCGGACCGTCGACCACCTCGTCGGCGATCCTTACCAGGGCGTACACGGTGCGCACATGCGGACGCGGACGCGGCCCCAGCAGCCTGCAGGCCAGGCTGAACGACGTGGAGTATCCCGAGATCACGGTGGCCGCGGCAGCCCGAGCCGTTCGGTCGTAGAGCTCGAGGCCGGTCGGCTCGCTCCCGCGAAGGCGCGAAGCGCGCGGGCTCACGGGATGCGCCCTTCCACCGCGGCGGCCAGGTCCTGCAGCAGGTCCGTCGCGGCCGCCGGCAGGGCGGGGTCCAGCGCGCTGACGCGCACCTGGTCGAGGGTCTCGTAGATGACCGCCCGCAGCCGCACCGGTGCGCCGCTCTGCTCGAGCGCCGCCTGGGCTTCGCGGACGGCGACCGGGCCGGTGTGCGCAAGCGCGAGCGCATCGTTCACCTGGGCCCATGAGGGGGTCTCGCGGGCAAGCGCGACCAGGGGGGTGCGCTTGGACTCACGCAGGTCCCCGCCGCTCTCACGACCCGCCTGTTCCTCGGTTCCGAATGCGCCGATCAGATCGTCGACCAGCTGGAACGCCAGTCCCAGCCGCCCGCCCGCCTGCTCCATCGCCCGCACTGACGCGTCCGGGGCGTCGGCCAGGACCGCGCCGGCGAGCAGGGGAGCCTGGAACGAATAGACCGCGGTCTTGTTGAACGCCGCTTCCAGCGTGCCTTCGGCCGTCGCATCCTCCGTCAGCACGCTGTTCTCGACGTCGGCGAGCTCACCGGCGGCGGAGATGAAGACGGCGTCGTCGATGAGGGCGTGCAGGCGCTCACGGGCGATCGGGTCGACGTCGGCGAAGGCGACGAGGCGCAGTGCCTCATGCAGCAGGAGGTCTCCGGCCAGGATCGCGGCTGCCTCTCCGAGAAGCGCCGCGCCGTCCGCGTCGGCCCCGCGCACGCGTGCGCGCTGGCGGAACTCGCCGGCGATGTTGGGAACGCCGCGGCGCTCGGTGTCATGGTCGATCACATCGTCGTGCACCACGAAGGCCGTGTGGAGCAGTTCGAATGCGGCGGCGACCGGATACACCCCCGGTGTGCGGACGGGATCGCCGCCGAACGCTTCGAAGGACGCCGCGACCAGCGCAGGGCGGAATCGCTTGCCGCCCCGTGTGGCCCGGGACAGGGCGTCGCCCAGGGCCAGGAAGCCGGGACCGAGCTCGCCCGCGCGGGCGAGGATGCGCGCGACGGACGCGTCGATCGCGGCGTCGATGCCCGGATGGGCGGGCAGTGCGATCATGACGCGCGTCGTCGCTCTCCGACCGTGTCGAACAGGTGCAGCTGCTCGGCCTGGAGGACGAGCCACGGGCTGAAGGCCCATGGCGTCGTGCGGATCGAGGCTGCGAGATCGCGGGGGTCCACCCACTCGGAGTCCATGGCCTCGAGGGGGTTGAGGAGCGGCTCCTCGGTCGTCAGTGCGGTGTAGACGGGGCAGACCTCGTGCTCGACGATGCCGTTGGCATCGACGGCGCGATAGCGGAACAGGGGAAGCGCGAGCTCGATGTCGGAGAGCGCGATGCCCAGCTCGAACTCCGCACGGCGATGGACCGCCGCGATCAGCGGCTCGGCGGGCTTGGGGTGGCCGCAGAAGGAGTTCGTCCACACTCCCGGCCAGGTCTTCTTGCTGAGCGCGCGGCGGGTGACGAGGACCTGACCCTCGGGATTGACGACGTGGCAGGAGAAAGCAAGATGCAGGGCGGTGTCGGTGCCGTGGACGCTGCTCTTGGGAGCTGTGCCGATCGCCGCACCCTCGTCGTCGAGCAGCACCACGTGGTCGACGTCGTTCATCGGTTCCTCCTGTAATTCGCTAGTTTAGCTAGCGATCTGGTGCGTCCGATGATACAAGGGTAGTGAGGGAGTGTCCACATTGGTCCAGTCGCCACCGCAGACATCGCATGACCGAGCCGTGCTGCACCTGTTGCAGGCCGTCCGTGCCTTCAGCGACGCCATGGATCGCATGCACGGCCGCATGAAGGACGACATGGACATGAACGCTTCGGACCTCTCCGCGCTGCGGATGCTGATCATGCGCGAGCAGCGGGGTCAGTCCGTGAGTCCGCACGACGTCGCTCAGCACCTCAAGATCTCGACCGCGTCCACGACCAAGCTGCTGGACCGGCTGACGGCATCCGGTCACGTGCAGCGACGGGCTCATCCGCGGGATGGGCGCGCCCGGGTGATCGTGCTCACCGAGGAATCGCGACGGACGTTCTTCCGACACTTCGGGGAGCGGCTCCAGGCGATGAGGCGCGTGGCCGACCGATACACGGACGACGAGCTCGCCGTGATCGCCCGGTTCCTGGCCGAGCTGGGGGACGCCATCGAGGTCGCCTGACCGGCATCCGGATGAGGGAAAGTCAAAGGCCCCAGATCGGGGAAATCCCTGATCTGGGGCCTTTTCTTGTTGCGGGGACAGGATTTGAACCTGCGACCTCTGGGTTATGAGCCCAGCGAGCTACCGAGCTGCTCCACCCCGCGGCACAAGATGAAAGCCTAGCACGGGTTTCGGCGGTGTCGCGACGTCGGCGGGCTTCGCTTGCCCCGGTCGCGTCGGGCGGGCGAGGATGGGCCCATGGCCGCCGCTCCCGACACGCATCCGAGAGACGATCGCGCCGACGGTCGCGATGAGACTCCCACGGAACGGGCCGACCGCAACTGGAACGAGGTGCTGCAAGAGCTGCGGGTGCTGCAGACGGGCACGCAGATACTCACCGGCTTCCTGCTCGCCCTGGCCTTCCAGCCGGCATTCTCGGACCTCACGGATGGTCAGCGGGTCGTGTATCTGATCCTCGTGGTGATGTCGGCGCTGAGCGCGATCATCGCCCTCGCACCGGTGGCCCTGCATCGTGTGCTCTTCCAGCAGCGGGCGAAGGCCTCGGTGGTCGCGTACGGCCACGCGGCACTCATCACGGCGCTGTTCACCGTCTCGGTGCTGATCGTGGGAGTGGTCGCGTTCGTCTTCGACGTGGTGGTCGGAGACGCCGCGGCATGGTGGTCGCTGGGGATCCTGACGCTCGTCGTCGTGGTGCTGTGGGTCGTCACTCCGGTGGTCATCCGCGCACGTCGCCGCACGGACGGCGTCCGATGACCGCCTTCGCGACGCTCGGGGTCGCCGTCGCTCAGTTCGCCCCCAGTGCCGACACCGCGGCGAACCTCCAGACGATCGGTCAGCTGACGGGCACCGCGGCCGCACGCGGGGCACGGCTGGTCGTGTTCCCCGAGTACTCCAGCTACTTCGTCGACCCGTTCGACCCCTCGCTGGCGGCACATGCCGAGCACGTCGACGGGCCGTTCGTGCGAGCGCTCATCGACCTGGCATCGCTGCACGGCGTGCACATCGTCGCCGGCCTGCTCGAACGCGGCTCGGACGAACACCGCGTGCACAACACCGTCGTCGCCGTCGACGGAGGCGGCGTGCTCGCGCGCTACCGCAAGCTGCACCTCTACGACGCCTTCGGTCAGCGGGAGTCGGACTGGGTGGAGGCCGGCGACCTCGCGCCCGCCGAGACGTTCGAGCTGGCGGGCATCCGCTTCGGACTCATGACCTGCTACGACCTGCGCTTTCCCGAGGTGGGTCGCACCCTGGTCGATGCCGGCGCCGGTGCCTTCGTCGTCCCGGCGGAATGGGTGCGCGGACCGCTCAAGGAGCATCACTGGCGCACGCTGCTGCATGCCCGGGCCATCGAGAACACGGTGTTCGTCATCGCCGCGGATCATCCGCCGCCGCTCGGTGTCGGCTGCTCGATGATCGTCGATCCGCAGGGCGTCGAACTCGCCGCAGTGGGCACCGCCACCGACATCGCCGTCGCGCACCTCGACGCCGAGACGCTGGAGCGGGTCCGGCGCGTCAACCCGTCGCTGCGGCTGCGGCGGTTCGGAGTCGTCCCGCGGCCCTAGCTCCGGTCGCGGCTGGCGGCGAGCCGCCCGGCCGCGTCCTCGAGCACCTCGATGCGCTTGCACGCCGCGAAACGGACGAGGGTGGCGTACTCGGCGCGGTGCACGGACGTGACGAAGGCGGTGAGCGGGATGGCCACGACCCCGGCTCGGGCGGGGAGCGCGCGGCAGAACGCCGCGGCATCCGTCGCTCCCAGGCCACGGGCGTCGGCGACCGTGAAGTACGACCCGGCCGGCTGCGAGACGGTGAACCCCGCTGCCTGCAGCCCCTGACCGAGCAGATCGCGCTTGGTGCGGAGCGCGTCGGCGATCGCGCGGAAGAACCCGTCACCCATCCGGAGGCCGCGGGCGATCGCCGGCTGGAACGGGCTCCCGTTGACATAGGTCAGGAACTGCTTGACGGCGAGGACGGCCGAGATCAGCTCGGCGGGACCGCTCACCCAGCCGATCTTCCAGCCGGTCGTCGAGAAGGTCTTGCCGGCCGACGAGATCGTGAGCGTCCGCTCCCACGCTCCCGGCAGCGTCGCGATCGGCACGTGCGGCGCGTCGAAGACGAGGTGCTCGTACACCTCGTCCGTCACGATGACGGCGTCGTGGCGCTCGGCGAGGCGCACGATCTCTCCCCGGACCTCGGCGGTGAAGACGGCGCCGGTGGGATTGTGCGGGTCGTTGACCAGGATCACGCGGGTCCGGTCGCCGACCGCCTCGCGCAGCCGGTCGAGATCCGGCTGGAAGTCGGGCCAGCGCAGCGGCACGGTGACGAGTCTCGCGCCGGCGAGCGCCACGATCGCGGCATACGAGTCGTAGAACGGCTCGAAGACGACCACTTCGTCCTCAGGGCCGTCGATGAGCGCCAGGAGGGTCGCCGCGAGGGCCTCGGTGGCCCCCGCGGTGACGAGCACCTCGCAGGCCGGGTCGGGACGCAAGCCGTAGAACCGGCTCTGGTGCTCGGAGATCGCCGCCAGCAGATCCGGGATGCCGCGGCCCGGCGGATACTGGTTCATCCCTTGGGCGATCGCATCGCGCGCCGCTTCGAGGACTTCTGCGGGACCGTCCTCATCGGGAAAGCCCTGGCCGAGGTTCACTGCACCCGTTTCGGCCGCGAGCGCCGACATCTCGGCGAAGATGGTGGGACGGACCTGTCCGTCCGAGCCGACGAGCCCGGCACCTGCTGCCGCGCGGTGCCATGCTCCGGGAATCGTGTGCATCGCCCTCACGGTACTCGCCCTGCTCAGGCGGTTTGCATAGACGGGTCCCAGACCCGCCATAAGAAACGCACAGGATCGGTGGGCAATGTGGTCGTTGTCAGGCCAGAAGGAGCAATCATGAGCGACCACCAGGGCACCGGCCCCGCAGACCAGACCCCCGCAGACCAGACCCCGGCAGCACCCTCGGTGCCCCCGGCCGTTCCCACCACGGCGGCGTGGCAGGCCGCGCAGCAGACGCCGGCCCAGCCGACTCAGCCGACGCAGCCCGTCGTGCCGGCGGGCCGCCCGGCGCCGACGCAGGCCGCGGCGTACGCGATGCCGCAGGGCTACACCGCGCAGACCGCGTCCTACCCGCAGACGTTCGCCGGGCAGCCCGCGGGCCCGCAGCCCACCGCCCCGCTGGCGTGGTCTGCTCCCGCACCCAAGAAGCGCTCCGGTGCCGGGAAGGTCGCCGGCATCATCGTCGCCGCCGCCCTCGTCGGCGGCGCAGCGGGCCTCGGCACGTCCTACGCCGGCTCGGCGCTCTTCTCGCCCTCCGGCACCGCACCGATCGCGGGCCCCGCCACGGTCACCGTGAACGACTCCGACGACGTCAACCAGACCACAGGCATCGCGGCCAAGGTCGTGCCGAGCGTCGTGACGATCTCCGCCACGAGCCAGAGCGGCGGCGGCACCGGATCCGGTGTGATCCTCACCGAGGACGGCTACGTCGTCACGAACACCCACGTGGTCACCCTCGACGGCGCCTCCGGCGACGCGACGATCCGGGTGACGACCTCCGACGGCCGGGTGTACGACGCCGAGATCGTCGGAACCGACCCGACGTACGACCTCGCCGTCATCAAGCTCGCCGGTGCCGAGGACCTCACCCCGATCGAGTTCGCGGCGTCGTCCGACCTCAACGTGGGCGACACCGCCATCGCCGTCGGCGCGCCGCTGGGCCTGGCCAACACCGTCACCACGGGCATCGTCAGTGCACTCAACCGCTCGATCGAGATCGCCTCGGCAGCCGCCCCCGAGGCCGAGCCCGAGACCGCGCCCGAGGGGGAGGACACGCCCGAGGAGGAACGCGACGTGCCGCCCTTCCTCTTCGACAACGGCCAGCCGCAGCCCCAGAATCAGCCGACGGAGTCGATCAAGATCGCTGTCATCCAGACCGACGCCGCCATCAACCCGGGCAACTCCGGCGGGGCACTCGTCGACGACGAGGGCCGCCTCATCGGCATCAACGTCGCGATCGCCTCGGCGGGCGGCTCGTCCGGCCAGGCCGGCTCGATCGGCGTGGGCTTCTCCATCCCGTCCGACATCGCGCAGCGCATCACCGACGAGATCATCGAGAACGGCGCGGCCAGCCACGGCCTTCTCGGAGCCAACGTCCTGTCCGCGGGACAGGTCGAAGACGCCACGATGACCGGCGCCTTCATCAAGGAGACCGTCGACGGCGGTGCCGCGGCGACCGCGGGGCTGCGCGAAGGCGACATCGTCACCGCGTTCGACGGCGTGCCGGTCACCGACTCGGTCGACCTCACGGCACTCGTGCGCGCCGCCGCCGCAGGCAGCTCGGCGACCGTGACGTTCGTCCGTGACGGCGAGACGCAGGAGGTCGACGTGACCCTCGGAACGCTCGAGCAGTAGGCGCACCCGCACGGCTCAGGACGCCACCCCGCGATAGGCTCGCGGGGTGGCGTCCTTCTCGTTCGGCGCGGGAAATGCGCGAAAGCTCGCAGCCCTCCCGCTCTATGCCGTGGGCCGCATCCTCACCCTGCTGGTGCCGCGCTCGCGCGACGAATGGGTCTTCGGCTGCGGCGCGGGCATCGGCGACGGGGCGCTCGCGCTCTGGAACGTCGCGGCGGCCGACGGACACCGGATGCTGTGGCTCGTGGGGAGCGACCGTGAGGCACGGGATGCCGCGGCCCTCGGCATCCCGACCGCTCGGCGCTCTTCGCTGCGCGGCCTGTGGCGTACCGCCCGGGCCCGGGCGGTCATCGTCACCCACGGCTTCGGCGACGTGAACCGGTATGCGGTGTCGGGGGCGATGGTGGTGCAGCTCTGGCATGGGATCCCGCTCAAGCGCATCGGGCTGGACTCGCCCGAGACGCTGCGGCTGCCCGGTCCGCTGAGCCGGATGCCCGGGGCACGGCTGGCACGCCGAGCCCTCGGCGCGATGTTCCGCGGAGCCGCACAGCGCATCCGCGTGCTGCCTGCGGCATCGCACCTCGTGCGCGGCCGGCTGGAGTCGGCTTTCGCGCTCTCCGACGAGCGCGTTCCGGTGACCGGAGAACCGCGGGTCGACGTGCTCTCGACCGGCACCGCGCAGGAGCGCCGAGCGCGCGCCCGCCGAGTGATCTCGACCGTCTGCGGCGACATCACCGACACCGTGCGCCTGGTGCTGTATGCACCGACCTGGCGCGATGGCGATGCCGACCCCGCCGTGCCGTCCGCGGCCGAGTGGGACGCCATGTCTGGCGTTCTCGAGCGTCACGACGCGATCCTTCTGGTGCGTTCCCACCCGCTCGGCGCCGGCGAGTACCGCCCGCCGCGCAGGACCGATCGGGTGCGCGCGCTCGGCAGCGATCTGGTGGCCGACGTCACGCCGCTGCTTCCGGCCCTGGACGTGCTCGTCACCGACTACTCGTCCCTGGCCTTCGACGCTGCGCTCGTCCCGCTTCCCGTCGTCTTCCTCGCACCGGATGTCGAGGAGTACGCACAGCGCCGGGGGTTCTACGGACGGTACGCGGATGTGGCGGGGACCGACTGGTCCAGCGACTGGACCCTGGCTCTCGGCGAGCTGGCGGCCGTGCTCGGGGATCCCGCGCAGCGTGCCTCTCGCATCGAGCGCTCCGAGGCGCTGAGCCGCCGGATGCACGATTTTCGAGACGGCGGGAACGCGAAACGCGTCTACCGTGCGATCCTTGCCGTTCTGGCTGAGTCCGGCGACGATGCCCGGCCCATGAGGGGAGACCGATGACCCAGGCGCGCTTCACCACCGACGACGGCGCGGCGCTGACGATCTCCGGCGCAGGGACCCTGCCCGAGCTGGTCGAGCTCGTCGGCTCCCGCGCGCGGGTGTCCGCCGTGCCCACCGGCGAGGACGGCGCCTGGACGGTCGCGCTGCCGCTGCGAGCCGCACGGTGGGGCGGTCCCGAACTGCCGCTGCCGTCCGGCGACTACCGGCTCCGCATCGACGGGCGCGTCGGCTCGGAGGGATCCCCGTCGTCCCCGCCCGTGGCCGCCGAAGCCCGGTTCGGGACGCTGCGCGCGCGGATCGACGGCTGGTCGGTGCGGATCGACCCGCCGGTGGATCCCGCCTACGACTCGGGCGAGGGGCAGGACGCCCTCGAGCGCCGCTACGCCACGCGCACGGCCCGGCTCGAGAACGCCGTGTTCTTCGAGAGCTTCTACGGGCGCAATGCCAGCTGCAATCCGCTCGCGATCGACCGAGAGCTGTCCCGGCGCGCACCGGGCGTGACGCGCTACTGGAGCGTCGTCGACCTCTCCGTCGTGGTGCCCGAGGGCGCGATCCCGGTGGTCGAAGGCAGCCCCGAGTGGTGGCGCGCTCGCGGGGCGGCCCGGATGCTGGTCGTCAACGACTGGCTGCGCCGCCGGTTCTCGCGTCGATCCGGACAGGTGGTGCTGCAGACCTGGCACGGTACGCCGTTGAAACGGCTTGCTCTGCACCGTCCGGGCTTCGATCCGCGCCGCATGGCCGCCGTCGTGCGCGAGTCACGTCGTTGGAACGTCCTGCTCGCGCAGAACCCCTACGCCGCCCGCATCCTCGGCAAGGCCTACGCGTTCCTCTCCCGACCGCTGTGGGTCGAGGGCTACCCCCGCAACGACGTCCTCGTCACCGGTGACGGTTCCGCGACGCGCGAGGCTCTCGGCATCCGGCCGGGGGAGCGCGTGCTGCTCTACGCCCCCACCTGGCGGGACGATCGCGACCAGATGGTGGACTTCGTCGATCCGGCCGCCCTCGCCGAGGCCGCCGACGCCGTCGTGCTGGTGCGCGGCCACTCACGCACGCTGCAGCCGGGACGGGATGCCGAGGGCCCGCGCGTCATCGACGTGACGGGGTTCCCCGACACGTCCCTGCTCCTGCTGGCCGCCGACGGCCTGATCACCGACTACTCGTCCGTCATGTTCGACTTCTCGGTGACCGGCAAGCCGATGTACTTCCTCGTGCCCGACATGGAGCACTATCGCGGCGAGCTGCGGGGGTTCTACTTCGACCTCGCCGCGCATGCACCCGGTCCGGTGGTGCGGACGCAGGACGAGCTTGTCGCGGCACTGGCGGCCGATCCCGCCGAGCACGCCGAGCGCTACGAGCTGTGGCGGACGAAGTTCAATGCCCGCGACGACGGTCACGCGGCCGAGCGGGTGGTGGCCCGCATCCTCGACCAGGGCTACGTCGACCAGGCTTAGGGGCCGGCGTGCCGGGTCAGGGGAGCGGGGTGTTGCGACTGCCCAGGCGCGACGTGTCGACCGTGTCGTGCGCGCCGCGCAGCACGCCGAGCAGGAAGCCCCAGCCCCACGACAGGTGCATGGTGGGCAGGACCGCCGTGGTCCACAGCTTGTCGCGCCAGCCCCTGCCGCCCCCGGCGCCGAGAGCGACCGCGACGATGAGTAGGGCATAGGCGACGATCGGCAGGTAGATCGCCGAGGCGATCACCGCCCACCAGCCGCTCAGCACGCCGGTGGCCTGCAGGACGCCGACGATGATCGCCGCGACGAGGGTCGCCACCAGGGCGGGTGGTGCGAAGAAGCGCAGCGAGTTCCCGCGACCGAAACGGCGGACGAGTTCGCCCCGCCACCGGCCGGTCGCGGCGAACTGGCGCGCGAGCCGCGTCCAGCTCTCGCGCGGCCAGTACGTGACGGACAGCGACGGGTCGAACCAGACGCGGTAGCCGGCACGGCGAATGCGGAGGTTGAGCTCCCAGTCCTCACCGCGGCGGATGGACTCGTCGAAGAAGCCGACCTCTTCCAGCACGGACCGGCGCATCACACCGAGATAGGCCGACTCGGCCTCTCCCTCCTGCGCACCGCCGTGGTAGGCCCCGCCTCCGAGGCCGATGGGGGAGTTGTAGGCGCGAGCGACCGCGCGCTGGAAGGGCGTGCGTCCGTCGGCGCGCATGACGCCGCCGACGTTCGCCGCGCGCACGCGCTCGAGGGTCGCCATCGCGCGGCGCGTGTAGTCGGCCTCGAGCTCGGAGTGCGCGTCCACCCGCACGATCGTCGGGTAGCGCGCAGCGCGGATCGCCAGATTGAGACCGATCGGGATGTCGGCCGCGGGGTTGTCGATGACCACGATCCGCGGGTCGGCATCGGCCAGCTGGCGCGCGAGCTCGTTCGTGCCGTCGGTCGAAGGGGCGAGGGCGAGGATCAGCTCGGTCGGGCCGTCGACCTCCTGGCCGAGGACGGTCTCCACAGCGCGGCGCAGGTAGTCGCGTTCGTTCAGCACGGGCATGACGAAGGTGACCCCTGCGTCGGGAGGGACTTCAGGAGCATCCCTGCGCCCGCGCTGCTCGACCTGCACCGGTCGATCATGTCACGGCTCGCCTGGGTAGTCTGGGAGCGTGGGAGTGGTCTCGGATGCGAAGAAAGCCCTTGCGCTGGTGCGCAAGGCCGTCAGGAACCGTTCGGCGGTCATCGACGTGCGCCGCGCCCTCGCGCAGCGCCCGCCGCATCCGGCATTCCACTATCGCGTGGCGGTCTACTTCGCCGACGGTGCAGTGAACATGTACCAGATGCGCCAGTGGTACAGGCCGCTGGCCGAACTGTCCAAGACCTGGCCCGTCGTGGTGCTCAGTCGCGCGTCCACGGGCGCCCGGGCCATGCTGGCCGAGGACGCTCCGCCGGTGGCGTTCGTGCCGACCGTGCGCGATCTGGAGCGGTTCCTCGCCCAGCAGGACATCCGCGTCGTCCTCTACGTGAACCAGAACACCCGCAACTTCCAGATGTTCCGCTACGGCCGGCGCTGGCACGTGTTCATCAACCACGGCGAGTCCGACAAGATGTACATGACGACGAATCAGTACAAGGCGTACGACTACGCGCTCGTCGCGGGCGATGCCGCCCGCGATCGGCTGTCGCGGGTGCTGTGGGACTACGACGTGGACCACCGCACGATCGCGATCGGCCGTCCACAAGCCGACCACTACTCGGGCACGCTGCCGTACACGCCGGACGAGCGCACCGTCGTGCTCTATGCGCCGACGTGGGAGGGCGATCGGCCGTCGGCCCATTACGGATCCGTGCGAACCCACGGTGAGGCGCTGGTGCGGGCGCTGCTCGGCACCGGGCGGCATCGCGTCATCTATCGCCCACACCCGCGCTCGGGTGTCGTCGATGCGGAGTACGGCGAAGCGAACCGGCGCATCATCGCCGCGATCGCGGCGGCCAACGTCGCAGACCCCGGCGCGCATCACGTCTTCGACGACGGACCCCAGCTCGGCTGGCAGCTCTCCGCGGCGGACGTCGCCGTCGTCGACATCTCGGCGATGGTCTATGACCGGCTGGCGGCGGACAAGCCGCTCATGATCACGCGACCGGTCGATCCCGCGGCTGCCATCGACACTCACGGCTACCTGTCGGCGTGCGAATGGCTGGATGCCTCGGCCGCCGGTTCGATCGTCGGCCAGGCCGAGCGACTGCTCAGCGATCCGGACGCGGTGGCGCGGCTCGAGCAGTGGGTGGCGCATTACTTCGGGGATGCCTCGCCGGGCGCCGCGACCGAGCGCTTCCACGGCGCCGTGCGCCAGCTCATGGACCAGTGGGACCTCTGGTACTCGCGGTCGGTCGACGACGGCGACGACGACGACGAGCCGGATCCTGACGAGGCCGAGCTCGACGACGCTGTCGAGACCTGATCAGCCCACGGGCGCCGGTCGCTCGACGAGTCTCGTGATCGCCCGCAACGGGATCGTGACCCAGGTCGGCCGGTTGCGCGCCTCGTAGATCGCTTCGTAGACCGCCTTGTCGAGCTCGAGGGCGGCCAGCAGGGGCGCCTCCTCGAGCAGATCCTCGCCGGACGTCAGCGCGTAGCCCTCGAGAAAGGCCTCGCGCGCGGTGCGAGCCCACTCGCGCGCCGACTCCGGCGACCGATCCGGGTCGTCCAGCCTGATCGAACCGGCCACGTAGTCGAACGAGCGCAGCATTCCCGCCACATCCCGGAGCGCGAGGTCCGCGCGCGTGCGCTCAGCCATCGGCCGCAGCGGCTCGCCCTCGAAGTCGAGCAGCACCCAGCCGCGCCCGGGTACCTGCAGGACCTGGCCGAGGTGGAAGTCGCCGTGGATGCGCTGCTGAGCCGGCCACGCGACTGCGGCGGCCTGCGCGTACACCGACTCGATCGCCGAGCGGCGCTCGGCGATCTCCGGAACCTCGGCGATGGCGATCGTCAGCCGTCGCCGCCACGTCGCGGCCGCGGCATCCCGATCGGCCGGTACCGTTCGGTGAACAGGGAAGAGCTGAGCCAGGGAAAGGTGCACGTCGGCCGTCGCCGCCCCCAGCGCGCGCGCGGGCCCGCGAAAGTCCTCGCTTCGGGCGGCGGCGAGCAGGGCGACGCGCCAGGCGTCCTCGACGTCCGGGAGGAACTCCTGCGCCGAGGCCAGTGACCCGATGACATCGCCCTGTGACGTGGCGAGGTCGGGCCAGACGCCCTCCACCCAGCCGATCGCGCGAGGGACGTGTGGGGAGCCTGCGCTCGCCAGCGCCGTCGGCAGCTCGATGTCGGGATTCAAGCCGGAATGCAGCTGGCGATACACCTTGCAGATGATCGGCATCCCGCTGCCGCGGTAGATCAGCGACGTGTTCGACTGCTCGCCGCCGTGCACGCGGGCGGTGCGGTCCTCCTCGGTCGGCGCGTCGCGTTCAGGGTGTCCGATCGCGACGGTCCTCGGTCCCGCTGCGCGTCCACCGCGTGTGACCAGGCGGATGAGAGCACGGGCGTAGGCGGGGTCGAACGGACCGTCGATGAACGTGGTGCCCGGTTCCGGACTTCCGATGATGTGGTCGGGAAGGGCATCCACGGTCTCCGTCGCGCGCGAGACCACCGGCAACTGGTAGAGGACGACCGGGAGTGCGCCCTCATCGGCGACCAGATAGGTCCGGATGCGCGCATCGGCATCTTCCGGCGCGGTGGGGGGCAGATCCCACCACGACACCAGTCTCAGACTGGGGGGACGTCCCTTCGCGGCGTACCAGCGCTGGCGGGGCATCCATGCCGCCAGGCACGCCAGGGTGCTGTCCATGCCATGAGCGTATGCCCGCGCGCACCGGCGTGTCGACCCGGCGATGCAAGCGTTTACATGGCGGGGTTGCGCGGGGTGCGGCGCAGAGCACGGCTGACGACCCGCGAGATGCCGCGTGAGGCAGCACGCTCCAGGGGCAGCGCCCCGGGACGCGGTTCGAGCTCGGGCGGCAGGAGCGCCGGGGCGAGCCCGAATGCTCGGCGCGAGTTGACGAGGACGCGACGGCCCAGGATGTTGTTGCCGGCGCCGCCGATCGCCGCCCCGATGCCGAAGGGCAGTGCCTTGCCGATCCACGAGACCCCGCCGCGCGCCGCGAACTGATGGATGAAGGTGGACTTGAGTCGGTCCACGAGCGGTCCCATCGCTGCGCGGGGGAGCGTCTTGGTGACCAGCTCGCCCCAATACCTGTCGCGCGACGGACCCCGTCCGGCGGCCTGACCGGCGAGCTGCGCGACGAGGTCTACACCCTCCTTGCCGAGCATGAGGGTGAGGACGAGGGCGCGCGCGCGATCGGGATCGGACACCGCGAGTCCGTGAACCTCGGAGACGGACTGCGCGAACAGCGTCGTCGCCTCGAGGAAGGCCACGGTCTCGACACCGCTCAGTGCCAGTGTGACGCCGGTCCCGATCCCCGGGACGACTGCCGTGGCACCTACCGCGGCGCCGCCGGTCGTGACGGCGGTGAGGTAGCGGCGCTCGAGGATGCGGACGATCTCCGCCGCCGAAGCACCCGGATGCCGCAGTCGAATGCTGCGCAGATGCGACACCACCACGGGACGCTGGATCGCCAGCACGCGATCGAGGAGGCGGATCGTACGCGGATGCTCGTTCGACCCGACGGGCGCGAGTCCGTCCTGCCACGGAGCGTCCGTCGGCAGCGAATGGATCTGGTGCACCTTGTCGGTCATCGCGCCGATACTAACCACACGACGCTGGACGGCGGCCGAGGGTTGACAGCGAGTGCCGCGGTGGGCACCTGCCCGATCAGACGAAGAGGTTGGCGCGCTCGAGGTCTTCGGCGAAGTCGACCTCGACCGCGTACAGGTCGGAGATGTCGAGGGGCTCCAGCAGCACGCCGTCCTCGGCGATCGCGAGCTCGAGGCCGCGCTCGAAGTAGTCCTGGTCGTCGACGCGGGTCAACTGGCGCATGAACGCCTTCTTGTCGCGGCTGGAGATGTAGTTGATCCCGACGGCCTCGCCGATGCCGCCCTTGACCGTCTTGGAGAGCTCGTCGATGAACCCCTCGGACGTGACGGTGTACTTGACCTCTTCATCGCTGACCTTCGACGTGTTCACCGTGACGAAGGACTGATCGCGCTGGATCAGTTCGATGGCGCGGCCGAGCACGCGCGGGTCGAAGACGACATCGCCGTTCATCCAGAGCACGCCGCTCCTGCCGGTGGTCGCCAGCGCCCGCAGCAGGCTCTTCGACGTGTTCGTCTGGTCGTAGCGGTCGTTGTACACATAGTCGACGTCGGGGAAGGCCTCGACGATCGTCTCGGCGCGATACCCGACCACCGTGGTGATCTCGGCGTCGTCGCCGAAAGCTGCCCGGATGTTGTCGTGCTGCTGCTGCATGATGCTGCGGCCGTCAGCGAGTTCGGTCAGCGGCTTGGGGAGGCTGCGCCCGAGGCGCGAGCCCATTCCGGCTGCGAGGATAACGGTCTGAAGGGTCAAAGGTCTGCTCCTGAAGTGTGCGATTCACTGTCGGTTCACCGACTTGACACCCCTTCGTGCCTCGCCCATGGTATCGATGGCACCTGAGAACGCGCATAATGCAGCCCGGCCGTTGTCGATTCGTGACATATCGGCGTTTGTCAAGGAAGGGGCCGCGCCTTGCCAAAGCGCGCCGGGCGCTTGATACCGTGGACCGGTGACAGTCTCTCTGCCGATGCCGAACGACATCGATCCGGACGAGCCGGAACGTCACGACAGCGCTCCGGTCGTGGCTCTCTCGTCGAGCGCCAAACAGGCGACCGGCGCGCGCACCGCACCGCGGAAATCGCCCCGTAAGACCTCGGGCGCCGGGGCGAAGAACACGCGCCCCGCCGCGTCGAAGGCGGCTGATGAGAAGCCCGTGACCGTGGACCCGGGTCCACCGCCGCCGCTTCCCTCGGATCTCGAGAGCCCTGCGCTCACAGAGCCCGAGCCTGCGCTCACAGAGCCCGAGCTGGTCATCCCGCCGATGCCGCCTCTTCCGCCGCAGCCGGTCCAGGAGCCGGTCGAGGAAGCGATCGTCGAGGAGGCTGTGGTCGAGGAGGCTGTGGTCGAGGAAGCGTTGGTCGAGGATGCGCCCCTCGAGACAGCCCCACCGGTCGAAGATCTTCCGATCGCCGCGCTTCCCGAGACCGGGACGGCGGGCGATGTGCTCGTCCTCCGCGGCGTCGCCAAGCGGTTCGGCGACACGCACGCGGTCGATTCCATCGATCTCACCGTCCCGGCCGGCACTTTCTACGGCCTGGTCGGTCCGAACGGCGCCGGCAAGACGACCACGCTGTCGATGATCGCGGGCCTCCTCGAGCCCGACCGCGGCACCATCAGCGTCGGCGGGATCAACGCGACGTCACACCCGCATGACGCGAAGCGGCTGATGGGGGTCCTGCCCGATCGGCTGCGCACGTTCGACCGGCTGACGGGGCGTCAGCTCCTCTACTACTACGGCGTGCTCCGCGGGCTCAAGCCCGCCGTCGTCGAGAGCCGCACGGCAGACCTCGCGCGGGCGTTCGACCTGACCGACGCGCTCGGCCGCGTCGTGTCGGACTACTCGGCCGGCATGGCGAAGAAGGTCATGCTCGCCGGCGCGATGATCCACTCGCCGCGCCTGCTGGTGCTCGATGAGCCCTTCGAATCCGTCGACCCGGTCTCCAGCGCGGTCATCCTCGACATCCTCTCCGCCTATGTCGCACACGGCGGCACGGTGATCCTCTCCAGCCACGGGATGGAGCTCGTCGAGCGGGTCTGCTCCCGTGTCGCGGTCATCGTGTCCGGCCAGGTGCTGGCAGAGGGCACCGTCGACGAGGTCCGCGGCGAGCTGAGCCTCGAGCAGCGGTTCATCGAGCTGGCTGGTGGGCTCAGCGACGTGGAGGGCCTCGAGTGGCTGCACACGTTCTCCGGCTGAGGCTCGCCCTGCTCTTCGGCGGTCTGCGCGGAGACGTCAGGCACGTCGTCCGTGTCGTGTTCGGGCTGCTCGTGCTGGCCGGCGCGACATACGCTGCCTGCTGGGCGCTGCTGAGCCTGCGGGATGCCGACGCCGATGTCGTAGCGGCCGTCACGGTGCTGGGTGGGTCGGCGGTCACGCTCGGCTTCGCACTGGCCCCCCTGCTCGGCAGCGTCGACGATCCCCTGGATCCCCGCCGCTTCGCCCTGCTCGGACTGCGGCGCGGGCGCCTGGCTGCCGTCTTGGCGCTCGTCGGCGTCATCAGTCTCCCCACCGTGGTGCTTTCGGCGGTCGCCGCCTCCGCCGCCGTCGTCTGGACGGCCCACGGCGTCGACGGGACAGTGAGCGCTGTCGGTGCGATCCTCGGAGTGCTCACGTGCTCGATGCTCACTCGCGTCAGCATGGCGGTGGCATCGCTCTTCCTCCGGGAGCGGCGATCGCGTGAGCTGTCGGGGCTGTTCCTGTTGGCGGTGCTCGTCGTGGTCGTGCCTGTCGCGGTGTTCTTCGCGTCGCTGGAGTGGGACGGCGCGGTCCCCCCTCAGCTGCTGGAGGCCGTGCAGATCCTCGCCGTGACGCCGATCGGCGCAGCGTGGGCGACTCCAGGCCTGGTCGCTGCGGGAGACAGCAGCGCGGGGTCGGCGATGCTGGTCGCTGTCGGCACTCTCGTCGTTCTCGTCCTGCTGTGGGCGCTCCTGGTGCGGCGTCTGCTCACCACGACCGAGAGACCGGCGGTCGGTCGAGATCGCGGCGGGCTCGGCTGGTTCGGCGTCGCCCCGGGGACCGCGGGAGGGGCCATCGCCGCTCGCAGCCTGATGTACTGGTTCGGCGACCCCCGCTACCTCGTGAACATGCTCGTGATCCCCGTCGCCGCGGCGGTCACGGTGGTTCCGCTCCTCGTCGCCGGCGTGCCGTGGGAGGTCGCCGTGCTGGTGCCCGTGCCGTTCGCGGCACTCCTGCTGGGGTGGCTGCCTCACAACGATCTCGCGTACGATTCCACGGCCGTCTGGATGCACATCGCCAGCGGCGTGCGCGGCGGAGCCGATCGCCTGGGGCGCCTCGTCCCGGTGCTCCTGATCAGCCTTCCGCTGCTCGCGGTCGCGATCCCGGTGGCCATCTCTCTCCACGGCCGCTGGGCGATGCTCCCCGCCATGGTGGGCGTGTGCGCCTCGCTGTTCCTGGCCGCGCTGGGGCTGTCCTCGGTCTCGTCGGTGGTGAGTCCCTATGCGGTTTCACGTCCGGGGGAGAGTCCGTTCCAGCAGCCACAGCGCACCGGTGCCGGGGGAGCGGTGTCTCAGACCCTCGTGATGCTCGGCGCGCTGGTGCTGAGCGCGCCGACGCTGTGGATCGCCTGGCTCGCGCTCGAGGACATCGACAACGCGTCATTGGCCCTGTGGGTCGGTCTTGCGAGCGGCCTGATCATCCTGATCGTCGGTGTCGCAGCGGGCGCAAGGGTCTTCTCGCACGGCGGCGGACGGCTGATGGAGTTCGCCGAGTCGACCTGACCGGTCCGCCCTCGGACTACACTGGCTGACCATGAGCACCCCTCTCGAAGGCCCGGACCAGGGCGGTCTGGCCACCCTCGACCGAGAGCTCGAAGAGCTCATCCGCGAAGAGAGCATCGAGCCCGGAGACCACGAGCGCTTCTCGCACTACGTGAAGAAGGACAAGATCCTCGAGTCCGCGATCACGGGCAAGCCGGTGCGCGCACTGTGCGGCAAGAAGTGGACTCCGGGGCGCGATCCCGAGAAGTTCCCGGTCTGCCCCACGTGCAAGGAGATCTACGAGTCCCTCTCCGCGTAGACCGTCGGGATCGCCGGGTCCGCCCGGCTGAGCGCGAGCGCGTGGGTGGGCAGTTCTGATCGGGCGGCGGCGTGATGCGCGCGTGCTGCCCGAACTCCTGCGGCGCCCTCGTGCACGGCATCCGTCTCCCCGTCCGCCACGAGCTGCACCTGCAGGGCGCGGGCGTCCGGGTGCGCGGACGCCGGTTCGATGTCCTCGAACCCGTCGGAGACGACGATGAGCTCGCTCGACGCGGTCCCGTGCGCGAGCGTGCGGAACGCGGCTTTGCGTCCGCCCTTCGATGCCTTGTCGGAGGACGCCTTCGCCACGCCGACCCATCCGCCGTCCGAGCCCTGGCGGGCCACCAGCTTGTAGACCATGCCGGCCGTCGGCGTGCCCGCACCGGTCACCACGGACGTGCCCACCCCGTAGGCGTCGACGGGGGAGGCCGCGAGCGCCGCGATCGCGTGCTCGTCGAGGTCGCTCGTCACGGTGATGCGGGTCCCCGTCGCGCCGAGGTCATCCAGTTGCGCGCGCACGGCCGCCGCGACCACCGGCAGGTCGCCGGAGTCCAGGCGGACGCCGCCCAGCCCGGTGCCGCCGATGCGGACGGCCGTGGCGACGCCTTCGTGCATGTCGTAGGTGTCGACGAGCAGGGTGGTTCCGGTACCGAGCGCCTCGACCTGGGAGCGGAACGCGTCCTCCTCGCTGTCGTGCAGCAGCGTCCACGCGTGCGCCGCGGTGCCCATCGTCGGAATGCCCCACGTCCGGCCCGCCTCGAGGTTGGAGGTGGCACCGAACCCGGCGATGTAGGCGGCGCGCGCCGCCGCGACGGCGGAGGACTCGCCCGCGCGGCGTGACCCCATCTCGGAGACCGGGCGAGTGCCGGCGGCGATGCTCATCCGTGCGGCGGCCGTGGCGACGGCCGAGTCGTGGTTCATCACGCTCAGGGCGAGCGTCTCGAGCAGCACCGCCTCGGCGAAGGTGCCCTCGATCGTCAGGATCGGCGAGCCCGGGAAGTAGAGCTCACCCTCGCGATAGCCGGAGATCGAGCCGGTGAAGCGGTAGCCCTCGAGGTAGTCGAGGGTCGCGGCATCCACCACCTTCTCATCGCGCAGGAAGCGCAGCTCGTCGTCGCCGAAGCGGAAGTCGCGGATGAGGCTCAGCAGCCGGCCCGTACCTGCCACCACGCCGAACCGCCGGCCACCGGAAAGGCGACGCCCGAAGAGTTCGAACACGCAGCGGCGCTGGGCCGTTCCGTCCCGCAGCGCCGCCTCGAGCATGGTCAGCTCGTACCGATCGGTGAGGAGGGCGGTGCTGCGCGAGGATTCCATGCGGGTCAGCCTAACGAGCCGCTGGCGTAGGCTGGGGGATCGTGAACGACGCCCCCATCGGAATCTTCGACTCGGGTGTCGGCGGGCTCACCGTGGCTCGCGCCGTCTCGGCCCAGCTGCCGCGCGAGTCGGTGCTCTATATCGGTGACACAGCTCGCTCTCCCTACGGCCCGAAGCCGATCGCCGACGTGCGGCGCTATGCGCTCGAGATCCTCGACACGCTCGTCGACCAGGGTGTGAAGATGCTCGTCATCGCGTGCAACACCGCGTCGGCCGCCATGCTGCGCGACGCGCGCGAGCGGTACGACGTGCCTGTCGTGGAGGTGATCGGCCCCGCCGTGCGCACCGCGATGTCGACGACGCGCAACGGGCGCATCGGCGTGATCGGCACGGCCGGGACGATCGGCTCCGGCGCGTATCAGGACATGCTCGAGGTCAACGAGAACTTGACCGTGTTCGCCGAGTCCTGCCCGAGGTTCGTCGAGTTCGTCGAGGCGGGAGTCACGGACTCTCCCGAGGTGCTGGCCGTGGCGGAGGAGTACCTCGCCCCGCTGCGTCACGCCGGAGTCGACACCCTCGTCCTCGGCTGCACGCACTACCCGTTCCTCGAGGGCGCCATCAGCTACGTCATGGGCTCGGACGTGTCGCTGGTCTCCAGCGACACCGAGACCGCGAAGGACGTCTACCGGCAGCTCGTCTCCCGCGACCTGCTCGCGGGCCCCGGCACCGTGCCCACTCACGTGTACGAGGCGACGGGTGCGTCGGCCGATGACTTCCTGCGCCTGGCGCACCGCCTCATGGGCCGCGAGGTCCGCGAGGTCCAGCTCGTGCAGACCGGCGCCATCGAACTCCCCACCACCCATCGTTCCTGAAGGAGCAACCCATGACCGACCTCGTCCGCGCCGACGGCCGCACCACCGATCAGCTGCGTCCGATCACGATCGAGCGGGGCTGGAGCCGGCATGCCGAGGGCTCCGCGCTCATCTCCTTCGGTGGCACCAAGGTGCTGTGCACAGCATCGTTCACCAACGGTGTGCCGCGCTGGCTGACGGGCAAGGGCAAGGGCTGGGTCACCGCCGAGTACGCGATGCTGCCGCGGGCCACGAACAGCCGCAACGACCGCGAGAGCATCAAGGGCAAAGTCGGCGGTCGCACGCACGAGATCTCGCGCCTCGTCGGCCGTGCGCTGCGGGCGGTCGTGGACACCAAGGCGCTCGGTGAGAACACGATCGTGATCGACTGCGACGTGCTGCAGGCCGACGGCGGCACCCGCACGGCCGCGATCACCGGCGCCTACGTCGCGCTGGTGGACGCGATCGAGTGGGGCCGGAGGAAGAAGTTCATCGGCCAGAAGTCGCAGGTCCTGCTGGACTCGGTGGCCGCCGTCTCGGTGGGCATCATCGACGGTGAGCCGATGCTCGATCTCGCCTACGTCGAGGACGTCCGCGCCGAGACCGACATGAACATCGTCGTCACCGGCCGTGGCCTGTTCGTCGAGGTGCAGGGAACCGCCGAGGGCGCCCCGTTCGACAAGCGCGAGCTCGACGCGCTGCTGGAGCTCGGCGTCGCCGGATGCGCCTCGCTGCGCGAGCACCAGCTCACCTCGCTTGCATCTGCCGAGAACGCCGTCTGATGAGTCCAGCCGGCCAGATCGTGCTCGCGACGCACAACCGCCACAAGGTCGAGGAGTTCCAGGCGATCGTCGCCGCGACGCGCCCTGATCTGCAGGTGGTCGCGTACGACGGTCCGGAGCCGGTCGAGGACGGGATCACCTTCGCCGAGAACGCCCTCATCAAGGCGCGGGCGGCGGCGGAGCACACCGGCCTGCCGGCCCTCGCTGACGACTCGGGCATCTGCGTCGACGTTCTCGGCGGCGCGCCCGGGGTCTTCTCCGCGTACTGGGCCGGTCATGTGAAGGATGCCGCGGCCAACCTGGCGCTGCTGCTCGACCAGCTCTCCGACATCCGCGACCCCCATCGCTCGGCGCAGTTCGTGTCGACGATCGCGCTCGTCGTCCCCGGCGACTCGTCTCGCGAGCAGGTCGTGGAAGGACGCTGGCCGGGACGCCTGGCCACGGCTGCGTCCGGCGCCGGCGGGTTCGGCTATGACCCGGTGTTCATCCCCGAAGGTCAGCCCGCAGGCGACGAGCGCACCGTCGCGGAATGGACGGCGGCCGAGAAGAACGCCGTGTCCCATCGCGCCCGGGCGTTCGGTGAGCTCGCCGAGTTGCTGACCCAGATCTGACACGGGCCTAGCCTGGACGCATGCACGATCACGCGAACGGCTCGCACGGCGGACTCCGCGGCGCGAGCAACCGCCGGCTGCTCGCGCTGTCGCTCGCGATCACGACGGTGGTCATGGTCGTGCAGATCGTCGGCGCCGCCCTGTCGGGATCGCTCGCGCTGCTCGCCGACGCCGCGCACATGTTCACGGATGCCGCGGCCCTCGTGATCGCGCTGGTGGCGACTGCGGTCGCGGCCCGGCCCGCCAACGACCGGCGCACGTTCGGGTACCAGCGCGCCGAGGTCTTCGGCGCGCTCGTGAACGCGGTGATCCTGATCGCCCTGTCGGTGTGGGTGGCCGTCGAAGGCGTGCAGCGACTGCTGGACCCGTCGGACGTCGAGGTGGCGGGCGGCCTGATGCTCGTCGTGGCCATCGTCGGCCTCCTCGCGAATGCCGCAGCCATGTGGCTGCTCAGTTCGGCGCAGCGGCGCAGCATCAACGTCCGCGGCGCGTACCTCGAAGTGCTCGGCGACCTGCTGGGCTCGGCCATGGTCATCATCGCCGCCGTGGTGATCGTGACCACCGGGTGGGTGCAGGCCGACGCGATCGCGTCGCTGCTGATCGCCGTGATGATCGTTCCGCGCGCGATCGGACTGCTGCGCGAGGTGTTCTCCGTGCTCGCGGAGTCCGCCCCGAAGGGCACGCAGGTGCGCGATATCCGCGCTCACATCCTGTCGACGCCCGGGGTGGTCGATGTGCACGACGTGCATGTCTGGCAGCTGACGCGCGGCGCCCCGGTGTTCAGCGCGCACGTCGTGGTCGATGGCGCTGCGATGCGGGACGGGCGAGCCGCCGGCATCCTGAGTCAACTGCAGTCGTGCTTGTCGGAGCACTTCGACGTCGAGCACTCGACGTTCCAGCTGGAGCCCGCCGGACACGTCGAGCATGACGCGCACGCGTAGCCGTCTCAGTCCTCCCGGCGCACCTCACGGGGATCCTTGTCGGGCCGGAGACCGCGCCACCTCGAATGACGCAGGATGCCCGCGGGGGTGAACTCGCCGTACTCGACCTCGCCGACGAGCTCCGGTCTCACCCACAAAGCGTCGCGGGCATCGGCAGGCGGAACGCCGACCAGCGGGTTCTCGGCCGTGCGCAGCGGGGTGAGGGTCCGCAGAATCGCCTTCAGGGTCGAGTCGCTGAAACCCGTGCCCACACGTCCGGCGTACTGCAGGCCGTCCGGGCCGGGGATCCCGAGCAGAAGCGAGCCGAAGGTTCCGCTGCGCCCGCCCTTGCCGGGGCGGATGCCGGCGATCACGACCTCCTGCGTGCTGGTGTGCTTGACCTTGAGCCAGGACTCCGACCGCTGTCCCCGCACGTAGAGCGAGCCCGGGTTCTTCACCACGATGCCCTCGAGCCTCAGGCTGCCGCTCGCTTCGAGGGCCGCGTCGACGTCGTCGAACACCGGCGGCACGGCGATCGGCGCGATTGCGCTCTCCGCGCGTTGCTCCAGGATGCCGCGCCGCTCGCGCAGCGGCAGGCTCGTGAGGTCGCGCCCATCGTCGACGAGGATGTCGAACAAGTAGAAGCGGACGGGCGTTCGGCGCGCCTCGCGAGCGATGTCTCCGGCGCGCTCGAGGTTCATGCGGGTCTGCAGGAGAGGAAAGCTCGGCCGTCCGTCGGGTTCGAGCGCGACGAGCTCGCCGTCGATGACGGCCGGTTCAGGGCCCAAGCCGGCGTCGAGAGCGGTGAGCTCGGGGTAGCGGTGGGTGAGCTCGTTCCCGCTTCGGGCGTAGAGGCGCAGCCGTGAGCCGTCCCAGACGCCGATCGCGCGGATGCCGTCCCACTTGCCCTCGACCCACGCTTCGGAGGGCCAGCGCGCTGCGGCCTGCTTCGCGAGCCCGGGCGTGGAGGACATCGCCAGCTGCGGCCGGAGTTCTTCGGGACTGGGCGGCCACTCGGCCGGGGGCAGCGATGCCCGATCCGCTCCGGCGGTTCGAGGACTTTCAGAAAACTCATGTGCGCTCGCGTTCACATGCTTCGTGCTCCCCGGCCCGGCGTGTGCGTCGAGGTTCGCACGGTGCACGATCGGCTTCGACGGCCCGCGTGAACCGGAGTTCACATGGTCCGTGGCGCTCGTCCCGCCCGGCGGAGTCCTGTCCCTGGGCTCATGTTCCTTCGTGCTCACATGACCCGGGACCCGCTCGTGGGTGTGTGAGCGCGAAGTCACATGCGATTTCGAAGGCGATGCGGACCTTCGCGCCGGCCCGGCGGACGCAGGTTCGTCGGCCTGAGGGCTGGGTTCGACGGGGAGCCCAGCCGGCTGCGGGCGGCCCGCGGCATCCGTCTTCATCCGGTGCAGCAGCCAGCTCGATTTCTCGCCCTCGCCCTCCGTGCGGATCAGAGCGAGGCGCACGCGGCCGAGCGGCCCACCGGGGCGGCCCTCGAGAGTCGCGATGACCTCGTCGTCGCGCCACTTCTCCAGCTCGTACCGGCCGTCGTCCCAGATGGTGACCGAGCCGCCGCCGTACTCGCCCGCGGGGATGACGCCCTCGAACGTCGCGTAGTCCATCGGGTGGTCCTCGGTCATGATCGCGAGGCTGTTGCGCGTGTAGGAGTGCGGCACGCCCCTCGGGACGGCCCAGCTGACGAGCACGCCGTCGTGCTCGAGGCGGAAGTCCCAGTGCAGTGCCGTGGCGTGGTGCTCCTGGATCACGAAGATCGGCTTCTCGCCGTGCGGCGTTGCGCCGAGCGGATTCTCCGGCACCGGCTCGGGGGTACGCGAGGCGCTCCGCTTGGAGATGTAGGCCGACAACGGCCCGGCCTCGGCCTCGCGCCCTCCGGCGTGGAAACCCAGGGCGGCCATCGGATCGCCGACCTCGTCCATGCGCTCGAGGACCTCGTCGAATCGAAGATGGCGAAGGCCGGGGTCCTCGAGCTCATCCCACGTGCGGGGGGCCGCCACGGTCGGGTGCGAGCGTCCCCGCAGTGAGTACGGCGCGATCGTCGTCTTCGCGCCGTTGTTCTGGCTCCAGTCGATGAGCACCCTGCCGTGACGCTCGGCCTTCTTCATCGAGCTGACCACCAGACCGGGATGGTCCGCCTCGATCGCGCGAGCGAGCTCCTTCGCGATCATCGACGCCTGTTCGGTGGTCTGGCCCGGGGGCAGCGCCGTATAGAGATGGATGCCCTTGCTGCCGCTGGTCACCGGGAAGGGCTCGAGCCCCATGTCGGTGAGGATCGCGCGGGCCCACGACGCCACCACCGCGCACTCGGGCATGCCCGCGCCGGGCCCCGGGTCCAGGTCGAGCACGAGGCGGTCCGCATATCCGCGGTCACCGTCGGGGGTGAAACGCCACTGCGGGACATGCAGCTCGAGGCTCGCGACCTGCGCGAGATAGACGAGCGTCGGTATGTCGCCGATCAGGGGGTAGTGCTTGGTGCCCGTGGAGTGAGGGATCGGCATCCGCTTCACCCAGGACGGTGCGCCGGGCTCGAGATCCTTCGCGAAGAACACCATGCCGGGGTCTTCGTCGGTGCCGACGCCTTCCGGCCAGCGCTTTCGGGTGACGGGACGCCCGATGACGTGGGGGATCAGCAGGGGCGCGATGCGCGTGTAGTACTCGATCACCTCGCCCTTGGTGGTCCCCGTCTCGGGGTACAGGACCTTGTCGAGGTTGGTCACGCGCAGGCGACGGCCGCCGATGCTCACCATCTGTTCCGCGCGCGGCATGGACTCAGGGTAGCCGCGACACGTGTGACAGGTGTGTACTGGTGTGATGAGGGCGATCTGGAAAGGCGCGTTGACCTTCGGTCTGGTCAACGTGCCGGTGAAGGTGTATTCGGCGACCGAGGATCACGACGTCTCGCTGCACCAGGTGCACAACAAGGACGGCGGGCGCATCCGCTATCAGCGGGTGTGCGAGATCGACGGCGAGGTCGTGCCGTTCTCCGACATCGACAAGGCGTACGACGACGGCGACAAGACGGTCGTCCTCACGAAGGACGACCTCGCGTCGCTGCCGTCCGAGAAGAGCCGCGAGATCGACGTCGTCGAGTTCGTGCCGAGCGAGCAGGTGGACCTGCTGACCCTCGACAAGGCGTACTACCTCGAGCCGGACTCGGCCTCGCCGAAGGCCTATGTGCTGCTGCGGAAGACGCTCGAGCAGACCGATCGCACCGCCATCGTGCGGTTCTCGCTGCGCCAGAAGACGCGGCTCGCGGCGCTGCGCGTCCGCGGCGACGTGCTGGTGCTGCAGACCCTGCTGTGGGCCGACGAGGTGCGCGAGGCCGCGTTCCCGGCACTGGATGAGACGGTGCGCATCTCGGCGAAGGAGCTCGAGCTGTCGGCATCCCTCGTCGAGAGCTTCTCGAGCGACTTCGACCCGTCCGAGTTCGCCGACGAGTACCAGGAAGAGCTGCGCACCCTCATCGAGGCCAAGCTCGACAAGGGCGACGCCCTCGACACCTCCGAGACCTTCGGCGACCACGAAGAAGAGGACACCGGGGGAGAGGTCATCGACCTCATGGAGGCGCTGCGCGCCAGCGTCGAGAAGTCGCGCGCGGCGCGCGCGGGCGGCGGATCGAAGGCTTCGGAGAAGCCGGATGCCGCAGCCAAGACCCCTGCGAAGAAGCCCGCCGCAAAGAAGTCGGCGTCCGAGTCCGAGAAGCCGGCGGCGAAGAAGAAGACCGCGAAGGCCTCCTGACCCGGCCTACGGCCTCGGCGCCTCGCCGTGGCTGTCGTGGTGGCCCTCGTGCCCGTCGTGGTGCTCGGGGCCGCGCTCGAACACCTCGGCATCGAGGACCAGTGCCTCAGCCTCCTGGTGGTCGGTGACGACGTCCTCGCCGGCGGCAGCGGCCTTCTTGGCCTTGCGGCGCTCGGAGAGATAGTGCCACAGCGTGACGATGGCCGTGCCGCCGACCGCCACGAGAAGGATGACGTCGATGTACTCGGTGACGATGTCGCGCACCCAGGGGATGAAGCCGATCGCATACCCGAACATCGTCAGGCCGAAGCCCCACAGGACGGCGCCGATGAGGTTGTACAGCGTGTACTTGCCCTTGTGCATGTGGCCGACGCCCGCGGCGACGGGGGCGAAGGTGCGCACGATCGGCACGAAGCGCGCCAGGATGATCGTCAGACCGCCGAAGCGCTCGAAGAACGCGTTCGTGCGTTCGACGTTCTTGACGCTGAAGAGACCGCTCTCTTTGCGCTCGAAGACGGCCGGGCCGGCCTTGTGGCCGATGTAGTACCCGACTTCACCGCCGACGAAGGCCGAGAGACCGATGAGCAGGGCGACCCACCACACGCTGAGGCCGAACACGCCGTTCGGCGCAGCCGGGGTCGAGTGCGACAGCAGGCCGGCGATGACGAGCAGCGTGTCGCCGGGCAGCAGGAACCCGATCAGGAGGCCGGTCTCGGCGAACACGATGAAGCACACCACGACGAGCGCCCAGGGCCCCGCCCAGTCGATGATCGCGGCAGGGTCGAGCCAGGGGATGAGGGCGATCGGCTGCAAGGTTCGTTCCCGTCGGTCTGAGGGTCGGCGGAGGTGCGTCGCGACTGCGACTACGTGCGGAAGGTGGGACTTGAACCCACACGCCCGGAGGCACAGGAACCTAAATCCTGCGTGTCTGCCAATTCCACCACTCCCGCGAGTTCGTTCAGTCTACTGAGCGAGGTGAACGGCGGCTGTGGGGCTGGCCCCCGGGCCGGCACGCGCTTCAGCGCCGGATGCCGAACAGGAAGTAGCTCGCGGGGCCGATCCAGTTGACGAGGATCGCCGGGATCCACGCAGCCTTGGGCCCTCGCAGCTGAGCTGCGGGGCGGTGGGCGAGGTCCCAGAAGGCCAGGAACGCGAACACGACCTGCACCAGGCCGACCGCCCCGACCGCCGCCTGGCCGCCGGGGGAGAGCTGCTTCTTCTCGTGCGTCATGGAGTGCTCCTTCTGCTCGAGATCCATCCTGCACCGAGCGTCGCCGCACCGCACCTGTGGATAACTTCCGGATGCCGCGCGCCGGCGTTGCGAGGATTGTGCTGTGCCCTCGTCCCTCGCTCCCGCTCCGGCCGTGCTCGTGGCCGAGCGCGTGCGCGAACGGCTGCGGGCCGAGCACGCCGACCCTGCCCGCGATCCGGAGTTCGCCGCGCAGGTCGCGCGCGCCGAGGTGCGCCGCCACAACGACTACGCACTGGCGCGGGGCCTGTCGCCGGTCGACGACGAGTCGGCGTGCGTGCGGGAGGTCCTGGCCGCCGTCTCGGGGTACGGGCCGCTGCAGGCGTACCTCGACGACCCGACCGTCGAGGAGCTCTGGATCAATGCTCCCGACCGCATCTTCGTCGCGCGCGGCGGCATCCCGGAGCGCGTGCCCCTGAGCCTGACGGACTCCGCTGTGCGGGATCTGGTCGAGCGGATGCTGCACTCCACGGGGCGCCGAGTCGACCTGAGTCAGCCGTTCGTGGATGCCTCGCTGCCCGACGGGTCGAGACTGCACGTCGTGATCCCCGACATCACGCGCCGGCACTGGGCAGTGAACGTCCGGAAGTTCCTGCCCGCGTTCCGCGACCTCGACCGGCTCGTGGCCGCGGGATCGATCACCGCGGACGGCGCGGAGTACCTGCGAGGTGCGATGGCGCGGGGGGCGTCGGTGCTCGTGTCCGGTGCCACCCACGCCGGCAAGACGACACTGCTCGGTGCTCTCATCGCTGCCTGCCCGCCTGCCCAACGCATCGTGACCGTCGAGGAGACATTCGAGCTCGCCGTCGCCGCTGCCGACCTCGTCGCGCTGCAAGGGCGCCAGCCCAGCCTGGAGGGCACCGGCGAGGTGAGCCTGCGCCGCCTCGTGAAGGAGGCCCTGCGCATGCGACCCGACCGGCTCGTGGTCGGCGAAGTCCGCGACGCGGAAGCGCTCGATCTTCTGCTCGCGCTGAACACCGGCGTGCCGGGAGCGGCCACGATCCATGCCAACTCGGCGCGCGAGGCGCTCGGCAAGCTGGCAGCCCTTCCGCTGCTGGCCGGTCGCAACATCGACGCCGCCTTCGTGATGCCCGCGGTCGCGGCATCCGTCGATCTCGTCGTCCACTGCGAGCGGGATCCTTCCGGGGTGCGGCGGGTCGCCGAGATCGTGGCTCCGACAGGAGTCGACGGCGCCGTCATCACCGCACGCACCGTGTACGGGCGGGCCGCGACATGACGTTCGTGTGGGGCGCGGCGCTCGCGGCGGGCATCCTTCTCGCGATCTCGCCCTGGCTATGGCCGCGCGGCACCGGGATCCCCGTCGTCGCTGCTCCCGGCCGTCTCTCGCGGCTCCTCGAGAATGCCGGGCTGGCTCGCGTCTCGCCGTCGTCCGTCATCGTGGTGGCGGGCGTGCTCGCCGTGGTGGCTGCCGCCCTGGCGTGGCTCATCGCGCAGGTCGCTGCCCTCGCCCTCGTCGCCGGTGTGGCCGGGGCGTTGGCGCCGTTCGCCTGGCTGCGTGCGCGTCGTTCGCGTCTGCTGCGTACCCGCCGAGCGCTGTGGCCCGACGTCTGCGATCTGCTCATCGCTTCTGTGCGCGCGGGGATGTCGCTCCCGGATGCCGTCGCCAGCCTGGCCGAGTCGGCTCCGCTGCCGTTGCGACCGGCGTTCGCGGCCTTCGGCCGGGACGTCTCGGCATCCGGGCACTTCGACTCCAGCGCCGCACGACTGAAGATCGCCCTCGCGGACCCTGTCGCCGACCGGATCATCGAGACGCTGCGGATGGCACGCCAGGTCGGCGGCACCGAGCTGACACCGGTGCTGCGAGCACTGGCCGGCTCGGTGCGCGCCGACACGTCGCTCCGAGCCGAGGTCGAGTCGCGGCAGTCCTGGATCCGGGGCGCCGCCGTTCTCGGCGTCTCGGCGCCGTGGGTGATCCTCGCGCTGCTCGCCATGCGCCCGGAGGGAGCCGAGGCCTACGGCAGCCCCGAAGGCGTTGCTCTGATCCTCGTCGGCGCCGCGGTGTCGTTCGTGGCGTTCCGCATCATGATCAGGCTCGGTCGCCTTCCCGAGCCGCGCAGGTGGTTCGGTTGATCGCGGCCGGCGTGGACCATCTCGCGCTCGCGGTCGTCCTCGGGACCGCGTTCGGCCTCGGCGTCTGTCTGCTCGTCTCGCTCGCGCCGCGGTGGGGTGCGCCGAGCCTCGCGCGCCGCATCGCCCCGTACATCCGCGACGTCACCGATCCGCGCGGCGTCGGGCTGAGCTCCCCGGGTCTGCCGCCGCGCGACCTCGGGCGTCTCTGGGCGGGGGCGCAGCTGCGGTTCTCGCAGGTGATCGGCGGCGACGATTCCGTCGTGCGCCGGCTGCGTCAGGCCGGCAGGTCAGCGGATGCCGCAGCCTTCCGTGCACGTCAGCTCGCGTGGGCGATCGTCGGCCTCGCGCTCGGCGGCGCGATCGTCGTCGCCCTCGTGCTCCTCGGCCGCGGGTCCGCCTCGCTGGCCCTCGTCCCGCCCGTGCTCGCCGTGGGCGCTGCGCTCGCCTGCGACATGGACTTGTCTCGCGCGGCGCGAGCCCGCGTGTCACGTATAGAGGAGGAGCTGCCGACGGTGCTGGAGTTCCTCGCCCTGTGCCTGTCGGCCGGAGAGGGCATCCTCGATTCGCTCCGCCGCGTCAGCGATGTCGGAGCCGGTGAGCTCACCGGCGAGCTGCGTGCCGTCGTCGTCGCCGTCGGCACGGGGAGCTCGCTGCCCGAGTCGCTGACCACGCTGTCGGACCGGCTCCAGATCCCCGCGCTCATGCGCTCGGTCGACCAGCTCGTCGCGGCGATCGATCGCGGTGCCCCGCTCGCGCAAGTGCTCCACTCCCAGGCGCTGGATGCGCGCGAGGACGCCAAGCGCGGCCTCATCGAGCAGGCCGGCCGCAAAGAGATCTACATGCTCGTCCCCCTCGTGTTCCTGATCCTGCCGCTGAGCGTGCTGTTCGCGGTGTTCCCCGGGATCTTCCTGCTTCGACTCGGCATCGGCTGACATTTCCTAAGGAGAGATGATGCGAAACCTCATCGACCGGACCACCTCGCGCCTGCGCGGAGCGGCACATGACCTTCTCGACGACGAGCGCGGAGACGTTCCCGGCTGGGTGCTGATCACGCTCATGACCGCCGGGCTCGTCGTGGTGATCTGGGCGCTGGCGGGTCCGGCGCTGGCGAGCCTGTTCGAGCAGGCGATCTCCCGGGTCTCCGGCCTCTAGACGATGGGCCTGCGCGCCCGGCTCGCCGCCGTCGTCGATGACGACAGCGGGTCCAGTCCGGTCGAGTTCGTCCTGGTCGGAGTGCTCCTGACGGTGCTCACGCTGGCGGTGCTGCAGTTCGGTCTCGCGGTCTATGTGCGCAACGTGGTCCACGACGCCGCCGTCGAGGGCGCGTATCACGCGGCGCTGGCCGACACCTCGCTCGACGAGGGAGCCCAGCGCACGCGCGACATCGTGTCGCGCACCGTCGGCGCGGAGTATGCCGCCGAGGTCACCGTGCGCGAGCAGTCGGCGCGAGGGCTTCCGACCGTCGAGGTGACCGTGCAGGCAGTGCTGCCTCTCGTCGGACTGCTGGGTGCCCCGCGAACACTGGAGGTCACGGCTCATGCGCCCGTCGAATCCTTCGACTGACGCGCTCGACCCGTTGCGCGCCGACCCTGAGCGCGGGTCGGCGGCGTTGGAGTTCATCGTCGTCGGGATGCTGCTGCTCGTGCCCCTGATCTACCTCGTCGTGACGCTGGGGCTCATTCAGGGTCAGTCGCTCGGGGTCGAGGCCGGTGCCCGGCACATCGCGCGCGCCGTCGCGACCGCGGGCGACGAGGAGGACGCCGAGGAGCGCGCCGACGCGGTGCTCGACGCGGTCGTGCGTGAGTACGGACTCGATCCGGACGCGGTCGACGTGACGCTGGCATGCCGCCCCGCCGGCGGATCCTGCCCCGCTGCGGGCACGACGCTCGTCATCACGCTGCGAACCGCAGTCGCGCTGCCTCTGGTACCGCCGGTCCTCGGCCTCGACCGACTGGCTTCGGTACCGGTCGAGGCGTCGGCGGCGCAGAAGGTCTCGCGCTTCTGGGGGTCCGAGTGAGACTCCGGCGGATGACGGATGCCGACCACGACCCGGACGACGAGGGCAGCGTCCTCATCCTCACACTCGGTTACGCCGTGCTCGCACTGGTCACGGTCTTCATCTGCGTGGACGCCACGAGCCTGTATCTCGCGCAGAAGCGTCTCGACGCGCTGGCGGATGCCGGTGCCCTCGCCGCGGCGGACGGCTTCGCGTTGAGCGTGGTCGGTGGCGAGCCCGTCGCTTTGCTCACCGACGCGGGCGTGCAGGAGCAGGCAGCGGCGATGGTCGAGGACATCGGCGGGGGAGCGAGTCTCGTCTCTGCCGCGACACCGGACGGCGTGTCTGCGCGCGTGACCGTCGCGGACGTCTGGCGCCCGCCGATCCTGACAGTGTTCGTTCCCGACGGAGTCGCCCTCGAGTCGACGGCCACGAGCCGGACTGCGCTGCGCTGACTGCGCGCGCTTCTCGACGAAAGACGGGGTCCCACCCGCCGGAGCGGATGGGACCCCGTTCACCGGAGCTCTCAGCAGGGGAACCGCCCGCCGCCACCACCGTGGCCGCCACCCGAGCCCTTGGCCGGAGTCGCCTGGAACGCCTTCTCGATCTCCTGCGAGAAGGTGTTGCCCTCGGCATCCTTCGCCGTCACCCGCAGGTCGACCCAGCCGCCCTTGTCGGAGACGGGAAGCTGCGCCGCATAGGCGCTGACCAGGGCGCGGGACTCGACGAAGATGTCACCGTTGCCTTCGACGGGGCCGGTGGGGGCATCCGTCTTCGCTCCCTTGAGTCGGACGGGCTTCCACTCGCCACCCGCCGTACGGGCCTCGAGGGTCGCTTCGGTGATCGCGCCGGCTGGAGCGGTACCCGCGACGTGGCCGAGCTCGAGTCCGAGGAGAATGCTCGTGCCCTTCTTGCGTCCCTGTCCGACGAGGTTGTCGACGTCGACCTCGACGTCGTAGAACGCCTGGATCATCGGGAGCAGGCGGTAGTCCCAGTCGCCCAGCTTTCCGGCCGAGCGGAACGTCCACTCGCTGACGGTCCTGGTCGAGCCGTCGAGGTGCGATCCGTCGTGCGTCGCGGTGCTGACGACACGCCAGTCCTGCTCGCCGTCAGGCAGATCGTGGACGTTCGCGCCCTGGCGTGCCACGTCCTTGATCAGCTCACCGTCGAGATACACCTGGGTCTGCTGGTGCACGGTGGCCGACTCCAGCCAGGTGTCGAACGATCCGGTGTGCATCGCGTCGCCGCCGTCGGCCCAGCTCGGGACATTGACCTGCGCGTAATCCGACGTGCGGTAGGGAACCCAGTAGCCCAGGCCGACATAGGGCCGGACGATTCCGCCGAAGTACTCGGCCTGCGTCCGCTGGCGGGGCTGGTACGAACGCAGCGCGTCGCGCATCTCCCACCCGGGAGCGAGCACCATGACGCCCTGGTTCCACCGCACGGGCTGGTCGGTGTTCACCCACTCCTCGCGGACCGTTCCGCGCAGCGCACGCATCGGGAAGCCCGAGCTGTAACCCACGCCCGGCACGAAGTCCGCGCGCCATTCGCCCATGTCCGCGTGCTGGCCGTGATAGGTCGTGTCGATGCGTGCCAGGTTCTTCGGCGCGTAGCTCAGGTTGCCGGGGATCTCGCCGTCGCTGAAGCGCGCGATGTCGTAGACGACGTCCGAGTACGAGACTCCGACGGCCGAGAGCGTCACGCCCTTCTTCGCCATGTCGGCCAGGAGCGCGCGTCCTTCGACGCCGCTGATGGCGGCGACCGGAATGCCGACCTGCGTGCCGTCATCGGCTCCGACCCAGGTGCTCATCTCTCCGTCTGCGCCGTTGACGATCACGAGCATGCTCGCACCGGACGTTGCCGCGTTGGCGGCCTGCTGAGAGGGCGAGACGTCCATCGAGCGGGTGACGACCGCGACCTTGCCGGACACGCGTGCGGCAGCGAACTCCTCCGCGCTGCCGGCGCCGACGTTCGCCGCCCGAGCCTTGATCGCACCGTCGAGCAGGGTCGATCCGATCTGCGGGATCGTGTCGAGGCGGTGCTTGCCGGCGGTGAGCTTCAGAATCGGCTCGATCAGACGCCAGCGCGTGCCGAAGGCGAAGTCGGCGTCGACCGGCTTCATCGGCGTCGCCCACATCTCGTCGGTCCAGACCGGCATGACCATCCCGCCGTGCATGCCGTCGGCCGTGAAGTCGACGCGCTGGAAACCCTCATCGAGTCCGTCGACGCCCACGTCGAGAGTGATCTGCTTCGCTTGACGGGCGTCCAGTTCGACCGATGCGTTCTTGTCGAGCACGAGGCCGGGGTTGCCCGCCAGCACGTTCGCGATCGTGTCGGGCGTGCGGGCGATCTCCATGTTGGACATCACGGCGTACTTGCCCTTGAGCAGACGCAGAACGGTCGTGCCCTCGACCACGATGGGCTCCATGATCTCGTTCGCCGAGTCCCAGAGGATCGCGTACTGCGTGGTCGGGTCGCCGTTGAAGTCGGTGGCCGTGATCGTCAGGTCATAGCGCTCCGACTCGGCGATCGTGCCGAGCGCGGTGCGCGCGACGGCCTCGCCGTCGATCGAGCCGACGAGCGCGCCCGAGAGCTGTGTGCCGGCGGGGACCTTGACCGGATCGACCACCATGGTCGCGACGGCCGAGGCGCCGGCGGCGATGGTGAGCGAGCGGGTGTCGAGGGTCAGCGCGTCGAACGCGATGCCCTCCGGCAGCGGACCGGGGCTCTCCTCGCCGCGGGGCGTGGTGTCGGTCAGGGTCGCCGCGAGATCGACCGTGATCTCGGCATCCGTGCGGTTCGTGTAGGTGATCGCGCGCTCGATCGGAGTCGGCTCCTCGCCCCACATCAGCATGCCGAAGTCGCCCGAGCCCGACGCGATGACCGGCGCGTCCAGGGCCGCATCGATGTCGATGAGGCCGGTGCCGCCCTGGTACGGCGGTGTACTCGCCCTCCACTGCCGTGCTCGCGAGCGCGGACTTGAGCTGGTCCGTGGTGAGATCGGGATTCGCGCCGAGCAGGATCGCCGCGGCGCCGGCGACGTGCGGCGTCGCCATCGACGTGCCGCTCATCGCGACGTACGAGCCCTCCCCGCCGCTGTCTCCGGAGCGGGCCGCGGTGATGTCGCCGCCAGGACCCATGACGTTGGGCTTGAGCGCACCGGAGCGCGAAAGCGGACCCTGGCTCGTGAAGTACGACATGTGGCCGGACGGGTCATCGACCGAGCCGACCGTGAAGGCCTGCTCGGCGGAGCCCGGCGCTCCGATGGTCTCTGCCGCCCCGGCGTTGCCGGCCGCGACGACGAACAGCGAACCGGTCTCGGCCGTGATCTGGTTGAGCGCCTCGGCCATGAGGTCCTTGCCGTCCGACGGCTGCGACGATCCGAGGCTCATCGAGACGATCGGGGCGTTCTGGCCGGCCCACTCCATAGCGTCGATGATCCAGGAGTCCTGGCCGAAGCCGTCCGCTCCCAGCACCTTGCCGACGAGGAGGCTCGCTCCGTCGGCGACGCCGCGATGCGTGCCGTCGGACGCGGCGCCGCTGCCGGCGATGGTCGAGGCGACGTGCGTGCCGTGACCGTTGGGATCGGAGGCGACCTCCTCGCCGGGAACGAAGCTCGCCGAGCTGCCCAGGACCCTGCCCTGCAGGTCGGGGTGGGTGTCGTCGTAGCCGGTGTCGAGGACGGCGACGGTGACGCCCGAGCCGGTGTGTCCTTCAGCCCAGGCCTCAGGGGCATCGATGAGGCCGACGCTGCTGTCGAGCGTGGCGCGGACCTTGCCGTCGAGGTGGATGGCTTCGATGCCGCCGGACAGCGTCGGGGTGGTGGAGAAGGTCGCCGCGCTGGAGCCGGAGAGCGCCAGCCAGGCGGATGCGGAGTCCGCGTGCCCGAGCGCGGCTGCCGCGCCGCCGATGCTCGTGAGCTCGGTGTGAGCCTCGATGCCCGGGATCGGCGCGGAGAACGTGCCGGCCTGCGCCTGCTCGAGGATGATCGGGGTGGCGTCGACCGACGCGTCGTCGTACCCGTACTCGATCAGCAGCGACACGTTGAACAGATCCTGGTCCAGCGCGCCCGATGCGACGTAGGGCAGCACGCTGTCGGGGAGGACGTGCAGCTGTCCGCCCGCTTCGTACGTGCGGACACCTGCACCCTCCACCGCAGAGTCGATCTCGACCGTGTGCGTGCCGTCGCCCACCTGCGTCACCGTCACGCGGTCGCCGGTGATCAGCGTGACGGTGTGGGAGCCGCCTGCAGCCGCCGGCGCGCTGGGTGCCGGCGGTGCGGGTTGCGCGCCCGCGGGGACTGTCGCGAGGCCGATGCCTGCGATGCCGATCGCCAGACCGCTTGTGGCGGCGACGATGGGGCGCAGGCGACGGCCGGTGGGCTGGTGTCGTGACATGCGTGAGCCTCTCGGGGGGTAGGGGATCTGCAGACGAGCCTCACACGGCGCATCGCCTACAGTGGTGGCGGAGAAATGCCATGTCCACCATCCGCCAGGGCTGCCGGGCGACGATGGGCGGCATGGGAAAGGCGACCGTGCTCGACGCACTCGGATTGGATGAGGCGCATACCGCCGTCTATCGGTTCGTGCTGCAGCAGCCCTCGGCGTCCATCCCGGAGATCGGGGCGGCCCTCAGCATGTCGCTGCCGCGCGTGCGCCCCATCGTCGCCGAGCTCGAGAGCCTCGGTCTGCATCGCGCGTCAGGCCGCCAGCAGCGACCGGTTCGTGGCCTCGCCGCCCACGATGGCGCTGCGGCCTCTGCTGCTCGAGCGCGAGCGCGGGCTCACTCGCGCGCACGAAGCGCTCGCCGATCTCAGCGACCTGTACCGCCGCTCGGCGGAGAAGCGCAGCATCGCCGACGTCGTCGATGTCGTCATCGGCGACGACGCCGTCCGACAGCGCGTGGCGCAGCTGCAGGCGGCGAGCGCCTCCCAGGTGCGCGTGCTGGTGCTCAACGAGATCGCTCTTGTCAGCGGCGAGGAGAACGTCGAGGAGGACCGCGCTCTCGCTCGCGGCGTGCGGTACCGGGTGATCGTCGAGAGTGCCGTGCTCGAGCGACCCGGATTCCTCTCAGCCGCGCGGGAGATGGCGCAGATCGGCGAAGAGGTCCGCGTGCTGCCGACCCTGCCGACGCGCATGTTCATCGCCGACGACCAGATGGCACTGCTTCCCATGCACTCGCAGGGCGAGGAGGGCGGCTTCGGCGCCCTGCTCATCCACCCCAGCGGTCTGCTCGATCTGGTCATCTCGATCTTCGAGGAGTACTGGCGCACGGCGACGCAGTTCCTGCCCGTCGCCGCGGCGCCGACGGCTGAGGACATCGACCGCGATCTGCTGCGGCTGCTCCTGCTGGGGGTGACGGATGCCGCGGCCGCCAGTCAGCTCGGAATCTCCCTGCGCACCGTCCAGCGTCGCGTGTCAGACCTGATGGACGCCGCGGGGGTCACGACTCGCATGCAGCTGGGAGCCGAAGCGGTGCGGCGCGCGTGGGTGTAGCGACCGGTCACCATCCGTTCGTGTTCAGCCAGTCCCGGCGGCGTCGCGCCTCGTCCGGCGTCTCGGCCGGATCGGTGGTCTCGTGCTCGGTCAGTCGATCGCCCTCGTCGAGAGCGAGAAACCTCAGGCACTGCGGGCACAGTGCTCGGCCGTGCGGGTAGCCGTCGACCTGCGGAGCCGCCGGCGAGGCGGGGATTCCCGAGCCAGGGCAGCGCGGTGCGTCGGCCGCGGCATCCGTCCACATCACCGCACGGTGTCGATGCAGCCCGGGGTGCTCGAGAGGGCGGGTGCATCGACGTCCGCCGCTGCGGCTGCGGCAGAACTGCATGATTCCTTCGTTCATGCCGTGCCGTCGCTCATGGCCGGGGCTTCGCGACGAACCGCGGCACCCAGCGCACGAACGCGGCGGCGCCGAGCAGGCTGATGAGACCGACCGCGCCCGTCGCGACCGCCAGCGTCGAGATGGCGGCGATCGCCGATACGAGGAGAGGGGCGACAGCGCCGCCCGCGTCCGTGAGTGTGCGCCACGACCCGAGGAAGGGTGCGGGATCGGCCTTGGGCGCGACGTCGGCGCCGAGCGTGAGCAGGATGCCGCTCGACAGGCCGTTGCCCACACCCAGCACGGCCGCGAACAGTGCGAACCACATTGCCGCCTGGTCGCTCTCGTGCGTGAACGACAGCGCGAGGAACCCCGCGCCCATCAGCAGCATCGCCGGGAGAGCGGCCCAGAGCCGACCGAACCGGTCCATGACCTGCCCGCTCGCGTAGAACAGCGCGAAGTCGAGCGCACCCGAGACGCCCACGACGATCGCGATGGTCTGCGCATCGAGACCGATGGACACGCCCCACAGCGGCAGCACGACCTGCCGCGCGGACCGGACGGCGGAGAGGGATGCCGCGGCCAGGCCCAGGCGGGCGAGCACTCGTCGGAAGCGCCACATCGTCCGGAACACCCCGACGCGCTCCGCCGTCGGGATCGACCCCGTGACCGCTTCGCCGGTGTCCTCGGCGAGCGGCGGCTCGGTGCGTGTCGCCGGAGTGCGGGCGAGCTGCGCTTCGGGATCGGGGCCGAGCAGCACGAGCAGCACGGTGGCGACGAGGCACGCCGCGAAGAACCACATCGTGGCGCGCTCGTCGCCGGTGAGCGCAAGGAGGCCTGCGGCTACGAAGGGTCCGATGAACATACCGAGGCGGAAGGTCCCGCCCAGGAGCGAGAGCGCCCGGGCGCGGAAGGCCAGCGGAACGCGCGTGGTCATGAACGAGTGTCGGGCCAGCCCGAACGCCGCGGCGCAGAAGCCGATGAGGAACACCGCGATCGCGAACAGTCCGAGCGACGGGGCGAACGCCATGGCGACGACTGCCACGAGCGACAGCGCTCCCGCGAGCGCCATGGTCAAGCGCTCGCCGATGCGGGCGACGGCCCAGCCGGCAGGGATGTTGCCGCACAGCTGTCCGACGACGAGGGCGGACGAGACCAGCGCGGCGGTGGCGAGATCGGCCCCGAGCTGTGCGGCGATCACTGGAATGAGGGGGATCACAGCGCCCTCACCCACCGCGAACAGCACGGTCGGCCCGTAGATCATGGGGCCGAACCGTGCGAGAACCTCTCGCGGCTGATCACTCACGGGCATCCACGTTAGTCTGGACAGTCATGCTCGACTTCGATCCCTCCGCCGACATCCAGGCCTTGCGCTCCACGTTCTCCGACATCAAGGCCGTGGTCGACGTCGACGCACTCACGGCCGAGATCGCGCGACTCAGCGAGGAGGCGGGCGCACCCGATCTGTGGGACGACGTCGACAAGGCGCAGAAGGTCACCAGCGCCCTGAGCCACCGTCAGTCCGAGCTCAAACGCGTCACCGATGTGGAGAGCCGCCTCGACGATCTCGAGGTGCTCGTCGAGCTCGCCAACGAGATGGACGACGAGGACTCGGCCGAGGAGGCGCGGCGCGAGATCGCCGAGCTCGAGGACATCGTGGGTCAGCTCGAGGTGCAGACGCTCCTCGACGGGGAGTACGACGACCGTTCGGCCGTCGTCACGATCCGCTCCGGAGCCGGGGGCGACGACGCCACCGACTTCGCCGAGATGTTGATGCGCATGTACCTGCGCTGGGCTGAGCGTCACAAGTACCCCGTCAAGGTGATGGACACCTCCTACGCCGAGGGCGCCGGGATCAAGTCGGCGACGTTCGAAATCGACGCGCCGTACGCCTACGGCACCCTGTCGGTCGAGGCGGGCACGCACCGGCTCGCCCGCATCAGCCCCTTCGGGTCAGCCGACAAGCGCCAGACGAGCTTCGCCGCGGTCGAGGTCATCCCCGTCATGGAGGAGGCCGTCGAGGTCGACATCCCCGAGGGTGACATCCGAGTGGACGTCTTCCGGTCATCGGGTCCTGGTGGCCAGTCCGTCAATACGACCGACTCCGCCGTGCGGCTGACGCACCTTCCGACCGGCCTGGTCGTATCGATGCAGAACGAGAAGTCGCAGATCCAGAACCGCGCCGCTGCCATGCGGGTGCTGCAGACCCGACTGCTGCTGCTGCAGAAGGAGAAGGAAGCGGCGAAGAAGAAGGAGCTCGCCGGGGTCATCACCGCGAGCTGGGGCGACCAGATGCGCTCGTACTTCCTCTACGGTCAGCAGCTCGTGAAGGACCTGCGCACCGGACACGAGGTCGGCAACCCCGCGATCGTGTTCGACGGCGACATCGACGGCTTCATCTCGGCGGGCATCCGCTGGCGCAAGCGTCCCACCGAGGACTGAGCTGAACGCGTCGGCACTCGGAATGTCGGCGTCGATCGCTAGGGTCTGCGCATGAGCGATCTGCGACTGGTGGAGCTGTCCACTGAGAACCTCCCGGCCGTCGTCGGACTGCCTCCAGCGATCGGCGAGAAGGCGTACGTCGCTCCGGTGCTGCATTCGATCGCCGAGGCGTATGTCACTCCGACGGCGTGGCCGCGCGTGATCCTCGACGGCGACGAGGTGGTCGGCTTCGTGATGGCGAACTGGGATGCCGACAACGAGATCGCCGAGTTCCGCAGCGGCATCTGGCGACTCAATGTCGCCGACGAGGCGAAGGGGCGCGGGGTCGGCCGCTTCGCCGTCGCACAAGTCGCCGAAGAGGCGCGCCGGCGCGGTTTCGACCGGATCACGGTGCTCTGGGAGCCCGCTCCCGACGGCCCTGAGGCGTTCTATCTGGCCGTCGGGTTCGAGAAAGCCGGCGAATTGTTCGGCGAGACCGTCGGCGTCATGGCGGTGTGAGCGCAGGCGTCGCCCCCCTGGGAAGGGCGCTGGGGTGGTTTCAGAAGGGTGCCGGGGTGGTGTCGGGGGTGGTTCGGAAGGCGGGTACGCGTCGTTCGGGGTGGACGGTGTAGTGGCGTCCGCTGGGGGAGGTCCATTGCAGGGCGCCGCCGGACCCGTCGATGTGTTCGACTTGCCAGCCGCCGTGGTGCTTGATGGTGTGGTGGCCTTTGCACAGTGGGGCGAGGTTGGTGAGCGCGGTGGGGCCGCCGTGTTCCCAGGCGATGGTGTGGTCGATTTCGCATCGGGCGGCGGGGATCCCGCATCCGGGGGCCATACATCGGTCGGCGCGCCAGCGCACCAGGCGGCGCAGTGCGGGTGGGGGTCGGTAGTGGTCGCGGCCGACGGAGAGCACGATCCCGGTTTCGGGGTGGGTGAGGATGCGGGTCCAACCGTCGGCGCCTCCAGCGAGCTCGCGGGCCCGGCCCCGCGGGATCGGCCCGAGTCCTTCCACCACGGCCGGTGCCGCGTCGGCCGGACCGGGGCTGTCGGTGTCCGGACCGGTTTCGTCGAGGAGGGACAGCACCGGGACGGTGACGGCCACGGTGGCGCGGATACCGCGCGCCTCGGGGGCGAGGTGGGTGGTGTGACCGTCGACGAGGAGGTCGCCGAAGATGTCGGCGCGGACCTGGTCGCGGGTGCGGGTGTCGTCAGGGTGGGCGCAGATCGCCTTGGCCATTCCGGTGAGCCGGTTGTGGATCGCGTGGGCTTCGACCGCGGGCAGGAGCGCGTGGATCCAGGCCATACCGTCACCGGCCGGCTCGACCACCACCCGCCGGCCCTGCAGTGCCGTCTCGTGCCGTTCGGGCAGCGTGGCGGCGTGTTCGAGTTCGACGAGGCGGCGCAGTGCCCGGCGGAACCCGCCCACCGGAAGTTCTTCGGCCAGTTCCACCGCGCGCGGCAGCAGGCGTTCCCGCTGGTCGGGGTCGGCGGTGTCGAGCAGGTCGACGAGGATCTCAGCGTGCCGCTCGGTCATCCCGGCGCGACCCAGCGAGTCCAGTGCGGCCGGGTACCGGTGCACCAGCGCCTGCGCGAAACTCAGCAGGGTGGCCGCGGCATGCTCGGTGACCCGCAGCGCCGCCGCCAACTCCAACCGCAAAGAGCGTTCCACCACCGCCTGCACCGCCCCGCCATACCGGGCGGCATCAGCGAGCGCGTGACGCCGCATTGCCTCCACCCGCACCAGCCGCTGCGCCGCGAACACCGCCATCATGTCGGCCACCTCAGTCACACGATCCACATCGTCGGGGCCCTCGTCGTCGAGGCGGTCGACGTACCACTCGGCATCGTCGACGGGCGCGGCATCCGCCCACGCGGCGTCTTCCTCGGCGAACGAGTCGTCGTCGGAGGAGGAGGTCATGCTCAAACGTTAGAACATACCTCCGACATTGCTCGGACTGCCGGACCGGACGCGTGCCGGTGCGCGCCGATCCCGGGTGTCGCGGTCGCTGGGGGGAGTCCGCCGCATAGGCTCGTGGGGCCATGATCCGGTTCGAGAACGTCACGAAACGCTACAAGGGCACGTCGAAGCCTGCCCTGAACAATGTCGACTTCGAGGTCCTGCGCGGGGAATTCGTGTTCCTCGTGGGCGCATCCGGCTCGGGCAAGTCGTCATGCCTCCGCATGATCCTGCGGGAGGAGACGCCCAGCGACGGCCGGGTCGTCGTGCTCGGCCGCGATCTGCGGACGCTCACCAACCGCAAGGTCCCCTACTTCCGTCGCCACGTCGGCGCAGTGTTCCAGGACTTCCGGCTGCTGCCCACCAAGACGGTCTTCCAGAACGTCGCCTTCACGCTCCAGGTGATCGGATCATCGAGGGGCTTCATCCAGCAGACCGTGCCCGAGGTGCTGGCGCTCGTAGGTCTCGCCGGCAAGGAGAAGCGCTTCCCGCACGAGCTGTCCGGCGGTGAGCAGCAGCGCGTGGCGATCGCCCGCGCGCTGGTGAACCGGCCCCAGGTGCTGCTCGCCGACGAGCCGACCGGCAACCTCGACCCCGCGACATCGGTGGACATCATGCAGCTGCTGGCTCGCATCAACGCGGGCGGCACGACAGTCGTCATGGCGACGCACGAGGCGGGCTTCGTCGACCAGATGCAGCGTCGCGTGATCGAGCTGCGCAACGGTGAGATGTTCCGAGACGAACGCCACGGCGGATACGGCGACACGTCGAGCCTGCCCAGCCTCGCGCCCGAGCAGGAGCGCGGCGCAGCCGCAGTGGCGGCGCTGACCGCGGTGCTCGAGGTGCAGCGCGAGGCGGTGGCCGCCGCGCGGGCGGGCCTGGATCCGACTCTCGCGAACGGAGAAGATCGGGCGGATGCCGCGCCCGGCGCTGCCGAGCCCTCCAAGGCCGTGAGCGCCGAGGCGGAGAAGACCCCCGCGGCTCCCGCTGTCGACCGGGGGGCGACGTTTACCGCGTCCGAAGCGGAGAGGGGCGCCACACCTCCGGCTGTCGACACATCGCCGCCCCAGGATGCAGCGCCGGATCAGGCCGCGACCCCTCTCAGTCAGGCAGCGGCCGATGAGGCGGCGGCATCCGACCAGCCTGCTGATTCTGCAGAGAAGACACCCCCGGCATCCCACACCCAGCCGATTCCGCTCATCGACCTCGCCGAGCTCGACGTCGCCGAGCTGGGACTGGCTGACCGGCTCGGGCTCGACGACAGCGACGGCGACCGTGAAGTGGGGCCGACGTCATGAGGGCCGGACTCATCCTCTCCGAGGCGTTCACCGGCCTGCGCCGAAACGCCTCCATGGTCATCTCCGTCGTGCTCGTGACGTTCGTGTCGCTGACCTTCGTCGGTGCGGCGATCCTCATGCAGATGCAGATCGGCACGATGAAGGACTTCTGGGTCGACAGGGCTCAGGTCGCGATCTACATGTGCACCGGGATCTCGCTGGCCGACACCTGCACAGGCGGTGTCGCGAACGAGGAGCAGCTCGCCGCTGTGCAGGAAAAGCTCGACGGTCCCGCGCTCTCGCCGCTCATCCGCGATGTGCGGTTCGAGGACCGCGACGAGGCGTACGAGAACGCGCTCGACCTCTTCGGCGATGACTACGCGAGCGTGATCACGGCCGATCAGCTGAACGAGACGTTCTGGATCAACCTGGTCGATCAGGAGCAGTCCGACGTGATCTTCGAAGCATTCTCCGGCACCGAGGGCGTCGAAGAGGTGAAGGATCAGCTCCAGTACCTCGAGCCCTTGTTCTCCGCTCTCACTGTGGCGACCTACATCGCCGTCGGCATCGCCTCGCTCATGCTCATCGCCGCCGTCCTGCTGATCGCGACGACGATCCGCCTCTCGGCATATGCGCGCAGGCGCGAGCTCAGCATCATGCGCCTGGTCGGGGCATCCAATCGCTTCATCCAGACCCCGTTCATCCTGGAGGGCGTGTTCGCCGCGCTGCTCGGGTCGATCCTGGCCAGCGGAGCAGTCCTCGCCGGCGTTCACTTCGGCGTCGACCAGTATCTGCGCGGGCGCGTCGAGTTCGTGACGACGTGGGTGGACATGGGCGACGCCTGGCTCGTGGTGCCGATCCTCGTCCTGATCGGGGTGCTGCTCGCCGGGCTCTCGGCGAGCTTCGCAATCCGGCGGTGGCTACGCGCCTGATCGAGCACGCAGGTGGTTCTCGCGGGCCACGCGCTCGGCTAGACTGATGGGCTGCCGTGCGCTCGCGCGGCGAAGACGCAAGGAGTGGTCATGCCTCGGGAACGCGGTGAGAAGGTCGTCGCGACCAACCGTCGCGCGCGCCATGAGTACACGATCGAGAAGACGTACGAGGCGGGCCTCGTGCTCACCGGCACCGAGGTGAAGTCGCTTCGTCAGGGCCGCGCCAACATCTCGGACGGATACGCGTACATCTCGGGCGGAGAGGCCTTCCTCGACGCGGTGCACATCCCCGAGTACTCCCAGGGACACTGGACCAACCACGCGTCCAAGCGCATCCGCAAGCTGCTGCTGCACAAGGACGAGATCGTGAAGCTCTCGCACGCGGTGTCTGCCGGCGGCTACACGCTGGTGCCGATGAAGCTCTACTTCAACGACGGTCGCGCCAAGGTCGAGATCGCCGTGGCCAAGGGCAAGCGCGAGTACGAGAAGCGCCAGACCATCCGCGAGCGCGAAGACAAGCGCGAGGCCGAGCGCGCCATGCGCTCGAAGAACCGCCTCGGCGAGTAGCGGATGCCGAGACCGCTTCAGCTCGCGCTGAAGCGTGCCTCGACGGCAGCGGTCACCACGATGTCCTCGGGCTGAAGCTGCACCGCCGGCGCGCCACCGCTGTCTCCGGCGAAGGATGCCTTCGCCATGAGCATCCTCGGGGCATGTTCGGGCACGGGGGAGTCCTGGCGAGCGAGCAGCCCGAGATCGGCGATCTCCCGCGGGGTCACGGTGGCCAGGCCCATCGCCGACGCGTACGCGGTTGCTCGTGCCACGGCAACGCCCACAGCGCCCGCCGCGACATCCCGTTCCGTGGATGAACGTGTCTCGGGCGTCAACCGCCAGTCGATCCAGCCGAGCTGCACGCCGTCGCGCTCGGCGACCTCGCCGGCCCATGCCGACAGGGCGAGGAAGTCCGTGAACGTGGCCGAGAAGTCGACCGACGCGTAGTGGACCGGCGCCAGGCGCTTGCCCTCGGGGCCCCACGGGCGCTCCGACCACACCGACACGCGCTGGCTCGACCACTCCTCGAGGGTGCCGGAGGCCTTGCGGGCTGCGAGTTCGTCTCGCACGGGCTCGCTGTACGCGGCCATACGCTCGACGACCGCGCCGCGCTCGGGACCTTCGGCGCGGATGGTCAGATGGGCGACGGCCCGTTCGGGGGCGATGCGGGCCTCGTGCTCGCCGCGGACGGTGATGACGACTTCGCTCATAGGGGCGACTCTACGCGCGGAATGGTCCATGTCGCCGCGACGTTGTAGACTGATGTGCTCGGATGCCTCGGCATCCGGAATTGGAAACTCAACAGCGTGACAGCGGCCCTTCGCACGAAGGTTCATGGGGATGATCGGTTTCGACATCGCCTGCGAATCTGCGAGAAGCGGGCCGAGGATGCAGGGTTATCTCGTAAACGATCTCTGCAAAACAATAAGTGCCGAAACCAAGCGCACTGAACTCGCCCTCGCTGCGTAAGCGAGCCTGAGTTCCGTCAGACCGTAGGTGTTCCCGCTACGGACTCTGGCGTCATCTAGGGGACTTGCTGCGTGACGGCGTCTGGACGTCACGCGGGACTCTTCCCAGGCTGGGCTTGTCGACTTAGGTGTCTGTGACAAAGGTCGGAGCCGAGCAGAACGTCTTCACAGACTGCGCCCGGAGAAGACGCAGTATCTCAGCGATGGACGGGGGTTCGATTCCCCCCATCTCCACCACCCGCTGTCACGGAACAAGGCCCTGAGAGCCGCGTAATTACGCGGATTTTTGGGGCCTTCGTTCGTCTTGAAGCGATGCCTCGAAACTCACATCGCCCACAAATCGCCCACAAACGTTTGGGGCATATAGGTCGAAAAGCGTGTCCGAAAGCCGCTAGTTGTCGATCTGCGGCTCGCCCGCACGAGCGAGCTTGAGTCGGTCGTCGAGCGAGCGCAGCGGGACGAAACGGGAACTAGCTCGCCCAGAGGCGGCCGACATCGGCGTTCAACCCGCCCTGATTCATCCGCTCGGCGACGTCGGCAAGGTCGTCGTCGAACAGATCGGCGTAGGTGTCGAGTGTCATCGCTGCCGACTTGTGCCCGAGCATCCGTTGAACGGCCTTGACGTTCGCGCCGGACGAGATCGCGAGGCTCGCGGCGGTGTGACGGAGGTCGTGCGGTGTCAGGCGCTCGATGTCGGCGAGATCGAGCGCGGTCGTGAACCACGAGTTCACGCCGTACTGGGTCTTGGCGCGGCGCAGGTGCTTGCCCTCGAGGTCGGTGAAGACGAGGTCGTCGGCGCGCTTGCCGCGGCAGAGCTGCTTGAGCGGGTCCTCGAGGAACGCCGGGAACGGAACGAGCCGGCGTTCCCAGTTCTTCGGTGTGCCGAGCACGATCTTGCCCTCGACCTCGACGGCGGCGCGCTGCACCTGGATCCGATGTCTCGGGAAGATGATGTCGCTGACGTGCATGCCGATCGCCTCGCTCCAGCGGAGCCCGCAGTAAGAGAGCAGGAGGATGAGGGTCTTGTGGGTGTCGTTGTTCGTCGACTCCGGCGAGGCGCACGACCTCGGCGTGAGTCAGGTAGCGTCGCGGCTTCTGCGACTGCTTCGGAGGCAGGTTCTGAGCTCCGCGGGCGACGTTGCGCGGGATGCGGCCATCGCGCACGGCGGTGTCGAGGATGCCCGCGAGCACGCCCAGCGCGCGGTAGACGACACTCGCCGAACGCGGGTTGGCGCCGGCCTTCTCACTCTTCGTGCGCTTCGTCGTCGCCGTGCCCTCGGAGAGCTCCCGAATCCACTGCTCGACATGGGACGCACGGATGTCGCCGATACGCACGTCGCCCCAGCGGGGAAGGACGTAGACCCGCCACGACGTCTTCAGCGAGCTGAACGACGATGCCTTGAGCGCGTGCTCCTTGTTGCGGAGCCACTCGACGCCGAGCGCGCCCACCGTGATGCGCGCCTCGCCGGGATCGGTGTAGGAGCCGTTCGAACGCGAGACTTCGCTGTGCGCGAGGTAGAGCTCCGCGTCCTTCTTGGTGCGGAAGCCCTTCTTCTCGACCTGCTTCTGCTGGTCGTTGCGCCAGCGAACCCGGTAGCGCCGTCCCGCCTCGATCTCGTACGCCGTGATGCTTCCCATGGGTCACCTCGGGGCCAGGGTAGCGCCCGGGACTGACCTCGGGCAGCCGAAGTTGGCAAAGCCGGTGTGTCTTGTTGATCAGTGACGGTGGATGCAGTTGCTGATGAACAGATCGGGGGTGATTGCGGCTGGTTGAGGAAAGGTGAAATCGGCGGAATTCCGCGGATTTTCGGTTGCTCGCTAAAGTGCGACGCCGCCCTGGAATGAGGATTCTGCGGACTTTCTGCGGACTTAGTGCGGACTCGAACGGTCACACTGAGCGAGTTCGCGTAGGCGCCGCGGCTCGATCCCAACACGGTCGCAGCGTCTACCGCGTCCACATGAGTCGGCCCGTCAAGAGCCGGGATCGGAAGCCCGAGCGGACAAACTCGAGGCCACCACCAATGGGTTTCTCGACCTCCTAGAACCGATTCCTCGTGAGGCGCTTCATGATCCCGGGGCGTTCGTCCGGCTGTTCATGACTCTGTGTCGGGGCGCCGAAACCATCCATGCAAAGACCGTGAGGCGGCTCGCGGATGCGAACGCCACCATCTGGATCGATGCATAGGACGCCCCCTCCGACAGCGAGAGGATAGCGGTTGGGCGCGGCTCCGTTCCCTCGCTCGCTATTTGCAGACTCCGCTCCGCTCCGCTTAGCAACCGCTCGCCTCGGGCACTGTGAATCGGCCTGACTTTCGTTCCTATTGGGAGCTTTGTTCGGCAGGTGCTGGCTGGGCTGATTCGAGGTCAGCGTAGTACGTCTGCTCGACCTCGGCGGGGGTGCGCATGTCGAGCTCGCCGTGGAGGCGGGAGTTGTTCCACCACCACACCCACTCGAGTGTCGCCAGCTCCACCTGCTCAACGGTCCGCCAGGGACCGCGTTGGCGGACCAGCTCGGTCTTGTAGAGGTTGTTGACTGCTTCTGCCATCGCGTTGTCGAAGCTGTCGCCGACCGTTCCGGTTGAGGGGACGGCGCCGAGTTCGACGATCCGGTCGGTGTAGACCATCGCCATGTAGTTCGAGCCGTGGTCCGAGTGATGCGTCAGCCCGGTGAGATCGTCGCCGGCGTCCCATGCGGCCATATCTAGCGCCCGCATCGGCAGGATCTCCGCTTTCAGAGTCGCCGCCACGTTCCAGCCGACGATGCGCCGGGAGTAGACGTCGGTGACGAATGCGACATAGGCGAACCCGGACCAGGTGGCGACATAGGTGACGTCGCAGACCCAGAGCAGGCGCGGACCGTCGGCGGTGAATCGGCGATTGACGAGATCCGTCGGCCGCTGCAGAGCGGGATCAGACTTCGTCGTGAACACTCGCTCGGACTTGCGCACCCCGCGAACACCGGCGAGCCGCATCAGCCGTTCGGTCTGATCGCGGCCGATCTGCCACCCTTGCCGTCGCATCAGCGCGTGCATCTTCCGGCGCCCATAGACGCCGTAGTTCTCTGCGTGCAGCCGAGCGACCTCGGGCACCAGCAGATCATCCTGCAGCCGTCTCGCGGACGGCGGGCACCCGCGGCGCGATAGCCGCGGGAGGTGAGGAATCCTCTCACTGCCGGTCGAAGGACCTGGCAGATGAGCTCGACCCCGAAACGATCCCGGTGTTCGCTGATGAACCGGATCATCTCGTCGAGGGGTGGTCGACGCTCCTTCGCGAAAAAGATGCTCGCAGCCTTGAGGATCTCGTTCGCTTTCCGCAGCTCCGAGACCTCCTTCTGCAGCCGCTTGATCTCCGCCGCGGCCTCAGTCGTGACGCCGGCCTTCACCCCGGCGTCGACCTCGTAGCGACGCTGCCACAACCGCAACGTCTCCGGACTCATCCCGAGCAACCCGGCCACATGCCGGACGGCGCTCATCATCGTCGGGTGCGACGGCCGCGTCTCCGCGAGCATCCTGAGCGCCCGCTCACGCATCTCCGGCGAATACTTCCTGTTCATCGTGTTCCATCCTTACTTGAAGAACGGAACGAAAGTCAGGCCGATTCACTGGGTCTATTGGACGTGGGCCGGCCATGTCTGGTGCACCGGTCCGTGAACCAAGGAGGCGATACAAAATGAGCACCTCACCTGAAGCGAACACACCGCTGGCCCAGAAGAAGCGCACGCTCCTCGTGATCCGCATCGTGGGCGTCGTGACTCTGCTGGGCGCAGCGGCGTTGCTGTGGACCAACCTTCCTCTGCTGGGAGCGGTCGCGGGTGCTGTCCTGCTACTCACGGTGCTGGGCTTTTACCTAGTGGAAGCGCAGTATTCGAGAGCCCTCGAGCGAGCGCTCGCTCATACAACCAGCTAGCGAACTCTCGTTCGCAGCCGTAGCAAGGCCCCTCTGACAAGCGTCAGAGGGGCCTTGTTGCGTCGGGCGCAAGGTTAAAGACCGACAGAGCGAGTACAGCGGTTGCGCGATGCGCGCCTCCCGACAGCCGCCTTGGTGCCGTCGCTGACCGACGACGGGATAGTACGTTGGCCGC
>CAVWGM010000004.1:0-660127 GCA_963754635.1 uncultured Actinomycetota bacterium | reverse complement strand
ATGTTATATGTCCTCTACTGGTTCAAGTATCGTATTGCTAGTGGATGTTTGAAGCGGCGCTCCTTGCCGCCGACGACGATGGCGCCGCCGTGAGGCAGATAGACCCCGGACAGGATCTTCATCAGCGTTGACTTGCCGGCGCCGTTCTCACCGACTAGCGCATGCACCTCACCGGGATAGGCCACGAGGCTGACGCCCCGCAGCGCTCTGACGCCCGGAAAATCCTTGGTAATGCCGTGCATCTCGATGGCTGGGGAGGGGCCGGTCATGCTGCCGCCGACACCTTGCCGAGCATGTCGGAGTTTGCAGGGGAGCGACCGCCGCAAGCGCGCGGCGGCCGCCTTTGCAGGAGGCCTTCCCCCAAAGGCCTCCAACGCCCAGAAATCGCAGGCGCCGAGGTCACGACAAGGTCCGCCCTGTCCGAGGTAATTTCCCTCGGACATATCGGTCTGGCAGCGCTCGTTGATGCCCGGCGTCATTGGCTCTATCCGGTCTCGATGTTGAGGTCGGCGCATCTCCCTCGCATCCACGCCAGAGACTTCTCGATCATCGGGCCGGACGCGCCTTCGCACTCGAGGCTCAACACCCCCGCGTAGCCGTGGTCGCGCAGCATGCCCAGGCAATCGCCAATATTCTCGGCATTGACGCCATCGCCCAACGCACAGTGGCTAACCGCAATGCCGGTCTGCCCGCCGCGCGCGGCTGCCGCCAGCGAGGCTGAAACGTCCTTGATGTGAACATGGCTGACTTTGCCGATGAACTTTCTCAGGAAGTCGGTTGGTTCCTGACCAGCAATGAATGTGTTGCCGGTATCCATGTTCATGCGCAGCCATTTGCTGTCCACGAATGCCAGCATCTCTTCCATGAATGCCGGCTTGGTGGTGAAGTGGCCGTGCGGCTCGATGTTGACGATGATCTCGTGCGCTTCCGCCACTTCGATGATTTTTTCGTAGCTCTTCTTCATCAGAGCCATCGATTGGGTCTCGGTGAGCCCCTCGGGCATGTGGAGACCGTCGGTGGTGTCGACGCAGGGGCTGCCTGCCTGGGCGGCCCAGGCGATCGACTTCAGGACGTAGGGTACGCCGCGCATCGGACCGTCTTCACCGGACAGCGGATACGCCGCGTCGACCTGCGAGAAGCGGACGCCATAGCGGTCCATCTTGCGGCGCAGCAGCGCGGGGTCCTCATAAAGCGCCACGTGCGGTTGATATCCGAGCCCGTGCAGCCAGCTCACGCCATCGATCAGGCCGCATTCGATGTAGTGCACATCGTTGTCGCTTGCCCACTGCAAGCATTTTTCGAACGACCAGAACGCAGAATTAAATGCGTCCGTGTGGAACCCTATCCGCACCGGCAAACCCTCCCGAAAATTCCTCCATGCCATTGACTTTCAACGGCAATCTTCAAGGGAGCTCATTTTTCCCCTTGATGACGCCGCCAGCATTGCGCAATATGAAGGCGTCCGCGTTCGATCTGGAACAGTGGTAAATTTTGAACACCGGGGATGGTGAACACAGTGGCGGTGGCAAAGGACAGGAATGTGCGCGCGGTGGAACGTCCCGCCGTGTTCCGCGAACCGGGCGCCCTGCTCTATGCAGGCAATTGCCAGGATCTGCTCAAGGCTTCGATGGCCGGGAAAGTGACGTTGAACGCCTGGACCAGACGCGGCTATCCCGGCCTCGACCTCGGCGCGGCGTTGCCGCAGGTCTGTTCGGTTGGCGGCTGGGACGCGACGCAGCCGCAGGATTGGGGTTTGCGCGAGCATTGCAACGAAGGCGTGAAGATCTGCTATGTCGCGCGCGGACATCTGACCGTGACGGTGGGCGGCGAGCGTCACGTCATGAATGAAGGGCAGATGTTCGTCGTCCGCCCGTGGCAGTTGCATGCCTACGGTGAACCGAATGTCGCGGCCAGCCAACTCGTCTGGATTCTGCTCGACGTCGGTGTGCGCCGGCCGCACGAGACATGGTTGTGGCCGGACTGGATCGGCTGGCCCGAGCGAGACAAGAAGCGGCTCACCGAACTGCTGTCGAAGAACGAACAGCCCTCCTACGTCGCCTCCCGTGACGTCGCGCGCTGCTTCATGCACATGTCCGAGATCGTTGCGTCGAACGACGTCGAAGGCGGTGAAGCGAAACTGCGCCTGGTGATCTCGATGATGCTGCTGCAGTTCATGGAGTTGCTCGAAGCGGAAGCGCCCGTCCTCGATCTGGCGCTTGCCAGTTCCAAGCGCACGGTCGAGATTTTTCTCAAGCGGCTCCACCACGCCCTGGATGAGGATTGGACGCTGGAAAACATGGCGGCCGAGTGCAATCTTTCGCGAACGCAATTCGCGCAGCACTGCCTGGTGCTGACCAACATGACGCCGGTGCGCTATCTGCAAACCGCCCGGCTTGACGCGGCGCGGCAACAGCTTGAAGGCGGGCAGCGATCGGTGACCGAAATCGCCTACGATTGCGGCTTTTCGTCCAGCCAGTATTTTGCGACCTGCTACAGGAAGCGCTTCGGCTTCTCGCCACTCGAAACGCCGCGCGAGCGCGAACTGCTGGCTGGGTGAAACGGACGACCGCAAGACGCCAGCCCGCGCGTTAGGGAACTCCTACGCTCGACCAGGTGAGCCGCAGGCTTGCCGTCATCGCTTCATTCGGACCAAGCACCCGAAGCCCGCCTCTTGACGGCAGATTGTGGCCGTTTGCGCTATGGGTCATCGGCTCGAAACAGAAGAAGTCGAACGCAGGATCAGCGTTGACGGGAGTGTCCGAGATGAACACGAAATATCGCGAAAGTGCCGGCTCCGTCTCTATGTGGAGTTTCAGGCCACGCTCCTGCCAGATGATCCCGGCGCGGCCATCCCACCCTTCGAAACCGTTGTTCACCCAGCGCCGGGGCAGGGGGCGCGGATGGTCGAAAATCGAGATCGTGCGGGATGGAACCGCGCTCGCCCGGAAGCCACCCGGCCTTCTCGGTCCAGCAATCGGTTGCGGCTGCCTGTAAAGTCGTTCGCGGGGTCAACGGAAAGAATGGATGCCAGCCAAGTCCAAAGCGGCATGGCATCCGGGCCGGTGTTGATGACGCTGAGCGACATGTCCAGCCTGTGGCCGTCGATGTGGAAACGCTGCTCAGCGCGGTAGGTGTAGGGCCGGCTCGAATGCTCAAAGATCAGACGCGCGCGGTCATTCGTTGCTTCTGCAACGGTCCATTCGCCGAGCCAACCGTCGCCGTGGAGATAATGCGGATCGCCTGGCGTGTTGGCTTCAAGCTGGTGGACATTGCCGCCGAACTCGAACCGGTTGTTTTCGACACGGTTGCCGAATGGCACGAGCGGAAAACATCCTGATCGGGAAGCGTCATAGTCGCCGTCCGACGCCGGTTGGCGCAGGAGGGAGTGCGTTTTCCGTCCGTGTTGGACGGCCCAAAGTTGCCGTATCGTCCCGCCGGTCGATGAGATCGTGCACCGAAGATCGTCGCTGCGGATGTCTAGCTCGGCCATCCCGTGGCGACGCTACGCGTGGTGCAGAACGCTCAGCCCGCCATCGGCGACGAGGCATGCCGCATTGATGAACGGGCATTCGTCGGAGATCAAGAACACGGCGGCCATGGCGATTTCCTGCGATGTGGCGATGCGCCCACCCGGGTGCAGGGCAAGCGTCTTGGCGCGCGCAGCTGCCGGGTCCGGGAAGCTGTTCCAGTACTCGGTCGCCTTTTGGGTTTCGACGTAACCCGGCGCAAGCGCGTTGACGCGGATGTTTTGCCCCGCATATTCGAGCGCCAGCGACTTCGTCAGTCCAAGCAAAGCATGCTTGGCGACAGGGTAGGGGAAGGTGTGCGGAATGATCGTGAAGGAATGTGTGGACGCGATGTTCAGGACGACACCGCCGCCGGCCTCGATCATGCCCGGAAGGGCTGCCCTCGAACAGTTCCATGCGCCTTTGACATTGACGTCGAAATTGCGCGCCCAATCCTCTTCGGACGTGTCGAGGGGTGTCCCGAACACATTGATTCCGGCATTGTTGATCACGGCGTTGATCGGGCCGATCGCTTCCTTAGCGGAGGTCATTGCCACCTCGATCGCCTGCGCGTCGGCGATATCGGCGGCGCCGTGCGCGATTGCGCCTCCTGCGGCGGCGAGTTTGGCCGCACTTTCTTGGAGCAGCGGTGCGTCGCGGTCGACGAGATAAAGTTTCGCCCCCTCGCGCAGGCAGGCTTCGGCGATCGCGTAGCCGATGCCTTGGGCCGCCCCGGTCAGGAAAATGCGTTTGCCGTACGAGTTCTGCCCGCCATGTTCAGCGCCGGCCGAGGGCGCTGGAGCGCAGATTGTCGAGCAGCACGGCGAGCAGCAGGATCAGGCCGCGCACGACATACTGGTAGAAGGCCTGGATGTTGAGCAGGTTCATGACGTTCTCGGCAATGCCCATGATCAGCACGCCGACGATGACGCCGGTCATGGCGGCGCGGCCGCCGGCCAGCGACACGCCGCCGAGCACGCAGGCCGAGATGACCGAGAGTTCAAGACCGGTCGCGGCATTCGGCTGGCCGGAGGTGATGCGCGAGGCGAGCAGGATGCCGGCGATGCCGCAGACCAGGCCCTGCAGCGCGAAGATCCAGATCGCGCATGTTGACGACATTGACGCCGGCGAGACGCGAGGCCTCGGGATTGCCGCCGATCGCCAGCGTGTTCTTGCCGAACACGGTGCGGTTCAGCACGAAGCCGAAGACGAAGAACAGCGACCGCCATGACCCAGATCGGCGTCGGCATGCCGAGGAATTTCGACAGCGCCAGCTGGTAGAAGCCGGGATCGTTGATGCCGACGGCGCGGCCGTCCGACGCGATCAGCGCCAGGCCGCGCACGATCTGCATGGTCGCCAGCGTGGTGATCAGCGCGTTGATGCGGAAGCGGGCGATGACGACGCCATTGACGAGGCCGACGAAGCCGCCGCAGGCGAGCGCCGCGATCAGGCCGAGGATGATCGAGCCGGTGGCATTCGAGGCCATGACGGCGATCATGCCGGAAAAGGCGACCGTCGAGCCGACCGACAGGTCGAAATCGCGCGACGCCAGGCAGAACATCATGGTGCAGGCGACGATGCCGATGGTGACGACCGACTGCAGCAGGCCGAGCATGTTGCGCTCGGTCAGGAAGTTGGGCACCGTCAGCGACACGATCGCGAAGGCGAGCGGCGAAGATGACCACGAGGCCCTGTTCGCCGAGAAGAAGTTTTCTTCAAGGGATGTCATCGGCGTCGTTCCTGTGAATGCGATGGCTCGCGGCGTTTGCGTGTCGGGCAGGGCGGCCGTCAGGATGCGGCGCTCGTCGAAATCCGGCCGCTCGATCTCGGCAGCGATGCGGCCGTCGCACATGACGATGATGCGGTCGGAAATGCCCATGACCTCGGGCAACTCGCTGGAGATGACGACGATCGCCATGCCGCCTGGCGGCAAGCTCGTAGAGGATCTCGTAGATTTCCGACTTGGCGCCGACATCGATGCCGCGCGTCGGCTCGTCGATGACCAGAACCTTGACGCCCTGTTCGGACAGCCAGCGGCCGAGAATGACCTTCTGCTGGTTGCCGCCGGAGAGATTGATGATGTCCTGCTTGCGCGACGGCGTGCGGACGCGCGAGCTTGGCGATGAAGTCGTCGGCCAGCTGCGCGCTTCCTTGCTGCGGTTCAGCAGGCCGAAGGGCGAAAAGTGCCGGCGCGAGGAAATCGTCGATGTTCTCCTCGATCGAGCGGCCCTGGATGATGCCGTCGATGCTTGCGGTCCTCCGGGCACAGCACGATGCCGGCGCGGATCGATGCGTGCGGGATCGTCGGCGCGTGACCGCTGCGCCGTCGACCGTGACCGTGCCGCCGTGACGCGTGATCGGCGCCGTAGAGCAGCCGCGCCATTTCGCTGCGGCCGGCGCCGATCAGGCCGAAGAAGCCGAGGATCTCGCCCTGCCGGACCGCGAAAGCTGATCGGGCTGCGGCAGCCTGCGGCCCGGCAAGATTCTCGACCTTCGAGCCGCGACGTCGCCGAGCGGCGCGGCCGCGCCAGCCCCAGATATTGCGAGATTTCGCGGCCGACCATTTCGGCGATGATCTGGTCGCGGGTGACGCTCTGCAATGTCGGGATGATGGGCAGCGAGCTTGCCGTCGCGCAGCACCGTCAGGCTGTCGCAGAGACGGAAGATCTCGTCGAGCCGGTGCGAGACGTAGAGGATGACGGTGCCCTGGCCCGCAGCCGGTCGATCAGCGCGAACAGGATTTCGCTTTCGCGCGACGACAGCGAGGAGGTCGGTTCGTCGAGCGCGATGACGCGGGCGTCGAGCATGACGGCCTTGGCGATCTCGACCATCTGCCGCTCGCCGATGGACAGCGAGGCGACCTTGGCTGCGCGGATCGATATCGATGCCGATCTCGGCTGGAGCTTTGCAGCCGACGTCGTCGATCAGCCTGCGCCGGTCGATGACGCCGGCCTTGGCCGGGAAACGGCCGAGCCAGAGATTTTCGGCAACGGTCAGTTCGGGAACCAGCTGCAGTTCCTGGTGGATGACGATGACGCCGGCATCGAAGGCATCGCGGACGGATGCGTAGCGCTGCTGATCGCCGTCGATGCGTGATCTCGCCGGTATCGGCGGCTGGTCGCCGGACAGGATCCGGATCAGCGTCGATTTGCCGGCGCCGTTCTCGCCCATCAGGCCGTGGACGGCGCCTTTGCCGACCGCGAAGGAGACGTCCGACAGCGCCTGGACGCCGGGATAGCCCTTGGTGATATGGATGAATTCGAGGAAAGCCATGCATCGCTCCGCTCCGAATAGCGGCGACCGGCGGCTGCAGCGCCGCCGGGCGTCATCTCGTCGAGGACGATTACTCGATACCGAGATCCTTGCGGACCTTTTCATAATCGTCGCGCAGGGCGAGCGCGCCGGCCGTCAGGATCAGCTTTTCCGGCTCCTTGCCGTTGGCGATCCACTCGTACATGTTGAGCGCGGTCTCGTAGCCATGACGCTTCGGCGAGATGATCACCGTGCCGAAGAAGCCGGTCGCGTCGGCCTTCTTGAACTCGTTGATCGCCGAATCCGCGCCGCCGATGCCGACGCCGATCATGCTGTCGGCCGGGATGCCGACGCGTTTCCGATGGCGCGGACGGCGCCGAGCACGGCTTCGTCATTGAGGCCGAAGGCGATCCAGTTCTTGACGTCGGCATGCTTGTTGAGCACGATGGTCGCGGCGTTCAGCGCGGCTTCGGTGTCGGTCTTGGCCTGCGGTGCGTCAAAGATGTTCTCGGCCGGGAAGCCGTTCGCCTTCAGCACCGAGATCGCGCCTTCGACGCGGTCGACGGCGGTCGGCAGCTGGTCGTAGGAAACGCGGATCGCGCCGACATCCTTCATGTCCCAGCCGCGCTTCTTGATCTCGTCGACGATAGCCTGGCCGACGGTCTCGCCGATCTTGGTGGCCGAGATGCCCATGTGCGGCACGTCCTCGATCGGCTTGCCATCGGCGTCGACCAGACGGTCGTCGACGGTCATCAGCTTGAGGTCGTTGGCTGCGGCCTTGGCGACGATGCCGGGTCCGAGCTTGACGTCGGGCGTGCAGATGATGAAGCCCTGCGCGCCCTGGGCGCCGAGATTGTCGATCGCCGACTGGACCTTCTCGCCGTCTTCGGCGCCGATCTTGACGAGCGTGAAGCCCTTTTCCTTGGCGGCCTGGTCGGCGAATTTCCATTCGTCCTGGAACCAGGGCTCCTCGGGCTGCTTCACGATGAAGCCGATCTTTGACGTCGGCGGCGTAGGCGACCCGCGGCCGTCGACACGGACAGCACGGCTATCGCGCTCGCAATGAGCGCGTGTCTTCAACAATCTCATGATTTCTCTCCCAAGCGATGTAAGCGGGCTCTCGACCCGAACGCGGATTGTCTAATCGCTTTCATCATACGCGTCAATTGCGCTTGGTATGATAAATCGATTTAGAGGGTCTGACATTGAACGGCGCTGGTGCATGCAAGTGGCAATCACGATATTGCCAATGCAAGACACGCCGGCGACGAAAAGGGGTTCGCCGCCTTAGAGGAGGGGCTCGGGTGGACAATCGCAAACAGAAGTCCGGCGGGCAAGGAGCCGGCACGCCGTCCGCGCGTGATGCCGTGACGTCACCAAGGCGATCGCGTCGGACATCTTTTCGGACCGCTATCCGGCCGGGCGCATCGCTTCCGACGCGAGAACGAGCTCTGCGAACCGATACGGTGTCAGCCGCACCGTCATCCGCGAATCGCTGAAAGTGCTGGCAGTCCAAGGGCCTCGTGCTCGGCCGGCCACGCATCGGCACCAGTCGTCTGCGACGAGGACGACTGGAACATCCTCGACCCGCAGGTGCTGGAATGGCACGCGCCGCACGTCGCTGGATTCGACCTGTTCGACTGCCATTCTCGAAACGCGCCGCGCCATCGAGCCGCTGGTTGCCGAGCTTGCCGCGAGCGCGCCACCGCTCAGGAGATTGCCGACCTCGAAGCGGCCTGGCGCCAGCATGGCGACTGCCGGCGAGGACCTCGGAGCAGTTCTCCGCGGTCGGATGTCGCGGTTTCACCGGATCCTCTATGCCGCCAGCCACAATCCAGATCTTCCGCCAGATTGGCGAGCATCATCGACGCGGCGCTGAAATTCTCGCTGGATGCGACCGCGATCATTTCGTCCGATCGTCGCGATGGAGGCCGTGACGGCGCACCATGAAGTCGTCGAGGCGCTGCGCATGCGCGACAAGGCGCGGCGCGCCGCGACTGTGCCAACCAGCATGCTCGATCTCGCGGCCCGCGATCTCGCCGCCGCCAACGCAATCTGACCAGAACAAATTGAAGCATTCTACTCGCGATACGAGAGATACCATGAAAATCACCAAGCTCACCACCTATATCGTTCCGCCGCGCTGGCTGTTTCTGAAGATCGAGACCGACGAGGGCGTCATCGGCTGGGGCGAGCCGGTGGTCGAGGGCCGCGCGCTGACGGTCGCAGGCCGCCGTCGCACGAACTGGCCGACTACCTGATCGGCAAGGACCCGTTCCTGATCGAGGACCACTGGAACGTCATGTATCGCGGCGGCTTCTATCGCGGCGGCGCCATCCATATGAGCGCGATTGCCGGCATCGACCAGGCGCTGTGGGACATCAAGGGCAAGGCGCTCGGGGCAGCCGATCCATTCGCTGCTGGGCGGCCAGGTGCGCGACAAGATCAAGGTCTATTCCTGGATCGGCGGCGACCGGCCGGCCGACGTCGCCAACAATGCCAGGGAGGTCGTCGCCCGCGGCTTCAAGGCGATCAAGATGAACGGCTGCGAGGAAATGCAGATCGTCGACAGCTACGACAAGGTCGACAAGGCCGTCGCGACCATCGCCGCCATCCGCGAGGCGGTCGGCCCGGACATCGGCATCGGCGTCGATTTCCACGGCCGCGTGCACAAGCCGATGGCCAAGGTGCTGGCCAAGGAACTCGATCCCTACAAGCTGATGTTCATCGAGGAGCCGGTGCTGTCGGAAAACCAGCGAGGCGCTGAAGGAAATCGCCAATCACACGCTCGACGCCGATCGCGCTCGGCGAGCGGCTCTTTTCGCGCTGGGATTTCAAGCAGGTCCTGTCCGACGGCTATGTCGACATCATCCAGCCCGACCTGTCCCATGCCGGCGGCATCACCGAATGCCGCAAGATCGCGGCCATGGCCGAAGCCTACGACGTGGCGCTGGCGCCGCATTGCCCGCTGGGCCCGATCGCGCTGGCCGCCTGCCTGCAGCTGGATGCTAATGACGACAAAAACCTTCAACTCGTCCTGCGCGAATACTTGGAAGAAGACGGCTACAAAGTCCTGGACGCGCATACCGGCCGCCGAACTGGAAGAACAACTCAAAGGCGACCCCGTTTCGATGTGGTGTTGCTCGACCTTATGCTGCCTAATTCACAAGGTCTAGGCCTAATCACAAAGATCCGTGCGTCACCAAGCCCCCATCATCATTGTCTCCGGCAAGTCCGATACGACTAAAAAATCGTCGGCCTCGAAATGGGCGCCGACGACTACATCACCAAACCTTTTGAAATGCGCGAATTCTCAGCCCGTATCCGCGCAGCCCTGCGCCGATAACGAACCGCTAACGTGCCGTCCGAATCCTCATCGCCTGATACAAACGGCGTTGTAATCGCGTTTCAAAGACTGGCGCCTCGACCGCACGCAATATCAAGCCTTCAACTCCAAAGGTCAGTCCCTGGCGCTGACCACCGGCGAATTCAAATTGCTCGAAGCCCTAGCACTGTCCGCGAATCGCGCGCTATCGCGCGAACACCTCTATGACGTGACGCGCGAAGGCAAGTTCGACGCCTATGACCGCGCCATCGACATTCAAATCGCGCGCATCCGTAAAAAACTAGGCGACGACACAAAAACCCCCGCCCTCATCAAAACCGTGCGCGGCATTGGCTACATGCTCTGCGCCGAAATCAAAAATCATAAAAGTTAATTCCCTTTCTATTTGTAAGGAACCTTTTTTGCACTGCACCGTTGGCTTATCTGACAACCCAAAAGCAGGAGACAACCATGCAAAAGACACGCTCAGAATTCCCAGAAATTGAAGAAATCAAACAAGACATCGATTCTTTGAAGAACAATGTCGTCGAATTGACCAAGCACGTTCAGTCGGAAGGCCGTTCACAAGCGAACAAGATTTCCGAGCTCGCTGCCGATCGTATAACCGATCTGAAAAAATCAGCACAGTTGGAATATTTGAAAGCTGAAAAAGCTGTCAAAGCCAAACCAGGTCAAAGCCTCGCCATTGCTTTCGGCGCTGGTCTGTTGGCAGCCTTCTTGTTCCGCGGTCGTTAATAATGTCGAAACTGCTCGCCATCGCTGAAGCGGTCGCTTTTGAAAAGCTGGTCATGGGCGGTTTGTCCATGGCCACGCGCAAAACCAAGGCAGGTTATGGCTTTTCGGCCATAGCGGGCTTGTTTGGCTTTGTGGCAGTTGGTTTCCTCATTGCCGCTTCTACGCCTGGGCCCTGGCCGGGTATCGGCCTGATATCGCAGCACTAATGACCGCCGGCTTGACGGCTGGGTTCGCATTGATAGCGGCTCTTGCTGCCTATTCGATCAATCATAAGCGCGAAATCAAGCGCCAGCTCCAGCAGGAATCCTTCAAAAACGATTTATTGAGCAATGTAAAAGCGGTGATTGCCACCGTTGATGACGAATTCGGCGATAAGATCCGGGAAAATCCGACGACTGCCGTGCTCTTGGCCAGTTTGGCGGGGTTTATTGCCGCCGATAAGATTCTTTAAAAACACTTGGAACGATTCACTTTTTCATCCGTTTGGCTGCAGTTAAAACAAGGTAAGGTAAGTTATGGAAACAACACACTCGCTGTCCTAGTCGCTGTCATTTTAATGGGCTTTACGGCCGTGGCGATGATTACCACTGCCGAAGTCAAACCACACACGTTCGACTCTGTTCAATTCGAAAAATCTTTCCCGATCAAGACACGTCCGATCTTGGAAACAGATACACGCCGAATTAAGAACATAATTTAGGTACATAAAAAGAACATGAAAAAAACGCCGCTCGCATTGATGATGGCAGTCACGCTCGCTGCCAATACCGCAGCGGCGCAAGGAATTTAGTACGAATCCTATCAAGCCCCTGTAGAACAAGTTTATCCGACGAACCTTGCTGAACCGCAAAAGCGCAGCATGCCGCCCATCAACGATACCAAACTCGACGATCAAGAAGATTCACGCACCCTAGAAGAAAAAATTCCGGCGAGTGTCACCCGCTCTGCACAAGACAACGTGTTGACCCTCACCGTCGAAAACGATCTGTTTTCTGGCGAGGATAGAAATTACACCTCTGGCATTCGTGCCACATATCTCGATGTATCCTCCGACTTCCCTGAGCTGGCGCGTAATTTAGCTGATGTAATGCCGGGCTTCGAAATCAACGATACATCGAGCCTGTTTTATTCTCTAGGTCAGAATATTTACACCCCCCAAGACACGACCCAGCGTAATCCCGATCCTAATGATCGTCCGTACGCAGGCTATCTCTACGGCTCAATGGGCATGTTCACATATACTGATAACCATACCGATGAATTAGAATTACCGGTTCGGGGGTTGTCGGTCCTGCCGCGTTGGGTGAGCGAGCGCAGAAGCTTATTCACCGCCACTTGACCAATTCGCCTATGCCTAAAGGCTGGAGTCATCAGTTGAAAAACGAACCGGCAATCGGTTTAGGTTGGCAACGCACATGGCCTGATGCCTTAGGCGCCGATATTGGCCCCCTCTATGCATCGATAGCGCCTTACGTGGGCGCCACTGCTGGGAACGTTTACACCTATGCTGACACAGGCTTTACGATCAGCGTCGGCCCAGAGTTCACCGGGACGAGCGACATCACCGGCGGCAGTGATCTGTCGGTGGTCGAGGGCTCGCACGTCGTCGTGATCACCGCCGGCGCGAAGCAGAATCCGGGGCAGACCCGCATCGAGCTCGCCGGCGTGAACGCCGGGATCATGCGCACGATGATGCCGCAGCTGCTCGAGGCCGCGCCGGATGCGATCTACGTCATCGTGACCAATCCGTGCGACGTGCTCACGGTGCTCGCGCAGGAGCAGACCGGCCTCCCTCCGGAGCGGATCTTCGCATCGGGAACGGTGCTCGACACTTCACGCCTGCGGTGGAAGCTCGCCGAGCGCGCCGGGGTGTCGACGAGCAGCGTTCACGCGTACATCGTCGGCGAGCACGGCGACACCGAGTTCCCGCTGTGGTCCAGGGCGACGATCGGGACGGTGCCGATCCTCGAGTGGGTGACGCCCGCCGGCGACCGGCTCACCGTGGACGAGCTCGACCAGATCGCGATCGATGTGCGCGACGCCGCGTACAAAGTCATCCAGGGCAAGGGCGCGACGAACTACGCCATCGGGCTGTCCAGTGCCCGCATCATCGAGGCCGTCCTCGGCGATGAGCACGCCGTCATGCCCGTCTCCACGGTGCTCCGCGACTTCCACGGCGTCGACGGGATCGCGCTGTCGGTGCCGTCCGTGGTGAGCGCGGCCGGCGCGGTGCCGATCCGCGAGACGCAGTTCGCACACAGCGAGCTCGACCTGCTGCACCGCTCGGCGACGGCGCTGCGCGAGGTGGCCGACTCGCTGCGCGGCTGACGGGCTGCTCTCCCGCCGAGTCAGGGAGGGATGTCGCGGCCCCGCCGTACGCTGAACCCATGGCCGCGACCCGACGACCCACCCAGACCGCGTCGTACCGCTGCACCGAGTGCGGGTGGTCGACGATCAAGTGGGCCGGCCGCTGCGGCGAGTGCCAGCAGTGGGGCACGGTGGTCGAGGCATCCGAGCCCACCGGCCTGCAGCGATCGGTCAGTCCCGTCGCCCCCGGCGCGGGTCGTGCGGCACAGCCCATCACGAGCATCGACACCTCCGACGCCCCGCGGCGCACGAGCGGCGTGGGCGAGTTCGACCGGGTGCTCGGCGGCGGCGTCGTTCCCGGCGCCGCGATCCTGCTCTCGGGCGAGCCCGGCGTCGGAAAGTCCACACTCCTGCTCGAGGTCGCGGCGCAGTCGGCGAAGGCCGGGCGGCGCGTGCTCTATGCCAGCGCCGAGGAGTCCACGGCCCAGGTCCGGCTGCGGGCCGAGCGCACCGGCGCGCTGCACGACGAGCTGTACCTCGCCGCCGAGACCGATCTCGCGACGATCCTCGGGCACATCGACGAGGTACGGCCCGAGCTGCTGATCGTCGACTCTGTGCAGACGGTGTCGTCGTCGCTGTCCGACGGCATGGCGGGGCACCCGTCGCAGGTGCGCGAAGTCGCCTCGACCCTCATCCGGGTCGCGAAGGACCGCGGGCTTCCCGTCATCATCGTCGGGCACGTGACCAAGGACGGCTCGATCGCCGGACCCCGCATCCTCGAACACCTCGTCGACGTCGTCTGCCACTTCGAAGGCGACCGGCAGACGTCGCTGCGCTTCGTGCGCGCGCTGAAGAACCGCTTCGGACCCACGGACGAGGTCGGATGCTTCGACATGACCGGCGCCGGCATCGCCGAGGTCCCCGACCCGAGCGCCCTGTTCCTCGGCCACGGATCGCCCGAGCCCGGCACTTGCGTCGCCATCGCGCTCGAGGGCCGGCGCGCCCTGCCCGTCGAGGTGCAAGCGCTCACGATCAAGACGTCGGCTCCCGAACCCGCGGCGGATCGTGAACGGCGTCGACTCCGCCCGCGTCGCGATGGTGCTCGCCGTGCTCGAGAAGAAGGCGGGCATCGTCACGAGCGACCTGGACGTCTACGTCTCGACCGTCGGCGGCGTGCGCTTCACCGAACCCGCGGCCGACCTGGCGATCGCCGTGGCCGTCGCCGGCGCGGTGCGCAACGAGGCCTCACCCAAGACCCTCGCCGCCGTGGGCGAGCTCAGCCTCGCGGGCGAGGTGCGCCCGGTGACGCAGTCGGCGCAGCGGCGCAGCGAGGCCGCGCGCCTCGGCTACACCGACCTCATCGACAACCGCTCCGCGACGCTGCGAGGTGCCCTCAACGACGTGCGAGCCCGGGTGCGGCCCAGCCGGGGCGAAGGCATCCCCGACTTCTGACCCCGGCTGCTCACACGCGATCGTCGAGCGAGCGCGGCTCCTGTCGTCGAGCGAGCACAGCGAGACGAAACGTCCCGTCTTCAGGCATCCAGCGCCGCGATCAGGTCGGCCGGCGTCGCCTGCATCGGATGCGGGCCCGCGATGTCGAAGAACACCGTGGTGATCTCGGACTCGTGCGTTCCGAGGAACGCCCGCAGCCACGCCGGCGATTGCAGGGCCACCCCCGGCGGCAGGGTCGCGGGCTTGTGTGCGGCGTCGCTGAACAGCAGCAGCGCGACGTCGCCGGACTTCGGATCGCGGTAGGTCCAGACCTCTCCGGCATCCCGCGGGTCATCGCGAAGGCCGGGACGCATGAGCGGGACCACCGTGGGCCCGTGCCGCAGCGCGAACGCGACGGCCGCCATGTCCTGCGTCTGGAGCGCATCGCTCAGCACGGTGTTGCGGAACTCGAGGGGGTCCTTCTTCGCGCGCTTCTTGCCTGCCACGCCTCCAGATTAGACGGCCCCCGGCATTGGGAACCCGACCCGGACGCCGGCCGCGTCAGGTGAGGAAGCCGCGCAGCAGCGCCTCGGTGCCGGCGAGGTGGTCCCGGACGGCCTGCTCCGCGGCATCCGCTCGCCCGGCGAGGATCGCGGTCACGATCTGCTCGTGCTGGGCGTTGGCGTGCTCGATGTTGCGCGGCAGCAGCGGAAAGGTGTCGAGCCAGGCGTTGACCTGCGCGCGGTTCTCGGCGGCGAGCGCCACGAGCGACGGGATGCCGGCGACCTCGGCGATCGCGAGGTGCAGCAGGGTGTCGAGCCGGCGGTAGTCCGCCTCGGATCCCGCGGTGACGGCTTCGTATCGCGCCCACAGCTCGTCGCGCTGGGCGGCGTCGAGGGAACGGGATGCCGCGGCCCGCGCCGCGCCGGCCTCGAGTACGCGCCGGAGGCCCAGGACGTCGTCGAGCTGCGCGACATCGATCTGACCCGGATCCGGCGGCTGCGGCAGCGGATCGGCGACGAACGTGCCGCCGTACCGGCCTCGCCGACGCACGAGGTAGCCGGTGTCGGCGAGCTCGCGGATGGCCTCGCGCACGGTGTCGCGGCTCACCGCGTAGCGCGCGGCGAGGTCCCGTTCGGCGGGCAGCGACTCCCCCGGCGCGACCACGCCGAGCCGGATGGTCTGCACGAGGCGCGCGACGGTGTCTTCGAGCGCATTGCCCTCGCGCACCGGCCGGTAGACGGCCCGGCGCAGCTCGCGCAGCGGTGTCTCGGTCACGTCATCCGCCCTCCGGTGTGCACAACGTCGGCAACTCTGTCAGCTGCGACTCCCGCGGCGCGAATCAGAGCCTCCAAGCCCCGGATTGCCGACGTCGTGCTCATCACCACGAGCTCACAGTGGCGTGACGTAGGCGTTGGTGATTCCGCCGTCGACCACGAAGGCGGTGGCGGTGATGAACGACGCGTCGTCAGAGGCGAGGAACGCCACGGCCGCCGCCATCTCGTCGGGCTCGGCGAACCGGCCCATCGGCACGTGCACGAGCCGGCGCTGTGCGCGCTCGGGGTCCTTCGCGAACAGCTCCTGCAGCAGCGGCGTGTTCACGGGCCCCGGGCAGAGCGCGTTCACGCGGATCCCCTGCCGGGCGAACTGCACCCCGAGCTCGCGGGTCAGCGCGAGCACGCCGCCCTTCGAGGCCGTGTACGAGATCTGCGACGTCGCCGAGCCGAGCAGCGCCACGAACGACGCCGTGTTGATGATCGATCCCTTGCCGGCGGGCACCATGTGCCGCAGCGCCGCGCGCGAGCAGAGATACACGCTCTTGAGATTGACGTCCTGCACCTTGTCCCACGCCGGCAGCTCGGTCGTCTCGATCGAGTCGTCGTCAGCGGGCGAGATGCCGGCGTTGTTGAACGCGATGTCGACGCTGCCGAGCTCTGTCGCGATCCCGTCGAAGAGCGCGTTGACGGATGCCTCGTCCGCGACGTTCACGTGCCGGTAGACGCCCCTCACCTGGGCCGCCGCGGCCTCGCCCGATGTCGGGTCGAGGTCGGCGATGACGACCGTCGCGCCCTCGGCGGCGAACCGCCGCGCCGTCGCGAGCCCGATGCCTGACGCGCCGCCGGTGATGATCGCGACCCGGCCGTCGAGGCGCTTCGTCAGATCCATGCGCTGTTTCTCCCCTTGTTCCATGTTCCGCGTGCTCCGTGATCGCGCCGTCACTCGCCGGTCGCGAAGAAGACGTTCTTGGTCTGTGTGAAGTGCTCGGCCGCGTCGGGCCCGAGCTCGCGGCCGAGGCCCGAGGCCTTCATGCCGCCGAAGGGCGTCCAGTACCGGACCGACGAGTGCGAGTTCACCGACAGCACCCCGCTCTTCACTCCGCGCGAGACGCGGACCGCGCGGCCGAGGTTCTCGGTCCAGATCGAGCCGGCGAGTCCGTAGATCGTGTCGTTGGCGAGCGCGATGGCGTCGGCTTCATCGTCGAACGGCAGCACGGCGACGACGGGCCCGAAGACCTCCTCGCGTGCGATCCGGTCGCCGCGCTCGGCGAGCACGACCGTCGGGGCGAACCAGAACCCCTCGCCCTCCGGAGCCGAGCCGCGGAAGGCGACGTTCGCCCCCTCGACGAACCCGGCCACGGTGGAGCGATGGGATGCCGAGATCAGCGGCCCCATCTGGGTCCCCTCCCGCGTCGGGTCGCCGACCGCGAACCCGCGCACGGCGGGTTCGAGCAGCTCGAGGAACCTGTCGTACACCGACCGCTGCACCAGGATGCGGCTGCGCGCGCAGCAGTCCTGGCCGGCGTTGTCGAACACCGCGCCCGGGGCCGCCGATGCCGCGAGCGCCAGGTCGGCGTCTTCGAACACGATGTTGGCGCTCTTGCCGCCGAGCTCGAGGGTCACGGGCTTGAGCGCCTGCGCGCAGCCCGCGGCCACCGACACCCCGACCTCGGTGGAGCCGGTGAACACGACCTTGCGCACGTCCGGGTGCGACACGAACCGCTGCCCGACGACCGATCCCGACCCGGTGACGACCGAGAACAGCCCCTCCGGCAGCCCGGCCTCGAGCGCGAGCTCGCCCAGCCGGAGCGCGGTCAGGGGCGTCAGCTCGGCCGGCTTCAGCACGACGGCGTTGCCCGCGGCGAGCGCCGGAGCGAAGCCCCACGATGCGATCGTCATCGGAAAGTTCCACGGGACGATGATCCCGACCACGCCGTACGGCTCGTGGAAGGTGACGTCCAGCCCGCCGGCGACCGGGATCTGCTGCCCGCTGAGTCGCTCGGGCGCGCCCGCATAGAAGTTCAGGACCTGGGCGACGTGCGACGCCTCCCACCGCGCAGACTCGATCGGATGCCCGGAGTTCAGCACCTCGAGCTGCGCGAGCTCCTCGACATGCTCCTCGACGACACGGGCGAAACGGCGCAGCGCGTCCGCGCGGGCCAGCGGTGCCGCCGCGGCCCAAGAGCGCTGGGCGACGACGGCGGCGGCGATGACGGCATCGACCTCATCGATGCCGGCCCTCCCGATCTCGCGGATCGGCCGCGCGGTCGCCGGATTGATGACGGTGAACGTGCCGGTCATGCGCTGACCCTTCTCGCAGGGCGATTCGCATAGACGGATGCCTCGGCCACCAGTCCCGCGAACAGCCGTCGATCCTCGGCGTTCTCCTCGGGGTGCCACTGCACGCCCACGAGATAGCCGTCCCCGGCGGACTCGATCGCCTGCACGAGTCCGTCGTCGGCCCAGGCCGTCGCGACAAGCCCATCGCCCAGCCGGTCGACGCCCTGATGGTGGTAGCTGTGCACGTCGAGCGTGCCGTCCCCCACCAGGCCGGAGAGCCGCGAGCCGCTCTCGACCTGGACCTCGTTGGTCGCGAAGACTCCTCCCCCGATCCGGTACCGCTCGGTGCCGATCGCCTCGGGCAGGTGCTGGTGCAGCGTCCCGCCGCGCGCGACGTTCACGAGCTGAAGCCCCCGGCAGATGGCGAGCACCGGCATCCGTCGCTCCTCCGCCCCGCGGAACAGCGCGATCTCCCACTCGTCCCGGTCAGGCCGTGGCGGGTCGGTGAGGGGATGTCTCTGCGCCCCGTACAGCTCAGGCTGCACGTCGAGGCCGCCGGTGAGGATGAGACCGTCCAGTCCGTCGAGGACGGCGGTCGCGGCATCCGGAGCCGGCTGCGGCGGAAGCAGCACCGCGACGCCCCCCGAGGCGATGACCGCGTCGAAGTACTGGTGCGGCAGGAATGCGGCACGCACGTCCCACACGCCCTGCTTGGCCTGCTCGAGGTAGGTGGTCAGGCCGATCACCGGTCGGCGGGGCTGATCAGAGACGCTCGAATCCACGGACCCTCTCCCAGTCGGTGACGGCGGCGTCGTAGGCCTCGACCTCTATCCGCGCCTGGTTCAGATAGTGCTCGACCATGTCGTCGCCGAACGCGGCTCGTGCGATGGCCGACTCGTCGAAGAGACGCGCGGCGTCGCGCAGGGTCGTGGGCAGATGGTCGACATCGGAGGCGTACGCGTTCCCACCGAGGGGTGCCGGCAGCGGCAGCTCGTGCTCGATCCCGTGCAGGCCGCCGGCGATGATCGCGGCGATGCCCAGGTACGGGTTGACGTCGCCGCCGGGCACGCGATTCTCCACGCGCAGTGAACCGCCGTGACCGACGACGCGCAGCGCGCACGTGCGGTTGTCGATGCCCCACGCCACGCCCGTCGGAGCGAACGTGCCCTTCGCGTACCGCTTGTACGAGTTGATCGTGGGGGCGTAGAGCAGAGTGAACTCGCGCAGTGTGGCGAGGATGCCCGCGATCCAGTGCTCCATCAGCGGGCTGAACCCGTGAGCGCCGTCGCCCGCCATGACCGGCTCGCCCTCACCGGTGCGCAGCGACAGATGGATGTGACAGCTGTTGCCCTCGCGCTCGTTGAACTTGGCCATGAACGTGATCGACTTGCCGTGCGCGTCGGCGATGGACTTCGCGCCGCTCTTGTAGATGGTGTGCTGGTCGGCGGTCTCGAGCACCTCGGCGTAGCGGAACGCGATCTCCTGCTGACCCAGGTTGCACTCGCCCTTCACGCCCTCGGTGTACAGGCCGGCGCCGTCCATGCCCAGACGGATGTCGCGCAGCAGCGGCTCGAGACGCCCCGACGCGAGCAGGTCGTAGTCGACGTTGTAGTCGGTCGACGTCTTGAGGTCGCGATAGCCCTTGGCCCAGGCATCCCGATACGAGTCGTCGAACACGATGAACTCCAGCTCGGTGCCGGAGTACGCCGTCAGACCGCGCTCGGCCAGGCGCTCGCGCTGACCCTTGAGGATCTCGCGGGGCGACTGCACGACGGGATCGCCGGACTCCCACGCCAGATCGGCCATCACCAGGGCGGTGCCGGGCTGCCAGGGGATGCGGCGCAGCGTGTCGGTGTCGGGCCGCAGGTTCATGTCGCCGTAGCCGGTCTCCCAGCTCGACATGGCGTAGCCGTCGACGGTGTTCATGTCGACGTCCACCGACAGCAGGTAGTTGCACGCCTCGGCACCGTGGCTGAGCACCTCCTCCTGGAAGAAGCGCGCGGAGACACGCTTGCCGACCATCCGGCCCTGGGCGTCGGCGAAGGCCACGATGACGGTGTCGATGTCTCCCGCAGCGATGGCGGCGTGAAGTTCCGCAACAGTGAGGTTCCCCGGCATGTGTGCCTCCCGTCTTCTCACCTGAGCGGCGCGTCCTCAGGGTCGCACCGCGTCCACTGTAACGAGGAATTCGCATCCAAAGGTAGACACAGCCCACCATTAGCGCCACAATCATGCCCAAGACGGACCCTCGCGTCCGACCCGAGCGCACGGAGGATCGATGTCGCAACAGCGTGAAGATTCCGCGAAGGTCGCCGGGGCGACCTATACGCGGGCCGGCCAGGACTACTTCCAGAAGCGGACCCTGAAAAGGTCGGCCGGAGTGTGGGGCCTGTGGGGACTGGCGGTGGCCGCGGTCATCTCGGGAGATTTCTCGGGCTGGAACTTCGGAATCGACTTCGCGGGCTTCGGAGGCATGCTGATCGCCTTCGCGATCCTCGTCGTCATGTACTACGGCATGATCTTCTCGATCGGCGAGATGGCGGCGGCCATGCCGCATACCGGGGGCGCGTATTCGTTCGCGCGATCGGCGATGGGGCCCTGGGGCGGCCTCATCACCGGTGCCGCCGAGACGATCGAATACGTCGCCACCACCGCGGTCATCGTGTTCTTCTCGGCGTCGTACGCCAACGCGATCACCGCCGAACTGCTCGGCTTCGATCTCTCGGCGGCCACCGGCTCCAACATGATGTGGCTCTGGTACGTCGTGCTCTACCTCGCGTTCGTGCTGCTCAACGCCGCGGGCGCCAGCATCTCGTTCAAGTTCGCCATCGTGGTCTCGATCATCTCGATCGGCATCATCGTCGTCTTCTCGCTCATGGCGATCTTCTCGGGGGCGTTCCAGTGGGCGAACCTGTGGGACATCGCCCCGGATGCCGGTCAGACCGAGTTCCTGCCGCACGGCGTGCTGCCGATCCTCTTCGCCCTGCCGTTCGCGATGTGGTTCTTCCTCGGAATCGAGGAACTGCCGCTCGCCGCCGAGGAGTCGCACAATCCGGTGCGTGACATCCCCAAGGCCGGCTTCTGGGCACGCGGCACGCTGATCATCACCGGCCTGCTCGTGCTGTTCCTCAACACCGGCGTCATCGGCGCCGAGGCGACCGGGCTCTCGCTCGAGCCGCTGCTCGACGGGTTCCGCGCGATCGTGGGCGACCAGGTCGCCGCCGTGCTGGCACTCCTGGCCCTGGTGGGACTGCTCGCCTCGCTGCAGGGCATCATGTTCGCCTACGGACGCAACATGTACTCGCTGTCCCGCGCGGGGTACTACCCCCGGTTCCTCTCGCTGACCGGCAAGCGGCAGACGCCGTGGGTCGCGCTGCTCGTCGGCGCGGTGATCGGATTCCTCGCACTCGTCGTGCTCGACGTCCTCGCCGCCGTCAACCCGGAAGGCGCCGGAGCAGTGGCGGGGGCCATCGTGCTGAACATCGCGGTGTGGGGCGCGGTGCTGGCCTACCTTCTGCAGATGGTGGCGTTCGTCATCCTGCGCCGGAAGTTCCCCGACGCGAAGCGGCCCTACCGCAGCCCGTGGGGCGTCCCCGGCGCCGTCATCGCGGCTCTGATCGCCGCACTGATCTTCGTGGGCTTCCTGCTCAACCCGACGTTCTTCCCCGCCATCATCGCGATCGGCGTGGTGTACGTGGTGATCCTCGTCGGCTTCGCGCTGTTCTTCCGGCACCGTCTCGTGCTCTCTCCCGAGGAGGAGTATGCGCTGTCGGGCGGTCGCCACGGCGACCCGCAGGCCGAGGGCTACGACGCGATGGAGGCCCAGGTCTTCGGAGACGACCGCGCGGACGACAAGCTCTAGGCGCGAGGGCGGGGCCGCGGGATCAGGGGATTTCCCGCCAATCTGCGAAGTATGTCCCCCTTTTGGGGGACATACTCGGCCCGCGCGAGTCGAATCATGCGATTCTTGTCCACCAAAGTGGGGACATACAAGGTTGGACCAATTCGTATATCCTTGACCACGAGGTGTCCCCAGCACCTCCGAGAGAAGCGTCCCCAGCGCCCTCTCAATCATTGCCGAGGATCGCGCGCCATGGGGTGTGCCCGAACGATCGGCAGTGGCAGGCCCCCGGGAGTCCCCAACCCCGGGGGCCTTTTCATGCCCTCCCAACGCGCGACGCTCAGCCGACTCGGCAGCCGCGCGACGCGCAGCCGACCCAGTAGACGCGAGCGCAGCCTCAGTAGAGCAGGAACTGCGCCGTCGTCGTCGAGGCGATGCCGCCGATCGAGACGCCCAGGTGGTACGAGGCGCCCCCGCCGGCCGCGCGCTGCCGGGTGACGTCTCCGCACGTCCCGACCGCGGAGCGCGTGCGGTCCCACGCGAGCGGCGCGGCACTGGTCACGCTCTGCCCGGCCTGCAGCAGGACCACCATGTCGTTGGGCTCGCTCTGGCAGTCCGTCGACCGCCACCAGGTGTCGCTGCCGCTGGTGACGGTGAACGACTGCGCACTGGTGCCGACGTTGAGGGTGCAGTCCGGGCCGTTGTTGGTGAGCGTGATGGAGAACGCCGGGTTCTGGTCGGCGGCATACGTTCCCTGGCTCACGACCGCCTCCACCGCGACGGTGTCATCGGTGCACGGCTGAGCCTCCGGGGTGACCGACGGCGACGGGGCCGAACCCTCGACGGTTCCGGCGCCCTCGACGGCTTCGGCGTCGGCACCCGGCGTGGGCGAGGCATCCGATTCCACCACGGGCAGGCCGGTGGAGGTCGCGGTCGCGCTGGGCGTCGCGGACGGGGATGGCGCCACCTCGGTCGCAGACCCGCGCCAGGGCTGGGCGATCAGCAGCCAGGCGATGCCCGCGACGATCGCGAGGACCGCGAGCAGCACAACGAGCCGGCGACGCCGGTACACCGCTGCCGAGTGGCGTCTGCGCGGGGTCGGGCCGGTCATCCTCCCAGGGTAGGCGGGGCGACTCCCCGCAGGCGGTCGGCACGCCCGCCGGACCGTCTTCACAGCCGAGGGAAAGGCGGGCCGCGGCATCCGTCCCCGCGGGGGCCGTGCGTCAGAGGTTCTTGATCATCCGGGTGTTGCCGAGCGTGTTCGGCTTCACGTGCGCGAGGTCGAGGAACTCGGCCACACCCTCGTCGGGCGAGCGGATCAGCTGCGAATACACGTCAGGATCCACGACCTGCTCGCCGATCGGCGAGAACCCGCGCCGCGTGAAGAAGTCGACCTCGAACGTCAAGCAGAACAGGCGCGACAGGCCGAGCGTGCGGGCGTGGGACTCGAGCGCCTCGACGATCCCCCGGCCGACCCCGTGGTGCAGCCACTCGTCGGTCACGATCAGGGTGCGGATCTCGCCCAGATCCTCCCACATCACGTGCAGGGCCCCGCAGCCCACCAGAGCGCCGTCCGGGCCTTCGGCGACGACGAACTGCTGCGTCGCCTCGTACAGCACGACGAGGTCCTTGCCGAGAAGGATCCGCCGCTGAACGAACGGCTCGAGCATCGCCTGGATGCCGCGCACATCGCGGGTCGTCGCCGGCCGCACCGTGAACTCGCTCATCCCCCCAGCGTAGGGCCGGGTCGCGCGCAACAACTCCTCAAGAACTCCGATCACGCGGCCCGACACGCCGGGCCGCCGGAGTCGAGCACGGCGCGCTTGAGGAGTTGCTGCACGCGCGAGCGCCGGAAACGACGAAGAGCGGATGCCGCAGCACCCGCTCTTCGCTCATCACGGGTCGAATCGACCCGGCGGCTCTCAGTCCGAGGTGATCGCGAGGTCGGGCGTCGCGGTGATCTCACCGTTGTGCACGACGCCGACGGCGACCTTCTCGCCCCGCGGCCCGTGCTCGAACACGAACTCGCCGTTCTCGGCATCCACCTTGACGTGGTCGCCCGAGTTGAGCTCGCCGTGCAGGATCTTCTCCGACAGACGGTCCTCGATCTCGCGCTGCATCGCACGACGCAGCGGGCGGGCGCCGAGCGCCGGGTCGAAGCCGATCTCGATGAGCCGCTCCTTGGCGTTCTGCGAGAGTTCGAGCGTCATGTCGCGGTCGAGCAGGCGCGTGCCGAGGCGCTTCGTGAACAGATCCACGATCTGCACCAGCTCGGGCTTGCTCAGCTGCGGGAAGACGATGATGTCGTCGACGCGGTTGAGGAACTCGGGCTTGAAGTGACGCTTGAGCTCTTCCTGCACCTTGCCCTTCATCCGGTCGTACGACGTCGCCGAGTCACCCTCGACCTGGAACCCGACCGGGCCGCCCGCGATGTCACGCGCGCCCAGGTTGGTGGTCATGATGATGACCGTGTTCTTGAAGTCGACGACTCGGCCCTGACCATCGGTGAGGCGACCCTCTTCGAGGATCTGCAGGAGCGAGTTGAAGATGTCGGGGTGGGCCTTCTCGATCTCGTCGAACAGGACGACCGAGAACGGCTTGCGGCGCACCTTCTCGGTGAGCTGGCCGCCCTCTTCGAACCCGACGAATCCGGGAGGGGCGCCGAACAGGCGGGAGACGGTGTGCTTCTCTCCGAACTCCGACATGTCGAGCGAGATCAGCGCGGCCTCGTCGTCGAACAGGAACTCGGCGAGCGCCTTGGCCAGTTCGGTCTTTCCGACACCCGTGGGGCCGGCGAAGATGAACGAGCCCGAGGGACGCTTCGGGTCCTTGAGGCCGGCGCGCTGGCGGCGGATCGTCTTGGAGAGGGCGGCGATCGCCTCCTCCTGGCCGATGACGCGCTGGTGCAGCGCCTTCTCCATGAAGACGAGACGGCTCGACTCCTCCTCCGTGAGCTTGAACACCGGGATGCCGGTCGCCTGAGCGAGCACCTCGGCGATCAGGCCTTCGTCGACCACTGCGTGGGAGGCGACGTCACCTGAGCGCCACTGCTTCTCGAGGCGCAGGCGCTCGGCCAGCAGGGACTTCTCCTCGTCGCGCAGCGATGCGGCCTTCTCGAAGTCCTGCTCCTCGGAGGCGACTTCCTTCTGTTCGCGGACCTTGGCGATCTTGTCGTCGAACTCGCGCAGCTCGGGGGGGCTCGACAGGATCGACAGACGCAGGCGTGCGCCGGCCTCGTCGATCAGGTCGATCGCCTTGTCGGGCAGGAAGCGGTCCGAGATGTAGCGGTCGGCGAGGTTCGCCGCCGCGACGATCGCGCCGTCGGTGATCTGCACCTTGTGGTGCGCCTCGTACCGGTCGCGCAGCCCCTTCAGGATGTTGATCGCGTGGGGCAGGCTCGGCTCGGCGACCTGGATCGGCTGGAAGCGACGCTCGAGCGCGGCATCCTTCTCGAAGTGCTTGCGGTACTCGTCCAGCGTGGTGGCGCCGATCGTCTGGAGCTCACCGCGGGCGAGGAGGGGCTTGAGGATCGACGCGGCGTCGATCGCGCCCTCGGCGGCACCGGCACCCACGAGGGTGTGGATCTCGTCGATGAAGACGATGATGTCGCCGCGCGTGCGGATCTCCTTGGTGACCTTCTTCAGGCGCTCCTCGAAGTCACCGCGGTAGCGGGAGCCGGCGATGAGCGAGCCGAGGTCGAGCGAGTAGACCTGCTTGTCCTTGAGCGTCTCGGGAACGTCGTTCTTCACGATGGCCTGCGCGAGACCCTCGACGACGGCGGTCTTGCCGACGCCGGGCTCGCCGATCAGGACGGGGTTGTTCTTGGAGCGACGCGAGAGGATCTGCATGACCCGCTCGATCTCCTTCTCGCGCCCGATCACGGGGTCGAGCTTGTTGTCGCGCGCGGCCTGGGTGAGGTTGCGGCCGAACTGGTCGAGCACGGCCGAGCCGCCGGTGGCGGCCTGCGGGTTGTCGTGCGCGGCGCCCGAGACGGCGGCCGGCTCCTTGCCCTGGTAGCCCGACAGCAGCTGGATGACCTGCTGGCGCACCTTGTTGAGGTCGGCGCCGAGCTTGACGAGCACCTGTGCGGCGACGCCCTCGCCCTCGCGGATGAGACCGAGGAGGATGTGCTCGGTGCCGATGTAGTTGTGGCCGAGCTGCAGGGCCTCGCGCAGGGACAGCTCGAGGACCTTCTTCGCGCGCGGCGTGAACGGGATGTGCCCGGTCGGCTGCTGCTGGCCCTGGCCGATGATGTCCTGCACCTGCTCACGCACGGCATCCAGCGAGATGCCGAGGGACTCCAGCGCCTTGGCTGCGACTCCCTCGCCCTCGTGGATCAGCCCGAGCAGGATGTGCTCGGTGCCGATGTAGTTGTGGTTGAGCATCTTCGCCTCTTCTTGGGCGAGGACGACCACACGACGGGCACGGTCGGTGAATCTCTCGAACATCGTTCAACTCCTTCGTGGCGATGAGGGTCTGCCGAGCCCTCGCGCCGTACAACGAGGGTAACGAGAGGGCGGATGCCGCATGCCCGTGTTCGCCAGGGGCATAGCGCGCACGACTCTTGACATCGGCATCCGCTCGCCATATCGTTTTTCGATACGAACGAATATCGATATGGCAAGGAGTGCGTCATGGTCAGTCCGACCGGGGATCGCCCCGTCCGCCGATCCGACGTGGCCGCGATGTGGTTCTTCATCGTCGCCGGCGTCGCGATCGTGGGCGCCACGCTCTACGCGGCTATCGCCCGCATCGTCGAAGGGCTGAGCGGGGGCGTGGTCCACGTCCCCGCGACGTTCTCGGGGACGATCGCGCAGGCGCCGATCGGACCCGGCGGTGAGATGCGCGACGTCGAGCTCGAGCACGCGATGCTCGCCACCGACGGCCTCTCGCTGGCAGGACGGATAGCCCTCGTGCTCGAGCAGCTGGTGGCCGTGGCATCCGTCACCCTGCTGGTCACCTGCCTCGTCCTCGTGACGATCTCCGTCATGCGAGGCCGCGTGTTCAGCCGGCGCAACTCCGGACTGGTGGGGATGGCGGGCATCGCGGCGCTCGGAGGGATCGCCGGAGTTCCGTTCTTCGGGAACATGGTCGCCAACGACGCGTTCCGCGCCATCTCGGACGGCACCTACGACAACGTGACGATGAGCGTGGATGTCCCGACACTGATCCTCGCGGCGTTCATCTTCTCGCTCGCCGCCACGGTGTTCACCGTCGGCGACCGGCTGCAGCGCGAGACGGATCTGCTCGTATGACACCTGCAGAAGACGAGGAGCCCACCGGAGTCCACTGCCGCCTGGACGAGCTTCTCGCCGCGCGAGGCATGACGCTCGCGCGCCTGTCGGAGATCGTGGGGGTGTCGGTCGTGAACCTGTCGATCCTCAAGAACGATCGGGCCCGCGCCATCCGCTACTCGACACTGTCCGCCGTCTGCCGGGCGCTGGACTGCGAGATCGGCGAGCTGCTGGTCCGCGCCGACTGACGCTGGTCTCCGCTCACGTTCTTCCGCAGTCACAACACGCCGGGTTGCGCACCGACTCGACGCCGAAAGCGACTGCGGAGCGGGGGATCGACGACTCATCTGCGTCCAAGTGCGCGCTCCACGCGGCGGACGAAGGCCGCTCGCTTGTGAAAGACGTCGTCCTTCGTCGCGCGGACGACGATCCACCCCAGCTCACCGGACGCCACGCGTCGTCAGCAGTCACAAGCCGCGGCTCAACAGCGTCGGCAGCCGCGGATTCTGACTCGTGAACACCCGACACGCACACAGGAGAAGACGGATGCCTCGGCCGAGGCATCCGTCTTCTTCACACCCGCTGTCAGTTGGGGATGATCGGGATGCGGACGTTGTCGAACTCGCCGCCCTCGAGGATCGCGAAGACCTCTGCGTCCTCGTCCTCGATGCCGGTCACCGACGCGACGAGCCCGCGGGGTGCCATGTCCATGGTGCACACCTGGTTGTCCGGCGGGGTCACGAAAGTGACGGTGACCTCGTTCGCCGACGTCGCCTCGGTGTTCTCGATGGCCGGTGCGCACCCGGACGATCCCCACGAGAGGATCACGAACTGGCCGTCCTCGCCGGTCCAGCCGGCGCTCGGCAGGTAGTCGGTCTCCCCGCCCGGACCCGCGAGGCCGGGCACGCCGTCCAGGTCGGCGTCGCCCTGGACGCCGTCGCCCGTGACGATGATCTCCAGCTCCTTCGAGGGGTCGACGCCCTCGGGCACGCTCACCATGGTGACGCGCGGCACGAGATCACGGGTGCAGGCCTGGTCGCCCTCCGCCGCGGCGAGCGCGACGGTCAGCGTCGAGCCCTTGAGCTCGGCATCCTCGGCGACGGGGACGCAGGTGCTGCTGCCCTGCGTGACGAGGCCGATCATGCGGCCGTCGTCGAGCCAGGCGGCGCTGACCTCCATGTCCTCGGCGGTGTCATCGGCGTCGGTGGTCGCGGTGCCGCCGGGCCCCGAGGCGCACGCGGTGAGCACACCGGCGACGAGAACGGCCAGGCCGAGGCCGGCCAGGAGCGAGGGAGTGCGAGGAGCCATGCGGGAACCCTTCCGTGAACGGGCGGATGCCGCAGCCTGCGATACCCGACAGCCTTATGGTGTCGCACACCGGCCGAAAATCTCAGACGTGCCGATAACGCCCGGGTCACAATCACCCGTGCGGGGTGACTACTGGAGCGCGGACGTGAGACGGGCCAGGTTGTCGAGCACCGTCGAGCGCAGCGGCTGCTTCTCCCACTCGGCCAGCGTGAGCTCGCGGCTGAGGGCCCGGTAGCCGTCTTCGATCGCCCGCATCTCGCGGACGAACTCCTCGCCGCGCACGAGCATCGAGATCTCCATGTTGAGACCGAAGGAGCGCATGTCCATGTTGCTGGACCCGACGATGGCGACCTCGTCGTCGATCGTCATCGACTTGGAGTGCAGGATGAAAGGCCGCTGGTACATCCAGATCTTCACGCCTGCCCGCAGCAGCGCTTCGTAGTAGCTGCGCTGAGCGTGGTAGACCAGTGCCTGGTCGCCTTCCTCCGACACGAACAGCTCGACATGGATGCCGCGCTGGCACGCCGTGGTGATGGCGAGCAGCAACGCCTCGTCGGGGACGAAGTACGGGCTCACGACGATGATCTTGCGCTGGGCCGCGTAGAGAAGGCCGGCGAAGAGCTTGAGGTTGTTCTGGAACTCGAATCCGGGGCCGGACGGGATGATCTGGCAGTCGAGGTCGCCGGGCCCCGCCTCCGTGAGCTCGAACTCGTCCTCGAGGACCTCGTCGGTCTCGCTGTACCAGTCCGATCGGAACACGGCATTGACGGATGCCACGACCGGGCCTTCGATGCGCACCATGAGGTCGACCCAGTGCAGCCCGCGCCTGATGTTCTTGCGCAGGTTGTATGTGGAGTCGGTCACGTTCTGCGAGCCGGTGAACGCGACCTTGTTGTCGATGACGAGCAGCTTGCGGTGGTTGCGCAGGTCGGGACGCTGATATTTGCCCTTCAGTGGCTGCACCGGGAGCATGAGGTGCCACTGCGCACCCATCGCGTCGAGGCGCTTCAGGGTCCGCTTGTAGTTCGGCTTTCCGCGGTTCGCCCAGTGGTCCAGCAGCACCCGCACCGTGATGCCCCGCTCGCGGACCTCCTCGAGCGCGCGGAACAGGTTGTCGGTCGCGGCGTCGGACTGGAAGATATAGAACTCGACGTGGACGTAGAGCTCGGCCTCACGGATGGCGTCGGCCATCGCGTCGAGGCTCTCCTGGTATCCGCCGATGATGTGCGCGGCGTTGTCGCCGGCGAGCGGCATCGCACCGAGATTGCGGTTGAGGTTCACGAGGCCGGTGAACCACGCCGGCGCGTGCGGCCGGAGCGTGCCGTAGTCGAGCGACTCGCTGGTGTCGTGGATGTACTGGTTGATCCGCTCCTGCTTGCGGCGACGTTTGCGGGGCAGTCGCGGGTTGCCGATCAGCAGGAACAGGAAGACGCCGACGATCGGGATGAAGTAGATCGCCAGCAGCCAGGCCATCGCCGCGGTGGGCCGGCGGTTGCGCGGAACGATGATGATCGCGGCGACGCGGATGATGAGGTCGGTGACGAAGACGAGCACGAGCCACCACGTCGGATCGAACGTGATGCTGATCACTCTTGCTCCTCACGCTCCCCGGACGGCGTGAGCCCCAGCGTAGTGGCGCGCGTCAGCAAGCCGGGGGTCTGGGCGGAGCCCAGCGAGCACCTGCGTCAGCAAGCCGGGGGGCGGAGCCCCAGCGAGCATGTGCCTCACTGCTCGGAGGCTGCGGGCGCCTCGGCGCGAGCCGGGGCGGAGGGCATACCTCGCCTGGCGCGTTCCTGCGCATAGACCTTCGCGTACTCACGGCGCTCATTGCGGTCGGAGCGGATGATGCTGCGCAGCACGTAGAAGAAGATCCCGCTGACGACGAGGGTCGGAAGCAGCGTCCACACGACGGCGACCCAGTAATCGTCCATGCACCAAGGATACGCGAGGGTCATCCCCTCCTCCCCAACGCGGCTCCGAGGGCCATATTGAGGTGAGCCTGTGGACAACAGCCCCTCGCTCACACCCCCCAGCATCGGCGCGGGCTATCCACACCATGCGAGCGTTCCGGCACGCGCGCGCAGTCGCGAGCACGCTCGTGCGATGACCACCATCGTCAAGGCGGCCGGAGCCGCGCACTTCCTGTCCCTCGTCCCGTGCATGCTCGGCTACGTGCCGACCGAGAGTCTCGTGCTCATCCCGTTCTCCGGCTCGCGAAGTCTCGGTGCGATGCGCTTCGATCTGCCGTCCGCCGGCGGCGGCGACCTCGACCGTGTCGCGTCCACGGTCATCGGGCTGGTGTGCCGGCTGCCGGACGCGGACGCCTACGCCGCGATCGCCTACACCGGTGCCGGCTTCGCCGAAGGGCCTGGGATGCCGCACCGCGACCTGTTCGAGGCGCTCGGGCGCCGCGCCGACGCGTGCGGGCTTCGCACCACCGACGCGCTGTGCGTGGCTGCCGACGGCTGGGGATCGCTGTTCGATCCGGACTGCCCGCCGACGGGGCGCGCGCTTTCCGGCGTCGAAGAAGCCGCGTCCCCGGAGCTGGCACTGCCGGCGCTGGACCGTGACCAGGCGGCGGGGGCCGAGCTGCCCACCGCGGACCTCGCCGTGCGGGAGCGCACTGCTCGCGCGCTCGGCGCGCTGGAGCGTGCGGTGTCGCTGCTGTGCGGCGGCGAAGCGCCGGACGGCCGCGATGCGGCGGCCGACAGCGATGCGGCCGCGGAAGACGAACCTGGGCGGATCGATCCGAGCGCGCTGGCCGCCGTGTGCGCGCTCGACGATCTCCCGGGCCTGTTCGAGGATGCCCTGTCGTGGCAGCCCGACGCCCTCGACTCGTACCAGGCGGCCGCGCTCACCTGGTGCTTTGCGCGTCCATCCCTGCGGGACATCGCACTCTCCCAGTGGAGTGGCACACGCGCAGACGGCGAGGAGGCCTTCGATGCGCAGCTGCGATGGGAGGCGGGCGAGGAGTACCCCGCTCATCTCGCCGGCCACATGTGGGGGGAGGGCGAACAGCCTTCGGTGGTGCGGCTCGAACGCGCCCTCGATCTTGTGCGGCATGTCGCGGCGGCGGCCCCGCGGAATCTGCGTCCTGGGGCGCTCGCCCTGTGCGCCTGGATCTGCTGGGCCCTCGGTCGTTCGACGCACGCCGCCGTGTACGCCGGGCTCGCGTGCGAGATCGAGCCCGAGCACGGGCTGAGCGAGATCGTGCTCTCGTTCGTGAACGCCGGACATCTTCCGGACTGGGCATTCCACCGCCCGCCCCGGCGTCGAGCCGGCCGAGGTCGCGCGGGGACTACTTGACCAGGGGGAAGAGGATGGTCTCGCGGATGCCGAGCCCGGTGATCGCCATGAGGAGGCGGTCGATGCCCATTCCCATGCCGCCCGTGGGGGGCATGCCGTGCTCGAGAGCGCGCAGGAACTCCTCGTCGATCCGCATGGCTTCGAGGTCGCCGCGCGCAGCGAGCTTGGCCTGCTCGACGAAGCGCTCGCGCTGGATGACCGGGTCGACGAGCTCCGAGTAGCCGGTGGCGAGCTCGAATCCGCGGGTGTAGAGGTCCCACTTCTCGACGACGCCGGGGATCGAGCGGTGCTCGCGCACGAGCGGGCTCGTGTCGAGGGGGAAGTCCATGACGAACGTGGGGCGAGTGAGGCCGGGCTTGACGAAGTGCTCCCACAGCTCCTCGACGAGCTTGCCGTGGGTCGCGTGCGGCGGGACATCCACTCCGGCTTCCTCGGCGAAGGCCACCAGCTCGTCCAGCGGGGTCTCGGGCGTGACTTCGCGGCCGGCCGCCTGCGACAGCGATCCGTACATGGGCAGGCGGTCCCACTGGCCGCCGAGGTCGTATTCGGTGCCGTCGGCCCAGGTCACGGTCGTGGATCCGGTGACGGCGACGGCGGCGTTCTGGATCAGCTCCTGCGTCAGGTCCGCGATGCCGTTGTAGTCGCTGTAAGCCTGATACGCCTCGAGCATCGCGAACTCGGGGCTGTGGGTGGAGTCGGCGCCCTCGTTGCGGAAGTTGCGGTTGATCTCGAACACCCGATCGATGCCGCCCACCACGGCGCGCTTGAGGAACAGCTCGGGCGCGATGCGCAGATAGAGGTCAGTGTCGAACGCGTTGGAGTTCGTGATGAACGGCCGCGCGGAGGCACCGCCGTGCTGCACCTGCAGCATCGGCGTCTCGACCTCGACGAAGTCGTGACCCGAGAAGGTGGAGCGCAGGCTGGCGTTGACCTTCGCGCGCGCCAGCACCGTGTTGCGTGCCTGATCCCGGACGATGAGGTCGAGGAAGCGGCTGCGCACGCGGCTCTCCTCGTTCAGCTCGGAGTACATGTTCGGAAGCGGCAGGACGGCCTTCGCCGCGATCTGCCACTGCGACACCATGATCGACAGCTCGCCGCGGCGGCTGGAGATCGCCTCGCCCTCGACGAAGACGTGGTCGCCGAGGTCGACGAGCTCTTTCCACCGCTGCAGCGACTCGTCGCCGACCGCCGCAAGCGACACCATCGCCTGGATGCGCGAGCCGTCACCGGCCTGGAGCGTGGCGAAGCAGAGCTTTCCGGTGTTGCGGCTGAACACGATGCGCCCGGCGACGGCGACCGTCTCGCCGGTCTCGGCGCCGGCCTCGAGGTCGCCGAATCGCGCGCGGACCGCGGCGATCGTGTCGGTGATCGGCACGCTCACGGGGTAGGCCCCGCCCGCGGCATCCGTCCGCTCGTCGATCAGGCGCTCACGCTTGCCCAGGCGCACGGCCTTCTGCTCGAAGACGTCCTCTTCGGTCGGCTCGGGGGCGTCGGCGGGCGTGGCCGCGGGCGAATCGGTCATCGTGTGGTGCTCCTCGCAAGTCGCCGCTCAGTCTATCTTCGGGGCTGACGCACTCCCGGTGCGGGCCGGGCGACCGACCCGTACCCCATGCCCGTCCGAGACTCAGCCGATGTAGATCCGGGCGTTGTCGATGAAGCGGTGTCCCGCGACACTCGCGGCGATGAGCGCGAGGGCCTCGCCCTGATGGCCGTCGTCGACCGGCAGGAAGCTGCGCGGGTCCACGACGCTCAGATACTCGAGACGGATGCGGGTCTCCCCCATCAGCGCGGACTGCGCGGCGGCGATGCACGAGTCGACACCGCGGTCGGCGTTCGCCGCAGCGGCGTCCAGCGCTGCCGGCAGCAGGCCGACTGCGGCGAGGTCGCGGTGCTCGAGCATCCCGACGCGCGTCGAGACGGGCAGGCCGTCATCGCCGCGCACGGTCTCAACGGTGGCGACCTCGACGTCGAAGGCCAGGTCGCGGATCATGCGGCGCACCAGGAAGATCCGCTGCGGGTCCCGCTCTCCGTACAGAGCGACGTCCGGGCGGATGAGGTTGAAGAGCTTCGCCTCGACCGTCAGCAGACCGTCGAAATAGGTCGGTCGGGCGCGACCCTCGTAACGGTGGCCCAGGTCGCCGGCACTGATCCGCGTCGTGGCAGGGCCCTCGGGCAGCATCTCGTCCGCAGGAGGAGCGAACATGACGTCGACGCCGAGGGACTCGAGCAGGTGCGAGTCGTCCTCGGGAGTGCGGGGATAGTCGGCGTACTGCGAGGGACTGGCGAAGCGCAGCGGGTTCACGAACACCGATACGACGACGATGTCGGCCATCTCGCGCGCGTGATGGATCAGATCGATGTGGCCGTCATGGAGGGCACCGATCGTCGAGACGAGGGCGACGCGAGCGCCGGCGGGCTTCGCGGCCCGGGCGTCGGCCAGGGCGGAGCGGAGCCCGTCGATGGTGCTGATCATCCGTCGATCGTAGCCGTGGGGCCGTCCGGCGAAGCGGACGCCGCGTCGGCGAGTGCGTGGTCGATCGTGGAGTGCAGCAGAGTCGAGAGGTACGCGCCCGGACTGCTCACTCCGGCCTCGGCCAGCAGCCCCGCGGACTGGCGCACGATCGAGCGCGAGAACTCCGTCGCCGCGCTGATCGCGTCGGCGTACACGAGCCGGTCGTCTTCGGCGACCACGACGGGCTCGCACCCCAGCTCGACGGCGAGCGCCTGCGCGATCGGCAGCACCGGGCCAGGTGCCGTGACCGCGGCGTACGCGGTGCCGAGCTGCCGGAGATCGATGGAGGTCCCCGTGAAGACGATCGCCGGGTGCACCGCCAGCGGGATGGCGCCCTGCGCCATGGCGGGCGCGAGGACGGCGGTTCCGTAGGCCGGGTCGGTGTGCAGCACCAGCTGACCCGGCTGCCAGGCGCGGATCGCGGCGAGTCCGGCGACGAGGCCCTCGAGCTGGTCGTGCGGCACCGCGACGATGACGAGCTCGCTGCGACGGACCACCTCGGCGGCCTCGAGTGTCGGCACGCCCGGAAGGACGGCCTCGACACGCTCCGGGTCGGACCCCGCGGTGATGCCGACCAGGGCGTGGCCCGCGCCGGCGAGCGCGGCGCCGATCACCGGGCCGACGCGCCCCGCCCCGATCACGCCGATGCCGAGCCGGCCGTCCCGCCTCATGGGCGCCCCTCCCCCGCGGCGGGCGGGGCTGTGGCCGATTCCGGCGCAGGGGGGACGGATGCCGCGGACTCGGTCGGAGCGAGAGCAAGCTCTGCCCCGGCCTCCGGCGAGGGCGCCTCGGCATGATCCTGCGCCCAGCGATGGGACGTGTCGACCGTCGCGGCGCGCACGGCGGCGGCCGCGGCATCCTGGAACAGCCCGAGGGCGAGATCGCGATCGATCGCCGCCAGCCCCGCGTAGACCGGGCCGGTGACGACATGCGCCCGCAGCGACGCGACCCTCGTCGCCCGATCGAGCGGTCCCTGGTGCAGCGCGAGGCTCTGCAGGCGCGCCAGCGGCAGGATGCCGAGACGGCGCCAGATCAGGCCGCGCCGGAGAAGCAGCAGGTCCTCGGTCAGGCGGAACCCGTTGCGGCGGTACGACAGCGGGCGGATCCACCGGGCGCGGCGCGGCGAGTTGGTGAAGGCGTCGCCGGCGCCGGTCCCGTGCATGCCCTCGTGAGCGATCAGCGCCCACTCGACCTCGGGCACGGATGGCTGCAGCAGCCGCAGCACGCGTTCGACGTCGGATGCCGTGCCCACGGGGAGCACGGTCGTGAACTGGTCGGTCGTGCTGTCGGTGGCGCTGCGGCCGGTCAGGCGGTTGATCCGGACCGTCCACCAGCCGGCCGGTCGCCAGAGGATCGGCTGCGAGACCTCGATGGCGTGGACGCGCCCCGGCGGCACGATCTCGGTGACGGTGGTGAGCAGGCCGAACGTGATGCGGACGCCGTCGGGCGTGGGAGCGATCGAGTACCGCAGCGACCGCACGATCGAGCGCACCCAATAGGCGCCGAAGCCGATGATCGCCGGGACGAAGCCGAACAGCAGCCACGTGATCCCCTGCGAGACGCCCACCGCGATCGCCGCGGCCGCGAGAATCAGTCCGATCGTCGACGGGCTGACGACCTGCGAGGCCACGAGCCGACCCACCGGGATGTTCACGACCGACTCCGGCACGTCGACCGGGGCTTCGGCCCCGTCGATCATGCCGCTGAGCTCGCGGCTCACGGTCTGACCGAGCGCCGCGACGCGACCGGCAGGCCGGGCAGGGCTGCCCGCGGCGGCGGCGGCGAGCCGGCGGCCCGATGCCAGCCGCAGGATGTCGGCGCGCACCGTCTCGGCGTCGGTGGTGGACAGGTACTCCAGCTTGACGTTGCTGTCCGTCCCGGCACCGACCACCTCGAGCTTGGCCATGCCGAGGAGCCGGGCGATCATCGGGCGGGTCAGGTTGACGCCCTGCACGCGGTCGAGGGGAGCCCGGCGCTGCGTGCGGAAGAGGATGCCGCTGCGCACCTCGACGTCGTCATCGGTGATGCGCAGGGTGTGGAAGCGCCACGAGAGGTAGAAGCCCGCGATCACCAGCAGGATCCCGGCGAGGACGACCAGCACGGCGACGAGGTACAGATTGTTCGCGATGATGAAGTCGATCGGGTCGCCGTTGCCCTCCCACTGCACCGCGTCGTCCTCGAGCTCTTCGCCGACCTGGTCCTCGAAGTCCGGCGCAAGCCACGGCAGGAAGATCTGAAGCACCCGGTCGCGCAGGTTGGCGATGATGACGCCCACCACGACGAGCAGCGCGAGCCCACCGCGCAGCAGCGGAGTGAGGGGGTGCAGGCGGTGCCATTCGCCGTCGCTGAAGCGCGACGTCACCAGCTCATGCGGCGGCGCAGCCGGCGAGGGGCCCGAGTCGGTCATAGGCCCGTGCGCCGGCTCTCGGCCACGGCCACGAGGTGGTCGCGGAGCGTCTCGGCGGTCTGCTGCGCGAGGCCCGGGATCACGACGCCGGTCGCCGCGGCGGCCGTGACGAACTTGAGCTGCGCGATGCCGAAGCCACGGTCGAGCGGGCCGTGGGTGATGTCGACCAGCTGCATGCGACCGTAGGGGACGGCGACCATGCGCTGCCACATGATGCCCTTGCGGAAGACGAGATCGTCCTCGCGCAGCTGGTAGCCGATCGAACGCGCCTGCCGCGGCAGGATGGCCAGCGACCAGCCCAGGATGACGGTGAGGATGCCGCCCGGGATCCAGGCCCACGTCTGGTGCAGGACCAGCGTGAGCACGAGCATGACAGCGACCACGAGCACGAGGAACGCGCCGTTGGAGATGAACTGCACCGTCACGTACTTCGGCGAGATCTGGTGCCAGACGCCGCCCTCGAGCACCAGCCGGCTCTCGCTGCGGGGCTCGGCGAGGCGGTCGAAGGTGTCCTCCGCCGGGATGGCGCTCGCGTCGCTGTCGGCGACTGCGTCAGTGACCGTGGATGCCGGGCTCGAGTCCGGAAGCTCCGGGCTGTTCGTCATCGTCGTCCTTCCGGATGGTGCAGTGGTGCTCGGCGACCAGCGCGGCCGCGATGAGCAGCGCGGCGCAGGCGGCCGTGGCGATCGCCGTCGCCATCGAGCCTAGCGACGGCGGGACCGGGCGGGTCGCGACGAAGAGGAGCAGTCCGAGCGCGAGGCCGCCGATGGCCGCGCCCACGATGCTGGACGCCTTCGCGAGCATCGCCACTCGGACCGCACGGAACGGATCGACCGGCGTCCGGGACGTCCCCCGCGTCGCGCGCCGGATGGGCGCGGCCAGCGTGAGCACGACGGACCCGAGCAGCACCAGCAGGATCGGCAGGGTGACGGCCGGGGTGAAGGTGGGACGCCCCGCTGCCGTGAGCATCTGATCCAGCAGGAAACCCGCCGCGACGCCCAGGGCGGCGCTGAGGATCAGCACGCCCGGTCCGGTGCGCTTCATGCGTCGCGCAATCGTGCCAGCGCGGCATCCACCCGGCCGGTCCCCGGCAGGGTCGCCTCGGGGTCGACCTGCAGCCAGGGAGCGAGGACGAAATCGCGTTCCGCCGCGCGCGGGTGTGGAAGCAGCAGCGCAGGGGTGTCGCTGACCACGTCGCCGTAGGCGATGAGGTCGAGATCGAGCGTGCGGTCGCCCCAGCGCTCGCGTCGCTCGCGTCCGTGCCGCTCCTCGATGGCGTGGAGGAAGCCCAGGAGCACCGAGGGTGCGAGACGGGTGGTGAGCAGCGCGACCGCGTTCAGATAGGCCGGGGCCGCGGCATCCGGGCCCTCCGGCTTGAGCGCGACCGACTCGATCGGCTCGGAGGCGCGGACGTCGTCGACGAGTGGCAGGTGGCCGAGGGCCGCGATCGCCTCGGCGAGGGACCGCGCCCGGTCGCCGAGGTTCGCCCCGAGCGCCACGACGGCCACGACGGGCGGGCGCCCCTGCGACGCGACCTCGCCCTGGAAGCCCTGCGCGAGACGGCGGTTCATCGTGGTCCTCGCTCGCGCTCGATCGAGACCGTCACGTCATCGAACGTCAGCGGGATCGGCGCGCCGGGCTTGTGCACCGTCACCCGCACCCGGTCGACCAGCTCGAACGTGAGCAGGTGATCGGCGATGCGCGCCGCGAGCGTCTCGAGCAGGTTGACGGGCTCGCCGTCGACGATCGCCGCGATCTGCTGGGCCATCTCGCCGTAGTGCACGGTGTCGGCCACGTCGTCGCTGCGGGCCGCGGCGCGTGTGTCGAGGTGCAGCGTGACATCCACGACGAAGTCCTGACCGACCCGGCGCTCGTCGTCGTAGACGCCGTGGCGCCCGAAGACGCGCAACCCGGTCAGTGTGATCTCATCGGCGACCATCGACGGTCTCCTTCCCACGTGCGCGCCACCTCGAGAGCATCCCGTGTCGCGACGACATCGTGCACGCGCACGGCCCAGGCGCCCGCCTGCGCGGCGAGCACGCTCGTGACGGCCGTGGCGAGATCGCGGCGGTCCTGATCGACCTCGGCGATGTCAGCGTCACCGGCGAGCGTCTCGGCGAGGAACCGCTTGCGGCTGGTGCCGACGAGCACGCGCGGCCCCCAGCCGGTGAGACGAGGGATGCCGCGCAGGACGTCCCAGTTCTGCGCGGCCTTCTTGCCGAACCCGATGCCCGGGTCGACGACCACGCGCGCCGGAGCGATGCCGGCGGCGCCGGCCGCCTCGAACCGCTCCCCGAGTTCGCGCAGCACGTCGGTCACGATGTCGTCGTACTCGGCGCGTGCATACATGTCGGCCGACGGACCGCGCCAGTGCCCGAGCACGACATCCGCGCCCGTCGGGGCGACCGCGGCCAGCAGATCGGGATCGGCCAGACCGCCGGACACGTCGTTGACGATGCGCGCGCCGGCTTCGACCGCCGCGACCGCGGTCGACGCGTTCATCGTGTCGATGCTGACCAGCGCGCCCGCAGCCGCCAGCTCACGCACGACATCCAGGACCCGGCGCTGCTCGACGGAGGGATCGACGCGCTCGGCCCCCGGGCGGGTGGACTCGCCGCCGACATCGAGGATCGCCGCCCCCTGGTCGCGGAGAGCGAGTCCGTGCGCGACGGCGGCGTCCGTGCCGAAGAAGCGCCCGCCGTCGCTGAACGAATCCGGCGTGACGTTGACGATCCCCATGACGAGGGTCATTCACGGCCCCCGAGCAGGGTCATCAGCTCAGCGCGCGCCACCGGGTCGACCAGCTCGCCGCGCGCGGCGATCGTCACGGTCGAGGCATCCGCCTGCCGTCCGCCGCGCATCGTCACGCACTCGTGCGTCGCGTCGAGCACGACGAGCACGCCGCGGGTGTCGAGGGAGCCGGCGATCACGTCGGCGATCTGCTCACCCAGCCGCTCCTGCACCTGCGGCCGCGACGACAGGATGTCGACGACCTTCGGCAGCGCGCCGAGGCCGACGACCTGCTCGCCGGGCAGGTACGCGATGTGGGCGTGGCCGCGGAAGGGCAGCAGGTGGTGCTCGCACACCGAGCGGAAGCGGATGTCGCGCATCATGACCGCGCCGGAGGGCAGCGTCTCGGGCGCCGGTCCCCGCGCCACCGAGATGGTGTGCGCGAGCGGGGCCGCGGCATCCTCTCCCACTCCCCCGAAGAACTCCGCGTACGCCTCGGCGACGCGGCTCGGGGTGAGCTTCAGCCCGGGCCGGTCGGGGTCCTCCCCGATCGCCTCGAGCAGCTCACGCACGAGCGCGGCCACGCGCTCACGGTCGACGGCCATGGCTGCGCCTACGCGGTCGCGGGACGGGCCTGACCGGTCGGGCGGCGCTGCGCAGCCTTCTCGGCGACGGGCTGGTCGGCCTCGGTCTGCGCGGCGGCGCCGACCGTCTCGCGCCGTGTCGGCACGTCGACCGGGGGCAGAACCGACACCGGGCGCTGCTCGCTCGAGAGCCACTGCGGGCGCGGCGGAAGGCGCTTGATGTCGGTGAAGAGCTCTGCGAGCTCGAGGTGGTCCAGCGTCTCCTTCTCGAGCAGCTCGAGCGCCAGCTTGTCGAGGATGTCGCGGTTGGCGTTGATGACCTCGTAGGCCTCGTTGTGCGCCTGCTCGATGAGCGCGCGCACCTGCACGTCGACGCGTTCTGCGACGCGCTCCGAGAACTCGCGGCCGTGCCCCATGTCACGGCCCATGAAGACCTCGCCCGAGGACTGACCGAGCTTGACCGGACCGATGTCGCCTGTCATGCCGTACTCGGTGACCATCTTGCGGGCGATGCTGGTCGCCTTCTCGATGTCGTTCGAAGCGCCGGTAGTGGGGTCGTGGAACACGATCTCCTCGGCGACGCGGCCGCCCATCGCGTACGCCAGCTGGTCCTGCAGCTCGTTGCGGGTCACGGAGTACTTGTCTTCCAGCGGCAGCACCATCGTGTAGCCGAGGGCCTTGCCGCGCGGGAGGATCGTCACCTTCGTGACGGGATCGGTGTGGTTCATCGCCGCCGCCGCGAGCGCGTGACCGCCCTCGTGGTACGCGGTGATGAGCTTCTCCTTGTCCTTCATCACCCGGGTGCGACGCTGCGGGCCGGCGATCACGCGGTCGATGGCCTCGTCGAGGGCGCGGTTGTCGATCAGCTGCGCGTTCGAGCGCGCCGTCAGCAGCGCGGCCTCGTTGAGCACGTTGGCGAGGTCAGCGCCCGTGAAGCCGGGCGTCTTGCGCGCGACGACCTCGAGATCGACGCCGTCCGCCAGCGGCTTGCCGCGGCCGTGCACCTCGAGGATCTTGGTGCGGCCCTTGAAGTCCGGCGCGTCCACGCCGATCTGCCGGTCGAAGCGGCCCGGGCGCAGCAGGGCGGGATCGAGGATGTCGGGGCGGTTGGTCGCCGCGATGACGATGACGTTGACCTTGGGGTCGAAGCCGTCCATCTCGACGAGCATCTGGTTCAGCGTCTGCTCGCGCTCGTCGTGCCCGCCGCCCATGCCGGCGCCGCGGTGACGGCCGACGGCGTCGATCTCGTCGATGAAGATGATGGCCGGCGAGGTCTCCTTCGCCTGGTTGAAGAGGTCGCGCACGCGGCTCGCGCCCACGCCGACGAACATCTCGACGAAGTCCGAGCCCGAGATCGAGTAGAACGGCACGCCGGCCTCACCCGCGACAGCGCGGGCGAGCAGGGTCTTGCCGGTTCCGGGAGGGCCGTACAGCAGCACGCCCTTCGGGATCCGGGCGCCGACCGCCTGGAACCGCGACGGGTCCTTGAGGAAGTCCTTGATCTCCTCGAGCTCCTCGATCGCCTCGTCGGAGCCGGCGACGTCCGCGAAGGTGACCTGCGGCATCTCCTTGGTCACGAGCTTGGCGCGCGACTTGCCGAACTGCATGACCTTGCTGCCGCCGCCCTGGGCGCTGGAGAGCAGCCACCAGAACAGCAGTCCGAGCAGCAGGATGGGCAGGAGCAGCGAGATGAAGCCGTCGAACCAGGTGGCGCGCGGCACGGCGTCGTTGAAGCCGTCCTTGGGGTCGGCGGCGTTGATCGCGTCGACGACCTCGGAGGCGCGCGCCGTGACGTAGTAGAACTGCACGTCGTCCGCGCCGTCGTACGGCTTGGAGAGGGTCATGTCGACGCGCTGGTCGCCGTCGGTGTTGACGACCTCGGTGACGGTGCTGCCCTCGAGGAGCTCGAGCCCCTCCTGCGTCGAGATCTGCTTCGCGCCGTTCAGGCTCGAGATGAGGGAGAAGCCCACGATGAGCAGCACGCCGATCATCAGGACGTAGAAGAGCGGGTTGCGGGTGAACTTCTTCAAGGCCATGGTGCGGGCGCGAGCCCGATCCCTTTCGTCGAACGAACCGCCATACGACGGGAAGCGGGGTCGCCGACGGTGGATTCAGGGTATCGCGGGGCTCCTCTGCCGAGTCTGTGCATTCGCCCCGGGCGTAATCGCCGCGGCTCAGCTGTAGACGTGCGGCGCCAGGATCGCGACGTCGCGCAGATTGCGGTACTGCTCGGCGTAGTCCAGTCCGTACCCGATGACGAACTCGTTCGGGATGTCGAAGCCGACGTACTTGCAGTCCACCTCGACCTTCGCAGCGTCGGGTTTGCGCAGCAGCGCGAAGACCTCGATCGAGGCCGCGCCGCGCGAGGCGAAGTTCTCCAGCAGCCAGCTGAGGGTGAGGCCCGAGTCGATGATGTCCTCGACGATGAGGACGTGCTTGCCGTGCAGGTCGGTGTCGAGGTCCTTGCGGATCTGCACCACGCCGCTGGACTTCGTGCCGGCGCCGTACGAGGACACGGCCATCCAGTCCATCGGCACGCTCGTCGGCAGTGCCCGGGCGAAGTCGGCCATGACCATGACGGCGCCCTTGAGCACCCCCACCAGCAGGAGGTCCTTGCCCTCGTAGTCCGAAGCGACGCGGGCTGCGATCTCGTCCAGCTTCGCGAGGATCTCCTCCTCGGTGACCAGGATCCGGGTGAGTTCGCTCTGCATGTCGACCGCGCGCATGGGGAGAGTCTAGGCGGCGCCGGCTGACGTGAACTCGATGCGGCCGCCGAGGCGGCGGGCGCGGCATCCGGGCAGATCGATGGGTCCCTGCCCCGCCCAGTCGGTCACGAGCCTCGCGACCTCGAGCGTCTGCGCGCGGGTCAGGCTCTGGTGGAACTCGCTCGCCACGACGTGGCGGATGATGCGGTGCCGCAGCGCCGCGGGGTTGGCGGCGAGCGCGGCCACCGAGACGGAGATCCCCGCCTCGGCGTGCTCGACGATGTCCTCGATGGTCTCGTCGATCATCTCCTCGAAGGCGTCGGCGTCTTCGCGCAGCTGCGCCGCCGTCCGCGCGAGCGCTTCGGCGATGCCCGGACCGAGCTCCGTCTCGAGCACCGGCAGCACCGCCGTGCGCACGCGCACCCGCGCATAGCGGGGGTCGGCGTTGTGCGGGTCGTCCCATGGGTCGAGGCCTTCGGCCGCGCAGGCCGCGCGGGTCGTGGCCCGCCGGACGTCCAGCAGCGGGCGCAGCAGGGTCACGCCCTCCAGATCGACGGTCCCGGCCATGCCCTGCAGGCTGCCTCCGCCCGAGCCGCGCGCCAGACCCAGCAGCACCGTCTCGGCCTGGTCGTCGAGCGTGTGGCCGACGAGCACGGCGGCGGCGCCGAGGTCGCGGGCCGCAGCGCGCAGCGCGCGGTAGCGCGCGGCGCGTGCGGCAGCCTCGGGTCCGCCGTCGGCGCCGACCTCGACGCGCACGACGCGGGCCTCGAGTCCGAGGCGCTCGGCCTGCGCGGCAGCGGCGGCCGCGGCATCCGCTGACCCTGCCTGCAGGCCGTGGTCGACGGTCACCGTGACGACGCGGAGGTCGAGCTTGGGCGCCTCGAAGGCGACCGCGGCCGCGAGCGCCAGGGAGTCGGCGCCGCCGGAGAGCCCGACGAGCACGGTCGATCCGGGCGCGAGGTGCGCGAGCGCGCTCCGGACGGAGCGTCGCACCTCGGCGACAGCGGGGTCCAGGCTCGGTCGGCGCTCGTCCACCCGCCCACGGTACCGGCGCCGGCGCGTGAAAGCGGCGGGCAGAACCGCGGTGGAGACGACGTCTTCGCGCGGTGAAGGCTGATTTCGCCCCGCCGTTTCACGCCGGCCGCGTTCCAGATGCAGGAAACACGCCGCGTCCGGGTGGTCTAAAGGCCGCAAGTGCCCGGAATCTCCTGTATCTGTGACACCGAGGCCCCACGACTAGGCTTGTCGCGGCATTCCCCCGTCTTTCCGAAGGAGCACCACATGGGCGCGTACGACGCCGTCATCGAGATCCCGCGCGGCAGCCGCGTGAAGTACGAGGTCGACCACGGCACCGGCCGCGTCTTCCTCGACCGCATCCTCTACACCGCGTTCGGCTACCCGACGAACTACGGGTTCTTCGAGAACACCCTCGGCGAGGACGGCGACCCCCTCGACGTGCTCGTGCTGCTCGACTTCGACCTCGCCCCCGGCGTGCTCGCGAGCGTGCGCCCCGTCGGCGTGCTGAAGATGAGCGACGAGGCCGGCGGCGACGACAAGGTCGTGGCCGTGCTCGCCAAGGACCCGCGCTGGGCGCACGTCCAGGACGTCAACGACATCCCGGAGTTCACCCGCAAGGAGATCGAGCACTTCTTCGAGCACTACAAGGACCTCGAGCCCAACAAGTGGGTCAAGGTCGACGAGTGGGCCGGCGCGGCCGAGGCCGAGCGCCTGGTCGGCGAGGCGTTCGACCGCTTCACGGAGCACGACGCCGAGACCCGCACCCAGGGTGAGGGCGTCGCGCCGAACACCCTCTGAGACGTCTCACTTGCGAAGAGCGGTCCCCGCTCCCCCTCCAGGCGCCGCTGACGCGTCGCCCGCAGCCTCCGGGGGCGGGGACCGCTCTTTCGTCGTTTCAGGTCGAGGGGCTGGGGGTCAGACGGAGATCCCGCGCGCGCCCATGAAGTCGATCGGGTTCACGGTGCCGCCGTTCACATAGACCTCGAAGTGCAGGTGGCATCCGTACGAGCCGCCGGTGTTGCCCTCGCTGGCGATCAGCTGCCCGGCGTTGACCCACTGACCGCGGCCGACGAAGAGCCCGCCGGGCCGGATGTGCGCGTAGCCGGTGCCCACCCCACCGCCGTGGTCGATCTTGATGTAGTTGCCGTAGCCGCCGTTGTAGGCGGAGTACACGACCGTCCCGGAAGCGGCGGCGTAGATGCCGGCGCTGCAGCCCGCAGCGAGGTCGACGCCGCGGTGGAAGCTGCTCGAGCAGCCGCCGTTGCCGCACTGCGGAACACGGGGGCCGTAGCCGGACGTGCGCCGGCCCGAGGAGGGCCGCGCCCAGCCGGAGCCGACGACACCTCCGCCGCCACCGCCGCCACCGCCACCGCCGCCACCGCCACCGCCGCCTCCGGCCGCGGCGGCCTCTCGCGCGATGCGCTCTGCTTCGGCCCGGGCCGCGGCCTCGCGGGCCCTGGCTGCAGCCGCCTCCTGCTCCTTGCGGATGCGCTCGCCCTCCTGGTACTGAGCGACCGTGCGAGCCGTGGTGTCCTGCAGGGCGGCGAGCTGAGCCTCGAGCTCGCCCTGACGCAGCGTCTGCTCATCCAGCGCCGCCTGCGCGGCATCGGCGGCATCCTGCGCGGCGATCATCTTCTCTTCGGCGACCTTCTGCAGCCGGTCCCGCTCGACGCGCTGCAGCTCGGCCTGGTCGCTGAAGCTCTGCGCGGAGTCGCGCGCCGTCACGGCGTCGGCATAGACGGCCTGATTGCGCTCGATGAGCTTGTCCATGGTGCCCAGCCGCGCGAGCAGCTGGTCGGCGTTGGCGGCGGAACCCGAGAAGAACAGTTCCAGAGAGGTGTCGTCGCCGCCGTTGCGGTAGAGCTGCGCCGCGACGCGGCCCGCCTTGTTGGCAGAGTCCACCGCCAGCTGGGCCTGCGCGTCTGCCTGCAGCTGCAGCTGCTCGGCGCGGTACGCGGCGTCGAAGTACTCCTGCTGCGCGACGTAGAACTCGTCGGAGGCCACTTGCGCGAGCGCGCGTTTGTCCGCCACTTCCTGCGCCAGTGCGGCGATGAGGCCTTGGATCTTGGCGACCTCGGCGGCCTTGGCCGCTTCGTTGGCCTTGGCGGCCTCGACCTCGGGCCACGACGGGTACTGCGCTCCGAAGGCCGGCGAGATGAGCGGGCTCACGACGCCGCCGATGGCGGCAAGGCCGATCGCGGCGAGTCCGAGGGCGCCCCGGCGCGTCACGGCGGCGGGCCAGAGCAGAAGGCGTTCGCGGGGCGTCGGCGCGCAGCCGCACTCATCGTCGGAGGCATCGTAAAGCGCCACGGGCCCTCCCCTCACGAAGTCGACTACTTTCACACTAACAACATCATTCACATGCGCACCAGAGCGCAGCGACCTCGATGTCCGCCCCGGACAGCGGCCATAGAGCCAGTGTCGACCGCGATGGGCCGATCCACAAGAACGCCACGCCCTCGATTGGCGCATTCGGATTCCATTGCGTATGCTTGACCCTCGGTAAGCGTGAGCCCCTCGGGTTCACCCGGCCCCATCGTTTAGCGGCCTAGGACGCCGCCCTTTCACGGCGGTAGCACGGGTTCGAATCCCGTTGGGGTCACGTCCGAAAAGCACAACTTAATACGCATGGCCCTGTAGCGCAGTTGGTTAGCGTGCCGCCCTGTCACGGCGGAGGTCGCGGGTTCAAGTCCCGTCAGGGTCGCTCCGAGCGACGGGCCCTTTTTTCGAAGAGGGCCTTTCGTCTAGGACGCGGCAGGAACGCACGCAATTTCGCGGATGCCGCGCGGCTCTGTAGCTCAGTTGGTAGAGCGCACGACTGAAAATCGTGAGGTCACGGGATCGACGCCCGTCGGAGCCACTGAGACCCTCTTCTGGCTTCTACAGGAGGGGGTTTCTTCATGCCCTCTGTCGGCCCTGTCGACGGCCGGACCCTCAGGAATCACCGAAGATCCTGATTGCCGCTTGTCCCCCATATGGGGGACATGTACCTTGTCCTTAGTGCGGATCTCGGAGTCGGCAGCAATGGGGGGTGAGCCGCCCCCGAGGTTCGCGCGAACAGGGGAAGCGGTCTGGGGCCGCAGGGGTTCAGTTTCGCTCGGGGAAGCGGGACGGCCCTCTCGGGAGCGATCGAGAAATCGCGCTCCCGAGAGGACCGGAACCCTTCGGCGTGCGGCTCAGCCGCCGAGCGTGATGTCGACCTGGATCTCGGTCGCGAGCCGTTCGAGCTCCGCCTTCACCTCGGCAGGATCGACGGATGCCGGAACCCGGGCGCTCACCGTCGCCTCGAAGAGCCGGCCGCCGTACATCGCGGCATCCCGTGTCCGGGTCGTCATGCGGTCGATGCTGACCTCGTGCGCACGCAGCGCCGAGGAGATCTCGCGGACGATGCCCGGCCTGTCGTTGCCGAGGACGCCGATGGTCAGCGGACGCGGGGCCGCGGCATCCGATTCCGTCCTCTCACTGGAGTGGACGGTCACCGTGAGCAGACCGTCGAGGTCCGAGAGCGCCGCACGCAGTGCCTCGGCATCGGCGGCATCGACCGAGACCTGCACGATGCCGGCGAAGGCGCCGGAGAGCTCGGCGAGCTGACTGTCCTCCCAGTTGCCGCCGTGGGCGTCGACGACATCGGCCACCGCGGCGACGAGCCCGGCGCGGTCGTCGCCGACGAGGGTGAGGACGAGCGTTGTCATGGCGACAGCGTAGCGAGCGCCCGTCAGGACCAGGGCCGCAGGTCCGTCGGTGCCGGGAAGGCCAGGCGGAATCGCTCCAATGCGCCGCCGACGGCCGATGCAGCGCCGAACTCGTCCGCGACGTCGGGCACCATCCAGCCGACGACCTCGCCGTCGGTGCGGCGGTGTTCGATCCAGTCCGAGGGCAGCACGGGCTACAGCTCGCCGGGCGCCATCGCCTGCTCGTCCAGCTCCTCCACGAAGTGGCGCATGCGGCTGGGCTCGACACCCGGCTTGCGCGGTGCGTAGACGACCAGCGAGTGGAAGACGAAGCGCACGAAGAACGCGACCACGAGGGTGAGGGCCGTCGCGAGCACGACCGAGATGTGCCAGGACTCGACGAGAAGCGCCATGATCGGGATGCGGATGAGCGCCTCGGCGTTGTTGAAGGTGAACGACTTGACGAAGCGCAGCCAGCCCCCCGACGCGTCTTCGCGCATGTCGTGGAAGACGAACCGCTCGAGCAGCACGAAGTTGCCGATGATCGTGGCCTCGGCGGCGATCACGGCCGCGACGATGTAGTCGACGCCGAGGCCCGTGAGGCCCCAGACGATCGCGATGTTGACCACCGCGCCGAGTCCGCCGATCACGGCGAACAGCGACATCTTGCCGAAGCGCAGCGCGGTGAGCTGCGTGAGGAAGTGCAGCCCCTGGCGCAGGGATGCCTTGGACTGGCCCGCGTGCCGGTCGGCGAACGCGAAGGGCACCTCGGCGATGCGCACGCTCTTGCGGGCGAGGATCTCGAGCAGGATCTTGAAGCCTCGCGGGCGCAGGGTCGCCGCGTCGATCGCACGACGGTCGACGAGGAAGTACCCGGTCATGGGGTCGGTGACGCCGCGCAGCCGGCCCGGGAACATCGCGCGGGTGAGCGCGGTCGCCGTCTTCGAGACGAGCACGCGCGTGCGATCGGCGAGCCCCGTGGCGGTGCCGCCGCCGACGTAGCGCGAGGCGATCACCACGTCCACATCGCCCTGCGCGAACCGGTCGTACAGGACCGGGATCTCTTCGGGCGGATGCTGCAGATCGCCGTCGATGACGAGGCAGGCGTCCGACTCGGCGAGCGCGAAACCCTCGACGACCGCTCCGCCGAGCCCGCCGGCGCGGGACGAGCGGTGAATCAGCCGCACCGGGAGCGAGGCGGATGCCGCGACCTCGCGGATCACTTCGGGGGTCTCGTCGGTGCTGTCGTCGACGAAGATGATCTCCGCGTCGATGCCCTGCGCCGCCGCCGACACACGCCGAACGAGCTCCGCGACGTTGGGAGCCTCATTGAACGTGGGGACGATGATCGACAGCTGCACTGCCGTCCATCGTCGCACGGCCCCGCCGCCCCGACGCCCGGAGACCGGCGCACGGCGCCCGCCCAGGATGCATCGGGGACAATGGTGGGATGACTTCCTCCCCCTCGACGATCACCATGTTCGGCGCCGACTGGTGCCGCGACTGCGTCCGCACGAAGCGCCAGCTGGACAGCCTCGGCATCCAGTACACCTACGTGGATCTGATCGAGGACCCCTCGGCAGCCGACGTCGCCCGCGAGATCTCGGGGCGCACGAACATCCCGGTGGTCGTCTATCCGGATGCCTCGCACCACGTCGAGCCGTCCAACGACGACGTCGAGGCGAAGCTCCGCGAGCTCTCCCTCATCTGACGCCCGCCCCGTTGACCTCCTAGGCTGGCGGGGTGACCGAAGGCGTCCAGCGCAACACCCGTGAGATCGAGGGCACGGTCGTCACCGACTTCGCCGACCGCATGAGCTACGGGGGCTACCTCGATCTCGGGACGCTGCTGGCCGCTCAGCGACCGCTGAGCGACCCGGAGCATCACGACGAGCTGCTGTTCATCATCCAGCACCAGACGACCGAGCTCTGGCTCAAGCTCGTCCTGCACGAGCTGTCGGCCGCCTGCCGGCTGCTGCGCGAAGACCAGCTCGCACCGGCGCTGAAGTGCGTGGCCCGGGTCAAGCACATCCAGAAGACGCTGACCGAGCAGTGGTCGGTCCTCGCCACGCTCACTCCGGCGGAGTACGCGCAGTTCCGCGGCGTGCTCGGCAATGCCAGCGGCTTCCAGTCGGCGCAGTACCGAGCGGTGGAGTTCACCCTCGGCAACAAGAACGCCGCCATGCTGCAGGTGTTCGCGGCAGACCCGCAGGCGTCGGAACTGATCGAGGGTGCACTGCGCGCACCGAGCCTGTACGACGAATTCCTCCGGATGCTGGCCCGCTCCGGCTACCCGATCCCGGCAGCGGTGCTCGAGCGGGACGTCACGCAGGCGTGGACCTTCACACCCGAGCTCGTGCCCATCTTCGCCGGGATCTACGCCGACCCTCAGGCGCATTGGGCGGCGTACGAGACGTGCGAGGAGCTCGTGGACCTCGAGGACAACTTCCAGCTCTGGCGCTTCCGGCACCTCAAGACCGTCGAGCGCATCATCGGCCACAAGTCCGGCACGGGCGGGTCCAGCGGCGCCTCCTTCCTGCAGCGCGCACTGTCGCTGACGTTCTTCCCCGAGCTGTTCGCCATGAGGACGGAGCTGGGATGAACAGCGCCGACCCCTTCGCGCTGCGCGAGCTGCTCGGCGACGAGGCCGCGCTGTGCCGCCGCGCCCTCACCGGCGAACACGGTGTCGCGCTGCCGCCCTTCGTCGACCACCACGTGCACCTGCACCTCATCGACGAGCACGCCCTGCCGCCCGGAGGCATCGCCGGTGTCCTCGACCTCGGCGGCGACCCGGCCGGCCTCGCACGCCGATCGCCCGCGGCGATGCCCCGAGTCGCCTACGCCGGGGCGTTCCTCACGCCCCCGGGAGGCTATCCGTCCGGCCGCAGCTGGGCTCCCGGCGCGATCGTGCGCACCGTCGCGGACCCGTCCGGTCACCCGGGCGTCGCCGGCGGCGCGGGAACCGCGGTGGACGAGCAGGCATCGTTCGGGGCATCCGTCATCAAAGTCGCCCTCAACTCGATCGCCGGACCGGTGTTCGACGGCGCGACCCTCCACGCCATCGTCCGGGCGGCGCACCGGCACGGACTCCCCGTCGTGGCGCACGTCGAAGGCGAGGGGATGCCGCGGCTCGCGCTCGAGGCCGGCGTGGACGTCCTCGCCCACGCGCCCTTCACCGAGGTGCTCGATGCCGGCCTCGTCGCCGACGCGGCCGCCGCGGGCCAGCGGTGGATCGCGACCCTCGACATCCACCGGGGCGATGCCGGCGCTGCGGAGATCGCGCGCGCGAACGTCGCGGCCTTCCTCGCGGCGGGCGGCACCGTGCTCTACGGCACCGACCTCGGCAACGGCGATCGCGGCGTCGGAGTCCTGGACGGGCGAGCTCGTCGAACTCGATCGCGCCGGCGTGCGCGGCCGCGCCCTGATCGAGGCCCTGTGCGATCCGTGGCCCGGTCAGCCGATCACCGGCGTCTCGACCTTCATCCCGGGCCCCGCGCCCGCCGCGCTCGACGCCGTCGCTCACTGGCTCGGCGGCGCCACCGTCGTTCCCACCGAGGAGCTCGTGCATGACGAACCCTGACCCGGGCGCAGAACGCATCCTCGACGATCTCGAGGCCGCGGCATCCGCTCTCGACGAAGCCGACCCGCTGCGCGACTATCGTGACGCGTTCGTCGGAGCCGAGACATCGCTGGTGTACTTCGACGGCAACTCGCTCGGACGCCCGCCGCGGGCGAGCATCGACCGGCTCGCGGCGTTCGCGCGGGACGAGTGGGGCGGCCGCCTCATCCGCGGGTGGGACGAGTCGTGGATGCAGCTGCCGTTCGACGATCGGCGACACCATCGGCCGCGCGGCGATCGGCGCGGCCGCGGGCCAGACGGTGGTCGGCGACTCGACGACCGTGCTGCTGTACAAGCTCGTGCGCGCAGCGTTCGACGCGCAGCACGCCGCCGACCCGGCGCGGGTGGAGATCGTGGTCGACCGCGACAACTTCCCGACGGACCGGTACCTCGTCGACGGCATCGCCCGGGAGCGCGGCGGCAGCGTGCGCTGGATCGACGTGGACACCTCGTCGGGCGTGACGGCGGACGCGCTGCGCGCGGCCGTGGGGCCCTCGACCGCGGTCGTGCTGCTGAGCCACGTCGCGTACCGCTCCGGCTATCTGGCGGATGCCGCGGCCTTCACCGCGATCGCGCACGATGCCGGCGCGCTCGTCGTGTGGGACCTGTGCCACTCCGCCGGCTCGGTGCCGGTGCTCGCTGACGAGTGGGGCTTCGACCTCGCCGTGGGCTGCACGTACAAGTACCTCAACGGGGGACCGGGATCCCCTGCGTTCGCCTACGTCGCCCTCCGCCACCAGGACACGCTGGCCCAGCCGATCCAGGGATGGATGGGGGCGGCCGACGTCTTCGCCATGGGCCCGGAGTACCGGCCGGCCTCGGGCATGCGCCGCTTCCTGTCGGGCACACCGCCGATCGTCGGCATGCTCGCGATGCAGGACACGCTGTCCCTCATCGAAGAAGCGGGCATCGAGGCGATCCGTGCCAAGTCGGTCGCGCTCACCGAGTTCGCGATCCGCACGGCGGACGCGCTGCTGTCTCCGCTCGGGGTGACGCTGGCCTCGCCGCGCGACCCCGTCTGCCGGGGCGGGCACGTCACGCTCTCGCACCCCGCGATGCGAGCGGTGACCGCGCGGCTGTGGACCGACGACGTCATTCCCGACTACCGCGACCCCGCTGGTCTGCGGATCGGACTGTCGCCGCTGTCGACGAGCTTCGCCGAGACCCTTGCCGGACTGCGCGCCGTCGCGCGCGAACTCGGCTGACCTACACTGGCGCGATGAGCACCGACGCTCCCGATGCCGGCGCGGCCCCGGCCGCCGGCACGCCCGTCTCCCCCGGTATGTCCGCCGACCGCCTGAGCCGCGGCACGATCGCCCGCTATGCCGTCGGCTCGATCGGCACCGGCGGCTTCGCCACGCTGCCGGGCCTCGTGCTGACGTACTACCTCACCGATTCGCTCGGCGTCGCCGCGCTCGCGGCCGGTGTCGTCATCACCCTCGCCAAGGTGTGGGACGTGCTCGTCGATCCCGTGATCGGCGCCCTCACCGACCGCGACCTGGCCCGTCACGGCACGCGGCGACGACTCATGCTCGTCGGGGCTCTGAGCATCCCGGTGCTGTTCGCGCTGACGTTCGCAGTGCCGCCGTCGCTCGGCCCGCTGGTCGCGGCGATCTGGGTGCTCCTCGCCTTCACACTCACGGCGACCGCCTTCAGCCTCTTCCAGGTGCCCTACATCGCGCTGCCCGCCGAGCTGACCGGCGACTACGACGAGCGCACGCGCCTGCTGACCTGGCGCGTCGTCGTGCTCACCCTCGCGATCCTGCTGTTCGGAGCCGGTGGCCCGGCGCTGCGTCGCGTGGCCGATGATCCCTCGACGGGCTACCTGGTCATGGGCATCGTCGCCGGTCTCGTGATCGGCCTCGGCATGCTCATCGCCACGACGGTGGCCCGGCGCGCCGTCGCGAGAGCCTCGTCGGTCGCCACGGCCCCTGCGGCGCGTTCGAGCATCCGCGAGCACTTCGCCGACGGCATCCGGGCCCTCCGGCGCAGCCGGCCGTTCCGCGTGCTGCTCGCGACCTTCGTGCTGCAGTCCCTCGCGACCGGGCTCATGCTCGCGGGTGCGCAGTACGTCGCGACGTGGGTGCTGCAGTCCGAGGCCGCCGTCGAGCTCCTGTTCGTCGCGCTGATCGCACCGGCGCTCTTCGCCGCGCCCGCGTGGGGCGCGCTCGCGCGTCGCATCGGCAAGGAGCGCTCGTTCGCCCTGGCGAGCACGATCTTCGCCGTCGCGGCGCTGTCGATCGTCGGGACGCTGTGGGCACCGGGCTCGTGGATCTACCTCCCCGTCGGGATCGCCGGAATCGCCTACGCCGGCATGCAGTCGCTGCCGATGGCCATGCTTCCCGATGTGATCTCGCACGACGAGCGCACCTCGGGGCCCGGGCGCGCCGGCTCGTTCAGCGGCGTGTGGACTGCGGGCGAGACCGTCGGCTTCGCGCTCGGCGCCACGGTGCTCTCGATCATCCTCACCGTCACCGGGTACGTCTCGTCCACAGCCGGGCAGACGGTCGAGCAGCCCGATGCCGCGATCACCGGGATCGTCGTGAGCTTCAGCGTGGCGCCCGCCGTGCTCATCGCGCTGAGCCTGGTCACCCTCGCCCGGTACCCGCTGCGCCGGCGCGACATCCAGTCGCACACGACCTGAGATCGAGTCGCAGCGCCGACATAGACTGAGACACCCCGCCCGAAGGAGAGCGCCCGTGCCCCAGGCCGCCCCGGCATCCGCCGCCCCCGCCCGCACCACGGCGCCCACCCTGCCCGCAGCGGATCGCGCCGCACTCGACGCCGCGATCGCCCAGCTCGAGGTCGGGTCCCGCACCTGGTCGCACCTGACGCTCGGCCAGCGCGCACGCCTGCTCGAGCGCGTCCGGACGGCCGTCGCCGCCGTCGCCGAGGAATGGGCGGACCTCGCCGCCACGTCCAAGGGCCTCGAGCCCGGGCATCCGCTGCGGGGTGAGGAGTGGCTCTCGGGACCGTACGCGACCCTCGTCGCCGTCGACGCCTACCGCTCGACGCTCGCCGCGCTGGCGAGAGGTGCGAGTCCGCTCGAGGGAGTGAAGACGGATGCCGCCCCCGGCGGCCGGGTCCGCGCGCACGTCTTCCCGCTGAACGCCGTCGACGGGATGCTGCTCTCGGGGTACACCGGCGAGGTGTGGTTCGAGCCGGGCGTGACCGACGCCGAGGCGCGGCGCGAGGCGGGCCTGGCCCAGCTCGCGCCGACCGAGCCCGGCGGTGTCGGGCTGGTGCTCGGCGCCGGCAACGTCACCTCGATCCCCGTGCTCGATGTCATGTACGAGCTGCTGGCGCACAACCGCGTCGCGATCCTCAAGGTGAACCCCACGCAGGACTCCCTGGTGCCGGTGTACGAGCGGGCCCTCGCACCGCTCATCGAGCCCGGGCTGCTGCGCATCGTCCGCGGTGGCGGGGACGTCGGCGCGTACCTCGCCGAGCACCCCGGCATCTCCCACGTGCACATCACCGGAGCCGCCACGACGTTCGATGCGATCGTCTGGGGTCCATCACACGGAGCCGCAGCGGCGACCACGGCGCGGCGCAAGCGCGAGAACCGTCCGCGGCTCAAGAAGCCGATCACCGCGGAGCTCGGCGGCGTCTCGCCGATCATCGTCGTTCCGGGTCAGTGGAGCGAGGCCGACCTGAAGTTCCAGGCCGAGCACGTCGCGACCATGCGCCTGTACAACTCGGGCCACAACTGCATCGCCGGCCAGGTCGTGCTGCTGAGCGCGGACTGGCCTCAGCGCGAGGCCTTCCTGGGCGAGCTGCGCACCGCGCTCGACGCCGCCCCGGCGCGACCGGTCTGGTACCCCCGGGCCGACGAGAAGCTGGCGGCCGCGGCATCCGATTATCCCGACGCCACCTGGTGCGCCGACGGCACCCGCGCACTCGTCGAGATCGGCGCGGGTGGCGACGCCGCCGCCCTCGAGACCACGGAGTACTTCGCTCCGGTGCTCGGGGTCGTGGAGCTGCGCGGCAACGGGCAGGAGTTCCTCGACCGCGCCGTCGGCCACGCCAACGAGGCGTTGACCGGCACGCTCGGCGCGAACGTGCTGATCGACCCGATCACCCAGGCCGCGCTCGGCGACGGGTTCGAGCGCGCGATGGCCGAGCTGCGCTACGGCACCGTGTCGATCAACTCGTGGACGGCGTTCGGCTTCCTGACGCCGACGCTGCCGTGGGGCGGTTTCCCGGGCGCGACGCTGCAGAACGTCGAGAGCGGGATCGGCGTCGTGCACAACGGCCTGCTGCTGGATCGGGTCGAGCGCTCGGTCACGCGCGGGCCGTTCCGGCCGTTCCCGCGCGCGCTGGACCCGCGGGCGCTGGGCGCATCGAAGGGTCGCGCGTTCTCGGTGCTGCCCAAGCCCCCGTGGTTCGTCAGCTCGCGCACCGGCGCGGCGGTGAGCGAGGGGTTCACGCGGTTCCGCATCGACGGGAACTTCGCGCGGCTCGCGCGCACGCTCGCCCTGGCCTTCAAGGCATGAGGGCGCGACGCGCCGCCACCCACCCGCTGACCGCGGACTACATCGTCGTCGGCGCCGGTTCGGCGGGCGCCGCCCTGGCCGCACGCCTGAGCGAGGACCCGGCCGTCTCGGTGCTGCTGTTCGAGGCCGGCCCGCCCGACACCGCCCTCGAGCTGCACGTGCCGGCCGCGTTCTCGAAGCTCTTCCGGGGCCGGTACGACTGGAACTACGACACCGTCCCGCAGGAGCAGCTCGAGGGCCGCACCGTCTACTGGCCGCGCGGCAAGACCCTCGGCGGCTCGTCGTCGCTGAACGCGATGATGTGGGTGCGGGGCTTCGCCGCGGACTACGACGAGTGGGCGGATGCCGCGGGCCCGGCCTGGTCGTGGAACTCTCTGCTGCCCTACTTCCGCCGGGTCGAGCGGACGCAGGATTCCGTGGACCCGACGCACGGATCGAACGGACCCCAGTCTGTCGAGCGTCAGCGCGATCCGCGGCCGCACACCGCCGCGTTCCTCGAGGCGGCACGCGAGCTCGGGCATCCGGTCACCGCGGCGAACCTCGCCGAGGGTCAGGGTTTCAGCCAGACGATGGTGTCGCAGCGCCGCGGTGCACGGGCGTCGACCGCGGACGCCTACCTGCGGCCGGCGCGGCGGCGGCGCAACCTGCGCGTGATCACCGGTGCGCTCGTGCGCCGGGTCACGTTCGCCGGCGGCGAGGTTCCGCGCGCCACCGGCGTGTACGTCGATCTGGGCGGCGTCACCCGCCATGCGCTCGCGCGGCACGAGGTGATCCTCGCGGGCGGGGCGATCAACACGCCGCAGCTGCTCATGCTCAGCGGGATCGGACCTGCCGAGCACCTCGTCGATCACGGCATCCCGGTCCTGGTCGACGCTCCGGGAGTCGGCGAGAACCTGCAGGACCATCTGGTCGCCGGGCTCGCGCCGGAGGCGCGCGGCGGGACGCTCTTCGGCGCCGAGAGCTACGCGCAGCTCGGCCGATACGTGTCTTCGCGGCGCGGGATGCTGACCTCGAACGTCGGGGAGGCGTGCGGGTTCGTGCGCACCGAGGTCGCCGACCGTGCCGGGATGGCCGGCGGCCTGCCCGACATCGAGATCCTCTTCGCCCCGGTCCCCTACGTCGGCGAGGGACTGGTTCCCACGCCCGCCGAGGGGATCACGGTGGGCGCGATCCTGCTGCGGCCGCGCAGCCGCGGGACGATCCGGCTGGCGTCGGCCGATCCGACGGCGAAGGCCGTCATCGACCCCGGATACCTCACCGACCCCGAAGGCATCGACGAGGCGACGCTGCGCGCCGGACTCGCCGAGTGCGAGCGCCTGATCGGCACCGAGGCGCTCAGGGCGCTGACGACCGGAGGCTGGATCCAGCCGAAGGGCGGCGAGCGCCTGACCCCGGACGAGCGCGCCGAGCTCTCCCTGCGCCGCTTCTCGCACACGCTCTACCACCCCGTCGGCACGGCGCGGATGGGGACGGATGCCGCGTCCGTCGTCGACCCCGAGCTGCGGGTGCGCGGAGTCGACGGACTGCGCGTCGCCGATGCATCCGTCATGCCGACGGTCATCCGCGGCCACACCAATGCGCCCGCGATCGTCATCGGCGAGGTCGCCGCCGATCTCCTGCGCCGCGGCTGACCTCGGGCGTTCGCTCATGGGCACAGGCGGCCTGTCGCCGCCGGCCGCCACCTTCTCAAAACCGTATGTGAGTTCATGTTCACATGCCCTCAGGGCCAGAAGACGGTGTGACCGAACCGTGGCCTGCGCCGGGTTGCCCGTCGCTGTCGCCGCCGCTGGGCGGTGGTGAGGAGAAGTGGCGACTGTACGAGGATGGCCGCAGCATCCACGCAGTCAGGTGATCTGGTCACGACAGGGGGAACTCGCGCTGGAAGTCCTGTTCTCGTCAGATCACCCGTTCTCGCAACCGGCGTCCACGCGTGACATGACCGAAAGGCCGTGTGAGCGCGAGCTCACATACGGATTTGACGGATGCCGGTGCCTGGCGAGCGATCCAGGGAACGCCGAAGGGCAGGTCCCACGCGAGTGCGCGCGAGCCTGCCCTTCGAAGAAGTGCTGCGGGTCAGCGACCCGTGCGGCGGTTGCCGCCGTTCTGCCGGACGACCGAGCCCACCATGAGCTTGCCGCCGCCGGCGCCGGCTCCGGCGCTCGAAGCGCGGCGGTTCGGCGTGCGGGGGTTGCCGGCCTGAGCGGGCTGCGCGGAACGGGTGTGACCGGCGCTCTGGTCGGAGCGGGCGTGCCCGCCCTGCGCGCGGTCCGAGCTCTGCGACCGGGCAGCGGACTGACCGCGACCGGCGCCCTGCGAGCGACCCGAGGCCGCAGCATCCGATCCGCGACGCTGACCGCCGCGGCCGCCGCCGTTGCCGCCCTCGCGCTGAGCGCGCTTGCGCTGCGCGTTGGCGCCCTGGCTGGAGCCGCCGCCGCGGGTCGGTGCCTGCACCGGCTCGGGCTTGACGTACGGGGCGACCTCGCCGACGAGCGCGACGACCTCGGGCGAGGTCTTCGTCACGCGGACGGGCATGACCGAGATGGCCGCCTTGCGCAGCAGCTGCGCGACGTCCTTGTCCTGGCCCGGCAGCACGAGGGTCACGACAGCGCCCTCGGCGCCGGCGCGGGCGGTACGGCCCGAACGGTGCAGGTAGGCCTTGTGCTCGGTGGGCGGGTCGACGTGGATGACGAGCTCGACGTCGTCGACGTGCACGCCGCGGGCGGCGACGTCGGTGGCCACGAGCACGCGGGCGGTGCCGGCCGCGAACGCCGCAAGGTTGCGGTCGCGCTGCGGCTGGGACAGGTTGCCGTGCAGGTCGACGGCGGGGATGCCGTCGGCGGTGAGCTGACGCGCGAGCTTCTTGGCGTGGTGCTTGGTGCGCATGAACAGGATGCGGCGACCCTTGCCCGAGGCGAGCGCCGTGACGACGTCCTTCTTCGAGTCGGTGTCGGTCATCGTGAACACGTGGTGCGTCATCGCGGCGACGGGCGAGTTCGCTTCGTCGACGGAGTGCAGGATCTCGTTCTGCAGGAAGCGGTTCACGAGCTTGTCCACGCCGTTGTCGAGCGTCGCGCTGAACAGCAGGCGCTGGCCGCTGGTCGGCGTGGCGCTCAGGATGCGCGTCACGACCGGCAGGAAGCCGAGGTCGGCCATGTGGTCGGCCTCGTCGATGACGGTGATCTCGACGGCGTCGAGGTGGGCGTAGCCCTGCTTCATGAGATCTTCGAGGCGGCCCGGGCAGGCGACGATGATGTCGACGCCGGCGTTGAGCGCCTGCACCTGGCGGCTCTGGTTCACGCCGCCGAAGATGGTGGTCGTGGTCAGGCCGTAGGCCTTGGCGAGCGGTGCCAGGACGGCGTCGATCTGCGTGGCGAGCTCACGCGTCGGGGCGAGGACGAGGCCGAGCGGGCGGCCCTTGCGGCGCGAGCCGCCGGCCAGCTTGCCGCCCAGGCGGGCGACCATCGGGATCGAGAAGGCGAGGGTCTTGCCCGAGCCCGTCTTGCCGCGGCCGAGCACGTCGCGGCCGGCGAGCGTGTCGGGCAGGGTGTCGACCTGGATCGGGAATGCGGTGTTCTTGCCCTGGCTCGCGAGAACGGCGACGAGGGGCTGGGGCACGCCGAGCGTGCTGAAAGTGACGTCAGTCATTGAGAGGTTTCTCCGGGCGCGGATACGCACCCTGGTCGGTGGCCGGTGGCGTATTTCGCCCACGGGTCGCCGTACGAAAGATTTCAGCCGACGGCATCTGACGGGTGTTGCCCGGAGACGGCGGCGAGGGAGCGTTCTACGACGCAAGAAGCGCGGTGATCGCGCTGCAAGTGACCCCACCCTATCAGGACGGGCTGTTCGCTTCCTGATGGGCCTCCGCGTCGGGAGTCTCATCGCTCGTGCCGGCGAACCTGTCGGTGGCCTGCCGGAGCGCGGCGGCGATGCCCGGCTCGGACGCGCTGTGCGAGGCATCCGGAATCATCACGAGCTCGGCCTCCGGCCACGCACGATGCAGATCCCAGGCCGTCATGGGCGGCGTGCAGACGTCGTAGCGCCCCTGCACGATCACCGCGGGGATGCCGCGCACCGCGGCCACGCCGGCGATGAGCTGCCCCTCGGCGAACCACCCGCCGTGCATGAAGTAGTGGTTCTCGATGCGGGCGAAGGCCGTCGCGGCTGCGGGCTCGGTCATCGCGTCCACGAGCGACGGGTCGGGCAGGAGCGTCAAGGTGGAGGCCTCCCAGCGCGACCAGGCAACGCCCGCCGGAAGATGCACAGCGGGGTCGGGATCGGTCAGCCGCCGGTGGTACGCCTCGATCATGCGCGAGCGCTCCAGCACCGGAATCGGGGCGATGAAGTCCTCCCACAGATCCGGGAAGAGGGCGGCAGCGCCGCCCTCGTAGAACCACTCCAGCTCGTGCCGGCGCAGGGTGAAGATGCCGCGCAGCACCAGTTCCGACACGGACTCCGGGTGCGTCTGGGCGTACGCGAGGGCCAGAGCACTGCCCCATGAGCCCCCGAACACCTGCCACGTGGCGATGCCGAGGTTCCGGCGCAGCAGCTCGATGTCGGCCACGATGTGCCACGTGGTGTTGTGACGCAGGTCAGCGCCCGGATCGCTCGCGTGCGGCGTGGACCGGCCGCAGCCCCGCTGATCGAACAGCACGATGCGGTAGCGCTCGGGGTCGAAGAACCGGCGCTGCCACGGTGCGGTGCCGGCGCCGGGTCCGCCGTGGAGGAAGACGACCGGCTTGCCCGCGGGATTGCCGCTCTGCTCCCAGTACACGCGATGGCCGTCGCCGACGATGAGCATGCCGGTCTCGTACGGCTCGACGGGCGGATACAGGATGCCGTCGAGGTGTTCGTTCACAGGCTGTTCCCCGGGATGCCGAACGTCTCGCAATCCGCCGGCTCGCCCCGCATGCCGATCTCGAACCATCGCTGACGCTGCTCGCTCGAGCCGTGCGTCCAGCTCTCCGGGTTCACGGCGCCGCCGGACTCCTGCTGGATGTGATCGTCACCGACCGTCTGAGCGGCGTTGATGGCGTCCGCGATCTCCTGCGGCGTCGGCTCCTCGAAGAAGGGCACGCCGTTCTCGTCCTTCAGCCTCGTCATGTCTCCCACCCATGCTCCGGCGAAGCAGTCGGCCTGCAGCTCCATCCGCACGCCGTTGCTGTCCGGCCCGGTGCCGTTGTTGGGGTGCTGCTCCATGATCCCGGCGATGTTCTGCACGTGGTGGCCGTACTCGTGCGCCAGCACGTACAGCTGGGCGAGCGGGCCGGCCGTCGCGTCGAACTGCTGCCGGAGCAGTGAGAAGAAGGTCGGGTCGACGTAGACCGCCTCCTCCGGCGGGCAGTAGAAGGGACCGGTCTGGTTCGAGGCGGTACCGCAGGCGGTGCCGGTGGAGACGTCCACGATGATGAGCTGCGGCGCACGGTAGCCCTGCAGCTCGGTCTGCCAGTACTGGTCCAGGGCGAGCTGCCCCGCCGCCAGGCGGCAGTCGTCGCGCTCGTTGGCGTCCTCGCCGGTCTGGCACTGCTCTATCTGCGTCTCTTCGCCGGTGCCCACCTGGCCGCCGCCGCCTCCGAGCAGGCCGGACAGGTCGGTGCCCGTGAAGAGCTGGAACAGCAGCACCGCGATCGCGCCGATGCCCGCGATGCCGCCGCCGGCGATCGCCGCGCCGCCGCCACGTCGGCGCGCCGTGCTTCCGCCGACCCGCGCGTTGTCGTTGAACGTCATGCGCTCACGGTACCCCCGGCGCCCCGCCGCGGCGAAGATCTTGACACCGCAGAAGGCTCTGCACATGAACGGCGCGAGGTGACCGTCGCGGGCGGTGACGCGCGCGCCGGCGGTTTCAGAGAGAATGGTGGCGGCGAAGGAGCGAGACATGAATGGTGCAGGCCCGGCAGCGAGCGCGACGGATGCGGCATCCGATCCGACCAGTCCCGTTCCACTGGCGCACCCCGCGGCGGAGTGCCCCAAGTGCTTCACCGAGCTGCAGCGCGACCGGGACTGGTGGCAGGCCCGTCCCGCCGGCTCGCGCCTCGTCGGCCTCGTCATCTCGCGGGACGACATGCCCTCGGTCGTCGAGCAGCGCGACGAGCTCACTCGCTTCGGCGTACCGATCGCCGGCTTCCGCCACCCCGCGCCCGAGACGCTGGAGTCGTGGGAAGAGCGTCTGGTGCGCCTGTTCGGCACCCTGACCCACGGGGACGTGCTGGTCGTCTCCACGGTGCACGCGCTCGGTCGGAACACGGAGGAGGAGACGCGGACCCTCGCGGAGCTGCGTCGCCGCGGCGTCGTGGTCAAGGTGATCAGCCAGACCGGACGCCACCTCGCCGACACCGCCGACACCGGCCGCTGAAACGCAGCCGGGCTCAGTCCTCGCCGGCGCCCTCGCGCTCGAGGTCGAGCAGCGGCAGGTCCTCGCGCGTGACCAGCCGTGCGGCGATCGCGTGCTCGACGAGGCGCACCCGGCGATTCGTGGCGTAGGAGGCGACGCCGCCGCGCATGCCCGGCACGCCGATGCGGTCCAGCTTGTCGCACACGTTGTCGAGCTTGCGGTTGAAGCGGGTGAGCGTCCACCCCAGGCGCTCGGCGGCCTGGGCGGAGGTCGGCAGCTCGCTCATCCCGCTGCCGTCCCGCTTGAGCAGCGGCTCGGCGAGGGCCAGGATCATGACGCGCTGGCTATGGGTGAGCGGAACGTCGCCGATCGTGCTCTGCCCGTCCCCGTCGTCGCCGAGGGTCTGCGTCTCGCGGAACGCCGGCTCGGCGACGGTGATGGTGAGCTCGTACGTGGTCGCCCCGGCACTGAAGATGACCGCCGTGGCAGCGAAGACGAGCGGCAGCCGCGCGCCGGGAGCGAGCCACGCCTGCACGCGGCCACCCGTGTCGGTGACGGTCGCCGCGAGACGCGTGCCCACGTTGGAGAGCAGCCACAGCCCCTCGATGTTCTCGATCGTGAGGAACTGGCGATGCAGGAAGAGGTTGTCGTCCAGGGCCAGGTCGCCGTCGCGGCCCACCGTGAAGACCGTGCCGGGCTCGACGGTGAAGGTCTCGCCGGCGAACTCGATCGTGAGCTCGTCGGTGGCGGCGCCCGTCACGGGGTGCACCCGCTCACCGGATCGGATGACTGCCCGTTCTCGCGCACCAGCATGACCTCGACGCACGTCGTTCCGGACGGATCCGCCGGCACGGTGGTCTCGAGACCGGTGACCGACTCGAAGTCGGGCTCTTCGCCGCCGCGGGCGACCACACCGACGAGGAAGTGGTCGCCCTCCTGCGGGTCGGAGTTGCTCCAGCTGAACAGCACGCCGGCGGCGACGGGGGTCCCCGTGAGATCCTCCGGCTCGGGGACGACGGCCGAGACGGGATCCTTCGGGTCCGACTCGGTGACCGGTGTCGGGGTGGGCACGGCACCGCCGAGGATGCTCGGCAGCGACACTCCCACGATGACCGAGACGATGACCACGAGCGCCGCCGCCGCGATCCCGAGCACCAGGCCTCGGCGCGATCCGGTCGGGTGCTCGGCAGCCACGGGCGCCGAGGCGGCAGGCTCGGCCGAGATCGCCGCGGGCGCGCGCATCAGGGTCGCGTCGTCGGCGGCTGCCGCGACCGCGGGGATACGGCGCTGCGTCGGGCCGGCAGCGGCGACCGTCACCGCGGGGCGGATCACGGTGTGCGCGTCCGCGGGCTCGTCGAGAGCGGGAGGGCTGAAGGACTCACGGCCCCCGGGCGGGAAGGTGCCGACGGACGGTCGGGTCGGACCGGCGGCCGGGGTCGTCTGCGGGTCGATGCTCACGACGCCCCGCACCCTCGTGAGGCCCTCGTCCTCGTCTTCGACGCCGTCGTCGGCGATGCCGTCGTCGAGGATGTCGATCGGGGTGACCGAGTGCGCGAGCTCGATCTGCACCTTCTGCAGGGCGCGCGCGAAGGCGATCGCGGACTCGTAGCGGTCGGCGGGCGACTTCGCCATGGCCCGTTCGAGCGCACGCGCCAACGACGCCGGGACGTCCGCCCGGCCGAGCGGCGGAAGCGGAGCCCGCTCGATCCGCTGGATCAGCTCCGCCGCGGTGTTGCGCTGCCCGGGCTGATCGAACGGCGAGCGGCCCGCGAGGAGCGTGTAGACCGTCGCCCCGAGGGCGTAGACGTCGGAGCGCTGGTCGCTGCGCGGCTGGTCGGCGAACGACTCCGGGGGCGACCACGGGATCGACAGACCCGCGGACTCGGCAGCGGCGGCCGTGGTCGACGCGATGCCGAAGTCGGTCAGCGCGGGGCGGTTGTACTCGGTGACGAGGATGTTCGCCGGCTTGATGTCACGGTGGAGCACGCCGGCACGGTGCGCCGTCTCGACGGCCGCCGCCACCTGCACGCCGACGCGCAGCGACTCGGCGATCGAGAACGGCTCGCGCCGGTACCGCACCTGCAGGTTCGGCTTGGGGCAGTACTCCATGACGAGGTAGGGCCGGCCGTCCTGGGCGACACCGGCCTGGTAGATCGTCACGATCGCGGGGTGCGTCGAGAGCATCGCCATGACGTTCGCCTCAGCGGTGAACTCCGCGACCGACCCGCTCGACATCCGCTCGGTGAGCAGCACCTTGACGGCGACGCGGCGCTTGGGCAGTGCCTGCTCGTACAGGTAGACGTCGGCGAAGCCACCCGAGCCGAGCACGTCGATATAGGTGAAGCCCGGAAGCTCGGGCGGCGCCATCGGCGCGCGCTGGGCGCTCACGCCAGATCCTCGATGGTCGCGGTGATTCCGTCTCCGAGGTCGATGACGTCACCCGGGACGACCACCGTCGACTCGCCCGGATGCAGGCGCACGGGGTCGACGCCGGGCCGCAGCAGGGTGGTTCCGTTGGTGGTGTGCAGGTCGGTGGCCAGGATGCTGTCGCCCTCGACGCGGAGTTCGACATGGCTCCGCGAGATGTCCTGCTGCGGGCTGTCGACGGCCACCAGGTGCGGCAGGTCCGTGCCCGAGACACGGGTGGATCGGGGTCGCCGCCCGATGACGACCGTGCGGTCGAGGGTGAGCACCTGGCCGGTCGAGACCCGGATGCGCCCGGGCGCGGGCGGACGCGGCGGCGCGAGAGGCGGCGGCGCGGAGTCGTCGGTGCCGAGCGGCGGCTGCGAGTGGCCCGCGCGCAGCGCACGAGCCTCCGCCAGCGAGATCGTCTCGCCGTCGTGGTCGCCCTGCATCGCGGCGGTCACGGGTTCCCGCGACCGGATGACCGTCACCTCGTGCGCATCGGGCGCCGGCTCGATGTCCGGGCCCGGCACCATCGTCGCCTCGGAATCGGCGGGAAGCAGCGTGTCGGTCTCTCCCAGCGACAGCACGGCGTCCGAGTCGATCAGTCCCGAGATGGTCTCGGCGCTCGCCGAGGCGGGAGCGCTCACCGGTGCCAGGCGCGGCTCGACGACGACCGGCGGTTCCGGGGCCGGCGAGGCCGGCACAGCGGGTTCCGGCGCTGGCGCCTGCGCGGGCGCCGCAGGGCCGGGTGCCTTCGCCGGGGTCCAGCTCAGCCCGCCCGCCAGCACGACGCCGTCGCTCACCGGGAACTCCGGCGGTGCGGCATCCGCGCTCGCGAAAGACACTCCGGATGCCGCGGCGATGACCCGCTCGGTCCAGGTGGTGACGCCCTCGCCGGAGACCCGCTCCGACGTGGAGGCCTCGACGTCGAGGGCGAACCCACCACGGACGGCCAGTCGCACCGAGTCTCGCTCGGCCAGTGCGACCGCGAATGACGGGACCGCCGACAGCGAGATCCCGTACGCGTCGGTGAGCGCCTCGAGCACGCCTCCCAGCCCGCGTCCGGCGGCGATCAGGGCGTGGACGCGCACCGCGAGTGCCGGCGAGGCGTCTTCGGCCAGGATCACGAAGCCCTCCGGTGTCACTGCGACCGGGTGCGCTCCGGGCGAGTAGTGGACGGACATCAGAAACCCCCTGTGGCGACGGCACGCGGGAGCGTGTCGCCGTCGAACTCGTCTGCGATCGGCGCGGCCGGCGCAGTGTCGTCACCGGGCCGGTCGCCGCGCGAACGCACGGCCGTGGCATCCACCACCACCGCCGTGATGTTATCGCGGCCACCACGGAGCATGGCTTCATGCACGAGCCGGGTGGCGGCAGCCTGCGGGTCGGACTCGGCGAGGAGCACCGCATGGATCTCGTCGGCGTGAAGCTCGCCGGAGAGTCCGTCCGAGCAGATCAGGATCCGGTCGCCCGCTTCGGCGGGCAGCAGCCAGTAGTCCGCCTCGGCGTCGCTGCCGGCCCCGATGGCGCGCGTGATGACGTTGCGGCGCCGGTCGCTCGCGGCCGCGGCAGGGTCGAGCTCGCCGGCGTCGATCAGCTCCTGCACCACGGAGTGGTCGACGCTCACCTGCTCGAACTCGCCCTCGCTCAGGCGATACGTGCGGGAGTCCCCGAGGTTGACCGCGAGCCAGTAGCCCTCGCCGTCGACATCGGCGATCACGACGCCGGTGATGGTCGTCCCCGCGCCGGCGCCTTCTCCGGCCGCCAGCGCGTCGATGCGCCGTCGCGCGCGCCGCAGCGCGGCCCGCACGTCGTCCACGCCGACGCTCGCGCGACCGGCGAGCCCGGCGAACTCCTCGATCGCCGTCGCACTCGCGACGTCGCCCGCACGGTGTCCGCCCATGCCGTCGGCGACCAGGAACAGCGGCGGCACCGCGATGAACGAGTCCTCGTTGACACGCCGGCGCAGCCCGGCATCCGTCGCCGAGCCGAACACGACCGTGATGGGAGCGGTCACGAAGCCGAGCCCACGATCGCGATGCGGTCGCCCAGTTCGAGACGGTCGCCGTCGCGCAGCGCCGTCGGCAGTCCGGGAAGGAGCAGATGGCGACCGCCCTCGCGGACGACGACGGTGCCGTTGGTCGAATACCTGTCGGCGATCCAGGCACCGCTCGCATCGCCGCCGACCTCGAAGTGGGTCTTGGACAGCGACAGCGTCTCGTCGCGCACGGGGACGCTCACGATGCCGGGCTCGACGAGGGGGTTGCGGCCGTACACGGTGCGACCGTACACGGCCATGCGGGTGCCGTCATCCCACGTGAGCACGGCGATGACCGGCGCACCCGCGACGAACCGCGCTTCCTTCTCGGGCACCGCGACCGGGACGCTGATGGCGGCGACCGGACGCGTCATCGGGACGTGCGTGATGATCGCCGTCGGCGGAGCGGATGCCGTCGCCACCGCCGCGTCGCGGGGAGGTGCCGCGAGGGGTATGGCGGCTCGCGCAGCGGCGGGCGCGTACGACGGCTCGACGCGGGGCGCGAACTCCGGCGCCGGCGCCTCGATGCGGACCGGCGAGACCAGGGGCAGCGCAGCGGGGATCGGAGCGGAAGCGGGGGCAGCAGCCAGAGCCGGGGTGAGCGCCCGCTGCGGAACGGGCGGCGCCGGGCGGTCGATGAACCAGGCCGACGGCGGTGCGGCGGCGACCGCGGCTGCCGGCACGCGCGCTGCCGGCGGGCGTGCGGACGCGGCATCCGTCCCCCGCATGTCGACCACGATCGCGTGGCTCGCAGCGTCGTGCCACCCCTGGTGGCGCGCGCTTCGGTCGAAGAGCGGCGTGAACCACCCCACGACGATCGAGCACGACACTGCCCACACGACATTGCGCCACAGCGCCCGCCAGAACCCGATCGCCGACGGGTGATGATCGTCCAGCAGCCGAATGTCGAGAGCGCGCTGGCCGATCGATCCGGCGCCGCCCTGCATGGCCGCGTACACCAGCACCCACGCGAGGAGCGCGGCCGCGGCCGCACCGGCGGCGAGGACGAACGCCGGCGCGAGGGACCCGGAGTCCGCTGCTCCCCTCACCACGAGGGCGATGCCCAGCGTGATCGCGGCGGCGAAGACGCCGACGGCGCAGGCGACGGCCGCGTCGACGGCATAGGCACCGGCGCGCCGGCCGAGCGTCGCCGTCGCGGCGGCGGAGAGGGGGCGGCTGGTCATTCGTTCTCCTGCGGGCGGGCATCGGGCTCGGGTGCCCGGCTGGACTTCTTCTTCGCGGCGCGCTGTCGGGGACCGCGCGGCTCACGCGCTGCGCGGGGCGCCCTCGGGGCACGTGGCGCTCGCGGCGGCAGCTCGAATCGCGTGCCGGCCAGGAGCGAGCGCACGTTCAGGCGGGCAGCGAGGCGGCTCCAGAACGAGCGTCCGTCGGCCATGCCGCCGACGATCTCGTCGACCTGGCGCCAGAACTCGTTCACATCCTCGGGGCTGGGGTCGGACGGCCCGAACACCTCGACGTCGGCGCGGGCGGCGAGGGTGGTCACTCGCGGCTCCGCGAAGGCGGCGCTCACCACGCCCGCATCCTCCCTGCGCGTTCCGCCGGCGCGCACCGAGGTGCCGTAGTCGGCGGCGCGGTCCACGAGCTCTTCCCAGCCGCCGCTGATGCGGTCGGCCGCGAACTCGGCCTCGCGACGCCGTCGGCGGCGAGCCGCCTTGAGCACGCCGACGAGGACGAACGGCGCGGCGAGCACGCCGAGCACGCTGAAGGCGATGATCCCGATCGCGACGAGGAGCGCGATGAGCGCGGCGTCGAATCCGCTCTCATCCTCGGCCTCGCGGTCATCGGGAACCGTCGGCGGAACGTCGACGGGCTCCTGCGGCGGTGGGGGCGGCTGCAGCACCTGCGGCTTCGGGTCGGCCTTGGGCTTGGTGGTCTGGTCGTTCGGGATCTGGTCGTCCGGCGGCGTCGGGTCGAACGTGACCCAGCCGTGCTCGGCGAAAGCCACCTCGACCCAGGCATGGAGGGTGTCGCCGGTCGCCGTGAAGACAGCGTCGCCCGCGGCATCCTCTTCGGGGTAGAAGCCCATGACGACACGTGCCGGAATGCCGATCTCGCGGGCGAGCAGCGCCATCGCGGTCGCGTACTGCTCGTCGTCGCCGACCATCTGGTCCGACCCCAGCAGCGTGGAGATGCGCTCGGCTCCGTGGCCGGCGCGCGAGAGGACCTCTCCCTCGAGTCCATGGCTGAAGTAGCCGCCCTCGGCGAGCATCGTCTGCAGTGCGCGCACCTGCTCGACCGGAGTCGTCGCCTCGGCCGCGGCCTTCGCGGCGATCTCGGCGAACTCCTCGGGGACGCCCTCCTGGTCGGGGAGGGACAGCGGGGCGAAGTCGTCGTCCTCGAGCGCGTCGTCGCTGGGGGTCGAGGGAACGAGCGCCTCGAGCGTGTACTCGTCGCCCTCCCCGAGCCGCTCGGTGACGACGGCCGTCTGCGTGCCCTCGTTGTAGTACGCCGACCGACGCAGGTCTTCGCCGTCCTCGCCGCCGAACGCGACGCTGCGGACGGCGCCGACCCCCGGCATCCACACGCCGTCCAGTGCGCCGATCTCGACGTGCATCGTCGCTGCCGTGCCCTCGGCTTCGGCCGACATGTTGCCCCGCACCGGGCCGAACGCGCTCGAGGTGCCGGCCCCGTCGTCGGAGACGTTGTAGACGGTGCCGTCGTAGGCATCCATCGTCGCCAGCCGTACGCGGGCCTCTTTCGGCATGCCGGAGACGGTGAACAGCGGCTCGTCGGGGAAGTCGCGCACCAGCGCGCGGAACGACTGCAGCGGGCTGGGGTACTCGCGGATGTCGAACGGCGGGATGACGACGTCGCGCAGCACGTACCGGGGATTCTGGGGGGCGGCGAGTGCGCTCGTCCCCACACCGATCAGCGTCGCGATGACGACCACGGCTCCGCCGAGGATCAGGCGCCTGACGGCCACGCCGCGGACGGGCGTCGCGTCGTCGCCGAGCGGCACCGCCCCGGTGCCGTGCTCCCAGCTCTGGCGCACCGCCAGCCAGAGCGCGGCGACCAGGGCGAAGACGATGCCCTGCACGACGGGCACGAACGGCTCCGCGGTGCCCAGGGCGATCTCCACGCCGAGGAAGGCGGTGGCGGGCAGCAGCGCCCAGGCCGGAGTGCGCAGCCTCAGCGCCAGCGACGCGGTCAGCACGCCGGCGAGAAGCGCAAGCAGGAAGGGAACGATGAGATGACCATCGGATGCCGCGACCGGCGCCACCGTGGTCAGCAGCTGCTTCCAGGACGTGACGACGCCCAGGGCGAGAAGGCGCAGCGTGTCGAGGGTCGGGATGAACCCGAGCACCGTGGTGTGCGGCAGCGCGAGCGCACCGCCGAAGAGGAAGTACGCGAGCACCGTGAGCCCCGCCAGCGGCAGGATCCCCCAGCGAAGCCAGGTGCACAGCGCTGCGAGCCCCATGCCCAGCAGTGCGCCGCCGACCGCGGCCGGCAGATAGGAGGGCCCGCCGAACGTCGGCCAGAAGCCCGCGATGGGAACGGCGAGAAGCGCCGCGACGGCGCTCAGGTCGAGGATCCAGCGTCGCAGCGACAGGGTCGTGCCCGCGGTCACGAGAGCACCTTCAGCAGCGCGGCCGGCAGCTGGTCGAGCGAGCCGACGCTCACGACGTTGGCGTCGCCGATGCGCCGCAGTCCTGGCGAGGCGCCCGCCTCGGCCACGATCGCGAGGGCCCGGGCACCGAACGGCAGCCGCGCGCAGGCGGTGCGCAGAGTATTGGCATCGACGGTGCTGCCGCACACCAGCACCACGACGCTGGCGAGCGGCACCGTGGCCGAGACGACGCCCGCGAGATCGACGATCCCGCCCGCCCGCGCGCGCGAGTGGACGACGCCGGACAGCGAGTCGAGCAGTCGCTTGCCCGTCGCCGACGGGAGCGAGCGCTCCTGCACGCGCAGCTCGACGCGCTGCGAGTCGCGCAGTGCACGCAGGCCGAGCGATCCCGCCGCCGAGATGGCGAGCTCGAACTCCTGCTCGTTCCGGTAGTCGCCGGCGAGGGTCGACAGGCCGATCACGAAGTGCGAGCGCCGCGTCTCCTCGTACTGACGCACCATGACGGTGCCGGTACGGGCGGTGGACTTCCAGTGCACGTGGCGCAGATCGTCGCCCGGCTGGTATTCGCGCAGAGCATGGAACGAGACGTCGTCGCGCGACAGGTCGGCGGCCGGGAGGCCGTCGAGGTCGCGCATGAACCCGAGCGACTGTCCGTCGAACGTGACGGTGCGCGGGTGCACGAACAGGTCGACCGGCTCGTCCCTGCGATGCACCCGCTCGAACAGGCCCAGAGGGTCGCCGCGGACCACGCTGACGGGACCGACCTTCACGACGGCACGCCGCGTCGTCGGAATCGCGAACAGCTCCTCGGCCGACGCCCCCGCCGGGAGGCGATTCACCTCGAACTCGCCGCGACCGGCGCCGACGGGCAGCACGACGCGCGAGGGGAGGATCGCCCGTGTGCCGGAGTTCGTCAGCGTGAGCGCGCCCACGGCCCGCTCGCCGACGACCACACGGGTGCGGGTGAGGTCCAGGGTCACGTCGTACGCCGTACGCCCGACCATGAACAGCGAGCACAGCGCGAGCAGCGCCGTCAGCACGACGGCCGCGACCGCGAGCTCCCACCAGCCCAGGGATGCCCCGGCGGCGGCCAGCACGACGGTCGCGGCGATGAGCACCCAGGCGGCGGGGCGCACCACGGCGGCCGCGCTGCGCAGCCGGCGCGCGACGCGCGCGCCGAGTGCGCTCCACCGATCCCGGCGGTCCCGTGCGGGGATCGCCGGCGCGAGTGCCTCCGTCGTCATCAGGCCGCGGACCTCGCCTGCGGCGCGGCGACGTCTTCGAGCACACGGGAGATGACCGTCTCGGCCGTCGTTCCGGCGAACTCGGCCTCGGGGTCGAGCACCAGACGGTGCGTCCACACCGGCGCCGCCAGGGCCTTGATGTCGTCGGGAGTGACGAAGTGGCGTCCCTGCGCGGCCGCCCAGACCTTGGCGATGCGGATCATGGCGAGCGAGCCGCGCACCGACACGCCCAGCTGGGTCGCGGCATCCGTCCGGGTCGCCTCGGAGAGCTGGGCGGTGTAGCGCAGCACCGCGCCTTCGACGTGCACCGTGGCGGCGAGGTCGGCCATGTCGGCGACGGCGCCCGTGGTGATGATCGCGGGAAGGCTTGCGGACGGGTTGCGGTCGGATGCGCCGGCGAGGATGCGTTCGGCGACCGCGAGGTCGGGGTAGCCGATCGACGTGCGGATCAGGAAGCGGTCCAGCTGCGCCTCGGGGAGCTTGTAGGTTCCGGCCTGCTCGATCGGGTTCTGGGTCGCGATGACGAGGAACGGGCGCCCCGCCTCGTGGGTGACGCCGTCGACGGTGACGCGCGACTCCTCCATGACCTCCAGGAGCGAGGACTGCGTCTTGGGGGACGCGCGGTTGATCTCGTCGGCGAGCACGATCGAGGCGAAGACCGGCCCCTTGTGGAATTCGAACTTGTGCGAGGTCTGGTCGTAGATCGTGACGCCCGTGACGTCGGAGGGCAGCAGGTCGGGCGTGAACTGGATGCGGCTGCTCGTGCCCTGGACTGTGGCGGCGAGCGCCTTGGCGAGGCTCGTCTTGCCGGTGCCCGGGGCGTCCTCGAGCAGCACGTGGCCCTCGGCGAGCATCGCGCTGAGCACGAGGCCCACGACCTCTCGCTTGCCGAGGACGGCGCGGTCGATGTTGTCGATGAGTCGGGAGAAGGTTCCCTGGAACCAGGCTGCCTGCTCGGGGGTCATCGTCATGTCGGGATCTCTCGTTTCAGGGGGAGGTGAGCAGATGAAGGCGGATGCCGCGCTACCAGGTCGCCGGTTCGCTGTTGGTCGGGTTGCCGCCGATGATCTTCACCCAGTGGGTGCCGGGGTAGCCGTTGTAGCAGTTGAGCTCGATCGACCCGTTCGCCGGGATGTGCACCTTGAAGCCCGCGTTGTTGGCGAAATAGCCGTCGCGGTCGTAGCACTCGATGTTGTAGTCGCCTGCGTTGAAGTTCTGGGTGTTCAGCACGTACTTGTGGCAGCGGTTGCCGAGGTTGTTGACCGAGCACCCGCCCGTCTCGGAGCCCTTCGTCGTCCACGCTCGCGGCTGCGGCTCGGCGACGGTCGTCGCAGCGTCGCTCGCGATCGGCGACCACTGGCCCGCGGCATCCTGAGCCCGCGCCTCGATCGTGTGCCGCTCGCTGTAGCCGTACGTGTTGGTCCGCGAATTGGACATCGCCACGCTCTGCCATCCGCCGCCGTCGATGCGGATCTGCATCTCGGTGATGGCTCGGCCGTTGGGGGCGGGGGCGCTCCAGCTGAACGTGATGTTCCGGCCGTCCGCTCTGGCCGAGACGCCCGGCTGCGCGCACCGGCCCGTAGGGGGTGACGGCGTTCGACGCTGCCGAGGGCGGTCCGTCGTAGCGGACGCCGTCCATGGCCGTGTAGGCGCGCAGACGCACGGTGTACTGGGTGCCGTTGGCACCGCCGCCGATGCGATTGTCACCCCTCAGCGCCTGCCAGCCGGCGCCGTTGAGCGAGTACTCGTACCGCATCTCGCCGGCGTTCGCACCGTTGCCCGGGGCGGGCTGGTACGCGACGACGATGACACTGTCGCCTGCCGGCGTCGACGCCGTCACACCCGTCGGGGCTCCCGGCGCCACGAAGGCGCGGCGCGGTGCCGACTGCGCGCTGTCGGCGCCCCAGCCGGCCTTGTTGCGCGCGGCGACGGTGAACGTGTAGTCGCTTGTGGAGGCGTCGATGGCGAGCGCCTGCGAGGTCTGGCCGCCGGGGATGCCGGTGACCGTGCGGACGACCGCACCGCCGCGCAGCACGTTGAGGCGGTACTCGGCGATCGCGTCGCCGTTGTTGGGAGGTGCTGTCCAGCTGACGCGCATCTGCGCCTGGGATCCGACGGGGTCGAGGCGCTCGGTCGACGGGGCGCCGGCGGCAGCGGGCGGGCCGGCCGGGATCTCGGAAGCCGACCAGGCGCTCCAGCTCGACGGCTCGGGCGCACGGTTGTGGGCCTGCACCCGCACCTGGTACGCGACGCCGTTCTCGAGGCCGTCCCACACGGTCGAGTTGCCGGTGAGGGAGGCCTTCTGCACGATGCCCGACGGCGGTGCCGGCGAGATCTCGAGCGTGAAGGACTCGACCGGCGAGCCCGGCGTCGTCGGCGTCACCCACGCGATCTGCAGGCTGCGGTCGCCGAAGACGAGGGTGGGCGGGTTCGGGGTGTCGGGCCGGGCGTCGGGACGAGCGGTCTCCGAGGGTGCCGATGGGTCGGACGGCCCGACGCGGTTGATCGCGACGACCGTGAAGTTGTACTCGACGTTGTTCGTCAGCCCGTCCAGCGTGCACGTCGTCGACGCGCACACCTTCGTGTAGGTGCCCGCGGTCGATGAGACCGTCGTAGCTGGTGATCTCGGCGCCGTTGTTGGCCGGCGGGGTCCAGGACAGCACGACGGTGCGGTCCTGCACGCTCGAGACGCTCGGCGTGCCGGGCGCGTCGGGCTTGCCCTGCACCGTGAGCCGGATGCGCCCCTCGACCTCGCGGTCGGGGTCGCCGGTGGCATCCTGCACGCGGTAGCGGACCACCATCGTGCCGAAGAAGCTCTCGTCCGGCGTGACCTTCACCTGGTCGCCGGCGATGCTGGCCGATCCGGACCCGGTCTCGGTCACGACCGCGGTGATCTTCAGCGGGGTGTCGGCGAACGGGTTGACGTCGTTGCTCAGGACGGGCACAGATACGGTGTCACCCTGGTGCGCCTCTTCGACGATGTCGTCGTTGGCCGTCGGCAGCTCGCGCGTCGAGGCGGTGACCCGCACGGTGACCGTGCCCTCGACGGCGTCGGTCTCGCCGTCGGACACCCGGATCGTGAGCTGCTCGATCGTGCCCTTCTGGGTGTCCGAGTCGGCGCTGACCCGCAGGTCCTGGCCGTCGACCGTGGCGCGCATGCCGTCGGGCGAGCCGCCGACGATCTCGTAGCGCATGCCCTCGAGATCCTCGGGATCGGGGTCGGTCGTCAGCGCGAGCAGGTCGAGCGCAGTGGCGTCCTCGCCGGGTGCGACGTCCATCGACCCGTCGGTGAACTCGGGCGGCTGGTTGTCGGGCGGCAGCACGTTGATGGGCATCGTCAGCGTCGCCTTGCGACCTGTCGGGTCGTCGGGCCCGTCGCCATCGGTGACCTCGAAGGTCAGGGCGTCCTGTCCGAAGTACCCCTGCTTGGACGTGTAGACCAGCGTCGTCTGGTCCTTCACCAGCGAGGAGCCGTCGGAGTTGATCGCGCGGACCTTCGCGGCCTCGGTGACGACCACATCGCCACCGCCGGCCACCTGGACGTGCTCGCTCAGCGGCAGCTCGATCGTCTCGCCGCTCTGCACCTCGATGGGCTCGGTCGAGATCAGCGTCGGGGGCAGCGACGACAGCGAGGGCACGTGCAGGAAGGCGGATGCCTCGAACCCGTCGCGGTCGGTGATCGTGTACGCCACCAGGCGGTCGGTGTCGTCCAGCGTGATGCGGATGCTGCCGTCGTTGAGCACGCGCACGTCCGGGTCGTCGACCGTCACCGACAGCTCCTCGACGGTGCCGTCGGGGTCCTCGTCGTTGGCGAGCACCTCCATGTCGACGCGCTCGTCCTCGACGTCGGCGGCGCGCACGTAGTCGTCGCGCGCGATCGGGCGCAGCAGCGGCACCTCCTCGTCGACCGTGATCTGGAGCACCGCCTTCGCCGTGGCTCCCCGCTCGTCGCGGATCGTGTACTGCAGCGACGTCTCGATCTCCTCGTCGGGCGCCGTGACGATGACCCGGTCGCCGAGGACCTCGGCCTCGAGCCCGGCGACGTCCGGCAGGATCAGGCCTTTGCGCAGGAGAGAGAACTTGTCGCCGTCGGGGTCGGAGTCATTGGCGGTCACCGGCACCGCGACCGTCCGGCCGGGACGCACGACGACGGCGTCCTTCGCCGCATACGGCGCCTGGTTCGCCGCCTCGCTGGGAGCGATGCCGATGCGGATCGACCCGGTCGCCTCGGCGCCCAGCCGGTCGCGGACCCGGTAGGTGAAGGCATCCACCCCACCGGCGTCGGCGAAGGCCTCGTACACGATGTAGTTCGAGCCGACCTCGACCACGCGGCCCTGCGCGGGCGGCGAGGCCACTCCCTCGAGGCGCACCGAGTCGCCATCGGCGTCGATGCCGTCGAGCGGGATGGGGATGCGCACCTCGCTGCCCTCCAGCGTGCGGGCGACGATGTCGCGCGGCTGGGGAGCGGCATTGGTCTCGGCGTTCACCGGAAGCACCTGGATCGTGACGTAGCCGGCATCCTTCTGCCCGGTGCTGTCGATGACCTCGTACGTGGCGTACACCGTGCCCGGCTCTTCCGACGCGTGGAACCGCAGTTCGTCCTGCGACACGAAGATGTCGCCGTCCTCGGGGTCGACGAGGGGCTCGATCAGGTCGGGGGCGACGTGGATCGCATCGCCGTTCGGGTGGTAGTCGTTGTCGAGGACCGCGATGTTGACGACGTCACCGGCGCGGACGACGACCTGATCGTCGTTGGCCACCGGTGGGCGCAGCTGCGGCGGTGCCGGGATCGGGATGACGATGACCTCGCCCTCGGCCGACTTCATGCCGTTGGAGACCCGGTACGAGATGCGCACCTGACCGCCGAGCGCCGCCTGATCGCTGATGCGGACGGTCTCGTGGTTGAGCACGGCGACCGAGACGCCGGAGTTCGGCTCCACGGTGACCGACTGCACGACGAGGATGCCGCCGGCCGGATCGGAGTCGTTCGTGAGGACGTTGACGAGCACCTGGCCGCCGCTGGGCAGCAGCGCGACATCGCGCACCGCGATGGGCGGCAGCGTCGTGTCCGCGTCGGCCAGCACGTCCACCCGGACCAGGCCCTCCGCGTTCTTCGGCCCGGCGGCCACGAGGTACTGCACGTAGTACGTGCCGGGTGCGTCCGACACGAACGAGAACGTCTTGTTCGTGAAGTCGGGCACGATCGTCGCCCCGCTGATCTCATCGACCCGCACCAGACGCAGCTGCTCGCGGCCGGCGCTGGTGTCGTTGGCGAGCGGGGCGACCGTGGCGACCTGACCGGCCTGCACGACGACACGGTCGGCGTTGGTGATCGGATCGGTCGAGCCCGGGGGGCGCACGTCGAAGCGCACCGTGCCCACGGCGGGGTCGGTGCCGTCCGAGACGGTGATCGGGACGTCCTTGCGACCCTGCGTGCCGCCCACAGCGCGGTAGGTGATGCGGCCGTCGGCGGTCGAATCGGCCTCGTCGCCCTCGGCAGGGGTGACGGAGAGCAGGAACACGTCATCGCCGTCGGGGTCTATCCAGTCCGTCAGGACGTTGTACGACGCGACGCCGCCGGACTCGACCACCACGGCCGGAATGCGCTTCTGCACCGGCGGCGAGTTCACGCTCCAGTCGCGCACGGTGACGGTCACGGTGCCGGTGTCGGTGCCGCCACGGCCGTCGTCGATCTCGTAGACGAACGACGTCGCGCCGCTGGCGTTCTCGGGGACGGCGATCTGCAGCGCCGCGCCGTCGTTGACCGATGACACCTCGCCGAAGCTGGGGCCGCCGTCGGCGACCGCCGCGACCAGGACGTCGCCGTCGGGGTCGGAGTCGTTGTCGAGAACCGGCAGCAGCGCGGTGCTCCCGGGGCGCACGCCGAAGCTGTCGTCGGTCGCGACCGGCGGGACGTTGATCTCGGAGCGCTCGGGGAGCGTCGTCTCGACCGTCTCCTCCGTCGTCTGCTCGTCCTCTTCCGCCTCGCCCTCGGGCGGGGTGATCTCGTTCCAGTTGTCGACGCGCTGCATGCTGTCGCTGGCCATCCAGGCCGCCCCGCCGATGACGTCGTTCAGCACGACGACGTCGCGGTTGACGCGGAACCGCAGCACGGAGGCCGAGTCCACGCCCTCGATGTCGGCTGCGAGGTCGTCGGCCTCGCCGACGCAGTCGCGGATGAAGGCCGCCGAGCCCGTCCACGCGGCATACGCGCATCCCTCGAGGAACACCGGCGCCGCCGGCACGCCCTGCCCGCCGGCCTGCTGGCTCGACGGCTCGGAGCCGTCGAGCGGCACCCGGACGAGCGCGTCCGCGGTGGCCAGGGTGACGGAGTCGCCGTCGACCGAGGGCTGCTGCAGCACGGCGTCGCGGCCGCCGGCGATCTCGGTCCGCCGGCCGTCCGCGAACAGCGTGCCGCTGTCGGCGTCGAGGATCACGGGCCGCTGCCCGACCGCCGAGATCGAAGCCGACGCGCCGGTCTCGAGCCCGTCGACACCCGAGCGCGACGCCTCGAGGGGCGCGCCCTCTGCGTCGGTGCGGACGGTGACCAGCTCAGCGTCCTCGGTGGAGACCGCGTACACCGTGCCGTCGGCGCTGACCGTGACGTCCGCCTTCTCGCCGACGTCGGTCACCGCCTCCGTGCCTTCGATCTCGAAGGATCCGATCGCGGCGGCCGGCACGACCCAGAGATCGCCCGACGCCGGGTCGAGGATCGCCACGGTCGGACCGCCCAGCACCACCTTCGCGCCGCCGGGGATGTTGGCGGACTCGGTGAGGGTGACCATCGCGGGATCGACCGCCGTCACGCTCGACTCGGCTTCATCGACCACGAGCACGTGGGCGCCGGCCTGCAGGATGTCGTAGTCGCCGCTCGTCGTGCGCACTCCGCCGTCGAGCACCTGGGACTCGTGGTTGAAGTGGCCGACGAGGAGTGCCGACTGCTTCGTCACCCAGACGCCGCCGTCGTTGAGGTCGACCTCGGTCGTCGGGTTGCCCTCGTAGACGAATGCCATCGTCGTGATGGCGACCGCCGCCGCGGTGAGGATGCCGGTGGAGGCCACGGCCCGAGGGCGCGAGCGGAGCCACGCGAACGACTTCATGGCGGCTTCAGCTCCTCCGGCGGTCTGTCTGAGATGCGCGACGTCGGGTCCGATTCTCGCGAATCGGCGCTCGCTCAATAGGCGACGATTTTTTCAGCCTAACCCGGCGTATGCGGGTTCCCATCCACGAGGGATGGCTCCGGCGAGCGTATTCCGTCAGGACGCGTCATAGCTATGGGGAGATTCCCCCATGGGCTCCGCGGACGAGAGACCGCACCGGCTCTCCGCTCGCCGGGAACTGGCGAACCGCCGCTCACACGATCGCGTGAGCGGCGGCTCGAGTTCGACTCAGGCGTGTGACCGCTCCGCCCGCTCGCGTCGGCGCACGGCGAGCAGCAGCCCGCCCGTCGCTAGCAGCAGCACCGCCAGCACCCCGATGCCGATACCCATCGTCGCGCCGGTGACAGCCAGCACGGCCGGGACTTCGGCGTGGTAGGGGTCGTCGTCTGTGACGGTGAAGGGACCGCCGTCGCGTTCCGCCACGATCGGCGCGCCGTCGGGGTCGAGGCTCGGGCCACCGGTCGGGAGACCCTCGCCGTCCACGGCGGGCACGACGACCTGACCAGTCACCGTGACCGTGTCGGCGTGGCTCTGGCCGGCCGTGAGAGCCACGGTTCCCTCGGCGAAGAACGAGGCGCCGGGGGGGAGGAGACCCTCCCACGGACCGTCGTCGACAAACGAGTACCGGCTCGGGCCACCGAACGCCGACAGGTCGGCCGTCCAGTCGTCGCCGATCGCCGGGCCGTTGCCGGCGACATCGACGAGCGTGAGGTGGGTGAGCCACGTCGTGCTCGTGTTGGTCACCACCCAGCGCACCGGGTGCGCCGCGCCGGCCTTCAGGTCCACGGCCCGGTCAGCCGAGTTCGCGTCCTGCGCGGCATCCACCAGCGGCTTGGCCGGAAGCACCCACTGGGTGCCGTCGTGGACCACCGGGTCTTCGCTTGCCCCGTCGTACTTGATGACCTGGACGTCGCCCGTGAAGGCGTTGTACGCATCATCGTCGGACACCGGGATCTGCGAGTCGGCCCCACTCGCGGTCACCGCGGCACGGTCGACGTGCGGCAGGTCGCTCGCGGTCGAGCGTGAGGGTCGCGACACCGGTGATGACGGCATTCGGTGCCCACTCCTCGGTGCCCGCGTCGAACGTCGCGTCCCATCGCGCCGTCAGCACGCCCGCGACATCGGCGGCGGTCGCCGTCGAGCCGTCGGGGAACGTCCACTTGAGCGACACCACACCGGGACCGGCGAGCGTCTCGTCGGTCAGGGTGACGCCGCGCAGCGGCTCGTCGCCGGTGTTCGTGACGGTGAAGACGATCTCGCGCGTCTCGCCGGGCAGGTACGACCTGGCCATCGGCCATCGTGTCCGCGTCGTTGTCGATGCTGGTGCCGCTCGCCGTCGCCCTTCTCGATGTCGACGAAGGGGCCGACGCCGGTACGGGCGTGGAACGGGTCGTCGTCGGTCACGGTGACCGGGTTGCCCTCATCGTCGATCGCGACGATCGGGTCGCCGTCGGGGTCGATGGCCGGCTCGCCCGTCGGGTTGCCGTCGGCGATCGACCGCCGGGGTGACGATCGTGCCGGTGACCATCACCGTATCGGCGTGCAGTTCCGTCGCGGGAAGCGTGAGCAGAGCTCTCCGCGAAGAACGAAGCACCGCCCGGCAGGATGCCCGGCCACGGGCCGTCGTTCGACGAAGCGAGTAGTCCGCCGGGCCGCCGAAGGGCGACAGGTCGGCCGTCCAGTCATCACCGATCGCGGGGGCGTCGTCCGTCGCGTCCACCAGTGTGATGTTCGTCAGCGCCGTCGTCCCCGTGTTCGTGACGACCCATCGCACGCTCTGCGGCGTATTGACGGGGTAGCACGACCGCCTCATCCGTGGTGTTCGCGTCCTGCGAGGCATCCGTCAGCGGCTTGCCCGGGATGACCCAGTCGCCGTCGCCGTCCTGCACAGCGGGGTCGGGCCGCTCGCCGTCGTACTTGATCACCTGGATGCCACCGGAGAACGCGTTGTACGCGTCCTCGTCCGAGACCGGCTCGCCCGAGAGGTCGCCGACCGCGTTCACGGTCGCACGATCGACGTGCGGTGCGTCGTTCAGGCCTACCGTGAGGGTCGCGGTGCCCGTGATCACGGCATCAGGCGCCCACATGGCGGTGCCCGGGTCGAATGTTGCGTCCCACTGAGCCGTCAGCACGCCGTTTTCGTCGATCGCCGTCGCGGTCGAGCCGTCCGGGAACGTCCACTCAAGCGACTGCACGTCGGCACCCGAGAACGCCTCGTCGGTCAGGGTCACCTCGCGCAGGTCCTCGCCGCCGGTGTTGGTGACGGTGAAGACGATCGTGCGCGTCTCGCCGGGCTGGTACGTCTCGCCGTCGGCCATCGTGTCGGCGTCGTGCGCGATGGTCGTGCCGGTGCCGTCGCCCTTCTCGATGTCGACCGCCGGCGGCTCGAGCATGAACCCCGCGTCGATGCTGTGGTCGTTCTCGCCGGGGCCGCCGACCGTGAACGTGTACCGTCCGGTCGCCGGGTCGGGGTTCGATCCGGTCTCGTTCGAAGTCTGCTCGGCCGACGTGAACGACACCCTGCTCCAGGGGACGGTGCCGTGGACAGGGTCGTTGTCGAACATGTTCCCGCTCGTCGGCCGGACGAACTCGATCGTGTACTCGCCGCCGTTCGGCTGAAGGCCGTCGACGAAGAACTCCGACTCCGGGTCGCTCGAGAAGTAGTACTCGCCGTTCGCGTCGGTGGTGACCGTTGCCGATGACGGCGCCGTCGCGGATGAGATTGACCGTCAGCCCGGGGATCGGGGCCTCGCCCGGGTCCTGGATGCCGTCACGGTCGGCGTCGAACCACACGCGGTTGCCGACCTCGACCGGCGCGGCCGCGGCGATCAGGCTGAGGCCGCCCAGGCCTCCGCCCTTCTGGAAGTTGCCTCCCGCGCCCGCCGCGCCGCCATCGCCGTTGAGCTCGTAGCCGCCGGTGGGATCGCCGTTGTCGACGTCGAACCACATGAGGCCTGCGAGCCGGATGCCGGCGAGCGGGTCGTACACAGTGCTGACGACCTCCCCCGTACCGCGCAGACCCGCGAGGTTGCCGAGGGAGACCTCCTGGTGGGTGTTGCCGTTTCCGAGGTTGAGGGCGTCGTTGTAGAAGTCGCGACCGCCGGGGCCCTGGTCGGGCGCGGTCGAAACGGTGGTGCGATCGCCGGCGACGCCGTCGCTCTCGAGCGTGAAGGTGCCGTCGCCGTCGGGCGACGCGATGAGAAGGTCACCACTCGCGCCGGCCTCGAAGTTGTTGCCCGGGATCGACGCGTCGGTCGCGCGGTTGCGGTTGCCTCCCTGGATCGACGTGCGGTCGGTGAAGCCGAGGCTCAGGTAGCCGTCCTCGTCGAAGTACAGGTCGGACAGAACCGGCTGCGGGATAGATGTGCCAGCCGCCGCCTGTCTGGGCGACCGAGCCGCCGGCCCAGTTCCACGTGTCGGTCCAGGTGTTCCACCGCTGGCTCTGCGGGGCGAGGGAATCGTTGTAGACGTCACCCTTGGCGTAGCCGAGGTCTCCGGCGAGCACCTCGGTCCACGTGCCGCCGAGTCCGCCGAGCGGAGCCTTGACGACGTGCGCCTCCAGATCGGCTGCCGCTGCGGAGACACCCGGTTGGGTGCCGGCGGCTGTCTCGCCGCTGTCGACGAAGCCCACGTACACCTCGCCGCGGTAGATCGTCACCGCCCAGGGACGCTCGCCGTCACCGAGACCGAGGTCGTAAGACTCGAAGCTCGTCGGCGGGACGTCAGGGTTCGAGACGTCGAGCGCGTACAGCCGCTTGTCGAAGAGGTTGACGAAGTAGAGCGTGTCGCCGTCCACGCTGAGTGCCATGCCGCCGATGCCGACCTTTCCGGCCTGGGCGAAGGCGTCCGGGTCGAACGTCGGCACTTGATGCCCCGTGACGCCGCGGTCAGCGTTGGTCGGCACGCTGCCGATGTCGATTCCGAGAGCAGTGACGTCGAGCCAGGTCTCGCCGGTGTTGGCAGCGAGGTTGCCCGCGGGATCGAGCACGTCGGTGACGCGGTAGATGCCGCCCAGGCCCAGGATCCCCAGGCCGCTCTGGCGCTTGTACGTCGCGGCGGCGAACAAACTGTCGCTGGCCGGGTGGTACACGTTGGTGCCGAGCGAGCCGACCTCTTCAAAGGTCGCGAGGGTCACGCGGTTGGGAAAGCCGCCTGGCTGAGCACCGGTGAGCTTTTCGTCGTAGGCGAGACCGGCGAGCGCAGGCTCCGCGCCCTTCGTCCCGCCCTCGCCGGTGAAAGGCGATCCGGCCCACTGGATCGCGGTGACGAGAGGGGCGCCGGCCTGGCTGTAGTCCTCAGGCGCGTTGACGGCGAAGTCGACGTCCGAGCCGTCAGCGAGGTCGGCGAACTGCACCGAGGTGCCGGTCTCCGCCCCGCCGGTCGAGACGGCGCCGTGCTCGTAGCCCGAGGGAAGTCCGGTGAATTCCACACGGACCTGGCTGCCCCTCGCGCCGACGACGCTGAGCGAGTACGAGCCGTCCGCAGCCGTCGTGGTCGACCAGGTGCCGCTCGCGCTGTCGAAGGCCGTGACGGTGACACCGCCCAGTGGCGCATCGAAGATCCCGGTCGGCGCGCCGGCGTCGAAGATTCCGTTGGCGTTGAAGTCCCGGAACACCGTGCCACTGACCGTGCCGTCATCGGCGAATGCGGGAGCGGTGGAGCCCAGCATCAGAGCCGAGGCGGCAAGAGTGGCGACGGTGGCTGCGGCGAGCGTCTCGTGGGCGCGTCGGGGCATGACTCTCCTTGACGAAGGGTGCGGCGGGGCGGCCGCGAATAGGCGGGGCTAAGGAAGACCGGTTCCGGCGCGCGGACAATCGGCTCCTACAACACACGACGCACGATCCCAGATTTCATGACGCGACATCGCCGAATTCATTCCTCTCGTCACCCATCGGGTCGACGCAAGGCCAGACAACTATACTTGGGGCCCGTGCCTCCTCGCGTTGACAGGCGGCGTCGCGGAGCAGAGATCGCGGCGCTCGCCGCTCTCGTCCCTCGCTCTTTCCCTTTCCGCCTGTTCGGCTCTCGAGTCCTCCGGCGGTGGGCCAGCCGGCGATTCCGCGGCCGTCGTCCGTGTGCCACAGGATGCCGCGACGATCACGGAAGCGGTCGCTCGGATCGCCGAAGGCGGTCTCGTGCTCGTCGAGCCGGGCACGTACCGCGAGTCCGTTCTCATCGACAAGCCCGACGTCACGCTGCGCGGGACCGACCGCAACGACGTCGTCATCGACGGCGAGGGCCTGCGGGCGAACGGCGTTGCAGGCGATCGCCGATGGGGTGCGCGTCCAGAACCTCACGGTCGTAAACCACACCTTCAACGGCGTCCTGGTAACCGGTATGCACGACGAGAACGGCCCGCTCGCCCGCAACCTCGACGGATACGAGCCGCTCGACCCCGAGAAGTTTCCGCCGCTGCGCCGGTTCGAGGTGACCCACGTGACCGCGAGCGACAACGGTCTGTACGGCATCTACGCCTTCAACGCACGCAACGGCGTCATCCGCGACAGCTACGCGTCGGGTTCGGCAGATGCCGGCATCTACGTCGGCCAATGCGAGGAGTGCGACATCCTGGTCCAGGGAAACGTCGCCGAGAACAACGCCATCGGCTACGAGAACGCCAACGCCTCCGACTCGGTCGTGATCGCCGGCAACCGCTTCGCCGGCAACCGCGTCGGGCTCACGCTGTTGTCCTGGTACCAGGAGGCGTTCCTCCCGCAGCGTCAGGCCACCGTCGTCGGCAACCTGATCGCCGACAACTCCGCTGCCGCCTCGCCCGCGCACGCGAACGGCGCGTTCGGCATCGGAATCGGCCTCTCCGGCGCCAACGGCAACGTGTTCGAGCGGAACCTCATCACCGGCAACCCCTCGGCGGGCCTTCAGCTGACCAGCACCGAGGACCTCGCGTCGACGGGGAATCGGTTCAGCGGCGATCGATTCGAGCACAACGGCGTCGACGTCGCCGACGTGTCGAGCTCGCGAGCCCCGTCGGCCGACACGTGCGTGTCGGAGCACGAGCGTCCTGACACGCCTGCCGGCCGACCTGCTGCTCAGCTGCGATGGCACGACCGCCGGCGGCGCGGATGCGGCATCCCTTCCCCCGCTCACCGTTCCCCCGGGGATGTCGTTCCTGCGCGTGCCGATCGGTCCCGACCAGCCGCAGCTGCCCGGTGACCTCAACCAGGCGCCGGCGCCGCTGCCGAAGGCCGTGGGCATGCCCGACCTCGCGGGCATCTCTGCTGCCCGACCGCGAGCTGCTCCGGGACCGCGCGCGATGACCAGAACCGGCGCGCGCCGTCCGCGGCGCTCTCGTCGCGGTCATGCGCCGTCCTCGTCGCCGCCCTCGCCGCGTGCGCACCGGCACCCGCCGCATCGGTGCGGCCCCTCGACGACGCCGAGGCCGAGCGGCTGGCGGTCGTGCGGTTCCGCAACTTCGACGCCGGCCTGCGCACGATCGACATGCGCATCCCCGGCACCGATGCGGGAGAGCTCGCCGTGACGGGGTGGTTCGACTTCACTCAGCACGTCGGGTACGGCGCGGCCTCATCGGACGGGGGGTCGCTGGGACTCGTGTGGTGGGACGACGCGACGATCGCGACGCGCGAGACCCCCGTCGATACCGCGCCCCTCCCGGCTCCCGCCGACGGCTGGAGCGCGGGGCCGCTCGACCCCGACAGCACGACGCTCGCCGCCGTGCTCGACGCTGGTCGGGAGCCTCGGCGCCGACCGCCCCGAGAACCCGCAGCTGCTTCGGCAGTCCGACGCCGCCTGGCTGCGAGACGACACGATCGAGGGGATCCAGGTCGATGTGTTCGCTGGCCCGTCCAGCGAGGGCGAACCCGTCGGCGGGACGCTGGACGAGCGGACGCGCTACTGGGTTGACACCAACGGAGTGCTGCACCGCTTCGAGGTGCGCCTGGGCGCTGCCACCGAATGGACCGTAGTGGATTTCGGCGACGGTGACGGCGCCGAGCTTCCCGTCGAGGTGCCGGGCGGATGAGCGATAGCGACCACAGCGGTGCGACGCGCCGCGAGCTCCTGGTCGGCATGGTCGCCGCGGCTGCCGGCGTCGCGGCCGGCGGCGCGGGCGCGTGGGCGCTTGTGGCGAGCGAAGCACAGAGCGAGGCGTCCGCTCCCTCGGGCCCCGCGGCCGTCGGCGCGACGGGCCGCACGCAGGCCGGAATCGCCCGGCCGAGCACGCCGCAGCCGTTCGGGCACCTGCTCGTGCTGGACGTCGACCGCGCCGCGCCGCCGCGCGAGTGGCTGGCCGCACTCGGCGAGCGCGTCGTGACCGCGACGAAGGGGCATACGGATGACGCGCCCGACGGCAGCGGCGACCTCACCGTCACTGTGGGGCTCGGGCCCGGACTCGTCGGCGGGGTCGCGGCAGACCTGCCGGGAGCCGAGCCGCTCCCTCGGTTCGCCGGGGACGACGGCATCCCCGCGGAGCGCGAGGGCGGAGACGTGCTACTCGCCGCGTACGCGAGCGACCCGGGCATCCTCCGGCCGGTCCTGCACGCCCTCCTCGACGGCATCCCCGGCGTGTCGGTGCGCTGGGAGCAGTCGCTGTTCCGAGGCCCCGGCGAAGGCACGCGCGTGCGCAACCCGCTCGGTTTCCACGACGGCATCGTGGTGCCGACCACGGTGGACGAGCTCGACGAGAACGTCTGGATCGGTGACGGCCCGCTCGCCGGCGGAACGATCTGCGTCATCCGGCGACTGAGGCTGCGCATCGACGAGTTCCGCGGCCTGCCGCTGGCTGAGCGCGAGCGCATCATCGGCCGCCGTCGCGCCGACGGCGCGCCGCTCACCGGGGGCGGACCCGGCGCGCAGGCCGACCTATCGGCGCGCACGCCCGAGGGTGAGCCGGTCATCGCCGCCGGCGCCCACGTGCGCGCCGCGCATCCGTCGTTCACAGGCTCCCACCTCATGCTGCGCCGCGGCTATGCGTTCGACGACGGCGAGCAGGATGCGGGGCTCATGTTCGTCTGCTTCCAGCGCGACCTGCGCACGTTCACCGCCACACAGCACCGCCTCGATGAGGTGGACGCACTCTCGGCGTTCTCGACCCCGACGGGGAGTGGGACGTTCCTCATTCTCCCGGGCTTCGACGCGCAGCATCCGCTCGGCTCCACGCTGCCCTGATGAGCCGGGTCGGCTGAGCGGGTCAGCTGAGCCGGGCCATCCGCCGGCGTCCCCGCGTTTCAGCCTAACCCGGCGACGCCTGACTTCCCCTGGCCAGGCGCCCGATCCACCCAGGCTAATCCTCGCCCCGGTCCAGCCCCATGGGCACAAACACCCACGACCCCACTCAGGCGCCGACGTACTCCCGCAGGTGCTGCGCCGTGAGACCCTTCCCGCTCGCGACCAGATCGGCCGGCGTCCCCTCGAAGACGATGGTGCCGCCGTCGTGACCGGCGCCCGGACCGAGATCGATGATCCAGTCGGCATGTGCCATCACGGCCTGGTGATGCTCGATCACGATGACGCTGTTCCCGGCCTCGACCAGGCGGTCCAGCATCCCCAGCATGTTGTCGACATCGGCGAGGTGCAGACCCGTGGTGGGCTCGTCGAGCACGTATGTGGCGCCCTTCTTGGCCATCGAGATCGCCAGCTTGAGTCGCTGGCGCTCACCGCCTGACAGCGTGTTCAGCGCCTGACCGAGCGTGATGTAGCCGAGGCCGACGTCGATCATGCGGGTGAGGGTGGTGTGGGCGGGACCCTTCGTGAAGAACTCGGATGCCTCGGCCGCCGACATCGCGAGCACCTCGGCGATGTTCTTCCCGTCGAGGGTGTACTCGAGCACCTCGTCGCTGAAGCCGCTGCCGTCGCAGGTCTCGCACAGCGTCTCGACGGTCTGGGTGAAGCCGAGCGTCGTGATGATCACCCCCAGGCCCTTGCACGCCACGCACGCGCCCTCGGAGTTCGCACTGAACAGGCCGGGCTTGACGCCGTTCGCCTTGGCGAACGCCGAGCGCACGGTGTCGAGGATGCCCGTGTAGGTCGCCGGGCTGCTGCGTCGCGAGCCCTTGATCGGCGCCTGGTCGACCACGACGACGTCGTCGAACTTCGGGACGTTGCCGTGGATGAGGGAAGACTTTCCAGAGCCTGCGACGCCCGTGACGACCGTCAGGATGCCCAGCGGGATGTCGACGTCGACGTTCTTGAGGTTGTGCTGGGTCGCCCCGCGGATCGCGAGCGCGCCCTTCGCCGAGCGGGTCGACGGCTTGAGCTGCGCGCGGTCGCCGAGGTGGCGCCCGGTGATCGTGCCGGAGGAGCGCAGTCCCGCGACATCGCCGGTGTACTGGATCTCGCCGCCGTTGCGGCCGGCGCCCGGACCCAGATCGACGATGTGATCGGCGATCTCGATGACCTCGGGCTTGTGCTCGACGACCAGCACGGTGTTGCCCTTGTCGCGCAGCAGCCGCAGCAGGTTGTTCATTCGCTGGATGTCGTGCGGGTGCAGGCCCGCCGTCGGCTCGTCGAACACGTACGTGATGTCGGTGAGCGCCGAGCCGAGGTGGCGGATCATCTTGGTGCGCTGAGCCTCGCCGCCGGACAGCGTGCCGGAGGAGCGGTTCAGCGACAGGTACCCCAGGCCGATGTCGACGAACGACGCGATCGTCTGGCGCAGGCCTGCCATCAGCGGCGCGACGGACGGGTCGTCGATCGTGTCGAGCCACGCCGCCAGATCCGAGATCTGCATGGCTGCGGCATCCGCGATGTTGACGCCTTTGATCTTCGACGAGCGCGCGCCCTCGTTCAGCCGCGAACCGCCGCAGTCCGGGCAGGCGGTGAACTTGACCGCCCGGTCGACGAACGCCCGGATGTGGGGCTGCAGCGAGTCGCGGTCCTTCTGCAGGACGGACTTCGTCAGCTTCGAGACGAGCCCCTCGTAGGTCATGTTGATGTTCTGGATCCTGACCTTGGTGGGCTCCTTGTACAGGAAGTCCTCGCGCTCCTGATCGGTGTAGTCCCTGATGGGCTTGTCCGGGTCGAGGAAACCGGACTCGGTGAATCCCTTCACCATCCAGCCGTCGACGTTGTAGCCGGGGATCGTGATCGCGCCCTCGGACAGCGACTTGGAGCTGTCGAACAGCTCGTCGAGGTCGATGTCGCTCGCCTCGCCCAGTCCCTCGCACCGCGGGCACATGCCGCCGGTGATCTCGAACGAGCGGCGCTCCTTGACGGTCTTGCCGCCTTTCTCCATCGTGACCGCGCCCGCCCCAGAGACGGAGGGGATGTTGAACGAGAACGCCTGCGGCGACCCGACGTGCGGCTGGCCGATGCGGCTGAAGAGGATGCGCAGCATCGCCTGGGCGTCGGTCGCGGTGCCGACCGTCGAGCGAGAGTTCGCGCCCATGCGCTCCTGATCGACGATGATCGCGGGGCTGACGTTCTCGAGCGCGTCCACCTCGGGACGGTTGAGCTGACCCATGAACTGCTGCACGAACGTCGGGTAGGTCTCGTTGATGAGCCGCTGCGACTCGTTGGCGATCGTGCCGAAGACGAGCGAGGACTTGCCCGAGCCGCTCACGCCGGTGAACACCGTGAGCCGTCGCTTCGGGATCTCGACGTCGACGTTCTTGAGGTTGTTCTCGCGGGCTCCGACGACGCGGATCTTCTCGTGGGAGTCGGCGATGTGGACAGCGGATGCCTCGGCCATGGGGTCCTCTCGATCGAAGGCGACGCTACATTGTGCCCGCCATCGCGGACACCCTGCTTCCTCGATCCTGCTCGATCGCTCCGACGCGGGGCTCTGCAGAGCCTGAAGCCGGCGACCGCAAGGCAAAGGGTCGGTGAACATCCCGCACCTCCGGCGTGGTCGATCGGGGAGCGTCCTAGCGTCGAAGAGCGGGTGCCTCCGGGCACCGGCATCCATCACATGAAACGAAACTGGGGATGACAGTCATGCGCTCTGCCCACAAGCTCAGCCTCGCCGCTGCCGGTGTCGCCGCCGCGATGGTGGCCGCACCGTTGCCGGCGCTCGCCGCCGAGGACGACTCGGAGGCCACCGGCACGCTCACCGTGACGCGGTTCGACGACCGCTACGCGGACGGCGTCTTCGACACGACCAAGACCTCGCCGAGCGGCGACTCCGACCGCAAGAACGACGGAGCCCCCCGCGTGCTGGGCTCGGACGGCGTGTGGTACCACGCCAGCGCGAACGCCGACGGCGACGTCGTGTTCGAGAACCTGCCGGCCGGACAGACCCAGGTGCACTTCGTCTACCCGAACAGCCCCGGCGGAGAGGTCTTCTTCGACGCGACGGATGCCGCCTCCGCCGCCGACATCGAGCAGCTGCCGGTCGGCAGCTTCCTCGGCTCGGCGACCGGCTACGCGACGGTCGAGGTCGATGCGGACGGCGAGTTCCTCCTCGTCGGCATGTCGGCGCTGCGTCTCGTGACGAAGGTGCAGCTCGCCGACGGCACCCCCGTCGAGGACCTCGCTTCGGTCGAGCTCGGCTCGCACGGCACGTGGTTCCCCGCGACCGAGTACGACTTCTCCGGCGGCTACGGCACGTACGAGGCGTTCTGGAGCTACGGCTACGTGCGTCATCTGCCCGGCGATCTCGGCGTGAAGCTCACGGCGCCCGCGGGCTACCGTGTCGCGTCGGTCTCGGCCGAGAACTACGAGGGCGGCCCCGCCATCCCCGTGGTCGAGCGCGACGGCGCCTGGTACTTCCCCTCCACCGAGGTGCAGAACTACTTCTGGAACCCGTACTTCACCGTGACGCTCGAAGAGACACCCGACACCGTCAAGCCGGTCGCGAAACTCGTCGCGCCGACCATGGCCGGCCCGTTCCCGACTCTCCAGCTGCAGGTCGACGCGACCGACGACCGCGGCCTGGACCGTGTCGTCGCGAACATCTACAAGGACGGGAAGCTCGTGAAGTCGACGCAGTCCGCCGCCGGCGGCGCGACCGCTGCGACCCATACCGCGACCGTCTCGCTGCCGGACGGCGCGTACACCGTCAAGTACAACGCGCGCGACGTGGCGGGCAACATCTCGCAGACGCAGACCTTCGCGTTCACGATCGACGCCACGGCTCCGACGGTGACGGTCAAAGACGGCGCGACGTACACGAACGGCGCCGGCGGTGTCTACGGCCTCGTGAGCTTCAAGCTGCACGACGCGGGCAAGATCGACAAGGTCACCCTGAACGGCACGGTCAAGGACCTCACGGACAACGCGTGGTCCGACCTCAACAAGGTCAAGCCCGGTGTCTTCGGCGCCGTCGAAGGCGCCAACACGCTCGTCGTGCACGACGTGGCGGGCAACACCACGACGATCGAGTTCACGCTCGATGCGACCGGCCCGACCGTGACCGCCAAGGCCGGTTCGAGCTCCGCGGCGCAGAGCTTCAAGCTCTACGACGCACGTAAGGTCGACCGCGTCTCGATCAACGGCGTGGTGAAGGACCTCTCGAACAGTGTCTGGTCCGACGTCAACGGTGTGAAGCCCGGTGTCTTCGGCGCCGTCGCGGGCGTCAACACCATGACCGCGTACGACGTGTTCGGCAACGCCACGACCGTGGAGTTCACGCTCGACTGATCCGCGCGGCGTTCGAGCGGGTCTCCGGCTGCCGGAGACCCGCTTGACGCGATGTCGACGGGGTCACGTCGAACGCCAGCAGCCGGCGACGTGATCGTCGACCATGCCCGCGGACTGCATCAGGGCGTACATCGTGGTCGCGCCGACGAAGCGGAACCCGCGCGTGCGCAGCGCCTTGCTCATCGCCTCGGACTCGGCGGTGACTGCAGGCACGTCGGCGAACGACTCGGGACGGCGGTGGGATGCCGGGGCGAACGACCACAGGAACGCGTCGAGCTCGCCCGGCGCCATGTCGAGCACGAGCCGCGCGTTCGAGATCGTCGCGAGGATCTTCGCGCGATTGCGAATGATGCCCGCATCGAGCATGAGCCGCTCGACGTCGGCCTCGCCGAACCCCGCGACCGATCCGGGATCGAACCCGGCGAACACCTCGCGGAAGCGGGGCCGCTTGCGCAGGATCGTGATCCACGACAGCCCGGCCTGGAATCCCTCGAGGCTCATCTTCTCGAAGAGCGCGCGGTCGCCGTGCAGCGGCATCCCCCACTCCTCATCGTGGTAGCGCTGGTACTCGGGATCGTCTCCCGCCCACGCGCAGCGGGAGAGCCCATCGGGGCCGAGGCGGGTATCCGTGGTCACCCGCTGACCATAGCCGCATCCTCGGACGCGACGGCCCGCTACTTCTTCTTCAGCGACTTCTCCGAGGCCGGGGCCTGCCCCGACGCGGCGAGCGCCTCATAGTACGCGCGCGCCTCGTCCTGCCGGGCGAGTTCCGCCCCCGAGGCGATGGGGGCACGCACGTGCTCCGGAGCGAAGCCGTACGCGTCGACGAGATCCTGCGCGTGCGGGCGGAGGCGCCCGGCGAGGCGATCGATGTAGCGGGAGACGGATGCCGCACGCTGCGCCGAGAGCCGTCCGTTGATCAGGTACCAGGCCAGGTGCTTCTCGATCAGGTGCAGTCCGAACAGGTCGCGCAGCCAGGTCACGACGTGCTTCGTGCCCTCGTCGGCGATGCCGCTGATGCCGTCCGTGAACGCCTCCCACTGCAGCAGCTCGCCGTGAGCGCGCGCCGCCTCGATCAGCTCCGGCTGGTTCTGATTGAACAGAGCGGCCGCCTCTTCGGGCGACAGCTTGGCGGCGGGGCGCAGGCGTCCCGCGATGTCGGAGACCATCTGCTCCACGCGGCCGGCGAGCAGGTCGTGCTGCTGATCCTCACGGAGGCCGAGCTCGACCGAGCGCGCCGTCGAGCCGAGGTCGGCCACCGACTGCCCGAGCTGCCGAAGCCCGGCGCCGTGGAACAGCTTTCCGGCCGTCTGCTTCGCGGCGTAGCGGGCGAGGGCCGCGGCATCCTTCCCTTTGAACTGCGAGGCGAAGTCCGACAGGAGTCGCTTGCCCACCAGTTGGAGCAGGACGTTGTTGTCGCCCTCGAACGTGACGTACACGTCGAGGTCCTGGTGCAGGCCGACCAGGCGGTTCTCTGCCAGGAACCCGGCTCCGCCGCACGCTTCGCGGGCCTCCTGGATGCTGTCGAGGGCGTTCCACGTCGACAGGGGCTTCAGGGCGGCGGCGAGGGTCTCGAGGTTCTCACGTTCTTCCGGCGTGTCGTTGCGGCCCGAGAACACGCCGTCGAAGGTGCGCAGCAGCTCGTCGTGCGCGAAGAACTGCGCGTAATTCTGGGCGATGAGCGGCAGCAGGCGCCGCTGGTGCTTGCCGTAGTCCAGCAGCACGACCTCGGCGGTGCCCGACCCCGAGTCGAACTGGCGGCGCTGGTTGGCGTAGGTCACGGCGATGTGCAGGGCGAGAGCGGTGGCGGTGGTGGCAGCACCGTCGAGCGAGACGCGGCCCTGCACGAGCGCGCCGAGCATGGTGAAGAACCGGCGCCCGGGGCTCGGAATCTCGCTCGAGTACGACCCGTCGGGAGCGACGTCGCCGTAGCGGTTGAGGAGGTTGGTGCGGGGCACGCGGACCTGATCGAAGTGCAGCCGCCCGTTGTCGATGCCGTTGAGGCCGCCCTTGACGCCGTCGTCTTCACCTCCGATACCGGGGAGGAAGTTCCCCTCGTCGTCGCGCAGCGGCACGAAGAAGCAGTGCACGCCGTAGTTCACGCCGCCGGTGATGAGCTGCGCGAACACCGTCGCGGCCTTGCCGTGCAGAGCGGCGTTGCCCAGGTAGTCCTTCCACGCGCCGCGGAACGGCGTATGGATGACGAACTCCTCGGTCTCGGCGTCGTAGACGGCCGTCGTGCCGATGGCCGCGACATCCGACCCGTGGCCGGTCTCCGTCATCGCGAATGCGCCCGGCAGGCTCATGTCGGCCACCGCGCGCAGCCACTTGTCGTGGTGCTCCTGGGTGCCGAGCTGGAAGATCGCCGAGCCGAACAGGCCCCACTGCACGCCCGACTTGATCTGCAGGCTGGGGTCGGCGAGGACCAGCTCCTGGAATCCGGCGATGTTGGCACCGTTGTCGTTCAGGCCGCCGTACTCCTCGGGCAGTGCACGGCGCGATCCGCCATGCTCGACGAGGAGGTGCAGCTGGGTGAGCGTACGCTCGCGGTGATCGGCCATGGACTGACCGTCGATGCGCCAGAAGGCCGGGTCCTTGATCATTTCGCGGGCCTCGCGGCGGGTCTCCCCCCACGTGCCGAGGAGCAGGTTCGTGACCGCATCGACGTCGATACGGGCTTCGGCCGCCTCCTCGGGCGTATGCGGAGCGGTCGGCGCGCCGCCGGCAGGGGTGCGCTTCGAAGTCGAGGGCTTGGGGGAGCGGACGGCGGCGTCGGCCATGGCGTCACCTCTCGTGTCGGAGACGGAAATCGATCTTCACGGTAGGACTTCCACAACGCCGCGCCAAACACGTTGGAGCACTTCGACAACCATTCCGCCGGGCGGGTCGCCTCGGCGTTGTGCCCATCCCACACCCGCGCGCGCAGACGGGAGGATGGCAGGCGGAAGGGGCACCCATGCGCATCACACTCGAACCCTGGGGTCAGGACGACCTCGAGGTGCTCCGCCGCGCGAACACGCCGGAACTGACGCGGTTCCTCGGGGGTCCGGAGCACGAGAGCGCGCTCGCCGAGCGGCACGCGGAGTACCTCGGGTCAGGCGACGCCGTGAGCATGTTCCGGATCGAGGTCGACGGCACGACAGCCGGGTACGCCGGGTGGTGGGAGGAGGAGCACGAGGGCGCTCCCGCCTACGAGGTGGGCTGCGTCATCGAGCCGCAGTGGCAGGGGCACGGCGTCGCATCGATCGTGCTGGCGGAGGTCGTGCGGCGCGCGGGGGCGTCCGGACGGGTCATCGTCGGGTACGCGGACGCGGGGAACGAGGCATCCCATGCCCTGTGCCGCCGGGTCGGGTTCACCCTGGAGGGAACCGGCGTCTTCCCGTCCGACGACGGCGGCGAGCCGACCACCGTGAACGTGTGGGTCATCCGTCCCTAGCGCCAACCTTCGCGTCGACGTGCCAGGGGGCTCAGGCGGCGGCGATGACTTCGAGCACGGCCTCGCCATAGGCCTCGCGCTTCTTCGCGCCGATGCCGGTCACGCCGTCGAGGGCGGCCAGGCTCGCGGGACGCGCTTCGGCGAGGGCGCGCAGCGTGGCGTCGCCGAAGACGATGTACGCCGGGACGCCGAGCTCCTTCGCCATCGCCGCGCGCCACTCCCGCAGCGCCTCGAACAGGCCGCGGTCGGATTCGGCGAGGGTGTCGGACGCCGACGTCTTGCGCACGCGGGTCGCAGGGACACGGCCCATCACGTCGCGCCGCAGCGGAACCGGCGACTCGCCGCGCAGCACCCCGGCGGCGGGTTCGCCGAGAGCGAGGGTGCCGTACTCTCCCCGGGCGACGAGGATGCCGCGCGCCAGCAGCTGGCGGATGACGCTGCGCCAGTCCTGTTCGCTGAGGTCGGCACCGAGCCCGTAGGTCGACAGGCTGTCGTGGCCCTGCTGGCGGATCCGCTCGGTGGACGAGCCGCGCAGGATGTCGACGAGGTGGCCTGCGCCGAAGGACTGGTTGCGCTCGCGCTGCAGTCGCACGATCGTCGAGAGGAGCTTCTGGGCCGGGATGAGCCCGTCCCACGTCTCGGGCGCCTCGATGCACGTGTCGCAGTTGCCGCACGGGGTGGATTGCTGGCCGAAGTAGGCGAGCAGGTTCTGGCGGCGGCATCCGATCGTCTCGCACAGAGCCAGCATCGCGTCGAGGTGCTGACCCAGGCGGGTCTTGAACGCGCGGTCGCCGGGACTCTGGTCGATCATGCGGCGCTGCTGGACGACATCGCCGAGTCCGTACGCCATCCACACCACTGAGGGGTCGCCGTCGCGGCCGGCACGACCGGTCTCCTGGTAGTAGCCCTCGACCGACTTCGGCAGGTCGATGTGGGCGACGAATCGCACGTCCGGCTTGTCGATCCCCATGCCGAAGGCGATGGTCGCGACCATGACGACGCCGTCGTCGCGCAGGAACCGCGACTGGTTCGCGGCGCGGATCGAGGAGTCGAGGCCGGCGTGATAGGGCAGCGCGTCGAAGCCCTGGGTGCGCAGGAACTCGGCGGTCTGCTCGACCGACTTACGACTGAGGGCGTACACGATGCCCGCCGAACCCTCGGGCTGCGCGCGGATGAACGCCGCGAGCTGACGGCGGGGGTCGGTCTTCGCGTCGATCCGGTACTGGATGTTCGGCCGGTCGAAGCTCGACACGAAGTGCCGGGCGTTCGAAAGTCGCAGGCGCTCGGTCAGCTCCTGATGCGTTGCGGGCGTCGCCGTGGCGGTGAGGGCGAGGCGCGGCACACCGGGGAACCGCTCGGCCAGATCGCCGAGCGCGAGGTAGTCGGGGCGGAAGTCGTGGCCCCACTGCGACACGCAGTGGGCCTCGTCGATCGCGATGACGCTGAGGCGGCCGCGCGCGAGGAAGCGCAGCGTCGACTCGTTGTTCAGCCGCTCGGGAGCGACGTAGAGAAGGTCGAGGTCGCCGGCGAGGTAGGCCTGCTCGACGCCCGCGCGCTCACTCGGCGACTGCGTGGAATTGAGGTACGCCGCGCGCACGCCGTTGGCCAGCAGCGCGTCGACCTGATCGTGCATGAGAGCGATCAGAGGACTGACGACCAGCCCGGTACCCGGGCGGACGAGCGCCGGGACCTGGTAGCAGACGCTCTTGCCGCCACCGGTCGGCATCAGCACCACCGCGTCGCCGCCGGAGATCACCTGCTCGACGATCGCCGCCTGCTCGCCCCGGAACGCGTCGTAGCCGTAGACCTCGTGCAGAACGGCGCGCGGGTCGGCGCCGACGAAATCGCGACCAGGGGTCGACGCGAACACCGACTCGACGACCGCCTGCGCGGGTCGCGCGAAGCCGGAGGGCGGCTCGACGTACGGCGGCTCGTCGAACTCGGGCGGCGGCGCGAGCTCGTCGGGATCCCACACGAGGTCGGCGTACGGGTCGCCCTGCGGAATGCTCATCCCTCCCAGGGTAGCCGCGGGTACCGACGCGGTCCGGCCGGATCTCGCCCCGGCTACAGCCGCAGCACCTCGGTGACCCGCACGACGGCGGTGCCCTCCTCCTCGGACGCGGCGAGGTCGACGACCGCGCGAATGCGCCAGTCGTGGTTCCCCTCGGGGTCGTCGATCGTCTGCTCGACCGTCCAGAGACCGGATGCCGCGGCATCGACTCATCGATCGACACGAGCCGCGGCGATCGGGCCGCCCCGCCGGTGCGGATCTCGTCGTGCTCGTCGAAATAGGCGTCGAGCGCGGCCGGCCAGTCCACGTCGGGGTCGAGCGCGACCAGGTCGTCGTCCTTCTGCAGGGCCGCGAGGTTGACGCGGCGGAACAGCTCGTTGCGCACCAGCACCAGGAAGGCGCGGCGGTTCGTCAGCACCGAGGGCGGCGCAGGGGGCACCACCGGGGCGGAGGGATCGTCGACGGGGTTGATGAGCGCCTCCCATTCGTCGACGAGGCTCGAATCGACCTGGCGCACCAGTTCACCCAGCCACGCGATGACGTCGAGGAGGTCCGAAGTCTGCGCCTCGGTCGGCACGGTCTGGCGGATCGCGCGGTAGGCGTCGCTGAGGTAGCGCAGCACCAGGCCTTCGCTGCGGGCGAGCTGATAGTGGTTGATGAGCTCGGCGAACGACAGTGCGCGCTCGAACATGTCGCGGACGACCGACTTCGGCGAGAGCTCGAAATCGCGGATCCACGGCTGGCTGGACGCGAACACCTCGTACGACTGCGCGAGGAGCTCTTCGAGCGGCTTGGGGTAGGTGACGGCCTCGAGCAGCTCCATGCGCTCGTCGTACTCGATGCCGTCGCGCTTCATGGCGGCGACGGCCTCGCCTCTTGCGAGGAACTGCTGCTGCGACAGCACCGGGCGCGGGTCGTCGAGCGTGGCCTCGATGACGCTGACGACGTCGAGGGCGTAGTGGCCGGTGCCGGCGCTGCCGGGCGCGCCCGCAGCCGCGGCGCCGTGGTGCAGCTCGACATCCGGATCGAACAGCCCGATGGCGGCGAGCGCGAACGGCGACAGCGGCTGGTTGAGCGCGAAGTTCGGCTGCAGGTCGATCGTGAGACGGATGCCGCCATCCGGGCCGACCTCGACCACCTCCGCCGCGACCAGAGTCCGGTAGATGGCGAGCGCGCGCCGGGCGAGTTCGTACTTGCGGGCACGCGGCTCGTGGTTGTCGAACACGAGGGAGCGCACGTTGCCGAACACGTCGCCACCGCGCGCGATGACGTTGATGAGCATCGCCGCGGTCAGCTGCAGCTGGGGCACGAGCGGCTCGGGCTCGGCATCCACCAGTCGTTCGTAGGTCGACTCGCTCCAGTTCACGAAGCCCTGCGGCGCCTTCTTGCGCACCACCTTCTTGAGCTTCTTGGGGTCGTCGCCGGCCTTGGCGACGGCGGCGGAGTTCTCGATCTCGTGGTCGGGCGCCATCACGACGACGGTGCCCGCGGTGTCGTACCCCGCCCGGCCGGCGCGACCGGCGACCTGATGGAACTCGCGTGCGCTGAGGTGCCGCATCCGCTGTCCGTCGTACTTGGCGAGTGCCGTGATCATCACGGTCCGGATGGGCACGTTGATGCCGACTCCCAGGGTGTCGGTGCCGCAGATGATCCGGAGCAGCCCGCGCTGCGCGAGCGTCTCGACCAGGCGCCGGTAGCGCGGCAGCATGCCGGCGTGATGCACCCCGATGCCGGCGCGCACGTAGCGCGAGAGCGTCTTGCCGAAGGCGGTCGTGAAGCGGAACCCGCCGATCGCCTCGGCGATCTGATCGCGCTGCTCGCGCGAGACCACCCGGATCGACGACAGCGCCTGCGCCCTCTCCATCGCCGCGGCCTGCGAGAAGTGCACGATGTACACCGGCGACTGGCCGGTCTGCAGAAGCTCCTCGATCGTCTCGTGCACCGGCGTGCGCGCGTACGAGAAGTGCAGGGGCACGGGCCGGTCGACGCCGGTGATCCGCGCCGTGGGGCGTCCGGTGCGACGCGAGAGGTCATCGGCGATCGCGGTGACGTCGCCGAGGGTCGCCGACATCAGAATGAACTGCGCGCGCGGAAGCAGCAGCAGCGGCACCTGCCACGCCCAGCCCCGGTCGGTGTCGCCGTAGTAGTGGAACTCGTCCATCACGACCTGGTCGACGTGCGCGGCGGCGCCCTGGCGCAGCGCGAGGTTCGCGAGGATCTCCGCGGTGCAGCAGATGATCGGCGCGTCCGGATTCACCGACGAGTCGCCCGTCACCATGCCGACGTTCGCGGCGCCGAAGACATCGACCAGGGCGAAGAACTTCTCGCTCACCAGCGCCTTGATCGGGGCCGTGTAATAGGTGCGGCCACCGCGGGACAGCGCAGCGGCGTGCGCGGCCACGGCGACCAGCGACTTGCCCGTGCCGGTCGGCGTCGACAGGACGACGTGGGACCCCGAGACGATCTCGATGACCGCTTCGTCCTGCGCGGGGTACAGCGTCAGCCCGGACTCGGAGGCCCACTCCACGAAGCCGAGATACGCGGCGTCGGGGTCGGCGCCGCGCGGTACGGCGTCCAGGAGCGAGGAGGGCATGCCCCGAGTCTGCCAGGCCGCGCGGGTTCGACCGCTGGCGGAACACACGTGAGCGCCCGTACGTTGAGGAAGACGACGAAAGGATGCCGATGCCCACCTCCACTGATCAGATCTCGGTCGTACGCAACGACGAGGACCGCCGCTACGACGTGCACGTCGGCGACGTGCTCGCCGGCTTCACGGTGTTCCGCGTGGACGCCCGCGGCCGCGTGCTCTTCCCGCACACGGAGGTGGATCCCGCCTTCCGCGGGCGTGGCCTCGCGCAGGCCGTGGTCGCTCAGGCCATGGCGGACGCTGCACGGCGCGGCGATACGGTCGTCCCGCACTGCCCCCTGGTCGGAAAATGGCTCCGCGAGAACGAGGTCCCCGGCCTGAGCGTCGAGTGGCCCGAGAACGCCCACCCCGAGTGACGCGGTCGATCCGATGACGAGGCTCGATAGCGACGACGCCGTCGCGACCGAGAGCGCCGCCGAGAGCCCGGGACCGCGCGCCCTCCTGCTGGAGGCCCGTGAGGTGCCGCTCGGCGGCGTGAGGGCGATGTCGGTGAGACGCGCGCTGCCGCAGCGGGACCTGCCGCTCGTCGGGGCCTGGTGCTTCCTCGACCGCTTCGGGCCACAGGTGACGCGCATGCGCGTCGAGCCGCACCCGCACATCGGCCTGCAGACGGTGACCTGGCCGTTCATCGGCGATGTGCGCCACCGCGACACCGTCGGCAGTGATGTCCTGGTCCGTCGAGGTGCGCTCAACCTCATGACCAGCGGGGCCGGCATCGCGCACTCGGAGTACTCCGACGGAGAGGATGCCGCGCCGCTGGATGCCCTGCAGCTCTGGGTCGCGCTGCCGGAGTCGCGGCGCCACGGCGTGCCCGCGTTCGAGCAGCACGGCCGGTTGCCCGAGATCCTGCTCGCCGCGGTGACCGGCGACCCGGGCTCGGCGACGGTGGTGCTCGGCGAGCTCGCGGGCGTCGCCTCTCCAGCGACGACGTACACGCCCATCGTCGGGGCGGAGCTCCGCGTGCCGGCCGGATCGCGGCTGGCCCTGCCCCTGAAGTCGGAGTGGGAGCACGCGGTGATGGGCGTCGAGGGCGACGTCGTCGTGCACGTCGACCCCGAACCGCACCCGGGCATCGCCGTGGACGACGCGCATCTGCTCTACCTCGGCAGCGGCCGCACCGCCGTGGAGATATCGAGCGTCGCCGGTGCGACGCTGTTCCTCCTCGGAGGGGAGCCCTTCGAGGAGGACATCGTGATGTGGTGGAACTTCGTCGGCCGCAGCCACGAGGACATCGTGGCTGCTCGCGACGAATGGGAAGCGGCATCCGATCGGTTCGGACATGTGGTGGGCCACGGCCCCGAGCGGATCCCTGCACCGCCGCTGCCCGCGGTGCGCCTCACGCGGCGGCGACGCCGGGTCTGAAGTCCCGACCTCGCCGGTGCACGGCGGCGACGACGAAGGCGCCCAGGTCGAGAACCCGGGCGCCTTCGTCGCTCGATCAGCGCGTCACGATGAAGCCGGAGACTCCCGCCGACGACTCGACGGCTTCGCTGCCGGGGTAGAACGCGGTCACGACGTGCACCCCGCGCTTCTGCTTCGGCAGCGGAATCGTCACGGAGCCGTCCGCCAGCGTTCCGGTGTACTTCGTGGCATTCACCCAGACGGTCACGGTGCCGCCGGCTGCCGCGCCGCCCGAGGGCGAGACCTTCACCGTCACCGCGAAGTCGTGCGATGCCTTGCCGATGTAGCGGTTCATGGTCGCGACCGTCTTCGATGTGAACTTCACGAAGACGCCCTCACTCACCGCAGTGCCGGGGTTGATGCTGCCTTCGTGCGTGGCGGTCACCCGCACGCTGAGGGTCGTGCCGACGTCGGCCTGCGTCACCTTGTACTGCGCCGTCGTCGCCCCGTCGATGGGAGCCCCGTCACGCAGCCACTGGAATGACGTCGTCACGTCCGCGGGGTCCCACTTTCCGGCGGACGCCTTGAGCGTCTTGCCGACCTTCGCGGCGCCCGAGATCTTCGGCACGGCCGTGGCGACCGGGGCCGCAGCACCCGAATCGACGGTGAGCACCGTCCGCACCGCGGAGTCGCCGTACTGCACGACGCCGTAGTAGCGGGTGTCGGGAGCAAGGCCCGTCCACGAGAGCGTGTACGTGGTCGGGGTGCTCTCGACCACCGGCAGCGGGTTGGGCGTCGCGGTGAACGCGCCCTCGCCTCCGTCGCCGACGACCGCGGTCGTCAGATCCCACGTGAAGGGGGCGGTGAACGCGTACACATGCGCCTCCACGAGATACGTGCCCGCTTCCGGGTCGTCCAGCACGACGGACTCGTCCGCCGAACCGCTCGCCGAGGACCACGTCTCGTAGTAGCGCAGATCGTCGGCCGAGACCACGCGGTACACCGCGAGGTCGAGGTCAGACCCCTCGTCGTCCGACGAGTCGAGGTCGAAGCGCGCGAGCTGCGATCCCTCGGGAACGTCGACGATGTAGTACGAGTAGCCGTCCTCATCACCGGTGGTCTCGTCGCCGGAGTGGCCCGGGACCGGGTCGCCGTTCGGGAACAGCGGCTCCGTCTGCAGCGTCGCCGGTGCGAGTCCGCCGAGATTCAGCGCAAGCTCGCCGGTCACGCCGGGCGTGATCTCCACCGTGGTGCTGCCCGAGATGCCCTCGCCCGAGACGTCGGCCGGAGCGTCAGCCGTGACCGGGTACAGCGCGATCGGCGAGCGCACCGTCTGCGGACCGCTCCACGTCAGGAAGCCCGACGTCCAGACTTCGGGATCAGCCGTCGTCTTGGTGAAGGTGACCGTGAACGTGCCCGTCTCCCCCTCGGCGAGGGTGAGCTGTGCAGGCTCGACCACCGTGTCCACACCGGGGACCGACGCCGAGGCGGTGTACGTGCCGGCGGTCGTGGCGCGCACCGTGCGCGTGACCGTCTGCGGGCCGGACAGCGAGCCGATCGCGATCGAAGCGAGGTTGAGATCGCTGCCGTCGATCGGCTCCACGCCGGAGTCGTACAGGTTCTTGCCCTGCAGGTACTGCAGCCACTGCGTCGGTCCGTTGTCGTAGATCAGGCCGGCGTCGAAGAAGCGCGTCGGGTCGGCGTGACCTGCACCCTGCGCGAACGGGTCGGTGCTCTCGGAGCCGTCTTCGTTCACCGTGTTGTACGCCGTCGTCATCATCGCGGACTTGATCTCACCCGGCGTCGCCTTGGGCCGCTCGCCGAGATAGAGGGCGGCGAGACCTGCGACCTGCGGCGACGACATCGATGTGCCCGACTTGAACCCGAACGTGGGCTCCTCTCCCGCGTCGTTGTGCGTTGCCGCGAGGACTGCGACGCCCGGAGCCGAGATGTCGGGCTTCAGGATGTCACTCCCGTCGGCCAGCATCGGGCCGCGGCTCGAGAAGCCCGCGACGACCGGCGTGGGCGTCAGCACACCGGTGGTGTTCTCACTGCGCAGCGTCGCCGTCGGTGCCGGGTCGTTGCGCACGTAGTCGAGCAGCGCCGTGCGATGGATGTCGGAGATGTGCACCGTCGGCACCGCGTGGAAGTCGTTGTCGAGGGAGCCGGGAGTCACGTTGACGAGGATCATGCCGATGCCTCCCGCGGCCTCCACCTCCTGCGACTTCTCGACACGGGCGTTCGTGCCGCGGTCGCAGACCACGATCTTCCCCGCCACCTGGGCCGGGTCCAGGGTGCCGAGGAAGCACAGCGCGGCCTCGGCCGGCGCGGCGCCCGCCAGGGCGACGTCGCCCGAGTACGTGACGGGTCCGGTCACGCTCTCGCCGAACGGCACGCTCACCGAGGCGCCCGCGGCCTGGAAGCCGTTGGGAAGCTCGACGGTCCCTTCATAGGTGGGGATCGTCGAGGCTGCGACGGTCGTGTACCACGGCGACGCGTGGTCTGCCGTCGACGCGCCAGGACCCGAGTTGCCCGCGCTCACGGCGACGAAGATGCCCGCAGCGGCGGCGTTGAAGAACGCCACGTCCTCGGTCGCGAAGGTGGTCGTCGCCGCCCCGCCGCCGATCGAGTAGTTGATGACGTCGACGCCGTCGGCCGCCGCGGCGTTGATCGCCGCCATGAGGTCGCTCAGGGCGCAGATGTCGTCCGTGGAGACGAGCTCGTCAGGCCCGACGTAGCAGGCCTTGTAGGCCGCGACCTTCGCGCCGGGAGCGACACCCGAGGTGGTGCCGAAGTCGACGTCTTCGACGCTCGCCGCAACGGCGTTGTTCCCCGCCGCGGTGCCCGCGGTGTGCGAGCCGTGGCCATCGGCGTCCCGCGGCGAGAGGTGGTCGGGACCGAAGTCGTAGCCCGCGGCCGCCGCACCGGCGCTGAAGTACTTCGCGCCGACGAGCTTGGTCGAGTAGGCATCATTGCTCCAGGCCTCGCCGCTCACACGCTCGCTGCTGAAGACGTTCCCGTCCGCCTTCGCGAACTTCACGACGTTGCCGTCGAGGTACGGGGCCGCACCGGGCGACGTGCCGAGGGGGTCTCCCGCGAACGACGGGTTCTCGGGGGCGATGCCGGTGTCGACCACGCCTACGACCGTGCCGGCGCCGGCGGCATCGATGCCGCCGACCGCCTCCCACACACCGCCCGGGCCTTCGAGGCCCAGGAACTCGGTCGAGGAGACCGCGTCCGGGTGAAGGATCTCGTCGGGGACGACGGACTGCACACCCTTGGTTCCGGCGAGCTTCGCCGCCTGCGCGGCACTGAGGTTCGCGGTGAAGGCGTTGAGGGTGATCGTGAGGCTGTCGTCGGGCTTGACTCCCGCCTCGGCCGCGACGTCCTCCTGTCGGCCCTCGAGGAAGCTCGAGTACTTCTCGACCTCGCGCGAGGAGGCGTCCAGCTTCTCGCCCTCGTCGGGCTTGGTGGGAGCCAGGCCGCTCTCGCCGCCGTCGTACGTCGCGGCAGGTGCTTCGTCGAGCAGCACGATGTACCTGCCGGCGGGCAGATCGATCGGGATGGGGGTTGTCACCTCCTCCGGCGTCGCGCCGAAACTGGCGGTTGCTGTGCCGGTGAACAGTGCGGCGAGTGTGACGACCGCTGCTGCTCTCACGGAGGTTCGACTCATTGGAGTCCCCCATCTAGGTGTGCAGGAGAAGTCGCGCCGCTTCGTCGGGGCGCGACAGGCTCAAACCTAACGTCGAAGTCGGAAGCGATAAATGAGGAACGTGTGAGAAACGTCGAGCCGACGGCCAGTACTGTGGGCAAGTGGCCAAAGGTTCCCCGATCTCGACGAGCGTTCTGCTCACCTGCGCGGCCATCGGCGTCGCTGCCGGCGTGCTGCAGGCGGCCGCCGGAGTTCTCAGCGGACCGATCACGGTAGCCCTGCCGATCGTCTACGGGCTCGTCCTCGGGGTGCACGTGCTCCCCGGCGTGATCGCTCAGGAACTGCTGCGGGCGCCCTGGGTGGCCCTTCTCACCCATCTCATCGCCGCCCTCGTCGCGAGCGCGGTCGTGCCGCTGTGGATCGGTCGCTACGTCGGCACGGCGCTCCTCATCGGAGGCCTGCAGGAGCTCGTCGCCGCGGCGTCGAAGTACCGGCGCTGGGAGCCCTGGCGGTTCTTCGTCTCGGCCATGATCGTCGGGATCGTGCTCGCCGGCCTGATCTGGTTCGCCGCCGACGTGTCCAAGTTCGAGCCGTGGGCGCGGCTGGTCTACATCTCGCTGTTCGTCGTCGGTCCGGTCGCCTGGACGGCCGTCGGCCTGGCCATCGGCCGTGCGCTGCGCCGCGCGGGCGTTCCGCGCCGTCGGACCGGCTGAGACATCTGACGACACGATCTGGTTAGGGTCGGCTAAGTTAGGACATGCTTAGTCCCCTCAGCCAGGAAGTCCCGTGACCTCACTCCAGCGCGACCCTTCCGCCGCGCTCGCGGCGGAGCTCGCCGTCCCCCTGGTGCGGGTTCGCGATGTCGGCATCACCCACGAGGGTGAGGCGACGGCGGCTCCGGCATCCGTGTCGTTCGAGATCGCGCGCGGCGAGGTCGTGCTCCTCCTCGGTCCGAGCGGATCCGGCAAGTCCACGCTCACGCTGGCGCTGAACGGGCTCATCCCCCACGCGATCCCGGCCGACGTGACCGGCTCGATCGACGGTCGGCGGGTCCATGACCACCGCGTCGACGGTGGCGAAGCTCAGCACGCAGGTGGCGATGGTCTTCCAGGATCCCGATGCGCAGCTGGTCACCGGGACCGTGCTCGACGAGGTCGCGTTCGGCCCTGAGAACCTCCGGATGCCGGTGGCCGACGTGCTCGAGCGCGCCGAGGCGGCCCTGCACCGGGTCGGCCTGTGGGATCGGCGCGCCGACAACCCGGATCGGCTCTCCGGCGGCGGACGGCAGCGCCTCGCGATCGCGTGCGCTCTGGCGATGGGCTCGCCGCTGCTCGTGCTCGACGAGCCGACCGCCAACCTCGACCCGAGTGGCATCGAGGAGGTCTACGCCGCGCTGGCCGACCTCGTGGCCGCCGGTGACCGCGCGATCCTGCTCGTCGAGCACAACCTCGATGCGGCGATCGGGTTCGTCGACCGCGTGGTCGTGCTGGACCAGGACGGCGTGCTCGTCGTCGACGGCACGGTCGACGAGGTGCTGCGCGCTGCGGGCCGACGAGCTGCACGAGATGGGCGTCTGGCTGCCGACCTCGGCGCTCGCCGCGCTGCGGCTGCGCCGCGCCGGCTTCGCGCTGGACCCTCTCCCGCTCACGCCCGACGAGCTGCGCGCTGCGCTGGAGTCCGCGGAGTCGCCGAGCGTCGAGGTGGTCGAGCGAGCGCAGCCGCCGGTCGTCGGGCGAGCGCGACGAGACGAGACACGCCGGGCCGCGGCATCCGCTCCGCTCATCTCCGTGCGCGGCCTCACTCTGCGCCGCGGACGCACCGAGGTGCTGCACGACATCGATCTCGACGTCGCGGCGGGCGAGTTCGTCGGCCATCGTCGGCGCGAACGGCGCGGGCAAGACGACGCCTCATCCAGGCGATCGCCGGCGTGGTGCACTCCGCCGCGCGGCACCGTGCACGTCGACGGTCTCGATGTCGGCCGCGCCGGATGCGCGCACCCTCGCCGCGCGCGTGGGCTTCGTGTTCCAGAACCCCGAGCACCAGTTCATCACCCACACCGTGTTCGACGAGATCGCGCACGGGCTGCGCCGGCAGCGGCTTGCCCGAGGACGAGGTCCGCGACCGCGCGAGGCGCTGCTCGAGCGGTTCGGACTCGCCGCGAAGCGCGGACGCCCATCCGTTCCTGCTCTCCGGCGGCCAGAAGCGGCGGCTGTCGGTCGGCACCGCGCTCGTGGCCGGCGCGCCCGTGCTCGCGCTCGACGAGCCGACGTTCGGCCAGGACCGCGCGCGTGCCGACGAGCTGCTCGACGCTGCTGCGCGAGCTCAACGCCGAGGGCACCACGATCGTCGTCGTCACCCACGACATGCAGCTCGTGACCGAGTACGCGACCGCACTGTCGTGCTCGGCGGCGGGCGGGTCCTCGCCACGGCGCGACCGCCGACGTCTTCGCGCGACGCCGCGCTGATCGAGGGTGCGGGCCTGCGGCTGCCGCCACTGCGGCGAGCGCTGCGACGGCCTGGTGCGGCATCCGGAACTCGACCGGCGTCACCCGCCTCGCCGACCTCCCGGGCGCCCGTCCTGCGGGAGCGCACGATGACCGCTGCCGAGACCGAAGCCCGTCGAGCCCCTCACCGCGGCGCGGGCGGTGCACGCCCCCGTCGATCCGTACGCTCAGCGGGTCACCGCCTCGCCGGTGCGGTTCCTGTACCGCGCTCAACCCGCTCGCCAAGCTCGCCGCGCCGATCCCGGCGATCGTGCTGCTGGTCTTCGTCCGCGACCTCGCCACCCCGGCCGCGTTCCTCGCGCTCGCGTACGCGATCCTGCTCGTCGGCGTGAGCTTCACGCCGGCGGCTGGTGCTGCTCCTCGTCGCGCTTCCGCTCGGCGCGGCGGTCATCGGCCTCGAGCTTCTCGCTGTGGACCGACGCGTCGCGGGTCGACCAGACCGTCGTCATCTGGCAGATCGGCGGGTGGACGCTCTACGGCGGCGCGCTCGAGGTCGGCATCGCCACAGGGCTGCGCATCGCGGCGATCGTCGCGCTCGCCCTGATCGCCGGACTCAGTCCACGACCGGACCCGACCTGGTGCGCGCGAGCGTGCAGCAGCTGCGCGTGCCGTACCGGATCGGCTACACGGCGCTGGCGGCGTTCCGCTTCGTCCCGCGGTTCGGGCACGAGCTCGAAGTGATCCGTCAGGCGCATCGCGTGCGCGGCGCCCACGGCGGGCGCGGGCCGTTCGCGGCCGTCGCCCGCTGGATCGGCTACATCGTGCCGCTGCTGGCCGGTGCGATCCGTCACGCCGAGCGGGTGGCCCTCGCGATGGACGCCCGCGCCTTCGGCGCCTACCCCGACCGCACCGAGCGACACCTCGTGCCGTTCCGCGCGCGCGACGTCGTGTTCATCGTGCTGCTCTGGGCGGTCTCGGCGGTCATCGCGTGGACCTTGTTTCCCTGGGGGCTCGCATGACCACCTCACCCCTGGGGGCTCGCATACCGTCGCATTCCGCACCCCTGTGCTCGACCCTTCCGATGGAGGACCCATGGCGCTCGCCAGCAGACTCGTCAAACCCGAAACGTCCGGACTGGTGCACCTCACGGTGCTGCGCCGCGAGCGGCTCTCGCCGCACTGGATGCGCATCACCCTCGGCGGCGGCGAGATCGACCGCTTCGCCCGATGGGCTACGACCAGTGGTTCCGCCTCTTCCTGCCGCTCGGCGGCGACGACGGACTCGACCGGCTGCCCGCCAAGGCGAACAAGCTGTTCGGCTACCTCCGGTACCTGCGCATCCCGGACGGCGTGCGCCCGGTCATGCGCAACTACACCGTGCGCGCCTACCGTTCCGCGACGGCCGAGCACGGTGCCGAGATCGACGTGGACTTCGTGCTGCACGGCTCGGCCGAGGACGGCACCGCCGGTCCCGCCTCGCGCTGGGCCGAGACGTGCGAGACCGGCGAGAGCGTCGTCATCATCGACGAGGGCCTGGCCTTCAACCCGGAGCGCGGCACCGACCGCGTGCTGCTCGTCGCCGACGAGACCGGCCTTCCCGCGATCGCCGGATCTGCGCGTCGCTGCCGGACGCCGCGACCGGCATCGTGATCGTCGAGGTCCCCTCCGCCGAAGGACGCGCTCGAGTTCGCCCATCCCGCCGGGGTCACCGGTGCAGTGGATCGTGCGGGAGCCCGACGCCAAGCCCGGAACGCTCGCCCTCGCTGCGCTTCACGCCGCGGACCGCTCCCGGATGCCCCGTTCCACGCGTACATCGTCGGCGAGCAGGCGCTGCCGACCGGCGCCCGCCGCCACCTGGTCGGCGAGCGGGGCGTCTCGACAAGGACCTCGTGAGCTTCTGCGGCTACTGGCGCGTCGGCGCGGCTTCGCCCACCCCGAAGTCGCAGCGTCGCCACGAGCACAGGCCCACGCATGAACCGCGTCACGACCGCTTTCCTGCTCACCTGCGCCGCGATCGGCGTCGCCGGCGGCGTGCTGCTGTGGGGCGCCGGGTGGGCCTCGACGCTGCTGTTCGCCACGGTGCCGTTCGCCTCGGTCGCCCTGGCCGGACTCTGGCTGCTGCCCGCGACGGTCGCGCTGCGTCTGATCGAGCGACCGCTCGCCGGCATGCTCGTCGGCCTGCTCTCGGGCCTCGTCGTCTTCCCGTTCATCGGCGCCACGATCTGTGGTGGGCGTTCTTCGCCGAGCTGGCCGTTCCTCGTCGTGCTCTACCGGTCTGGCGCACCTGGCAGTACTACGCGGGTGCCGTCTTCGTCGGGCTGATCTATCCCGTCCTGGCTGCGGCGTCGTTCGACCTGTGGTCGATGCCGACCTGGTCGCTGATCGGCTTCTTCGCCCTGACGGTCGCCGGCTGCGTCGCGCGGGGCCGCCCTCGGCATCCTGATCGGCGATCGGCTCAGCGCGCGGGCGTGGCACGGGTCGCGCGTCGGCGCGGCCTCGCGGCGCGCGGTCTCGGGCGCGGAGACGGCCCGGCCGGCCAGCACTGACACATGCATGACGGATGCCGCGACCCTTTCTCGCTGGGAGACGCACGGCCGCGGCATGCCGTCGTCGCTGTCAACCCCGTTTCGCGCGCGATCTGCCGCGGGCGAGCCTCGGGGGCATGACATTCCGACCCACTCGCGCAATCGTGACCGGCTCAGACTCGGCGCATCGAATCCCATGCCTGGAGCGAGGGCCGAGCCGCTCGGCGATCAGAATGATGGCGGGCGCGATGTCGGAACCCCTGGTCAGAATAGGAATGTGACCATCCCTCGCGAAGCAGACTCGGCGCCCGACGCCGGAGAGTCCGCACTCGTGCAGGGGCTCGTGGAGAGCATCGTCCAGACCCGAACCGCCATCGCGGCGCTGCAGGCGTTCGAGACGACCATGTTCGCCGCCGCGGTCTCCCTTGCCGACGAGCAGGCGGCACGCGGCCCGTCCGACACCGCCGCGTCAGACATGCCGCTTCGCTCGATCGCCGCCGAGATCGCGGCTGCACTTCGCCTCAGTGATCGCTCGGTGCAGCGTCAACTCTCCGACGCGTACGCACTGACCGCGCGATTTCCTGCAACCCTGGCCGCCCTGGGCGATGGTCGCATCTCGCGAGCGCATGTCGCCACCATCACGGAGGCCGGCGGATCGATCGAGGACGACGCGCGCCGCGCGGAGTATGAGACGCACGTCATCGATCGGGCCCAGTCCGAGACGCCGGGGAGGCTCCGACCGATCGCACGGATACTCGCCGAGCGTGCGCAGTCCCACTCCATCGAGGAGCGCCATGCCCGAGCTCGCAGCCGTCGCCGTGTCGTCGTCACGGATCTCGACGACGGCATGGCCGAGCTGTTCGCGGTGCTGCCCGCGACACTTGCCCACGGCATCCGCGACCGGCTGACATCGATGGCGCAGGCCGTTCGCCATGCGAGTCAGGCCCCGCATGGCACTGGCGAACCTCGGTCGATGGACGAGCTTCGGGCCGACCTCCTGTGCGACCTCGCCCTCGCAGCAAGCCCGCGCGGTCACGGCGACGGACTCGACGCGATCGCAGCGACGGTTCAGATCACGGTGCCCGTGCTCGCGCTTCTCGGCAGCGGGAACGCGCCCGCCACGCTGGCCGGCTACGGACCCATCGATCTCGACGCCGCGAAGCGGCTGACGGCCGGAGCGCCAGGATGGGATCGCGTGCTGACGCATCCGGTGACCGGCGCGGTGCTCGCGGTGGACCGGTACCGGCCGACCGAAGAGCTGCGGCGATTCCTCCGCGTGCGAGACGAGCACTGCCGGTTCCCGGGCTGCCGGATGAACGCTCGACGCTCCGACATCGACCACACGCACGATGCCGCGCTCGGCGGCGCGACATGTGAGGACAACCTCGCGCATCTCTGCCGAAGACATCACGTGCTCAAACACGCGACGAGTTGGTTCGTGAAGCAGATCGGCGGCGGAGTGCTCCAGTGGACGAGTCCGACCAGGCGCACGTACATCGATTCACCCGCGCCGACGCTCCGGTTCACTTCGGGCGACCCCCCACCGTTCTGAGACGACCGCGCAGCCCGCCGACAAGCAGAACGACGGATGCCGCGACCCGAGCGCCTCTAGGGCGCCGGGCCGCGGCATCCGATCAGTCAGACGTGCGCGCTCAGCGCTTTCCGACGATCTGCCGGCTGACGAGGTCGCGCATGATCTCGTTCGTGCCGCCGTAGATGCGGTGCACGCGGGCGTCGAGGTAAGCGCGGGCGATCGGGTACTCGGTGATGTAGCCGTACCCTCCGTGCAGCTGAACGCCGACGTCGAGCAGCTCCGCCTCGCGGTCGGTCGTCCAGAACTTCACCTTCGCGGCCTCTTCGGGCGTGAGCTTCGTGTCCTTGTAGAGCATCATGGCGCGGTCGACATAGGTCCACATCACGTCGACCGTCGTCGCCATGTCGGCGAGCTTGAAGCGAGTGTTCTGGAAGTCGGCGATGCGCTCACCGAAGGCTTCACGGCTGATCACGTAGTCGCGCGTCCAGGCGAATGCCGCCTCGCCGGCCGCGGCAGCCGCCACGCCGATCGACAGACGCTCGAGCGGCAGGTTCATCATGAGCTGGATGAAGCCGAGGCCCTCCTTGCCGCCGATGAGGTTCGTCTCCGGCACGAAGACGTCGACGAACGACATCTCCGCGGTGTCCCAGCCATGGAAGCCCATCTTCTCGAGCTTCTTGCCGTGGTCGAAGCCCTCCATGCCGTCCTCGAGGATGAGCAGACTGAACGCATCGGGACGGTTGCCCTCGCCCGTCTTGACGAAAGTCACGACGATGTCGGCCGTCTTGCCCGACGAGATGAACGTTTTGGCGCCGTTGACGATGTAGCCGCCGTCGACCTTCTTCGCCGTCGTCTTGATGCCGCGCAGGTCACTGCCCGCGCCGGGCTCGGTCATCGCGAGTGCGCCGAGGATCTCGCCGGTCGCCATGCGGGGCAGCCACTTCTCCTTCTGCTCCTGCGTGCCCATATGCACGATGTAGGGGATCGCGAGGTCGTCCTGGATGCCCAGCGCACCTGCGAGCGAGCCGTGGCCGGCCATGATCGTCTCCTCGAGCACGACCGCGCGGAAGCGATAGTCCTGCAGCATGCCGGCCCCGCCGAACTCCTCGGGCACGGACAGGCCGATGATGCCGGCCTCGCCCGCAGCGAGCATGGTGGCGCGGTCGATCTCGCCATCGCGATCCCACTGCCTGCGCTTGTCCTCGCTCGCGTGGCGCTTGATGAATTCCTTGACGACGTCGCGGAACGCCTCGTGATCCTCGTCGTAGATGTTGCGCTCCATGTGCGCCCTTCCTCTCGTCTTCGAGCCCCGCGCGGGCGGCATCGCCTGCGACCACACCGGGCAGCCTGCCACGATGATATTCACGGCAGAGACACGACGCGGCCCGATGTGAGATCGGATCCTAAGGATCGTGGAACTGGGTCTCGCCGTTTGTGGGATGCCTCCACCGGGTCAGCCCGGGTACTCCGGTGCAGCCGGAAGTCCGAAGAACTCCTCGAGCGACGTCCAGCTGCCCTCGTGGTACGCCCGTGCCAGCTCCGGCCCCACGTAGCGCAGGTGCCAGGCCTCGGGCGAGTAGCCCGTGACGTCGCTCCCGCCCTCGACATAGCGCACGATCCACCCGTACTCCCACGAGTTCGCCGCCACCCATTGGCCCTGCGGGCTGGCGGCGAAGTCATCGAACGTGCCACAGCCCCCCGCGCAGCCGACGACATCGGCGGCGAGGCCGGACTGGTGCTCGCTGTGCCCCGGCCGGGCGCTCACGAGATCGGCGGCGGTACCCCGCTCGGCGACGTGGCGCGCGTAGGTGCGCTGCTGCGCGTCGAACGAGCGGAAGCCGCTCTCGAGCGCGACCTCGCCGACCGCCTCGTCGCGCGCGGCCAGGACCATCACGGTCAGCGAAGCCGCGGCATCCGAGCGAAGCGAACCGCCCTCCGCCGTGCGCACCCCCTCGGGATGGACGAGCCCGAGCGGGCGGTAGTCGATCGGCGCGTACGGGCGCGCCTTGTTCACCACGGACCAGATCCGCGACGGATCGGCGAGATCGATGCACGGAGCGCTTCCGGCGGCGACCGCGCTGCGGAACGCCTCACCCCCGCCGGCGGCGGCGATCGCACCCGCGTCGTCGTGGGCTTCGAGCGCCGCCATCAGCTCGGGAAGCGCGCAGATGTCGGTCGACGCCGGAGCCTGCTCCACCTTGGGCACCGGGAGCGTGGTGGCAGTCGGGGGCTCGAGGGCGAGCGAAGCGGCCGAGACGGTGCCGGCGCCCGCGTGCCAGGCCCCGGTGACCGCGCCGGTCACGACCGCCGCCGAGCCGATGAGCAGCACGGCAGCGGCCGTCGCCGCGAGGGCGATCCGCGCGCGCGCCGGTGGCTTCGCGTGGCGGGCGGGCACCGTGCTGACGAGGCCCTCTATGGGCGGCGAGACGACGACCTCGGGCTCGGGACGACGCGTGCGCGGGGCGCGACGAAGAGCCTCTTCGCGCTGCAGCCGTGCCGCGCGACGAGACACCGGGGTTTCGGGCGGTCCGGGTGCCGTCACTCGTCCATTCTGCCTCTCTGCGCTCGGGACCCGCGGACCGCCCCCATGGTGCGGGCAGCCCGTTCTACGGACGCATCCAGCACTTGACGCGAGTATCGAAGATATGTTCCCCTGGAGTCATGCGATGGCAAGGGCAGGAACTCGGAGTGGCGGATGCCGCAGCCCTGCCGGGGCTCGAGCACCTGAACGGTCTCGTCCGCTCGGTGACGACGCCCGAGTTCGCCGGGGTCACCTTCCACGAAGTGCTCGCCAAGACGGCGCTCAATCATGTGCCCGGCTCGTCCGCGATGCCCTTCGACTGGACGGTCAACCCGTATCGCGGGTGCAGCCATGCGTGCGTGTACTGCTTCGCGCGCGGAACGCACGAGTACCTCGAACTGGACGCCGGTCGCGACTTCGACTCGCAGGTCGTGGTCAAGATCAACGTGGCCGAGGTGCTGGAGAAAGAACTGCGCCGCGGATCCTGGATCCACCAGCCCGTGATGCTCGGCACCAACACCGATCCCTACCAACGTGCCGAAGGACGCTACACGCTCATGCCCGGCATCGTGGGCGCGCTCACCGAGTCGGGCACTCCGTTCTCGATCCTCACCAAGGGCACGCTGCTGCGCAGAGACCTGCCGCTGCTGCGCGAGGCCGCTCAGCAGGTCAGGGTGTCGCTGGCGATGTCGATCGCCGTGTTCGACGACGCTCTGCAGCACCTCATCGAGCCGGGCACGCCGACGGCGGCAGCGCGGCTCGAGACGGTGCGCGCGGCGACCGAGGCCGGCTTCCGCGTCACGGTGTTCCTCATGCCGATACTCCCCCACCTCACCGACTCCATCGCTGCGATCGACGACGCGCTCGCCCGCATCAAGGCGGCCGGGGCGACGCGGGTCGTGTATGGCGCCCTGCACCTGCGACCGGGTGCGAAGCAGTGGTTCATGCAGTGGCTTCGTGAGCGGCATCCGGAACTGGTCTCGTCTTATCTGGGGCTCTATCCGGGCGCTTCCACCACGGCACCGAAGGCTTATCGCGCATGGCTTGCCAAGAGGGTGCGTCCGCTGCTGCAGGTGCACGGCCTGGGGGGTCACGCCGAGGACGACCACCCACGAGGCACGCCGGTCGCGGGGCTGGCCGCCCGAGCCGACGCGAGAGCCGCGGGGGTGGTCGTCACGTCACGCGGTCGCACCTCGGGCGTGGCGCCAGAGCCGAGACTGTTCTGAGATCTGCCGGCAGAGGGCGCTCCCCGTCGGGAGCACCCTCTGCGGCTGTCCCGACGAAACGCACCGAAGCACGTATTCACCGGGCCCTCTGGCCATGCGGCATGTGGGTCAGGTCGTCAGCGCTTCCACGGGCCGTGCTTCGCACCCGGGACGTCGGCGCGCGACCACCACTGTGCGGTGTACGTCACGCCGTCGTGGACCACCTGATCGCCCTTGGAATAGATTCGGTCGGCATACCAGCCCTGCACTGTCGCGGGGTCGACCCCGCAGGCGGTGAGGGTGGCCCACGGCCCCCGGACGGAAGCTCCCGGCACATCACCCTTCGCGTACCACTGCGCTTCGAAGACCAGCCCGTCGAGGAAGACGATCTCTCCCCCGCGGTAGGTCGTCTGCGCGCTCCAGGGTGCGGCTGCGGCATCCGGGGTGTTCTGGCAGAGCAGAGCGGGCGCGCCGGCCACCGGTCCGGGATCCGCCGCACGCATCACGTCGGCCGCTGCGGTCGACAGGTCTCCGGCGACGTCGTTGCCGATCTCCCAGAAGTCGACGCCGCCCAGGCCCTTCGAGATCGCCCACGCCGTCTTCTCCGCGACAGCGACCTCGTCGTCGAACGACCAGAACTCACGGGCGGCGGCGTCATACCCCCACGTCGCGTCGAAGGCGCCGCTCGCGGTGTACTCGTGATGGATGTCGAGGTCGCGCTGCTTCAGCTGATCCCACGTGATCTGACCCAGCCCACCACCCGCAGACGTCCACGGCTGCGGATCGGCGTCGCGCCAACCCTGGCCGTAGGCGGCCAGGCCCAGATTCAGTTTCGCCGGGTCGACGCCGGCACCGACGTACGAGGCGACGACCGTATCGAGTCCGAGTCCCCAGTTGTGCGCGGGGTCGCCGTGGACATTCCCCTGGTGACCGGTTTCGGCCGCCCACGACCCCCAGAGGTCGTAGCCCTGGAGGTTTCCGTAGTCCAGGCTCTCCCACAGCTCGGGGGTGTTCCAGCCGCCGGCATTGATCTGCGTGGGGCCCGCCGGCAAGAAGGCGGAGATCTCGTAGTCGGCGCCCGTCTCAGCCTCGAGCGCGTCGAGCTGCGCCCGCAGCTCAGCGGCGAACGCGATGAAGTTCGCCTTGTCGTTCACCGGGTCGACGCTGTTGCCGACCTCCTGGGCCCAGTCGGGGGCTCCGGGCCACTCCCAGTCGAGGTCGAAGCCGTCGAATATGCCGGCCGCCACCCCGTCGCCGCCCTTGCCGTCGATCACCGGCAGGTTGCCGCGGATGTAGAGGTCGATGCACGACTCGGCGAGATCGGCGCGCAGTTCAGGCGTGGCCACCGCCTTGGAGAAGGACTTGGACCAGGACCAGCCGCCGAGCGAGACGTTGACCTTCAGATCCGGATAGAGGCGCTTGAGCTGCGCCAGCTGATTGAAGTTGCCGGCGAGCTTCTGCTTCTTCGTGTCGGCGACGCCGAGCACCGAGTCCGCTGCGGAGAACGCATGCACGAAGTCGCTGTCGGCGTCGCCCGCGGTGTCGGTCTGACCGGGCCCGGCGGCGGGGGTGTCGGAGATGAAGCACGTGTGCGCCTCGACGTCGTCGAGGCCCTGCACGCCCGCCGCGACAGCGGCGTCGATCGCGGCCTGGTCTCCGGCGATGTTGCCGAACGAGTAGTTCAGGTGGGTGAGGTTCGCGGCGGCGTCGGTGTCGGCGAAGAGCCGCTTGATGGTCGCCTTCGCTTCGCCGGTCGCGCGCCACTGACCGTAGTAGCCGACGTTGCGGTAGCCGTTGAGGGTCGTCGTCGGGGTCGACTCGGACGAGGGCGCCGCCGCCGCAGGAGATGCGGTCAGCAGTCCTGCTGCGAGCGCGACAGCGACCGCCAGAGAGGGGATTACGGGGGATCAACACAAGCTCCTTCGATTGCGATGCACTCGGCGGGGGGAACCGAGCAGGCCTTCGTCGGGACTATTAGGTAAGCGTCCTAACAAACACCATCCAGCCCATCCTGGCAGACACCACCCAGCGGGCGGAAGAGCCGCAGGGCGATCGCGGCATCCTCGTGGGCACCGAAGACCGTGGCAGCGCCGCGCTGGACGAGCCGGTCAGGCCCTCGCTTCTGCTCGGTCGCCGGGCGCCGCGTGAGCGGAGCAAGCGTGGCCGGCGGTCACGCTGTGGGCCGATGGCGCTGCGACGAACTCGAGGACGGCGTCGAGGAAGGCATCGGACTCGAGGATCCGGTTGTGCCCGAACCCGCGGAGGGACAGCGCCTCCGCGGTCGGATGCGAAGCGGCGATGCGCACCAGCTCGCCGTAGGGCACCACGCGATCTGTTTCGTCATGCACGGCGAGCACATCGATGCCCGCGGGCACCGGGCGAACGAGCGACGAGAGGCGCGCGAAGGGGTCGGCCTCGCCCGGAAAGTAGCGGCCGGCGAATCGCCGGCGCAGGGCAGCAGCCGTCCGGTCGCCGTAGCCGAGCATCACGCGGAACTGCGACAGCAGAAGGTCGGCGTCCGCCGGCGACGCAACGGTCACGACCCGCGAGACCTGCAGTCCGTCAGCAGCTGCCACCAGCGCCGCCAGACCGCCGAACGAGTGGCCGACGACCGCGTGCAGACGTCCTGACCGGGCCTGCAGAGCGGCCAGGGTGTCCGTCCAGTCGATGAGGTACGTTCGGCGCCCGGGGGTCTCGCCATGAGCGGGCGCATCGAACGCGACCACCCGATAGCCCTCCGCGACGAGCTCTCTCACGAGCGTCGCGAACTGACTTGCTCGGCCGCTCCATCCATGGGCCAGGACCACCACCTCGTCACCCCTTCCCCACTCGTACACGGCGACGTCCGTGCCGGCGCGGGACAGCCCGGGCACGCGAACCGTCGACCGGCGTGCCTGCCACATCGTCGCGGCCGTGCCTGCAGCGACCGGTCTGGGTCTGCCGACGTGACCGAACAGCGGGAGCGCCACCGCGGCACCCCATTCGGGAGAGATCGCGCCGGCGCTTCGCACCGCAAGCCCCGCCGCGGAGAGGGAGATGTTCACGAATGCTCCGATCGTGAGATGTACGAACGATCGTACGTATGAATACGAACGATCGTACGGTAACCTGACTCCGTGACACAAGAGCGGGATGGGCGGCGCGTCAGAGGCGATGAGTCGCGGCGAGTGATCCTCTCGCACGCGATCGACATCGCGTCCGTCGACGGACTCGACGGCCTCACGATCGGCACGCTGGCGGACGCCGCCGGTCACAGCAAAAGCGGCGTCGCGACCCTGTTCGGCTCGAAGGAGCAGCTTCAGCTCGCGACGGTCGCAGCCGCGCGCGAGGTCTTCATCGAACGCGTCGTCGCGCCCGCACGCGAGAACTCGCCACGTGGGCTCGCGCGAGTCTGCGCCCTCATCTCGTCGTGGTTCGTCTACTCCGACGAGCGTGTGTTCCGCGGCGGCTGCTTCTTCGCCGCCACGTCCGTCGAGTACGACGCCCGACCCGGAGCCGTGCGCGACGCGGTCGTCGCGGCTTCGAGCCAGTGGGAGGACTACCTCGCCATCTCGATCGAGCACGCGATGGCTGCCGGCGAGCTTCCCGGGCTGGACGATTCCCGCCAGCTGACCTTCGAGATCGTGTCGTTCCTCGAGGCGGCGAACACCCGTTCTCTCCTGCACGCCAGCGTCGAGCCGTACGACCGGGCCGCTGTCGCGTTGCGGGCTCGGCTGGTCTCGCTGGGCGCGGATCGCGAACTCGTGTCACAGATCTCGCGCGCGCCCGCCGCGGCCTAGAGACGCGGCCGGTTCCGACCCCGGTGCTGGCTCGACTGCTGCAGTTCGCGGCGACCGCGCCGTCGCGCGACGGAGCGCTCGCAGGAATGTGTCGCGGTCGCTCCGCGGCCTTGGTGCGAGAAGGCCCGACCCCGCGAGCGGGATCGGGCCGGTGCGGCGATGCTTACGCGTCGACGTTCGCGAGCTGGCGCCCGCTGATCTCCTCGATGAGGTCGTCGCCGGGGCGAGCATCCTCGAACGGTGCGTCGATCTCGGCGCGATCGAGCATCTCGGTCATGCGACGCCGGCGCTGACGGGTGATGAGCGTGACGACCGTGCCCGAGCGACCCGCGCGGCCGGTACGGCCGGAGCGGTGCAGGTAGGTCTTGTACTCGTCGGGAGCGTCGGCCTGGACGACCAGGTCGATGTCGTCGACATGGATGCCGCGTGCCGCGACGTCGGTCGCCACCAGAACCTGCACCCGACCCGAGGTCAGCTTCTCGAGGTTGCGGGTGCGCTTGGCCTGGTTCAGGTCGCCGTGCAGGGCGAGCGCGAGGATGCCCTCGTCGTCGAACTGCTCGGCGAGCATCTCGGCGTAGGCGCGAGTGCGTGCGAACACGAGGGTCTTGCCTTCGCGACGCACCAGCGAGTTGAGGATCTCGGCCTTGTCGCGGTGCTCGATCACGAGCACGCGGTGCTCGATGGTGCCCGAGTCCTGGTCCTCGCCGGCGACCTCGTACACCGCGGGCTCGACGAGGAACTCGTCGACCAGCGCGGCGACCTCACGGTCGAGCGTCGCGGAGAACAGCAGCTTCTGGCTGCCGTCGGCCGTGAGCCGCAGGATGCGCTGCACGGGCTCGAGGAAGCCGAGCTCGCACATGTGATCGGCCTCATCGAGGACGGTGACCTCGATCTGCGAGAGGTCGAGCTTGCCCTGACGCACGAGGTCCTCGATGCGGCCGGGCGTCCCGATGATGATGTCGACGCCCTTGCGCAGTGCGCCCACCTGGCGACCCTGCGGCACGCCGCCGTAGATCTGCGTGGTGAAGAGGCCGACGCTGCGCGCGATCGGCTGGATCGTCCGATCGATCTGCAGCGCGAGCTCGCGCGTCGGCGCCAGGATCAGCGCGCGCGGGGCGCGCGCGAACTCACGACGCTTGCCCGACTGCGAGCGCAGGATGCTCTCGACCAGCGGAGCGCCGAAGGCGATCGTCTTCCCCGAGCCGGTGCGACCGCGCGCGAGCACGTCCTTGCCGCTCAAGATCGACGGGATCGTCGCGGCCTGGATGGGGAACGGCGTCGAAGCGCCCTGGTCGGCCAGAACGCCGACGATGTTCTGACCCAGACCGAGGTCGAGGAAGCTGATGTCCTTGACCTCGCCGGCCAGGACGGCCTCGGCCTGCAGACGATCGTGGACCACATCGACGTGCGCCTCGTGGGCGGCGGTGCGGGCCGGAGCGCTCTGCCCACGCCCTCTTCCCGCATCGCTGGCGCGCTGCGCGGAGCCTCGGGGCGCGTGGGCCCAGTCCGAACGGGCGGGACGGTCGTCGTGGCTGCGCTTCGGACGGTCGTCGGAGGAGCGCGCCGGCCGCGTGTTCGAGCGAGCCGGACGGTCGTTCGAGCGAGCCGGACGGTCGTTCGAGCGAGCAGGACGCTCGTCGCCGCGGTACGACGGACGCGCGTCGCCGAACGGGCGGCGGCTGTCGCGATCGACGCGATCCATGTGGGGTGCCCGCGCCGGGCGATCCTCGTAACTGCGCTTCGGACGATCGTCGAACGAACGCGCCGGACGGTCGTTCGAACGGGGCCGGTCGTTCGAACGGGCAGGACGATCGTCGTAGCCGCGCTTCGGACGATCGTCGAACGAACGCGCCGGGCGGTCGTTCGAGCGGGTCGGACGGTCGCTGGAGCGGGCGGCGCGGTCGTCGCGACCGTGCGCACTGTTGCGGATGCCTCGGGCCTCGTCGCGGCCGACGCGCTCCTGAGCGGTCCAGCGACCCTTGGCCGCGGCATCCGATGTCTGCTCGGCACGGTGACCACGGTGCCCCGCGCTCTTGCTGCCGGGCTTGCCGGCCGATGCTTCGCCGGGACGGCGCTTGCGGTCCTGGAAGCTGGTCTTCGCGCCGTAGCGCGGCTCGAAGTTCTTGGCCGGGCGTCCGCCGGCGGGCTTCTTGCTCTTGGGCATGGTGTTCTCTTCTGGGTTGTTCTGGGCGAACAGCTCTCCTCAGGCGCACGCGTGCGCGCCGCTCGCGGCGGCGTGGAGTAACCCGGACTGTCGTCGGCCGGGGGCCATTCAGTGATGGTCGTCGAGACGGAATCGTCTCCACCATCGGCCCCTATGACTCACAAACCCATCCGCGCACAGCGCGGTGTCCAGAGCCGACCCGGCCAGAATAACGGATCACGCTGGGAATCCGGGTCGCTTCGAGCCTGCACCGGTGTATTCCCAGGCTGTCTCGCGTTAGCATGACCCCAGCGGCATACCGCTGAAACTGGGGATTCCGTCCGCGTAGCGCGGAGATCTCCGCAGCATCCGAGCTGGGGCTCGGGTCTGTGGGAGTCGACGCACACACAGAACGTGAGTCCGTTGACCCTTCTCGCCCAACCCGAACGCCAGAGCGTGGTGCATCCCGCTCGGACGGCGGCCAGCGCGTCGACCGACCCCGTGCACAGATTCAGCCTAGCCGCGATCTCGACACTGGTCGCCGGCGTCGCCGTCGCCATCCTCACCACGAGTGATCCGCTCTGGTGGCATCTGCACTTCTCCCGTCTCGGCATGCTGGACGACTTCTCCGCGCATATGTTCAATTCCACGACCATCGCTGCCGGCATCCTGATGGCGACCTACGGTGTCCTCGTGCAGACCGCTCTGCCGCAGGAGGCCCGACGCAGCGTGCGCCGGGCGTTTCGCGCCGCGGTGATCTCGACCGGCCTCCACTTGTCCATCGTGGGCGTGATCCCGATCTCGGTCAGCGCTGAGCTGCACGATGTGGTCGCGGCGGGCCTCGGGCTCTCGCTGCTCGCCATCGTCGCGACCAGCCTGCGCCTGCCCTCGCTCCCGCGGGGCTTCCGGCGGATCTCGATCGCCTGCGTGGTGCTGCTTGCGGTCGGGATGGCCGCTCTCACCGCGGGCTTCATCACCCTCGCACTCTTCGAGATCGTCGGGTTCTCGGCCGTGGGCATATGGCTGTGCCTGCTCCCCCGTGTGCTCACGGCAACCCGGCCCGAAGCGCCCTCGGCCGATCGTGTGGAATGGATGTCATGCCCGAACCAGCGGCCCACCCCGTCACCGTCGCTATCGAGCGTCGCATCGACCCGTCCCGCTCCGCGGAGGCCACGAGCTGGATGCAGGCAGGAACCGATCTCGCGACCGGCTTCACCGGCTTCCTCGGCTCCGGCTGGGTCCGGGCGGGAGAGGGCAGCGACCTCTGGTACATGCTCTACCGGTTCCGCGACATCGCGACTCTCGAGTCCTGGGAGCAGTCATCGCAGCGCTCGGGGTGGCTCGACTCGGGACGCGCTTTCGCCCGCGAGGTGCGGATCGAGCGTCGCACCGGTATCGAGGGCTGGTTCGATGCGCCCTTCGCGACTCATATCGAAGACCGCACACTCGACCGCGACCACGAGGTCACGGCGACCGGCCCGATCCAGCAGCCCATTCCTGCCGCGCCGCCGCGCTGGAAGCAGGCCGTCGCGATCTGGCTCGGTTTCTTCCCGACGAACCTTCTCGCCTCGTGGCTCCTGGGCTTCGCGCCCGGCTTCGCGGAGTGGCCCCTCGTCTTCCGCGTACTCCTGACCACGCTCCTGCTCACGCCGGTGATGACGTACGCGGTGCTTCCCTGGGTGACCCGGATGCTGCGCCCCTGGCTGCAGCGGACGCCCTGAGTCGTCGAGGACCGGGGTTCTCGTGCGGCCTTCCGCAGGAGATCGTGCGCTCCACAGGAGAACTCGCGCAGAACTCTCCTGTGGAGCGGCGGAACTCCTGCGCTAGGCGTTCTCGCCGGGCGTGTCGCCGTCCTGCGGCTCAGCCGTGGGCTCCGACTCCGAATCCTCGGACACCGACCCCTCGGACACCGCCGCGGCCCCAAGTTCGCCGGAGTCGGGCTCGGCGCTCGGGCTCGGGCTCAGCCTCGGCCGGCTCGGGCGGGCTCGGCTCAGCCTCGGGCTCGGCAGCCTCGGGCTCGGTAGCCTCGGGCTCGGCAGCCGTCGGACTCGGGCTCGGCAGCCTCGGGCTCGGGCTCGGACGCCTCGCCGGCTCGACCACCGCCTCCGGCTCGGCAACCTCGGTTTCAGCCTCGGTTTCAGCCTCGGTGTCGGGCTCCTCAGAGTCCAGCTCGACCACAGCCTCGGGCTCGGAGTCGTCCGCGACCCCGGATCCGTCGACCGCGGCTGCGGCATCCGTCTGCGTCTCCGCCTCGGCGGCCGCCTCATCTCCGAGGGGCACCTCGATGTCGGGGCCCTCCTCGATCATCGGCACGGTCACCACGGGGATGGAGGCGGTGTCGGGGTTGCCCGACTCGAGCGCCCGGCGCTCCCGGCGCGTCAGCACCGGCGCGGGCGGGACGACCTCGACGGGCGATCCGTCCACGTCATCGAGTCCGTCGCCGTCGGCGTCCCGGCGCCGAGCCGTGCGGCGCTCCTTGGCGCCCTCGACGAGGTTGTACAGCGTCGGCAGGACCAGAAGCGTCAGCACGGTCGACGACACCAGTCCGCCGATGACGACGATCGCCAGCGGCTGCGAGATGAACCCTCCCTGACCGGTGATGCCGAGCCCCATCGGGATGAGCGCGAAGATCGTCGCGAGCGCCGTCATGAGGATGGGACGCAGTCGACGCGACCCTCCCGCCACGGTCGCGTCGTGGGCCGAGAGACCCTTCTCGCGGTACTGGTTCACGAGGTCGACGAGGACGATCGCGTTCGTCACCACGATGCCGATCAGCATCAGGACGCCGATGAGCGACGCGACGCCGAGCGGCACGCCGGTGATGATCTGCAGCAGGATCGCACCGGTCGCCGCGAACGGCACCGAGATGAGCAGCAGCAGCGGCTGGCGCAGCGACTTGAAGGTCGCGACCATCACGATGTAGACGATCAGGATGGCTGCGAGAAGCGCGAGACCGAGCTGCGAGAACGAGTCCTGCTGCTGGGTCACGACGCCGCCGAGGGTGGCGTCGGCGCCGGTCGGCAGGTCGGCTTGCTCGAGCCCGGCGGTCACCGACGCGGTCGCAGTGGCCAGGTCGTCCGTCGACGGCGTGACGGTCACGGTGGCCGTGCGCTGTCCGCCCTCGGTGGTGATCGACGTCGGGCCTTCGCTCTGCTCGACCGTCGCGACCTGCTCGAGCGGAATCACGCCGGCGGCACTGGGCACCGGCAGAGCCCGGAGAGCGTCGAGCGAATCGGGCGTCTGCGCCGCGGCGAGGTACACCGTCAGGGAGGTGTCCTCGATCTCGACGACTCCGATCGACTGCGGCTGCATCGTGTTGGACACGAGGGCACCCACGGCGACCTCGGACAGGCCGACGGCGGCGGCCTTGTCGCGGTCGACGATCACGGCGATGTACGGCAGTGACGCCGAGAGGTTGGTCGAGACCTGGCCGACGCCCTCAGCGCCCTCGACGGAGGCGACGACCTCGTCGGTCGCCTCCTGCAGGGTGACCGAGTCCGGCGCGGTGACGTCGATCGCGATGTCGCTCGATCCGAACCCGCCGCCCGACGAGGCGACGGTGATCGTTCCTGCGTCGTCGAGATCTGCGACGGCGCGCTGCACCTCTTCGCGCAGCACGACCTGGTCCGCGGCGGGATCCGTGGTGATCGAGTAGGTGATCCCGCTGCCGCCGCCCGAGAAGGCGTCGCGCAGAGCGGAGCCGCTCGACCCGATCGACACCTGGACGGTCTCGATGCCGTCGATGCCCTCGAGCGCCTCCTCGACCTCCTCGGCGGCGGCGCTCTCTGCTTCGAGGCTCGGAGCCGCGCCGATGGACTGCGTCATGGTGAACGTGTTCTGCCCGGAGTCGCCCAGGAAGTTCGTCTTCAGGAAGCCCTGCTGCAGGCCCACCACCGCGAGCGCGGCGGTGCCGACGAGCACCAGCACCGCCAGCGTCAGGGTGGTCCCGGCGTGCTTCAGGGTCCAGCGCAGCACCGGCAGGTACGACTTCTGCAGACGGCTCGGCGGCGCGTCGGGGTGCTCGGGGTCGATCTGGGCACCGCTGGCATCCAGGAGCGGCTTGCCCGGACGCAGGAACCAGTACGCGAGCACAGGGACGATCGTCAGTGCGACGAACAGCGACGCCGTCATCGCGATCGTGACCGTCATCGCGAAGGGGCGGAACAGCTCGCCGGTGACGTCGCCGACGAACGCGAGGGGCAGGAACACCGCGACCGTCGTGATCGTGGAGGCGGTGATCGCGCCGGCGACCTCTTTCACGCCCAGCAGGATGGACGACTTCTTGTCGGCGTCGCCCACGTAGTGGCGTTTGATGTTCTCGATCACGACGATCGAGTCGTCGACGACGCGACCGATCGCGATCGTCAGCGCACCCAGGGTGAGGATGTTGAGCGAGTAGCCGAACGCCTGGATGCCGATGAACGTGATCAGCACGCTCGTCGGGATCGAGATCGCGGTCACCAGCGTGGCGCGCACGGAGAGCAGGAAGATCAGGATCACCAGCACCGCGAAGAACAGGCCGAGCAGGCCCTCTTTGGCGAGGGTGTCGATGGACTCCTGGATGTACGGCGCCTGGTCGAAGACCACCGTGAAGGTGGCACCGTCGAGGGACTCCTCGAGTTCGGGCAGAGTGGCCAGCACGCCGCGCGAGACGTCCACGGTGTTCGCCGACGGGAGCTTGGTGACCGCGATCGTCAGGGCGGGCTCGCCGTTGACCCGCGAGACCGTCGTGGTCGGGTCCTCCTCCTGCGCGACGGTGGCGACATCGCCGATCGTCACCGTGCCGTCCTGGAACTGCTGCGCGTCGGAAGGCACGAGCGGCAGTGCCGCGATCTCGTCGACCGACTCGATCTTCGTTCCGGTCTGGACGGTGAGCGTCTCACCGTCCTCGGTGATCTGGCCGCCGGGGAACAGCACGCCGTTCTGGTCGAGGGCGTCGCGGATCGCCTGCTGCGAGTATCCCGCGCCGGTGAGCGCCGCCTGATCGGGAGTGATGGTGATCCGCTGGCCGACCCCGCCCACGATCTGGGCTTCATTCACGCCCGGCACGTCTTCGAGCTCCGGAATGACGGATGCCTCGAGCTGAGCCTGGATCGTGTCCGGGTCGTCGTAGCCGGTGACGGCCAGCTGGATGACCGGGAAGTCGTCGATGCTCGCCGTGATGACGTTGGGCTCGACACCCTCCGGAAGCTGCGAGCTGATCCGGTTGATCGCCTGGGTGAGCTTCTGCTCCGCGGTCGCGAGGTCGGTGCCGTACGTGAACGACGCCTGCACGATCGAGGCGTTCGTGGTGCTGGTCGCGGTGCTCGATTCGAGCCCGGGCACCCCCTGGATCGCGTTCTCGATCGGAGTGGAGACGTCGTTGTTGACGACCTCGGGCGACGCGCCCGGGTACGCGGAGACGACGATGAGCGCGGGGAACTCGATCGACGGGATCAGTTCCTGCTTGAGGTTGACGAGCGCGAGCGACCCGAACAGGGCGGCGACGATGGTCACCAGCGCGATGAGCGCGCGGTTCTTGAGGCTGAGGACGGCGAGGTTCGACACGGATGCCTTCGCGGGAATGGTGCAGTGGGGCGCGCCGGGGGCGGCCGGATACGGGAATGTATCGACTTCAGTATCTCATTGCGTCCGAGATCACCAGGCCGAGACCGACTCCCGCGGCGGCCGCGGCCACCGACAGCACGAGCGTGCCGACGAGGTCGGCCGCGGCATCCCGCCACCGACGCTTCTCGGCGAGCAGGACGGTGTCGACGGCGACGGCGCTGAAGGTCGTGTAGCCGCCGAGAAGCCCGACCCCGAGCACGACCGCGACCTGCGGTGCGACGACGGTTCCGAGCCCGGTGAGCACCCCGAGGGCGAGCGAACCCGTGACGTTGACGACGAGGATCCCCCAGGGGAATCCGCCGCGGCTGCCGATGAGGCGGTCCAGCACGTACCGCAGTCCCGCGCCGATCCCCCCGGCGCCGGCGATCACGAGAAGCTCGAGCGGGCGGTTCACTCGGCCTCCGCGGCGCCCGGTCGGGCAAAGCCACTGAGCCGGCGTCCCGCGAGGAGTCCGGCGATCGCGCCCGCCACTCCGGCGACGACGGATGCCGCGGCCAGCCCCGCGGCCATCCAGGGCTGCCCGAACCACAGGGCCGTCTCGACGGCGAGCGCGCTGTAGGTGGTGAAGCCGCCGAGCATCCCGGTGCCGAGGAACGCGCGGGCGTGCGGGTGACGGTCGCCCAGCGTCCCGACGACCACTCCGAGCAGGAAGGCGCCGACGACGTTGATGGCGAGCGTCACCCACGGGACCACGCCGGGATCGGCGATCGGTGCGATGAGCGCCGCTCGGGCCAGCGCGCCCAGCGCGCCCCCGATCACGACGTACCCCAGCTGGCGCTGGTCGACCCGGTGAGGCATCCCCTCACGCTACTCGTCGGCGGACGCCCGTCCCGATCCCATCAGGGCGCGGATGGCCGACTCGGGCGAGATAGACAGATCGAGCACCCGGCCGTCGCGGTACCGAGCGAACACCCGGGGATCGATGTAGGACCCGCGAGCGACCGAGATCGTGTTGCCGAGCGCCTCGGCGGTCGCCCGCACCGCGAGCTGCTCGGCGCGCTTGCGTTCGTTCTCGGTGTCGACCGTGCCGATCCGGGCCAGCGCCTCGGCGGCGAGGATCGTGCCGCGCAGCGTGCGGAAGTCCTTGGCGGTGAACTTGCCGCCGGTCAGCGAGCGCACGTAGGCATTCACCTCGGCGGGAGTGAGCGGCACACGCCGGCGTCCCCGCTCCCAGGCGAGCAGGGCGGACTTGGGCCTGCCCGTCGCCAGCAGCTCGACGACGGCCGCGAGGTCGGCGTCGTCGACCTCCAGCAGCTGCCGCTTTCCGCTCTTCCCGGGAAACGCGAGGGTCACGACCGGAGGCTGCACTGCGGCATCCCGTCGCTGCAGGGTGGTCAGGCCGCGGCTGCCGTGAGCCGCGAGATAGCGCTCTGAGCCGATCCGGGGCGCCGCCTGGTCGAGCAGGCGGAACGACACCGCCAGCACGCGCTCCCGGTCGAGGTCGGAGCGGCGCAGCGACGTCGTCACCCGCGCTCTCGCGCGGGGCAGGGCCTCAGCGAGCGCGAGGGCGCGGGCGAACTTGCCCTTGTCGCGGCCGGCGCTCCACGCCTGGTGGTAGAGGTACTGACGGCGGCCCGCGTCATCGACGCCGACCGCCTGGATGTGCCCGTCCGGACGTGCCGAGATCCAGACCTGATCCCACGCAGGGGGGATGACGAGCGCGCGGATGCGCTCGACATGCCGTTCGGCGACCGCCGCTCCCTTCGCATCGAGATAGCGGAATCCAGAGCCCGAGCGCACGCGCCGAAAGCCCCGGTCCTCGTACGGTCGCACGCGAACGAGCTTCGCCATCCCCCACCCTCCCCCTCGTCGGCAGCCGATGACCGCCGAACCCGTGGGGGTCAGTGGTCGCGCAGCATGCCGATCAGTTCCGACTTCTTCTTGCCCGAGTATCCCGCCATCCCGAGCTCCCTGGCCCGCTTGCGCAGGTCGGGCACCGTCCAGTCCTCATACGAGCCGGATTCACCGCCGCGCTTGCCGACATCGGCCCGGCCGTCACGGGCTGCGGCATTCGAGATGCGCGCAGCCTTCTCCTTCGACGCCCCGTCGTCTCGCAGCTCTTCATAGAGCTCCGGGTCCTTGAGGCTGTTCGAACCGCGTCCGCGAGGCATGGTCCCTCCTCGATGGTTGTGACATGACCACGCTAGGGCCGCGATCTTCGCTTCGCGAAGGGCTTGACACCGGTCCGGGGGACGTCCCCGCGTGGCGGCAGGGCGGGCTATCACCGCGCGGGAGGCGGCGTCAAGCCCCTCGCGACGCAGAGACGCCAGGTGCCACAGTGGTGTCGTGCCGAACACGGCATCCGATGCGCCAACCCCGCGCATCGACTAGGAGAAGGAGAACCTCCATGAACCTCGCCCTCATCATCATCATCGTCGTCGCCGTGGTCCTCGCGATTGTCGGTGGCCTCAACAGCGCCCTGAGCTGGCTGCTGTGGGTGGCGCTCATCGTCGGCGTCATCGCTCTGATCGCGTTCCTCTTCCGCGTCATCAGCGGAAGCAAGCGCGTCTAGAACAGGTTTCCGGGCCTTCCCCCGGAAACCACGGATGCCGCGGCCACATCGGCCGCGGCATCCGTTTCTCTGTCGCTAGAGGTTCTGCTCCGCGTATATCCGCAATGCGTCGCGGACGAACTCGGCTCCGTGCGTGTCGCCGCGGGTCGTCGCGTAGTTCGCGCCGAATCGCGGGTCGGCCACGTACATCTCGCCGAGGCCGATGACGTAGCCCTTGGCGTCGCCGCCGGGCACCGCCGAGGGAGTCCCCGGAATCCCGGTCACCCACTCCACGTGGCGCTGGGCGACGTCTTGAGCCTCGTCGCTGTCGGGCGCGATGCCGCTCTCGGCGGCCGCGATCCAGTCGCGGCCGAGGTCCGAGACGCGCTGCTGCCACGCCGCCTTCTCGTCGGCGCTCATGCCCCGCCACCAGCGGTCGCTGTCGGCGTATGCCTTCGTGCCCCAACGCTGCTCGACCTCCTCCTTGTACTGGGTGTGGTCGAATCCGTCGAACATGCTCTCTGCCATCAGTCGTTCACCTCCTCTCAATGCCGTGATCGTGCTCTGCACCGACGCGATCTGTCGCGCCAGCCTGTCCTGCTCCTGCCGCAGCCACGCGAGGTGACTTTCGAGCGCGTGCGCCTCGGATGCCTCGCGCCCGAGCACTTCGCCGATCTGAGGCAGTCCGAGCCCGAGTTCCCGCAGCAGCAGGATTCGCTGCAGCCGCAGGAGTGAGCCCTGGTCGTAGTACCGGTACCCGTTGTGGCCGGTGCTCGACGCGGGAAGCAGCCCGATGTCGCCGTAGTGACGCAGCGTGCGGCTGGTCGTGCCGGCGATCTTCGCGATCTGCTGGATCGACCACTCGTTCTCGCTCATGTGGACCACGTTAAAGCTTGACGTTGCGTCAAGGTCAAGCGCGATCTGGGCACGGATTCGACCACACTCGCGATATATCGTGTTATTGTTCCCTCAACGCGATATATCGCGACAACCCCGAACCCCTTGGAGAAGACCATGACCCTGGAGAAGTGGATCATCCACCCGGGCGAGACGCGCGTCATCGACATCGAGACCGTCCGCTCGCTCAAGATCGGCCTCGTCGGCGGCCAGATCGACGTCATCGCCCACGACGAACCGGGCGCCCGCATCGAGGTGCACGGCGTGACGGTGAAGGACCTCCGCATCGAGGTGACCGGCGACGCACTCGAGATCGACCACCCGCAGCTGCGGTGGGACAACTTCCTCGAGGTGTTCCGCAACTTCGGCTCAAGCGGCCCGAAGGCCGAGATCAGCGTGGCGGTCCCCCGAACCGTCGCACTGAACCTCGGCGTCGTCAGCGCCAGCGCCCTCGTGGCCGGCCTGCAGAACGATGCGAGCCTCAACACCGTCTCGGGCGACATCATCGTCGACGGCATCACCGGTGACCTCACCGTCAACGCGGTGTCGGGGGACGTGCAGGTGCGTGAGCTCGTGGGCGCACTCAACGCCAACAGCGTCTCTGGCGACATCGCCGCCACGGGCTCGCTGCGCAAGGCCGGCATCGAGACGGTGTCCGGCGCGATGCTGATCGACTCGAGCGGCGACCTGCACTCGGTGAGCCTCAACACGGTGAGCGGGTCGACCACGATCCGACTCGACGAGAACTACCCCGCCAACTACGTCATCCGCAGCGTGAGCGGTCGCGTTCAGGTCGACGGCGCCGTCCGCTCCGGCAACGGCTTCGGTCCGACCACGAACTTCGTCGGCTCGGTCGGCGAGCTCAGCGGCAGCTTCGCCGATGTGCGCGCCAACTCGGTCTCGGGAGACGTGACGGTGCTGCGCCGTGCCGCCTCGAGCGTTCCGGCCGCCTCGCCCGCCGAGGCCGTCGCAGGCTCCGACCGACAGGCCGAGGAGTCCTTCGGCGACGACGAGGGAGGGCTGTGATGAGCCCCGTCTTCTCCCACGGCGACCTGCGCCTGTACCTCCTGAACCTCCTCGATGAGGGGCCCCGGCACGGATACGACATCATGCAGGCGCTCGCCGACCGCACCGGCGGCACGTATACGCCCAGCGCCGGCACCATCTACCCACGACTGGCGAAGCTCGAGGAGGAGGGTCTCGTGACCAAGTCGGTCGACGGCCGCAAGACCGTGTATGCGATCACCGAGGCCGGCCGCGCCGAAGTGGCGGCCCGCGCGGGCGATCTCGAGGGCATCGAGGCGGGGCTGGCGGATTCTGTCCGGCTCATCGCCGACGAGGTGCGCGGCAGCGTGCGCGAGGCGATGAAGAGCCTTCGCGCCGACCTCGCGGCAGCGCGCACGTCGGAGCGCACCACCGAGTCATCCCCCTCGACCGACGATGACCCCCGCGTGCTGAGCCGCGAGCAGCTTCATCGAGCCGATGCCGCGGTGAGCGAGTTCCGCGCTCGCCTGCGCTCCGAGTTGCGCAGCCATGTCGCCCGGGGCGGAAGTCTCGCCGCGTCGTTCGTCGACGAACTGACCAGCGACCTCGACCGGATCGCGCGTGACGTGACGCGCTCGCTCCGCGGCTGAGGCCTCGGAGCGAGCGCGAAGGGGCAGGACCCGGACGAACCGGTGTCCTGCCCCTTCCGCACCTCTGCGGCTAGGCCGGCCAGATCTCCTCGTCGTCGGCCACGGGCTCGCCCAGCGGCACGACGAGGATCGACCGGTGCTGGCGGTGCGCCAGACGAGCGGCCACCGAACCGGTGAAGAACTCCCGGATGGACTCGCCGATCCCCCGCTTGCGGGTGCCGACGACGATGAGCTTGGCGTCCAGCTGATCGGCGAGGTGCCGCAGTGCCATCGCGGGATCGCCGACGAGCTGGCGCACCGTCCACTGCAGGCCATGGCCGCCGAGGGCGGTGTCGGCCATCGCGCGGACGCGATCCAGCTCCCCCTCGCCGGCGGCGATGTTCACGTCGATCGGCGCCGAGTGCACATAGCCGTCGGGGTCCTCGTAGGTCACGAAGCGCGTGACGTCCACGTGAACGACGACCAGCGGCGCCCCCATGAGCTTGGCGTAGCGCGCGGCCTCGGTGAGCACACGTGTGGGCTGGTCGGGGATGACCCCCGCGATGACGGCACCGTGCAGGCTCGCGTCGTCGGCTGCCGCCTTCGTCACATCGGATGCCTCGTCCGTCATGTGTCCACGCTCCTTCGCACCGATGCCGCAACCAGTGGCGGAGCCGCCGGGGTGCCAGGGCTCCGTGTTATCCTGAATGCTACTCTTACCGGCTTCGAAGCCGGCGTCGTTGCGGCGGGCATCTCGAAGCCCGCGACTCACATCATGAGGGGGTCTCGCATGGGGCGTGGCCGTCAGAAGGCGAAGCACACCAAGATCGCCCGCGAGCTCAAGTACGACGTGCACTCCGTGAACTACGGTGCACTTCAGCGCGAGCTCGGTCACCCGTCGGACGACGCCTACGTCGACAAGTGGGCGGACGAATACAAGGACGAGGACGAAGACGAGACGTCTGCCGTCTCCTCGTCGCAGCTCTGATCCGCGCGTTGAGATAGGTCTCCCCGGCGGCACTCCGCGGCGGATGACTTACCACGCGCCGTAGCGCTGTTCCCAGTCGTCCTCGACGGTGTGGCGTCGCGCAGCCACCACGCCGGCGGGAGCAGCAGCGAGCACTACCATTGCGAGGATCACCAGCGGCACCGTCCACGAGTCGGTCCAGCCGTGGATCAGTCCGATCCCGAGGGGGAAGAGCGCCACGACCGCATAGCCGAGGCTCTGCACGAACGCGCTGAGGGCGACCGCCGTCTCGGGCGTCCGTGTCCGCAGCCCGAGCAGCACCAGCGTCAGCGGGAACAGCAGCGGAGCTGTCCCGAGCAGCACGACCCACAGCCACGTCGCCGCCTGCGGCGCGAACAGCAGCCCGGCGATGCCGGCGAGACCCGCCACGACCGCGACGCCGAAGAGCGCGCGAGTGGCGTGGAACCGGACTACGAGCAGCGGCACGAGCAGAGATGCCGGCAGACCCACCGCGGCGAACAGCGACAGCAGTGCCCCGGCGGCGGCGGGTGAGACCCCTGCGACATCCTCCAGCAGCAGCGGCAGCCAGGCGAACGCCGTGTAGGCCAGCACGCCCGAGACCGAGAACGCGACCACGAGCGCCCATGCCAGCGGCAGCCGCCACATCCGGCGGAACGCCTGCGGCGCGGGAGCGGCGAGGACCGCATCGGATGCCGCTGCCCGAGGTCGCATGATGAGCAGCAGCCACGGGAGGATGGCCGCGCCGGCGAAGACGGCCCACATCCCCAGCGAGAGACGCCAGCCCGCGGCATCCGCCACCGGCACCGCCACCAGGGGCGGAACGAGGGTCGAGAACGCCAGAGTCGTCGAGTAGATCGTCGTCATGAGGCCGATGCGATCCGGGAAGTACTTCTTCACCAGCGGCGGCAGCAGGATGTTGCCCACCCCGACCGCGGCGAAGATCAGCGCCGTCGACAGCACGAGGGTCGCCGCGCCGGTCGCGAGGCCGCGCCAGCCGAGGCCGACGACCGCGACGACCATCGCCGCGAGCGCCAGACGCTCGAGTCCGAACCGCCGCTCGAACCGCGGCGTGAGGATGCCGAACACCGCATAGCAGACCGGCGGCGCGGTGCCGATGAGCCCGACCACCGCCGACGGCAACGCGAAGTCGGCGTCGACGTAGCCGACGACCGGCGAGAGCGACGCCACCGCCGTGCGCAGCGAGAACGCGAAGAGGACGATGCCGACGAGGGCCAGAGCCCTCCCCTGCCAGAGCGGTCGAGGGGTGGAGCTCACCGGTCAAGCCTAGGCGTGCCGCGGATGCCGGCGACCCGACGGGGCTGTGACGGGCCAGGAGAGGGTCGCACCTGTGAGCGACGAAGCCGATGCGCGTCGCCAGCTCGTGGCCGGCGAGACGCTCACTGCGGCGGATGCTGCGGCGGACCGGCCGCTGACAGCCGGGTCGGAGCTGCGCAAGCCGAGTTGATGAAGGAGCCTCCACGCCCGGCTCCGCACATCAGCCGACCGCGTTCGTCGTTCACGTGGTGAGGGCCTCGCGGCCGGGAAGTCTTCCCAGCTGCGCGAGGATCGCGAAGCGGTCGGGGACACCCCAGTGCTCGATAATGCGGCCTTCGTGGACCCGGGCGACGTCGATGACCGTGAAGCGGACCGGCTTTCCCGTTGGCGGACCGAGAAACGGTCCTGTGTTGGTGGCGGTGCCTTCAGCGTGGACCCAGACGGTGTCGCCGTGCTCTGCCCAGTCCTTGATCGTGAACTCGAGGTCGGGCATTCCCGTGTGCACCTCCCCGATCGCTCGTTTCACTTTCGAGATCGCTTCGGCTCCCGTTCCTGAGAGCCCGAACTGGTGTTCGATGAGGTCGGGTGAGCAGAGCTCGTCGACGACGTCCTGGTCACCTCCGCCGAATCCCTCGTGCAGCATCCGTTCGACGACCTGCAGTGCCTGTGTTCGCGCACGTACGTGTTCCATTGCCTCGCCCTTCCCATGCTTTGATCACAGTGATTCTGCACTGACTGCATGATGACTGCATCCAGTGCAGTAGTAGTCTCGCTCTTGTGAGTGGCGACGTCAAGATCCCCGCAAAGTCCTACCGTCAAGAACAGGCGGATGCGACGAAGGTCCGTATCGCCGACGCCGCGCGACGCCTCTTCGCGCGTGATGGCTACGCAGCGACCAGCATCGAATCGATCGGACGAGAAGCGGGAGTGGCGACGCGCACCGTGTACGCCGCCTTCGGCGCGAAACGCGAGATTCTCAACCTCATCTGCGAACGGTGGCTGGAAGGAGCGGGTGCCCGGTCGCTGGCGCGGGAAGTCCTCGCCGATCCCGACCCGGCGCGACGACTGCGCGGTGCCGCCCGATGGATCACCGTCCTCTACTCGAGCGACTTCGACGTGGCCCGCATTCTCGATTCCGCCGCTGACGAAGACGAGGAGACGCAGACACTGGTGCGCTCGAAGCTCCAGGGCCGCAACCACGTCATGAATCGGCTGATCGCTTCGGTGGAGGATCAGCTCGCCGTCCCCCTCGCCGATGCGCAAGCCGTCTACCGCGCACTGTCCGCCACCGGTGTGTACGGCGAACTCGTCGTGGAGTCCGAATGGCCCGCAGAACGATTCCAGGCCTGGCTCGCTGACAGCCTGATCGCGCAGCTGCTGACCCCATCGACCCCCGTCCGATGAGAACGCCCGCAGACGGGCCCCGACGGGCCGCTGGGTCTCAGCTCTCCTGCGAACCCTCGACCCAGGCGAGGTACTCGTCGGTGACCGTGCCCGTGACGTAGCGGCCGTCGAAGCAGCTCATGTCGAGGTCGCCGACGTCCGAGCCCTCGAGAATCGCCGCCTTGAGGTCCTCGACCTCCTGGTACACCATGTAGTCGGCGCCGAGCTCCTGCGCGATCTCGGGGATCGTCCGGCCGTGGGCGACGAGCTCATGACGCGAGGGCATGTTGATGCCGTACACATGGGGGTAGCGGACCGGCGGCGCGGCCGAGGCGAACGTGACGCTCTTGGCCCCGGCATCCCGAGCCATCTGGATGATCTCCTTCGACGTCGTGCCGCGCACGATGGAGTCGTCGATGAGGAGCACATTCTTGCCCTTGAACTCGCTCGACATGGCGTTGAGCTTCTGCCGGACGCTCTTCTTGCGGATGGCGTGGCCCGGCATGATGAACGTCCGGCCGACGTAGCGGTTCTTGTAGAACCCCTCGCGGTACTCGATGCCGAGCTTGCGCGCCACCTGCATCGCGGCGGGACGCGACGAGTCCGGGATCGGCATCACGACGTCGATGGTGCCGGTCGGCGTGTACTTGGCGATCGTGTCGGCCAGGCGGTCGCCCATACGCAGCCGCGCCTCGTACACCGAGATGCCGTTCATGACGGAGTCGGGGCGGGCGAGGTACACGTACTCGAACGAGCACGGCACGAGCTGGGGGTCGGTCGCGCACTGCTGCGTGTGCAGGTGGCCGTCGAGGTCGATGAAGACGGCCTCGCCGGGGTCGACGTCGCGGACGATCTCGAACTCGCCGTTCTCGAGCACGAGCGACTCGCTCGTGACGACCCACTCGTAGCTGCCGTCCTCGTTCTTGCGGGTTCCGAGGATGAGCGGACGGATGCCGTAGGGGTCGCGGAAGGCGAGCAGGCCGTAGCCGGCGATCAGTGCGATCGCGGCGTAGGATCCTTCGACTCGCTCGTGCACGCGGCCGACCGCCTGGAAGACCTGCTCCGGCGCGAGCTCGACGCCCGAGATGGCGCCCTGCAGCTCGTTGGCCAGCACGTTGACCAGCAGCTCGGTGTCGGACGACGTGTTCAGGTGCCGGCGATCCTTGTGGAACAGCTCCTGCGTGAGCTCGCGCGTGTTGGTGAGGTTGCCGTTGTGCACCAGGACGATGCCGTACGGCGCGTTCACGTAGAACGGCTGCGCCTCCTCCTCGTTGGACGCAGTGCCCTTGGTCGCGTAGCGCACGTGGCCGAGGCCGAGGTTGCCGAGAAGGGCGCGCATGTCGCGCGTGCGGAACGCCTCGCGCACCTGTCCCTTCTCCTTGTGCACGTGAAAGACGCCGCTCTTCTCGGCGGTCGCGATGCCCGTCGAGTCCTGTCCGCGATGCTGCAGGAGGAGCAGCGAGTCGTAGATCTCCTGGTTGACGTTTCCACGCCCGACCATCCCGACGATTCCGCACATGTGGTGTTACTTCGCTCCGGTTGTCTCTGCGTAGGCACCGACGAGGCGCACCGCGCCGCCGTCGACGCCCTTGGCGCCCTGTTCGAACTCGCCGGCGGGGCGCGTGCCGCTGCGCACGACGCCCACCTGCCACGTCGCGATTCCTTCGCCCGTGAGAGCGGATGCCGCGGCCTCGGCCTGGTCCGCCGCGACGACGGCGAGGAACCCGATGCCCAGGTTCCAGGTGCCTTCGGTGGACTGCAGGTCGAGGTCGCCCAGATCGGCGAGCACGCGGAACACCGGCGGCGGCGACCACGTCGAGCGATCGACCTCGACCCACACGTCCTGCGGCAGCACACGAGCCAGATTGGCGGCGATGCCGCCGCCCGTCACATGGCTGAGGGCGTGCACGCCGCCGTCGATCTGCTCGATCAGCCGCAGCAGCGGCTGGGCGTACAGGCGAGTGGGCTCGAGCAGCGCCTCGCCCCACGTCGTGCCGTTCACGCCGAGATCGACGGCGCGGTCGCCGTACTGGATGCCCGCTCCGGCGACGATGTGCCGCACGAGCGAGTAGCCGTTGGAGTGGAGACCGCTCGAGGCCAGGGCGAGCACGACGTCGCCGTCGCGCACGCGTTCGGCGCCGAGCACGGCGTCGCCCTCGACGACGCCGGTGGCGGCACCGGCCACGTCGTAGTCGTTGACGCCGAGGAGGCCGGGGTGCTCCGCCGTCTCGCCGCCGACGAGAGCGGTGCCGGTCTCATGGCAGCCGGCCGCGATGCCGCGCACGATGTCGGCGATGCGCTGCGGGAAGACCTTGCCGCACGCGATGTAGTCGGTCATGAAGAGCGGCTTGGCGCCCACCACGACGATGTCGTCCACGACCATGCCGACCAGATCGAGGCCGATGGTGTCGTGCTTGTCGATCGCCTGGGCGATGGCGACCTTGGTGCCCACGCCGTCGGTGCTCGTCGCGAGGAGCGGCTTGGCGTAGGAGCGCAGCGCGCTCGCATCGAAGAGCCCGGCGAATCCACCGACGCCGCCCAGAACTTCGGGTCCGTGCGTCTTGCGCACGGCCGATTTCATGAGCTCGACGGCCAGGTCGCCGGCCGCGGTATCGACACCGGCGGCGGCGTAGGGGTTGACCGGTGTACCGCCGGCAGCGGGGGCGTCGGGTGCGGGAGAGGCCACGGCCACCAGCCTACCCGCGGCCAGGCGGCCTCGACTCCGCATGACGCAGGCGCGAGCGTCGCCAGGGGACCTGCGGATCCGGTGCGTCTCAAGCCGGTCCGTGCGGACAGCGCCGATCTAGAATGGGCGGCATGGGCGGCATGGGTGCTCCGGAGTGGCTGATCCGCGAGGACGCGGGCCAGCCGGTCCTTCTCGCGCTCTACCTGAGACAGGTGCTCGGGATCCGTTCCCCCGACGAGCTGCCCCCGCTGCGCGGCATCCCTCCCCGCTTCGTCGATCGCGACGAGCAGGATCAAGCGCTGCTCGAGCGCCAGTGGCGCGAATACTGGGCCATGACCGTCGAGCCGCAGGCGCACCCGTCCCCCGTGCCGCTCGAGCTGGTCGACGGCTTCGACCTGCTGCTCGCGCTGCCGTCAGAGGGATCCGCTGAGCTGCGGGCCGCCGTCACGCCGCATGCCGCCGAGGCGCTGGCCTTCGCGCAGTCCGCGCACGCGCGCTATCGCCGCGACGCCAGCCCCGGCACCGGGACGTCCTATCGGGCGTACGCCGGAGCGATCGCCGAGCATGAGCGTCAGGTCGGCCGCCGCGCGCACTCGTTCGAACTGAACGTGCAGGTGCTGCCCCTGGCGCAGCGGGGTGTGTGGTGGATCGGATCGCTCACCATCGCCGTCACCGACGGACTGCGAGGGGATGTCGCCGCGTTCGACGCGGCGATCCACCCGATCATCGCCGAGCTGGCCTAGCCCCGGCCGAATCAGGCCTCGTCGTCGGTCTGCACCGACTCGTGGTCCACGACCACGTCGCGCGTGTGGCGGCGCGACCGGCGGTCGAGGATGAGTGCGACCACAGCCGCCAGCGCCAGACCGACCGGCACGCAGACGAGCAGCAGGAAGCCGAACACCTGGCCCTGCGAGTACACCAGTCCCGTGTTGGGGCTGATCTCGGACGACCCGTCGAACCCGAAGGTGAGGATCATGGCGACGACCACGCCGACAGCGGCGCCGACGAGCAGGAAGACCGAGAACTTCGGCGCCCGGCGTACTCGCACCGTCTCGATGTGGTCTTCGACATGCTCGCCCATGCCTCCATTGTCCCACTCCGTGCCGGAACGGGCACCGGGCGCTCTCAGGGTCTCAGGGGAAGCAGGTCCGAGATGTCGGCGCGCACGCCCGAAGCCAGGATGCGGCCCTGGGCCGCGGCATCCGTCCACCGTTCCTGCCCGGTCGCGAGCGCGATCCACGTGACGGCGTCGGTCTCGACGACGTTCGGGGGCGTGCCGCGCGTGTGCCGCGGACCCTCGACGACCTGCACGGCGCCGAAGGGCGGGACGCGCACCTCGACGGAGTTGCCGGGGGCCTTCTCGGCCAGCAGCTGCAGCAGATAGCGCACGGCGGTCGCGAGGTCCGTCCGCGCGGGAAGGGATGCCTCGCCCGCAGCGCTCACCGCTTCGAGGGCATCGCGCCCCTCCGCCGTGCTGATCCTGCGAGCCATGTGTCAACGGTACGCCGGTCACTACTCAGGCTGGGCCGCCGCGCCCGTCGTCGCTACCGCGACTTTCCGCACCCGCAGCGCGTGACCCGTGGGCGACGGCCTGAGTCACGACACACCTCGAAGTCGCGACCGGGCGGCTCGGTAGGCTGGGCGGCGTGAAGATCCTGGTTCTCGGCTCGGGCGCGCGTGAGCACGCCATCATCCTCGCGCTGCGGTCCGAGGAGGCCGGGCACGAGATCTTCGCCGCCCCGGGCAACGCCGGGATCGCGCCAGGACGCCACCGTCGTCGAGCTCGACCAGAACGACCCCGCCGCGGTCACGGTGTTCGCGAAGACCCACGCCATCGACCTCGTCGTGATCGGCCCCGAGGCCCCGCTGGTCGCCGGTGTCGCCGACGCGGTGCGCGAGCACGGCATCCCCGTCTTCGGTCCCGGAAAGGCCGCCGCCCAGCTCGAGGGCTCGAAGGCCTTCGCGAAGCGGATCATGGATGCCGCCGGCGTGCCGACCGGCCGCGCTCTGCGTGCCGCCACCCGCGCAGACCTCGAGAGCGCGCTCGACGACCTGGGCGCCCCGTACGTCGTCAAGGCCGACGGGCTCGCCGCCGGCAAGGGCGTCATCGTCACCGCGGACCGCGCCGAGGCGCTCGCTCACGCCGACACCTACCTGCCGCTCGGACCCGTCCTCGTCGAGGAGTTCCTCGCCGGTCCCGAGGTGTCGCTGTTCTTCCTCAGCGACGGCGACCACGTGCTGCCCCTCAGCCCGGCGCAGGACTACAAGCGCCTCCTCGACGCCGACGCCGGGCCCAACACCGGCGGCATGGGCGCCTACTCGCCGCTTCCGTGGCTCGACGAGGCCTTCGGGGGCGAAGAGGCCTTCGTCGACCTCGTGACGCGCGAGGTCGCCGAGCCGGTGATCCGCCGACTCGACGCCGAGGGGACGCCGTTCATCGGGCTGCTCTACGCGGGACTGATCCTCACCGAGGCCGGGGTCAAGGTCATCGAGTTCAACGCGCGCTTCGGCGATCCCGAGACCCAGGTCGTGCTGCCGAGGCTCATCGACCCGCTGTCCGGGCTGCTGCTGGCCGCGGCATCCGGAAATCTCGAGTCACACCCTCGGCCGCGATTCGCCGGCCGGGCAGCCGTGACCGTCGTCGTCGCCAGCGAGGGCTATCCGCAGGCTCCGCTGACCGGACGCCCGCTGACCGGATTGGATGCCGCAGCCGCCGTCGACGGCGTGCACCTGGCGCACGCGGCCACCGCCGAGTCGGCCGATGGGCTCGTCGCCACGGGCGGCCGTGTGCTGAACGTCGTCGCCGTGGGCTCGTCTTTCGCCGAGGCGCGCGACCGCGTCTACCAGGCCGTCGGCGAGATCGGCCTCGAGGGCGGCCAGCACCGTACCGACATCGCGGCGCGCGTCGCCGGCTGAGCCGGCCCGCACCGCACCGCACCGCACCTTCACGAGTGCGCCACTTTCCTGCGAGCGCGCCGTCGCACGACGCAGCAGTCGCAGGAATGTGTAGCGCTCGCGCGAACCCGGCTCGCGCGAACCCGGCTCGCGCGAACCCGGCGCGCGCGAACCCGGGGCTCAGCCCGCGTGCTCGGCGGCCTGCCAGTCGGTCGTGGCCATGGTCACGGGCTTGCGCAGGAACAGCACGGCCACGACACCGACGAGCATGACCGCCGCCGGCAGCAGGATCGCCTGCGACATCGCGGTCGAGAACGGCTCGGCGATCGCCGGGGGCAGCGTTCCGCCGCCGAAGCTCGCGTCGGCATCGGCGGCGCCGGGGATGTTCGCCTCGAGCCGGCTCTGCATGAACACGGCGATCGCGGCCGAGCCCAGCACCGACCCGATCGTGCGGGTGGTGTTGTAGATGCCCGCACCCGCGCCGGCCTGGCGCGGCGACAGGTTGCGCGTCGCGGTCGTCGCGAGAGGGCCCCACATGCCGGCGTTGCCGACGCCCATGATGAGGGACGGGATGAGGAACATCCAGATCGGCGTCTCGAGGTTCATGAGCGCGGAGTAGAGCACGAGCGATCCGGCGACGAGCAGCAGCCCGGGCACGAGCAGGATGCGCGGATCGGTGTGGTCGAGCCAGCGGCCCGCGAGCGGCGAGAGCACGCCCGCGGCGACGGCCATCGGCACGAGCAGCAGCGCGGCCTCGGTCGGGGTGAGGCCGCGGCCGAGCTGGATGAAGAACATCAGCGGCAGCGACATGCTCGTCACCGTGAACCCGACGGTCGCGATGCCGATGTTCGCGACCGAGAAGTTCCGGTCGCGGAACAGCGCCATCGGCACGAGCGGCTCGCTCTTCGTCTTCACCTGCTGCCAGATGAACAGGCCGAGCACGATCACACCCGAGATGATGAGGCCCCACACCGTGATCGGCCCCCACACGACGCCCCAGTCGTAGGTCTCGCCCTCCTGCAGTCCGAAGACGATGAGGAACAGCGCGATCGCGCTGAGCACCATGCCGAGGATGTCGAACTTGTGCGGGTGGGTCTCGAGCCTGGGCACGAGGATCCAGGCGAGCACGAACCCGACGATGCCCACCGGGATGTTGATGAAGAAGATCCACTCCCACCCGAGGGCGTCCACCAGCAGTCCCCCGGCGAGCGGGCCGACGAGCATCGCCACCCCCGAGGTCGCGCCCCACAGGCCCATCGCCGCGCCGCGCTGGTTCGGCGGGAAGGTGCGCGTGATGACGGCCATGGTCTGCGGCGTCATCATCGCGGCGCCGAGGCCCTGCACGGCGCGGAATGCGATCAGCAGCTCGAGCGTGCCCGACAGCCCGCAGGCGAGCGAGGCGAGCGTGAAGACGGCGAGGCCGATGAGATAGATGTTCTTGGGCCCGAACCTGTCGCCGAGCCGCCCGGTGATCAGCAGCGGCACGGCGTAGGCCAGCAGGTAGGCCGACGTGACCCAGACGACGTTGTCGAGGTTGTTCGTCTCGGGATCCAGCGCCGCCTTGATGGCCGGGTTCGCGACCGAGACGATCGTGGTGTCGACGAGGATCATGAAGAAGCCGATGACCAGGGCCCACAGTGCGGGCCAGGGTCCGCGCGGAGCCTTGCCGGGCCGAGTGGATGCCGCAGCCTGCGTCTTCTGCTCCGTCATCGCCGTGCGGCCTCTCCTCGAACTCGTCGGGCTCGACCCTAGCCCTTATCCCGGCAGGCGAAGGCCGCTACGGTGGCGGTCATGACGGATGCCGCAGCCGTTGCCCAGGCCCACTCGATCTTCGATCCGCTCATCGCCGGGTACCTCTCCCGGCCCGACGTCGACATCGGGCCGATGTTCGGCAGCGAGGGGGTGCGCGTCCGCGGAAAGGTGTTCGCCTTCGTCGGCCACCGTGGCGCGATGGTGCTCAAGCTCCCGGCGGCGCGGGTCGACGAACTCGACGGTGCCGACGGCCTGGAGCGCATGGTGATCCGCGAGCGCGTCATGCGGGAGTGGATCATCGTCCCCGCGACCGCGGCCGAGCAGTGGGAGCCGCTGCTCGCCGAGGCATTCGCGTACGTCGACGAGATCACGCCCTGACTCGGTGCGACGGCCGTCAGGTCCGCCCGGGATAATGGGCGGGTGACGAGCACCCTCGAGCTTCCCGGCTGGCGCCATGTCTACTCGGGCAAGGTCCGCGATCTGTACATCCCCGACGGCGCTGCCGACGCGGTCTCAGCCGAGCGCATGCTCGTCGTGGCGAGCGACCGCGTGAGCGCGTTCGACCATGTGCTCTCCCCCGGCATCCCCGACAAGGGCGTGCTGCTGACGACTCTGAGCCTGTGGTGGTTCGACCGTCTGGCGGGCGGCGACGGCGGACGCGGCATCCCGAATCATCTCGTCGCCTCCCACGTGCTGACGCTCGGCGCGGACGGCGAGGCGAACACGGCCGACGACCTGCAGTCGCTCATCCCGGCCGAGGTCGCCGGACGGGCGATGGTCGTGAAGAGCCTCGACATGCTGCCCGTCGAATGCGTCGTGCGCGGCTACCTCACCGGATCGGGCTGGGTCGAGTACCAGTCAGGGGGCACGGTGTGCGGCATCCCCCTGCCTGCGGGCCTCACCAACGGCGATCGCCTGCCCGAGCCGATCTACACCCCGGCATGGAAGGCGCCGATGGGCGAACACGACGAGAACATCTCGTACGAGCGCACCGTCGAGCTCGTCGGTGCGCAGCGCGCCACCGAGCTGCGCGACCTGTCGCTGGAGATCTACGACCGCGCCGCGCGCACTGCCGAAGACCACGGGCTGATCCTCGCCGACACCAAGTTCGAGTTCGGCGTGGACGCCGAGGGCGTGCTGACCCTCGCCGACGAGGTGCTCACGAGCGACTCTTCGCGGTACTGGGATGCCGCGGCCTGGGCCTCGGGCACCACGCCGGACGAGCGCATGGCGAGCTTCGACAAGCAGATCGTCCGCGACTGGCTCGCGGCGAACTGGGACAGGCAGGGCGAGCCGCCGGGTCTGCCGCAGGAGGTCGTCGAGCGCACCGCCGCCCGCTACCGCGAGCTGCTCGAGCTCCTCACCTCCGCCTGACCGCGGATCACCCCAGCAGCAGCCGTTCGAGGTTCTCGATGGGGCCGTACCAGCCCTGTTCGAGCACCCAGGCCTGCAGCAGGCGGTCCCAGCCGAACGCGACTGAGAGCCCGACGAGCACGAGCAGGGCGCCCACGACACGCCGGAAAGCGCCTCTGGGGTCGGCGAGCCAGCCGAGCCGGCGCACGAGTGCGGTCCCGGCGAGCGCGATGCCCAGCAGGGCGAGGGCGAGTCCGACCGCGTAGGCGGTGACGTACAGGACACCGGCAGCGAAGGTGGCGGGCAGCACGGTCGCCACGATGAGCGCGTACGTCGGGACTGCAGCTGCTGAAGGCAGGTCCGAGCGCTGCTCCGAGCGCGATGTCGCCGGCCACACCGCCGACGCGGTAGCCGCGATCCAGCAGACGACCGCCTCTCGCCTGCCAGCCCATCGCCACCGTGACACGCTCCCAGGCTCCGGGGAACAGCATCGACAGACCGAACCCGGCGACGATGATGCCGGAGGTGACCTGCCACACCCAGACCGGGACGCCGAGGAGGGCCGTGGTCGCCTTCAGCAGCAGCGTGAAGACGATGACGGAGACGGCGAGAGATGCCGCGATGACGAAAGGGCGGAACCACTGGCGCTCGGCGACTCCGGCGTGTGCGTCCGTCCGCACGGCGGTGCCACCCACGATCACGGGCAGCAGCGGGAGCACACAGGGCGCCAGCACGGTGAGGATGCCCGCGGCGAAGGAGACGAGCGTCAGCGCGAGCATCAGCCGCCGATGCCGAGTCCGGCGAGTGCCGAGTCGAGCGTCGGCTCGTCGTAGGGGACGAACGTCGCCGTCGCGCCGCCCGACTCGTCGACCGCGACCACGGTCGTCTGCAGCGTCACGCCGTAGCGTTCGCGCAGTGCCTGACTGGTGTCGTAGTCGACCTTGAGGATCGTCACGCCGGCGGGGACGCCGCGGGCGACGATGTCGGCGTCGAGAGCGCGGCACTGCGGACACCAGGGCGCGTGGAAGAACAGCACGGGAGTCCCCGCCGCGTCTGCGAGGGCGGCTTCGCTGTACTGGACGTACTCGCCGGGTGCAGTCGCGTCGAGGGCTTCCGGCGTCGGCGCCGGGTCAGCCCCTGGCGACGAGACCGACGGGGAGGGCTGCGCGGGCTCACGACCCGGCGTCTCACTCGCCGTCGAGCCGGCGGCGTCTCCCGGACGATCGGCGAGCGACACGACCGCGGCGCCTCCGACCCCGGCGACGAGGACCGCGGCGATGACGATGCCGATCACAGTTCCGCGCTTCATCGTCCCATCCTCGCGCGTCGGTGCGACACCGCGCCCGCTCATCGATGACGGTTCGGTGACGGTTCGCGCAGGGATCGCCTCAAACGGACTCGCGGACGACGAGCTCGGTCTCGAGGATGGTGACGTGGCGGGGGTGCTTGCCGGCCAGCCGGTCGAGCAGCACCGTCGCCATCCGCTCGCCCTGCGCGAACGAGGGCTGGCGCATGGTGGTGAGAGTGGGAGTGACGGACGTCGCGACCGGCGAGTCGTCGAACCCCATGACGGCGACGTCCTCGGGAACGCGCAGGCCCTCGGCGGCGAGCACGGTCAGGGCACCGCGAGCCATGAGGTCGCTCGCGGCGAAGACGGCGTCCGGCCGCTCGCCGGTGTCGAGGATGCGGCGCATCGCGTCGGCGCCGCCGGCGGCCGTGAAGTTGCCGTCCTCGATCGGGCCCGCGGGCAGCTCCCACGCGGTAAGGGCATCGCGATAGCCCTGCAGGCGGTCCACGCCGGCCGGCATGGTCAGCGGACCGGTGATCATCGCGATCCGTCGGTGGCCGCGTTCGATCAGGTAGGTGGTGGCATCGTGCCCGCCACGGACGTTGTCGACGTCGACGTAGTAGTCGCGCTCGCGCTCGCGCACCGGCCGGCCTCCGTACACGACGGGAACGGCATTGGCGATCCGGTCGATGAACGTGTCGCTGGTGTGATGCGAGACGATGATCGCCCCGTCCACCGCACCGCTGCGCACATAGCTCGTCGTCTTGTCGCCGGGATCGTCATTGGCGATGAAGAGGTTGAGGACGTAGTCCGAGCGACTCAGCCGCGCATTGATCCCCGAGACGATGGCCGCGAAGAAAGGATCGCCGAAGAACCGCGTGGTGTCCTCGGGCACGATCAGCGCGATCGCGTGGGTCTGGCGACTGGCGAGCGAGCGGGCTGCGCGGTTGGGCACGTAGTTGAGGTCGGCGATCGCCCGCTTCACGGCCTCCAGCGCCTCGGGGCTCACAGCGGTCGAGCCGTTGACGACGCGCGACACCGTCGATCGGGAGACGCCCGCCGCAGCGGCGACCTCCTCGATCGTGACCGATCCGCGCACCACATCCGTCGTCATGACCCTGCCCTCTCCTAACGGGATGCTACGACCCCGCGGCGACCGTGTCGCGTTCGAGCGCTCGCGCGGCGATGATCCGGCTGTACTCGCGGCCGCTGTCCTTGACCGTGCGCAGCTGGGTGTCGTAGTCGACGCGGACGATGCCGAACCGCTTCTCGTAGCCCCACGCCCACTCGTAATTGTCGAGGAACGACCAGTAGAAGTAGCCCCGTACATCGACCCCGGCCTCGACCGCGTCGAGGATCGCGCCGAGGTGGGAGCGCACGAAGTCGACACGGTCGGCGTCGTGGACGCGCACCTCGCCGGCTTCGACCACACGCTCGTCGTCGTACGCTGCGCCGTTCTCCGTGACGTAGAGGACGGTGCCGGCGGGCTGGGCATATTCGTCCCACACCCGCTCGAGCAGCCGGGTGAGCCCCTCGGGCTGCACCTCCCAGTTCATCGGCGTGCGGGGCAGACCGCGGTCGTGCCAGAAGATGTCGTCGTGCGAAGGGAACGGCGAGCCGGTGACGCGGTCGGTCGGCGCGTCTCCGCCGATCGGCGGGACCGCCGGCGCGTGGCCGCCCACGAGCTCGCCGTGGTAGTAGTTCACGCCGAGTGTGTCGATGTGCACCGACATGGCCTCGAGGTCGCCGGGGCGGATCGCGGCCTCGAGTGCCGCGATCGCGGCCGGGTCGACCGCACGGATGTCTTCGACCACGTCGGCCGGGTACTCGCCGCGGAAGACCGGATCGAGGAACCAGCGGTTGAACTGGCCGTCGATGCGACGCGCGGCATCGAGGTCGGCCGGGTCGTTGCCGTCGACGGGATCGGCGACGGTGAGGTTCAGCGTGATGCCGAGGTTCAGCGACGAGTCGCGTGCCCGCAGCTCGCGGACCGCCTGGCCGTGTCCGAGCATCAGGTGGTGTGCGGCGAGCACGCCCTCCTCGACGCTGAAGTGACCCGGAGCGTGTGCGCCGGCCGTGTAGCTGAGGAACGAGGAGCACCACGGCTCGTTGAGCGTCGTCCACACGTTGACCCGGTCGCCGAGCGCGTCGTGCATGTCGAGCGCGTACTCGGTGAACAGGTCGGCGGTGTCGCGGTTGGCCCAGCCACCGCGCTCCTGCAGCGTCTGCGGGAGGTCCCAGTGGTACAGCGTCAGCCAGGGCAGGATGCCGGCGTCCAGCAGCTCGTCGGTCAGCCGCTTGTAGAAGTCGACGCCCTTGAGGTTGAGCTCGCCGCCGTCGGGCCGGACGCGCGACCACGACGTCGAGAAGCGGTAGGTCTGCAGACCCATGGACTTCATCAGGGCGACGTCGTCGGCGTAGCGGTGATAGTGGTCGCAGGCCACATCGCCGTTGTCGGCGTTGATGACCGCACCCGGCACCCGGCTGAACGCATCCCAGATGGAGTCGCGCCGGCCGTCCTCGTGGGCTGCGCCCTCGATCTGGTACGCCGCGGTGGCCGCACCGAAGAGGAAGTTCGACGGGAAGGCTCGCTCGGGGTTCGCAGTCATGCGGACGGCGTCCTCTCTGGGATCGGTGTCAGGAAAATGGTACGGAGCCGGCAGTGCGGGCGGTCAGCCCTTGACTGCGCCGGCCATGATGCCGCTCACGAGCTGCTTGCCGGCGAAGGCGAACAGGATGAGGAGCGGGACCGTCGCGAGCAGCACACCTGCGAGCACGATCGAGTAGTCGACGAAGTAGTTCGACTGCAGGAGCGAGAGCGCGACGGGAAGCGTCGGCTCGCGGCGGTCGAGCACGATGAACGGCCAGAAGAAGTTGTTCCACGCTCCGACGAAGGTGAACAGGAAGAGCATGGCCGCGGCGGGACGCGCGGCCGGCACCGCGACGGTCCAGAACGTCCGGAGCATCGTGGCGCCGTCGACGCGCGCGGCCTCGATCAGCTCGTCGGGAACCGTCTGCTGCAGGTACTGCGTCATCCAGAACACCCCGAACGCACTCGTCAGCGCGGGGACGATGATCGCGCCGACCTGTCCGGTCCAGCCGAGGTCGGCGAACAGGATGTACAGCGGCACGACACCGAGCTGCATCGGCACCGCCATGGTCGCGACGACGAAGATGAGCAGGGCCTTGCTTCCCTTGAACCGCAGCTTCGCGAATGCCCAGCCCGCGAGGGTGGAGGTGACGACGACGGATGCCGCGATCAGCGTCGAGCTGTAGATCGAGTTCCACAGTGCGGGCCAGAAGTTCACCGCAGGGTCGTTCACGACGGAGGCGGCATTGGCGAGGAAGTTCCCGCCCGGGATCCACGACATGTTGGGGTCGCTGATGGTCGTCGAATCACCCGAACCGATCAGGAACGACCAGTAGTAGGGGAAGACCGCAGAGATGATCACGACCGCGAGTCCGGCGTAGGTCCAGAACCCCGCACGGTAGCCGCGGATCTTGACCGTCCTGAAGCGGCGCCCGCCACCGAGTCCTGCGGTGGCGACGGGCTCTTCGACCATCGCAATGGGAGGCGTGGTGCTCATCGGCGGGATCCCTTCTTGCGGCGCACGAGGACGCCTCTGCCGCCCTCGTCGCGGACGAGACGACGCGTGATCATCAGGTTGATGAGGCCGATGACGAGAATGATGAGGAACAGGATCCACGCGAGCGCCGCAGCGCGTCCGAAGTTCCACTCCCGCCAGCCGATGTTGTAGAGGAACAGCGTGACGGTGAGCCACTGCTGGGCCGCGCCGCCCTGCCCCGTGTTGTCGAACTGGCTCGGCTCATCGAAGATCTGCAGGCCGCCGATCGTCGAGGTGATGATGACGAAGATCAGCGTCGGGCGGAGCGACGGCATCGTGATGCTCGTGAACTGCCGGAAGGCGCCCGCGCCGTCGACGGTCGCGGCCTCGTAGTACTCGCGGGGCACGGCCTGCATGGCAGCAAGGAGGATCAGCGCGTTGTAGCCCGTCCAGCGGAAGTTGACCATCGTCGCGATCGCGACGTGGCTCCAGAACGGATCCTTGTGCCACGGGATCGGCTGGAGGCCGAGGTCGGTGAGGATGTTGTTCACCAGGCCGTGGTTGTCGCCGTACATGTTGCTGAAGATCAGGGCGACGGCGACGGGAGCCATCACGTACGGGAGCAGCACGCTCGTGCGCCAGAACGTCTTGGCGCGGATGTTCTTGTCGAGCATCGCGGCGATGAAGAGCGCCAGGAAGAGCTGCGGAACGGTCGAGAGCAGGAAGATGCTGAAGGTGTTGCGCAGGGCTGTCCAGAACTGCGGGTTCTGGAGGATCCAGATGTACTGGTCGAAACCGATGAACTCGCCGGAGTTGCGGACGAGATCCCAGTCCATGAAGGAGATGACCGCCGTGTACGCGATCGGAAAGAGTCCGACGATCGCGAACATGATGAAGAACGGCGAGATGTAGAGGAACGGCGAGAACTTGAGGTCCCATTTGCTCACCTTCTGAGAGAAGGAGAGCACGCGCGGGGCGCGGTCGGGAGACGGCTGGCCAGCCGGCCCGGATGCCGTGTGGCGGGTAGCGGTCGTGGTCACCGGTGACTCCGAATCGATGTCTACTGTTCAGGCAAAGGGACGAGGAGGATGTGCGCGGGCCGGGTACCGACCCGCGCACACCTCTCCTGTCAGACCACGGTCGGGCGAGCGTCCGTGGCGGTCATGCGGAGCGGATCAGAACGCCGAGACCTCGGTGACCCACGTGTTCCACGAGGCCTCCTGGGTCTCCACGCCATCGAAGACGCGGGTGACCGCATCCTGCAGCGCGTCGTGGTACTTGAAGTAGTCCGCGTCCTTGTACGGCGCCACAGTGACGGCTTCCGCACGCGTGCTGAGGATCTGGCCCACAGGTGCGTCCTGGAAGTACTCGTTGGTGGCGCCGGCGAGCTCCTCGCTCTCGAGGGCCTCCACCTGGCTCGGGAAGGTGCCCGCGTTGGCGAAGGCCTTCATCTGCTGCTCGGGAGCGGTCAGCCAGTCGGCCAGCTGCAGAGCTGCGTCGACGTTCTCACCGTCGGCGGGAACGGTCAGGTACGACCCGCCCCAGTTGCCACCGCCGTTGGGGAACACATCGGCGATGTTCCAGTCGGTGGTGTCGGGCGCGTTGCCGGCGATGATGCCCAGCATCCAGCCGGGGCACAGCATCGTGGCGAACTCGCCGTTGGCCATCGATGCGAACCAGTCGTCGGACCACTGCCCGGCGTAGGCCGAGTTGGGAACGGCGCGCTCGGCGACGAGGTTGTACGCGTTCGCGATCTCGGGGTTCTCGGTCGCGATGACGGCGCCGTCTTCCTCGGTGTACGTGTACTCCATCTGGTTCACGATGCCCTGGAGCACCGAGTTGGCCGAGTCGATCATCGGCTTGCCGGTCGCAGCCTTGTACTGGTCGGCGACGTCGAGGAAGTTCTCCCAGTCGCCGTTGAACAGGTCAGCCACGCCCTCCGGGTCGGTGGCGAGTCCCGCCGCCGCGAACAGGTCGGCGCGGTAGCAGATGCCCTGCGGTCCGATGTCCGTGCCGAAGCCGACGAGACGGCCGTCGGCGTCGGTGGCCGCGGCTTCCTTCCAGTCGAGCCAGCGGCCCTTGACGCTGTCGGGCGCCTCGGCGAGCAGGTCGGAGTACTGCATGGCCTCGGCGAACCAGTCGATCTCGACGCCCTCGATGTCGGCGAGGCCGCCCTTGCCGAGCTTGGCGAAGTAGTTCGCACGGGCGTCACCGGACTCGGCGGCGCGGGTGTGCTCGACGGTGACGTTCGGGTTCTCGTCCATGTACTCCTGGAGGAGTTCGTCCGTGTAGCCGAAGTCGTTGAATGTGGCGATGGTGAGCGTGATGGGCTCGTCGCTGTCAGCGGGGGGCGTCTCGCCACCGCCGGCGCAGCCGGCGAGGACGATGGCGGATGCCGAGAACGCGGCTACGGCCACGGCGCTCCGTCGGAAGGCACGTGAGTTCACTGTCACTCCTTTGTGTTTGGTCAAGTACAGATGTGTTGCAGGTGCAGCCGTGGTCGGGATTCATCCTTCGGCGGCTATGCCGTGGGAGCGGTCCCACCGGACTGCGGGCAACGCTATGGGATCGCTCCCACGGATGTCAAGGGAGCGCTCCCACGAAAGTGTCACGGTTGGGTCACGAGCACATCACTCCCCGCGAACGATCCAGGATGCTGCGCCCCGTAGACTGGCCGGGACCATTTCCCGCGACATCCGGAGCTCTTCAATGCCCACCATCGTCGTCGACGTCATGCCCAAGGCCGAGCTGCTGGACCCCCAGGGGAAGGCCGTCTCCGGCGCCCTTGCGCGTCTGGGTCAGGACGCCTTCACGTCCGTGCGCATCGGCAAGCGCTTCGAGCTCACCGTCGACGGCGAGGTCGACGACGAACTGCTCGCGACCGCCCGCCGCGTCGCGGACGAGATCCTCTCCAACTCCGTGATCGAGGATGTGGTGGGCGTCGAGGTGGTCGAATGACCGCTCGCATCGGGGTCATCACGTTCCCCGGCTCGCTCGATGACCGCGACGCCCAGCGCGCGATCGCCGTCGCCGGCGGCGAGCCCGTCGCCCTCTGGCACGGCTCGCACGACCTCGAAGGCGTCGACGCGCTGGTGCTCCCCGGCGGCTTCAGCTACGGCGACTACCTGCGCGCGGGCGCCATCGCCGCCCTCGCGCCGATCATGGCCGAGGTGAAGGATGCCGCGGCCAAGGGCATGCCCGTCCTCGGCATCTGCAACGGCTTCCAGATGCTCGTCGAGGCCCACCTGCTGCCGGGCGGCCTGATCCGCAACGCCCACCAGCAGTTCATCCGCCGCGACCAGCGCCTGCGGGTGGAGAACAACGACACCGCGTGGACCAGCGACTTCTCCGCCGGCCAGGAGATCACGATCCCCCTCAAGAACGCGGACGGCGGCTACATCGCGTCCGAGTCCGAGCTGGACCGCCTCGAGGGCGAAGGACTCGTGGCGTTCCGCTACGTCGGCGTGAACCCCAACGGGTCGCTGCGCGACATCGCCGGTCTTTCGAACGAGCGCGGCAACGTCGTGGGGCTCATGCCCCACCCCGAGCACGCGGTGGAGGCGGGGTTCGGCCCCGACACCAGCGCCGCGATGCGCTCGGGCGTCGACGGCCTGCCGTTCTTCACGTCGGCCATCGCCGCCGTGGTGGCCGCAGCCGCCTGAGCCGCGTCGTCAGACCGTGCCCGCCGGGGGCCACACTCCGATGATGATCGCCATGACCACGAACGTCACGAGCTCGTGCGCGATGTTCATGACGGTCAGCGACGTCGGGCGCCCCTCGAACTGGTCGTGGGTGATGAAGCGCGTTGCGGTGAACCCGGCCCACAGGATGATGGCGGTGCCCAGCGAGGCGAGCAGGTAGCCGCCCCCGTAGAAGTTCCATGCGATGAACGTCGCCCCCGCCAGCACCCATGCCGACACGAAGCTCACGAACACCGTCACGATGATCGGCATCCAGGCCTGGACAGAGGTCTGCTCGCGATTCATGTCGACGTTCGCCAGCTTCGCCCAGCGCGTGCCGAAGACCTTCGGCGCGTACCAGACCGACCCGACGATCATCGTCGAGAGCGTCGCGAGCAGGACGGCCCAGTAGTTGATCTCAGGGACCATGTTCGTCTCCTTCGTCGGGCGGACCTGCCGATGCCGCCGCTGATCGCGAGCGTAGCGCTGTGCTTCGGCGCCGTCACCCCCGCTAGCGTGGACGGGTGAGTGAAGGCATCCCGTCCCTTGTCGTGAGCGTGCCGACCGAGCGCCTGGCCGCCGATCTCGGGCCGCTGCCCGACGGCGTCGAACTCGTCGTGTGGTCGATGGAAGGAGCCGCACCGAGGGATCGGCTGGATCTCGTCGTCCCGCCGTACATGAAGATCGACACGGTCCTGCGGCAGCTGGAGGGCGTCGCGGTGCGTGTCGTCCAGAGCCAGTCCATCGGCTACGAAGGGGTGGGAGAGCTGCTGCCGGCCGGCGTGATGTTCGCCAACGCGGCGAGCGTCCACGAGACCTCCACGGCAGAGCTCGCCGTCGGGCTGATGATCGCCGCCCAGCGGAGGATCGACAAGTTCGCGCTCGACACCGCCGCGGGCACGTGGGACCCCGTCTTCGCGACGAGTCTCGCCGACCGTCGCGTCCTGCTGCTCGGCTACGGCGGGGTGGGCAAGGCGGTCGCAGCCCGACTCGCACCGTTCGAGACGGCGCTCACGGTCGTCGCCCACCGAGCGCGCACGGAGGACGGGATGCCGGTGCACGGCGTCGATGAGCTGCCCGCCCTGCTCGGCGATGCCGAGATCGTGGTGCTGACGCTTCCCGGTGGGGAGCAGACCCGCGGCATGGTCGACGAGGCGTTCCTCGCGGCGCTTCCGGACGGCGCGCTGCTCGTGAACGTCGGACGCGGGTCGCTCGTGGACACCGCTGCGCTCGTGGAGCACGTGCGCAGGGGCCGGCTCCGGGCGGCACTCGACGTCGTCGATCCCGAGCCGCTGCCTCCGGGGCATCCGCTCTGGTCTCTGCCCGGCGTGCTCATCGCGCCGCACGTCGGCGGCGCGTCGACGGCCATGACGCCGCGCATCACGCGGCTGGTGCGGACCCAGATCGAGCGCATGGCCGCCGGTGAGCAGCCGCTGAACGTCGTCCTCGGACCCTGAGCTGACGCCGCTCGCCGGTGCCGGCAGTCAGGCGGTGAAGACCGCGTGCACGCCTCCGACCACCTCACGCCCGCCGAGCGCCTCGAGCTCCATCAGCACCGCCGTGCCGACGACGATGCCGCCGAGCTGCTCGACGAGATCGCGCGCGGCCACGAGGGTGCCGCCCGTCGCGAGCACATCGTCCACCAGCAGGACCCTCATGCCGTCGCGGATGTCGTCGTGCGCCTCGATGGTCGCCGTCCCGTACTCCAGGGCGTAGTCGACGGATGCCGCGGGCCGGGGCAGCTTGCCCGCCTTGCGGATCGGCACCAGGCCGGCGCCGGCCTCCATCGCTGCGGCGCCCGCGAGCAGGAACCCGCGCGCCTCCACGCCGGCGACGACGTCGAAGTCGCCGTCGAAGGGCGCGATGAGTGCGTGGATCACGGTGCGCAGGGCCGAGGCATCCGCCAGCAGAGGCGTGATGTCGCGGAACAGCACTCCCGGCTCGGGGTGGTCGGGGATCGTTCGGATCAGCGATTCGGCACGTACCAGGGCTTCGGACACCGCCTCACGATACCCCCGGGGCTCGTCGTCGAGCACGGGCAGCGACACATGGAGCCTGCTCGCACCGGGAATGTAAGCGCTTGCAGTATTGTGTGACGATGACTTCCCCGCAGACCGCCGAACGCACCGACGCGCCCGCCTCCCGCGCAGGGTCGGAGTGGTGGCGCACCGCCGTCATCTATCAGATCTACCCCCGCTCCTTCGCGGACAGCTCGGGCGACGGCATCGGCGACCTCCCCGGCATCACATCGCGGCTCGACGACCTGCGCGACCTCGGCGTCGACGCGATCTGGCTGAGCCCGTTCCAGCGGTCACCGCAGAAGGACGCCGGCTACGACGTCGCCGACTACTGCGACGTCGACCCGCTCTTCGGAACCCTGGACGACTTCGACCTCATGCTCGGCGCGGCGCACGAGCGCGGCATCCGGATGATCGTCGACCTGGTTCCGAATCACTCCTCCGACCAGCACGAGTGGTTCCAGCAGGCGCTGGCCGCCGCTCCCGGCAGCCGCGAGCGCGCGCGCTACATGTTCCGTGACGGCCAGGGTGTCGAGGGCGAGCTGCCGCCGAACAACTGGGAGTCCGTCTTCGGCGGCCCGGCCTGGACCCGCATCGTCGAGGCCGACGGCAACCTCGGCCAGTGGTACCTGCACCTGTTCGACTCGTCGCAGCCCGACTTCGACTGGTCCAACGAGGAGGTCCGCGAGGAGTTCCGCCGCATCCTGCGCTTCTGGCTCGACCGCGGAGTCGACGGCTTCCGCGTCGATGTGGCTCACGGCCTGGTCAAGGCCGAGGGTCTTCCCGACTACACGCCGAACCCCGACGCCGGCTCGATGGGCGGCGAAGAGGCGAACGTGCCGTACTGGGGCCAGGACGGCGTGCACGAGGTCTACCGCGACTGGCACCTGCTGATGACCGAGTACGAGGGCGACCGGGCACTGTGCGCCGAGGCGTGGATGCCCACCCCCGAGAAGACGGCACTGTGGGTGCGGCCGGACGAGATGCACCAGGCGTTCAACTTCGCCTACCTCGAGACGGCATGGGATGCCCCGGCCCTGCGCGCCGTGATCGCCGAGTCGATCGCCGCCTACGCTGCCGTCGGCGCCCCCAGCACGTGGGTGCTCTCGAACCACGACGTCGTCCGGCACGCGTCGCGCCTGGCGCTGACCGCCGAGAACCCCCAGGGGCACGGCATCGGCCCCGACTCCCCCGGCAAGCCCCTTCCCGAGGTCGGCCTGCGTCGCGCCCGCGCCGCGACCACCCTCATGCTGGCCCTCCCGGGCTCGGCATACCTCTACCAGGGCGAGGAGCTCGGCCTGCCCGAGGTCATCGACATCCCGGGCGACGCCCGCCAGGACCCGACGTGGTTCCGCACGAACGGCGAGCGGTACGGTCGCGACGGCTGCCGCGTGCCGATTCCGTGGACCGCGGATGCCCCGGCCTACGGCTTCAGCCCGACCGGAGACGCCTGGCTGCCGCAGCCTGCCGACTGGGCGCGCCTCGCCCGCGACGTCCAGGCCGGTGACGACGACTCGACCCTGTCGCTCTACCGCACGCTCATCGCCGCGCGCCGCGAGCGCGGCCTCGGCGCCGGTTCGCTCGAGTGGCTCGAGGGCTTCGGCACCGAGGTCGTCGCGTTCCGCAATGGCGATGTCACCGTCATCGGCAACACGGGCGCCACGGCGATCCCGCTGCCGGAGGGTATCGTGATCGCGGCGAGCGGTCCGGTCTCATCCGGAGAACTTCCGGCCGACACGACGGTCTGGCTCGCGAACGACTGAGGTCCGCCCGACGGGCCGAGCCCCATCAGGAAAAGAGAGTGGGGACGACGTGGTCAGCATCGACGAGGTGGCGCGCCAGGCCGGCGTCTCCACGGCCACGGTCTCGCGCGCCCTCAGCGGGCGGGGCCACGTCTCGGGTGCCACCAAGGCGCGGGTCGAGGCGGCGGCGAAGAGTCTCGGGTACGTCGTCTCGGCGTCGGCGTCGAGCCTCGCGTCAGGCCGCACCCGAAACATCGGCGTGCTCGTGCCGTTCCTCGACCGATGGTTCTTCTCGACCGTCCTCAGCGGTATCTCCTCGGCGCTGATGCGGCGCGGGTACGACATCACGCTGTACAGCCTCACCGCCGACCGCGACGCGCGCGGCGACGTCTTCGCGACCTTCCTGCGGCGACAGCGCGTCGACGGCGTCATCGCCATCTCGATCGAGCTCGGCGAGGAGGAGACGGGCCAGCTGATGGCGCTCGACCTGCCGGTGATCGCGATCGGCGGACCCAATCCGCGGCTGACGACGCTGACCGTCGACGATGTCGCCGTCGCGCGTCTGGCGACGGAGCATCTGCTCGCACTGGGACACCGCGACATCGCCCACATCGGTGCGAGCCCCGAGTTCGACATCGACTTCCACATCCCCACGCATCGCCGTCAGGGCTTCGAGCAGGCACTGGCCGATGCCGGCATCCCGGTGAAACCGTCGCTGTTCGAGCCGGCCGACTTCACCATCGAGGGCGGCTTCCGCGCGGCGAAGCAGCTGCTCGGCAAGCCCGGCGGCCGGCCGACCGCGATCTTCGCCGCCTCGGACGAGATGGCGATCGGTGCGCTGCTGGCCGCGCGCGAGCTCGGGTACCGCGTGCCCGAGGACCTCTCGGTCGTCGGCATCGACGGCCACGAGCTGGGCGAGTTCTTCCGCCTCACGACGGTGGACCAGTTCCCCCTCGGCCAGGGCGAGCGCGCGGCCGACGCGATCCTCGCCGAACTCGAGCTCAACGGCGCGGCGCCGCCGGTGCATCAGCCGAACGACCTCCCGTACGAGCTCATCGTGCGCGGCTCGACCGCCCGCCTGCCCCACTGACCGCGCGCCTCCGCAGTCACGAATCGCGGGGGGTCGCCGGCCGGGCTTGCAGGTTCTGGCTGCGGAAGGCTCCATGGGCTCCCGGATAGGCTCGACCGCATGACGATCGACCTCGAGGCGCTCTACATCGACCTGCACCGGCATCCGGAACTGTCCTTCCAGGAGACGCGGACTGCCGCGGTCGTGACGAAGCACCTCGCCGATCTCGGCATCGAGTTCGAGGAGGGCATCGGCCGCACCGGCGTCGTCGGCGTGCTCCGCAACGGCGAGGGCCCGATCGTGTGGCTGCGCGCCGACATGGATGCGCTTCCCGTTCCCGAGCAGACCGGCCTCGCATACGCGAGCACGGCGCGGGGCACCGACCCCTCGGGCACCGAGGTGCCCGTGATGCACGCGTGCGGCCACGACATGCACGTCGCCTCACTGCTGGGAGCACTCGAGCGGCTGGTGAGCTCGAAGGACGAGTGGAGCGGCACGATCGTCGCCGTGTTCCAGCCCGCCGAGGAGTACGGCGCCGGTTCGCAGGCGATGATCGCGGACGGCGTGCTCGACCGCTTCCCGAAGCCCGACATCGTGCTGGGCCAGCACGTCACGCCTCTGCCCGCCGGCACCATCGGGGTGCGCAGCGGCACGCAGATGGCGGCATCCGACGGCCTGACCGTGACCCTCCTCGGTCGCGGCGGCCACGGGTCGCGCCCTCACTCGACCATCGACCCCGTGGTGATGGCCGCGGCCACCGTCATGCGCCTGCAGACGATCGTCTCGCGCGAGGTCGACCCGCGCGACGTCGCCGTGGTCACTGTGGGGTCGATCCACGCAGGGCTCAAGAACAACATCATCCCGGCCGAGGCCCGCCTCGAGCTGAGCCTGCGCTACCCCGACGACGACGCCCGTGCTCGTGTGCTCGAGAAGGTCGAGCGCGTGGTGCGTGCCGAGGCCCAGGCATCCGGGGCCGAGGAGGAGCCGGTGATCGAGATCGATCACTCGCTGCCGCCCACGATCAACGACGTCGACGCCACCGCGCGGCTGCGTCTGGCTTTCGACTCCGCGTTCGGCGACGGCACCGTGATCGACCCGGGCATGTTCACCGGCAGTGAGGACGTGTCGTGGTTCGCCCGCGACTCCGGTGCACCCCTGGTCTTCTGGTTCTGGGGCGGTGTCGATCCGCAGAAGTTCGCCGAGGCCACGGCCGCGGGCACGGTCGAGCGCGACATCCCGACCAATCACTCCCCGTTCTTCGCGCCGGTGCTGCAGCCGACGCTCGACAACGGGGTGGCCAACTTCGTCGTCGCCGCGCGCGAGTTCCTCGGCGGTCCGGCCGCCGGCTGAGCCGCGACACCGCGAACGGCCGAGCGCCACAGTTCGCTGCGAGAGCGCCGTCGCGCGACGCCGCGTTCGCAGGAAACCGGCGCTCTCGCGGACCGCTGCCCGGGACGAGCGGTAGGGACGCGACGCGCCCAGCCAACGCGCGTAGCCTGGGAGGGTGACCTCCCCCGCGCCCGTGCTCGACCTCGCGGCCATCCGCGCCGACTTCCCGCTCCTCGGCGAGCGCGTGAACGGCGCGCCCCTCGTGTACCTCGACTCCGCGGCGACGAGCCAGAAGCCGCAGGCCGTCATCGACGCCGAGGTCTCGTTCCTCACCCGCTCCAACGCGGCGGTGCACCGCGGCGCTCACACCCTGGCGGCCGAGGCCACCGAGCTCTTCGAGGACGCCCGTGCGACGGTCGCATCCTTCGTCGGCGCCCGGCCCGAGCAGCTGGTCTGGACCAGCGGCGCCACCGCCGGCCTCAACCTCGTCGCCTACGCCATCGGCAACGCCACCCTCGGGCGGGGCGCCCCCGCGAGCGAACGATTCGCCCTGCGCGCCGGCGACGAGCTCGTGGTGACCGAGAGCGAGCACCACGCGAACCTCATCCCCTGGCAGGAACTGGCCGCCCGCACCGGAACGGTGCTGCGACACATCCCCCTGCGCGATGACGGCACGATCGACCTGGATGCCGCGGCATCCGTCATCTCGGACCGCACCCGCGTCGTCGCCTTCCCGCATGTCTCGAACGTGCTGGGCATCGTCAACCCGGTCGCCGAACTGGTCGCCCTCGCCCACGCCGTCGGCGCCCTCACCGTGCTGGACGCGTGCCAGTCGGCGCCGCACCTGCCGCTCGACCTGCCTGCGCTCGGAGTGGACCTCGCGGTGTTCTCGGGCCACAAGATGCTCGGGCCGTACGCGATCGGCGGGCTCTACGGCCGCTCCGAGGTGCTCGAGGCACTGCCGCCCTTCCTCACCGGCGGCTCGATGATCACCACTGTCACCCTCGACGAGGCGAACTACCTGCCGCCCCCGCAGCGGTTCGAGGCCGGGACGCAGCCGGTCTCGCAGGCCATCGGTCTCGCTGCCGCAGTGCGCTACCTCGAGGGCGTCGGCATGGACGCCGTGCACGCCCACGAGCGAGCGCTCGAGGCCCGGATGGGCGAGGGCCTTCGCGGCATCCCGGGCATTCGCCTGCTGGGCGATGCCGCCGGAGCCGAGCGCGTGGGCCTCTGGGCCTTCGACGTCGACGGCGTCCACGCGCACGACGTCGGGCAGTTCCTGGACTCCCGCGGCATCGCCGTGCGCGTCGGCCATCACTGCGCCGCCCCGCTGCACCGCCGCTTCGGGCTGACCGCATCGGTCCGGGCCTCCGCCGCGCTGTACAACACCGCCGATGAGGTCGACGCCTTCCTCGACGCCGTCGCCGGCGTGCGCGCCTTCTTCGGAGCGGGCGCATGAGCGGCCTCGAATCGCTCTACCAGGAGCTCATCCTCGACCACTCCAAGCGGAAGGTGGGCTTCGGGCTCGCCGACGAGGAGGGCCGCTCGGCGACCTCGCACCAGCACAATCCGCTGTGCGGCGACGAGATCACGCTGCGGCTGCGGTTGGACCCGGACGGCGACGTGATCCGCGACGTCACGTGGGAGGGCAACGGCTGCTCGATCTCCCAGGCCTCGGCGTCGATGCTCGCAGAGCTGGTCGACGGGATGCCGCGGGCCGAGGCATCCGCTCTCATCGACGGTTTCCGCGAGGCGCTGCGCTCACGCGGGACCATCCTGCTCGACGAGGACCTGTACCTCGACGCAGCGGCCCTGTCGGGCGTCTCGAAGTACGTCGCGCGGGTCAAGTGCGCGATGCTGGCGTGGGTCGCGCTCGAGGACGACCTCAACCGCGCCTGACCTGTGCCCTCAGCCGGGTGCGCATGGATGTCGTGAGGACGCGCGACCCGAGAGCCGGACGGGTGTTGGATCGACACGTGAACGAGATCGAGCGGCCGGCCCGTCTGTCGGCGCTGCCGCGCCTCCGCAGCGGCGCGCTCAGCCGAGAGCGCATCGTGCTCGGCTTCGTCGTGGCCCTCGCGGTCGGCCCCCTGCTGACGTGGGTGCTCTACACGGCTCGCACCCCCGAGTCGATCACCTCCGACGTGCTGATGTTCCAGCTGCTGGTGGTGATCGTCGCCCTGATCGGCGGCATCTGGCCGGCGCTGTTCGCCGCGGTGCTGTCGGGACTGACGCTGGATTTCCTCTTCGTCGCGCCGCAGTTCACGGTCGCCGTCTCTGACCCGCTGCATCTGTGGGCCCTGATCCTCTACGTCGTGATCGCGATCCTGGTCAGCTACGTCGTCGACCAGGCCGCCCGCCGGACGCGCATCGCGCAGCGGGCCACGGCCGAGGCCGAGCTGCTCGCGACCGTCGCCGGCAGCGTCCTGCGCGGCGAGAGCGCTGTGCCCGCGCTCGTCACTCGAGCACGCGAGGCGTTCGACCTCTCCGGCGTCCGCCTCATCGGCGCGACCGGCGACGTGATCGCCACCGACGGCGAGCCGGTGCGCGACGGGCGCTTCGCCGCGGTGCCCGTGGGAGGACGCGGCGATGAGCCGCGCGCGACGCTCGAACTGCACGGACGGCCGGTGGATGCCGGCGACCGGCGGCTGCTCGACGTCATCGTCGCCCAGCTCGGCGCTGCGCTCGAACGCGCCGAGCTGGCCGAGACGGCACGGGCGGCCGAGGCCCTCGCCGTCGCGGATCAGGTGCGCAGCGCTCTGCTCTCGGCCGTGAGCCACGACGTGCGGCGCCCGCTCGCTGCGGCGATCGCGGCCGTCGGCGGCCTGCGTGCGGCGGGCTCCGGCCTGTCGGCCGACGACCGGAGCGAACTGCTCGAGACGGCGGACGAGAGTCTCGCCACACTGTCCAAGCTCGTCACCGACCTCCTCGACGCGGGTCGCGTGCAGGCCGGTGTGCTCGCCGTCTCGCTGCAGCCGGTCGATGCGGCCCACGTGGTCCTGACCGCGCTGGAGGAGCTGGGCCTCGGACCCGACGCCGTGGACCTCGCACTGGATCCCGAGCTGCCTGCCGTCAGCGCGGATCCCGTCCTGCTCGAGCGGGTGCTGGTCAATGTGCTCGCGAACGCCGTCCGGCATGCTCCGACCGATTCGGTCGTGACCGTGACGACGAGCGCCCGCAAAGGCATCGCTCAGCTGTGCATCGTCGACCACGGCCCCGGCATCGCGCCGGAGCGTCGCGAGGACATGTTCGCACCCTTCCAGCGGCTCGGCGACACCGACAACACGACAGGGCTCGGCCTGGGGCTCGCCCTGTCGAAGGGTTTCACCGAGGGCATGGGCGGTACGCTCACGCCCGAGGACACCCCCGGAGGAGGACTCACGATGGTGATCGCGCTCCCGGTCGCGCAGGTCGCGTCATGAAGATCCTCGTGGCCGACGACGACCCGCAGCTCGTGCGGGCCCTGCGCATCACGCTGTCCGCGCACGGCTACGACATCGTCGCGGCACCCGACGGAGCCGCCGCCATCGCGCTCGCGGCGGCGGAGCGTCCCGACATCGTGATGCTCGACCTCGGGATGCCGCGCCTGGACGGCGTCCAGGTGATCCACGCGCTCCGGGGCTGGACGACCGCGCCGATCATCGTCGTCTCGGGCCGGACCGGCGCCGCGGACAAGGTGGAGGCGCTGGATGCCGGGGCCGACGACTTCGTGACGAAGCCGTTCCAGATCGACGAGCTCCTCGCGCGCCTGCGGGCGCTGTCGCGCCGGGCTCCGGCATCCGCCGACGAACCGGTCGTCGCGTTCGGCGACGTCCAGGTCGACCTGGCTGCCAAGGCCGTCACACGCCGCGGGGTGCTGGTGCACCTCACTCCGACCGAGTGGCAGATCCTCGAGCTGCTCGCGCGCAACCCCGGCGCCCTGGTGACCCGTCAGACGTTGCTGAAAGACATCTGGGGCACCGAGCAGATCACCGACACCGGCTACCTGCGGCTCTACCTCTCGCAGCTGCGCAAGAAGCTCGAGGCCGATCCCGCCCGTCCGGTGCACCTGCTCACCGAGGCAGGTATGGGCTACCGCCTCGTGCTGGATCCGGTACCGCCGGTCCGCGACTGAGTCGCCTGCGGCGGTTCCCCCGCGCGATCGCCCAGCGCGCCACATTGCTGCGAGTGCTGCGTCGTGCGACGGCGCGGTCGCGGGAAAGTGGCGCGGTCGCGGGAAATGGCGCGGTCGCGGCGAGTGGCGAAGTGCAGCGGTCGCGGCTCCTCCCCCGGCTCGGATGCCGCACGGAAGGCCACAGGAAGCGTCGGACGACGCAACCGCCGTCTGGGGGACGGCAAGGTGGGCGGATGTGGCTCACCGAACCTCCGCTCGCGAACGTGTTCCGGCGTCGTGAGAACGACGGCGATCCGGTCAACGATCGCCGCCTGCGGGCGCAGATCGACAACGGCTTCGTCGTGCGTATCGCGCGGGGTGCGTTCATCGAGCGCCTGGTGTGGGAGTCTCTGACGCCGCTCGCGCGCCACGCGCAACAGGTGTGGGAGGCGACGGCTCGGATATCGGACGGGCAAGTGGTGTCGCATCTCGCGGCGGCAGCACTGCATGGCATCGACATCCTCGGCGAGTGGCCGAGCACGGTAGACGTCAGCATCGCGCCCGCATCCGGTGGGCGCTCGACCGGAGTCATCAGGCGGCACACTCGCGACCTGGGCTCGGTGTCGACGATGCAGTGGGCCCGCCACCGGGTGACGACGCCGCTGCAGACGACGCTCGATCTGATCGCGTGCCGCCGGTTCGTCGAGGCAGTGGCGATCGCCGACCAGGCTCTCTGGGGGCGGCGCGCGGGTGGTGCGCTCGTCGACCACGACGAGCTACGGGACGCCGCCCACAGCCGGACGGGCCGCGGCGCGGCTCGAGCCGTCCGCGCTGCGGAGTTCGCGACGAGCCTGGCGGACAGCATCCGCGAGTCGCAGAGCCGCGTCCTGATCTCGACACTGGGCTTTCCGAGCCCCGAACTGCAGGCCCGGTTCGTGCTGTCGAGCGGTCGAGCGGCTTACTCCGACTTCTTCTGGCGCGAGCACAGCCACATCGGCGAGTTCGACGGCGCGGGCAAGTACCGCGACCCGGCTTTCCTCAGGGGCCGGACGCCCGAGCAGGCGCTCCTCGAGGAGAAGGATCGCGAGGATGAGCTCCGGCGAAGGGTGCACGCGTTCTCGCGCTGGCGCGTGCCGGCGCTGAACTCGCCACGCCTGCTGTACGACATCCTCCACAGCGCAGGGCTGCCGACATCGCGTCCACGACCGGGGCGTTGAGGTGCGGCACCGCCGAGCGAGCGCGCTACTTTGCTGCGAGTGCTACGTCGCGCGACGGCGCGGTCGCAGGAAAGTGGAGCAGTCGAGACGGGCAGCGTCAGCCCAGACCGGCAGCGTCAGTCGAGACCGGCAGCGTCAGCCCAGACCGGCGCGCTCGTCCTCGGCCGGCAGGGCGTCGCCCGCGACCGGCTTGTTCGACAGACCGACCGAACCGCCGCCGGCACCACCCGAGAGCGCGGCCGCGACGGCGACCGACTCGTCGATGTCGGGGTACGTCGGTCGCAGCTGCACAGCGTGCTGGCGACGGTGCTCGCGCTTGGCCTTGCGCGCGGCCGCCCAGAGGTTCAGGCCCTCGACCAGGACGGCGAACGCCATCGGCATGTAGATGAGCGCCTTCTCGACATGGACGCCGAAGCCCTCGGCCACCAGGAACACGCCGATGAGCAGCAGGAACGACAGCGCCAGCATCTTCACTGTGGGGTGCTTGTTGACGAACGTGAAGATGAACCGCGAGGCGAAGAGCATGATGCCGAACGACAGCACGACGACGGTGATGATCACGATCATGCTCTCGGTCATGCCGACGGCGGTGATCACCGAGTCCAGCGAGAAGACGATGTCGAGGAGGAGGATCTGGGCGATCACGGAGCCGAAGGTGGCCTGGGCGGCCTTCTTGCCGGAGCCGTGCTCCTCTTCGGCGCCCTCGAGCTTGTGGTGGATCTCGGTGACGGCCTTGTAGACGAGGAAGAGGCCACCCGCGATGAGGATCAGGTCCTTCCACGAGAAGCCCATCTCGCCGATGAAGAAGACGTCGGCCTTGAGCGTGATGATCCAGCCGGCGAAGAACACCAGGATCACGCGGATGACCATCGCGAGGGTCAGTCCGAGGTTGCGGGCCTTCGCCTGCTGCTCCTTCGGGAGCTTCGACGCGAGGATCGAGATGAAGATGACGTTGTCGACGCCCAGCACGATCTCGAGCACGAACAGCGTCAGGAAGACGGCGATGAGATCAGGGGTCAGGTCCAGGGAGAAGTCCACGAGCCCATCGTAGGCGGCACGGCCTGCAGGCCCGGAAACGCGCGGATCAGCGTACCTGTACGCGATCTCACAACCCGCTGTCAATCCCCGCCACGCATACCCGCTGGTTCATATGGACGCGCGTAGTGTGAGCCTCAGCGATCGGCACAACCGCCTTTGGCTCCGCGTCGGCAAGGTAGCCGGCATCCGAACCGAAGAAGGTGCGATCATCGCCACCATCACAGCAGTCGCATCGGGCGCCCGTCTGGGCGACGTCCGCCAGACCTACGCCCGGGCGGAGAGCTTCCCGCCGGTCGCCCGCGCCTACACCGAGGTGTCACAGGTCGTGCGTGAGACCGGCCTTCTCAAGCGGGCCCAGTGGTTCTACGCGCTTGTGGGCACGGCGCTCGTCCTCGCGTTCGGCGGGGCGATCACGGGCTTCATCCTGCTCGGCGACTCGTGGTTCCAGCTGCTCATCGCAGCCGCGCTCGGCATCATCTTCACTCAGGTGTCGTTCCTGGCGCACGAGGCGGCGCACCGCCAGATCCTGGCGTCCGGTCCTGCGAACGACCGGCTCGGCCGTTTCCTCGCCGCCGGCGTCGTGGGCATCAGCCTCTCCTGGTGGAACAACAAGCACAATCGGCACCATGCCAACCCGAACCGCGTCGGCAAGGACCCCGACATCGAGATCGACACGATCTCGTTCATCGAAGAGGATGCCGCGAAGGCCAAGGGCCTGCACGCCCTCATCACGCGCAAGCAGGGATGGTTCTTCTTCCCGCTGCTCACCCTCGAAGGCGCGAACCTGCACTTCCTGGGACTGAAGCACCTCCTCTCCCGCGGCGAGGTCAAGGGCCGCTGGATCGAGCTGTCGCTCATCGTCGCCCGGTTCGCCCTCTATCTCACGCCGATCTTCCTGTTCCTGCCGATCGGCATGGCGTTCGCGTTCCTCGGTGTGCAGCTGGCCGTCTTCGGCCTCTACATGGGTGCCTCGTTCGCCCCGAACCACAAGGGCATGCCGATCATCGCTGCAGACGCGAAGCTGGACTTCTTCTCGAAGCAGGTCCGCACCTCGCGCAACATCCGCGGCGGCTGGTGGGCCACGACGCTCATGGGCGGCCTGAACTACCAGGTCGAGCACCACCTCTTCCCGAGCATGGCGCGCCCGTACCTCGCCAAGGCCCGCGAGATCGTCATCGAGCAGTGCCGCACGCGCGATGTGCCGTACACCGAGACGAGCCTCATCCAGTCCTACGCCATCGTCATCGACTACCTCAACCGGGTCGGACTTGCGGCGCGCGATCCGTTCGACTGCCCGATGGTGAACAAGTTCCGCGGGGCCTGAGCGCACACAGACGAAAGGGCGAGCGGATGCTTCGGCATTCGCTCGCCCTTCGTCATAGGTGCGGGTCAGGCCGAGACGAGCGTGCGCTCGAGTCGCGCGTAGCTGGCCTCCATGCCGTCGGTCATCCCCGTCGCGAGCACCATGTCGCGCGTCTCCTTGTCGGGGTACTCGATGAGCAGGATGATCAGGGTCGCACCGTCCTCCTCCTCGAAGTTCAGGTCGTTGAGCGTCGAGGGGAAGTCGGTGCCCGTCATGTGCTCGGTCGTGACCGCGCGACGCGGGGCCTCCGACAGCAGCGTCTCGCCGTCGAAGCCGAAGCGCTCACCCTCGGCGCCCTCGACCGGGGCCCACTCGTAGCGGTAGCGGCCGCCGACGGACGGGTCGACCTCGCACACCTCGAGGCGCCAGCCGTCGGGTCCGAGCAACCACTGCTGGAGAAGCTCGGGCTCCTGGTGAGCACGCCAGACCAGATCGATCGGCCCGTCGATGAGGCGCGTGATGCGCACGTGCGTGTCGTCGAGCAGCTCGGTCTGCGTGCCCTTTCCGGCCGCGTAGTCCCGCAGGCTCTGCAGAACGCGGTCGAGCTGGTCGAGCGCCATCTTCGATCCCTCGACCATGCCCATCTCGACGGCGATCTCGAGCGCCTCGGCGGATGTGAACCGCGTGACGCTCTCGAGCCGTGATCCTGTGGCGGTGGGCTCGAAGGTGATCGTCATGCGGGACGTCGGCATCTCCTCGCGGACCTCGCCGTTCTCATCGGCGAACGAGTCGAGAACCGACAGCGAGCGCGGTTCGTCGATCTCGAGGAACTCCCACGTCGCGTAGAACTTCTCTCCCTGGGGGCTGGTCATGTGGTACTTGGCGTGGCTGCCGACGACGGGGTCGAACGCCGTGAACGTGGCGGGGTATCCGGGCGGGCCCCAGAAGCGCTCGAGCTGGCGAGGGTCGGTGAACGCCGCCCACAGGCGCTCTCGCGGAGCGTCGAACTCCGCCGTGAGAGTCATGGTCAGGGCTTCGGGATCGGTCGTGACTTCGGTGACGGGCATCTCATGCTCCTTCTGTGTCGGTGTTCTCGGTGTCGTGCGGTGTGGACGCGGCCGCGGGTTCGGCGAGGATCGCCTCGAGGCGGTCGATGCGGGAGCGCCACAGCTCTTCGTAGCGGGCGAGCAGCGCCCGTGCGCGGGCGATCATGGCCGGATCCGCCCGGACCAGGCGTTCGCGCCCCTCGGCCCGCTTGATGATGAGTCCGGCGGCTTCGAGGACGGCGACGTGCTTCTGCACCGCGGCGAAAGACATGTCGTAGTCGCGGGCGAGCGCCGAGACCGAGTGCTCCGCCTCGATGGTGCGACGCAGGATGTCGCGGCGAGTGGCCGTCGGCCAGGGCGTGGAACACGCGGTCGATGTGATCATCGCTCAACTCGATTCGTACAACCATTTGGTTGTACATTAGCCCTCGTCACCCGGGATGTCAACGCCTTCGTCGCCGGTAGGATTGACCGCGTCCGGCATCCCTCATTCTCTGGAGTTCAGCCGCGTGACCACCCCCACTCAGACCGCCCCGGCCGATACGGTCGACAACGCCGCCGCCACGCCCGAGAAGGAGCAGCCGTACGCGGCCCTCGGACTCAAGGCGGACGAGTACGCGAAGATCCGTGAGATCCTCGGCCGCCGCCCCACCTCGGGCGAGCTGGCGATGTACTCCGTCATGTGGAGCGAGCACTGCTCGTACAAGTCCTCGAAGATCTACCTCCGCAAGTTCGGTGAGAAGGTCTCGGACGAGATGAAGACCCGCCTCATGGTGGGCATGGGCCAGAACGCCGGCGTCGTCGACATCGGCGAGGGCTGGGCGGTCACCTTCAAGGTCGAGTCGCACAACCACCCCAGCTACATCGAGCCGTTCCAGGGCGCCGCGACCGGCGTCGGAGGCATCGTGCGCGACATCATCTCGATGGGCGCGCGCCCGGTGGCGATCATGGACCAGCTGCGATTCGGCGACATCGACCACCCCGACACCGCGCGAGTGGTCCACGGCGTCGTCAGCGGCATCTCGTTCTACGGCAACTGCCTGGGCCTTCCCAACATCGGCGGCGAGACCGTGTTCGACTCGGTCTACCAGGGCAACCCGCTCGTCAACGCCCTCGCTGTCGGGGTGCTGCGCCACGAAGACCTCAAGCTGGCCAACGCGACCGGCGCCGGCAACAAGGTCGTGCTGTTCGGTGCCCGCACGGGCGGCGACGGCATCGGCGGGGCATCCATCCTCGCCTCCGACACGTTCGCCGACGGCGGCCCGACCAAGCGCCCCGCGGTGCAGGTCGGCGACCCCTTCGCCGAGAAGGTGCTCATCGAGTGCTGCCTCGAGCTGTACAAGGACGAGCTGGTCGAGGCCATCCAGGACCTCGGCGCCGCCGGCATCTCGTGTGCCACCAGCGAGCTCGCCGCCAACGGCGGCTCGGGCATGCGCGTCGACCTCGAGAACGTGCTGCTGCGCGACCCCACGCTCACGCCCGAGGAGATCCTCATGAGCGAGAGCCAGGAGCGCATGATGGCGATCGTCGCGCCCGAGAAGCTGGACGCGTTCCTGGCGGTCGTGCGCAAGTGGGATGTCGAGACCAGCGTGCTCGGCGAGGTGACCGGCGACGGCCGCCTGCAGATCTTCTGGCACGGCGAGGAGATCGTCAACGTCGACCCGTCCACCGTCGCCGTCGACGGTCCGGTCTACGAGCGTCCCGTCGCCTACCCGACGTGGATCGACGCCCTGCGTGAGGACTCCGCGTCGGCCCTGCCGCGCGACGTCGACCCTGCGGTGCTGCGCGAGCAGTTCACCCGCCTGGTCGCGAGCCCGAACCTCGCCGACCCGTCGTGGGTCACGAACCAGTACGACTACTACGTGATGGGCAACACCGCGCTGTCGTTCCCCGACGACGCCGGCATGATCCGCGTCGACGAGCACTCCGGACTCGGCTTTGCGATCGCGACCGACTGCAACAGCCGCTTCTGCCAGCTCGACCCGTACGAGGGCGCCAAGCTCGCCCTCGCCGAGGCGTACCGGAACGTGGCCGTGACCGGTGCGGTCCCGACCGCCGTGACCGACTGCCTCAACTTCGGCTCTCCCGAGAACCCCGAGGTGATGTGGCAGTTCTCGCAGGCGGTCGACGGTCTCTCGGACGGATGCCTCGAGCTGGGCGTTCCCGTCACCGGCGGCAACGTCTCGTTCTACAACCAGACCGGCGACCAGCCGATCTTCCCGACTCCGGTCGTGGGCGTCCTCGGGATCATCGACGACGTCGCCCGCCGCATCCCCTCGGGATGGCAGGACGCCGGCGAGAACATCTACCTGCTCGGCGTGACCGCCACCGAGCTTTCGGGATCGCAGTGGGCCGGCACGATCCACGGCCACCTCGGCGGACGCCCGCCGGCGGTGGACCTGGGCCAGGAGCGAAAGCTCGCGGAGCTGCTGCACGCGGGCAGCCAGCAGTCGCTCATCTCGGCGGCGCACGACCTCTCGTCGGGCGGTCTGGCGCAGGCCCTCGCGGAGGCGTGCATGCGCTTCGGCGTCGGCGCGCGGGTGTGGCTGAACGAGATCATCGATCGCGATGGAGTGGATGCCGCGACCGCCCTGTTCTCGGAGTCCACGGGTCGCGTCATCGTCTCGGTGCCCCGCGAGGACGACGTCAAGTTCCGTGGCCTCTGCGAGGGACGCGGATACCCGGTGCTGCGCATCGGCGTGACCGACGCGTCGGGCGAGGGCGAAGGACCCGCGCTCGAGGTGCAGGGGCTGTTCACGCTGCCACTGGCCGAGCTGAGCGCGCTGTCGACCGCCACCCTCCCGGCCGCGTTCGGCGCGACGGTGTCCTGACCCACCTCCGACCTAGGATTGAGCCATGGCTGCGGACGAGGACGAGTACAGCGGATTCAACGACACGCGTCAGGCGCGCACCAAGGTGATCGCCTGGGTGACGATCGTCGCCCTCATCCTGGTCGGCGGCGGCGCGACGGTGTTCGCACTGCTGTTCGGCTGAGCGTTCGCCGCGATCCCGTGCCCGCGGGCTGCGCCACGGCTACCATGTCAGGGTGGAGCCTCTCATCCTGCTCGTGCAGGGCTGGTGGTGGGTCGCGCCGGCCGTCGCAAGCGCCGGAGCCGCCTCCTACATGGGCCTGACGACCGGCCGTCGCCGTGCGCGACGACTGGAACTCGACGCGTCCCGGCACGAGGAGACCCAGGCCCATCGCGCGCTGGCGGCCGCCAAGGCCCAGCTTCGCGCCGCTCAGGCCGACGTGCTCGCCGAGCGTGCGCGGTCAGGCTCGGCGGCCTCTCTCCGGGCGAAGCGCGCCCTGCAGTCGGCCCGCGAGGCCGAGCGCGCGGCGTCCTTCGCGCTGCGCGCCAGTCGTGCCCGCGTGAAGGCGTCCTACGCGCAGTATCGTGCGAGCTCCGCGACCGAGGCGCTGCCGATCGAACGGCTCTTCGCCGCACAGGACGCCGCCAATGCGCGCTGGCTCACGTACGAGACGGATGTCGACAAGGCGCTCGCGTATCCGCTGGTCACCGACTCCCGGCATCCCGCCGCGCTGGCCTTCCTCGAGGCCCAGCGCCGCGCTCAGTTCCTTCGACCGGCGGCCGGCCGGCGCGTGGCCCCCGAGGAGTTCGTCCGATACCGCATCGCCGTCGCCGAGATGGAGTCGGCGCTCGCGGAGGCGGAGCGGCAGGCGGGGGTGCCCGGAGCACAGCGCAATCCGCAGAGCGGCGTCGCCGGCGTGCTCGGGTCGGTCGCGGACGCGATCGATGCCGCGATCCCCATGCTGGACGGCCTGCGTGCCTCGTTCGTGCGACCGCATCTCTTCTCGCCCCGGCCGCCGGACTCGTCGCCGCGCTGAGCGTCGCCGAAGCGGCCGCGTCGGACGAGCGCCGGCAACGGCTCACTGACAGGGTGCCTTGAGGCGGGCACAGTCGTCACACCCGCCCGTTAGCATGACAGGGTGGAGCCCATCTTCCAGTTCCTGGGCGACTACTGGTGGCTCGTCTTCCCGCTCTTCGGGGTGATGAGCGCGGCCGGTGGCGCGTGGGAACGCAGCGCGCGGCGTCGGCACAAGCGCCGACTGGAGGTGCTCCACGCCAAGGCGGAGCTGAAGGCCGCCGCGCGCGGACAGGTGGCCGCGGCATCCCTCCCCGCCGTCACCGGCGCAACGGCAACCAGCATCGGGGCCGCAGCCCCGACCCGCGAGACGCAGGCCACGCAGCTCGAGCGACTCTTCGCGACGCACGATGCCGTGACGGCTCGGTGGCTGGAGTACGAACTCGATGTCGCGAAGACCATCGCGTTCCCGGCGATGAGCGACGGCCGCCAGCCCCTCACGGCCGCGTTCCTGCGCGCCAAGCGCATCGCCGACGGGCTGCGCCCGGCATCGTCGAAGGCCCGGATGCCGAAGGAGCAGCTCGCCGAGTACCGCAGCGCCGTCGCCGACTTCGAGGTCGCGTTCGACGTCGCCGAGCGCGACGCGCGCCGGGTCAAGGACTCCAGCTTCACCGAGGTCGAGCGCAAGCGTCTCGACACCGCAAAGCAGCTCCTCATCGTCGCGATCGACCAGGCCGCCACCCCCGCCGAGCGCCAACTCGCCTACCGGCGCGTGCGTCAGGAGCTGGACGGTCTGATCTCGCTCTCGGACGGCGCCATCGAGGTGCTCGAGTCGAAGGTCTCGCTCGAGCTCGGCCCCGCGGAGAATCCGTCGCCGGCAACGGATGCCGCTTCCCGCCGTGTTTCGACGACACCGCCGCCCGCGCCCGAGGCCTCGTCAGCGCATCCCGCGCCCCCGGTCGCACCTCCCGCGTGGCCCGTGCCTTCGCGCAATTCGGGCGATACGGCACCAGGGCGCGTCATCCACCCCAAGTCCCACCCCTGACCTGCTCACGTCCGCGCCGGCGACCGAACTCGGCGTCCGCGTGTCGGGCGCAGCGGTGGGGTGCGAGCATCACCTGACGACCGCACCCCATCGCGACCTCGCTCAGGACGTGAGCGAGTCGACGTAATCCTGGTTGTCGGAGATCCACTGCTCGATGACGGGACCGTAGTCGTCGCCGTCGTAGGCGTTGAACATGGCGTCCTCGAGCGAGTACAGGAGTTCGCTGGGCATCTCGAAGTCCGAGATCCATTCGCGCACCTCGGGGAAGTCCTCGCCGAAGGCGATGGAGCCGACCGAATGGATGCCCTCGGCCTCGCCGAGGAGCCCCTGGGGGTCCTCCAGATCCTTGATCGGGAAGGCGTTGTACGCCCAGTGCGGCCGCCACAGCGTCACCACGACGTTCTCACCGGCGTCGGTGGCCGACTGCAGCTCGGCGAGCATCGCCGGAGTCGACGACTCGATGAGCGTCATGTCCTCCAGGCCGTACCCGGGCACGACCTCATCGCCGGTGATGCGCATGAGGCCCGAACCGGGCTCGATCCCGATGATCTCGTTGCCGAACAGGTCGGCGTTCTCGGCCAGTTCCTCGAGCGAGTCGATCGGCGCGTCCTCGTTCACGGCGATCGTGAGCGAGGCCTCTTCGTTCCAGGCGCCGAGGTCGATGAGGTCGTCGCCGTACTTCTCCATGTAGTCGGCATGGGTGATCGGCAGCCAGGTGTCGAGCACGAGGTCGAAGTCGCCCTCGGCGAGACCCGCGTAGACGGGAGCCACGTCGGCGTGGGTGAGCTCGACGTCGTAGCCCTGCTCGGTGAGGATGGCCTCCCACAGGTAGGACGCGGCGATGCCCTCGTCCCAGCCGTTGAAGACGGCGATCTCGATGGGGCGGTCGGCGTCTCCCTCCGACGAGCCGGCGCCCGAGCCCGCTTCGCTGCCGCCGGTGCTCGCGCAACCGGTCAGAACCAGCGCGGCCGCACCGGCCAGCGCGATCCCCGATACGAGGTGCTTTCTCTTGGTCATCATGGTGACTTCCTCTCCATCCGCGTTGCTGTCCGCGGATCGGTCGTTGTCTGTCAGACGCATGAGTCTCACGCGTCTCCGGCGGGCTGATGAACCCGCCTGGTCTTGTGCGTCGACGGATGCCGCGCGCCGCACGGCATCCGTCGCGTCAGGCAGTGGCGATGGGTGCGGGGCGCGCGGCTGCGCTCTCGCCCTCCGTGGAGCCGGCCGTGTCCTGCTGACGTTCACCCGAAGGCGTGCGCGCGGCGCGACGTGCGCGGGCGCGGTCAGGATCGGCGAACGCCGACGTGATGCGGTCGAGGATCATCGCGATCACGACGATGGAGATTCCGGCCTCGAAGCCCAGCCCGACGTTGATGCGGCCGATCGCACGCGTGATCTCGCCCCCCAGTCCTCCCGCGCCGACTATGCCGGCGATGACCACCATCGACAGGCTCAGCATGATGATCTGATTGATGCCCGCCATGATGCTGGGCATCGCGAGAGGCAGCTGGATCTGACGCAGGATGCGACCGGGCGTCGCTCCGAAGGCATGGCCCGCCTCGACCACCTCCTTGTCGACGCCACGGATGCCGAGCTCGGTGAGTCGCACGCCGGGAGCGAGCGCGAAGAGGATCGTCGCGATCATGCCGGGCACCGCGCCCACACCGAAGAAGATGATGGCGGGAATCAGGTAGACGAAAGCAGGCATCGTCTGCAGGAAGTCCAGTGCGGGGCGGGCGACTCGAGAGACATGGTCGCTGCGAGCGGCCGCGATGCCGACGGGGATGCCGATCGCCGTAGCGATGAACGATGCCACCAGCACGAGCGCGAGGGTGTCCATCGCGTTGGTCCATTGATCGACGCCCACGATCACGAGCATGCCGAGGGCCGTGCCGAGAGCCAGCTTCCAGCCCCGCACCCAGAACGCGAGTGCGGCGAGGATGGCGATGATCATCCAGAAGGGCGGGGTGACCAGCAGCCAGTCGAGTCCCTCGTAGACGGCACCGAGGGCCGTTGCGATGCCGTCGAAAAGCCAGCCGAAGACGTCGCCGAGAAAGTCGACGAACGCCTCGATCCAGTCGCCGATGGGGATCCGGAAGTTCTCCATCATCGTCCTCCTTCCATCGATGTCGAACCGGACAGCGCCGGTGCAGATTCACCGACGGCGGCGAGCGTACGGGCGAACTCGGCTGCCGGCACGGTGACCGGGGCCTCGATGATCGGGATCGGGGTCGTCTGCGGGTCGACGTTGCCCAGTGCCGCGAGGAGCGTGACACGCGGGATGGTGCCGAGCAGGCGGTTCTCGTCGTCGACGACGGCGATCGGGATCGGGCTTTCGACGGAGCGCTCGACGATGTCGGTGAGCGCGTCGTCCGCCTTCACCACGGCCTGCGTACGAGTGATGAGCGAGCGCAGATCCGTCGCGCCGGACTTCACCGCGCGCACGACGGCGCGGTCGGTGACCGAGCCGAGGTAGCGGCGGTTCTCGAGTACGGTGACGGAGCCGACCTGAAGATCGCGCATCACTCGCAGCGCGCCGCGCACCCCCGCACTGAGAGGTGTGGTCGCGACGGGCGGTGCCATCACCGAGCCGGCGGTCAGCACGCGGGCCCGGTCTACGTCCTGCACGAACTGGGCGACGTAGTCGTTGGCGGGATCGGTCAGGATCTCCTCTGGCGTGCCGGTCTGCACGATGCGTCCGTCGCGCATGACAGCGATCCGGTCGCCGAGGAACATCGCCTCGTTGAGGTCATGAGTGATGAACACGATGGTTCGCCCGAGTTCACGCTGCAGCTCGACCAGCTGCTCCTGCATCTCACGGCGGATGAGTGGGTCGAGCGCGGAGAAGGCTTCGTCCATGAGCAGGATGTCGGTGCCGGCCGTCAGAGCGCGCGCGAGTCCCACCCGCTGGCGCATGCCCCCCGAGAGCTCGTCGGGCATGGCGTGCACCCTGTCACCGAGCCCGACCTTGTCGAGAATCTCGCGGGCGCGCGCACGACGCTCGTTCTTGCCCACGCCTTGGATCTCGAGCGCGTAGGCGGCGTTGTCGAGCACGGACATGTGCGGGAGCAGTGCGAAGTGCTGGAACACCATCGAGATCGACGAACGGCGGACGCGACGCAGTTCGGCGGGTGATGCAGATGTCACGTTCTGGCCTTGCACGCTCACCTCGCCGGAGGTCGGAGGAAGCAGGCCGTTGAGCGTGCGGATCACCGTCGATTTCCCCGAACCGCTCAGGCCCATGATGACGAAGATCTCGCCGGGCTGAACCGTGAAGCTCGCATCGATCACGGCGGCCGTGCCGGCGGCGGAGACATCGGCGCGACTCTCACCGGCTCGAAGCCGGTCGACGATGCTCCGGGGATTGCGGCCGAATACCTTGAACAGGTTCTTCGCCTCGATCGCAGGCAGAACTGTCACTGTGCACCTCGGCAGAACCCGTGCAGGGATCTGCATCGGTTACGCCCGGGTGGCGGCCACGGGCCCGTCGGGGGGCCGGCTCGGCAGCGGATTTCGGATCCGCGCATAGGCCGCCGACCGTACGCTCACGGCGCCACGCCCCAGGGCATCGCCGCGACCGCGGACTGGTCGGGAGCGGTCCATGACGGACCTCATCGAACATTTCATGCGCAGTTGTCGATCGCAAATTGGACAGGACCGGAACGGGTCGCTACCCGTGCGCGTGGTAACACGCCGAGCAGGAGCCAGGCCCCGCCGTCAGTGCTTGACCTCGACGTCCTCATATGGTTATCTACTTGACTAAGTAACCACGCAACCGGAGGCGACGTGATCGAAGATGGCAAGGCGCTCTTCCTGCAGATCGCGGAGAGCGTCGAGGACTCGATCATCAACGGATCGCTGGCCGAAGAGGACCGGGCGCCGTCGACGAACGAGCTCGCCGCCTTCTACCGGATCAACCCAGCCACCGCGGCGAAGGGCGTCGCCCTGCTCGTCGACAAGGGCGTGATCTACAAGAAGCGCGGCATCGGCATGTTCGTCGCGCCGGACTCCCGCGATCGGCTGCTCGAGGAACGCCGGGCGGCCTTCGCCGACCGCTACCTCGGACCGCTCATCGCCGAGGCGCACAAGCTCGGCCTCGGCACCGACGACCTGACCCTGCTCATCCGCGACCGCGCCACCGCGGCGACCGCCACCAGCCCCGAAGGAGACGCACGATGACGCACGTGATCGAGGTGAACGGGCTCACCAAGCGCTACCGCGAGACGCTCGCGGTAGACGATGTGAGCTTCACCATCGAGAAGGACACGATCTACGGCCTGCTCGGACGCAACGGCGCCGGCAAGACGACGATGATGTCGATCCTCACCGCCCAGAACTTCGCCACCAGCGGCGAGGTCAGGGTCTTCGGCGACGATCCCTATGAGAACGCCGCGGTGCTCGGGCGCATGTGCTTCGTGCGCGAGAGCCAGAAGTACCCCGACGACGCCAAGCCGAGGCACGCGTTCAAGATCGCGCGCCTCTTCTTCCCGAACTGGAGTCAGGAGCTCGCCGACCGGCTGATCAGGGACTTCCAGCTGCCGATGAACCGGCGCATCAAGAAGCTCTCCCGCGGTCAGCTCTCCGCCGTCGGCGTGATCATCGGGCTGGCCTCCCGCGCCGACATCACATTCTTCGACGAGCCCTACCTGGGCCTCGACGCGGTCGCGCGGCAGATCTTCTACGACCGGCTTCTCGAGGACTACACCGCGCACCCCCGCACGGTGATCCTCTCGAGTCACCTGATCGACGAGGTGTCGAGCCTCATCGAACGCGTGCTCGTGATCGACCGCGGCCGCATCATCATGGACGAGGAGACGGATGCCGTCCGTAACCGCGCCGCGAACATCATCGGCGATTCGGCCGCCGTCGAGGCGTTCGTGAACGGCCGCGAGGTCATCCACCGCGAGAGCCTCGGCCGAGTCTCCTCGGTCACGGTCATCGGAACCCTCACGCCGGCGGACCGCGAGCAGCTGACGGCGGCCGGCCTCGAGGCCGGGGCGGTGTCGCTCCAGCAGCTCATCGTCCGCATCACCCAGCACGCCGGTGCGAACACGGATGCGTCCCCGTTCGAGGAAGGAGCCCTGCGATGAGCCGCACGCTCAATGTCGTCCGCATGCAGCTGGTGAACCGGCAGACCTTCGTCTGGATCCCGCTCATCATCCTCGGCGGAGCCTTCCTGATCACGCTGCTGATCTGGGCGATGCTGCCTCCGGAGGCGAACAAGTACAGCGGCGGATCCCAGGGACCGCTGTGGTACTTCGTCGCGGTGGGCGTCATGGCCTTCGCCTACACGTTCCCGTTCTCCCAGGCGATGAGCGTCACGCGGCGTGAGTACTTCATCGGCACGCTGCTCACGGCGGCGGTGACGAGCGGCATCCTGACCGCGACCTTCGTCGTGGGTGGAATGATCGAGGTCGCCACCGATGGCTGGGGCATCAACGGGTGGTTCTTCTACCTCCCGTGGGTGTGGGATCAGGGACCCGCCGTCGCCGGGCTGAGCTACTTCGTGCTCGCGATGCTGCTGTTCGTCCTGGGCATGTGGTGCGCGATCCTCTACAAGCGATTCGGCACGGTCGTGCTCGTCACCATCCTCGTCGGCCTGGCCGTCCTGCTGGTCGGCGCAATGTGGCTCGTCGGGCGCCTCGACGCATGGGGGGCGGTCGGGCAGTGGATCGCCGTCAACGGAGCGCTCGGCCTCACCCTGTGGGGGGTCGTGGTGGCTGCCGCGCTCGCCGCCATCTCGTACCTCACCCTGCGGCGCACCGCGCCCTGACAAGAATGAGCGGATGCCTCGCCCCTGCCGTCGACGCGGGGTCGAGGCATCCGTGTCTCTGCCTGACCTGACGCGACGGTCAGCGGGAGTCGGCGGCCTCGGTGTGGTGGTGGATGACTTCGGCGACGACGAAGTTGAACCACTTCTCTGCGAACGCCGGGTCGAGGTCCGCCTCTTCGGCGAGGCGGCGCAGACGGGCCACCTGCTGTTCCTCGCGGGCGGGATCGGAAGCGGGCATCCCGTGCTCCGCCTTGAGATGGCCGACCTGCTTGGTCGCCTTGAACCGCTCGGCGAGGAGATAGACCAGCGAGGCGTCGATGTTGTCGATGCTGCTGCGCAGTCGTCGGAGCGTCGTCATCGGGTCCTCGGTCATGGGGGCCTCCTCGATCTCCGACGATACCCGAGCAGCCGGGCCGGATCCTCACGTGCGGGCTTCTCGCCCGCCGGGGGTGAATTAGCGACGCACGGGTATGGCGGACAGGGCCTCACCCCTAGAGTGTGACCATGAACGACGCCTCGTCACCCCTCGGCGCGAGCGCCGCCGAAGTCGCGGACCCCATCGCCGCGAGCCCCACCGCCGGAACAGACCTCGCCGCTCCGCTCGACAATGGCGTCGAGCCGCCCGTCGCGTCGCCACTGGACGACAATCGACAGGGCCGCCCGCTGTGGGCGCGGCTGGACAACCCCTTCTCGGTCGGACTGCTGCTGACCCTCGGCGGCCTGGTCGCAATCCTCCTGGGAGTCGCGCTCACCAACATCGCGACGATCCTCGTCTACATCGGTCTGGCGATGTTCGCCGCACTCGGACTCGACCCGGTCATCAAGTGGCTGGGCAGGCACGGCGTCAAACGCGGGTGGGCCATCGCCATCATCTTCCTGACGGGCACCATCCTCGCCGTCGGGCTCATGTTCCTCGTCGTGCCGACGCTCGTCGCGCAGATCGGGCAGTTCTTCAGCAGCCTGCCCGACACCATCGCGAACTTCCAGAAGAGCGACTTCTACGAGTGGCTCGAGGGCATCTTCGGCACCGGACTGACCTCGCTGATCGACGAGGTCCAGACCTTCTTCACCGATCCCTCGAACATCGCAGCGATCTCGGGCGGGCTGCTGCAGGTCGGCGCCGGCATCGCCGCCGCCGTCTCGGGCGGCCTGATCATCCTCGTTCTGACGCTGTACTTCACCGCGTCGCTTCCCGGCATCAAGGACTCCCTGATGCAGTTCGCGCCGGCGCGCAAGCGCGTGACGGTGCGGGCCATGACCGACCAGATCACCGACTCCGTCGGCGGCTACCTCATGGGCATGGTCATCCTGGCCTTCTTCAACTCCGTCGTCGCGACCCTGCTGCACGTCGCGCTCCAGCTGCCCTACCCGCTGCTCATGGGCGTGCTCGCGTTCTCGATCACGATCATCCCGCTCATCGGACCGGTGCTGTACTGGATCGTCGCGACCGTGATCGCCCTGTTCACCAGCCCGGTCGCCGCGCTGATCTTCGCGATCTGCTACCTGATCTACATCCAGATCGAGGCCTACGTGCTCACCCCGAAGGTCATGAACCGCGCCATCGAGATCCCCGGCTCGCTCGTGGTGATCGGAGCGCTCATCGGCGGCACTCTGCTCGGCTTCATCGGGGCCCTCATCGCGATCCCGGTGACGGCATCGATCCTTCTGATCATCAAACAGGTCTTCTTCAAGCGGCAGGACGCCAAGATCTGACGGAACACCACGAAGCGCCCGGTCCTCCTGGACCGGGCGCTTCGTCGTTCAGTAGTCGACGCGGCGCCCGAACCGGCGTTCCCCGCGCGGACGCGGTGAGCAGCTGGCCACGCGGCGCAATCGCACGATCTCGTGCGGCTGCAGGCCGATGCTCTCGCCGAAGTCCTCGACGGACGTGAATCCGCCCTGATGCTCGCGCTCCTTGTGCGCGCGACGAGCCCTCGAGCGTGTGACGCCGGGAAGAGTGGCGAGCTCGTCGACGGTCGCCGTGTTGACGTCGACGGGCTCGGCAGGGCTCTCCGTCGCCGCGAGGAGGTCATCCGTTGAGGCGCCGGCGGTCCGCGCGAGGGTGTCCGCCTCGACCGCCGGAGCATCCTTCGCTGCGACCTTCGGCTGCGGCGCGGTCGTGCTCTTGCGCCGACGGCGCGAGGTCTTCGTGCCGCTCGCGGCACTGCGCGATGACGAGGAGGATACGGATGCCGCGGCCGGCCGCCGCACGAGAGGCGCGCGGTTCGGTGAGCTCATCCGCCGCTCCCACATGATGCGGAGCCACGAGGGGTTGACGATGAGCGCGACCACCATGCCGGCCAAGTAGGCGACGGCTGCGATCACCGCCTGCCACTGCCCCCACAGGGGCATGTTCACCAGGATCGCCACGGCGCCCGCGGCGACGGCGACGATCATCAGGCGAGGCCGTCGCGAGACCACGCCCACGATGCCGAAACCGAGCCATGCCAGCATCGGGCCGGGCACCGCGGTGAGCAGCATCCACGAGCTCATCCCCAGCAGCCAGGGATAGCTCGGCGTCGCCGCGGTCACGCGCCCATCGGTCACGCGTAGTCCTTCACGTTCAGCACCATCGTCACCGTGTCGTCCTCGTCGCGCGTCTCCGAGACGAGCTCGAACCCGGCGGTGTCGGCGCGAGTGCGGATGCGTTCGGCGACAGCGTGCTGCACGCGCAGCGCGTACGCCGCATCCAACCGCTGGATCAGTGCCGTCGCCTCGGCCGTGCCGAGCTCGTGCCCGTCCAGCCGCTCGAGGTGGGCCGCCCAGACCGCCTCGGGCGTGCGCGTCATCGTGACGGCGATGTCGTCCAGCTCGGCGCTGATTCCCGCGTCCGTGACCGACACCGTCACGGCGCCGATGTCACGGAGGGCGTCGCCGAGCAGCTCGGGATCCTTCATGCGGGTCTGCACGGCGACCGGCCGCGCGGCCGTGTCTGCGTCGGCCCCGGCAGCCTCCTTTTCCTCCGACCGCCCGGCCAGGGAGAGCACGCCCCCGACGCCGGTGGCGCTGATCGCGGTCACTGCGGCAATCGCCGCGGGAATGAGGATCAGGGAAACGCTCATCGAACGACCTCCGCCTTCCATTGCTGTTCACGAACTTCTTCGGGCCGGTCCGCCCGCACCCCGAGGTCATCCAGCAGGGCCGCGAGCGCGGCATCCGTCGCCCAGCCGTTCACCCCGACCGTGCCGTCGCGCGCGATCCGGATCTCGAGGATGTCGGCACCGCCGTGCGCGGCGATGGTGCGCACCTCGTCGGCGTGCGCGTCGGTCAGCGCACGGATCCCCTGGTTGCGCGACCCGATCCACGGCCGATGCGGGTCGGGGAGGTCCTGCAGGTAGGGACCGTCGCACAGCAGATCCGTCGCCGCGAGAAGCCGGGCGACATCGCCGCGCTCGGCAGACCACGCGGTGAGTCGCTCGAGGGGATAGCCGCTGAAGGTCATCACCGTCATGCCGGCGGCGCGGAATGCCTCGGCGACCTCCGCCGCCGCCTCGGCCTGATCGAAAGGCTCGCCACCGAGCAGCGTGATCCCCGAAGCGCCGGCGGATCGCGCCTGCTCGACCCAGCTCCGCGCCGTTTCGGCGGTCGGGGTGAGCGCTCCGCCCCGCGGTGCCCACAGCTGCGGGTTGAAGCATCCGGGGCAGTGCACGGCGCACCCCTGCAACCAGAGTGCCGCGCGCGCTCCGGGACCCTCGGCCTCCGTGGCGGGAAGGAACCGGGACCATCTCACCTCTCCGCCGGGACTTCTCGGGGGCGCGGCCGTGCCCAGGAGGGAGGTCGATCCCCCCCGCCCGCTCGACTCGGCGACGACCTGCATCAGCGGTGCCTGTTCTCCTGCTCGGCTTCCACGTCGACGGCCGTCGAGACGGCGGTGTAGTCGGGCGTGAAGGTGGACGACGTCGTCTCGGCATCCAAGAGGGCCTCAAGCGTCTCGATGTGGTCGAGGCACTCCGGGCCGTGCATTCCGAAGGTCTCCGCATCGACGGTGCCGTCGGCGCGAAGCTTCACCACCAGCTGCTTCACCATGTCGTCCTCCTCGTCGCGCCGGGGCGCCTGCTCAACAGCCCACGCTGCTCAATAACCCACGGCTGTTCAATAGTCCACGGTGCTCAATAATCCACGGTGCGCCCGCCACGGCGCGACGACAGCACGCCGTCGGCCTCGGCGCCGGTCATGTCGGCGGTATCCAGGTCTTCCGCGCCCGTGGCCCGGACCGCCCGCTCGGCGGCCCAGCTGCGGATGCGCTGGACCTCCTCGGCCTGCGTCACCGCCAGGGGGATCATCGTCTCCACCACCTGCTCCACCGTCTCGCGTGTGACGGCCCCGCCGGCGCTGTAGCCCTCGTAGAGCGCCGAGATCACAGCCTGCTCGATCTCGGCACCGGAGTGGTTCTCGCTTGCGGCGACAAGTCCGGCGACGGCCGACTCGTCGCGGATGACCGCGTCGAGCCCGTTCGCGTCCGTGGCGCGCGAGGCCAGCTGGAGCTTCCAGATCACCTCGCGCTCGTGCGAGGTCGGGAGGTCCACGAAGAAGATCTCGTCGAAGCGACCCTTGCGCAGGAACTCCGGGGGCAATGCGTCGATGTTGTTGGCCGTGGCGACGACGAAGACCGGACGCGACTTCTCCTGCATCCAGGTCAGGAACGTGCCGAAGACGCGCGCGGTCGTACCCGAGTCGCCCTGACCGGTGGTGTTCGAGAATCCCTTCTCGATCTCGTCGACCCACAGGACGCACGGGGCCACCGCCTCGGCGGTCGCGATCGCCGTGCGAAGGTTCTGCTCGCTGGAGCCGACCAGGCCGGAGAAGATCCGGCCGATGTCCAGGCGCAGCAGGGGCAGGCCCCACGAGGCCGCCGTCGCCTTGGCGGTGAGGGACTTGCCGCAACCGGGAACGCCGGTGATGAGCACGCCCTTGGGCGCGGGCAGGCCATAGGCGCGCGCGCCGCCGAGCCACGAGCCGTCACGGCGCGAGAGCCAGCGCTTGAGGTTGTTGAGGCCGCCGACGTCGTCGAGGTCGATGTCGCCCTTCACGAACTCCAGCACCCCGGACTTGCGCACCACCTGGCGCTTCTCGTCCAGCACGATCGCGATGTCGCCGGCGGTCAGCGTGCCGTCGTTGACCATGGCGCGTGCGAACGCGTTCTCGGCCTCGGCCATCGACAGCCCCAGGGCCGCGTGGACGAGCTGCTCCCGCGCCGCGTCGTCGGCATCGATCTTGATGCGCCCGCCGCCACTGGCGTTGTTGTCGATCATGGTCTCGAGCAGGTCCCGGATCTCCTCGGTCGTCGGCAAGGGGAAATCGAGCAGATGGGTGACCTCGTCGAGCTCGGGCGGGATCACCCGGACGGGCGCCGTGATCACGAGCGTGCGCGAGACGTCGCCGTGGCGGAACTCCAGCGCGGTCTCGCGCACGGTGCGCACGATCGCGGGATCACCCGAACGGTGCTCCGAGCCGAAGTAGGCGTGCAGGTCGCAGAAGACGAACACCGCCGGGTCGTGCACGCCCGCCACGTGCTGCAGCGCGCGTGTCGGGTGGGCGGTGTTGGCGATCGCCTTGCCGTCGGGTCCGATCAGCCCCAGCGCGGAGGTCCACGTCCACACTCCTCGCGGGTTGCGCTGGAGCTGGGCGGCGTCCGTGACCGCGGCGATCGCCCGGACCTCTTCGCCCGTCTCGATGTACAGCAGCGGGAGGCGTGCCTTGAATGCCTCGTCCAGAGTGTCGGCGAAGGTCACATCGTCTCCTTGCGTGGTGCGTTCACGGGGTAGGGGTGGGAGTAGGCGCGGGGTCGCTCGCCGGGCGGTCCAGGGTGATGGTCCAGCTGCCGTCGCCGGTGTCCGCCGAGACGAACAGCGCGACACGGGCGGTCGGCTCCCACGAGGTTCGCACATCGACCTCGTCGAACTCGTTCACGAGCAGCTGCCAGCCGCCCACCGTGACGGCCTCGACGATGAACAGGCCGTCGCCGGTGTGCTGGAAGCGTCCGCTGAGAGCGTCGCCCTCATAGACCAGCACGGCGTTCTCGTCCCCCGAGGCCGACTCGCCCATCGGGGTGGTCTCTGGGGTGGTGACGGTCACCGCCCATTCACCGGGTGAGCGGCCGAACCACAGCAGCCCGTCCTCGGCATCCGGCATGATCAGGGACTCGCTGTCGGGGTAGAGCGACCCGACGAAGCCGCCGGGGTCCCAGCCCTCGGCCTCGGTATCCAGCTCTGTGTCGAGCTGCTGGTAGAGCAGGATCCCGTCCTGCGCGCCTTCGTCGGCGGTGAGCATCATCAGGTCGGCTCCGGCGTCCAGCCGGACGAAGCCGCCCTGCGCCGTGCCGTGGATGACGCCGTCGACGATCTCGTACTCGTCCGGGTCCGGATCGAACCACGGGTAGTCGCGATACCCGTTCTCCTCGTCACCGAGGACGATCACCTCTCCGGTCACCGGATCGGCGATGATCGTCGGCAGCACGACGAACGTGGTGATCGCGACCGTGAGGGTGCCGACGATCCAGACGCCGATCGAGAAGCGCCGGATTCGCTGCAGTCCGTCGCTCACCCGTCACCTCCGGAGGACTGCGGGGACGGCGCCACCGTGGGGGTCGGCTCCGCCGCGGCCTCGGCGAATTCGATGGTCCATCCGGCCTCGGCGTAGGCGTCGACCACGAAGAGGATGAGATCGCCGTCCTCCCAGGCGATGGATCGATCGACGGGGTCGGGCTCGTAGAGGATCTCGGTCACGCCCTGCGCTGTCACCGTCTCGATGCCGACCGATCCCTCCCCGCGGGTGCTCACTCGCGCCGTCGTGGCGGAGCCGGAGTAGGCGAAGACCATCGGGCCGATGCCGCTCACGGTGCCTGACTCGTCCGGCACCGTCGGCGTCGTGATGTGCAGCCGCCACGTCTCGTCCCTCAGCCCGTCGATCCACAGCTCGGCCGAGGGCGACGTCACGATGACGTACTGTCCGCCGACCCGGTACGTGTAGGAATCGAAGGTGGGCGGATCGCCGTACTCGCCCTCGACGAGGGGCACGCCCTTCGGTCCCGTCACGGTGATCGAGCCGACGTACGTGTCGTCGAGCTCGGTCACCAGCACGGGCTGCGACGGATCGAGGTCGTCGAGGCGGATGACGTCGCCGTCGCCGCCGTGGTACACCCCGCCGCCCTCAGGCTCGGCAGCGGTCGGATCCGGGTTCTCCCACGGGGCATAGCGATAGTCGCCCTGCGCGGTGACCGAATCCGGCAGGTCGGCGAACGTCGCCCAGCCGATCAGCGCGATCACGACCAGGCCGCCGATCCACACCGATCCGCTGAACGCGAAGAGCCGGTTCCGCGCATCCGGAGTCACCGACCCGCTCGAGCTCATTCGCATCCTTCGTCACACGTGCGCTCCAGGCTACCCAACGTGCGAGCCCGCGCCGGCGACGCTCAGGCTGCGGCGACCGGGAGCAGGCAGGTCGGCGACGGCGCAGCCGCCCGATGGCGCACGCGACCGGGCACTCCGGTGCGCAGATCGAGGCTGAGTGAGACGACGTCGTGCGAACGCTCGCCCGCGACGAGCAGCGTGTCCCGCACGATCGCGTGGTGACGGGGCCAGTCGACGCCCGCCTCGACGAGCGCGACCGGCTCGAGGGTCTCGCCGGCACCCCGCACCTTGAGCGTCGCGATCGTGTTGCTGCCGCGCACGCCGGCGTACAGGAAGCCGCCGTCACGCGAGGGCGCGAGCTCGGCCGCACTGTCTCCCGCGAAGGTCGCTCCTGCGCCGAGAGGCACGCCTCCGACGATGTGCCAGCGGCCGTCGGGAGTCGCGGCGAGCGCGAACACCTCCCGAGAGAGCTCGGTGACGACGTAGAGATGACCGCTGGGATGCCACACCATGTGGCGCGGCCCGCTGCCGGCGGGCAGCGCGAGCTGCTGCCCGGGTCGCAGACCCGAAGGAGTCGCACGCCAGAAGCGCACCAGATCGAGGCCGAGGTCGGTCGTCGCGACGGTGTTCCCGGGCAGGTAGACGCTCTGATGCGCACGTGAAGGGCGATCGGATGCCGCGGCCGGCGCCTCGTCGGCAGGGCCATCGTGATCCGGAACGAGGTGGGCGTACTCCGGGCCCGCGGCCGCGCGGAGCGCGCGGGCCGCCGCGGCGAGATCAACGTCGTCACCGTGGGGCTGGGCGGTCTCGCCGAGGGGATCGGTCGCGGCGGCGAGGATCACCGGGTCTGAGGGGACACCCGCCTCGTCGAGCGACATCCGCACCACCCGGCCGTCTCCCCAGCTCGCCGCGAGCAGCGAGCGGCCGTCGGGAGCGACGGCGACATGGCAGGCGGCCTCACCGGCGGGCACGGCTCGACCGAGCGGGGCGAAGGACGCCTCGCCCGTGCGCCGGAACGCCTGCACGGAACCCCGCTTCTCCAGCGTCGCGTAGACGACGTCCAGCGTCGGGTGCGCAGCCAGCCACGACGGGGAGTCGGCGGTCGCCACCTCACCGGCGTACCCGAGGGCGCCGCCGGCGAAGGCGTCCTCTGCGGCGCCGGCGAGCAGCATCCCGATTCCCGTCGCAGACCCGCCCGAGTCGGCGGTGTACCCGCCCAGCAGCAGACGCACGTCAGTCGACGAGGTCGTGCCGCACGATGACGGCGTCGCGCGACGGACCGACGCCGATCACGGAGATGCGCGTGCCGCTCATTCCCTCGAGCGCCAGGACGTACTCCTGCGCCTCGATGGGGAGGTCTTCGAAGGTGCGCGCACCCGAGATGTCGTGCTTCCAGCCCGGGAAGTACTCGAGGATCGGCTTGGCGTGATGGAAGTCGGACTGGTTCACCGGGACCTCGTCGAAGCGCTGTCCGTCCACGTCGTAGGCGACGCAGACCGGGATCTGATCGAGACCCGTGAGGATGTCGAGCTTGGTGAGGACGAGGTCGGTGATGCCGTTGATGCGCGTGGCGTACCGGGTGATCGGAGCGTCGTACCAGCCGACGCGGCGCGGCCGACCCGTCGTGGTGCCGAACTCGAAGCCGCGTGAGCGCAGGAAGTCGCCGTTCTCGTCGAAGAGCTCCGTGGGGAACGGTCCGGATCCGACGCGCGTCGTGTAGGCCTTCACGATGCCCACGATGCGGTCGAGGCGATTGGGGCCGACCCCGGATCCGGTCGAGGCGCCACCGGCCGTGGCCGACGACGAGGTCACGAACGGGTAGGTGCCGTGATCGACGTCGAGCATGGTCGCCTGACCGCCCTCGAACACGACGACATCGCCGGCGTCCAGCGCGTCGCCGAGCAGCAGGCCGGTGTCGGCGACCATGGGCCGCAGGCGCTCGGCGTACGAGAGGAGGTCCTCGACGATCTCGTCGCACGTGATCGCTCGGCGGTTGAAGACCTTCACCAGGAGGTGATTCTTCTGGTCGAGGGAGCCCTCGACCTTCTGGCGGAGGATGTTCTCGTCGAAGAGGTCCTGCACCCGCAGCCCGACGCGGTTGATCTTGTCGGCGTACGCCGGACCGATCCCACGACCGGTGGTGCCGATCTGCCGCTTGCCGAGGAAGCGCTCGGTGACCTTGTCGAGGGTCCGGTGGTACTGCGTGATGATGTGCGCATTGGCGCTCACCCGCAGCCGTGACGTGTCGACGCCGCGGGCGTTGAGCGCCTCGAGCTCGTCGAAGAGGACTTCGAGGTCGATGACCACGCCGTTGCCGATGACGGCGTTGACGCCGGGCGACAGGATGCCCGATGGCAGCAGGTGCAGGGCGTACTTCTCGTCGCCGATCACGACGGTGTGGCCGGCGTTGTTGCCACCGTTGAACTTGACGACCCAATCGGTGCGCTCACCGAGCAGATCGGTGGCCTTGCCCTTGCCCTCGTCTCCCCACTGGACTCCGACGATCACGATGCCTGGCATGGGCTACTCCCCCGTTATCTGACGGTTACACCCCATCCTATCGACGCAGCGGGGCCCGCCGCCGCTATCGTGACCTCATGCGAACAACGGCATGGGCACGCACGTGGTCCGTCATGCGCCTGGCGATGGCCGCGCTCATCGCTGCGGCGGTCATCACGCAGCTCGTCGCGTCCGTCTCCACCACCATGGCGCTGGGACGGGATGTCGCGACCGTCGTCGCCAACTTCTTCAGCTTCTTCACGATCCTCTCCAACTCCGCCACAGCGGTCGTTCTCGCGTGGGCGGCCATCTGGTACTTCACCCGCGGACGTGACGCATCGGTCGAGACGCCGCTGCTCGCGCGAGCGCTCGCTTCGGTGACGACCTACATGATCATCACCGGGATCATCTACAACCTGCTGCTGCGGCATGTCGAGCTGCCGATCGGGGCGCGACCTGTGCCCTGGTCCAACGAGGTCGTGCACCTCATCGCGCCGCTCTTCCTGCTGGCCGACCTGTTCGTCGGTCCCCTGCGCCGCGCATTGCCCTGGCGAGCGGTCTGGACCGTGGTGGCCTTCCCCATCGTGTGGGTCGTGTACACGCTCGTGCGCGGACCCCTCGTCGTGAACCCGGGCACCGGCGACCCCTTCTGGTACCCGTATCCGTTCCTCGACCCCAACGGCCCAGGCGGATGGGGGTCGGTCGTCTTCTATGTCGTGCTCATCGCCGCCGCGGTTCTCATCGTCGCCGCCCTGGTCATCGGGTGGGGCCGCAGGGTCGGCCGTGAGCGCGAGCTCGATCACGAGACCGGCGATCACCTCGAGGACGAGTGGCGAGAGGCGCGGGAAGCGCAGCTCGACTGACCCCGGCGAACGGCGAGACCCGCCGGCCCGTCAGTGCTCGGAGTAGGGCTCCTCGGGGCCCGTGGCGGGGCGCTCGGCATCCGCTGCGTCCTCGAGGCCGTTCGTCTTGGGCTCGGCCGAGGGATCGGTGTGCGCCTCGACGTCGACGGGCGCGGCATCCTGAGTATCTGCAGGCTCGGGCGCGGCATCCTGAGTCTCTGCAGGCTCGGTCTCGACGGCCGACCCCTCCGACGGCTCGGGCGCCGGCTGCGCGGGGACGTATTCGGCGTCGCGATCGCGGCGACGCACGAGGTCGGGCGCCTGCCACGACCCGTCGGCGATCTCGGGCCGCGGCCGGTAGAGGCGGATGAGGTAGTTCCACCCCTCGGGGAGGGGGATGCTGTTGGGCTCGGTGGCGAACCCGGGCGGAGTGAAGTGCACCGTGACCGATCCGTCTTCGCTCCGGACGCCGGTGACGCTGTTGATCGTGTACCGGCCCTCGGCGTTGGGCTCGAAGTATCCGGCGGCGTTGTAGACAGAGACCGACCAGAACGCGTCGACCGGGACGTCGTGCATCGTGAGGTCGTAGAAGCCGACGGGCAGCTGCGGTGCGACGCCGACGTACGACGCCTCCTCGACCGGAAGCCCGCCCCACCCTGCGGCGGTGCCGATCAGGTGCCGCACGGGGTCGACCTCGTCGCGCCCGCCGAACGTACGCTCGAACGAGCGGAGTCCGGACGCCAGCGAGAGCAGTGCGGTGCGCGTCGCGTCGAGTGACGCCCTGTCGTACTCGGGGCTCTCGAACGGCACCGCCGAGCCGGCTTCGAGGCGCAGGCCGTCCTGCACGGCGGCGACGGCCGCGAGGTCGTCCGGGTCATCGGAGTCGACCAGGGTGCGCGCGGCGACGAGCACGTAGTCGGAGTCCGGTGCGTACTCGACGAGGTCGTACTCGCCGGCACCGTGCAGCACGGCGCGGACGTAGTGGTCGTGGTCCACGATCATGACCGACAGGTACCGCTCGCCCGCATCGGGCACCGTCAGTCGTGCACCGTCGGCAAGATCGACGATCGCGAAGCTGTACAGAGTGTCACGGTTCAGGCGGATGACCGTCTGCGCGTCGATCGACGCAGGCTCGCGGCTGTGACGGAAGGTGTTGACGGCTTCTGCGTCGCGCTGGATGTCGGCGAACATGCGGTCTGTCTCGGCGCGCGTGAAGTTGTCCGCATTGACGTGGATGGTCATGTGTCCACTTTGACGCACGCGGGGCCGGTGCGCCATTCCAGCCCTGTCACACCGGAAGAGTGAGATGATGCCCGCCGGTAGACTGGCGAACTATGTCGAAGGTCCTGCAATCCCTGCCCGTCGGCGAGCGCGTCGGCATCGCCTTCTCCGGAGGCCTCGACACCTCGGTGGCCGTCGCCTGGATGCGTGACAAGGGCGCCGTCCCCTGCACGTACACCGGCGATCTCGGCCAGCCCGATGAGGACGACATCGACGCGATCCCCGAGCGCGCCCTGCAGTACGGCGCCGAGATCGCGCGCATCGTGGACTGCAAGCCCGCCCTCGTGGAGGAGGGACTCGGCGCCCTCGCGTGCGGCGCATTCCACATCCGCTCGGGCGGACGCACCTACTTCAACACCACGCCGCTCGGCCGCGCCGTGACCGGCACGCTGCTCGTGCGCGCCATGAAAGAGGACGGCGTCGACATCTGGGGCGACGGCTCCACCTACAAGGGCAACGACATCGAGCGGTTCTACCGCTACGGGCTGCTGGCCAACCCTGCGCTGCGCATCTACAAGCCCTGGCTCGACGCCGACTTCGTCACCGAGCTGGGCGGCCGCAAGGAGATGAGCGAATGGCTCGTCGAGCACGGCTTCCCTTACCGCGACTCCGCTGAGAAGGCGTACTCGACCGACGCGAACATCTGGGGCGCGACCCACGAGGCGAAGACGCTCGAGCACCTCGACGTCTCGCTCGAGACCGTCGAGCCGATCATGGGCGTGCGCTTCTGGGACCCCGAGGTCGCGATCGACCCCGAGGACGTCACGATCACGTTCGAGGGCGGTCGTCCCGTCGCCCTCAACGGCGTCGAGTACTCCGACCCGGTCGCGCTCGTCTTCGAGGCCAACCGCATCGGCGGCCGCCACGGACTCGGCATGAGCGACCAGATCGAGAACCGGATCATCGAGGCCAAATCCCGCGGCATCTACGAGGCGCCGGGCATGGCGCTGCTGTTCACGGCATACGAGCGCCTGGTCAACGGCATCCTGAATGAAGACACCCTCGCGACGTATCACGAGCAGGGCCGCCGCCTCGGCCGCCTGATGTACGAGGGACGCTGGCTCGAGCCGCAGTCGCTCATGCTGCGCGAGTCCATCCAGAAGTGGGTCGGCTCGACCATCACCGGCTCGGTGACCCTGCGGCTGCGGCGCGGCGAGGACTACACCCTTCTCGACACGAGTGGCCCGAACCTGTCGTACCACCCCGAGAAGCTCTCCATGGAGCGCGTCGGCGATGCCGCCTTCGGTCCGACCGACCGTATCGGTCAGCTGACGATGCGCAACCTCGACATCGCCGACTCGCGCGCGCGCCTCGAGCTCTACGCCGCGCAGGGCATCATCGGCGGGGCGGCGGGCGACCTGGTCGGGCGGGTCACCGCCGGCGAGGCCGACGAGATCACGGGTCACGCCGAGGCCTTCGACGCCGCCGCAGAAGAGCTGGCGGATGCCGTCGACGTGGCGTCCGAGGGCGCCGCGTTCGACTTCGGCTCGGACTGACGCCTCCGACTTCCGGCGAGGGTGGCTGCCGGAACGCTCGGGCGCGACGTCGGCATATCTCTTCCGGCATGCATGCCTCGACGAGTATGGTGTGACGCGACGGCGGGTCGTGGTGCATTCCAGATGGAGCCATGCCCGCTCATGAGGATCCGGGGGGATCAATGACGATGATTCGCAAGAGCCGGCTGACCGGAGTATCAGGTGCCGCTGTCACGCTCGCCGCACTGGCGCTCGTGGTCGGAGGAATGGCTCCGGCGGCCAGCGCCGTAGACGGCGGCATCACGGTGAGCTCGACCGACATGAGCAACAACATGCCGCTGAACCCGCTGTTCGCATGCGACGCCGCTCCTTCGCCTCCCGCCCCCGCCAGCGGTTTCGTGTCCCCGCAGCTCTCCTGGTCGGCCGGGCCGACGGGAACGATGTCGTACATCGTGCTCATGCACGACGAGACAACGGTAGGGGACGCCGCGTACGCATCCCCCAGCGACTGGGCCCACTGGACGGCGTACAACGTCGGCGCGGCCACGACCTCGCTGGACCGCGATGCTTCTGCCGCGAGCGCCCTGGGCGGGGGCACCGAGGCCGTAAACACCTGGGGTGAGTTCGGGATGCCGGGCGAGGACCGTTACCGCGGACCGTGCCCGCCCGATGGAACGACTCACAACTACGTGTTCACCGTCTACGCGCTGAGCGCCACCATCACCCCCGTAGCCACGGGGTTCGGCGGGACCGTCACGACCCAGGACGTGCTGGACGCGGCGACCGGCCTCATCCTCGACCAGGGCGACCTCGCGGTCACTTTCGCGACCTCTGCAGTGGGCACCGACCGGGCCGACATCGAGCTGTCGGGCGACGCGTCCGCTGCTGAAGCAGTCGGAGGCGGGTTCCCGTCGCTCCTCGTGAACGGAGTGGTCGCTGTGCCGACGACGGTGACCGTCACGCTGACGGGGACGGCGACGAACGGCGTGGACTACTCACCCGCCTCCCCGATCGTGGTCACGATCCCGGCCGCGACGTACGACGGAACCGCGGCGACGGCCGTGCCGATCCCGGGTCTCGCGGTCATCGACGACACGACCGACGAGCCGGACGAGACCGTGGTGCTGACCCTGTCGACGGGCGACGACAACGTCAGCCTGACCGACGCCAACCACGACGGCGTGAACGTCCAGACCGCCACGTACACCATCGTCGACGACGACCTTCCGGTCGTCGTCCCGCCGGCCGGAGTCGTCGTCGAGCTCGAGGGCAACGTGTCCTCGACTGAAACCACGGCGGCGGCGTTCCCCCGCCTGCTGGTCGAGGGCACCGTCGTCGCTCCGACGACGGTCACCGTCACCGCGACGGGCACGGCGACCGCGGGCACGGACTACCAGCCCGCGGGGCCCTACGTGGTCACCATCCCGGCCGGCACGTACGACGGAACGCCGGCGACCGCCATCGCGATTCCGGGCCTCACCGTCATCAATGACACCGCCGACGAGCCCGACGAGGCCGTCGTGCTGACGCTGTCGGCACCCACCGGCGATGCCACTCTGGGAGACGCCGACATGAACGGTGTCAGCGTCCAGACGTCGACCTACACGATCGTCGATGATGACGTCGCCGCAGTGGTCCCGCCGGTTACGCCGCCGACGACACCGCCTACGACACCGGGTTCTCCCGCTGCAGCTCCACCGCAGCTGGCCGTCACCGGCGCGGATGCCACGCCTGCCTTCACCGTCGGCGCCCTCGCGACCCTGATGGGTCTGGCGGCACTCGGCGTCGCCCGTGTCCGCTCGCGCGGCACGGCGGACCGCAGATCCTGAGCCACGCCTGAACGACGCGACGTGAAAGTGACGAGGACCTCCGGGCATCGAGCCCGGAGGTTCTCGTCCGTCCGGATGGTCGTTTGCACCGCACGGCGGGTTACGATGCCTGACGGTGCGCGACCCGAACGCGACACCGAGGCTCGCGGTGGCTGACACCGCGTTCCGTCCTCGTCGACCCGAGAGCCCTTCAATGTCGAAGCCCAGCACCGAACCCGTCCTCGTCCAGGACGACGATGCCCCACCGCCGCGCCGCTCGCGCCGCCGCGCCCTGGGGATCACCCTGTTCTCGATCGTCGCCGGCGTGGTGGTGCTCGCCCTCGTCGCGACCGGCTTCCTCGCGTACACCGTGCAGCGGTCATTCCCCCAGGTCTCGGGTGAGGTCGCTGTCGTCGGACTCGGCGACGAAGTGACCGTCCAGCGCGATGCGCTCGGCATCCCGACCATCACGGCCACCACCGCCGAGGACCTCTTCTACGCACAGGGCTATGTCCACGCCCAGGACCGGTTCTGGGAGATGGACTTCCGCCGCCACGTGACCGCCGGTCGCCTGTCGGAGCTGTTCGGCGAGTCGCAGCTCGAGACGGACAGGTTCCTGCGCACCCTCGGCTGGCGCGCGATCGCCGAAGAAGAGGTCGAAGCGCTCGACGAGACCACCCGCGCTCACTACGAGTCGTACGCCGACGGAGTGAACGCCTACCTCGCCGAGCATGACGGCGCCGACGCTTCGCTCGAGTACGCGGTGCTCGGTCTGCAGAACTCCGACTATGAGATCGAGCCGTGGACGCCGGCCGATTCGGTGGCGTGGCTCAAGGCGATGGCCTGGGACCTCCGCTCGAACATCGAGGAAGAGACCGAGCGTGCCGTCGTCGCCGCCGACCTGCCGGCAGAGGAGATGGCCCAGCTCTACCCGGGGTACCCCTTCGAGCGGAATCCGGTGATCGTGCCGTCGATCTCGACCGCCCCGGAAGGCCTCGCCGCGACGACCGAAGACATCGCAGCGGATGCCGCGACCGCCGCGATCGAGTGGTCCGAGGTCGACGGCGTCATCGAAGCGGTCGGCGAGCTCGTCGGCGGCGCCGGCGAGGGCATCGGCTCGAACTCGTGGGCCGTGTCGGGCCACCTCACCGAGACCGGCATGCCGCTGCTGGCCAACGACCCGCACCTCGGCGCCAGCCTGCCGAGCGTCTGGCATCAGGTCGGCCTCAGATGCCGCATCATCACCGATGCCTGCGCCTACGACGTCGCCGGTTTCGGCTTCGCGGGCGTCCCCGGCGTGATCATCGGGCACAACGACCGCATCGCCTGGGGCTTCACGAACCTCACCACCGACGTGACCGACCTCTACCTCGAGAAGGTCGAGGACGACGGGTACTGGCGTGACGGCGTGCTCGAGCCGCTCGAGGAGCGCACCGAGACGCTCAAGGTCGCCGGCGGCGAGGACGTCGAGCTCGTCATCCGCTCCACCGCGCACGGGCCCATCGTGTCCGGACTCACCGAGGACTTCACCGCGATCGCCGAGGACCCCTACACGGGCAGCACCGATGACGTCGCACAGCCGTCCGACCCGCCCGAGGGCGAGTACGCCGTCAGCCTGCAGTGGACCGCGCTCGAGCCCGGCACCACGCCCGGCGCGATCTTCGCCATGAACCGCGCCCAGGACTTCACGCAGTTCCGTGCCGCCGCCCAGCTGTTCGCGGTGCCGGCCCAGAATCTCGTCTACGCCGACGTCGACGGCAACATCGGCTACCAGACCCCCGGATCGCTGCCGATCCGCGGCGCCGGCGACGGCTCGATGCCGCAGCCCGGGTGGGACTCGGCGTACGACTGGCAGGGTTTCATCCCGTTCGAGGAGCTGCCGGTGCTCTACAACCCCGACGAGGGGTACATCGTCACGGCGAACAACGCGATCGTTGGCGAGGAGTACCCGCACTTCCTGACGCGGGACTGGGATCACGGCTGGCGGGCCGCGCGCATCGTCGACCTCATCCAGCGCAAGGCCGCCGAAGGTCCGCTGAACGCGGACGACATGCGTGACATCCAGGCCGACAACGGCTTCTACCTCGGTATGCGACTGTCGGGCGCGTATGCCGAGCTCGAGACCGGCGACGAGGCAGCGGATGCCGCGCTCGAGCTGCTGCGGGCGTGGGACGCGCAGAACGACCCGGACTCGACGGCGGCCGCCTACGCCAACGTGCTGTGGAGCGAGCTCGTCGACAACCTCTTCGTCGCGGGCCGCGAGAACCCCGCGCCGGTGTCGGACCAGGCGCGCCTGTTCCTGCTGGTCGACGAGCTGCTGCGCGACCCGCAGTCGCAGTGGTGGACGAACGACGAGCTCGACGTGTCGAGCCAGGAGGAGATGCTCACCCTCACCGCGATCGAGGCCGCCGAGCGCTTGGGCGACCTGCAGGGCGAGAACATGGCGAAGTGGAACTGGGGCGACCTGCACGCCCTGACGCTGCGCAGCGACACCTTCGGCTCGTCCGGCATCCCTCCGATCGAGTGGCTCTTCAACCGCGGCCCCTACCCGGTCGGCGGCGGCGCGTCAGTGGTCAACGCGACCGGATGGACCCTGGACGAAGGCTTCGCGACCGTCACGGTCCCCTCCATGCGGATGGTCGTGGACCTGGCCGACTTCGACGACTCGCGGTGGAACCACCTCACCGGCACGAGCGGCCACGCCTTCCACGCCAACTACACCGACCAGACCGAGACCTGGCAGGAAGCGCGCATGACTCCGTGGGCCTTCTCGCGCGACGCCGTCGATGCGACGACCACGAACACCCTGACGCTGGTCCCCGCCGGCTGAGACTTCGCCGCGCGGAGGTCTGCTCAGCCGCCGGCGGCCGGCGGAGTGCGACGGGAGTCGGCGAGCTCGTCGACGAAGAGACCGGTCTCCTCGATCGTGCCGTTGCGGTACGCCTGGCGTCCGACCATGTGCGCCGACAGCGGGGCGGTCGCGAGCTGGATGAGCACGATCGGAACCAGAAAGGCGACGACCGGCCACGACCGCAGCGACAGCGCGACCGCCAGGCAGATCAGGATGAGACCGAGCACCTGCGGCTTGGTCGCGGCGTGCAGGCGGGTGGGCACATCGCGGAACCGCAGCACCCCGATCGCGGCGATCAGGCAGAGCACCGCGCCCATGAGGATCAGGAGCAGCGCGGTGAGGTCGAGCCAGGCGTCGAGGGTCATGACTGCGTGTTGTCCCTTCGCGCGACGAACCGGGCGATCGAGATCGAGCCGAAGACGCCGACCGCGGCGATGATCAGCAGCACCGGCAGCGACCGCGTGTGCCCGTTGATGGCCATCTCCGCGCCGAGCACGCACATCACCTCGGTGAGCAGGACGTCGGATGCCACGGCCCGGTCGAGGATCGACGGGCCGATGATGATGCGCCACAGCGTGAGCAGCGCGGCGACGCCGAACACGACGGCGATGACGACGATCAGCAGGTTCACCGGGCTCCTCCCGCGGCGACGGTCGCGGCATCCGCTCGCACCAGCGCCAGCTGCGCGCGCGAGCCCACCGCCATCACGATCTGCCGTTCCCAGCGATGCACCGTCGCCCGCTGCCGCTCGACGTCGCGGGAGGTCCGGGCTCCGAGGACGTGCAGGTAGAGGATGCGGCGGTCGCGATCGGTCTCGACGATGAGCGAGCCGGGAATGAGGGATGCCGTGACCGCCGTGTGCGTCATGATCAGGTCGTCGTCGGTCACGAGCTGCACCGCGATGATGGCGGCGCCGGGCTGCCGCGAGAAGTTCAGCACCTGGCCCGCGACGGTGAGTGAGCCCCAGACCACGGCGGCGAGGAACTCGAGCACGAAGATCGCGCCGTACCAGAGGTTGACCCGGCCCGACAGCTCCACCGGCGGCAGCCGGAAGACGCGCGTCACGATGAGGGCGGCGACCAGGCCGGTGAGGAACGAGACCCACGTGAACTGGCCCCACAGCATCATCCAGAGTGCGATGAGCCACACGAAGAACGGCAGCTGCCGCCACAGCTGGGTCAGCAGCAGCTTCCGGTCGCCCTGATCGGGCTGTGCCGCGGTCATGGCTGACCCTCCTCTCCGGTGTCACCGGTGCTCACCTCGTGCTGCTCCTGCAGCTGCACGAGCGTGACGGGCTCGAGCAGGGCAGCGCCGATGCGCGTACAGACGTCGTACAGGGGGCCGGCGAAGATCGTGAGCGCGACGGTGATCGCGACCATGCCGGTCGTGGAGGCCGTCATGATCTTCGGGATGACACGGCGCTCGGTATCGACGCCGCTCGGCGAGGCCCCGAGGTACGAGATGCGGGCCTCGGTCTCTGCCGAGTCGTCCTCCTCGCGCCAGAACGCGAGGTTCCAGGCGCGCATCAGCGCATACAGGGTGAGCAGGCTCGTCAGGATGCCGCCCACGATGAGCACCATCATGATCGGCGTGCCGACCTCGGCCGCCGCGTCGAAGAGGGCGAACTTGCCGATGAAACCGGAGAAGGGCGGCAGTCCGCCCAGGTTCACGGCGGGGATGAAGTACAGCACGGCGATCACGGGCGCCGCCTTCATGAGGCCCTTGACCCGCAGGATCGAGGTGCTGCCGGCTCGGCGCTCGACCAGGCCGACGGCCAGGAACAGCGTCGTCTGCACCACGATGTGGTGGACCATGTAGTAGATCGTGGCGCCGATCGCGGCCGGTGTCGCGATCGCGAGGCCGAAGATCATGTAGCCGACGTGGCTGACCAGCGTGAACGACAGGATGCGCTTGAGCTCCGCCTGCGCGACGGCGCCGAGCACTCCGACGATCATCGTCGCCAGCGCCACGACCATGAGCAGGAAGTTGACGTCGTTGTCGAGGAACAGCTCGGTCTCGGTGCGGATGATGGCGTAGACGCCGACCTTCGTCAGCAGGCCCGCGAACACCGCCGTGACAGGAGCCGGTGCCGTCGGATAGGAGTCGGGAAGCCAGAACGACAGCGGGAAGACCGCGGCCTTGATGCTGAAGGCGAGCAGCAGCATGAGGTGCAGCACGAGCTGCGTCTCCTGCGGGAGCTGACCCATCCGCTCGGAGATCTGCACCATGTTGACCGTGCCGAGGGCGCCGTAGATCATCGCGATCGCCGCCAGGAACAGGATCGACGAGACCAGCGAGACGACGATGTACACGACGCCGGTGCGGATGCGCGACTCGGTCGATCCGAGGGTGATCAGCACGTACGACGCCACGAGCAGGATCTCGAACCCGACGTAGAGGTTGAACAGGTCGCCGGCGATGAAGGCGTTGAAGATGCCCGCCGCCAGGATCAGGTACGACGGGTGGAAGATCGAGACCGGTGTCTCGTCGTCGCCATCGGCGGCGCCCTGTCCGACCGAGAACAGCAGCACCGCGAGCAGCACGATGCTCGAGACGACGACCAGCAGCGCCGCGAGCCGGTCGACGTAGAGCACGATGCCGAACGGGATCTCCCAGCCGCCGACCGACACCGCGATCGCCTGGCCGCTCGAGTCGACGACGTAGAGCAGGATCGCCGCGATGACGCAGACGATGCTGAGCGTGATGACCGAGACGACGACCTGCGTGCGGCGGTGGCGTCCGGCGATCAGCGCGATCGCCGCGCCGAGCAGGGGGAGGGTGACCAGCAGCGGCACGAGGGCGGGGGCGAAGGCGATCATTCGTCGTCACCGCCGTCGCGTCGTTCGGCTCGGCGACCCGAGGGACGGTCGACCGGAGCGTCGTCGCGCAGTCCGGCGAAGTCACGGCTGCCGAGCACCGTGATGGGCGCGGTGTCGAGGCCGACGAAGTCGGTGGTCGCGTCGTCGTCCTCGTCTTCGATCTCGAACTCCACGTCCATCGTCTCGTCGACATCGGCCGTGCCCTCGCGCACGGCGCGGTCGGCCTCGTCGTCCTCCACGGTGTCGGCCTGACCCAGCTGCCAGGACCGGTAGATCAGCGCGAGGAGGAAGGCGGAGACGGCGAACGTGATCACGATCGCCGTGAGCGTCAGCGCCTGAGGCAGCGGGTCGGACATCTCGTCCGACGACGCCGCCGACCCGAAGAAGGGGGCGATGCCCGGCTCGCCCATCACGATGAGCAGCAGCAGGTTGGCGGCGTTGCCGAGCAGCAGGAACCCGATGAGCACGCGCGTCAGGCTGCGCTCGAGCATCGCGTAGACGCCGCACGCGAAGAGCACCGCCATCACGACGATGAGGACGCCCGACACGTTCACGAGACCCCCGCTTTCGCCGGCAGACCGTCGCGGGCCTCCTGGGCCTGCCGGTCGACTTCGGCGCCGAGGCTGCGCAGCACATCGAGGACGAGACCGATGACGACGAGATACACCCCGACGTCGAAGAGCGTCGACGTCACGAACTCGACGTCGCCGACCACGGGCAGGTGGGCCTCGAAGTAGGTGCTCGTGAGCGGTGCGGCCCCGAAGAACAGTGGCACGATCGCGCACGCGACGGCGATCGTCATGCCGACCCCGAGCAGGCGTCCGGCGTCGGTCGGAGCGGCCGCGCCCAGCTCGTAGCGCCCGCCGGCGACGTAGCGCATGACCAGCGCCATCCCCGCGACCAGGCCTCCGGCGAACCCGCCGCCCGGGAGGTTGTGTCCTGCGAACAGCAGGTAGAGCGACACGATGATGATCGTGTGGAAGAGGATCCGCACGATCACCTCCAGCATGATCGAGCGGTTCTCCGGCCGGACGCGCTGGCCGCCGACGAGCCACGCCATGCGGCCGCGGACTTCGCCGCCGGGCTTCACGCCCTCGTCCGTCTCGACCAGCGGGCGGCGCGTGCGCGCGGCAGCTGCCGGCAGCGGCGCGATGAAGCGCGAGAGGGTGTCGGCGCGGTGCGTGACGAAGACGAGGGATGCCACGCCCGTCGCCGCGAGGATGAGCACCGCCAGCTCGCCCATCGTGTCCCACCCGCGCAGATCCACCAGCGCGACGTTCACGACGTTCCTGCCGTGCCCGACCTCGTAGGCGAGCTCCGGGAAGCGCTCCGAGATCGGCGTCTCCGTCCGGGCGGCGGTCGCCACGAGCGCCACCGCGGCCATGGTCGCGCCGACCGCCGCCGCGAGAACGGCACGGGCCACCGGCCAGACCGAGGCGTTGTGCTCGCCCATCCGCGAGGGGATGCGCCGCAGCACGAGGGCGAAGGCCACGAGGGTCACGGTCTCGACGAGGATCTGCGTGAGCGCGAGGTCGGGAGCGCCGCTGGTGGCGAAGAGCACCGCCATGCCGAGACCCGTCGCCGACACGAGCACGACTCCGGTGTAGCGCTTGCGCGCGCGCACCGCGACGATCCCCGCGATGATCATGACCGGCGCGACGACGAGCTGCACGGGAGTGTGGAAGGCAGACAGCTGCACCTGCCAGTTCGGCGCGGCGAGCAGTGCGGTTCCCTCCGCGGCCACGAAGACGACGAAGATCGTGCCGACATAGACGGGCAGCGAGCCGCGCTGGGTGAAGCTCGTGGTGAGGACAGACAGCCGGGCGATGCCGCGGAGCACGGCGTTGTAGACGTCGGATGCGGTGAACGGCAGCATGCGGCGCGACCAACCGGCACGGGCGGTCATCCAGAAGGCGATCGCGCCCACCGCGATCGTGGCGAGCGAGATCCACAGCGCCGGGCCGAGGCCGTGCCAGAGCGCGAGGTGCGCGGGATGCTCGCCGGCTCCCACGCCGGCCGGCGCCTGGTCGGCGTAGCCGCTGAACGCGGTGTCGAGCAGCGGCGCGGCGAAGCCCGCGACCAGCGTGAGACCCGACAGCGCGACGGGCGCACCGAGGAAGCCGATCGGGGGGTCGGGCCACTCGGTGGCCGGCACGGCCTGGCGCGAAGCTGGGCCCACGCGCCGGGAGGCTCCGCCCACCGCGTCAGCGTTGAGCGGAGAGGGCGTGGAGACTTTCTTCGTCCAGAACGCACCCCAGATGAAGCGGATGCCGTACGCCGCCGTGAGAACGGAGCCGGCGATGACCCCGGCGAAGGCGACGATGCCCCACGGAGCGCCGGCGACGGCCTCGTGCAGGAGCGCGGTCAGTGCACCCTCTTTGGCCGCGAAGCCGATGGTGGGGATGACCCCGACCATCGAGGCGATGGCGATGATCGAGAACGTCGCCATGACCGGGGCCTGGCGGCCGACGCCGCTCAGTTCCGCGATGTCGCGCGTCGAGAGCTGGCGGTCGATCACGCCGACCACGAGGAACAGCGCCGACTTGAACAGCGCGTGGCTGAGCAGCAGGGCGAGCCCCGCGAGCGCCGTGTCGCGCGTGCCGTAGCCCAGCACGACGGCGAGGAGGCCGAGCTGGCTCACCGTGCCGAAGGCGAGAATGCGCTTGAGGTCCGTCTCGCGCAGAGCCTGGAACCCGCCGAGCAGCATCGTGAAGACGCCGAGCGAGATCACGATCGGCCGCCACGTGGCCGCGGCGGCGAAGACCGGGGCCAGCAGCGCGATGAGGTAGATGCCCGCCTTCACCATCGCTGCGGCGTGCAGATAGGCGCTCACCGGTGTCGGCGCGGCCATGGCGCCAGGCAGCCAGAAATGGAAGGGGAAGATCGCGGACTTGCTGAGTGCGCCCACGAGCAGGAGCACGAGGGCCGCATCGATCGCCGGTCCGGTCGGAGCCTGCGCGAGGATCGTCGAGATGCTCGACGTCCCGGCGTCGACGACCATCAGCACGACGCCGATCAGCATGACGAGGCCGCCGAGGGTCGTGACGAGCAGGGCCTGGAGGGCCGCGCGGCGACTGGCGGGACGACGGTTGTAGTGGCCGATCAGCAGGTAGGACAGGACGCTCGTGACCTCCCAGAACATCACGAGCACGACGAGGTCGTCCGTGAGCACGAGCCCGTACATGGCGCCGGCGAAGGCCAGGAGCACGGCCGAGAACTGGCCGAGGTTCTCGGCGTGGCTGCCGAAGTACCACCGGCAGTAGATCATCACGAGCGCGCCGACGCCGGTGACGATGAGGGTCATCAGCCACGACAGCGTCGTCATGCGCATCGACAGCTCGATGCCCAGCGGCGCGATCCAGTCATAGGACTCGAACGGGAAGTCGCCCGCGAGGACCGCCGGGGTGAACAGCACGGCCTGCACGAACCCCGCGATCGGCAGCAGCGCGGCGACGTAGAACGCCCGGGCTCCGATGCGTGCGACCAGCCAGGGAAGCAGGATCGGGGTGATCGCGAACGCGCCGAGAACGAGGAGCATGCGCGGCCTCCTCGTGGTCGTCGGCCGGGGGCTCACGCGCGCGGCTCGGGCGATCAGGGTGTCGGATCGAGTCTACCGGGACGAATCGGTCGCCGGCCGGCCGGACGGCCCGTCGATGGGACCGGCAGCGCGGTCGACAGCGCGTGCCAGAGTGGACGGGTGATCGCCGACGTCCCGCAGCCGCGCGTGCGGCGTTGGACGCATGAGGTGGCCGGTGCCGCGGCCGCCGTCGCGATCGCGATCGCGACGGTCGCTCTGGTCGCCGCGAGCCCGCGCTCCGAGCTGCTCTTCCGCGACGCCGACTCGCTCGTCACGACGCTCGTCGTCCGCTCACTTGAAGTCGGACAACAGCAGGACTGGGCGATGTCGTCCGTGCTGTTCCTGCCCGAGATCGCGACCCTCGCGGTGCTCGATCTCGCGGGACTCGGCGTCGCGGGCACGCTCGCCCTCGCGGCGGTGGTGAACCTGCTCGCTCTGTACGGCGCGCTGCGCGTCGCGGCAGGAGCTTCAGGCCGCTCCCCCGCGCCGGTCGGCGGCGCACTGCTCGGATTCGGCGCGTTCTGCCTCCTCGCCGGCAGCGAGGGCTCGGCGAGCCGCGACGCCCTCGAGCCGGCATCGCTGCTGCTCACGACCACGTACTACTCCGCGACCGTGATCGCTGCGGTCGCCGCCGTCGGGATCGCCCGGCGCGGGCTCGAGACGCCCCGGCGCGGCTGGGCGGGCTGGACGATCGCGGCGGTGGCCGCGGCATCCATCCTCACGAATCCCCTGTTCGCGGCGTGGGCGAGCCTCCCGCTGATCGCGGCGCTCGCGCTGGTCGCGCTGCGCCGGCGCGGTTCCGCGGCACCGCGGCTGATCGTGGCGCTGGCGGGGGGATCGGCGGTGGGCTTCGCCCTGCGGATGCCGCTCGCGGACCTCATCGCGAACACCGGCGCCGGCTACGCCGACCCCTCCCGCGCCCTGGAATCCGTCGGCTACTACGCCGGACTCGCCGCCGATCGGTGGCACACGCCCTGGGGCGCGGTGGCCGTCGTGGCGGGCGTCGCGCTGTGGCTCTGGTGCGCCGCAGCCGCCGCGCTGCTCGCGCGGCGGCGCGAGGTCGGCGGCTTCGTCGTCGCGGCGTTCGGCTGGGTCGCTCCACTGCTGGTGGTGGTCGGAGCCATCGTGCTCGGCACGCACGCCGCGCGGTACCTGCAGCCGATCGCCTTCGCCCCGGTGCTCGGGCTCGTGGTGCTGCCGCAGGTGCTCCGCCCGCTGGTGCTTCCGCGGGCGGCGCGAGCGGTGGTGGCCGCATCGGCCGTCGTGGCTCTCGTGTTCGCCGCCGCGGTCGGGGTCCCTCGGATCATGTCTTCGGCGACGGCACCCGATGCCGACCTGGACTGCGTCGTGGCGTGGACGGAAGCCTCCGGCCGCACGGGCGCCGGTCAGTTCTGGACCGTGCGCCTGCCCAAGGCGCACGTCGCCGATCCGCGGTCGCTGGTGCAGGTCGACCACCAGCTGCGCGGCTACGCGTGGCTCGTCAACCGGACCGACTTCGCCGCGGGCGAGGTCACGTTTCTCGTGCTCGACGCGCAGTCCGTCCCGTTCGAGCTGCCCGGCGGCGCGTCCGTCCGAATCCCCACGCCCTCTCCAGGCGCCGCTGACGCGTCGCCCGGAGCCTCCGGGCGCGTGGGCCCAGCCGAGCTCGTCGCCTGCGGGCGGTACACGATCGCCGACTTCGGCGAGCGCGCTCTCCCCCTCGGCCCGCAGCGCTCGTGAGGCGGTCAGGCCACAGCGTCAGGCCACAGCTGTCAGGCCGGACGCTGGTCAGGCCGGCGCAGGTCCGGTGGTGTTCCCTTCGCGGAACTCGCACGTGAAGGTGATCGAGGCCGCCTCTTCGCCGTCGAGCATGGCAGCCACCGCCATGCCGGCCGCGCGCCCCTTCTCGTTGACCGGCTGCACCAGCGTCGTGAGGTCATAGGGCGCCAGACCGTCGACGACGATGCCGTCGAATCCGGTGACGCTGACGTCTTCGGGGACGCGCAGCCCCGCCTCCTCCGCAGCACGGATCACACCGGCCGCGAGCAGGTCGCTCTGCGCGATGACCGCGGTCGGACGATCGGAGGGGTCCGCGAACAGCACGCGCCCGGCGGCGAGCCCCTCGGCGATGAAGCTGCCGCCTGCGGCATAGGCGGGGGCATCCGGGAAGATCTCCAGCGCACCGGCGAGGCGCTCCCGCGTGACGTCGATGACGATCGGGGTCCCGTCGAGCAGCCAGCCCGCCTCCCAGCCCGCGCGGGCCGGCAGTGCGACGACCGCCACCTTCCGGTGCCCGAGGGTGCGCAGGTGACTCGCGGCCTGCCGCTGCGCCTCCTTGTTGTCGAGGCCGATGCGGGGGATGTCGTCGCCCGCGTCGCCCTCGATCACCACGACGGGAATCCCGCGGGCCGTGACCGCGGCCAGCGACTCGCGCAGGTGCCCGCTGCATCCCACGAGCACGGCGGCATCCAACGGCGCCGTCATGAGCGAGGCTCCCGTCCCGCTCGGATCGTGGTCGCGCAGCAGAAGCAGGCCGGCTCCGAGCGGCGCGACGCCGTCGGCGAGGCCGTCCATCATGAGCGTCTTGATGGGGTCGAGGAAGGCGGTGCCGAGGTGCTCCTCGAAGACGACACCGACGATTCCGGAACGCCCGCGGCGCAGCGATGCCGCTCGCGGATCGGGACCGGTGTAGCCGAGCGCAGAAGCGGCGTCGAGCACGCGGCGGCGCGTGGCCTCCGAGACCGGGGTCTTCCCGCTGAAGACGACCGACGCCGTGGACGGCGACACGCCCGCCTCGCGGGCGACGTCGGAGATGGTGGCTCGGCGCGTGCTCATGTCCTCCCGATGGTATCGCCCCGGCACGGCAGGCGTCGAATCGATTCGACACGACACGAGCCCGTTCGTTACCCTGGCGACATGGAACTCGTCCTGACCCGCTCGCAGCTCGTGCGCTGGCGCACCGCGGTGTTCGCCATCTTCCTGGCGAGCGGCCTGTCGATCGCGACGTGGGCCTCGCGCGTTCCAGCCATCAAAGAGACGCTCGGCGTCGACAACGTCCAGATCGGGCTCATGCTGCTCGGTGCCGGGATCGCGTCGATCATCGGCCTTTCCTCGGCGACACCCGTCATCGCCCGCGTCGGGGCCCGCAAGGGCATGCTCGGCGCGATGATCATCTTCGCCGCGGGCGTGCTGCTCATCGGCGTCGGCACCGACGTCACCGGGAGCTTCGTCGTCGTGGTGGCGGGCCTTGCCCTCTTCGGTCTGGGCAACGGAGCCGTCGACGTGATGATGAACGTCGAGGGCGCGGCGATCGAGAAGCAGTCGGGCAAGACGATCCTGCCGCTGTTCCACGCCTTCTTCAGCTTCGGCACCGTCATCGGCGCGGGCATCGGCGCCCTGGCGGCCGCGTGGGACGTCAGCGTGGCGGTGCACACCGCCGTCATGGCGGTCGTCATCGTCGCCATCGCGTTCGCCGCGTTCGCCAACGTCCCGGCGCGCGAGCTCACGGGGGACTCCGCGGCGGAAGCCGACCGGGCGCACTGGCGCGAGCGCCTCCATGTCGCGATGTCGGCCTGGCGCGAGCCGCGCACGTACGCCCTCGGCGTGATCATGCTCGGCATGGCCTTCGCCGAAGGCGGCGCGAACGACTGGCTCGCCCTCGGCATGGTCGAAGGCCACGACACGACCCCGGCCATGGGCGCTCTCGGCCTCGCGGTGTTCTCGGTCAGCATGACCGTCGTGCGCGTCTTCGGCGGCCCGCTCGTGGACCGGTTCGGCCGGGTCGCGACACTGCGAGCGCTCTCGCTGCTCGCGGCTGTCGGGCTGCTGCTGTTCATCCTCGCGCCGACCACACCGCTCGTCTTCGTCGGCGCGGCGCTCTGGGGTGCCGGCGTCTCGCTCGGCTTCCCGCTGGGCATGTCGGCTGCGGCGGACGACCCGGCGAAGGCGGCGGCCCGCGTCAGCGCGGCGGCGACCATCGGCTACGTCGCCTTCCTGTGCGGCCCGCCGCTGCTCGGCCTGATCAGCGAGAGCATCGGCCTGCTGAACACGCTGTACATCCTCGTGGCGCTGATCGTGGCATCCGGTCTCGCCTCCGGCGCTGCCAAGCCGATCGCCGGATCCACCGTCGGCGCAGGTCACCCGCACGCCTGACCGTCGGCCGGGCGGCGCAGCCGGGCTTAGGCTCAACGAGTGCGTCTTGTCATCGCCCGCTGCTCCGTCGATTACACCGGCCGGCTCACCGCGCATCTCCCACTCGCCACCCGCCTGCTCGTCCACAAGGGCGACGGCAGCCTGCTCGTGCACTCCGACGGCGGCTCGTACAAGCCGCTGAACTGGATGAGCCCGCCGTGCCGGCTCGACGTCGAGGTGCCCGATGAGGAGTCGGCGTCGGCCGGCGTGCTCGAGCACTGGCGCGTCACCCACGCGAAGACCGGCGATGCGCTCCTCGTGCGCATCTACGAGGTGCTGCACGACTCGTCCCACGAGCTCGGCGTGGACCCCGGCCTGCAGAAGGACGGCGTCGAGGCCGACCTGCAGCGCCTCCTCGCCGAGCAGGTCGACGTGATCGGCGACGGGCTGACCCTCGTGCGTCGCGAGTTCCCGACCGCGATCGGTCCCGTCGACCTGCTGCTGCGCGATCCCGCGGGCGGCACCATCGCCGTGGAGGTCAAGCGCCGGGGCGACATCGACGGCGTCGAGCAGCTCACCCGCTACCTCGAGCTGCTCGGCCGCGATCCGCACCTGGCGCCGGTGACGGGCGTCTTCGCCGCGCAGGAGATCAAGCCCCAGGCCAAGGTGCTCGCCGCCGACCGCGGGATCCGCTGCGTCACGCTGGACTACGACGGCATGAAGGGCGTCGACTCCGGCGCCCCGCGCCTGTTCTGACCGGCCGCGCACGTCTCGGCGCGCCCATAGGCTGGGAGGCATGCCGAGACGATCGCCGTGGACCTGTGTGCTCTGGGATGTCGACGGCACCATCGTGGATGCGTCCGACGGGATTCTGCGCCGCCTGACGATCGCGCTCGAGCACTTCGGCAAGCGCCCGCCGACGCGCGGCGAGCTGGTGCACTGGATCGGGCCGCCGATGTTCGAGTCGTTCCAGGTCAACGTGGGGATGAGTCCGGCCGAGGCCTCCGAGGCGGTCGCCTTCTACCGCGTGCTGGGCAGGAAAGACGGCTACACGACCGGAGCCAAGCTGTTCGACGGGGTGGGTGACCTGGTTCGGGATGCCGCGGCTGCCGGCATCCCGCAGGCCACGGCCAGCTCGAAGCCCGAGATCCAGGTCGTCGCGCTGATGGACCACTTCGACCTCACGTCGTCGCTGACCGCGACCGTGGGCGCGACGCAGGACGAGAAGACGCTGAGCGCCAAGGCCGACATCGTCGCCGAGGCGCTGCGACGTCTGCAGGTCGCCGGCGTCGACACGAGCCGGCCGGTCCTGGTGGGGGACCGCCATCACGACGTCGAGGGCGGTGCCGAGCACGGCGTCCCCGTGATCTTCGTCCGGTGGGGCTTCAGCTGGCCGCACGAGGCAGAGGGGGCTCAGGCGGTCGTCGAGGACGTCGACCAGCTGCGCCGCCTGCTGCTGGTCGAGGATCACGGTGGCTGAGATCCTCAGCTCGATCATCGCGTGGGTCGTTCCCGCGCTGGTCGTGTTCGGCGTGGCGGCCCTGGCCGTCGCGATCACGGTGTGGGCGATCCGGCGTGCACGCCGCTCGCCGCGGGCTCGCGCGGCGGCGGAAGCGCTGCGGCTCCGGGCCGGCGCCTCGCTGGTGCAGCTGGACGACGCGGTGGGGGAGCTCGACCTCGAGGTCGGCCTGTCGGGCGCTCTCTACGGCGGCGGGGCTCCGGCATCCCTCCGCCGCGCACGCCTGGTCGCGCAACATGTACGCGACGAGTCGTTCGACGAGTACCGCGGCGTCACGATGAGCCAGGCCGCGCCGGTGGAGGTGCGGCGGGTGTCCGCACGCATCGAGCGGCGGGCGACCGAGACCCTGCGGACCATCGCCGGCGCGCGCGCCCAGCACGCCGCATGGGTGGCCGCCAACGTGTCGGCGGGCGACCAGATCGCCGCTGCACAGCGCCGTCTGGAGGACCTGCGCGCCTCGATGGGCGACCCGGCCGCCCTGGTAGCGGAACTCTCGGCGCGTTTCGACGAGGCCGAGTGGCGGGCCGCCGCCGCGGCAGCCCACGCCGCTGTGACCGAGGCGGACGCCGCCGCCCGACTGCTCACGCAGGCTGCGGCCGGATCCGCCGATCCCGCCCGCAGCGTGCTCGCCGATGTGGCGGCGGCCGAACGCGCGCTGCGTCAGGCCGCAGCCGACGCGCGGATCCTGGAGGAGGCTCACCGGCTCGTCGTGCAGGCGGCGCAGGCATTGCCGGGAGAGTTCGACGCCGTGCGCAGCGCCCTCCGGCAGGCCGTCGTCATCCGAGAGCACCTCGATGCCCGTGACGCCGATCGGCTGGGCGGCGAGCTGCGGGCGATCGAGGCGGAACTGCAGAGCATGGAAGCGGATGCCGCGCGCCGCCCTTCCCGGACGGTGGAACGCATCGCGCGCCTGCGCCTGCGGCTCGATCTCGCGGTCGGCGATGCCCGAACTGCGCAGCAGCGCCTGCGAGGAGCGCGCACTGCGCTGCCGGGCACCCTCGCCGCCGCCCGCAGCGCCGTCGCGCAGGCCGAGTCGTCCGTCGCGCATGTCCACGCCGGAGCCGATGCCCGGGCGCGGCTCATCTCCGCCCAGCACGAGCTGGCCCGCGCGCGGCAGGCGCAGGACCCCGTGGCCGCGCTCGATGCGGCACGGCGCGCGATGCGCGATGCGGAGGACGCCAAGGCCCTCGCGGACTACGCCCGGGCGAACACGGTCGAGCACGGCTGAATTCGTATGTGAACTCGTGCTCACACGTGCCCTTGCAGGAGACGAGCACAGCCCAACTCGTATGTGAACTCGTGCTCACACGTGCCCGGCAGGAGACGAGCACTGCCCAACTCGTATGTGAACTCGTGCTCACACGTGCCCGGCAAAGGACGAGCACAGCCAACTCGTATGTGAACATGAGCGCACATACGATTTCGCGAAGGGTCGGTCGCGGCCATCATGCGGGACACCGCGTTGTCCGTCGCACGCCGATGACGACGCAGGTCTCAGGAGACTGCGTCAGTTCGCCGGCGCCGGTCTCGACCTGGTGCGCGGCGCCCGAGGCTGACCGCTCGCAGGCACCGAGCAAGACCCGCGCTGCGTTTCACAGGCCGAAGCCCATGGGATCAGATGGGACGGATGTCCTCCGCCTGCAGGCCCTTGGGGCCCTGGGCGACCTCGAACTCCACCCGCTGGTTCTCCTCGAGGGAGCGGTAGCCGCTCGCCGAGATGGCGGTGTAGTGCGCGAAGACGTCTGCGCCCCCATCATCGGGAGCGATGAAGCCGAAGCCCTTCTCCGAGTTGAACCACTTGACGGTGCCCTGCGTGCTCATCACTTGCCGTTCTTTCGTGTTGCCCCGCGCTCATGCCACGAGTTGCCACCAAAATAGCGGCGGAGGATTCTTCCGCAACAGGTGTCGTCCGAAGGTGACGAAAATGTTGCACACGCGTCGCGACGCCTCGTCGCAGCCCATCGCACACCCGGGCCGAGCGATGCTCGAAGCCCGGGTGTGGACGGATCCCCCCGGATAGGCCACGTCGGAACGCGGCACACCAATGGTACCGGGGGCCTCGGTACGGTGGGATGGTGAACCACATCGAGCTGCGGGATCTCGACGACGACGACCTCGACGCCGTCTTCGAGATGATGCGCGATCCGGAGGCCGTGGCGCAGGCGGCTTTCACCGCCGAAGACCCCGATGACCGCGCGGCCTTCGACGCGTGGGTCGCCCGCCAGCGCGCCGACCCGGACGTCCTCTATCACGTCGTCACCGAGAACGGCGGGTTCGCCGGCACGATCGCCGCGTTCACCATCGACGGCGACCGCGAGGTCAGCTTCTGGATCGCACGGCACGCGTGGGGCAGGGGAGTGGCGACTGCGGCGCTGCGACTGCTGATCTCACGCGAGCCGACCCGCCCGCTGTTCGCGCGGGCCGCGACCGCGAACGCGGGCTCCAGAGCGGTGCTCACACACGCCGGCTTCACCGAGGTGTCGCGCAACGTCGACTTCGCCCCGGGCGTGGGGCGCGAGGTCGAGGAGATCATCTTCACCCTCGTGCCCGCTCTCGACGGCATCTAGCGCGAACGCAGAAGGGCCCCGGATTCCGGGGCCCTTCTTCGCGCTCTGTGCGCGAGGGGGGAGTTGAACCCCCACGCCCTTTCGGGCACTGGCACCTGAAGCCAGCGCGTCTGCCTATTCCGCCACTCGCGCGAGTCACGGCATCCGAAGATCCCGCGAAACTCAACTTCCCGAGGATATCACGCGAGAAGAGAGGCCCCGAACCTGGCAATCTCGGTGGAGCGTCCATGAAGGGCGCAGAGTGTGCAACTAGCATGTACCAATCCGGCTACCCCCGTCCGAGGAGCCCCGTGGGACTACTTGACAGCTTCGAGAAAGGTCTCGAGCGCGCAGTGAACAGCGCGTTCGCCAAGACCTTCCGCAGCGGCATCCAGCCCGTCGAGATCGCCTCGGCGCTGCGCAGCGAGCTCGACAAGAAGGCGGCGGTGGTCAGCCGCGACCGGATCCTCGCGCCGAACACCTTCAGCGTGCACCTGTCGACGGCCGACGATGAGCGGATGTCGGGAATGGGCGACGCCCTCGTGCACGAGCTGGACACGCTGGTCCACAAGCACGCCAAGGCGCAGGGCTACTCCTTCGCCGGTCCGGTCTCGATCACGCTGTCGCGCGACGACCAGATCGCCACCGGCACGCTGCGGGTCGATTCGAGCACGGCGCAGGGCGGCAAGGTGTCGTGGCGCGGCGTCGTCGACATCGCCGGGACGCGGCATCCGCTGGTCAAGGGCCGTACCGTGATCGGCCGCGGCAGCGACGCCGACATCACGATCGCCGACGCCGGCACGAGCCGCAAGCACGTCGAGATCCTGTGGGACGGCGAGCGCGCGCTCGTCCGCGACCTGCAGTCCACCAACGGCACCCTGCTCGACGGCCGCAAGGTCGCGGAAGCGCCGCTGCCGCCGGACTCGACCGTCACGATCGGGCGCACCGACATCGTCTTCCACGTCATCGCCCAGGCGGCGCCCCCCAGGCCGAGGATGTCGGCCGACGACGCCACCCGCGCCTACGACATCCGCGACGGGGGACCGCTGGCATGAGCGAACTGACGCTTCTCCTGCTGCGCATCGGGTTCCTGGTGCTGCTGTGGGCCTTCGTGTTCTCAGTCGTGTACTCGCTCCGGGCCGATCTGTTCGGGGTGAAGGTCCGTCGCATGCCCGAGGCCCAGGCGGCAGCCGTGCCGGCAGCGGCAGCGGCGCCCGCAGCGGCGCCGGCGCGTGCGAGCTCAGCGACCGCTCCCGTCGCCTCGGCACCGGCGCCGAAGGGCGGCCCGGCCACCGCGGGCGCCGTCTCGCGCATCGTCATCACGAGCGGCCCGAAGGCCGGGATCGAGCTGCCGCTCGGCAGCGAGCCCCTCACGATCGGCCGATCGAGCGAGTCGGCGCTCGTGATCCGCGACGACTACACCTCGAGCCACCACGCCCGCCTCGTGCTCTGGGGCGACCAGTGGATGATCCAGGACCTCGACTCGACCAACGGCACCTGGCACGACGGCGCCCGCGTGAGCGCCCCCGCTCCCGGTGACGATCGGCGCCCCGATCCGGGTCGGCGCGACGACGTTCGAGCTGCGGAAGTAGCGGGCGGACCCACCACCTATGGTCTTCCAGGGCTCGAGCGTCGCCATCTCGCACACCGGCAAGGTGCGCTCCAACAACCAGGACTCCGGCTATGCCGGCTCGAACCTCTTCGTCGTGGCCGACGGCATGGGCGGACACGCGGGCGGCGACGTCGCCTCGAGCATGGTGATCGCACGCCTGGAGCGCCTCGACAAGCCGTACGAGTCGCCGGGGACCGCCGAGAAGGCGCTGCGTGATGCGATCGGGGATTCCGCGACCGAGCTGATCGACACGGTCCAGGACCGGCCGGAGCTCGCCGGCATGGGCACGACCGTCAGCGCGCTGATCATGGTCGACGACTACGCCGTGATCGCCCACATCGGTGACTCGCGCATCTACCTCTTCCGCGACGGAGCGCTCACCCAGATCACGACCGATCACACCTTCGTCCAGCGGCTCGTCGATTCCGGGCGCATCACGCCGGAGGAGGCGCGGTACCACCCGCGCCGGTCGGTCCTCATGCGCGTGCTCGGCGACATGGACCCCGACCCCGAACTCGACACGTTCATCATGCCGACGCAGCCGGGCGACCGCTGGCTGCTGTGCTCCGACGGCCTCTCCGGCGTGGTCGACGACGCGCACACCGGCAAGGCACTCGGGCTGGGCGTGGCTCCGGGACGCACGGCCGACATCCTGCTGAAGCAGGCTCTCGACGGCGGCGCCCCCGACAACGTCACGATCGTCATCGTCGACGTCGGCGGACAGCATCCGCTGTTCTCCGGCACGCCCACCGTCGTGGGCTCCGCCTCCAACCCCGTCGGCCTCGGCGTACCTGCCGCCCGTGCCGGACGCCCCAGCTGGCTGCATCCCAACCGTCAGGCAGCGAACGAGCCGACGCATTTCGAGCCCGCCGCAGAGTTCCTCGAAGAGCTCATCGAAGAGGATCGCCGGCGCGTCCGCCGGCGGCGGATCGGCTGGATCGCCGGCGCGGTGCTCGTGCTCGGCATCCTCGTCGGCGTGCTGTGGGTCGGCTATCAGTGGACGCAGACCCGGTACTACGTCGGAGCCGACGACGACACGGTCGTCATCTTCCGAGGGGTGCAGCAGGGCATCGGGCCGATCTCCCTGTCGACGCCGTACGAAGACACCGAGATCCCGCTGGAGGACCTGTCGGAATTCGCGAGATCCACCGTCGAGCAGACGATCTCGGCCGGCTCGCTGTCCAACGCCCGGCAGATCGTCGCGACGATCAGCGACACGGCGGAGCTGAACGGATGAGCGGCTCGACGGGCACGGCCACCGAGGCGGTCTCGACCGACACCGCCGTGGTGCGGGCGCTGCGCCGCATCCGCGTGCCGCAGACGCAGCGCAACCGCGAGCTGGCCCTGCTGCTGTTCGCGTTCGTGATCAACGCCTCGACGGTCGCCCTCGTGCAGCTCGGCGCGATGGGCGCGATCGACTGGACCTTCCTGGTCTACTGCGGCGGGCTCACCGCTCTCGTGGTCGCCCTGCACATCGTGCTGCGCCTGCGCGCCCGCGACGCCGACCCGTTCGTCGTGCCGATCGCGACGCTGCTCACCGGCCTCGGCATCGCGATGATCTACCGCATCGACATCGCGCGCGACCGCCACGGCTGGGAGGCCTTCTCGACGAGGCAGCTCGCGTGGGCCGGGATCGCGCTGGTCTGCGCCGTCCTCGTGGTGGTGCTGCTGCGCAACTACCGGGTGCTGTTCCGGTACACCTACATCTTCGGCTTCATCGGCATCGGCCTGCTGATCCTCCCGATCATCCCGGGTCTGGGCACCAACGCCAACGCCGACGTCTGGGTCTCGCTCGGGTTCTTCTCGTTCCAGCCGGGCGAGCTGGCGAAGATCGCGCTCGGCATCTTCTTCGCCGGATACCTGGTGCGCACCCGCGAGAGCCTGACGTCCGTCGGCACGCGGTTCCTCGGAATGACCTGGCCGCGGGCGCGCGAACTGGGTCCGCTGCTGGTGCTCTGGCTGATCTCGCTGGGGATCATCGTCATGCAGCGCGACCTCGGAACCGGCCTGCTGATCTTCGGAATGTTCGTCGCGATGCTCTACGTCGCGACCGGCAAGACGAGCTGGGTCCTCATCGGCGTGACGCTGGCCGCGCTGGGCGCTTTCATCGCGTCGCAGGTGCTGTCGTACGTCAACGGCCGGTTCACGAACTGGCTGGACGCCTTCAACCCGAAGGTGATCGATGCCGACGGCGGCAGCTACCAGCTCGTGCAGGGCATCTTCGGCCTGGCCCAGGGCGGCATCCTCGGCACCGGACTCGGTCAGGGCCGGCCGTACCTGACGCCGGTCGCCGAGAGCGACTACATCCTTCCGGCGCTGGGGGAGGAGCTCGGCCTCATCGGCGTCTTCGCCATCCTGTGCCTGTACATGGTGTTCACCAGCCGCGGCATCCGCATCGGGCTCGCCGGGCAGGACGACTTCGGCAAGCTCCTCGCGACCGGCCTGTCGTTCACGATCGCGCTGCAGGTGTTCATCATGGTGGGCGGCGTGACCCGCATCATCCCGCTGACCGGCCTCACGACGCCGTTCCTGGCCGCCGGCGGGTCCTCCCTGGTGGCGAACTGGATCATCGTCGCGCTCCTGCTGCGGATATCGGATGCCGTGCGCAGTCGTCCCCGGGTGGTGATCGGCTGACATGACCAAAGAACTGAGGCGTCTCAGCATCCTGATGCTCGTCATGTTCCTCGCGCTTTTCGCCTCCACCAGCTGGATCCAGGTGATCGAGGCCGAGGGGCTCGCGCAGAACCCCCGGAACACGCGCGCGCTGTACGACTCGTACGAGGTGCAGCGCGGCTCGATCATCGCGAGCGGCTCGGCGATCGCCACGTCGGTCCCCTCCGACGACGTCTACAGCTGGCAGCGCGTGTACACCGACGCCGACATGTGGGCACCCGTGACGGGCTACATCAATCCCACGCTGGGCTCGGCGGCAGGCACCGGCATCGAGCAGGCCATGAACGCCTACCTGAGCGGCACGGCGAGCTCGCAGTTCCTTTCGCGCATCGAGCGCATCTTCACGGGCCAGCCCCCCCGTGGCTCGAACGTCGTCCTCACGCTCGACGCACAGGTGCAGCGGGCCGCCTACGACGCGCTCGGCGATCTCCAGGGCGCGGTCATCGCCATCGAGCCCGCCACCGGGCGGGTGCTGGCGATGGTGACGAGCCCGAGCTACGACACGAACCTGCTCGCCTCGCACCAGACGGGCGAGGCCATCGCGGCGTACGACACGCTCGAGGCCGACCCCGGCGATCCCCTCGCCAATCGCTCGATCGCCGGCGACCTCAACCCGCCGGGCTCCACGTTCAAGCTCGTCGTCGCCTCCGCGGCGCTCGCCTCCGGGCAGTACACGCCGGCATCGACACTGCCCAACCCCGCGTCGTATCAGCTGCCGCAGTCCAGCAGCATCGTCCACAACGCCAGCGGAACGACGTGCGGCCCGGGAGACACCGTCACGATCGCCGATGCGCTGCGACTGAGCTGCAACATCCCGTTCGCAGAGCTCGCCGTCGCCCTGGGCGACAACGCGATCCGCGAGGAGGCCGACAAGTACGGCTTCAACTCCTCGCTTCAGCTGCCGCTCATGTCGACCGCCTCGAGCTACCCCCGTGCGCTGGACGACGCGCAGACCGCTTTGACCGGATTCGGGCAAGGACAGGTGACGGCCACCCCGCTGCAGATGGCGATGGTGTCGGCCGGCATCGCGAATGGAGGCCTCGTGATGAGTCCACGCATGGTGGAGCGGGTCATCGGACCCGATCTCTCGGTGCAGCAGATCGTCGAGAACATCGAGTTCGGACGAGCCCTGGACGACGCGATCGCCGCCGAGATGGTCGCGATGATGGTCGCCAATGTCAGTGATGGCGCGGCGTCGGGTGCAAGAATAGACGGCGTCGAGGTGGCCGGGAAGACCGGCACCGCGGAGAACGGACCCGACGATCCGTACACCCTGTGGTTCACCGGATTCGCTCCGGCGGACGACCCGCAGGTCGCCGTGGCGGTCGTGGTCGAAGACGGCGGCGGCAGAGGTCAGTCGGGGAGCGGCAACACCATCGCCGCACCTATCGCAAAGAAGGTCATGGAGGCGGTGCTGGGACGATGAGACCGACGCAAGGTGTGACCTTCGGCGGCCGCTATGAGCTTGATTCGCGGATCGCGATCGGCGGCATGGGTGAGGTCTGGGAGGCGACCGATCACGTCATCGGACGGACGGTCGCCATCAAGATCCTCAAGGACGAGTACATGGGAGACCCCGGGTTCCTCGAGCGCTTCCGCGCCGAGGCGCGGCACGCGGCTCTCGTGAACCACGAGGGCATCGCGAGCGTCTTCGACTACGGCGAGGAGGCCGGCAGCGCGTTCCTGGTGATGGAGCTCGTGCCGGGCGAGGCGCTGTCGACCATCCTGGAGCGGGACGGCTCGCTGTCGACGGACAAGACGCTCGACATCGTCGCGCAGACCTCCGCGGCACTGCAGGCCGCCCATGCGGCGGGCCTCGTGCACCGCGACATCAAGCCGGGCAATCTGCTCATCACGCCGGACGGCCGGGTGAAGATCACCGACTTCGGCATCGCGCGCATCGCCGACCAGGTTCCGCTGACGGCGACGGGCCAGGTCATGGGCACCGTGCAGTACCTCTCGCCGGAGCAGGCGTCCGGTCACCCGGCATCGCCCGCGACCGACACGTACTCGCTCGGGATCGTCGCCTACGAGTGCCTGGCGGGCAAGCGCCCGTTCACGGGTGAGTCGCAGGTCGCGATCGCCATGGCCCAGATCAACGAGCAGCCTCCGCCGCTCCCGCCGACGGTCGCCGTTCCGGTGCAGAACCTCGTGATGGCGATGATCGCCAAGAAGCCCGAGGAGCGCCCGGCCTCCTCGGCCGCCGTCGCGCGAGCCGCCGGTGCGCTGCGTCGCGGCGACGTCGCGGCCGCTGCCGCCGCGGTTCCCGCCGTCGCCGGCGCCGCGACCGACGCGACGCAGCTGCTCACCTCGGGAGCCGACACCTCGGCCGCGACGCGCGTGCTCGCCGCCCCGGTCCCCGGTGAGGACGACCCCGTCGAGGGCGAAGAGCCCGGGAAGAAGAAGCGCAGCCCCTGGACGTGGCCGCTCATCGCGCTGATCGTCCTGCTGCTGCTGGTGATCGGCGGCACGATCTGGGCGATGCTCGCCAACCAGGACGATCCGGAGCCCGACCCGTCGAAGTCGTCGCCGTCGGCGTCGGCGACCCCCTCGGGCACCCCCTCGCCGAGCGCAGAGCCGGTGTCGCTCCCCGCGCTCGCACTCGTCGGATCGAACTGCGACGATGCCTTCGTCAAGGCGACCGAGGCCGGCTTGAAGCCGGTCCGCGCGGCAGGGTCCGCTGCTCCGTCGGCCGCCGCCATCGGAACGGTGGAGTCCACCGATCCCTCGGGCGGAAACCTCGACGTCGGCTCGGCCCTGACGATCACGTGCTACACCGACCAGACCGCGATCCCCGGTCCCTCGAGCGGGCCGAACATCAACGGCGGCGCCCAGCCGGTGCAGGGCACCACGGTGGGTCTGAGCTGGCAGCCCGGCTCCTGCCCGTCGGGGACCGGCACGCCGAGCGGCTTCACGGTGACCATCAGCGGGGCGACGTTCGTCCAGGGCGGCTCCACCACGCGCGACTTCGGACCGGGCGAGACGACGACGGAGATCTCCGTCACCAACCAGCCCGCCGCACAGGTGACCGCCAGCTACGTGTTCCACTGCACCGGTGGCTCCGGCGGAGAATCGCGGCAGTCCGGAGCATCGCCGACGTCCAGCACGACGACGCTTCCGACGCCCACCGAGCCGACCCCTACGCCGACGCCGTGATGCCGTCGACGGCGGGCCCGCGAATGGGCTCGCCGTCGGCGCTCGTCTAGTGTGGGTGTTGTTCCTTGCAGGGAGAGATCGTGACCGCTGAACCGCGCGTGCTTTCGGGGCGCTACCGCATCGACGAGCGCATCGGGCGCGGCGGCATGGCCAGCGTCTACCGCGGCTACGACCTGACGCTCGGCCGGGCGGTGGCCATCAAGATCCTCGACCGCGAGCTCGCAAGCGACAACGCCTTCCGCACCCGCTTCCGGCTGGAGGCCCAGGCGGCGTCGCGGATGGCGCACCCCACGATCGTGCGCGTGTTCGACGCCGGCGAGGACACCGACACCAACCCCGACGGCACCGTTCGTCCGGTGCCGTACATCGTGATGGAACTCGTCACGGGCAAGCTGCTGAAAGACATCATCGGCGCCGGCCCGGTGCCGGTTCCCGATGCCGTGCGCTACCTCGACGGCATCCTGGAAGCACTCGAGTACTCCCACCGAGCCGGCGTGGTCCACCGCGACATCAAGCCCGGCAACGTGATGGTGACGGATGCCGGACAGGTGAAGGTGATGGACTTCGGCATCGCCCGCGCGGTGTCCGACGGATCCGCCACCGTCGCCGAGACCACCACCATCCTCGGCACCGCGGCCTACTTCTCGCCCGAGCAGGCCAAGGGCGAGCCCGTCGACGCCCGGGCCGACCTGTACTCCGCGGGAGTGGTGCTCTACGAGCTCCTCGCCGGCCGGCCGCCGTTCCGCGGCGAGTCCCCCGTCGCCGTCGCCTATCAGCACGTCAGCGAGGCCCCTGTCGCGCCGTCCGAGCTCGTGGACACCGTTCCGCGATCACTCGACGCGGTGACCCTGCGCGCTCTCGCCAAGGACCCCTTCCAGCGCTACCAGGACGCCGCGAGCTTCCGTGAGGCGCTCGACGCGACCGTCGACGGCCGGTCTCCGTCCAAGCGACAGGTCGGCGCCCTCACGAGCGAGCTCTACGGTCCCAACCCGAAGCAGGCCGCCGAGACCGCGAGGTCCCTTCGCCAGCTGAGCACCGACACCACCATGAAGCGCACGCAGGCCGGGCCCCCGGTCGCCTGGATCTGGGCCGGCGTCGGCGTCCTCGCGGTGCTGCTGGTGGCGATCGTGTTCTGGGTCACGACCATCGACCCCGCCGACGACGTTCCCTCGAACGCTCGCATCGTGCCCGACCTGGCCGGCATGACGTGGGAGCGGGCCAACGCCGAGCTCCTCGAGGCCGACCTCCTCGCTGAGCGCGTCGACGAGAAGAGCTCGGACGTCGCCGAGGGCAACGTCATCCGCACCGACCCGGCAGCCGGCGAGTCCGTCACGCCCGGCTACGAGGTGCGCGTCTACGTCTCCGAAGGCCAGCAGATGGCCACGGTCCCGCTTCTGGAGGGACTGGGACAGGATGCCGCCACCGCGGCCCTGCAGACCGCCGGCCTGACCCTGGGCACGGTCACGCAGCGCAACGATCCCTCGCTTGCGGCGGGTACCGTCATCTCGTCCGACCCGCAAGAGGGAGACAGCCTCGCTGTCGGCACGGCGGTGAACCTCGTGGTCGCCTCGGGCAAGGTCACCATCGACGACGTCACCGGGTACACGGTCGAGGCGGCTCAGCGCGAACTCGAGGCGCTGGAGCTCACGGTGTCCACGCAAGAGGACACGACATGCGCGACGTCGGCGCCCCCCACCGTGTCGACGCAGTCCCTCGCACCCGGCGACGTGCCGGTGCGCTCCGAGATCGTCCTCGTGTACTGCTCGGGGACGTGACGCGCTGCAGATTCAGCGCCGCAGGATCAGCGGCGCGGGCTCAGCAGGGCGCCGCGGGCCGCGGCATCCGTGAATCCGGCCATAGCCAGCCAGTTGCCCAGCAGTCGGTGACCGCCCTCGGTGAGCACGCTCTCGGGATGGAACTGGACGCCGACGATCGGCGCGCTGCGATGGGCGATGCCCATCACCACACCGCTGTCTGTGCTGGCGGTCACGACGAGCTCCTCGGGGAGCGTGTCGGGCACGATCGCGAGTGAGTGGTACCGCGTCGCGGTGAACGGGTCGGGCAGACCCTCGAACAATGGACTCGCGTCGTGGTGCACGGCCGAGATCATGCCGTGCATGAGCTCGGGCGCATGGGCGACGGTCGCGCCGTAGGCCTCGGCGATCGCCTGGTGTCCCAGGCACACGCCGAGCAGCGGCATCCGCTTCTCGGCCGCGGCGCGCACGATCGCGACCGATGCGCCCGCATCGCGGGGTGCGCCCGGACCGGGCGAGACGAGCACGGCGCGGTAGGGAGCGATGGCCGAGTGCGCGTCCTCGACGGCGTCGGCCTCCACCATGTCGGTCTCGACGCCGAGCTCGTGCAGGTATCCGGCGAGGGTGTGGACGAAGCTGTCGTGATTGTCGACGATCAGCACCGGTGCCGTGCTCATCGGACCGGTGTCACTGGACGGTGACTTCCTGCGGATTCACGAACTGGCTGATCCACGGGAACGCGTAGAACACCAGGCCGTACAGAGCGGCCGCGACCAGCACGAGCAGGATGAGGACCCTGATCCACCACGGACCAGGGAGGATTCGCCAGAGAGCCGCGTACATCAGGCACCCGCTTCCGTGAGCGCCGTCGGCTCACCCGCGGTGCGCGGCGTGAACGACTCGAAGACGCCGTAGGCGATGATGCGCTCGGCCAGGGAGTACATCGGACTGCAGCTGGTCAGGGTGATGTACGGCGTGCCCGGCGGGACATCCATCGCCTGCGGCACCGGCAGCAGCACGTCGACCGCGTCGGGGGTGACGTACTGCAGGGTGCGGAATCGATAGGTGTACCAGCCTTCGGGGGTCTCTACGACGATCGGGTCGTCCAACCGGAGATCGGCGATGCGGTTGAAGGGCTTTCCCCACGTCGTGCGGTGGGCAGCGACGGCGAAGTTGCCGGATTCGCCGGGCATGCTGGTGCCGGGGTAGTGGCCGATGCCGATGGGGTCCAGGGTGCGGGCCCGGCTGACGCCGCCGGCCATCGGGACCGCGTAGTCCTCGCCGAAACGCGGGACGCGCAGCACGCCGAACGTCACGGCATCCGCCGGCTCGTCGAGGATGATCGGCACGGCCGTCACGGGATCGGCGGGCGCATCGGCCGTCGGTGTCGTCGGCTCGTACTCCGAGGCCCATGTCTGCGAGAGCTCCTGCCCGGTGGCGTTGCGCTCGGCGCCGTAGATGAGGTCGCCCACCCAGAGCTGCCACACGACGTAGAGGAGCGTGATGACGCCGGCGGTGATGAGGACCTCGCCGATGACACCGACCACGGAGGTGCGGGGGCGCGCGCGCGGACGGCGGGTTCCGGCATCCCCCGCGTGGCCGGCCAGCGCTTCCTCCACAGGTGGATTCTAGCCAGGGCACGCTGGGGGCCGCCTGGCAGTTAGACTTCTCGCATGGCACGACCCGGCAAAGACGACGAATCGCTCGTAGAGCGCGCAGAAGGCGAAGCCGCACCCAACCCGGTGTGGTTCAAGCCGATCATGATCGGCCTCATGCTGGTCGGACTGGTCTGGGTGCTGGTGTTCTACCTGAGCGGCATGCAGTACCCGATCCCCGGCATCGACGCATGGAACCTGGTCATCGGGTTCGGCATCGCATTCATCGGCTTCCTCATGACCACGCGCTGGCGATAGCGCCTCCCACGACATCGTCGAAAGCCCCGGTTCACCCGGGGCTTTCGTGCGTCCGGAGTTGTTAACAGCCTTGTCAACAGGTGTGGAATTACACGGGTGTCATTCATCCCCAGGTGTGGATGAACCTGTGGATAACTCGCGCGCTCTGCGCCGCCGTCGTCAGAAGTACAGGAATGGCGGGATCAGGAAGAGGCCCAGAAGAACGGCGCCTACCGCGACGAGCAGCCAGATCTGAAGCGACTTCTGGCCCGCACCCCGTGTCCGCGTGAAGATGAACGCGACCACGAGCCCGACGATGAGACCGCCGACGTGGGCCTGCCACGAGATCCGGGCGACGCCGCCGGTGAGCAGGGGCAGGAAGGTGATGACGAGGTTGATGCCCAGAATGACGACGATCCCGGTGATGTTCGCTCCGATGTGGCGCCCGATGATCAGCAGCGCCCCGAACAGGCCGTAGACCGCACCTGAGGCGCCGACCACCGGGATGCCGAAACCGAGCAGGGCCACGGCGACCGATCCGCCCAGACCGCTGAGCAGGTAGAGCGTGAGGAAGCGCCAGCGGCCGAGCAGGGGTTCGAGGCTGCGACCGATCATCCACAGCGCGAGCATGTTGAGCGCGACGTGCCAGATCCCGTCGGCATCGTGCACCAGCATGACGGTGAAGATGCGCCAGGGCTCGAACGTCCCGGTGAGCTCGGGATAGAGGTACGGCGCCCAGAACGACAGAGCATCGGTGACGCCGGCGCCGAACCCGGGGATCAGCTGCAGCAGGAAGACGAATCCGGTCAGGCCCATGATCGAGTACGTGACGATCGGGCGGGTGTCCCGCACCGCGATCGGCCGCGAGCGCGACCACCGACGTTCCGCCGTCCGCTGCGCGGGCGACTGCGCCTTCTGCTGATCGCGCATGCACTCGGGGCACACGACTCCGACGGCGCCCGGAGTCTGGCACTCCGGGCACACCGTGCGCAGGCACCGCTGGCAGAGCACGAAGCTCTGCCGGTCGGGATGCCGGTAGCAGAAGTTGTCGCGGTTGCGACGGAAGTCGTCGGTGGTCACGACGCGGCGTGAGGCCTAGACCGCGGCGATGTCGATCGACTCGAGCACGACCGGCTCGATGGGGCGGTCGCCCGCAGCGGTGGGCACATCGGCGATCTTGTCGACGACGGCCTTGGAGGCGTCATCGGCGACCTCGCCGAAGATCGTGTGCTTGCCCTGCAGCCACTCGGGGCCGCGGCCGCCCTGGCCGGGGACCGTGATGAAGAACTGCGAGCCGTTGGTGCCCTCGGCCTTGCCGGTGATGGCGTTGCGGCGCAGTCCGGCGTTGGCCATGGCGAGCTTGTACGGGTCGGTGAACGTGAGCTCGCCGTTGATCTCGTCGTCGAAGTTGTAGCCCGGACCGCCCACGCCCTGGCCGAGCGGGTCACCGCCCTGGATCATGAAGCCCGAGATGATGCGGTGGAAGACGACGTCCTTGTAGAGCGGTCCTTCACCGGGCTTGCCGGTGGCGGGGTGCGTCCATGAACCGGTTCCATCGGCGAGGCCGATGAAGTTCTGGACGGTGCGGGGCGCGTGGTCCCCGAAGAGGTTGACGACGATGTCGCCATGGTTGGTGTGGAAGGTGGCGACAGCGGTGGGAATCGGCATTCCTACATTCTTCCAGAGTTCTGTGCAACCCCTCCCGTCCGGGGATGGGTCTGGCAAGATGGGGGGATCCAGATCCCCGTCGAAAGGGAGGGCACCGTGAGCGTCAGCCGCAAGCGCAAGAAGGAACTCCGCAAGCTTCAGAACCAGGCCAATCAGCTCTGGGAGGCTCAGCAGGTGCTCGTGGGCGAAGCCGCGAGCGTCGCCCGTCAAGCAAGCAGGCAGCTCGGCCACTTCGGCCGCGAGCAGGTGAAGCCGCAGGTTCAGGCCGGCTACCAGCAGTACGCCGCGCCGTACGTCGACCGCGGCGTCAAGGCCTCCAAGCACGTCCTCGAGCAGAACATCGTGCCCGCCGCCGGCGCCGTCGTCGGCTCAGCACTGTCGGTGTGGGACGCCGCGAACGACACCCGCGCACGCCTCGCAGCCGGTAAGGGACTGTCCCTGCCGGACCCTGCGAAGTACTCGAAGAAGATGGACAAGTACACCAAGGAGGCGACGAAGGCGATGTCCGCCAAGCTCGCTGGAAAAGCCCCGCAGCGACAGGGCATGGGCGCCGGGGGCGTCGTCGCCCTCATCCTCGGTGTCGCTGCCGCACTCGGAGTGCTCTACGCCGCCTGGCAGACGCTCCGCGCCGATGACGAGCTGTGGGTCGCGGACGACCCGCTGCGCGCCCCGGATGCCTGACCCGCTCGATCGAGTCAGAGAAGCGGCATCCGCTCGAGGCCTCACCGTCGAGCTGCGCGAACGCCCGGCGGCAGCGAGCCTGCCCGAGGCGGCTGCGCTGCTCGGCATCGAGCCCGCTGGAATCGTCAAGACACTCGTGGTGAAGCGGAGCGACGACACCTTCCTCTTCGCTCTGGTCCCGGGCGATCGCTCGATATCGTGGCCGAAGCTGCGTGCGGTCGTCGGCGTGAACAAGCTGCAGCTGCCCGACCCGCAGCGCGCGCTCGAGGCGACGGGGTACGAACGCGGAACGATCGTTCCCATCGGCAGCCTGCACGACTGGCCGGTGTTCGCCGACGAACAGATCGCCGGTCGACGCATCGCGATGGGTGCGGGCGCTCACGGCTACAGCCTCTTCGTCGAGGCCGACGACCTCATCGCGGCGTACGGCGCGACTGTCGCAGACATCTCGCAGCCGGCCGGCTGACAGGCATCCGCTCAGTCGGTCTTCGTCTGCGCCATGCCCAGTGCGATGTCGACGAGCTTCACCCGCTGCAACGCGGGCACCTCGGAGAGCGGGAACCACTCGGCCCGGTCCGTCGAGCCGTCCTTCTCGTTGCGCAATCGTCCGCCGATGACACGCGCGCGGTAGATGATGCGGAGCGTGTGCAGAGGGTCGGTCAAGCCGGGGGTGAGACGCCTGCTCGGCGGGATGACCCGGGAATGGATGCCGAGCAGCTCGTCGATCTGCACCTTGTAGCCCGTCTCCTCCCGGACCTCGCGCCGGGCAGCGGTCTCCGGGTCTTCACCGGGCTCGAGTCCGCCTCCGGGCATGGTCCAGGCCGAGCGCCGACCCTCGTTCCAGTGCGCCAGGAGAATGCGCTGGTCTTCGTCGATGACGACCGCGTAGGCGGCGACGCGCAAGTCCATGCTTCACCCTACCGAGCCGTCAACGCCAGAGGACCGACCCTTCGGGCCGGTCCTCATCGCAGTGTTGAGCCTAGGAGACTCCGTCGCCTCGCTGCGCTCGGCTCCTCCTCGAATCGCTGAACCCGTGGATGCGAAAGGACCGACCCTTCGGGCCGGTCCTCATCGCATTGTGGAGCCTAGGAGATTCGAACTCCTGACATCCTGCTTGCAAAGCAGGCGCTCTACCAACTGAGCTAAGGCCCCGCGGCTGTGTGGTGGGGGTACCAGGACTTGAACCTGGGACCTCTTCATTATCAGTGAAGCGCTCTAACCGCCTGAGCTATACCCCCGCTTGCAACGGCGAATTCCGCGCCGTTCAGCCTCCAAGACTTTACCCGACACCTGTCGTTTTCACGAATCGGGCTGAGTCGCGCAGGTCAGTTCGAGGTGAAGCCCACGAGCAGGCCGCCCGTCACCTTCACGGCGAGGTTGTAGATGCCGGCCAGCACAGCTCCGAGCACCGTCACCACGACGAGATTCAGGATCGCCACGATCGCAGAGAACGCCAGCACCTGCGGCAGGCTCACGAACTGCGAGAGCAGGATGCTGCCGTCGGTGAAGTTGCCGAAGAACTCGTCGGCTCGCGCGATGAGACCCGTCGTCTGCACCACCAGGTACACCAGCACGAAGGAGACGACCGTCACGACGGCGAGCGCGATGGCAGCCAGGAACGACAGCTTCACCGCCGACCAGAAGTCGATGTAGACCAGGCGCAGGCGCACCTGCTTGGAGCTGGTCTTGTGGCTGGATTTCTTGGCGAGCTTGTCGGCTACCGTGCTCATGCGTCAGTACTCTCTTCGGGGATCTCGGGAGAGGCGTCGGGGGTGGCCGATTCCGGGTCGGCGGCCTCTGCGTTCTCGGCCAGGCCCCGCTCTCCGTTCCGCGCGATCGCGATGATGCGATCTTCGTCGGCGGCACGGGCGAAGACGACGCCCATCGTGTCGCGGCCCTTGGCAGGGACCTCGGCCACGGCAGAGCGTACCACCTTGCCGCTGGCAAGAACCACCAAGACCTCGTCGTCGTCGGAGACGATCAGACCGCCCGCGAGAACGCCCCGATCGTCGGTCAGACGGGCGACCTTGATGCCCAGTCCGCCGCGGCTCTGGGTGCGATACTGGCCGACGGCGGTGCGCTTGGCGTACCCGCCCTCGGTCACCACGAACACCGACCCGTCGTCCTTCACGACCGACGCCGACAGCACGCTGTCGTCGCCGCGGAACGACATTCCCTTGACACCCTCGGTCGAGCGGCCCATCGGACGCAGCGCCTCGTCGGTCGCGGTGAAACGCAGCGACATGCCATGCCGGCTGATGAGCAGGATGTCATCGCCGGACTCGACCAGGAGAGCGCTGACGACCTCGTCGCCCTCGCGCAGCTTGATCGCGATGACGCCGCCCTGGCGGTTGGTGTCGTACTCGGTGAGGCGCGTCTTCTTGACGAGGCCGCTGCGGGTGGCGAGCACCAGGTGCTCGGCCACGGCGTAGTCGCGGATGTCGAGGATCTGGGCGATCTCCTCGTCGGGCTGCAGCGCGAGGAGGTTGGCCACGTGCTGGCCCTTGGCGTCCCGCCCGGCCTCAGGTACCTCGTACGCCTTGGAGCGGTAGACCCGGCCCTTGGTGGTGAAGAAGAGCAGCCAGTGGTGGGTGGTCGTGACGAAGAAGTGCTCGACGACATCGTCGGCGCGCAGCTGCGCGCCCTTCACGCCCTTGCCGCCGCGGTGCTGCTGGCGGTAGTTGTCGCTGCGCGTGCGCTTGATGTAGCCGTCGCGCGTGACGGTGAGCACCATCTCCTCTTCGGGGATGAGGTCCTCGATCGACATGTCGCCGTCGTAGCCCTGAAGGATCTCGGTGCGGCGGTCGTCGCCGAATCGGTCCACGACCGTAGTGAGCTCGTCGCGGATGATCAGGCGCTGGCGGGACTCGTCGGCGAGGATCGCCTTGAAGTCCGTGATCTGAGCCTCGAGGTCGTTCGCCTCGTCGATGATCTTCTGGCGTTCCAGGGCAGCCAGGCGACGCAGCTGCATCGACAGGATCGCATCGGCCTGGTCGTTGTCGATCTCGAGCAGCGACTTGAGTCCCTCGCGGGCCTCGTCGACGGTGGGCGAGCGACGGATGAGTGCGATGACCTCGTCGAGCGCGTCGAGCGCCTTGAGGTAGCCGCGCAGAATGTGCATCCGCTCCTCCGCCTTGCGCAGGCGGTAGGTCGTGCGACGGACGATCACCTCGATCTGGTGCTCGATCCAGTGGGTCACGAACCCGTCGAGAGGCAGCGTGCGCGGCACGCCGTCGACGATCGCGAGCATGTTGGCGCCGAAGTTCTCCTGCAGCTGGGTGTGCTTGTACAGGTTGTTCAGCACGACCTTGGCGACGGCATCCCGTTTCAGCACGATCACCAGGCGCTGGCCCGTGCGGCCGGACGTCTCGTCGCGGATGTCGGCGATGCCGGTGATCTTGCCCTCGCGTGCGAGGTCGCTGATCTTCACCGCGACGTTGTCGGGGTTGACCTGGTACGGCAGCTCGGTGATCACGAGGCACGTGCGGCCCTGGATCTCCTCGACGTTGACGACGGCCCGCATCGTGATCGAGCCACGGCCCGTGCGGTAGGCGTCCTTGATGCCACGAGTGCCGAGGATCTGCGCGCGCGTCGGGAAGTCCGGTCCCGGAATGCGCTCCATGAGCGCCTCGAGCAGCTCTTCGCGTGAGGCGTCCGGGTGCTCGAGAGCCCACAGCGCACCCGACGAGACCTCGCGCAGGTTGTGCGGCGGGATGTTCGTCGCCATGCCGACCGCGATGCCGACGGAGCCGTTGACCAGGAGGTTGGGGAAGCGGGCCGGCAGGACCGTGGGCTCCTGGGTCTGGCCGTCGTAGTTGTCCTGGAAGTCGACGGTCTCCTCTTCGATGTCGCGCACGAGCTCGAGCGCGAGGGGAGCCATCTTCGTCTCGGTGTACCGCGGGGCTGCAGCGCCCTGGTTGCCGGGAGAGCCGAAGTTGCCCTGGCCGAGTGCCAGCGGGTATCGCAGCGACCACGGCTGCACGAGGCGCACGAGGGCGTCGTAGATCGGCGCGTCGCCGTGCGGGTGATAGTGGCCCATCACCTCGCCGACGACACGGGCGCACTTCGAGAACGACTTGTCGGGCCGGAACCCGCCGTCGTACATGCCGTAGATCACGCGGCGATGGACCGGCTTGAGACCGTCACGCACGTCGGGCAGAGCGCGCCCGACGATCACGCTCATCGCGTAGTCGAGGTAGCTGCGCTGCATCTCCAGCTGGAGGTCGACCTGGTCGATATGACCGTGGTTGTGCGCGGAATCGGTGGAGGGGCGTTCGTCGTCAGCCATGTTCACTCAGTTCTCAGTGGTTGAAGCGCTCAGATGTCGAGGAAGCGCACGTCTTTGGCGTTGCGCTGGATGAAGCTGCGGCGCGACTCGACGTCCTCGCCCATCAGGATCGTGAAGATCTCGTCGGCCGCGGCGGCATCGTCGATCGTCACCTGCTTGAGCGTGCGCGTCTCGGGATCCATGGTGGTCTCCCACAGCTCGTGGTCGTTCATCTCGCCGAGACCCTTGTAGCGCTGGATCGCGTTGTCCTTGGGGATGCGGCGCCCGGCTGCGGAACCCTCGGCGAGCAGCGCGTCGCGCTCGCGGTCGCTGTAGGCGTATTCGTGCGCGGCGTTGGACCACTTGAGGCGATACAGCGGCGGCTGGGCGAGGTAGACGAATCCGGCCTCGATCAGCCCGCGCATGTAGCGGAACAGCAGGGTGAGAAGCAGTGTGGTGATGTGCTGGCCGTCGACATCGGCATCCGCCATCAGCACGATCTTGTGGTACCTCGCCTTGGCGATGTCGAAGTCCTCGCCGATGCCCGTGCCGAAGGCCTGGATCATCGCCTGGACTTCCTTGTTGCCGAGCGCCCGGTCGAGCCGGGCGCGTTCGACGTTGAGGATCTTGCCGCGCAGCGCCAGGATCGCCTGCGTGTGCGGATCGCGGCCCTGCACGGCGGAGCCGCCGGCCGAGTCGCCCTCGACGAGGAAGATCTCGCTGATCGAGGGGTCCTTGCTCGTGCAGTCCTTGAGCTTGTCGGGCATGGCCGCGGACTCGAAGACGCTCTTGCGGCGGGCGGTCTCGCGGGCCTTGCGCGCGGCGAGGCGCGCGGTCGCCGCGTCGATCGCCTTGCGGATGACGTTCTTGGCCTGCGCGGGGTTGCGGTCGAACCAGTCGCCGAGCTGATCGCCGACGACCTTCTGCACGAACGCCTTGGCTTCGGTGTTGCCGAGCTTGGTCTTGGTCTGGCCCTCGAACTGCGGCTCGGAGAGCTTCACCGAGATGACAGCGGTGAGACCCTCGCGGATGTCCTCGCCGGTGAGGTTCTCGTCCTTCTCCTTGAGGAGATTGTTCGCGCGCGCGTAGCGGTTGACGAGGGTGGTGAGCGCGGCGCGGAAGCCCTCTTCGTGGGTGCCGCCCTCGTGCGTGTTGATGGTGTTGGCGTAGGTGAAGACGTTCTCGGTGTAGCTCGTCGTCCACTGCATCGCGAGTTCGAGAGCGATCTTGCGCTCGGTGTCCTCGGTCTCGAAGTCGATGATCTCGTCATTGACCACGTCGGCGTGGCGCACCTTGTTGAGGTGCTCGACGTAGTCCACGAGACCACGCTCGTAGAGGAAGCTGTCGTGGCGCGGCATGAGCTCGTCGGTCTCGCTCTCGCCGGGCGCGCTCGCCTCGGTGAGTCCCTCGGGACGCTCGTCACGGAGGCTGATGCGGAGCCCCTTGTTCAGGAACGCCATCTGCTGGAAGCGGGTGCGCAGGGTGTCGTAGTCGAAGTCGACGGTGTCGAAGATGGACGCGTCGGGCCAGAACGTGATCGTCGTGCCGGTCTCATCGGTCGCCTCTTCCTTGGCGAGAGGCGAGATCGGCTGGCCGCCGTCGCGGTAGGACTGCCGCCACACGTGTCCCTGGCGCTTGACCTCGACCTCGAGGCGCGTGGACAGCGCGTTGACGACCGAGGATCCGACGCCGTGCAGACCGCCCGAGACCGCGTAGCCGCCACCGCCGAACTTTCCGCCGGCATGCAGCACAGTCAGAACGACCTCGACGGTGGACTTGCCCTCGGTGCGGTGCATGTCGACAGGGATGCCGCGACCGTTGTCGATGACGCGGACGGCGCCGTCGGACAGGATCGTGACGTCGATGAGGTCGCAGTGGCCGGCGAGCGCTTCGTCGACGGAGTTGTCGACGATCTCCTGCACGAGGTGGTGGAGTCCGCGTGCGCCGGTCGAGCCGATGTACATGCCGGGACGCTTGCGCACGGCCTCGAGGCCTTCGAGCACCTGGATGTCATCGGCCCCGTACCCGTTCGGAAGGGGTTCAGCGGAGCGTGCTGCGGGGTCCTCGGGAACGGCTTCGGGGTTCACGGACGTCATAAGTCAGAGCGCTCCAGATCATTCGGCGGGGGCACCCTCCAGCCTATCAACTGCGGCTGTGTTTCAGGGGTCTCTGCGCCCCTGTGGCGAACGAAAATTCGTTCGGACGATATCTGACGTGGCTCAGCCGTAGGTATCGCGCGGGCCACGCCCTGGAATCGTTCTGGGACCCCATTTCCAAGAGGGGACGTCCGGGCCGATGAAACGGATCGCGTCGACGCCCGCGTCCGGGAACCGCCGCACGATCTCCGAGAGGATGTGCGCCCGCATCAGCTGCAACTGCTTCGCCCACGCCGTGGAGTCGGCCTGAACGGTCAGCGTCCCCTCTGAGAACGCCACCGGACGGGTGTGCTGCGACGTGTCGTTGCCGGCGACATCGGCCCACGCGCGAACCACGTCCTCACGCGCCAGGTCCTTGTCCCACCCCGCCTCACGGGTGAGGGCCGACAGCACGTCGCCGACACCGCGAGGATCACGACCGGGCGTGAAAGGGGCATTCTCGTCGTCCGCGGTGCGCCGACGTCGCTTGCGGTACGACCGGGCCGTCGGCTCGAGACCGCGCAGCCGCAGATAGGTCGCGATCGTCTCCGGCACGGCGGGTGCGGCAGCGACCCCTTCGCCGTCGACGCGGTTCAGACATCGGGGGACTCCAGGATCGCGCCCGCCTCGACCCGGACGATCCGAGCGCGCAGCGCCGCCGGGACATCCTCTTCGACGGCAGCCGTGACGACGACCTGCTCGTATCCGCCGGCCAGCAGCGCGAGGCGTGCCCGGCGGTCGGTGTCGAGCTCGGCGAAGACATCATCGAGGATCAGGACGGGATCGCCCAGCCTCGACTCGGCGCGCAAGAGCTCGGCCGATGCCAAACGGAGGGCCAGCGCGACCGACCAGGATTCGCCGTGCGATGCGTAGCCCTTGACCGGGAGGCCGCGCACACGCAGCGCCAGATCGTCGCGGTGCGGCCCGACCAGCGTCAGACCACGGTCCAGTTCGGCCGAGCGACGGTCGGCGAGGGCCTGGCGGAAGAGCTCCGCAACGCGGGAACCGGATGCCGCGGCCGCCGGTGTCTCTGAGCCGTCCTCGGGATCGGCACCCGACACCGACAGGACCCATTCGGCCTCGGGCCGGTGATCGGCGCCGGCGATCGCCGTGTACGCGGCGGCCAGCGGTGCCTTGAGGTCGGCTGCGAGGGAGAGTCGCGCTTCGATCACCTCGGTGCCGAGGCTGATGAGCTTGTCGTCCCATACGTCGAGCGTCGACAGCGCTTCACCCCGGAGTCCGCGGGCCTTCGCGGATTTCAGCAGGGCGGTGCGCTGCTTGAGCACGCGATCGTAGTCGCCGAGGACCCCGGCCATGCGCGGTGTGCGCTGCACCAGCAACTGGTCCGCGAAGCGCCGGCGCGACGACGGATCGCCGCGGACGATCTGGAGGTCCTCCGGAGCGAAGAGGACGACCTGCGCATAACGGGGAAGTTCAGCGGGCTTGGCCGGCGCCCCGTTGACGCGCGCTTTGTTGGCGCCCTGACGATTCAGCTGGACCTCGAGCAGAACGCGTCGATCGCCGTGGGCGAGACGGGCCCGGATGATCGCGGCATCCGCGCCGTCGCGCACCATCGGCGCATCGTTGGAGACCCGATGGGAGCCGAGTGTCGCGAAGTATCCGATCGCCTCGGCGAGATTCGTCTTGCCCTGGCCGTTGCGACCGACGAAAACGTTGGGCCCCGGGGCCAGCGAGACCTCGGCGACCGCATAGTTGCGGAAGTCGACGAGACTCAGCTGCTCCACGATCACCGGTCAAGCCTAATGACGGGCGCGGACGCCGGCGGGAGGATCAGCGCAGCAGCAGGTTCGGCTGGAGCAGGTAGCGGAACGAGTCCGAGCCGGCCTTGTCGACCGAGGTCTGCGGCGTGATCAGCACGGGGCTCAGCTTGTTGGCGTTCTCGCTCGAGGTGAAGGTGATGCGCGCGAACTCGCTCTTGACGGCGCTGAGGGACTCGAGCAGGTACTGGGGGTTGAGCCCGAGCGTGACATCCTCGCCGACCAGGTTGGCGTCGACGGACTCGGTGGCCCGGGCCTGCTCGGTGCCGGAAGCATCCATCGAGACGCGTGTCGGTGGTGAACGTGAAGCGCAGCGGAGCGGAGCGGTCCAGCACCAGCGAGACACGGCGGACGGCCTCGGCGAGCTCGGCGGTGTTGACGACGGCGTGGTGCTCGGTGGCCTCGGGGAACAGGCGCCGGACGGGCGGGAAATTGCCCTTGATCAGCAGCGAGGTCACGGTCTTGTTACCGGCCGTGAACGCGATGATCTCGCGGTCGCCCGATCCGGAGAAGGTGATGGAGATGTCGCCGCCGTGCGCGAAGGTCTTGCCGACTTCGGTGAGCGTGCGCGCAGGGACCAGGGCTGTCGTCGGCTCGTCCGAGCTCGAGACGCCGCCGTCCCAGGGAATCTCGCGCAGTGCGACGCGGTAGCGGTCGGTGGCGACGAGGCTGAGGGCGGTGCCCGACACTTCGAGCTGCACGCCCGTGAGCACCGGCGTCACGTCGTCGCGGGAGGCCGCGAAGGCGACCTGTGCGATCGCCGTGGCGAAGTCCTCGGCCGGCACGAGTCCGGAGTCACCGGAGACATCGGGGATCGCCGGGTACTCCTGCACGGGCATGGACGCCAGGGTGAAGCGGGCTGATCCGCACGTCAGCAGGATGCCGCCGTCCTCATCGACCTCGACCTGAATCGGCGCGTTGGGCAGCCGGCTCGCGATCTCGGACAGCAGTCGGCCATGGACGAGGATCGTGCCCGGCTCGTCGACGGTCGCATCGATCGTCGTCCGCGCGGACGCCTCGTAGTCGAATGCCGCGAGGGAAAGCCCGGCTTCGGATGCCTCGATCAGCACGCCGGCGAGGATCGGCTGCGGGTTGCGCTGCGGAAGGAGCTTGACGACGAATGACACGGCCTCGCTGAACACATCGCGATTGACGTGGAACTTCACGAATGCTCCCTCGACTGCGGGTTGGGGCTTCTCATGCTAGTGGCAGGTGCTCCCGATGCTAGTGCCGATGGCTGCGGCATCCGTCCACCGGACCTTTCCATCGTCAAGGTCATCGGATCCGCTCTCCATCAAAGTCTTAATGTCATGGTGTTAACCGCTGTGGAAACTGTGGACAACTCGGCTGATGCCATGCGAGACACGGAAACCACACCGTTGTGAGTTGTGGAAGGGCTGAGGACGAGGTTCCGGAGATCCCCGTGCGACACGACGCTGTTTCCACATCCATCCACAGGCTGGTGCTCTCGGCGCACAGTGATTCCGCAGGGTGCGGAAGTTATCCACAGGTTTTCCACACTGTGAAGAACGCGAATACTGGCCCGCTCGGGGACCACTGTCAAGCACTTTTTGCGGCATATGACCGCAGCGGTGCTCAGCGGCCGTTGCGGCCGAGCTGAGTGGTGATCTCGGACACCTGGTTGTAGATCGAGCGTCGTTCCTTCATGAGGTCGCTGATCTTCTTGTAGGCGTACATCACCGTCGTGTGGTCGCGGTTGCCGAAGAGCTGACCGATCTTGGGCAGTGACAGGCTCGTCCGCTCACGGCAGAGGTACATGGCGATCTGACGCGCCGTGGCGACGGACTGGGATCTGCTCGAGCCGTACAGGTCGTCGACCGTGAGCTTGAAGTACTGCGCGGTCGCCGTGATGATGTCGGTCGGCGAGATGACGTTGGCGTCGTCCTGGTCCACGATGTCGCGGAGCACGGTCTGGGCGAGCGACATGTCGAGCGTGGAACGGTTGAGGCTCGCGAATGCCGAGACGCGGATGAGTGCACCCTCGAGCTCGCGGATGTTCGAGGAGACCACCGTGGCGATGTACTCGAGCACCTCGTCCGGAATGTGCAGACGCTCACTCTGCGCCTTCTTCCGGAGGATCGCGATGCGTGTCTCGAGGTCGGGGGCCTGGACGTCCGTGATGAGTCCCCACTCGAACCGGCTGCGCATGCGGTCCTCGAAGCCCGTCAGGTGCTTCGGCGGGACGTCGCTCGTGATCACGACCTGCTTGTCGTGGTCGTGCAGCGTATTGAACGTGTGGAAGAACGCTTCCTGCGTCTCTGCGCGCCCCTGCAGGAACTGGATGTCGTCGATCAGGAGGATGTCCACGTCCCGGTACCGGGCCTGGAATGCCGAGCCGCGGTTGTTGGCGATCGAGTTGATGAAGTCGTTCGTGAACTCCTCGCTCGAGACGTAACGCACGCGAATGCCGGTGTAGAGGCTGAGGGCATAGTCGCCGATGGCGTGGAGCAGGTGCGTCTTGCCCAGACCGGAATCGCCGTAGATGAACAGCGGGTTGTACGCCTTGGCGGGGGCTTCTGCGACCGCGACCGCAGCGGCATGGGCGAAGCGGTTGGACTGTCCGATGACGAAGTTGTCGAACGTGTACTTGGGGTTCAGTCGGGTATCGCTGCGCGATGAAGCGGATGCCGCCTCCCCGGGTTCCTCCATCGGGGGGCGTGCGACGACCGTGGGAGAAGCGGTGTTCGGGGCCTGCACCGGAAGCGGAGCCGTCATGTGTGCGTCGGCCAGTTCGGGATTGACCACCACACGGAAGGTCGTCACCGGCGAATCCTCGGAGCCGCCGACCCTCGTCAGCGCCTCCATGATCGGCGTGCGCATGCGCTTGGTGAACTGCGCAGCGGTCAGATCGTTGGGTACGTCCAGATACAGCGTGCCGCCCATCACACCCTGGGGTACCGCCAAGCTCAGGAAGCCGTGCAGCTGCGGGGTGATCCGCTCATCGCCCGAGAGTTCGTCGAGCACCGCCGTCCAGACCGGAACATCTGGAATCTCGTGCGGTGACATGGCCCCTCCGGGGTGTTGATGATTCCACGGGAACCGCGGAACACTCACGCGGATGCCTGTGGATAACTCTGCCGGAGCTACGCTAGTTCCCGGGCGACCGTGGAGCAAACCCCCTGTGGATCGACTCGGTGTGTCGTTCCCGTCGCCTCGCCCACCGGGGGCATAATGCCGGTCGGTCCCGCTCAGTTTGAGTTCTCAGGCGGCTCGGCGTACCCTAAATCGGTTGACTTATGCCCACTCGGCAGTCCCTTTGTACGTAGCGTCTCCGGTCTCAGATTCCCGGTGACACCTGATCCGGAAGCGATCCTCATGAGCAAGCGCACTTTCCAGCCCAACAACCGCCGTCGCGCCAAGAAGCACGGCTTCCGTGCCCGCATGCACACCCGTGCCGGCCGTGCCATCCTCTCGGCTCGTCGCGGCAAGGGCCGCACCGAGCTCTCGGCCTGACCCCCTAGCGGTGCTGGCGCGGCCGAACCGACTCACCCGCGGTGCGGAGTACAAGGCCGTCGTCCGCCGGGGTCGTCGGTGCGCCGGTTCGCACACCGTGACGTACGTCAACCCCGCTGCGGATTCTGACGCTCCCCCACGATTCGGCTTCATCGTCAGCCGGCAAGTGGGCGGAGCTGTCGTCCGCAACACCATTCGCCGTCGCCTCAAGGCGGTCTCGGCCGAGTCTCTGCCGACCCTCCGGCCCGGGATGGATGTCGTCATCCGGGCTTTGCCCAGCGCTGCGACGGTTCCCTTCGGCGAACTCCGCGACGAGGTCGCTCGATGCCTGGCACGGAGGATGACATGAGCGTTCTGCCGTCCTACGCGATCGGCGATGCCAGGTTCGAGGCATCCGGTGTTCTGCAGGCTGCGCCGCTGCTGCCGCGGAATACCGTGCTCGCACTGCTGCACGCTTACCGGGCCACGATCTCGCACACCTACGGCGATGTCTGCAAGTACTATCCCTCGTGCTCTGCCTACGCCGTGGGCGCGGTGCAGCAGCACGGCGCGCTGAAGGGCGCCGCTCTGACAGCGGCCCGTCTCGGCCGCTGTCATCCCTGGGCGATCGGCGGCGTCGACGACGTCCCTGCGCACGCGAACTTCCGGCACGCACTGACCATCCGTGGTTTCGTCGTGCCTGCTCCCACCGGAAAGGACTGATCCTCCGCATGGATCTCTTGCTGGCCTCCACCCCCGCCCCCGAAGCCGCCGCCGGCGGCTTCGATCTGATCGGGATCATCCTGTGGCCCCTGAAGTGGGCGGTCGAGGCGGTTCTCGTCGCCTGGCACTGGTTCTTCACCGCAATCGGTCTTCCCCCGGCCGACGGCATCACCTGGGTGCTGTCGATCGTCGGCCTCGTCATCGTGGTCCGTTCCGCGCTCATCCCGCTCTTCGTGAAGCAGATCAAGAGCCAGCGAAAGATGATGGAAATCGCCCCTGAACTGCGAAAAGTTCAGGAGAAGTACAAGGGCAAGCGTGATCAGCTCTCTCGTGAGGCCATGAGCCGCGAGACGATGGCGCTGTACAAGAAGCACGGCACGACTCCGGTGTCGAGCTGCCTTCCACTGCTGGTTCAGATGCCGATCTTCTTCGCTCTGTTCAGCGTGCTCAACGACGTCACCAAGCACTACACCCTCGGAATCGGCGGTGTCGGACTTCTCAGCGCGGAGCTCACCGCTGAGTTCTACAACGCGAAGCTGTTCGGTGTCGCATCCCTGCACGAGACGCTCATCGACGCTGTCAACACCGGAAACACGGCGGCCATCGCCATTCTGGCGACACTCGTCGTGCTGATGATCGCATCGCAGTTCTTCACGCAGCTCCAGATCATCTCCAAGAACCTCTCCCCCGAGGCCAAGACCGGCCAGGCCTACCAGATGCAGAAGATCATGCTCTGGGTTCTGCCGTTCGCCTTCGTCTTCTCGGGCGTCTTCTTCCCGCTCGGCGTCGTGATCTACTGGTTCGTGTCGAACCTCTGGACGATGGGCCAGCAGTTCCTCGTGATCCGCGAGATGCCGACGCCTGGCTCTGATGCGGCCAAGGCCCGCGAGGAGCGTCTCGCTCGCAAGGGCAAGGCGATCGACGCATCGGGCAAGGTCGTGCCGATGGAAAAGTACCTCGCTGAGCAGCAGCGGCTCTACGAAGAGGCCGAGCGCAACCGCGCCGCGGCGCCCAAGCGTCAGCAGCCGGTCGGCAAGCAGCGCGCCAAGAAACAGGGTCAGAAGCAGCCGGGTCAGAAGACGAACCCCAGTGGCGCGCCGGATGATCCCACCGTCCCCACGGCCTGACCACCCGCGCACCGTACTGCTCTTCCCTTTGAGTTTGAGGACATCATGACCAGCACTCCCGAGTACGCCCCCGTCGACTCCATGCCCGCAGACCGCGAGCCGGCCACCGCAGCACAGCTCGAGCAGGAAGGGGACGTTGCCGCCGACTTCCTCGAGGGTCTGCTGGACATCGCTGACATCGACGGCGATCTCGACCTCGATGTGCGCGGCGGTCGCGCCTATGTGTCGGTGGAGGCCCCGGAGGGCGGCTCTGTCGCGTTGATCGCCGAGCCCGACACCGTTCAGGCTCTGCAGGAATTGACCCGCATCGCGGTGCAGACGCGTACAGGCCGCTTCTCCCGCCTCATCCTGGATGTCGGCGGGTCCCGCGACACACGTCAGCGCCAGCTGGCGACTCTTGTCGATCGCGCGATCGATCGCCTGAAGGATGGCGCGACGCAGGCATCTCTGCCGGCGATGTCGAGCTACGAGCGCAAGCTTGTGCATGACATCGTCTCGGACCGCGGCTTCGTGTCAGAGTCTTACGGCGAGGGCGCCGACCGTCACACGGTGATCAAGCGCGGCTGACGCTGCGTTTCACGTGAAACATCGATGACTGAAATCGAGCAGGAACCAGCCGCGGCTGCCGTTCTCTTTGGCGACCGGATCGATCTGGCGCGCCGATTCACCGCGGCCCTGGGTGAGCACGGCGAGGAACGAGGACTCATCGGTCCACTCGAGCCGCCGCGCCTGTGGAGCCGACACATCCTGAACAGTGCAGTCATCGCGCCATTGTTCTCGCCGGGTCGGGTAGGCGATGTCGGATCCGGCGCGGGCCTCCCGGGAATCGTGCTGGCGATCGCACGACCGGACATCGAATGGGTCCTGATCGAGCCGATGGAGCGCAGGGTGGTCTGGCTCACAGAGCAGGCGAGTGAGCTGGGCCTCGACAACGTCGAGGTCGTCCGCGCCCGCGCGGAGGATTGGAAGCGCGGTCCGGTGCTCGACGCCGTGACCGCGCGGGCCGTCAGCGCCCTTCGCACCCTGGTCCCCCTCACGGCTCCGCTGGTGCGTGACGGCGGGGAGTTGATTCTTCTCAAGGGTGCCAGTGGCGCCGATGAGATCGAGGCGGCGCAGAAGCAGCTTCGCAAGTACCGGGTGACGCATGCACGGCTCGAGGTCGTTGGAGACGGAGTTCTCGACGAGCCGTCCCGCGTCGTGCGCGCCACCGTTCGCTGACGTCCCCTCGAGCCCTGACCAACTCATCGGCGTTTCACGTGAAACCCTGCATGAGGTGAGGCAACGGAGGTCGCACAGCCCGCTCGGGACCGATCGCTGCGCAGGATGCACGGTCGCTTGACCGTCAGCACGACGCGGCGTCCGAACGCCGCGGGGATGAAGAATTGTGGTGCGGTCTTATTGAGTGACACCACTATCGAGAGTCGCAGCTGCAGGCGCGGGAGAGTATGTGCTCAGCCACGCACGTCGAGCGTTCCACGTGGCGATCGAGATCCCAGTCAACCTCAGGCGGCGCCCGCGACTGCCGGATGGAGTCGACCCGACCCCGCTGGCGCCGCAGGCCTACCGGGACGACGGCCCGGATGAGCGCCTCCTCTGCGATGTCCACACCGGCGTCTGGCGGTGCCCACGCGCGTTGTTTCACGTGAAACGCACCCGCATGGCTCGCTCGTGTTGGCGCGCGCGTGTGTCCTGTGCCTTCGCGCGCAGATGTATTCGGGTCAATGGCCGGGTGGGGGGAGGACATCCGGCTCCAGGGAATCGACCCGTGTCGACCGATGGCTCGCCGGGACCTCAGCCGGCACGAAGTGGGTTCCGTCCAATCCGCGTCGGGAACGTCCCCTGGGTGCGTGAAACAACCACGAACGCGAATGCCCGGTGCGCGATGCTCGCCGCGCAGACACGCGGCACGCGCTCAACTGCTCAAGCCATCTCCGGTCTCCCATCCAGGGATCCCGGCAGCAAATTTCTACGAGCGCCGCACCGCAGCGCAGTGCACGGCACTACGGCCCGGCTGGTCACGTGATCCAACCGGTGCTGCTGCGCGAGGTGAGCCCACGCGCCCGTCGTTTCACGTGGAACATTCGCATCGAGTTCCTGGCTGGTTCGATTGCTGGACTGTCGCGGAACGAGGCAGGGGATGCGACGTGCACCCGTGATGCAACGGTGCGACACGTCGGGTGCACGCGCGCACGAGTTCGCGCGCATGAGGTCGCGCGCATGAGCTCGGGCGAGCCGGCAATCATGGGCGGCGACGGTCTGTCACTCGGACAGTGAGGTGACATCGACCTGCGATGCGTGGAGGTTTCGATATCGTCCCCGCTGCCGTGACGGCTGTGCGCGAGCCGGTGCCGGCGAGGGGCCCCAGGGTCTTCGGGTCTGCCTCCAGGATGCCGTCGGCCTCCGCTCGGAGACCGGAGACGGGTGATCCATAGGAGCGTGACTGGCGTCGCGAGGCACGCGATGGGAAGTCAGGCACAACTGAGGTGTTTCACGTGAAACACCTCAGTGTCGAGACTGTGAGAGCCGCCCTCGCGCACGGCGTGACCATCACGGCGGGCTAGAGTGGGAGGCGTTGTTGTTCGCTCGCGAAAGGGAGAGTGTTTCACGTGAAACAGCCCGACGAGGCGGAGGCCACAGCATCCTTCTCGTTCGACGACACTCCTCTCGCTCGCGAACTCGCCGACCTTTCCGCCCGGCGCCGTGTGCTCGAGAGCGCCGACGTGAAGATGTCCGGCCGAACGCGCGTTCTCACGGTCTCGAACCAGAAGGGCGGCGTGGGCAAGACCACCACCGCCGTGAACATCGCCGCCGCGATGGCGTCGGTCGGCGCGCGCGTGCTGGTGATCGACCTCGACCCACAGGGAAACGCCTCGACCGCGCTGGGCGTGCCTCACACAGCCGACATCCCGAGCGTCTACGACGTGCTCATCGACGAGTTCCCGCTCGCGGACATCGTGCAGACGAGCCCGGAGTCACCGAATCTGCTGTGCGCCCCGAGTACCATCCACCTGGCCGGAGCTGAGATCGAGCTCGTCTCGCAGGTCGCTCGCGAGCACCGCCTGCGCACTGCGCTCGACGAGTACCTGGCGACCGTCGAGGAGCGGATCGATTTCGTCATCATCGACTGCCCACCCTCGCTCGGGCTGCTCACGATCAACGCCTTCACCGCCGCGAACGAGTTGCTCATCCCGATTCAGTGCGAGTACTACGCCCTCGAGGGTCTGAGCCAACTGCTCGGCACGGTGCGTATGATCCAGAAGCATCTGAATCCGGCGCTCCACCTGTCGACCATCCTGCTCACCATGTACGACGGGCGCACCCGCCTCGCGCAGCAGGTCGCCGAAGAGGTGCGCGAGCACTTCGCCGGTGAGGTGCTCGACTCGGTCATACCGCGGTCAGTGCGCGTATCCGAGGCGCCGAGCTTCGGTCAGACCGTCATCGCATACGATGGGCAGTCCGCCGGCGCGGTCGCGTACCGCGAGGCAGCCGTCGAGATCATTCGGCGCGATGGCCAGTCGGCCGTACGAGCCGACGAGAACAACAGCGGAGAGGAATCCTGATGGCCAAGCGCACAGGCCTGGGACGTGGGATCGGGGCCCTGATCCCCACCGCCGAGCCGGCTGAAGATCGTCCGTCTGACGTCTTCTTCCCCCGGTCGGTCGCGGCGGAAGACACGTCCGAGGATCAGTCCACGAACGGCGCCGCCGAGGGGGCCACGTCGGAGGAGCTTCTCGCTGTTCCCGGCGCGCGGCTCGCACACATCGATCCCCACTCGATCGTGCCCAACCCCCGGCAGCCGCGCACGCACTTCGACTCCGAGGACCTCGCCGAGCTGGTGCACAGCGTCCGTGAATTCGGCGTGCTTCAGCCGGTGGTCGTGCGCGCGAACGAGCAGGGCGAGTACGAGCTCATCATGGGGGAGCGGCGCACCCGCGCCGCCCGCGAGGCCGGCCTGACATCCATCCCCGCCGTCATCCGCGAGACGGCCGACGAGCACCTGTTGCGCGACGCGCTGCTCGAGAACCTTCACCGCTCCGAGCTGAACCCGCTGGAAGAGGCGTCCGCCTATCAGCAGCTGCTCGAGGACTTCGGCATCACCCAGGAAGAGCTCGCCAGCCGCATCGGCCGCTCGCGCCCGCAGATCAGCAACACCATCCGTCTGCTGAAGCTGCCCATGCCGGTGCAGCAGCGCGTGGCCGCAGGGGTGCTCAGCGCCGGGCACGCTCGTGCGATCCTCGCTCTCGACACCCCCGAAGCGATGCAGCGCCTCGCGGACAAGATCGTCAACGAGGATCTCTCGGTGCGCGCCGCAGAGGCCGCCACAAAGATTCCGGGTGCGGGGCTCGCTCGTCCGCCCAAGCCGCAGGCGGGCGCTCGTCGCGCCCACCTGGACGAAGTGGCGGATCGGCTCGGTGATCGCCTCAACACAAGGGTCCGGATCTCTCTGACGGCTCGTAAAGGCCAGATCAGCATCGATTTCGCGAGCATCCAGGACCTCAACCGGATCCTGGACGAGATCGGCGAGGCCGGCTACGCGTCCGCCTGATCGCCGCCCGCGGTAACAGAACCGCGATCGGCGAGTTCGGCGGCACGGCGGAGCAGCACCGCTGTCTCGGCGTCGTTTCCGGCGAGTTCGGCGGCACGCTCGAACGCGGCGGCCGCGGCATCCGTCTGCCCCAGACGCTCGAGCAGCTCGGCGCGCACCGCGTGCAGCGGCCGGAATCCGTCGAGCTCCTCAGCGAGTTCGTCGACGGTGCGCAGTGCCTCCTCCGGACCGCTCGTCATCGACACCCCGACCGCACGATTGAGCCGCACGACAGCCGAGGGGGCCAGTGCGGCCAGGGCGTCGTAAAGCCGGACGATCCGCTCCCAGTCGGTGGCGTCGAAGGTCGGCGCGACCGCATGGCACTCAGCGATCGCCGCCTGGAGTCCGTAGTACCCGAGACCGCGACCTGCGGCATCGGCTCTTCGCAGCGCCTCGCTGCCGCGGGCGATCGACGACTGATCCCATCGCGCCCGGTCCTGCTCGGCGAGGGTGAGGGGGAGCCCTGCCTCGTCGACCCGGGCAGCGAACCGAGAGGACTGGAATTCCATCAGCGCGATGAGGGAGTCGACCTCGGGCTCGCCGGGCATGAGAGCGCGCAGCTGACGAGCCAGGCGCACGGCCTCACGGGCGACCTCGGGGCGTACGGGGCGATCGCCGGCCGCCGCCGCGTACCCCTCGGTGAAGAGCAGGTAGATCACCTGCAGCACGCTCGCCAGCCGCGCCGGCCGCTGGGATCGGTCGGGAACCTCGAACGGGACGCCGGCATCGGCGAGCGCCCGTTTGGCGCGCACGATCCGCTGCTGAACGGTCGGCACGGTCATCAGCAGCACGCGGGCGATCTGCTCGGTCGTCAAGCCGGCTACGGTCCGCAGGGTGAGGGCGAGACGCGCCTGCGGTGCGAGCACGGGGTGACAGGCGACGAAGACCAGCCGGAGCACATCGTCGTCGATGCGATCAGGATCGCCCAGCTCGGGCACCGCGTCGGCGCGCTCGGCATCGAGCACGTCGGCGACGAACAGCGGCTCGCGCAGTCCGAGCCGCTCCCGACGCCGCCAGCCGTCGATCGCACGCCGCTTCGCCACCGCCAGCAGCCAGGCGCCGGGGTTGTCGGGGATGCCGCCGTCCGGCCACTTCGCGAGGGCTTCGAGCAGCGCATCCTGCGCCAGATCCTCGGCCCAGGTGAAGTCACCCGTCTGACGCGTGAGTGCCGCCACGATGCGCGCGGCCTCCGCGCGCCACACCGCCTCGACCGCCCGTCGGGCGTGCGCATCGGCCTCGGTCATGCTCCCAGCGTAGGCGCGGAGCGCGGCCCCTCGTCGGTGGAGCGTCGTACCCTGGATAGGTGGCGACACCAGATCAGACCCCGCGCCGGCGGGCCAGTCTCGAGCTTCTGCGTGCCGAGGCGTCCGATGAGCTCGCTGTGGTGATCGCGGAGCGACTGCGCGGCGGGGAGGACCCGTGGGAGTTCATGGAGGACCTTCCCAGCGTCGACGAACTGGTCGTCTTCACCCTGCGGGCCGAGAACATCCAGGCCAACGGTGGATCGCGCCCGAATGCGGCCCGCCACTATCGCGTGCTGCGGCAGATCGCGCTGGAGTATCCCGAGCTCACCCCCGCGGTCTGGCGCCTTCTGGGCGAAGCCAACACGCACCGTCGCTGGGATGCGACGGTGCGTGTCGACGCGCACTGAGCTCGGGCGCCCGATCAGGAGTTGGCGGCGCGCCACTCCTGCTCCTTGCCGAGCCATTCGTTGTCGGGCATGTCGAAGTCGCTCAGCTCGTTCACGCGACGCACCTCCAGGGCGACGCCCGGGCCGAGCGGGCACTGCTTCGCCCAATGCTCAGCCTCTTCGCGGCTGGCGACCTCGAGGATCCAGTACCCGGTGAAGACCTCGCGCGCTTCGGCATAGGGACCGTCGGTGATGACCGGCGGGACGGACGAGAAGTCGACGCGGAATCCCTCACCGGCGTCCGAGAGGCCTTCCGCCGAGAGGAACACACCCGCCTTCTGCAGGCTCTCGTTGTAGGCGCCCATGGCCGCGATGACCTGCTCCATGTCGAGGTCCTCCGCTGCCCGCGCTGCGGCTTCGGGCTCCACCTGCATGATCAGCATGTAACGCATCTGACTACTCCTTCTCGTTGCGAGCCTGCGGCCCGGAGGAGCCGCTGCGGCCCTTCACCCTGTACGTCGAACGAATGCTCCCGGTATCGACATCCTGGTCGAGAAAACTCCACAAAGAGATGGATGCCGGTTCCGGCATGTACGCGAGAACCCCGCCGATCCAATGATTCCGGATCGACGGGGTTCTGTGCGGAAGTCGTCAGGCGATGTACGCGGCGAGGTCCTTCTCGAGCGCGAACTTCGGCTTCGCACCGATGATCGTCGTCTCGACCTCGCCCTTGTGGAAGACCTTCATCGCCGGGATCGAGGTGATCTGGTACTTCATGGCCAGATCAGGGTTCTCGTCGACGTTGAGCTTGAGGATGGTGATCTTGTCGGGGTGCTCGGACTGGATCTGGTCCAGGACGGGCGAAACCATGCGGCAGGGGCCGCACCATTCCGCCCAGAAGTCCACGAGCACGGGACCCTCGGCCTGGAGCACATCCTGCTCCCACGTAGCGGACGTTGTCGCCTTGGCGGTCATGTCATCTCCTTAGATCGGGGAAGTCTGTCTGTTGTTCGAACACACGACGCGACCGGATTGTTCCGAGCGCCGTCTTGTGCCGGGCGCCGTCGTCAGGCGGCGTCGGCGGGCTGCCGGTCGGTGCTGGGGTCCAGTCCGGCGATCGGGTCGCCGACGACGTCGGGTGCGCCGGCCTCGCCGAGCGAGGCGAGGAAGTGCTCGACATCCAGGGCGGCGACCGTGCCGCTGCCGGCCGCGGTGACGGCCTGACGGTAGGTCGGGTCGATGACGTCGCCTGCGGCGAAGACGCCGGGCACCGAGGTGCGCGACGACCGACCGTCGACCCAGATCGTGCCTTCGGGCGTCAGGTCGAGCTTGCCGTGCACGAGGTGCGTGCGCGGGTCGTTGCCGATCGCGACGAAGAGCCCGTCGAGCGCGAGCTCGCTGCGGGTGCCGTCGACCGTGCTCTCGAGCACGACCCCGGTGACGGCGTCCTCACCCAGCACGTCGACGACGGCGCTGTTCCAGACGAACTCGATCTTCTCGTTCGCGAAGGCGCGCTCCTGCATGATCTTCGAGGCGCGCAGCTCGTCACGACGGTGGATGACGTAGACCTTGGAGGCGAACTTCGTCAGGAACGTCGCCTCCTCCATGGCCGAGTCGCCACCGCCGACGACCGCGATGACACGCTCGCGGAAGAAGAAGCCGTCACACGTGGCGCAGTACGAGACGCCGCGACCCGACAGGCGCTCCTCACCCTCGATGCCGATCTTGCGGTGGGCCGAGCCGGTGGCGTACACGATGGCGCGGGTCTCGTACTCAGCACCGCTGCCCAGGACGATCTTCTTGACCGGCCCGTCGACGTCGAGCGAGACGACATCGTCGTACAGCACCTCGGTGCCGAAGCGCTCGGCCTGCTCCTGCATCTTGGTCATGAGGTCGGGACCCTGGATGCCCTCGGGGAAACCGGGGAAGTTCTCGACGTCGGTGGTGGTCATCAGGTCGCCGCCGGCCTCGACCGAGCTTGCGACGACGAGCGGCTCGAGGTTCGCGCGCGCCGCGTAGATGGCTGCCGTGTAGCCCGCGGGCCCCGAACCGATGATGATGACGTGACGCACCGCGCCCCCTTCTGTCTTGGGGCCCCATGACCCCGCCTGCCTCAACACATGGTAGCCGCGCGGCATTCCTGCGGCGCGGCGGATGTCGCGTGCGCGGGATGCCGCCGCTCAGCGTCCGCCCGGGAGGAAGCGCTGGAGCTGATCGAGCACCGGGCGCAGTTCGGGCGCGCGCAGGAGCGCGAGAACGCCGAGATACACCACGAACGCCACGCCGCAGATGATCGCCGTGCCGAGAGCGCCGAGCAGCTTGTCGGCGGTGGTCCATCCGTCGTCGCCGCCTGTCAGCTGGTAGACCAGCCACCCGGCGCCGGCAGCGGGGAGGGCGGCAAGGAGGAAGCGTCCGTAGGAGATGAGCCATGAGCGCGCCTCGAGGCGCCGCATCCGTCGTCGAAGCAGCACGGCTGCGATCGTGACCTGGACGGCCGTGGAGATCGACTGACCGAGTGCGACGCCGGCGGCAAGCTGCTCGACGGGAAGGGTCGCCTGCGCGATGAGCACCAGCACGACGAAGAGCGCGCACTGGATCACCGTGAAGACGAAGGGCGTGCGCGTGTCGTTGTAGGCGTAGAAGGTGCGCTGGACGACGAAGAGGATCGACAGCGGAATGAGCCCGACGAGGAAGGCGACCAGCACGGGGGCGGCATCGACCGCCTGATCTGCGAAGTTGACGAACACGCGCGTCGCGGGGACGGCCGCCACGATGAGGGCGGCTGCGGCGATCGTGACGAGCAGACCGGTGATGCGGATGCTGGCGGACAGGTCCGCGCGGACGTCATCGTCGCGGCCCTCATGGGCGTGCTCGGACAGGCGGGTGAAGTAGGGAGTGCCGATCGACATGACGATGATCGAGTAGGGGAGCATGAAGACGAGCCACGCGTTCGCCATCGCGAAGGCGGAGGCGCCGTCGCCAGAGGCCTCTGTGATGACGCGCGTCTGCACCAGCCCGGCGAGGGTTCGCACGATCACCATGGCGAAAGTCCAGCCCGCAAGGCGGCCGATGTCGCCGAGGCCGACACCGCGCCAGCGGAAGTCCGGCCGCAGGTGAAGGCCTGTGCGCCGCCAGAAGAGCAGCAGCACGCCGGCCTGCACGACGATGCCGCCCGTGGCGGTGACGCCCAGGGCGGTGATCATGTCAGGTGTCCAGTCGGCGACGCTGCTGAGATTCGTGCCGAAGACGACGCCGATGAGGACGAAGCCGATGATGGAGACGACGTTGTTCACGATCGGCGCCCACGTGAAGGGCCCGTAGACCTTGCGTGCGTTGAGTGCTTCGCCGACCATCGCGTAGAGCCCGTAGAAGAAGATCTGCGGCAGGCACCAGTACGCGAGCGTGGTCGCGAGCGCCTTCTGCTCGGGCGTGAACGTGGGGGCGAAGAGCTCCACGAGCAGCGGCGCGCAGAGTGTCGCGATCAGCGCGGTCGCCAGGAGGACGACGGTGCCGAGGGTGAAGAGCTTGGAGATGAACGTTCGTCCGCCGTCGGCGTGCGCGGCCGATCGCACGATCTGCGGCACGATGACCGCCGTGAGGATGCCGTACGAGATGATCTCGTAGATGGTGTTCGGCAGTTGGTTCGCGACGGTGAACGCATCTCCGGCACGACTCGCGACGGATCCCAGCACCGTGACCAGCACGATCGTGCGCACGAGGCCCGTCAGACGGGAGGCGAGGGTTCCCGCCCCGATGAGCACGCTCGCGCGACCGATGCTCACGAGTCCTGCTCCACGTCGGGCGCGGCGTCGTCCGCGGGACGCCGGGCCCGACGCCGGGCGCGAAGCTTCAGCACGGTCCGGATGACACCGAGCAGCAGCAGCCCTCCGACCACGACGCCCAGGGCGGCGATCCCGATCGTCTCCCATTCGGCGCGCACGGTGACATCGACCGACGCCGGGTCGCCGATGGCCACGCTCGCGCGGCTGCGCAGCTGCAGATCGAGGGTCACCTCGCCGTTGCCCACACGCGCCTGTACGGGCACCTCGACGCGGGTGTTGCTCTGAACCTGGGCGATGACCGGGTTGGCGCGCTGCACGTCCAGGCGAAGGTCGTCGGGGGTCACGTACAGCACGAGGTTCACCGGGTACTCGAGGTCGTTGCGCACCCAGAAGCGCAACCCGGCATTGGAGCCGTAGAGATCGATGGTGCTCGTGGGCAGCAGCGAAACCGAGTCCAGCGTCACCTGGGTAGCCGTGCGGTGGGCGATGACCGCTTCGGTCCACGGCTCGGGGGACGGGATCCACCCGATGCCGAGCAGCTGAAGGATCTCGGCCCGCTGCGGACCGGTCAGCATGCGCGGCTCGTCCAGGATGGTCGCGAAGCGCGAGATCTCGGTCTCTTCGGCGATGAGGGCGGTCGCGGCATCCACCCGCACCTGCTCAGCGGCGCCGCCGACGACCTCCACGTCCACGGCCGCCGAGTTCGCCAGCGCGCCCAGGGTCGATGCGCTGACATTGGGCGCCGATGTCACGCTCTCGATGGTCGTTCCCAGCGCCACCCGGGAGCGCGCCGGGTCGCGTCCGAGGGTGACCAGCAAGGGGGCGCCGCCGGACTCGGCCGTCGCGAACGCGAGGTAGGCGGTCGCCTCGGTCAGGGCGGCGCCGCGGAGGGACGTCTCCTCCAGACCCGACGCCCGGTGGAGGGCGTCCGAGACGTCCGCGTCGTACACGAGCAGCTCGGCCTCGCCGGCTCGCGCATGGGCGGGCACGGTGTTGCCCGTCGCGCCGAGACCGGTCTGGGTCGAGGGCACGAGAGTCAGCGAGCTCTGGCCGTCCGAGGTGACGGCTCCGAGGGTGGCGACGACCCCGGCGTCGGCGGTTCCGGCAGCGGGCCAGAACACCGCCCCGCGGGTGGCCGGTCCGATGTCGAGGAGCTCCCCGCGCTCGGGCATGACGGGTGCGGCGGGATCGACGCCGGGCTCGGGAGTCGGAGACGGTGTCGCGGCGGGCTCGGGGACGAACTCGGCCGGATCCATGGAGGCGAGCAGCGACGGCGGCGCGAGGGGCCGGTCGAGCCCCGCTTCGATCTGCACCGCGACGTCGGCGTCGCCGAACTGCAGGGCGAAGCGGGAGTTGCCGAGGGTCTCCAGGCGGGCGAGCCAGGTCAGCGCCGACTCGGGCGCGCTGCGGCCGAGGACGCGGATCGATGCCGGAACGGCCGGGTCGATGGCGAGGATGGCGCTCGTTCCCTCGACGCCGTCGAGCTGCGAGGTGAGCATGCCGCCCGTCGCCGTCAGCTCGATGAGCTGCTCAGGAGTCAGCAGTCCCTCGGCGAGAGGCTGAGCGGTGATCGGCACCACCACGCCGACCCCCACCTCGTCGTCGTCGGCGGGCGGAACGACCATCGCGCTCGTCGAGGTCACCGGACCCGTGGCCGATTCGTAAGTCGCGATCAGCGGGTACACGCCCGGCTCGAGCCCGGCGAGGGCGGGGTCGGCGGGGTCGACGCGGGCGGGCGTCACCGCCTGTCCGCCGGGGGCCACGGACTCGATCGGCGCTGTCGCCACGGGCTGGGTCGTCACCCGCTCGGTGTCGCCGGCGAGCCACGCCGTGAGTGCGGCGCGGTCGGGCAGCTCGGTGCGGCCGAGGGAGATCGTCGCCGTGAGGGGCGGGGTCGCGGCATCCGTCTCGTTCTGCAGTGTCAGCGACACCGTCAGGGGCTCGCCCGCTCGCACGATCCCGTCCGAGATGGGCGACAGCGTGAAGGCGGTCGTACCGGGGGTGATCGGCGGCGTCGGTGACGGTGTGGGCGCCGGGGACGGCGCGGCCGCGCCCAGGGCCGTAGCGGGCGTCAGGAGCGTCAGGGCGACGGCGAGAGTCGCCACAGCGACCGCGGCGGCGCGGGGGGCGCGGCGGCGGGCAGGCCATCTCGACGGGGTCACGGTCATGCTGGGTGGGTTGCTCCTGTGCGATGTCCGGACCGCACGATCGGTGCGATTCTACGGTCCGGCCCTCCGAGGTTTCCGAGCACCCGCCGTACGCGCCATCAGGGTTGAATGGACGCGTGCTCCCCGAACCCGATCCGCTCCTGTGCCGACACCTGGCCGCCGACCTGCACGACGCCGGGTTCACCGCCGAAGCGCTGCGCGATGCGTGGGGCGCCGCCGCCGACGACGGGATCGCCCGCGGCCTGCGCGCACCCGCCGAGCGCGGGGTCGCCGGGCGTGACGACGCGCTCGCCGTTCTCGGCCGCCTTCTCGTGCTGGGGATGCCGCAGTCCGCGGCATCCGTCTCCGGGGCGCTCTCGCGGACGGGCGCCGACGGCCTCGTGCGCTTGGGGCTCGGCGAGCTCGTCGACGGCGAAGTGCGGCCGCTCGCCCTCGTGCGCCCGCAGTCGTACGCCGATGAGTCGGGCGCCGGCCGGTGGTGGATCGCGAGCGACCTCGATGAGGCCGCGCTCGGTGGTCCGCTGGCGGAGGACCACGTGCTCGGCGTCGGCGGCGCATCACTCACGCTGGCCGCGCTGCAGCTGCCCACGCCCGCGCGGCGAGGGCTCGACATCGGCGCCGGGTGCGGCATCCAGGCCCTGCGTGCCCGTCGCGCGGTCGACACGGTCGTCGCCACCGACATCTCGCAGCGCGCGCTCTGGTTCACCCGGCTGAACGCGCTGCTCAACGGCGTCGACGCAATCGAGACGCGCCTCGGCAGCCTGTTCGAGCCCGTGGCGGGCGAGCGATTCGACCGGATCGTGTCGAATCCGCCGTTCGTGATCACGCCGCGCCGCGACGGCGTTCCCGCCTATGAGTACCGCGACGGCGGGATGGAGGGCGACGACGTCGTGGCCGCGTTCGTCCGCGGCGTCGGCGAGCACCTCGAGCCGGGCGGCATCGCGCAGCTGCTCGGCAACTGGGAGACGAGGGCGGGTCAGGCCGGGATCGACCGGGTGCGCGCCTGGGTCGACAGCTCGCCGGTGCCGCTCGACGCCTGGGTCGTGGAGCGGGAGAGTCTCGACCCGCTCGAGTACGCCGAGCTGTGGGTCCGCGACGGCGGGACGCTCGCCGGCTCGCAGGGCTTCAGGGGACTCATCGACGCGTGGCTGGACGATTTCGCCGCACGCGAGGTCACCGAGGTCGGCTTCGGGTACCTGCTGCTGCGCCGTCCGGTTGCCGGAGCGCCCACCCTCGCGCGCTACGAGCGCCTGCATCAGTCGCTGCCGGGCGACGGGCTGGGCGCGCATCTCGCGGCGTCGCTCGACGCGCACGACCGGCTGACCGGCCTCGACGACGACGCGCTCGCCGCGACGATGCTCACCGTCGCCCCCGACGTGACCGAGGCCCGGCATCACCTGCCCGGGCAGGAGGACCCCACGATCATCGAGCTGCGTCAGGGCACGGGCTTCGGACGCTCCCTCGGGGTCGACCCCGGTCTTGCGGCCCTCGTCGGCGCATGCGACGGGGACCTCCCCGTCGGCGTGCTGGTCGACGCGATCGCCGAGCTGATGGGAGTGGATGCCGCGGCCCTGCGCGCCGACCTCCTCCCGCGCACACGTGAGCTCGTGTTCACCGGATTCCTCACGCTCCCCCCTCGGTAGGCTCGGAGCATGCTCAACATGGCCGAGGGTGTCGCACGCCTCGGTGACCTCGCCGAGTCCCCGGTGGTCGCCGCGCTCGGTCGCGCCTTCGCCGATGCCGGGCACGACCTGGCGATCGTCGGCGGCCCGGTGCGCGATGCGCTGCTCGGCCGCGCGGTGCACGACCTGGACTTCACCACCGACGCCCGGCCTGACGACATCCTGCGGATCGTCAAGCCGATCAGCACCGCGCAGTGGGACATCGGACGCGCCTTCGGCACGATCGGCGCCAAGGTGCAGGGCGAGCAGGTCGAGATCACCACCTACCGCGCCGACAGCTATGACGGCGTGACCCGCAAGCCCACCGTGGAATTCGGCGACACCCTCGAGGGCGACCTGGTGCGCCGCGACTTCACCGTCAACTCGATGGCTCTGCGCGTGCCGGCGCGGACGCTGGTCGACCCGACCGGCGGCGTCGAGGACCTGGTGGCCCGACGGCTGCGCACACCCGCTGCCGCCGACGTCAGCTTCGGCGACGATCCGCTCCGCATGCTGCGTGCCGCCCGCTTCTCTTCGCAGCTCGACTTCACCGTCGACCCCGACACGGTCGCGGCCATGGAGCAGCTGCGGGCGACCCTGTCCATCGTCAGCCCGGAGCGCATCCAGGGCGAGCTCGTGCGCCTGCTGCAGACCGACGACCCGGTGCGCGGCATCCGTCTCCTCGTCGAGACCGGGCTGATCGACGGCTTCCTTCCCGAGGTCCCGGCACTCAAGCTCGAGGTCGACGAGCACCACCACCACAAGGATGTGTACGAGCACTCGCTCACCGTGCTGCGCCAGACGATCGAGCTGGAGAAGACCCGCAATCCGGATGCCGCTCCCGACGTCGCTCTGCGGCTCGCCGCGCTGCTGCACGACATCGGCAAGCCCGCGACACGCAAGCTCGAGCCCGGCGGCGGCGTCACGTTCTACCACCACGACATCAAGGGTGCGCGCATGGCCCGCAAGCGCCTGCAGGCGCTGCGGTTCGACTCGGACACGATGAACGTCGTCACACGGCTGGTCGAGCTGCACCTGAGGTTCTTCGGATACTCCGAGGGAGCCTGGACCGACGCGGCGGTGCGTCGGTACGTGCGGGATGCCGGAGCCGAACTCGATCGCCTGCACATCCTCACGCGCGCCGACGTCACCACCCGCAACGCCAGGAAGGCGGGCCGGCTCGCCCGCGCATACGACGACATCGAGCGCCGCATCGCGGAGCTGTCGGCGCAGGAGGAGCTCGCCGCGATGCGGCCCGAGGTCGACGGCAACCGCATCCAGGAGATCCTCGGCATCGGCCCCGGGCGCGAGGTCGGAGAGGCCTACCGGTTCCTGCTGGACCTGCGGCTCGACGAGGGCATCCTCGGCCCCGACGAGGCCGAGCGGCGTCTGCGGGACTGGTGGTCCACCCGCCCCTGACCGCGTCTCAGTGAGCGGATGCCGCGAGCTGGGCGATCTCTCGGCCCGACCGGACGGCGTGCGTCTCGGCGGTCTGCTTGAGCTCTGCGGCCACCTCGGTGAACGCATCCAGTGCGGGGTTCACGCCGACCAGCGTGAACGGGCGCTCGACGACGCGCAGGTCGAGCCCCCAGACGTCCTCGAGTACGCGGCGGAGCCAGGCGGTGGAGTGGTCCCAGCCCTCCTTCGGTGACCCGGGAGCGTAGTTGCCGCCGAGCACCGTCACGAGCGTGGCGGGCTTGCCGCGAAGGGCCGTGCCCTGCGGGTCGATCCGGGGGTCGGTGTAGGCGAGGTCGAACCAGGTCTTGAAGTGCTGCGACACCCCGTAGTTGTAGAGGGGCACCGCGAGCAGCAGGGCTTCGGCATCGATGAGCTCATCGGCCAGCGTCGTCGCGAGGGCGCGAGCGTTCCGCTGGCGTTCGGTACGGTCCGACTCGGGTGCGAAGCCGCCGGTCACGGCATCCGGCCACGCGGTCGCGGGGATCGGCTCGACGGAGAGGTCGCGTCGGACGACTCCGGACTCGGGGTGCGCGGCCAGCCATTCCGCCTCGACGAGATCGGCGAGCGATCGGCTCGCCGAGGTGGTGGGAAGGATGCTGGCATCGAGACGGAACAGCGACATGATTCTCCGATCGTGAAATGAGAGCCGCTATGCAAAACAGAGTGGCTCCGGAGACTGTAGCACGCGTACGATGGGGGGATGGCCGAGATCGAACACGAGCACAGCCGCTGCGACGCGGCCGTGACTCTCGCGTTCTCTGTGCTCGGCAAGCGCTGGAACGGCATGATCGTCTCCGGTCTGGGCAGCGGCGCCTCGACGTTCGTCGGTCTGCGACGGGCCGTCCCCGGAATCAGCGACGCCGTCCTGTCAGACCGGCTCGCCGAACTGGCCGAGACGGGGCTCGTGCTGCGGACGGTGGCGGCCGGACCGCCGGTGACCGTTGCCTACTGCCTCACCGACAGTGGAGAGCGGCTCTTGCCGATCCTCGACCAGCTCGGGGAGTGGGCCTCGCACAACCTGTCGGCGCGGGCCGACGCTCGCTGATCATCGGAAGAACAGCGCCAGCACGCCCGTCTGCGATACCAGCCAGTAGACCGCGACGACCCCGACGACGATGATCGACACCCACGGCACGCCGCGCTGGAGCCGCCTGCCCTGAGGGGCCACGCCCGGCGGCGGACGCAGGGACTGAAGCGGAGCGGCGAACGGGACTGCCGAGGCCGCGCCCGGGATCGGGCCAGCGGGCACCGCGTAGGACGCGGCATCCGTCCTCGCCGCGTGCGCCCGCAGGCGGTCGTCGCGCCAGCGGGCCCACTGGGCGAACTTGTCGAGGAGTGCCCCGACCACCGAGAACAGCCACGCCCACATCGCGGGGTCGAGCGTCGAGAAGTCGCGCTTGGCGTACAGGAAGAGCCAGTCGTCGACGATCTCGACGTCGAGCGCCGCGGCGTTGTCGATGAAGCGCGCCATGATGTCGGGCGTGAACAGGTACAGGGCGTCGGCCTCGTAGCCTTCGGGGCAGTAGAGCGAGAAGAAGCGGTCGAAGTCGCCCTCGAGGCTGAGCCGCTGATCCTTGTCGAAGGTCGCCGGCAGGTTGGAGCCGAAGAGGCCGTTGTTGCCGACGGCGTCGAGCACGATGTGCGGCAGCGGCACGTCGAGCTTCACGGCCACGTACCCCCACGCGTGGGTCGTGCGGTTCTTGCCCGACCCCGTCGTGTAGCGGTAGTTCGCGAACTCGACGAAGCGGGGGCGATCGCCGCGCACGAGGTCGGTCGCGTGCCGCGCACCGCCGAGGCTGAAGATCATGCCCGGCAGGCCCGGGGCGTCGACCCGCGGCACGTAGGTCATGTGATTTGCGCGGGCGAAGCGGTCCAGCCGGAACAGGCGCAGGGCCGCCGACCGTCTGGACGACACGAAGGAGACGACGACAACAGTGACGATGGCGGCGAGGAGCAGAAACGGCAGCAGGCTGAACAGGAAGCCCGCGAAGCCGCCGTCGCCCATCGCCGCGAAGAGGCCTACGAGCGTGGTGATGATCGCGATGGCCACGCTGCCGAACACGACCGCGAACACGACGAGGAGGACGATGCTGACGGCCGACGATCCCGGGAAGGCCGAGGGCGCCCGTCCACTCTGACGCAGGTGCTGCGCGAACGCGCGAGCGGCGGCGGGATCGACCGGCTCGACGAGCGGTCGCGCGTCGAACGGGTATGCGCGCGGGGCCGGCTGCGGCATCCCCTGCGACGTCATGCATCCACGCTACCGGCGCCGACGTCGCAGCCGAGGTGCACAAAGTCGGCATTCCGGGTGGTTTCCGCCGCGACACCGTCCTCCAGCGGTGCGCTCGATCATATTGCCGACGTTGTGCACAGCGCGGAGGCGCAGTGCGACCGCTCCGAGGAGGATTCGTCTGCTGACCGGGCATCCGGTACCATTGGAGGGTTGTCCGCATGCGCCCCTGTGCGCGAGAAGCCGGACGACGTGCACACACCCTCCTGCTGCCGGGAAATGCCCGACAGCCGTTCAAGTCCGAAGGAGGTGGGTTAGTGACGCACCAGTACGAACTCATGGTCATCCTGAGCCCCGAGATCGACGAGCGCATGGTCGCCCCGAACCTCGACAAGTTCCTCAAGGTCATCACCAACGATGGCGGCACGATTGAGAACGTCGACATCTGGGGCAAGCGCCGTCTTGCTTACGAGATCCAGAAGAAGACCGAGGGCATCTACGCCGTCGTCAACTTCACGGCCACCAGCGCCACCACGCAGGAGCTGGACCGTCAGCTCAACCTGAATGAGCAGATCATGCGCACCAAGGTTCTGCGCGCAGAAGAGGCGATCGCCATGATCGCGTCCGAGAAGCAGCGTGCCGACGAGAAGGCTGCCCGCAAGGCCGCCCGTCCCGCGAAGCCCGTCAAGCAGGACGCGTAACGACGATGGCCGGCGAGACGATCATCACCGTCGTGGGCAACCTCACGGCTGATCCCGAGCTGCGCTACACGCAGAACGGCCTCCCCGTCGCGAACTTCACGATCGCGTCGACGCCGCGCACCCTCGACCGCGCCACCAACGAGTGGAAGGACGGCGAAGCGCTGTTCCTCCGCGCGAGTCGTGTGGCGCGAGTTCGCCGAGCACGTCGCAGGCTCGCTGACGAAGGGCTCCCGCGTCATCGCGACCGGTCGCCTCAAGCAGCGCTCCTACGAGACGAAGGAGGGCGAGAAGCGCACCTCCCTCGAGCTCGAGATCGACGAGATCGGCCCCTCGCTGCGTTACGCGACCGCACAGGTCACGCGTGCCGCAGGCGGCGGTGGCCAGTCGCGCGGCGGTCAGCCGCAGGTCGCGGACGCTCCGTGGTCGACCCCCGGGTCGGCGAGCACGGGCGGCGCGAACGCCGGCGGTGGCGACGCATGGGCGGCTCCGGGCGCCTACGGCGACGACACCCCTTTCTGAACTCAGAACCAGATTCCGGATGCCTCAGCTTGAGGCCTCTGGGCACCACACGTAAGGAACACCCATGGCTGGAAAGGCAACCGGCGATCGCCGGAAGCCGCGGAAGGGCGCGAAGAACGCGGCCCCCGCGAAGGCGATCCGTGTCGGTCTCATCGACTACAAGGACGTCGCGACACTTCGCAAGTTCATCTCGGAGCGTGGCAAGATCCGCGCCCGTCGTATCACCGGTGTCTCGGTGCAGGAGCAGCGTCTGATCGCCAAGGCGATCAAGAACGCGCGCGAAATGGCGCTCCTGCCCTACGCCGGCGCTGGCCGCTAAGGAGCACCCGATGGCAAAGCTGATTCTCACGAATGAGGTCGCCGGGCTCGGTAGCGCCGGTGACGTTGTCGAGGTCAAGAACGGGTTCGCCCGTAACTACCTCATCCCCCAGGGCTTCGCTGTGGCCTGGACCCGCGGTGGCGAGAAGCAGGTGGCGTCCATCCGCGCCGCCCGCGAATCCCGCGCGATCCACGACCACGAAGAGGCCGTGGCGCTGAAGGACGCACTCGAGTCCAACAAGGTGAAGCTGGCCGTCAAGGCCGGCGCCGAGGGCCGTCTGTTCGGCTCGGTCAAGACCGAGGCCGTGGCCAACGCGGTCAAGGCCGCGGGCCTGGGCGACCTGGACAAGCGCAAGATCCACATCACCTCGCCGATCAAGTCGGTGGGCGAGCACGAGGCGACGATCCGCCTTCGTGACGACCTCACCGCCGTGATCACCCTGCAGGTGGTCGCCGCCAAGTAAGGCAGCGAAACAGAACGGATGCCGCGGACCTTCGGGTCCGCGGCATCCGTCTTTCTGGTCATCCTCTGGAGGATGAAGACGGATGCCGCGAGCCCCCCGGTTCGCGGCATCCGCCTTGTCTGTGGGCCTCGTTCACGGGTGACCGGTCCAGGCGTAGCCCGGTCACGCGTGTCGAGGGGCGTTCATTGAATGAGGGTGAGGTAGCGGGAGGGCCGGGGGAAACGGCCCTCCCGCTGCGCTCGCGTGAGCAGGCGGGGCTGCCTGAGGGGGACGCCTTCCCGCCCCCGCAACTCACGCGGAGCGTCGCCGCCGCAACACGAGCGCCAGCGCACCGGCTGCGACGAGCACGAGGCCCATCAGCAGTCCGAGCGCGTCGCTCGTCCCTCCCGTCACGGCGAGAACGGCGGCGCTTGTGCCGGTAGGCGAGCCGGTCAGCCCTCCGCCGTTCGTGGAGCCCGGGGCGCTGGGGACGCCCGGGTCCGTCGGGTCCGTCGGATCGGTGGGATCCGTCGGGTCGGTGGGGTCCGTCGGATCGGTGGGATCCGTCGGATCGGTCGGTGTGACCGGGGTGAGCACCGTGCTGTCACCGATCACCGAGACGGCATTCCCGCCGATGGTGACGGGCAGGCTGATCGGCGCGACGATCTGGGTGCCGCCGAGGATCGCGTCGGCGCCGGAGGTGATCGCCGTGCTGCCTCCTCCGCTGGTGGGCGCTGCCGATGCCCCGGTGCTCGAACTGTCGCCGATCACCGAGATCGCGTTGCCGACCGCCGTGAGGGGGGCGGTGACGGGTGCGACGACCTGGGTGCCGCCGGCGATGCTGTTCGCACCGTCGGTGAGCGCGCCGGTGCCACCGGTGGTTGCGGCAGCGGGAGTCGCTGCCGCCGCCGTGCGCTCGCTGACGCTGTCGCCGATCACCGAGATCGCGTTGCCGACCACCGTGATGGGGGCGATGACGGGTGCGACGATCTGGGTGCCGCCGAGGATCGAGTCGGCGCCATCGGTCGAAGCGCCGACGGGGGACCCGTTCGCGGGCGCGGCCGTCGAGGTTTCGTCGAAGCTCGCAGGAGCCGCAGGGGCGCCTGTGCTCTGACTGTCACCCAGGACCGAGATCGCGTTGCCCGACACGGTGACGGGGGCGGCGATCAAGAGCAGGGCCTGCGTTCCGGAGAGCAGACCGTTGATGCCCGAGGTCGCCGCTTCTGGAGCCGGAACCGAGGCGGGCTCCGGGGCCGGAACCGAGGCGGGCTCCGGGACCGCTGCCGCGGTAGACGTGGAGTCCCCGACGACCGAGACGGCGTTGCCCGAGACCGTGATCGGTGCGTTGACGGCGACGACTGCTTGAGTGCCGGATGCGGTCGCGTCGGCCCCGCTCGTCGTCACCACCGGGGCGGGTGCAGGTGCGGGTGCGGGTGCGGGTGCGGGTGCGGGTGCAGTGCACTCGTGGAGTCCCCGATGACCGACAGCGAGGCACCGCTGAGGTCGATCGGGAGGTTGATGTCGATGAGGGCCTGGGTGCCCGAAAGCAGTCCGTCCTCACCCGTGGTCTCGGCCGCGCTGGCGACCGTAGAGCCGAGCAGCGTGATGCCGCCGGCCAGAAGCGTTCCCAGAAGGGCGCGCTTTGCGAAAGTACGCATGGTGAATCCCCTTACTTGACTGAGTTGTCACAGCGCGTGAGGGCGCGCTGAGTCGTGCCGTTCTTGATGAGAGAAACGGTGCGACTGCGTCAGTCGGGGGAGACGTCCGTGGATCCGGCGGGCGCCGCGGGAGCATGCTCGTCCTCAGGTCCTGCGCGACGCACCCAGGCACGGTGTGCGACGAACGGACCGAGGGCGAGGAGCGCCCAGGCGCCGAGACCCGAGGCACCGGGTCCCGTAGAGGTTGCAGACGGCGGGCAGAGTCCTCCCGCCGGAGAAAGGGGTCCCGGACCGCCAGATGAGGTCGAGGACCACACGGCGGGCGTTCCGTGAACGGGCGCGAGCGCCCCGTTGCCGGCCGTGCCGTGGAGGGATGCCGCGGTGAAAGCGCGGGAAGAGTTCAGGATCGCGGCCGCATCGCCGATTGCCGGAACAAGCGCGAACTGCGCCGCTCCCGTCACAGCGGTGTGGTCGGGGAGCACGGGAGCAGCGGGCGAACCGGGAGGGACCGGAAGGGCAGGAACGACCGGGATGCCTGTACCCGGGTGACCGACGGTCTCGCCGACTTCGGTCACGGCGCCGGTCGCTCCCTCGAGCGTGTCGTCCACCGTCGTCGTCAGGTCGGTCACCGCGTCGTCCAGGCCGATGCCGGTCACCACGCCGCCGACGACCGGCACCTGCGTGACGATGTCGACCACGGGCTCGGTGACCACGCCGACCGGTCCGCCCGATACGACCTGCGTAACGGGGGCGACTGCGGTGTTCACCACCGTTCCGACGGTCTGGACGACCTCACGAACGGGCTGCTGCACGGGGGCGGGAGCGACAGCGACCGCGGTGTTCACGACCCCGGAGACGCTGCCGGTCACGGCGGTGACGGTTCCGGTCGCCGTTGCGGCCGTGCGGTCCACAAGAGATGTGACGGCACCCAGCAGGCCGGTGCCATCGGGTTGGTTCTCGTCAGCGTGCGCCTGCCCCGAACCGAGTCCGAGCAGCAGCGAGAGAACGATCCAGGCGAACGTGGTCGCCGTGCCCACGAGGGCGAGCTGTGCGAGCCGCGACAGCGACTTCGACGTTGCGATCTCCACGTTCACCTCCCACGACGAACTACGCCGCGCAGTCCGGACGGAAAGCGCTGAGGGTGCCTGGAGTTGAGAGGCTAGACCCGTCAGGGGCGGGATGTCTAGGGGGGCAGACATCTCGATCGCATCCTCCACGATCGACTCCAACGCGGAATTGTGCACAGGCAGGCTTGAACGGAGCAACCTTCAAGCCCGACTTCAAGCGCATCCTCCTCCACAGGCTGTGCAATCGGAGATCCCTGATCAGACGGCGTTTCTGGAGCGGAATTCAGTGAGTGACCCGCTGTTATCCACAACCGTTGTTCACAGGTCTCCCGGCGTTTCTCGCAGGCTTTCCACATAGTTATCCACAGGTCGTGTTGCAGGTGTCAGACCCCCTCCCTAGCGTGGGGTCCGGCCCTTCGGGTCGAGCATCGATCGAACACGTGGAGGATCCTGCACCTATGTCGATCGCCGACATCTCGGAAGAGCGCATGGGCGGACCGCGCGAGTTCGAGCGCACCCCTCCGCATGACCTCCTGGCCGAGCAGAGCGCCCTCGGCGGCATGCTGCTGTCGAAGGATGCCGTCGCCGATGTCATCGAGACGCTTCGCGGCGCGGACTTCTACATCCCGAAGCACGAGCTCATCTTCGAAGCGATCCTGACGCTCTACTCGCATGGCGAGCCGACAGATGTCGTCGCGGTCACCGACGAGCTCATCAAGAGCGGTGAGCTGCAGCGAGCCGGCGGCGCCGACTACCTGCACACGCTGACCTCGATCGTGCCGACCGCGGCCAACGCCGGTTACTACGCGTCGATCGTGTCCGAGCGCGCGCTGCTGCGCCGTCTCGTCGACGCCGGCACACGCATCGTCCAGATGGGGTACTCCGGTCAGGGCGAAGCGCTCGACCTCGTGAACAACGCTCAGGCCGAGATCTACTCGGTCACCGGTGCCGAAGCGGCTGAAGACTACGTGCCGCTCACCATCGCCGTCGATGCGGCGGTGGAAGAGATCGAGGCCGCCCGCGGCCGCGACGGTCAGATGACCGGCATCCCGTCCGGCTTCTCGGGGCTCGATCAGCTGACGAACGGCATGCACCCCGGCCAGATGATCATCATCGCGGCCCGACCGGCGATGGGTAAGTCCACGCTCGCGTTGGACTTCGCGCGCTCGGCCGCCATCAAGCACGACATGCCCACGATCTTCTTCTCGCTCGAGATGGGCCGCAGTGAGATCGCGATGCGCCTCATGAGCGCCGAGGGCTCGGTGCCGCTGCAGTCCATGCGCAAGGGCACTCTCGACTCGCGCGACTGGACCACCATCGCCTCGACCCGTGGTCGAATCAACGACGCGCCGCTCTACATCGATGACAGCCCCAACATGACCCTGGTCGAGATCCGGGCGAAGTGCCGACGACTCAAGCAGAAGGCCGGGCTCAAGATGGTGGTGATCGACTACCTCCAGCTCATGACGTCGGGCAAGCGCGTCGAGTCCCGTCAGCAGGAGGTCTCGGAGTTCTCGCGAGCGCTCAAGCTGCTCGCGAAGGAGCTCGCGGTGCCGGTGATCGCGCTCTCGCAGCTGAACCGTGGCGCCGAGCAGCGCGCCGACAAGAAGCCGGCGCTGTCCGACCTCCGCGAGTCGGGCTCGATCGAGCAGGATGCCGACATGGTCGTGCTGCTGCACCGTGAGGCCGCCTATGAGAAAGACAGCCCGCGCGCCGGTGAGGCCGACCTCATCGTGGCGAAGCACCGCAACGGCCCCACCGACACCATCACCGTCGCCTTCCAGGGCCACTTCTCCCGCTTCACCGACATGGCGCCGGGCGGCGACTTCCACTAGCCGCCAGGCTATCGACTGACTTGCTATATCTATCGTTATTCGATAGATTTCCGGCATACATCGATAGATCGAGTGGAGTTCGCATGGGGAAGAAGACGATCTGGGTGCTGCGTGTCGTCCTCGCGCTGTCGCTGGCGGGCTCGCTCTTCGTGCAGGCCGTGATCCTGCCGCTCGTGTGGGCCGATCTCGAGGGCGTCGAGGTCTGGGCGCGCATCACGCTCATCACCCTCTTCGGGCTGGGCATCGTCACCCTGCAGGTGTGCGCGGTGTGCATCTGGCAGCTGCTGACGATGGTGCGGCGGGGCTCGGTCTTCTCGCCCGCCGCCTTCCGCTACGTCGATGTGATCATCGGCTCGATCGCCGCGGCATCCGCTCTCATGTTCGCCCTCGCGGTCTTCTTGGCGCCCGGCGGAACGGCACCAGGAATCGTGGGCCTGGTCTGCGGCGCCTCGCTCGTGATCGCCGGAGTCGCCTTGCTCGTCGTCGTGATGCGCATGCTGCTGACGCAGGCGATGGAGCGCGAGAACGAGGCGCGGCACCTGCGCGACGAGCTGGACGAAGTGATCTGATGCCGATCATCGTCGACGTCGATGTCATGCTCGCCCGCCGCAAGATGTCGGTGGGCACCCTCGCTGAGCGGGTGGGAATCACCCCGGCCAACCTCGCGGTGCTCAAGAACGGACGTGCGAAGGCGGTGCGCTTCACGACTCTCGATGCCATCTGCCGAGTGCTCGAGTGCCAGCCCGGCGACATCCTGCGCTGGGAGAGCGACGCCGTCTCAGAGTCGGCGTCCGACTGATCAGGCGCGTGCGAGGCTGGTCGGGTGCTGACCGACGAAGCCCTCGAGTTCCTCCGCGAATACCACCTCGCCACCCTCTCGACACTGGGGCGCGGCGATCGCATCCATGCGGTCCCCGTCGGCTTCACCTATGAGGACGGCATCGTGCGGGTCATCGGCACCGGCGGGTCGCAGAAGTTCCTCAACGCCCAGCGCCGCGGTCGCGCCTCGATCTGCTCGGTCGACCGCGCTCGCTGGATCAGCTTCGAAGGGACCGCGCGCATCGTGACGGATCCGGATGCCGTGGCCCACGCCGTCGATCTCTATGCGGCCCGCTATCGCCAGCCGCGGGTGAACCCGGAGCGCGTCGTGCTGGAGCTGCAGGTCGAGCGCGTGCTCGGCTCTGCGCAGTTCCGCACTCCGCGCTCGTGAGGCGCAACGTCAGCCGACGGCGGTCTTGACGAGCTCCGTCAGCTTCTTCTCCGTCTGCGGTGTGATCTTCAGCAGCGCGAACGCCGTGGCCCACATGTCGCCGTCGTCGAGCGCCGCCGGGCCCTCGAACCCGACGGTCGAGTAGCGCGTCTTGAACTTGCCGGCGGGCTGGAGGAACACGACGATCTTGCCGTCGGCGTTCGCGTACCCCGGCATGCCGTAGTACGTCTTCGGCACGAGGTCGGGAGCGACCTCGGAGACGATGCGGTGCAGCCCCTCGGCGAGCGCCTTGTCGTCGGCATCCAGCTTCGCGATCGCCTCGAGCACCGACTTGGTGCCCGCCTCGCGGTTCTTGCCGGCCTTCTCCTGCTCGCGCAGCTCCTTCGCCCGCTGCTTCACTGCGGCGCGCTCGTCGGCGGTGAGTCCACCCGATGTCGTCTTCTCAGCCATGGTGTGCTCCCTCACGTTGTGGTGGCCGCCCGGCGGCCTCTGCCGATCACGCTACGCGGGGGTCGCGGCATCCGCTTCTCCATTCCTGCCCGCTTGCCGCAGGTCCGACTTGTCCCCCTTCGTCCCCCCGCCTACCGTGAGGTGTCACCCGATCGATGGAGATGCCAATGACCTCGCCCGCGCGCCCCGAGCAGATGCACGCCATCTCGGACCAGACGACCCACACGGTGGACGATGTGCTCGACTACGCGCGTCGCCGCGCGCTCTATGAGGACGTTCCCCTCGACAAGCCGCTGCGTCCGAACGACCTCGCGCGGCTGGCATCGGGCTCGATCACCGACGGCGGCATCGGCGCGCGACGGGCGATCGCCCTGTTCGAGAACGTGCTCGCTCCGGCGTGCATCTCGACGGACCACCCCGGCTACCTCTCCTTCATCCCGTCCGCGCCGAGCAAGGCCTCGCTCGCGTTCGACGTCGTCGTCTCGGCATCCGCGATCTACGGCGGATCGTGGATGGAGGGCGCCGGCGCGGTCTACGCCGAGAACGAGGTGCTGCACTGGCTCGCACGCGAGTTCGGCCTGCCGCCCACCGCCGGCGGAGTATTCGTGCAGGGCGGCACGATCGGCAACCTGTCGGCACTGGTGACGGCTCGGGATGCCGCACGCCGCCGCAACGCCGACAGCGGGCGCCCGAATCCGGCGCGCTGGGTCATCGTCTGCAGCGCCGAGGCGCACTCGTCCATCGCCTCGGCGGCAGAGGTGATGGACGTCGACGTCGTCACCGCCGCCCCGGATGCCGGTGGCCGGCTGCACGGCGACGCGCTCGCCGAGGTGCTCGACGCCCACGAGGGTGCGGTGCTCGCCGTCGTCGCGACCGGCGGCACGACGAACTTCGGCATCGTCGACGACATCGCCTCGGTGGCCGCCGTCACGAAGGAGCGGGGCATCTGGCTGCACGTCGACGGCGCCTACGGCCTGGCCGCGATGCTCGTCGAGCGGATGCGCCCGGCCTTCGCCGGCGTCGAGTCCGCGGACTCGGTGATCGTCGACCCGCACAAGTGGCTCTTCGCCCCGTTCGACGCGTGCGCGCTCATCTACCGGGAGCCCGGCCCGGGCCCTGCAGGCGCACACACAGAAGGCCGAGTACCTCGACACGCTCACCGAGTCGCCCGACTGGAACCCGTCCGATCTCGCTGTTCAGCTCACGCGCCGCTCGCGCGGCCTGCCGCTGTGGTTCTCGCTCGCCACTCACGGCACGCAGCAATACCGCGCGACGATCGCCTACGGGATCGACCTGGCGCGCCGCATCGCCGACGAGATCGCGCGGCGCGACGGCCTGTCGCTGGTGCGCGAGCCGCAGCTGTCGGTGGTCGTGTTCCGCCGCGAAGGGTGGACCGCGACGGAGTACCACGCGTGGTCGGACCGCCTGCTCGAGGACCAGCGGGGCTTCGTCGTGCCGAGCTCGCACGCGGGCGAGCCGGTGCTCCGCTTCGCCATCATCTCGCCGCTGACCACGTACGACCTGCTGGTCGACATCCTCGACTCCCTCGCCTGAGCTCCCGGCTGCTTCGTACAGGCAGCGCGCCTAGACTGGACGGGTCCCTTCCGCTTCGCAGGAATCCGCCGTGATCTCAGCCTCTTCCGACCGCACGTTCGACGTGCGTCACGTGCAGCTCGCCCGTGCCGCCTTCGCCGCGCTCGCAGCGCTCATGATCACGTTCTCGCCCGACCACTCGGCGCTGGTCGGCATGTCTGTCTTCAGCGGCTTCGCGATCGCCACCGGTCTGGTGCTGCTGCTCTCGGTCTGGCTGGTCCACCCCGCCGGTGCACGCTGGCCGGCCGGCGTGCTGGGCGGCCTGTCGCTCGTGGCCGGGATGGTGGGCGGACTCGGACCGCTGCGCACCGTCACCGGGTTCTTCTGGGTCGTGATCGTGTGGGCCGTGCTGACGGGCCTGGTCGAGCTCATCAGCGGGCTGCGCGGACTGCGAGGTCCGCGCGCGCGGCGAGAGATCGCTCCGGGCGTCGCCGATGCCCGCCCCGCGGCGATCGCCCCCGGACGCCGCTCCGACAGCCGCGATGCTGTCGCCGTCGGCGCACTGGGCCTGCTCCTCGCGGCCGGGCTCGCCGTCGTGCCGGCCGGGTACTCGCTGCAGTACACGATCGAGGAAGCGCAGCAGACGTTCACCCTCACGGGCATCACGATCGGCGTGGGCATCTTCGGTGCCTATGCGGCGATCGTCGCCGTCTACCTCGGGATCGCGGGGTTCTCGCCGCGTAAGGACGCCCCGGCATCGACCGAGGCCGCGGCATCCGTCCCCGCCGACCAGAAGGATTCCCTGTGACCGACGACCGCCCCACCCGCCGCGACCTGATGAAGCCGGTTCAGCTGCTCGGGCTCGCCTTCGCCGCCGCGCTCTTCGCCGGTGTCGTGACGCTCGTGTCGATGGGCTTCTTCCAGGCGGGCGGCTCCGAGAAGACCCAGGCCGCCGTCGTGCTCGCGCTCATCGTCGCCGGGATCACCTTCATCGCGGTGCTGCTCATCGTCTCGCTGCTGCTGCTCGCCGTCGACCCGGCGCAGGTCGCCAAGCCGGTCGACAAGCCGGTGCTGCTGCCGGACGAGGACGACGAGACGGATGCCGCGGCATCCGCCGATCCGAAGGCCTGACTCGGTCAGCCGAGTTCGTCGACCAGCTTCGACGCGAGGCCGTCGTACGTCGCCGGGGTGAGCGTCAGCAGGCGCTCCTTGGCCGCGTCGCCGATGTCGAGTCCGCGCACGAACTCGGCGAGCTCGGGTCCTCCGACGCGACGGCCGCGTGTGAGGTCCTTCAGCAGCGCGTAGGGGTCGGTGATCTGGGAGCGGCCCGCGGCGATCTCGGCGCGGACGACCGTCTGGATCGCCTCGGCCAGCACCTCCCAGTTGCCGTCGAGATCGGCCAGCAGGGCGTCCTCTGCGAGCGAGATCTCGCCGAGACCGCGCTGGAGGTTGTCGAGCGCCAGCAGCGAGTGGCCGAGGGCGACGCCGATGTTGCGCTGCGTGGTGGAGTCGGTGAGGTCGCGCTGCAGCCGGCTGGTGACGAGCGTCTGCGACAGGGTCGCGAGCAGGCCGCCGGCGATCTCGAGATTCGCCTCGGCGTTCTCGAACCGGATCGGGTTGATCTTGTGCGGCATCGTGGACGAGCCGGTCGCGCCTGCGACCGGGATCTGCGTGAAGTAGCCGATCGAGATGTAGGTCCACACGTCGGTGGCGAGGTTGTGCAGGATGCCGCCGGCATGACGCACGCGGTCGTAGAGCTCGACCTGCCAGTCGTGAGACTCGATCTGCGTGGTGAGGATGTTGAACCCGAGACCCAGATCCTCGATGAACGAACGGGTCAGCTCGGGCCAGTCCACATCGGGCTCGGCGGACGAGGTGCGCCGACCAGGTGCCCGTCGCGCCCGAGAACTTCGCGAGGTACTCGCCGCCCTCGATCTGCTTCGCCACGCGCTCCAGGCGCCAGGCGAACACGGCGAGCTCTTTGCCCATCGTGGTCGGGGTCGCCGGCTGACCGTGCGTGCGCGAGAGCATCGCCGCGTCGCGGTGCTGGACGGCCAGCTCACCGAGGGTCGAGATCACGGCGCGCAGCTTCGGCAGCCATACGCGCTCCATCGCGCGCTGCGCGGTGAGCGCGTACGAGGCGGAGTTGATGTCTTCGCTCGTGCACGCGAAGTGCGTCAGCTCGGCGATCGAGTCGAGGCCCAGCGTCGAGAGGCGGTCTCGCACGAGGTACTCGACGGCCTTCACGTCATGCCGGGTCACCGCCTCTTTGTCGGCGAGCCAGTCGATCTCGGCCTGCCCGAAGTCGAGGTACAGAGCGCGGAGCCGCGCCTTGTCGTCGTCGCTCAGCGGGGACGAGCCGAACAGCGCCCGGTCGGTGAGCGCGATGAGCCACTCGACCTCGACCTCGACGCGCGCGCGGTTGAGGCCCGCCTCGGAGAGATAGTCGGCGAGGCCGGTCACGGCAGCGCGGTACCGGCCGTCGAGCGGACTGAGCGGCTGAGGGGGGAGATGTGTCACGGTGCTCCGTCGGAACGCAAGGGCGAACCCGGCGTCACTTCGCCGGGCGGATCGCGGGTTCGAGCTGCCGGAAGAGCGCCCGGCTCGCGCTCTCGATCATACCGAGCACTTCATCGAACATCCCCGGCCCGGCGTAGTACGGGTCAGGCACGTCGAGCGTCGAGGCGGCGGAGTCGAACGAGAGCAGCAGTGCGATCTTGTCGGCATCGCCTTCGCCGCGCGCCCAGCCGTGGAGGATCCGCTCGTGACTGCGATCCAGCGCGATGACCAGGTCACTGTGCGCGAAATCGGAGTGGGTGAACTGGCGCGCCCGGTGCCGTGTGCCGTCGTAGCCGGCCCGGTCGAGGGCGTCGATGGTGCGCTGGTCGGCGCGCTCGCCGACGTGCCAGTCACCGGTGCCGGCGCTCGTCGAAGCCACGCGCGCGCCGAGGCCCGCGGCATCCGCCAATCCCCGGAAGACGACATCGGCCATCGGCGAGCGGCAGATGTTTCCGGTGCACACGAAGACCACGCGGAAGGGGTCCCCGGAAGCGGCCGTCATGGGCTCCATTCTGGCCCCGCGTCCCGCACGAGCCCAACCCGTTAGCCGGAGGCCGCGTTCGTCGCCGACGCGAATCGTTAAGGAACTCTCCTCGGCCAGGCCTTCCGCGCGTCGGAAGCCTCGCCTAGCCTGGCGCCGGAGGCCTACCCGGCCTCTTCCCCTGTCCAGGAGGTTCCGTGCGTCGTTTCCGTGCCACCGTCGCCGCCACCGCTGCCGCCGCCATCGCCCTGACCGGGCTGATCGCGGCGCCTGCGATGGCCGCCGACCCCGCTGAATTGATCCTCAGCGAGGTGATCGAAGGCTCCAGCAACAACAAAGCCGTCGAGATCTACAACCCCACCCCCGCCCCGATAGACCTCGGTGCAGCGGCGTACCGGCTCCAGCTGTTCTCGAACGGCTCGCCGACCGCGGGCTTCACCCTCGACCTCACCGGAACCCTCGCGCCCGGTGCGGTGCATGTCGTCGCGCACGCTTCGGCCAACGCCACGATCCTCGCGCAGGCCGACCAGACGACGAGCGCAGGCCTCTTCAACGGCGATGACGCCCTCGCGCTGCTGCACGGCACCACCGTGATCGACGTGTTCGGCCAGATCGGGGTAGACCCGGGCAGCGAGTGGGGCACGGGTCTCACTTCGACCGCCGACAACACGCTCCGCCGCAAGGCCTCCGTGTGCGTGGGCGATCCGAACGGCGCGGACGCCTTCGACCCGGCCATGCAGTGGGACGGCTTCGCCACCGACACGTTCGACGGACTCGGCGCGCACACCACAGAGTGCAGCGACGTGGAGCCTCCGGTCGACCCGCCGGCCCCCGTTGCCGACTGCGCCCTCGAGACCTCCGCGATCGGCGCGGTCCAGGGCAGCGGTGCCGCGTCGCCGGTGGCGGGAACGACCGTGCGCGTCGAAGGCACGGTCGTCGGCGACTTCCAGTCCGGCGGCTTCGGCGGCTTCTACCTGCAGGATGGCGGCGACGGAAACGCCGCGACCTCCGACGGCATCTTCGTGTTCGCCCCGAACGGCGAGGCCGTCGAGATCGGTGACGTGGTGCACGCGGTCGGTGTCGCCAAGGAGTTCAGCGGTCTCACCGAGGTCGAGGCGATCGATACCGCGATCTGCGCGACCGATGCGGCGCTTCCCGCGCCGCTGGAGCTCTCGCTGCCGGCGACCGACGCCCAGCGCGAGGCCGTCGAGGGCATGTACGTGACGCTGCCGCAGAGCCTCGCGATCCTCGAGTTCTTCGAGTACGGGCGGTTCGGCACCATCGACGTGGGTCTCGACCGCCAGGCGACGCCGACGGCGCAGTTCGCCCCGACCGATCCGGCTGCCGCGGCTCTCGCGGCGCAGAACCTGCTCGAGCGGATCACGATCGACGACGGCCGCAGCAACCAGAACCCCGACCCGGCGATCCACCCCAACGGCGCCGTGTTCACGCTGCAGAACTCGTTCCGCGGCGGTGACCTCGTCACCGATGTCACGGGCATCCTCGACCAGCGGTTCGGCACGTACGCCATCCAGCCCACGCAGGGCGCCGAATTCGAGGTCACGAACCCCCGGCCCGACGTTCCCGCCGTGGGCGGCGATCTCGTGGTGTCGAGCTTCAACGTTCTGAACTACTACACGACCATCGACCCGACGCCGGCGAATTCGAACGACGACGACCTCACCCGCGGGGCCGACACGATCGAGGAGTTCCAGCGGCAGGAGGCGAAGATCGTCGCCGCGCTCGCCGAGATCGACGCCGACGTGCTGGGTCTCATCGAGATCGAGAACGTCGAGGACGACGCGGCCGTCACGGCGATCACCGCCGCCCTCAACGCGAAGGTCGGCGAGGGCACGTACGCGTACATCCCGACGGGCAGGATCGGCACCGACTCCATCAAGACGGCTCTGCTGTACAAGCCGGCCGCCGTCACGCCGGTCGGCGCCTTCGCCCTCATGAACCAGGAGAAGGACGCCCGCTGGCTCGACGACCGCAACCGGCCGGCACTCACCCAGACGTTCCAGGACGCCGACGGCGCGAGATTCACGGTGGTCGTGAACCACCTGAAGTCCAAGGGGTCGGCGTGCGCCGGCGAGCCGCAGGATCCGCTGCAGGGCAACTGCAACGTCACGCGCACGCAGGCCGCCGCAGCGCTCGCCGACTGGCTCGCCACCGACCCGACCGGTCAGGGCACCGTCGGTCGCGAGCTCATCATCGGCGACCTCAACGCGTACGACAAGGAGGACCCGATCGCGACGCTGACGGCGAAGGGATACACGGATCTCCTGCTGAAGTACCAGGGAGAGGATGCCTACAGCTACGTCTTCGACGGCCAGCTCGGCTACCTCGACCACGCGCTCGCCGGGCCCGGTCTGCTGGCCGACGTCCGGGGCGCTTCGGCCTGGAACATCAACGCCGACGAGCCGAGCCTGATCGACTACGACATGTCGTTCAAGCTCCCGGCACAGGACGCGCTGTTCGCGCCCGACCCGTACCGCTCGAGCGACCACGACCCGGTGCTGGTCGGCCTGGACCTCACGCCGCCCGACACCACGGCGCCCAAGATCCAGGCGGTCGCGGTGCCGTGGTTCATCCTCGCGCCGAACAACAAGGACCGCACCGTCACCGTGCTGGTCAAGGCGTCCGATGATCGAGGCGACGTCACGGTCGCGCTGACCGGAGTCGAGTCGAGAGGATCGACCCGCGCCGAGGTCACGCAGCTCGACGACCGACGGTTCGAGGTGAAAGCCGTGAACGGCGCGATCTACACCTTCACCTATACGGCGACGGATGCCGCGGGGAACACCTCGACCGACACGGCCACCGTCGTGGTCGGGATCAAGGGCCTGAAGAACCTCTTCTGACGCGGGAGCCGAGACGCCGCTTCCTCCGGAGGCGGCGTCTCGTGCGTCCTGCAACGAAAGGCGGGGCGCTAGGTCGGCAGCACGGCCAGGGCTGCGGCTCCTGCACAGGGGCGCGGCGGGGTGTTGTCGTACACAGAGGCGCACGCGTCAGCGCCGGCATGACCTCCGGAGGCCCAGCATTGGCCCATGTTCTACGACACCACGGGAGGGGCGGCGACGGCCGCTCAGCTGAACTTCGTCGTGACCGAGCTGGACCGGCTCGGACAGCGGCTGATCGACGGCGCCACCGTCGCATCGGCCCTCGCCGCCGCGACGGACTGGCAGGCACGCGCTGCCGAGGCGTTCCACGAACAGGCGGCGGGGTGGGCGCGCGACGTCGCCGGGCTGTACGACCTCGCCGACGCGGCGCGCGACACGGCCGCGCGCGCCCGTGACAATGCGTGGACCTATCGCGCCGGGGGAGTGTGATGCCGGGCGAGATGGAGATCCGCGGTGGCGGGGTCGTCGCGGTCGACACCGACACGCTGCGCAGCACCGCCGACGCGTTCGTGCGGGTGGGAACCGACCTCGAGTCGCTCGCCCTGCGCCTGGGGGCGGTGCAGCTGGTACTCGCGGACCAGGGACACCACGGGCTCGATGCGTGGCACGACGCCGCAGCGCTGCGGACCCGGCTGGTCCACTGCATCGCGGAGGCCACGGCCGTGGCCGAGGCGCTCCGCGAGGCGGCAGCCCTGTACGAGCTGGTCGAGATCAACGTCGCCTACCGGGCAGCGGTCTGGGCGGGAGACTTCGATGCGGTCGCGGGCATCAAGGAGCGGCGGGACGCCCTGGTCGAGCGGTACCCGGACGCGCTGTGGGCGGCATCCACGGCCGAGCTCGACCGCGCCGTCATGTGGCCGGCGCACCTCGTGCGGCAGGCCACCGAGCTCGGCCTGCTCGGCGGCATGGAGGTCGGTCCCGAGGGCGCCGTCATCGGTGGAGTCGTCCTCGGTCTCAGCACCCTCGGGCTCGCGACGATCACGGGCTACGGCGGGCCGGGTCGCATCGCGGCCGATGCGCGGCTCTCGGGTCGGGGTGCGGAGGTGCTGCTCGTGCCCGTGCCGCCGGCGCCGACCGCCACGGCAGCGCCGCCGAGCCTGGCGGCGGTCGCGGCGCGCATGCCGGGCAGCGGCGACTCGAGGGTGCGGGTCGAGACGTACACGATGCGCGACGGCTCCAAGCAGTACGCCCTGTACGTCGCCGGCACCCAGTCTCACGGGGTGGGCGGCGACGACGCGTGGGACCACCTGTCCAACGCGCAGCTGTACACCGGTGCCTCGTCGTCCTCGTATGAGGCCACGGTCGCAGCGCTCACGGCCGCCGGCGCGCAGCCGGGCGATGTGGTCCATGCGTTCGCGCACTCGCAGGGCGGCATGATCACGTCCCACCTGGCCTTGGAGGAGGGATTCGACGTCCGCACCCATGTGGCCTTCGGCTCACCAGTGGAGGCCGAGCTCGGCGCCTCGACGCTGAGCGTCGCCGTCCGCCACACCGATGACCCCGCGGCCGCGCTCGCCGGTGGCGGCCGCTTCGAGCCGGTCGGCGCTCCGGGCAGCTTCGTCGTCGAGCGCGAGGCCGATCCTGCGACGGGTCAGCACGACATGCACATTCCCGCGCACCAGATGGCGACCTATGCCGACACCGCCGCGATGATCGACGCCTCGTCCGATCCGCGCGTCGACCGAGTTCACGATGTGTTCGATGAGCTGGGTCGGGCGCAGTCGGTCGAGGTCGTCGAGTACGGCGCCCTCCGCGTGGGGGACGTCGGTGAGCTCAGTCCCGTCTCCGAGGACGCAGGATGATGCCGAACAGCCAGTTGATCAGCGAGATGATGATCGCCGCCACGAGGCCGAGCCAGAAGTCCTCGACTCGCAGACCCCAGTTCCAGAAGCTCGTGATCCAGGCCGTGAACCACAGCAGGAACGCGTTGATCAGCAGTCCGATGAGCCCCAGTGTGAGGATGTACAGCGGGAAGGCGAGCACCTTGATCACGGTGCCGAGGAGCGTGTTCACCAGGGCGAAGATCGCCGCGACGATCAGCAGCGTCAGCACGAACTGCAGCGTCTCACCCGGCGGGAACGCGACGATGCTGACCCCGAGCACGGTGATCAGGGTGACGACCCAGATCGCGAAAGCGTTGACGACGACACGGATGACGAATCCCATATGCCGCAGTCTGGCACGGCCTCCTGCAGTGGTGCGAGGACGAACGGGAGTGTTTTCGGACGTCCACGTATCCTCCCGCGGCCGCCGACGGCGCTCGTAGACTCGCAGGGTGACTGACGCCCCCGACATCCCCATACGCGTCCGCCCCGAGATCGCAGCCCTGCCGCCGTACAAGCAGGGCCGCCAGGCCGGGTCCGACGCGTTCAAGCTGTCGAGCAACGAGAACCCGTTCGATCCGCTCCCCGGCGTCGTCGAGGCTCTGCAGTCGACGACCGCGGTGAACCGCTATCCGGATGCCTCGGCCGCGCGCCTGCGTGCGCGCCTGGCCGAGCGGTTCGGTGTGGGCACCGACGAGGTCCACATCGCAGCGGGGAGCGTGTCGATCCTCGCTCAGCTGGTGCTGGCGACCTCGGGTCCGGGCGACGAGATCATCTACGCCTGGCGGTCCTTCGAGGCCTACCCGTGGCTCGCCGTGGTCGCCGGTGCCACCGCGGTGCAGGTTCCGCTCACCGAGGACGCGCGGCACGACCTGCCGGCCATGGCTGCTGCGATCACCGACCGCACGCGCGCGGTCATCGTCTGCAGCCCCAACAATCCGACCGGCCCGATCCTCACCCAGGCCGAGTTCGACGCCTTCGTCGCCGAGGTGCCCTCGCACATCCTCGTGATCCTGGACGAGGCGTACTCCGAGTTCGTCACCGACCCGGAGGCCGTCGACGGCGCCCGGGTGCTGGCATCCGGTGCACACCCCAACGTCGTCGTCTTGCGCACCTTCTCGAAGGCCTGGGGGCTGGCGGGACTGCGAGTGGGTTACGCCGTCGGCCACCCCCGCATCCTCGATGCCGCACGCAGCACGAGCATTCCGCTGTCCGTCACCGCGCAGGCGGAGGTCGCCGCGCTGGCCAGCCTCGACGCCGAGCCCGAGCTGCTGCAGCGGGTCGGCGAGATCGCCGAGCGCCGCGATCGGCTTGCGGACGCACTGCGCGAGACGGGTTGGCGCGTGCCCGCCGCCCAGGGCAACTTCGTCTGGCTGCCCGCCGGCGACGAGACGCTCACCGTCGCGCAGGCCTTCGACGACGCCGGTCTGATCGTGCGCCCGTTCGCGGGCGACGGCATCCGCATCTCGGTCGGCGAAGAGGCCGCGCTCCCGCGCATCGTGGCGGTCGCGGCATCCGCTGTCGATGATCTGCCCGCGGGACACCGCGGCATCCAGGCGAGCGTGATCCGATGAGCGTCATGCAGCCGGCGACGCCCGACGTCGCAGTGAACCCCGACGACCCCGCGGTCGTGCGGTTTCTCGCCGCCGACGGATCCTTCGCGCCGTCGCCCGCCGCCGAGCCGTATCTCGATCTCGTCGCCGGCCTCGCCGACGCCGATCTCGAGGGGTTCTATCGCGACATGGCGGTCATCCGCGCGTTCGATGTGCAGGCGACGAACCTGCAGCGCCAGGGGCAGCTCGCACTCTGGCCGCCGAGCTTCGGCCAGGAGGCCGCGCAGGTCGGCTCGGCACGCGCCGCGCGCGCCCAGGACCATCTGTTCCCGTCGTACCGCGAGCATGTCGTCACGCGCATCCGCGGCGTCGACCCGCTCGACATCATCCGGCTGATGCGCGGCCTGACCCACGGCGGCTGGGATCCCACCGACCCCAAGAACGGCAACACGCATATCTACACGATGGTGCTCGGTGCGCAGACGCTGCACGCGACCGGGTTCGGGATGGGCCTCGTCTTCGACGGCCGCTGCGGCACCGGCGACCCCGAGCGCGACGAGGCCGTCATCGTCTACTACGGCGACGGCGCGTCGAGCCAGGGCGACGTGCACGAGGCGATGGTCTTCGCAACGAGCTATCAGACGCCCGAGGTCTTCTTCCTGCAGAACAACCAGTGGGCCATCTCCGTCCCGGTCGCCACCCAGTCCCGCGGACCCCTGTACCGCCGCGGAGCGGGCTACGGGATGCCGAGCATCCCGGTCGACGGCAATGACGTGATCGCGAGCTGGGCCGTCACCCGCCTCGCTCTCGAAGAGGCACGCGCAGGCGGCGGCCCACGGGCCATCGAGGCGATGACCTACCGGATGGGCGCGCACACCACGAGCGACGACCCCACGAAGTACCGCACCTCGGACGAGGAGGAGTCCTGGCGTCGCCGCGACCCGATCGCGCGTATGGAGACGTATCTCCAGGCGCGCGGTGCGTCCGAGGCGTTCTTCGCCGACGTCGAGGCCGAATCCCGCGCGGTGGCCGACGACGTCCGCACCCGCACGAATGCGCTCGGCGGCATCGAGACCGAGGCCATGTTCGCCCACGTCTACTCCGAGCCTCATCCGCTGATCGACGAGCAGCGAGCGTGGCTCGCCGGGTACGAGGCATCCTTCGAGGAGGGCGCAGAGTGAGCGACGTGACCACCATGCCCATCAGCCGTGCCCTCAACGCGGGGCTGCGTGCGGCGCTCGCGGGCAGCGACCGGGTGCTGCTCATGGGCGAGGACATCGGCAAGCTCGGCGGTGTGTTCCGCGTCACCGAGGGGCTGCAGGCCGAGTTCGGCGACCGCCGTGTGCTCGACACGCCTCTGGCCGAGTCGGGCATCGTCGGCACGGCGATCGGCCTGGCCATGAACGGCTTCCGCCCGGTGTGCGAGATCCAGTTCGACGGATTCGTCTTCCCGGCGTTCGACCAGATCACCTCGCAGCTGGCCAAGATCACCAACCGCCACGAGGGCGTGCTGCAGATGCCCGTCGTGATCCGCATCCCCTACGGCGGTCACATCGGCGCGGTCGAGCACCATCAGGAGAGCCCCGAGGCGTACTTCACGCACACGCCGGGTCTGCGCGTGGTGAGTCCCTCGACGGCGAACGACGCGTACTGGATGATCCAGGACGCGATCGCGTCCGACGACCCGGTGATCTTCCTCGAACCCAAGAGCAAGTACTGGCAGAAGGGCGAGGTCGACACGGCCTCGCGCGCACTGCCGCTGCACGCCAGCCGCGTCGTCCGCCGGGGCACCGATGTCACGCTCGTCGGCCACGGCGCCATGGTGACGACGCTGCTGCAGGCTGCGGCGCTCGCCGAGGCTGAGGGCACCAGCTGCGAGGTCGTCGACGTCCGCTCCCTCTCCCCCATCGACTACGGGCCGATCCTCGACTCGGTGCGCCGGACGGGTCGGATGGTCTACGCGCAGGAGGCCCCCGGCTTCACCAGCGTCGGCAGCGAGGTCGCGGCGACCGTCATGGAGCGGGCCTTCTACGCACTCGAGGCGCCGGTGCTGCGCGTCTCGGCGTTCGACACCCCGTTCCCTGCGGCCAAGCTCGAAGGCACCTACCTTCCGGACGCCGACCGCATCCTCGAAGCCGTCGACCGGGCCCTCGCGTACTGAACGACCGGGCCCCGAAAGGACCGCATGAGCATTCAGACCTTCGTCCTCCCCGATGTCGGGGAAGGACTGACCGAGGCCGAGATCGTCACCTGGCGCGTCGCCCCCGGCGATGTCGTCGCGGTCAACGACGTGGTCGTCGAGATCGAGACGGCCAAGTCGCTCGTCGAGCTTCCGTCGCCGTTCTCCGGCACGGTCGGCGAGCTCCTCGCCAGTGAGGGCGACACCGTGAACGTCGGCGCCCCGATCATCACGATCTCCTCGACAGCGGATGCCGCGGGCCCGGCCACAGTCGGCCAGTCAGAGCACGGAGCGCCCCCAGAGCCCGCGGCCGAGGGTGAAGGTGCGGTCCTCGTGGGCTACGGCACCGGCGGTCCCGTCCAGTCGCGGCGGCGCAAGCCGGCCGCCACGGCACAGCAGCGGGTCGTGGGGACGGTGGGGGTCGTCGCGAAGCCGCCGATCCGCAAGCTCGCCCGTGACCTCGACGTCGACCTCGGCGCGGTCACGCCCACCGGCGCGGCCGGCGAGGTCACCCGCGAGGACGTCGTGCGGCACGCCTCGCAGGCCAGCGTGTTCCGCAACATCGAGACTCCCGCGTGGGGCGACGTGCGCGAGGAGCGCATTCCGGTCGCGGCGCCGGCCGCGGCATCCGTTCTCGCCCGTCCCTCGGCGCCCCCGGCGGATGAAGCGCGCGAAGAGACCATCGCGGTCAAGGGCGTGCGCAAGGCGACGTCGTCGGCGATGGTGCAGTCGGCCTATTCGGCGCCGCACGTCTCGGTGTGGACCGATGTCGACGCGTCACGGACGATGGAGCTCGTCAAGCGGCTCAAGGCCTCGCCGGACTTCGCCGACGTCAAGGTCTCGCCGCTGCTGATCATGGCGCGGGCCGTGATCTGGGCGGCGCAGCGTACGCCGATGGTGAACGCCGCGTGGGTGGATGCCGAGGGCGGCGCCGAGATCCGGGTGCGGCGTTACGTCAACCTGGGCATCGCCGCAGCGACCCCGCGCGGCCTGCTCGTTCCGAACATCAAGGACGCGCAGGACCTGTCGCTGCGCGACCTGGCCCGCGCGCTCGAGAAGCTCACGCTCACTGCGCGCGAGGGCCGCACGACACCGGCCGACCAGCAGCAGGGAACGATCACGATCACGAACATCGGCGTGTTCGGAATGGACGCCGGCACGCCGATCATCAACCCGGGCGAGGCCGGCATCGTCGCCCTCGGCACGATCCGCCAGAAGCCCTGGGTCGTCGACGGCGAGGTGCGCCCGCGCTGGGTCACCACCGTGGCCGGCTCGTTCGATCACCGTGTCATCGACGGCGACGGCATGTCGCGGTTCATCGCCGACGTGGCGTCGATCCTCGAGGAGCCTGCGCTCCTGTTGGACTGAGCCGGACGGGCGTAGCATTCCGGTGTCACGCCGTCCTCGACCGAACGGGCGGAAGGAAGCGGTGCCGCCATCTCCAGCATCCACGCCTCGTCGCTGCCTACGCCCCGCCGGGTGCAGGGAACGTACTATGCGCTGACGCTGGGCAACACGCTGGCCGCCTCCTTCATCTGGGGCATCAACACCCTGTTCCTGCTGGACGCCGGCCTGACGAACTTCGAGGCGTTCTCGGCGAACGCCTTCTTCACCGCCGGGATGCTCGTCTTCGAGATCCCGACCGGCGTCGTGGCAGACACGCTCGGTCGCCGGGCGTCGTACCTGCTCGGCAGCCTCACACTCGCCGTCACGACCGTCATGTACTGGATGCTGTGGGTCTGGCACTCCCCGTTCTGGGCGTGGGCGATCGTGTCGGTGCTGCTCGGACTCGGCTTCACCTTCTTCTCCGGCGCGGTGGACGCGTGGCTCGTCGACGCCCTGCAGGCGACCCGATACCAGGGCAGCCTCGAGACCGTCTTCGGACGGGCGCAGATCGTCGGCGGGGCCGCCATGCTCGCCGGATCCGTGCTCGGAGGCGTGCTCGCCCAGGTGACGAACCTCGGCGTGCCGTTCCTGGTCAGGGGCGCGATCCTGCTCGCGATGTTCGTCGTCGCCGGGCTGCTGATGCGCGACCTCGGCTTCACCCCGGACCGCAGCGAGGGCCCGCTCCAGGCGACGCGGACGGTGTTCCGCGCGTCGGTGCGCTACGGCCTCGGCAATCCGCCCGTGCGCTGGCTGATGCTCGCGAGCCCGTTCATCGCCGGTGTCGGCATCTACGTCTTCTATGCGCTGCAGCCCTACCTGCTGGAGCTGTGGGGCGACGACAAGGCGTACACCGTCGCGGGCCTCGCGGCCGCCCTGGTGTCGGGCGCATCCATCGTCGGAGGTCTGCTGGCGCCCTGGGTGCGGCGGCTCTTCCGCCGCCGGACGTCGACGCTTCTGCTGTCGCTGGGCGTCAGTGTGCTGGTTCTGATCGGGCTGGGGTTCGTGCAGAACTTCTGGTTCGCGGTGGTCCTCGTCGCGCTGTGGGGCGTCGCCACGGCGATCGACGACCCGGTGCACCGTGCGTACCTCAACGACATGATCCCTTCGAAGCAGCGGGCGACGGTGCTCTCGTTCGACTCCTTGATGGGATCGGGCGGTGGCGTCGTCTTCCAGCCCGTGCTCGGACGGGCGGCGGATGCCGGAGGCTACGGCGTCTCGTTGATCTGGAGCGGAGTGATCACCGCGGCCGCCATACCGTTCGTCCTGCTGAGCCGGGGACAGCGTGCCCCGGCTGACACGGCGCGCGAGGTCACGACCGAGTCAGCCGCGTAGGAGCACCCGGGCCGGCGATCGGTGTTCGACCGTCGGCCCGGGACACTGCGTCGGATCAGTCCAAGCCGTTCTCGGCCAGCCACGCGGCCGCGATGTCTGCCGGCGACATCTCGTCGACCGTCGACTGCACGTTCAGCGCGACCAGACCCTCGGCCGTCAGGGCGGCGCTCACGGCATTGATGACGTCCGCGACCTCTCCGGCGATGTCGGCGCTGGCGACCGGGACCACGTTCGACGCGAGGAACAGGCCCTCGGGGTCTTCGAGCGTGACGAGGTCCTTCGTCTTGATCAGCGGGTCGGCGCTGTAGACGTTGCCGACCTGGATGTTGCCGGCCACGAGCTCGTCGACGGTCGTGTCGCCCGTCGCGTTGAAGGCGACATCGACGCCGTAGACGTCCTTCAGCCCGGACGGTCCGTACGGGCGCTCCTCGAGCTCGGGGGCGCCGCCCAGCACCAGTGCGTCGATGCCGGCGAGGTCGCCGATCGACACCAGGTCGTTCTCGGCGGCGAACTCGGCGGTCACGTTGTACGAGTCCTGGTCCGTCGCCGGTGACTGGTCGAGCACCGTGAGTCCCTCCGGCAGGGCTTCCTGCAGGGCGGCGTAGACGTCGTCCGGCGTGGTCGCCGTCGCGTCGGGGTCGAAGAACTGCAGCAGGTTGCCGCTGTACTCCGGGAACAGGTCGATCGACCCGTCCTCGAGTGACGGCATGTAGGCGTCACGCTGCCCGATGCTGAAGTTGCGCTCGACCTCGTAGCCGGCGCCCTCGAGCGCCTGGGCATAGATCTCGGCGATGATCTCGTTCGAGTAGTACGCCTGCGAGCCGATGACGATCGTCGACGAGCCGCCAGGCTCGTCCATCGCGTCGTCGCCGCCGGTGATCGGGTCGCTCGACGCGCAGCCGGCGAGGGCGAGTGCGGCGATCGTGGTCGCGCTGAGTGCCAGCGCGATGCGGGTTCGTGCTGTGGACATGATGGGACCTCCGGTGTGGGTGAGGGTCAGGCCGGCGCGTCCGCGACGGTGCGCGTTCGGGCCGCGGGGGAACGACGGGGGGAGCGGTGGGGCGCCGTGACGCCTGTAGGGACGACAACGCGCTGCAGGATCGCGAACATTCCATCGAGCACGAGGGCGAGCGCGATGACGACGATGGATCCGCCGAGGATCTCGGGGAAGTCCCGCAATTGAATGCCCCGGATGATGTAGTAGCCGAGCCCGCCCAGGCCGACGTACGCGGCGATCGTGACGGTGGCGACGACCTGCAGCGTGGCGGCCCGCAACCCACCGATGAGGAGGGGGAGGCCGAGCGGCACCTCGATCTTCCAGAGGATCTGCAACGGCGTCATGCCCATGGCGCGTCCGGCGTCGATCACGCTGCGGTCGATCGCCTCGACTCCGGCATAGGCGCCCGCGAGGATCGACGGGATCGCCAGCACGACGAAGACGATCACGGCTGCTTCGGTCTTGAGCGAGACGCCGAGGAGCAGGACGAGCAGAAGGATCATCCCGAGCGAGGGGAGGGCCCGTGCGGCGCCGGAGAGGAAGACGGCGAACTCGCGACCGCGCCCGGTGTGGCCGATGAACCATCCGACGGGGATGGCGATCAGCGCCGCGATCAGCACCGAACCGAAAGTGAAGGCGAGGTGCTGGAGGATCGCGGTCGGCAGCGGGAGCGAGCCGGTGAGCCGCTCGGGCGAGAAGATCCAGGCGAACGCCTCGAAGAAGTAGTTCACACCGTCACCGCCCGCAGAGCGCGCTCGACCCGCGTCGGGCGCCGACGGTTCCACGGCATGAGGACGCGGCCGAGGAGGACGAGGAGCAGATCGATCAGGATGGCGATGAGGACTACGGCCACGACGCCGGCGAGGACCTCGGCGATGATGCGCCGCTGCGATCCGTTCGTGAACAGGTAGCCGAGGTTCTGGACGCCGATCAGGATGCCGACGGTGGCGAGCGAGATCGTCGAGGATGCCGTCACCCGCAGGCCCGCCAGGAGGACCGGGCCGGCGAGCGGGAAGTCGACTGACCAGAAACGTCGCCACGATCCGAAGCCGACCGCCACTGCCGCCTCACGGGTCACCGGGTCCACCGAGGCGAGGCCGTCGGCGACCGACCGCGTCATGATGGCGACGGCATAGATGGTGAGCGCGACGACGAGGTTCGTCTCGGAGAGAAAGGGGATGCCGAAGGCGGCCGCCAGAACCGCGAAGAGCCCGAGGGAGGGGATGGTGTAGAGCAGGCCCACGGTGGCCAGCGTCGGGCCGCGCAGGCCGGTGTATCGGAAAGCCGCCCATCCGATCGGCAGCGCGATGACGAAGCCGAGGACGATGGCGATCACGCTCTGCCGGAGATGGTCGATCGACAGCGCCCAGATCAGTCCGAGATTGTCGAGGACCCAGCTCATGGGCCGTCCTCCACGAGCACCCCCTGGGTGCGTCCGGCGAAGTCGACCACCACGGTGCCGTTCGGCGTCTCTTTGCGGCGCAGGGATCTCGTGCCCTTGTCGGCGCCGATGAAGCTGGCGACGAAGTCGCTCGCGGGGTTCTCGGTGATCTCGTCGGGTGTGCCGACCTGGGCGATCTTCGCGCCCTTCTGCAGGATCACGACCTGGTCGCCGAGCAGGAAGGCCTCGTCGATGTCGTGCGTCACGAACACGATGGTCTTGTCGAGCTCGCGCTGCAGGCGCAGGATCTCGGCCTGGAGCTCTTTGCGCACGATCGGATCGACCGCACCGAAGGGCTCATCCATCAGCAGGATGTTCGGATCGACGGCGAGCGCCCGGGCGACGCCCACCCTCTGCTGCTGGCCTCCGGACAGCTGACCCGGGTATCGCTCGGCCAGAGAGCGGTCGAGGCCGACGACGTCCATCAGCTCGAGGGCGCGTTGGCGGGCGACCTTGCGCGGCACGCCGCCGAGGACCGGCACCGTCGCGATGTTGTCGGCGACCGTGAAGTGCGGAAGCAGCCCGGCGTTCTGCAGCACATAGCCGATCCCGCGGCGGAGCGCGACCGGGTCCCGTCCGGCGATCGGCTCGTCGTCGATCGCGATCTCTCCGCCGGTGGGCTCGACCAGGCGATTGATCATGCGCAGCAGCGTGGTCTTGCCGCATCCGGATGAGCCGACGAGCACGGTGACCTTGTGCGCGGGCATGACGAAGCTGAAGTCGTCCACTGCCAGCGTGCCGTCGGCGAACCGTTTGCTGACGGATCGGAACTCGATCGCCATGGTGTCCTTTCGGCGGGCCTCCCAGCCTTCCACAGGCGACCGACATCGGGGGAGAGACCGCGGAGGATTGACCTTGGTCGCAAGGTGTGCATTCTTCGGCGCGATCGCGAGAACGGATTGCCGGCCCCGGCGCGTCCCGGCGCAGATACCGTGGGACCCATGACGACTCGGGAGTACGACCTCGTGGTGATCGGCGCCGGCCCGGTGGGTGAGAACGTCGCAGACAGGGCGAGGCAGGGCGGCCTGTCCGTCGTCGTCGTGGAGAGCGAGCTCGTCGGCGGCGAGTGCTCGTACTGGGCCTGCATGCCGTCGAAGACCCTGCTGCGCAGCGGCGCTGCGCTGCGGGCCGCCCGCGATGTCGACGGCGCGCGCCAGGCCGTCACCGGCACGGTCGATGTGGCAGCGGCACTTCGGCGTCGCGACGCGATCGTGCACGAATGGGACGACACGTCGCAGGTCGACTGGCTCCTCGGGGCCGGCATCGATCTCGTGCGCGGTCACGGCCGCCTCACCGGCGAGCGCGAGGTCACCGTGACCGGTCTCGACGGCGAGTCATCCGTCCTGGCAGCCCGCCACGCGGTGGTCGTGTCCACCGGAACGGCGGCGCTCCTTCCCGATATCGAAGGACTGAAGGATGCCGCTCCCTGGACCAGCCGCGACGCCACCGGCGTGCGAGAGGTCCCGCCGTCCCTCGCGATCCTCGGCGGCGGTGTCGTGGGCGCTGAGATGGCGACCCTCTTCGTGTCGCTCGGGTGCACGGTCACGCTCATCGCGCGCTCGGGCCTGCTCGGATCGATGGAGCCGTTCGCCGGTGAGATGGTGTCCGAGGCGCTGCGGGATGCCGGAGCCGACGTGCGCACCGGCGTCGAGGTCGAGGCGGCGTCGCGCGAGCCCGGCGGCGATGTCGTGCTGACCTTGTCGGACGGATCGCAGGTGCGTGCGGCTGAGGTGCTCGTCGCCACCGGTCGCCTCCCGCGCACGGCCGACCTGGGCCTGGAGAGCGTCGGACTCGCGGCGGGTTCGTGGCTCGACGTGGACGACACCCTTCGCGTGCGAGGCTTCGACTGGCTGTACGCGGTCGGCGACGTCAACCACCGTGCGCTCCTCACCCATCAGGGCAAGTACCAGGCGCGGGCCGCCGGCGACGTCATCGCCGCCCGTGCGCGCGGCGGCGATGTGGACGACGACCCGTGGGGCAGGCACGTCGCCACCGCCGACCGCGTCGCCGTGACCCAGGTGACGTTCACCGACCCCGAGGTCGCGTCGGTGGGACACACCGAGGCTTCCGCGAAGGAGGCCGGCCTCGGCATCCGCGTCGTCGACTACGACCTGTCGTGGCTCTCTGGGGCGAGCACCCACGCCGATCACTATCGAGGCCGGGCGCGGGCGATCATCGACGAGCGCAGGAGCGTTCTCGTCGGAGCCACGTTCGTCGGCCCGGACATCGCGGAGCTGCTGCACGCGGCGACGATCGCGATCGTCGGCGAGGTGCCGATCGACCGCCTCTGGCACGCCGTTCCGGCCTTCCCCACCGTCAGCGAGGTCTGGCTCCGCTGGCTCGAGGAGCTCGGCCGCTAGACCCATCGCGGTCGCGGGTCAGGGGGCCGGATACGGCCGGTCGTTCAGCACCTGGGCGAGATGAGCGGCGTGGCGCGCGAGAGTCGCGGTGGTGCTCGCGACCTTCTCGGGGGTCTCGTCGAGATCGTTGTAGTCGGTCGTGTGCATCGCCTCGCCGTTCCAGTAGACCCCGCCCTGCGATGGGATGCTGAAACCGACGTCGCCGAGTCCCTGGTAGGCGTCGGCGATGATCGCGTGTGCGCCGTCCTCGTTCCCGACGACGGCGACCACCGCGACCTTTCCTGCGAGGATCGGCCGACCGTCGGCATCCGTCTCCGACAGGTGCGCATCGAGTCTCTCGAGCACCCGCTGCGCCACGCTCGACATGTGCCCCATCCATGTCGGCGTCGCGAACACGAGGATGTCTGCGGCGAGCACCTTGTCACGGATGCCGGGCCACTCGTCGCCGTCGCCCATGTCGGCCTCGACGCCGGGCTTCACGTCGAAGTCGACCACGCGCACCATCTCGCCGCCGACGTCGTGCGTCGCGAGCGCGTCGAGCACCTGCTGCGCGAGAAGCTCGGAGCTGGATGCCGCGGGCGATGCCTTGAGGGTGCAGTTGAGTGCGATTGCGTGAAGCATGGTTCCCCTTTCGTTTGCACGCATGCTAGGTACGCGTGACGCCGCCCCACCAGGGGGTTGACGTCTCACCCCGGCCCGGCCGGGGCGGAGGCCGCCTACGCTGAAACGGTGAGACCTCCTGCCCCAGATCCCACGGCGCCCGGCCAGGAGTCCGTGTGGGACTATCCGAGACCACCGCGCGTCGAGCGCATCCCGACCCGAGCGGTGATCCGCCTCGGTGGCGAGGTCGTGGTCGACACCGGCGATGTCGTGCGTGTGCTCGAGACGAGTCATCCGCCCGTGTACTACCTGCCGATCGCGGCGTTCGCCGAGGGAGCGCTCGTCGACGCGGCGGGAAGTTCGTTCTGCGAGTACAAGGGCCCCGCCCGCTACTTCGACGTGCGCGGCGGCGGGGTCACCGCACCAAGGGCGGCCTGGACCTACCCGAGCCCGGCCGACGGGTACGAGGAGCTGACGGGACGCGTGGCCGTGTACGCGCGGCCCATGGACGCCTGCGAGGTCGGCGGCGAGGTGGTCACGCCGCAGCCCGGCGGGTTCTACGGCGGCTGGATCACGTCGGCGGTGACGGGTCCGTTCAAGGGCAGCGCCGGCTCGTCCGGCTGGTAGACCTCTGAGGCCGCCCATCGACGCGGTTTGAGAACGATTCTCAATACCATTACAGTGGGCTCATGACCTTCCGACGACGCACCACCCTGCTCGGCCTGGCCGCGGCATCCGCTCTCGCCCTGGCGGGCTGCGCGAGCGGCGACGGCGCCGGTGACCAGGGTTCGGACGACGCCGTGCTGCAGGTCGTCGCGTCCACGAGCGTCTACGGTCAGATCGCGCAGGAGGTGGGCGGCGACCTCGTCGAGGTGACCTCGATCGTCACGAGCGATGCGCAGGACCCCCACGCCTTCGAGCCGAGCGCGCGCGACCAGCTCACCATCGCCGATGCCGACCTGATCATCGAGAACGGCGGCGGCTACGACGCGTTCGTGGACGCGCTCATCGAGTCCAGCGGCAGCGAGGCGCCGGTCATCACCGCGGCCGAGTACTCCCACGACTACCCCGAGAACGCCGGCCATGATGACGAGGCCGAGCACGAGGGCGAGCCGGCCCATGAGGACGAGGCCGCTGAGGAAGACGAGCACGGGGAGCACGAGCACGCCCACATCGAGGGGTTCAACGAGCACGTCTGGTACGACCCGCACACCGTCGCCTACGTGGCCGAGGAGATCGCCCACGAGCTCGGCGAACTCAGCCCCGACGACGCGGCGACCTTCACGTCGAACGCCGAAGCCTTCGTCGCCGAGGTCGAGGACCTCGAATCCGAGCTCGCCGCCGTGGCGCAGGCGCACGGCGACGACCAGGTCTTCGTCACCGAGCCGGTACCGGTGTACCTGATCGAGGCGGCGGGCCTCATCAACGCGACGCCCGCGGAGTTCAGCGAGGCCGTCGAAGAGGGGCAGGACGTCGCTCCGGCGACTCTGCTCGAATCGCTCGGGCTCCTCGAGAGCGGCGACGTGAGCGTCGTGATCACGAACACCCAGACGGGCGGCGCCGAGACCACCCAGATCCTCGACGAGGCCGAAAGCCGCGGCATCCCGACCATCGCGTTTTCGGAAACGCTCCCCGAGGGCCAGACTTACATCTCGTGGATGCAGGCGAACGTCGAGGCACTGAGCGCCGCGCTGGCGGCGTGAGCTCCGACGCGCCCGCGCTGCAGATCACGGATGCCTCGCTCCGCCGGGGCGACCGGGAGCTGTGGGCCGGACTCGACCTCACCGTCAGTCCCGGCGAGCTCATCGCCGTGCTGGGCCCGAGCGGCTCCGGCAAGACGACGCTGCTCCGTGCGATCCTCGGGCTCGAGTCGCTGAGCAGCGGAGCCATCACCGTCCTCGGCGACCCGGTGCGCGGCGCCGGCAACCGCCGCGTCGGATACCTGCCGCAGTCGCGGCCGCTGCCGCCCGACACGGCCCTGCGAGGCCGCGACCTGGTGACGCTCGGCGTTTCGGGCCACCGCTTCGGTCTGCCCGTTCCCGCGCCGAGGGGACTCGGCCCGCGTCGACGAGCTCATCGCCGCGGTCGACGCGCAGGAGTTCGCCGACCGCCCCGTCGGGGAGCTGTCCGGCGGCGAACAGCAGCGGCTGCGAGCGGGCCAGGCCCTCGCCGATGACCCCGGCCTGCTGCTGTGCGACGAGCCGCTCACCAGCCTCGACCTCGCGAACCAGCAGTCCGTCATCGGCCTCATCGACCGTCACCGCCGCGAGAAGAACGCGGCCGTCCTGCTGGTCACCCACGACATCAACCCGGTGCTGTCGAAGGTCGACCGCATCCTGTATCTCGCGGGCGGCCGCTTCACGCTCGGCACGCCCGACGAAGTTCTCAACTCGCGTGTGCTCACCGATCTCTACGGCGCGCCGGTGTTCGTGCTGCGCGCCGGCGATCGGCTGGTCGTGGTCGGCGCCCCCGATGCCGAGGAGTCGCACCACCACCATCACGACGAGGACCACGCATGAACTGGGACGACGTCGCAGACGCGATGTTCGGGGGTCTTCCGGTCTACGGCGAGATCCTGGCGCTGGTGTCGAACTCGGTGTGGGCCGGCGCGGTGCTCGGTCTCGTCGGCGGTCTCATCGGCGTGCTCGTCATGCAGCGCGATATGGCGTTCGCGGTGCACGGCATCAGCGAGCTGTCCTTCGCGGGCGCGGCGGCGGCGCTGCTCATCGGCGTGGACGTGGTCACCGGCTCGATCGTCGGGTCGCTCATCGCCGCCGCGCTCATCGGCTGGCTCGGTGCGCGGGCGCGCGACCGCAACTCGATCATCGGCGTGCTCATGCCGTTCGGGCTGGGCCTCGGCATCCTCTTCCTGTCGCTCTACGACGGCCGCAGTGCCAACCGCTTCAGCCTTCTCACCGGTCAGATCGTCTCGGTCCAGTCGGGTCAGCTCGGCTGGCTCGTCGTCATCAGTCTGCTCGTGCTGCTCGGCCTGCTCATGATCTGGCGGCCGCTGCGGTTCGACTCGCTCGACCCCCAGTCGGCGGCCGCCCGCGGGGTGCCGACCACCGCGGTGTCGCTCGCGTTCATGCTGCTGCTCGGGCTCGTCGTCGCGGTCGCCGTGCACATCATCGGTGCGCTGCTGGTCATGGCCCTGCTCGTCACCCCCGCCGCCGCCGCCATGCGCATCGCGACGGGCCCGCTCTCGGTGCCTCTGCTCGCCGCGCTCTTCGGATTCGTGTCGGCCGTGGGCGGGATCCTGCTCGCCATCGCCGGAACGCTGCCGGTGAGCCCGTACATCACGACGATCTCGTTCGTCATCTACCTGGTCTGCCGCGTCGTCGGCGCGCGTCGCGGCCGCGTGACCCGCGAGGCGGTGCACGCGTGAGCGCGTCCGGCGTCCGGGACCCTCTCAGGGCCCATCGGTAGACTCCCCGCCATGGCTCAGCGCAACACCTGGCAGCGCGATCGCGTGCGCGAGGCGCTCGGCGACGCCACCGGATTCGTGAGCGCGCAGTCGCTGCACGCCTCCCTGCGCGAAGAGAACACCGGCATCGGCCTGGCCACGGTGTATCGCGCGCTGGCCGGCCTCGCGGCTCAGGGCGAGGCCGACTCGCTGCAGAGCCCCGAGGGCGAGGCGCTGTATCGTGCCTGCACCAGCACTGGACACCACCACCATCTGATCTGCCGCGGCTGCGGACTGACCGTCGAGATCGAGGCGACGGACGTCGAGCAGTGGGCACAGCAGACGGCTGAGAAGCACGGCTTCCGCGACGCCGAGCACATCGTCGACATCTTCGGCCTCTGCGCGGCCTGCGCGTCGGCCCGTGACGAGCGTGACGCGGACTGACATCCGGCCCGTCGCCGCGCCCCCGCGCACGGCGAAGATCCTCGTCGCACTCTCGATCGGTGCGGCGGCGGTCGCCGGGCTCTTCCTGATCGACGCGCTCGCACCGGCGCTGTTCCCGGCATCCCTCTCCGCCCGCGCCCAGGACGGCCTCACTCTCGCGATCAGCGTGCTGATCGAATCGCTGCCGTTCGTCGTGCTCGGGGTCGTGCTGTCGATCGTCGTGCAGGTGTGGGTGCCTCCCGGCGTGATCGAGCGATGGATGCCGCGCCGCGCGTGGGCCCGCCGGGCCGTGCTCTCGCTGCTGGGCATGGTCGTGCCGGTGTGCGAGTGCGGCAACGTGCCGTTCGCCCGCGGCCTGCTGATGCGCGGCTTCAGCGTGTCCGAGACGATGACGTTCCTCATCGCGGCGCCGATCGTCAATCCGATCGTCATCATCACCACGCACCAGGCGTTCGGCTTCAGCGACGGCATCCTCATCGCCCGGCTCGTCGGCGGCTACCTCATCGCCAACCTCATCGGGTGGCTCTACAGCCGGCATCCCTCGCCCGACGCGCTGCTGACCGACCGGTTCCGCGGCACCTGCGAGCTCGTCACCCACGAGCGGGGCGGACGCGGTCGCCGCACGCTCGCGCAGTTCGTCGTCGAGCTGCGCGCGGTCATGCCGGCGCTGGTGATCGGCTCGCTGCTGGCGGGCGCGGTGCAGGTGCTGATCCCGCGCGAGACGCTCGTGGCGGTGGGGTCGAATCCCGCGCTGTCGATCGCGGCCATGATGGCGCTCGCGATGATCGTGTCGATCTGCTCGAACGTCGACGCGTTCTTCGCGCTGTCATTCGCCTCCACGTTCACGCCGGGCTCGATCGTCGCCTTCCTGCTCGTCGGCCCGCTGGTCGACGTCAAGATGCTCGCGCTCATGCGCACGACCTTCACCACGCGCACGCTCGCGGGGATCGTCGTGGTCGTGGTGCTGTCGGCGTTCGTCATCGGAACGGTGGTGAACCTCCTTGCGTAGCGGACGTTTCATCGCCACCCGTTGGCTCGGCGTCGGGCTCGCCACCGTGCTCGCCGTCGTCACGATCTCGCTCGCGGCCACCGGCCGTCTCGGGCTGTACATCAACCCCGACTCGTCCTGGTTCGCCGTCTCGATGGCCGTGCTCGTGCTCGTCGGCGCGATCGCCTCGTTCGCGCTGCCGCTCGGAGCCGAAGAGGACGACGGCCACGATCACGATCATGATCACGCTCGGCATCCGGTCGGCTTCGCGGCGACCGTGGCCGGCGGCGTCGTGGCGTCCGGGGCCGTCGTGCTCACGCTCGTGCTTCCGCCGGCCTCGCTGTCGGCCGAGCTCGCGATGTCGCGCGACGTCGGCGCACCCCCGCTGTTCGCCGGCGCCGACGTCGTGACGCTCGCCGCCACCGGCGACACCTCCTCGTTCGGGGTCGGAGAGTGGGCGACGGTGTTCGCCACGACGACGAACCCCGACGCGTTCGACGGCGACTCCATCACGCTCACGGGCTTCGTCACACCCGGCGAGGGCGGCGACTTCGACCTCACCCGGCTCGTCATCACGCACTGCGTCATCGACGCACAGCCGGCGAGCATCCCGGTGACCGGTGAGCCGCTGCCCGACACCGGCCAGTGGGTCACGGTGACGGGAACGGTCCGCGCGAACCCCGACGGGCGGCTCGAGATCGACCCCGACACCGTCGAGCTGATCGACGAGCCGCAGGATCCGTATGAGTACTGAGCCGGTCGATCGCCGCACCCGCGGCCGGCGCCGGCGTGGCCGTGCGTTCGCCGCGTCCTTCGCGATCGTCGTCGCCGCGCTCGCCGTGCTCGGACTCGCCGGTGCCGCCGCCAGCGTCGCGCAGGGTCCGCGGGTGACGGACGTGCAGGTCGACCCGGCGGCGGCGGTCGCGGCATCCGGATCCCGTCTCATCGTCACCACGACCCAGTCTCTCGCCGAGGTCGCCGCGTCGCAGGTGACCGTCACACCGGCGACGCCGTTCACCGTCGACACCTCGGGCCGCAGCGTCGGGGTGCGGTTCGTGCTGCCGCTCTGGGATGACACCGAGTACACCGTCGAGATCGCCGATGTCGAGTCCGTCAGCGGGGGCCCGGCGGCGAGCATCAGCGAGTCCTTCCGCACGCCCCCGGCGCAGGTCGAGCTGCTGCAGCGCGGCGAGGACGGCGACACGATCTTCCGCACCGATCTGTCGGGCGAGAATGCCGTGCCGGTGTTCACCCACCCGCACATCGAGGACTACCGCGCCACGTCGGCGCACCTGGTGGTCTCGGTGCGCACCGAGGACGACCAGCCGGCGCTCATCATGACCGACCTCGATGGCGAGAATCCGCAGGATCTGCCGCTGCCCGGCGACGGGTTCGTCTCGAATCTGCAGAGCGCCGATAGGGGGGAACTGATCGGTTACACCTTCTCGGATGCCGAGATCGGCGCCGACAGCGGCCGCGAGAGCATGCTCTTCACGGTGTCGCTGAACAACCCGGACGCCCCTGCGGAGGCCGTCATGGTGGAGGGCGCGGATCCCCGCATCGCCGAGTGGCGGTTCGTGCCGGGGACCGACAGCATCCTGCTGCTCTCCTTCGACGGGTCGCTGCTGCTCACGGGATCCGGGGGCGACGGCGCCACCGCGCTCGGTTCGGCGCTGTCGATCGAGGGCATCGCACGAGGATCATCGGATGCCGTCATCCAGCGCCTCGAGGACATGGCCACCGTCGACCTCGCCGATGCCGCCGAGGAGCCGCTCGTCGCGCCCGACACCGATCTCGGCGGGGTCAGCACGGTGACGCCGCTGCCGGACGGGTCGACCATCCGCACGGCGGCCGTGCTCGACGCCGACGGTCCGACCGGGCGCACCTCGGTCTCGCTCGTCGCGCCCGACGGCGCCACGCGGCTGCTCACCGAGATCGCCGAGAGCGACGCCGTGGTGCAGGTGTGCGTGTCGCCGAGTGCGCGGTACGTCGCCGTGACCGTGGCGCCCGACGCGATCGACAACCCCTACGACACGTACCAGCTGCCGCTGCCCCAGCGCACCGAGACGCGCATCCTCGAGCTCGACGACGGGGCGCCGGTCGTGGTGCTCGCCGGGTCGTCGATCTCGTGGTGTCAGGTGCCGCCGCTCTGACGCTCGTCGTCGGCCGGCTCGTCCGGTCGCTTCGCCGCCGGCACCGGAATCGTCGCCGGCAGCCCGCGAGCGAGCACGATCGCGACGAGGGTCAGGGCGAACACCAGGAACAGCGCCTGTCGCAGCGAGTCGACCTGCGTGGTGGCGTAGGTCTGAGCGACCTCGGCCGCGTCGTCCGCATCGGCTCCGGCATCCAGGAGCAGCTGCTCGACGTGGTCCTGCGAGACGATCGGAGCACCGGTCGAGGTGGCTGCGACGACCCGCTGCTGAACCTCGGCGTCGAGGGTGTCGCTCGCCTGCACGGCCGCCCCGAACCCCGAGGTCAGCAGCAGGATGAACACCGAGCCGACGATCGCCGTGCCGAACGCCGAGCCGAGATTCTGGAACGTGCCCTGCAGGCCGCCCACCTCGGAGGTGTCGTCCTTCGAGACCGCCGACATGTTGACGTTTCCCAGCTGCGACGCGAGCAGCCCGAACCCGGCGCCGACGATGAACATGCCCGCCGCGAAGAGGAAGTCGGCGAGCTCGGGCTGCACGGCGATGAACACCAGCAGCAGGCCGGCTCCGAGGGTGAGCTGTCCGATGCGGGCGATATTGCGGGCCGATCGCACCGTCGACAGACGCGATCCGATGACCGAGAAGATGATGAGGCCGACCGACAGCGGCAGGATCTTGAGCCCGGTCTGGAGCGCGTCGTAGCCGAGGATCGTCTGCAGATAGACGGGAACGACGAAGAACAGCGCGGCGATCGCGAAGTACTGCGCCAGGAACATCGTCAGTCCGCTGCGCAGCGCGCTGATGCGCAGCAGGCTGACCTTGAGCAGCGGCATGCGTCCGCTGCGCTCGAGCTTCTGCTGACGGCGGACGAACCACCACAGCACCACGAAGGCCAGCAGGATCAGGTAGGCGACGGGCGATACCCCGAACGGTGCGATCGTGACGCCGCCGACCTCCGGCGGGTTCAGCGGCACCAGCCAGCCCCACGTCTTGCTCTGCAGCACCCCGAACACCAGCATCGCGAGGCCGCTCGCCGAGAGCACGACACTGAGCACGTCGATGCGCAGCGTGCGATCGGCCGGCGCGTCCTTGATGCGGCCCGACAGGAGGAGCACGACGGCCATGACGATCGCCTCGCCGACGAACACGTAGCGCCACGAGGCGTAGGTCGTCATCAAGCCGCCGATGAGTGGACCGGCGGCGGCGGCGAAGCCGGTGACCGCGCCGAGCGCGGCGAACGCGATGACGCGGTCTCGTCCGGTGTAGTTGATGGCGGCCAGAGCGGCGATGGCGGGGACGACCAGGACCGCGCCCAGGCCCTCGACCAGCGACCACCCGAACAGCAGCACGGTCAGGTTCGGGGCGAGGGCCGTGGTGAGCGACCCGAGACCGTAGATCACCGAGCCGATGCGGAACGCCGCGCTGCGGCCCCACTTGCCGCCGAGTTTGCCGCCGGTGAGCATGAACGCCGCCATGGTCAGCGCGTACAGCGTGATCGCCGCCTGCATGCCGGAGATGTCGGTGCCGAGGTCGGCGGCGACGGTCGAGATCGACACGTTCATCACGGTGCTGTCGAGCACCATGACGAACTGCGAGACCCCGAGGATGGCCAAGACGAACCAGCGCTTCATGGTCGAAGGCTATTGCCGATTGCCGCCCCGCCGGATCGCCCGGCGAGGGTGAGCAGCCCTTGCGTAGACTCCCGGCATGCCCGACCCCGACCTGCGCCGCGCTCGCCGCGACGATCTGCTCGGACTCGCGGCGGATGTCGCCCCGCGGCTGCTCGGAGGCCACCTCGCGACGACGGTGGGCGGTGAGACCGTGACCGTGCGGCTGACCGAGGTCGAGGCGTACCACGGGCTCGGCACCGGCCCGGTCGTCGACCCAGGCTCGCACGCGCGCATGGGGCGCACCGCACGAAACGCCACGATGTGGGGCGAGCCCGGTCACCTCTACGTGTACCTGAGTCACGGCATCCATTCGTGTGTGAACGTCGTGTGCGGGCCCGAGGGTGTCGCGGGCGGAATCCTGCTGCGCGGCGGAGAGATCGTGGCGGGGACGGATGCCGCGGCCGCCCGCCGGCCGGCCGCCCGCACTGCGCGCGACCTGGCGCGCGGACCGGGTCGGCTCGGCGACGCGGTCGGGCTGCGGCATCCGCTGCACGACGGCATCGATGCGATCACCGGGGAGCCCTGGCGCGGCGCCGTCGCCGAGCTGTGGCTGCGGTCCGAGCCGGTCCACGGGGTCGCGACCGGACCGCGGGTCGGAGTCGCCGGCGAGGCGGGCACGGCAGTGTTCCCGTGGCGGTTCTGGATCCCCGGGGATCCGACGGTCTCGGCCTTCCGCTGGGGGCGCGGCGCCGGGCCGGTGGACTGACGCGAGGTCGGTGGACCGGGGTAGCGTGCGGGGATGGCGAGGCGCCGGCTCGAGAGCACTCTCGGCGGGCGCGCCTAGTCGCGGCCCCAGAACGCGTCTTCGGCGGCACTGTCCTCGGAGAACAGGTGCACCTCGGTGATCTTTCCGTCGCGAACGGTGAGCAGGTCCACGCCTGCCATGTCCATCGAGGCTCCGGCGCGGGTGCCCGTGAATCGCACCGGAACGGCGACGAGGCCGCCATTGAGCATGTGCGGGCCGGTGACGCCGAGCTGGAAACTGCCCTCGCTGACCGCCATCATTCCGCCGAGGAGTGCGCCGACAGCGTCGACGCCCTCATGGATGCCGGAGAAGCGGTTCGCTCCCGGCTGATGCCAGGTGACGGCGTCGTCGAACTGCGCCATGACGGTCGGGATGTCGCCCCGGCCGAGGGCGTCGAAGTAGGTGCGGGCAACGGTGGCGGGATCGGTCATGTTCGTCTCCTTCGTGAGCGTTGCTTCCATGGTTTCATTCGGTAACCTGTTACCTCAAGGTAACTGGAGGCGCCACGATGGAATCATCCACTCCGGTGTGGAACGTCATGCTGGCCACCTGTCCCTCGCGCACGTCGTTGGCGCGGATCGCCAACAAGTGGACGGCCATGATCGTCATCGCGCTGAGCGACGGCCCGGCTCGTTTCGGCGCGATCCGCGAGGCGGTCGCGGGAATCAGCGGCAAGGTGCTCGCGGCGACGCTGCGCGACCTCGAGCGCGACGGCATCGTCACGCGCACCGCCTACGACGAGATGCCCCCGAGGGTCGAGTACGAGCTCACTGCGCTCGGCGCGACCCTCCGCGAGCCGTTGACGGCTCTCGGGCTGTGGGCCGAGCAGCACATCGAGGAAGTGCTCGAAGCGCGAGACGCCTTCGACCTCAGATCGGTCGATGCCTCCGCGTCACCCGGGTAGCCGGCAGAGGTTCGTCGGCAGGTGCCGATGCCAGACTGATGAGGGCCCATCAGAAGCAACGGAAGGATCGCATGCGCAAGCTCGTCTACTACGTCGCCACCACCTTGGATGGCTTCATCGCGGGTCCCGATCGCGGCGACCCGAGCGGCGCGGACTTCTTTCGCATCACTCCCGACCTCGTGCAGTTCATCGCTGCCAACTTCCCCGAGACACTTCCAGCGCCCGCCAGGCAGGCGCTCGGCATCGATGGACCGGCCGCCGCATTCGACACCGTCGTGGAAGGTCGCCAGTCGTATCAGCTGGGACTCGACGCCGGAATGACGAACGCGTACCCGCACCTGCGGCACGTCGTCTTCTCGCGCACCATGACCAGCCCGGATCCGGGCGTCGAGGTCGTCGGCTCGGATCCCGCCGCCTTCGTCCGCGACCTCAAGGGTCAGCCCGGCCTGGACATCTGGCTCGTGGGTGGCGGCAAGCTCGCGGCCGCCCTCCTGCCCGAGGTCGATCGCCTCGTCCTCAAGCAGAACCCCTCGATCATCGGGTCGGGAGTGCCCCTGTTCGACGGGCCGTTCGCGCCGAGCCTCTTCCGCCCGGTCGACAGTGTCGACCTCGCCGGCGGCGTACGCGTGGTGACGTACGACCGGAGCGCCGAATAGAGCGCGCAGAGAAACAGGTTGGCACCGTGATCGGCGGTGTCAACCCGGTATGGCACTCGGCCGCGCGCACGTAGTCTCCTGGGGACCTCGCCGCAGCCCTGCGGGGTCCATGACATCGCGACGAGCCATGAGCTACGGACGAGAGGCCCTGAGCAGCTGTGAACCCATCCGACTTCCTGTCGATGTTCTTCCAGAACTGGGGCGGCCTGATCCGCACCGTCCTGGTCGGCATCCTGGCGTACGGGGCCCTCGTCGCGCTGCTTCGGTTCTCGGGCAAGCGGACGCTCAGCAAGATGAACGCCTTCGACCTCATCGTCACGGTCGCCTTGGGATCGACGCTCGCCACGATCCTGCTGTCCGAGGACGTCGCCCTCGCGGAGGGCGTCGTCGCGTTCTCCGTTCTCATCGGAATGCAGTTCGCCATCGCGTGGCTCTCCGTACGATCCAAGCGCGTGAACCACCTCGTCAAGAGCGAACCGCGCGTACTCGTGCTCCGCGGGCGCCTCCTGTCGGATTCCTTGCGCGAAGAACGCGTGGTGGAGGAAGAGGTGCTCGCAGCCTTGCGGCAGCAGGGGATCGCGTCTCTCGACGGCGTCGAGGCGGTGATCCTCGAGACGGACGGAAGCTTCTCTGTCGTCCACCGCACGGAAGGCGGCGATGTGCGAGCGCTGCACAACGTCTCGGGATTCCACCCCGACGAGCGCAGCGAGAACGGCTAGATCTATGCCCGGCCGACTGCGAAATCTCTGGCGGAACATCTCGAACAGCTTCTGGTTCGTCCCTTCTCTCGCGGTCGCCGCAGCACTCGTCCTCTCCTGGGTTCTGGTCGGCGTCGACGTCCGTCTGAGCAGCCTGGACCATTCGTCGGTGCCGTGGCTGTTCGGAGGAACAGCGGATGCCGCGCGCAGCGTCCTGTCGACGATCGCCGGCTCGCTGATCACCGTCATCTCCATCGCCTTCTCGCTGACCGTCATTGCGCTTCAACAGGCGTCGTCACAGTTCTCGCCGCGGGTGCTGCGTCGGTTCACCGGTGATCGCGTCAACCAGGCGGTGCTCGGTGCCTATGTCGGCACCTTCGTCTATGCACTCATGGTGCTTCGCGAGGTGCGCAGCCCCGCGGAGGGAGCGCCGGCGTTCGTTCCTGCCCTCTCCATCTCGGTCGCCATCGCGCTGGCGATCGTCTGCGTGGGAATGCTCATCCTCTTCATCCACCACATCTCCCAGGTGCTGCAGGTCGATCTGGTGGAGCGGCAGATACACGACGAGATGATCGAACGGATGGACCACCTCTACCCTTCGATGATCGGCCAGCCCGCGCCTGCCGAAGACTCCGTCGGACCGAGCCACGACGCTCACAGTGAGGAGTGGCAGGTCCGGTCCACCGCTGCCGGATTCATCCGGTCGATCGACGACTCGACGCTTCTGAACTCCAAACTCGAGGGCGTCACATGCGTGCATGTCCGGGTTCGTGTGGGTTCCTTCGTCGCACGCGACGATCTGCTCGCGACCGTCGCCGGCGGGCCCGCAGGCGACGCGGAGGCGACGCGGGCGATCCGCCGGGCAGTCGTGATCGACGCGACCCGCTCCGCCGAGCAGGATCTGCTCTTCGACGTGCGGCAACTCGTCGACATCGCGCTCCGAGCACTCTCACCGGGGATCAACGACCCGACCACCGCCGAGCACGCCGTTTACTACCTGGGCGACCTTCTCGGGCGCCTGGGACAGCGCACGTTCCCGTCGAAGGTGCGCACGGCGCCGGATGGCGGCATCCGGATCATCCTGAACCGACCCGATTGGGACGACTTCGTCGCGGAATCGTTCGATCAGATCCGCGACAGCGCGCGCAACGACGTCCATGTCATCGACGTGCTGCTGGACGTCCTGTGCCGGCTGGAGCGGACCGTGTCCGCCGAGCGGGCGCCGGCCGTCCGCGCCCAGCTCGCCCTCGCCAGGGCGAAGCGCGATACCGCGCGATAGATGATCCCTCGGTTCGCTCGCCGAGTGAAAGACTGGGCTGTGGACGTTTCCGAAACTCGCGCTGAAAGCTTGACTAGGCGAGCGCGAGCGGTGCTCTTGGCGTGGTCAGACGTTGACGGTGAAGCCGAGGTCGACGTCGCTGGCCGCGTGCCCGCCGCCTAGGCCCCAGTTTTCGAGAGCGATCTCGTGAAGGATGGTCGACACGTGATCGCGGGGAATGCCCAGCGGCTCCAAGCCTTCGACGATCGCTCGGTAGAGTCGCCGTTTGGCCGTCAGGCTTCGACCGGCGAAACAGTCGATCGTGACGATCGTCCGGTACTCCGGATGCGCGAGTTCCGGCGAGCACGTGAATCGCCGCGGTTCATGGACGACCAGACGCACGTTGCGGTCCTCGGCCGGGATCTCGAACGCGCTGACGAGCGCTGCGTGGACGGCGTCCATGATGGCAACCTCCTGCTCGGCTGCGTACTGGCGGCGCACTTCGATGATGACGGCGGGCATCGCACCATTATCTCGACAACGTTCGGGCGCGCGTTGCCGTCACCTGTCGTCGAGGCGCGATGGGCTCGCGTCGGCAGCGACAGTACGCTCGGATCATGGATACCGGACTGCGCATCGGCACCCGCGTGGACTCACCCGCCGTGCCCGCCGCGCTGCACGCCTCGAAGTTCAACCGGCACACGTTCTGGTGTGGACAGAGCGGTTCCGGAAAGACCTACGCACTCGGAGTAGTGCTCGAACAGATTCTCCTGACCACGCACCTGCCGTTGCTGGTGATAGACCCCAATGGGGACTATGTCCGGCTCGGCGATCCGGTGGGGAGCGCCGATCCGTCGGCTGGTGCCCGCCTTGCGCAGCGGGACATCCGGATTCTGCGGCCCGGGGGTCGGCAGGGCGATCCTCTGCACGTTCGCTACCGTGACCTATCCGTCCGCTCACGGGCTGCGGTGCTGCGCTTGGACCCGCTGATCGACGCGGAGGAGTACAACGCCCTGCTCCGCGTGCACAGCGAACTTCCGGACACCGGCACACAAGAGGCACTGATCCAGGCGCTGGAATCCTCGGACGAGCCCGCCCGGAAGAGGCTCCTCCTCCGGATCGAGAACCTGGGCCTGTTCGAGTGGGAGCTCTGGGCGCGCGGCGACCTGTCAGCCGAGGACGTCATCGACGAACGGCCGGACGGGACCGTTCTCGATCTAGGCGGATTCCAGCGCGCCGAGGAGTCGCTCGTCGCAGCCCTGGCCGTGTTCGATCGGCTCTGGGCGCAGCGTCACAGCCGGAACCCGCTGTTGATCGTCATCGACGAAGCCCACAATCTCTGCCCGCCCGACCCCACGACCCCTGTGGGAGTCCTGCTCACCGAGCGCATCATCCAGATCGCTGCGGAAGGCCGCAAGTACGGACTCTGGCTGCTGCTGTCCACCCAACGACCGACGAAGATTCACCCCAACGTGCTCTCCCAATGCGACAACCTCGGGCTGATGAAACTCACCTCCCCGCGCGACCTCGCCGAACTGGCAGACATGTTCGGCTTCGCGCCACCCAGCATGCTCGCCCAAGCGACAGGGTTCGCACAGGGCGAGGCACTCTTCGCCGGCGGATTCATCGACCAACCATCCATCGTCAGAATCGGCCAACGACTCACTCACGAGGGCGGCGCCGACGTCAAAGTACCGCTCTGATCTCGCAGGCCCGCTGGCGTCGTCGACCCGAGTCGGTCGTCACCGGCAAGCCAGGCACGGACGGGAGCGATGCGCCGTCCGTGCTAGACTGACTCTTCGTCTGCGCGCACTCCAGCACGCAGTTCGCATCCCAACTCGTCTGAAGACCGGAAACGGTCCGCTGTGGCGTGGGGTGCAGACAAGGGATCTTGGGTGGGGCCGTCCGGCCTCACGGTACTAAGGAGACATCACTATGGCAGCAGTGTGCCAGGTGACAGGAGCTGTTCCCGGCTTCGGTCACGCTATCTCGCACTCGCACCGCCGGACGAAGCGCCGCTTCGACCCGAACGTGCAGAAGAAGACCTACTTCGTTCCGTCGCTGGGTCGCAACATCAAGCTCAACGTCTCGGCCAAGGGCATCAAGGTCATTGACGCTCGCGGCATCGAGTCCGTTGTCAAGGACATGCTCGCAAGGGGTGTGAAGCTCTGATGGCTAAGAAGGCTCAGGACGTTCGTCCGATCATCAAGCTGCGTTCGACCGCCGGCACGGGTTACACCTACGTCACGCGCAAGAACCGCCGCAACAACCCCGACCGCATCGTGCTCAAGAAGTACGACCCGGTCATCCGCAAGCACGTCGAATTCCGAGAGGAGCGTTGATCCATGGCTAAGAAGAGCAAGATCGCACGCAACGAGCAGCGCAAGGTGGTCGTGGACCGCTACGCCGCCAAGCGCGCCGAGCTGAAGAAGGCGCTTGTCTCGCCGGAGTCGACCGACGAGCAGCGCGAAGCCGCTCGCGTGGGCCTGCAGAAGCTGCCCCGCAACGCGTCGCCTGCCCGCGTCCGCTCGCGCGACGTCATCGACGGCCGCCCCCGCGGTGTCCTCACGAAGTTCGGCATCTCGCGTGTCCGCTTCCGTGACATGGCACACCGTGGCGAGCTGCCCGGCGTGACCAAGTCGAGCTGGTAAGCACCGCACAGCATTCCGCGAAGGGCGGGGTTCCTCGGAACCTCGCCCTTCGTCGTTCCCGCCCGGCGTCCTAGCCCGCAGGCTCGTCCGCAACCTCGTCCGCAACCTCGTCCGGCAGGTGGCCGTGGCCGCGCGCCGCGCTCCCGAATACATCCTCCGCCGACTCGCCCCCGAGATGCGGGTACTGGCTCCGCAGCACCCGGGTCAGCTCATCGATCCCGCGCGCGAGCACCCGGCCCTCGGCCCGCACGTCCGGGCTGGTCGACGCCGCCGCGGCGTCGCGCAGCTCGAGGGCGAAGTGCAGGGCCCGCGGAGCCGACAGCGTCTCGTCTTTCTCGGTGAAGTAGAAGATCTCGGTGTTCTGCACGAGATCGGCAGTGACCCCCGCCAGTGAGCGCGACACCGATCGGACGGTGGATGCCGCGCGCTCGCTGCTGAGTTCTGCCAGCGCCGTCGTGAGCCCGGCATCGTGCAGGCTCGTCAGCTCGATCGCGAACGCCCGCCGACGCGACAGCGCCGGGTACAGCTGCATGAACCAGGCCACCGCCGCCGAGAGCAGGGCGAAGCCGGTCAGCGCCTCGAGAGGCGTGACCAGCCGCAGCAGCGGAGCCGCCGGAACCACATCGCCGAGCCCGAGCGTCGTGAGCGCCACGAGCGAGAAGGCCAGGGCTTCGCCGAACCGGCTGTAGTCCTCGGGGTCCACCCCCGAGTACGAGAATCCCTCGGGTATCCATGGCAGGTAGATCAGCGCCCAGCCCACGGTGATCAGGATCAGCCACACGCTCACCGTCGCGAGGATCGTCAGCGGGCCGCTGGCCGTCGCGAAACTCCGACGACCGCGAGTCAGCCGCCACACCGCGCGGAAGATGAAGGTCGAGAGCCGACCGGTCGCGGTCGGGCGCAGCAGCGTGTGGAACACATCGTTCAGCGCGAGCACCACGAGCAGCACTCCCGCGACGACGCTGAGGACCGGCATCCCGCAACAGTAGTCGCCGAGGGCTCGTACACTCGAAGATCCCGAGCGACAGGAGACCGGATGCCCCTGGATCCGTTCTTCGCCGAACGCCTCCGCGTGCACCGGCGATACCTCCTCGACAAGAACGTGCGACAGTTGCGGGCCCGCTTGTCATCGCTGTGGCCGTTCTCTCGCGAGGCGCCCCGCTCCTCCGGCGACGCCCCGCCGCCGAAGGCCGACGGAGCGTTGACTCCGGCCGAGCGCGCCTCGGTCAAGACGGGCGCACGTGCGTCGGCTCGGGCCCGCCATCGCAAGGCGGCCCTCGCGTGGGATCGCTCCGAGCTCAAAGCCGTCGGAACGCCGGGTCCCGGCATCCGCACCACCGAGCACCAGGTCGAGGTGCCCGGGCATCCCGCCGTCCGGGTGCGGATCTACTACCCGGATGCGCCTGGGTCAGCGTCCGCGATTCCCGCGATACTGGCGTTCTTCGGCGGCGCCTTCCGCATCGGGAGCATCGACTACCCCACGACGGATGCCGCGTTCCGCCGTCGCGCGGATGAGTCGGGCGTCGCGATCGTCGCGGTCGACTACGCGCTGGCCCCCGAGCAGCGCTACCCGGTGGCCGTCGAGCAGGCCTACGCCGCGCTGGAGTGGCTGTTCGCAAAGGCGGACGGGCTGGGCATCGACGCAGAGCGGATCGGGGTGGCCGGCGTATCCGCCGGAGGAAACATCGCGGCGGCGCTCACGCTGATCAACCGCGACCGGGCCGGGTACCCCCTGCGGCTGCAGATCCTCGAGGTGCCGGTGGTCGACCTCACCGGCAAGCACCTCGACCTGCGGGCGACGCGGGCCCTCGGCATCCCGAGCATCATCGCCCTGCGTGAGCTGCGGTCGGTCGTGCGCACCTACCTCCCCGACAGGTCGCAGGGGCGCGAGCCCTATGCCTCGCCGCTGCTCGCCGCCTCTCATGAGGGGCTGCCACCGGCGGTGATCCTCACCGCCGAGTACGATCCGCTCCGCGGCGACGGAGAGGCGTACGGCGCTGCCCTGCGGGCGGCGGGTGTCGACGCGAGCACCGTGCAGTACCTCGGCGTGACGCACGACACCGCCATCTTCACGGGGGTGCTGCCGGCTGCCCGCCGCTGGCATGACGACGTGATCACCGCGCTCCGGCGCCTGCACGACGATGTCTGAGACGGGATCTGCGTCGCGGAACAGAGCCGCCGCGGAGGTCCTGAATCCCGGCCTTCGTGACCGAAAACGACCGTCACAGAGGTCACACTGGTCACTTTCACACCCGACACGCCGATGGAAGCGACCGAAAACCCCGGAAATACGCGGATAGGGGCGAGATGTCGGGTACATTCGGCCGTGGTCGATCCGACCAGCCGGGGGGCGCGAGCCGCCCGGTCCGAGAAATGAAACAAGCGGCGACTCCGCCGCTTTCGGAGGACAATCCCCATGGCTGACAAGTCCATCACCAAGACCGAACTCGTCGCGAGCATCGCCAGCGCGACCGGCCAGAGCCAGTCCGCCGTGTCGGGCGTGCTCGACTCCCTCTTCTCCACCGTCTCCGACGCCGTTGCCAAGGGCAGCAAGGTCTCGATCCCGGGCTGGATCTCGTTCGAGCGCGTCGAGACGTCGGCTCGCACGGGCCGCAACCCGCAGACGGGCGCGGAGATCAAGATCCCCGCCGGCCAGCGCGTCAAGGTCACCGCGGGCTCGAAGCTCAAGGCCGCCGTCAAGTAACGACGACCACACAAGAGGAGGGATGCCGCGCCTGCGGCATCCCTCCTCTGCCGTTTCCGGCCGGGCAGCCGGGTCTGCGCGCCTAGGCTGGAACGGTGATCCCCACGGCCTCTCCCCGCGCGCTGCGGGTCGCCGGGCCCGTGATCCTCGTCGCGAGCGCGCTCGTCGTGCTCGTGTGGGCGCTGGCATACGGCGGCGGAGCCGCCGAGCTGGCCCTCGCCGACCCGGGACCCATCGCCCGGTGGGGCCTGCCGACGGTCAAGCTGTTCGTGAACCTCTCGGCGGCCGGCATGGTCGGCGCCCTCGTCACCGCGCTTTTCGCGCTGCGGGCAGGAGAGCGCGAGTTCGATCTGGCGCTGGATGCGGCATCCGTCTCTGCCGCCGTCTTCACCATCGCCGCGGCCGCGACCGGCTTCCTCACTTTCATCGTCATCTTCAACCCCGCCATCGACGCGGGGCCGGAGTTCGGAGCACAGCTCGGCCGGTTCGTCGTCGAGACCGAGGTCGGTCGCACCTGGCTGATCACGACGGTCGCGGGCGCGGGCCTCACCGTGCTGACCTTCGCGGTGCGCTCGTGGACGGCGACGCTGTTCATCGCGATCCTCGCCGTCGCGACGCTCGTGCCGATGGGCACGCAGGGCCACTCCGGCGAAGAGGCGAACCACCACGAGGCGATGACGGCCCTCATCCTGCACATCATCGCTGCGGCGGTGTGGCTGGGCGGCCTCATGCTGATGGTGATCGTCCGTCCGCTGCTCGATCGCGCAGCGCCTGGCCGACGTGCTCGCACGCTACTCGAGCATCGCGCTCGCCGCGTTCGTCGTCGTCGCCGTCTCGGGCACCGTGCGCGCCGCGATCGGCCTGCAGAACTGGGAGGCGCTGCTCTCCCCCTACGGGGTGATCCTCGGGGTCAAGATCGTCGCGCTCGTCGGACTCGGTCTCTTCGGCGCCTGGTACCGGCTGAAGCTCATCGGGCGACTGCGGGAGGATGCCGCGACCCGCACGTTCTGGAACCTCATCGTCTTCGAGATCGTGCTGATGGGCGCAGCCAGCGGCGCCGCAGCCGCCCTCGCCCGCACGCCGCCGCCGAACGCGTCGCTCCCGGCGTTTCTCGAGACGCCCGCACAGCGGCTGACCGGCGCGCCGCTGCCGGTCGAGCTCACCCCGGAGCGGTGGCTCACCGCGTGGAACATCGACCTGGTGTGGGCCGTCGCCGCAGGGTTCGGGGTCTTCTTCTACCTCGCGGGAGTGTGGCGCCTGCGCCGGCGCGGAGACGGCTGGCCGCTGTATCGCACCATCATGTGGATCGCGGGGCTCGCCCTGCTCGTCTGGGTGACCGGCGGCGTGATCAACGTGTACCAGGACTACCTGTTCAGCATGCACATGGTCGGGCACATGCTCCTGACGATGGCGATCCCCCTGCTGCTGGTGGCGGGAGCGCCCGTGACGCTGGCGGCGCGCGCGATCCGCAAGCGGGACGACGGCACCCGCGGCGGGCGCGAGTGGATCCTCTGGGCGGTGCATTCGCCGGTCGCGCGGGTGCTCACCAACCCGTTCGTCGCCGCGGGCCTGTTCATCGGCTCGCTGTGGATCTTCTACTACACCGACCTCTTCCGCTGGTCGCTGTACGACCACCTCGGGCACGAGTGGATGGTCGCGCACTTCCTCTTCACCGGCTACCTGTTCGTGCTGACGCTCATCGGCATCGACCCGGTGCCGTACCGGCTGCCCTACCCGGGACGCCTGCTGCTGCTCATCGGGATCATGGCGATGCACGCCTTCTTCGGCATCGCCATCATGATGCAGTCCGGGCTGATGATCGCGGAGTGGTTCGGGTCGATGGGACGCACGTGGGGCGCGACGCCGCTGGAGGACCAGTACGTCGGCGGGGGTGTGGCGTGGTCGATCGGCGAGATCCCGACGCTGATCCTCGCGATCACCGTGGCCATCCAGTGGAGCCGCAGCGACTCGCGCGAGACGAAGCGCCGCGACCGTCACGCCGACCGCACGGGCGACGCCGAGCTCGAGGCATACAACGCCCGGCTCGCCGACCTGGCCGAGCGAGACGCCCGCAGCGCCCGCTGACAGGGCTCAGTTCGTCGCCGGACCGCTCACGACGATCGTGGCCCTGCCGTCGGGCCCGACGGTGATCGTGCCGGTGACGACGAAGGGGACGTCCTCGCTGACGTGCTCGATCTCGCCGTCGAAGAGCGACTGGACGTCGACGTCGATGTGGGCCACGGCCTCGGTGGGCATGATCTTCCAGTCGGCCCCGTCGGGGACGACGTCGACGATCGGCTGCGCGGAGATCGACCACTTCGGTGCCGAGTCGACCCGGTCCTGCACGACGAAGCCGAACGGGCAGGCCGTCGGCTGCAGCACCTCCTGGGTCGAGCACCCGGTGAGGAACTCCTCGACCTTCTCCTGCACGACCTCGATGAACTCGTCGGTGGCGACTGCCTGAACCTCGACGGGGACCTCGCGGAAGGGGCTGTCCGAGAGCACCGCGACCCCGGGCGTCGCCGAGATGGCCGTGTCGACCGACACCGAGTACAGGCCGGGTGAGAACACCAGCAGCGGCAGTGGCGCGAGGGGATCGGCATCCGCTCCGTCGATGGATACCTGGCGCTTGTCGATCTCGAAGCCGTTGACCTCGAACTGCATCGAGCCCTTGACGACGAGGTCCATCACCGCGAGCGGGCTGGTAGCGAAGCGCCAGGTGGGCGCGATCCCGACGCTGCCGTCGCGCTCGATGGCGAACGTCGTCCGACCCGGGTAGCCGCCCGCCTGGTACTCGACGGTGACGCGGGTGATGTCTCCCTCGACCACCTCCGACACGACGTTCACGTCGGCGAGAGCCGCGAGCGCCGCTTCGCGGAGGAGCGCCTCGGATGCCGTCGCCGGCAGTCCCGCGGCCTCCAGCGCGGCAGAGTCGACGGCGACCCCGGGCAGGGTGAGCGCCTCGGCCGCCTGGCCGTCGGAGAGCAGCGCGAGATACCGCTCGACGAACGCCGTCGGGCTGTAGAACTCGCGCTGGATGGCGCCGAGCGCCGCGGCGACGGCAGCGATCAGCAGCACTCCCACGATGCCGAGGAGCGTGAGGTCCAGTGCCAGCGAGCGGCGGCGGACGCGCTTGCGCGGCGGCTGGATCATTCCGGATGCCGCCGGCTCAGGGCTCGCGGACCGCGTCGACGGCGAAGTGCCGCGACCATCCGCGGTGTCCACCGAATCCTGATCCACCTTCCCAGTCTAGGAAGAACCGGCCCGCGGCCTCTTCACGGCGTTCACACGGCGTGACCGGCGGGCGTCATCCGTGCAGCGATCTCATCCCGCACCACCGCCACCGCGGCGAGCTGACCGGCGGCGATGGCCGCCGCGAGCGAGACCATCGGCCCCGGAGCCGTCGCTGCGTGCGCCATGTCGCCGGCCGCATAGACCCCGGGCACGGACGTGCGGCCGAACTCGTCGATCTCGATGCCGCCGCTCGCCAGCACGCGACAGCCCAGGCGCTCGGCGAACGGGGCGCGCTGGCTCGCCGTCGCGCCGATGAACATCCCTGCGACGGCGCGGGTCGAGTCGTCGCTCATCCGCAGGAGCAGGCCGTCGGGCTGCGACTCGACGCCCGCGAGATCGGCAGGGTCGATCACCACGACCTCCGAGACGACGGGGTCGAGCATCAGCCGGATCATCTGCGCGTGCTCGCCGGCGATCGCCACGGCGACCGGCTGCTCCGCGAACTCATGACCGTGGCAGAACGGACACTGGGCCACGCGCCTGCCCCACTCCTGGGCGAGACCGGGAATCGAGGGCAGCTCGTCGCGCATGCCGGTGGCCAGGATGACGCGCGCGGCGCTCTCCTGCGCGCCCTCGGCGAGTGCGACGGTGAAGCCCTCGTCGGCGGGCGTCACCGTCTCCACCGCGGCGTCGCGCACCTCGACGGTCGGGTACTGCGAGAGCTCGGCCCGGGCACGGCCCCGCAGGTCGGCGGGCGCGACCCCGTCGTTGGTCAGCAGATTGTGGGCGTGCTCCACAGTGGCATTGCGGTAGTCGCCCGAGTCCACCAGCAGCACCGCCCGGTGCATCCGTCCCAGGGTGAGGGCGGCCTGCAGACCTGCCGGGCCGCCTCCGATCACGATCGCGTCATACATGCGTTGTCCTCTCTCGAACTTGCGTCTGGACCGATCCTGTGACTTCATGTCGACATGAAGTCAAGCGAGGTGTCGATCGGGGATGCCGCGGCTCGGTTCGACCTGCCCACTCACGTGCTGCGGCACTGGGAGGGCGTCGGGCTGCTCCGCCCCGACCGCGACGGCGGCGACCGGCGCCGCTACTCCGACGACGACCTGGTGCGCATCGGGGTGATCGTGCGCAGCAAGGCCGCCGGCATGAGCCTCGAGCAGATCGGCGTCCTGCTCGACGAGCAGGCGCCCGAGCGGCACCGGGTGCTCGAGGATCACCTCGCCGAGCTGGACCGGCGCATGGCGGACATGGAGCGATCGCGCCGCATGACCGAGCACGCGCTGCGGTGCCGGTCGCACGACATCACGACCTGTCCGCGGTTCCGCTCGATCATGGACGAGGTGGTCGCCGGGACCGGGCGGGTGCGCGTCAGCGAACCGGGGGTTTGGGGCGGAGCCCCATTCGGATGACGGGATGCCGAGCCCCCGGCGGACGCGGTTCCTGTGGACGGCGCCTCATCCTCCACCGATCGCGGCGCGCGCGGCCGGGGCGCGGCATCCGCTGGCTAACATGAATCGGTGACCACGCCGCCTCTCTCCGCCGAACAGGAGGCGCTGTTCCGGCTCATCGAGGACACGCGGGAGCACGTGTTCGTCACCGGCCGTGCGGGAACGGGCAAGTCGACGCTCCTGCAGCACCTGGCCTGGCACACGAGCAAGCAGATCGCCGTATGCGCCCCGACCGGCGTTGCGGCGCTGAACGTCGAGGGTCAGACGATCCATTCGCTGTTCCGGCTGCCGATCGGCCTCATCGCGCAGGGCGAGATCGATCAGTCCGACGCCGCCCGCAAGATCCTCAACGCGATCGACACCCTCGTCATCGACGAGATATCGATGGTGAACGCCGACCTCATGGATGCCATCGACCGATCGCTGCGTCAGGCCCGTGGGCGACGGGCCGAGCCTTTCGGCGGCGTGCAGATCGTGATGTTCGGCGACCCGTACCAGCTCGCCCCCGTGCCGCCGCGAGGCGACGAGCTGCGCTACATCCGCGACCACTACCGCTCGTTCTGGTTCTTCGACGCAAAGGTGTGGGTAGGCGAGACCGCCGGCGACGGCATCATCGACATCGGCTCGTACGGCGCAGACCTGCACATCCGTGAGCTCGTCGACATCCACCGGCAGTCCGATCCCGCGTTCAAGGCGATGCTCAACGCCGTGCGCTATGGCCGGGTCACCGCCGACATCGCGCAGATCCTCAACGACACCGGCGCGCGGACGCCTCCGGATCCGGCCGACGGCGAGCACCCGATCATCACGCTCGCCACCCGCAACGACATCGTCAACAACATCAACCGCCGCCATCTCAACGAGCTCGTCGGCCGCGAGCAGACCGCGAGCGCCGAGATCACGGGCGATTTCGGGCGGGGGGATGCCTCGTACCCCGCGGACGTCGACCTCAAGCTCAAGGTGGGTGCGCAGGTGATGTTCCTCCGCAACGACACCCAGGGCTTCGGCGAGCCGCCGCGGTGGGTCAACGGCACCATCGGCACGGTCACCCGCATCGCAGGCGGCCGGCGTCCGCGTCGACGTCGACGGCGAGGAGTTCGACGTCGAGCCGGCGGTGTGGGAGAGGTTCCGCTACGCCTACGACGCCGGCAAGAAGTCGCTCTCGCGCGAGATCGTGGCCGAGTTCACGCAGTTCCCCCTGCGGCTGGCCTGGGCCGTCACGATCCACAAGTCGCAGGGCAAGACGTACGAGCGCGCCGTCATCGACCTCGGCTCCGGCGCGTTCGCGCCCGGGCAGACCTACGTCGCGCTGTCGCGCCTGACCTCGCTCGACGGACTGTATCTGTCGCGGCCGCTGCGGCCGAGCGACATCCGCGTCGATCCGGACGTCGCGCGCTTCATGGCCGGGGTGCGCGCCCAGGCGGCGGCAGCGGCGCAGGCGACCTGACCCCAGCCAGGCTCAGGCGACCTGGCCGGCCTTCGCGTCGGCGAGATCGTCGAAGAGCTGCGTGTTGAAGCTGTAGGCCAGCAGGACCTCGTCGATCACGCGCTCCTGCTCGTCGGCATCCCACGGCGCTGCATCGAGCTGCTCGCGATAGACCTCTTTGAAGGCCTTGGGGTCGGCGATGTCGTCGAAGAGGTAGAAGCCGATGCCGTTGGTCTCGAAGCCGAACCGGCGCGACATCAGCCGGCCGATGAACTTGCCGCCCGACAGATCGCCCAGGTAGCGCGTGTAGTGGTGAGCGACGAAGCCGCCGGCCCAGGTCGCGCCGACCTCGTTGATGCGCTCGACGTAGCGTCGCGTCGTCGGCAGGGGTGCGACGCTCTCGCGCCACTCCGGACCGACGAGGAACTCGAGGTCCGCCTCGAGCGCGGGAAGCCGCGTGAGCTTGTCGCTGATGAAGACCGACGCGACCGGGTCGTTCCGCATCCGGCCGGCTGTGCGCTCGAGCGCCTCGTAGATGAACCAGTGCTGCGCCACGAGGGCGACGTAGTCCTCACGCGTTCCCTCTCCGGTCATCAGATCGGCCATGAAGCCGGCGTGCTCGCTCGACGAGTGCGCACGACTGGAGCGGTCGCGCAGCGCGGCGGAGAACGGGATCGGGTCGCTCATGCGGTCAGTCTAGGGCTTAGGGTCCCCTAACCTCACAAAATCTCTCAGGCGTGCGGGCGTGGTTCCACACCCAGCCGCCGGCAGGCCTCGTCGTACAGCGCCACGATCTCGCGCCGCACCTCGGGGCGCTCGCTGATGGTTCCGCCCGGCCAGGAGACGCGCACGTCGTGCGTCGCGCCGTCGGGGGCGACGGCCTGCCACGTGCCGCCGTCTCCGTCGAAGCCGGTCATGCGGGCCGAGACGATCGTCGAGGCCGGTCCCGAAGGCGCGCGCGATGAGCACACTGTCGTCGGCATGATCGGCATTCATATGGTGGAGCACCGCCGGTGAGCACCGAGTCGTCGAACTGGTGGGACATGACATCAGCCTAGAGACGGATGCGGCGCCTCCCCCGTGGTGTGTTTGAATTCATAGACCACCACGGGGGGTGAGTATGCGGGCCCAATCCAGGAAACGGCAGGTCGCCGTCGCCGTCGCGACCGTTGTGGCGCTCGCATTCGGACTCGCCGGCTGCGCTCCCGAGTCCGAGGTGGTCATCGACCTTCCTCCGCAGGCCGAGGTGACGCTGCCCGACGAGGCCGTCGAGCAGCTCCAGGGCGCCGTCGCGAATGCGATGACCTCGAGCGGCGCCTCGGGCGCCATCGTCGGCGTGTGGGCGCCGTGGAGCGGCAGCTGGGTGACCGGCGTCGGCACGCAGTTCCCCGGGAGCGGCGGCGAAGTGACCCCCGAGATGCAGTTCCGGGCCGGCAAGGTCACGCGCGCGATGATCTGCGATGTGCTGTACGCGGTAGCCGCCGAAGGTACGGTGAGGCTCAGCGACAGCGTGTCGGAGTGGGTCGCGAGCGTTCCCGGAATGTCGAAGGTGACCCTCGAGCAGCTGTGCGACAGCACGGGAGGCATCGGCGCGCACGCTCCGCAGCTGATGTCGTCGTGGATCGGGAACCCCGCCCGCAGCTGGACGCCCCGCGAGCTCGCGAGCTTCGGGCTCGGTCAGTCGCGCACAGAGCCCGGGGCGGCATATCGAGACTCCGACACGGGCTACGTGCTGCTCGGCCTGGTGCTCGAGCGCGCCACCGGCCTGTCGTCCGCGCAGCTGATCGACCGCTACGTCGCCACGCCTCTCGGACTCGACGAGACCGAGCTGCGCAAGCCGTCCGCCGACGCCGTGCTCGCGGGTCTGTACTCGCCGCCCGTCGAGGGCGGCCTGCGCGACTGCGTGACGCCGCTCGACATGGGCGCGCTCTCTCAGTCCGTGCTCTACACCGACAGCGGCGCCGTCACCGACATCGACGATCTCGGACGTTACGTGCAGGCCCTGGCGACAGGCGCGCTGCACCCCGGCGTGGACGACCGCTTCAGCGACGCCAAGGCCATCGCGGCAGACGGCCCATCGTGGTTCACGGCCGCCGGCGGCGCCGTCCAGGCCGGTTCGCTGATCGGCCAGTACGGTTCGGTGCCGGGCTACACGACGGCGGCGTTCGCCGACCCGAAGAGCGGACTCACCGTCGCCGTCGTGCTCAACAACTCCGCCGGCGCTCCCGAGCTGGGGGCGTACCTCGCCTGGGAGCTCGCCGCCATCGCCTCGAAGGCCCCGGCCGCCGAAGGCGGAACGGTGCCCGAGGCCGGGCTGCCGTGGACGGCCGAGCAGTACCACGCCGAGATCACGGCCCGCGCGATCTGCGCAGCTCCGCCGGCCTAGCCGATGGCCGCGCGCGCGGCGACGTCTCCGGCGATCCTCCTCGTGGTCGCCGGGCTCGCCTGTCAAGAGGTCGGCGCCTCTCTCGCAGTGCTGCTCTTCCCCGAGGTCGGGCCGCTCGGGATGGTGATGCTGCGCCTGGTGTTCTCGGCGCTGCTGCTCCTCGCGATCGCTCGACCGGCGCTGCGCGGGCACTCCGGCGCGGACTGGCGCGGAGTCGTCTGGTTCGGGCTCGTCCTCGCGCTGATGAACGGCCTGTTCTACCTCGCGCTCGAGCGGCTTCCGCTCGGGATCACCGTCACCATCGAAGTGCTGGGACCCCTCGTGCTGTCGATCGTCGCCAGCAGACGCGCGTCGTCGTGGCTCTGGGCGCTGCTCGCCCTCGCCGGAGTGGTGGCGCTCGCCGGCGGCGGATGGGATCGCCTGGACCCGGTCGGCGTGCTCTTCGCCCTCGGAGCCGCGGCCGGCTGGGCGTTCTACATCCTGGCTTCGGCCCGCGTCGGAGCGGCCTTCCCGAAGCTCGACGGGCTCGCCCTGGCCATGACCGTCGGCGCGCTGATCGCCCTGCCGTTCGGGATCGCGGATGCCGGCACCGCCCTGCTGCGGGTGGAGCTCGTCGCGCTCGGGGCCGCGGTGGCCGTGCTCTCGTCGGCGATCCCGTACGCGTTGGAGCTGGTCGCTCTGCGGCGCCTGCCGGCCGCGGTGTTCGCCATCCTGATGAGCCTGGCGCCGGCGACCGCGGCCCTGGCCGGCTTCGTGCTGCTAGGTCAGCACCTCACGGCGCTCGAACTCGTCGGCATCGCGCTGGTGATCCTGGCGAGCATCGGCGCCGTGCGCTCTTCCGCGCGAGCGGCGCGGGAAGCGGCCACGCCCTTGGCATAGCGGTGCCGGGAAGGCAACGGTCGGATTCGACGACGCGACGGAGGCTGTTGTCAACCGGGCGCGCGCGGATGAAGGCGCCGGGTAGCGTTGACGTGGCGCCGCGATCGTCATGTCGTCGCGAGCCCGGGGAGGATGATGCGACATGAACGACGTCGACGAAGGTGCGACACTTCCGCTGCTGGACGGCCGGTATCAGCTGCTCGAGTGCGTCGGCCAAGGGGCGATGGCGAAGGTCTATCGCGCCGATGATGTGATGCTCGGCCGCACCGTGGCCGTCAAGCTGATGCGCGCGGAGGCGGACGCGCTCACCTCGCCTGCTCGGGCTCGCAACGAGATGACGGTGCTGGCATCTCTGAGCCACCCTTCTCTCGTCAAGCTGTTCGACGGAAGCATGCTGCCCGGTCGCGCCGGCTACCTCGTGATGGAGTTCGTCGACGGCGCCACTCTGGCCGGGGAACTCCGGAAGGGCCCCCTCCGGCCCGGCGATGCTCAGCATCTCGCCGGTGAGCTGGCCTCGGCACTGCACGTCGTGCACGAGGCCGGAATCGTGCACCGCGATGTCAAGCCGTCCAACATCCTGCTGACGCCCACGGGAATCCCCGCCCGCCCCCACCACGCGAAGCTCGCCGACTTCGGAATCGCCTACCTGCTGGACAGCACGCACGTCACGACGCCCGGCACCGTGATCGGCACCGCGGCCTACCTGGCGCCCGAGCAGGTTCGCGGCGAACAGGTCACAGGTGCCGCCGACGTCTACGCTCTGGGACTGGTTCTGCTCGAGGCGCTCACCGGACAGCGGGCGTTCCCGCATGCTTCCGGGATCGGCGCCGTCATGGCGCGGCTCGCTGATCCCCCCGCGATTCCCGACGGGCTCGGACCGGGCTGGTCGCGCTTGCTCGGCGACATGACGGCGACGGATGCCGCGGACCGCCCCACGGCGATCGAGGTGGCCACACGCGTCATCGAGCTCTCGGACGACACTCCCTCAGCTCCCCCCGTGCCCTCTCTCCCTGCGGCGGCGGCAGCACTCGGCGGGGCTGCGGCGGGCGGATCATCGGATGCGCCGACTCTTCTGCTGGGCCCTGCCGGGGCCTCCGGGGCGACCGGGGCGGCCGGGAGCGCGCAGACTCGTCTGCTGGCCCCCGTCCCTTCCGCCCGGCAGGCGGGCGAGCCGCGGACGCGCGCGCCCGGGTGGGTCCGGGCCGTCGTGCTGCTGGGCTCGGCTGCAGCCGCCCTCCTGCTCGCCGTCCAGGTCGGGCTCTGGGCCGGCGCCGGGACCGGTGGGACGCCGGAGCCGGGCGCCACCGTCCCGTCGGTCCCTGAGCCGTCCGATCAGGCTCCTGTCGTCGAGGAGGATCCCGTCGAGGAGCAGCAGCAGGAACCCGTGCTGACGGAGGACGAGAAGAAGCAGGCCGAGGAAGACGCCAAGAAGGCCGAAGAGGAGCGCAAGAAGGCAGAGGAGGAAGAGCGCAAGCGCGCGGAGAAAGAGGAGAAGAAGGGGAAAGACGAGGAGGACGACTGACCGCCTCCGCGATCACCGCACAGCCGATCGTGGGCAACCGTCTGATCAATCGGGATGCTGGTAGCTTCGACCCACGAGACAGGAGCGCGCATGAGCGAGAAGATCTCACTGTGGGGCCGGATCAGGCGGTTCTTCCGGCCGGAGACCGAGACGTACGAGACGCGCCAGCGCCGTGGCGGTGCGCCGGGCGCTGGTCCGGCGTCGCAGCACTACGGGGCCACGGACCCGCGGCGTCACGGCGAGTCCGGCGCGATCGGCGGCTGACGCCCTCTCCGCCGTCGTCGCTCGGAGAGAAGAGGATGATGGGGGCATGCCCGCCGCCCACCGTCCCGGTCTTCGGATCACCTCGGGGATCACGATCCCCGAGTCCGAGCTGTCGTGGCGGTTCTCGCGCTCATCGGGTCCGGGCGGACAGGGCGTCAACACCGCGGACTCGCGAGCAGAGCTGGTCTGGGATGTCGCCGGCTCTACCGCGCTGTCTCCACTCCAGCGAGAGCGCGTTCTCGAACGCCTGAGTGGACGCCTCGTCGACGGCGTCCTGACGATCGCGGCATCCGAGCATCGCGCACAGCTGCGCAACCGTGATGCCGCCCGCGAACGGCTTGTCGCGATGATGGTCGAGGCGCTCCGGCCGCCTTCGCCGTCGAGGCGGCCGACGGCGCCGACCCGAGGCTCGCGGGAACGGCGGTTGGACGCGAAGAAGCGACGCACCGACGTCAAGCGTCTCCGGCGCCCGCCTCACGACTGAGGGAGTGCAGCGACAACCCGGGATCGCCGCGAACAGGCGCGTCGTCCGCGAGCAGCGCGCTCGCAGGGTTCGGGAGGCTCGGGGTGCGTCCCACTCCTCGGCCGTGCGGTCGGGGTGCGATACTCTGCCCACGGTCGCCACACGGGACGGCCTGACAGACCCTGTAGACGGCTGGTGACGAAGTGACTCGCCTGCCATATGTCTGATTTCCCCGGAGAAGAAGGCCCGGAGGAGGAGAGAGTGACGCGCATGTCGGCCGATGGATCTGTGGTGCGGGCATGAGAGCGACAGGCGGGTCGGCGGACGGTCGGGCATTCGAGACGTGGATGGTGTCGAATTTCGCCGCCGGTGCCGGGATCGGCGCGTTCGTCACGCTGCTGGTGGCACCGTATGTCACTGGTACGACGGGCAGTGCCGCGGACGCTGGGGTTGTTGTCAGTGTCATCAGCATCGCCGCGGTTCTCGGTCCGGTGTTCGGGAGGCTTGCGGATCGGTACAAGGCGCACCGCCTGGTGCTCTCGGGTGGTGTTCTGGCGATGGCCGTCGCTTTCGCGATGTTCGCGGTCAGCTCGGAAGACAACCAGCTGTACGCGCTCGACGCGGTCGTACTCGGCGCAGCCATCGCAGCGCAGCAGGCCGTCGCCCCGGCGTTCGTCGTCGCCGCCGGGCTCCCGAAGCCGCTTGAGGCTCGACGACTGACGACGCTGAGTTTGCTGTTTCCGATCGGTCAGGTCGTCGGCGCGGCGTTGCTCGCGATCGTCGCGAACGCCGGGTGGAGCTATCCCGACCAGTTCTGGCTGGCGGCGGCCTTCACCGCGGTCGCAGGGCTGATCACCGTTTTCGGCTCGCGGTCTGCGGCGGCGAGGATCGGGTCCACGGGGCGATCCGCCGCGACGGAGCCCGGCGGGCCCAAGGCAGGGCTGCGTGGGATCTTCGTCTCGGTGTTCGGTGCCTACCTGCTGGTGCTTGTACTCACGTCGATCACCAGCAACGGCATCAACAACCAGATCGCGAACATCCTCCCCAACGTGTACGGCGTGTCGACGGCCGCGACGTCGATGCTGGTTTCCATCGCAGGTCTGATCAACATCGCGTTGTTCTTTGCCGCGGGTGCCTTGATGGCGCGGTCGACGTCCACGAGGGTGCTGTTCCTCGGGGTGCTTCTGCGCAGCAGCGGCGCGTTGCTCCTCGCCCTGTTCGGGCTGATGACAGGTTCGCCGTTCCTTCTCGTGGCCGCTTCAGTTCAGCTGCTGTACCAGGGGACGCCGTTCGTGCGGTTGTCGCAGCCGGCTGTCGCCGTGAAATTCGCGACGATCGCCCCGACTGAGGCGACCGGTTGGGTGATCGGCGCGTCTGCGGTGGGATCGTTCATCGGCAGTCTCCTCGGCGGCTTCCTCGGAGAGTCGTTCGGGTTCAACGCGATCAACTGGATGGGCGCGGTTGCGGGTGGGTTCGCGATCCTGCTGGCGGCCGCGGTGCTGCTTCGCAGGGACGGCGCGAGTGCGGCGCAGCACCCGACCTGATTCTGGCTCGTCTGGCTCGGCCGAGGTCGGTGCGTCGAGGCATCGTCCACCCGCCGCGATGCGGTCGGAGTCGCGGTGGGTGTCCGCGGTTACGGAAGAACGATATTGAAGGCGGGGTCGCCCTCCTGGAGGACGCCGAAAAGCGTCCCGAACACGGCCGACTGCCCATCCCCGATGTGGAACCCGCTCTCGATGGCGGCGTCGGGACCTCCTGCGATGAGTGCGGGAAGGGTAGCTCTCTGCAGCGCTACGCGGGCGTGCGAGGCGGCATCCGCGGGCCGCTGGCGATGCGTGAGCACACCGTTCTTCAACACGACGTGATAGTTCTCGTCAGTGTCGGTGAATGTCCAGTCCATCGTCAGGTGCAGATCCCACGCGCGAGGTGCATCGACACGGATCGCCAGGGCTGAGAAGAACTGGTCGATGCTCAACTCGTTCAACAGATCCGGTGCTGCTGTGATGATCGGAGTGCCGAAGTTCCCCGAGCGCAGTTCGGCGCTTCCAGAGAGGAAGAAGTTCCGCCAGGTGCCGTTCTCCGACCCGTACCCGAGCTGCTCCAGTGTTTCCGCGAGCAGCATCGCGACGTCCCGGTTGTCGGGTTCGACGAAGATCGCGTGGTCGAGAACGGTCGCCGCCCAGCGGAAGTCGCCCTCGTCGTACGCGGATCGGGCCAACGCGATCGCCGCCGGGATGCCGCCGAAACCGGCGATGTATCGCTCCGACTCCGCGGCGGGGGTGTGCTTCCACAGCCTGCTCGGGTTCCCGTCGAACCAGCCCATGTACCTCTGGTAGATCGCCTTGACGTTGTGGCTTACGGAGCCGTAGTAGCCGTGGGTGTTCCAGGCCCGTTCCAGTTGTCGGGGGCATCTGGAACATCTCCGCGATCTCGACACCGGTGTGTCCGCGATTGATCATCCGCAGGGTCTGGTCGTGCAGGTACGCGTACAGGTCACGCTGATTCTCGAGAAACGTGACCAGCTCGTCCTGCCCCCAGGTCGGCCAGTGATGAGACGCGAACACCACGTCGGTCTTCGGCGGGAACAGCTCCAACGCCTCGGTGAGATAGGTTGCCCACGCGTGGGGGTCCCGCACCAGCGCGCCGCGGAGCGTCACGAGGTTGTGCAGCGTGTGGGTGGCGTTCTCGGCCATGCACAGCGCACGGTACCTCGGAAAGTAGAAGTGCATCTCCGCTGGCGCCTCTGTGCCGGGCGCCATCTGGAACTCGATCTCTACACCGTCGATCGTCACGGACTCACCCGTCGCGTGAATGTCGATGGTCGGCACGATCAGAGTCGGTTCTCCCGTCGACGTCGTCTGTCCCAGCCCGGCGCCGACCTGCCCCACGATGCTGCGGGGCAGCGTGGCGCCGTACATGTAGCCGGCACGCCGAGCCATGGCCACACCTGCGAACACGTTCTCGGCGACAGCATGCTCGACGAATCCCGCCGGGGCGATGACGTCAACTTCGCCGGCGTCCACCTGGTCCTGCGTGATGACCCCTTTCACGCCACCGAAGTGATCGATGTGGCTGTGCGTGTAGATCACGGCGGTCACGCCCCGCTCCCCGCGATGCTCCCGGTACAGCGCGATTGCTGCCGCGGCGCACTCGGGCGAGATCAGCGGGTCGATCACGATCACACCCGTGTCGCCCTCGACGAATGTGATGTTTGACAGGTCCAGCCCGCGCACCTGATAGATCCCGGGGACTACTTCGAACAGCCCTTGAATGGCGTTCAACTTCGACTGGCGCCACAAGCTCGGATGGACGGTATCCGGGGCATCTCCCTCAAGGAAGTCGTAGGAGTCACCATCCCAGATGATCACGCCGGCGGCGGTCCGAATCACGCCCGGATCGAGTCGGGTGATGAACCCACGACGGGCGTCGACTTCGTCCGCCTGATCAGAAAAGGGCATAGACCTGAGCGCTTCAGCGTTCTGCGCGGAAATATGCGGGTGGGCTACTTCTGACACGTTCGAGTCCGTTCGTCGGAGCGGAGACAGCGCCTGCAGGCACCAGCAAACCACACTCGATCGACCCCCTCCAGCGCCGCCACGAACCAGCGCCTCGAGGAGGAGCTGAGATGGCGAGGAACTTCGACGGCGGGGCATCGGGAGGAGTCTCCAGCCCCGCGGCGTTGCCGGACCGGTTCCTACGGCATCCCGCACGAATGCCCTCCCGTGCGACCTTCGGCCGCGCGTGAGGGCATTGGAGGGGATGACGGGAATCGAACCCGCGCTATCAGCTTGGGAAGCTGAAGTTCTGCCATTGAACTACATCCCCGGGCAGACCTTTCGGCGCCTGGACAGGATAACAGAGCGGATGCCGGAGGCCGCGGCATCCGCTCTGTCACACTCACGCCGCCCGGCGAGGCGGCGCCGCTAGGCTGGGCGCGTGCTGCTCTCCGACCGTGACATCCGACTCGAGATCGACGCGGGACGAATCGGGGTGGAGCCGTGGCAGCCCGAGATGGTGCAGCCCTCGAGCGTCGACGTCCGGCTCGACCGGTACTTCCGGCTGTTCGACAACCACAAGTACCCGTTCATCGATCCGGCTGAGGATCAGCCCGATCTCACGCACATGATCGAGGTCGCGCCCGACGAGCCGTTCATCCTGCACCCCGGCGAGTTCGCGCTCGGGTCGACCTTCGAGCTCGTGTCGCTGCCCGACGACGTGGCCGCGCGGCTCGAGGGCAAGTCCTCTCTCGGGCGCCTCGGACTGCTCACCCACTCGACCGCCGGCTTCATCGATCCGGGCTTCTCGGGTCACGTGACGCTCGAGCTGTCCAACGTGGCCACCCTGCCGATCACGCTCTGGCCGGGCATGAAGATCGGGCAGCTCTGCTTCTTCCGGCTGTCGTCCCCCGCCGAGAACCCGTACGGGTCGGGTCCGTACGGGAATCGCTATCAGGGTCAGCGCGGACCCACCGCGTCGCGCTCGTTCCAGAACTTTCACCGCACGGACGTCGGCTCGACCGACGCCGGATCTCGCGGGGCATAGCGGCCGGCCGGCGCTCGGTCAGAACGCCGTGCGCACGCCGACGAGGTCGTGTGCGAGGGAGGCCGCAGCGCGAGCAGCCTGGCCCGCCGAGACGATGAGCTGCTGCGGTCCTGCAGCGACGGCGTCACCGGCGGCGTAGAGCCCCGGCAGCGATGTGCGGCCGGCGGCATCGACCACCAGTGAGCCGCTCGCGTCGCGCTCGACCTCGAGCGGCGCGAGGAAGCCGAGCGACGGCTGCCACGTCGGCCGGATGAAGCCGCCCTCGATCGGAACGCTCGTACCGTCGGTCAGCCGGACCGCGCTCACGGCTCCGCCCTGGCCGGCCAGCTCGGCGATGCCACGGCGCTCGACGCCGACTCCGGATGCCGCAAGCTCGGCCTCCTCGTCCGCTTCGACGACGCTCGCACCGTTCGTGAAGACCGTGAGCCGGTCGGTCCACCGTGCGATCAGTCTCGCCCGTGCTGCGAGATCGGCGGTCTCGCCGATCAGCCCCAGCGGGCGGTCCTGCAGCTCCCACGGATCGCACGACGCGCAGCTGAACACACTGAGGCCGTAGAACGCGCGCAGGTTGGCGATCGCCGGCAGCGTCTCGCGCAGGCCGGTGGCGATCACGACAGAGCGTGCCGCTACAGCCGGTGCTCCGGCACCGCGTCCCTGCAGCGCGGCGATGAAGCGCATGCCGCTGGCGGAATCGCTCGGCAGCAGTGCGGAGACGATCGTCCGATCGAAGAGCTTCACGCCGGGATATGCCGCAAGCTCGGCACGGCCGAGCCGGCGGAGCTCCTGCGACGGCATACCGTCACGCGTCAAGAACCCGTGCGAGCGCACGGTCGCCGCGTTGCGGGGTCTTCCCGAGTCGAGCACCACGACGGAGGCGCGGGAGTACCCCAGGTTGAGCGCCGCTGACAGACCGGCAGGCCCGCCCCCGATGACGATCGCATCCACCTCCACCGATGTCAGTGACGCCGGCGAGGGGCTGTATGCCCGCTCAGGCATGATCCTGACCCTGCGGAGGCAGTTCGGAGATGACGGGGTGGTCCTTGTGGATCACGCCGACCTTGGCGGCGCCGCCGGGCGAGCCGATGTCGTCGAAGAACTCGACGTTGGCCTTGTAGTAGTCCTGCCACTCGTCGGGCAGGTCGTCCTCGTAGTAGATCGCCTCGACGGGGCAGACCGGCTCGCAGGCACCGCAGTCCACGCACTCGTCAGGATGGATGTAGAGCGAGCGGTCGCCCTCGTAGATGCAGTCCACCGGGCATTCGTCGATGCAGGCCCGGTCCTTCACATCGACGCAGGGCAGCGCGATGACGTACGTCATGTGCCGATCAGCGAATCGCTGCGAGAGATGGCGACCTGCTCGTCTCGGGGCACGACCTTGACGCGCTCGCGCGTGTAGCGGTGCCCGGCGCCGAGCTCGCGCTCGTGCGCGTCAAGGGCGAGCCAGCCGTCCCAGGTCGTGTAGGCGACGTCGCGCTCGTCCAGCAGGTCGAGCACATCACCGTCGACGGCGGGGGCGACCAGGCGTCCCTCGCTCACGTCGGCGACGAGGTGGGCGACCGTCTCCATGGCGTCGGACTTGGTGTGGCCGATGAGGCCGACAGGTCCGCGCTTGATCCACCCGGTCGCGTACAGACCGGAGACAGCGGCTGCGGCATCCTGAACCCGTCCCTCGATGTTCGGGATCACGCCGCGGACGTCGTCGAACGGCGCGTCGACGACGGGGGTGCCGTAGTAGCCGACGGCGCGGTACACCTGCTGGATCGGGAACTCGCGGATCTCGCCGGTGCCGCGCACGCCGCCGTCGCCGGTCGGCTCGGTGCGCTCGAAGCGCAGGCCCTCGACGCGCTCCGACCCGAGCACCGCGACGGGTGCGTGGTAGAAGTGCAGGTGCAGGCGGCGGCTGGCACCGGTCTGCTCGCGCGTGCGCCAGCTCTCGAGCACGCGCAGCATGACCTTCATCTGATTGTTCGCCGGCGTCACGCCCTCGAGGTAGGCGAAGTCCTCGTCGTGCACGACGATGTCGACGTTGGGGACCTCGCCGAGCTCGCGCAGTTCGATGGGCGTGAACTTGATGTCGGCGGGACCCCGGCGCCCGAAGACGTGCACGTCGGTGACGGCGGATGCCTCGAGCCCGGCCAGCACGTTGTCGGCGATCTCGGTCGATCGGAGGTCCTCGGCGTGCTTCGCGAGGACGCGGGCGACGTCGAGCGCGACGTTGCCGTTGCCGATCACGGCGACCTGCGCGCCGTCGAGCGTCCAGTCGGCCGGGACGTCGGGGTGACCGTCGAACCAGGCGACGAAGTCGGCCGCGCCGAACGACCCGGGCAGGTGGATGCCGGGGATGTCCAGGTCGGCGTCGCGGATCGCGCCGGTCGCGAGGATCACGGCGTCGTAGCGCGCGTGCAGTTCCTCGAGGAAGACGTCGCGGCCCACCTCGACGTTGCCGATGAAGCGGATCGTTCCCGCGTCGAGCATCTCGTGCAGCGACGTGACGATGCCCTTGATGCGCGGGTGGTCGGGCGCGACGCCGTAGCGGATCAGGCCGTACGGCGCGGGCAGCGACTCGAAGAGATCGATGGCGACCGAGCCGCCGGCATCCTTCACGGAGTTGGCGAGGATATTGCCGGCGTAGATGCCCGCGGGGCCCGCGCCGACGATCGCGACGCGGAGATGCTGGAGGGACGAGGAAGTCACGAAGATGCCTTTCGGGGGGCGTGGCCCGAGGATGATGCGGGCGGAGCAAGGGGATCGAAGGCCGACAGATCGAGGGTCGCGATCTCGGCGGGGGCGAAGGGGCTGAGGCGCACGACGTCGCCGACGACGACGACCGCAGGGGAGCGGACGCCACGAACGGCCGCCTGCTGGGCGATCGTGGCGAGGGTGCCGATGGTGACGCGCTGACCGGGGCCGAACCCGTCCTCGACGATCGCGACGGGGCAGTCCGCACCGCGCTCCCCGCCGGCGAGGACGAGAGCGGAGTGGGCGAGGGTGCCGACGCCCATCAGCAGCACGACGGTATGGTCGCGGCCGCCGCCGAGCGCGCGGATCTGGTCATGGCCGGTCGCGACCGTGAACGCCGTCGCGACGCCGCGGTGGGTGAGGGGGATGCCGGCTGTCGCGGGCACCGAGATGGCGCTCGTGATGCCCGGCACGACCTCGACCTCGACTCCGGCCTCTTGACACGCGGCGAGCTCCTCGCCGCCGCGGCCGAAGACGTAGGGGTCGCCGCCCTTGAGCCGCACGACGCTCTTGCCGTCCCGGGCGAGCTGGACGAGGAGGGCGTTGATCGCGTCCTGCGGCACGGCGTGGTGGCCGGGCAGCTTGCCGACGTCGACGATGTCGGCGGTCAGTTCCACGCCCTCGGCGGCGAGACCGTCGAGGACCGCCCGGGCTCCGAGCCGGTCGGCGACGATGACGTCGGCGCGCTCGAGGGCGCGCAGTCCCTTGACAGTGAGCAGTCCCGCGTCGCCGGGGCCTGCTCCCACGAGCCAGACCTTGCCGTGCCGCGCGCGTTGCTGTGCGAGATGGTCATCGCGCGCCCTCCGCGACAGGAGTCCGCGGCGGCGCAGCACTCGCCGCTCGATGGGCGCGAGGAGGCCAGCTCGACCACGATTCCGATCGCGAGGATGACGAGGATCGCGGCGAGCACGCCTGCGAGATCCGCGGCCTCGCGGCTCTGCTGCGAGGACGGCGCCCACGCCGACGGCCGAGTTCACTGCCGGCGGCGATGATCTCCGCGGCCAGGACGCCGCGCCATGAGAACGCCCAGCCCTGCTTGAGGCCCGGCGACGTAACCGGGTAAGCGCCGCCGGCAGGACGACGAGCTGTGGCGAGCTGGACGGTTCCTGCGCCCGAGGACGCGTCCCACCCGGCGCAGCTGCGGAGGCACCTGATCGACGCCGGCGAGGAGTCCGTTGACGATCGACGGCACGGCGCCCATCAGCACGACGAAGTAGACGAGGGCGTCGGACTGAGGCCGAACCACAGGATGGCGGCGGGCACCCAGGCGACCGAGGGCAGCACCATGAGTCCGGAGACGACCGGGCCGACGGCGCGGCGCAGCGGCCGTGACCTCGGCGAGCAGCAGCCCGAGGGGCGTGCCGACGACGATCGCGATGAGCGAACCCGACGAGTGCCCTCGCCGAGGCTCGTCGCGACGGCGGGGCAGGCGCCCGACTGCCAGGCTGACCGAGCGCGGCGATCACGTCGAGCGGGCTGGGCAGCACGTCCGGCGGCGGCTGCGAGCGACGACGACGTGAGCTGCCACACGACGAGCAGCGCAGCACGAAGATGATCGGCGGCACGACGCTCGCGGCGATGCCGCCAGCGGCTCTGACGCGGGCACCGTCTGCAGGCGGTCCAGACCTGCTCGAGGCTGCGGAGATCTTCGTGAGTCTGCAGCGCGGTCGAGGCCGCGCCTCGAGACCGCGGCAGGTCTTCAGTCGGACGGGCAGTGTCACGCGGCATTGCGGCGGATCTCCTTCCGCAGCTGCTCGGTGATCTCCACCGAGAGCGCCGCGACCTCGGGCGACTCGATGCGGCGGCCCTCGGTCTGCGCGATGCGCCACTCGCGCGGCGACGCGCCCGGGCCGGCTCGAGAGCAGCACGACCCGCTGGCCGAGGCGCGCGGCCTCGCGGACGTTGTGGGTGACGAAGACGATCGTGCGCCCGGTCGCGCGCCACACCCGCTCGAGCTCGTCGTGCAGCAGATCGCGGGTGATCGCGTCGAGCGCGGCGAAGGGCTCGTCCATGAGCAGGACCGGTCGGTCCTGAGCGAGGGCGCGCGCGAGCGCCACGCGCTGGCGCATGCCGCCCGACAGCTCGTGCGGTCGCCGCTCGGCGGCGTCGGCCAGGTTCACGGTGTCGAGCAGCTCCAGCGCGCGCTCCGTGCGCTCGCGGCGCGAGCACTCCGCGGAGGCGCAGTGCGAGCTCGACGTTCTGCGCGCGCGGTGAGCCACGGCAAGAGAGCCGACTCCTGGAACATCACGGCGGCGCCCGTCTGCCGGCGTCGACGATGCGGCCGGCCGTCGGCGCATCCAGGCCCGCGATGAGGTTCAGCAGCGTGGACTTGCCGCACCCCGAGGCGCCGAGCAGGCACACGAACTCGCCGGGAGCGATGTCGAGCGAGACGTCGTCGAGCACGACCGGGCCGCGTCCGAACCGCTGGGAGACGTCGTCGATCCGCACCGCCGGTGGTGCCGGGGGCGCCGGCGGCCGCAGCGGGGTCGCACTCGATCGAAGCTCGGGAACAGCCGGCGCGCAGGCGCGCGACGCGGGCGCCGAGGCAGGCGTGGCGCGGCGGCTCCGGGCGCGGCGGGCAGGGTCATCGGTGGCCGGTTCGTCTCAGTTGCGCGCGATGCCGGCGGCGAGGGTCGCGCCGTCGGACGGATGGATCACGAGGAACGAGCCCCCGTGACGGCTCGAGCTGTAGGGCTCGAGCGGCAGTTCGGCGGCGAGGCGCAGTCGCACCCGGCCGATGTCGTTGGTCGCGAGGGACTCGGCGGACTCGTGCGTGAGCGAATCGAGGTCGTACCGCGACTCGATCTCGGCCACGATCGCCTGCACCGTCGCGGTGCCGTGCTTGACGAGCACGCGACTGCCCGTCGTCAGCGTGCGCGCGTCGAGCTGGAAGAGCTCGGCGTCGACCTCCTTGCGACCCGCGGGCAACGTGCCGGCGGCGACCACGACGGCACCGCGTGCGGTGTCGAGGTCGTCGGCGAACTCGAGTGACACGGACTCGGGTGCGACGGCCGTCTCGACGGGTGATCCGGCAGAGCGGATGCCGATCACGGTCGTCGCGATGCCGGACGGGAAGATCTCGACCCGATCGCCCACGCTGACGGTTCCCGACGAGATGCGCCCCGCGACCGCACGGTAGTCGCGCAGGCGATCCACTTCGACGGGGTCCGCCGCGAGCTCGGGGGCGAGGCCTCCCTGCGGGCGAAGCACGAGCTGCACCGGGAGCCGAAGCGGCTCGAGCTCCTGCTCCGCCTCGTCGGCGGCGGGCAGAGTCTCGAGCAGCTCGAGGAGCGCCGGGCCGTCGTACCAGGGAGTGCGACCCGACCGGTCGACGATGTTGTCGCCCTCGAGCGCCGACACGGGCAGCACGTGCAGATCCAGGATGCCGAGCTCGGTCGCGACGGCGCGAGCCTGGGCCGCGACATCCGCGAAGATCTCCTCGGAGTACCCGACCAGGTCGATCTTGTTCACCGCGACGATGACGTGCGGCACGCGCAGCAGCGCGACGACCGCGAGGTGCCGGCGGGTCTGCTCGAGCACGCCCTTGCGACCGTCGACGAGCACCACGACCGCGTCGGCGGTGGTCGCGCCGGTGACCATGTTGCGCGTGTACTGCACGTGGCCCGGGCAGTCGGCGAGCACGAAGGAGCGGGATCCGGTCGAGAAGTACCGATAGGCGACGTCGATGGTGATCCCCTGCTCGCGCTCGGCGCGCAGGCCGTCGGTCAGCAGGGCGAAGTCGAACTCGCCGTGCGCGAACCCGCGCTCGGCCGACGTGCGCGCGACCTGCTCGAGCTGGTCGGCGAGGATCGCCTTCGAGTCGTGCAGCAGCCGGCCCACGAGGGTCGACTTGCCGTCGTCGACCGATCCGGCCGTCGCGAAGCGGAACAGAGTGGGCGCGGAGGTGAGCGTGGTCATCAGAAGTACCCGTCCTTCTTGCGATCCTCCATGGCCGCCTCACTGAGACGGTCGTCCGCGCGCGTGGCGCCGCGCTCGGTGAGGGTGGAGACGGCGACCTCCGCCACGATCGCGCCGATGTCGGCGGCATCCGAATCGACTGCACCCGTGCAGCTCATGTCGCCCACGGTGCGGTACCGGACCGTGCGGACCTCGACGGTCTCGTCGGCGCGCGGCGGCGAGAACTCGCCGACCGGACGCCACATGCCGTCCCGGGCATAGACCTCGCGTTCGTGCGCGAAGTAGAGGGGCGGAAGGGCGATGTTCTCGCGCTCGATGTAGCGCCAGACGTCGAGCTCGGTCCAGTTCGAGATGGGGAAGGCGCGCACGTGCTGACCGGGGGTGTGGCGGCCGTTGTACAGGCTCCACAGCTCGGGACGCTGGTTGCGCGGGTCCCACTGGCCGAATTCGTCGCGCAGCGAGATGATGCGCTCCTTCGCCCGGGCCTTGTCTTCGTCGCGGCGGGCCCCGCCGAAGACGGCGTCGTGGCGACCGGCCGCGATGGCGTCGAGGAGCGGCAGCGTCTGCAGCGGGTTGCGGGTGCCGTCCGCGCGCTCGTGCAGCCGGCCGTCGTCGATGTAGTCCTGTACCCGGGCGACTTCGAGACGGATGCCGAGACGAGCCACGGTCTCGTCGCGGAACGCGATGACCTCGGGGAAGTTGTGACCGGTGTCCACGTGCAGCACCGGGAACGGCACCTTGCCGGGAGCGAACGCCTTCGTGGCCAGGTGCAGCACGAGCACGGAGTCCTTGCCGCCGGAGAACAGCAGCACGGGCCGCTCGAACTCCGCGACGACCTCACGGATGACGTGGATCGCCTCGGCCTCGAGGAGGTCGAGCGTGTCGAGGCGCGTCGCGGGACGCGCGATCGTGTCGGTCATACGTGCAGCCCGCATTCCGTCTTCGAGAGGCCGGCCCAGCGGCCCGACCGGGGGTCTTCGCCGGCGGCGACCGGCTTGGTGCACGGCTCGCAGCCGATCGAGGGGTAGCCGTTGCTCACCAGCAGGTTCACCGGCACCTGGTGGTCACCGGCGTAGTCGAGGAGGTCGTCGAAGGTCCACGCCGCGACCGGGTTGACCTTGACGAGTCCGTTGCGCTCGTCCCACTGGACGAGCGGGGTGTTCGCGCGCGTGGGCGCCTCTTCGCGGCGCACGCCCGTGAACCACAGCTCGTAGCCGCCGAGCGCATCCTTCAGCGGAGCCACCTTGCGCCGCTCGCAGCACAGGGCCGGGTCGCGGTCATGCAGCTTGGCGCCGAACTCGGCGTCCTGCTGGGCGACGGTCTGCTCGGGCAGCACGTCGACGATGCGCACGTCGAGCACGCGGCCGACCTCGTCCCGCGTGTACCGGGTCTCGGCGAAGTGGTAGCCGGTGTCGAGGAAGAGCACGTCGACGCCGGGCAGCTGCTCGGCCACCAGGTGGGGCAGCGCGGCGTCGGCCATCGAGCAGGCGACGGCCGCGGCATCCGCTCCGAAGTTCTTCGCCACCCAGGCGACGACCTCGGCGGGAGACGCCTCGTTCTCGGTGAGGCTGCCGAGCTCGATGTTGCCCTGCTCGGCGAGCGCCTTGAGCTCTGCGTGGGTGCGCTTGACGGCGACGCGGGGTGCGAGGGAGACGCTCATTGCAGTGCCTCCTCGTCGGCGCGGTGGGCCCATTGGGCGAAGGACTCGTCGGTCGCGGCATCGCGCTCCGCCAGGAAGCGCTTGACCACCCGCTCGGTGTAGTCCGCGATGCCGTCGGCGGCGACCTTGAGGCCGCGCACCGTGCGTCCGAGGCCCGCCTCGTCGCGGTCGGCGTTCACGAGCCCGCCGCCCAGGTGCACCTGATAGCCGGGAACCTGCTCGCCGTCGATCGTGACGAGCTGGCCCTTCAGTCCGATGTCGGCGGTCTGTATGCGTGCGCACGAGTTGGGGCAGCCGTTGACGTGGAGGGAGATCGGATGCGGCAGCTCGAACTGCGCGAGGCGCTCTTCGAGGGCGAGCACGGCCGCCGTCGCGTAGGCCTTGGTCTCGACGATCGCGAGCTTGCAGAACTCGATGCCGGTGCACGCGATCGTTCCGCGGCGGATGAGGCTCGGCCGGGCGGACAGGCCGAGCTCGTCGAGGCCGGCGATGAGCGACTCCACCCGATCCTCGGGGATGTCGAGGATCACGATCTTCTGGTGCGGCGTGGTGCGCAGGCGGGTCGAGCCGTGGGCCTCGATCAGGTCGGCGAGCTTCGCGAGGATAGGCCCCGAGACACGCCCGACGATGGGCGTCGCGCCGATGAAGAAGCGGCCGTCCTTCTGGCGGTGCACGCCGATGTGGTCGCCCTGCGTCTTGGGCTTCGGCGCGGCCGGACCGTCGGGCAGCTCGTAGCCGAGGTACTCGTCCTGCAGCACCTGTCGGAACTTCTCGGTGCCCCACTCGGCGAGCAGGAACTTCAGGCGCGCCTTGTTGCGCAGGCGGCGGTAGCCGTAGTCGCGGAAGATCTGAGCGACGCCGTGCCAGGCATCCGCCACCTGCTCCGGGGCCACGAACGCGCCCAGGCGCTCGCCGAGGCGGGGGGTCGTCGAGAGTCCGCCGCCGACCCACAGGTCGTACCCGATGCCGAGCTCGGGGTGCTCCACGGCGACGAACGCGACGTCGTTGATCTCGTGGACGACGTCCTGACTCGGGTGCCCGGTGATCGCCGACTTGAACTTGCGGGGGAGGTTCGCCAGCGTCTCGTCGCCGATGAACCGCGAGGTGATCTCGTCGATCTGCGGGGTCGGGTCGATGAGCTCGTCTGCGGCGATGCCGGCGACCGGCGAGCCGAGCACGACGCGGGGGACGTCGCCGCACGCCTCGGTGGTGCCGAGTCCGACGGCCTCGAGGCGGCGCCAGATCTCGGGCATCGACTCGACCTCGACCCAGTGCAGCTGCACGTTCTGGCGGTCGGTGAGGTCGGCGGTGCCGCGGCCGAAGTCGTTGGACACGCTCGCGATGACGCGCAGCTGCTCGGTGGTGAGCTGGCCGCCGTCGATGCGGACGCGCAGCATGAAGTACTCGTCCTCGAGCTCGTGGGGCTCGAGGGTCGCGGTACGGCCGCCGTCGATGCCGGGCTTGCGCTGCGTGTAGAGGCCCCACACCCGGAAGCGGCCGTGCAGGTCGGTCGGGTCGATCGAGGCGAAGCCGCCCTGGGAGTACGTCTTCTCGATGCGCTCGCGGACGGCGAGGCCGTTGTCGACCTGCTTCCACTCCTCGTTTCCGTTGAGCGGGGCGGTGCCGTCGATCTTCCACTGCCCGTTGGGCTTGGATGACGGGCGGGGCGGGCGAGCTCGCGTCGCGGCGGGGTGCGCTGCCGCTGCTGCGGCGAGCGAGTCGGTGTCGCTGATGGTCACGGTGGCCTCCGAGTGTCCGGGCGTCCCCGGCGGAACTCGAATGAGTTCCATTCGGCGAGGTTATGAGTGCCAGCGGGTGCGACCTACCCGGGTGTCAAGGTCTGTCACCGTGCGTCACACAGCGTCACACACTTGCGCGGGCAGGCGTGGAGGGTCGCCGCCTGGTCAGCAGGCGGAGCGGTACCGGTCGATCACGATGTCGACGAGCGCCGTCGGCGGCGGGTCGTCGTCGAGGAGCGGACGTGCGACCGGGGCGCCGGCGGCCAGCTTCGTCGCCAGGTCGTGGAAGTAGCCCGGTGCGAGCAGGTAATCGGCCACGATGACGCGCTCCGCGTCTTCCCGGGCAGCCGCGACGGCGGCTCCGACGCGGGGATCGGCTGCAGCGAGGAAGCCGACGTGCACCTTCCGGCCGAGGCGCTCGCCGAGCATCACGCCGATCTCGCGGCAGTCATCGTTGGCGCGATCGTCGCTCGACCCGGCGACGGCGAGCACCACGGCGTCCGAGGGGGCGGGGTCGAGCGGCGCGAGGCGCGCGAGCAGTGCGTCCACCAGCCGCGGGTCGGGGCCCAGGGCCGGGGCGATCGAGACGTGGTCGCGGCCGGCCGACTGCTGCTTCAGGTCGATGCGCACGTGATACCCCGCCGACAGCAGCAGCGGCACGATCACGACGGGCTGATCAGGCGGAAGGGCATCGAGGGATGCCGCGACATCCGGCTGCTGCACGTCGACGTGGCCGAGCCGCACCGTGACCTCGGGCAGCCGCTCGGCGACGGCTGCCACGAGCGCGGCGACCGCCGCCTGGCCCGCAGGGGAGGCCGTGCCGTGGGAGATCGCGAGGAGCGCCGGGGTTGCCATGCCCCCAATTCTCGCGCCTGGATGTGGCGAGCGTGTTACGCCGTGGCGGGTTTCACGCCGGCGCGGGGTCAGAGCCGCCCGCCGCCTCCGAACGGACGCAACACACCGCCACGCGCTGGGCATCGCTGCGTGTTGCGCCCGTTCATCGAGGTGTGCGGCGGGTCAGGCGGCGCCGGACTCCTGGCCCCGCGCGAAACCGGCGTCGAAGCCGCGCTCGTAGGCCTGCTCGGAGCCGTGGCCGTGGCCGTGGTCATGGTGGCCGTGGCCGTGGTCCGCGAACCGATGGTGTCCGTGGCCGTGGTCCGCGAACCGGTGGTGTCCGTGCCCGTGGTGGCCGCGGCATCCGTGGTCATCGTGACCGTGTCCGCCCCAGCTGTCGTCGTGCGACGCCCCATGGGTCGGGTCGGTGCCGGGGCGGCCCGGCCGGCCGGGCTCGAAGCCGTGGTGCAGGTTGGGGCCGAAGCCGTACCGGATCTCGGGGCGGAACGGGCGCGGTCCGCCGAAGCGCCCACCCCGGCCGCGTCCGCGCCCTCGGCCGCCGGGGAAGGGGTCCTCCTCGTCCCAGCCGAGCTCGCGGGCGATCGCCTCGAGGGAAGCGAGGGTGGTCGCATAGTCCTCGGGGGACACGGCGCCGGTCACGCGGGAACGGATGCCGCTCACGGCCTGGCCGAGGCGCTCGTGTGCGGCACGGCCGGCGTCCGTCAGGGTCCAGGTGCCGTCGCCCTGTTCCTCGGCCCAGCCGAGGTCTTCGAGGCGGCGCAGGCGCTTGCCCTTGCGGGCCAGGCGTTCCGCCCATCCCGGTGCGTCGACGTCGCCGGTCAGGAGGTTGAGCAGCATCCAGTCACGGCGGGTGACGTTCTCCGCCGCGAAGGCGGCGTCGAACTGGCGGGTGAGGAGCGCGTCGACGGCGCGGAGCCAATAGCCGAGCGGTCGTCGGTCGGTCGGAAGGTTCGCGTCGGGCTCGTCAGCGGGCGTGTCGTTCGCGGGGGTGTCGGGGAGTTCGTTGTGGTCAGTCATGTCGGGGTCCGTTTCCGGCGGCGCCGGGCGCCACTCGTGATGTATGTCTTTATGCATGTATATGCAGTGTGACATGGATTCATGATTCATGTCAAGTCGCATGTAAATTGGTCACATGCCGCACAGCCCCGCCGACCCCGCCGACGCCATCGCGGCGGCCCTCGCCCGACTGCGCGGCCGGCGGATCCCCCGCCCCCCGTGGGATGCCGAGGGTCCTGGCCGCGGGGCAGGCCCCGGCCTGCACGGAGCGGGGCACGGTGGTCACAGCCACGGCGGACCGCCCTGGGCGCACGGCGGGCATCACGGTCACGGCCACGCCGGGCCGCCGTGGGTGGGGGCTGCGCGCATCGGCGGCCCCGCACGCATGCGGCTGCTGGAGGCGCTGGCTGCGGCATCCCATCCCCTCTCGGTGGGCGAGATCGCCGAGGCGGTGGGCGTGGATCAGCCGCGTGCCTCACGGCTGGTGCAGCAGGCCGTCCAATTCGATCTGGTGCGCCGCGAGGCCGATCCGGAGGATGCCCGTCGCACGCGGGTCGCGCTGACGGATGCCGGATCCGCCCTCGTCCGAGGTTTCCGAGGGGAGCGCCGCGACGCGATCGACACCGCGCTGGCCGGGTTCAGCGATCAGGAGCGGGACGACCTGGCGCGACTGCTCACCAAGCTCGCCGACTCCTGGCCGCGCGGCTGACTCAGTCCTTGATGGGGCTCCGCCCCAAACCCCCGTCTTGCTGGCGCGCGCCCCGGATACGGGGCGGGGCCTTCACGAACACGAGCAGGACGAAGCCCACGGCGAGCACCAGCGCGATGGCCAGGATGCCGTACAGCGTCTGGTGCGCGGCGGCGGCGATGAAGATGCCCCACAGCAGGGGCGCCAGCCAGCTCGCGGCGCGTCCGGTCGTCGCGTAGAGGCCGAAGATCTCCCCCTCGTGACCGGCAGGGGTGACTCGGGCGAGGAAGGATCGCGATGCCGCCTGCGCCGGACCGACCAGGGCGGCCAGCACGATGCCGACGATCCAGAACAGCGACTTGCCGGCGCCGGCACCGACGAACACGGCGAGGCAGCACGCGATGATGCCCCCGATCGCGAACAGGATGACCGGCTTCGGGCCGAAGCGGTCGTCCAGGCGACCCGCGAAGATCGTCGAGATGCCGGCCACGAGGTTCAGGACGATGCCGAAGATCACGAGGTCGGTGAAGCCGAAGCCGAAGACCCGGGCGGCGATGACCGAGCCGAAGGTGAACACTGCGGCCAGGCCGTCCCGGTAGACGGCCGAGGCGAGCAGGAACCAGAAGGTCGACCGGTGCTCCCGCCACAGACGGGCGATGGAGCGGAAGAGCTCGACGTAGCCCTTGAAGAAGTTGACCCGCTTCGAGTCCCGGCTCGGCGGCGGCTCGGGCACGTTCAGGAAGATCGGGATGGCGAACAGCAGCGTCCACACCGTCGCACCGGCCGCGATGAGCTGGAAGGTCAGCGGCTCCGTGCCGTCGAGCACGCCCCCCAGGATGAGGCCGACGACGATCGCGAGGGCGATGATCCCGCCCAGGTAACCGAAGCCCCAGCCGAGGCCGGACACCCGCCCGACCGTCCGCGGCGTCGACACCGAGACGAGCAGCGCGTTGTAGTTCGCTCCGGCGATCTCGCCGACGATGCTGCCGAAGGCGATCATCGCGACGCCGAACCAGAAGAACGACGGGATGCCGGCGACGAACACCATGCCGAGCTGGCACGCGATGAGCAGCCCGGTGAAGATGCCGAGCATCGCCTTCTTGCGGCCGGTCGCGTCCGCTCGCTGACCGAGCACGGGGGCGAGCAGGGCGATCAGGATGCCGGCGGCCATGATGCCCCAGCCGAGATTCGCGTCGAGCTCGCCCAGCGCGCGGCAGTAGTCGGTCGCCGTGTTCGTCACCGTGTCGCAGTCGATCGTCTCGCCGTCGACGATGCCGGACTGGGCGACGGCGGGGTCGAGGAAGAACGGGGAGACCAGGAAGCTCGGCACCCAGACGAAGGTCAGCAGCACCGTGTTGAAGGGCTGGGTGGCCCAGTCCCACAGCGCCCACGAGATGACCCGCTTGCGGGGGACGGGCCGGTCGTCGGGTTGCGCCGCGAGGGCCGCTGTCGAGAATCGCGGGTCGGAATCGCCGGGAGCCGCGGCGGGAGGTTCGGGCGCACTCATGTCGGTCACGCTAGGACCCTTCGGTGAACGGCGGATGGCGCCGAGCGGCGCGTCGCCTCGTCGCGACGCCTGGCCAGGCTACCCCGGCCGCCGATTCTCGCCCTGAGTACCCTCCGACGCGAAGTTGAGTCGAGTCGTATCAACTTCATTTGACACCTCGTGACGGCCCGAGTAGCCTTGAGTCATCGCGGCTCACCTTCTGTGATCCGCCCAGGCTTCCATCACCCACGGGCCGAGGCATCCGCTTCGCCCTTACGAAGGAGAGATACACATGGCACGTGCTGTCGGAATCGACCTCGGTACGACCAACTCGGTCGTCAGCGTCCTCGAGGGCGGCGAGCCCAAGGTCATCGCCAACGCCGAAGGCTTCCGCACGACCCCCTCGGTCGTCGCCTTCACCAAGGACGGCGAGGTGCTCGTCGGCGAGACCGCCAAGCGCCAGGCCGTCACCAACGTCGACCGCACCGTCGCGTCCGTCAAGCGCCACATGGGCACCGACTGGTCCTTCGACGTCGACGGCAAGAAGTGGACGCCGCAGGAGATCTCGGCGCGCATCCTCCAGAAGCTCAAGCGCGACGCCGAGTCCTACCTCGGCGACACGGTGACGGATGCCGTCATCACGGTCCCTGCGTACTTCAACGACGCCGAGCGCCAGGCGACCAAGGAGGCCGGCGAGATCTCGGGCCTCAACGTCCTGCGCATCATCAACGAGCCCACCGCCGCCGCACTCGCGTACGGCCTCGACAAGGGCAAGGAGGACGAGCTCATCCTCGTCTTCGACCTCGGTGGCGGTACCTTCGACGTCTCGCTGCTCGAGGTGGGCAAGGACGACGACTTCTCGACGATCCAGGTGCGCTCCACCGCCGGCGACAACCGCCTCGGCGGTGACGACTGGGACCAGCGTCTCGTCGACTACTTCATCAAGCAGTTCAAGGACACCACCGGCGTCGACGTCTCGGGCGACAAGATCGCGCTGCAGCGTCTGAAGGAGGCCGCGGAGCAGGCGAAGAAGGAGCTCTCCTCCTCGACCTCGACCTCGGTCAACCTGCCGTACCTGTCGCTGACCGACTCGGGCCCGGTGTCGCTGAGCGAGACCATCACGCGCGCCAAGTTCGAGGACCTCACCAAGGACCTGCTCGACCGCACCAAGAAGCCGTTCGAGGACGTCATCCGCGAGGCCGGCATCAAGGTCGCCGACATCGACCACGTCGTGCTGGTCGGCGGCTCGACCCGCATGCCCGCCGTCGCCGAGCTCGTCAAGCAGGAGGCCGGCAAGGAGGCGAACAAGGGCGTCAACCCCGATGAGGTCGTCGCCGTCGGCGCAGCCCTGCAGGCCGGCGTCCTCAAGGGCGAGCGCAAGGACGTGCTGCTGATCGACGTCACCCCGCTGAGCCTCGGCATCGAGACCAAGGGCGGCATCATGACCAAGCTCATCGAGCGCAACACCGCGATCCCGACCAAGCGCAGCGAGACCTTCACCACCGCCGACGACAACCAGCCGTCGGTCGCGATCCAGGTCTTCCAGGGCGAGCGCGAGTTCACCCGCGACAACAAGCCGCTGGGCACCTTCGAGCTGACCGGCATCGCGCCGGCCCCGCGCGGCATCCCGCAGATCGAGGTCACGTTCGACCTCGACGCCAACGGCATCGTGCACGTCTCGGCCAAGGACAAGGGCACCGGCAAGGAGCAGTCGATGACCATCACGGGCGGCTCGTCGCTGCCCAAGGAGGACATCGAGCGCATGGTCCGCGAGGCCGAGGAGAACGCGGCCGAAGACAAGAAGCGCCGCGAGTCCGCCGAGATCCGCAACCAGGCCGAGACCCTCTCGTACTCGATCGAGAAGCTCATCAAGGAGAACGACGACAAGCTGCCCGAGGACGTCAAGACCGACGTCCAGGCCGATGTCGACGCGCTCAAGACGGCGCTCGCCGGTGACGACGACGACGCGGTGAAGACCGCGTTCGACAAGCTCAACCAGAGCCAGGGCAAGCTGGGCGAGGCCATCTACGCCTCGAGCCAGGCCTCCCAGGCGACTCCGGATGCCGAGACCGACGCTCCGGCCGGCGACCAGGGGTCGTCGGCATCCGATGAGGATGTCGTCGACGCCGAGGTCATCGATGACGAGGACGAGAAGAAGGCCTGATGACTGACAAGGACTTCGACAACGAGGTCCCCGCCGGCGAGGACCCGGAAGCCCAGGCTTCCGGGTCCGACCCGCAGGTGGACCCCGCAGCAACCGACGAGGCCGAGGGCGAGGAGCTCACGGTCGACGACATCCTCGGTTCGCCTCAGAACGCGGATGCCGCAGCCGAGGACGCCGCCATCGCCGATCTCGAGTCGGCGCTGCTGAACGACCTCAAGCGACTGCAGGCCGAGTACGCCAACTACCGCCGGCGCACCGAGGAGCAGCGCGAGGTCGAGATCGAGCGCGCCAAGGGCTCGGTGGCCAAGGGCCTTCTGCCGGTGCTCGACGACCTCGACCGGGCCGAGAAGCACGGCGACCTCGTGGAGGGCACGCCCTTCGTCGCGATCGCCGAGAAGCTGCGCAGCGTGGCCGAGCGTATGGGCCTGACGACCTATGGTGCGGCCGGCGAGCTGTTCGACCCGCAGCAGCACGAGGCGATCTTCCAGGCCCCGACGCCCGGCGTCGATGTCCCTACCGTCCTGGAGGTCGTCGAGATCGGCTACCGGCTCGGGTCGGTCGAGCTCCGCCCGGCGAAGGTCGTCGTCGCGGTGCCGGTCGAGTAAGCCCGAGGAGGAGCATCCATGGCCAGTCAGGACTGGTTCGACAAGGACTTCTACAAGATCCTCGGCGTGACCAAGGACGTCGACGACGCTGATCTGAAGAAGACCTATCGCAAGCTCGCGCGCACCTACCACCCCGACTCCAAGCCCGGAGACGCGGCGGCGGAGGCGAAGTTCAAGGAGATCAGCGAGGCGTACTCGGTGCTCTCTGACGCGGAGCAGCGCAAGGAGTACGACCAGATCCGGGCGATGGGCTCGGGAGCGCGCTTCACCGCCGGCGGCCAGGGCGGCAACGGCGGCTTCGAGGACGTGTTCAGCATGTTCAACCAGGGCCGCGGCGGAGGCCGTGCCCAGGCCGAGGACTTCGACGACATCTTCGCGATGTTCAACCAGCAGCAGGGCGGCGGGTTCGGCTCGGGCCGGTTCGGTCAGTCGACCGGCGGCTACCGGGGTCGCGGCGGACCGTCGCGCGGCGCCGACGTCACCGCGCGCACCACGATCGACTTCATCACCGCCGCCAAGGGCGAGACCATCACCCTGCAGGGCGAGGACGGCAAGCCGTTCAAGGTCAAGATCCCCGCCGGGGTCTCGGACGGCCAGAAGATCCGGCTGCGCGGCCGTGGCCGGTCATCGCCGGACGGCGGCGAGGCCGGCGACGTGGTGGTGCAGGTGGCCGTGCGGCCGCACCCGGTGTTCGTCCGCGACGGGCTCAACCTGCGCGTGACCGTGCCGGTCACCTTCACCGAGGCCGCGCTGGGTGCGACCATCGAGGTGCCCACGCTCGGCGGAGACCCGGTGAAGCTGCGCGTGGCGCCGGGAACACCGTCCGGACGCGTGCTGCGCGTGAAGGGCCGCGGCGTCCAGACGCAGAAGGGCACCGGCGACCTGCTGGCCGAGGTGCAAGTGGCGGTGCCGTCGCACCTCGACGACGCAGCTCGCGAGGCGCTCGAGCGGTACCACGACCTCGAGCCCAAGGAGAACCCGCGGGCCGACCTGATGTCCAAGGCGCGCGGCTGAGCAGTTCGTCTGTGCGGAACCGGCCTTCGCGGAGGTCCTGAGGTCGATTTCGCACAGATGAACCGCACAATAGGCGGAGGAGGTGACGCGAATGGGTGAGCAGCGCGAGATAGATGACGACGCCCCGATCTTCGCGATCGCCGTCGCCGCCGAGCTGTCGGGCATGCACCCGCAGACTCTCCGTCAGTACGACCGTCTCGGCCTCGTCGTGCCCGCCCGCACGCCCGGCGGATCGCGACGGTACTCGATCCGCCACGTCGCGCAGCTGCGAGAAGTGGCCCGCATGTCGGCTGAGGGGATCGGCCTGCCCGCGATCGCGCGCATCCTCGAACTCGAAGATCGCGTCCGCGAGCTGCACGGCCGCGTGCGCGATCTCGAAGACCGTGTGCGCACCGAGCTCGAGCGCCGCCCCGGAGCCCGTGTGTTCGCGGCCGGGGCGACCGGCGCGGTCGTGACGCTGCGCCACGGCACGCGCGTGCGGCGAGCCACCGAACTCGTGGTCTGGCGGCCGCGCCACCAGCTCACTCGCGACGACGACGGGACGGATGCCGAGCCCGCCGACAGCTCGAAGAACAGCGTGTGAGATTTGATTCTCACCTCGTCTGGTGACACTCTGACTGTCGACAGAGAGAAGAGCGTCCCATGTCAGATCTCCGACCCCTCGCGATGGGCGATCAGATCGCCCATCGGCTGCGCCTCGAGATCATCAAGGGCGTGATCCCCCATGACACGCATCTCGCAGAGGATGCCATTGCGGCGCGCTTCGACGTCAGCCGGGGCCCGGTCCGCGATGCCCTACGGCAGCTCGAGATCGAGGGGCTCGTGGAGGATCGCCGCAAGCGGCTATATACCCGTTCGATGGGCCTGCCGGACATCGAGGAGCTCTATACGCTTCGCGAGGCGCTCGAGTCCCTCGCCATCCGCCTGGCTATTGAGAAAGCGAGCGCGAAGGACTGGGACCGCGTCCAGACGATCGTCGACCAGATGGCTCTGGCAGCGCAGAACGATGACGGCGAGCGGTTCGCCGAGGCTGACATGGACTTCCATACGAGCTTCTACCTCAACTCGCAGAACCGCCGGCTGATGGAGGCCTGGCGGCCCTACCAGCGCACCTTCGCGATCCTCTTCGAACTCAGCGACACGTCCGACATCGCGTCCGCCACCGAGGACCATCAGGGCTTCCTCGACGTCGTGCGAACGGGGGACGCGGATGCCGCGGTTAGGCGACTCCACCTGCACCTGACGCTTGCCAAGGGCCACGTGCGAGACGCGCTGCGAGATCTCCCGCAGCCTCCGCAGGACTGACCGCATAGCATCCGATTCGCAGCCGATCTGGGGTTTCCCAGGTCGGCGCGTTTGCTTGGGGACGCCATGTTGACAGGTTCACTCTACTCGCATATGTTGACTGTTAACAATCGACAGAACGTTCAACGGTGATCGATTCCAAGGAATCCTGCGCCGTCTCCCGAAAGGCATCCCAGGATGACTCCCTCCGAGCACACCCTCCCGATCGGCGCTGGCCGCACCGTAATCGTCGGCCCGGTCCGTTACGCCGAGCTCTGCGGCTCCGGGCGGGCACTGCTGCTGGAGCACGGGTTCACCCTCGTCGAGAACGACACCACCATCCCGTGGAGCGCCGAGCAGCTACGCGAGCACATCGCCACAGCCGATGGGGCGGTCGCTGGTGTCGAGGTGTACGACGCCGAGGCACTCTCTCACGCGACGCGGCTCCGAATCATCTCCCGCCTCGGGGTCGGTCTCGACAACATCGATCTCCAAGCGGCCCGCGACGGGGGAGTGAAGATCGTCAACGTCCCTGGTGGCAACGCTGCTGCGGTGGCCGAGCTCGCGATTGGATTCATGCTGTCGCTGCTGCGCCGCATGACGGAGATGAATGCCGTCGCGAAGGCGGGTCAGTGGGACCGTTTCGTCGGCCGCGAGCTCGCCGGCAAGCGCATCGGGCTCATCGGGTTCGGCGCGATCGCGCAGACCCTCGCCCGCCGCCTCAGCGGATTCGACGTGGAGATCATCGCGTACGACCCGTACGCCGACGCGGCCGCGGCCCATCGGCTGGGTGTGCGGATCGTCAGCACGGTTGAGGCCGCGGTCGAGGACGTCGACATCGTCAGCGTCCACGCGCCCCACACTCCTGCCACGCATCACACCGTCGACGACGCGCTGATCGCGCGTATGCGCGAGGGTACGATTCTCATCAACACCAGTCGCGGCGGACTCGTCGAGCAGACGGCTCTCGTCCGAGGACTCGACTCCGGCCGGATCGCCGGAGCAGGCCTCGACGTCTTCGAGATCGAACCCACCTCGGGCGATAACCCGCTCTTCGCCTTCCCGAATGTCGTCGTCGCGCCACACGCCGCGGCAGACAGCCTCGAAGCGTACGACCGCATCGGCCTCGCGACTGCGCAGGCCATCGTCGACGTCTTCGCCGGCCGCGTCCCTGCGGCCCTCGTCGCCTGAGTCCCCGACCCTGCAAGACAGACCCACACGAAAGGAACAGTGATGTTCACGACACAGCGCGCCCGACGCCTCGCCGTCGGGCTCTCCGCGGGAGCCGTCCTCGCGTTCGCCCTCTCAGCCTGCGCGGACGGAGCCGCCGACGGCGGTGGCTCCGAGGAGGTCACCCAGCTAACGGTGGTCGCCGCGAACAGCCCATGGGTCGAGGGCCTCAAGACCCTTGCGCCAGCAGTACGAGGACGAGACTGGCGTCAAGATCAACATCGAGGCGTACGGCAACGAGCAGCTCAACGACACACTACAAGGTCAAGCTGAACGCCCAGTCGTCCGACTTCGACGTGATGGCATACCAGGTGCAGGACGTCATGCGGGAGTTCTCCCGCAACGGCTGGCTCGCCGACATGACCGACTACGTCGAGTCGGACTCCGAGTGGAACTGGCAGGACTTCCAGCAGCCGGCTCGTGACGCGGTGAAGCTCGACGGCGTCGTCTACGGCGTCCCGGTCATGACCGAGCGTGACATCGTCTACTACCGCACCGACCTGCTCGAGCAGGCCGGCATCGAGGTTCCTCAGACCCTCGACGACCTTGAGGACGCGATCGCCGAGCTCCACGACCCCGACGAACGGCTTCTACGGCATCGCGATGCGCGGCTCCCGCGTGCCGCTAGTGACGCAGCTCTCGTCGTTCCTGTACAGCTTCGGCGGCGACTTCCAGGACGAGGACGGCAATGCGACGGTCGACACGCCCGAGGCGGTCGAGGCCTACCAGTTCTACGGGAACCTGCTGCGCAACTACGGTCCTCCCGGAGCGACGAACATGGGGTGGGTGGAGGCATCCGCCATCTTCGCCCAGGGCAAGGCAGCGTTCTACATCGACGCCGACAGCCAGGCCTACACGTTCCTCGACGAGGACAACAGCGCCGTCGTCGACACGGTCGGCTTACGCACAGTTCCCCGAGGGCCCGGCTGGCTCGCAGGTTCTACAACATCGTCCCGCAGACGGTCGGCATCAACGCCTTCTCGAAGAAGCAGGATGCCGCATGGGAGTTCATCAAGTGGGTGACCTCCGAAGAGAACACCAAGTGGCTGCTCGAGAACGAGACCGTCCCCGGCGCTCGCGAGTCGGCATGGAACGACGACGCCGCAGCGGCCAGTTTCCCGGCAGGTCTCGTCGAGATCATCCGCAACGTGGGTGACCACGGCGTCGGACACGACCGTCCGCAGCTCGAGCAGGTCGCCGCTGCGCGCGAGATCGTCGGCGGCCCGGCTATCACCGCGATCGAGGGCGGCGACGTGGAGGAAGCAGCTTCCACCGCACAGAAGCAGTTCCAGGAGCTGCTCGACTCCGAGCAGTGACCCCAGGACCCGGGCGGCTTCCGACCGCCCGGGTTCCCCACCCCGTACCAAGGAGTTCCCGTGACGACGCTCGCTGCAAGGCCAGGCCTGATGCTGGCCGGCCGCACCGTGAACTGGATCGACGCGCACCTCAAGTGGATCCTCATCGCTCCGTCGATCGTGTTCATCGCGCTGCTCATCGCTTCCCGATCGGCTACACCGTCTTCCTCTCGCTCACCGACTCGGCAGGAGCCGTCACCCGCCCGTTCTCGTTCGTCGGCCTCGAGAACTACATCGGCTGGCTCACCGACTACAGAGCGGTTCTGGCCGGCGGTATGGCGCACCGCCTACTTCACCGGTCATCGCGCTCGCCGTCGGAGCTCGTGATCGGCCTGGCCATCGCTCTCCTGCTGCGCAAGACGTTCCGTGGACAGGGGCTGGTGCGGGTCTTCATCCTGCTGCCGCTGGTGGCCACTCCGGTCGCCGTGGGCATGATGTGGCTGCTCATCTTCGAGCCCACGATCGGCTTCGCCAACACGTGATGAGCTTCGCTCGGTCTCCCGCCTCAGGGCTGGCTGTCGGACACCGACGACGGCGCTCAACACGCTGATCTTCATCGACGTGTGGCAGTGGACGCCCATGATCGTCCTCATCCTGCTTGCCGGGCTATCGACACTTCCCGAGGAGCCCGACGAGGCCGCCCGCGTCGATGGCGCCAATGCCTGGCAGCGGTTCCGTCACATCACGCTGCCGCTCCTCGTGCCGGTCATCGGCGCGGCCGCGATCCTTCGCGCGATCGACGCCATGAAGACCTTCGACATCATCTACGCGACGAAGGGCCGCGGCGGCGGTTCGAGCCACGAGGCCGAGACGCTGAACATCCTCGCCTACGGCGAGGCTTCGAGTATCTCGCAGTACGGCAGGGCCGTCCGCCCTGCTCATCCTGTTCTTCCTGCTCATCATCGTCGTGCTCCTCGCACTGGCCATCCTTCGCAAGAGAGGAGACCGGACATGACCGCCACGGCGACCCCGGTCCGTCCCCCGAGCGGCACGCGGGCCCGAAGCCCGCCGCTGCGCCGATCCCGCGGCGTCGTCCGCGCCGCCCGTCGCAGATCGCCGCAGGCGCCGCTCGAGCCGTCGGCATCATCCTCGTGGTGCTCGCCTTCTTGGTGCCCCTGATCTGGATGCTGCTGGCGAGCTTCAAGCGCAACCTCGACGTGGTCGACCCGTCGAAGACGCTCGCCTTCGACGCCAACGATGAAGAACTACGAGACGGTCTTCGGGGTCCAGAACTTCGCGCCGATCATCGTCAACAGCATGCTCGTCGGCGTCGGGGCCACGCTGCTCGCACTGCTCATCGGCGTGCCCGCCGCGTACGGCATCGCGCGATACAAGGTGCGCAGCACCACCGGCGTTCCTGCTCATGGCGCGCGTCATCCCCGGCGTCAGCCCTGCTCATCCCGTGGTACTTCCTGTTCTCGCAGATCCAGCTCGTCGGCACCTACACCGTCCTTATCCTCACGCACCTCTTCGTCACAATGCCGCTGGTCGTGGCGATCATGGCGAGCTTCTTCGACGGCATCCCCGACGAGCTCGAGGAGGCCGCGCAGATCGACGGCTCTAGCCGCATCGGCGCTTTCGTGCGCGTGGTGCTACCGCTGTCGGTACCCGGCATCGCGACGGCGTCGATCCTGTCGTTCATCTTCAGCTGGAACAACTTCCTGTTCGCGCTCGTGCTCTCCAACGCCGAAACCCGGACGCTGCCCGTGGCGATTGTCGAACTTCACGAGCTACGCCTCCGTCGACTGGGGCGGACTCATGGCCGCCGCGGTCGTCATCACCGTTCCCGTCATGATCATCGCGCTGCTCGCGCAGCGCTACGTCGTGAGCGGGCTCACCGCCGGCGCCACGAAGGGCTGACATGACAGGCGCACCGTCTGTCGCATGGGTGATCGGCGGCGGGTCCGGTATCGGCCGGGCCGCCGCCGAGGCCCTCGCCTCCTCGTCTGACCACGTTGTTGTCTCGGGTCGCCGGGAGGCGGAGCTGGAGGCAACGTCCGCCGCGGTCCGCGAGGCGGGCGGTTCGGCATCCGTTCTCGCCGTCGACGTGGCGGACGACCGCGCCGTCGCAGTCGCGGCCGCGACCATCGCCCGCGACCACGGTCCAGTGCGCACGCTGGTCTTCAGCGCGGGCACGAATGTCGTCAACCGATTCTGGACGGATGTCGCCCCCAGCGACGTGACGCACGTGCTCGATGTCAACCTCACGGCGCCGTGCGCGCCATCCACGCCGTCCTCCCCGGTATGCGCCGCGACGGCGGGCTTATCGTGTTCGTGTCGTCGTGGGCGGCCTGGCGGCACTCGCGCCGGGTGCGGGCGCCGCGTACTCCACGAGCAAGACCTGCGCTCGGTGTCCTCGCCGAGACCCTCAACGCCCAGGAGCGGCTGTCGGGCGTGCGGGCGACCCATCTGTGCCCGGGAGAGGTCGAGACCGAAATCCTCGACACCCGCCCTCAGCCGCCGTCGGCCGAAGCCCGCGCGCTCATGCTGCGCCCCGCCGATGTCGGCGAGGCCATCGCATGGATCGCCGCCCAGTCGGCCCGCGTCTGCATCAACGAACTCGTCATCACCCCCACCGCGAACACGTCCTACGCGTGATCCGCAACCGCATTAGGAGACTCCCATGACCCGCCGAGACATCATGACCGCCGTCCCGTCGCGTTCGCACGCGGACGGACTCCTCGACCTCGAGGCGGTCGCGCGAGATCCTCCGGTACGTCGCCGGCCTCGGGCAACGAGGGAGCTTTCGTCCTCGGCACCACGGGCGAGTTCCCCGCGCTGACGTTCGAAGAGCGCAGGCGCTCACGCAACTGGCGATCGAGGAGCTCGCCGCCGCACATGCGCGTGATCGTGCACGTCGGCGCCCCGAGCTCTTTCGAGGTCGTGCGCCTCATCGTGGCAGTCGCGCGAGGCTCGGCGCGCACCGAGATCGCCGTGCTCACGCCCTACTACCTGGCCGCCGACCGACGAGTCGCTGTTCGACTTCTTCCGTGCGGTCGCCGAGGCGCTCGGACGGGCCTCGATGTTTACGTCTACGTGTATCCGCAAGCGCAGCGGCAACTTCGTGAGCGAGCTGCTCATGGTCCGTCTCGCGCGCGCTGCCGAACGTCGTGGGTGCCAAGGTCAGCGAGCGAGTCGCTCGACGCAGCTCGCGGCGTATCGCGCCGTGGTTCCCGACGAGTTCGTCATCTACACCGGGGCGCGACCGCGAGCTCGCCGCATGCCGGCACGTCGGCGCGCAGGGCGTCGTGTCGGGCGTCTCCTCCGTGCTCCCGAAGCCGTTCCGCGCCCTCGCGCGCCGCCGCCGACAGCGGGGACTCGCCGAGATCGCTTGCCGCGCGCAGCGCGGCTGTCGACGACGTGGTCTCGGTGATCGCCGGCGACATGGCGCCGCATGAAGGCGGCCTACCGCATGCTTGGCGTCGGCGGCGGTGTCGTCCGTATGGCTCATCGTCGGCTCCCGATGTCGACGCGTCGCCGAGATCGACCGCGTCCGCCGTCGCCTATCGCGCCTGACCGCCGCCGACGGTCATCGCCATGAGAAGCGATCGTCGTGCTCGGCAGCGCGAACATGGACCTCGTCGTGCGGCAGCCGCGCCGGGTCGGAGCCGGGCGAGACGATCTTCGGCTGTCGCTTCCGACACCGGGCCCGGCGGCAAGGGATTGAACCAGGCCGTCGCCGCGGCGCGCGCCGGGGCCTATGTGACCTTCGTCGGCGCCGTCGGCGCCGACGACTTCGGCGTGCGCCTGCGTACCGTGGATCCAGAGCGAGGGGATCGACATCGCGCGAGTCCGGATCGTGGACGAGCCGACCGGCATCGCGCAGATCACTGTCACCGACGACGGTGAGAACGCGATCGTCGTCGTGCCCGGGGCGAACGGGCGGTACGTGCTCGACGACGCCGACCGTGACCGATCGCCGCGGCGTCCCACCTCGTCGTGCAGCTCGAGCGTCCCGAGGCCCTCGTTGCGCGAAGCGATGACGTTCGCGCGATCCCGCGGTGTCATGACGGTCGTCACGCCGGCCCCGGCCGGTCCCGGCCTCGACGAGATCGTCGCACTGGCCGACCTGCTCGTGCCGAACGAGGGCGAGGCCGCCTTGTTGTCCGGGGAAACCGATCCCGAGCGAGCCGCGATCGCGCTCAGCCGCCGGGCGGGCATCGTCATCTCACGCTCGGGTCCGCGGGGCGCGCTCGTAGCGACAGGCGGCGAGATCGTCGAGTCGCGTGGCCGCGCGGCGAGTCGCCGCGGTCGACACCACCGGCGCCGGCGACACCTTCACCGGTGTCCTTGTCGCACGACTGGCCGCCGGCGACGAGATCCCAGCAGCCCTCGCCCGCGCGGCGGTCGCGGCATCCGATCTCCGTCAGGCGCCACGGCGCGGCGTCGTCGATGCCCACCAGGGACGAGATCGACGGGAGCTCGCGCACCGACGAGCCCGTTTCCGTCCCCACGATCACCCCTACCGACCAATCCGCCCCCAGGAGACCTCATGACCACCTACTCGCTGCCCACCCCACGCGAGCGCGCCACAGTGCCGCCGAAGACCGCTTACCTCATCGCGAGCGGCGACCTGCGTGAATCTGCCAACAGCGCGGGCTGGCCCACGCAGGCGCAGATGGAGGCCGACGTCACGGCGGCCCTCGGCGAGCTCGGCTGGACCGTCGTGCGCGCCAACGGCATCGACCCTGACACCGGCCACGGGTTCATCTCGAGCCAGCGGATGGGGCTCGAGGTGTTCAAGACCATTCCCGCCGACGCACCGCTGATCGTCGCCGAGGCCGTCTGGCAGTACTCGCACCATGTCCTCGCGGGCCTGCGCACCCATGGCGGTCCCATCCTCACCGTCGCCAACTTCGCCGGCGACTGGCCAGGACTCGTCGGGCTGCTGGGGCTGAACGCCGGTATGACGAAGATGGGCAGGGACTACGCGACGATCTGGTCGGTCGACTTCACCGACGACTGGTTCAAGGCCGGGCTGAAGGAGTGGACCGAGACCGGCCGCATCACCCATGACGCCTCGCACGTGCGCCCGCTGGGCGAGCTGCCCGACACCCCCGAGGTGCAGCTGGGCCGCGCGCTGGGTGATGAGCTGCTCGCCGACAAGGCCATCATCGGCGTCTTCGACGAGGGCTGCATGGGCATGTACAACGCCATCTTCGACGACGAGCTGCTCAACGTCACGGGCATCTACAAGGAGCGGCTGAGCCAGTCGGCGCTGTACGCCGAGATGCTGACAGTGACGGATGCCGAGGCCGACGCCGCCCGCGACTGGCTCATCGAACGCGGCATGACGTTCCGGTTCGGCATCGATGAGGCGACGGAGCTGACCGAGGCGCAGGTGCGGTGGCAGCTGAAGATGTACGTCGCCGCGCTGCGCATCGCCGACGACTTCGGGCTCGACGCGGTGGGCATCCAGTACCAGCAGGGTCTGAAGGATCTGGTCCCGGCATCCGATCTCGCCGAAGGCGTCCTCAACTCCACCGAGCGGCCACCGGTGCTCTCGCGGGACGGGTCCCGCGAGCTGTTCGCCGGACGCGCGCTTCCGCACTTCAACGAGGCGGACGAGGGAGTCGCCGTGGACGCGCTCATCACCGACCGCGTCTGGACGGCGATGGGGCTGGTGCCCGACAACACGCTGCACGACGTGCGGTGGGGTGAGGAGTACGACGGCGAGTTCGTCTGGGTGTACGAGATCTCGGGGTCCGTTCCGGGGTCTCACCTCGGCGGCTGGGACAAGGCTGAGGGTTGGCGTCAGGGACCGGTGTTCTTCCCGGCCGGCGGGGCGACCATCAACGGCGTCTCGAAGCCGGGCGAGGTCGTCATCTCGCGCGTCTTCATCGCCGACGGCATCCTTCAGGCCGACATCTTCCGAGGCACCGTCGTCGAGCTCCCGGCCGAAGAGACCCAGCGACGCAAGGACGCCACCAACCCGGAATGGCCGATCGCGCACGTCGTGCTCCACGACATCACCCGCGACCAGTTCATGGCCCGCCACAAGGCCAACCACGCCCAGCTCGTCTACGCACCCGACGCCGGTACCGCCGACAGGGCACTGATCGCCAAGGCGGCCATGTTCGACCGCATCGGCATCGCGGTCAACCTCGTGGGACGCGTCGCAGGCTGCTGAGAGGCGCCGGGGCGGCGACCGCTCGGGATCCGGATTCCCGCCGTGGGAGTCATCCGGATCCCGAGCGAAAAGCCGTCGTGATCAGAGCGTCCGCGTGCGGCGCGAGAAGAGCCACGCGCCGAGCACGATCACGCCGAAGGCGGTCAGCGGTATCCAGGGTGCTACCGAGCCGCCGCCGGTCACGGCGATCGCGCCGCCGGTCCCGCCGGTCCCGCCGCCACCGGCGGCGTTGGCGGTGTTCGTCACGGCGAACGAGATCGGCTCGCCGGGATCGGGCCGCAGCTGTGTGACCGCGCGACCGTCGGGTCCCAGGAACATCGGCTCTCCGTTCGCGGTCCACGAGATCGCCCCCCACGTCACGCCGGGCACCGTGGGCAGCTGCTCCTCGGCGAGGGCGATCGTGCCGACCGGGATGTACGGCGAGAAGGTGGTCTGGCCGATCCGGACCTCCAGCGGAGGCTGCGGAGTCTCGAGCTGCCACCAGTCGACGAGGAAGACCGTGTCGGCGGGAACCGCACTCGAGGCGGGTCCGGTGATGGCCTTGGTCACCGAGAAGCGGGTCAGCTGCACGACCGAGTTGGTGAGCGTGAGCTCCGGAGTCGTGTCGGAGCGGATGACCACGGAGTTGCCCGGGGTCCAGGTCGGTGCGCTCCAGCTGTAGTCCTCCGGCAGGTCCGCCTCGTCCAGAGCCGCTTCCTCCAGGCGCACATCGGTGCCGACCGGGAACTGAAGAGGGCCGCCGCCGTCGGCGGGCCCGGCGGGCGTGCCGTCCACGGGAAGCTCGAACCATCCGGTGATGACGGCCCCGTTGGGCTGGGTCGCCGTGTAGTTGACGGTGAGCGTGTCGACCAGAACGTCGTCGGGGTCGATGCCGTCGAGTTCCTTGACCACCGTGAAGTTGCCGGCGACGAGCGTGGCGGAGTTGGTGATCGTGCCCGTCACGACGGGTGCGGCATCCGTCCCGATGACCAGCTGCGCCGACGAGAGCACCGGGGTGCCCCAGTCCAACCAGGGCACGTTCGGTGAAGTCAGCTCGTCATACTCGATCACCGTGCCGAATGGGAAGAGCTGGGCCGAGCCGTCGCCGCTGGTCGGCCCCACGGGCGTCCCGTCGGCGGGCAGGCGGAGCACGCCCCGTGTCACCTCGCCGGTGGGCGTGGTCGCCGTCCAGCCGGCCGTGAACACGGCGTCGTCGGGGACGTGCTCTGCCGCGACGGTCTCGAACTGCTTGCTGAGGGTGAAGGTGCCCTCGCGCAGCGCGTTGCGCACCTCGATCGAGACGTCACCGCCCACGCCGAGGTCGAGGTCGACGATCCGGTCGAAGCCGCCCGAGGGGTACTGGGTGGAGGTGCCGTCGACCGTGACGACGAACACCGGGTCGGTCCACCATGCGGGGTTCGTGGGAGAGCCACCGAGGGTGGGGACCTGCTCGGCGAGGGCCAGAAGGTCGGTGCCCGTCTCGACGTCGGTGAGTTCGATGGGCATGCCCACGGGGAGATCCACCGGAGCGCTGCGGTCTCCATCCGGGTCGGTGTTGTACGTGACGGTGTAGCCGAAGGCAGGATCCGCAGCCGCCCCGGTGGCCGACTTCACGAGCGTGATGTGGCGGACGTCCGCAACGGCGGCGATGATGTTCGTCAGCGCGACCGACGTCGTCCCGCTGCCGGCGACGGTGAACGTGCTGCCGGGGTCCCAGCCGGCTCCCGTCCACTCCCACCCGGCGGGAAGCACGAAGCCGCTCGCGTCCTCGGACAGATCGATGACCGTCCCCGCACGGAAACTCCTGCCGGGACCGACGGGCGTCCCGTCGGTGTCGACAGCGAGCGTGCCGGACCCGACCTGCGCGCCGTCGAGGGTGGCGGTCCAGTCAACCGGGATCGTCTGGTCCGCGATCGTCGGCGGAGGCGAACCGTCGGCGGTGACGACCTCTTTCGAGACCTCGAAGGTGCCGAGGACCTCGGTGGCGGTGTTCGTCACGACGACGTCGGCGGTGCCCGTCCCGATGGTGAGCGGCGACGGCGTGATGGCGGCCGGACCCCAGGTGTAGCCGGGCACGCTCTCGGGCTCGACCTCCGCGAAGGTGACCTCGGTGCCGATGGGGAACTGCCTGCCGGCGCCCACCCACGCTCCCGACGCCGGCAGCTCGAGGGCACCGGTCGTGACCGCGCCGTCGGGGTCGGTGGCGGTGTAGTTGACGGTGAAGGACGTGCCCGCGGGGAGTTCGGCGGGGTCGATGCCCTCGATGGCCTTCTGCGCACGGAAGGTGCCGACCTCGGCGTCGCACGCGATCGTTCCGGCGAACAGGTAGGAATGGACTTCACCGCCGCGGACGACGAGGTTCTCGCCGAGGATCTGACCGTCCAGCGGCGAAGCATCGACGGTGAGGTCGGCCTCGGGCGCGTACACGGATCCGTCGATGCGCGCGGAGCCCGCAATCATCGACACTGCTCCGGTCACCGCGGACAGGTCCCACAGGATGAACGGCGAGTACACGCCCTGAGGGTCCGCGCGCGCTCCGACCACGTTCGTCGTGCCGGCGGGAACACGGATGACCAGCGGGTTGGACGCACCCGGAGTCGGTCCGGGACCGAACTGGATGAGGGACGCTCCCTCGATGTCGGCGTAGTCGACCACGTTCGGCTGATCGGCGCTGAGGCCGGACAGGACGACACGATCGCCGACGTTCTCGACGGCCACGCGGTTTCCCGTGCCGGTCGTCGCATCGGCGAGATCGGCCAGGCACGAGTCGGCCTGCGCGTAGGTCGCCTCGGCGCCGGCCTCGACGTAGTCGGCGACGGCCGTCGCCGAGGTGTCGAAGGTGTAGATGCTCCCGCCGCCGGTCGGCGTCGCGGGCGGTGCGGCGTCATCGGGGAAGTCCTGCGCCGTGGCGTCGATCAGGGGAGTCTGCGCGGGATTCGCCGGTCCCGCGGTGTTCATGCGGAGCCAGCTGGCGCGCGCGAACGGCTGCCATGGACCGTCGCGTTCGACCATCTTGAAGTCGCCCAGCAGCGACGGGTCGCTCGTGCCGGCGCTCGTGATGGCCAGGATGCCGGTGCTCGACGGGTCGTAACTGCCGACCAGCATCCTGGTCGGGTCGCCGTCGACGGTCGGGAGCGTGTAGGCGCCCGTTCCCGCCGCGACGTGGATGATCGAGAAGGTGCCTGTCGAGCCACGGGCCGTCGCCACCCCGCCGATTGCGACGCTGCCTTCGAGTTCGTGGTTCTCCAGGAGGGCGTTCTCGCGCGCGTAGACGGTGTACCCGCCGTTCATCGCGAACGGATTGAATGTCTCCGGAAACGCGGCGTGCGCCGGCTCGCTCAATGACGTGTCGACGACGACAGCGGTCGTAGCGGCGAGAGCGGCGACGGTCAGCGCCGCCAGCCATCGCGTGAGAAGTGGTCGATCGGCGGTCACGGTGATCCCCCCCGGGAAGCGAGCGGGAAGCCCCGACTCGCCCTGACGATATTGGATATGACGTGCGGAGTCCAGCCGCGCCCGGATCGCGACAACCCGGCGGCCCCGATGGACTCGCCTTCGATCAGGCCGAGGCGTCGAGCCCGCGATGGCTTCGGAACAGCTTCCAGTCCGCTCGCGACACGTCGGCGTAGCGGTAGGACCATTCGAGGATCGCCTCACCCGCGACGCGCCCGCCGCCGACGTACCCGGCGACGACCGAGGCATTCGGCGACTGGCCGTGCGCGCGAGCCAGCGTCGTGGCGCAGGCGTCGGAGTACCAGTGGAATGCCGAGTCCTCGAGCGTGTCCATGTCGAACCCGCCCTTCTTGTCGTGGAACTGCCGCACGTAGAACGAGCGCTCGGGGCCACCATCGACAGGTGTGCCCCGCAGGTGACCGAGGAAGGGGTCCGAGACGGCCTGCAGGATCCGCTGCATCGCGACGACCCTGCCGCCCTCGCCCTCCCGCTGGATGAAGCCGGCGACAGCCTCCGGCTGCGCGATGCCGCCGTACTGGACGAGCACGCTCTGGCCCGCCTCCTTGGCCTGCAGCAGCAGTGCGTTCCCGTCGCCGTCCGAATTGGAGATGAGGTAGCACCGCGTGCCGACACTGCCCACTCCGACCACGCGCCGCGCGATATCGGTGACGTGGTATTTCTGCATCAGCACCCGGATGTCGACGTTGGCCGAAGAGAGATAGAGCGCGATGAATTCGTTGATGCGCGCCTCGATCCGAGGGTCGACGTGCGTCATCGTGGGCGGCTGCTCGATGAACAGCAGCCGTCCGGCAGGATCGACGGTCGTCAGCTTGCGCACCGCCCGCGCCGCCGTGCGCTTCTCTGCGTCCTTGATCGCGCGGTGCAGGGCCTCGGCCGATTCCGGATCGATGGCATCTTCCGCGGCGTCCGCGTCGAAGTGGTCGTAGTACCGCTTGAGCGGACTGCGCCTGACGCCACTGCGCAGGGCGCGGGCGTACGTCCGGACGGCGCCGAGCGCGGCATCCTCCACGACCTTGGCGTCCCGCGAGGTGGACTGTCCTGCGATCACGATGCTCGTGATCAGGCGCTTCACGTCCCATTCCCACGGCGCCCACGCCGATTCGTCGAAGTCATTGAGGTCGAACACCAGAGTGCGCTGGGGTGAGGCGAAGAGCCCGAAGTTCGACACGTGCGCGTCGCCGCACGACCCGACGTCGAGCCCGCTGCTGGGTGAGCGCGCGAGGTCGGCCGCCATGAGCGCGGCCGTGCCCCGGTAGAACGCGAAGGCGGTCTCGGCCATGCGCTGCGTCCGGATCGGGACGAGCTCGGGCACCCGCGTCGCGTCCTGCTCGTCGAGGATCCCCATCGGGTCGCGGGCGCCATCGGGCAGCAGCGCCAGCTGTTCGCGGGGCACCCGCTCGCGCGCGGCCCGTCCCTCGTTCAGGTGGTCCTCGAGCGTCGGCGGCGCCGACCAGCTCTCTGCCAGTGGCCGGACGTCCGTCGTGGTTGTCATGTCGTCAGTGTGGCACCAGCGGGCGGCGCGCGGGAGAGGCTGCGCCGACGAAATCCCGTGGCTGCCGCCAGCCGTCGATACCCTGGCCGCGTGACCCGCTCCGTACCCTCCGCGCCGCCGCCGCCCGCCCTCTCGCCGAGCCTGCGCACCCTGCTCGCTCTGGCGGCGGTCGTCGTGCTGCTCGCCGGCGTCTCTCTCGCGCGGGAGATCGTCGGCCCCCTCGCCATCGCCATCGTGCTGGTCGTGATCTGCGAGCCGCTGCGAGGGCCGCTCGAGCGTCGCGGCTGGCCGCGCTGGACGGGCACGACGACCGTCATCGTCGTGGCCTACCTCGTGCTCCTGGGCATGGGGGCTCTGCTGTGGATCGCCGGCCGTCAGTTCGCCCAGCTGGTCGCGGACTTCGCCGATCAGCTGCGTGCCAGCGGCGAAGGGGCCCTCGCGTGGCTGCAGGAGGTCGGCCTCGACGAGGAGGCGTCCTCAGCGGCCGGTGCGGTGATCGACCCCGACGCGCTCATCGGCTTCGCATCGAAGCTCGGCGGGACGGTGCTCGGAGTCGCGACCGCGCTGTTCTTCGTCTTCGCGTACATCATCTTCATGGCCGCGGACGCGGCGCGGTATCGCGAGGCGGGTCGGGTGTTCGGCGCCGCGAAGGCGCCGGTGCTGGCCCGCATCCGGCACCTCAACTCGGGCGTCCGGCGCTACTACGTCGTCAACGCGAGCTTCGGCGCCGTCGTCGCGGTGATCGACGGGCTCGCGCTGTGGTGGCTCGGCGTGCCCGCGCCGCTGGTCTGGGCGATCCTGGCGTTCGTCACCAACTTCGTGCCCAACATCGGGTTCATCCTGGGGCTCATCCCGCCCGCGATCCTCGCCCTCGTGGTCGGCGGCTGGCCGCTGATGCTGGCCGTCGTCGCCGTGTACTGCGTCGTCAACGTGGTCCTGCAGGTGCTCGTCCAGCCCAAGTTCGTCAGTGATGCGGTGGACCTCAGCCTGACGCTGAGCTTCTTCTCGGTGATCTTCTGGACCTTCGTCATCGGTCCCCTCGGGGCCATCCTCTCGATCCCGTTGACGCTGTTCGTCCGCGCACTCGTGCTCGAGGGCGATCCGGGTGCGCACTGGCTGAGGTGGCTCTCGGGAGATCGGACGGCGGTGCCGCCGCCGAATCCGGATGCCGCGGCGGGGATGAACCGCAAGCGGCACTGACGTCGCACAGGGCGCGCCACCGCGGGGGAGGTGCGGTCGTGGGGCAGACTTCGCCTGTGGACGAAACGACCTGGCATCGACGTACGCAGGTGCCGCTCATGCTGGCGTCGCTCGCCTACCTCGTCGCCTTCTCCTGGCGCGTGATCGGCGGTCTGTCGGGAACCGCGCATCTGCTGATGACCTCGATCATCCTGGCGACCTGGGCGATGTTCATCATCGACTACCTGGTCCGCCTGTCGCTCGCGACCGACAAGGTCACGTGGTTCCGCACGCACCTCGGCACCCTGGCCATCGCGCTCATCCCGGTGTTCCGTCTGGTGCTCCTGCTGCGCGCGCTGACGCGCGTCCCCGGGATGAAGCCGTCGGCGGGCACGCGGCTGCGCACGCAGATCATGGTCTATGGCGCGGGCGCCGGCGCGCTGCTGATCTACGTCGCCTCGCTCACCGTGCTGGAGGCCGAGCGCGATGCGCCCGAGGCCAACATCCTCAGCTTCGGCAACGCGATCTGGTGGTCCTGCGTCACCATCACGACGACCGGGTACGGCGACTACTACCCCGTCACCGTCGTCGGGCGCCTGGTCGGAACCGCCGTGATGTTCTCGGGCATCGCACTCGCCGGGATCATCACGGCGACGCTCGCCTCGTGGGTCATGGAACGTGCGGCGCGGGGACGCGACGACGCCGAGCCTGCGACACGGGCCCAGGTGCGGCAGCTGATGGCCCAGGTCGAGGCATTGACCTCGCAGCGGCCGGAGGATCCGGGCGAGCCCGGTCCTTCCATCACACGCTGAAGAAGGCCGCACCCCGAGGGGCGCGGCCTTCTTGCTGTCAGCGGATGCCGGTCAGGAGAGCAGCTTGGCCTTCGCCGCCGAGAACTCCTCGTCCGACAGGATGCCCTGCGAGTGCAGGGTCGCCAGCTGCGTGAGCTGAGCCATCATGTCGTTGCCACCACCGGCAGCGGCGGGCGCGGGTGCGGGCTGGGCGTTCGCAACGGCCTGTGCGGCCGCGGCATCCATCGCCGCCTGCTGCTGCTGGGCTTCGTACTGCTCCTGCTCGTACTTGTCTTCGGCGCGGCCCTGCTGGCGTCGCTGCACGTTGCCCGAGACCGCGGTCGCGGTGCCGGCGACGACGGCTGTGCGAGCCGCCATTCCGATGAGGCCGGGACGGCCCATTCTGCGCATCATGTCTATCTCCTTCAGTCGACGTTCTCGGCGAGGAAAGCGTTGACGATCGGCGCCGGGATGGTCTCACGGGCGATCACCGCGCCGCCCGCATCGTAGAGAGCCGCGGCGAACGATTTCGCCCACAGCTGCTCGACGACGAGGATCGCAGCGGATGCACCGGGCGGCACGTTCTCGGCGAGCGTCTCGATGTCCTCGAGCCCCGCGAGCCCCGCGAGGTCGAGGGCGGGGACGCCCGCGTCGTCGGTCGTGTCGGAGAGCTCCACCACGGTCAGCTCGCCCTCGGGCGAACGCGTCGCATAGACCAGGTCGAGCACGTTGACCGTGCCCGATGCCACCAGGTCATCGATCGCCTGGAGCACTCCCGGACCGGGCTTGTCGCCGTCGAACGCGATCGCGTAGAACTCGATTGGACCGTAATCGAATGTCGTCATGTCGTCATCCTCCTCCTGCGGGCCTCAGCCCGCGAGTGCCTTGGTCTTGAGTGCGGCGAACTCCGCCTCGGAGATCGCGCCCGAATCCAGGAGGCCCTTGGCCTTTGCGATGTCGTCCGTCGGGCTCGAAGAGCCGGCAGTCGAGCGGATGTAGGCATCCTGCTGCTTGCGCAGCTCGGCGTACTGCTCGACCGAGCGCTTCTGCATGCCCGAGCCGCGGGCGATGAGGTACACCAGCGCGGTCAGGAACGGCACGAAGATCAGGAAGATGATCCACACGGCCTTCCAGCCGCCGCCCAGCGTGTGGTCGCGGAACAGGTCGCCGAGGATCGAGAACAGCACCATCAGGTACGCCACGAACACGAAGACCCAGAAGAACCAGGCGACCCAACTCCAGAGATCCATTTAATGCCAATCGTCAGGGCGGACCGAACGTCCGTCGTACCCAAAAACGTATGAGGCAGCCGCAGGCGCGACGTCACCCGCGCGGGGTGAGAATCCCCTGGGGGTGCCTGCGACCGTGCGTTTCCGCACATTGTGACGGCGTGCACTCGCGGTGACGTCACCCCTGTGGGATGATTCCCCCGAGCTCACGCCCGCTCGCCAGGGAGGCTCTCCGTGAGGGAAGTTCGTCGGATTCCTCCGCACGCGGTCGATCGGCCGGCGCTGCGGGGGCAGCTCGACGTCGGCATGGGGTCGCCGCTATCGCTCATCGTCGCCCCCGCCGGCGCCGGAAAGACCGTGCTGCTCTCACAATGGGCGCAGTCCCGCGCCGACATCGCGGTCGCGTGGTTCGACATCACCTCCGCCGATGGCGAGCCCAAAGCCTTCGCCGCGCGGCTGGTGAGCGGGATATCCGCGGTGGCGCCCGCGTTCCGCGCTCCGTCCACGCCCGTCGAAGCATCGCAGCGTCGACTGGGTGAGGCCTTCCTCGAAGACCTGGCCGGCGGTCTCGGGGATGCCGGCACCGTCGTCCTCGTCTTCGATGACCTCGACCGCATCTCCGGCACGCCATTGCTGGCAGACCTGTGGCGTCTCGTCGACCTCCTGCCCGAGAGCGCGCACGCCGTCTTCTCGTCGCGCGTGGACCTGCAGCTCGGGTGGAGCCGTCACCGGCTGGAGCACGGACTCATCGAGATCCGGCAGCGCGAGCTCGCGTTCGACGATGCCACGACCGCCCGTGTCATCGAGCGGATCGCGGGCAAGAGCGTGACCGAGAAGGCCGTCGCAACGGTGACCGCCCGCACGGAGGGCTGGGCCGTCGGCGTTCAGCTGACCGCGCTCACGCTGAGATTCTCGACCGACCCCGAGCGCACGGTCGGCACGTTCGCCGACACCGACCGGCTCGTCGTCGACTACCTCAGCGAGGAGGTGCTGGACGCGCTCGAGCCCGAGCGACGCGACGCGCTCATCCGCCTCGCCGTGCTGGACGAGATCTGCGCGGGGCTGTCCGAGGCCGTCGCGGGCGTCGACGGCGCCTCTTTCATCGCCGCGCTCGAGCGGGACTCGATGTTCCTCGTCGCGGTGCCGGAGCGGCCGGGCTGGTATCGCTTCCACCGGCTTTTCCGCGATCTGCTGCGCTACCGGCTGCGCGCTGCCGACTCCCGTGCCGAGCACCGCCTGCTCGAGGCGGCGGCGGACTGGTTTCTCGCCGAGGGCGACGGTCACAACGCGGTGGAGTACCTCCTCCGCGCGCGGCGCTGGGAGCGGGTCACCGACCGGGTGCTCGCGAGCGGGCGTGAGGTGTTCGAGGAGGTCCGCGCCACCACACTCGCGCAGTGGCTGGACCGGGTGCCGTCAGAGGTCCGCGCGACCAATCCCGATGTGGAGCTGCTCAGAGCGATCGTCGAGGGGATGAGCGGGCATGGCGCCGTCGCCGTCGACGTCTTACGTGCGCTGCTGGCCGGCGGCTCACTCTCGGTGGGACAGCGTCAGGTGGCGCTCGCCTATGTCGCGGCGTGCGTGCAGTTCCGGCCGCACCCCGAGTCCTTCGTCCTCGCCGCCGAGGAGGCCCTCGCGCTTCTGGCGGAGCATCCGGATGCCGCGACCCCGGATCTGCTCGGACTGACGGCGCACCCGCTGCTCACCTACATGGCGCGCGGGTCCCTCGGCCGTGCGCACCTCTTCCTCGGTGACTTCGATCAGGCCCGCGCGGCATTCGCGGAGGCATCCGCGACGACGGCGTTCGCCTACGGCCCGTTCAGAATCCACGTCCTCGGCAGCATCGCGCTCACCGACGCATTGAGCGGCCGTTTGACGTCTGCGGCCGGGCGAGCAGACGAAGCGCTCCGCATGGCCAGGGAGGCGGGCCTGCTCGCCCACCCGGCCCCTGCCGACGCCTACCTGGCCCGCGCGCTGGTCGCGATCCAGCGGGGCGAGCCCGATGTGGGGGCGATCTCGCTCGCCGAGGGCGAGCTGCGCGCATCGGCGAACCAGCGGACGCAGCTCATGTGGGTCGCCCACCTGGTCTCGCTGCTCGCCGATCCCGCGAGCGACCGTGACGAGCAGCCGATCGAGCCCCCGGGTCCGCCGCCGCCCCTCGTCCGTCGAGCGCTGGCGGCCCTGGCGATGCGCACAGCGCGCCTCGAGGGAACGCCTGTGTTGCCGTCGGGGCCTCCCGGCGCGTGGTCGCCGGTCGCCTTCGAAGAGGTCGCCGCGCTGCTCACTCACGGCCAGCACGGCGTGGCGCGCGCGCGCCTCGGTCAGCTGCGCTTCGACCCGGATCCGCTGCATCCGCTCGCCTCGGTCGAGATCGAGATCCTCCTGGGCTGGCTGTCGGCGCTCGAGAATCGCCGGCCCCGCGCCCGCGATCACCTCGGCAACGCACTCGCGATCGCCGGGGCGGAGGGCATCGTCGATCCGTTCATGCGCGCCGGCCCCTTCGTCGCCGACCTCATCGAGGAGCTCGTCGGGCCGCCCACCGAGTTCAGTCGGCTCGTGGTCTCTCGCGCACGCTCGGGCGTCGTGGTCCGCAGCCGCAGTCTGATCGACGACCTCACACCTCGCGAACTGGAGCTGCTCGCCTTTCTGCCGAGCCGACTCACGATCGCCGACATCGCGGTGCGCTGCTTCGTGTCGACGAACACCGTCAAGACCCACCTCGGTCACATCTACCGCAAGCTGGGCGTGTCCGGCCGGGACGCGGCGATCGATCGGGCCGTAGAACTGGGGCTCATGGCCCCCAAGGAGATCGCCCGGGTGGGGTGACGTCTCGGCCACCCTGCACGGACACTATGACGACATGAGCGAACACACCGTCGGGGGTACCGAGGATCCGCACGACGGGGGCGGGGCGGATGCGGCGGGCCCGCCGGTCGGCGTGTCCACGGCCGGCGATGCTGTCATCGCCCGCCCCGGCAGATTCGTCGGCGTCCTCGCGATGTTCGACAAGCCGCTCGCGCTCGGCTTCCTCACCACGATCGGCGTGATCGGCGCTCTCATCCTCGCGAGCGCGCTCGGCTCGATCTCGACGATCCTCGTCTACATCGTCCTGGCGATGTTCCTCGCGGTCGGGCTCGACCCGATCGTGCGGCGACTGGAGCGCCGCGGGATGAAGCGGGGTGCGGCGATCGCGATCGTGTTCGGCGGGTTCATCCTGCTGTTCGCTGCCTTCCTCATCTGGGTGCTCCCCCCGGTCCTTGCGCAGATCGGCGAGTTCATCGCCGCCGTCCCGGAGACGATCGCCGGCATTCCCGACACCGAGTGGTTCGCGGCGCTCGACGGTGACACCCAGGACGCGATCCTCATCGGCATGCAGCAGCTCGCCGACTGGGTGTCGAGTCCATCGACCATCGCGGCACTGAGCGGCGGGGTGCTCGCCGTCGGGGTCGGCGTCATCAGCGCCATTTCGGCGTCCTTCATCGTGGTGGCGCTCACGCTCTACTTCCTGGCCTCGCTGTCGGGCATCAAGGCGGCGTTCTACGCCCTGGCCCCTGCGCACAGCCGGCCACGGCTGAGCAGCATGACGGAGCGGATCACCGACTCGGTGGGCGGAGCGCTCATCGGCTCGGTCATCCTGGCCGCGATCAACGCGGGCGTCGTCTTCGGCCTGCACCTTGTCATCCGGCTGCCCTTCCCCGCGCTGATGGCGATGATCGCGTTCGTGGTGACCCTCATCCCGCTGTTCGGATCGGTGATCTTCCTCGTGATCGGCACCGCGGTGGCCCTGTTCACCGGTCCTGTGCCCGCGCTCACCTTCGCCATCTGCTACCTGATCTACATTCAGGTCGAGTCCTATGTCGTCAGCCCGCGGGTGATGAACAAGCAGATCGCCATTCCGGCCGCGCTGGTGCTGATCGGTGCGCTCGTCGGCGGTGCGCTGATGGGAATCATCGGCGTGCTCGTCGCCTTGCCGGTGATGGCATCGATTCTGCTCATCATCCGCGAAGTCGTCGTGCCGAAGCAGGACCTCAAGGTCTGACCCGACCGGGCCCGCGGGTCAGTTCAGGGCCGAGGTGAGGCGGGCCAGCCCGTCGAGGAAGGTCGCCTTGCCCGGCTGGTTCCGCCACTCCTCGAGGGTGAGCTCGCGGCCGGCGTCGCGGTAGCCCTGCTCGACCTCGCGCATCGCGGTGACGAACGACGCACCGCGCACCAGCATCGAGACCTCGCTGTTGAGGCTGAACGAGCGGATGTCCATGTTGCTCGAGCCGATCACGGCGATGTCGTCGTCGATCGAGAAGTGCTTGGAGTGAAGGATGTACGGCGGCGGGTACATGAAGATCCGCACCCCCGCCTCGAGCAGCGGCGTGTAGTAGGAGCGCTGGGCGTGGTACACCAGCCCCTGGTCGCCGATCTCGGACACGAACAGCTGCACTTCGAGGCCGCGCTGGCAGGCTGTCGTGATCGCGTAGACCATCGCCTCGTCGGGGACGAAGTACGGGCTCGTGATGATGACTTTCTCGGTCGCACCGTAGATGAGCGAGAGGAAGAGCCGCAGGTTGTTCTCGGTCGTGTAGCCGGGGCCGCTGGGCACGACCTGGCACAGCAGGGAGTCTTCCGCTTTGGATTGCTCGATCTGCGACGCCGGCACGTGCGCGACGGTCCGCAGATCTTCGCCCGTCTCGATGAGCCAGTCCGACAGGAACACCGCGTTGAGGGATGCCACGGCCGGCCCGCTGAGCCGGGTCACGAGTTCCTGCCACTTGAGGCCGCGCTTGATGTTCTTCTCGGAGTCATAGTCGCGCGAGATCAGGTTCTGCGACCCCATGAAGCCGACGCGGCCGTCCACGACGACGATCTTGCGGTGGTTGCGCAGATCGGGGCGCTGATACTTGCCCTTGAAGGGCATGACCGGCAGCATCCACTCCCACTTCACGCCGATGCGGTCGAGCTCGGCCAGCGTCGCAGTGGAATTCTTGAGACGGCGAGTCGAGACGTGGTCGATGAGCATGCGGACCGTCACGCCGCGGGCGACGGCGCGCTCCATGGCGGCGAAGAAGCCGCGCGTCGTGTCGTCCCACGCGACGATGAAGAACTCCACGTTGACGAAGGCGGTCGCAGTGTCGATCTCAGCCGCCATGGCATCGATCGATCCCTGATAGTCGCCGTGCAGCGTGGCCTGATTGCCCTCACTGGCCGAAAGTGCGGTGAGCGCCTCGTTCTGCTGGACGACGCGCTGGAACCAGCGGGGCCAGTCGGCGCTCATCGTCTCGAGACGCTGGCTGCGCACGCTGTCGCGGATCGCCTCATCGATGCGCGTCTGCTCGTCCCGGCGCTTCTTGGGCAGGCGGAAGCTGCCGATCAGCAGGAACAGCAGCAGGCCGACGAACGGCAGCAGGAAGATCAGGAGGAGCCAGGCCATCGCCGCGGTGGGCTTGCGGTCGCCACGCGGCACCAGGATGAGAGCGACGATGTCGATCACCACGATCGCGATGACGATGATGGGCCAGAGGGGGCCCGATTCGGCGATGGTGAACAAGCCGTTGCTCCTTTAAGCGGGGGTCACGCGGTTGACGGACACGACCTCGATGTTCAGATCGTCGAAGAGACCGAGCAGTCCGCGCAGTCCGGACTGATCTGCGACGACGCCGGTGACACTGGAGGTGCCGTCGTCGCGAGTCGTCACATCGTAGCCGTCCAGTGCCGCGATCAATGAGGGGCCGAGGTGGCCCGTGACGATGACCTCCACCACGTGTGCGGACATGGCCCTCCTTGACGGGGACTGCGAGACGGTCAGTGCCCAGCGTGGAGGAAAGGACGCGGGATGCCGTCACCCCGGGGGGATGATTCCGCTCAGCGCTCGCTGTTCACCCGGCCGGTCCTCCGCTGCCGCCGGGTTCGATGCGCAGCACGCCGGGCGCCTGGCCGACGGCGAGGTCGTCGACGATGCGCACGGTGCGGGCGAGGTCGTCGACCGATCCCATCACGGTGCCGAAGCGCTCGCGGTCGGGGCACACCGCGGTGATCGTGACGAAATGCGTTCCGGTGTCCCACGTGTAGGTGGCGAAGGGCGGGGTGCGCGGATCCTGCGGCAGTGGCATCTCGAGCTTCTCGCCGGCCCCGAGATACGGGCTGCGGAAGGTCGCGGTGTCGTCGTACTCCATCGGCATCATGGCGCGCGCGACCCGCATCTGCGATGTGGCCTCCTGCACCTGAGCCATGACCACCACGAGCTCCGGGTCCGCCTTCCACACCCACACCAGCACGCGGCCGGCGGCTCGGCGCATCAGCAGCGGTGCCGCCTGGCTCATCGCCCACGCCGCCATCCCGCTGCCGGGGCGCTCGGGCGCGCCCATCGCGGTGTTGGCCTGGGAAAGCAGCATCCGGATCGCCGCCTTGCGGTGCCGCCGGCCGCGGAACCCGAGAGATTCGGTCACGCCCACCCAGAGCGTGGTGTCGGCATCGGCCTGCAGTCGTGGCATGCCATCCAGGGTACGGGGCCGCCGGAGGCCCCTCGGGTACAGTTGATGCCGCGCGACCCACCTCCCCCTTCGTCCGCCGCGTACTCCCACAGACAGGCCCCCAGCATCCCGTGACCCCGTCCGAGACGCCCGCAGAGACCTCCGCCGAGGCCGGGAGCACGCAGCCGCTCACCATCCTCATCGGCGCCGACACCTTCCTCCCGCACGTGAACGGCGCTGCCCGGTTCGCCGAGCGTCTCGCCGCCGGCCTGGTCGCGCGCGGCCACGATGTCCACGTCATGGCACCGAGTGACACCCACCGCCGGCACGGCACGTTCACCGAGGTGATCGAGGGCCGGCCGATGACGATGCACCGCATCCCGGCGTGGCGCTGGTACCCGCACGACTGGCTCACGTTCGTGCTGCCGTTCCGCGCGAAGCACTACGCCCGGCGCGTGCTCGACAAGGTGAAGCCGGACGTGGTGCACAGTCAGTCCCACATCGTGATCGGCCGCGCCCTGACGCGCGAGGGGCGCAAGCGCGGCATCCCCATCGTCGCCACCAACCACGTGATGGCCGAGAACGTGCTCGACTTCACGGTGCTGCCGGCATCCTGGACCCGCTACGCGATCGAGCTCGCATGGGCCGACGCCAAGCGCACGTTCGACATGACTCGCGCCGTCACCACGCCGACCCGCAAAGCCGCCGACTTCCTCGAGCGCACCATCGACATCACGGGCGTCATCCCGATCAGCTGCGGAATCGACGCGTCGAACTACCAGCCCGATCTCTCCCCGCGCGATGCGCACCGGCTGGTGTTCGTCGGCCGACTGACGACCGAGAAGCAGATCGACGTCGTGCTCCGCGCGGTCGCGAAGCTCGACCCGGCGCTCGATGTCAGGTTCGACATCGTCGGCAAGGGCGACCAGCGCCGCAACCTGGAGGAGCTCATGGTCGAGCTGGGTCTCACAGACCGGGTCAGCTTCCACGGGCACACCACCGACGAGGAGCTGCGCGCGCTGCTCACGGGCGCCAGCCTGTTCGTCATCGCGTCGATCGCCGAGCTGCAGTCGATCGCGACGATGGAGGCGATGGCTTCCGGGCTGCCGATCGTCGCCGCCGACGCCGTGGCGCTGCCGCACCTCGTGCACGACGGTGAGAACGGCTACCTGTTCGAGCCCGGCAACGTCGACGACCTCGTCGCCAAGCTCACCAGGGTGCTCACCCAGACCCCCGAGGAGCGCCTGCGCATGCAGCAGGCCTCGCTCGACGGTGTCAAGGTGCACGACATGAAGCGCACGCTCGACACGTTCGAGGCGCTCTACCGCGACGAACCCCTGCCTGAGTAGCGCCGTGCACGTCGTGATGTTCGGCGACCAGCACGTCGAGACCCTCGGCGGAGCTCAGGTCTCGATGCGGCTGCAGCGGCGGTTCCTCGAGCGCGCAGGGCACACCGTGACGATCGTCGCGCCGAAGGTCCATGGCGCGCGGGGCCGTTCGTTCGCTCCGGATGCCGCGTACCTCGACATCCCGTCCCTCCCGATCACCGTCGACCGCGAGTACTCGATGTCGTGGCCCGGGCGGCGCACCGACCGCTGGGTGGATGCCGCGCTCGCCGACCGGCCGCCGGTGGACGTGGTCCATGTGCAGGCGGACTTCTGGGGGGCTTTCACCGGGCACCGGTACGCCGCGCGGCACGACCTGCCCGTCGTGCACACCATGCACAACCGCGTCGACGTCGGCATCGAGGCCACCGCGCCGTTCCCCTCTCTGGTGCTGCGAGCGCTGAACGCCTGGCAGCGGCGGGCCATCCGCGTCGCCGCTCCCGGGCGGGACGGCTGGGCGTTCCTGCGCCGTTTCGCCGCGCAGTCGGATGCCGTGACCGCACCCTCGTCGCACTTCGCCCGGCGCCTGGAGCAGCATGCGGTCGTGCCGCGGCGCGGCGGCGGCGTGGACGTCATCTGGAACGGGATCGACGACGACATCCTCGCCGCGGCCCTGGCTGCGGCGCCGGCCGAGCGCGAGAGCGGACCCCCGCGACTCGTGTGGCTCGGGCGCATGAGCCCCGAGAAGCGCCTGCTGCCGTTCCTCGAGGCGCTCGCCGACTCCGGCGTGCACGCCGAGGTCGAGGTGATCGGCGGCGGCGGTCAGCTGAGTGCCGCGCAGCGGCTGGTGGCCCAGCGCGGGCTGCAGTCGATCGTCCGCTTCGCGGGGCGCCTGTCGTACCCCGAGACGCTGCGCCGCATCGCCCGGGCCGACGCGCTCGTGCAGACGTCCATCGGCTTCGAGACGCAGGGCATGACCCCGTTCGAGGCGGCGTCGCTCGGCACCCCTTCCATCATCAGCGACCCCGACATCGGCGCCGAGCTGGGCTCAGGCTTCTGGGCGGTCGGCGACGGACGGACGGCGGATGCCTCGACCGCCGCACTCGCGGAGGCCCTGCGCATCGCGGCAGCCGACATCGCGGCGGGCACCCCCCGGCCGGTCGACCCGTCGATCCGCGACCGGTTCCGCCAGTCGTCGCGGACGGCGGCGATGGTGGGCGTCTACGACCGGGTCACCGCCCGCTGACGGGACGCCCGTCGCCCGTTGCTGGCGTGCCGCGTCCTCACCTCCTGCTGACTGTCTTGCAAAAACGTATGTGAGCCCGGGTTCACACGAGTTGTCGGGACGGGAGTCGAGCCCCGGTCTGTCGCTTGCACCGGACGCGGCCCGGAGGGTCCATCACGGGCCCCGGATCTCGCAACTGGCATGTGAGCCCCAGCTCACATGCGTTGTGCGCGCTCATTGAGCGCTGGGCGCCGGGGCTGACGGAGCGGACCGGGCTGACGGAGCGGACCGGGCTGACGGAGCGGACCGGGCTGACGGAGCGGACCTGGCGGCAGCGGGGAGCGGCCGGGAGCAGGCCGACTCAGGGAAGCCGGGTGGGGTCGGTCGGGAGACGGCGGTAGCCGTCGTTGCGGAGTGCCGCGACCGTGGAGGCGACCGCGACAGCGGACAGTGCTGCAAGAAGAATCACCAGGAACATGGCAGAAACGCTACGCTTGCGGTGGAACTGCCAACAGTGGCAGGATGGACACATATCGCACGAAAACTGCCACGGCGGTTCGAACGCTGGAGGAACGACATGAAAACGGTCGCCGTGATCGTCCAGGACGGCTTCGCCCCGTTCGAGTTCGGAGTGGCCTGCGAGGCCTTCGGGCTCGACCGCTCCGACGACGGCATTCCCAACTTCGACTTCCGCATCGTCACCCCGACACCGGGCGTCGTGCAGTCGAAGATGGGCTTCTCGATCAACGTCGACCTCGATCTCGCGTTCGCGTACGAGGCCGACCTCGTCGTCGTCTCGCCCACTCCGCGCCAGTACTGGGACAACACCGACGAGCGCGTGCTCGACGCGGTGCGGGCCGCGGTCGCGCGCGACGCGTGGGTGCTGAGCGTGTGCAGCGGCTCGTTCATCCTCGGCGCGGCCGGTGTGCTCGACGGGCGCCGTGCCACCACCCACTGGATGTACGCCGACACCATGGCGAAGATGTACCCCCGCGTCGACGTCGACCCCGACGTGCTCTACGTGCAGGACGGCAAAGTGATCACGAGCGCCGGCACGGCCGCCGGCCTCGACGCCTGCCTGCACCTGCTGCGCCAGGAGCTCGGCGCCGAGCTCACGAACAAGATCGCTCGCCGCATGGTCGTGCCGCCGCAGCGCGACGGCGGCCAGGCGCAGTTCATCGACCGTCCGCTCCCCGAGGTGGCGTCGCTGTCGCTCTCGCCGGTGACGGACTGGATGGTCGAGAACCTCCGCCTCGATCTCACCGTCGACCAGCTCGCCGCCAAGGCGCACATGTCGCCGCGCACGTTCGCCCGCCGCTTCAAGTCCGACTACGGCGCGACGCCTGCGGCCTGGCTCGCCCGGCAGCGGATCATCCACGCGCAGCGCCTCCTCGAGAAGACCGACCTCGGCCTCGATCGGATCGCCTACGAGAGCGGCTTCGGGTCGGCGGCGGTGCTGCGGCAGAACTTCGCGCGTGTGCTCGACACGACCCCGACCGCCTACCGCGCGCGCTTCTGCTGCACGCGTGAGGCGATGCAGGCCGCCGGGGCCGAGGCCGGCATTCTCGAACCCGTGGCCTGAAACCACCCGCAGCAGGCGACGAGCCCGGCGCCGGGCTTCGCTACGGTGTGACGGTGCGCATCGATCCGAGGCGGTGGTTCTCCCGCAAGACGCTCGGCAAGGATGTGATGTCCGGGGTCGTGCTGGGCGTCGAGGCTGTGCCCGACGGCCTGGCCGCCGGCCTGCTCGCCGGGGTGAACCCTCTCGCCGGGCTCTACGGCTACCTGTTCGGACTCGTCGGCGCCGCCTGCTTCACCAGCAGCGCCTTCATGGCGGTGCAGGCCACCGGCGCGATGGCCCTGGTGGTGTCGGATGCCGGCCTGGCCAGCCGCCCCGATCCCGACCGCGCGCTGTTCACCCTCGCCGTGCTGACGGGGATCGTCATGGTCGTCGCGGGCCTGGCGGGAGCCGGCCGGCTGGTGAGCTTCGTGCCCACGGCGGTGATGACGGGCTTCGTCACGGCCATCGGCGTGAACATCGTGCTCGGTCAGCTGTCGAACTTCACCGGCTACGACGCGCGTGGCGACAACCGGCTGCTGAAGATGTTCGACGTCCTGCTGCACATCGGCGACTGGAGCATCGCCTCGGTGATCGTCGGCACCATCACGATTCTGCTGATCATGGTCCTCCGGCCGTCGCGCGTCGGCAGTCTCGGCCTCGTCGTCGCGGTGGTGGTCGGGTCGGTCTGCGCCGTGCTGCTCAACCTGTGGGTGGCCGACCCCGTCGCGCAGCTGCGCGACATCGTCGATGTGCCGCGTGGACTGCCTTCCCCGGTCCTGCCCAGCGTGGCCGACGTACCCGCGCTCATCGTGCCGGCGGTGTCGCTCGCCTTCATCGGGCTCGTGCAGGGCTCGGCAGTCTCGGCGAGCCTTCCCTCGGCGGACGGTAAGCCTGCCGACATCAATCGCGACTTCATCGGCCAGGGAGCCGGCAACATCGTGTCGGGACTCATGCGCGGCATGCCCGTCGGCGGTTCGATGACAGGTTCGTCGATCATCGTGCAGTCCGGCGCCAAGACACGCGTCGCGCTGTTCGCCGCCGGCGCCGTCATGGCCTTGCTGCTCTTCGTCGCGTCCGATCTGGTCGCGTTCGTCGCGATGCCGGCGCTGGCAGGGCTGCTCATCGTGGTCGGAATCGGCGCGATCAAGCCGAGTCGCGTGTATTCGGTGGTGAAGACGGGGCCCCTTCCGACGGCGATCATGGCGGTCACCTTCGGGTTGACGCTCATCATCCCGCTGCAGTTCGCCGTCCTCGCCGGCGCGGGCCTCGGCATCATCCTCTTCGTCGCGCAGCAGTCCAATCGAGTCCGCGTGCGAGCGGTGCATTTTCAGGCCGACGGGCGCATGCGCGAGTCGGACCCGCCGAAGTCGGTGCCCGGCGGGAGGGTGCTGATCCTGCAGCCGTACGGCAGCCTGTTCTTCGCGAGCACGCCCATCTTCGAGAAGCAGCTGCCGGAGGTGAACAGGCACTCCCGCGACGCGATCGTGATCGTGCGCCTGCGCGGGACCGATCAGATCGGCCTCGCGCTCGTCGACGTGCTGCGGCGGTACGCGGCCCGGCTGCGCGAGACCGGCGGCGCCCTGAAAGTGGTCGCGACCGAGCGCCGCGTGATCGATCAGCTCGCTGCCGGCGGGCTCACCGCCGACATCGGCGAGCGCAACGTCTACAAGGGCACCGAATGGGTGGGGGACACCGTGCGGCGTGCGCACGCCGACGCAGTGGCTGAGATCGGCGACCGCGAGTCCTGACGGATCAGTCGTCGAGGACGAACGTCACCTCGAGGACGACCTGATACGAGGTGATCGTGCCGTCGACGCACTCCACCTTCTGCTCCTTCACCCAGGCTCCGCTCACATTGCGCAGCGTCGCGTGCGAGCGCGCGATCCCTTCGCGCAGCGCCGCATCGAAGCCCTCCGGCGATCGGGCGGTGATGGTGGTGACGCGTGCGACCGACGTGTTGCTCATCAGGAACTCCTCTGTTCGTGGATGCGTCCAGCGTTCTCCCGCGCGCGCCGGGAATCAACCCCTGGACAAACGTGCCTTGTTCGTTGCCGCGGCATCCGTGGCCTGATAAACTTGAGCCACCATGACTCAAGTTTCACGTGAGCGGATTTCAGGAGACAGATGAACGCCACGCAGCAGCCCGGCCAGGAAGACGCCCGCACCGCCCTCGAGCAGTTCGGGATCAACCTGACCGATCGCGCCCGGCAGGGCAAGCTCGACCCGGTGATCGGCCGCGACAGCGAGATCCGGCGCGTGAGTCAGGTGCTGACCCGACGCACCAAGAACAACCCGGTGCTGATCGGCGAGCCCGGCGTCGGCAAGACCGCGGTCGTCGAGGGCCTCGCCCAGCGCATCGTCGCGGGCGACGTCGCCGAGTCGCTCAAGGACAAGGAGCTCGTCACCCTCGACATCTCCGCCCTCGTCGCGGGAGCGATGTACCGCGGGCAGTTCGAGGAGCGCCTGAAGAACGTGCTCAAGGAGATCACGGACTCCGACGGCCGCATCATCACGTTCATCGACGAGCTGCACGTGCTCATGGGCGCCGGGGGCGGCGAGGGGTCGGTCGCGGCATCCAACATGCTCAAGCCGATGCTCGCGCGCGGCGAGCTGCGCATGATCGGCGCCACCACGCTCAACGAGTACCGCGAGTTCATCGAGAAGGATGCCGCGCTCGAGCGCCGCTTCCAGCAGGTGCTACGTCGGCGAACCCTCGGTCGAGGACACCGTCGCGATCCTGCGCGGGCTCAAGGAGAGGTACGAGGCCCATCACAAGGTGGCGATCGCGGATGCCGCGCTCGTCGCCGCGGCATCCCTCAGCCATCGCTACATCCCGAGCCGCCAGCTGCCCGACAAGGCGATCGACCTCATCGACGAGGCGGCCTCGCGCCTGCGCATGGAGATCGACTCGGCGCCGCTCGAGATCGACGAGCTGCGACGGCACGTCGACCGGCTGAAGCTCGAGGAACTCGCGCTCAAGAGGGAGAAGGACGACGCCTCGAAGGAACGCCTCGCCGCGCTGCGCGCGCAGCTCGGCGGCGAGCAGGAGCGGCTCAGCGAGCTGCAGGAGCGGTGGGAGCGCGAGCGCGCGTCACTGAACCGCGTCGGCGACCTCAAGACGCGCCTGGATGCGGCGAGGGTCGAGGCCGAGCGCGCGCAGCGCGAAGGCAATCTCGAGAAGGCCTCGCGGCTGCTGTACGCCGAGATCCCGGCCCTCGAGCGCCAGCTCGTCGATGCCGAGCGCGAAGAGCCCGCGGGCGAGCGCATGGTCAATGACCAGGTCACGGACGAGGACATAGCCGCCGTCATCGCGGCATGGACCGGCATCCCGGTCGGCCGGCTGCTGCAGGGCGAGACCGAGAAGCTGCTGCACCTCGAGACCGAGCTCGGCCGGCGCCTCATCGGGCAGAAGGACGCGGTCAAGGCCGTCTCCGACGCCGTGCGCCGCTCCCGCGCGGGCATCAGCGACCCGGGACGACCGACCGGGTCGTTCCTCTTCCTCGGCCCGACGGGCGTCGGGAAGACCGAGCTCGCCAAGTCCCTCGCGGAGTTCCTCTTCGACGACGAGCACGCCATGGTGCGCATCGACATGTCGGAGTACGGCGAGAAGCACACGGTGTCACGGCTGGTCGGCGCGCCCCCCGGGTACATCGGCTACGAGCAGGGCGGTCAGCTCACCGAGGCGGTGCGGCGGCGTCCCTACAGCGTCGTGCTGCTCGACGAGGTCGAGAAGGCGCACCCCGAGGTGTTCGACGTGCTGCTGCAGGTGATGGACGACGGCCGGCTCACCGACGGCCAGGGCCGCACCGTGGACTTCACGAACGTCATCCTGATCCTCACCTCGAACCTCGGCTCGCCGATCCTCATCGACCCGACGCTGTCGGCCGAGCAGAAGCGCGAGCAGGTGCAGGGGCTGGTGCGCCAGGCGTTCAAGCCTGAGTTCGTGAACCGCCTCGACGACATCGTGATCTTCCAGGCGCTCACCGAGGACGACCTCGCCCAGATCGTCGAGCTCGCCGTCTACGCGCTGCAGCGCCGGCTCAAGGACCGCCGGCTCACGCTCGCCGTCACGCCCGACGCCCGCGGCTGGCTCGCCGAGCGCGGCTACGATCCGCTCTTCGGCGCGCGGCCGCTGCGCCGGCTCATCCAATCGCAGATCCAAGACCGCCTCGCCATGGCGATCCTCGGCGGCGGCGTGCACGACGGCGACGTGGTGCGGGTGGATGTCGCGGCCGACGGCTCAGGCCTCACGCTGGTGAGCGAGGGTCCGGCAGTGGTCCCGGACTCGCCGCAGGACGACGACGTGATCGAGGCCGTCCCGGAGGACTGAGTGCCCTGAGCTGTGCCCGTCCCGTGAGAGCATCGGGCATGCGCATCGTCCGGGCCCTGTGGGGGTCCACGCACCCCGGTCCGACGCTCGTCGTCACGACCCTGGCATTCGCGCTGGGCGTCTCGATCGGGCTCGAGCCGTGGCGGCTCGGGCTGCTGAGTCTCGCGGTCTTCGCCGGGCAGGTCTCGATCGGCATCTCGAACGACGCTCTCGACGCCGCGCGTGACCGTGCGGTCGGACGCACCGACAAGCCCATCGCCCGCGGCGACGTGAGTCCGCGGGCGGCGTGGGTCGCGGCATCCGTCGCCCTCGCCCTGGCCCTCGCGCTGTCGGCACCGCTCGGGTGGCGCATGCTGGCGGCCCACGCGCTGGTGCTCGGCTCGGCGTGGTCGTACAACGCGGGGCTCAAGTCCACGGTCTTCTCTCTCGTGCCGTTCATCGTGAGCTTCGGCCTGTTCCCCTCGCTGGTGACGCTGTCCGCGCCGGACCCGGCGTTCGCTCCGGGGTGGGCGTGGATCGCGGGCGCCGCGCTCGGATCGGCGGTGCACCTCACGAATGTGCTGCCCGACCTCGACGACGACGAGCGCACCGGAGTGCGCGGATTCCCGCACCGGATCGGCCCCCGCGCGTCGGCCGTGCTCGCCGCCGCCGCGGTGCTGGCGGGCGCTGTCGCAGTGCTGCTCGGACCGGCCGGGGGCGACCTCGCCGCGGTGCCGCCGCTCGCCTGGGCCTTCTTCGCCGGCGTCGCCGTCGTGGCTGTGGTCACGGTGGTCCGGGCCCTCGTCCAAGCCCCGAGCCGGGCGCTGTTCCGGCTCGTCATGCTCGCCGCGCTCCTGCTCGCGGCGCAGCTCGTCGCCACGGGCACGGCCCTCACGTCCTGACCCTCCGGGCTCAAGCGGCGCGGTCGAATCCCATCGAATACGCGCGGGCGAACAGCGCCCCGACCGGCGGGGCGAGCATCCCGCGCACGACCGCGCGCCGGGTGGCGTCCGCCGCCGGACCGAGGGGTCGCCCGAGTGCCGTGTTCGCCGCGGCGAGCCCCGCGGCCGTGCGCGCCGAGGCGACGCGGGCCCGTTCCCACCGGTGCAGCTCGGCGTCCGGCGCCGCCCCGGTGCGCACCCAGGTCGCCAGCAGCGGGGCGAGCGTGGCCGCGTCGAGCAGGCCCAGGTTCATGCCCTGGCCGCCGATCGGGCTGACCTCGTGCGCGGCATCCCCGATCACGAGCACCCGGCCGTTGCGCAGGCGCGGTGCGACGACGCGGCGGACCCCGAAGGATGTCGCCGCGCCGACGACTGCGGCGGCCTCGTCCTCGCCGCGGGCCTCCAGCGCGGCCCGCAGCCGGGCCGTCGTGGCCGCGGGAGCGGAGTCGGCCCCGGGCCGGTCCCACGCGACGAACCGCCGCACCCCGCCGGGCAGCGGGAACGACTCGAGCACGCCGTGGGCGTCGAGATGCACCACGGCGAGGCCGTCGTCCGCGCGGGAGCCGGTCGCGGCATCCGTCATGAGATACCGATCGCGATACTGCCGCACCGGCACGGCGCCGGGCCGGAAGACGAGGTCCCGTCCACTCCAGCCGGAAGCCACCACGACGATCGGCGCGCTGATCTCGCGTCCGTCGTCCATCCGCACGAGGACGGCGTGGGCGCCCGGCACGACTCCGGTCGCCGTGGTCGCGCGACGCGGGGTCGGGGCGTCGGCCGCCAGCACGGCCTCGGTCGCGGCCTGCGGGAGCGTCGCCACGAACGGGTACCGCGTCGAGAGCCTGTCGAACCGCACGACGCCGAGCAGGCGACCCGCCGAGCGCGCCTCGCCCCGGGAGACCCGGATCGCGCCGGCGAGCAGCCGCTCGGTCACCCCGGAGTCCTCGAGCGCGGCGAGCACGGGCGCGTGCACGCCGATCGCGCGGGTGCCCCCGCCGATCGCCGGGCGCTTCTCGAGGATCTCGACGTCGACTCCCCGGCGCGCCAGCTCGCCCGCCAGCAGCAGCCCGACGGGTCCGGCACCCACGACGACGACGTCAGGCACCGGATGCTCCCCGCGCCTCTCCACGTGTCGCTTCGCGCCACGTGGAGCCTCGGGCGTGTGGGCCACCAGCCCGGCCCCGTCCGACGGCCAGCAGCCGGAAGGGAGCGGGGCGGACCACGGTCCACTCGCCGGGGCGCTCCCGCTCGAGGCCGTGCTCGAGCTCGGCACGGGTGAAGCTGCGCCGGATCGAGCGGAGCCCGTCGGTGCGCAGGAACGTTCCGGGTGCGAAGGGCGTGATGCCGACCGCGTAGAGCGCGTAGGCCAGCCGGCTGCGCTCGATGTCCGCATGCAGGACGAACCCGCGCGAAAGCTGCTGCGACTCGCTGAGGAATCCCCCGAGCTGCGCGCCGAGGTGGTGCAGGACGTGGTTGGAGAGCACGACGTCGAACGTCTCCCGCGCCGCGACCAGCGTCGCCGCATCGGTGCACCGGAAGCCCACGTTCGGCGGGGACGCGCCCGCCGTCGCGACGGCGTGGGCGCGCGGATCGGGATCGACCCCGGTCCACTCGACGGTGAGGCCGTCGCGCGCGGCGAGTCCTGCCAGCCGGAGCACGAGGTCGCCGCCGCCCGAGCCGAGGTCGAGCACGCGCGCCGGACGTCCGAGCGAGCGCAGGCGGGGCGCGAGCCACGAGCGGTAGACGGCGCCCCAGCCCGAGACGAGGCGGTTGATCGTGCCGAACCGGCGCAGCGTGGCTGCGAGCCGCACCGGATCGCAGTGAGGATCATCCATGAGCTCTTCGAGCTCGAGACGCGCGCGGACCGCCAGGGTCATGCGCGGACCGCGGAGGCGGTCACCGCGCGCGCGGAGACGTCGGCGCGCACCGGCATCCGCTTCGTCATGAGCGCCGATTCGACAGTGAGCCCCGGGCCGAAGGCGAGGCCGGCGACGCGGGCGCCGTCGGCGATCGCATCGTCGTGCAGCAGCCGGCGGAGAATGAACAGCACGGTCGCGCTGGACATGTTGCCGTATTCACGCAGCACCGCGCGGGAGGCGTCGATCGCGCCGGGTTCGAGCTCGAGTCCCGCCTCGACGCGGTCGAGGACGCTCCGTCCGCCGGGGTGCACGGCCCACGCGTCGGGCTGCCCGTCCTCACCGAGGAACGTGTCGACCGCGCCGCGGATCTCACGTCCGACGATGCGGGGGACCTCGGCGGAGAGGGTCATCTCGAAGCCGTGGTCGCCGATCGTCCACACCATGTCGCTCTCACCCTCGGTCGTGAGAGCCGTGGCGAAGCGGTCGAGGTGCAGGCCGCCGGGCCTGCCGACCGACGGGTCGGCGGTGATCACGGCAGCCGCGGCGCCATCGCCGAAGACGGATGCCGCGACGATCTGCTGGGGGTCGGCGGAGGGGCGGATGTGCAGCGAGCAGAGTTCGACGCAGACCACGAGCACGACCGCGTCCGGCTGAGCGGCCGCGATGCGGGTGGCGAGACGGATGCCGGGAAGCGCGGCGGCACAGCCGATGAAGCCGAGGTGGTACCGCTCCGCGGTCGTCGGGATGCCGAGGTCGCGCACGAGCCGGTAGTCCGGCCCCGGGGCGAAGAACCCGGTGCACGAGACGGTGATCACGTGCGTGACGTCGGCGGGGTCGACACCCGCGTCGTCGATCGCTGCCCGGGCTGCCTGCGCGCACAGCCCGGGCACCTCGCGCGTGTAGAGATCGTTGCGCGTGCCGGTCGTCGGCCGGCGCAGCGCACCGGAGGCGTCGACGAAGGGTCCGTCTGCTCCCGGGGAGGCCTGGCCGAGGGCGCCCAGCTCGGTGAGCACGGTGTGCCGCTCGTCGATGGCGGCGGCGTCGAACGCGGCGCGGATCAGACGCTGGGTGAGGCGGTCCACCCCGGGCTGCGCCGCGAAGAAATCGCGGACCCGGTCCTGGGTGACGCGGGTCGGCGGAACCGCGGTGCCGATCGAGACGATGCGCGCGTTCATGCTGACACTCAACCATCCCGGGGATGCCGAGTGGGCATACTTGCGCGAACCGGGCCGTTCATGCGTCGCGTTCGACGCGTTCAGTTCTCCGTGGCGCTCGCGTGGGTGTGGACGTCAGGCAGCTCGCGCATCGCCCAGAACGGCGCGAAGACGACGAATCCCACCGAGAGCAGCTGGCCGATGGCGCCGATCCACATCACCGGCACGACACCGAGCCACGTGCCGAGGACGCCGGCGAGGAGGGCCGCGATCGGCATGACGCCCCACACCACGAAACGCACGGACGCGTTCATGCGGCCGAGCAGGCGTACCGGCGTGATGCGCTGACGGAAGGTCACCTGCGTGATGTTGTAGAGCAGCACCATGAAGCTGCCGACGAAGAACTGCGCCACAAGGAGCGGAAAGGCGAACTCGGGCACGAGTGCCGCCATGGGCAGCAGCAGGGCGATGACGCTGAACCCGATGGAGCTGATCGGGATGGCGCGCGCCTCTCCGATCCGCTTCACGATGTGCGGCGTGGCCATCGCGCCGAGCAGCCCGCCGATCGCGGCGAGGGAGAAGATCAGCCCGAGCGAGGCGGGAGAGAATCCGAGCTCTCGCAGCAGGAAGAGCGGCAGAAGGGTCGTCGATACGACGTTGAAGAAGTTCGACGTGGCGGTGGTGGCGACGATGCGCCGCAGCAGCTTCTCGGTGAAGACGAAGTGCAGGCCCTCCCAGATCTCGCGCATGATCGGCCCGCGGTCCTCGGGTGCACGGGCGGGCTCATGGTCGCGGGTGAACATCAGGGCGACGGCCGAGACGAGGTAGGTGACGGCGGTCGCGAGCACGGCCAGCGGTGCTGTGATCACGCCGATGAGCCAGCCGCCGAAGCCGGGACCCGCGATGTTGGCGAGCTCGTAGGAGGACTGCAGCTTGCCGTTCGCCTCGGCGATCTGACTCGGCCGCACGAGCGACGGCACGATGCTCTGGTACGAGACGTCGAAGAACACGGTCGCCACCCCGACGATCCCGGCGATCACGATCAGATGCCACATCTGCAGCAGGCCGGCAGCCCACAGCAGCGGGATGAGCGCGAGGGCGAGGGCGCGCACGATGTCGGCGGCGATCATGACGTGGCGCTTGCGCATGCGGTCGATCCAGGCTCCGGCAGGAAGGCCGACGAGCAGGAAGGCGGCGACGTTGGCGGCGTTCAGAACGCCGATCTGGAACTCGTCCGCGTTCAGGAGCAGGACAGCGAGCACGGGGACGGCGAGCTCGGTGATCTGCGCGCCGAACTGACTCAGCGTCTGGCCGCTCCACATCGTGAGGAAGTTGCGGTCGCGCCAGAGGGAGCCCGCGCTGCCGGCGGGGGACGGCGCGGCGACCGGCTGATCGGCGTCGGCTCCGGCGTCGGCGCGGGCAGCGGCGGACGGGGAAGCGGCCTCGGCGCGCGCTTCGGCGAGCACGTCGTCGTCCACCCCGGAGACCCCGTCCTGCGCGGGTGATTGAGACATGCCAATCAGTCTCGGCGACCGATTGAGAATTGTCAACCAGTCCCCTAGCCTGAAGACGTGGAGTACCCAGACGAACGGATCGAGCTGCGGCCGGGCGACCCCGAGGCCGAGGCTCGCATGCGGGCGCTGAGCTCGCCCTTGCGGCTCCGCGTGCTCCGGCTCTGCGCGTTCGAGGCACGCACCAACAAGGAGCTCGCCGAGCTCCTGGGTGTGAATCCGGGGACCATGCTGCATCACGTCCGCACCCTCGTGCAGACCGGGTACCTGGCGCCCGAGCCCGAGCGCAGCGGGGCGCAAGGAGCGCGGGAGGTGCCGTACCGCGCGACCGGTCTGTCCTGGCGCACATCGATGCCCGGCGGGAGCACCGTGCTGGTCGAGACGTTCCTCCAGCAGATCGACGGGCTTACCGACGAGGAGCTCGACACGACATGGCTGGGGCTGAAGCTCGACGCGGGCCACAAGGCGGAGCTCGAGCAGCGGCTGTACGACCTGGTGCAGGAGTTCAAGGAGCGCGGCCCCGACTCCGGCGGCGACACGTACTCGCTCTTCATCGCTCTGCACCCCGACCGCAATCCGCCGGCGCCTCGATAGCGCGACGACGAGCCGTGGCAACGCCGCGAGTGGCACGATTGACCCAGCGAGTCGAAGGAGACGCGATGACCGAGGCGTTCGTGTACGACGCCGTGCGCACGCCGCGCGGCCGCGGCAGAGTGACGGGTTCGCTGCACGGCGTCCCGCCCCACGAGCTCGTGGTGGGGCTGGTCGCCGCGCTGCGCGAGCGGCATCCGAACCTCGATCCGGCCGGCATCGACGACCTCGTCCTCGGCTGTGTCACGCCGATCGGCGACCAGGGCTCCGACATCGCCAAGGTGGCCGCGCTCGCCGCCGGTCTGCCCGACACCGTGCCCGGCGTGCAGCTCAACCGCTTCTGCGGATCGGGCCTCGAGGCCGTCAACCAGGCGGCTGCGAGGGTGCGCTCCGGGTGGGAGGACCTCTTCCTCGCCGGCGGTGTCGAGTCGATGAGCCGTGTGCCCATGGGCAGCGACGGCGGACCGTGGTCGAAAGACACCGCAGCCGCCGTGACACCCGAGGGAGTGCCTCAGGGCATCAGCGCCGACCTCATCGCGACGCTGGAGGGGTACAGCCGTGAGGATGTCGACGCCATCGCCGCGGCCTCCCACGAGCGCGCGGCCCGCGCGTGGGACGAGGGCCGCTTCGACCGGTCGGTGATCCCCGTCCGGGGCGCCGACGGCACGGTGCTCCTCGACCGAGACGAGACCATCCGTCCCGGCACGAGCGTCGAGACGCTGGCGGCGCTGAAGCCCGCGTTCGCCGAGATGGGCCGGTCGGGCTTCGACGAGGTCGCGCTGCGCGCCTATCCCGAAGCCCGCAAGATCGATCACGTGCATCACGCAGGCAACTCGTCGGGCATCGTCGACGGCGCCGCCCTCGTCCTCGTCGGCAGCGAAGCCGCGGGGAAGCGTCACGGACTGACTCCTCGGGCTCGGATCCGCTCGGCCGCCGTCGTGAGCACCGAGCCCACGCTCATGCTCACCGGCCCCGGCCCCGCGTCCCGGCTGGCGCTCGAGCGGGCCGGACTCGGCATCCGGGATATCGACCTGGTCGAGATCAATGAGGCCTTCGCCTCCGTCGCCCTGCGCCTCATGCGCGATCTCGACGACTTCCCTCACGAGCGCGTCAACGTCAACGGCGGGGCGATCGCGATGGGCCACCCGCTCGGCGCGACCGGAGCGATGATCCTCGGCACTCTCGTCGACGAGCTCGAGCGCAGCGGTGGCCGCTACGGACTGGCGACGCTGTGCATCGGCGGTGGCATGGGGGTCGCGACGGTCGTCGAGCGCCTCTGACGGCGGGTCGACGCCACACACCTCTGGACACGGGCGCCGCGCTGGCAGAGGCTTGCTGCAGCCGCGACAGAGCCACGACCCAGGGAGACGCCATGTTCAGATCCGACCGCGCATTCAGCGGTTTCGCCGTCCGCGACATCGACGAGGCGAAAGCGTTCTACGGCGACACCCTCGGCATACCGGCATCGCTCAATGAGATGGGGATCCTCGAGCTGACGCTCGGTTCGGGGGCGACGGTGATCGCCTACCCCAAGCCCGACCACGAACCCGCGGGCTTCACGATCATGAACTTCGACGTCGACGACGTCGAGTCGGCCGTGGACGACCTCAACGCCCGTGGCATCACGACGAAGATCTACGACGACGCCGACTTCCCCACCGACGCGAAGGGCATCGCACGGGGCATGGGTCCGGACATCGCCTGGTTCCGCGACCCCTCGGGCAACGTGCTCTCGGTGCTGAAGGGCAGCTGAAAACGAGGATGCCCCGGCCCGGCGCACGAGCGCAGGGCCGAGGCATCCGGAACAGAAGTCAGCGCGCGAGCGCCTCGGAGAGCTTGACGCGGCCACCCATGCGCAGCAGTGAGTTCTCGTAGATGCGAGCGCCGACGAGGATCGCCGCGACGCAGGTCGCGATGAGGATCGCCAGCGACAGCAGCGGCTCCCACCACTGCGCCTCGCCGAGGAACAACCGCATCGGCATGCCCACGGGCGCCGAGAACGGCACGTACGACATGATCCCCAGCACGAGCGGGTTGTCGAAGAAGAAGATCACCAGGAAGTACGGAGCCATCACCAGCATCGTCAGTGGTGTCGTCGTCGAGCCGATGTCCTCCTGGCGGGAGACCATCGAGGCGGCAGCGGCGAACAGCGACGCGAGCAGGATGAATCCGAACAGGAAGAACACCGCGAACCAGGCGATGGGTCCGCCGAGGCCCTGCAGCAGGGCCGTCTGATCCGTGACCGTCAGCCCCACGATCGCGATCGCCGCGAGTATCAGGATCTGCGCCATCGCGAGGACCGTGTTGCCGATCACCTTCCCCGCCAGCAGCGAGCGCACCGGGATCGCCGAGATGAGCAGCTCGACCACGCGGGTCTGCTTCTCTTCGACGACGCTCTGCGCGATGGTCCCGCCGAACATCGAGGCGGCGAACAGGAACACCACGCCGAACCCGATGGCCGCGATGTAGCCCATCGCGGCGTTGCCCTCTTCGGGGTTGAGCAGGTCGACCGGCGGCGTCACCGCGAGCTGAAGCATCAGCTGCGTCGGCACGTCCGAGTCGGCGATGAGCGCCACGCCGACGGGTGAGTCGGCGTCCGCGACGATCGCGGCGTCGACCTCGCCCTCCGCGACCAGCGCCTCGGCCTCGGCGCGATCGGACACCTCGGTGACATCGAGTCCCTGGGCGTCGGCGACGAACTCCGTGGCGTCGGCGGTGACGGCGACCGGGGTTCCGGTGGCGTTGGCGGCCGCGAAGCCGCCCCACAGCACGAGTGCCAGGGCGCCGACGAAGAGAATCACCGTCGAGATGACGAACGCCTTGCTGCGCAGCTTCGAGCCGATCTCGCGCTCTGCGACGAGCCAGATGCCCTGGCCGGTGCCGAGGGCGGGAGCGGTGGTGCGGGTCGCGACGGTCACTGGATGACCTCCTTGAAGATCTGGGCGAGGGAGGGATGCTGCGGGGCGAAGCTGGCGACGTCGCCCTGTTCGACAGCCCGGCGCAGGACACGCTGGGCGGTGTCGTCGGTGTCGGCGTCGAAGACGGCGTAGCCGCCGTCGAACTCGAGGACCTCCACACCGGGCTCGGACCGCAGCCAGCCGGCGTCGCCGGTCGAGACCAGCTCGAACCGCCGCGTCGAATGCTGGGCGCGCAGCGCGTCGCGCGCACCGGAGGCACGGATCGTGCCGCCCGCGATGATGACGAGGTCGTCGCACAGCCGCTCGACCACGTCGAGCTGATGCGAGGAGAAGAGCACGGCCGCGCCGGCCGCGGCCCGAGCCTGCAGCACGCCGGCGACGACGTCGACGGCGAGCGGGTCAAGACCCGAGAAGGGCTCGTCGAGGATCAGCACCTCGGGGTCGTGCACAAGGGCGGCGGCGATCTGGGCGCGCTGCTGGTTGCCGAGCGAGAGCGTCTCGACGTTGTCGTTCAGTCGCTCGCCGAGTCCGAGCTGTTCGAGCAGCGCGGTGGCGCGGGTCGCGGCATCCGTCTTCGAGAAGCCGTGCAGGCGCGCGAGGTAGACGATGTGCTCGAGCACCTTCATCTTCGGGTAGAGCCCGCGCTCCTCAGGCATATAGCCGAAGCGGCGCCGATCGGATGCCGTCACCTCGGCGCCGTCGAGCGTCACCGATCCGGCGTCTTTGCCCAGCACCCCGAGCACGATCCGCATGGTGGTGGTCTTGCCGGCGCCGTTGCCGCCGACGAAGCCGGTGAGACGGCCCGGCACGACGTCGAACCCGACGTCGTCCAGTACCCGTCGCCCTCCGTAGCTCTTTGTGATCCCGGTCAAATGCAGCATCGTGCTCCTCCTGTGTCCACGTCGCCCGTGTGCGTTCCACGCTAGGGACGCCGAGGTGGGAGCGCCTCCCCCGCGCGGCGGATTCCGTCTCATCCCCGTGTGCATTCGTATGCGTGGGAATAGATATCGGATGCCGGTGCGTTCGGGTGCATATCGACGCCCGGCCTGTTCACCGAGACCGGCGGCCGGGGCATCCGTGGTTCGGCAACCCGACCTCCGCAGTCACTTTCCGCGGCGTTCGATGTGCGCGAGCGGCGTGTCCTGACTGCGGAGCGGCCGGGACGAGATGCGTGCCTAGGTCAGCCCGTGGCGGTGGGCGTAGACGACCGCTGCGACCCGGTCGCGGGCACCGAGTTTCTGCAGCAGGTTCGACACGTGCGTCTTCACCGTCGCCTCCCCGATGTAGAGGCGCTCGGCGATCTCGGCGTTGCTCATCGCCTGCGCCACCAGCTGGAGAACCTCGTTCTCGCGCTCGGTGAGCTCGGGCATGCCGTCGGGGGTCGCCGTTCGGACGGCTCCGGGCACCGGCTCGCCTGCGGTGAACCGCGCGATCACGCGGCGCGTCACCTCAGGGGCGAGCAGCGCGTCCCCGGCGGCGGCGACCCGCACCGCGCTGACGAGCTCCTCCGGCCCGGCGTTCTTGAGCAGGAAGCCGCTCGCTCCCGCCGAGAGCGACGTGAAGAGGTAGTCGTCTCGGTCGAAGGTCGTCACGATCACGACGGCCGACCGGACGCCCGGGTCGGCGACGATGCGCCGCGTCGCTTCGAGCCCGTCCATATCGGGCATCTGCACGTCCATGCACACCACATCGGGGTGCAGAGCGGATGCCGCGGCCACCGCCTCCACGCCGGTCGCGGCCTCGCCGACGACCTCGATGCCGTCGACGGACTCGAGGATCATGCGGAAGCCCGCGCGCATCACCGCGTGGTCGTCGGCGAGGAGCACACGGATCGGCGTCGCGGTCACGCGCCGACCCGCTCGGTCAGCGGAACGCTCAGGCGCACGAGGAATCCGCCGCGCGCACGCGGGGCCGCCTCGAGGGTGCCGCCGGACGCGGCGGCGCGCTCGCGCATGCCGACGAGGCCGAGGCCCGCGCGCAGCGCCGGCGCGACCCGTCCCGAGTTGACGACCTCGAGTTCGATCGCGTCGGCGTCGTAGCGCAGGCGGACGTCGGCCGCGGCATCCGGCCCGCCATGGCGGCGTGCGTTGGTGAGCGCCTCCTGAGCGACGCGATAGAGGTTCACCTGAACCAGGTCCGGCACCGGCGCTTCCGCCCCGACGATGGTGAGGGTGGTGGGAAGGCCGTTCTCGTTCGCATGAGCGGCGAGGTCGGCGAGTCCGGCGAGGCTGACCGTCGAGGCGTTCGGCGGGTCGCCGTCCGTGGTGCGCAGCGTCTCGAGCAGGTGCCTGAGGTCGTCCAGTGCGGAGCGTGCGGATGCCTCGATGCCGGCGAGGGCGCCGCGCGCTGCCTCCGGATCACGGTCGAGCACGGCGCGTGCGGCGCCGGCTTGAACGCCCATCGCCGACACGTGGTGGGCGACGACGTCGTGCAGCTCGCGTGCGATGCGCACGCGGTCCAGCGCCACCGCCTGCGCTGCGGTGACCTCGCGCTCGTTCTCGAGCTCGCGGGTGCGGTCCTCGAGCGCGCCACGCTCGAGCGCCGCCGCGTACGCGCGGTCGCCCATGTAGTACGCGCCCCCGAAGAACGCGGCGTTGATCAGGAACTGGATGAGCATGAACGCGACGAAGGGAGAGAAGAGGCCCTCACGGGAGAGGCCGTCGTCGGTCGGGGCGGTGGCCGACTGGAACGTGGTGACCAGGAGCCACACGAACATCCCGACGATGATCCCGATGCGGACGTACATCGCGCGGCGGCGACTGTCCACCCACGCGCCGACGGTGTAGATGGCGATGAACAGCGCGATGTTGCCGACGTAGACCTCGGGGATGCGGAAGGTGACGCCGACGAAGAAGACGACCGCGACGGTCACCGCGACGAGCTCCGGCAGGCGGCGCCGCGCCGCCAGCGGAGCGGTGAGCCCGAACGAGTAGAGCAGGACCCAGCGCATGTCCCGCGAGGTGTCGTCGCCATAGAAGCCGGCGACCGATCCGAGCGCGGCGCTCAGCACGGCGCCGAGCAGCAGGGCCAGGGCCAGCCAGACGTCGTTGCGCAGCTGACCCGGCGACGGGCGCTCGCGTCGTCGCGCGAAGGTGAGGGACATCCCTCCACGCTACGGGGGAGCGCGCGGGCGCGGCATCCCCCGTGAGGAGGACCCTGCCCGCTGTCGGCGTTGCTTGCTATTGACAAGCGAGGTTGCTTTTTGCAAGCATCTAGCTCATGACACACATCTTCGTGAACATCGTCACCGACGACCTCGAAAGGTCGAAGGCGTTCTATTCGGCTCTCGGCGCCGGCCTCAACCCGCTGCTCACCGACGACAACGCCGCGTGCATCGTCTGGGACGAGAACGTCTTCTTCATGGCCGTGACCCGGGATCACTTCGCGACGTTCACGGACAAGCAGATCGTCGACCCCCGGACGCAGGCCCAGGTGCTCATCGCGCTCAGCCGCGAGTCCCGCGAGGAGGTGGACAGGATCATCGAGGCCGGTCTCGCCAACGGGGGCGCCGAACCCACTGAGGCGAAGGACTACGGCTTCATGTACAGCCGCGACCTCGAAGACCCGGACGGCAACGGAGTGGAGTTCTTCTTCATGGAGGGCCAGGCCGCCGAGCAGGGACCCGACGCCTCCCTGGCGGAGCAGGCACGGGCGTAAGTGGCCTCCCGCAGCTACGGGCAGTACTGCGGGGTCACGACCGCGGTCGAGCTGATCGGCGAACGGTGGGCGATGCTCATCGTCCGCGATCTGCTCGTCGGGCCGCGCCGCTACACCGACCTCAAGCAGGGACTGCCCAAGATCCCGACGAACATCCTCTCGACGCGGCTCAAGGAGCTTCAGGAGGGCGGTGTCGTGCGTCGCGTGCCGCTGCTGAACTGCGGTCTCGTGTACGAACTCACGCCCTACGGCCGGCAGCTCGAGCCGATCGTGCTGGCGCTCGGGCGCTGGGGCTTCGTGCAGATGGGCGATCCCGGCCCCGACGACATCGTGACGGCGGACTCGCTCACCATGGCGCTGCGAACAGCATTCCGACCGGATGCCGCGGCCTCGCTGCCCTCCGCGGACTACGAGGTGCACCTCGCCGATGTGGCGCTGCGGGTGCAGGTCGACGGGCCGGAGCTGCGGATCGCACAGCTTGCGCCGCCGTCATCTCCGATCGGGGGAAGGGTTCCGGCGGGCGAGCCCGACGTCGTCATCGCCGCCGGTCCCGGCATCCGTCACGTCATCTCGGGGAGGCTGACACCGGCCGAAGCCGTCGACCAGGACGTGATCGACGTCGTCTCGGGCGACGCCATGCTGCTCGAGCGCTTCGCCGCGACCTTCCACATCGATCCCGCGGGCGATTCGGCGCTCGCTGCCTGAAAGGAACACCATGGCCGGCCTCATCCAGATCGATCTGTTCACGACTCTCGACCTCGTCGCGCAGGCGCCCGGCGGGCCGGACGAGGACAAGAGTGACGGGTTCCCGTTCGGCGGCTGGCAGGCGCCGCTGATGGACGACCTCGTCGGCGAGACCGTCGGCGCCGGCATCGCCGATCTCGACGCGCTGGTGCTCGGACGCCGGACGTATGACATCTTCGCGTCCTACTGGCCGCACCACACCGGTCCGGACGACGCCATCGCCGACGTGTTCAATCGCGTGCCCAAGTACGTCGCTTCGCGCGGCACGCTGAATCCCGCGTGGGAGGGGACGACGCAGCTCGGCCCCGACCTGCGCGCCGAGATGGAGGCGCTGCGCGCGCGGCACGAGAACATCCACGTCATCGGCAGCGTCGACTTCGCACAGACCCTGCTCGCCGAGCGGCTCTACGACGAGCTGGTGCTGTGGATCTACCCGATCGTGCTCGGACAGGGGAAGAAGGTGTTCCCCGACGGGGCGGCTCCCGCCAACCTCGAGCTGCTCGCGCCGCCGGTCGTGTCGCAGAAGGGCGTGATCCTGCTGCGGTATGGCCCGCTTCCGGGCGTGCCCGCGACCGGCGACATGGGAGCCGACGACCGCGGAGCCTGAGCGGGGGATCAGAAGATCAGGGGGCGGTCGTCGCGAGCATCGTGAACGAGGCCATGCGGCCGAGTCTGCCCGTCGCCGGGTCTATGTAGCGGATGCCGATCGTGTGGGGTCCGGCGACCGTGTCGCGGACGACCCGCACCAGAGGAGCCTCGCCCAGGACGTGAAGGTTGCCCGTTGAGAAACCGTCGAACGAGATGGTGACGGTCTCGCCCGGGATTCCGTCGAGCAGCAGGACGAGGTCGTCCGCCGCACCGTCGCCGTCGCCGTCGACGAGATCGGACTCCAGCGAACCGTCTTCGGCCGAGACCACCGGCGCCGGGAGTGCGAACGGACCCACCGGTGCGCTCGCGACGGAGGTGGTCATCCCGGGTGCGGTCTGGACGGCGTGGACGAGCATGCCCTCGCGCAGCGACTCAGCGGGGATATCGACGAGAAAGGTCCCGTCGGGGCCGACCGTGGTCTCACTGAGGCGCGCGCCGGCGTCGTCGAGGAGCGCCACGACCCCACCGGCGACCCCCGTGCCGGTGATGGCGGCAGGGATGGATGCGCCGAGGTCGACAGGGATGTCGAGGATCGGTGCAGCAGTCTGCTCGGGCGTCGGAGTCGGAGTCGGTGTGGGCGTCGGAGTCAGTACGGGAGGCGTCGGCACCGGGTTCGGTGCGGGTGGCGGCGCGGGAGCCGGTGCAGGGCGCCGGGGGCTCGCCGGAGCATCCGCTTCCGGCGCGTCGTTCGGGGGAGTCGGAGGGACCGCCGGTAGCGCGTGGGGGGCCGGTGTGGCCGGCTGCTGGACGGGAAGGTCCTCGGGCTCGTGAACCGACTCCGCGTCGTCAGCGTCCCGACCGGCCGAGTCCCCGGCGGCGGTGGCCTGTCCGTCGCCGGGGACCGGAGCGCTCCAAGGCGCGAGAGCGAAGACGGCGGCGGCTCCCACAGCCACGGCCGCCACGCCCAGACCGACCGCGATCGCGATCACTGGTCGGGCGGTGGCGCCGGTCCCCCCCGTCCCGGCACCACCACCTACGGCGCCCCCCGCGCCGTGTCCCCAGGTTCGGGACGCTCCGTCTCCCCAGTCGGGCGTCCCGGGTTCCGTCGCGGCCACGGCAGGCGTGGCATCGGCGGTGTATGCAAGGGCCCCAGCCCCTCCAAGTACCAGCGGAAGGAGTACGACGCGCAGCTTCTGCGAGACGTCCTCGAGGTCGGCGGCGACGATGCGGCACGCCTGGCACTCGCGCAGGTGCGCTTCGAAGCGCCTCCGGTCCCCGCGCGGGATCGGGTTCTTGTCCAGTGCGACCAGTCGCTCGCACACCCAGCGGCACTCGGCGGGGCGACGCGGGTCGCTGACGTGAGCTGCGAGCCATGCGTGCCGGAACCCCCCGCGTGCGCGGTAGGCGAGAGCCGAGACCGCGTTCGGAGTCATGCCGAGCAGCGGCGCGATCTCGCGCGGCTTCATGCCCTCGACCTCGACGTACCACAGCAGAGTGCGCCATTGAGCGGGCAGCTCGCGGAACGCCTGCACCAGCACGGACCGGTCCGCAACGAACTCAGCCACGTCGCCCGTCTCCGCAGGCCGATCGTCGAGGTCGTCGAGCGGAACGTCCGAACCGCGGCGTCCCCACGACGCGGCGGTGTTGCGGATCGTGCTGAACAGGTACGGGCGGAAGCCCTCCCGCGGCCCACCGCCGTTGCGGATCGCCGCGAGAATCGACGTGAACGCCTCGGACACCAGGTCGTCGGGGTCCACTGACGGGCTCACCGCACGCGCCGCCCGACGCCCGCTGGCCACGTGGCGCTCCCACAGCGCCGCGTACGCCGAGTCGTCGCCCCCGCGTGCGGCGACGATGAGCTCCTCGTCGGAGCGCTCGCGCAGCGAGTCTCCCAGGAGGGGCCCGGGGTCAGTCACGTCTTGCTCCTCGAGGTTCGCCGTCGTCGGTATGCAGGTGCGTCGGTGATGTAGTCCTCGCCGTCACCCTGGAGCGCACCCGCGACCCTGTGAAGAGGGGGTGGGGGAGAGTGCGCACACATCATGCGCTCCATTCCATCAAGACGTGCGCGGTGCGCGATCATGACGCGCTTCACCGAGATTGGTCGAAAATCTCTCTACCGAGCTGTGCGGCTGCTTCGTCCGCCGGTCGTGCGGGCACGGATCGCGAGGCCTGCGTCAGAAGATCATGGGGCGGTCGTCGTCGTCGGGTCCTGTCAGGTCGAGGTCGACGACGACGGGCACGTGATCGCTGGGCGCTTCGCCCTTGCGCTCGTTGCGGTGGATGACCGCGCCCGCGACGGCGTTCGCGACGGCCGATGACCCGAGGATGAAGTCGATGCGCATGCCCTCGTTGCGGGGGAAGCGCAGCTGCTTGTAGTCCCAGTACGTGAATCCCGTCGGCACGAGCGGCCGCACGACGTCGACCAGCCCGGCCGCCTCGAGCGCCGAGAATGCCTCGCGTTCGGGCGGCGAGACATGGGTCGAGAACCCCTGGACGATCTGAGGGACGCCGTTGTCGGCATCCGTCGGAGCGATGTTGAAGTCGCCGACCAGCGCCAGCGCGAGATCCGGGTTCGCGGTGAGGGACGCGCGCGCGTGCTGTTCGAGCGCGGCCAGCCAGTCCAGCTTGTAGAAGTAGTGCGGATCGCCGAGCGCACGGCCGTTGGGCACGTACAGGCTCCACACCTCGACCCCGCCGACCGTGGCGCCGATCGCGCGCGCCTCCTGCGGCGCATCCGTACCGGTGTGGCCCTTCTCGAAGCCGGGCATTCCGGGGAACGCGGTGCGGACGTTCTCGACAGGCTCGCGGCTCGCGATCGCGACGCCGTTCCACTGCGAGAAGCCGTGCGCCTCGACGTGGAATCCCGCCTCCTCGAACTTCTCGAACGGGAACTGCTCGACCTTGCACTTGATCTCCTGCATGGCGAGCACATCGATGTGCTCGCGCACCGCGAAGTCGACGATGCGGTCGACGCGGGCGCGGATCGAGTTGACGTTCCAGGTGGCCAGGCGCATGGGATCAAGCCTAGGCGCGGCGTGCGACGTGGACCGTCCCCGGTTGTCCACAGCGGGCAAGACGCTCATCGCCGGCCCACCCGGACGTGAGAAGGTGAAACATGATCCGATCGGCCGCCGCGCTTCGATGACGACCGATCAGCAGGCGCCGGACGAGTTCGCCGACCTCACCGAGTTGATGCGCGACGAGCTGCCCGAACCGGACGCGGCGGTCGAGGCCGAGATCCGCCGGCTCCGACGTCGGCGTCGTCGACGGGCTCTGCTCGTGATCGTCGCGATCGTCGCCGTCATCCTGCTGGCCGCCGGCGGATACGCAGGCTGGGCATTGAACGCTCCGCTGGCCGAACCTGTTGCGACCGCACAGGCACCGACGGTCGCACCGGCGCCGCCCGCCGTCATCGCGATGCCGGCGGAGGGCGCGTCGGCGATCAGCGTGAGCGGCGGAGACGCCTATCTCGGTCCAGCGGCGAGCGGGATCTGGACGACGAGCGGGACGGACGAGCCGCGTCCCCTCGCCAGTCTCACGAAGCTCATCACCGCGTTGGTGATCCTCGATGCGAAGCCGCTCGCGCACGCGACCGATCCCGGCCCCACCATCACCTTCAGCGAGGCCGACAACGACCTGTACGACAAGTACTACGTGATGGGAGCAACCATCGCGGCGATGCCGACCGGCAGCAGCATGACGCAGCGCCAGGCGCTGGCGACGATGCTCGTCCCGTCGGCCAGCAACTACGCCGAGGCCGTCTCGACGTGGGCGTTCGGCTCTCAGGGGCGATTCGTGGATGCCGCACGGACGTGGCTCGCGGCTCGCGGACTCACCGGAACGACCGTCGTCGAGCCCACCGGGATGAGCCCTCGCAACACGAGCACGCTGACCGATCTGATCGCGATCGGAAAGCTCGCCGCGGCCGATCCCACGATCGCTCTGATCGCGGCGACTCCGTCGCTGTCGTTCGACGGGCTCGATCGGATGTTCAGCACCAATGCGCTGCTCGGCACGGGAGGCATCACCGGCCTCAAGACCGGAAACCTCGGCCCCGGCACGCACAACCTGCTGTATTCCGCACTCGTGGACGTCGAGGTCGAGCCGGGAGTGGCCCAGCGCCTCAGCGTGATCGGCGTGGTGCTCGGTGGCGCCTCTCGCGATTCGGTGAACGCCGACGTGCTCGCGCAGCTGGACAGCATCCGTGCCGGGTTCCACGACGTTCCCCTCGCTGTGCGCGGTCAGCAGGTCGGCTCCTTGGCGACGCCCTGGGGCGCCACGGCCGACCTGGTGCTCGCCCGCGACGCGTCGATCTTCACCTGGTCCGACACCGCGATCACCCTCGAGATGGATTCGACTGCTCCTGAGACATACACCGACGGTGCAGTGGCGGGCAGCATCACCTGGACCGCCGGGCCGCACACCGAAACGGTGGAGATCGTGGTCCAGGGCGACATCGAGCCGCCGACCGAGTGGTGGCGTCTCACGCATCCCGCCGAGCTGGGCGGGGGCTAGGTCAGGGTCCGACTCCGGCGTCGGCGCCTGCAGGCCGCATCAATAGACTCGTCCCATGACCGCCGCCTCCACGCCCGAGCTCGAGTCCGACCGCCAGAACCTGATCGCGCTGATCAAGGCGGAGGCGGTGTTCCACGGCGACTTCACGCTCTCCAGCGGCAAGAAGGCGACGTACTACGTCGACATGCGCAAGCTCACCCTCGATCACCGCGCCGCTCCCGCGATCGGCCGCATCATGCTCGATCTCGTGCGCGAGATCGACGGCATCGTCGCCGTCGGAGGACTCACGCTCGGCGCGGACCCCATCGCGAACGCGGTCATGCACGAGTCCGCGCGCACGCCCGAGCCGCTCGACGCGTTCGTCGTGCGCAAGGAGCCGAAGGACCACGGTCGCGGTCGTCAGGTGGAGGGGGCGGATGTCGCAGGAAAGCGTGTCGTCGTCCTCGAAGACACCTCGACCACGGGGCAGTCGGCACTCAAGGCCGTCGAGGCGCTGCGCCGGGAGGGCGCCGATCCGGTCGCCGTCGCCGTGATCGTGGACCGCAAGACCGGCGCCCAGGCCGCCGTCGAAGCCGAGGGCCTGCAGTGGCTGGCGGCGATCGACCTCGACGACCTCGGGCTCGCCCCGCAGTAGCCGTTTCGCGCGAGCGCTACAGATTCCTGCGACTGCGCCGTCGGGCGACGTAGCGGTCGCAGCGAACTGTAGCGCTCGGCGGCGAGGAGACCACCACGTGGGGGATGCCGCGCCAGGCGGCTCGAGTCAGTCGTCGTCGCGATCGCGATCGCGGTTGCGCACCAGCTGCCAGATGAACACGGTGAGCGTGCCGAGCACGATCACGGCCGAGACCGCGAACAGCAGATTGCGATCGAGCTCGCTGATGATCATGGACGTTTCCCTTCTGCGGCATCCGCGACGATCTTCGCGATGCGCGCGGCGCGCGTCTCGGGGCGTCGAGCCATGTCGACCATCGAGATCCCGAGCTTTCGGGTCGACGGCGGGAACGCATCCCACGCGGTGCGCGCAGCGGGAACCGCGTCGAGCGCCGCACTGAGGTCGTCGGGCTCGATCATGGCCTCGGCGTTGTCGAGCACGGTCCAGGCGCCGTTCGCCTTGGCCACCTCGACCGCGCGGATGCCGGCCTCGGTCATGAGACCTGCGGCCTCGAGCTCGATGAGCCGGGCCTTGTTGGTCGCGGCCCAGCCGCTGGACGGCCGGCGGGGTGCGAACCACAGGCCGCCGCGCTCGGCGTCGAACGTGCGCACCGGGCCGTCGATCCAGCCGAAGCAGAGCGCGTGACGGATGGCGTCCTCGTAGCCGACGAGGGTCAGGCCCGAGTCCTTGCGCGGACGCACGAGCCACGCGCCCGTCGACGTGCGATGGTTCGCCTCCAGCCAGGCGCGCCAGGTCGCGGCATCCGCTGCCTCCACCTTCTCGCCGTCGTCGAGGGCTCCCATCAGAGGATGTCCGCCTCTTCGCTCTCGATGGGCTCGGTGACGAGCAGATCGGCGACCGAGTTGAGGATCTCGTCGGGCCGGAAGGGGAACCGCTGGATCTCGGCCGGATCGCTGATGCCGGTGAGCACGAGGATCGTATGCAGGCCCGCCTCGATCCCCGCGACGACGTCGGTGTCCATACGGTCGCCGATCATGCCGGTGTTCTCGGAGTGGGCGCCGATGCGGTTCAGCGCCGACCGGAACATCATCGGGTTCGGCTTGCCGACCACGTAGGGCTCCATGCCGGTGGCTTTCGTGATGAGCGCGGTGATCGCGCCGGTCGCAGGCAGCACTCCCTCGGTGGACGGCCCGGTCGCGTCGGGGTTCGTCGCGATGAACCGCGCTCCGGCCCCGATGAACCGGATCGCCTTGGTGATGGCCTCGAACGAGTAGTTGCGGGTCTCGCCGACGACGACGTAGTCGGGGTCCGTCTCGGTCATGATGAAGCCGGCCTCGTGCAGCGCAGTCGTCAGCCCGGCCTCGCCGATGACGAACGCGGTGCCGCCCGGCATCTGCGATTGCAGGAAGTCCGCCGTCGCCAGCGCCGACGTCCAGATCGACTCCTCGGGAACGATCAGGCCGGACGCACGGAGCCTCGCACTCAGGTCGCGCGGCGTGAAGATCGAGTTGTTGGTCAGTACCAGGAAGGGCGTCCCGGTGTCGCGCCACTGCTCCAGAAGGGCGGACGCGCCCGGTATCGGTGTGTTCTCATGCACGAGCACGCCGTCCATGTCAGTCAGCCAGCACTCGATCTCTGCCCGGGTACGCATGCGCCCAGCCTAGGGGCGTCACGTGAACGAAAGAGTTCTGCGTGTGATCCGACCGCGGTGAGGTCAGGCGCTGAGCCAGACCGCCGCCGCCGCCGCTGCCGGCAGCGGCACATCCGTGCCGCCGACGCGCAGGCCCGCCCCCGCGAGCACTGTCGCCTCGGCGCCCACTTCGACCCCGGCCGCCTCCACCGCGCGCAGCAGGGCCGGGTCGCGGTCGCTCACCCGCAGCACGCGTCCGGTGTGGCCAGTCGAGGCGGCCGCCAGCAGAACGAAGGGCTCGCGCTGCACGTGGCCCGCGGCATCCGGAATCGCGTCTCCGTGCGGATCGAACCGGGGACGCCCCAGTCGCTCGTCGATGCCCTCGAGCAGCCGGTCGCTGATCGAGTGCTCGAGGATCTCGGCCTCGTCGTGCACCTCATCCCACGCGTAGCCGAACTCGCCCACCAGCCACGTCTCGATGAGGCGGTGGCGGCGGATGATCCCGGCCGCGCGGAGCGCTCCGGCGTCGGTCAGCGTGATCGGGCCGTACGGGCGGTGCGTGACGAGGCCTTGCGCGGCGAGCTTGCGGACCATCTCGGTGACGCTCGACGGCGCGAGCCCCAGTTCGCCGGCCAGCTGCGACGGCGTGATCGGCTCGGTCTGCCACTCGGTGTGGTGGTAGATCGTCTTGAGATAGTCGTCGATCGCGGGAGATGCCACCTCGTCAGGCTACCGGGCAGGGCTCACGCGCCCGTGAGCACCAGCCACAGCAGGACCGCGTTCAGGGCGATGAGGAACACGGATGCCGCCACCCCGGCGACCGTCGTCAGGATGCGGTTCCTGAACCCGCCGAGCACGTCTGCTTTCGCGGTGAGGGCTACGAGCGGGATGAGCGCGAACGGGATGCCGAACGACAGCACGACCTGGCTCAGTACGAGCGCGAGAGTCGGGTCGATCCCGGCGGCCAGGATGATCAGCGCCGGGATGAGGGTGACCAGGCGCCGGACCAGCAGCGGAACCCGGATGCGCAGCAGTCCGTGCATGATCTCGGCACCGGCGTAGGCGCCGACCGAGGTCGAAGCGAGGCCGCTCGCCAGCAGCCCCACGGCGAACAGCGTCGCGACGGCGGGGCCGAGGCCCGCCTCGAGCGCCGCGTAGGCGCCCTCGAGGGTCTCGGTGCCGGGGACTCCGGCGAGATTGGCGGCGGCGAGCAGCAGGATGCAGAGGTTCACGGTGCCGGCGATGAGCATGGCGATCGTGACGTCCCACTTCGTCGCGCGCAGCAGGCGCGCGGTCGAGATGCCGCGCAGTTCCTCGAGCGGTGCGGGGATGCGGGCGCCGGGGCCGTCGTCCTGGACAGTGGTGGTGCTCGCGACCGTGAGAGCGGCGGCCGGGGCGAAGCGGTCGCGGGCGAGCGCGCTGTGGGCGTAGATCGCGTGGGGCATGATCGTCGCGCCGAGGATCGAGGCGGCCAGGAGCACCGAGCCCGTGTCCTCGAACCGCGGCACCAGGCCGCCGATGACGCCGGCGGGGTCGGGCGGCGCGATGAAGACGCCGTACGCGAAGCCGATGGCGATGATCGCCACGAGGCCGATCACGACGAACTCGAACGTGCGCGGCCCGCGCTTGGACTGCAGCAGCAGCAGCGCGATCGACACCGTGCCCGTGATGACGCCGCCCCACAGCAGCGGCACTCCGAACAGCAGGTTGAGGGCGACGGCGCCGCCGATGACTTCGGCGATGTCGGTGGCCATCGCGACGAGCTCGGCCTGCAGCCAGTAGGCGCGGCGCCCCCACGCGTTGCCGATGCGCTCGCCGAGCGTCTCGGGCAGGCTCTTGCCCGTCACGATGCCGAGCTTGGCCGAGAGGTACTGGATCAGCCATGCCATGACGTTGCCGAGCACGACGACCCACACCAGGAGGTACCCGTACACGGCGCCGGCGGTCATGTTGCTCGCCACGTTGCCCGGATCGAGGTATGCCACCCCCGCGACGAGCGCGGGTCCGATCAGCCACGCGGCGCGGGGGACCGTCGCCTTGCGCGCGCGGCGCCGGGTCTTGGCGTCGGCGGCGGGCTGCGGCATCCGGTCGCCGTCGACCATGGAATTTTTCGGCATACCGAAATAGTAGGGCATATTTCGGTGTGCCGAAAAACTAAGTCGAGCGGGTAGCCTGACCCGGTGACCGAGCCCGCCGCCGCCCGAGCCCGCCGCGCCAGAGCCCGAGCCCGAGCCCGAGCCGACGCTGTCCTACGGCGTGGGACCGTGGCCCGGCGGCTCTGACGCATGGCCGGATGACGCGCGCTACGACCGCGAACTGCTGGCTCACGGCGACACGCGCAACGTCGCGGACGAGTTCCGGTACTGGACGATGGATGCCATCGTCGCCGAGCTGGACCAGCGCCGGCACGGGTTCCACGTGGCGATCGAGAACTGGCAGCACGACATGAACATCGGCTCGATCGTGCGCAGCGCCAACGCGTTCCTCGCCGCCGAGGTGCACATCGTCGGCAAGCGCCGCTGGAACCGTCGTGGAGCCATGGTCACCGACCGGTACCAGCACGTGCGCCACCACGAGTCCGTCGACGCCTTCCGGGATTGGGCGGATGCCGCTTCCCTCCCGATCATCGCCGTCGACAACGTCGACGGCTCGGTGCCGCTCGATCGCGCCGACCTCCCCGAGCGCTGTGTGCTGCTGTTCGGTCAGGAGGGTCCGGGGCTCTCGCCCGAGGCGATCGCCGCGGCATCCGCCGTCGTCGAGATCACCCAGTACGGCTCGACACGCTCGATCAACGCGGGCGCGGCAGGCGCCGTCGTCATGTACGAGTGGTGCCGCCGCTGGGCGTGAGCTTCGGGGAGCCTCAGGCGCCCGCGGTCAACCACGCCGCCCCGCGCACGCGCCAGCCGAGCGTCGCGAGCCGGGCGAGCATGTAGACGCCGAAGAAGGCGACCGACAGCCACGCCAGGCCGGCGGCTCCGGGCGGCTGCAGCACGCCCACGAGCACCAGGGCAGGCAGGTACGGGATGAGGTTCAGGCCCCCGGCGATGGCGAGGTACTTCGCGTCGCCGGCGCCGATCAGCACGCCGTCGAGCACGAACACGATGCCGCACACCGGCTGCGCGATCGCGAGCACGATGAGTGCCGGCTGCACCAGCGCGGCCAGGGCCGGGTCGCCGGTGAAGAAGACGCCGATGACCCCCGATAGTGCGCCGATGGCGACACCGACGATCACGCCGAACCACGCTCCCCACGCCAGAGTGCGCCCGAGCACGCGGCGCACGAGGGGTGTGTCTCCGGCGCCCAGTCCCTTGCCGATGAGCGCCTGCGCGGCGATCGCCAGGGCGTCGAGGGCGAACGCCGCCGTGGAGAAGATCGTGAACGCGACCTGCCAGCCGGCCAGTTCCTCCGTGCCGAGCATCGTCGCCACCGCGACCGTCGCGAGCAGCGCGATCCGCAGCGACACCGTGCGCAGGAACAGCCAGCCTCCGGAGCGGGCCGACCCGCGGACTCCCTCGCGCTGCGGGCGGACGGATGCCTCGTGCCGGCGTGCGAGCCTGCCCACGACGAGCACATATGCGGCGACCATGCCCCACTGCGCGACCACCGTGCCGACGGCCGATCCCGCGATGCCCCAGCCGAATCCGTAGATGAAGAGCCAGTTGAGCGCGGCGTTGACGGCGAAGCCGATCCCCGCGATCCACAGCGGGGTGACGGTGTCCTGCATGCCTCGCAGCAGGCCCGTCGCCGCGAAGACGATGAGCATCGCAGGAAGGCCCCACATCGAGATCCCGAGGTAGATCTCGGCCTGCTCGGCCACCGCGGCATCCGCTCCGAACAGCCCCACCAGCAGCGGCGTCGCGAGATAGCCGCCGAGGGCGAGCGCAGCGCCCAGTCCGAGAGCGAGCCACATGCCGTCGATGCCCACCGAGACGGCGCGTGACGGGTCGCCCGCGCCGAACCGTCGAGCGACGGCCGGCGTGGTCGAGTACGCCAGGAAGACCATGAGCCCGACGATCGTCTGCAGAACGGCAGAGGCGATCCCGAGACCCGCGAGGGGCGTGACCCCCAGGTGCCCGACGAGCGCCGAGTCGACGAGCAGGAACAGCGGCTCGGCGATGAGCGCGCCCAGCGCCGGGACGGCGAGCCGCAGGATGTCGCGGTTCAGCGTCGCGGGCAGGCTCGTCACGCTTCGAGCCTAGGCGCGGGAACCGGCCTGCCGACGATGCGCACTGGCCGGCCGCGACGCGTGTGCGCATATCCTGGGACGCATGACCGACGCCCCCCGTTCCGGTATCGCGCTCGAGGAGCTCAGCGCCGACATCCGCCCGCAGGACGACCTGTTCCGCCACGTCAACGGCGCCTGGCTCGAACGCACCGAGATCCCCGACGACAAAGCACGCTGGGGCTCGTTCCACCTCATCGCCGAACAGGCCGAGAAGGACGTCCACGCCATCGTCGAAGAGTCCACGGATGCCGAGCCCGGCACCGAGACTCGCAAGATCGGCGACCTCTACACGAGCTTCATGGACACCGAGCGTGTCCAGGCCCTCGGCGCTGCGCCGCTGCACGACGCCCTCGCCGCCGTCGACGCGGTGACCGACATCCCGGGCTTCCTGCGCACGATCGGCGCGCTCGAGCGCGCCGGCGCTGCCGGCCTGATCCACCTGTACATCGAGCCCGACCCCGGCAACCCGACCCGGTACGTGCCGTTCTTCATCCAGGGCGGCCTGTCGCTGCCGGACGAGAGCTACTACCGGCTCGAGAACTTCGAGGCCACGCGCGTCGCGTTCCGCGCGCACGTGCAGAAGATGCTCGAGCTCGCCGGGGTGGACGAGGCCGCGGCATCCGCCGACCGCGTCTTCGCCCTCGAGACCGAGCTGGCCACGCACCACTGGGACAACGTCAAGAGCCGCGACGCCGTCGCGACCTACAACCTGCTGCCGTGGGCCGACGTCCAGGCGCTCGCGGGCATGGACCTGGGGCCGTGGCTGGAAGCTCTCGCGCCCGACCACGGAGCGGTGTTCACCGAGGTGAACGTGTACCAGCCCAGCTTCCTCGAGGGGCTCGGCTCGCTGCTGCGCGAGGACCGGATCGAGGACTGGAAGGCGTGGCTGCGGTTCTCGATCGTGCACGGCTCGGCGGCGTTCCTGTCGGAGGAGTTCGTCGCCGAGAACTTCGCCTTCTACGGCACCCAGCTCACGGGTGTGCCGGTCAATCGCGAGCGGTGGAAGCGCGGCGTCGGCCTCGCCGAAGCGGCGCTCGGCGAGGCGATCGGCAAGGTGTACGTCCAGCGCCACTTCCCGCCGACGGCGAAGGCGGAGATGGACGAGCTGGTCGCCAACATCATCGAGGCCTACCGCCGCTCGATCACCGGCCTCGAGTGGATGACCCCCGAGACCCGTCAGCGCGCGCTGGCGAAGCTCGACGCCTTCACGCCGAAGATCGGCTTCCCGGTGAAGTGGAAGGACTACTCGGCGCTCGAGATCGACGCGACCGACCTGATCGGCAACGTCCGCCGTGCGCACATCTGGGAGCACGACCGACAGCTGTCGAAGGTGGGCCGGCCGATCGACCGGGACGAGTGGTACATGACGCCGCAGACCGTCAACGCGTACTACAACCCCCTGATGAACGAGATCGTGTTCCCGGCGGCGATCCTGCAGTTCCCGTTCTTCGAGGCCGATCGCGACGCGGCGGCCAACTACGGCGGGATCGGCGCGGTCATCGGTCACGAGATCGGACACGGCTTCGACGACCAGGGCAGTCGGTTCGACGGCGACGGCTCGCTGCGTGACTGGTGGACGGACGAGGACCGCGCCGCGTTCGAGGCGCGCACCCAGGTCCTCATCGCGCAGTACGACGCTCTGACCCCACTCGGACTCGACGGCGATCACGCGGTCAACGGGTCGCTCACGGTCGGCGAGAACATCGGCGACCTCGGCGGGCTCGGCATCGCGCTGAGGGCCTATGAGATCTCGCTCGGCGGTGAGCAGGCACCGGTGATCGACGGATTCACGGGAGTGCAGCGCCTGCTGCTGAGCTGGGCGCAGATCTGGCAGCAGAAGGGACGGGATGCCGAGACCATCCGCCTGCTGACGGTCGACCCGCACTCGCCCAACGAGTTCCGCTGCAACCAGATCGTGCGTAACATCGACGCGTTCTATGACGCGTTCGGCGTGACGGAATCCGACGAGCTCTGGCTCGACGAGAACCAGCGCGTCACCATCTGGTGAGGGGCGGGCAGCTCCCGTCCAACGCACGCCGATCCGAAATCACCCCACTGGAAGGACCCCGCTCGTGGGCACCGAGCCCAGAAGGGATGCCGAGCCGCTGCGGGGGTCGCGACGGCGCACGACCCGGCGACCGCTGAAGCGGGCAGGAGCAGGCCGCCGGACGTTCACCTCGACGCTCAAGGCGCTCGAGGAACTCGCGGCATCCGGGGCGAAGGTGTCGGTGCGCATCACAGACCTCGATCGCGGGACCGCGGTGCTGGCCGGCGACGACTACGTGACGCTGCCCGTCGCCGGGCTCGGGGTCGTGCCGCTGCTCATCGAGGTGGCGGCGGCGTTCGAATCGGGCGTCCTCGATCCGCTCGAGATCATCGACCGTGCGCACATCCCGCCGGTTCGGGCGGGCGGAGTGTGGCAGCACCTCAAGGCGCCGGCGCTGCCGCTGTGCGACCTCGCGGTGCTGACGGCATCCACCGGCGATGCTCTCGCCGCCAACGCCCTCCTCTCGCGCGTCGGTCTGCCGGCCGTGCGGGCGCGCCTCGAGGACCTGGGCATGAGCCGCTCGGCGCTGCTCGATCGGATGCGCGACGAGCGGGGTCCCGACGACGCCCCGCACTTCGCCCTGGGGTCCGCCGGCGAGCTCGCCGAGGTGTTCGCAGCCTTGGTGAACTCGCAGATCGTCTCGCCGAGCGTGAGCGCGCAGGTCGCGGAATGGCTGAGCCTGAACCACGACCTGTCGCTCGTGGCGTCGGTGACGGGCCTGGACCCGTTCGCCCACGACGACGACGACTACGGGTTGCTCTTCATCAACAAGACGGGGCGGGATTCCGGCATCCGCGTCGAGGCGGGCGTCCTGGCGGGCCCTCGTGCCGGCGTCTCGTACGCGCTCATCGTGTGCTTCGACGACCTGTCGATCATGCACCGCCTTCGTGCGCACGAGGCGTTCCGCACGCTCGGCACGGACCTGATGGAGTACGTCTTCTGACGCTCGGTGCGCACGCACGAGCGACCGTGGCGAGTGTCACGTCGTCAGAAGACGATCGTGTGATTCCCGTGGCGGATGACGCGGTCCTGCGCATGCCAGAGCACGGCGCGCGAGAGCACCTGCCGCTCGACGTCTGCGCCGCGGCGAGCGAGCTCGGAGACGCTGTCGGCGTGGGTGACCCGGATCGTGTCCTGGTCGATGATCGGCCCCTCGTCGAGGTCGTCGGTGACGTAGTGCGACGTCGCGCCGATGAGCTTGACGCCGCGGTCCTTGGCCTTCTTGTACGGCTCGGCGCCGATGAACGCCGGCAGGAACGAGTGGTGGATGTTGATCACCGGGACCCCGAGCTGCTGCAGGAAGTCCGACGAGAGGATCTGCATGTAGCGCGCGAGCACGACGAAGTCGACGTTGCCCGCGAGCAGCTTCAGGATCTCGGCCTCTGACGCCGACTTGTCGGGGCCGGGGGTCGAGGGGACGTGGAAGAACGGCACGCCGAACGAGCGGACGTCCTCGGCCGCCGTGGTGTGGTTCGAGACCACCATCGGGATCGTCACGGGCAGGTCGCCGCGGCGGTGACGCCACAGCAGGTCGAGCAGGCAGTGGTCCTGCTTCGACGCCAGGACGGCCATGCGCTTGGGCACCGACTGGTCCGTGATCGTCCAGGCGAGGTCGCTGCCGTCGAGCGTGCGGGCCAGGTCGGCTTCGATCGCGGGGAGCGCCGCGGCCAGGTCGGGGCGATGGAACACGACCCGCTGGAAGTACGCCCCGCCGGTGGGGTCGTCGGAGTACTGGTCGAAGGCGACGATGTTGCCCTGGTTGCGGGTGATGAGCGCCGAGACGGCGGCGACGATCCCCGGCCGGTCGCTGCCGTGGACGATCAGGCAGGCGTGATCGGGCAGGAGGTGGGGGCTGTGCGCGGACATGAACTGATTCTGCCCTGCCGCGGGCGGGTCGCCGCGCCGGTGCGGGCAGACAGACCCGACGGGTTAGACGTCGCGCGCCCGATCGTCAAGCCCCTCCGCCCTCGGACAGGGTCTGCCTAGCGTGGACGAACCGCAACAGATCCAGGGAGGAACATCATGAAACCCAGCACGATGACCGCCGAGATCGATGTCGACGCACCGATCCGTGCCGTATACAACCAGTGGACGCAGTTCGAGTCCTTCCCCGAGTTCCTGCACGCCGTCAAAGAGGTGACGCAGCGCGACGACGCCACCACCCACTGGGTCGTGAGCATCGGCGGCGTCCGCCGCGAGTTCGAGGCCGAGATCACCGAGCAGGTGCCGGACGAGATCGTCGCGTGGGCGAGCACCGACGGCAAGAGTCACAGCGGCAGTGTGCGCTTCGGCCTCGGCGAGGGCGCAGGGACGCATGTCAGCCTCGAGATGATGTGGCTGCCCGAGACCTTCGTCGAGCGGATCGGCGCGGCACTCGACCTCGATGAGCGGCAGGCCGAGATGGACCTGCGGCGCTTCAAGGAGTTCATCGAAGAGCGCGGGCGCGAGACCGGCGGCTGGCGCGGTGAGATCCACGACGGCGTGCCGGAGCGGTCCGGCGGGACGACGTCCGATTCGCAGGTCGACGAGCCGACGGCCGCGAGCGGGGCCCAGGGCGACACCGCGAGCCCCGGATACATGGCTGACGACGATCTCGGCGTGCCGGGCTATGACACTCCGGCTGCGCCGTACTCCGAGGGCGATAACCGGGTCTAGCGGACCCCACGACTGATGAGGGGCGTCCGGCGGACGCCCCTCATCAGCGTGAGCGCCGGCTTCACGGCCGTCCCCGCTACTCGGGAAGCGACGGATGCCGCTCCTGCGGCGAGCGGTGCTTGGGGATGAAGAAGGCCACGGCCAAGGCCACGATGGCCGCTGCCCCGCCGAGGATGAGCGACACGGTGAACCCTTCGGAGGTCGGCACCGGCACGCCTCCGTAATCGACGGTGTATGTGGCGAGGACGGCCCCGATGACCGCCGCCGCCGTGCTCGTGCCCAGCGAGCGGAACAGAGCGTTGAGGCCGTTCGACGCACCGGTCTCGCTCTGCGGCACGGACCGCATGATCAGCATGGGCATCGAGGCGTAGCCGAATCCGATGCCGGCGCCGATGAGGATGTTGGCGACGACGAGGTGCCACACGTCTGTGGAGAACAGCAGGGTGAAGCCGTAGGCGGCGATCAGCGAGATCGCTCCCAGCAGGAGCAGGAGCTTCGGGCCGGTGCGGACGGCGATGCGCCCCGCGACCGGCGAGAGGAGCATCATGACCAGGCCCGACGGCATCACGACGAGGCTCGCGGCCAGGAGCGACAGCCCGAAGCCGCCGGTCGCGACCGGCAGCTCGAGCATCTGGGGGTAGACGACGTTCGACGCGAACAGCGAGAAGCCCATCGCGATCGAGGCGATGTTCGTGAGCAGCACGGCGGGGCGTGCGGCGACGCGGAGGTCGAGCAGGGGCTCGTCGATGCGCAGCTCGAACCAGCCCCACGCGAGCAGCACCACGAGTCCGCCGAGCCCGAAGGCGAGCACGGGCGGTGAGCCCCAGCCCCACTCGTTGCCGCGAGAGATCGCCAGCAGGACGCCGATCAGGCCGACGGCCAGCCCGGCCGCGCCGATGTAGTCGAACCGTCCCGCGGTGCGCAGCACGCTCACGGGCACGATCCACAGCACGAGTGCGAACACGATCGCCCCGAGCCCGGCGGCCATCCAGAAGAGCACATGCCAGTCGCTGCGCTCGGTCACGAGCGCGCTGATCGGCAGGCCGAGCGCACCCCCGACGCCGAGGGTCGCGCTCATGAAGGCGATGGCCGAATCGACGCGGTCCTCGTGCAGGACGTCACGCATGATCGAGATGCCGAGGGGCACGACGCCGACTATCGCTCCCTGCAGCGTCCGGCCCACGATGACGCCGATGATGCCGGTCGACAGGGCCGCGACGACGGATCCGACGATCATGACCGAGACGAGCACGAGCAGGATCCGGCGCTTGCCGTACATGTCGCCGAGTCGCCCGGAGATCGGGGTGATGACGGCGGCCGCGAGCAGGGTCGAGGTCACGACCCACGCCGTGTCTTCACGGCTCGCGTCGAGCAGCTCGGGCAGCTTCGACTGGATCGGCACCATGAGCGTGAACATGAACGACGACGCGAGGCCGGCGGTCGCGAGCACCGCCACGATCGCGCCCTGCCGCGGCATCCGGGTGAGGCGTCTTCTCGCGTCCTCGTCCCTGGTGCCCATCGGTCCAGGCTATCGGCGCCCCGGACGGCGGGGCTCCGGAGTACCGTGAACCGCATGGCCGACACCGTGACGCCGCCCGGCATCGACATCCGCCCGCTGCGCAGCGTCGAGGAGGTCTTCACCGCCTCTGAGGTCCTCGCCGAGGTGTGGGGCGGCGACCGCGGCGGCATGCCGCCGAACCTGCTGCGCGCGCTCGCGCACGCCGGGAACTACGCGGTCGGACTGTACGACGGCGACCGGATGATCGGTGCCTCCGTCGCGTTCTTCGCCGAACCTGCCGCCCGCTCGATGCACAGCCACATCACCGGCGTGCTGCCGGGCAGCCAGAGCCAGGGCCTCGGACGCGTGCTCAAGCAGCACCAGCGCGAGTGGGCGCTCACGCACGGCGTCGGTCACATCACCTGGACCTTCGACCCGCTCGTTGCCCGCAACGCGCATTTCAACCTGCGCGTGCTGGGCACCCGGGTGACGGAGTACCTCGTGAACCACTACGGCGCGATGGACGACGGCATCAACCGCGGCGACGAGACCGACCGCATCATGGTGTCGTGGGCGCTCGCCGCGCCGCCGGCCGCGACGCCGGCCGATGACCGGGTGGTCGCCTCGGTCGCGGTACCGCACGACATCGAGGCGCTGCGCCGGGAGAATCCCTCGGATGCCGCGGCCTGGCGCATCCGCGTCCGCGACGGACTCGCCGGGCATCTCGCCACGGGCCTCGCGATCGGCGGATTCGACGACGAACGCGGCTACCTGCTCGTCCGGCCGTAGCACCGGGCGGAGGCATCCTGCCGCACGTCCGCTCGGAACTGCCGATCTGCGTCGCAGCACCTGCCGCGGCATCCGGAGCGGTCCTATGCTGACGCCCATGCCCGAGTACCGCGCCCACTTCGACTTCGACATCCGCTTCGCCAACGGCGGGGAGCTCTCCGGCACGGGGTTCCGGCTCGACCTCCCGTCGGAGGGCACGTCCGAAGCCGAGATCGCCCAGCTCCTCATCGGCCACCTGGGCCTGGCGCTCGTCGACGAGGTCGACCTGCGCGGCGTGCGGATCGTGGAAGAGCCGCATCGCGGCAGCCGGGGAATCGAGACGGATGCCGCGTCCCGCCCCCGCATCGTCGATCTGAGCCACCCGATCCGGGCGGGGCTCGTCACCTACCCCGGTCTCCCCGCCCCCACCATCACGCCGCACCTGACGCGTGAGGACTCGCGAGCGAAGTACGCCCCGGGCACCGAGTTCGCGATGGACATCCTGACGATGATCGGCAACACCGGCACGTACCTCGACAGTCCGTTCCACCGCTACGCCGAGGGCCCTGATCTGGCCGGCCTCGACCTGTCATCGCTCGTCGGCCTGCGCACCGAGGTGTTCCACCTCGAGGATTCCTGGACACCCGACCGCCGCGGAATCCGTGCAGAGACCCTCGCCGACCGCGACGTCCGCGGGGCCGCCGTGCTGCTGCACACCGGCTGGGACCGCTGGTTCGGGCAGCCCGAGTACGTCCACGGTGCGCCGTACCTCACCCGCGAAGGCACCCAATGGCTGATCGATGCCGGCGTGGTGCTCGTCGGGATCGACTCGCTCAACATCGACGACACCGAGTCCGGCGGCGAGCGTCCGGCCCACTCGCTGCTGCTCGGTGCCGGAGTCCACGTCGTCGAGCACCTGACGAATCTCGGTTCGCTGCCGCCGCGCGGTGCGCGCTTCACGGCCGCGCCGCCGGCGATCGAGGGGTTCGGAACCTTCCCTGTCCGGGCCTTCGCAGAACTTTCCGGCTGAAACCGCGTACGAAAACAGCACATTCGCACTCTCCCCTTGTGAAGACGCAAGAAGGAGAGAGCCATGCATGCGCACATCGAGTCGATCAAAGTCGAGCTGGTCGCCTCGCTGCGCCGCGACGCCCGCACGCTGATCCGCCGCCACGGTCCGCGTCGCGCGCGCGGAACCTTCGTCCCGGCGGCGACCGAGCTGCCCGCGATGCGTCTGGCGCACTGACCCGCGACACCACCGCGGGCGTAGCCTGAGCGCATGCCCATCGCCTCAGCCGCGGCATCCGTCGCTCTTCGGGGGTTCGAGCTGCGGGTGCTCAATCTGCCGCTCGTCGCCCCGTTCACCACGTCGTTCGGCACCGAGACGGTGCGTGAGGTGATCGTGGTGCGCGCCCTGACCGAGGGCGCCGACGGCTGGGGCGAGATCGTCACCGGCGCTGCGCCGCTGTACTCGAGCGAGTACACGCAGAGCGCGTGGGACGTCGCGGTGCGCTGGCTGGTTCCGGCGCTGTTGGCGCAGCCCGGCCTCGCGCCCGAGCGGGTCGCCGAGGTGCTCGGCCCATTCGTGGGGCACCGCATGGTCAAGGCCGGTCTCGAGCTGGCTGTGCTCGACGCGTCGCTGCGCAGCGAGGGGCGCTCGCTGGGCTCGTATCTCGGCGCCGAACGGGACCGCGTTCCGAGCGGTGTGTCGGTGGGCATCCAGCGCGACCCGGGCGCCCTCGTCGACACCGTCGCGGGCTATCTCGAGGAGGGCTACGCGCGCATCAAGATCAAGATCAAACCCGGCCGCGACATCGCCGACACGGCCGCGGTGCGCGAGGCGTTCGGCACCGTCGACCTGCAGGTCGACGCGAACTCCGCCTACACGCTGGCCGATGCCGACACGCTCGCCGAACTCGACCGCTTCGACCTGCTTCTCATCGAGCAGCCGCTGCAGGAAGACGATCTCGTCGACCACGCCGCTCTCGCCCGCCGGCTGACCACGCCGGTGTGCCTGGACGAGTCGATCGTCTCGGCGAAAGCCGCGACCGACGCTCTCGCGCTCGGCTCCGCGTCGATCATCAACATCAAGGCCGGGAGGGTGGGCGGCTACCTGGAGGCCCTCGCGATCCACGACCTGTGCCGGGATGCCGGAATCCCGGTGTGGTGCGGCGGAATGCTGGAAACCGGCATCGGCCGCGCGGCGAACGCCGCGCTCGCCGCTCTGCCCGGCTTCACCCTGCCGGGAGACATCTCGGCGTCGAGCCGGTTCTACACGCGCGACATCGTGACCGAGCCGGCCGTTCTCGAGGATGGGCACGTACGAGTGCCGACGGGCGCCGGACTCGGCGTCGAGGTGGACTTCGATGCTCTCGACGAGTTCACCGTCCTGCGCGAGACGGTCATGCGCTGACATGACCGGGTGGACCGTGCGGAATGCGGCGGCCGTCATGGCAGTCGCGGCGTTCCTCACCGGATGCGCCCCGGCCGCCGAGCAGCCGGTGTCGTCCGGCGTGGTTCTCGTCACGGACGGCTATCCGGAAGGGGTCACGGCCGAGCTGCAGCAACTCCGCTCCGACGTCGCCGGCCGCGTCGCGCAGGTCCTCGTGCGCAACGACAGCGGCAAGACGCTCGTCGTCTCGGGACTCGAGGTCACCGATCCTCGGTTCGACGGAGCGGCGAAGCGAGCCTCGGAGCGTGAGACGGTGATCGCACCCGCGCGGGAGGTCGGCATCCGGGTGCAGCTGCCGCCCGTCGCCTGCGACGAGATCGACCCCGCCGCGACGGTGCGACCGAAGGTCGTGTTCGGCTACACCCTCGACGGCGTCGCGGGAGCGGCCGCCGCGCCCCTGCCGGACCCGCTCGACGTCATCGGGCCGCTGTATGAGCGGGAGTGCCGTGTGGCGCAGCTGTCGCGTGCGGCGGATGTCGCGTTCACAGGTTTCACGCCGTCACCCGCCGGGCAGCCCGCGCAGCTGGAGCTGACCCTGACTCCGACAGGCGCGGGCGGTGCCGGCATCCACTCGATCCAGACCACCAACCTGCTGACGTTCGCCGGCGTCACCGGGGACGACTACCCGCTGCACGTCGACTTCGCGGCGGGCGACCGCGCACCCATCGTCGTCGAGCTGCCGCTCGTGCCGTTCCGGTGCGATGCCCACGCTGTGCAGGAAGACAAGCGCGGCACGATCTTCGACCTCGCGGTGCGGATCGAGGGCGAGGACGGTGAGATCGAGCTCGCCACCCCGGAGGAGCTGCGGGGGCGGATCCTCACCTGGGTGTCTGAATGGTGCGGATTCGGGTCATAGCCGTCTTGTCAAGGCACTCGACGACTTCGTACGCGACCGCGATCGTAGGGGGATGACCGGACTCGCAGTCGTTCTCCTGATCATCGGCGTCATCCTCTTGCTGCTCGGCCTGTTCGTCGAGGCGGTGAAATTCCTGCTCTGGATCGGCCTCGTGCTGTTGGTCCTCGCCGTGATCGCCTGGCTCATGCGGTTCATCCGCCGCCAGACCTGACCCGGGCGCGGGCGAGTCGACATCCCCCCAAATTCGGCTCGCCCGCCCCTTCTGTGTCAGCGGCACCGCGTGGCGACGTCACCGCGCCCACCTAGGCTGATCGCATGGCTCCGAGCATCGCCGCTCCGCAGGATCCCGTCGACGCTGCGTCGCTGGAGACTGCCGCCCGCCGCGCCTTGGGCAACACGTCGATCGAGGGCGTCGGGCGCGCCGCCCTTGCGCAAGGCGCCGTGAACCTCTCTGTCGCGCTGATCGGCCCCGGGGCGGTCGGCGGCGTGGTGGCCGTGCGTCTGCTGCGACGTCCGGGCGTCGACCTGACGGTCGTCGCGCGGACGACGTTCGACCGCATCGAAGTGACCAGCGGCGACGAGGTGCTGACCGCGCGACCGCGAGTCATCACCGGCCACGCTCAGGCGCAGCCCGTGGACTGGGTTCTCGTCGCGACGAAGGCGTACGACTCGGATGCCGCCGCGGAGTGGTTCCGCGTCCTGGTCGGACCGCGAACACGCGTGGCCATCCTGCAGAACGGCGTCGAGCATCGGGAGCGCTTTGCGGGAAAGGTGCCCGACGAAGCCGTGGTGCCCGTCATGGTAGACCTTCCGGCCGAGCGTTCGGGGCCGGGCCGAATCCGGCAGACGGGCCGAGGCTCGATGGTCGTCGGTCGTTCGGCTGCGGGAGAGGCGTTCGCGGCGCTGTTCTCGGGCACCGGCATCGACATCACGGTCACCGACGACCTGAAGTCCGCGGTGTGGCGCAAGCTGTGCCTGAACTCGGCCGGCGCCCTGACCGCACTGACGCTGGCGCCCTCTGCCATCGCCCGGCATCCCGGTGTCGCGGAGTTCCTTCACGGCATCGTGAGCGAGTGCGTTGCCGTCGGCCGTGCCGAGGGCGCCGTTCTGGACGACTCCCTCGCGGATGACCTCGTGCAGCGGATGGGCCGGAGTGAGGGCGGGGGGCTGAACTCTCTCCACGCCGATCGACTTGCGGGGAGGCCCATGGAGATCGATGCCCGAAACGGCGCGATCGTCCGGTTCGGTCGTCGTCACGGCATCCCGACGCCGTGCAACGACCTGGTCGTGGCGCTGCTCGAGGGTATCGCCGCCGCGCAGTGAGAAACCGGCGGATCCCCCCGTGTGAGCGGGCCTCCCAGGACCGTAAGCTGGGCCGGTGACCACGCCTCCTCCGTACCCGCAGCCGTACAACGCGAACCAGCCCGCGCCGATGTCCCCGTCGGACGAGAAGCTCTGGGCGACGCTGATCAACGTCGGCGCCCTGTTCTTCGGCTTCCTCGCGCCGCTCATCGGCTATCTCGTGCTGAAGGACCGCGGTCCCTTCGTGCGTTCGCACTCGGCCACGTCGCTGAACTTCCAGCTGACCCTGCTGATCGCCTATGTCGTCGGCGGCGTGCTCACCATCGTGCTCGTCGGCTTCTTCATCATCTTCGCCGCCTACATCCTGAACATCGTGCTCTGCATCATCGCCGCCGTGAAGGCGAACAAGGGCGAGTGGTACCAGTACCCGATGTCGATCAAGTTCGTCAGCTGACACTCGACGTCTGACGCGGCGACGATCCGCCGCCGTCCACCCGCGCGCCATCCTGCCATCAGGCCGGTGGCGCGCGGTCGTCCCGGCCGGCTGTCGCGTACTCGTGGCCGGTCGGGCTCGTCCACACCAGCAGGTCGTCCTCGAACCGCGCCCACCACCTGGTGTGGTGCTTGAGTCGGTGATGACGGCGGCAGAGGTGCGCGAGATTGTCGTGATCGGTGCAGCCGCCATCCTTCCAGGCCACGCAGTGGTCGACGTCGCAGCCCGAGGCCTTGCGCCCACACCCCGGGAACCGGCAGGTTCTGTCGCGATCGGCCAGCCACGCGCGCAGCGCGGCGGGAGGACGGTAGGTCTGGCGATCGTGCACCAGGACCACGCCACTCACCGGGTGAGTGAGGATGCGTCGCCACGACGTCGCCTGCGCCGCGAGCACTTTGGCGGTCTCGAGCGGGATCGGGCCGTAGCCCTCGAGCACCGCAGGCTCGTCGCCGTGCCCGAGCAGCGTCAGCGCCGGGACCGTGATCGACACATTCACCTGCACACCCGGCAGGGATGCCGCGGCATCGGCCGCATCAGCCACCGATGGCGGGCGCGTGGAGCGAAGCAGCGCATCGACGAGCGCGTCGGCGCGCAGCTGATCGCGTGTGCGCGGGTCGCCGGCATCCTGCTCGTCCATGGCGATCCCGGTGAGGATCATGTGGGCGAGCTCGGCCTGCATGATCGGCAGGTAGGTCATCAGCCAGGCCATGCCGTCGCGCGCGGGCTGGACCGTCACGCAGCGGGAGGCCGCGGCATCCGTCGCCCGCCGCTCGATCGAATCGGGGTGCACATGCTCGCGGACGCGTCGGCAGCGAGCAGCGAATCGGCCTGCGGGAATGTCGAGTCGCCCAGCCAGCGCTGCCCGCTCGAACGCGGCCACGGCTTCGGGCGGCAGCGACTCTGCCTCTTCGATCACCGCCCGGACGTGCGCCCACGACACCTCACCGGCCGCGAGCGCGGCCGCGGTCGCCGGCATATCCGACGCCAGCAGCCGCGCCTCGTCGATCAGCCGGCCGGCGGTGCGGTCGGTGAGCCGAAGCGCGCACGCGACCTGCGCGCGGGTCGATCGCTCGACCAGCTCGGCCCGCTGATCGGCGCGGTCGATGCCGACGACGACGAGCTCTTCATGCTCGATATTGACCCGACGCAGTCGGTCGATGAGGTCGGCTTTTCGCGCGGCGAGGGATGACTCGTGCCGGCGCAGCTCGTGAAGCTCGTCGACGATGCGCTCCGCGTCTTCGCAGAAGAGGGCATCAGGTGTCGACATGACCCCACGCTACGCGGGGGTCCCGACATCCGATTACGCCTGATGAGAGGCGGATTACGGATGCCGCGATGCGCAGTACGCCGGATGCGGAAGGCGCCGATTCCGCCGAGCCGGCCCCGTCGAGGCATCCGTCATCGCCCGACTAGAATCGACGGATGCCGCGGCGCACGCCGCATCAGGCAGAAAACCCATCCCGACCATTGGAGCCACCATGGCCGAGCAGTCCCGCCTCGACAAAGTCATCGCCCTCGCCCGTCACCGCGGGTTCGTGTTCCAGGCCGGTGAGATCTACGGCGGATCCCGCTCGGCATGGGACTACGGCCCGCTCGGCACGGAGCTCAAGGAGAACATCCGCCGCCACTGGTGGCAGACGTTCGTGCGCGGCCGTGGCGACATGGTCGGCCTCGACTCGTCGGTGATCCTGCCGAAGCGCGTGTGGGAGGCATCCGGTCACGTCGCCACCTTCACCGACCCGCTCGTCGAGTGCCTGCAGTGCCACAAGCGCTTCCGTGCCGACAACCTCATCGAGGACTTCGAGGCGCGCAAGGGGCGCAAGGCCGAGAACGGTCTCGCCGACGTGCCCTGCCCGAACTGCGGCAACAAGGGCCAGTACACCGAGCCCAAGGCGTTCTCGGGCCTGGTGAAGACGTACCTCGGCGTCGTCGACGACGAGTCGGGCGTGCACTTCCTGCGCCCCGAGACGGCACAGGGCATCTTCATCAACTTCTCGAACGTGCTGACCGCGAGCCGCAAGAAGCCCCCGTTCGGCGTCGGCCAGGTCGGCAAGGCGTTCCGCAACGAGATCACGCCCGGAAACTTCATCTTCCGCACGCGCGAGTTCGAGCAGATGGAGATCGAGTTCTTCACGCCGCCCGCCGAGGCCGGCGAGTGGTTCGACCACTGGGTCGAGGCGTGCTGGAACTGGTTCATCGATCTGGGCATCGATGCCGACAACCTGCGCCGCTTCGACGTTCCCGAGGACGACCGTGCGCACTACTCGGCCGGCACCATCGACGTCGAGTACCGCTTCGGCTTCACCGGCAAGGAGTGGGGCGAGCTCATGGGCGTCGCCAACCGCACCGACTACGACCTCTCGAGCCACACCGAGGCGTCGGGCCAGAGCCTCACCTACTTCGACCAGGCGTCGGGCGAGAAGTACACCCCGTACGTCATCGAGCCCTCGTTCGGCCTCACCCGCGCCATGATGGCGTTCCTCGTCGACGCGTACCACGAGGAGGAGGCGCCGAACGCGAAGGGCGGCACCGACACCCGCACGGTGCTCAAGCTCGACCCGCGCCTCGCGCCGGTCAAGGTCGCGGTGCTGCCGCTGTCGCGCAACGAGCGGCTCTCGCCGCTGGCCCGTTCGGTCGGCGACGACCTGCGCGCGCAGGGCTGGAACACCGACTTCGACGACGCCGGTGCCATCGGCCGCCGCTACCGCCGTCAGGACGAGATCGGCACGCCGTTCTGCGTGACGGTCGACTTCGACTCGCTCGACGACAACGCCGTGACCGTCCGCGACCGCGACACCATGGCGCAGGAGCGCGTGCCGCTCGATGGCCTGGTCGGGTTCCTGTCCGAGCGGCTCAAGGGCGCCTGAGCAGTTTCGCGATCCGGCGTCTGCACCACGGGGGAGTGCTTAGCCTGAGGTCATGACCATGACCTATCGCGGCACCACGGCTCTCATCACGGGAGCGAGCGCCGGACTCGGCGAGGAGTTCGCGGAGCAGTTCGCCGCCCGCGGCGCCGACGTCGTCCTTGTCGCCCGGCGCGAGGACCGCCTGAGCGAACTCGCAGGCCGCCTCGGCTCCGACTACGGCGTGACCGCTACGCCGATCGCGATGGATCTCGCGACAGCGGATGCCGCGGCATCCGTCCGGGCGGCCCTCGACGATCGCGGCCTGACCATCCAGACGCTCATCAACAACGCCGGGTTCGGCATGCGCGGCGGGCTCATAGACGCCGACCCCGAGCGCACGGCGCAGATGGTGCAGCTCAACATCGCGACGCTCACGGCCCTCACTCGGGCGTTCCTTCCCGATCTCGTGGCTGCCGGCTCCGGCGCGCTCGTCAACATCGCGAGCGTCGCGGCCTACCAGCCGTGCCCGAACATGGCCGTCTACGGAGCGACCAAGGCGTACGTCCTCAGTCTCACCGAGGCTCTCGCCTATGAAACCCGGGACTCGGGCCTGCGTGTGCTCGCCGTCAGTCCTGGCGCGACGGCGACCGAGTTCTTCGACGTCGCGGGTGGCGCTCCGGATGCCGCATCCGGCCGCTTCCAGACGCCCCAGCAGGTCGTGGCCCGAACCCTGCACGAGCTCGACCGGCGCAACGGTCCGGCGAGCTTCGTGTCAGGCCGAGTGAACGCCGTCACCGCGAAGCTCGCCGGGATCATGCCGCGTCGGCTGGTGCTCGCGGCAGGCGGGCACGTCCTGCGCTAGAGATCCGGACTACCGGGCCCCGTCCCCATCGACGACCGCGGCAGCCGCGCGCTTCGCCTTGCCGACGGTCTCGGCCTCGACGGGGATCGTGACCCCGGCCTGCTTGAGCGCGAACGCCTGCATGAGCGTCGTGAGGTCGAGGCCGGTGAGGTTCTTGACGACGTCGGTGCCTTCGCTGAGCACCTTGCCGACGGTCTTCGTCATCTCGGACGCACCGTCGGTCGAGACCACGGTCAGCTTGTCGATCGAGGCGATCGGCTCGGCGGCCGCGCGCACGATCTCGGGCAGGCGCGAGATGAGCTCCTGCGCCAGCGCCGCCTCGCCGTACTTCTGCAGAGCGAGCGCCTTGGCGTCGGTCGACGCGGCCTCAGCGAGACCCTCCGCCTGGATCGCCGAGGCTCGTGCCTCACCCTGCGCCTTGATACCGGCGGCGAGGGCGACCTGCTTGTCACGCTCGGCCTCACCCGAGAAGCGCACTGCAGTGGCGTGGGCCTCGGCATCCTGAACGGCGGCGACCTTGTTCGCCTCGGCGATCTTGGTGCGCTTGAAGGCGTCGGCCTCGGTGGCGGCGTTCGCGGCGTCGCGCTGGGCGGTTGCTCGCTGCACCTCGGCGTAGGCCTCGGCCTCGGCGGGCTTGCGGATCTCGATGTCGAGGCGCTCCTGCGTCACGAGGGCCTGCTCGGTGAGCGCCTCGCGCTCCTGCACGGCGACGAGCTTGTCCTGCTCGGCGGTCGCGAGCTGGCCGGAGGCCTGCGCCTGCGCGTTCGCGCGGTCGGTCTCGGCCTTGATCGTCGCCTGCTTGAGACTCAGCGCCTTCTGGCGCTCGGCGATCTGCTCCGCCGCGTCGATCCGGGCGAACTCGCTGGCGCGGGATGCCTCGGCCTCGCTGATCTCGGCGACCTGACGTGCACGCGCCGCCTCGGCACGCCCGAGGTTGGCGAGGTAGTCGCTGCCGGGCGTCGAGATGTCGCTGATGTTGAGAAGGTCGACCTGGAGGCCCTGCTCGACGAGGTCGGTCTTCGTCTCGGCGACCACACGGTCGGACAGGCCCTTGCGATCGGAGATGATCTGCTCGATCGTCATGTCGCCGATGATCGAGCGCAGCGAACCCTCGAGCGACTCCTTGATGATCTCGGTCAGTGCGCCCTGCTGCGAGAGGAAGCGCTGGGCCGCCCGACGTACGCCGTCCTCGGTGCCCGACACCTTGAAGTTGATCGACGCCTTGATGGCGATCTTGATGCGGTTCTTGTCGACGCCTTCGACGGTGATGCCGATCTGGCGCTGTTCGAGCGAGATCGAGAAGCCCTGCTGCAGGATCGGCCAGACGAACGTGCGCCCGCCGATGACGACGCGCTGGCCGATGCCCGACTCGCCCTCGCGGGGCTTGCCGGCGCCGCGACCCACGATGACGAGCGCCTCGTTCGGGGGCACGCGGCGGATGCGGCGTGCGATGAAGACGAGGAGGGCCAGGGCCGCGACGACGAGCGCGATGACGGCGACGACCTGGACGAGGAGCGGATCGAGCATGCGGAGCCTTCCGTTGGCGAGGACGAGGAGAAGAAAAGCTAGTCGGCGACGATCTTGACGCGCGTGCCGGAGTGCTCGATGACGCGGATGCGCACGCCCTCGGCGATGGTCTCGTCGGCGTACGCGAGGCGGCGTTCGACCTCGCCGGGGCCGTCGAGGCTGACCTCGCCACCGGATGCCGAGACCGTGGACCGCGTGACGCCGGTGAGTCCGACCGCCGTCGTCGGGACGCCGTCCGAGCTCTTGGTCAGGCGCTTCACGAACAGTGCGGCGACGACGTAGGCGCCGATCGCGAGCGCGATAGCCAGCACGTAGGCCCATACGAGATCGAGCCCGGAGGTCAGGGTCAGCACGCCCGAGGCGCCGAACACGACGGCGGCGATGCCGAGGGCCGTGCCCGAGATCGCACCGTCGCCGATGTCGAAGTGGTCGAAGATGTCGCCGAGGATCAGCGAGATGAGGAGCACGGCGAGGCCGACGCCTCCGACGATCAGGAACGGCAGCAGCACGGTCGACCTTCCTCCACTCGCGCGCGGGCACAGGAGTGCCCGGGTCGTCTCAGCCTAGGGCGTCGTCCCGCGCGGGATCGAGGACGTGTGGAAAGTGCCTTCCATCCCAGGTCGGCGTGCAGCGGGTCAGTCCGTGACGGTGAACTGCACAGAGCCCGTCTCGCCCTCGAGCACGCGCCGATGGTCCTCGGCGATCATCCTGCGCAGCACCGCGGTGTCGACTGCCTGCAGATCCTTGAGGTAGAGGCATCCGGCGCCCGTCTCGTGCGGCCCGAGCGCAGCCAGATCTTCCTCGTGCGCGCCGGTGTCGAGCAGGTACACCGTGGTGGCCTGCTTGCGCGGGGCGAACGCGGCGATCGGGACGTCGCCCTCCGTCCCGGTGGGGTAGCGGTAGTGGCACGAGCCGAACCCGACGATCGTGCCCCACAGCTCGGGCTCGCGCCCGGTGACCTCGCGCATCAGCGCGACCATGGTCTCGGCATCCCGCTGCCGCTTCGCCGGCGTGACCGCCGCGATGAACGCGGCCACGCTGCCGCCCGTCTTCTGCATCAGACTCCTCCGCCTCCGGACTTCGCCGCCGCCTTCATGGCGCGCTTGTGCTCCCGCACCTTCGTCAGCGATTCGGGCGAGACGATGTCGGCGACGCTGCGGAACGAGCCGTCTTCGCCGTAGGGGGAGGATGCCTCGCGCCAGCCCTCGCCGGTGAATCCGTACTGCTTGCCCAGCAGCGCGAGGAAGATCTTCGCCTTCTGCTCGCCGAAGCCGGGCAGCGACTTCAGCCTCGTGAGAACAGTCGCCCCGTCGGGGTCGCCGTCGCGCCAGATCGCCGCGGCCTCGCCGTTCCACTCGCGGTCAACGGTGGCGCACAGCTCCTGCACGCGGCCGGCCATCGAACCCGGAAACCGGTGCACGGCCGGGGTCGCCTTGAACAGCTCGGCGAAGGCGTCGGCGTCGAAGGTCGCGATCGCCGCGGCCTCCAGGGTGCCGGCGCGCTCGGAGATCTTCAACGGCCCCGCGAACGCCGTCTCCATCGCGACCTGCTGATCGAGCAGCATGCCGATGAGGAGAGCGAGCGGGTCTTCGGTGAGGAGGGCGTCGGCGGCGTCGTCGCCCGTGATGTGGAGCGTCATGGCGCCCAGTCTGGCACTCGCGCCCGCGCGGGGGGACCCGCCCGACGCGCTGCTTTCGGTTACGTTGTCAGAACTGAAGCGCGTCGCCGCGCCCGAGCAGCGGGAGGACCGGTCCATGTCCGATCGTCGCGCGCTGTCGACCGCGCGCCTGCTCGTCGCTCGTGCCCATGCGCGCACCGGGCTGCTGGCGACGGCCGCGATCACGATCGCCGCCGCTGCCGCCACCGTGTCGCTCGTGCTGGTGTGGCTTGCGCGATCGGTCGAGACAGCCGGCGATCCGCCGCCACCGGGCGTCGACACCGAGGTGGTGCAGGCGCAGGTCGACGCCGGCGCGCTCGCGCTGGCGTCCGCGGCGCCCGCGCTGGTGCTGCTCATCGCGCTCCTCGCCGGCACCGGTGTCGCGCAGCTGGCGCGGCTCCTCGCCGCCGCGCGAGAGCACGAGACCGCTGCCATCCGCGGTCGCGGACTCTCACGCCCGCAGGCCTGGGCGGCCGATGCGATCGAGGGCGCGATCCTCGCGGCGGCCGGCGGCGTGGTCGGCATCGCGCTGTCGGCCGCCGTGCTCGCCGTCCTGGGTGCATCGCCCGCCGCCGCTCCGGCGCAGTGGCCGTGGATCCTCGCCACCACGGTGATCCTCGCCGTCGTGTTCGTCGTTGCGCTCCGCCGCGGCGAGACCCGCAGCGGATCGGCACGCGGCGCACGGGCGACGACGGCCGCTGCCGTGGCGATCGTCCTTCTCGCGGCCGGACTCGTGGTCTGGCAGCTGCCGCTCGCCCGCGGCCGCGGCTTCGATCCCATCGTCGCGATCGCACCTGCCGTCATGCTGATGACCGCCGCGCTGCTCGCCCTCGCCGTCTTCGGCGCGGGGTCGGCCGCCCTCGCCGGCCCCGCCGCGCGCGGCCGGTCGCTCGTGCCGGGCTACCCCGCACGACAGGTGGCCCGACGGCTGCAGATCTACGCCGTCGCCGTGCTGCTGGTGGCGCTCACGTCCGCGCAGGCGGTGTTCGCGTCCGCGTACGCCGGCAGCTGGCAGGCCATGACCGACGACTCGGCCGCGGTGCGCGCCGGTGCCGATCTGCGCGTCGACCTCGAGCCGCAGTCCGCCTCGCCGGCCGACATCGCCGATGCCGCGGACGTGGCGGGAGTGGATGCCGCCGCGCCCGCGCTCGTGACGTCGATCGAGATCGGCTCGACTGAGGCGCAGCTCGTCGCCGTGCCCTCCGAGATGATCGGCCCGGTCGTGACGCCGGCCGGTGGACTCATCGACAAAGAGGCCCTGATCACCGCCGCGGAGCCGGCGTCGGGTGCGGTGCAGAGCGACCCCGTTCCGCTCGGCGCCCAGGCCACCGGCATCCGCGTGACCGCCACGGTCGATGCCCAGGCCGGCAGCCCGGCGTCGCTCGGCCTCGTGGCACTGGTGCTCGACGCGACGGGCACGCCGGCCGCGGTGCGGCTCGATGGTGCGGTCGAGACGGATGCCGGCACCATGGCGTACGCGGGCGAGGCGGCGCTGCCGGCGGGCACCGCCCCGTGGCGCCTGCTGGCGATCGCCGCAGGGCTCGGGCCCAGCATCGCGGGCGTCGACATCACCGTCGCGCTCGACAGTGTGGAGGCTGTCGGTGCCGAGCCGCTCGACCTCGCCGGGTCGGCGACACTCGGCGGCGGTGGTGACCTGGACGCCGTGGTCTGGCTCGCCGACGGCGGAGTGCTGGCTGAGGCAGACACGGATTCGGATGCCGATGCCCCGTCGGTGCGAGCCGTCGTGACCGAGGCGCTGGCATCGCGCCTGGGCATCGGCGTCGGGGATCCGGTCGAGTTCCGCTACGCCGGCACCGGGCGTCAGGGAGCGGCGACGGTCTCGTCGGTCGTGGACGCGGTTCCGGGTGCGGCGACGCCCCTCGCGCTGTTCGTGCCCATGGAGACGCTGCTCACCTCGCAGCTGCAGCGGGGCACCTCCATCGTCCCTCCGAACGCGGTCTGGGCCACCGGCGAGCTCGCCGCCGACGACGAGCTCAGCGCGACGCTCGGCGACCGGCCCGTCACGACGGCGGCGCCGGGCGTGGCGGCAGATGTCGTCGGCGCTCTCGTCGGCGGCTGGTGGATCGCCACGATCGGCTCGATCGCCCTTTCGCTCGTCGCGGCCTTCGGCATCGTGCAGACCCTCGCGATCGCGCGACGCCGCGAGCTCGGCGTGCTGCGTGCGCTCGGTGTCACGCCGGCCAGTCAGGCTCGCATGCGCGCGGGCGAGCTCGGCGGCGTGTTCGCGGCAGCCCTCGTGCTCGGCGGAGCCGCCGGGGTCCTGGTGGCCTGGCTCGTCGTCCCCGCACTGGTGCGCGCGGTGACCCCCGGCATCCTTCCGCTCGCCACCGGACTCAGCTTCTCGTGGATCCCGCTCGCCGTCGCGCTGGCGGTCCTGGCTGCCGGCCTCGCCGTCGTGGTCACGGCGGCCGCCGCCGGCACGCGCGCGGCCGCCCGCGGGGCGACCGTCGGGGAGGAGTCGCGATGACTCGCCGCGTGTCGACCCGCGCCCTGGTCGCGCACCATCTGCGCTCGCACGCCGGCGGAGGCGTCGTCGTCGCAGCGCTGGTCCTGATCCTGGCGCTCATCGCGTCGGCTGCGCCCGTGGCTCTCGGCATCCTGGGCGACGCCGCGCTGCGCGACCGGCTCGGCGGGCTCTCGGCCAGCGAGCGCGACGTGGTCGCGGACGCTGCCGGGCGCGCCGCAGCTCACGGGGCCGATCTCGGAACTGACGACCGAGCAGGTGTGGGGTTCGTTCGCCACTGCGGTCGAGGGCATCCGGGCGGGAGCCGACGCGCCGCTACCAGAGATTCTGGGCGAGGCGCGTGCCGTCACTGTGAGCAGCGACAATCAGCTCGCTGAATCGCCGCGCACGCAGGAACTCACCGTCGCCTACGCTCCCGGCTACGACGACGAGATGCTCATCGTCGAGGGGCGCCTGCCTGAGCCGGCCGCGCTGACGCCGGCTGACGAGACTTCGTCCATCGAGGCGGTGCTCTCCGTCGAGACCGCCGGCCAGCTGGAGTGGGTGGTCGGAGAGACGCGCACGATCAATACCCTGCCGGGATCGATCGAGGTGGCCCTGGTAGGCCTGTTCGAGGCCGTCGACCCCGGCTCCGACTACTGGCAGCACGTGCCCTCGGTGCTCGCGCCGAAGATCTTCGACGACGGCAACTCGCCGCGCAGCACCACAGGCACCGCGTTCGTGCATCCTGCTTCGCTGGCGACGGTGCATCCGCCCGGGGTCTACACGACGCGCGTCTGGTACCCGACGGACGTCGACGGCGTCGACGCGGCGGATGCCGAGCAGACCGTCGCCGCGCTGCGGAAGCTCACCTCGGTGTCGCACACGATCGCCTCCTCCGCCGACGGCGTCGGCATCCTCTCGCTGCGCTTCGAGGCCGAGGTCACCGGCGAGATCGAACTCGCGCTCGCGCAGCGCGAGTCCACCGCCGGCGTCATCGCCATGCTCGTCGCCGGACCGGTCGGGGTCGCCGCCGCTGTCCTGCTCCTCGGCTGCCGGCTCATCCTCGAACGCCGACGCCCGAGCCTGCGTCTGCTGTCCGCGCGCGGGGCGTCGACCGGCCAGCTGCGCGCGCTGCTGGGCATCGAGGGCGTCCTGGTCGGCCTGCTGCCCGCCCTGCTCGGCGCCCTGGTGATCGCGGTCGCCGGTGCGGCGATCCTGGGCGTCTCGCCGGCGGTCTCGGGCATCGGTGCGGCGCTCCTCCTCGGCCTGACCCCCGTCGTCATCCTGATCCTGCTCGCTCCCTCTGTCGCAGAGCGGCCCACTCGTGCCGATCTCGGCCGCACCGGCTCGCGAATGCGGCTCATCATCGAAGGCGTGGTCGTCGGTCTCGCCGCCATCGGTCTCGTGCTGCTGTTCGTGCGCGGCTACAGCGCAGGGGTCGACCCGCTGCTGGCCGCGACCCCGCTCCTCCTCTCCCTCGTGGCGTGCCTGATCACGCTGCGGGTGTACCCGCTTCCGCTGGCAGCCCTGCACGCCCGCGCCCGCCGTTCGGTCGGACTCGACGCCTTCCTCGGCTCGGCCCGCGCGCTGCGCGAACCCGCCATCGGCCTCACTCCGGTGCTCGCCCTGGTGGTCGGAGTCTCGGTCGCCGTGTCGTCCGGCATCCTGCTCTCGGCTCTTCAGAGCGGGATCACCGAGGCTTCACGCGCGCAGATCGGCGCCGACATGCGGGTCACCGGCGCGAGCTTCACCCTCGAGCAGCTCGAGCGGGTGCAGGAAATCGACGGCGTCGCGGCAGCCACCGGCCTCTCCGGCGCCGAGCCTGCGACCCTCGACATCAATGGGCAGAAGCGCGCGACCTTCGCCTTCGTCGTCGACGCGACCGAACTGCGCGAGGTGCAGGGCGACGGACCCGGGATGCTGCCGCCCGGCGTCTCGCTCGAGCCCGTCGACGGCGGCACCATGCCGCTCGTGGTGTCCGGGCCGACCGCCGAGGAGATCGACGGGTCCACCGAGCTGCGCCTCGGCAGCATCGGCGCGGAGGTCGTCGGCGTGACCAGCGGACCCGTCCCGATCGGGGCACGCGAGAACTGGGTCGCGCTGGACGCCTCGTACGCCGAGGAGGTCCTCGGGCGTGATCCGGCCGACCGCACCCTGCTCGTGCGCCTGGACGAGGGTGCCTCGGCCGCTGAGGTCGAGTCCGCGCTGATCGAGGTGCTGGGTCAGGGCATCCGCATCGACACCGCGGACGAGATCGCGTCCCGCATCGAGTCGGGACCCGCGGTGCAGGGCGTGCGCATCGCGCTCCTCGCCGCCACGGCGGTCGCCGCTCTGCTCAGCGCCCTCGCGATCGTGATGACGCTGTCGCTCGTGGCGGGCGCGCGAGCCCGGGTGCTGGCCCTGCTGCGGACGCTCGGGGCTCCTCGTCGGGCGTCGACGTCGCTCGCGCTGTGGGAGATCGGACCGCCCGCGGTCGCGGCGATCATCGCCGGTACCGTCTTCGGCGCTCTCGTGCCATTGGTCGTGCTCGCCGCCGTCGATCTGCGCCCGTTCACCGGCTCGTCCGTCGCGCCGGACTACCGGGTCGACCCCGCGATCCTCGCACTCACCCTCGGCGGTTTCGTGGTCGTCGCGACCGCGCTCACCGCTCTCACCCTGCTCATCTCGAGGCGCATCCGCGCCGCCGGCGCCCTGCGCACCGTCGAGGAGGGCTAGGAATCGTGGAGAAAGGATAGGACCATGACCGTCGTGAGTGCATCGGACGCCGACATCCTCTGCGTCGACCTCGTGAGGATCTTCAAGGTGGCCTCGGGCAGCGGCCCGGGCGTCGAGGTCCAGGCCCTGCAAGGACTGAATCTGCGCGTCGACTCCGGCGAGCTCGTCGCCGTCGTCGGCGCCTCGGGCTCGGGCAAGTCGACCCTGCTGTCGATCCTGTCGAGCCTCGACCAGCCGACGGCCGGCGTCGCGCACGTCGCGGGCCACGACCTGCTCGCGATGAAGGAGAAGGAGCGCGTCGAGTTCCGCCGCCGCAGCGTGGGCTTCGTCTGGCAGCAGACCTCCCGCAATCTGCTGCCTTACCTCTCGGCGAGCGAGAACATCGCCGCCGCCCTGTCGATCACGCGCGACGTGCGCGGCTCGGCAGCCCGCCGCACTCGGGTGGCCGAGCTGCTCGAGCTGCTCGAGGTGGGCCACTGCGCCGATCGCCGGCCGGCCGAGATGTCGGGTGGCGAACAGCAGCGGGTGGCCATCGCCGTCGGCATCGCGAACCGCCCGCGCGTGCTCCTGGCCGACGAGCCCACCGGCGAGCTCGACGACACCACGAGCGCGCACGTGCTCGAGGCCATGCGCTCGGTCAACCGCGAGCTCGGGGTGACGACCCTCATCGTGACGCACGACCCATCGGTCTCGGAGCACGTCGCCCGCACCGTGCAGATCCGCGACGGCCGCACCTCGACCGAGGTGCTGCGCTCGACCCGCACCGACGAGCACGGCGACGAGCAGCACGTCGCCGAGGAGTATGCCGTCGTCGACCGCGTCGGCCGGCTGCAGCTGCCCGACGACTTCGTCACCGCGCTCGATCTGCGCGAACGCGTGCGCCTCGCCCTCGAGCCCGATCACGTCGGCGTGTGGCCCGGCAGGCGCGCCGCGGCGTCAGATGCGGCAGCGACGCCCGCCGAACCCGAGCTGACAGAGGAGTCCTCATGACCATCGCGCTCCGAGGAGAGCAGCTCTCGCGTACCTTCCGCTCCGCCGCCGGCGAGGTACCGGCGTGCGTCGACATCGACATCGAGGTGGCCGAGGGCGAGCTGGTCGTGGTGCGCGGGCCATCCGGCGCCGGCAAGACCACGCTCCTCAACCTGCTCGGCGGCCTTGACCGCCCCACGTCCGGCCGTGTCTGGATCGGCGAGGTCGACGCCACCGATCTGGACGAGGACGCTCTGGCCGAGCTGCGGCGCGAGCGCCTCGGATTCGTGTTCCAGTCCTTCGGCCTCATCCCCATCCTCTCGGCCGCCGAGAACGTCGAGCTGCCGCTGCGCATCTCGCGCACGCCTGCTGGCGAGCGCGACGAGCGCGTCGCCGACGCCCTCCGGCTGGTGGGACTGGCCGATCATGCGGATCAGCGCCCGGGCGAGCTCTCGGGTGGCCAGCAGCAGCGTGTCGGCATCGCGCGCGCGATCGCCGCGCGTCCCCGGGTGCTCATCGCGGATGAGCCGACCGGGCAGTTGGACTCCCGCACCGCGGCGACCGTGATGGACCTCATCGGCGACCTCGTTCACACGCAGGGCCTCGCCGCCGTCGTCTCCACCCATGACCCGCTGCTCGTGCAGCGCGCGGACCGCGTCATCGAGATGCATGACGGCCGAGTCGCCTCCGCGACCGCCGCGGGCGTCCCCCGCACGCGTGCGGAGGCCCGACAGCAGCGCGCAGAGACGGCCTGACCGCCCCAGGTCCTCACGCGGCGGATGGGAGGATGGATGCCGTGACCGACGGCCCTGATCTCCTCGACGAACTCGCCACCCACGCCCATCGCACGCAGGTCGTGGTCATCGGCGGCGGCATCGCGGGCCTCGCCGCCGCGCTCGAGTGCGCCAAGGTCGGCATGCCGGTCACCGTGCTCGAGGCATCCGATCGCTTCGGTGGAACCATCGCGACGGAGGACCTCGACGGCCTGCCCGTGGACACGGGCGCGACCTGCTGGTCGGCCGGGGGAGCCATGAGCGCGCTGGTCGACGAGCTCGGCCTCGGCGCGAACGTCGTCGTCGCCCGCACCTCGGACGTGTGGATCGCGGGCCTCGCCAAGGGCGCTGCGGCCCCCGTGCCCGCCTCGGCGCTGCTCGGCATCCCGGCCAACCCCTGGGATGCCGGGGTCCGCCGCTTCATCGGCTGGAACGGCGCGTGGCGGGCGTACCTCGACCGGCTCCGCCCGCCGCTGACGATCGGCAAGGAGCGCAACCTCGGCAAGCTGGTGCGCTCTCGCATGGGAGATGCCGTGCTCGAGCGCATGGTCGCTCCGCTGACCTTCGGTCGATTCGGCGTCGCGCCGGAGCAGGTGGACGTCAGCATCGCCGCTCCCGGTCTCGGCCCCGCGCTCACTCGCACCGGCTCGCTCGGCGGAGCTGTGGCCGATGTGCTCGTCGATCGCCGGCCCTCGTCGTACGAAAGCCTCGAGGGCGGTCTCGGCGCGATCGTCGACGCCCTGATCGATCGCCTCGGGGCCCTCGGCGCGACGCTGCACGCGGGCGTTCGCGTCGACTCGATCAGCCGTGACGCGGACGGGCGCTGGCTCGCCGAGCTCGACACGGATGCCGACGCGCCCGCTGTCGCTCCCGCCGACGCGCTGTTCGTCGCGACCGATGACGTGTCCGCCCGGGCTCTGCTCGCGCCTCACCTGGCCGCCGCGATCGACGGGGCGATGACGGATGCCGCACCCCGCCGCGAGATCGTCACGCTCGTCCTCGACGCGCCCGCCCTCGCCGCCGCCCCCCGCGGGGTCGAGGTCTACGCCGTCCCCGGGGCGCTGCGCGCCTCGGGCCTGGTCCACCAGACCGCGCGATGGGAGTGGCTGGCCCGGGCCGCGGGGGATGCGCGTCATGTGGTGAGCGTCGCGTTCGACGCACATGACGGCGCCGCTGCCACCGACGGTCTCGCACCCGCCGACGTCGTCACGCTCGGCCGGACCGCGGCATCCGCTCTGCTGGGAGTCGACATCGATGAGGAGTCGGTCCGCGCGGTGCACCACCGCTCTTTCGCGCTTTCCGCCCCGGAATCGGCCCTCGGCGTGCGCGAGCGCTCGAACGCTGTGCGCGCCGCGGTGCGAGCGCACGCCGGCCTCGCCTCGGTGGGCGCCTGGCTCTCCGGAAGCGGGCTGGAGCGGGTCGTCACCGACGCCCGCGACGAGGCGGAGCGGGTGCGCCGCGCCGCGCTGTTCGGTGCGTCGAAGGGGAACTGAACGCGTTGTGGCGGCGCTTGTCAAGGGTGGATGCCGGAATCGGAATACGGGGCTACCCTGGGAGGGTCATCAGGCGCACCACCGAGCGTGAGGAGACCCCATGAGGGGCAAAGCTGGACTCGTCGTCGGACTCGCCATCGGGTACGTACTGGGCACCCGTGCGGGCCGTGAGCGCTACGAGCAGATCAAGGATCAGTGGCTGAAGGTCTGGAACATGGACCCGGTGCAGGAGCAGGTCGGCAAGGTGAAGGACTTCGCGGCATCGACCGCGATGGCCCTGCCCAGCACCCTGTGGGACTCAGCCGTGAAGGTCACCCGTGCCGCGACGTCCAAGGGCAGCGCCGGGCAGAAGCTCGACGCCGCCATCAAGGTCAGCAAGGATCAGGCCGACGATGTCGGCTCCGCGGCCAAGTCCTCCGCGCGCGCCGCGAAGGACGCCGTCGACGATCTGATCGACGACGCGACCGGAGACGCGCCCGCGGCCGGCCGAGGCGGGGCGTGACGTGACCTCGCCGCGTGGATTCAAGGACCGCGCCGACGACAGCCTGCTCACCCTGATCGGTGACGTCCCCGAACTCGTCCGCAACCTCGTCATCGCCGAAGTCGAAGCCGCCAAGAAGTGGGCGACCCGCACGGCGAAGGACGGCGGCTGGGGTGCGCTGTGGATGTTCGCGGCGCTCTTCGTGCTGTTCTGGTCGGTGCCGGTCCTCGGGACCTTCATCATCGCCGGGCTGTCGTCGTGGTGGCCCGTCTGGCTGTCCGCGCTCGTGGTCTTCTTCGCGATGCTCGTCGTCACGGCGATCCTCGCGCTGCTCGGCATCCTGCGCTTCCGCAAGATCGGAGAGCGCCAGAACCCGGTCCAGGCGATCGCCCAAGACGTGAAGGAGGTGCGCGATGAGTTCTGACGCGCCCGTGCCCCTGCCCCGCACAGCGGTGAAACTCGGCATCACCGACCCCGTCGAACAGGCCCGAGCCGAGCTCAAGGCCGCGCTCGCGGCCATCGAGGTCAAGGGGAACGTCCCGCGCCGGGCTGCGCAGGCGATCGACGACTCGATCGAGAAGGCCAAGACCTTCCAGCGGCGCAACCCCGCACTCGCGTCGGCAGCGGTCGTCGCCGTCGCAGCCCTCGTGGGGGGAATCGTCTGGGGCTTCACACGGCTCTACACCCGCTGACGGGCCCGGGCCACCGGACACCGATCGGGCACGCCGACGGGACCAGGGGTATGCTCGGAGAAGAGGCAGTGCAACGGTGCGGATGCTGTCGATCGAGCGAACCCGATTCAGTTCGCGCATCGGCTGCTCGGACTCCGGGGCGGCCGACTGAGCACCACGAGAGTCGACCCCAATGAACACAGGCCACCAGCACGTGCCCGCCAAGCCCCTCGTGGGCTGGCGCGTCCTCGTGCCCCGCGGCGGACCCTGGGGCGACGGAGTCGCGGCGACGCTGCGCAGCCAGGGCGCGACGCCCGTCATCGCCCCGCTCATCAACTTCGCCCCGACGGAAGACATCGCCGCGCTCGAGCAGTCGCTCGCCGACCTCGCCTCGGGCGCCTTCGACTGGCTGACGGTCACCAGTGCGACGACGGTCGACGTGCTGTACGCGTACCGCGCGCAAGTGCCGGCGACCACGAAGATCGCGGCCGTCGGCGAGACCACCGCGGCAGCTCTCCAGGCCGTCGGCTATCGAGTCGATCTCGTCCCCGAACTCGACAACTCCGCGGCAGGAATGGCCGATCAGCTCATGGCGCTCGAGCCGGAGCCCCGCGACATCCTGACGCTCCGCAGTGAGATCGCCAAGCCGGTGCTCACCGAGATGCTCGCCGACGCCGGTCACCGGGTCCGGAGCGTCGTGGCCTACCGGACGGTCGGTGTCCCCGTGACGGACCGCATCGCCGAGGACGTCCGCTCCGGGCGCATCAACGCGATCCTGGTCACGAGCGGATCGGTCGCCCAGCAGGTGCACGAGCAGTTCCCCGACGTCCCTGAGACGACGCTCATCGCGGCGATCGGCCCCCGGACCGCGAAGGATGCCCAGCGCGCCGGTCTCGAGGTCGACGTGGTCGCCGAGACCCAGACGGTCGCCGCTCTCATCGATGCCGTCGCCCGGTTCTCACTCCCGCACGCGGCCGATGAGTTCGCCCCGCGCACCGGCGCGCTGCGCCTGCCTCGGCAGGACTGACCGCGAGTGCGGGCATGACTCCGGCGCCCCGCGTCGTCGTCCTCGCCGGCGGGGTGGGCGGATCCCGGTTCGTGCTCGGCGTGAGAGCGGCCCTGCGCGAGCGCGGCATCGGCGACACCGCCGCGGCGCTGACCGTGGTCGTGAACACCGGCGACGACCTGTGGCTGTCGGGCGTCCGCCTTCAGCCCGATGTGGACTCGATCACGTACGCTCTCGCCGGTGTCAACGACTCCGAGCGCGGCTGGGGCCGGGCCGGCGACAGTGAGCGGGTGAACGCAGAGCTGCAGGCGTGGGGCGCGGGCTGGCCGTGGTTCACGCTCGGCGACCTGGATCTCGGGACCCATCTCGCGCGCACCGGATGGCTGCGCGAGGGCCTGACCCCCACACAGGTGCTCGAGCGCATGGCCTCGCGCTGGGACCTGGGCGCACGCCTGCTGCCGATGACCGACGCCGAAGTCGACACCGTGGTGACGGTGCGCGACGGTGACGGCATCCGATCGATGCACTTCCAGGAGTGGTGGACGCGCCACCGTGCGACCCTCGAGCCGGTGCGCTTCGACAACCCGGGGATCGACGCTGCCGTGCCGGCGCCAAGCGTGCTCGAGGCCATCGCCGAGGCCGACGTCGTGCTGCTGGCGCCCTCGAACCCGGTCGTCTCGATCGGTCCGATCCTCGCCGTCCCGGGGATCCGTGAGGCGCTGCAGGCGGGCTCCGCGCCGGTGATCGGGGTCTCGCCCATCATCGGCGGACGGGTGGTGCGAGGCATGGCCGACGTGTGCCTCGCCGCGATCGGGGTCGACACGTCGGCGTCCGCGGTCGCCGCGCACTACGGCGCGCGCGACGGTGGCGGGCTGCTCGACGCGTGGCTGATCGCCGAGGAGGACGAGGCTCTGGCCGGCGACGGTCGCGGATCTCGGCATCCGCTCGCTCGTCAGGCCGCTGTGGATGACGGATGCCGCGCGCTCGAGAGCTCTCGCCGAAGCAGCTCTTGCGGCTGCCGGTCTGTGACGTGCCGGACCTGACCTGGGTCGCGTGGGCCGCTCTGGCGGTGGCTGCGCTGATCGTCGGGCTCTCGAAGACCGGGGTCCCGGGCGCGGGCACCATCGCCGTGGCGATCTTCGCCGCCGTGCTGCCCGCGAGGCAGTCGACGGGCACGCTGCTGCTCCTGCTGATCGTCGCCGACCTGTTCGCGGTCGCCATGTACCGCCGTCACGCGAACTGGAAGGCGCTGCTGCGGCTGGCCCCCGCCGTGGTGATCGGGGTGCTCGGCGGCGTGGTGTTCCTCGCGTTCGCCGACGACGCCTGGGTGAAGCGCACGATCGGGGTGATCCTGCTCCTGGTCATCGCGGTCACGCTGCTGCGACGCCGGTTCGGTGCCGCCGTCGCCGACGACGGGCCCCACCGCGTGGCCGCCGCGACCTACGGAAGCCTCGGCGGCTTCACCACGATGGTCGCCAACGCGGCGGGACCGGTCATGTCGATGTACTTCCTCGCGGCTCGCTTTCCGGTGAAGGAGTTCCTCGGCACGGCGGCCTGGTTCTTCGCGATCGTGAACCTCTTCAAGGTGCCGTTCTCGGTGGGCCTGGGCATCATCACGGTGCCGGGACTGGCGCTGGATGCCGTGCTCGTGCCCCTCGTCGTGATCGGTGCGCTGCTCGGTCGCTGGATCGCCGACCGCATCGATCAGCGCGTCTTCGAGCGGCTCGTGATCGTGTTCACCGTGGTCGGAGCCGTGTACCTGCTGCTCTGAGACAGTGCCGGGTCGTGTCAGTCGGCCCAGGGTGAGGGGCGGTCGTTGTCGCGCTCGCCGTCGTCGGGGAGGTGCGGCAGCTCGTACCCGCCGGCGCGGATGCACAGCCACCGCAGCTCTGCCGGGCTCGTGGGCGCCGCACGCCACGTGCGCCAGACGCCCTGGCCGACGCGGACGACAGAGCCGGGGTGGACGTCGACGACCTCGTCGTCGAGTCCCATCTGCCCCTCCCCGTCGAGGAAGACATAGAGCTCCTCCACGCGGGAGTGGGTGTGCCAGTAGCCGGCCTCTTCGCCGGGCTCGAGCGCGTTCGCGGTCATGCCGATGAACTGCATCGTCATGTCGTGGTCGACGACGCGCCGGCCGTCGCGCGAGCTGCCGGGCCGGAACCCGCCGTAGTGGGCGCGCCACTGGTCGAGCCCGCCCATCTCCAGCACTTCGTAGTCGCTCATGCCGCCAGGCTAGTGGGCGCTCGGGTGCCCGAGGGCGGCGCGGGTCCGGGGACCGAGGCCCAGCCGTGCCGCGGCTTCGAGCTGAGCGGCGGTGTCGACGTCGCGGCGCAGGGTCGAGGCATCCGGAATCTGCAGCGCTACGCACCCCGCGGCCACGTGGCGGGCCAGCGACCCCTCGCCGAAGTAGGACTCCCACTCCACGCCGGGCCCCGCCGTGACCAGCGTCGATCCGGTGCCCTCGGCGTCGGCGACCACGGCACGGTGCACGGATGCCGCGGCCCGCAGTGCCGCGGCCAGGTCCTCCGGTCGCAGCGAGGGCAGGTCGCCCAGCAGCGCGGCCCGCGGCATCCGTCCGCTCGGATCCACGGCGGCGATGCCCGTGGCCACGGCCGCGTCGAGTCCGCGGGGCTCGCCCTCGGGCACGAAACGCAGCGCCGGGATCATCGCGGCGTCGCGGGCGAGCGCCGGGTCGTCGGTCACCACGACCACCTGCAGCACGGCCTCGCACGCCGTCGCTGCGGCGAGGGTGTCGAGCGCGATGGCCCGAGCGAGGTCGCGGCGATCGACGCCGTCGACCTCGAGCCGCGACTTGCCGCGGGCGGCCTGCTTGACCGGCACGACCACGATCCACCGGGCGGGCGGGGCGGGCGAAGGGCCCGGCGACGGGGCCGGCGAAGGGCTGGGCGTGCCGGCGGCGTGCACGAACTCCTCAATCTCGTGCCCGGGGTCGCCCGGCACGCCGTCGCCGGGAGCCGGTGCTGCGCGTTCTTGAGGAGTTGCGGCACGCGACCGCCGCCGGAACCAGTTCGTCACGCGCCGTACTTCGCGCGCAGCCGCGGCAGGATCTCCTCGCCGTAGCGCTTGAGGAAGGCGGCCTGATCGTGCCCCGGGTCGTGGAACACGAGGTGACGGAACCCCAGGTCGATGTACCAGCCGATCTTCTCGACGTGCTCGTCGGGGTCATCCGACACGATGAAGCGCGACGCGGTCCGCTCGATCGGCAGCTGCTCGCCGAGGCGCTGCATCTCGATGGGGTCCTCGACACCCATCTTCTCGTCGGGCGTGAGCGCGAGCGGCGCCCAGAACCGGGTCTTCTCGCGCGCGGCGTCGAGCGTCCGGTCCAGCGAGACCTTCACCTCGATGAGCGTGTCGATCTCATCGGGCGTGCGCCCGGCCTTCTCGAGCCCTTCGTGCAGCGCGGGCAGCAGCGTCTCGGTGTACAGCTCCTGCTTCTTGCCGCTCGTGGTGATGAACCCGTCGGCGATGCGACCGGCGAGCTTGGTGGCGGCGGGCCCGGCGGCGCCGATGTAGATCGGCACCGGCTGCTCGGGCCGGTCGTAGATCGTCGTGTTGCGCGCCGTGTAGTAGGTGCCCTCGAAGGTCACCCGGTCCTCGGTCCACAGGCGCTGGATGAGACCGATCGCCTCTTTGAGCCGCTGGAACCGCTCGGGCGGGTCGGGCCAGGCGAGACCGAGATTCGCCTCGTTGAGCGCCTCGCCGGTGCCGACGCCCAGGATGACCCGCCCCGGATTCAGCATCCCGAGCGTCGCGAAGTCCTGGGCCACCACGGCCGGGTTGTAGCGGAACGTCGGCGTCAGCACCGACGTGCCGATCAGCACCTTCGAGGTCCTCGCGCCGAGCGCGCCGAGCCACGGAACGGATGCCGGCGCATGGCCCCCCTCGTGCAGCCACGGCTGCAGGTGGTCCGAGATGAACACCGAGTCGAACCCGGCCTCCTCGGCGAGCACCCCGAAGTGGAGCAGCTCGGCCGGGCCGAACTGCTCAGCCGACGCCTTGTAGCCGAAGCGCAGCGGAATGGTCATGCGAGTCTCCTCTCGAGTGGCGCCGGAAGCGCCTCGAACTCCGAGCCGTCCGCGCGGGCGAGCCGCGCCCGGAAGGCTTCGACCGTACCCGGCCACAGCAGTGTCAGCCGCCCCGAGCGCTCGTCGACGTACCAGTTGCGGCATCCCCCGGCGATCCAGGGAGTGGATGCCGCGGCCGCCGCGATCTCGTCGGTGTAGGCCGCCTCGGCCGCCGGGTGCACGCGCAGCACGCCGCCGGCGCGCTCACGCAGGTCGAGGGCGCGGGCGGTGTAGGCCGCCTGCTCCTCGATCATGAGCACGGACGACGAGTGGCCGAGCGACGCGTTCGGACCGTTGAGCACGAACAGGTTCGGGAAGCCGGCGACCACGGTCGAGGCGAACGACGTCATGCCGTGGGACCAGTGCCCGTCCAGCGTGGCGCCGTGCTCGCCGCGCACGAGTTCGGCGTACGGCTGCCGCGTCGAGGCGAACCCGGTCGCGAGGACGATGGCGTCGACCTCGTGCCGTGAGCCGTCCGCCGCGACGAGCGTCGACCCCTCGGTGCGGCGCAGCCCTGCGGCGACGAGGGTGACGGCGTCGGAGGCGATGGCGGGGTAGAAGTCGTCCGAGAGCAGCACCCGCTTGCAGCCGAAGGCGTAGTCCGGGGTGAGCGCGGCGCGCAGCGCCGGGTCGGCGACCTGCGTTTCGAGGTGCGCGAGAGCGATGGCTCGAGCGGATGCCGCGGCCTCGGCATCGCCGGATCGCGAGGCGAACCGCGCCTCGCCCTCGGCGAACAGCTCGCTGCGGAGGTCCTCGAGTGCTCCGGGTTCCGCGGCGAACCGCGCACGGGTGTCAGCGCCGTACGCCTCGCCGCCGCGGGGGACGATCCATGCCGGCGACCGCTGGAACACCGTGACGTGCGCCGCGATCTCAGCGAGTTCGGGCACCAGCTGCACCGCGCTCGCGCCGGTGCCGACGACGGCCACGCGGGCACCGGCGAGGTCCGCCGAGTGATCCCAGCGCGCGGAGTGGAACAGCGGTCCGGTGAAGGTGCCGAGACCGGCGATCTCGGGGATCGACGGCTCGGTGAGCCGTCCGCACGCCAGGACGAGGGAGTCGGCGAAGACCGAACCACTCGACGTGCCGATGCGCCAGACCTCGTGCTCGGCATCCCAGTCCGCCGACTGCATCGCGGTGCCCAGACGCAGACGGTCGCCCAGGCCCTCCGCCGTCGCGACCCGCTCGAGGTACGCGTGGATCTCGGCGCCGGTCGCGTAGGTGCCCGACCAGTCCGGGTTCGGGTGCGTCGCGAAGCCGTACAGGTGCGAGGGCACATCGCACGCCACCCCGGGATAGGTGTTGTCGCGCCAGGTGCCGCCGACCGAGGGGCCGCGCTCCAGGACGACGAAGTCCTCGCGGCCCGCGCGGCGGAGCGCGATCGCCATGCCGAGGCCGGCGAACCCGGCGCCGATGATCGCGACCTCGACCCGCGTCGTGTTCATCGCGGGCTCCCGGACCGGGGCGGCTCGCGGTAGTCCGTCGAACGCAGGCGGAACGGCCGGAACAGACGCGCGGCGATGGCCTCGGCATCCCTCACGGGCAGTTCCTGACCGTGCTCGATGCCCGCCTCCGGCTTCACGCGCCCGTCGAGCAGGGTGCCGCCGAGGTCGTCCCCGCCGGACTGCAGCAGGACAGCGGATGCCGCGCGCCCGACGCGCGTCCACGGGATCTGGATGTGAGGGATGCTGCCCGACAGCAGCAGCCGCGACACCGCCACCATGGCGCGGTGCTCATCGAGGGCGGCGCGCCCTGCGATCAGGGGGACGCCGCCGGCCTGGCCGGGCAGGGGGATGGGCACGAACTCGGTGAAGCCGCGCGTTTCGTCCTGGATCGCGCGGAGCGTGCGGAGGTGGGCGATGCGCTCGGCGGCGGTCTCGACGTGACCGTAGAAGAGGACGGACGTCGAGCGCAATCCGGCGCGATGCGCGGCCACGATGCCGTCGATCCACAGGTCGATCTCGAGGTCGCCCGGCGCGACGAGCCGGCGGACGCGCTCGCTCAGCACCTTGACCCCGGTGCCCGGGACCGTGTCGACGCCGGCCTCGCGCAGTGCGGCGAGAGCGCCGTCGAGACCGAGTCCGCCGCGGTCCGCGAGATCTCGCACGTCTTGGGGACGGTAGGCGTGGAGATGGATGCCGGGGGCCGCAGCCTTCACCGCACGGGCGATGTCGAGGTACCCGGCCGCGTCCTGGTCGGGCGCGAGCAGGCCCTGGACGCACAGCTCGGTGGCGCCGAGGTCCCACGCGTCGGCAGCCACGGCGCCGACGTCGTCGACGGTGAAGGTCGCCGGGTCGTCGGTCGCGACGTGGCGCAGGCCGGACGACGTGAGGTTGCGGTTGACGACGAGGCTCACGGCCTCGCCGACGGTGTAGCGGCGGACACTGTCGGCGGCGCCGGTGAGCGCGTCGAGGTCGGTGCCGGTCGCCTCGAGCAGGGCCGTCCACTCGGCGTCGTCCAGCGCGCGCGGGTCGGAGGCCGCGGCCTCGGCCAGGGCGGGCACACCGGCACCGGCGCGGGCACCGGCGCGGGCGCGGGGTGCAACGACGGGGACGGACCCGGAGTTTCCGGCGTCCACGGAGTCGGACGCGCCGGAATCTCCCGCTGCCGTCACCGGGCCTGGCGCGGCACCCCGAACCAGATACAGGAGACTCGCCGCCGAAGGCGGCCGAATGTCGCGCTTCGGCGGCGTGTTTCCTGCGTCTGGTCCGCTCTGGGAGTGGATGGCGCCGCCGGGAGCGGATGAGGGTCCGGTGGCGGGGTCGGTTTCGGCGGCGGCGAGGCCGGTGGCGGGATCGGCGAGCGCCCGTACGGCCGGTCGCAGTGCGGGGTCGATCCACTCCTCGGCGCCCAGCACGAACTCGGGCTGCGCCGTCAGGCGCTCGCGCAGCTCGAAGCCGAGCCGGGACGTGCGGGCAGCGAGGTCGTCGAGATGCGGCCAGGGGCGCTCGGGATTGACGTGGTCGGCCGTGAGCGGCGAAACCCCGCCCCAGTCGTCGGCGCCGGCGCGGATGAGCAGCTCGAACTCCGCCGGGTCCGACAGGTTCGGCGGCACCTGGATCCGCATCCGCGGTCCCATGACCAGCCGCGCGACCGCGACCGCCGCGACGTACTCGAGCAGCTCGGCGTCGGGCGCGGCCTGCATCGCCGTACGCGGCTTGGCGCGGAAGTTCTGGACGATGACCTCCTGCACGTGCCCCTGTCCGCCGACCATGTGCCGCTCGTGCGCGTCGCGGATCGCGATGAGCGACTCGGCGCGGTCCTCGAGGGTCTCGCCGATGCCGACCAGGATCCCGGTCGTGAACGGGATCCGCTCGCGACCTGCGGCGTCGATCACGCTCAGGCGCAGGGCCGGGTCCTTGTCCGGCGAGCCGAAGTGCACCTGGCCGGGTTCCTCGAACAGGCGTCGCGACGTCGTCTCGAGCATCATGCCCATCGAGGGTGCGGTGGGGCGCAGCATCTGCAGCTCCTCGGCGCTCATCACGCCGGGGTTGAGGTGTGCGAGCAGGCCCGTCTCGGCGGTCACGAGACGGGCGATGTGCCCGACGTAGTCGAGCGTCGAGGCGAAGCCGTGCTCGGTGAGCCAGGCCCGCGCCTCGGGCCAGCGGTCCTCGGGGCGGTCGCCGAGCGTGAGCAGCACCTCCTTGCACCCCATCGCCTGACCCTGCCGCACGACGGCGAGCACCTGTTCGGGCGACATGAACGCGGGCTTCTGCTTCTTCAGCAGCTGGCCCGGAGTGTCCACGAACACGCAGTAGTGGCAGCGGTCGCGGCACAGGGTCGTCAGCGGGACGAACACCTTGCGCGAGTAGGTGATCACGCCGGGCCGACCGGATGCCGCAAGCCCGGCGTCGCGCAGAGAGCCGGCGACATCGAGCAGCCGGTCGAGATCGGGTCCGGACGCACCCAGGAGCACCAGCGCATCTGCAGCCTCCAGGCGCCCGCCGTCGGCCGCACGATCCAGCGCGCGCCCGACCTTCGAGCGCGAGACGACGTCGGATGCCAGGGATGTCACCGGACCAGTCTCCCACCGCCCACCGCGAGCGGCGCCGGGGATCGTTGCCCTCCTGTGAGCAAATGGCCCCACGAACGGCCGCTCGCGCTGGCAGACTAGGGCCATGGTGACCCTGCTGCTCGACTCGACGCAGCTCGAAGTCGTGCTGTCCGGCGCCGAACGCGCCATGGCATTCCGCAAGGGGAATGTCGTGATCGAGCGGTCGACCATCGCCAAGGTGCAGCTCACCGACGATGCGTGGACCTGGCTCCGCGGTGTTCCGAGCCCCGGCACCCACCTGCGCGGCGTGGTGGCCATGGGCACCTGGAAGTCAGCCGGTGGCGAGGACTTCGCGATCATCCGGCGTCGTCGGCCGAGTGTCGTGATCGACCTGAACGGGCACCCGGACTTCCAGCGCGTGATCCTGACCACGCGCCATGGCCTGGCCCTGGTGCAGTCGCTGCAGGTCGAGGGCGCCGAGCAGGCCGCTGACGTCGTCGACATCGCCGCCGAGACCGGCACCGCGACGACCGTCAAGAAGCCCCGTGCGCGCAAGGCGCCGAGCCCCGCACCCGCCGTCTGAGGAAGCCGGTCCGGACGGGCGAGCCCGGCTCAGCTGACGTCGCGCCGCCAGCTGACCAGGTATCCGATCACGACCAGCACGACGGCATATCCGAGCAGCACGAGGCCGCCCTGCCACCACTCGAGGGTGGCCATGCCTCCGGGTGGTGTGCTCATGGTGAAGACGCTCGCGCCGACGAGTGCGTCGCCGGCCGCCCCCGGCAGGAACTGCGTGAACTCCGACAGCCCGTCCACGAACGCCGCCGCCGCACGGCCGACGGGCTCGAGGAACTGCGTGAACACCAGCACGCCGACGATCGCGCCGACCTGGTTCCGCACCACCGCGCCCACGCCGATGCCCACCAGCACCCACAGCACATAGGCGATCAGCATGCGGCCGATCTGGGCCCACGTGTCGACGGATGCCAACGCGGTGTCCAGCCCCCATGCGGCGAGGAATCCCGCGGAGGCCCCGACGGATGCCGCGATCCCGATCACCCCGTAGAGCACGCCGAGCAGCACGCCGGTGAGCATTTTGGCCCACAGCACGAGCCCGCGCTTCGGAGTGGCGAGGAAGGTCGGGGTCAGGGTCATGTGGCGGAATTCGGCGGTGACGATGAGCGTGCCGATGAGGAGCGGGAAGACATAGCCGACCGACGTGGCCGTGCTGTACAGGACCCCGGCCAGGCCGTCTTCCGAGATGGGGGGCATCCCGTCCGACAGCGTGCCGCTGGCCGACAGGGAGAATACGACCGCGAGCACGCCGGCGGTGAAGCCGACGTAGACGACGAGGACGATCGCGAGGATCCACCACATCGAGGTGGAGAACTGCTTGGTGGTCTCGGAGCGCGTAGCTGCGGCGAGGCTCATCGCTGCTCGCTCCCTTCGTGGTCACTGCGCACGGCGTTGGCATCGGCCGGATGCTCGTCGACCGGCTCATCCGCAGGAGGCTCGTCTCCGGGTGACCCGTCGCCATCGGGATCGTGCGGGGCCGGCTCGACCGCGGCCGGGTCGTGGTTCTCGAAGCCGGCGAAGAAGCGGTCGGCCTCGACGTCGGCATCGGTCTTGACGTAGTCCTCCCACGGGCGGTCGTCGGCGTCGGAGGCCATGTGCTCCTCGACCGCGTCGTCCTCGTGGGCGTCGCCGCGCTCGGGGCCCTCGGGGCTCCCCGGCTCTGCGAGGTCTTCGGAGCCCCCGGGCTCGGGCGAGGTCTTCGGAGCCCTCCGTCTCCTCGGACTCTGGGGTCTCGACGTCCGGGGTGACCGGGATGATGTCTATGACACCTGTGGCGGCGACGGAGAAGGATGCCGGTGCGCCGGCCTCGGCGATTTCGCCGGTCACCTGCTCGCCGACGTACGCGGCGTCCGACGGCTCGATGACCTCCCGCGCGACGTCATCGCCGGCGACGTCATCGCCGGCGGCGACCACGTCATCGACGCCGTCGGGTTCGGCATCCGCCGCCGGCACGCTCTCGGGCTCTGCGTGCGCAGACGGGGCGCCGTCGTGCTCCGCGTCTGCGACTTCCGCATCCGCGACGCCGGCGTCGGCCGCGGAATCGGCGGCCACGGCTTCGCGCGCGCGGACGTCCGCGCCTGGGGAAGACTCACCCGTGGCACTCGGGTGCACGCGGATGCCGTCGACGAGGTCGAGGAACACCTCTTCGAGCATCGGACCCCGCCGTTGCAGCGACGACAGCGCAACACCGCTCCCCGCGGCCGCCTGTCCGACGGCGATCGGGTCGACACCGCGGACGGTCAGCCCGGAGCGCAGCACCTCGAAGGGCAGACCCGCGGTGCGCAGCGCCTCGGCGAGCGCTGCACGATCTGGAGAATCCACGACCGTGGCCTGTTCCTCTGGATCGGCCAGGTCCTCGAGGGCGCCCTGGAAGACGAGGCGACCGCGCGAGATGATCAGCAGGGAGTCGACGGTCTGCTGCACCTCGGAGAGCAGGTGCGACGAGACGAACACCGTGCGCCCTTCACCAGCGAGCTGGCGGAGGAACCCGCGGATCCACTTGATGCCCTCAGGGTCGAGGCCGTTCGTCGGCTCGTCCAGCACCAGGACCCCGGGGTCACCGAGGAGCGCGTACGCCAGGCCGAGGCGCTGTCGCATGCCGAGGGAGTAGCCGCCGACCTTGCGTCCGGCGGCATCGGCGAGTCCGACGAGCCCGAGAACTTCGTCGACTCGGGGCTTCGGGATGCGCCCGGCCTGCGCATAGACGTTCAGGTGCGCCGCGCCGGTGCGTCCGGGGTGGAAGCTCGATGCCTCGAGCACGGCGCCGACGCTGTGCATCGGGCGGGCGAGCTGGGCGTAGCGCTCGCCGCCGATCGTCGCGGCGCCGTCGGTGGCCCGGACGAGCCCGAGAAGAATGCGCAGGGAGGTCGTCTTGCCGGCGCCGTTGGGTCCGAGGAATCCGGTCACGACTCCGGGCTCGACGCGTGCAGTGAGACCGGACACCGCGGTGACGGCACCGAAGCGCTTGGTCACGCCGGAGAACTCCAGCACCTGTCCATCGGGCATGCGAACCCTCTCGTCGTCGGGAAGCTTTTTCCATATCTTTGCGGAAACGAGGCCGCCGCGTGCGGAAAAGGGGCGTCGCCACGCGGCCGGTAACGTTGCGAGCGTGACCGACCCCGCTGATCCCACCGTTCTCGTCCATGCCCGGGGCGGGCTCGGACGACTCACCCTCAACCGCCCCCGGGCGATCAACGCGCTCGACCTGGGCATGATCCACCAGCTCGATACCGCACTTGAGGCCTGGGAAGGCGACAGCGACGTCCAGGTCATCGTGCTCGACGGGGCGGGTGAGCGGGGGCTGTGCGCCGGCGGCGACGTCCGCGGCCTCGCCGAGCGCGTGATCGACGGCCGGGCCGACGAATCGGCGACCTTCTTCCGCGCCGAGTACGCCCTCAACGCCCGCATCAGCGAGTATCCGAAGCCGATCGTCGCACTCGCCGACGGCGTGACCATGGGAGGCGGCATCGGCGTCGCCGGTCACGCAGCGATCCGCGTGGTGACCGAGCGATCGCAGCTCGCGATGCCCGAGACGCGCATCGGCTTCACTCCCGATGTGGGCGGAACATGGCTGCTCGCCCACGCGCCGGGCCGGCTCGGCGAGTACCTCGGCCTGACCGGAGCGGTCATGGAGGCCTCGGATGCGATCTACGCCGGGTTCGCCGACTACCTCGTGCCTTCCGAGAACCTCGGCGACCTGCGTGAAGCGCTCGAGACACGGGCAGATCCGTCGAGCCCCACCGAGCTCGTGCTGCTGTTCGACGAGACCCCCGAGCCCCCGAAGCTCGAGCGGGCGCGCCCGTGGATCGACGACGCGTTCTCCGCCGAGACCGTGCTCGAGATCATCGAGCGACTGCGCGCGCGCCCTGAGCCCGAGGCATCCGCCACCGCCGATCTGCTCGGCGAGCTGTCGCCCACCGGCCTCGCCGTGACGCTCGCGTCTGTGCGTCGGTCGCGCGGACTGTCCGGACTGCGGGCGGCGCTCGAGCAGGAGTACGGGCTCGTGATGTGGTTCGCGACCTCCCAGCCCGACCTGCCGGAGGGCATCCGCGCGCAGGTCATCGACAAAGACCGCTCGCCGCGCTGGCAGCCGGCGACCCTGGCGGACCTGCCGGCCGATGTCGCGGCATCCGCTCTCGCCTTCGAGCCTGCGACGCCGCTGTGGAGCTGACGGCAGGCGCCGGGTGCCGTGCCGACGTGGCATAGCCTGAACTCCGCCGCAGGCGCGGCGAGCGACTCCGGGAGGGTGCGTGTTCGACAGTCCGCTGTCCGCCTCTGCGTACGAGGTGCTCGGAGTGGAACCCGGCGCGTCCGAAGAGGACCTGCGCCGCGCCTATCGTCTGCGTCTGCGCCAGACGCACCCCGACACCGGCGGCGATGCCGCCGTGTTCATCCAGGTGCAGCGGGCCTGGGAACTGGTCGGCACCGCAGCCGCCCGAGAGGCCTATGACCGGGGCCACGGATTCGGTGAGGTCCCTGCTGCCGAGTGGTCAGGGTGGCGGGCCCCCGCGGCCCGCGCGGACACCCGGCCGCGGGCTCGCTCCTACGGGCACCCCGGCGGGTGGCGGCGTGAGCGGTATCTCGCCCTCATCCGCGAGTGGGCCGGTCGAGGGGTCGACGTGGTCGACCCCTACGATCCTGCGCTCGTGCGCTCGGCTCCGCAGCAGCTCCGGCGCCTCCTCGCCGACGCCCTGGCTGAGGAGGAGACCGCGCGCATCGTGGCCGACCTCGGCATGGGCTACACCGTCTGGCACGACGTCGCGCCGGCCAGGGCGCGCGGCACGGGTGCCGACCCGGACGGGAAGATCGACCACATCGTGCTGGGACCCAGCGGGCTCTACGGCCTCCTGTCGGAGGACTTCGGTGGCCCCGTGAGGCTGCGCCGCGGCGAACTCATCGGCGAGGGTGTCGCGGGCATGCCGATCGCCTCACTCGTCGCCCACATGCGGGGCATGGCGCGGGCGGCCGGGGTGCGCTTCAGCGGCGCGATCGTCGTGCTTCCCGACGACGACGTGCTGCAGGCCATCGACGAGATCGGCAAGGTGCGCGGCACGCCGGTCGCGGTCGTGTCGCGAGGTGCGCTGTCGACCGTGCTGCGCCGCGGCATCAGCGGCGTCCGGGCGATCGGGGGCAACGAGGTCTTCGACGCGCGCACGCGGCTGCAGCAGGCCGTTCGCTTCGCCTGACACGCCTGGCACGCCTGGCGCAGAAGTGAGCCGAACTCAGTCGGTGAGGCCGAAGAGGTGGAGCGGATGGGTCAGGCGCCACCAGATGCTCGGACCCTCGATATCGTCCGCGAGCAGCAGATCGACGCTCGCGTCGTTCAGCGGACCGTCGACCTCGAGTTCTCCGACCTTCGCGCCGTCGGTGCGGGCGTCGCCCAGGTCGAAGGCTGTCGTGACCGTGCCGGAGCCGCCGTTCCACAGCACCACGCCCGCATCCTCGGCGACCACGACGTTCACGCTCTCGCCCCACGGCGTCTCGACTGTGCCGGCCAGCGTGCCCGCCGTCACCGAGGGCTCCACCTGCAGGTCCTGCTCGAGGTACGAGTACAGGGCTCGGGATGCCGCGAGCCGCGCGTCGTTGTCGGGCTGCCCGAGCACCGAGGCGTACAGCCGGATCGGCACGTCTCCAACGGTGATCTGCTTCGCCGACAGCAGGTTCGACGAGTCCAGGGTTCCCGTCTTGAGGCCGAGGACCCCGGGGTCTGCGAGCAGACCATTGCCGTTCTTGACCGTGCCGGCTCCGGGAAGCTCGACCACGGGCTTGGCGACGATCTCGGCGATCACCGGATGCTCGAGCGCCTTCTCGGCCAGGGTCAGCAGAGCCTCCGGCGTCGCGGTGTTGTCGGGGTCGATCCCCGAGGGCTCGACGATCGTGACGCCCGAGACGCCGTGCGCGGTGAGCCACTTCATCGCCGCGCGGGCGAACACCTCGTCCGAAGGGTAGAGGGTGCTCGCGAGGCGGTCGGCGTAGTTGTTCGCCGAGCCGATGAGCATGCCCTCGAGCATCTGGTACTGCGTCAAGGAGCCGCCGACGGGGACGTCGAGCGCGGACTCGCCGTTGCGCAGGTAGCTCCAGTACGCCGTCGAGTCGCTGCGGGTGAACCGGTACTCGGGCCCCTGCTCGCCGAGAGCCAGCGGCATCGCGTCGAGGACGACGAGGGCGGTGACGAGCTTCGTGATGCTGGCGATCGACGCAGGGTCTGCTGCCGAGGCGACGGCCGCGCCCACACCGTCGACGGCGACGGCGGCACTGCCCTCGGCCGGCCAGGGCAGGGCGGCCGCCGGCGCGGCGACCGGCTGCACCTGTACGGCCGCCACCGTGGGCGCTACCGCGTGCAGCGGCCACAGCACGGTGGTGCCGGCGTAGGCGCCGACGAGCCCGGCGATGACGAGTATCGGCACGACGACCCCTGCCCGCAGCGGCGAGCGGCGCGGGGGATCGGCGAGCAGGTCGGTCCCGACCGGGATGTACGCGGTGGACGCCGCGGCGAGGTCGGCCGGAGCGCCGGGCCGGAAGAGCACCCTCTCGTCCACCCAGCCGAGCGCGACGTGCCCCTTTCCGGCGGCGGCCGCGGTGGCGCGCGGGCCCGCGAACCGGCCGAGCGGCGTGAGGCTGGGCGTCGTCGCGGCCGACGTCGGCGTCGGCGTCGGCGCGGAGGTGAGCGAGCCCGGCGAGGTGCTCGGAGCAGCGGTCTCGGGTTCGAGCGTGAGGACGCTCTCGCGACTCGCCGCGCTCTCGTCGACGATCTGGGATGCGCCCGTCTGCGCCCGGCGCGCACGGCGCGTCGGAGCAGGGGGTTCATCCAGAGTCACCCGCTCAAGATACCTCCCGAAGCGCCGTATACTCGTCGGCAGAACCACGGGAGTCCGGTGAGCCGGGCTGAGAGGGAGCGATCCACGCTTCGACCGTCGAACCTGATCCGGATCATGCCGGCGCAGGGAGGAGAACGAAATGCACGCGTCCGCGTCCACCGAAACGTCCACGCAGCCACCCGCCGCACCGCCGGAGAACCGGTTCCGCTGGCGCGTCGTCGACATCGTCGTCGCCAGCGTCATCGGCGTCGCGTCCGGCCTCGTGTTCCTGCTGTGGAACATCGCCTACCGCGGTCCGAGCGCGCTGCTCGAGCCGCTCCTGCCGGGACTGCAGGGCCTGCTCGACGGTCCCTGGCTCTTCGCCGGCGTGCTGGGTGCGCTGATCATCCGCAAGCCCGGCGCCGCCCTGTTCACCGAGGTCGTCGCGGCCGGCGTCTCGGCGCTGACCCTCGTCGGCAACACCTGGGGAGCGTTCCTCACGCTCGAGGCCGGGTTCGTCCAGGGCCTCGGCGCCGAGCTGATCTTCCTGCTGTTCTTCTACCGCCGCTGGTCCCTCCCGGTCGCGATCCTCGCGGGAATCGGCGCCGCGCTCGCCGGAGGCATCAACAACCTCCTGCTCTGGTATGCCGGCGCGGACCTCTCGTTCGTGGTCGTCTACCTGATCAGCACCTCGATCTCGGGAGCCGTCATCGCGGGTGCCCTGTCGTGGCTCCTGGCGCGAGGACTGGCGGCGACCGGTGCGCTCGACCGGTTCGCCTCGGGTCGCGCCGCCCGCGCACGCGTCTAGGCACGTGACAGGCCCGACACCCCGCCCCGCCGCCGTCGAGGCGGCGGGATGGGGCTGGCGTCACGCGTCGCGTCACGCGTGGGCGATCCGGGATGCCGCGTTCCGCATCGAGCCCGGAGAACGGGTGCTGCTGCTGGGCGCCTCGGGGTCGGGCAAGTCGACGCTCCTCCACGGGCTCGCCGGCGTTCTCGGCGGCGAAGAGGAGGGCGAGCAGTCGGGCGCTCTGCTGATCGACGGCGTGCCCGCCGGCCGGGCGCGAGGGCGGGCGGGACTCGTCCTGCAGGACCCCGACGCGCAGGTCATCCTCGCGCGAGTCGGCGACGATGTCGCCTTCGGCTGCGAGAACCTCGGCATCCCGCGCGAGCAGATCTGGCCGCGCGTCGCCGAAGCGCTCGACGCGGTCGGTCTGGACGTGCCGCTCGACCGCCCGACGAAGGCGCTGTCGGGCGGCCAGAAGCAGCGGCTCGCCCTGGCCGGCCTCGTCGCCATGCGACCCGGGCTGGTCCTGCTCGACGAACCCACCGCCAACCTCGATCCCCGGGGCGTGGCAGAGGTGCGCGACGCCGTCGCACGGCTGCTCGACCGGCATCCCGCGACGCTCGTGGTGGTCGAGCACCGGGTCGACGTGTGGCTGCCGCTGGTGACACGGGTGATCGTGCTCGGCGACGGCGGCGTAATCGCCGACGGCGCACCGGACGAGGTGCTCGGTCGCGAGGGCGAGGATCTCGCGGCGCGCGGCGTGTGGGTGCCCGGCATCCCGCCCGCCCATCCCCCGGCGCCGCTGCGAGCTCCCGGCGAGACGCTGCTGCTCGGCCCGCGGGCTCGCGGTGCAGCGCACGGCCGGGCATCCCGTCGCCTCCGGAATCGACCTCGACGTGCATGCCGGTGCGGCCCTTGCCGTCACCGGCCCCAACGGAGCGGGCAAGTCGACGCTCGGGCTGACGCTCGCGGGGCTGCTGGCTCCGGCATCCGGTTCGCTCATCGCCCGGCCCGCGCTCGCCGAAGGTGCCGGGCCCACGCCGATCCGGTGGAAGTCGCGACAGCTGCTCACGCGCATCGGCACGGTGTTCCAGGATCCCGAGCATCAGCTGCTCGCCAAGACGGTGCGCGGCGAACTCGAGGTCGGGCCGCGGGCCCTCGGTCTGCCCGAGGCTGAGACGGCGTCGCGCATCGACGAGCTGCTCGAGCGTCTGCGTCTCGCGCCGCTGGCAGAGGCGAATCCGTTCACGCTGTCCGGCGGTGAGAAGCGCCGGCTCACGGTGGCTGCAGCCCTGGCGACGGCGCCCCGCGTGCTGGTGCTCGACGAGCCGACCTTCGGTCAGGATGCCCGGACGTGGGCCGAGCTCGTCGCGCTGCTCGCCCGGCTGCGCGACGAAGGTTCCGCCATCGTCGCGATCACGCACGACCTCGATGTCGTCGAGGCGCTGCACGCCGAGCGGTACGAGCTGGGGGCGCCATGACGCTCCTCGACGCGCACGCGCGCACGGGACGGATGTCGCGGGTCAATCCCGTCGCGAAGCTCGGCGCCGCAGCGGCCATCACGATCCCTCTCGTGCTCACTCTCGACGTCGTCTCGGCGACCGTCGCCCTCGTGCTCGAGCTCATGCTCATGCCCCTCGCGGGACTCGGATGGCGGGAGTTCTGGGCGCGCACCTGGATCGTCTGGGCGCTCGCGCCCCTCACCGGGCTGACGATCGCGCTCTATGGGCGCACGAGCGGCGAGGTCTACGTGCAGTGGCTCTTCGTCACGGTCAGCGACGGGTCGCTGCTCCTCGCACTCGCCACCACCCTCCGGGTGCTCGCGATCGCGCTGCCCTCGGTCGTGCTCTTCGCGACCGTCGATCCGACGGATCTCGCCGACGGCCTCGCGCAGATCGTCCGGCTGCCGTCGCGTTTCGTGCTCGGGGCACTCGCCGGACTGCGCATGGTCGGCCTGTTCCTCGATGACTGGCGGGCGCTCGAGCTCGCCCGCCGCGCACGGGGCGTTGCGGACCGCGGCCGCCTGCGGCGCTTCCTCGGCATGGCCTTCGCGCTGCTGGTGCTCTCGATCCGGCGTGGGTCCAAGCTCGCCACCGCGATGGAGGCCCGCGGTTTCGGGGCGCCCGGCCGGCGCACGTGGGCGCGTGAGTCTCGCTTCGGCGCAGCCGAGTGGGCGCTCATGGGCGTCGGGCTCGCCATCGCGCTCATCGCGACCGCCGCCGCCGTCGCCGCGGGCACCTGGAACTTCATCCTCGGCCCGGAGTGAGAATCGGCTGTGCTCAGCCGGCGGCGACCAGCGACTGATAGGCCGCCTGCATCGCGGGGTAGTAGCGGTCCCATGCGACGGTCCCGGCATCCCGTCCCTTGTGAACGGCGATGAGCCGGTCGAGGTAGTACTCCCACCCGGGTCCGATCGACCCGACGTCCTCGCCCGGGTTGAGCCGCTGCCCGAACACGAGCAGCGTCGCTTCGCCCTTGTCGATCAGCTCGAACCACAGGTGCCACGAGCCGGTGCCGGCCGACGTGTCGCCGGCGAAGCGGCGGGGCGGGTCGCACTCGAGGATCGTGTACTCCTCAGGGATCGGCTCCTCGCCCTCGGCGGTCATGAAGAACACGACGCGCCCGCTCCGGGGGTCTCCCTCCCAGCTCCCGATCCAGCGCTCCAGGCGGTCGGACTCGGTGAGCTCTCGCCATACTTCGGCCGCGGGAGCGGCGAACGTCCGTGTCAGCACCAGGTTCGGCGCTCCGTCGATGTCGGTGACGGTTCCGGTGATGCCGGCGTGCTCGGTCATGTCCCCCATCCAACACCGCGCGCGACGCCGTGTCACCGGGCGGGGCAGCGTCTAGCCTGGGTCCTGGCACCCACGGGGCGGTCGCGGTTTCGACGTGAGACTGAGTCCCGCCTATGGTGGGATGCAATGTCTTGGTTCGAAGGAGAGCACATGGACCTCACCGACACCTCGGCGCTCGTCACCGGCGGAGCGAGCGGACTCGGACTGGCCACGGCGCGACGCCTCAGCGCCGCCGGGGCCGCCGTCACGATCGTCGACCTCCCGGGCTCAGCGGGCGCCGACATCGCGGCCGAGCTCGGCGGCACCTTCGCCGCCGCCGACGTCACCGATCCCCAGCAGGTCGCAGCCGCCGTCGACATGGCCATCGCGGCCGGGCCGCTGCGGGTGGTCGTCAACTGCGCCGGCATCGCCCCGCCGGCCAAGGTGCTCGACCGCGAGGGCGAGCCCACTCCGCTTGCCGGCTTCGAGAAGATCATCCGCGTCAACCTCATCGGCACCTACAACGTCATCGCGCAGGCCTCGGCCGTCATGGCCCGCGCCGACACCACGGCCGACGGCGACCGCGGGGTCATCGTGAACACGGCGAGCGTCGCTGCCTTCGACGGCCAGATCGGCCAGCCCGCGTACGCGGCGAGCAAGGGCGGCGTGCACGCGATGACGCTCCCGATCGCGCGCGAACTCGCACGCTTCGGCATCCGGGTCCTGACGATCGCTCCGGGGATCATGGAGACGCCCATGCTGATGGGACTGCCGCAGGCCGCGCAGGACTCGCTGGGTCAGCAGGTGCCGCACCCGCAGCGCCTCGGCAAGCCCGACGAGTACGCGCGCCTGGTGATGGCGATCGTCGACAACGGCTACCTCAACGGCGAGACGATCCGTCTCGACGGCGCGATCCGCATGGCACCGAAGTAAGGACTCACATGAGCGACTCGATCCTCCTCCACGTCGCGGCGGGCCTCGCCCGCGTGACCTTCAACCGTCCCGCGTATCTCAACGCCATGGACTTCGAGATGGGTGCGCGCTGGCGCGACATCGCCCGCGAGGTCACGAGCGATCCGTCGGTCGGGGCCGTGATCCTGGATGCCGCAGGCCCGGCCTTCTGCGCCGGCGGCGATGTCGTCGCGATGGCGACCTCGGGAGCCTCCGGCGCGGATGTCACGGCAGCCGCGCACGTCATCCACGAGGGCATCCGCACGTTCGCGCTGTCGGACAAGCCGATCGTCGCCGCTGTGCAGGGCGCCGTCGCCGGCGGGGGCCTCGGACTCATGCTGACGGCCGACTACATCGTCGCCGCGGACTCGGCGAAGTTCGTCAGCAAGTACGCCAACATCGGCCTCACCCCCGACCTCGGCGTCTCGACGCTGCTGCCGGCCGCGATCGGCCAGCGCCGGGCGCTGCAGCTGCTGCTGCAGGACCGCACGCTCTCGGCCGCCGAGGCGCTCGAGTGGGGCCTGGTCGCCGAGGTGCTGCCGATGGCCGAGGTCGCGGCCCGCGCCGAGGCCATCGCCGGCTTCTGGCTCGCGAACGCGACCGCGGCGTTCGGCCACGCCAAGCGGCTCGTGCGTCAGGGCGCCGATCGCACCTTCACCGAGAACCTCGACGACGAAGCGGCCTCCATCGGCGCGCGCTTCGCCACCGACGAGTCGCAGGCGCGGGTCGCCGCATTCGCCGCCGCCGCACGCAAGCAGCCCCCCACTGGGGCTCCGCCCCAGACCCCCGGCTCGCTGACGCACGCCAAGGAGAACTCATGAGCACCTCGACCGGCTCCGAGCGCAGCCTCGCCGGCAAGACGATCCTGATGTCCGGCGGCAGCCGAGGCATCGGTCTCGCGATCGCGCTGCGAGCCGCGCGCGACGGCGCCAACATCGCGCTGCTCGCCAAGACCGACTCGCCCCATCCGAAGCTGGAAGGCACGGTGCACTCGGCGGCGGAGCAGATCCGCGCCGCCGGCGGCCAGGCGCTGCCGATCGTCGGGGACGTCCGCAACGACGACGACGTCACCGAGGCGGTGCTGAAGACCCAGGGCGAGTTCGGCGGCATCGACATCGTCCTCAACAACGCCAGCGTCATCGACCTGTCTCGCTCGCTCGACCTGCCGGCGAAGAAGTACGACCTGATGCAGGACGTCAACGTCCGCGGCACCTTCATGCTCTCGCGTGCGGCGGCACCGATCCTCAAGGACGCCGAGCAATCCCGCACATCCTGTCGTTGTCGCCGCCGCTGAACCTCGCGCCCAAGTGGCTCGGAGCCCACACCGGCTACACGATGGCCAAGTACGGCATGACGATGGCGACGCTCGGCATGGCGGCCGAGTTCGCCAAGCTGGGCATCGCGGCCAACACGCTCTGGCCGGCGACGACGATCGCGACCGCCGCCGTGCAGTTCGCGCTCGGTGGCGACGCGATGATGAAGGTCAGCCGCACGCCGGAGATGTACGCGGATGCCGCCTACGAGGTGTTCCTCAAGCCCGCCGCCGACTACACCGGCCAGACGCTCATCGTCGAAGAGGTGCTGACCGAGGCCGGCGTGACCGACTTCTCGGGCTACGCGGCGGTGCCGGGGACCCCCGACGACCAGCTCTTCCCCGACATCTTCCTCGGCTGACCGGCGCGGGGAGGGCGGCGGCATCGCTCCGCCCGGCTGAGGGTCAGTGCTCGTTGCCGGTGAACAGCAGCAGCCCGCCCAGCCCGATCATGAGCCCGCCGCCGATCCCGGAGAGCGTCGCGATGCGCTTCGGCGATCTGCCGAACCACGTGCGCGCACCGGCGGCGGCCAGCGCCCAGGCGCCGTCCGAGATGAGGGCGATCGCGAAGAAGACGAGGCCGAGCTGGATCATCTGGAGCGGCACGGCGCCGGCGGACAGATCCACGAACTGGGGGAGGACGGCCACGAAGAAGGCGATGGTCTTGGGATTGGTGATTCCCACCACGAAGCCCTCGCCGAGCTGGCGCCAGGCCGAGCGCGGCACCACGCCGCCGCCCGCTTCCGCGGCCGCGCGATAGCGATGCCGGATCGCCTGGATGCCGAGATAGACAAGATAGCCCGCACCGGCGACCTTCACGATCGTGAACAGGACGACGGACTGCGCCACGAGGCCACCGACCCCGAGCGCGACCAGGCCGATCACGGGCAGCAGGCCCAGGGCGTTGCCGAGCACGCTGAGCAGTCCGCCGATGCGCCCGAGCGCGAGAGCGCGCCCGATCGTGAAGAGCACGCTCGGCCCCGGGATGATGATGAGGACCACGGCTGCGAGCGTGAACGCGAGGAGGTTGTCGAGGGGGACCACGTGCACACGATAGCGCCGGCGGACTCAGAGCGCGGGGTCGTCTCCCACGAGCACCACGATGGCGTCATCCTCCCCCCACCAGAACCCGAGGCGCTCGCCGTCATCGAGCTCGGTCGGACGTTCCTCGGGCATGATGTCGGCGAACGGCACGGCGACGATGAGGGCGGCGTGCGGGCGCAGGGCGGCCGGGACGCATCGGGCGCGACGCTCCGACCCCTGCTCGATCAGCAGGCAGTGCTCGCCCTGGATCATGCCCTCCGCCCCGGCGATCCACAGGTCCCAGCCGTAGTACTCGCCGAGCGGCGACGCCCAGTCCACCACTCCGCTCGTGGGGAAATCCGGCACGTACTCGTCAGCCGGCATGTCGATGGACTGTCCGAAGTACCCACCCAGCGGAACGCGCAGGACCTCGACCGCATCCGAGTCGCGTGCGAACGAGAACTGCTCCCGGCCCTCGTAGGGCGGCGGACTGGCCTCCGCGAGCGCGGTCGGGGTTCCCTCGGGTCCGCCGTCGCCGGGGGCGGCGATCCAGCCGCCGACGACCGTCGCCGCGGTGATGCCGACGACGAGCCCGCCGGTCGCGACGAGCAGGCCGCGCGCGCGTCTCCTGCCGGGCGGAGGAGACGGGGCGGGGGAGAGGGTTGCGGACGGGGTCGACGCCGCTTCCGCCGGCGGTTCGGGGGACCGCGAGGCATCGGCCACAGCGGGGTCGGCCTCCGGTACGGCCGGGGCAGGTGCCGCCGGTTGCTCGTGCGCGTGCAGAGCCAGCTCCTCGAGCTCGATCAGGCGCGCGAGCGAGACCTCGTCCGCATCGATGTCGGGCGTCGGCCCGAAGGCGCGTCGACGCAGTTCGCCCAGTTCTGCCCGCTCTGCGGCATCCATCACCGCTCCATCGCGTGTGCCACACGTTCACGCTAGTCCTCGGGCATCCGCTCAGGCGCGTCCCCTACTCTCGAATCCATGACCACCCAGCCTCCCGTGCGCGCCACGAAGCCCCGACAGGTGCGTCCGGCGACCGAGGGCTGGTCGCAGAAGAAGGATGCCGAAGGCCGGCCGCTGCTGCAGTTCGCCAGCCCGAAGCGCGGCAAGCCGCCGGTGCACCTCGCCGACCTGACCCCGGAGCAGAGCGCGTCGAGAAGGTCAAGGAGCTCGGACTGCCGGGGTTCCGGGCCAAGCAGCTCGAGAAGCACTACTTCCAGCACTGGACCCACGACCCCGCCGAGATGACCGACCTTCCGGCCGGCGGTCGCGACGAGTTCGTCCACGGCATGCTGCCGCCGCTGCTCACCGAGGTGCGGCGCCTCGAGACCGACCGCGGCGACACCATCAAGTTCCTCTGGAAGCTGCACGACGGCGCCCTCGTCGAGTCCGTGCTCATGCGCTACCCCGGCCGCATCACGCTGTGCGTGTCGTCGCAGGCCGGGTGCGGCATGAACTGCCCGTTCTGCGCGACCGGCCAGGCCGGCCTCACCCGCAACATGTCGGCGGCCGAGATCGTCGAGCAGATCGTCCGCGCGAACCGCCTGATCGCCGACGGCGGCCTCGGCGGCAAGAAGCAGCGACGACCACTCCGCCGACCGGGTCTCGAACATCGTGTTCATGGGCATGGGCGAGCCGCTGGCCAACTACGCCCGCGTCATGCAGGCCGTCCGCGTGATGACCGACAAGGAGCACGGTCTGGGCATGAGCGCCCGCGGCATCACGGTCTCGACCGTGGGCCTCGTGCCCGCCATCACCAAGCTCGCGAACGAGGACATCCCGGTCACCTTCGCGCTCTCGCTGCACGCCCCCGACGACAAGCTGCGCGACGAGCTCATCCCGGTCAACTCGCGCTGGAAGGTCGACGAGGCCCTCGACGCGGCGCGCGACTACTTCGACAAGACCGGGCGCCGCGTCTCGATCGAGTACGCGCTCATCAAGGACATGAACGACCACGCCTGGCGCGCGGACCTCCTCGCCGAGAAGCTCAACGCCCGCGGCCGCGGCTGGGTGCACGTGAACCCGATTCCGCTGAACCCGACGCCGGGCTCGATCTGGACCGCGTCCGAGGTGCCCGTGCAGAACGAGTTCGTGCGCCGGCTCAACGACGCCGGCATCCCGACCACGCTGCGCGACACCCGCGGCAAGGAGATCGACGGCGCCTGCGGGCAGCTCGTCGCGACCGAGGACGACGAAGCCGTCGCCGCGGTCACTCCGCTCGAGGACCTGAGCACCGGACCGCCCGGCATCCGTTCCGCGCCGCTAGCGTTGAAGGATGGTCAATTATCGATACCTCGGCAACAGCGGACTCAAGATCTCGGAGATCACCTACGGCAACTGGGTGACCCACGGCTCGCAGGTCGACGACTCGGCGGCGATCGCGACGGTGCACGCCGCACTGGATGCCGGCATCACGACCTTCGACACCGCAGACGTCTACGCGAACACCGACGCCGAGACCGTGCTCGGCAAGGCCCTCGCCGGGCAGCGCCGCGAGTCGCTCGAGATCTTCACGAAGGTCTACTGGCCGACCGGACCCAAGGGCCCGAACGACACCGGGCTCTCAGCCGCAAGCACATCATGGAGTCGATCAACGGGTCGCTGCAGCGCCTCGGCACCGACTACGTCGACCTGTACCAGGCGCACCGCTACGACTACGAGACGCCCGATCGAAGAGACCTTCCAGGCGTTCGCCGACGTCGTCCGCCAGGGCAAGGCGCTCTACATCGGCGTCTCGGAGTGGACGGCCGAGCAGCTGCGCGAAGGCCGCGCCCTGGCCAAGAGCTCGGCTTCCAGCTCATCTCGAACCAGCCGCAGTACTCGATGCTGTGGCGAGTGATCGAGGGCAAGGTCGTGCCCGCCTCCGAAGAGCTCGGCATCTCGCAGATCGTCTGGTCGCCGATGGCGCAGGGCGTGCTCAGCGGCAAGTACCTGCCCGGCCAGCCCGTGCCCGAGGGCTCGCGCGCCACCGACGAGAAGAGCGGCGCCGACTTCATCAAGAGCTTCCTGCGCGACGACGTGCTCGAGGCCGTGCAGCGGCTCAAGCCGATCGCCGACGAGGCCGGCCTGACGATGCCGCAGCTGGCGATCGCGTGGGTGCTGCAGAACCCGAACGTCGCCGCCGCGCTGGTGGGGGCTTCGCGTCCGGAGCAGCTCGCCGACACCGTGAAGGCCTCGGGCGTCATGCTCGACGCCGACACGATGGCCGCGATCGACACGGCGCTGAGCGGCGTCGCGTCAACGACGACCCCGAAGACACCTACACGGTCTCGCCGAAGACCCGCGTGGTCTGACCCGCCGTGGCGACCACGAGCGCCGGCATCCTGCTGTACCGGCTCGGTCCAGACCCCGAAGTGCTGATCGCGCACATGGGCGGGCCGTACTGGGCGGCCAAGGATGCCGGCGCCTGGTCGATCCCGAAGGGCGAGTTCATCGAGGGCGAGGAGTCCGCGCTGGATGCCGCGCGCCGGGAGTTCCGCGAGGAGCTCGGCATCGATGCGCCGGACGTCGCGTTCGCGGAGCTCGGCACCTTCGCCTACTCGTCGGGTAAGCGGGTGACGGTGTTCGTGGCCGACGGCGCCGGGCTGTCGCTCGACGATCTCGAGTTCGGTGAGTTCGAGCTGGAGTGGCCACCGCGATCCGGCAGGACGGCGTCCTTTCCCGAGGTCGACAAGGTCGAGTGGATGCCGCTGCCCGAGGCCCGCGAGAGGCTCGTGAAGGGTCAGCGCCCGGCCGTCGACGCGCTCGAGGAGCACTTGGCCGAAGCCGGGGCGTGAGCCGCGCCAGGCCGGGGAGGTCTGACGGTCAGCGGCCGTTCTTCGGGGCGGACGAGACGTCGAGCGGCTCCTTGCCGCCGAGGGACGACCACGCGCTCGCGACGCCCTTCGCCGCGTGCTCTGAGGCACGCACGGCCCGCTCGTCGGCCCACGCGTTGAGGATGTGGCCGGAATGACCGCGCACGTGCTCCAGCTCGACGTCGGGAAGCCCCACGGCCCGCCGCGCGTCGCGGGCGACGATCAGCTGCTCGAGCAGGTCGATGTTCTTCGTCGGGGCGCCGGTCGAGGTCTTCCAGCCGCGGCGGCGGTGACCGTCCATCCACTTCGCGTACGTGTCGATCGCGTACTTCGAGTCGGCCTGCACGACGAGGTGCTCGACGTCGGGGTGGTCCTCGATGGCTTTGAGCAGCCCCATGAGCTCGCCGATGTTGTTCGTGCCGGCGGGGATCGAACCGGCGGCCCAGTGGCCGTCCTCGCCGACCCAGGCCCATCCGGCCGGTCCGGGATTGCCCTTGCAGGCGCCGTCGGTGGCAACGATGTAGCGGTCGGTCACTCGGGCAAGGCTACCCGGGCCGCGACCCCGGCTCGCGCTCTGCCCTCCATGCGTCGCCAAGCCACGGCATCCGCTCGCCGCAACTCATCTGTGCGAAGTCGACGGCGGGCACGCGCCGAAGGACGACTTCGCACAGATGAACTCGGCCGGGCCGGGCATCAGTCGCGCTCTGCCCGCCACTCGTCGACGAGCTGCGGCATCCGCTCGGTGAGGAATCGCAGGAAGTCGGCGATCTCCCGCGCTCGTGCGACGGAGATCGGCGCGTCCGCGTTCTCATCGGCGATCTGATCCATGTGCGCGGCGAGTGCGGCGTACAGCGGTGCGTTGGATGTGATCATGCCCGACCACGCGTCATCGGTGAGGTCGTACCGGTCACGACGGTCGCCCGCCCGGGAGAGGCGCTGGATCAGGCGCATGGTCACGAGGTAGCGCACGGCGCCGGACACCGCCGCCGCGGAGACCCCGAGCCGTTGGGCGAGTTCCGCGGCGGTGTACCCGTCGTCGGGCGAGCCGACGAGTGCCATCATCACGCGCGCCGGCATGCGCGCCATCCCTGCGGCCGCGAGAAGCGCGGCGGCTTGCTCAGCGGCTCCCACGCCCGGATACTCGTCCGTCATCGCGCCTCCCTTTCGTCTCATCCTGCCGGTACGAGCTCGCGTCGCCGCATGAGGACGAGGGCTGCCGCCGTTCCGGCCGCCGCGACGAGGATCAGCCAGCCGACGCCGTTGCCGTCGATGCCGCTCCCCTCGGGAACCGGCACAGCGGCGAAGGGCGAGAGCGCGACGACGGTGTCGTCGAGCCCGAAGATCGTGCCGAACAGTGCAAGGCAGGCAGCGACCACGACGAGCCCCCAGCCGAACCCGATCGTCAACCGCGGTGCGAGAGTGAAGACGATCGCGGTGACCACCGTGAAGACCATGGCGGCGATGCCCTGGCCGGCGCCGACGACGAGTGCATCGGCGGCGAGCGACGGAGTCGCCGCCGGTCGCGGCGAGGGCCACCGCCGCCGCAGCGGTCGCAGCCGCCACGATGATCGCGATGCCCACGAGCGCGACCACCAGGAACGCACCCAGCCAGGCGCGCCCGTCCGACGGGGGTCGCCAGCGTCGCCTCGGCGGTGCCGTGAGTCTCTTCCTGACGCGCGCGCTGGACGGTCTGCACGCCGAAGCACGCCGCCAGAACGCCGACCATGACGAAGAACGTGACGATGAGACCTTGATCCATCGAGCCCTCGGCTGCCAGCTGCTGCAGGATCGCCTGCACGGCGGGGTTGTCGGACGCCACCTCCTGGACGACCGAGGCGAGCGAGGTCGACAGCAGGCCGATGATCGCGGCGCCGACGGCCCAGGCGGCGAGTGAGCCGGCACTCAGCCGCCACACCAATCCGACCGGGCCGGAGAGGAGCGCCGAAGCCTCCGCTCGCGCCGCGCGCGCGGCGAGCATTCCAGACCCGACGTCGCGCGCAGCCTGCAGTGCGAGGGAGACGGCCACCAGCGCGGCGGACACGGCCAGCGCGAGCACCAGCGGGCGGATGTCGTCGTCCGCGAACGGGCGGCTGTTCTCGGCCCACACGAAAGGCGACACCCACCCCAGGCCGCTGCTCGTCATGCGGGTGAGGGTGTCGTCCGGTGTCCCGAGGGCATTGCCGATTCCGCCGAGGAGGAACGATCCGACGATCAGCGCCACGGTCAGCGAGTTGGCCGCACGGGCGCTGAAGAACAGCTGCGCAGACAGCAGCGCCACTGAGAGGAAGACAACGCCGACGGCAGCGATCGCCGCGCCCGTGATCAGGCTTCCGGCAAGTCCGAGACCGCTGAGGACGAGCGCGGACGCCCCGGCTGCGCCGAGCAGCACGCACGCCAGGACGCCGTGGACGAGGGTCGCCGCGACCGGCATCCATCGGCCCGCGCGCGTCGCCGCGACCTGCTCCGCCCGCCCGGACTCCTCTTCCGTCCTCGTGTGGCGCACGGCGAGGAAGGACGCCATGAATGCGGCCAGCATCGCGAGGAACGGCACGACAGGAACACGATGAAGGCGCCCTCGTCCGGCCCGGACGGCAGGCCGCGGAACAGCAGGATCACGGGGTTGGCGATCGCGAGGGCGAGCAGCGAGGTCCGCTCCTGGAGCGTCGCGAAGTTCTCGGTCACGCCCACGCCCGACCCGTAGGCGAGAAGCAGCATGCCGAGCGTCCAGATCGTCAGCTGCACGGCGTCGCGCCGCAGGCGCAGTCCGAGCAGCGCGCCGAACCCGTTCATCGGGAGCCTTCGAGTTCCTCGTCCTTCGTCCCGGTGGGGGACTCCGGGTGCGGCCCTCTCGGTGCGCCGTTGGCGAGCTCGTCGCCGTAGTGACGCAGGAACAGCTCCTCGAGCGACGGCGGATTGATCCGCAGTCCGGCCACGTCGCGCCGGGCGAGCTCGGGCAGCATGCCGGCCACCGCGTCGCTGTCGACCGTGAACCGGATGCGGCTGTCCTCGAGCACCGGATCGTGGGCTCCGGCGATGCCGGCTGCGGCCGCGGCATCCGTCCCTTCGAACGAGATCTCGGTGCGCGTGAGATGGCGCAGCTCGTCGAGCGTGCCGGACTCGACGATCCGGCCGGCCCGGATGATCGACACCCGGTCGCACAGCTGCTCGACTTCGGACAGGATGTGGCTCGACAGCAGCACGGTGGCGCCGGCGGCACGGACGCGCGAGATCTCGCGGCGGAACATGACCTCCATGAGCGGGTCGAGCCCGCTCGTCGGCTCGTCGAGGATGTACAGGTCGGCGGGAACGGCGAAGGCGGCGATCAGCGCGACCTTCTGCCGGTTGCCCTTCGAATAGGCGCGGCCCTTCTTGCGAGGGTCGAACTGGAAGGCCTCGCTGAGTCGCTCGCGCTCGCCGCGGTACTCCGACCCGCGCACGGTTGCGCCGCGCAGCCGCGCCAGAGGTCGATGGCCTCGCCCCCGGAGAGGTTCGGCCACACGCTGACATCGCCCGGGCACGTAGGCGATCCGGCGGTGGAGCGCGACGGCCTCGCGCCACGGGTCGGCTCCGAAGACGGATGCCTCGCCGCCGGTCGCCCTCGCGAGACCGAGCAGCACTCGGATCGCGGTCGACTTGCCGGCCCCGTTGGGCCCGAGGAAGCCGTGGACCTGCCCCTCCTCGACGGTCGAGGTCGAGCCCGTCCAGGGCATGGACCCGTCCGTAGTGCTTCGTGAGGGCGCGGGTGCGGATGACACTGGTCATGCGGCCGAGGCTACGCCCATTTCACAGTTTTGTGAATATTGTGCATCAGAAAGATCGTCAGTGTATACGAATCCTCGGCATAGGCGGTCCTCCGTCATGAGAAGAGCCCAGTATGTATACAATGGCTGTCGCAGGGGAAGAGGTGAACGGAGTATGAGAGCAAGCGACCGCGCATACCGCACCCTCCTCGACGAGATCCAGGACGGCGCGCTGCGCCCGGGCACCGTCCTCGGCGAAGTCGAGCAGGCCGCCCGCCTCGGTGTCAGCCGCACGCCGCTGCGCGAAGCGCTGGGACGTCTCGCTGCCGACGGTCTCGTCGCACAGCAGTCGCCGCGCGTCACGGTCGTCACGGCGATCGACGCCGACGACATCCGTGAGATCTTCGAGCTGCGTCGCGCGCTCGAGGAGTCCGCTGCCCGCCTCGCCGCGGAGCGGGGGGATGCCGCCGCCTTCGGCGAGATCGCGAGCGAGTTCGCGGCCGTCGACCTGCTCGGCCGGGACGGCCTCGACGCCTACTACGCGCTCATCCGTCGCTTCGACGGGCCGCTCGACGCCTCGGTGTCCAACGACTACCTCACCGCCGCCCTCCGGACCATTCGCACGCACCTCGTGCGCGTGCGCCGGCTCGCCCGCGACAACCCCGACCGGCTCGCGGCATCCGTCGCCGAGCACCGCCTGATCGCCTCGGCGATCGCCGCGCGCGACGCCGACCTGGCGGCGCACGCCACGCACGTGCACCTGCACAACGCGCTCACCAACATCCTCGAATCCCTGAGCTAAGGACGATCATGACCGTCATCCACCACCTCCGCGTCCACCGCAGCGACGAGAACCTCGCCCGCGAAGGGCAGCTCGCCTGGCACATCGCCGAGGTCGCCGCCGATCCCGTCGAGGTCGAGTCCGATGTGGCCGACATGATCATCAACCGCGTCATCGACAACGCGGCGGTGGCCGCGGCATCCCTCACCCGCTGCTCCGGTGAGCGCGGCGCGTCAGCAGGCCCTCGACCACGCCGTGTCCGTCGGCGGCCAGGGCGCGACGATCTTCGGCTGCGCGCTCGAACGCCGCACCTCGCCCGAGTGGGCGGCGTGGGCGAACGGCGTCGCCGTGCGCGAGCTCGACTACCACGACACCTTCCTGGCGGCGGACTACTCGCACCCCGGCGACAACATCCCGCCGATCCTCGCCGTCGCCCAGCACGTCGGCTCCGACGGCGCGGCGCTCGTGCGCGCACTCGCGACCGGGTACGAGATCCAGATCGACCTGGTGCGGGCCATCTGCCTGCACAAGCACAAGATCGACCACGTCGCCCACCTCGGCCCGTCGGCCGCCGCCGGCATCGGCACCCTCCTCGGCCTCGACGTCGAGACGATCTACCAGGCCGTCGGCCAGGCGCTGCACACCACGACGGCCACACGCCAGTCGCGCAAGGGCGAGATCTCGACCTGGAAGGCGCACGCGCCGGCGTTCGCGGGCAAGCTCGCGGTCGAGGCCGTCGACCGCGCGATGCGCGGCGAGACCTCCCCGAGCCCGATCTACGAAGGCGAGGACGGCGTCATCGCCTGGATGCTCGACGGGCCGGATGCCTCGTACGACGTGCCGCTTCCCGGCGCGGGCGAGCCCAAGCGCGGCATCCTGGACTCGTACACGAAGGAGCACTCGGCCGAGTACCAGGCGCAGGCCTGGATCGACCTCGCCCGCAAGCTCCACGGCGAGCACCCTGCAGCCGCTGACCCGGCGAACGTCGAGTCGATCGTGCTGCACACCTCGCACCACACGCACTACGTGATCGGCTCGGGCGCGAACGACCCGCAGAAGTACGATCCGACGGCCTCCCGCGAGACGCTGGACCACTCGATCCCGTACATCTTCGCGGTCGCGCTGCAGGACGGCGGCTGGCACCACGTGCGACTCCTACGCCCCCGAGCGTGCACGCCGCGAGGACACCGTCGCGCTGTGGCACAAGGTGAGCACCGCCGAGGATGCCGAGTGGACGCGCCGCTACCACTCCGAGGACCCGAACGAGAAGGCCTTCGGCGGCCGGGTGGTCATCACCCTCACCGACGGCACCGTCATCGAGGACGAGATCGCCGTCGCCGACGCCCACCCGCTCGGCGCCCGGCCGTTCGCCCGCGAGGACTACATCCGCAAGTTCCGGATCCTCGCCGAGCCGGTGCTCTCCGCCGACGAGATCGAGCGGTTCCTCGGCCTCGCCGAGCGCCTGCCCGAGCTGACGCCCGAAGAGGTGCAGCAGCTCACGATCGTCGCGGAGTTCGGCGTGCTGGCGGCCGCTCCTGCGCCCAAGGGCCTGTTCTGATGCTCTACTCCACCGTGCCCGCCGCCGAGAAGCGCCGGGTGTTCCGCGAGCGTCTCGCCTCGGGCGAGCTGCTGCGGTTCCCCGGTGCGTTCAACCCGCTGTCGGCCCGGCTCATCGAGCGCAAGGGCTTCGAGGGCGTCTACATCAGCGGCGCCGTGCTGAGCGCCGATCTCGGCCTGCCCGACATCGGCCTCACCACGCTCACCGAGGTGGCGGGCCGGGGTCAGCAGATCGCCCGGATGACCGACCTGCCCGCGATCATCGACGCCGACACCGGCTTCGGCGAGCCCATGAACGTCGCACGCACCATCCAGACCCTCGAGGACGCGGGCCTTGCCGGCACGCACATCGAGGACCAGATCAACCCGAAGCGCTGCGGGCACCTCGACGGCAAGTCCGTCGTCGACGAGAGCACCGCGATCAAGCGCATCCGGGCGGCGGCCGACGCGCGCCGCGACCCGAACTTCCTGATCATGGCGCGCACCGACATCCGGGCCATGCATGAAGGGCGTGCCGGGCTGGATGCCGCGATCGACCGTGCCAAGGCGCTGGTGGATGCCGGAGCCGACGCCATCTTCCCCGAGGCCATGCGGGACCTGGCCGAGTTCGAGGCGATGCGCAATGCTCTGGATGTGCCGATCCTCGCCAACATGACCGAGTTCGGGAAGAGCGACCTCTTCTCGTCCGATCAGCTGCGCGACGCCGGCGTCAACATCGTGATCTGGCCGGTCTCGCTGCTGCGGATCGCGATGGGCGCGGCATCCCGAGCACTGGACACGCTGAACGACGAGGGGCATCTGACTTCCAAGCTGGGCGAGATGCAGCACCGCGCCGACCTGTACGACCTCATCGACTACGAGCAGTACAACCACTTCGACCAGAGCGTCTTCAACTTCGAGATCGCGCGCTGAGCGCAAAGGAGCACCCATGACCGATATCAAGAAGGGCCTCGCCGGGGTCGTCGTCGACTACACCGCCGTGTCGAAGGTGAACCCCGAGACCAACTCGCTGCTGTACCGCGGCTACCCGGTGCAGGAGCTCGCTGCGACCCAGTCGTTCGAGGCCGTGGCGTACCTGCTCTGGCACGGCGAGCTGCCCTCCGACGTTCAGCTCGCCCAGCTGCGCGCCACCGAGCGCGCGTACCGGGCGCTCCCGGTCGACGTCCGCGCGGCGATCGACCTCGTGCCGGTCGACGCGCATCCGATGGACGAGGTCCGCACGGCCGTCAGCCTCATCGGGGCCCGCGACCTCGCCGGTACCGGATCGGTGCTCGAGGTCAGCGGCAGCGCAGAGGAGAACCTCGCGCGCAGCGTCCGCCTGTTCGCCGTCCTGCCCGCGATCGTGGCGTACGGCCAGCGCCGCCGCCGGGGTCTCCAGCCCATCGCGCCGCGGGACGACCTGGACTACGCCGCGAACTTCCTCTGGATGACCTTCGGCGAAGAGGCGGACGAGGTGGTCGTCGACGCGTTCAACCGCTCGATGATCCTGTACGCCGAGCATTCCTTCAACGCGTCGACCTTCACCGGTCGTGTCATCGCCTCGACCCTCAGCGACCTGTATTCGGCCGTCGTCGGGGCGATCGGCGCCCTCAAGGGTCCGCTGCACGGCGGAGCGAACGAGGCCGTGCTCCACATCTTCGACGAGATCGGCACCGCCGAGAACGTTGGACCGTGGCTCGACGAGGCGCTCGCACAGAAGCGCAAGATCATGGGGTTCGGCCACCGCGTGTACAAGCGCGGCGACTCACGCGTGCCCACGATGAAGGCCGCCCTCGACACCCTCGTCGACCACTACGACCGTCCGGACGTCGCGGCGCTGTACGACACCCTCGAGTCCGAGTTCGTCGGTCGCAAGGGCATCTACCCGAACCTCGACTACCCCTCGGGCCCGGCGTACAACCTGATGGGGTTCGACACCCTCACCTTCACGCCGCTGTTCGTCGCCGCCCGCGTCACCGGATGGACGGCGCACATCATGGAGCAGCTCGCGTCGAACGCGCTCATCCGGCCGCTCTCGGAGTACAGCGGACCCGACGAGCGGCACATCGAGGGGTACGTGCCCGACGCCGCGGTCGCCGCTGCGGCCGAGCGCGCGGAGGAGGCCGCCGAGTGAGCCTCTGGGTCGGCGACGTCGCCGGCATCGACCTCGCCGCGATGGCCGAGGGAACACTGATCGAGAGCCTCGGCATCGAGATCGTCGAACTTCGCGACGACGCGCTGGTGGGACGGATGCCGCCACGCTAGGTGCAAGCGATTGCGCTTTCGTCTGGGTGACGCCATCACAACAGTCGTCGGATGCTGGAAATGAGCGCATTCTCATCATGTAAGCGCTTGCAGTTCGGGGCGATCCGCTGCTAGCGTCGTCGACACACTGCACCACAGGCACGTCGCCGTGCCCTCTCTCCCCCAGGAGTCCTTCCGTGTCGAAGACGACATCCGCACGTGTCCGCCGTTCCGCCGCGATCCTCACCGCGTCGGCGCTGATCCTCACCGGGGGCATCGTCGCCGCGGCGCCCGCCGCCGCAGCCGAGCGCAGCTTCTCGCTCGTCGGCTCGCTGCAGCAGGAGCTCGGCTGCCCGGGCGACTGGCAGCCCGACTGCGACGCCACCGACCTCGTCGCCACCGGCACCGCCGGCGTGTACGCGGCCACCTTCGATGTGCCGGCCGGCTCGTGGGCCTACAAGGTCGCCGTCGACGACGCGTGGACCGAGTCGTACGGCATCGACGGCAACGACATCCCGCTCGAGATCGCCGGACCCGCGACCCTGCGGTTCGTCTTCGACGACAACACCAAGCGCGTCGGCGTCGAGGCGCAGTCGCTGCGGGCCGGGTACACCGAGGACGACGGCGCGCTCGTCACCGCGCCCGTGCGCCAGCCCGGCAGCGACGAGCAGTTCTACTTCGTGATGACCGACCGGTTCGCCAACGGCGACACCGCCAACGACACCGCCGGCATCGCGGGCGACCGGCTCGCGCACGGCTTCGACCCGACCGACAAGGGGTTCTACCACGGCGGCGACCTCGCGGGTCTGCGAGAGAAGCTCGACTACATCGACGGGCTGGGCACGACGGCGCTGTGGCTGACGCCCAGCTTCAAGAACCGTCCGGTCCAGGGCGCGGGTGCCGACGCCAGCGCCGGGTACCACGGGTACTGGATCACCGACTTCACCCAGATCGACCCGCACCTCGGCACGAACGAAGAGCTCGAGGGCCTCATCGCCGACGCGCAGGCCCGCGGCATCAAGGTGTACTTCGACATCATCACCAACCACACCGCCGACGTCATCGGCTACGAGGAGGGCACGCAGGCCTACATCCCGCAGGCGACGAGCCCCTACCTCGACGCGAGCGGCGTCGCCTTCGACCCGGGCACGTACGCCGGCACCGGTGAGTTCCCCGACCTCGACCCGGCGACGAGTTTCCCCTATACCCCGGTCATCCCCGCCGCTGACGCGGACGTCAAGGTGCCGGCATGGCTGAACGATCCCACGCTCTACCACAACCGCGGTGACTCGACCTGGGCCGGCGAGTCCGTGACCTTCGGCGACTTCGTCGGGCTCGACGACCTCATGACCGAGCATCCGACCGTCGTGAACGGCTTCGTCGACGTGTACCAGGACTGGATCGACCTCGGCATCGACGGCTTCCGCATCGACACCGCCAAGCACGTGAACTTCGAGTTCTGGGAAGAATGGTCGGCCGAGGTGCTCGACTACGCGCACGCCAACGGCAAGCCCGACTTCTTCATGTTCGGCGAGGTCTACGACGCCGACCCGGCCAAGCTCTCGCCGTACGTGCGCAACTCCGACATGAACTCTGTGCTGGACTTCACGTTCCAGGCGCAGGCCACCGCCTACGCGAAGGGCGGCGCCGCCGGTAAGCCGACCGCGCTGCAGACGCTGTTCGCCGGCGACGACATGTACACGACCCCCGACTCGTCGGCCACGGCGCTGCCGACCTTCCTCGGCAACCACGACATGGGCCGGATCGGCTACTTCCTCGCCGGCGCCGATGCGCTGCAGCGCGACGAGCTCGCGCACGAGCTGATGTACCTCACGCGCGGCCAGCCGGTCGTCTACTACGGCGACGAGCAGGGCTTCGCCGGCGCGGGCGGCGACAAGGACGCGCGCCAGACGCTGTTCGCGACCGAGACCGTCGCGTACGCGGACCAGCCGCTCGTCACCGGCGAGCAGGCCGGCAGCGTCGACCGCTACGCCACTGATGCCCCGCTGTACGCGCACATCGCCGCGCTCTCCGCACTGCGCTCGGAGCACCCCGCGCTGTCGACCGGTGCGCAGATCGAGCGCCTCGCCGACGACGCATCCGGCGTCTACGCCTTCAGCCGGGTCGACCGCGACGACAAGGTCGAGTACCTCGTCGCCACGAACAACTCCACCGCCGCGCAGACCGTCTCGATCTCGACGCTCACGTCCGACGCCGCCTTCGCACCGCTCTACGGCGGCGGCGCGGCGTTCACGACGGATGCCGCCGGCGTCGGCTCGGTCACGGTGCCGGCGCTGTCTTCGGTCGTGTTCACGGCCGACGGTCCGGTCACGGCGCCCGCCGAGGCGGGCGCGATCACCGTCACGGTCCCCGAGGCGGGCGCCGGGCTGGCCGGGGTCGTGCCTGTCGCTGCCGACATCCCCGACAGCGTCTGGGCTGAGACCAGCTTCTCCTGGCGGGTCGTCGGCGACGACGAGTGGCACGCTCTCGGCACCGCCGAAGACACCTCGCCCCGCGTCTTCCACGACACCGCGGGCCTCGCCGGCGGCACGCTGGTCGAGTACCGGGCGGTGTCGACGGATGCCGCAGGCCAGCGGGCCGCGGCATCCACCTACGCCTCCGTCGGCCACCGCGTGAACGTGACCGTCCCCGAAGAGCCCGAGGAGCCGGAGCAGCCCGAAGAGCCCGAGCCCCAGGAGCCCAAGGAGTACGGCTCGGTCAGCGTGCCGGGCAGCTTCAACTCCGAGGCGGGCTGCCCCGGAGACTGGCAGCCGGAGTGCGCGAACGTGCAGATGCAGAAGGCCGAGGGCGACATCTGGCGCCTCGCGCTGGCCGACCTCGCCGCGGGCGACTACTTCTACAAGATCGCGACCGAGGGCAGCTGGGCCGAGAACTACGGCACCGGCGGTGCGCCCGGCGGTTCCGACATCGCGCTGCAGCATGACGGCGGACCCATCACGTTCTACTTCGACTCCCGCACCAAGAACATCTGGTCGACCGCCGACGGTCCGGTCATCACGCTGCCCGGCTCGCTGCAGAGCGAGCTCGGCTGCGCCGGAGACTGGGCGCCCGAGTGCGTCGCGACGATGATGTTCGACCGCAACGCCGACGGCGTCTTCCAGTTCACGACCGACGACCTGCCCACGGGCTCGTACGAGGTCAAGGTCGCCCACAACCTCAGCTGGGACGAGAACTACGGCGCCGGCGGCGCCCCCGGCGGCGCGAACATCACCTTCAGCGCCACCGAGGGCAAGGTCGTCACGTTCCGGTACGACCTCGAGACCCACGTCCTGACCGTCAAGGCCAGCGATCCGCCGCTCGCGGGCACCGGCGAGCTGCGCGCGCACTGGATCGACGCGGGGACCATCGCGTGGCCGGCAGACCTCGGCTCGACGGCCGCCGACGCCTCGTGGCAGCTGCACGCGTCGGCCGAGGCATCGCCTGGCCCTCGCGGACGGTGAGATCAGCGGCGGCGACGCGATCGAGCTCGCGCGGATCGACGGCGGCCTGACCGCCGAGCAGAAGGAGCGCTTCCCCGCGCTCGCCGGCTTCACCGCACTCCGTGTCGAGGAAGCGGATGCCGCAGCCCTGCTGAAGGGTCAGCTCATGGTGTCGCAGCGCGATGCCGGCGGCATCCTCAAGGCCTACACCGGCGTGCAGGTACCCGGCGTGCTCGACGACCTCTACGCCGACGCGGTCGCGGACGTCGAGCTGGGCGTCGCGTTCAAGAGCGGCAAGCCGACGTTCCGGCTGTGGGCGCCGACCGCGCAGTCCGCGACCCTGCTCACGTGGGAGGCCGGCGCCGACGGCGACCCGGTGCGCCACGAGGCGACGTGGGACGCGGCATCCGGTGTGTGGAGTGTCGCCGGGGCGAAGTCGCTCAAGGGCGACGAGTACCTGTGGGAGCTGGTCGTCTACGCCCCCACCACCGGGGAGATCGAGACGAACGAGGTCACCGACCCGTACTCGGTGGCGCTGACGCTGAACTCGGAGCGGTCGGTGGCGATCGACCTCGACGACAAGAAGTGGAAGCCGAAGCAGTGGGAGAAGACGAAGGCGCCGATCATCGACCGCCCGGTCGACCGCGCGATCTACGAGCTGCACATCCGCGACTTCTCGATCACCGATGAGACGGTGCCCGCGGACGAGCGGGGCACGTACCGTGCCTTCACCCGCGACAGTGCGGGAGCCGCGCAGCTGCGTGAGCTCGCGGACGCCGGCATCAACACCGTGCACCTTCTTCCCTCGTTCGACATCGCCTCGATCGAGGAGGACCGTGCCGCTCAGGCCGTCCCCGACTGCGACCTGGCGTCGTTCGGGCCGGGCAGCGAGGAGCAGCAGGCCTGCATCGAGGAGGTCGTCGACGCGGACGGCTTCAACTGGGGCTACGACCCGTACCACTACTCGGCTCCCGAGGGCTCGTACGCCGTCGATCCCGAGGGCGGCGCGCGAGTGCACGAATTCCGCGAGATGGTCGGCGCGCTCCACGGCATGGACCTGCAGGTCGTCCTCGACGAGGTGTACAACCACACCGCCGTGTCGGGCCAGGCCGACAAGTCGGTGCTCGACCAGGTCGTGCCCGGCTACTACCACCGCCTCAACCTCGCCGGCAACGTCGAGACCTCGACCTGCTGCCAGAACGTGGCGACCGAGCACGAGGTCGCCCAGAAGCTCATGGTCGACTCGATCGTGATCTGGGCGCGCGACTACAAGGTCGACGGCTTCCGCTTCGACCTCATGGGCCACCACTCGAAGCAGAACATGCTCGAGATCCGGGCCGCGCTCGACGAGCTCACGCTCAAGAAGGACGGCGTCGACGGCAAGGCCGTCTACCTCTACGGCGAGGGCTGGAACTTCGGAGAGGTCGCGAACAACGCGCTCTTCGAGCAGGCCACGCAGGGGCAGCTGGGCGGCACCGGCATCGGAACGTTCAGCGACCGCCTCCGAGACGCTGTGCACGGCGGCAGCCCGGTGGCGGCGGAGACCTTCCAGCAGCAGGGCTTCGGCACGGGCCTCGGCACCGACCCCAACGGCGCGCCGATCAACGGCACGCCCGAGCAGGCGCTGGCCGATCTCGCGCACCAGACCGACCTGGTGAAGCTGGGCCTCGCCGGAAACCTGCGTGACTTCACGCTCACAGACCACACCGGTGCGGTGAAAGCGGGCGACGAGCTCGACTACCGCGGGTCGCCGGCCGGCTACGCCGACCAGCCCGACGAGATCATCACGTACGTCGACGCACACGACAACGAGACGCTCTACGACCTGTCGGTGCTCAAGCTGCCGGTGGACACGTCGATGGCCGACCGCGTGCGGATGAACACGCTGTCGCTCGCGACGACGACGTTCTCGCAGACCCCGTCGTTCTGGCACGCCGGCACCGAGCTGCTGCGCTCGAAGTCGCTCGACCGCAACAGCTACAACTCGGGCGACTGGTTCAACCGCATCGACTGGACCGGGCAGGAGTCCACGTTCGGCTCAGGGCTGCCGCGCGCCGCGGACAACGTCGAGAAGTGGCCCACGATGAAGCCGCTGCTCGAGGACCCGGCGCTCAAGCCCGGAGCCGCCGACATCGCGGCGGCCGAGGCATCCGCTCTCGACCTGCTGCGGGTTCGCGAAGAGATCGGGCTGCTCCGCCTCGGGTCGGCCGAGCTGATCCAGCAGAAGGTGTCGTTCCCGGGCAGCGGTCCGGGTGCCACACCGGGCGTGCTCGTCATGCTCATCGACGACCTCGTGGGCGAGGACGTCGACCCCGCCCTCGAGGGCGCGCTGGTCGTGTTCAACGCCTCGCCCGAGGCTGCGACGCAGACCCTGCCCGAGCTGGCCGGGCGCGGGTTCGCGCTGAATGCCGTACAGGCCGGCGGCGCGGATGCCGTGGTGAAGACGACGCAGTGGGATGCCGCGACCGGCCAGGTCACGATTCCGGCGCGGTCCGCAGCCGTGCTGGTCGACAAGGCCGACGTGCGCACCGCCGTGCTCGCGGTGCCTGATCGGCTCGTGGCGAAGCAGGGCTCGACCGTGAACATCGTCGGCAAGGTCGTCTCGGCGGGCGGAGCTGCGCCGGTCGGCACGGTCACGGTGACCGATCGCGGCACCGTCGTCGCGACGGTCGAGCTGACGACCGCCGACAAGGGCGTTGTCAAGGTCGCGCTTCCCGCTCTTGCCCGGGGCGTGCATCTGCTGCGCACCTCTTTCGAGGGCGGACCGGGCTTCGCCGACTCGCGCTCGGTGGTGCCGATGCCGGTGCTGATCTACTAGCGGGCTGCTCGCTGGGGCGTACCAAATGCAGGAAACACGCCGCGCCGTGGACCGGTAGAGGTCCGCAGTGCGGCGTGTTTCCTGTATCTGTGACGCGAGGGTCATCCCTCAGACGGATGCGGGTGATACCTCAGGCCGATGCCGGGCGACGACGAGCTTCGTAGCGTCGAAGGCATGACAGCGACAAGCCCAATCCACAGCGCACGCCAGGGAATCTCCACCGGCGGTGCCCTCGTGCTCGCCGTCGCCGGCAACATGCTGGTCGTCGCGATCGTGGCTGTCGCGGTGGCGCTCGCTGCGGGCGCCGCGTTCGTCGTGTTCGGCGCAGGAATCCTCGAGTCTCTTTGACCAGACCTGCTCAAGAGGAGAGCTGCACGACAGAGGAGAGGCGGCAGTCATGGGAGCCTATCGGCGCCGGGATGCGGCATCCGGAATTCATCGACAGCGCCGGGATGCTCCGCGAGAAGATCTTCCGGCGAAGTGTCGAGATCCGGCTCGGCCGTGCGACGACCGAGGTGAGGGTGGTGCCACGCCGCCCCGCCACGGAAGGATCAGACCATGAAGTACATGATGTTCGTCGTCAGCGACCCGCAGCCCGACACGTCGCCGGACGAGTCCGACATCGACCTGTGGGTCGACCCGCTCGACGCCAGCGGAAAGCGGGTCATCGGCGAGGTGCTCGCGCCGCCCGCCGAGTCGACGGTCGTGCGCGTGCGCGGGGGCAAGGTGCTCACGACGCGGGGACCGTTCGCCGAGACGAGCGAAGTGATCCTCGGCTTCGACATCCTCGATGTCGAGAACCTCGATGAGGCGATCGACATCGCGTCGCGGCATCCGATGGCCCGCAATGGACAGATCGAACTGCGCGCCTTCGCGCCCTGGGACGAGTAGCAGCTGGTCGCGGAACGACCCCGGGGAGTGCCCGGGGTCGTCGCGGCTCGTCGACCGGAATACTCGTCTGTATGACCTCTCCTGTCGCGTTCCCCGGCCTGCCCTTCCCTCTGACAGCTTCTGACGCCAGCGCCTGGCGCCTGAGCGCCGACGCCGTCGAGGCCACCGCGACACCGCGCAGCGACCTCTTCGCCGACCCTGCCGGCGACGGCGCCGCGCAGCTGAACGCCGTGACCCTTCTCGGCGAACCGCCCGCCGGCGACTTCACGCTCGAGGCCCGCGTGCGCATGAGATTCCGCGACACCTTCGACGCCGGCGTCTTGCTGGTCTGGGTGGACGAGCGTCACTGGGCCAAGCTCTGCTTCGAGTTCTCACCCGACCGCGAGCCGATGGTGGTCTCCGTCGTGACCCGCGGGGTCTCCGACGACGCCAACGGGTTCGTGGTCTCCGGGGAGGAGGTCTGGCTCCGCGTCTCGCGCATCGGGCGCTCTCTGGCCTTCCACGCCTCGACCGACGGCTCGCGGTGGGTGTTCGTCCGCAACTTCTCGATCCCCGGCGCCGAAGCGGCACGGTTCGGGTTCGAGGTGCAGAGTCCGATGGGCGAGGGATGCGACGCGGAGTTCACCGGAGTCGCGTTCGAGCAGCGCACGCTCGCGGATCTGCGCGACGGGAGCTGACGGCTCGGCGGGAGTCAATATTCGGCCTCCCTCGCAGATACATGGAAGTCCATGTAAAATCAGCACCGTGCCAACGCCGGCACGGTGACTTTCATCACGATGCCCCACGAAGGCGCCGTGATGAGGCTGAAGGAGCGACGATGTCCATGACGATCACCACCCCCGCCTCGGCGCTGTCCGACGACGAGCGCAACGCGATTCTCGAAGCCGTCCGCGACTTCGCGCAGTCCGAGCTCGCACCGCACGCACTGGAGTGGGACGAGAACAAGGTCTTCCCGCGTGATGCGCTCCACCTGGCCGGCCAGCTCGGCCTCGGTGGCATCTACGTCCGCGAAGACTTCGGCGGCACGGGGCTCTCGCGGGCGGACGCCGCCGCGATCTTCGAGCAGCTCGCCGTCGGCGACCCCGCGATCGCCGCCTACATCTCGATTCACAACATGGTCGCGTGGATGATCGACACCTACGGCGACGAGGCCCAGCGGCAGGAGTGGCTCCCCCGGCTCACCGCCATGCAGGGCTTCGGCAGCTACTGCCTCACCGAGCCCGGGGCCGGGTCCGACGCCGCCGCCATCACGAGCACAGCGATCCGCGAGGGTGACGAGTTCGTGCTGACCGGCGTCAAGCAGTTCATCTCGGGTGCGGGTGAGGCATCCGTCTACGTGGTCATGGCCCGCACGGGTGACCCGGGCGCACGCGGCATCAGCGCGTTCCTCGTGCCCGCCGACGCGGCCGGGCTGTCGTTCGGGCCGAACGAGAAGAAGATGGGCTGGAACGCGCAGCCCACTCGGCAAGTCCTGCTCGACGAGGTGCGGGTGCCGGCGACGAGCATGCTCGGCACCGAGGGCCAGGGATTCAAGATCGCGATGTCGGCGCTCAACGGCGGCCGCGTGAACATCGCGGCGTGCTCGCTCGGTGGTGCGCAGTGGGCGCTCGATCAGGCCATCCGCTACGTCCACGAGCGGTTCACGTTCGGCGAGCCACTGGCCGAGAAGCAGTCGGTCGTCTTCACCTTGGCCGACATGGCGACCGAGCTGCGCGCCGCCCGCGCGCTGGTGAGGGATGCCGCCGCCGCCATGGACGCGAACGCCCCCGACGTGTCGATGCAGTGCGCGATGGCCAAGCGCTACGCGACGGACGCCGGCTTCAAGGTCGCGAACGAGGCGCTGCAGCTGCACGGCGGCTACGGCTACCTCCACGACTACGGCATCGAGAAGGTGGTGCGCGATCTGCGCGTGCACCAGATCCTCGAGGGCACGAACGAGATCATGCGCGTCATCATCGGCCGCGAACTGCTGGGAGCCTGACATGCGCATCGCCTTCCTGGGTCTCGGCCACATGGGCCTGCCCATGGCCCGCAACTTGGCCGCCGCGGGGCATGAGGTGGTCGGGTTCGACGTCTTCCAGGGAGCGATGGATGCCGCGTCCGCCGGTGGCCTGGCCGTCGCCGGCTCCGGTCCCGACGCCGTGAAGGCCGCGTCGGCCGAGATCGTCATCACGATGTTCCAGTCGGGCCGGCAGGTGCTGGACGCGTACAGCGGCGTCGGCGGCGCCGAGGGGCTGCTCGCCGTTGCGGCGCCGGGCACGCTCTTCATCGACTCGTCGACCATCGCGGTCGACGAGGCCCGTGCCGCGCACGAGCTCGCCGAGGCGGCCGGCCACAGATCGCTCGACGCGCCGGTCTCGGGAGGCGTCGTGGGCGCCGAGAACGCCACCCTCGCCTTCATGGTCGGCGGTGCCGACGCCGACTTCGCGGCGGCGCGGCCCGTGCTCGAAGCCATGGGCCGGCGGGTCGTGCACTGCGGAGGCGCCGGACTGGGCCAGGCGGCCAAGGTCTGCAACAACATGATCCTCGCGGTGTCGCAGATCGCCGTCGCCGAGGCATTCGTGCTGGGTGAGCGCCTCGGACTGTCGCACCAGGCGCTGTACGACGTCGCCTCGAACGCCTCGGGTCAGTGCTGGGCGCTCACGACGAACTGCCCGGTGCCCGGTCCGGTGCCGACGAGCCCCGCGAACCGCGACTACCAGCCGGGCTTCGCCGGTGCGCTGATGAACAAGGACCTCGGTCTGGCCGAGCACGCGATCGCGTCGACGGGCGTCGAGGCCCGCATGGGCATGCTCGCGCGCGAGATCTACCGCCAGTACGCCGACGGGCCGGGCGCGGGCCAGGACTTCTCGGGCATCATCAACACCATCCGCCAGGACAGCGCCTGAACCGCTCGCTGCCGCACCTACGATCGATCATGCTGCGATGACGCCGACGGCTGGGAGGCCCCGATGACCGAGTACGAGACGATCGCGTATGAAACGATCGCCGTCGAGACGCGAGGCCGGGTCGGGTGGATCACCCTCAACCGCCCCGAGGCGCTCAACGCGCTGAACACCCAGACGATGAAGGATGTCGTCGCCGCGGCATCCGCCTTCGACGGCGACGAGGGAATCGGCGCCATCGTGCTCACCGGCTCTGAGCGCGCATTCGCGGCCGGGGCCGACATCAAGGAGATGGAGTCCAAGAACGGACTCGAGATGCTGATGGGCGACCACTTCGGCGGCTGGGCGCAGTTCGCGGCGACGCGCACGCCGGTGATCGCCGCGGTGTCAGGCTATGCGCTCGGCGGCGGGTGCGAGCTGGCGATGATGTGCGACATCATCCTCGCCGCCGACACCGCCAAGTTCGGCCAGCCCGAGATCAACCTCGGCGTGATCCCGGGCATGGGCGGCTCCGCCCGTCTCGTCCGGGCGGTCGGCTATTACAAGGCCGCCGAGCTGATCCTCACCGGACGGATGATGGATGCCGCGGAGGCCGAGCGCTCGGGACTCGTCTCACGCGTCGTGCCGGCGGCCGACCTGCTCGACGAAGCCGCGAAGACGGCCGAGGCCATCGCCGCGAAGAGCCTGCCGTCGCTGTACGCCGCGAAGGCGGTGCTGGACGCCGCGATGGAGGTCCCGCTCGCCGAGGGCCTGCGCCTGGAGCGCCACGTGTTCGCGAGCCTCTTCGACACCGCGGACCAGAAGGAGGGCATGGCCGCCTTCCGCGAGAAGCGCGCGCCCGGCTTCGAGAACCGCTGAATGCAGGTCAGAGCGGGTCGGGCTGGGGGCGTGGATCGGTGAAGTCTCCGGCGTCCTTGCGGAACCGCGCGATGATGCGCACGAGCTCAGCGGTGTCGTCGTCGCTGAGGCCGACGCTCTCGAACACGCCGCTGTTGAGGGCGTCCGTGGCGTCTTCGACCAGGTCGCGTCCGGCGTCGGTGATCACGAGCATCGCGGCGCGTCCGTCGATCGGATGCGGCTCGCGCGAGACGAGCCCGTCACGGGCGAGCCGGTCGACCGTGTTGGTGACGCTGGTGGGGTGCACCTGCAGACGTGCGATGGCGCTGGCCATCGGCATCCGTCCGGCTCTGGTGAAGGCGAGGAGGCGCAGCATCTCGTACCGCGCGAACGACAGGCCGAAGGGCTTGAGTGCCGCGTCGATGCGGGCGAACAGCAATTGCTGTGCGCGGATGATCGAGGTGACCGCGGTCATGCCCGCAGCGGCGGGCTCCCACCCGTGGTCGACCCACTGTCGCTTGGCCTCGGCGATCGGGTCGACGGGCAGTCGTCGTGGCGCTGACACGGGCGGACCTCCTTGCTCCCACCGTACCGGCTGGGTGCCTTTCCACCGGCCGGCGACGGTCCGTTACGCGGGCGTTTCAACCGATTGGGCCCTCGTTGACGGGCCCCCTAGACTCGACCGCAGCGTGAGGAGATGGCTATGAAGATCGTCGTCCTGGTCAAGGAAGTCCCGGATACATACGGGGATCGCAAGCTCAGTCTCGAGACCGGCCTCGCCGATCGCGCGGCGAGCGAGACGGTGCTCGACGAGATCGGCGAGCGGGCCCTCGAGGTCGCGCTCTCCTATGCGGACGCGCACGCGGGCACCGAGGTGGTCGTGCTGTCGATGGCCGCCGAGTCCGCCTCCGCCACCGTGCGCAAGGGCCTCGCGATGGGTGCGAGCTCGGCCGTGCAGGTGATCGACGAGACGCTGCTGGGGGCCGACCTGGGCCTCACCGCCGAGGTGCTCGCCGCGGCCGTCACGCGCACCGGCTACGACCTCGTGATCGCCGGCAACCAGTCCACCGACGGCTCGGGAGGCGTCATCGCCTCGATGGTCGCGGAGCTGCTCGATGTTCCCGCCGCCACGTACCTGAGTTCGGTCGAGATCGGCGAGTCCGAAGTCTCCGGAGTCCGCGCGACCGAGGACGGCACCGCCCGGGTCTCGGCGCCGCTGCCGGCCGTCATCTCGATCACCGAGGCGCTCCCCGACGCGCGGTTCCCGAACTTCAAGGGCATCATGGCCGCGAAGAAGAAGCCGTTCGAGACGGTCTCGCTCGATGACCTCGGCATCGACGCGCACGATCACGAGGCTTCACGCTCGATCGTGATCGCGCTGAGCGAGAAGCCACCGCGCGAAGCCGGCCTCAAGATCATCGACGAGGGCGACGCCGGCGAGAAGCTGGCCGAGTTCCTCATCCAGAACCGGCTCGTGTGAGGTGGCTGACATGACTTTCGCCGACGATTCCATCCTCGTGCTCCTCGACGTCACCCCCTCGGGCGCGCTCGCCAAGTCCGCCGCGGGCCTGCTCGGCGCGGCCGCCCAGCTCGGCACGCCGGTCGCCCTGATCGTCGGTGACGAGAAGCTCGCAGCGGATGCCGCAGCCCTGGGGGCGGCATCCGTTCTGGTCGCCTCGCCCGGCGAAGGCCTCGTCGTGCCCGCCGTCGACGCGCTCGCGGCGGCTGCCGACCTCGTGCGCCCCGACGCGATCCTCGCCTCGCACTCCATCGTCGGACGCGAGATCGCGGCGCGCTTCGCGGCCCGCACCCGCTCCGGCCTGTGCGTCGACGCCGTCGGCGTCTCGCGCGACGCCGAGGGCGTGGTCGCGCACCACTCGGTCTACGGCGGCGCGTACAACGTCGACGCCTCGGTCACCTGGGGAGCACCCGTGATCACCGTGCGTCAGGGTGCGGTGGATGCCCGCGCCGAGGCCGTCGCCTCGCCCGAGGTCGAGCAGCTGAGCGTCACGGCGTCGAACCGCAGGGCCGCATCGGTCTCCGATGTGCAGGAAGCCGTCGCGTCGTCGTCGCGTCCCGAGCTGCGCGGAGCCGGAAAGGTCGTCTCGGGCGGCCGCGGCCTGGGCTCGGAGGAGAAGTTCGCGCTCGTCGAGCAGCTCGCCGACGCGCTCGGCGCGGCGATCGGCGCCTCCCGCGCGGCCGTCGACGCCGGCTACGTGCCGCAGTCGTACCAGGTGGGTCAGACCGGGGTCTCGGTCTCGCCGCAGCTGTACGTCGCGCTGGGCATCTCGGGCGCCATCCAGCACAAGGCCGGCATGCAGACCGCGAAGACGATCGTCGCCATCAACAAGGACGCGGACGCCCCCATCTTCGAGATCGCCGACTACGGCGTCGTGGGCGACCTGTTCACCGTGGTGCCGCAGCTGATCGCGGCGCTCGAGGCGAAGAAGGCCTAACGGGCGTGGCGACGTTCGAGACGGCCATCCGCCGAGGTCTGCCGCGCACGCCCGGCGGGGAGCCGTGGCCTCCCGCGGGCGAGGCCCCGGTCGCTGTCGTCGAGCCCGAGGTCGTCCGGCCCGAGATGGCCGAGGAGGCCGAAGCGCCTGTCGCCGATGCGGCCGCGGTCGGCGCTCTCGCGACCGCCGCCGTAGCGCCCGCTGAGGTCGCGCCCGCCGCGACGGCTCCTGCGCCCGCCGCGACGGCTCCTGCGGCCGCGGGCCGGACCATGCGGCGCGGCCTTCCCCGCGTCGCGGGCGGAGAGCCGTGGCCCCCGGCCACGGCTATGTCTGCCGTCACCGAGCCCGCGGCGCCCGAGCCTGCCGTCACCGAGCCCGCTGCGGCAGCCGTGGCCGCGGTATCCGCACCTGCGGCCACCGCGGTCCCGGCCTCTGAATCCGCGCCCGCCGCGGCGACCGTCGGAGAGGCCGGACCCGCTGTCCGGCGCGGCCTGCCTCGCACGCCCGGCGGCGAGGCCTGGCCGCCGCCCGGACTGCTCGCGCCGCGTCCCGCCGCCGAGCCGCCGGCCACCCCGGTTCGGGAAGAGCCGTCGACCGAGACAGCTGCCCTCGCGCCCGGCGTCTCCACGGCGACCGAGCCGGCCGCGGCGACGGAGGTCGCGGCATCCGTTCCGGCGTTCGACGTGAGCACGCCGCTTCCCTTCACCCGCACGGTGTGGGCGGGCCGCTCGGCGTCGTACCGGCCCGAGCCGAAGCCGGCGCCGAAGCGCATCGGACCGTTCACGAAGCTGCAGTGGGCCGGCGCCGTCATCGTCGGTGGCGGCGGACTGCTCTTCGCCGGGCTGCTGGCCGTGTTCGCCGTCCGCTGGCTGCTCAGCACCGCGTGGGGCGTCGAGTTCCTCGCGGCCTACCCCGGCGAGTACCACCTGCCCGAGGGTGCGCCCGTCGGCTTCCCCGCCTGGCTCGGATGGCAGCACTTCTTCAACGTCTTCCTCATGGTGCTGATCATCCGGTCGGGCCTGCGCGTGCGATCCGAGAAGCGGCCGAGCGTGTTCTGGTCGCCGCGGGGCAACAAGCGCCGCAAGATCAGCCTCACGCTGTGGTTCCACCAGTCCCTCGACCTGCTGTGGGTCGTCAACGGCGTCCTCTTCGTCGTGCTCCTGTTCATCACGGGGCAGTGGATGCGGATCGTGCCCACCTCGTGGGAGGTCTTCCCCAACGCTTTCAGCGCGGCCTTGCAGTACGTGTCGCTGGACTGGCCGACCGAGAACGGCTGGGTCAACTACAACTCGCTGCAGCAGCTCGCCTACTTCGCGACGGTGTTCATCGCCGCTCCGCTGGCCGTCATCACGGGCGTCCGAATGAGCGGGATCTGGCCGAAGAACGCCAAGACGCTGAACCGGATCTACCCGGTCGAGTGGGCCCGTGCCGTGCACTTCCCGGTGATGCTCTACTTCGTGGCGTTCATCTTCGTCCACGTCGTCCTGGTGTTCGCCACCGGTGCGCTGCGCAACCTCAACCACATGTACGCCGCGCAGGGTTCGGTCGATCCCGACGCCTACCTGATGAACTGGACAGGGTTCTGGATCTTCGCGGTGTCGATGCTGGTGATCGCGGCGGCGTGGATCGCCGCCCGCCCGCTGGTGCTCGCGCCGATCGCTCGACTGTTCGGCAACGTCTCCGGACGCTGAGCGCACCGCGGTGTCCGCAAATCTGCTGAGGACGTAAGAAGGCAGATTCTTCCAGGCTGAGGTGCGCGGAAGAACGGCCACAGCGCTCGTAGATTCGCCGTATGAGGCGATCTTGCGTGTTCCGCACCTGCGTGGGGTGCACCACGTGATCGACTCGGGGCTGCCCATCGCGAGCGGTGATGAGGCGCTTCCGAGCGTGAAGCGCCGGGCGTACTTCGTGTCGGACAGCACCGGGATCACCGCCGAGACGGTGGGCAATGCCCTCCTCGCCAACTTCCCCGCCGTCGGATTCGTCCGCCACACCGTCCCCTTCGTCGACACCGTCGAGGGCGCGCGCGACGTCGTCGCCGACATCGACCGTGCCGCCGCCGGCGGCGGGGCCCCGATCGTCTTCACGACAGTCAAGGCGGCCGGCCTGCGTACGGTCATCGGCGGAGCCAACGCGGTGATCATCGATCTGCTCGCCGGGCATCTGGTCGAACTGGAGCGTGCGCTCGGCGTGACCGCGTCCGAGCAGCTCGGCCAGTTCCACGGCGTGGGCGACGTCGAGCGGTACTTCGCCCGCATGCGAGCGGTGGAGTACGCCATCGAGCACGACGACGGTCAGAGCCGGCGCGCCCTCGACATCGCCGACGTGGTGATCGTCGCGCCCAGCCGCTGCGGCAAGACCCCGACGACGATGTACCTGGCGCTGCAGTACGGCCTTCTCGTGGCGAACTACCCCCTCACCGACGACGACTTCCCGACCGACGGGCTGCCCCGGACGGTCGCGCAGTACGCGGGCCGCTGCTTCGGCCTGACGACGACGCCGCTGCGCCTGAGCCAGGTGCGGCACGAGCGGCGACCCGACTCGCGCTACGCCAGCCTCGAGCAGTGCACGCTCGAGCTGCGCCGCGCCGAAGACCTGTACCGGCGCAACCGCGTCCCCTTCCTGAACTCCGCGACCAAGAGCGTCGAGGAGATGTCGGCCGTCATCATGCAGACCATGCATCTGCGGGCGTGACCCAACCCGAATGAGATCCAACATGAGCAATGTCCTGTGGTTCCACGAGATCGGCATGTCAGACCTCCTCCAGGTCGGAGGCAAGAACGCCTCGCTGGGCGAGATGGTCTCGCACCTCTCCGGCGCGGGAGTCCGCGTGCCGGGCGGCTTCGCCACGACCGCCGACGCCTTCCGCACCTTTCTCGAGGCGGACGGGCTGTACGACCGCATCCGGGCAGCGGTCGACGAGCTCGACACCGACGACGTCGCCGAGCTGTCCCGCGTCGGCTCCACGGTCCGCTCCTGGATCGAGGAGCAGCCGTTCCCGGCCGACGTCGAGCGCGACATCCGCTCGTCCTACGCGAAGCTCCTCGACGGCGATCCCGACCCCGAGGCCGTGACCTGGGCGGTGCGCTCGTCCGCCACGGCCGAGGACCTGCCCGAGGCGAGCTTCGCCGGCCAGCAGGAGACGTTCCTCAACATCGGCGGCATCGACAGCATCCTCGCGGCGATCCGCAGCGTCTTCGCGTCGCTCTACAACGACCGCGCGATCGCCTACCGCGTGCACCACGGCTTCGAGCACCACGACGTCGCCCTGTCGGCCGGGGTGCAGCGGATGGTCCGCTCCGACATCGGAGCCTCAGGAGTGCTGTTCACCGTCGACACCGAGTCGGGCTTCGACCGTGCCGTGTTCATCACGAGCTCGTACGGGCTCGGCGAGGCGGTCGTGCAGGGCGCGGTCAACCCCGACGAGTTCTACGTCCACAAGCCCTCGCTGCGCGAAGGCCGACCGGCGATCCTCAAGCGCTCCGTCGGCGAGAAGGCGATCGCGATGCGGTACGCCGAGAGCACCGACGTCGGCGCGAGCACGGTCTTCCGCGACGTCCCTGCCGCCGAGCGCGTGCGGTTCAGCCTCACCGACGCGGAGATCGAGGAGCTCGGCCGTCACGCGCTCACGATCGAGGAGCACTACGGGCGTCCGATGGACATCGAATGGGGCAAGGACGGCCTCGACGGGAAGCTGTACATCCTCCAGGCCCGCCCCGAGACGGTCGTCTCCCGCGAGGACGGCAACGTCATGCGGCGCTTCGTGCTCTCCGAGAGGGGTCCGATCGCCACGATCGGTCGTGCGATCGGTCAGCGCATCGGCGCCGGCCCGGTGCGGGTGCTCACCTCGATCGACCAGATGGCGGCGTTCCGGGACGGCGACGTCCTCGTCGCCGACATGACCGACCCCGACTGGGAGCCGATCATGAAGCGCGCCGCCGCCATCGTGACGAACCGCGGCGGCCGCACCTGCCACGCCGCGATCATCGCGCGCGAGCTCGGCATCCCGGCCGTGGTCGGCACCGGCGACGCCACCACCGTCCTCGCCGACGGCGCCCCGGTGACCGTCTCGTGCGCCGAAGGCGACGAGGGCTTCGTCTACCAGGGACTGCTCGCGTTCGAAGAGCGAGAGACGTTCCTGGATCGGATGCCGGAGGCACCGGTCAAGATCATGATGAACGTCGGCACGCCCGACCAGGCCTTCGCGTTCGCGAAGCTGCCGCACAAGGGCGTCGGGCTCGCGCGGCTGGAGTTCATCATCAATCGGCAGATCGGCATCCACCCCCGCGCGCTGCTGGAGTTCGACACGCTCCCCGACGCGCTGCAGGCGGATATCGCCAAGCGGATCGCCGCCTACGCCTCCCCGCGCGAGTACTTCGTGCGCCGGGTCGCCGAGGGCGTCTCGATGATCGCGGCGGCCTTCGCGCCCGAGCCGGTGATCGTGCGGCTGAGCGACTTCAAGTCCAACGAGTACGCGAACCTCGTCGGCGGAGAAGGGTACGAGCCGCACGAGGAGAACCCGATGATCGGGTACCGCGGAGCGTCGCGGTACATCTCGCCCGAGTTCCGCGAGTGCTTCGACATGGAATGCGAGGCGCTGCGATTCGTCCGCGACGAGATGGGCCTCACCAACGTGCAGATCATGGTGCCGTTCGTCCGCACGCTGGGCGAGGCCAGCGCCGTCATCGACCTGCTCGCCGAGAACGGCCTCCGTCGCGGCGAGAACGGCCTGAAGATCATCATGATGTGCGAGCTGCCCTCCAACGCCGTCCTCGCCGACGAGTTCCTCGAGTACTTCGACGGGTTCTCGATCGGCTCGAACGACATGACGCAGCTCACGCTCGGCCTCGACCGCGACTCGTCGCTCGTCGCCCAGACCTTCGATGAGCGCGACCCGGCCGTCCTGAAGATGCTGTCGATGGCCATCGAGGGCTGCCGCCGGCAGGACAAATACATCGGCATCTGCGGGCAGGGCCCCAGCGACCACCCCGACCTCGCCGACTGGCTCGTCGAGCAGGGCATCGAATCGATGTCACTCAACCCCGACACCGTCGTCGAGACCTGGCTCCGGCTGTCCAAGCTCGCGCCCGCGCAGGTGTGAGCTGCCGGGGGTTCAGGAGGGGGCGGATGCCGCGCCCGCCGCGAACCCCTCGGCGTAGGCCTCGTCGGCGCCGAGCCGGAACATGTCGCGTTCGAGCGGACGCACGATCGAGCGCGCACCGGGGAGGTCGAGGTCGCCCACCAGATCGCCGCGGCCGCGTACGACGGCGATGGGGCGGCGGCCCACCTTTCCCTTGACGAGGTCGGCCGCCGAGGCGAGCTCATCGGCGACGCACGGCATCGTGACGACGAGCGGGCGACCCTCCGCATCGACCGAGCCGCGCAGGTCCTCGAACACGTGCACGCCGCCCGCTCCGATCGCATGGTCGGTCTGTCCCTCGCGCCAGGCGCGGCCGAGCGTGTCGGAGATCAGCACGCCGACCTGCACGCCGAGCCGCTGGCGCAGTCCGGCCGCGATCAGTCGGGCCGAGGCATCCGGATCCCGGGGGAGCAGCAGGATCGTGCCCTCGGGGGTGTTCGAGGCATCGACCCCCGCGGCGGCCGAGACGATGCCGAGCCGGCTCTGCACGATGCGGGTGACGCCGCCGTGGGGCGTCGCCCGGGTGGCCACCACGCGCTCCGTCTCGGCCGTGATCGCGTCCTCGCGGTCGTCGGCAGCGACGATGCGACCCTCGGCCTTGGACACGATCTTGGACGTGACGACGAGGATGTCCCCGTCGGTCAGGGCCGCCTCGGCGGATCGGGCGATGACCTCGACGAGGTCGGTGCCCGGCGTGATCTCGGGGATCCCGTCGAGGGCCCAGACCTGCAGCACGTCAGCGCTCAGCGGACGAAGCGCGCCTCGGTGAGCGTCTCACCGAGGAACGGCTCGGTGTGCGTGGCGCCGTCGAGCGCGAAGCCGTTGCGCGTGTAGAAGCGGTGCGCGCGGGGATTGTCGTCGGCGACCCACAGGTAGAGCGGCTCGTCGGCGTCCACGACGGCGTCGAAGAGCTTCTGCCCGATGCCGGTGCCGTGGTGCGCGTCGAGCAGGTAGATGAAGTACAGCTCGCGCACGCGCGGGGCGTCCTTGTCGCGGGCGGGACCGGAGCCGGCGAACCCGACGATCTCGCCGCCGACGAGCGCGGCGTACATCTTGAACTCGGGGCCCTGCGCGGCCCAGTGGGTCCACAGCTCGGCGAGGCGCTTCGGCGACACGGCCTCGAGGGCCGCCTTGCTGATGAGGTGGTCGTAGGTCTCGTGCCAGGCGGTGGCGTGCACGCGACCCAAGGCCTCGGCGTCCACGTCACGGACCGGACGGACGACGATGTCGGTCTGGAGTTCGGCTTCCATGGCGAGACTCTACGCTCGCGCTCTCGACACGCGAAATCGAGCCCGCGGGGTGACGCACGGCCGGAACCATGCTGTCGGAACCCGACAACCGAATGTCGCGCAGGGTCGTGGATCGCTACCATCGCCCCCGTGAACGTGATCTGGCGGACCCTGCTCGTGATGCTGACCGCGCGCCGTCGGGTGGGCCGCGAGGGGCGCCTCGGTCCGACCGGGATCAGCCGCATCCGGCTGACCACGCTGCCGACCGACATCGACCTGCTGATGCACATGAACAACGGCCGCTATCTGTCGCTGTTCGATCTGGGCCGGTGGGATCTGCTGGTGCGCACGGGTCTCTGGGACGTCATGAAGGAGCGCGGCTGGTATGCCGTCGTCTCGAGCGAGACGGTGACCTTCCGCAAGTCGCTCGAGCTGTGGCAGCGCTTCGACATCGAGTCGCGCATGGTCGGTCACGACGACAAGGCGGTCTACCTCGAGCACCGGGCCGTCGTCGGCGGCGAGGTCTACGCCCGGGTGATCGTGCGCGCGCGCCTCATGAAGCGCAGCGGAGGGACACTGTCGCACGAGGAGCTCTTCAGCGCCGTCGGATATCCGGAGGGCATCGCCGAAGTGGATGACTGGGTGCACGACTGGGCTGCGGCATCCGCTCTTCCGCCCACCCGCGCCGACGCGCCGAGCGTCTGGAACTAGTCGGAGACCCGCGGAATCACGCGGATCCAACGCGGCTAGCCGACGCTAGGCCTCCCGCGCAAGGGCTTTGCCGGAGCGCTCCCGATGGGGTTTCGTTCAGGGTGCGTTCCTGCACCCCCGCCGGGCGCGCTTGGAGGAGGAATCCATGGACACCGCGACGCTCATCTGGATCATCGTCGGCATCCTCGTCGTGGCCATCATCGTGGTCGTGACGCTGCTGCTGACCCGCCGCGGCCAGGCCGAGAAGCGACGGCAGGCCGACCATGACAAGGCCGAGAAGCTGCGCGCACAGGCGCGCGAGACCGAGATCGCCGCGCGCGAGAACGAGGCCCGGGCCGCGCAGGCGAAGGCGGATGCCGCATCCGCCGCCGCGGCCGCGCAGCAGGCGCAGGCGCGCGCCGCACAGGCCGACGTCGAGGCTCGCCGCCTCGCCGGCGACGTCGACGAGCACGAGGCCGAGGCGCAGAAGCACCGCGAGGAGCAGCAGCAGACGCTGCGCGAGGCGGACGAGGTCGATCCGTTCGTGGACGGCGCCGTCCGGGACGACCGACGTGCGCGCAACGATGCGGACACCCGCGACCCCGGCACCACCGACGGCGTTCCCTCGGCACCGGACGGCGTGGTCGGTCATGATGCCGCGCGCCGGGACGAGACCGTGACCGACGGTGCCGCCTACCGCGGGACCGGTGAGCCGCCGCTCACACGGCCCGCGGCCGACAGCGATCGTGCCGACGGTGCCGGCCGAGACGACACCGTTCCGCCGCCCACCCGCCGCGACAGCGCCTGAGACCCGCTGTCTGCTCGGTGAGACACCCGCTCCGCCGGGGCGGTCTCCCACCGGGCGGGCGGCCCTAGGCTGGACGGCATGGTGACCGACCCGTACCCGGGGGATACCGACCTCACGGCTGCCGATGCGGTGTCTGCGGGGGTTTCACCCCCGGGCCCCGGCGCGCTGACGCACGATCTCGCCGGACGCGCCGTGGTGCTGGCGCAGCGGTGGATCACCGAGAGTGCCGAGGTCGATGTGGACCCCGCTGCCGCGCGACTGGCCGGCGTTCTCAAAGACCCCGACGGCCTGCCCTTCACGATCGGCTTCGTCGACGGAGTGATGCGGCCCGAGAGCCTGACGGCCGCGGCATCCAATCTGACCCGTGTCGCACCGCTGGTTCCCGGCTTCCTGCCCTGGTACCTCCGCGGTGCCGTGCGGATCGGCGGAGTGATGGCCCCGGTTCTTCCGGCACCCGTCGTGCCCATCGCCCGGCGGGTGCTGCGCGAGATGGTCGGCCACCTCGTCGTCGACGCGCGGCCCGACAAGCTCGGACCGGCGCTCGCCGCGATCCGCGAGTCCGGCGCGCGGCTCAACCTCAATCTGCTGGGCGAGGCCGTGCTGGGTGAGCAGGAAGCGCTCCGCCGACTCGACGGCATCCACGATCTCGTCCGCCGCGACGACGTCGACTACGTCTCGGTGAAGGTCTCCGCGATCGCCAGCCATATCTCGATGTGGGCGTTCGACGAGGTGGTGAAGAAGGTCGTGGAGCGGCTCACCCCGCTGTACCTGTCCGCCGCCACCGACGGCACCTTCATCAACCTCGACATGGAGGAGTATCGCGACCTCGATCTGACGATCGCGGTGTTCACGAAGATCCTCGAAGACCCGCGCCTGCGCGGGCTCGAGGCCGGCATCGTGCTCCAGGCCTATCTGCCGGACGCCCTGCCCGCACTTCAGCAGCTCACGGCGTGGGCACGGGAGCGCGTGAAGCGGGGCGGAGCGCGCATCAAGGTGCGGCTCGTCAAGGGCGCGAACCTCGCCATGGAGCGAGTGGATGCCGTCATGCACGACTGGCCGCTCGCGACCTACGACGCGAAGGTCGACTCCGACGCCAACTACGTCCGCTGCCTCGCTTTCGCCCTGCGTCCCGAGAACACCGCCGCGGTGCGCGTCGGAGTGGCGGGGCACAACATGTTCGACATCGCGTACGCCTGGCTGCTCGCCGGTGAGACCGGCGTGCGTGACGATCTCGAGTTCGAGATGCTCCTCGGCATGGCCCAGGGACAGGTCGCCGCCGTCGCCCGCGAGGTCGGTCACGTGCTGCTGTACGTGCCCGTCGTCCGGCCGGACGAGTTCGATGTCGCCATCAGCTACCTGGTCCGCCGTCTCGAGGAGAACGCGTCGAGCGAGAACTTCCTCTCCGCGGCCTTCGATATCGCCGCCGAGCCCGCACTGTTCGACCGGGAGCGCGACCGGTTCCTCGCCTCGCTGCGTCGCGCCGCCGACCCCGGTCTGACCCTCGGCGCCCATCGCACCCAGGACCGCTCTGCCACGCCGGCCGAGGCCGCCCTCACCCGGGCGAGCCTGCGCGGCTCCGCGACCGGAGAGCAGGACGGGCTCACCCAGGTCGTGCTGGGCATCGCCCGCTCCGCCGCCGGCGATCCCGCCGAGACGAATGCCGGGCTGCCGGTCGAGCAGGCGTTCGGCGGCGAGGCGTTCGTCGAGACGGCCGTGTTCGCGCCACGCGAGAGCGCCGAGCGTGCTGCCGGCGCGCCCGGCTTCCGCAACGCTGCCGACACCGACCCCGCACTGCCCGCGAACCGGGCATGGGCCAAGGGCATCCTCCGCCGCATCCACGTCTCGCGGGCGGGTGACGACACCATCGCCGCCGCGCGGATCGACGACGTCGACGCCCTCGAGACCGTGATCAGCACCGTGACCGGCGCCGCTGCGCGATGGGGCGCGACGTCCGCGGCCGACCGCTCCGCGATCCTGCTGGCCGCTGGGCGCGCACTCGAGGCTCGGCGCGGCGAGCTCATCGAGGTGGCCGCATCCGAGACCGGCAAGGTCTTCGCCGAGGCCGACGTCGAGGTGAGCGAAGCGGTCGACTTCGCGAACTACTACGCGGCAACGGCGCGCGAGCTCGACCGGGTGAGCGGGGCCGTCTTCGAGCCGGCGCGGCTCACCCTGGTCGTGCCGCCGTGGAACTTCCCCGTGGCCATCCCCGCCGGGGGAGTGCTCGCCGCCCTTGCGGCCGGCTCGGGCGTCGTGTTCAAGCCCGCCCCGCAGGCCCGGCGCTGCGCCGCCGTACTCGCCGAGGCGCTGTGGGAGGCCGGTGTACCCCGTGACGTGCTGGCCCTCGTCGACATCGATGAAGGCGGTCTCGGACAGGCCCTCATCTCGCACCCGTCCGTCGACCGGGTGATCCTCACCGGGTCGTTCGAGACGGCGGAGCTGTTCCGCTCCTGGCGCCCCGAGCTGCCGCTGCTCGCGGAGACCAGCGGCAAGAACGCGATGATCGTCATGCCGTCGGCAGACCTCGACCTCGCGGCATCCGATCTCGTCAAGAGTGCTTTCGGCCACGCCGGGCAGAAGTGCTCGGCGGCCTCGCTGGCGATCCTCGTCGGTCCGGTCGGCCACTCGAAGCGGTTCGCGCGTCAGCTGGTGGATGCCGCGACCTCGCTGCGCGTCGGACCGCCCACCGACCCGGTGTCCGAGGTCGGACCCGTCGTCGAGCCGCCGCACGGCAAGCTCGAGTGGGCCCTCACGACGCTCGACGAGGGCGAGAAGTGGCTCGTCGAGCCCCGGCCGGTCGACGCCGGACCGGAGTATGCCGGCCGCATGTGGGCGCCCGGCATCCGCACCGGCGTGCAGCCGGGATCGCGCTTCCACCGCGAAGAGTTCTTCGGCCCGGTGCTCGGCGTCATGCACGCGACCTCCCTCTCGCACGCCATCGAGCTGCAGAACGCCGTCGCGTACGGCTTGACCGCGGGACTGCACACCCAGAACCCCGACGACCTCGCGACATGGCTGGACCGCGTCGAGGCGGGCAACCTGTACGTCAACAGGGGCATCACCGGCGCCATCGTTCAGCGCCAGCCCTTCGGCGGCTGGAAGCGCTCATCGGTCGGCGCCGGCACCAAGGCGGGCGGACCGAACTACCTGGTCGGCCTCGGTTCCTGGCGACCCACCTCCGGAGGTGCCTCGTCCGCCACCCTGCACCTGCGCGGACTGGACTCGCGCATCACCTCGATCATCGAGGCGGCCCAGCCGTCGCTGGACTACGACTCGTTCGAGTGGCTGCGCCGCGCGGCGCTGTCGGACGCTATCGCCTGGGACCGCGACTTCGGTCAGGTCAAGGACGTGTCGGGCCTCGGAGTGGAGCGCAATCTGTTCCGCTACCGGCCCATCGCCGAGGTCGCGCTGCGAGCGACCGGAGACGCCACCTGGCAGGCGGTGCTCCGGGTCGCGATAGCGGGTGTCCGGGCCGGATCAGCGCTGACGCTGAGCGCGCCGGTCGGGCTTCCCGCCGCTGTACGGCGGGCCCTGAGCGACGTCGGCGTCGCGGTCTACGTCGAGACCGACGACGAGTGGCTCGAGCGAATCGTCGCGCCGAGCGACGACCTGCTCGCCGCCGCCGCGGGCGAGACGTCCGGCGGCAGGCCTGCGCGCGTGCGGCTGATCGGCGGCCGCGAATCCGTCGCCGTGCTGCATCGCACGCTGTCCACGGCCATATCAGGAGACCCGGATCTCGCTGTCTATGACAATGACGTGACGACGGCCGGGCGGCTCGAGCTGCTGCCCTTCCTGCACGAGCAGTCGATCACCATCACCGCGCACCGCTTCGGCAACCCCGACCGCTGGTCCGAGGCCGTGATCTGACGCGCCACGGCGGCTCGCCATCGGAAGCGTCAAGTAGCGCTCGGGCCGCGGCATCCGTTCTCGCATCTTCATCACGACCCTGCAACAGAAAGCACGACATGTCTTCCGCACGTATCACCGTCGACCCCCACTTCGCGATCGGGCCCATCCGCCGGGCTCTGTTCGGCGGTTTCGTCGAGCACCTCGGCCGCCACGTCTACGACGGCATCTACGAGCCCGGCCACGAGACCGCCGATGCCGACGGCTTCCGTTCGGATGTCGTGGATCTCGTGAAGGAGCTGGGCGTCTCGACCATCCGCTACCCCGGCGGGAACTTCGTCTCGGGGTTCCGCTGGGAGGACAGCGTCGGCCCGCGCGAGGAGCGCCCACGACGGCTCGACCTCGCCTGGCACTCGACGGAGACCAACGAGGTCGGCCTGCACGAGTTCCAGGCGTGGCTGGACAAGGTCGGCAGCGACTTGATGCTGGCCGTGAACCTGGGCACCCGCGGCACGCTCGAGGCGCTCGACCTGCTCGAGTACGCGAACCTGCCGGGTGGAACGGCCCTGAGCGAACGTCGGAAGGCGAACGGGCGCGACGAGCCGTTCGACGTGAAGGTGTGGTGCCTGGGCAACGAGATGGACGGACCGTGGCAGCTCGGGCACCGCTCGGCCGAGGACTACGGCAAGATCGCCTCGCAGACCGCCAAGGCGCTGCGACAGCTGGATCCGTCGATCCAGCTGGTCGCGTGCGGGTCCTCCAGCGCCCACATGCCGACCTTCGGCGAATGGGAGCGCGTGGTGCTCAGCCACGCCTACGACGACGTCGACATGATCTCGTGCCACGCCTACTACGAGGAGAAGAACGGCGACCTCGGCAGCTTCCTGGCCTCCGCGGTCGACATGGACGGATTCATCGAGAGCGTCGTCGCCACCGCCGACCACGTGAAGGCCGTGCGCGGCAGCGACAAGCAGATCGACATCTCGTTCGACGAATGGAACGTCTGGTACATCGATCGCTTCCACAACGTCGACAAGATCGAGGGGATCGACAACTGGCCGATCGCTCCGCGCCTGCTCGAGGACGTGTACTCGGTGGTCGACGGCGTGGTCTTCGGCAGCCTCATGATCTCGCTGCTGAAGCACGCCGACCGTGTCGCGAGCGCCTCCCTCGCGCAGCTCGTGAACGTCATCGCACCGATCATGACCGAGCCCGGCGGGCCCGCGTGGCGGCAGTCGACCTTCTATCCGTTCTCGATCACCTCGAGGCTCGCCCGCGGGAACGCGCTGCAGCTGAAACTCGAGTCGCCGACCTACCGCACCGAGGTGTACGGCGAGGTTCCGCTCGTCGACTCGGTCGCCACCCACGACCCCGAGACCGGCGCGACGGCGATCTTCCTCGTCAACCGCAGTCAGACCGAACCGGTGACGCTCACGGCCGACGTATCGACCCTGGGCGAGGTGTCGGTCACCGAGACCCACACGCTGTCCGACGACGACGTGTACGCCAAGAACACGCTCGAGGATCGCGAACGGGTCAGGACTCGACCCAATGACTCGGCGGTCGTCGACGACGGCGTGCTCACGATCACCCTTCCGCCGGTGTCCTGGACGGCTGTTGCCCTGAGCTAGCCGACATCGCCGGACGCGCCGGACGCGCCGGGCGGATGCCGCAGATCAGCAGGTACCCGATCATCCACAGCTCGCCCACGGTGGCCAGGATCGGCAGCCCGTCGACCAGCCACACCGGCGCGCCGGGCACGAGGACCTGGAGACCGGTGCCGAGGATATAAGCCGACCCGCCGACGACGAGCGCCCAGCCCAGGAGTCGCGGCATCCGTCCTGTCGACAGCACGAACATCCCCATGGGTATCAGCCACAGCCCGAAGAACAGGCCGCCCATCAACCAGAAACCGTCCGACAGCTCGTAGAGCAAGCCGACGGTCGAGGCGGCCCCGCCTGCGGGTGCGAGGGCCGCCGGATGCTCGGCGACGGCCAGCGCTGCCGAGAGCATCACGGCGCTGCCGAGGATCGCCGTGGCATTGACCATGCCGAACGCCGCCACCGCGAATCCGAGCACCGGGCGGTCCGCGAGGAACAATGCGAAGAAGCCGAGAGCGGCCAGTGCCTGAGCGGCGACCACCGCCAGCTCCAGCCCGACGGCGAGCTGAGAGAGTCCCGGGCTCGTCTGAAGGGCGACCAGCGTGTCCGCCGGACTCTCGGGGGTGTAGAGCTGAGGCCGAAGCATCAGGAATCCGGCCATGCCGAAGACCGCCAGGGCCAGATAGGCGACCCCGGTCAGACGAGCGGTGCGACGTCGAGGGTTCATGGGAGGCTCCATCTCGTGTAAAAGATTCTTGACATCGAACGCTAGGGGCCGGTACCGTCGATGTCAAGAATCTTTTACACGAAGGGCGAGGTCCATGGTCTACGAAGAGCGCAACGTCTGGGCGGGGCTCATCGTGAGCGTCTTCGCGGTGTCTATCTACACCGTGATCGTGCTGCAGCAGGCGGCGACCCGTCCCGTGGCCGAAGTCGATTGGGTTCCCGTGATGCTGTGGACGATCGGCGGCAGCATCGTCGCCACGATCGTGCTCAGCATCGTGTGGGGCATGCTCGCAGGCCTTCGCGACCCGGAGGGGGTCGGCACCTCCGATCAGCGCGACCGCGACATCGCGCACATGTCGACGCGGGTCGGGCAGGCGTTCCTGGTGATCGCCGGCCTCGGCGTGATCGTCGATGTGCGCCCTGGAGCTCGACTGGTTCTGGATCGCCAACACGATGTTCTACGGCTTCGCGATCTCGGCGATGGTCGGCGGCATCGCGAGCGTCGTCGCCTACCGGCGGGGCCTCGTCTGATGGTCAAGCCCACGCGGGTCACCAACACGATCCGCGCGTTGCGCGAGGAGGCGGGACTCACCCAGGCAGAGCTCGCCCGACGCATCGGCGTCACCCGACAGACCCTCATAGCGATCGAGCAAGGCAAATACTCCCCGACCCTCGAACTCGCCTTCCAGATCTCACGCGAGTTCGGCGTAAGCCTGGACACCGTCTTCCACTACCCGGAGGCATGACATGACCGACACCACCAGCCAGACCGCAGCCTCGATCCCGAGCACCATGTCCGCGTGGCGACAGGACCGCTTCGGCGGCCCCGACGTCGTCTCGCTCGAGCAGACCGCGGTCCCGGCGCCCGGTCGCGGCGAGGTGCTGCTGCACCTGCGAGCCACCGCGATCAACAATGGCGACGTCCGCGTGATGCGCGGTGAGCCGCTGCTCGTCCGCACCGTGTTCGGCTTCCGCCGCCCGCGCCAGGCCGTCAGGGGGATGGATGCCGCGGCCACGGTCGTCGCGCGGGGAGAAGGTGTCAGCGGCTTCGCCGTCGGTGACGAGGTCGTGGTCGAGCTTCCTGCCGGCGGCGGGCTCGCGCCCTTCGCGGTCGCACCGGCGAACCGCCTCGCGCGCCGCCCGGCGGACCTCGATCCGATCATCGCCGCCGCCCTGCCGATCGCGGCGGGGACGGCATGGCAGGCGCTCGAACGCGGCGGGGTCGGCTCCGGTCATCGGGTGCTCGTGATCGGCGCGTCCGGCGGCGTCGGCACGTTCGCCGTGCAGCTCGCCGCGCTCCGCGGCGCAGAGGTCTGGGCCCTGTGCGGCGAACGCAACCGCGGGCTGGTCGCGCGCTTGGGCGCGGCGCGCAGCTTCGACTACCGAGAGGTCCAGCCCGGTTCACCCGAGCTCGGTGACGCCCGGTTCGACGCCGTGATCGACATCGCGGGGACCGCGCCGCTGCGCTCGCTGCAGGCTCTCGTGCGGGACGGCGGGTCGATCGTGCTCGTGTCGGGCGAGGGCGGACGCATACTCGGGCCCGTCGGCCGCATCGTCGGAGCCTCGATCCGCTCGATCGGCTCGAAGCGACGACTGCGCCCGCTGGCGGCGGTGGCGAAGGTCGAGGTGCTGACCGAGCTCGTGGAGCTCGCGGCATCCGGGGCCCTCGTGCCGGTGATCGAGCGCACCTACCCGTTCGCGGAGGCGCGGGCCGCGCTCGCGCACGTCGACGCCGGTCACGCAATCGGCAAAGTCGTGGTGACCGCTGCCTGAGCGCGGGTCCGCGAACCAGATGCAGGAAGAACCCGCTCGGGGGTCGCGCTAGCCGCGTACTCGTCGGCGTGTCTCCTGCATCTGGTTCGCAGACCACGGGTGACAGGCATCGGGGCGCGGTCCCAGGTCGTTCCCAGACGGCATGAGACAATGGGTGCGGCGTGCCCGAGTCGTCGGCTTCCCCAGCTCCGTCGGGCCTCTGGACAGCGTCCGCCGCCCCTTCGCAAGGAGCAAGATGTCCACGCAGAACACCGCGCCGAACCCCACCGCCGAGAGCGCCGTCACGCGCATCCAGCAGCACCGCAGCTACCTCATGTGCCGCCCTGAGCACTTCACGGTCAGCTACACGATCAACCCCTGGATGGAGCCGGCGAACCCCACCGACACCGCCAAGGCCGTCGCCCAGTGGCAGACGCTGCACGACACCTACATCGCGCTCGGCCACGACGTGCAGCTCATCGACCCGATCGACGGCCTGCCCGACATGGTCTACACCGCCAACGGCGGGTTCCTCATCGACGACGTCGCGTACGGCGCCAAGTTCCGCTTCCAGGAGCGCGTGCCCGAGGGCCCCGCGTTCATGGAGTGGTTCGCCGCCAACGGCTTCCAGGTCGCAGAGCCGGTCGAGGTCAACGAGGGCGAGGGCGACTTCCTGCTCGTCGGCGACACCATCCTCGCGGGCACGGGCTTCCGCTCCACCGGCGACAGCCACCGCGAGCTGACGAGGTGTTCGGCAAGGAGGTCGTCGAGCCTCAACCTCGTCGACCCGCGCTTCTACCACCTCGACACCGCGCTGTCGGTGCTCGATCCGGTGCAGGGACCCGGCGGCGTCGACAAGGCCAACATCGCGTACCTCCCCGGTGCCTTCGACGACGCCAGCCGCGCGATCCTCGAGGAGCGCTACCCGGACGCGATCCTCGTCGCCGACGAGGACGGCGCCGTGTTCGGCCTGAACTCGGCCAGCGACGGCCGCAACGTCATCATCTCCCCGCGCGCGAAGGGCTTCGAGGCCCAGCTGCGCGAGCGCGGCTACAACCCGGTGCTGGTCGACCTGTCCGAGCTGCTGCTCGGCGGCGGCGGCATCAAGTGCTGCACGCTCGAGCTGCGCCGCTGAAAGGCCCGGACATGACCACCACCCAGGCATCCGTCGACACCGCGATGGCCCGCATCATCGCCGACGAGAACGAGCACGTCGCCCACAACTACCACCCGCTGCCGGTCGTCATCTCCCGCGGCGAGGGCGCGTGGGTGACCGACGTCGAGGGCAAGCGCTACCTCGATCTGCTCTCGGCCTACTCGGCCCTGAACTTCGGCCACGGGCATCCGGCGCTCCTCGCCGCCGCGCAGGAGCAGCTCAACCGCCTCACCCTCACCAGCCGCGCGTACCACAACGACCGCCTCGGCCCCTTCGCGGCGGCCCTCGCCGACCTCTGCGGCAAGGACCTCGTCCTGCCGATGAACACCGGCGCCGAGGCCGTCGAGACCGGCATCAAGGTGGCACGCGCGTGGGGCTACCGGGTGAAGGGCATCGAGACGGATGCCGCGACCGTCGTCGTCGCGCACGGCAACTTCCATGGCCGCACCACCACGATCGTCGGCTTCAGCGACGATGACCAGGCGCGCGAGGGCTTCGGCCCGTTCGCACCGGGATTCGTCGCCGTGCCGTTCGGCGACGCCGCGGCGATCGAGGCCGCGATCACGCCGACGACCGCCGCCGTGCTGATCGAGCCGATCCAGGGCGAGGCCGGCGTCGTGCTGCCGCCCGAGGGCTACCTGCGCGCGGTGCGCGAGATCTGCACGCGCCACAACGTGCTGTTCATCGCCGACGAGATCCAGTCCGGGCTCGCCCGCGTGGGCGAGACGTTCGCGTGCGACCGCGACGGCGTCGTGCCCGACGTCTACCTGCTCGGCAAGGCGCTCGGTGGCGGCATCCTGCCCCTGTCCGCGGTCGTGGCGAACCGCGACGTCCTCGGTGTGATCCAGCCGGGCGAGCACGGCTCGACCTTCGGTGGCAACCCCCTCGCGGCGGCTGTCGGCCTCCGCGTGGTCGAGATGCTCGGCGACGGGGGAGTTCCAGACGCGCGCGAAGGCGCTCGGGGAGCACCTCGCAGCGGCGCTCGCCGGCCTGATCGGGCAGGGTGTCACCGCGGTGCGCATCGCCGGACTGTGGGCGGGTGTCGACATCGACCCGGCCTACGGCACCGGACGCGAGATCGCCGAGCGGCTGATCGCGCGGGGCGTGCTCGTCAAGGACACCCACGGGCAGACGATCCGCATCGCTCCGCCTCTCGTCGTGCGCGCGACCGAGCTCGACTGGGCGGTCGAGCAGCTGCGGGTGGTTCTCGCGGCCTGACCCGGGCCTACGGCGTGTCGGCGGCGCCGCCTCCGGCGCCCTCGAGGACGGCGCCTGCGTCCCACTCTGCCGTGATGCCGAAGTGCCGGCGCATGGCGAGGCGCGCCGCGTCGGGATCGCCCGCCGCGATCGCCTCGACGATGTCGCTGTGCGAGTCGTCGAAGACGATGCCCGCCTGCTCGCGGGTCACCGTGTCGCGGCGCGCTCGCATGTCTTCGTCGAGCGCGCGGCGCAGACCCTCCTGCAGGAACTGCAGCACCGGATTGTCGACGATTCGCAGCAGGCGACGGTGGAAGTCGGCGTCCGCCTGGTGGACGACGTCCACGTCGCCGGTTTCCTCGCCGATCACCATGCGCTCGATGGCCTCGCGGAGCCCGGCGATCTGGTCGGGAGTGGCGCTGCGAGCTGCCGACTCGGCCACGGCCTCCTCCAGGAGCACGCGCGACTCGGCGACGTGGGCCTCGGTGATGTAGCCGAGAGATCGTGCGACCGTGAAGTACGTGCGCACGAATCCGTACGAGGGCGTATCGAGGTACGTCCCGCGCCCCTGGGTGCGATGCAGGAAGCCGAGGCGCTCCATCACCGCGAACTGCTCGCGCAGCGCTCCGCGACTCATCCCCAGCGCTTCGCAGAGCTCCCGCTCGGGCGGGAGGCGGCGCGCGCCGGTCTCTTCTTCGATCGTCGCAAGCTCGAGAAGACGGGCTGCGAACTGTTCGAGCGATTCTGGCAAGGGAGCACTCCGATTGACGTGGATCCACATCGGCGAGGGATCACATTTTTCGGGGGCCTGCCCACACTAGTCGAAAACGGTCAGGAATCGCTCGTGCCAGCCGGTGGCGCCGTCGGGCGCGGGATGGGCCCGGTCCTCCGTCTGCACTTCGCCGGACTTGCTCGTCGCCCGGCAGCGCAGCAGGTGATCGCCCGCCGTGGCCGCCCACGGCAGGCTCCACTGCACCCAGGTGTCGTCCGAGATCGCCGTCGCGAGCTCCGCGTCCTGCCAGGGCCCGTCGTCGATCTGCACCTCGACCCCGGCGACACCCACCTGCTGCTGCCAGGCGACGCCGGCGATGACGGTGTCGCCGGACTTGAGCCCCTGCGCCTTGCGCGGCACGTCGATGCGCGACTGCAGCTTGATCGGCCCGCGCTCGGACCATCCTCGATCGGTCCAGTAGGCCCGCGCCCGGTCGAACCGGGTCACCTCGAGATCGACGACCCACTTCGTCGCCGACACGTACCCGTACAGCCCCGGCACGACCATCCGCACCGGGAAGCCGTGCTCCAGCGGCAGCGGAACTCCCGTTCATCCCGACGGCGAGGATCGAGTCGCGGTCGTCCGTGAGGGCCTCCAGGGGAGTGGATGCCGTGAAGCCGTCGACCGAGCGGGAGAGCACCATGTCGGCGTCCGCGGTCGGGCGCAGCGCGGGCCAGCAGCTCTCGGATCGGGTAGCCCAGCCACAGTGCGGTGCCGATCAGGGTGCCGCCGACCTCGTTCGACACGCACGCGAGGGTCGTGCCGGCTCTCCTCGAGGGGCAGCGAGAGCAGCTCGTCCCAGGTGAGCGTCACCTCCTGCTCGACCATGCCGTGGATGCGCAGGCTCCAGGTCGCGGGGTCCACGGTCGGCACGATGAGCGCCGTGTCGATCCGGTAGAACGACTCGTTCGGCGTGATGACGCGGGCGAGCCCCGGGATGCCGAGCTCGGCCGATGCCGGGACCGGCGGCGCCGCGACGCGGGGAGCGGGCAGCACGCACGTCGCGGATGGCGGCGATCGCGCTGCCTCCCGCGCGGATGGCCCCGGCGGCGACCGCGGCCAGGATGCCCGCGGCCGTCGCGGCGCCCGACCACAGCAGGAACGTGCGACGATCCGGACGGGGGGACCGTTCCGGGGAGCCGTCGACGGCGGGCTCCGGCCCCGACGTCGCGGGCAGCGAACTCGGCGCGGGCGCGGGCCGCAGCATCCGGATCAGCCACCGAAGTGCGACGGCGCCGATCAGTCCCGCGAGCACGGACGGCAGCCACCACAGCGGGCCGGCGTCCGGCCGGGTCATCGCCACCACGCCGCCGACCACCCCGAAGGCCGCGACCACGACCAACCCCCACGGCGGCCGACGCGCCTCGAGCCAGCCGGCGGTCGCCGCGAGGACGAGCACGACGATGCCGATGCCCACGAGGAGCGCGATCTTGTCGGCGGTGCCGAAGAGGGCGATCGCGGTGTCCTTCGCCCAGGACGGGGCGAGGTCGATGAGGGCGCCGCCGATCGCGACGAACGGGCCGGCCCCGGGCGCCCAAGGGGCCGCGATGAGGTCGGCGAGTCCGGCGCCGAGCGCGACCGAGGCCACACCGGCGATCCACGTCAACGGCGACGGGATGCCGCGTTCCCCACGTGACGGATCCACGATGCCCACTGTAGATCCGGCGCGTGCGCCCGGGGTCGTCCGGGGCGAAACACCCAGGCAACACGCCGCGACTAGGCTCATCGCATGGGAGATCTCTTCGACGGCTACGGCTCCACTCTGGCGCCGCGCAAGACCGCCTCGGGCAGTCCCCGCGTTCGACGAGATGTTCGGGAGCCCTGCCCATCCCGGCGCGCTCGCGGAGTCGCGAGACGCCTACCGCGAGCTCTACCAGGCGCTCGCCCAGATGACCCAGGAAGAGCTGCGCGGACGCACCGACTCCCTCGCCAGCTCGTACCTCGCGCAGGGCGTGACCTTCGACTTCGCCGGCGAGGAGCGTCCCTTCCCGCTGGATGCCGTGCCTCGCGTCATCACGTACGACGAGTGGTCGCGGATCGAGCGGGGAGTGAAACAGCGCGTGCGCGCGCTCGAGGCGTTCCTCGACGACGCGTACGGCCGCCAGCACTGCGTTCGTGACGAGGTGCTCCCGGCCGGGCTCATCGCGTCGTCGCAGTACTTCTATCGCCAGGCCGCCGGCATCCACTCCGCCAACGGCGTGCGCATCCAGGTGTCGGGCATCGACCTGATCCGCGACGAGCACGGCGAGATGCGCGTACTCGAAGACAACGTGCGCGTGCCGTCGGGCGTGAGCTACGTCATCTCGAACCGCCGCGTGATGGCCCAGACGCTTCCCGAGCTGTTCGTCTCGATGCGCGTGCGGCCGGTCGGCGACTACCCGAACAAGCTGCTCGCCGCGCTGCGCGCCTCGGCGCCGGCCGGCATCGAGGAGCCCGAACGTCGTCGTGCTGACGCCCGGCGTCTACAACTCGGCGTACTTCGAGCACACGCTGCTCGCGCGTCTGATGGGCGTCGAGCTCGTCGAGGGCCGCGACCTGCTGTGCATGGGCGGCAAGGTGTTCATGCGCACCACCCGTGGCCCCAAGCGCGTCGACGTCATCTACCGCCGCGTCGACGACGAGTTCCTCGACCCGCTGCAGTTCCGCGCCGACTCGATGCTCGGCGCCCCCGGGCTCATGCTCGCCGCGCGTCTGGGCAATGTCACGATCGCCAACGCGGTGGGCAACGGCGTCGCCGACGACAAGCTCCTCTACACCTACGTGCCGGACCTGATCCGCTACTACCTGGCCGAAGAGCCCATCCTCAAGAACGTCGACACCTGGCGCCTCGAAGACCCGGGCGCTCTGGAAGAGGTGCTCGACCGCCTCGACGAGCTCGTGGTCAAGCCTGTCGACGGCTCGGGCGGCAAGGGCCTCGTGGTGGGGCCGGATGCCTCGCCCGCCGAGCTCGACAAGCTGCGCACGCAGCTGCGCGCCGACCCGCGCGGCTGGATCGCGCAGCCGGTCGTGATGCTCTCGACCATCCCGACGCTCGTCGAGGACGGGATGCGTCCGCGCCACGCCGACCTGCGGCCCTTCGCGGTCAACGACGGCGACGACGTCTGGGTGCTTCCCGGCGGCCTCACCCGCGTGGCCCTTCCCGAAGGACAGCTCGTCGTGAACTCGAGCCAGGGCGGCGGGTCGAAGGACACCTGGGTGATCGGCGGTTCCGCTCCCGCTCACGTCGAGTACGGGCAGGGCCTGGGGGTCTCCGGGCTCGTCGCCGACCAGGCAGCGACGATCACGGCATCCATCCCGATCATCTACGACGGGCAGCCGCAGCCGGCGCATTCGCCGCAGGACCGCTCGATGACCCGCACCGAGCAGCAGGAGCAGCAGCAGCAGGCGGAAGACGACGAAGCCCCGGCCGTCGAGCGAGGGCCCCGCGACCGGACGAGACGGCGGAGGGCGCGACATGCTGAGCCGCATCGCCGAGTCGCTGTTCTGGATCGGCCGCTACATCGAGCGCAGCGACGGCACCGCCCGCATCCTCGACGTCCATCTGCAGCTGCTGCTCGAAGACCCCTGGATCGACGAGGACACCGCGTGCCGCTCGCTGCTGAGCGTCATGGGCTCGAAGCCGCCCGAAGATGTCGAGTACGTCCGCCGGGGCGACGTCCTCGCCAGCCTCGCCGTGGACCGCATGAACCCGTCGAGCATCGCCTACGCACTCACGGCCTCGCGCGAGAACGCCCGCCGCGCGCGCGAGATCGTCTCGACCGAGCTCTGGGAGACGCTCAACACCACGAACGCGCGGATGCCGCGGCGCCTGCAGACCGACAAGGTGCACGAGTTCTTCCAGTGGGTGCGCGAGCGTGCGGCGCTCGCCGTCGGCATCGTCGACTCGTCCACGAGCCGCGACGAGGCCTGGCAGTTCTTCACCCTCGGCCGCAGCATCGAGCGCACCGACATGACGGCGCGCCTGCTCGCGACGAGGTCGCTGACCGAGGCATCCGGACCGTCGTGGACCACGATCCTGCGCTCCTGCGGCGCCTACGAGGCGTACCTGCGCACCTACCGCGGCATGCCCAGCGCCCGCAACGCAGCCGAGTTCCTGCTGCTGGACCGCCTGTTCCCGCGCTCGATCATCTACTCGATCCAGCGCGCCGAGGAGTGCATGAGCGCCATCGACCCCCGCGCCGACCGCGTCGGCCATTCGAACACCGTGCTGCGCGCGCTCGGCCAGATCCGCAACGACCTCGAGTACCGGCCGGTCAGCGAGATCCTCGGCGAGCTGCCGCGAGCACATGCAGCGGGTGCAGACCGTGACGCGCGAGGCCTCCGAGGCGATCCGCGGACGGTTCTTCCCGACGCAGGCCGAGCCGAGCTGGATCGGAGAGATCTCGTGAAGCGCCTGCGCATCGAGCACCAGACCGGGTTCAGCTATCAGGGCGACGTGTCGGCGTCCTACAACGAGGCGCGAATGCTGCCCGGGTCGACCGACAGCCAGTTCGTGCTCAACTCCTCGCTCGACATCGAGCCGTCGACGTCCGTCAACCAGTACGTCGACTACTTCGGCACGCGCGTCGCCGCGTTCGACGTGCTGTCGCCGCACGCTGCGCTCACGATCACGGCCAAGTCGCTCGTCGAGGTGCGCCCGCGCCCGCTCGAGCACGTCGACGTGACGTGGCACGGCCTGGCGCGCGAGTCGAACCGGTCGATCGAGACCGTCGAACAGCTCGTGCAGACGGGCCGCACTCGGCCGCACGAAGAGGTGGCCGACCTGGCGCGCACGATCGCCGCCCAGCACGACCACCCGGGCCGGGCCGCGCACGCCATCGCGACCGGCATCGGCGACGCCGTCGAGTACATGCACGGCATCACCGGTGTGCACTCGACCGCGCAGGACGCCTGGGATCGCCCGCAAGGGCGTGTGCCAGGACATCGCGCACATCACCCTCGGCGCCCTGCGCGAGGTCGGCATCCCCGCCCGGTACGTGTCGGGATACCTGCACCCCCGGCCGTCGGCCGAGGTCGGCGTCGCGGTCACGGGCGAGTCGCACGCGTGGATCGAGTGGTTCGCCGGCGAATGGCAGGGCTTCGATCCGACGAACAACATCGAGATCGGCGACCGGCACGTGCTCGTCGGCCGCGGCCGCGACTACGGCGACGTCCCGCCGCTGCGCGGGGTGTACGCCGGACCCTTCAAGAGCCAGCTGCACGTGAAGGTGACGATCACGCGCGAGGCCTGATCCCGGGGTCGGCTTCGCCACTTCGCAGGAGATCGCCACTTCGAAGGAGGAATCCGGCGCTTTCGCTCCGTAGAAACGGCGATCTCAGCAGAACCGGTTCGGCGCCGCGGCCCGTCAGGCCGGGGCCGCGTCGGGGTCGAGGGTCTTGAGGGTGTCTTCCTCGGCCGGGTTGTCGGCCTCGAGTCGCTCCTCGGTGTTCTCGTCCCCGCCGATCGGGGCGTCCTGTTCGATCGGCTCGTCCTCGGCCCTGCGCTCGTCGGTCATGCCCCCACGTTAGGCCTGCCGACGAGGCGGCGGGAGGGGTTGACGGGCGGTCCGCGGCGTGCGCGGCCGGCGAATGCGACGGATGCCGCGGCTCAGACCCCGCCGACCACGGCGTTGTCGAGTGCGTCGGCGTCCATGTCGTGCGGCGGCGCGATGTTGGTGAGCAGCACCCAGGCGACTCCGGCCGTCGGGTGCACCCAGAACTCGGTGCCCGCCCACCCCCCGTGACCGTACAGGTCGTGGTCGATGAGGGCCGGTGCGCGGGTAGGCAGGTTCCAGGTGAAGCCCCAGTCCTGGCCCCGCTCGGCGACGTACGGGTCGAGGCGCGGGATGTCGCCCGTCAATGGCCGGCGCATCATCGCGAGCGTCGCGGGCTGCACGACCTCTCCCTCATCGCGCAGCAGCGCCGAGCCGAGGGCGAGCAGGTCCGACGCGCGTCCGATGAGCCCCGCGCCCGGATTGCGGAGCCGGGCGAACGCCGCCGTATCGAGACCGGCGGTCGCGGCATCCTGAATCTCATGGGGATCGGATGCCTCGTCCAGGGTCAGCCCGTCGGCGCCGATCGCTGCGGCCCAGGCCGCCACCTCGGTGTCCCATGCGTTTCCGGTCGCGTGCTCGATGAGCGCGGCGACGCCCTCGAAGGCGATGGTGGAGTACCGCGAGACGGTGCCGGCGGGGAAGTCGCGGCCCGGAGCCAGGAGCGACGGACGGAGCCCGGCAGCGGTGTCCAGAGCCGGCTCGGGGATACCCGACGTGTGACTCACCAGGTGCCGGAGCCGCACGATGTCGTCGCGGTCGTGGCCGAACTCCGGGACCGCCGCCGACAGCGGCGTGTCAGGGGTCAGTAGGCCGCGCTCGACCGCTCGCGCCGCCGCGAGGCCGACGAGAGGCTTGGTGATCGAGAAGAGCCGGTAGTGGTCCTCGACCGTGGCGCGGCGCGTGCCGGTCGCGCCGAACGCATCGAGGGCGACCGTGCCCTCTGCCGTCGCGATACCGAGGACGGCCGTGGGCAGGCGTCCGGAATCGACGTGGCGCCGGGCCCAGTCGAAGGCGGCGGTGTAGGCGGTCATCTCGCTCCTCTCGCGGGGCGGCCGGGAGAGCGGCCCGTCCTATTGTGCTTGTGCGCGCGGATGGAAGCGCTCGGGCGGGAACGCCGCGACCACGGCTTCGCGGAGCGTCTCGAGCGAGGCATCCGGTCCGAACCAGCCGTGCGCACGAGCCTGAACCAGCACGTTGCCGAGCGCCGTCGCCTCGACCGGCCCGGCGAGCACGGGCAGGCCCGAGCGGTCGGCGGTCGCCTGGCAGAGCAGGCGGTTCAGGGCTCCGCCGCCGACGATGTGCACGACGTCGATCTCGCGATCGGTCAGTCGCCCGGCCGTGCGGACGGCTCCGGCGAACGCCGCCGCGATGCTCTCGACGATCGTGCGGGCGAACGCTGCCCTGGTGGCGGGCACCTCGCCGCCGGCCTCGGCGAGCACGGCCGCGATGCGCGCGGGCATGTCGCCGGGCGCGGCGAGGCGCGGATCGTTGGCGTCGAAGAGCGCGATGTCGCCCGTGGACGGATGCCGCGGCATCCAGCAGCTGCGGGAGGTCGATGGCGGCGCCGTCCTCGGCCTCCCACGCCCGGACCGACTCGCTGAGCAGCCACAGCCCGGTGACGTTGTGGAGGAACCGGACGCGCCCGTCGACCCCGCCCTCGTTCGTGAAGTTGGCCGCGCGCGCGGCGTCGGTGACGACCGGGGCGGCGAGCTCGACGCCCACCAGGCCCCACGTGCCGCACGAGATGTACGCCGCGTTCGGCGAGCTCAGCGGCACGGCGACGATCGCTGACGCGGTGTCGTGCGAGCCGACCGCGACGACCTCGAGGGCGGCGCCGACGTGGTTCCGGGCCGGGCCCGTGCAGCGCGCCGAGGTGCGCGCCCGGGTCGACCAGGGGCGGGAGGACGGATGCCGGAACCCCGTGCCGCTCCGCCAGCTCGAGGTCCCACTGCCCGGTGCGGACGTCGACGAGACCGGTGGTCGAGGCGTTGGTGCGCTCGGCCGTCGTCGCACCGGTGAGCAGGAAGGCGACGAGGTCGGGGATGAGCAGCGCGAGGTCGACGTCGTCGAGACCGGTCTCGGTCACGTACTGGTACAGCGTGTTGAACGGGAGGAACTGCAGGCCGTTGCGGCGGTAGAGGTCGGCGAACGGCGTCGTGGCGTGCACCGCCTCGCACCCCCCGCGCGGTGCGCTCGTCGCGGTAGTGGAACGGCTCGGCGACGAGCTCGCCGCGCGCGACGAGGCCGTAGTCCACCGCCCACGAGTCGATGCCGACGCTGGCGAGGCCGGGCTCGCGCGCGACGGCGTCACGGAGCCCGTCGAGGATGTGGCGGTAGAGCGACGTGAAGTCCCAGTGCAGGCCGTCGGGCCCGGCCACCGGACCGTTCGGGAATCGCGAGACCGCCTCGAGCTGCAGCATCCCGTCCTTCGACGTGCCCGATCATGACGCGCCCGCTCGTCGCGCCGAGGTCGACGGCCGCGACTGCCCCGCCGGTCGCGCCCGTCGTCATCGGCGGGCCCCCGGCGCTTCGTCGCGCTTCGCGCGCTCAGCAGCCGACCGTGCCCGAGCCGACGCCGAGAGCGCATACATCTCACGAGAGCGCATGTTCTCGGGCTCGGAAACGTGCGCTTTCGAGAGAGAAGTGCGCTTCGCGGATGAGCGACCGACGGTGCGCGATGAGCGACCCGAGGGACAGTCGACCCGGTCATCGCAGGAACGCGGCGGCGACGCCGGAGTCGACCGGGATGTGCAGGCCCGTCGTGCGGCGAGAGCTCGGGGCCGGTCAGCACGTACACCGCGTCGGCGACGTTCTCGGGCACGACCTCGCGCTTGAGGATGGTGCGGTTGGCGTAGTACTGGCCGAGGTCCTCTTCCTTGACGCCGTAGGTCGCGGCGCGGTTGGCGCCCCAGCCGGCGGCGAAGATGCCCGAGCCGCGCACCACGCCGTCGGGGTTGATGCCGTTGACGCGGATGCCGTGCTCGCCGAGCTCGACCGCGAGGAGGCGCACCTGGTGGGCCTGGTCGGCCTTGGTCGCCGAGTACGCGATGTTGTTCGGGCCGGCGAACACGGAGTTCTTCGACGAGATGTAGATGACGTCGCCGCCCATGCGCTGCTCGATGAGCGCCTTCGCCGCGGCCTTCGCGACGAGGAACGAACCCTTCGCCATCACGTCGTGCTGCAGGTCCCAGTCCTTCTCGGTGGTCTCCAGCAGCGGCTTCGACAGCGACAGCCCGGCGTTGTTCACGACCAGGTCGACGCCGCCGAAGGCGAGCACCGTCGCGTCGATGGCCGCCTGCACGCCTGCGGCGTCGGCGACGTTCGCGGCGACGCCGATCGCGACATCCGAGTTCCCGAGTTCCGCCGCGGCGGCCTGAGCCTTCTCGAGGTCGAGGTCGGCCACGACGACGCACGCGCCCTCGGCTGCCAGGCGGGTGGCGATGGCCTTGCCGATGCCCGACGCGGCGCCGGTGACGAACGCGATGCGCCCCTGGTGGGTCTTGGGCTTCGGCATCCGCTGCAGCTTGGCCTCTTCGAGGGCCCAGTACTCGATGCGGAACTTCTCGGCATCCGAGATCGGGGCGTAGGTCGAGATCGACTCGGCGCCGCGCATGACGTTGATCGCATTGACGTAGAACTCGCCCGCGACGCGGGCGGTCTGCTTGTTCGCGCCGAACGAGAACATGCCGACACCGGGCACCAGCACGATCAGCGGGTCGGCGCCGCGGATCGCGGGCGACTCGGCCGTGGCGTGGGTGTCGTAGTACGCCTGGTAGTCGGCGCGGTACGCCTCGTGCAGCTCGGCCAGACGGGCGAGGGATGCCTCCACCGACGCGCCCGCCGGAAGGTCGAGCAGCATCGGCTTGACCTTCGTGCGCAGGAAGTGGTCGGGGCAGCTGGTGCCCAGCTCGGCCAGGCGCGGCGCGTTCGACGACGCGAGGAAGTCGAGCACGACGTCGGAGTCGGTGAAGTGCCCGACCATGGGCTTGTCGGTCGAGGCCAGGCCGCGGATGGTCGGGGCGAGCGCAGCGGCCTTCGCGCGGCGCTCGTCCACGGCCAGCGCTTCGTACCCGGCGCGGACCGCGCCGAAGGGCTCGGCCGATCCGTTCGCGTCGAGGTAGGACTGGGCGGTCTCGATGATCCACAGCGAGTTCGCCTCGGCCTCGGCGGAGGTGTCGCCCCACGCGGTGATGCCATGGCCGCCGAGGATGCAGCCGATCGCGGCCGGGTTCTGCTTCTTGATCTCGGCGATGTCGAGGCCGAGCTGGAAGCCGGGACGGCGCCAGGGCACCCAGACGACCTTCTCGCCGAAGATCGTCGGGGTCAGCGCCTCGCCGTCGGCGGCCGTCGCGATCGCGATGCCGGAGTCGGGGTGCAGGTGGTCGACGTGCGCGGCATCGACCAGGCCGTGCATGGCCGTGTCGATCGACGGCGCGGCGCCGCCCTTGCCGTGCAGGCAGTAGTCGAACGCGGCCACCATCTCGTCCTCGCGGTCGAGGCCCGGGTACATGTCCACGAGCGCACGCATGCGGTCGAGCCGCAGCACAGCGAGTCCGGACTCGGTCAGGGTGCCGAGGTCACCGCCCGAGCCTTTGACCCACAGCAGCTCGATGGGCTCGCCCGTGACGGGGTCGGTGTCGGTGCCCTTGGCGGAGGTGTTGCCGCCGGCGTAGTTGGTGTTCTTCGGGTCGGCGCCGAGGCGGTTCGACCGGGCGATCAGGTCGGCAGCTGCCTGGTTGGTCATGAGGTGATTCCTTCGGTCTGCGCGATCGGCTCAGCAGTCGCTTCATGTGGGTTCAGGAGGTCGAGGGCGGCGGGTCGTGACTGCGGAGCAGCGTCAGGGATCGAGTCGGAGCGTCGCGAGGCGGGACGCGATGCGGTCGAGCGAGACGGATGCCGCGGGCAGATCGGGCCGGTTGAGGTGGCCGTGCGTCGTGCCGAGCTCGACGACGACCTCGACCTCGCGCCCTGCGGCGGCCAGGGCGGCGGCGAAGACCTCGCCCGAGACGCGGAGCTCGTCGACCTCGCCGTTGATCATCAGCGTCGGCGGGAAGTCGGCGAGGTCGGCGGGGGTCGCCGTGCCCGGGACGGCTGGCAGCGGGGCGTCTTCGACCGGACCGCCGAGATAGTTCTGGTACATGCCGCGAACGGCATCCGGTCCGAAGCGATCGGCATCGGGGTCGGCGTCCAGGGCTGCCCGGAGGTCGGGGCCTGGGGCCGGCTGCACAGCCAGGAGGGTCGGGTAGGCCAGCACGACGAGCGCGGGGAGCACGGCGACACCGCGCTCGATCAGCCTCAGCGTCGCGCCGGTCACGAGGTTCGCCCCCGCGCTCGCGCCGCCGATGGCGAGGCGCGCCGGGTCGATGGCGAGCCGCTCGGCGCTGTCGACGGCCCAGTCCCACGCGGCCATGACGTCGTCGGAAGGCGCCGGGTAGCGGCATCCCTCTCCCGCCAGGCGGTAGTCGACCGAGACCACCGTCGTCCCGCGGGCGGCGAGGAAGCGGGCGACGCCGTCGGCTTCCGGCATGTCGAGGTCGCCGCCGGCGAAGCCGCCGCCGTGCGCCCACACCAGGCCGGTGCCGTTCGGCTGGTGCGCGGGGTACACGCGCACCAGCCCGTCGGCGTCGAGGTATGGCTCACTCATGGCTGATCCGGCGTGGCTCAGGCGCCCCAGCCGGCCTGCTCGCCGCCGACGCGGTCGGCGGCGAGGCGCTGCTGGTGGCCAGAGGCGGCGTAGGCGGCCATGGGGTCGGCGGGCAGTCCGCGGGACTCGCGCCACTGCGCCAGCGCCGGACGGACGTCGGTGTAGAAGGCGTCCATGAACACGGCGTTGGCCGCGAGCACGTCGTTCGCAGTCTGCGCGGCGTCCAGGGCGTCACGGTCGACGAGCAGCGCGCGCGCGGTCATCTCCTGAACGTTGAGCACCGACCGGATCTGGCCGGGGATCTTGTCCTCGACGTTGTGGCACTGGTCGAGCATGAACGCGACGTCGGGGTTGTTGAGCCCGCCGCCGCGGACGACCTCGAAGACGATGCGGAACAGCTGGAACGGGTCGGCCGCACCCACGATGAGGTCGTCGTCGGCGTAGAACCGCGAGTTGAAGTCGAACGAGCCGAGCTTGCCGAGGCGCAGCAGCTGCATGACGATGAACTCGATGTTGGTGCCCGGCGCGTGGTGCCCGGTGTCGAGGCACACCAGCGCCTTGTCGCCGAGTGAAGCCACCTGGGCGTAGGACGTCCCCCAGTCCGGAACATCGGTGTGATAGAACGACGGCTCGAAGAACTTGTACTCGAGCACCAGGCGCTGGGCGTCGCCCAGGCGGTCGTAGATCTGCTGCAGCGAGTCCTGCAGGCGGTCCTGGCGGGCGCGCATGTCGGTCTGGCCCGGGTAGTTCGAGCCCTCGGCGAGCCAGATCTTGAGGTCGCGCGAGCCGGTCGCATCCATGATGTCGATGCACTCGAGGTGGTGGTCGATGGCCTTGCGACGGATGCGGTCGTCGTGGTGGGTGAGCGCGCCGAACTTGTAGTCCTCGTCCTGGAACGTGTTCGAGTTGATCGTCCCGAGGGCGACGCCCAGCCCTTCGGCGTGGCTGCGCAGGTCGTCGTAGGAGTCGACCTTGTCCCACGGGATGTGCAGCGCGACGCTCGGCGCGAGCGCGGTGTACTCGTTCACCTTGGCGGCGTCGGCGATCTTCTCGTACGGATCACGGGGCGTGCCCTCGGTGGTCCAGACGCGGAACCGCGTACCGGAGTTGCCGAACGCCCACGAGGGCAGTTCGATGCCCTGGCCGGCCAGCTGGTCGAGGATCTCGGGGGAGAGAGTGGTCACGATCGATCGCTTTCGTCATCGGATGCCGCAGCCGCGGCGAGCTGGTCTTCGAGGTGGAAGATCTCGGTGAGCGCCGTGGCGGCCTGGTCGGGCCGGCCGCCCAGGTCGACGAAGAACCGGCCCATGTCGGCCTCCCAGCGGGCGGCGACCTCGGAGTTCGCGAGGTAGGCCTGCGCCGCGGCGTCGTCATCGGTCTCGTAGTAGCCGATCAGGCGCCCGCCCTCGGCGAGGAAGAGCGTGTAGTTGCGACGGCCGGCGGCGGCGATCTCGGCGAGCATCTCGGGCCACACCGGCGTGTGCCGCTGGATGTACTCGTCGAGAAGCTCGGGCTTGACCTGGAGCTCGAAGGCGATGCGGGGCATGGTTCTCTGGTTCTCTGGTCCTCGGCGTCGAGGAGCGGACTGAATCGTTTCATTCCGTTCCACCACCGTAAGCGGACGCGGCCGTCCGTGTCAAGGCGAAACGCTTTCCGCCGCGGATCGGGGTGCGGTGTACAGTCGTGCCAGTCGGCGCCCGGAAGGGCGCCAACGGAAAGGACCCGCCGGTGACGATCAGCGTGAAGGACGTCGCCGCGCTCGCGCGCGTATCGGTGGGGACCGTGTCGAACGTCCTCAACCGGCCCGACAAGGTGGCCCCGGCCACGGTCGAGCGCGTGCAGGCCGCGATCGAAGAGCTCGGGTTCGTGCGCAACGACGCCGCACGCCAGCTGCGCGCCGGACGCAGCCGCAGCATCGGCCTGGTCGTCCTCGACGTCCGCAACCCCTTCTTCACCGACGTCGCACGGGGCGCCGAGCGTCGCGCCGCGACCGGGGACCTCTCGATCCTCCTCGGCAACAGCGACGCCGACGCCGCGCGCGAGTCGGGCTATCTCGATCTGTTCGAGCAGCAGCGCGTGCACGGCGTCCTGATCACGCCCGTCGCCGACGTGTCGGGACGGCTCGAGAAGTTGCGGGCCCGCGGCATCCCGACCGTGCTGGTCGACCGTCCGAGCGACGGCGCCGATTTCTCCTCGGTGTCGGTGGACGACGTCGCCGGTGGCGAGCTGGCCGTGCGCCACCTGCTCGAGATCGGCCGGCGGAGGATCGCCTTCATCGGCGGCCCCGCGAGCGTACGGCAGGTCGCCGATCGCCTCGCGGGCGCCCGGCGCGCGGTCGCCGAGCATTCGGATGCCTCCCTCGAGGTGATCGAGACGGCGGCGCTGAGCGTGCTCGAGGGACGAGCGGCGGGCGAGGTGCTGCGCGACCGGAAGCCGAGCGACCGCCCCGACGCGGTCTTCGCGGCCAACGACCTGCTCGCCGTCGGCGTGCTGCAGGCGCTCGTGATGCGGGGCGACGTCGCGGTGCCCGGCGACATCGCGCTCATCGGCTACGACGACATCGACTTCTCCGCTGCGACCGTGGTCCCGCTGTCGTCGATCCGCCAGCCCAGCGAGCTGATCGGCCATCGTGCCGTCGAGCTGCTGCTGGCCGAGGTCGCAGGTGCGGCCGAGCGCGAGCAGGTGGTCTTCCAGCCCGAGCTCATCGTGCGCGAGTCGACGGGCGTCCCATCGTGACCCGCAACTGGGCCGGCACCCACGAGTACGCCGCGCCGCGGATCGTCGAGGTGCGGACCGAAGACGACGTGCGTCGCGCGATGGCCGGCACGGGCCGCATCCATGCCCTCGGCACGCGGCACTCCTTCACCGACCTGCCCGACACCACCGGGACCCTGCTGGACCTGGCGGGGCTGGAGGGCGGCTTCGACCTGCGCGGCGACGAGGTGCGGGTCGCCGCCGGCACGCGCTACGGAGTGCTGGCGGCCTGGCTCGACGAGCGCGGGCGGGCGCTGCCGAACCTCGGCTCGCTGCCCCACATCTCCGTCGCCGGGGCGACGGCGACCGGAACCCATGGCTCCGGAGACGCCAACGGCGTGCTCACGACCTCGGTGCGCGGCATCCGCTTCATGGACGGTGCCGGCGAGGTGCATGAGGTCCGCCGAGGCGACCCGGACTTCGCGGCCCTCGCGGTCGGGCTGGGCGCGTTCGGAGTCGTGCTGTCGCTCGATCTCGAGACTGTGCCGTCCTACCGGATGCGGCAGGACATCTACCGCGATGTGTCGTGGGATGCCGCGCTCGGCGCCCTCGAGGCCGTGACCGGCAGCGGCTACAGCGTGTCGGTCTTCACGCTCTGGGAGCCCGCATCGGTCGGCTTCGTCTGGGTCAAGACACGGCTCGGGTCCGATGACGACGCGGTGACCGATGTGCTGCTCGACGGCGTCCGCGACATCGACGCCGAGCCCCTCGGCGGGCTCGCCGACGTCACCGAGCAGCGGGGCATCCCGGGGCCCTGGCTGCTGCGGCTGCCGCACTTCCGGCTCGACGGCACGCCGTCGTTCGGCGACGAGATCCAGAGCGAGTACTTCGTGGCACGCGAGCACGCCCCCTCGGCGCTGCGGGCGATGCTCGGCCTCGGCGACGAGATCCGGCCGCTGCTGTTCGTGAGCGAGCTGCGGACGGTGGCGGCCGACGACCTGTGGCTCAGCCCGGCATCCGGTCAGGACGTCGTCGCCATCCACTTCACATGGCGCAACGACCCCGCCGGCGTGGCCACCGTGCTGCCCCAGATCGAGGAGGCCCTCGCGCCGTATCGGGCGCGGCCGCACTGGGGCAAGCGTCACGGGTTCGACCGCCCCGCGATGGAGCGCGTGCACCCGCGGCTGGTCGATGCGCGCGCGGTGTTCGAACGTCACGACCCGTCGGGGCGTTTCGTGAACGACCATCTGGAGCGGGTCGGGGCGCGCGAGCCGCGCTGAGGTCAGCCGGCGCGGCGGCTCTGCAGATCGTCGGCCGGGACGCGCACCGGAGTGGTGGAGGCGACCTCGTCGCTGAACTCCTCGGGCGCCGGCTGCACCACCGAGAGCGGCCGGGTCTCGTCGATCGTGAGGAGGAACCGCTTCTCTTCGCTGCGGTGGAGACGGCCCGAGACGATGAGCCACGTGGCCCCGATCCCGAAGGCGACCAGCGCGGCGGCGGCACCGAGCAGGATCGCCGCGCGCGGCCCGTACTCGTCGGCGACCCAGCCGACGATCGGGGCGCCGATGGGCGTGCCGCCCATGAGGATCGCCATGTAGAGCGCCAGCACGCGACCGCGCAGGACCGGGTCGGTCGTGGTCTGGACGAACCCGTTCGCCGTCGTGAGCATCGTCACGACGGCGAAGCCGGTGAACATGAGCGTGGCGGCATATGCCCAGTACGTGGGCATGAAGGCCGATACGGCGGCGGCGCCGGCGAAGAGCAGGGTGCCGCCGATCACGACGCGGATGCGCGCCCGGTCGCGCCGCGCGGCCATCAGCGCGCCGGCGAGCGAACCCACCGCGAGGATCGAGCTCAGCAGACCGTAGCCGTCGGCCTCCTGCCCGAACTCCAGCGCCATGGTGGAGGCGAAGATCGGGAAGTTCATGCCGAACGCTCCGACGAGGAACACCATCGAGAACGTCACGATGAGGTCGGGCCGCCGGGCGACGTAGCGGAAGCCGTCGGCCAGGCGCGAGGCGCCGGGCGCCTTCACACGGGGGATGAGCTGATCGGTGCGGATCAGCATGAGTGCGGCGATCATCGCGAGGAAGGTGACGGCGTTGACGAGGAACACCCAGCCCGTGCCGACAGCGACGATCACGATGCCGGCGATGGCGGGGCCGATCATGCGGGCGCCGTTGAACGAGGCGGCGTTGAGGGCGACCGCATTGGACGCGACCTCCCGCGAGACGAGGTCGGAGACGAACGCCTGCCGCGCAGGGTTGTCGAATGCGGCGATGACGCCGAGGGCGAGCGCGAAGGCGTACATGAGCGGCAGGGTCATCACGCCCGTCAGCAGCAGCGCGCCGATGCCGAGCCCGAGGACCAGCAGCAGTCCCTGCGTCAGCATCAGGAGGTGCCGACGGTCGAACCGATCGGCGACCCAGCCGGTCACCCCGACGAGCAGCAGCGGGGGCGCGAACTGCAGCGCCATCGTGATTCCCATGGCCGCGGCGTCGTTGTCGGTCAGCTCGGTCAGGACCACCCAGCTGAGCGCGGTCGCCTGCATCCAGGCTCCGGTGTTGGACACCAGGGCGCCGATGAACCAGACGCGGTAGTTGAACACCGAGAACGACCGGAACATGGCCGGGGCCCTACGACCCGAAGGCGAGAGGGTCACAGCGCCACCAGCCTCTGCATGATCTCGGCGGCCTTCGCGAGGGTGTCGCGCTCGCCGGACGAGAGCCCCGCGAGGGCGGACTCGACCCAGGCATCGCGCCGGCGTGCGGTCTCATCGACGACGGCGCGCCCCTCGTCGGTGAGCGAGATCTGCACCTTGCGGCCGTCGGACTCGTCGGCGGTGCGGGTGATGTACCCCGACTCCTGCAGGCAGTTGACCGTGCGGTTCATCGACGGAGCGGACACCCGCTCGCGCTCGGCGAGCTCGCCCAGGGTGTGAGAGCCGTGCACCCACAGCGCCGCGAGCACGGCGAACTGTCCGTCGCTCATCGAGTCGACCGCGCGCTGGGTGCGCAGGCGCCGAGCGAGGCGGAAGGTCGCGATACGCAGCTGCGAGGCCGCCGCGGAATGGTCGTCGAGGTGGTCTGCCGGTTTCGTGTTCGTCGTCGTGTCGCTCATGCAATTGCTTAGCTTAGCTCATTAGTCTTGCTAAGGGAATTCCGGATGCCGCGACCCCGGCTCCCGGCATCCGCTGCGCCATAGACTTCACCGCATGCCTGAGTTCACCGATGCGCACGGAATCGCGATCGTCTACGACGTCCATCCCGCGAAGACGGAGCCTCGGGCCGTGGTCCAGCTGCTGCACGGGGTCGGTGAGCACGCGGGGCGGTACGCCGCTCTCGTCGAGGCCCTGACTGCCGACGGCTACACCGTCTACGCCGACGATCGCCGGGGCCACGGCCGCACCGGCATGGGGCACCACGCCGGCGATGCGACCAAGCTCGGGACGCTCGGCCCCGGTGGCCTTCGGGCAGCGGTGGCCGGCGTGTGGGATTTCACCGAGCTCATCCGCGGCGAGAACCCGGGGCTGCCGCTCATCATCCTCGGGCACTCCTGGGGCTCCTTCATCACGCAGATGCTCGTGAACGACCATCCCGAGGCGTATGACGCCGTCGTCCTCAGCGGCAGTGCGCTGCGCTGGCCGGGGTCGCTGAACTCGAAGCCCCTCAACGCGCCGTGGCACGGGCCGGATGCGATGGGCACCGAGTGGCTGGCGTCCGACCTCAGCGTCGGCCGGGCGTTCCTCGAGGACCCGCTGACGACGGACGTACCCCTCGCGAAGCTGTTCGGCCCGATCGACACCCTGCGGCTGATCGGCAAGCCGCGCAGGAACCTCGGCGTCGACATCCCCATCCTGCTCATGGTGGGGCGCGACGACACCGTCGGCGGCCCCGTCAGCGTGCACAAGCTCGCCGACGCCTATCGCACGCGCTCGGGACTCACCGACGTGACGACGCTGGTGTACCCCGGCGCGCGGCACGAGATCTTCAACGACGTCAGCCAGGCGGACGTGCGAGCGGATCTGCTCGCCTGGCTCGACCGGCGCTTCCCCGCTCGCAGCTGAGCGCGCCACACGACGCGTCGGGAGCAGGCTCGGCGCATCCTGTCCGTTGACGCGGACGGGGAAGGTGCGCCATCCTGTCACCAGTGACCTTCGTGGGAGCGCTCCCACGAAGGTCCGTCCCGGCAACGATGTCGAGGACACCGGTCGACGATGACCCCGAGGAGCAACCCCCATGACCCACCTCTCCCCCTTTCGCCGCGCCGGAGGGCTGTCGCCCTCGGCGCCGTCGCCGCTCTGGCCGCGGCGATCGCGATCCCGCTGTCGGCCTCCGCCGCGTCCGCCGAGGACGGTGATCTCGCCGGCGCCGACCTCTACCTCAACCCCTGGAACACCACGCTCGAGGCGGCGCAGTCGCTGACCGGGCAGGCGCGGGCCGATGCCCAGCTGCTCGGGTCGATCCCCTCGGCCGACTGGTTCACGAAGGGCACTCCCGCCGAGGTCGAGGCCGCGGTCGACGCGGTGGTGTCCGCGGCCGAGGCCAAGGGCCAGATGCCCGTCCTCGTGGCCTACAACCTGCCCTTCCGTGACTGCGCGCAGTACTCCGCCGGCGGAGCGCTCGACACCGATGCGTACACGGCATGGATCGACGGGTTCGCCGCGGGAATCGGCGATCGCGCGGCCACGGTCATCCTCGAGCCCGACGGGCTCGGGATCATCCCCCACTACACGACCCTCGACGGCAACCTCGAGTGGTGCCAGCCGGCCGAGGTGCCGGCAGCGACCGGCGCGAGCGACCGCTTCGAGCAGCTGAACCACGCCGTCGATGCGCTCGGCGCACTGGCGAGCACGTCGGTGTACCTCGACGGCACCGGAGCCAGCTGGCTCAACGTCGGCGAGATCACCGACCGGCTCCTGAAGGGCGGCGTGCAGCGCGCCGACGGGTTCTTCCTCAACGCCTCGAACTACCAGTTCACCGTGAACTCCACGTACTTCGGCACCTGGATCTCGTCGTGCATCGCGTACGTCACCGAGGTCAACCCCGGCGACTTCGGCTCGTGCGGCAACCAGTACTGGAACGGCGGTCCCGCGACGGACTGGAGCGGCGTCGCGATGTCGCAGTACGGCGAGTGGAGCTCGGGCAACGCGGATCCCGCCCTGAACACCGCCGGCGTCGACTCGCGATACGCGTCGATCCTGGCGGGCGTAGAGCCGACCACGAGCTTCGTCGTCGACACCAGCCGCAACGGCCTCGGCCCGTGGCAGCCGCCGGCAGGGGTGTACCCCGACGCCGAAGACTGGTGCAACCCGCCGGACCGCGGCCTGGGCCTGCGACCGTCCACCGAGACCGGCGCGGCGCTGGTCGACGCGTACCTGTGGATCAAGGTTCCCGGCGAGTCCGACGGCAAGTGCTACCGCGGGACGGGTGGACCACTCGACCCCGAGCGCGGCATGGAGGACCCGGCCGCCGGACAGTGGTTCGTCGAGCAGGCGCGTGAGCTCATCGCCCTCGCCAACCCGCCGATCGCGGCCCTCACGTGCGACGTGGAGTGGACCGTGCACGGCAGCTGGCCGAAGGGGTTCAACACGCAGATCTGGATCAAGAACACCGGCACGGCGCCGATCACGAGCTGGGATCTGGAGTGGACGTTCGCCGGTGACCAGCAGATCAACAATCTCTGGAGCGGCAGCCACACCCAGGACGGTGCGAGCGTGTCGGTCGAGAACCTGAAATACAACGGCGTGATCAAGCCCGGCAAGCGCACGACGATCGGATTCATCGGAGCAGGCGAACCCGACGAGCCGTGGCAGTTCCACCTCAACGGTCAGGCCTGCACGTCCTGATCTGATCCACCGTTGCGGCGGCAGTTCCTCGCCCACGGCGCACGTTGCTCAGCAGCGACCGCCGCGAACTGCCGCCGCAGTGGTGCGCTCGGTGCTCCAGCGGGGCGGTGGGAAGCCCGCGACCTGACACGGCCGTAGGCTGAACCCATGCACGGCGAATACAAGGTGCCCGGGGGAAAGCTGGTCGTCGTCGACCTCGAGGAGCGCGACGGCCGCATCGCCGACTTCCGCCTCGCGGGCGACTTCTTCCTCGAGCCGGACTCGGCGCTGGACGACATCGACGCGGCCGTGAACGGCCTGCCGATCGAGGCCGACGTCACCGCCATCGCCACCGCCGTCCGCGCTGCACTGCCCGAGGGTGCGCAGCTGCTGGGCTTCACTCCCGAGGCCGTCGGCACCGCCGTGCGCCGCGCGCTGGTCACGGCTCCGGGATGGCGGGACTTCGACTGGGAGATCGTCCACGAGCAGCCGGTCTCGCCGCGCATGAACCTCGCACTCGACGAGGTGCTCACGACCCGCGTGGGCGACGGCCGCCGCCGCCCGACTCTGCGCCTGTGGGAGTGGAACGAGTCCGCCGTCGTGATCGGATCCTTCCAGTCGCTGCGCAACGAGGTGGACCCCGAGGGAGCGGCCCGCCACGGCTTCGATGTCGTGCGCCGCATCTCGGGCGGAGGCGCCATGCTCATGGCGGCGAACTCGATCGTGACGTACTCGCTGTACGTTCCGGCATCCCTCGTCGCGGGCCTCACATTCGCCGACTCGTATGCGTTCCTCGACGACTGGGTTCTGCAGGCGCTGCGCTCTCTCGGGATCGAGGCGACCTACCAGCCGCTCAACGACATCGCGTCGCCGCAGGGCAAGATCGGCGGAGCGGCACAGAAGCGCCTCGCCAACGGCGGCGTCCTGCACCACGCCACCCTCAGCTACGACATGGACGGTCAGATGATGACCGAGGTCCTGCGCATCGGGCGCGAGAAGCTGAGCGACAAGGGCACCGTCTCGGCGGCCAAGCGCGTCGACCCGCTGCGCCGCCAGACCGGACTGTCCCGCGACGAGATCATCGAGCGCTTCACCGACACGTTCGCGAAGCTCTACGGTGCCGTCCCCGGAAGTATCACCGAAGAGGAATACGCCGAGGCCGAAGCTCTCGTGGCGTCGAAGTTCGAGACCGACGCCTGGCTGCGTCGCGTGCCGTGACGGACGAGAGACGGGATGCCGCGGCATCCGGTTCCGTCGAAATCCACCACGGCGACAACCTCGAGGTGCTCCGCGGCTTCGCCGACGGCTCGTTCACGCTGGTGTACCTCGATCCGCCGTTCAACACCGGGCGGCGCCAGGAGCGCGCGCTCGAGACCGCCCGCGCTCCGGGGGAAGAGCCGGCGACCGATGCCGTGATCCGCAAGGGGTTCCACGGGCGCGAGTACGCGCGGCTGCGCGGCGACCTGCGCGCGTACGGCGACACCTTCGACGACTACTGGGGATTCCTCGAGCCGCGGCTGCTCGAGGCCTGGCGCCTGCTCGCCGACGACGGCACGCTCTACCTGCATCTCGACTATCGCGAGGCCCACTACGCCAAGGTGCTGCTCGACGCGCTCGTCGGCCGGGAACGCTTCCTCAACGAGCTGATCTGGGCATACGACTACGGCGCGAAGACGCGCAAGCGCTGGCCCACGAAGCACGACACGATCCTGGTGTACGTGAAGAATCCGGACCGGTACTGGTTCGACTCCGAGGCCGTGGACCGCGAGCCGTACATGGCGCCGGGACTCGTCACCCCCGAGAAGGCCGCGCGCGGCAAGCTGCCCACCGACGTCTGGTGGCACACCATCGTGCCCACGACCGGACGCGAGAAGACCGGGTACCCGACGCAGAAGCCGGAGGGGATCCTGCGCCGGATCGTGCAGGCCTCCTCGCGCCCCGGAGACCGGGTGCTCGACTTCTTCGCCGGCAGCGGCACGACCGGCGCCGTCGCCTCGGCCCTCGGCCGCGACGCGGTGCTCGTCGACGACAATCCTGCGGCGATCGCCGTGATGACGCAGCGGATGCCGCACGCCGCACTCTTCGGCGCGGGGTCGGCGCCCCGCCCGGCTGCCCGCCCGGCGCACCGCTCGACACCGCGCGAGAATCAGTCCTCCGGCTGAGACGTGCTGTACGCGCGAAGCCTCGGACCGCGGACGGATACCCGGGATGCGATGGCCGTCCTAGGCTGGGGGAATGCGCTTCGGAACCTTCATCCCCCAGGGCTGGCGATTCGACCTCGTCGGCATCGATGACGTCGACCAGTGGCGGGTGATGGCGACCCTCGCCCAGCTCGCCGACGAGGGCCCGTGGGAATCCCTCTGGGTCTACGACCACTTCCACACGACGCCCGTGCACTCGGAGGAAGCCACGCACGAGGCCTGGACGCTGATGAGTGCGTTCGCCGCCTCGACGCGGCGCATCCGCCTCGGGCAGATGTGCACGTGCATGGCCTATCGCAACCCCGCCTACCTGGCCAAGGTCGCCGCGACCGTGGACGCGATCTCGGGCGGCCGCACCGAGATGGGCATCGGCGGGGGCTGGTACGAGCACGAGTGGCGCGCCTACGGGTATGGCTTCCCCGAGGTGCGGGACCGGCTCGGGATGCTGCGCGAAGGCGTCGAGATCATGCGCCAGGCGTGGACGACCGGCACCGCGACCCTCGACGGCAAGCACTACCAGGTCGACGGAGCGATCGTCCGGCCGCTGCCACTGCAGGACGGCGGCATCCCGCTGTGGATCGCCGGAGGCGGCGAGAAGGTCACGCTCAAAATCGCCGCGAAGTATGCGGGGTACACGAACTTCAACGGATCGCTCGAGGTCTGGGACCACAAGAGTGAGATCCTGCGCGGGCACTGTGACGCTCTCGGCCGCGACTTCGCGTCGATCACGAGGTCGGCGAACTTCAACACCATCGTGGGGGAGACCGAGGCCGAGGCATCCGATCGGCTCGCCGCCGTCAAGGCGCGCCTGCTGCCCCATGTGGGCCAGGAGCGCGCCGACGCGATCGAGCAGGAGTACCTCGGTTCCCCGGCGTTCGGATCGGTCGAGCAGGTCGCCGAGCGGCTCGCCGAGCGCGAGCGCCACGGACTCGGCTACGCGATCCACTACTTCCCGGAGGCCGCGTACGACCGGTCCGGGGTGCAGCTCTTCGAGCGCGAGGTCATCGGCGCGCTGGGCTAGCCCGCGCGGCTGGGGCAGGCCTTCAGGGCGGACAGCGAACCAGATACAGGAAACACGCCGAGATCGGCGTCGATATCCGGCGGTTCGACGGCGTGTTTCCTGTATCTGGTTCACGGCGGCCGGAGCAGTGGCTCCTCCACATCGAGGGGTCGCACCTTTCCTGCCCACGACGTCACTCTCGGGCCGCCCGGAGACCGGGGGCTGCGTCACGCTCGGCGGATGTTCGAGCGAACTTCCATGGGTTCCGTCGACGGCGCCGTCGTCCTTCGCAGAGAGGATCTCCGGAGCGCCGGTTTGTCGCTGCGTCAGATCCGGGGTGCCGTCGCCGGCGGCGCATTGCTCAGGCCGCGTGACGGCAGCTACCTGCCCGGCGACACACCGGCGGATCTCGTCGACGCGTGTCGCATGGCCGGACGGCTCGCGTGCGTATCGGAGCTCCATCGACGAGGTGTCTTCGTGATGGAGGCGACGGCGCTCCACGTCCACCTTCCTCGCAGTGCCGGTCGGCTGCCGCCGATCGCGAGGCCGGTTCGAACGCATTGGGGTCGGCTCCGGCGGGCTCCGCATCCGCGAGCCGTCTCCGTCGAGCTGTTCGATGCGCTCATCCAGGCCGTCGGCTGCCAGCAGCCCCGCGCGTCGATCGCGACACTCGATTCGGCCCTCAACAGAGGACTCCTGAGGCCGGATGAACTGGACGAACTCTTCGACGCGCTCCCCCGTCGCTACCGTCGGCTGCGACCGCTGCTGGAGGCGCGGTGCGAATCGGGTCCCGAGACCCTCATGCGGCTCATGCTGCGCGCATTCGGTCTCTCGTTCGAGGTGCAGGTCGTCATCGACCGGGTCGGTCGGGTGGACTTCGTGGTCGAGGGCTGGCTGATCATCGAGTGCGACAGCCGGGCTCACCACTCCGACTGGGAGTCTCAGCGGAGGGATCGTCGTCGCGATCAGGCGGCGGCGGCGCTGGGTTTCGCGACGTTCCGACCCATCGCCGAAGACATCATGTGGCGCTCCGCCGAGGTGCGCGAAGCGCTCGCCGGTCTGGTGACGGCTCGGCGTCGGAGCGGAGCGAACCAGATACAGGAGAAACCGCGCATCGCCGTCAGATAACTCACCCGAGCGCGGCGTGTTTCCTGTATCTGGTTCGCCGTGGCCCGGGTGCGGGGGCGCGGGGCGCGTGGCCCGGGTCTCCGGGGCACGGGGTCAGACGAGCGCGGCGACCGAGGCGTAGCCGTCGGGGATGACGTCGGGACGCGAAGCGTCACCACCGAACACCCGGGTCGTGCCGGGGTGCGGCGCCCAGTCGGGCCAGCCGGGGTCTCCGGCGCGCACGAACGACACCGCGGCGCCGTGGACGGCGTCGGCCAGTCGACGCGGCGGGTCATCGCCCGCGATCACCTCCACGCGCGGGCCGTCGAGGCAGTCGAAGAAGAACGGCACGTCCAGGCAGTGCAGCGCCCAGCGCCGGGTCGGCGAAGGCCACGAGAACCGGTACACCCAGGTCGGCGCCGTCTCTTCGCGGGAGCCGGATGCCGCGACCGCTGCCCCTTCCGAGCCGGATGCCGCGACCGTTGCCCCTTCCGAGCCGGATGCCGTGACCGTTGCCCCTTCCGAGTCGGCTACCGCGGCCGTCGCTGCAGCATGACGCCGGGCCTCGGCCACGCGCACCACGACGCTGCGGAACACCACGTCGGTCGCGTATCGGCCGAGCACGGCCGCGGTGCCCTTGCGCCGCTGCGCCGTGTTGGCCGCGAGATAGGCGTGCCGCACCGGCCGCGTCACGCCGAGCACAGCCAGCGCGATCCCCGGGGGCACGAAGCGCAGCTTGCCGGCGGCGGAGTCCGTCACCATCGTGAACTCGTCGTCGGTGGTGCCGAGCACGAGCGGCTTGTCCGCGCCGATGCCGGCCGCCAGGGCATCGACCGTCGGCACAGGCAGCAGATCTCCGTCGACCTCCGGTCCCCACGACAGGCCATCGCCGAGCACCTCTCGCACCGCCGCGAGCCGGTCGGACGAGCCCGGGTCCGCCGCCGTCGCCTGAAGGTCGTGCAGCGTCTCCTCGGAGACCGACGCGAAGCCGTCCCTCGTCGGCGCGACGCCCGCGAGGTTGGCGAGCTTGGCCGACAGCGTCCGGGCGCGCTCGGGCACGACGTCGGCGAGAGCGGCCGAGGCCGCCCACGCCGAGTGGAACAGGTGCTGCGCCCCCGGCATCCCGAGCAGAGTCAGCACCGCACCGCCGCCGGCGGACTGGCCGCCGATGGTCACGCGGGAGGGATCGCCGCCGAACGCCTCGATGTTCTCGCGCACCCACTCGAGCGCGGCGAGCCAGTCGCGCACCGCACGGTTCGACGGAGCGCCGGCGATGTGCCCGAACCCGTCGAAGCCGAGCCGATACGAGATCGAGACGGTGACGACGCCGTCGCGGTTGAAGGCCCGCCCGTCGTACCAGGGGCTCGCGGGGGAGCCGGCGGTGTAGCCGCCGCCGTGGATCCAGACGAGGACGGGCAGGCGGGCTTCGCGTGCGCCAGGATCGGGGGTGAAGACGTTGACGTTGAGCGTCGCATCGCCGGGGATGGCGGGCTCGGGGATCAGCGTGTCGCCGGTGTCGTGCCGATTCGCGGTCGCGCCGTACGCGACCGCGTCGCGCACGCCGGTCCACGGCTCGGGCGGAACAGGCGCCGCGAAGCGCAGCTCGCCGACGGGAGCCTGCGCGAAAGGGATGCCGAGGAACGCGGCGCTGCGGTCGCGAGAGCCGGGCTCCCCGCGCCAGAACCCGCGGACATCACCTGCCGCGATGGCGACGACGGGGCCTTCAGGATGCTGCGCCACGACGGGCCGCCTTTCGTTCAGGGTGTCCGCTGCTAGTAAACCCGAACGATGCGTGATTCCTCACTTCCGAATCGGGCATCCGTGTGTCTGCGACGGCAGGTGAACGGACGCAACACGCCGCAGCCGGCCGAGCCTGACGGCGTGTGGCGTCCGTTCAGGCAGGATCTCGCCGGGCCCGGCCCGCGCATCGGCCGGTAACCGCGGCGGGGCCGGGCGGCCATCCGTCGTTCACCTGCGCGTCGCCGGAGGCCGCGACGCTGACGGGGATCGTTTCCCCCACAGCAAGGTGCACACCCGATGCCTTCTTCCTCGCCTGTCCGCGCGCGCCTGCGCGCCCTCCCGGCCGCGCTCGCCGCTCTCGCGGTCGTCGTCGTGCCGTCCCTCGCCGCCACGCCGGCGTACGCGGCCGAGCCGCCGATGATCGTCGTGAACGAGGTCGAGACCGCAGCCGACTGGGTAGAGCTCACGAACGCCGGCACGGAGCCCGTCGACATCTCGGGGTTCCAGGTCAAGGACAACGACGACACGCACGTCGCGGTCATTCCCGCCGGCACGACGCTCGCTCCCGGCGGCTTCTACGCGGTCGACACCAACGCCGGTGCAGACGGCTTCGGCCTCGGCGCCGCCGACGCGGCGCGCGTGTTCGCCGCCGACGGGACGACCCTGCTCGACGCGCACAGCTGGACGGCGCACCCGTCGCCGAGCGCAGGCCGCTGCCCTGACGGCACCGGCGCATTCGTCACGACAGTCGCGGCGTCGAAGGGCGCCGCCAACGTCTGCACGCTGGACGCCGCCGACGCCGTGGTCATCAACGAGATCGAATCCGACGGCGGCACGCCCGGCGACTGGGTCGAGCTCCGCAACACGGCCAGAGTCACCGTCGATCTCTCGGGCCTGCGGTTGCTCGACGATGACGACACGCACGTGTACTCCATTCCGGCCGGGACGAACCTCGCGGGTGGCTCGTACCTGGTGATCGAGGGAGCGGACCTCGGGTTCGGCCTCGGTGGCGCGGACTCGGTGCGACTCACCGACGCCGCCGGCACCGCGATCGACTCGTACTCGTGGACCACCCATGCGGCCACCACCTACGGTCGCTGCCCCGACGGCGTCGGCGCCTTCGATGTGACCGGCACCGCGACCAAGGGCACCTCGAACGACTGCATCCCGCCGGCGGCCGCCGCGTCGATCGTGGTCAACGAGGTCGAGAGCAACGGCGACGACACCGACTGGGTCGAGGTCTACAACGTGGGCGCGACCCCGGTCGATCTCTCCGGCGCGCTGTTCCGCGACAACGACGCCACCCGCGTCCCGTGGGCGCTCCCGGCCGGCTCGGTCGTCGAGCCCGGCGGCTTCTTCGTCATCGATCAGAAGAGCGGGTCGAACCCCGGCGGCTTCGATTTCGGTCTCGGCAACGCCGACGAAGTCCACCTGTACCTGCCCGACGGCGTGACCGAGATCGCGACCTACAGCTGGACCGTCCACTCGGCGGTCTCGTACGGCCGCTGCCCCGACGGCACCGGCGCCTTCGCCACCACCACGGTGTCGACGAAGGGAGCGCCGAACAACTGCGCGCTGCCCGTGGTCATCAACGAGGTCGAGAGCCAGCCCGCGTCGGGCGAGGACTGGGTCGAACTCGTCAACGTGGGCAGCAGTGCGGTGGATGCCTCGGGCCTGGTGATCCGCGACAACGACGACACCCACGCCTACGTGGTGCCCGCCGGCACCACGATCGCCCCCGGTGCCTACTTCGTCGTCGACGCGCTGGGCTACGGCCTCGGTGGCGCGGACTCGGTGCGGCTGTTCGCCGCCGACGGCACCACCCTGCTCGACTCGTACACGTGGACCGCCCACGCCGCTCAGACCTACGGCCGCTGCCCCGACCCGAAGGGCGCGTTCGAGGCGACCACCGGCGCGACGAAGGGCACGCAGAACCTGTGCGCCGGCGTCGTGATCGACGAAGCCTGGCCCGGATCGCCCGACGTGCGCGTGCTCGACTCGGAAGACACGTTCTCGGGCGACCTGAGCGGCCTGGACTACGAGCCCTCCGGATCCGCCGCCCTCGGCACCCTGTGGGCGGTGCAGAACGGCGATGGCCTGCTCTACAAGCTCGCGGCGGACGGCGCGGGCGACTGGGCGCCGGTCGCCTCCGACGGCTGGGCGGCGGGCAAGACCCTGCGCTACCCCGGCGGCACCGGCGCCGTCGATGCCGAGGGCGTGACGGTCGTCGGCGACGACCAGGCGAACGGCGTCTACGTCTCGACCGAGCGCAACAATGACGCCAGCTCGGTGAGCCGCCCTGCGGTGCTGCGCTTCGACGCGAGCGGGTCGGCGACCGAGCTGACCGCGACCCGTGAGTGGAACCTGGCCGCCGACTTCCCCGGTCTCGGGGCGAACGCCGGCCTCGAGGGCATCACGTGGGTTCCGGATGCCGCGCTCACCGCCGACGGATTCATCGACGCCGTCACCGGCAGCCCCTACGACCCGGCGGACTACCCCGGCCACGGCGGCGGTCTGTTCTTCGTGGGAGTCGAGGGCACGGCATCCGTGTATGCCTACGCCCTGATGGCCGACGGCGCGTTCGCCCGGATCGCGACGATCGCGACCACGTTCGCGCTGGTCGCCGACGTGCAGTACGACGCCGATCGCGGCGGGCTCTGGGTGGTGTGCGACGAGGCCTGCGACGGCCGCATCGCCTTCTACGAGCTGGATGCCGCAACCGGCGCCTTCGCGGCGACCCACGTCTTCGAGCGGCCGGCGAACGCCGCCAACGTCGCGAACGAGGGCTTCGCCGTGGCGGATGACGCCGTGTGTGTCGCGGGCGCCAAGCCGACGTTCTACGCGGACGACGCCGACACCGACGGCTTCTCGCTGCGCTCGGGCACGCTGCCCTGCGCGGCGACCGGCCCGGTGACGCCCACGCCGACCCCCACCGCGCCGACCCCCACCGACGCCGACGAACCCGTCGACGGGCGCCCCCGGCCCGGTGGGTGACGCGCAGCTCACTCCCGCGACGCGGGGCTCGGTCGACGCTCCGGATTCGGCCGCAGCCGGACAGCGCGTCACCGTGTACGTCGGCACCCAGCACGCCGGTCGCACGGTCTGGGTCTGGCTGCACTCGACGCCGATCTCGCTGGGCTCGCACGTGGTCGCCGCCGACGGCACCGTCACGGTGGTGCTGCCGGCGGGAACCCAGCCCGGTGCCCACCGTCTGGTGGTGCTGGATGCCGAGGGCAACGTGATCGGCTGGACCGATGTCTCCGTCACGAGGGCGCTCGCCGCGACGGGTGGGGACTCGGGCGCTCTGGCCGGAACGCTCCTCGGCGCCGGTGCGCTCGTGCTCATCGGCGCAGCCCTGGTCATGCGGCGCAGGCGTGGAGCGAACCAGATGCAGGAAGAATCGCGCGTTCCGGTGCTTTAGCGCAGCCGAGCGGGGTGTATTTCCTGCGTTTGGTTCGCCGAAGTCGTTCGACACACCCACGCCGCCGACAGATGCCCCGCCCCCAGCCGGGGGCGGGGCATCCGTCAGCGCGAGACCGCGATCAGGCCCGCAGGAAGGCCAGCAGCGCCTCGTTGACCTCGTCGCCGTGCGTCCACAGCAGGCCGTGCGGGGCGCCTTCGAGCTCGACGTAGGTCGCGGCGGGCAGCAGTTCGCGGAACCGCCGGGCCGTGGCGTCGATCGGCAGGATGTTGTCGGCGGTGCCGTGCAGGATGAGCGCGGGCACGTCGACCGACCTGATGTCGCCGCGGAAGTCGGTCGGCCACGTCAGCGGCGCGGCCGAGATGCCGGCGTTGCTGGCGCGGTTCGCCACCTCCACGCTGGCGTCGACGGCCTCCTGCGAGATGCGCGAGCCGAGGGTGTCGTCGAGGTTGTAGAAGTCCTTGAAGAATCCCCGGACGAACGCGTAGCGGTCGGCGCGCACGTCGGCGGCGATCCCGTCGAAGAACTCCTGCGGCCCGGCGCCCTCGGGGTTGTCGTCGGTCTTCAGCAGGTACGGCTCGAGCGAACCGAGGAACGCGGCCTTGGCGACCCGCGAGCTGCCGTAGCGCGAGAGGTAGCGGGCGACCTCGCCGGTGCCCATCGAGAACCCGACGAGCACGGCATCCTTCAGATCCAGATCTTCCATGAGCGCGTGCAGGTCGGCGGCGAAGGTGTCGTAGTCGTAGCCGTCGCCGGCCGCCGATGAGGCGCCGAAACCGCGCCGGTCGTACGCGATCACCCGGTAGCCGGCATCCAGAAGCGCGGCCTGCTGCTTGCCCCACGACTCGCCGTTCAGCGGGAAGCCGTGAATCAGCACGACGGGCTGACCCGACCCCTGATCGGTGTAGTAGAGCTCGATGTCAGCCGAGTTCTCGGTGCCGACGGTGATGTACGCCACGGTTCGCTCCCTCCGGGCGCGAGGAGATCGGATGCCTCGGCCCACGTTCGAACGTAGGCCGGGGCATCCGATCCCCGCCAGGGGTTGACGGTGAGGCGTCGGTGAAATTCTCGGTCAGTCGCGCCCGGCGCCGGCGGACGGCACGACGGTGAAGACGGTGGGGGCGGTGAATCCGGATGCCGCGAACGCCGCGGTCGCGGCATCCCGGACCTGCTCCACCCGGTCTCGCGCGACCAGCGCGATCGCCGCACCGCCGAAGCCGCCGCCGGTCATGCGGGCACCCACGGCACCGGCCGACAGCGCGGCTTCGACCGCGGTGTCGAGCTCGGGCACCGAGATCTCGAAGTCGTCGCGCATGGACGCGTGCGAGGCGACGAGGAGGTCGCCGATCGCCGCCGGGCCCTGCGCGCGCAGCGTGCGGACGGTGTCGAGCACGCGCTGGTTCTCGGTCACGACGTGGCGGACGCGGCGGAAGGTGACCTCGTCGACGAGTCCGGCGAGCCGGTCGAGGTCGCCGATGGGTGACATCGCGCAGCGCGGGCACGCCGAGTGCTGCCGCACCGCGCTCACAGGCCGCTCGGCGCTCGCCGTATCCGCCGGTGGCGTGGGAGTGCGTGACGCCGGTGTCGATCACGACGATCTCGAGGCCGGCCTGCGCGAAGCCGAGGTCGACGACCTGGGTCTCGAGCGTGCGGCAGTCGAGGAAGATGGCGGCGTCGGCGCGGCCGAGGAGGGCGGCCATCTGGTCCATGATGCCGGTGGGGGCGCCGACGGCCTCGTTCTCGGCGCGACGGCCGGCCTGGGCGAGCGCGACCCGGTCGAGCGCGATGCCCCAGGTGTCGGCCAGCGCGACGGCGGTGGCTCCCTCGATGGCGGCGGAGGACGACAGCCCCGCCCCGACCGGCACACTTGACGCGAAGGCCAGGTCGACGCCGGTCACGTCGGCAGGGTTCTTCCCGGATGCCGCGAGCAGCGCCCACGCGACGCCCAGCGGGTAGCGCGCCCACTCCGGAACCTCGTCGCGCCGGCGCGGGAAGAGGGAATCGAGCTCGTCGAGGGCGAACTCGATCGTGGCGTCGTCGAAGGTCGAGGCGACGCGGACGCGGCCGTCCTCGCGCGGCGCGAGCGCGACGTGCGTGCGGTGCTGGATCGCGAACGGCAGCACGAACCCGTCGTTGTAGTCGGTGTGCTCGCCGATGAGGTTCACGCGGCCGGGCGCCGACCAGGTGCCGACGGGTTCGGCGTCGAAGCGCTCGGTGAACAGAGACCGGGCGGCGTCGGCGGTGGTGCTGATGGTCTCGGTCACAGGGTCTCCTCCGGGATTGAGTCGACGGCTTCGCGCAGTCGGGCGGCGGCGGCCTCGGGCGGAACGTCGCCGATCCATGCGCCCATCGCGGCCTCCGAGCCGGCGAGGAACTTGAGCTTGTCGGCGGCGCGGCGGGGCGAGGTCAGCTGCAGGTGCAGCCGGACGGTGTCGCGACCGCGGTTCACCGGAGCCTGGTGCCATGCGGCGATGTAGGGCGTGGGGCTGTCGTAGACGGCATCCACTCCGCGCAGCAGCCGCAGGTACAGGGGCGCGAGCTCGTCGCGCTCGGCCGCGGTCGTCTCGGCGAGGTCGGCGACGTGGCGGTGGGGGAGCAGGTGCACCTCGAGCGGCCAGCGCGCGGCGAACGGCACGAACGCCGTCCAGTGCTCGCCCTGAAGGATCACGCGCTCGGACGCGCGCTCGAAGTCGAGGATCCGTGCGAACAGGTCGGGGCCCTCGCGATCGATCGAGGCGAGCAGCGTCGTCGGTGCGCGGGGTGATGTACGGGTAGGAGTAGATCTGCCCGTGCGGGTGCGGCAGGGTCACGCCGATGGCCTCGCCGCGGTTCTCGAACGGGAAGACCTGCTCGACGCCGGGCAGCGCCGACAGCGCGGCGGTGCGGTCGGCCCAGGCTTCGATGACCGTGCGCGCTCGCGTGGGGGTCAGCGAGCCGAACGATCCTTCGTGCTCAGGGCTGAAGCAGACGACCTCGCAACGTCCGACCGAGGTGCGGGTGCGGCCGAGGCCGGGGGCGTCGAGATCTTCGAGGCCGCTCGGCGGATCGACGGCCGGCGGGGCGTCGCCGTGCGCCCGGCGCAGGGCGGGGCCGAACGAGGGCGACTTGTTCTCGAACACCGCGACGTCGTAGTGCGAGGGAATCTCGGATGGGTTCGTCGGGGTCTGCGGCGACAGCGGGTCGAGGTGTGCGGGCGGCAGGAAGGCGCGGTTCTGGCGCGCTGCCGCGATCGACACCCAGTCGCCGGTGAGCACGTCGCGGCGCATGGTCGCGGTTTCCGGACGGGGGCCCAGGTCTCGGGCATCGACGGCGCGATCGGGACCGAGGGCGGTGCCGGGGTCGTCGTAGTAGATCAGTTCGCGACCGTCGGCGAGGTGCGTGGATCGCTTCACGACGCCGGCGCCGAGTTCTTGCGACCTCAGGTGTGTTCACGTCAACACGCTAGCAACCAGCTCATGATAACGTCAACATGAACTCGTGTTCGGCGAAGGGATCGACCATGGAACGGCGTGTATCGATGGCCGATGTCGCGGCGCTCGCCGGGCGTCTCCGGGCAGACCGTCTCGACGGGTCGTCAACGACAGCCCCCGGGTCGATCCCGGCACCCGCTCGCGCGTCGAGGCCGCGATGGCGCAGCTCGGCTACCGGCCGCACCGCGCCGCGCGGGCGCTGCGCACCGGGCGCACGCACACCATCGGGCTGCTGGTATCGACGCTCGCGACGGTCGGCAACTCCCGCATGCTGCAGGCGGTGGCGGATGCCGCGGCCGCCCGCGGCTACGCACTCACTGTCGTCACGCTCGGCGAGCAGGCCGACGTCTCGGCCGCTTTCGCCCGCCTCGTCGACCAGGGCGTGGACGGCGTCGTCGTGCTGAACGAGGCGACCACGGCCGCGCGCGGTGCGCTCATCCCCTCGGGGCTGAGGGTCGTGGTCGTCGACTCCGATCCCGACGACCGCTTCGCGATCGTGCAGTCCGCCCACGCCGAGGGCGCACGGGCCGCGGTCGAGCATCTCCTCGGACTGGGCCACGAGACGGTGTGGCACGTGGCCGGCCCCGCCGGCTCGTTCGCAGCTGCAGAGCGCGAGCGGGGCTGGCGCGAGGCGCTCGCCGCGGCCGACGCGATCGTGCCCGAGGTGATCCGCGGTGACTGGTCTGCGGCATCCGGATTCCGCGCCGGCGAGGCGCTCCGCGAGGCCACCGCGACGGCCGTGTTCTGCGCGAACGACCAGATGGCGCTGGGGCTGCTGCGGGCGCTCGCCGGGTCGGGTCTTGCCGTGCCGGGCGATGTGAGCGTCGTCGGGTTCGACGACGTCGCCGATGCGAGCGACTATCGCCCGCCCCTGACGACCGTGCGCCAGGACTTCGATTCGCTGGGCGAGCGGGCTGTTGCCCGCGTCGTCGAGGCGATCGAGTCGGCGTCGAGTTCCCGCATCGAGACGGTGCGATGCCGGCTGGTGGTGCGCGACAGCACGGGTCCGCGCTCCGGCTGACGTCGGCGCAGGCGTGCATCTCACTGCGCGCATGAGGCGCCTTCGCGTGCATGTTCACCGCGCGGGGTCTACGCGCAAAGTGGCGTTGATCAGCCGTTCTCGCTTTCGCGACCGCGCGCAAGGACGTGTCCTGCGGGTCCGGCGGGTGCGACAGTGCCCGCATGAACGGAATTCAGATCGGATACGCCAGAGTGTCGACGACCGAGCAGGACCTCACCGTGCAGCGAGAGGCCCTCCTCCGACTCGGCGTGGACGAGACACATGTCTACGTCGACCACGGAATGACGGGCACCAACCGCGCACGACCCGGCCTTCGAGAAGCTCTCGCGGCGGTGCGAAGCGGCGACACGCTCGTCGTGACGAAGCTTGACCGCCTCGCTCGTTCCCTGCGCGATGCTCGAGACATCGCCGACGAGCTCACGGCGAAAGGAGTCGCGCTGAGCCTCGGCGGAAGCAGATACGACCCGACGGACCCGGTGGGCCGGCTGCTGTTCAACGTGCTGGGAATGGTCGCCGAGTTCGAAACCGACCTCATCAGCATGCGCACGCGCGAGGGCATGGCGATCGCGCGGGCGAAGGGCCGGCTGAAGGGCAAGCCGCCGAAGCTGTCCAAAACCCAACGCGTCCACCTGTTCGAACTGCACGACGGCGGGCGGTACACCCAATCCGAGATCGCCGAGCTCTTCAGCGTTTCCCGCGCCACGGTCTACCGCGAACTCCAGCGCCGCACCCGGGAGGAAGTCGCCGCGCGGGAGAAGGCCGCGCGGGAGGTGCGCTGAGGGACCGGCTTCCGAGCCGAGTCCGGTGCACTCTTGGTGAATTGCGGGCTCGTAACGATCGGCAGCCGGATACAGGTCTGGACCGAGACTGATCCCATGCGAAAGCTTCTTCTGGGATCCGCGATGGCGGCGGTACTGCTGGGACTGACGGGCTGCGTTCCGCTCCCAACGCCGTTTGCATGCTCAGCGATCGGCTACAGCAGCGTGGCGGAGATCAAGACCTCTGAGCCGGAAGCTGGGCTGCTACTAGAACTCTGCAGCGGGTTAGGTTGCATCCCTGGGCCGGCGGAGGCGCCAGCCCAGGTGGGTTCCACCGCCACTCCGACCGCAACCGGTGTCTTCGAGCTGACCGGCAATAGTGAAACGGGTTGGATCGCAGTCTTGCTCGATGCTCCAACTGACATGGGATTCCGTCTCACCGACAGCGCGGCGAACACTGTCACCGAAGGCTCCATCGATGTCATATGGGAGCGAGTCGACGGGACCGAGCAATGCGGTGGGAACCAACGAGCCGACATCGTGATCAATAGATAGAGCAACGTGTGTAGTCATGATGACCGTGCGCGTGAGCGAGTGACTTGAGAAGGTAGTGACATGCTCGCAGAACTCGACTCAAGCACGCAGAGTCAGAATCTGGTGAGGAGGCGGCGTTTCCTTCGGGTGGGATGGGTGGCGCTCATGGCTGGGTCTCTCGCCGCGGCGGGGATAGTACTCGCACACATGGTCCTGTTTCGGTTGGTCTGTCACAACGCATCCAACGGCGGAGGTCCGAACTGGCAGAACGTCTGCTCCGGCGGCGATATCGGAATCGCTCTCGAAACGCTCGCGCAGTTGTCCGTCACGCTCCTGATGGCGGCGGGTGCGCTGAGCGGGTTCGTCTGCGGCTTGGTCGGCCTGTTTACGCTCAGGCGGGGGCTGCTCACTGTCGCGCCGCTGCGGCTTCTCACTTCAACCCTTGTTTACAGCGGCGTAGCCTTTTACGAGCTTGGCCGGGCGATGGCTCTCTTCGATGTGCCGCCATCCGAGGCATCTGCTTTCGCGGCACTTGACGCCGCTGCCGCTCTCGTGGGCTGGCTTGTGGTTTCCGGTGCCGTCTACCTTCTCGCGCGGCAGCTTCGCAGAGTCAGCGTCGACCGCTGAGCGATCCGTCTGCGCGCTGCATCCAGTGACGGTCCGTTGAAAGCTCGGGGTGGCGCAGTGGTGCTGGGTCAATCCGTGATCAAGACAACTTCACTGCCCTGAGCGAGCGGGAACCGAGTGGCGGCGGAGGTAAGGACCGTCTTGACACGTTCGGGATCCCGACCGTAGAAGTACAGAGCGGTGTTCTCCGGCCCTTCCCACCAGGACTGGAGTTCGCCATCGTTCCCGAGCTCCGTGACCATGGTGCTGGCTAGCTCGTTGACGTCATTGTGGGCGTACACCTCGTCAGGTAGTGACGTGCCGTCCAGGATCAGGGCGAACCCGTGGGTTACGCCGAAGGGAATCCTTGGACCGTCGTCGAGTGATGCCCAAGAGCCAGCCGGGGCGCCCAAGTTCTCAAGGGCGTCGATCACGATTCTCAGCGTCTGTTCCGGATCCCCTGTCAGGACGAGCTCGGTATCGCATGACAACGGACCGTCCTCCGGCGTGAATTCCGTTCCACCACCATCGACCTTGCTACCGGGCGCCCTCTTGGCGAGGACCTTGTCCAGGGGATCCTCATACACGTCGCCGCGATGCACCGGCTGCAGTCGAGCGTTGAGGTGTACATGGGCTCGGGCGGTCCACTGAGGGGCCCGTTTGCGGTTGAAGAAACCCATGGCCGTGAGCCTAGGGGACCAGCCCTTTCCTGGTTGTCTCCGTCCCGCTAACCCTGCAATGCGAGTTCAAGCCCGCAGGTTTAGATCACCGTGCTCGGTCGCGGACCGATTAGCGGGCGTTGGCGTCGGCCTGCGTCCGCCGAAGAGGGGACATCGCGAACGGGGGCCGAGTCACTAGATTCGTCGTGGTGGCGACTCGCTCACTGGAGGGGCGTACGCCTTCGCCTCCGTCCGCGTGTACCCTGAGCCGCGCCGTCCTCGCGACTCATACTCAATCTCTGGATCGGATTCCGAATTGGTCGTAGTGCCAGCACGACACAGACCGCTACAGGTAGAGCGTCATGCATCAATGGACGCCGCGCGCTGTGGTTAGGCCTGGGCGCGTGCTGCAGCGCACGGCTATCGTTCTGGTCAGTGTGCTGGCTGCCTGTGTGCTTGCGGGGTGCGCCGCAGGAGCGGGTGCGGGTGGGGATGACACGAGCACGTCGCCAGGCGCATCGGCGACAGCAGAGGCCACGCCGGAGATTGACGCGCACGCGCAGGCGAAGGCTCAATCCTGGATCGATGGAGCGGTACTTCCTCCAGGGGCTATCCGTTCGGATGATCAACCGCTGACCACAGGTGGTGGTTTCGACAAGGCGGTCTACCGCTGGTGGTGCTCGCCGATGGAGTTGCGCGAGGCGTACTGGACGATTCCTGGGGTAACCGTCGTCGAGACAGCCATCTGGCTGAGCGAACACCCCACTGCGGACTTGATCGTCACCCTGCCATTCAGGAATCCAGACAACCGAGCCGTCCACAATGCGACGGTGCCGCACGCACCGGCCCAGGACTCGCTCGAGGGAATCATCTACTCGATCGCTGAGACAACGGATGGTGTCGTTGTTCGCGCCCTCATCGGTGTCATCCCCGAGTCAGCGGTATGTCCGACCCCCGAGCCCGGCACGAGCCTGGGCGGCCCCGGCCAAGGCTAGAAGTCACCGTACAACCGCGGTTGTGGGTCGCCGTCGGTACGCGCCCGAGGTGAAAGGCAACCATGAGTCAGAGATCTAAACCGCGACGGCGAGTGGTCGCATCGATCGTGGGGTTTTCGCTCGTCGGGACGTTGACCGGGTGCGGCTCCGACCGCGTCTACGAGCAGGCTATCGACGGAGCTGAGTCCGGCGTCGCGATCCTGCTGGAACTCACGGCAACGCAGGTGGGTGACCTCTTGGCGAACACGCTGCGTTGAGCGAGATCTCCGAGGAGGACATCACCGCGACGTTCGTGAACGACATGAGGGGATACTCCGGAGCCTCGCCAGGGCCAATCGAAAAGCGTGGCGTGTTCGAGATCGTAGAGAACACTGAAGGGACAGTCACTTTCTCTGTCTTCTTCGGGTCGAGCGCGTATAGGGCCGGCGGGCTCGTTACGACTAATCAGTCGCGACACAGCTGCGCGACACTTACCGAACGATTCACCGAGCGGGCGCTTACCGTCGATGACATCGACTGCCCCCCAGAAGTCGAGGCACTCGCCGGCGAGGACTCAGTTCTCCGTCTCGATGACGGCCAATGCCGCGAAGCACGGCGTAGAAATAGGGACAAATCCGTGACCCGAACGAAGGTGGGGCGCGGTCAGCCATCCTTGAGGGCGCACTCGGCGGCTCAGCCACGTGCATTGTTAGGTTGGCGTGATGGCCGATCAACGAACCACTCCGTCGCCTAGGACCGACTCCGAGCCGATGAGGTTCACCCGATGGGAGTTCGTTCGGGGAGCGATTGCGGCATGGGTGTGGTTTCTCCTCCTGCATCAGCTCTTCCTGCTGGCTCCACTCGGCGGATACGGGCTCTTGGGCCTCTTCGTGACCGTTCCGTGGTCAATAGGCGCCCTCCTTGTTGGTGCGCCAGCGGCCCTTGCGCTCGGGTGGGGGATGCGCCGCCAACCGAAGGTGGTGTGGCACTTGTTCGCGTTTACGGCGTTCGGACTGATGGTCGGTGCCGCCGCGGCGGCTCTTGCGCGCTGGCTGCCCGCGTGGGGTACTCCGGGTGAAGGATTCGGGGACATGGTCCTTCCAACTGTTCTCGTCGCGATCTCGGCGGCTCCCGCCGTTGCTCTGGGATGGTGGTTCACCGCACGCCGCGCCCTGGCTAAGGACCGCTCACAATCGCTCGGTGTGCCATACCCGTCCCCGCATTGACTGTCGTCCAGGGGGCGCGATGGCCGATCCGCTATCGCACTGCGCTGGACAATGGGCCCGCCAGCCATCGTTCGACTTGCTGCGGCGACCGGAGCCGGACGACGCTCAGTTCCGGACGCGACTTCTGAAGTTCAGGGACCTGGACGCGGTACTTCCTCCTTGTTGAGAATGACCATCGAACGACGTGTTCGCGATCGGTGAAGAATGTCCGCAACGGCGGCTCTGTGTTGCCGTTCCAGAGCACTTCGTGCCGCATCCGACGACGCAGTGTTCTCGAGAGCACCCGCGGCAAAGTGACGGTGGCGTAGGGCAGGTCCAGCCAGATCATCAGATCTGCTTCCGAGGCAAGTAGCGGTCGCGCGGACCGATACTGCCAATCGGTGACCCATTGGTCGCGCGCGATCAGCGACTGAACGTCATCCATGAACTCTGCTCGGGGAGTCCAATCGATACCGTGAAAGAGCGCGTCTATCTCGGTATACGGAACGTCCAGGATTCGCGAAACGCGTCTTGCCAGTGTTGATTTCCCGACGCCGGTCACCCCTGCGATGAGCACGCGACGTGGCCGGTGCGGCAATGGATCTTCGGAATCGAGCACGGTGAGCATACTAATCACGGCGTCGCACTCGCGCGCCAAGCGATCGGTCCCTTGCGGCGCGACTCGGCCCGTTCCCTAGTGTGGATCGATGGGACTTCAGAAGATCAGTGAGTTGATCAGTGAGCGCGTCGCTGAGCGAGCCCGTCCGGTTGTTGTCGGGATATCCGGCTACGGCGGCTCGGGAAAAAGCACCCTCGCCCGCGAACTAGTTGAGACCATCCCAAACAGCGTCCGGATGCGAGGAGATGACTTCCTTGACCCCGTGCGATCTCATCAGCGGTCGACAGACTGGGATGGCGTGGAACGAACTCGTCTCGTGGAGGAGGTTCCTCCTCCCATTTCGCGAGCGGTCAGCGAGCAACTTCCGCCGCTTCGACTGGGGCATCCGAGCTCTTGGCGAGCCGGAGCCTGTCCCACACGGCGACGTCATGGTGGTCGACCTCGTCGGGCTCTTTCATCCGGAAGCACTCGACTACCTCGACCTGACGATCTGGTGCGACGTCGACTTGACCACAGCGCAAGCGCGAGGAATGAAACGCGACGCCGATCTAGGGCGCGATCATTCGAGGCTCTGGCGGGAGGTCTGGATCCCGAACGAGCGCGACTTCGAAGCGAACTTCGCTCCTCGAGAGCGGGCCGATGTCCTTCATTCCACGTGCTGAGGCGCGGGTGAGGATCCGCCACCGTGCGAGGAGTCGCTCCCTGCGTGACAGTCCGCTCAGTGAACGTTCGCGCGGGCGACGGACCGTTGCCGTCCCAGTCAGCTGAGGCGAGCCAGCAGCTCCCTAGGGTGTGACTCCGGATCAGAGATCTCTAGTTCGGCGAGGGTGATCGCGCGATCAGTGATTACGAGAGTGCCGCGCTTGTAGAGGCTGTCCCCTTCGAAGTCGAACGTCCCAAGCTCGAGCGCTGCTGCGAGTTCGAGTGACGGGTCCGACAACAGCCCATACGGCAAGTGCAGGCGTTGGGCCGCCTCCCGCTGATAGTTCGTGTCTTGGGAGGACAGCCCAAAGATCGAATAGCCCGCTGCCTTGAAGTCGGCGGCGAGGTCCCGAAACTCGCACGACTCAGCGGTGCACCCTTTCGCGCCCGGGATCGTTGACCATTCGGTTGACTCGACGCGATCGGGCCGGCCCGTCCGAGGGTAGATGAACAAGACGTAGCTTCCGAGGGTCGCGCTGGCTAGATCGATCTCGGGGCCAACTGTCGACGCGAACCGAAGCGCGGGTATGACTCGCCCAGTCAAGCTTTCAGCGCGAGTCTCGGGAAGGTCCACAGCACGATCCTGTCACTCAGCTCGCAGCCCAAGGCTCGATCCTCGACGGGGCATCGCTTCTTCTCGACGCGCGAGCAAATTCCAGCTGGTTCCCGCGCACTCGTTGAACCAGGCGCCTCCCGGCCGATATCAGCCTCGGCTTCTTCAGACGAGGGCGTTGAGTAGAGGGCCGTCGGCTTAGGTAAGGGAAGGCGTTGTCCCCCTGACGGCCTATACCGGTGCAGTCCCAGACCTGCGAAGGTCGGGAGTTCCCGCCGTCCCCGTCTGGCGGGATGAACTGGAGTACCAGGAATGAAGTACAACCAGGTGAACGTGTCCATGGTCGCGGCAGCGGTGGGTGCGTTCATCTCCGTGCCGATTGGGACGATCATTGGGTTGGGACTGGCTCTGTGCAACAACGCAGGCAAGGGCATCTGGGTCTATTGGACGTGGGCCGGCCATGTCTGGTGCACCGGTCCGTGAACCAAGGAGGCGATACAGAATGAGCACTGAATCGGCCTGACTTTCGTTCCGTTCTTCAAGTAAGGATGGAACACGATGAACAGGAAGTATTCGCCGGAGATGCGTGAGCGGGCGTTGCGGATGCTCGCGGAGACGCGGCCGTCGCACCCGACGATGATGAGCGCGATCCGTCACGTCGCCGGGATGCTCGGGATGAGCCCGGAGACGCTGCGCTTGTGGCAGCGCCGCTACGAGGTCGACGCCGGGGTGAAGCCCGGGCGTCACGACCGAGGCGGCGGCGGAGATCAAGCGGCTGCAGAAAGAGGTCGCCGAGCTGCGGAAGGCGAACGAGATCCTCAAGGCTGCGAGCATCTTTTTCGCGAAGGAGCTCGACCACCCCTCGACGAGATGATCCGGTTCATCAGCGAACACCGGGATCGTTTCGGGGTCGAGCTCATCTGCCAGGTCCTGCGACCGGCAGTGAGAGGGTTCCTCACCTCACGTGGCTTCCGCGCCGCGACGTAGCCGGACGCCGTCCGCCCGTCAGCTGCGCGATGACCTGCTCGTGCCGGAAGTCGCCCGGCTGCACGCGGAGAACTACGGCGTCTATGGGCGCCGGAAGATGCATGCGCTGATGCGACGGCAGGGGTGGGAGATCGGTCGAGACCAGACCGAACGGCTCATGCGGGTCGCCGGTGTTCGCGGGGTGCGCAAGTCGAAGCGGGTGTTCACGACGAAGTCCGATCCCGCACTGCAACGGCCAACGGATCTCGTCAATCGTCGGTTCACCGCCGACGGGCCCCGCCGGCTCTGGGTCTGCGACGTGACCTACGTCGCGACGTGGTCGGGGTTCGCGTATGTCGCGTTCGTCACCGACGTCTACTCGCGTCGGATCGTCGGCTGGAACGTCGCCGCGACGTTGCGGGCGGAGATCCTGCCGATGCAGGCACTCGACATGGCCGCGTGGGACGCCGGCGGAGACCTCACCGGGCTGACGCATCACTCGGACCACGGGTCGAACTACATGGCGATGGTCTACACCGACCGGATCGTCGAACTCGGCGCCGTTCCCTCGACCGGAACCGTCGGCGACAGCTACGACAACGCCCTCGCCGAGGCGATCAACAACCTCTACAAGACCGAGCTGATCCGCCAGCGCGGTCCCTGGCGGACCGTCGAGCAGGTCGAGCTCGCGACACTCGAATACGTGTGGTGGTGGAACAACCAGCGCCTCCACGGCGAGCTCGACATGCGCACCCCGCTCGAGGTCGAGCAGGCGTACTACGCTGACCTCGAATCAGCCCAACCGGCACCTGCCGGACAAGGCTCCCAATAGGAACGAAAGTCAGGCCGATTCAGATCGCCATTACGGTCGCGTCCATCGGGAGCATTGCGCAAGCTGAGGGCGAGTCGTCGTAGGGGCAGGTGCGCCAGGGCTGGAAGAAGTAGACGACGGTGACCACCGCACCGAGGAGTGCCACGCCAGCCCCACTCCAGACCGCCAGCGCCCTCGTCCGCTTCTTCACGCCCAAACCATATCCAGGTTCAAGGCTCTTGCCCGTAGGTCGATGCCTCCATGCGGCATGCGCCCATAAACTGGCGCCGGAGGCAGCGTGGCGATTTCCGAAGCAACTGCACCCGATGCCGAGACGCGTGAGCGTGGGTCGGGATGGGAGATGGCGTGCTGGGCCGGCCTGCTACTAGTCACGTCCCTCGGCTACGTGTGGCTGATCCTGCAGCTGTTCAGCACTGTCGGCTGCGAAGGTATCTGTGACAGCGAGCTCATCTTCGGGACCTGGGCGGCTGCGCCATGGCTGCTGTTCGGCACCGCCGGCGTCGCGGTGGCGACAGGCCTCGTGCTCGCAGCTCTCGGTCGTCGCTCATTGTGGGTCGCTGTGACGGGACTAGTGCTCGTGACCGCCATAGTCGGCGGCTCGTCGCTGCTGTTCGAGGCAGGGTTTCAGCCCATGCGGGAGAGGAACGCTCGAGCGGCGCAAGGCATCCTTCCGGCGCCGCCTCCACCACCCGACCCGACTGGCAGGTGGTCCATAGATGGAAGCGAAACACCGCCAAACCTCGATCTGGCCGCCGATGGGACTCTCGCGGCAGACAACGGATGCAGTTCGTATGCGGGCACGTGGCAGCAGGAACCCGACGGGACAATCCAACTGGACTTCACCTCGGTTACCGATCTGGTCTGTGATGGTGTGGGCATCTGGCTGACGCACGCCGCGTCCGCCATGGTGATCGACGACCGCCTCGTAGTCAGTGGCGAGGAAGGCACACCGATCGGCGTACTTGAAACCGACCGCTAGCGGATGGACATCCGCGCTCGGGGCTGGGAAGTTGCCGGGCGCTAACTCCGCGCAACGGGCAAGCCCAATAGAGTCCCGGCTATGAAGCGATCGTTGACGGTGGTCGGGCTTGTCCTTGCTGGCGTCGGCTTGTCTAGATGTTCTCTTGTCCAGGGACCCGTCGACCGCGAAGAGTCATTCGTAGTGAACGGAGGTGAGTGCACTGCGCAGTGGTGGTTGGGAGACCTCAAGGCCGGGGTGTCCGACGAAGCTGAGCAGATCGCTGGCGCCGCGCTTCGCGACGCGACCGTCACGGAGCCCAGCCTCGCCGAGTGGCAGAGCATCCTTGAGGACTCCCAATCCGAAGGAGCCGAGCTGTCCGCCATGGAATTTGGAGGGACAGGCCCACGTCGAAGTCGTACGAGCCCATGTTCGCGAGAAACTCGACGGCGCTGGCTATCCCGACTCGGATCGCGTGATCGAAGTGTGGTCCGATCTCGCTTGCTCATGAGAGCCATCTCGACCTCACGCCGAGTGCAGCCAAACGGCCCTCCACCCATCGCTGCCCGTCGGAGGATCCGCCATCGCGCACAGACGCCGTGGTGCGCGGAGCAGCGATCGACGTCGATTCACGTGCGGATGATGGACACCCGACCGGTCGCGCCGAAGTACCGAGTAACGATCGGGGTACGGTGCGCAGTCGATGTCGACGGCAACCCGGGTCTTGGTCGCTCAGGCGATGACACCGAGAGCCGATCGCAGGTCGTCCTTGGCGCGGGCGTATCGTGATCGCGCTGTCGCGGCAGGGATGCCGACGATGTTCGGCAGCCTGAGCGAGCGTGAAGCCGTCCCAGTGGACGAGCTGAACGATCTCCGCGAGCTCTGGCTTGAGGCGCTCCATTGCGTCGCGGACTTCACCACCCTCGTCTGCCGGGGGCGCGACCGCCCGCGAAGGCATGTGGGAGCGCACCTTGTCGACAAGCGCCAAACGACGGCGCTGGCCTCGCGTGTAGTTCAGCAGCGTCCCGCGGGCCAGTCCGAACAACCACATCCGCGCTTCGGTGGCATCCTCGGGCAGGTCCTCGACGCGCCGCCACGCGATCAGGAGTGCCTCCCCGAAGAGGTCAGGCGCATCGTCAGACCCGACCCGCCGGTGCAGGAACCGAAGAAGATCCCCATTCGATTCGCGGAGTGCTGTGGTCAGCAGCCGCTTCTTCCGATTGATCGAGGTCACGGAGCCACAGCCTCGCACTGCAGCTGCTCGTCGCCACCGAACCCCGACACGACGCCGGACTCCTCAGCCAACTGGCGCACCTCATCGCCCATCGCAACCCAGTGCGCCGTCGCGTACCAGTCGTCCTCAGACGGCTCCACGCCAGGCTTTGGGTCCTCGAACTGCCCATCGGCGTCCAACACCTGGACGATCGCCTGAGGATTGGAACGGATGTCTTCGACCCAACGTTCGACAGCCGCGTCGTCAACGGCAAGGTGTCGGACGTTGGTGACGAACGCGTCCCAGTCGCCCACATCCTCGGTCTGTTCAACGACGACCCGCACCTCGCACCCACGGCCGCTGGGCAGCGTGAAGACGTACTCAGCATCCGGATCCTGCGCCCACGGCAACCACTCGAAGCCTCCTGCAGCTACGGCAGCGCCAGCGCCGCCTGTCAGAAGGACTGCCAGTCCGACACCAGCAGCCAGGCGAGGCATCCGTCGCAGGCGGGGCCGCTCAGCGGCCACCTGAGCGCGGAGCCGTGTACGCGACCTGATCCATATCTCGGATCAGGTCGTCGCTGACGTCCAATGCTTTCGGCGCCGAACGCTCGAGGACCAGATCGAGAGGGTCTTGGATATTCATGTCATTCCCATCGTGAAGGGTCGTTGCATGAGATATGTCCAGCATCGCCGGCTGTGATGATGGCTAGCCGGATTCAAGCGCGCCGAGTGACCGAAACCGGCGTAGTGCGATCATCGATCCTCTATCGACTCGGCTCAGGCCGCGGCGTCCGCAGGACGACGTACGTGAGTCCGATCACGCCCGCTAAGACCATCGCTGTGCCGCTCACCATCGCTGTTCGCCCCAGGTCGTGGTGGACGACGATACGGCCCCCCTCCGCGCCGGTGTAAGAACAGATGAGCTCAGGTGGCAGGAGGGTTGTCGAAGATCGTGGGCTGTTCTCGTATGACTCGTCGACAATGCTGTCGGACGGGGAATCCATGTACTCACACGGAGAGCTCCCTGGGCGCTCTGCACCCATCACCGATGCCACCGGCCACGCAAGCAGGATCAGACCACAGGCGATGACGAGGCCCAATGCCGCGAGGATCGCTCGGTGCCGAAGGCCCCTGCGGTGAGCCTCCGCCCGACTTGGCTCTTGACTAAGCAGCATCATCGCGCTTCACCGCACGGGAGGTTTCGTCCTCTGCCATGGGCTGAGAGTAATAGAGGCCGCCGAGCCGACCAAGGCCCGCTGGTCGGCTGTTGAATGCACCGTCGATCATCGCGATGCGGTGTCGAGCACTGGCATCGCTATGGCGAACTCCCGACCCAGGGCCGTCCTGTGGGCTCAAGGCTGGGCGCGCGCACCCAACCAGCCGGCCCAGGCAAGGACCTCTTCCGCGACCTCGGAGACCGGGCGATCGTCGGTCGCGACTCTCGCAACGATGTCATCCGCGACATCGAGCCTCCGCGCGGCGCGCTTGCTGCGGTCTATGTGTTCCTCCAGCGCGCTGCCGATCTCGCGTCGTGCGAGTCGATGCGCTGCCGTCGCGTCGGTCGCAGTCAGAAGCACCGTGAACGGGCGGACCTCCCCGCCGAGCGCGGTGATCAGTGCCGACACCTGCAGCACGCTCACCGTGTTGCTGAAGATCAGACGGGAGTAGCCGATCGCTCGGTAGTTCTCCCACATCGCCGCGAGATTCCGCTCCGCGAGGTTGATGCCGTCGCGCCAGGGTTGGGGATATGCCTGGTCGAGGTTGTCGCCCTCGATCACTGCGTGACGGATGTCGGCGCGAGCCAAGATCTGGGAGGCTTCAGCGGCGACGGAGGACTTACCCACTCCCGAACGGCCACCGAGGAAAATGACATCCGTCGGGGTGTCAGTGTGCATCTGCTCATCCTGTCGCACATCGCGCGGCGGAGTCATCGCCAGCACGCTCACGGATCCGCCTGCGGGCGGAAGTAGATCTGTGTTGGAGACGGCTAGGGTTCGAGCATGGGTGGTACTCAGAGACGGTGGGCGGTTTCCGCACTAGTGGTGATGAGCCTCGCCGTTTCTGGATGCGCGTCAGCACGCGGGGTGAGTGTTCCCCTCGGCGCGGATGAACTTGCACCGTGCGAAGGGGCGTCTATCAACGTTGAGGATCTTGAGGCGGCGGGCGAGCCCGGGTGCAATCTCGCCGGGTCGTCGTTGACTTTTCCCGATGGCGTTGCACGTCTTGCGATTCCGCAAGTCGGCTCCGTGTTCTCTCACCAAGATTCCCGACTGGGGAACCGAGAAATTCTGATCGTCAACTGGGGCGTACCCGGGGTAGCTGCCGCCATTGTTGAGGGCGATCAGCTCGTAGAGCTCTGGGCCAGCGGGTCGACCGCCCTTGACCTGCACCGTCAGCAACTTCGTCTCGAAGGTATCGACGCAGACTGAGCGGGCTGCGGCGTACCGATCAGCGATCCTGCTGCGTGCAGAAGGCGATCGCCTAGGTCTGTCGCCGCCGGAGCGTCACGACAACGAGTGAGACAATTACGCCGACCCCGACGATCGCGAGGGCCCACACTGTAGCGGGCAGCTCGACGCCATACCCGGGCATGATCCAGTTTTCTAGCTCCGGACGGCTCGCAAGTTGCCATCGGTTCCACTCGGTGAAGAGTCCGATCAGCACCTGTCGGAGCACGAGACACAATGCCGCGACAGCCAGTCCGGCGGCGGTCCACATCGCGCCCCGGCGCACGCGGGAAGTCCCGAGCATCGCATCTACTTGGACCATGGGGTCATGGTACGACGGCTGATGATGAGCCCGCCAGGGATGGCTCAACGGACCCTTGGTCACCTCACTGGCTCCAGTAGCGTCGGCTCATGACAGACGACGCGACGGCCGGCGCGATGACGCAGGCGACGTAGCGGTCGATCGCTCTGGTCACAGCAATGCAGGGTGACAATGACGGTGTGCTCGACAGTCAGCTGTTCGAGGTGGTGCAGTGGGTCGGCATCGCGCCGTACACGCCGGAGGCTCGACGTCTCGCGCTGCAGCTCACTCAGTCGGCGCATCTGACGACGCTATGCATCGAGCTGTTGGCCAAAGCATCCGCCACGACCGTCGAGCAAACGACTCAGCGCATTGCTGCCCTCATCGCCAGCCATAACGAGCCACCCGAGGCGCCTCGCTAGAGGCTCGGCCAGCGAGCGGTGCGCGACGCCTCCTCCTCCGCCTCTATGGCACGTCGTCCCGCAGGATCGCAGGCAAGAATCCAATCTCGTCGAGCTGGCGCACGACCAGCGGCCCTAGGACGTCGCCCAAGATGTTCATCTTGTAGCTGCGTGTGTTCGGGCGTTCCGGCACCAGAAGCCCTCTGTCGAGCATGCTCCTTATCGAGTGAGATCGCTGCGACGGTGACCCCGGAAAGACTCCTGCGAGATCGCCCGCGCGCACCACCGTTTGCCGCATAGCGATACGAAGGGCCTCACCCTCACTGACGGAGGCTTGACCCGAGCGAACTACGAGGTCGATTGCTGGGCCAAGAAGCTTGGACTGCACGAAATCGAAACTCTGAAGTTGTGAAAGCCTCTCGAGATCTTCGTGGATGCCTCGGACGAAGAACGTGCACCACTCCACCGTTCCGTCGTTGTCGAGCGCGTCGGCCGCGGACAAAGCGTTGTAGTAGCCTTCGCGGTCGTTGCCGAACACCGCCGTTGGGTTGACGGTGCGCAGACCAACGGGGCTAACGAAGCCGTGCCGGCGCAGCATTGCATAAGAGAGGAGGCGTGACACTCGCCCATTGCCATTGCGGAACGGGTGGATCCACAGGAAGCGATGATGCGCGATCGCCACGTGGAGCATCTGTTGCGAGATCTCTACGTTGCGATTCGCGAACGCAAGCCATTCAGACATTTCTGCGTGTACGTACGGATGTGAAGGCGGCTGGTGCGTCGATCGCGAGATTGACACGTCCACGCGGCGGTATTGCCCGGGTGTCGGGTCACCCTCGCGGGTGAGTCCATCCACTGAGATCCGGTGAAGCTCGCGCACGGTCACGTGCGTCAGCGGCGCATCGGACTCAGAGGCGTCGATGGATGCCATGGCATCGAGGATGTTCTTGATCTCGCGCTCACCCTCGGATGCTCGCGGCTTAGAAATCGCCCGGACCGCATCGTACACAGTCGTTCGATTGCCTTCGATTCGTGCGGACACCACGCTCATGAGCAGTTGAAACAGATGATGCAGCGAGTAGAGGACGCTCGGAGGCGTGGTCGCTGTCACACCGTAGTTTCCGCGCAAGCGCTCGAGCGCGAACGCCCGGACAATCAGCTCAGAGTCGGTAGCCACTGTGGGGAAGGCATACTTGTCCAAAGATCGCTCCAGACTTGCGTAGCCCAATTCATACATTTGCGATCAGGCGCTATATATCAAGGATCTCAGGGTATCGGGTCTTCAGCTATTTGCGGTACGAGGATCACAAACTTGATTCTGATCATCTCCTGACTTCACGGTGCGCCGTCCCAGTGGAGATCACCAACGCCGACTCGAGACGGCCACCAGGCGACCGGTCTAGTCTCGTAGCCACCACCTGATCCTCTTGGCAGCGTCGCGTCGCTGGGGACCCCGCTGCGCGCGTACATCGGCGGTTGGCGCTTCACTAGGAGCCGCTGGCGAGGCGGCGATTAGGAACGTCTCCGCTCTACCTCCAGTAGTAGCCTCCGCGTATGACACGAGACCGCAACGGCGGAGGCGGGCGCCGTACCGGAGCCGCGGTGGTCGCTGCGGCGGGTGTCCTGCTGTTCGCTGGGTGCGCAGTTTCAGGACCAGAGCCGTTACCGGGTGTCGCGGGTGAGCCCACTGACCCCGGGCCAGAATTGCAGGTCCTGGGGTACGAGGAACCCTCAGAGCTGGGTGCAGCCGTAAGAGTCTTTCTGGGGGATGAAGGGCTGACGGTCGTCACCCAGGGGTCGTCAAGCTGCCCGAATGTCCCCGAACTTGAAGCCGTCGACACTGCTCGACAGGTGATCACACTCAGCATCACGGGCTTGGGATTGAAGGGGGCTTGCACTGCCGATTCGTCCGCTCGGACTTTCGAACTGGATGTTGCGGGTGACCTCAGTTCGTATGTTGTTGAGGTCACCCACAACTAGGGCTGCCGACTGGCGCTCTATGTGATGCCGAACCGCTCAAAGCGGGATCGTGTTCACCCTCCAACTGCTTACCCGTAATGCCATGCTGGCTCTCGTACTCGACGTCGGGTACGAGCCGGCTCGCATCCAGGGAGGCTTCTTGTGAGGGACATGACTCATCCGACGCTGCTGCGGGTCGGATGGGTGGCCTTATGGCTGGGTGTTTTGGTGCAGTTAGCGGTGTCCACGCACGCGGCAGGAATGATGTGGCAGGGCCGATGCTTCGCTGAGATCGAGTACACCTTCATCCCCCTGCTGTACTCCTGCGGCCCGCCTTCCACTCTCGACCTCACCCTGGGATGGGTTGCAACGGGCCTGACGCTGCTCGGCCCCATTCTCGGGCTCACATGTGCTGTGGCGTCATCGTTCGTCGCCACCACGTCTCCTCGAACCATGCCGCTGATGCGGTCGGTCTGGCTTGCCGGCACCGTGGCTCTTGCCGTTGTGGGTGGGACGCTTTGCTACGTCCAGACGAGGAGCCCGCAGCCTTGGGGCGTCAGCGCCTGGATCTGGTTTGTAGCAGTGACCATGGTCGGGGTACTTATCGCCAGTTGCTTCGTGTACGGAATCGCGCTTGTACTCGTGCGGCAGGTCGCACACCGACGTGACGACAGCGCTGCGCCCTTCCCCGCCCCATGACCGATCCTCTATCAACTCAGCCGGTGCTGCTTCGTCCAGGCCGTTCGGAGAAGGACGTAGGTGAGTCCAATCACGCCTGCTCCGACCATCGCCGTGCCACTCACCATTGCGCCCAACCCCAAGTCGTGGTGGACGATGATGCGGCCCCCATCCGGGTCGGTGTACGAGCAGATGAGCTCAGGCGGCAGGAGCGTGGTCGAAGAACGCGGGCTGTTCTCATACGACTCGTCGACGATGGTGCCGGACGGGGCCTCCATGGACTCGCACGGATAGCTCTCAGGGCGCTCTGCACCTAGAACTGAGGTGACCGGCCATGCGAGCAGGATGAGGCCGCAGGCAATGACGACGCCCAACGCGACGACGATCGCCCTGCGCCGAACGTCCCTGCGGTACGACTCAGTCCGGCTTGACTCTTGACTCAGCAGCTCCATGCGGGTTCTCTCTAGCGGGTTCTCTCGGGTCATCCCGAAATGGCGACCACCCGGCCGGAGACGGTGACGGTGATCGGCAGATCCGGGCGTTGAAGTGCTTTGGCGATCGAAACCGTCTCAGATCGTCACCAACGACGCACCTCAGTCGAGACTTGAACTGCAGCAGCCTGAGCACCGACGCTCGGTCATGGATCCTAGAGCGAGCGACGGCTGCCGGCTTAGAGCAATTGCCCCGAGAGGCGTGCGGTGTTCAAGTTGGCCGAGGCAAATAGATTGTACCTTGCACAGAGTACAATTTGTGCTAGAACTGTGGAACAAGTTCTGAGGAGGCATCATGCCGCGGTTCACGAAAACAGCTTTCAGTCCGATCGAGATGGTGGGGGCAGCGTTCTCTACGCCGCTCGTGTCGTTGGCCATTGCGCTGATGGTCGCCGTCGTCATCATCGCGTTCTCGAGCTCGCGCAGTGGGCATGCATCAATGTCGGAGTCGGCGGTTAGACCGGTTCGCGCGAGGTACCTCCCTGAACGCCGCACTCTTGGGATCGCGGCGATTGCCGTGGTCGTCGTTTTCGTAGCCGAGAACGTGGTCCGCGGCTACCTGCTGAACCTGATTGACGTCGTCGCCTGGTGGCGGTTCGCGACTCCGGTCGCTTGCAGTTTCCTCACCATCGCAGTGCTGCTCGTGCTCATCGAGGTACGGGGCTCGGCGCCCGAGGCGCCTGTCGTGACCGGTGCTCGTCGGGGCTGGATGAGTTTCGGACCGCGAGGTGGTCTTATCGCCGGATGCGTCGCGCTGCTCCTCCTGGTCGGTACGACGATCGCGGCAGGGTTCGCGTCAGCTGCGGATGGTCGCGGTCGCCACATCTGGCTGGAGATTCCCATCCCTAACGAAGCCGACATTGATCCCCTCCGCCTCACGTTTTACGGGTGGGCGTTCGGAGTCCCGGTGCTGATTGCCCTCGCTGCGCTGGTCCCTGCGTGCTGGGCGGCGCTGCACGCCAACGCGTCACGGCCATACATTCGCCCGGAGACCGTGACAGGCGAGCGTGCTTTGAGGCGAGAGGTCGCCAGCGCATCCGTCCGGATCGCGACGGCCGGCATGCTGCTGACGCTGGCCGGTGGATGGCGGCTGATCGCTAGCGCCGGATCCGGGTCGCAGCTGTGGATCGATGGGCAGAACGCGGGCTTGCCGTACGAGGCGGTCTGGCGGTATGCGGAGTTAGCTGCCGTGGCCGGCTGGCTCGCACCTGCTCTGGAGATCATCGCGTTCGTGCAGTTGCTTCTCGTCGCGGGTCTGCTTCGCGGTGGTGCGCCTGGTTTCGTGTATGACAGCAAGACCGAACAGCTTGTCGAGTCCGCGGCGGCGGGACGATGACTGCCAACGCGTTGCTGGCCGCAACAGATGAGGGCAGTCCGACGGTAGATATCTACCGGCAGTTTCGCGGTCTCATCGTTTCCGGCCAGCTCGGCGCCAACGAGCGCCTTCCGACCGTCCGGCAGACCGCGAGCGACCTTGGGGTAGCGCCGGGCACCGCCGCGAAGGCGTACAAGATGCTTGAACAGGACGGACTTGTCGTCACACGCACCGCCGCCGGGACCAGGGTCGCCGAGTCGGCTGCGCGGCTCCCGCTGGCAGTCACACGACAGATCCGCGAACTCATCGCTGAAGCGGAGGCAGCTGGGGCGAGCCCGGAAGACGTCGCCGACGTCCTACGAGTGATCTGGCGGACCAGGGCCGGCACCAGCTCCGAGTCGACCAGTGGCAACCCACCCACGTGAGGACCAAGCCAATGCCCGGAGAACACGGCCCCATCGACCCGGCGGCAATCTCCCTACCGCCCACCTTTCACATCAGCATCCCCATCGAAACCCCGAGGCCAAGCGCGTGAACGATCTACGGCTGGCGTCGATCGGCAGGCCTCATGGCAGTTGTGGCGGTTTGCCTGCTCGCGGGCTGCGCTGCCCCGGGGGTTGCTCAGTCGGTGAAGCCAGGCGTCCCGAGCGGCATTGCGATCGAACCCTTCACGGAGGGGCCCGTTGCCGCATGGGGAGAGTCCGGCGAAACGTTCCTCATTGTGACCTGGGGCAGCTCCAGTTGCCCGGCCGTGGCGAATAGCGTGACCGCCGACGGGGAAGACCGGATCTCGATGGTCTTCAAGACGTCGGGTGGTGAGGTGTGCACGGCGGACATGGCACCAACGACGCATGAGTTCGAACTGCCACCCGCCGTGACAGGCCGGCCCGTGACCATCGAGATCAGCTACGAGGACTGGCCAGAGAAGGACACACTCACGCTCGATTAATCACCCATGGTGGCCTACGAGCCACGTGTTGGCAGGATCCAGTGCTCAAGCCGGTCCCCGAGCGCGCGCGCAGCGACAGCGGTACCCCGTCACTGGTCGCCACTTCATGCGCGATCGTGGATCTTCATTCACGCCGTGACGGCCTCGTCCCGGTTGCGCTGGTCAAGGCCCACATTGCGGGAATGAGGATCCGCGTCCGCGGCGACGGTAGTTCGCTGTGGCGAGATGAACGCCGACTAGTTCCTCTCCAACGGCCCACGGGCACGCACGAAGCTACGCTTGACCTATGAGACGCTCAACTTTGGAGCAGCCAGAGAACTCGCTGCAAGCCACGAAGCGGACGAACGTCGCCACGCTGATTCGGCGCGACCCACTCATGGGTGTGGCGTGAGCAGTTTGACGCCAGCTGACCGAGAACTGCTCTCACGGCCGTTGCAAGCGATGTTGACCGTGCAGGCAGCGCGTCACAGATGGCCAGCGCCGCGGCCGGTGTGGTTCGAGTTGACGAACGCGGACGCGGTTCAGATATTCTCGTTTGCCTCGACAACGCGCGTCGCCCGCTTGCGCGAGGTTCCTCGCGCTTCGATCGTTGTGGCCGCGCCCGTAGGTGAACCCGAGCAGTGGGTGTCGCTCGAAGGGTCAGTGACGTTGACCACTGAAGGTGCGTACGAACTGGCTGAACGATTGGCCCTCCGGTACTACGCAGGTGAGCCTGAGAAGCTTGCGGTTCTGGACGACTGGCGCGCCGCGGAGCTGGTGCGGATCGTATTCTCGCCTGAGCGTGTATCGCGCTACGCGGTCTAGCTCCCACGCCTTCGATCGCTAGCTACATCGACACGGTGGGAGTGAGAGCGTGCCGCCTCCTTGCCGCGAAACCCGCCCGCCGTGGGACCGCTCAACGGGACGCTTGCCGGCGAATCAATTCGCGAAGACGGTCACGCAGTCTGCTGCGGGGAACGTATAGTCCACCTCGGCGGGTGGAGGTGTGCTCCTGTCCGAGGTCGTCGCGGATCGTGACTCTCGAGAGAACGAGTGCGTCCCGTCCCGGAGTCCAATTTTCAACCGCAACCTCGAAAGTCGCCAAGACCACCCAGGTGATCGGGATCGAACGCACGGCGAGATGGCGTCGGAAATCACTTTGTAGTTCCGTGGCAAGTGGGACGAGTAGCACGGACGCGGGGAAAACGGCACCATTCAGAAGGTTGACGGTAAAGGTGGCCCCGTCTCCCACTCGCAGAGCGCGAGCGACATGCGCGAACTGCCAGCCAGGGTTCCAGCCCCGATCAAGCATGAAGTGTCCGGTAATGCCGTCGCCGACGTTGTCGAGCTCCCGCCTTCGACCCATTTCCCCCCTCGCAGATTGACGTTAGTCGACTGACCCAGCACCAATGCACGGACGACGACCCGCCGAAGGGCGGAAAGTGGGCAGCTACTGATTGATGTCTTCGGTGCTCAGGATGAATCCGCCGTCTCCGTCTGGCCAGCCGGTGGGATTGCTGCCGGATTCATAACTCAGCGAATAGCGCTCGGACTCGAGGTCCCACAACTCGAACTCGCCCATTCCCTGGGCAACAGATGCATCGAGTGTGGCGTACAGGAGGAGCTCACCGTTCATCGGTTCCGTGCCACCCGCGGGGAGTTCGCCGTCCTTCATCGCGCTTTCCCATTGTTCACGACCTGCTGCCACGGTGTCTGCACGGGCGTACAGGAACGCATCCCCGCTCACCCAACCGCCATCCCAACGGTCACTGTCACGGAAGCCCACGAGATGACATTGGTCATCCAGAGCGTAAAGAGCCAACGTGAGCCGAGCGTCGAACGCCACCAACTCGTCAACCGTCCTGGCCGCCAACGCCTCGGACAAGCGAGCAACATCCTCTTCCGTGTTCCCCCCGTCCAGCACTGAGATGAGTTCCCAGAACGCGTCCTCCGGCATAGCGACCGCCATCGCGCCCGCCACGTCCGGATCGTCGGAATCGACTGAACTCATCAAGCACGACTGCGCATCGCCCTGCCAAAGATCGTCGCCCTCTCTCACCTGCGCGAGATCGTCAACGACTTCCTCGACGGCGGGTGTGCCGGACGCGCAACCCGACAACGTGAGCGCTGCAGCCACGAGGACAACTGCCGCCCATGGCGCACAGGCAGGAACCATCCCGCAATGCTAAGCGAGATAGTGGCAGATGCCGGGCTCCTCCCGAGGTCGCTGGACCACCGTGTAGCGGGTGCTGGCGACCGGTTACAGAAGATGAGCCCTCCCGCAGAGGAGCCTTACCAGCGCCTGCGCTGGCCGAGTCGGCGTTCTCCCGAATCGGCTGGCTCAGTCGGAGTGCTCACGTGAGGGTGATTGCTCGTGATTTGCGAGCTGCGGCAGGATGTCCGAGCCCTCGTCGGAGGGGTGCTCGTCGAGTCGCTTGGATGGCATGAAGAAGGTGGCGAGTGTTTGGCCAGTGCGGGCCGGGCCCAGCAGCCATGCGCAGACGGATCCGCCTGCGGGCAGCCGTTGTGTGAGGTTGCACGCGGGCCCGGGAATACTTCTGTTTGACGATACTATCGATGCGCGTTACCATGAGATGTGATCCACTCGTTCGCGGATGAGCCGACGCGCAGAGTCTGGGCTCGCGAGCATGTCCGGCAGTTCGGTCCGGAACTGCAACGCGCAGCCCAGAAGAAGCTCCGATTGCTCAACGCAGCCGAAACGATCAATGACCTGCGCATCCCGCCGGGAAACCGGCTCGAGAAGCTGTCTGGCGACCGTGACGGACAACACTCGATCCGCATCAACGATCAGTACCGGATCTGCTTCGCCTGGACGGCAGCCGGCCCCGCGGACGTCCAGATCGTCGACAACCACTAGAGAGGGAATCCGATGACGAAGGCACACGCCCCCATCACGCCGGGTGAGATTCTCCAGACCGAGTTCCTGGAACCACTAGGGATCACGGCCTACCGACTTGCCCAGGCCACCGGCCTGCCCCAGACCCGACTGAGCGAGATCATCCGCGGCAAGCGACGCATCACCACTGACACCGCATTGCGTCTCTCCCGCGCATTCGGGCTATCCGAGCGCTTCTGGCTCAACGTCCAGAACGACTACGACATCGAACTCGAACACGACGAGCACGACGCCGACCTCGCCCAAGTCGAACTACTCATCCCCGCCTGAGCGCTGCTGAGGATCTACCTGGGATCGAACCCATGCCCGACCGTAGGCCGACCCGCTGTCGCACTATGCGGGCTCGGGTCGGTTTGCGTTTCGGATAGTCCAGGGTCGCCAATGGCCGCCTTCAAGTTGAAGTGCCGATGTGCGGGCTCTAGCCAGAACGTCGGTGCGCATGCCACGTTTCGGGCGCGACCCGGTCCATTCGCTCCGACGCGTGGGATCCAGCCAGGAGCGCGCGTGACCCAGTCGTCGTCGGTCCAGGCGCTCGGTCAGTCCGAGGCCTGACACCGACAGGACGACGTGTTCGAGGGAGTCGGCGACCTCCTCCCAGGGCTCATCGCAGGCGTCGCACCCGCAGAGCCACATATCGAATTCTGAGAACGTCCCGGCGAGGATGCGCAGTGATCCGGGCGCATTCAGGAACGCGATGTGGAGCGAGGCTTGGTCCGCCCCGGCAGGAACAAGGCGCACGACTCGCTCGAACTCGGCGGCCGGCCAGCGGTCCATGACGTCGAAGGCGGAGGAGTAGCGGACGTCATCGTCGACGACCACATCGTACTTCGCGGCGAGGTGCGCGATCAGTGCGTCGGCGACCACGAAGATCGGGGTGTACCGCTCCTGGTGGCTGAAGACGTTCGTCCCTTCGCCCCGCGGGCCACGCTCCGGGAACTCGGCATCCTCGATGTGAGGGCGCGAATATTCCGGAACCATGTCGAGAGCCTACGAGATTGCGTGGGACGCCCGTCCGATGGAGCGCACGTACGCGGATCCGTTTACGGAAACTGCCTGGACCGCGCCCGCAGCGTGCCCGCCCGGAGGCACTCCGCGAGGTTGGTCACGCCGCGCGGATAGTCCGACTGCGGGTTCTCAGTGGCGGATCGAGCGGATCGCGGCTATGAGGATCCCGAATGCGAAGACAGGAACGGCTCCGAGGAATGACCGCCAGTTGCCATTGAGAAGAGGGAGCCCGATCGCCACCAACAGCCCGATCGCGAAGATCCCGATGATGATGACGTGCCACAGAGTGTCCGTCTTGGTTCTGGCCCTAGCCTGAATCGGTTCGCTCAAGAATTCATCCTCACTCTGGTCGTTTCCTTCAAGGTATCGGCCCAGCTTCGGCGGCAGGTCAGCTTTTTGACGAGCGCGTCGCGCGGAAGTCGATGCGCCTACGCGCACACCGGCCAGCGACGGGTCGAGGCTACGACTGGCCGTCGCCCGAGATGATCGCCTCAAGCGTCAGGATCGGAGGCGTGTAGCGCACTTCATCACTCTGCCGGAATCCGGGTTAGAGCAGAAGGAGCGGGTGACCCATCCGCATAAGCACGAACGTTCCGCCTGGGCCGTGCCCCGAACATGTGAATGCTGCACGATGACGTGGATGTCGGTTCCGCGTAACGAAACGCGCCACCCGCCGTCTCTCTACGGAGGGAGCAATCCCCGACGTCCACCAACGATGATGCGACGGAACGCTTGCGAATCTGGGGACAAGCAAGCGTGCAGCCCCGCCTCCTTACGGTCGCGAGACCTGGGAGCCTCAAGATCCGTCAAAGTGGCGGGGCTGCACCCTCGCGCGTTGCCGATCGTGCACAAGAGCTGTCAGCGCGCGGACGGGTGGTCGATGCCAAGGAGCCGTCCACGGCCTCGCCCAGGCGCTTCACCAGGAGTTGCGGTCAAGTGTCGTCGTGCCGAGATGACGGCGAATCTGCCGCAGAGGAGGTGGGGGCCGGCTTCGACTTGCGGAATGGCTCGGAGTAGCTCTTGCGGGCCGCCCGCGATCAGCGGGAGGGGCTGAGTCGGATCAGGTCGCCGAGTACCAGCCGTTCGCGCCCACGTCGGCGCCCCAGCGCGGCACGTACTGGTCAAAGTAAACCCGTGAGACCAGCTCGCGTCGACTGCTGACGCCGGCCTTCTCGAACACCGATTTCAAGTGGTCCTGCACCGTGTACGGCGACACGTGGATCGCGGCCGCGATCTCTTTTGTGTCTGACCCGCGCAGCACCATCCCGACCACGTCTCGCTCGCGGCCCGTGAGTCCGAACGCGTCGGCGACCAGCCCGATGACTTCCTGCGGGCGCGCCTCTTCGATGGTCACCACCACATCGCCGGCGCGGTCCTCGCTGCCGCCCAAAGGCGAGGCGTGCAGCACGAGCCACACGCCGTCGGTGGTGCGGACTCGGATGCGCGGCATCCGGTCGACCTCGCCGCCCGAGAAACGGCGCGCCGCTGTGACGAGTCCGTGCACGATCGTCAGCGGGTCGCCGGTGTTTGGCACGTCGGCCATGCGGGCGAGCTGCGCGGTCGCTCCGGGGCTCGATTGCACGAGACGATCGCTCGCATCGACGATCATGACCGCCGGCCCCGGCGCTGCACCGTGCTGGACGCGGCTCACGTGAGCGAGCAGACCCGCCCGGATGCCGCGGGTGACGGCCGGGGCGACCGCGGAGAGGAATTCGAGCTCGGCCTCCGAGAACGGCGCATCGTCGGCTCCGCGGAACAGCGAGATCGCGCCCCACGCTCCCGACTTGTCAGCGAACACGACGCGGGCTTCGTCGAGGAAGTCGAAGAACGGGATCATGAACTCCGCCATCCGCACCGACCGATCCAGATCGCCCTGGAGCGTGTCGTGTACGCCTACTGCCACCTTGCCGGCGAGGAGGATCTGGGTGAACGTGGTCGGGTCATCGGCGCCGTACTCGATCTTCGCCCACGTGATATCGCCGTCGTTGCTTCCGGCGAGGGCTCCGACCTTGCGGCTGCTCGAGACCAGGGCGGTGGCCGGGTCGAGGGTGGAGAGGCACCCCGCATCGAACGGGACCACGCGTTGGATCGCCTCTGCTGCCTCGTCCATGAAGTGGTGGAGGGGCAGCCCTGCCCGCGAGACCACGTCGATGTCGCTGCGTGCGCGACCGAGTGCCAACGGGGTGGTCATGCGACCAGTGTGCTCCTTCGCCTGCGCCGTGCGCCATCCCAGGAATCTGGGAGGCCGGGAAAACCCCGTTCATCTGGGGTGTTGCCCGACCCCGCTGCGCGCGAGACTGCTGATCGCCTACCGCACGAACAACCCGATGGAGCAGCCATGACCCTTCACGAACTTCCCGTCGACACGCGAGCCGACCGCCTGCGTTCCGCACTGGGCGACCGCGTCGCCCTCGCCGGCGACCCCGCATACGACGCCGGCCGGGTTCCCTGGAACGTTGCGATCGACCAGCATCCGTTCGCCGTCGCCCAGCCCGAGACCGCCGAGGACGTCGTCGACGTGGTGCGCGCGGCGACGGCGTGCGGCCTTCGCGTCGCGCCACAGTCGACCGGCCACGCCGCCGGCGCCCTGGCCGACACCGACCTCTCCGACGTGGTGCTGCTGAGTCTCGCCGGACTGCGCGGGGCGACTGTTGATCCGGTGAGTCGGACCGCTCGGGTGCTCGGTGGATCGCAGTGGAACGACGTCCTCGCCGTCGCCGCTCCGCACGGCCTCACCGCAATGCACGGCAGTGCGGGTGACGTCTCGGTCGTCGGCTACCTGCTCAGCGGAGGGCTGTCGTTCTACGGCCGTGCGCACGGGCTCGCGGTGCGCACCGTACGCTCCGTCCAGATCGTGACCGCCGACGGGGCTCTCGTTCGCGCGGGCGCCGACGAGAACACCGACCTGTTCTGGGCGCTGCGCGGCGGCTCGGGGGCGTTCGGAGTCATCGTCTCGATCGAGATCGATCTGCTGCCCTACGCGGACGTGTTCGCAGGGATGCTGCTCTGGGACGTCTCGCACGCCGCCGTCGTCGCTCACGCGTGGGAGGAGTGGACCGCGACCGCGCCCGAGACCGCGACGACGACGCTGCGAGTCCTCCACTTCCCGCCGATGCCCGAACTCCCGCCGTTCCTGAGCGGACGATCGCTGGTGGTCGTTGACGGGGCGATCCTCGATACGGATGACGCGGCATCCGCTCTTCTCGCCCCGCTGCGCGCTCTGGAACCCGAGATGGACACCTTCGCGCGAATCCCTTCGGCGGGTCTCGTCGCCGTGCACATGGATCCACCCGACCCGACTCCTGCCTTGACGGCCCACGTGGTCCTGGAATCTCTGCCCGGTGAGGCGGTGGATGCGTTCGTCGCGGCCGCAGCGGCGCCGGGGCTGTTCATCGTGGAGCTTCGTCACCTCGGCGGGGCGATCGCGCGCCCGGCCGCGAACGGAGGAGCGGTGTCATCGCTCGAGGGCGAATATCTGCTGCACACGATCGCGGTGGTTCCTGCTCCGGAAGCGTTCGCGATGGCCGCGACCGCTGTGCGTGACGGAGTCGCGCCGTTCGAGCCGTGGCGGACGGACGCGCTGGCGCTCACATTCATCGACGGCGGGGGAGAGGACCCGACAGGCGGGTTCGGCACTGCCGTCGCCCGGCTGCGAGAGCTGAAGCGGCGATTCGACCCGGCAGACGTGTTCGCGTCCGCACGACCCGTGTGACCGGAGTCTGGGTGAACAGCAGCCATCGCTGTGCGGCGCCTCGATCGATGAGGCGGCAAGCACGCGGACACGCGATAATGCAGGCATGTCTTCTTCCGTCGAACGTCGCTCCAATCCGACTGCCTGGGCCGCTTTCTGGGTCGCTCTGGCCGGCCTGGTGCTCATGCCCATCCCGCTGTTCATCGGGCTGGTCCTGGGCGGAGGTCTTTCCATCATCGCGGCCGTGCTCGCCGTGATCGCCCTCCTCAAGGGCCTTGCGCGAAACGGCAAGGGCATCGCTCCCGTCGTGTTCGCCGCGATCTTCATCGCGCTGACCTGGGGAGGCATCGCGGTCGGCGGCGGCACGATCTGGTAGGTCGACACGGCCGGTGCGGCCCTGAGGTACCGAGCTCGAGCGAAGCCGCAGGAGAATGTCTCGCGAGAAACTTTCGTGGCAGCGGATCGAGCCCTCGCCGGACCGGGCGTCAGCGCCCGCTCGGTGGCAGCTTGTCGACGCCGTGGCGCTTCGCCTTGTCGGGTTCAGCCGCGGTTTCGGGCGTCACCGCGTCGGCGGACGCAGAGTCGTCGGTGTAGCCGGTGCCGGGATAGCTGGGCTCCTGCAGGTCCACCGCATCGCCGCGTTCTTCAGCCGGCGGCAGGTGGTCGAGGGGCTTCTTGATCTCGTCTCGATCGCTCATCTACCGAGAATCGAACACCGGCGAGCCATTGGGCAGGGGGTTGTCATCCCGGAGCGACCATGATCTGATCACGTCGCTCTCAGGGGCAGACGCGGACCCGGCGTCCCTCGAACCCGACGACATCGCCGAGCTGCAGCTGTCGTCCTCGGCGGCGATCGACGTCGCCGTTCACGGTCACGTAGCCGTCGATGATGGCCTCTTTGACGTCGCCGCCTGAGTCGAGAAGCCCGGCGAACTTCATGAACTGCCCGAGACGAATACCCTCGCCGCCGATCGAGACATCGAGGGGAGCGGGTTTCGTCATCCCCGAATGCTAGCCGACCCGATCACCGGCGGTCCCGCGCATCCTTGCGCAGCCGGTCGCGCGTGTGGTCTTCTGACGGGATGTCGTTCTTCCCGCCGGACCCCGAGCTGCCCAACCCGGAAGAGAACGACTGGACACCGCCGCCGTGGGCCGCCCCTCCCGAAGACGAGCTGCCTGCCGTGGTCCCTGTATCGGAGATCCTCGCGACGACCGATCACGTGGCGATCGCTCTGATCGGCGTGCACGTCCATCGGGTAGGCATCGAGCTGCGCCTCGAGCGGCGACTGCGCCGGAACGGTCTCCCGGCCCGCGAGTGGAACGAGCTCTGTGCCATGTTCATGGAGCACTGGCCGACGAGCGGGATGCTCGATCCGCAGGATCGGCTGCGGTTCGGTGTGGTTCTGGGCGACGGCGAGCGTGTGCTCGCCGACGATTGGCCACACCCCGGCAGCGGCGATCCGTCCGATGACCCGTCGCGACACCGGCTCACCCGCCGGGGCGGGGGTGGGGGTGGAAGCGGCAGCACCTACTCCGCGACGGACGGACTCTGGCTCTGGCCATCTCCGCCCGGCGGTGCGCTCGAGCTCGTCATGCGGTGGCCGGCGCTCGGCATCGACGAACGCCACACCATCCTCGACGCGACAGCGATGCTCGAGCTCGTCTCCCACGCCAAGCCGTTCTGGCCGGATGCCTCCGACGTCTCCGACCTCTGACGCAACGAACGCCCGCCCGGCGCCGGGCGACGTGCCGGTGCTACCGTGGGCGGAGCCCGGCATAGGGCGGAGCCCGGCATAGGGAGGTGCGCATGACCGACTCGATCGGCGTCGTGCTGCGCCTGCTCCTCGAGATCCTCGGCGTCGCCGCCGTTCGCGAGCCGAGCGCCATCGCGTTCGCCGCGGCCGCCGTCGCCGTCGCCGTCGTCGCGATCAGCCTCAGCCTGGTCGAGCTCCCGGCCTCGGCCATCGGCTCCGCGCCCCATCCGCAGCGGGCGATCGACGTCTCGGTCGAGCTGACGCAGAGTCATCCGGATGCCGCGGGCCACGCTCGCCCGCGAGCTCCTGGGTACGCGGCCTCGGCCGCCTGACCCGCTTCCGCCCTCCCCGGCATCCGGGGTGTCCTCGGCGTTCGCCGGTGTCTTCGTGGCCATGCGCCCACCCGACACCGACCGGACGGAATCCCATGGACATCTACGCCTTCCCACCTATCGCCGCGATCCTCGATGCGGCCTATAGCGGGCTCATGCAGCTCATCGCCCTTCTGGAACCTCTCGCGGGCGGAGCCGCGGCCGCGGCATCCGTTCTGCTTGTCACCCTGCTGGTGCGCGCAGCGCTCGTGCCCGCGGGAGTATCGCAGGCCCGCGCCGAGCAGACCCGCAGCCGACTCGCCCCGAAGCTGCGGGCGCTGCAGAAGCGCTACGGCCGTGACCGCGAGCGGCTGCAGCGCGAGACGATGAAGCTCTACGCCGACGAGAACACCTCGCCCTTCGCGGGGTGCCTGCCGCTCCTCGCCCAGACGCCCGTGATCGCTGTCGTCTACGCCCTCTTCGCCTACCCGGTCATCGCCGGGCACGCGAACGCTCTGCTCACCGAGCAGCTGCTCGGGGTGCCGCTCGGCACCAGCGTCGTCGGCGCGATCGCGGCGGGCACCGCGACCGCGGCGACGTTCGCGGTCTTCGGCGCGCTGATCGCCGTCATCGTGGTGGCCGCCGAGGTGACGCGGCGCGCGTTCCGACCGCCGATGCCGGTGGCGGATGATGCGGATGCCTCGCCGTTCACCAGCCCCGGAGTCCTCCGCGCGATGGGCGCGCTGCAGTTCGCCACCGCCGTCTTCGCCCTGTTCGTGCCGCTCGCGGCCGCGGTGTACCTGGCCGCGACGGTGGTGTGGACGCTGGTGCAGCGGGTGGTGCTGCGTCGGCGCTTTCCGCTCGCGACGGGGTGAGGCGGTGCCGCGCGCGGTTCATCTGTGCGATTCCGTCGCCCACGCGACCCGTGAAGGTCGATTTCGCACAGATGAACTTCGGAGGGATGCCGCATCCGCCGTCAGCTGCGCTGCACGTAGTGCCGCACGGTGTCGTCACGCTCGACGAGGAAGCGGTCGTCGTCGGGGTAGTACACCGCCGTGTCGATATCGTCGCCGGCGAAGCCTCGGATGCTCTCGAGGTCGTCCCATCGCGAGACCGTGAGGATCTCGGTGAGGCCGTCGCCCAGGTCGCGGGTCAGTGTCCACGCATCGCGGTTGCCGGGCGTCGAGCGGTACTGCTCGATCCCCGTGCGCTCGACGTACTCGACGTACTCGTCCCGGTCGGCGGTGCGGACGACCCCGCGCCACATGCGGACGACGTTGTGTTCATCGCTCATGCCGACATCCTCGTGGGCGCAGGCGTCGGTGGCCAGGGGTCCTCCGGTTCATCTGTGGAGTTCCGACGCCGACGCAGCCCGTGAACGTCGGTCTCGCACAGATGAAGGCTCCGGCGCCTTGGTTCGGCCAGATGACGAACGTCGGTTGCGCCTTCCGCTCGCGACGGGGTGAGGCGGTGCCGCGCGCGGTTCATCTGTGCGATTCCGTCGTCCCCGCGACCCGCAGAGGTCGATTTCGCACAGATGAACTTCGAAGGGATGCCGCTCCCGCCGGGTACGATGAACGGATAGCGCTTTCCCCCATCCGCCGGCGGAACCGAGGAGAATGTCGACATGGTGCATACCGTCGTGATCGCCCCCGACTCCTTCAAGGGGACCATCGGCGCGTCACGAGCAGCGGAAGCGCTCGGCGCCGGATGGCAACGGGTGCGTCCTCACGACGACCTCCGCCTCGTGCCGATGGCCGACGGCGGTGAAGGCACTCTCGACGCGTTCGAGACCGCCGTGGCGGGCTCGCGTCGCATGCCCGTCCGCGTCACGGGGCCTGACGGCCGAACGGTCGACGCCACGTGGCTGCTGCTGCCGGCCACGCCCGACGACCCGCACGGGATCGGGGTCGTCGAACTCGCGAGCACCAGCGGTATCGAGCTGCTCGGAACGCCGCCCGGACTGCGGGCGATGGATGCCGACACCACCGGATTCGGTCAGGCGATCGCCGCGGCCCTTGCCCATGGCGTCGGCCGGCTCGTGCTCGGCATCGGCTCGAGCGCGTCCACCGACGGCGGCCTCGGGGCGCTCACCGCACTGGGTGCCCGGTTCACGGACGCGTCCGGCACCCCGGTCGTCGCCGGCGGGCGCGGACTCGGCCGTGTGGTCGCCGCCGACCTCTCCGGCCTGCCGGAGCTTCCGGCCGGCGGTGTCTCGGTGCTCACCGACGTGACCAATCCCCTCGCCGGCGCGTGGGGGGCCGCCGCGGTCTTCGGGCCGCAGAAGGGTGCCTCCAACGCGGAGGTGCTCGCGCTCGACGCCGCTCTCGCGCGTCTGGGCGAACTCCTTCCCGCCGACCCCGAGATACCCGGCGCGGGCGCCGCCGGCGGCACCGGGTTCGGGTTGCTGGCGTGGGGGGCGACCCTCGTGCCCGGCTCGGCCGCGGTCGCCGAACTGGTGGGATTGCACGCGGCGGTGGCCGCGGCATCCGTCGTCATCACTGGCGAAGGGTCGTACGACGGACAGTCCGCCGCGGGCAAGGTGCCCGCCCGCGTCGGCGCGATCGCCGCCGAGTTCGGGGTGCCGGTGGCGCTGGTGGCCGGACGCATCGCGCCGGAAGTCGAGCTGACCTCGTTCGCCGCGACCGCGTCGCTGACCGAGCTCGCCGGCTCGGGTGCCGCGGCGATGGCTGACCCGGCGCGTTGGCTCACCGAGGCCGGCGCCGCCCTCGCGAGCGCGCTCGGCTGACCCGCCGCCGAACGCCGAGTTGCCAGACCTCGCTGCATGCGGGGGTCGGGATTCGGCGTTCGGCGTCGGGATCCGCGTCGCCGAGGGCCGGGATTCGGCGTTCCGCGGGCGGGGGCCGGGTATCCGGCGTCGTGCGAGCGGCCGGGATCCGCCGACGTGCCAGGGCCGGGCGGGCGGGCGGAGCTCAGGGCACGCGCAGCACGCCGTTGCGGCGGTGCGGCACGCGTGCGAGCTCTTCGTCGCGCAGCTGCGGCGGCAGCAGGTGCGCGGGCGCATCCTGGAACGCGACCGGACGCAGGAACCGGCGCACCGCCGTCACACCGACCGACGTGTGCAGCGAGGTTGTCGCCGGCCACGGTCCGCCGTGCTGCTGCGACCACGTGACGGCCACGCCGGTCGGCCAGCCTGCGAAGAGCACGCGCCCGACCCTGCGCTCGAGCACGGCGAGCACAGCCGCGACGTCGTCGCCGGGCTCGCTGTGGATCGTGCCGGTGAGCGAGCCGGGCACGGCGCGCAGCGCCGCGAGCAGTTCGTCATCCGACGAGTACCGCACGAGCAGCGTGACCGGCCCGAAGCACTCCTCGAGGAGCGTCTCGGGGCGGGCGGCGACGGACGCGGCATCCGTCGTGAGCACCATCGGCTGCGCGCCGATGCCGGCCTCGCCACGTGCGACGACGGCGACCGAGGGGTCGGCCTCGAGGTGCGCGATGCCCTCGGGGAAGCCCGCGGTGATGCGATCGGTCAGCAGCGCGCCGCCCTTGGCGCCGGTGACGGCGGCGGCGACGAGCTGCTCGAAGCCGGCGTCGGCGGGCACGAACACCACGCCGGGCTTGGTGCAGAACTGGCCGACCCCGAGCGTGAACGATGCGACGAGCCCCTGCGCGAGCGCCTCGCCCCGAGCGGAGAGCGCCGCCGCGGTGATGACGACGGGGTTCACCGAGCCGAGCTCGCCGTAGAACGGAATGGGGTCGGGTCGGCCACAGGCAAGGTCGAACAGAGCGCGTCCGCCGCCGACAGAGCCGGTGAAGCCGGCGGCCTGGATGACCGGATGCTGCACCAGCGCGTTGCCCGCCTCGCGGCCTTCGACGAGGCCGAGCGAGCCGACGGGCGCGCCCGCAGCAGTGAGCGCCTCGGACACGACGTCGGCGGTGCGCTGCGACAGGCGCGGATGGCCGGAGTGCGCCTTGACGATCACCGGGTTGCCGGCGGCCAGCGCCGAGGCGGTGTCGCCGCCGGCGACCGAGAACGCGAACGGGAAGTTCGAGGCCGAGAACACGGCCACCGGGCCCACGCCGGTCAGCGTGCGGCGCAGCTCCGGACGCGGCGGAACCGCAGTCGGATCGGCGTCGTCGACGGTGAGCTCGAGGTACGAGCCCTCTTCGACGGCGGCGGCGAACAGGCGCAGCTGACCGGTGGTGCGGCCGACCTCGCCGCGCAGGCGGGTCTCGCCGAGGCGGGTCTCCTCGTCGGCGATCGCGACGAGCTCGTCGATGTGGGCGTCGAGGGCGTCGGCGGCCGCGCGCAGCCAGGAAGCCCGGGTCGCGGCATCCGCTTCCCGCCACACGGGAGCAGCCGCGGCCGCCGCGTCGGCGAGGGCGTTGAGTTCAGCGGTGGTGGTGGTCATCGGGGTTCCTTGCGTTGTCTGTCGCCGAGAACGCGCGAATGCACCGAAATCGCGGGATTCAGGGTGCATTCGTGCGGTTTCGGCGAGAAAGGCGGGATGGTCATGAGCGGGGTGGTCATGGGCGGGGATTCAGGAGAAGCGGATGCCGAGCCCGGCGTGCGGGAGGTCGGTCAGGGTGCCGTCCGTGATGCGCACGGGCGACGGATCGGCGAGTGCGCCGAGGTCGCCGAAGCCGGCATCCTCGACGTCCTCGGCCATCGGCTCGGGCACGCCGTCGACGGCCGGGAGGGTGAGCGCGAGCTGCCCCGAGAGCTCGGGCAGCAGATGGGGGTGCACAGCGGCGCCGTACTCGGCGGCGATGGCCGCGATGCCGAGGAAGGGCGTGATGCCGCCGACCCGCACGATGTTGGGCTGGACGATCTGCGCGGCGCCGGTGCGCAGGAAGTCATCGAACCGGAAGACGTTGTGCAGGTTCTCGCCCACGGCGATCGGGATGCCGCTCGAGGCGCGCAGGCGCGTGGCCAGCTCGCCGTGGCCGAAGAGGTCGTCCGCGCGCAGCGGCTCTTCGATCCACGCCGGCTCGACGTCGGCCAGCACCTCGAGCGCGCGTGTGGCCTGGTCGAGCTCCCAGCGCTGGTTGGCGTCGATCATGAGCGCCCGGTCGGGTCCGAGCACCTCGCGCACGGCGCGCAGGCGGTCGAGGTCCTCGGCGACGTCGGGCTTGCCGACCTTGACCTTGACGGCGTCGAAGCCGGCCTGCACCCATCGCTGCGTCTGAGCGACGAGCTCCGTCGAGGCTGTAGTGCAGGTTCACACCGCTGCCGTAGGCGCGGACGCTGTCGCGCCGGGCGCCGAGGAATCCGGTCAGCGAGGTGCCGGCTGCGCGGATCTCGGCATCCCACAGAGCGGTGTTCAAACCGGCCATCGCGATGGTCGTGACGCCCCCGCCACCGGCCTCGTGAAGGTGACGCCAGAGGTCCAGCCACTCCGAGCCGGGGTCGGCGGCCCGGCCGATCGCGAACCTCGTGATGTCGTTCGCGAGCAGCGCGTGCACGGCCTCGGCGCCGATCTGCGGCGTCCACGAGAAGCCCCAGCCCTCGGCGCCGTCCGAGCGCACGACGTGGGTCGCGATGACGCCGACCGATGTCACGTCGGCCGCCCACGGCCGGGTGAGCGGCACGCGCACAAGGCGGGCGTGGAACGCGGCGATCGTGGTCACAGCAGTGCGCGTCCCGCCTCGAGGATGCCGGCGAGGCGCTCCTCCTGCTCGGGCGTGGGATCGACCAGCGGTGCGCGCACCGAGCCGACCGCCAGGCCGCCGAGGCGCAGACCGGTCTTGATGAGCGAGACGCCGAAGCCGGGGGTCTCGTCGCGCAGCCGCACGAGCGGCGAGTAGAACCCGTCGATGAGGGCCAGGCGGCGGTCCTCGTCGCCGTCGACGTACGCGCGGTAGTGCGCGTTCGCGACCTCGGGGATCATCGCGAACGCGGCGGACGAGTACAGCGGGATGCCGATGCCCCGGTACGCGCCCTGCGTCAGCTCGGCGGTCAGCAGGCCGTTGAAGAACGCGAAGTCCTCGCGCCCGGTCTCGGCGACCGCGCGCACGATCTGCTGCGCGAGGCCGACGTCGCCGACGCCGTCCTTGAAGCCGACGACCTTCGGGTTCGCCGCGAGAGCGCGCACGGTGTCGACCGAGTACTGCGCGGTGCCGCGGTGGTAGATCACGACAGGAAGAGGGGATGCCGCGGCCACCGCCTCGACGTACGCGCCGAAGTCCCGCCTGCGAGCCGCCGACGAGGTACGGCGGCAGCACGAGCAGGGCGTCGGCTCCGGCATCCGCTGCCGAACGTGCCAACGCGATGGCGTGCCCGAGCGGACCGCCGGTGCCGGCGACGACGGGCACCCGGCCCGCGACGACCTCGGTCGTGACGGCGACGACGTGCGCCGCCTCGCGCTCGGACAGGGCGTGGAACTCGCCGGTGCCGCAGGCCGGGAACACCCCGCCGGGGGCGTGGGCGAGCGTCGTCGTGACGTGCTCGCGCAGCAGGTCGTCGTCGACCCGGTCGGCGGCGTCGAACGGCGTGACGGGGAAGAAGAGGATGCCGTCGAAGTTCACGCGAGCACGTCCTTTCGGTTCTGAGTCGGTGGCGGTGGCGGATGGTGGCGCGCGGCGGCGAGCTCGTCGCGCCAGGTGTGCGCCGGTCGCCAGCCGAGCACTCGACGGGCCTTGGCGTTCGAGAAGGCGGGCGAGGTGCCGGTGAGGCCGGCGGCCAGTTCGTCCGTGCCTGGCACGAACTGCGGCACGCAGCTCGGCCAGCGGCCGCCGGGCGAGCGCGTCGTCGGCGCCGACGAAGAAGACCTCGGCGTTGGGGATGGACGGCAGCGCGTCGAGCAGCACGTCGACGAACGCCGCGACGTCCCGGGCGTCGACGTAGTTGAACAGCGCGGGCGCCGACAGCGCCGGATCGTCGAGTCGCTCGTGCACGGTGTGGCCCTGCTGCGTCGGTGCGCCCGCCCACTCCTCGGGGGCGATCACGAAGCACGGGCGGAAGGCGCCGAACCGCGTGGCGTCGCCGGTCTGGCGGGCGAGCATCGCGACGGTCTGCTCGATCAGCAGCTTCGACAGGCCGTACGCGTGCGCGGGCTTCGGCGTGGTGCTGCTCGTCGAGCGGGAAGCGGTCGGGCAGCCACCCGCGGCGCGCCGTAGCCGAGCACCGTCGGACTGGAGGCGGCGACGATCCGGTGGATGCCGGCCTCGACGCCGGCCGACAGCACGTTCAGCGCGAGCGCCGCGTTCGTCGTCAGGATCACGTCCTCCGGAGCGCTGAAGGGCACGGCGATCGCGGCCAGGTGCACGAGCGCGTCGGCGCGAGCGCCGTTGATCGCGGCGTGTGCCGCACGCGGGTCGGTCAGGTCGACGGCGACCTGCTCCACGCCGGCCAGTTCGGGCGCTTCCGAGAGCTCTTGGTCGAGCGAGACGAGCTCGTGCCCGGTGGCATGGAGCCCCGCGACCAGACTGCGCCCGAGCCGGCCGGCGCCGCCGGTGACGACGATGCGGCTCATGAGGCGGGCGTCGCCGCGGGTTCGGCCAGGAGGCGGATGCCGAGCTCGGCCACGCGGACGGGCAGGCCGGTCTCGAGCGAGCGGTTGCCGGCGATGCCGACCGAAATGGAGCGCACGCCGTCGCGCCAGTCCGCGGGACGGGCGAGCGGGTCGTCGCCGGGACCTTCGAAGACGTCGGCCAGGAGCAGCGCGTCGCCGCCGCCGTGGCCGTCGCCGGAGCTCTCGATGGGCACCTCGTACGCCGCCTCCCAGTGCCGCTGCACGACGAGGCGCTCGCCCTCGGGGCGCAGCGATCCGGACGAGCCGGCGTCCACGGCGCTGGGGTCGAGCACGGGATGCAGCGCCTCGGCTTCGAGGACGGCACCGCGCTCGACGACCTCGAGCTCGGCGCGACCGAGCGTGCCGTTGACGGCGACCCGATAGCCCTCCCACGGCGAGTGGGCGTTGAGCGAGTAGCTGAGCGTGGCTCCGGAGGCGTAGTCGACGACGAGGGCGAGGTTGTCCTCGATCGTGATGCCCTCGCCGAAGACGTCGCGGTCGCGCAGGTAGCCGTCGTGCTCCTCGGCGTCGAGGTACAGCGCAGCGAGGCGCTCGTCGGTGCGCAGGTCGAGCTCGAACGCGTCGGCGCCGTCGTGGGTGCCGCGCGCCGGGCGCTCGCCGAGTCCGCGGGCTCGGGCGTTGTCGGCGCCGTAGAAGCGCAGACCGCCCGAGGCGTACACGCGGGCCGGAGTGGACCGCAGCCACCAGTTGACGAGGTCGAAGTGGTGGCTCGCCTTGTGCACGAGCAGGCCGCCGGAGTGCACCTTCTCGCGGTGCCAGCGGCGGAAGTAGTCCGCTCCGTGCTTCGTGTCGAGCACCCACGAGAAGTCGATCGAGGTCACCTCGCCGATGGTGCCCTCCTGCAGCAGCTGCCGCAGGGCGCTGTTGCGGGGGGAGTAGCGGTAGTTGAACGTGATGACGACCTCACGGCCGGTGCGTTCGATGGCGTCTTCGATGGCCGCGGCGGACTCGGCGTCGATCGTCAGCGGCTTCTCGACGACGACGTCGGCTCCGGCATCCAGCGATCGCACGATCAGGGACGCGTGCAGGTCGTCCCGTGCGCACACGATCACCCGGTCGACGCGCTCGGCGCCGATCATGGCCTCGAGGTCTTCCGGTTCGTACACAGCTGGAGCGGCCGATCCGGCGGCGACGGCGCGGTCGACGTAGTACGCGGCGCGGACGGGGTTGGGCTCGCAGATCGCAACGAGTTGGGCGCGGTCGGCGTACGGACCCGTGATCGCGTCGACGTACATCTGCGACCGGTGGCCCGCGCCGACGACGGCGTAGCGGCGATGGCTCATCTCACTCCTCGCGTCTCCGTCTGGCTGAGGAAACGTTTTCTCAGGATACCACGGCGACTGTCACGACGGACGCGCAGAGCGTCGCAGACTCAATGGCCGCTACATTGACGTTCGTGAGCGTGGACCCCAGCATCCGCGCCAGCGTCATCTTCATCAACGGCACTGTCGGAGCGGGGAAGACGACGACGGCGAACGAGGTCGGCGAGCTGCTTCGAGAGCTCGGGATGAGCCACGCCGTCATCGACCTGGACTGGCTGCGCAACGCCTGGCCCGCACCACGTGACGATCCCTTCAATCTCGAGCTGGAGCTTCGCAACCTCACGGCCGTGGCTGAGAACTTTCGAGCTGCGGGCGCGCGGGTGCTCATCATCGCGGGGGTGATGGCGACACCCGATGCGCGGGTGCGGTACGAAGAAGCGCTGGGCTCAGACATCGTCGTCTGCCGTCTGGTCGTGGCTCCTGCCGTGCTCGACCGACGCCTTCAGAATCGACACCCACCGGGCCGCGAGCGCGTGTGGCATCTCGCACGTGCGCCCGAGCTGCACGGAATCCTCACCGCGGCCGGCGTCGATGACTTCCTCATCGAAGTCGACAGCGAGACTGGACCGGCTGTGGCTGAGTGCGTGCTGCTCGGTGCCGGCTTCCGGTGAGCGGAGTCGAAGGCTCGCGTGCGCGCTATCCGAGGGAGAGGCTCGAGCGCAGCGACCGTGCACGCGCTGCGTCCCGGCGGTACATCGCTGCGTGTTCCGCGAACGACGGGTCGTCCGTGTCGAGGAGGCGCTGGTCGGTGTACGCCGCAAGATCCAGGAGACGGGCGGTCAGGGTCTCGAGCAGGTCAGCGCAGTTCGTACGGCTTGCCGTAGGCGATGATCAGCCGTTCGATTCGCGCCACGAGCTGCTCGTCCGTGAACTCTGTCTCGGCGTCCTCGGTCAGAGGCGCGATCCGGTAGGCGAGGTAGGCGAGGTCCCAGAGTCGGGGGCCTGGTGAGGCGGCGTCGAAGTCGAAGACGCCGGCGACCCGTCCATCCGCGAACGTCATGTTGTACGGGGCGAAATCGTTGTGGCAGATGACTTCGGCGGGCTCGCGACGAGGTGAGCCCCACACGAGGTCCTGACCGACGAGCGAGACACTGGCATCATGCATCCTGCGCAGCAGCGCGCCGGCATCGTCGAGGATGACGGGAGCCCACAGCCAGTCGGGAAGAGGATAGTTTCCGACCTGACCCGGGAGGAAGGAGAGAACCTCGCGGCCTTGCTCGTCGAAGCCGTGCGGCTCGGGCACTTCTGTCATGCCCGCGTCGCGCAGCGTGCGAAGGAGTGCGTGAACGGCTGGCGTCCACGAGCCGGGGATCCGGCGCACTGTCTCTCCGGCGCGTACGACGGTGTTCGAGTTGCCGCCGTCGAGAGGTCGCTCGTCCATCAGAACCTGGCGGAGAATGCGCCGTCGGCGTTGATCAGCTGACCGGAAACCCAGCGGCCCTCGTCGCTGACCAGGAACGAGACGAGACCCGCGATGTCTCTCGGAGTGCCCAGCCGCCCGAGCGGATGAAGCGCCGTGAGACTTTCGCGGAGGGGTTCGTCCATCCACCCGGTGTCGATCGGCCCGGGATTCACCACGTTCGCCGAGATGCGAAGCGGTCCGAGTTCCTTCGCGGCGGAGATGACGATCCGGTCCAGGGCTCCCTTGGACGCACCGTACGGGAGGTTGCCGGTCGTGTGGTCGCTGGTGAACGCAACCACGACACCCCCATCGGGTGTCACCTGTCGAGCGAATGCCGCGATGAGGAGCAGGGACGCCCTGGCATTGACAGCGACATGCTGGTCGAAGCTCTCAGCGGTGGTGTCGAGCACGCCGGTGTCGATGTCGTGAGCGTGGCTGAGCACGAGGGCGTGCACGTTCCCGTGGTCATCCTGCACGCGCTCGATGAGCTCACCGGGGCCGTTCGGTGAAGAAAGGTCGCAGGGGTAGTCGCCGCTGCTCAGGTCGCTGGTGACCACGTCCCATCCGTCCGAGCGCAGCCGGGGGACGATTCCCGCAGCGATGCTGTCGGCGCGAGCGGCGCCGGTGACCAGAGCGAGGGGCATCCTCACAGGCTACCGTCGCGGGTGTGTGCCGCGATGGTGCCCGGCTCAGCGACGCGCGCCCTGAGTGGCGCTAACGTCGGCGGTATGCAAAGGCGCAATACGTGGCTCGTCGGTGGCATCGGACTGATCATCTGCGGGATCATCGGCCTGCTCCGCGATTCCGTGATGGGCATGCCCCCGGCCGGTTTGATCATCACCGTCCTCGCCGACCTGGTCTGGGCTGCTGCGATCCTCGTCTTCGCGATCGGGTTCAATCGGGAGAGCAGCGTGGTGGCCCGCAAGCCACTCGGGCTCACGGCCCTGGGCGTCGTCGCGCTCTGGCCGCTCACGTCGACGCTGGGCAGCCTCGCGCTCGAAGGGCTGCTTCCGCCGCTGGACGAAGGCTGGATGATCTGGGGCTACATCGCGATCGTCGTCCCCGTCCTCGCCGGTCTGATCGCCGTCGTCCAGATCGCGCGGGCCGGGGCCGTGCCGCCGCCGTGGAACCGGGCGCCGCTGGTCGCACTGCTCATCCAGGTCGTCTGCTGGCTCGTGCCTCAGTTCCTCGTGATCGCAATGGGCCCCGCGAACACTCAACTGCTCGCGTCCCTCTTCCTCGGACTGGGCATGCTCAGCTTCCTGACCGCGACGTTCGGCCTGGGGATCACCGCGACCATGCTCGCCTCTCGAGCTCGAAGCGAGACGGTCGAGGTCTTCCGCTCCGCCGCGACCTGACGAGACGGGGGAGGCGCGCCAGTTCGCTGCGAGCGCGGCGTCGCGCGACGTAGCAGTCGCAGGAAAGTGGCGCGCTCGGAGCGCCCGGTCGCCGCCCCGCCCGCCCGTACCGCCGGCCGGCCCGCCGCGGGCAAGCTATGCCGGCGCGGGTCCCGAGCTCCCCCGCACCGTGAGGGCGGGCGCCAGCACGACCGGATCTCCGGGCTCCTCGCCGTCGAGCAGTCGCCGCAGCTGCTGCCAGGCCTGAGCCCCGAGCTCGGCGGCCGGCACCGCCGACGTCGTCAGCGCGGGAGTGGTGTGGCGGGCGAACGGGATGTCGTCGAACCCGACGATCGAGAGGTCGTCGGGGACGCGGCATCCGGCGGCCTGAACGGCCGTCTGCAACCCCATCGCCACCAGGTCGTTGAAGGCGAGCACCGCTGTGGCCCCCGAGGCGAGCACGGCCGGCGCGGCCGCGGCCCCGGAATCGAAGTCGACGCCGCCGGCCAGTTCGGCGACGCGGATGTCGGGGTGCTCGGCGCGGAACTGCGCGATCGCGTCGAGGCGGGCCGCATTGGCGATGCTGCGCTCGATGCCGGCGAGATACACGATGCTGCGGTGGCCGAGTCCGTGCAGGTGGGCGAGCTCGTCGGCCAGCGCGGACCGGTAGTCGGCACGCACCGACGGCACCCCCGGCCCGGCCTCGCGGTTGACGAGCACGACGGGCCGGACGCCGGAAACAAGCCGCTCGAGCTCTTCCTGCGGCATGCGCGGCGCGCACAGCACGATCCCGTCGGTGCGGCGCCGGGTCTCGACCGCGAGCAGGCGCTCCTCGTCGACGGACTCGCCGGAGTCGGCGACGAGCACGTGATAGTCGTCGGCGGCCGCTGCGCGACTGAGGCCGCGCAGCACCTGCTGGAACGTCGGGTTGCCGAGGTCGGGCACCACGACGGCGATCGTCTGGGTGCGTCCCAGCACGAGGCTGCGCGCCAGCGGGCTGGCGCGGTAGTCGAGGGATGCCGCGGCCTCCCGCACCCGTTCGGCCAGCGCCGGATCGACCGTAGGGTTGCCGTTGAGTGCGCGCGACACCGTCGACAGCGAGACCCCCGCCTGGGCGGCGACATCGGCGATCGTCACGCCCTTCGGCGGTCGCGGCATCCGTTCTCCCACGGCTCGATCAGCCGCGTCGCGGGGTGCTGCCGCGCACGACGACCTCGAGGGGCAGGGGCGGTTCGGCCGCGGCATCCCATTCCGCAGTGACGGCGGCGGTGAGCGCCTGGAAGCCGAGCTCCTCGAGCGGGACGCGCACGGTCGTGAGGCCGGGACGGATGTCCTGCCCCGTGGCGATGTCGTCGAAGCCGGCGACGGCGATGTCGGTGCCGATCTCGCGCCCCGCGTCGCGGATCGCCGACATGATGCCGATGGCGACCACGTCGCTGATGCCGAAGACCACGGTGCCGGCATCCACCCCGTCGGCCAGGAGATCCTGCCCGGCGCTGTAGCCGGCGTCGCGCGTGAAGCCGCCTCGGCGGATGCCGCGGACCGACCCCCCGGCGCCGGTGAAGCCCTCGGTGAACCCGGCGATGCGGTCGTCGGAGGTGCGGATGCCTTCGGCGGCGGCGACGATCACCGCCTCGCGGTACCCGAGTGCGGCGAGCTCGGCGCCGAGTCGTGCGGCTCCGCCGTGGTTGTCGAGTGCGATCGACCGCACGCCGTCGGCGCCCGTGCCGAGCATGACGACGCGACCGCCGGTGCTCGAGAAGGCGTCGAGCTCGGCCTGCAGGCCGGCGGCGTCGGGCCCCTCGGTGCGTGAGGCGGCGAGGATGAGGCCGCGGGGGCGCTGACCGCGGAGGGCCCGCACCAGGCGCACCTCGCGCTGGGGGTCGCGCTCGGTGATCGCGATCGTCACGACGAGATTGGCCTCGTCGGCGCCGCGCGCGACGCCGGAAGCGAGCTGGCCGAAGTACGGGTCGGCGATGTCGGCGACGAGCAGCGCGACGATGGCGGAGGTGCCACGGGCGATCGCCTGGGCCGACAGGTTGGCGGTGTAGCCCAGCTTCTCGGCGGCCGCTTCGACGCGCTCGCGATAGCTCTCGGCGACCTTGCGGGTCGAGCCGTTGAGAACGCGCGACGCCGTGGCCAGCGAGACTCCGGCCTCGCGGGCGACGTCGTGCAGGGTGGCGGCGCCACGGGTCGGCGCGTACGTCTCGCTCATCGTGCCGAGTCTAGGGGCAAGCGCGGCCAGACAGGGAGCGGCAGGAACCGTTTTCCGACACCTGCGCTCCGGCCGCCCCGCGACCCGTGCATCCGACTCGGGCGGGCGATCTCTCAGCGGGCGGCGACCCAGGCGACCAGTCGCTCGAGCAGGGTGACGGCCAGAGGAGCCTCGTATGCCTCGAGGTCGTGGCCGAGGCCGTCGTAGGCCACGCGACGGCCGTCGGTCTCGGCGATCCAGCACATCGGCTGCGAACCGCCCTCGAGGTCGTGCACGAGCAGCACGTCGGACGACGGCTCGATCCGCAGCCACGAGTACGCCTCGTCGACGGTCTCGCTCCCGTCGAGGCCCGCGACGATCGGGTGGTTCGACACCGCCCGCACGCTGAGCGGACCCCGCGGCGGGTGCATGGACTGGCCGCGCACCCAGCGCCCGCCGAGCATCCGCTCCCAGACGTCGGACTCGGGCATCAGCGTCGCGGCGACGTGCAGCGCCACCAACGGCCCGCGGTACGACTCCAGGATGCGGGCGAGCTCGGCGTCGAGCGGATGCGGCTCGGTGCCGCCGCCCGCGTTGACGACGAGCACCTCGGCATCCGGCAGCCCGGCCTCGAGCGCGGCCAGCGTGTCGACCACGGTCGCGTCATGGCCGGACGCGCTCAGGATCTCGGCGACCCGCGCGCTCGTCTGGGCGAACGGATGCCACGGGTCGGCGTAGTCGCCGCCCCCGGAGAAGACGAGCACCCGGCTCACCGCGGCGCCCCGGTCGACTCAGATCGGTGAGACTCGCGCAAGCGCCCGAGACTCGCACGAGTCTCAGGCGGTAGAGCGATTCTCACGGCGAGCACGCCGGCCTCAGCCCGCGACCGGCACCCGGAGGTGCGGCGAGACGGCCGAGCCGAACGTCGCAGCGGTGCGCCGCACCGCCTCGAGCGGGTCGGTCGCCCAGACATCGGCGTTGAAGATCTCGACCTCGATGTCGCGGTCGTAGCCGGTCGCCTCGACCGCCTGCGTCAGCGACGCGAAGTCGATGACGCCCTCGCCGGGGTAGTGGCGGCTGAGCAGCACGTCGGCGGCGAGCGGCGTCTTCCAGTCGCACACCTGGTACGTCGCGATGCGGCCTTCACGGCCGGCGCGGGCGATCTGCTCGAGCACCTGCGGGTCCCAGAACACATGGAAGGTGTCCACGGCCGCGCCGACGACCGAGGCGTCGAAGTCCGCGGCGATGTCGAGCGCCTGGCCGAGGGTCGAGACCACGGCGCGGTCGGTCGCGTACATCGGATGCAGCGGCTCGATCGCCAGAGTCACACCGGCGGCCGCGGCATCCGTCGACAGCTCGCCGATCGCGTCGCGCACGCGCTCGCGCGCACCGATGAGGTCGCGCGACCCCTCGGGCAGGCCGCCGGCGACCAGCACCAGCACGGCCGTCGAGCCGGCGGCGCCGGCGGCGGCGAGGGTCGCGGTCTCTTCGATCGCGCGGCGGTTGTCGTCGAGCGCGGCCCGGCGATCGGGGCCCTCCGGGAGGGTGAAGAAGCCGCCGCGGCAGTGCGTCGTGAAACGCAGCCCCGAGTCCGTGAGCAGCTGCGCCGCGTTCGCGAGTCCGACCTCGTTGACCGGCTCGCGCCAGAGCCCGATGGCCTGCACACCGGCTTCGGCGGTGACGCGCAGCGCCGTCGCGAGGTCGGCGTGCTTGATGGTCGCCTGGTTGATCGAGAGGCGGGGATCGACGGCGGTCATGCGTCCACTCCGTTCAGTCGCAGCATCCCGTTCCACCGCTCGGCGGCCAGCTCGGGCTTCTCGAGGGCGCGCGCGGCGTTGGCGAGCTCGACGATACGCGAGAGGTGCGGGAGGCTGCGGGCCGAGTGCAGCCCGCCCACCATCTGGAACGCCGCCTGGTGGCCGTTCAGCCACGCCAGGAACGCCACGCCGGTCTTGTAGTAGAAGGTGGGCGCCGCGAAGATCTGGCGGCTGAGCTCTTCGGTCGGGCCCAGGATCTCGAGGTAGCGGGCCGGGTCGCCGGCATCCAGCGCCTGGATGGCCGCGGACGCCACCGGGGTGAGCGCGGCGAACGCGCCGAGCAGGGCGTCGGAGTGCTGGCGGCTGCTGGCGGGGTCGCGATCGGGCTGCGCCGCCATGGGCACGTCGGCGCCGCCGATGAGCCCCACGTAGTTGAAGTCGTCGCCGGTGAACATGCGCACGCCCTCGGGCAGGCGCTCGCGCACCGAGACCTCGGACGCGGCATCCAGCAGGCTCATCTTCACGCCCGCGACCTTGTCGGTGTTCTCGGCGACGATCTCGAGGAGCACGGCAGAGGCCTCGCGCCAGTCGGGCGAGCCGAAGTAGCCCTCGAGCGACGGATCGAACGCCGTGCCCAGCCAGTGCAGCACGACCGGCGCGCCGGCCGAGGACAGCACCTCGCGGTAGACGCGGCGGTAGTCGTCGGCACTCTGCGCGGCGCGGGCGAGGTGGCGCGACGCCATCAGCACGGGGCCCGCTCCCTGCTCTTCGGTGAAGTGCAGCTGCTCCTTGTAGGCGTCGATCACCTGGTCGACGGTGATGGTCTGCTCGTCGACGTGGTCGGTGTTGACGCCGACCACGACCGAGCCGCCCTCTTCGCGGGCGACCTCGGCCGAGCGGGCGATGAGCTCGCGGGTCGCCGTGGCGTCCAGGCCCATGTTGCGCTGGGCGGTGTCCATCGCGTCGGCGACGCCGAGGCCCCACGAGTACACCGACCGGCGGAAGCCGAGGGTCGCGTCCCAGTCCACGTCGGCCGGCTGGCCGGGGGTGTTGTCGGCCGAGGTCTTCGGGACGACGTGGGCGGCGGCGTAGGCGACGCGGCTGCGGAGCGGGCCGGCGGGCTTGGCGTAGCCCGGGGCGGGGGAGAGCGCGACCTTCGTGGTCGCGCCCTCCGCCGACAGGAGCGTGAGATCCGTCATGGTGTTCGGCTCGCTCAGCTCAGGGAGAGCGTGCGCAGCTCGATCTTGCGGCCCTCGCTGCTGGAGCGCAGACCGGCCTCGGCCAGCAGCACGCCGCGGGCGCCCGCCAGGAGGTCGAACTCGTAGTCGGTGCCCTCGGCGAACGAGACGAGGAACTCCTCCCACTGCTGCTTGAAGCCGTTCTGGAACACCTCGTTCGTGGGCACCTCGGCCCAGTCGGCGTCGTAGTCGTGCGAATCGGCCAGGTCGGGGTTCCACACCGGCTTCGGCGTGGCGTTGCGGTGCTGGATCTTGGCCCCGAACAGGCCCACGACGGCCGAGCCGTGCGTGCCGTCGACGTGGAACTCGACGAGCTCGTCGCGGTTCACGCGCACGGTCCACGAGGAGTTGATCTGCGCGACGACGCCGCCCTCGAGCTCGAAGATGCCGTACGCGGCGTCCTCGGCGGTGGCGGTGTAGTGCTCGCCCTTCTCGTCCCAGCGGTCGGCGATGTGCACCGAGGCCTGGGCGTAGACCGACTTGATCTCGCCGAAGAGGTTCTCGAGCACGTAGTTCCAGTGCGGGAACATGTCGACGATGATGCCGCCGCCGTCCTCGGCGCGGTAGTTCCAGCTCGGCCGCTGAGCGGGCTGCCAGTCGCCCTCGAACACCCAGTAGCCGAACTCGCCGCGGACGCTCAGGATGCGGCCGAAGAAGCCGGAGTCGATGAGCCGCTTGAGCTTCTGCAGGCCGGGCAGATAGAGCTTGTCGTGCACGACGCCGGTCTTGACGCCGGCCTCCTGCGCGAGGCGCGCGAGCTCGAGCGCTTCGCCGACGGTCTCGGCGGTGGGCTTCTCGGTGTAGATGGTCTTGCCGGCCGCGATGGCCTTGCGCAGCGCCGAGGCGCGGGCCTTGGTCACGAGGAAGTCGGCGTAGATCTCCCAGCGCGGGTCGGCCAGCGCCGCGTCGAGGTCGGTCGTGTAGTCCTCGATGCCGTGCGCGGCGGCGAGCTCGGCGAGCTTGGCCTCGCTGCGGCCCACGAGCAGCGGCTTGACGGTGAGCTTGCTGCCGTCGGGCAGCTCGATGCCGCCCTGCTCGCGGATCGCGAGGATCGAGCGCACCAGGTGCTGGCGATAGCCCATGCGGCCCGAGACGCCGTTCATGATGATGCCGACCTCGCGCACGACGGGGCGGGTGGCCGAGCCCTCGGCCGTGGCCGGAGCGATGGTGGTGTCAGACATGGGGTGCTGCTTTCGTCGAGGTTCTTCGGAGAGATGCCCGCGGGGTCCAGATCAGAGCGGGTAAGCGCTTTCCAGTATTGTGCCACGGGATGGCAGGGCGCGCAAGCGCTTTCCCGTGGGAGAGGCGGGCCGTGAGGTCGAGTGCTGCGGACGCGTCGATCATGGGTTCCTCTCGGGCGATGAGCGAATCCGGATGCCGCGGCTCACCGCGCGGCGGACAGCCCGGCGCCGACCGGCTCCTCGCTCGGGGAGCTCACGCCTGCGGTGACGGGGGCGTAGACGAACGCGACCTCCTGGGACTCGAGCGCGATGCGCTCGACGGCGGCGCCGGTCTCGGCATCCGTTCCCTCGATCTCGATCTCGACCCGGTCGTCGCCGTGGTTGATCAGCGTGACCAGGTCACCCCGTCGTGCGACCTCGACGCCGGTGGGCAGCCCCGCGACGACGGGTTGGACGCCGGATGCCTCGACCACCGCCGCGACGACGGCGTCGAGCGCCTCGGCGACGGGCTGGGTGGCGACGTACCAGGCCTCGCCGGTGCCGTGCGTGCGACGGGTGAGTGCCGGCGACCCCGCGGCCAGGCCGGTCTGGAACGAGGCCATCACGGTCGCATCCAGCGCGTGGACGCGCTCGGCGACGAGACGCCCCGCCAGGGACCTCCCGCCCAGGCCGAAGGTGACGCTCTCGCCCGGACCGGTCGTGCTCGCAGCCTGCGCGCCGACGCCGGTCCCGCCCGTGCTGGCGCCACCCAGAGCCCCGAAGTCCTCGAACCGGACGCCGAGCACCGGGCCCAGCTGCGTCAGGAACCCGCCGTTGCGGAACTGGTCGTGCCGGTCGACGATGTCGGTGAAGGGCCCCGCCAGCAGTGTGCCGCCGGCCTCGACGAAACGGACGAGCGCCGCCGCACCCTCGTCGCGGAGCAGATACAGCGCGGGGGCGATCGTGAGGTCGTAGCCCCCGTCGACGTCTTCGGCACCGACGACGTCGACCTGGATGCCGCGTGCGTGGAGAGCGCCGTACCACTCGAGCACGAGCGCGAGGTAGTCGACCTGCGTCGGGGTGGTCGCGCTCCTCGACCGCCCACCAGCTCTCCCAGTCGAAGACGAGCGCGACACGGGCGTCACGGCCGGGGGCCGGAAGGTCGCCGAGCGCCGCGAGCCGGGCGCCGAGGTCGGTGACGGCGTCCCACGTGCGGGTCTGCGTGCCGGCGTGCGGAAGCATCGCCGAGTGGAACTTCTCGCTGCCGGCGCGGGACTGCCGCCACTGGAAGAACATGATGCCGTCGGCGCCGCGCCCGATGGACTGCGCGGTCTCGGCCATCAGCGCGCCGGGGCGCTTGCCGGGGTTCGAGGGACGCCAGTTGACGGCATCCGTCGCCTGCTCCCACAGCAGCCACGGGACCCCGCGCTTGAGCGAGCGCACCAGGTCGCGCTGGAAGGCCGCATCGCGCACCCGGTTCGGGTTCGTGGGGTCGGGGTAGCAGTCGTCGGCGATGACGTCCATGAACGGCGCCCATCGGCGATAGTCCGCGGGCTTGAACGGCCCCATGAAGTTGGTGGTGATGGGCTGCGTCGCCCCGGCGGCCTGCAGGATCTCGCGCTCCATGAGGTAGCACTCCAGCAGCATGTCGGACGTGAAGCGCCGATAGTCGAGCATCGACGAGGGGTTGTGGCTGTAGGGAGCCAGGCGCGGCGGGAAGATCTCGTCGAACGAGCCGTAGCGCTGCGACCAGAAGTTCGTGCCCCAGGCGTCGTTGAGGGCGTCGATCGACGCGTACCGCCCCTGGAGCCAGACGCGGTAGGCGTCGCGTGCTGAATCCGAGAAGTCCATCGGCAGGTGGCAGCCGAACTCATTGCCCACGTGCCACATCACGACGGCCGGGTGAGCGGCGTAGCGCTCGGCGAGGCGGCGCACGAGCTCGCCCGCGAGCCGGCGGTACGTCGGCGACGACGGGGCGAAGTGCTGGCGGCTGCCCGGCCAGTACGAGGCGCCGCTCTCGTCGGCCGGCAGCGTTTCGGGGTAGTGAGCGCTGACCCACGGCGGTGGCGAGGCGGTTGCGGTGGCGAGGTTCACCTGGATGCCGCCGGCGTGGAGCTTGCCGATCACGGTGTCGAGCCACGCGAAGTCCCACACGTCCTCGGACGGCTGGATGCGCGACCACGCGAAGATGCCCAGGCTGACGATGTTGACGCCTGCCTCTCGCATCAGGCGGACGTCGTCGTCCCAGACCTCTTCGGGCCACTGGTCGGGGTTGTAGTCGGCGCCGTACAGCACAGCGGTTCGCTCCTCGGTCGGGTGTCGGTGGTCAGCGGGCGGTGCGCCGGCGCACGGGGATGGCGACCACGGCCAGTGCCGCACAGCCCAGCGCGGGCACGATGAGCGGCACCAGCATCCACGCGGCGACGCCGACGAACACGGCGGTGGCAGCGAGGTAGAGCGCGCCACGCAGATCGGCGCCGAGTGCTGCGCGGCCCTCGCGCAGGGCGCCGCGCCAGCCCGTCTCGGGAGACCAGGCCCCTGCCGCCGCGAGCAGCAGGGTCGCTGCGGCGACCGCGCCGATCCATCCGATGGCGCCGACGGCGCCGCCGCCGGGAAGCGCGCCCGAGTTCGCCAGCACGATGTCGAGAGTCAGGACGCCGGCCACGACCAGCGCGACGGTGCCGACGACGAGTCCGCCGGGCAGCGCCGCACGCACGTCCCGCCAGAACGCGCGTGCCGGAGACGCCTCGGCGTCCACATACCGGCGCAGGTGGCGGATGCCGGCGGCCAGAGCCGCGGGAAGAGTGACGACGGCGAGCCCGGCTACGGTGACGAGCACGCCCACGAGCAGGACCTCGCCGAAAAGGGCGAAGGCACCGGTGGCACCGGGAAACCGCGCTGCGGGACGCTCTTCCAGCGTCGGGCCGCTGCCCGAGGCATCCGCTCGTCGAGCCGCCCGGTATTCGCGCTTGGTGGCGATGGCGCCCATGGCCTCAGCCCTTCAAGCCCTGGGTGGCGACGCCGTCCACGAGGAAGCGCTGGAACACGAGGAAGAACAGCAGCACCGGCAGCAGAGCGATGAACGATGCGGTGACGGTGGCGCCGTAGTCGGCACCGCCCGACGAGGCGTCGTTGTAGAGCCGCAGCGCGACGGGAAGCGGGTAGTTCTCGGGGCTGGTCAGGTACAGCAGAGGCCCGAGGAAGTCGTTCCAGGCCCAGATGAACGAGAAGATCGCGCAGGTGATGAGGGCGGGCTTGATCAGCGGCAGGATGATCGACCAGAAGATCCGGAAGTGCCCGGCGCCGTCGATGCGGGCCGCCTCGTCCATGTCGCGCGGCATCTGGCGGATGAACTGCACCAGCAGGAACACGAAGAACGCCTCGGTGGCGAGGAACTTCGGCAGCAGCAGCGGGATGAACGTGTCGATCATGTCGAGACGGTTGAACAGGATGTACTGCGGGATGATCAGCACGTGGAACGGCAGCAGCAGCGTGCCGATCATGGCGGCGAACAGCACGCCGAGGCCCTTGAACTGAATGCGGGCGAACGCGTACGCGGCCAGCGCCGACGAGAGCACGGTGCCGATCACCGAGCCGACGGCGATGATGAGCGAGTTCACGAAGAACTTCCACATCGGAACGCCGGCGATGCCCTCCCCGACCTTGAGGTAGTTCTCCAATGTCGGATCCTGCGGAAGGAGCCCGGGGTTCTGCCCGAACTCCGCGTTCGTCTTGAAGGTCGACAGGAACAGCCACACCAAGGGGTAGAGGACGACTGCGGTGATGGCCAGGAGCACGACGAACCAGATGACGGTCTGCCACGTCTTGCGCTTGACCTTGCGCCGGGGCGTCCTCGGAGTCGCGTCGACCTGGTTCTCGAGGGTGGCGATGGCGGGTTCGCCGAAGCTGGTGGTGCTCATCGGTTGTCTCCCGAGTAGTGCACCCACGACTTCTGAGTGCGGAACAGGATGAAGGCGATCACGGCGACGACGACGAGCAGCACCCACGCGATGGCGGCGGCGTAGCCCATCTGGCCGTCGCCGAAGCCGCGCTTGTAGAGGTAGAGCGTGATGAAGTTCGTCATGCCGGCGGGGCCGCCGGTGCCGTTGGAGATGATGTAGGCCGAGGCGAACACCTGGAAGGCGCCGATCAGGCCCAGCAGCAGGTTGAAGAAGATGACCGGCGAGAGCATCGGTATCGTCACGGCGAGAAAGCGGCGGTACGCGCTGGCACCGTCGACCTCCGCGGCCTCGTAGAGCTCCTTGGGGATCTGCTTGAGACCGGCGAGGAAGATCACCATGGTGGCGCCGAACTGCCAGATCGACAGCAGGATCATCATCGGCAGCACCAGCGAGGGGTTGCCGACCCAGCCGCCCAGGTCGACGCCGATCGACGACAGGATGCTGTTGACCGGCCCGTCCTCGTTGAACATCGCCCGCCACACGATCGCGACAGAGACGGAGCCGCCGATGAGCGAGGGGGCGTAGAACGACGAGCGGAAGAACCCGGCGCCCCGGTCGCGGTAGTTCAGCAGCATCGCCACGATCAGGGCGGCGGCCAGGGTGATCGGCGTACCGATCAGCACGTAGACCAGGGTGATCTGCGCCGACTGCACGAACGTCGGGTCGTTCGTGAACAGACGGATGTAGTTGTCGAGGCCGATCCACTCCGGCGCCGTGAAGATGTTGTACTTCGTGAACGAGAGGTACAGCGAGTACGCCATCGGGATCAGCGTCAGGCCGAAGAACCCGATCAGCCAGGGGATGAGGAACCCGTACCCGGCGAGGGTCTCCTTGCGTGCGCGGCGTCGCGCTTCGGGCCGGTCCAGATTCTCGGGACTGCTCCGGCGGAACAGGGATCGCCTGGTGGACTTGCGTCCGGTCACGATCACTCTCGTCGCTGTGGTGCTCACGTCGACCTCTCGCGGTGTGGTCTGGCAGGTGGGAGCCGGGGGTCAGCCGGGTCGAGCGGCCGACCCCCGGCGGTGACTGCTACTGGTTGAGGACGACGTCCATCTCACCGAAGAACTGGCTCACGGCATCCTCGACGGTGATGGTGCCGAAGTTCAGCTCGGTGCTGATCTGGCGGAACTTCTCCTCGAGCGAGCCGTAGCCGACGATCGGCACGGGCGGGGCGTCGCCCAGACGGTCGGCGATCGACTCCTCGTACTCCTTGACCTGCTGGCTGAGCGGGTCGAGCTCGGCTGCCTCGAGCGCGGTCTCCGAGGCGGGGAGTCCGCGGTTGGTGCCGAAGATCTCGCCGGACTGCGGCGAGTTCACGAGGAAGTTCACCAGAGTCGCTGCCGCCTCGGGATGCTCCGTTCCTGCCGAGATGCTGTGGAGCATCGAAGGCTTCAGGTAGAGGTCCTGGGTGCCTTCCTCGGTGACCGGGGGAGCGACCAGGCCGAGCTCGGTGTACTCGGCGCCCAGGTTGCCCAGGTAGCCGGATCCGAAGTTGTCCCACGTCAGCTCGCTGGCGCTGAAAGCGGCGTCGAAGGGGCTCAGCGGGAGGAGCTCCTCGGCCTTCTGCTGGGGCACGACGACGCCGTCACGGATGTCGGCGCCCGACTCCCAGAACTCGGCGAGGCGCTCCTCGTCGAAGCCCGGCTCGCCGTCTTCGCTGAAGAGGTACGAGCCCTCGGACCGCAGCTGGATCTCGAAGTTCTGGATGCGGCCGGTGTAGTCGGCGCCGGCCCACACCTGCTGGCCGCCGGCTGCCGCGGTCTCGGAGACCTCGGTCATCCACTCCTGGTAGTCGTCCCACGAGCCGCCCTCGAAGCCCTCGACACCGATGGTCTCGAGCAGCTTCGGGTTGGTGAACATGCCCCACGCGTTCGTGGAGGTCGGGATGCCGGTGGTCTCGTCGCCGACCACGCCGATGTCGAGGATGTTCTGCGGCAGGGGGTCGGTCTCGATGATGTCGCCGAGGTACGGGTCGAGGTTGAGGAGGAGGCCGTTCTCGGAGTACTGGCGCAGGTAGGAGTAGTCGAACTGCATCACGTCGGGAAGGCCGCCACCGGCTGCCTCCGTCTGACGCTTCTCCCAGAACTCGGGGTAGCCGAGGAACGTCGAGTTCACCGTGATGTTCGGGTACTCCTCGTTGAACGCCGCGATCGCCTCGTTGTAGAGCTCGGCGCGCACGTCGTTGCCCCAGAACGCGAGGTCGAGCGTGACCTCCTCGTCGGGGTCGTACGTCGCTGCCGGCTCGGCCTCGGAGCCGGCGCAGCCGGCCAGGGCCAGAGCAGCGCCGGTCGCGAGTGCGATCGCGGCGATGGTCCGCTTGTTGCTGAACATCCTTGTCCTCTCTCTGAACGTCTGCGTTCCATTGCCGCTGAGACGTCCGTGTCGGTGGTGCGGTGTCGCGGATCCCTCGGGTGCAGGATGGAGGAAAGCGCTGTCCCGGTACGGTACCTCTCAGAAAAACGTTTCGCAAGGCCTGCGTCGAAATTCATTTGAACGATTCAGTCACTCCTCGATCGACCGCGTCAGGAACGACTCTGTCGTGGGTCAGGATGCTGGCGGATACCACGAGGCGTACCCCTGGCCCGGCGCTCAGGGGTGCAGGCATCCCCGCACCACCTCGTCAGTCTGCGCGCAGATCCGTGACCGGACTGGCGAAGCCGCGCCGATGCGTGGGATGCGCCGCCAGGTCGCCGGGAGTGACAGGCCGCCCGTCTGCCGCCGCCGACGCGTACATGGCGGCGACGAGCTCGAGAGAGCGGGCTGGGGCGTCCGCCGTCGGCGGAAGCGGACGGCGCTCGCGGATCGCGGCGAAGACGTCGTGCAGGAGGGGCGCATGCCCGCTGGCGACCTCATGAGGGGGCAGCGCCCAGCCGGCGGCTTCGTCCTCGAACCCCGGCGCGGGCGTGATCGACCAGTTCTCGTGGCCGTGGCCGTAGAGATGGTCGACCGTGATCGTCGCCCTCTGCGTGTCGATGCGGATCGAGCTGGTCTGCCTCGGCGCAACGACGCTCGAGACGACCTGAGCGACGACGCCCGAGGTGAAGCGCACCGTCGCTGTCGAGGTGTCCTCCGTCTGGGTGTCGCGGTCGAGCCGCCAGAGCCGCGCCTCGACGCTCGCCCAGTCCCCCAGGAGGTACGCCAGCAGATCGAGCTGGTGGATGCCGTGACCCAGGGTCGTGCCGCCGCCCTCGGTCTCCCACCGGCCGCGCCAGGGCGCGGCGAAGTACTCCGCGTCACGGAACCACAGCGTCTGGCACTGGGCGAGCAGCGGCCTGCCGAAAGCGCCGGAGTCCAGCAGCGACTTCACGTGCGCGGCGGCAGTGCCGGTGCGCTGCTGGAACACGACGGCGAGTCGCCGGTCGGCGGCCACGGCGGCCGCACGCATCTCGTCGAGCTCAGCCAGCGAGGGCGCGGGCGGCTTCTCGACCACGACGTGAGCACCGGCGGCGAGCGCCGCGAGCGTCTGCGCCCTATGCGCCGCGGGCGGTGTGCAGATGAGGACGACGTCGGGGTGAACGTCTTCGAGCAGCGCGTCGAGATCATCGTAGACAGCGGGCCCACCGTACGCGTCGGCGAAGGTCTCGGCGGCGGAACGATGAAGATTCGTGACGGCGACGAGTCCCGCGTCGGGATCGGCGAGCACCGCGGCGGCATGCAGGTGGGCGACGGCGCCGGTGCCGACGATCGCGCAGCGGAGGGGGCCGGAGAGCGGCATGAAGGTGGGCTCCTCGTTCGGGGCAGACCTCAACCCTACCAAATGCGGGAAACGTTTTCCTGCCCGCTTCCGAGCTGGCTCAGCCGCCGATCCGGGTGGCGCGGGTGCGCCGGGCGGTGCCGCGGAGGGTGAGCGCCAGTCCCGCGAGAAGTGCGAGTACGCCCGCCGCAATCACCCCCGTCGGGAGGTCGGCACCGGTCGAGGCGATCTCCGGAGGAACCGGTGCTGTGTCAGGCGGTATCACGGGCGGGGGGATTCTCGTGAGGGTGCTGACTCGGCACTCGGGGCACGACGGCGCCGTGACGACATTGACGAGCTCGAAGTCGCCCGTCGTCGTGACGCTGACGCTGTAGGTCAGCGTCAGGCTGCCACCTTCGGGCAGTGAGCCCGTCCAGGTCAGTTCGGGGGAGGCGAACTCCAGCGTGCCTGCCCGGTTTGCGCTCGCGTCATCCTGGTAGGTGGCGTTGTCGAGGACGTCGGCGAGATCGTCGACGACGACCGCCGGATTCGCCGACGTGTAGTCCGCCTCGCCGGTGTTCCGGGCGATGACCGTGTACGTCACGAGGTCGCCGATCCCGGCGACCTCGTGGTCGACGGTCTTCTCGAGGACGAGCGCCGGGCTCGGCAGCGAGGCGCACGCGTCGTCGTCCTGCTCCACGGTGCCCGAGCGCACCGTGGCGGTGTTGATGAACCCGCCGCCCGCCGAGCCCCCCGCGCTCGCGCAGGTGGCGTCGGCGGTGCCGTACACCGCGGCCGCCGGCGTGGAGCTCACGCTCATCCGGTAGACGTGCGCCGAGCCCGCGACGAGCAGGGCGCCTGCCGTCACCGACTGCTGATCGAGGCCGTTCCACGCCGGTGACGCGGGCGTGACATCGCCCGGGTAGGTGGTGACGGTCGAACTGTTCACGGTGATGCCGCTTCCGTACGCCAGCGCATCATCGAGGTCGTACGTGGCCGTCGAGAGGGGGTGGGGGTTGGTCACGACCACCTCGTAGACGACATCCCACGATCCGTCGTCGTTCTGCACGGGCTCGCCGACCGTGGACTTCTGCATCTCGACCACCGCAGGCTCGGGGATGTCGACGCAGTCGTCGGCGTCGACGTCGACGCCGCTTCCCGTCAGGTTCGCGGTGTTGCGGAATCCGCGGGGATCGCCCCCCGCTCCCGTGCCGCAGGCCCGAGCTGCCGCGGAAATGCCGGCCGGAACGCCGGCGTTGACGGTGATGACGTACTCCTGCACGGCGGGGCCCGCCGCCGTCGCGGCGGGGATCACGACGGAGGCGCCGGTGTGGACGTTCGGATCCGCCGCCACCGCGGTGCCGCCTAGCCGAGTCAGACCTCCAGTGAAGCCGGGGTTGGCGGTGACGCCGGCGGGCGCCGTGACCGTCACGGAGTTGACCGCGACCTCGGCCGGGAAGGCGAACGTGTCGTCGAGGTCGTAGCTCAGCCCCTCCTCCGGCTCCAGCGCCGAGTTCGTCACGCGCAGCAGGTAGGTGAAGGTCCAGGTGCCGTCGGGCTGCTGCACCGGCGGCGATTGGACGGACTTCGTGAGGTTCGGGTTCGCGGGCTCGCCGCAGTCGCTGTCGACCACGTCGACACCGCCGCTGGTCATCGTCGCGTCGTTGCTGAAGGCTCCCGAGCCGCCCGTTCCCGGTGGCGGGCACTGCCACTCCGGCGCCGCGAGATCGGCCGTGGGCGGCACATCGGCGACGACATCGAGGATGTAGACGTGGCGGACCGGACCTCCGGCGCCGGCGGCCGGGAGGACGACGTCCTCGGCGATGGTCGTCTCAGCCGCGCCGTCCCACGGCGGAACGCCGAGCACGACACCGGCGGGCGCGTCCGTCACCGCGGCCGACACGATCGCCGCATCGGGGGCGAAGCGCAGCGTGTCGGTCAGTGCGTAGCTCAGCTGGTTCGCCGAGGCGTTCGCGACGGTGATCCGGTACCGGATGTTCCACAGTCCGCTGGGGGCCTGGATCACGTCGAGTGCCGTCTTCTGCATGGACGGCAGGCTCGGTGCGCGGCACGCCTGATCGGCCAGTGCGATGGCGGGATCGGCGGGAGAGGACAGGGCCGCCTCGTTGCGGAAGGCCTCGTCGCCGCCGCCCGCCGTGCAGCTGCCGGCGGGCGATCCGATGACGTCTCCGGGAACGGTCGCCTGCACGGAGACACGGAAGGTGTGCGTCGCGCCCACCGGGATGCTGCCGGCGTAGACCGTCGTGTCGGATGCGCCGTTCCACGAGGCCGATGGCGCGGGCGTGCCGGGCTCTGCCGACGCCTGGGCGTCGTCGACGGTGATCCCCGCGCCGAATCGAAGGCGGTCCGTGAGCGTGTAGTCCTGTGCCGAGCCGCCGTCGTTGCGAGCGGTGACGAGGTACTCGATCGACCAGGTGCCGTCGGCATTCTGTGTCGGCGTGCCGGTCGGCTGCTTGTCGAGGAACAGATCCTTGACGGGGTGCGAGGTCGTGGGCTCGCACGGGTTCTCGTCGCACGTCGGGGGGTTGGGGTAATCCGAGCTGACGACGTTGCGCAGCACGCTGTCACCCCGCGCCGCTTCGTCTTCGCGGACCGTCACGCTGTAGGTGATCGTCACCGTCCCGCGCGCGGGGATGTTCCCACGGAACGAGAGCGTCGCCGTCGCCTCGTCGACCGTGGCGACGCCGGGGCTCGCCGCGGTGGTCCAGTCGCCGACGACGGCCGCGTCGCCGTTGTAGTCGGCGTCGTCGAGCACCTGCGAGAGGTCATCCTCGACGTCGTACAGGTCCCAGAGATCGACGTCCGAGATGTTCTGAAGCGTCAGCGTGTAGGTGACGGTCGACCCGGGGAGGAGGGTCGTGCCATCCCCGGGATCGGAGGTCTTGGCCATCGTCCACTCGGCGTCGGGGTCATGCAGCGTCAGCTCGGAAGTGAGGGCCACTCCCTGCCGGGTCCACATCTCGGCGAACATGCCGTCGCCCCAGCTGCCCTCGTTCAGGTAGATGCCGGTGCCCCACCAAGGGCGGACGCCTCCGGCGGAGAGCACACCGGTCGTCGACGTGCTGACCGATGCCGGGACCGAGGGCGGGCGCCCGTCGAAGTTGTCGACATCGCCCCAGTAGACGCGCGTGGCCTCGGATGTGCCCGCAGTCGGTCCGTTCAGCGCGCGCACCTCGGTGCCCCCGCGGATCGCTTCGATGTCGGTGCCGACGAAGTGGATCTCGCCGGCGTTCAGTCCCGACATCTCGAACCGCGACACCGCATCGCGGGGGATGTCGGCGTCGCAGCCGGTGTCATTGTTGAACGGCAGCGGAACGCGCCGGACCGCATCCTCTTCGCCCGCTGCGGGCTCGGGAACGTTGGCGGTGAAGGTGCAGACGACCGCACCGCTGTCGTCATATACGTCGATGGTGGCGCTGCCGAAGAAGTTCTGCACATCCGCGTAGAGGATGCCGAATGCCGTCGTCTCGCTGGTGCCGACGTAGTCGACGAGGTCGAACGAGGGCGGCTTGATCAGCGGCCGTACCCAGTTGTTCGGCGACTCGCCTGCGCGAGCGGTCTGCTCGGGCACGGCCCCGGCGGCATCGCTCGCGTACGGCGGCGAGAAGAAGATGCGGTAGATCGATCCGCACCGACCCTGCGCGGGTATGGCATCCGGATCCGGTGGGGTGATCCTCGTGTCGGCGCCGGTGGCCGACCGGTACATCGAGACCTCGCAGACAGGTTCGTCGCCCGGACCCCGCTGGACGATTCCCACGCCGTCCGCCTCGAGGACGGAGTTCAATCCGAAATACTGGCGGTACGTCGTCTCGTAGATGTAGCCCAGACTGCTCATGTAGTACACGGTGAGATCGGGCGGCGTGGCCGTCGGCTGCACGAGGTACTGCCGGTTCGTCCAGACTCGCCCGGGCTTCTCTGCGCCGGCAGCGGAGTAGACCGCGGAGTACGACAGCAGGCGCGTCACATCCTGGGTGAGCGCTCCGCCGAGCGGCACGAGCTCGGCCTTCCAGATCCCCTCTTCTCGCGGAAGCGAGCCGGCGCCGAAGCCGTGCAGCATATTGGTCTGCCCGGCCGCGGGAGTCCGGTGGGTCGAGACGACCCCGCTAGGACTCGTCACCCGGACTTCGATCGCGCGGTTGACGTTCGCCATCTTTCGGAAGAGGAAGGCGACATCTTCGGTGCCCGAGGTATAGGCGAAGTACGCCTGCGGGGTCGCCACGGTCGTGCCGATGAAGGTGTTCGCGTCGTTCGTGCGGGGGAACCCGTCCGCAGGCTGCACCGCCGGGACGGGGTACGTTGCGGCGCTGGCGCCGGCCACCTGAGCGACGGTGGCCTGAGCGGCGACCAGGGATGCCGCGACGAGGGCGCCCGCGAGGAGAGTGGAGACGACACGGCGCACGCCGGACCGTCTCTCGGATGCGCGACGCATGGAGCTCCCCCTGAAGCGCGACGGGGCTGGGACCCGCCTCTTGTGCCCCAAGCTACCGCAGCTTCGGCAGATGCCGCCATCGTCGGCACAGATGCGGCGGCGTCAGGCGGGCTCAGACGGTCCCGGCTTGGGCGGCGTGGAGGGCCGCGTAGCGTCCGCTGCGTGCGAGCAGGGCATCGTGAGGGCCGTGCTCCACGATCCGGCCCCGTTCGAGGACCACGATGCGGTCGGCCTGGCGGATCGTCGAGAGCCGGTGGGCGACCACGAGCGTGGTGCGCCCGCGCATGAGCCGGCTGAGCGCCTCTTTCACCAGCGCTTCGGACTCAGGATCGAGCGCCGACGTCGCCTCGTCCAGCAGCAGGATGCGGGGGTCGCGCACCAGCGCCCGCGCGATCGCGAGGCGTTGACGCTGACCACCCGAGAGGCGTGCGCCCCGCTCGCCGACGACGGTGTCCCAGCCGTCCGGCTGCGTCGTCGACGAATTCGAGGGCGTTCGCGTCGGCGAGCGCGGCGCGGATGCGCTCGTCCGAGGCGTCGGGAAGGCCGTACGCGATGTTCTCCCGGATCGTGCCTTCGAACAGCACCGACTCCTGCGGCACGACCGACACCGACCGGCGCACCGTCCGCATGTCGAGCTCGTCCATGTCGGCGCCGTCGAGCAGGATCCGGCCGGCGGTCGGACGGACGAAGCCGAGCACCAGGTTCAGCAGCGTCGACTTGCCAGAGCCGGACGATCCCACGAACGCGACCGTCTCGCCGGGCGCGATCTCGAGGTCGATGTCGCTGACCGCATCCTCGTGCGAGCCGGCATAGCGGTGCGCGACGTGTTCCAGCGCGAGACTGCCGGCCACGGCATCCACTTCGCGCTTGCCCTCGTTCTGCTCGAGGTCCGGCTCCTGCATGATCTCGGCGATCGAGCGCATCGACTCCATGCCGCGCGCCCCCACGGGGATCAGCATGAGGAGCGCCGTGAGCCCCTGGGTCAGCAGCGTGAAATAGGTCGCGAGCAGGACGACCTCGCCCGGAGTGATGGGGAGAACCCCCGAGAGCGAGAAGACGGCGGCGAGGACGAGGCATCCGAGTCCCAGCAGCTGCATGGTGACCCACGAGATCGATGCGACATGCCCATTCAGCATGTCCAGATGCAGGCCCGCGCGCCGGACCCCGTCCGCGCCGGTCGCCACCCTCGAGACCGCAGTCTGCTCGAGGCCGTGCGCCCGGGTCACCGGGATGAGCGAGGCCATCTCGCCGACGCGGGCGGCGAAGCCCTCCACCTCGCGGCGGAACACCTCGTTGCGCTGACGCGAGCGACGGCTGAGCGCCCACCGCAGACCGAGGGCGATGGGGACCGCCAGGGCGTAGACCGGCAGGAACTCCGGCACCGCGATCGCCGTCATCGCGATGGCGCCCAGAAGGACCATGAGCGAGGACAGCAGGGGATGGGTCACCTGCTGCAGCATGAGCTCGACGTTCTCGACGTCACGGACCACCTTCGTCTGCACGATCGACGAGCTCACCCTCGTGTGGTAGCCGATCGACAGGCTCTGCAGTCGCGCGGCCAGGGCGTTGCGCAGCTCGGCGCCCGTATCGCGGACCACCGTCATGAAATTCCGGGTGTAGACGATGTGCATCGGGTAGTTCTGCAGCAGCAGGAGCGCGGCGACCGTGAACCAGATCAGCACGGTCGAGACCTCTCCGCCGGTGGCGACGAGATCGATGATCTCGGCGGTGACGACGGGAAGGAACCACAGCGGGATCTCCTTGCACGCGAACGCGAGGATCGCCAGGGTCATCCGTCCCGGCCGGTGCGCCATCAGGCGCAGGACGGACCGGGCGGGCCGGCGGCTGTCGGCGGTGCGGATCGCGCCGGTAAACGCTTTCTGCATCATGCGAACATACTACCGACGGATGCCGACGCCCCGAGCATGGGTTCTGATCGGACCTGCCGTGATCACGCGGTCGATCGGCGCACGACGAGCTCGGGGCGGTAGACGATGTTGCCGAGATCGGCGCCGGCCGTCCCTGCGATGCGCGACAGAAGCAGCTCGGCGGCGGTGCGGCCCATCTCCCGCGCGGGCTGGCGCACCGAGGTGAGTGGCACGGCCGCGATCGCGGCGAACTCGATGTCGTCATACCCCACCACGGCGACGTCGTGCGGCACGTCCACGCCCCCCGATGATGAGGCCGTGCACGAGTCCGATGGCGAGGTGGTCGTTCGAGACGACCACGCCGTCCGGGCGATCCTTCGGACGCCGCGCCGCGAGCTGCTCGCCGAAAACCCGGCCGAGCTCCGGAGGTGGTCCGCTCGGTCCAGATCCGCTCGAGCGTCACGCCCGGGTGGGCCACGATCGCGGAGCGAACGCCTTCGAGGCGCTCGCGGACCTGACGGACCTCCTCGCGGGCTCCGACGTAGGCCAGCCGCCGGCGGCCGGTCGCGATCAGGTGCTCGGCGGCGAGGCGCCCGCCGGCGACGTCGTCGAACGACACCGAGGGCAGCTGACCCGCGTCGTCGACCGCGTCGACGAGGACCACGGGGATGCCGCGGCGCCGCAGCCGCTCGAGCCAGGGACCGGTGTCGCCGAACGGGCTGACCAGCGCGCCTTCGACCTGGACCCGCTCGAACAGCTCGAGGTGATCGCGCTCCTTGGAGATGTCGTCGCTGGAGTTTCCCACCAGCACCCGCAGCCCGGCGGCCGAAGCGGCGTCCTCGGCACCCGAGACCATCTCGGCGAAGAAGGGATTGCCGATGTTGATCACCGTCATTCCCAGCAAGCCGCTCCGGCCGGCACGCAGCTGCTGCGCGGCCTGCAGGGGTACGTAGCCCAGCTGCTCCGCCGCCGATCGCACGCGAGCGACGAGGCGGTCACTGACCGTACCGGGGCGGTTGAGGGCGTTCGAGACGGTGCTGATCGACACCCCGGCACGCTCGGCGACATCGCGGATGCCGACTCGCTTCACGACGCGGACGAATCGGTCATGGAGCGAGCTCCGCGGCGATCTCGCGCACCTCGTCGGGCGACCAGATCCGATCGCCGAACACGTGCCGGTGGCGCAGGGCCACCTCGTCACCGGCGGCGAGGACGATCTCTTCGTCGAACGACGGCGACGGGCTGAGAACGGGGAACGGCTCGCTGCGGACGTACCACTTGATCGGCGGGGCGGCGCTGGATGCGCCGGCGAAAGCGAGCACCGTCCCGCCGCCGTCGTGCTCGTCGTGCTCGCCCGAGAAGGCCACCCACTCCGCCTCGGTGCCCATGACCGCGTCGGCCCCCTCGGCCGCAGGAGCCAGCACGCGCCCGCCCGTCCAGGCACGCGGCATCCGGATCACGAATCCGGTGTAGCCGGCGGCCGGGCGTCCCTGCGTGGTGGGGCTGCCCAGGACGAGCTCGCGACCCGACACGTTGCGCAGGACGGTCTCGAAGTCCAGCACCCAGAGGCCCCGTGCTGCGTCCAGTCCGTGGAAGCGATGAGTCCGGGTCTCGGCGATCCACTCCTCGGCCGCCCTGGTGATCCAGGTGAGCTCCTCGGTGAACCCCGCTTCGTCGCCGGCATCCGTGGTCGAGGCGAAGCGGTCGTGCCGGATCCGGCCGACGTTGTCGAGCTGCGTGTACCCGGTGCCCCGCTGGAAGGTCGGGCCGCCCCAGAAGTTCTGCCCCGACACGTGCGTCCACGTCATCTGAAGACCCTTGTGCCAGCGGTGATCCCACGGGCGGAAAGCGGTGAGCGGAGCACCGTCCAGAGCGCGAAGCGGATGCAGGAGGGGCTTCGGTCCCTCGGATGCGGCACCACCCGGGTCGAACGCGTAGCGGGCGATCTCGACCCCGGCGGCGGTGACCACGGCACCCGTTTCTCCGAGAGTCAAGGTGAAGTCAGGCACAGGCACGATCCTTTCCGAAACCGCGAGGCCGACGTCGGCGACGGCGTCTCGCCGCGCTCCGCGACGGCCCCGCACGCAGGCTCGATCCCAGTCTGTCGCACCAGACAGTCTCGCGGTATCGAGGACCCGTCAGCGCACACCGGCGAGCAGCGCGATCAGCAACTCCGCACGCGCCTCAGGCTCGAGCCTCGGCTGCCCCTGGGCGAGCATCGCGAACTCGCCGATGAGCGTGCGGTAGACGAGGTCGGCTCGCAGCCGGGCGGTGGTTGCCGGCACTCCACAGCCTGCGACGAGCTCCGCCACGTACGTCATACGCTGCTCGTCCACTCGCTGTGTCACCGCGCGGGCTCGCTCGTCGGTGCGAGCCCACGCGCGGATGCCGAGTTCGATCCCCGGTTCGAGCCCCTGCACACCGAAGACCCGGCTCAAGAGGAACTCCAACCGTGCCTCGAGCGCGGCCGCATCGGCATTCACGGTCTCGATGATCGCTTTCGTCCCCGCCGCCTCCCAATGATCCAGAACAGCGGCGAGAAGCGCATCGCGGTTGGTGAAGTGCCAGTAGAAGCTTCCCTTCGAGACCCCGAGCTGGGCGGCGAGAGCCTCGACTCGCACCTCCTCGACGCCGTGCGTGGCGAGTCGCCGCGCTGCGGAGCGCGTCCAGTCTTCCGCAGTCAGGGACGCCATGCTTTGACAATACGCTACCGTATGTTCTACCGTCCCATACGGGGCCGTATGGAGGGTGGACGCGATGGCGGCATGGTCGGCAGCGGTGCTTCTGGCTCTGGTCGGTGTGGTGCATTCCTGGCTCGGCGAGGCCGCGGTGCTGCGCCCACTGCTCGCCGATGATCGCTGGCGCATTCCCCGGGTTCCCCGGGCGGCGGCCGAACCGCTGCTCCGTTTCGCCTGGCATCTGACGACGATCGCTTGGTGGGCACTGGCAGCGGCCCTCGTCGGTCTGCCGGTCGCCTACGCATTCGCGGCCACGTGCCTGAGCGCGGCGGCGATCATCCTCGTGATGCTCCCCGGACATCTGGCTTGGCCGCTCTTCCTCACTGCAGGCATCCTCGCGCTCTGGTCGGTTGATGCGCTGCCGGTATGGCTGCTGTGGCTGAGCGCCGGGATCGCGATCGCCGCGGCTCTGGTGGCCGCGGGCTTTCACATCGCCTGGGCGCTGGGCTCACCAGTGGGAAGCGCGAACGTTCTGCCGCAGGACCCCCAATCCGGCGAGGTGGTGCACCGGGCGGGCACGCTGCCCACCGTCGCTGTGGCGGTGCTGCTGACCGGGTTCGCAGGCCTCATCGTGGCTGTGGTCCTCGATGTCGCGACTCCTTGGTCGCGCTGGCTGCTCGTGGCCGTCCTGGCAGTACTCATTCTGCGGGTGATCGGCGACGGGCGATGGATGGGCATCACCAAGCGCGTCCGCGGCACCGGTTTCGCCGCGGCAGATGACCGGTGGTGGACGCCCGCTGTCGCGCTCCTGGCGCTGGGCGCGGCATCCGCGCTGGCGCTCAACTGATCCCACTGCTCGCTGAGCACAGGCCGCCCCGCCGGTCGGCCGGGGTCGACCGGAAGAGCTTCCGCCGCGTCAGGCTCCGCCGAGGGCCTCCGTGACGACCGCGCGGGCCTGCTCCTGGACGGCAGCGAGGTGCTCGGGGCCCCGGAGCGACTCGGCATACAGCTTGTAGACGTCCTCGGTGCCGGACGGACGGGCAGCGAACCAGGCGTGCTCGGTCTGCACCTTGAGGCCGCCGATCGCCGCACCGTTGCCCGGCGCGTGCGACAGCTTGGCCGTGATCGGTTCTCCGGCGAGCTCGGTCGCCGTGATCGCCTCGGGTGCGAGCTTGCCGAGCGCCGCCTTCTGGGCGGGCGTGGCCGGGGCGTCGACCCGCTGGTACGCGGACGATCCGAACTGCTCCTCGAGCTCGGCGTACCGCTGCGACGGCGTCTTGCCGGTGACCGCGAGGATCTCGGCCGCCAGCAGGCACAGCAGAATGCCGTCCTTGTCGGTCGTCCACACGGTGCCGTCCTTGCGCAGGAACGACGCGCCGGCCGACTCCTCGCCGCCGAACGCGACCGACCCGTCCAGAAGCCCGGGCACGAACCACTTGAATCCGACCGGGACCTCCAGCAGCGGCCGGCCGAGCGACTCGGCGACCCGGTCGATGATCATCGACGACACGAGGGTCTTGCCGATCGCGGCATCCGCCGGCCATCCCGGGCGGTTCGCGTACAGGTAGTCGATCGCGACGGCGAGGAAGTGGTTGGGGTTCATCAGGCCCGCGTCGGGCGTGACGATGCCGTGCCGGTCCGCATCGGCGTCGTTTCCGGTGAGGATGTCGTACTCGTCGCGGCGGGCGACGAGCGATGCCATCGCCGACGGGGAGGACGGATCCATGCGGATCTTCTCGTCCCAGTCGAGCGTCATGAACTTCCACGTCGGATCGACGTCGGGGTTCACGACAGTCAGATCGAGGCCGTGCATGTCGGCGATCAGGGCCCAGTACTCCACGGAGGCCCCGCCCAGCGGGTCGGCGCCGATGCGCACGCCCGCGCGGCGGATGGCCTCGACGTCGATGATGTCGGTCAGGTCGCGCACGTACGCGTCGCGGAAGTCGTAGTCACCGATCGCGTCGGCGTCGAGGTCCTTGAATGCGGTGCGGGCGACACCGTCGAGGCCCGCGGCGATGAGCTGGTTCGCGCGATCGGCGATCCAGCCGGTGGCGTCGGTGTCGGCCGGTCCGCCGTTCGGCGGGTTGTACTTGAAGCCGCCGTCGCGCGGCGGGTTGTGGCTGGGGGTGACGACGATGCCGTCCGCGCGGCCCGGGTCGGCGGCATCCCGTCCCTGGTTGTACGCCAGGATCGCGTGGCTCAGCGCGGGGGTCGGCACCCAGGAGTCGCGGGAGTCCACGCGCACGTCGACACCGTTCGCGACGAGCACCTCGATGGCGTTGCGCTCGGCCGGGAGGGACAGGCCGTGCGTGTCGCGTCCGAGGAACAGCGGCCCGGCGATGCCCTGCGCGACGCGGTAGTCGACGATCGCCTGCGTGGTGGCGAGGATGTGCACCTCGTTGAAGCTCCGTGAGAGCGAGGACCCTCGGTGGCCGCTCGTCCCGAACGCCACGCGCTGCTCGGGCACAGCGGGGTCGGGGGCGAGGTCGTAGTAGGCGGAGATCAGCTCATCGATGTCGATGAGATCCGAGGCTTCGGCGGGCTGTCCGGCACGAGTCATGGTCCCAGTCTGCCTGTCTCTCGCGACCTGCGCACCGTGGGAGTCGGACTGCGCGAGGGCGGACCTGTCACAACTCAGGCCAGAACCCGTCGGGCGACGGGTTCCGACGCGGTTTCACGCGGCTGGGAGGACGGATGACGCACATCGAGCCTGAGTTGCGGCACGTGGATAGGCTGGCCCCCGTGACTTTCGACGCCGCGCCCCGCCGCACGTACAGCTATCTGGGCCCGGCCGGCACGTTCACGGGGGCCGCGCTCGCGCAGGTTCCCGAGGCACGCGGTCAGGAGTGGCGCTCGGTGCGCAACGTCGGCGAGGCGCTCGCCGACGTGATCGAGGGTCGATCGGACGCCGCGATGATCGCGATCGAGAACTCGGTCGACGGGGGAGTGTCGACCGCGCAGGACGCGCTGGCCACCGTGCCCGGGCTGCGCATCGTGGGCGAGTACCTCGTGCCCGTCGAGTTCGTCCTGGTCGGCCGGCCCGGAGCGCGGCTCGAGGACGTCTCGGTCATCGCCGCTCACCCCGTCGCGTACGCCCAGTGCCTGCAGTGGCTCGGCCGCACGCTGCCCGCGCACGCGCACATCCCGGCCGCCAGCAACGTCGCCAGCGCGATGGGCCTGATCGACGGATCCAGCGACGCCGATGCGGCCATCGCGCCGCCCGGAATCCTCGAGCACCACCAGCTCGAGCTGCTCGCCTCGGCCATCGGCGACAACCCGCAGGCCGTCACGCGCTTCGTCCTCGTCGCGCGCACCGTCTCGCCGCCGCCCCCCACGGGCGCCGACAAGACCTCGCTCGTCGCCGAGCTGCCCGACGACCACCCCGGCGCGCTTCTCGAGATGCTCGAGCAGTTCGCGACACGGGGCATAAACCTCTCGCTCCTCGCGTCACGGCCCATCGGCGACTCACTCGGGCGGTACCGGTTCGTCATCGACGCCGACGGGCACATCGAAGACGAGCGGATGGCAGACGCGCTTCTCGGCCTGCGCCGCTTCAGCCCCAAGGTGGTCTTCCTCGGCTCGTATCCGCGTGCCGATCGCGCCGTGGTCCGCTACCCCGACCGGTACTCCGACGACGTGTTCGTCGAAGCCCGCGACTGGCTGCGTGGCCTCGTCAGCGGCGAGCCCGAGCAAGCATGAGCACGGACGGCGAGCAGTTCGCCTTCGACCCGGCTGACGAGGTGCACGCGCGCACGCTCGCCCGCCTCGACAGCGAGCAGGTCGCGTGGTTCGGCACGATCGGGCGCGATGGATTCCCGCACGCGGTGCCGATCTGGTTCCTGTGGCGGGACGGCCGTGCGCTCATCATGAGCGAGCCGGCGACCGCGAAGGTGCGCAACCTCCGCGCGAACGGCCGCGTGCTGCTGCACCTCGAAGCCGGGCACGACGGCGAGCAGGTCACGGTGCTGCGCGGCACGGCGGCGATCTCGCCCGAGCCGTCCCCGGCCTGGGTCGACAGCATCGGCGACGCTTACACCGCGAAGTACGACGCCTGGCTGCAGCGCCTCGGCCTGACGACTCGGACGATGGCCGAGAAGTACTCCGCGATGATCGAGGTCACGCCGCTCACGCTCATCGCCTGGTAGCGCGTCGTCAGGAGAGCTGAAGCTCGGCGGCGAGCAGCTCGAGCGTCTGAACGCGGCCGGTCGCGGCATCCATCGGCTCTTGGTCGTACGAGCCCGCGATCGGGGAGATCATGATCTCGTCGACGCCGTGCGTCGCGGCGAAGGTGCGCAGGTCCGAGGCGACGGTCGCGCCGGTGCCGACGAACCAGCCCTGGCGCGCCGAAGCCATGAGGGACTCGCCGAGTCCGTCGAAGTCGGCGGCGCCGGCGATGGCCTGCTCGACGGTCTCGAGCGCGATGAGGGGCCGGTTTCCGCGAAGCCGCGCCATCATGCGGAGGTTCGGCAGGGCCCGCGCCTCGGCTTCCTCGGCAGTCGCTGCGGCGAGCACGTTGGCGGTGAGGAAGGTCCGCGGCTCGGGGTGCGCCTCGCTCGGCTGATACGAGGTGCGGTAGAGATCGAGCGCGCGCTCGAGGCCCTGGCCCGAGAAATGGTTCGCGAAGACGTACGGCAGACCGACGGATGCCGCGAGCTGCGCGGAGTAGTCGCTAGAGCCCAGCAGCCACACCTCTGGAACCGTCGTCGCCGCCGGTGTCGCATGGACGTCGTACGTCCCGCCCGACGTGAAGCGCACGGTGGCCCCGTCGGGTGAGACGAGCGACACGATGTCGCGGACGTGGTCGGGGAACCGCTCGACATCGCTCGTCGTGCCGCTCTGGCGAAGCAGCTGCGTGATCACGGGGTCGGACCCGGGCGCCCGTCCGAGCCCGAGGTCGATGCGCCCGGGGGCGAGCGCCTCGAGCGCCGCGAACTGCTCGGCCACGACGAGCGGGGAGTGGTTGGGCAGCATCACGCCGCCCGAGCCCAGGCGGATGCGGGCCGTGCGGGCGGCAGCGGCGGCGACGAGCACCGGAGGCGTCGTCGAAGCCACGGCCGGCATGTTGTGGTGCTCGGCGAACCAGTACCGGCGGAAGCCGAGAGCGTCGGCCCGGCCGGCGAGAGCGAGGGATGCCGCGACCGCCTGAGCGCTGGTCTGCCCGGCCCTCACGGGGACGAGGTCGAGAACGGAGAGGGCGAGAGCGTCGGAAGTCATCGTGGTGCCCAACCTCCGAACCCGCCTCGCGTATTCCTGACGGTCCATTCGACTGAATCCATTCCTTAGCATCGCCTGAGTATTGGCCGAAAGTGCTGTCCCCCATTTGGGGGACAAGGCGTGCATGTGGTCTGATGATCGAAGAAGATGCCGGGTCAGGGGGGCCAGGGCGCCGCGACGTGAAGTCGCCGCCCGCATCGGAGACGACGACGGCTTGCGCTCTTAGGGGCGGTCGTGTCGTCGCAATGCAGGGCCGATTTGTCGCGCCCACTATTCGGGGAACATTCATGTCTTATTCGCGCCGTCATGGGATCGCTCCCATGCTTGCCAGCCTCATCTCCGGCGGGGTGATCGCCGCCGCCGTCTTCGGCGCCGCGCCCGCCGCCACCGCAGCGTCGAGTTCGCTGAACCCATTCGCCATGAGCAACGGCTTCACCGTCGTCTCGCTCGGCGACGTGTCTCTCGGCAACGGCGAGATCGAGGGCTCGGTCGCGGCGTTCGGCTCGCTCTCGAGCACCCAGGGCAACTACCCGCTGCAGCACGATGTCGCCGGCGGCGGCGCGTACGACGTGCCCGTCATCGATGGCACGCCGGTGCGCATCCTCGCCGGATCCTTCGCCGGCACCGGCAACATGCAGGTCGCCAACCGCAGCAACAGCGGCCAGGCCGGCAGCGCGGCCACTTCGGCGTCGGCGAAGTTCGCGGACCTCACCGGCGTCACCCTCAGCTCTCGCGGCGGCGGCGTCGGCCCGGCGGCGGGCGGGCAGTTCGCACGCCTGACGAACGCACGCGGCGCCTGGATCGACCTGCTCGCCGTGCCGCACTCTGCGGGAGTTCTCAGCACGGTGAAGACGTCCGGGCCGGTCGCCTCGTACTTCGACACCATGAAGGCGGATGCCGCGACCGCCGCGCTCGCTGCTGCCTACGGCACCGACGCGGTGCACCACATGCCGCTGAAGAACGCAGGGCCGCACGTGTTCCCGGAGTCCTTCGCGACGGACCGCCCCAACGTCATCGACTACGCCGACATCGCGGGCAAGAACGTGAAGATCGAACACATCCGCGACTACGTCCCCTCCGCTCAGGCGCCGCTCATCATCCGCGTCGCACCGGGCACCACGAAGATCGGCAAGCTCGACATCGAGCGATGGAGCTCGCAGCTGGGCCAGCAGCAGGCCTACGCGCGCCACATCATGCTCGACCTCTCGGGGGTCACGAACCCGGTCAGCGTCGACGGCCTCGAGATCGGCGCCGTGTTCGCGCCCTACGCCGATGTGACGTTCGACTCGAACATCACGCACAACGGACAGTGGATCGCGAAGTCCTTCACCTCGCGCGGCGGCGGCGAACTGCACCACTACGGCTTCGCCGGGCTGGTGCCGGCCGCGGCTGAGGATCCGGTGGACCCGGTGGACCCGACGGACCCGGTGGACCCGACGGACCCGACCGATCCGGTGGATCCGGTGGACCCGACGGACCCGACGGACCCGGTGGACCCGACCGACCCGGTGGACCTGCGGACCCGACGGACCCGACGGACCCGACGGACCCGACGGACCCGACGGACCCGACGGACCCACGGACCCGGTGGATCCGACGGACCCGACCGACCCGGTGGACCCCACGGACCCGACGGACCCGACGGACCCGACGGACCCGGTGGACCCGACCGACCCTACGGACCCGGTGCAGCCGGTTGCTCCCGCTGACCCGGTCGACCCGGCGCCGCTCGAGCCGGCCGCGCCCGCCGCGCCGTTGCCCGCGGAGCCCACGACGCCGACGACTCCGACCGAGCCCACGGACGAGGCGAACCCAACGCAGCCGGCGAATCCCGCCGCTTCACGGACGCCCGTGAGCTCTTCAGCTCCGGCGGTCCCGGCAGCACCGGGCGTGCTCGGGGGCGGGACATCGGATGCCGCAGCTCTGGCCGTGACGGGTCAGAACCCGCTGCTCATCACCACGCTGATCGCCGCAGGCGTGCTCGTGCTCGCCGTCGGCGCAGCGCTCATCATCTTCACCCGTCGTCGCACGCCGATGTCCGACTGACGCAGTGAAGGCCGTGTGACCGGCACGGCGCCGACGGGTAGGCAACTCTGGGGGTTGCGGAACCCGACGGGTGCGCAGCTCTGGGGGTTGCGTGCAGGACGGGTGCGCAGCTCTGGGGGTTGCGGACAGAACGGGTGCGCAGCTCTGGGGAGTGCGCACCCGTTCGCCGTGCCCCGACCGGTTCGTTCCGGGGACGCGCCTCGTCAGGCGGACTCGCGCCAGACGACGGGGCATTCGAGCACGCGTCCGCCGGACTCGGGGTCTTCACCGCGCAGCTGACGCAGCACCGACTCGGCAGCCGCGCGGCCGAGCTCGGTCGCCGGCTGATGCACGGTCGACAGCGGCGGGTCGCACCGCAGCGCCCACGTGCTGTCGTCGAACCCGACGATGCCGACGTCGCGAGGAATGACCTTTCCGGCCGCCTGCAGCACGTCCATTGCACCGGCTGCGACGGCGTCGCTCGACGCGAAGACACCGTCGATGTCGGGCGCGCGCTCGAGCAGGGCCCGCATGCCGGCCTGCCCGTCCGAGTACGAGTACAGCGCCACGCGTTCGACGAGGTCCGGATCGAAGCGCTCGCCGAGGGCCTCGGTGAACCCGGCCAGGCGGTCCGAGCCCGAGTCGCGGTCCAGGGCCGAGGCGATCATCCCGATGCGGCGACGGCCGGTCGCGGCCAGGCGCGTGGTGATCTCCCGGGCCGCTCCATGGTTGTCGATCGCCACGTACGCCGCATCGCCGATGTCGCCCGGGTGGCCGACGAACGCGGCGGGAAGGTCGAGCGTGGCGACCGCGCGCGTGATCGGGTCGCCGACGCGGGCCGACACGATGATGACGCCGTCGATGAGGCCGCCGCTCAGGTAGCGGGCGAGCCGTTCGATGTCGCGGTTGCTGTCGGCGATCAGGAAGGACAGCTGGTAGTCGGCCTCGGAGAGCGCGGCGTTGGCTCCGAGCAGGATGGAGCCGATGTTGGGGTCTTCGACGAACAGCGAGTGCGGCTCATGGACGATGAGGCCGATGGCCTGAGAGCTCTGCATCACGAGACTGCGGGCAGCACGGTTGGGCACGAAGCCGACCTTGGCGATGGCGGCGTCGATCGCGGCTCGGGCCTCGTCCGAAACATAGGGCTGTCCGTTGAGCACGCGACTGACCGTGCCCCGGGAGACACCGGCCTCGGTCGCGACATCCTTCACCGTTGCGCGTCGCCGTCGACCGTTGTTCTCCACGCGCTCATCGTATGTGCACGCGCACATCCCTGATGCCGCATGTTGACAACGACACGGACCCTGCCTACTCTGTACACGTTCACAGAATCTCAGCGACGAGACTTTCGCTCAGATCTGTGCACGTTCACAGATCTGAGGAGAACATGACGTCCGCGGCCCGCTTCTTCGAGCACGACGGCATCGCGTTCGGGTGCGACTACAACCCCGAGCAGTGGACGCCCGACGTGTGGGACGAAGACATCCGCCTCATGGGCGAAGCCGGGGTCGACCTCGTGGCCATCAACATCTTCGGGTGGTCGCACATCGAGCCGCGTCCGGGCGAGTACGACTTCGCCGCGCTCGACGACGTCATCGGCCGCCTCCACGGCGCCGGCATCCGGGTCAACCTCGGCACGGGCACGGCGTCGCCGCCCGCCTGGCTGACGCGTGTCGCCCCCGAGATCCTGCCGATGGCCGAGGACGGCACCCGCCGCTACCCCGGCGGTCGCCAAGCCTGGTGCCCGAGCTCCCCCGCGTTCCGCGAAGCCGCGCTGCGGCTGGTCGATGCCGTGGGCCGTCGCTACGGCGAGCACCCGGCGGTCGCCCTGTGGCACGTCTCCAATGAGCTGGGCTGCCACAACGCTCTCTGCTATTGCGATGACTCGGCCACCTCGTTCCGCACCTGGCTGCGCGCCAGGTACGAGACGCTCGACGCCGTCAACGCGGCATGGGGTACGGCGTTCTGGAGCCAGACCTACGGCGACTGGGACGAGATCCTGCCGCCGCGCGCCACGATCTCTACGCGCAACCCCGGGCAGATGCTCGACTTCCACCGCTTCAGCTCGGACGAGCTCCTCGGCTACTACCGGGCGGAAGCCGATGTCCTGCGTAGCGTGAGCGCGATCCCGATCACGACGAACTTCATGGTCACCGCGCACATCGAGAACCTCGACTACTGGTCGTGGGCTGACGACATGGACATCGTCGCCAACGACCACTACCTCGATCACCGCCTGGCCGACCCGACCGCCGAGCTCGCCTTCGCCGCCGATCTGACGCGCGGTCTCGGGCAGGGCGCGCCCTGGATCCTCATGGAGCACTCCACCGGCGCCGTCAACTGGCAGCCGCTGAACAAGCCGAAGGCCCAGGGCGAAATCATCCGCAACTCGCTCACCCACGTCGCCCGCGGCGCCGACGGCGTGTGCTTCTTCCAGTGGCGCGCCTCGGTCCAGGGCAGCGAGAAGTTCCACTCGGCGATGCTTCCTCACGCCGGCACCGAGTCCGCGGTGTGGCGCGAGGTCGTCGAGCTCGGCGGCATCGTCGACCGTCTCGGCGAGGTCGCCGGCTCCCGTGTCGAGGCACAGGCTGCGCTCGTCTTCTCGTGGGAGTCGTGGTGGGCGACGCAGACCGATTCGCGTCCGACCCAGTCGCTTGGCTACCTCGACCAGGTCCACGCGGCGTACGGAGCCCTGCACGCGCTCGGCCTCACCGTCGACATCGTGCCCCCCGGCGCCGTGCTCGACGCGTACGACCTCGTGGTCGTTCCGGGCCTGCACCTCGTCCGCCAGGCGGAAGCCGCCGTCATCACCGAATGGATCGCCGCCGGCGGGACGGCCCTCATCACGTTCTACTCCGGAACGGTGGACGAGAACGATCGCGTCTGGACCGGCGGCTACACCGGCCCGTTCCGCGAGGCGCTCGGCATCCGCGTCGAGGAGTTCGCGCCCGTCGCGCCTGGCACGGTCCTGCAGCTCGACAACGGCGCGACCTCGACCTTGTGGTCGGAGCGCTCCCAGCCCACCACCGCGGCGGTCGCGGCATCCTTCACCGACGGGCCTTCCGCGGGCAGCCCCGCGATCACCCGCAACGACTGGGGCGACGGCGCGGCCTGGTATCTGGCGACGCAGCTCGAGCCGGCTGACTACCGGGACCTGCTCGACCGGATCGCTGAGGAGGCGGGCGTCCGTCCTGCCGCGACGGTCACCGGCGGGAACGGCGCGCTCGAGATCGTGCGCCGCAAGGGAGCGGATGCCTCGTACCTGTTCGTCATCAATCACGGCGTGCAGGCTGCATCCGTCGAGGCGTTCGGACAGGAACTCATCACCGAGGTGCCGGTCGCGGGGAACGTCGCTGTTCCCGGCGGCGCCGTGCGCATCATCAGAGAGGAGGCGGCCGCATGACCGCCACAGAAGTCCTCGTGACGCGGAGCGACCGCAAGGCGCGCGCTCCCCGCAGGGCGAAGCCGGAACGGCGCCGTACGCCGCACAAAGGTGCGATCGCGATCTTCACCGGTCCGTTCGGGGTGCTGTTCCTGCTCTTCTACCTGATCCCGATCGGCTATGCCGTGTGGCAGTCGCTGCTGGTCGTTCAGCGCGACGGCACCTACGGCGCCCCCGAGGAGGTGTTCGGCGGCCTCACGCAGTACGCCCTGGTCTTCCAGAACGCGCCATTCTGGGACTCCGTCGGGCGCGTGCTGCTGTTCGGCGTCGTGCAGGTGCCGCTCATGCTCGGGCTGGCGCTCCTGTTCGCGCTGCTGCTCGATTCGCCCGCACTGAAGGGCAAGAAGTTCTTCCGCCTCGCCTTCTTCGCGCCGTACGCGGTGCCCGGGGTCATCGCGGCCATCATGTGGGGCTTCCTTTACTCCCCCAACCTGTCGCCGTTCACCGACGTCACCCGCACGATCGACTTCCTCTCGCCCGAGCTCGTGCTCTGGTCGATCGCCAATGTCGTGACCTGGGTGTTCGTCGGCTACAACATGCTGATCATCTACTCGGCGCTGCTCGCGATCCCGTCCGAGGTGTACGAGGCCGCCCGGCTCGACGGAGCCGGCCAGCTGCGGATCGCATGGTCGATCAAGATCCCGATGATCGCTCCGGCCCTCATTCTCACCGCCGTGTTCTCGATCATCGGCACTCTCCAGCTGCTCGCCGAACCCCAGGTGTTCCGCTCGTTCAGTGCGGCCGTCTCGAGCACCTACACCCCCAACATGACGATCTACGCGACGAGCGCGGTCCCCAACACGCACCTGGCCGCGGCCTTCTCGGTCGTGCTGGCGCTCGCCACCTTCGTCCTGTCGTTCACGTTCCTGAAGATCACCCAGCGGAAGGCGGCCGACTCATGAGCATGCTCACCCGCACGCGCGGCGCGACCGCCGACGACCTGAATCCGTCGCGCGGACCGCGCGAGAGCTTCCTCTCCCGCGGCGCCGCCCTCGTCGTCATGGGCGTGTTCACGCTCTACTTCCTGGTGCCGATCTGGTGGCTGTTCATCGCTTCCACCAAGGACCGCGGCGACCTCCTCACCACGAACGCGCTGTGGTTCTCGGACTGGAACTTCTTCGCGAACGTCGGCGACCTGTTCGCCTACAACGACGGCATCTACCTGCGCTGGCTCCTCAACAGTCTCGGCTACGCCGGGATCGGCGCGCTGCTCGCGACAGTCGTTGCGGGAATGTGCGGATACGCCCTCGCGAAGTACCGCTTCCGCGGGCGCGAGGTCTTCTTCAACGTGGTTCTCGGCGGTGTGCTCGTGCCGGCCACGGCGCTCGCGCTGCCGCTGTTCCTGCTGTTCAGCCAGGTCAACCTCACCAACACGTTCTGGGCGGTCCTGCTGCCCAGCATCGTGAGCCCGTTCGGCGTCTATCTCAGCCGCATCTATCGCGACGGCGAGCGTTCCGGACGAGCTCATCGAGGCAGGACGCATCGACGGAGCCGGCGAAGTGCGCACGTTCTTCACGATCTCGATGCGTCTCATGACCCCGGCCCTCGTCACGGTCTTCCTCTTCCAGTTCGTCACGATCTGGAACAACTTCTTCCTGCCGCTGATCATGCTGCGCAGCCAGGAGCTGTTCCCCGTCACGTTCGGCCTCTACTCGTGGAACACGCAGCTCAACCAGATCCCCGAGCTGCGCACCTACGTCCTCGTCGGCTCGTTCCTGTCGATCGTGCCGCTCATCATCGCATTCCTCCTGCTTCAGCGCTTCTGGCGCAACGGACTCGGCACCGGGTCCGTGAAGTGATTCCCCGCCGCCGGCTCGCGCTGACGGCATCCCGCAAGTCCCGCATCACCCGATCAGTAAGGAAGATCATGCAGCACTCCAAGAGGGCAGTCGTCACAGGCGTCGCACTGCTCAGCGCACTCACCCTCGCCGGTTGCGCCGGCGGCGGAGGCACCGACGGCGGCGCGGATGCCGCGTCCTGCGCCCCGTCCGACGGCGACGTCACGCTCGAGTTCACGTCGTGGATCCCGGGCATCGAAGACGTCGTCGCGCTGTGGAACGAGGAGAACCCCGACATCCAGGTCGAGGTGCAGACCGGACCCAACGGCAACGGCGGAACGTACAAGAGCTTCTTCAGCCAGCTCGAGGCCGGCAACGCACCCGACCTCGGCCAGATCGAATACGACGCGCTGTCGAGCTTCCGCGTGCAGGACGGCCTCGAGAACCTCGCCGCGTGCGAGGACGTCGTCGCCGCCGAAGAGCAGTTCATCCCGTGGACCTGGGGTCAGGTGACCCTCGGCAGCGAGGACGGCGTCTACGGTGTGCCGCAGGACTCCGGTCCCATGGCGCTGTTCTATCGCTCCGACCTGTTCGAGCAGAACGGCATCGCCGTTCCCACGACGTGGGAGGAGTACAAGGCGGCCGCCGTCACGGTGCGCGAGGCCGGTGGGTACATCACCAACTTCTCGACCGCCGACATCAACCAGTTCGCGGGCTTCGTGTGGCAGGGCGACGGCGACTGGTTCACCAACGACGGCGACGAGTGGACGGTCGACCTGACGGGCGAGCAGTCGACCCAGGTCGCCGAGTACTGGCAGGAGCTCCTCGACGAGGACCTCGTCGCCACCTACCCGGCCTGGACCGAGGAGTGGAACAACGCCTACAACTCGGGCGAGGTCTGGACCTGGAACTCCGCGGTCTGGGGTGCCAACTCCATCTCGTCCGGTGCACCCGACACCGCCGGCAACTGGTCGGTCGCACCCTCACCGCAGTGGGAGGCCGGCGACTCGGCCTCCGGCAACTGGGGCGGCTCGTCGATCGCCGTGTTCAAGGGCACGGAGCACCTCTACGAGGCGACCAAGTTCGCGCTGTGGCTGAACACGTCCGACGAGGCGCTCACCGCGCTGAACGAGTCGGCGAACATCTACCCCGCCACGACGGCCGGTCTCGACCTGCCCTCGCTGCAGGAGGGTGTCGAGTTCTACGGCGGCCAGAAGATCTACGACGTGTTCGCCGAGGCGGCCGGTCAGGTCAACCCCGACTTCGTGTGGGGCCCGACCATGACCCAGACCTACGCGGACGTCTCGGACGGCTTCCAGAAGGCGGTCACGGGTCAGGGCACGCTGCTCGAGGCGCTCGAGTCGGCTCAGGCGTCGACGATCAGCACCCTCGAGGCCCAGTCGATCCCCGTCGCGGAGTAGAGTCCGCCGCGTGATCCATCACCTCCGCGCCGCGGGAGTCAGCCTCGTGCTCGACTCCCGCGGCGCGGGCGTCCCCGTCGTGGTGCACTGGGGCCGCGACGTGGGCGCCCTCACTCCCACGGACCTCGCCGCGCTGGCCGACGCCGTCGTGCCGGCCGTGCCGCCGAGCTCGATCGACGTGCCGCTGCGGCTCACGCTGCTGCCGGCGCTCGGCGACGGGTGGACGGGGATTCCCGGTCTCTCCGTGTCCGGCGCGCGCAGTGCGCCGCAGCAGCTGGCGACCACGCGCGACGGCGACGTGGTCGTCGTCGACCAGTGCGGTGGCGGATGCCGTCATCACGACCCGCCTCGAGCTCACGGCGCAGGGCGTGCTGCTCGTGCTCCCAGATCGTGCGCAACGACGGTGCCGAGCCGTTCACGCTGACTGCGACCGACGTCGTGCTTCCCGTTCCCGACCGCGCTCGTGAGGTGCTCGACTTCTCGGGTCGCTGGGCGGGGGAGCGTCGCCCGCAGCGCGCACAGCCCGGCCACGGAGTCTGGCTGCGCGAGACCCGGCACGGTCGCGGCGGGCACGACGACCCGTTCCTGATGGTCGCGGGCACGCCGGGGTTCGGCTTCGGCGCCGGTGAGGTGTGGTCGACACACGTCGCCTGGAGCGGCGACACCCGTCAATGGTTCGAGCGGAACGAACTCGGACCGTCGGTGCTCGGCGCCGGCGAGCGGGTGACCCCGGGGCCGCTCGCCCCGGGATCGGAGTACGCCGCGCCGACGGTGGTCGCGACGTGGTCGGATGCCGGACTCGACGGCCTCTCCGACCGGCTGCACCCGTGGATCCGCTCGTGGTCCACGATCGACCGGCCGCGACCGGTGACCCTCAATACCTGGGAGGCCGTGTACTTCGACCACTCCCTCGAGCGCCTCGAGCCCCTGGTCGAGCGGGCGGCGGAGGTCGGAGTCGAGCGGTTCGTGCTCGATGACGGCTGGTTCCTCGGGCGCACCGACGACCGTCGCGCACTCGGCGACTGGACGGTCGACCCGGTTCGCTGGCCGGAGGGTCTCGGGCCCCTCATCGAGCGCGTGAACCACGCGGGCATGGAGTTCGGGCTGTGGGTCGAGCCCGAGATGGTCAGCCTCGACTCGGACCTCGCGCGACGGCATCCGGAATGGCTCTTGAGTGCTCCCGACTCGGTGACGTGGCGCTGGCAGCATGTGCTCGATCTCGCGCGACCCGAGGTCGAGCAGCACCTGTTCGAGCGTCTCGACACGCTGCTGGCCGAGTACCCGATCGCGTACCTCAAGTGGGATCACAACCGGGACCTGCTGGTCGAGGCCTCTCGCCCGCAGGTGCTCGGGGTCTATCGCCTGATCGATCGACTGCGCGCTGCGCACCCCGGCGTCGAGATCGAGTCGTGCGCGTCGGGTGGCGGCCGGATCGACCTCGAGATGCTGCGACGCGTCGACCGCGTCTGGACGAGCGACACGAACGACCCCCTGGTGCGCCAGAGGATCCAGCGGTGGACGGGCATCGTGGTGCCGCCGGAGTACCTCGGCTCGCACGTCGGCGACGCCCGTGCGCACACCACGGGACGCGTCGCAGCGCCCGGGTTCCGGCTCGCGACCGCGCTGTTCGGGCATGCCGGCATCGAGTCCGACCTCACCCGGGTCTCGCCCGACGACCTCGCGGCCCTGCGCCGGTGGGTCTCGGTGCATGGGGATCTCCGAGAGCTGCTGCACTCCGGCCGGGTGGTGCGCGTCGACGGCGCCGACGACGCGGTGCTCGTCCACGGCGTCGTTTCGCCCGATCTCAGGACGGCGATCTTCTCGTACGCCGTGCTCGACGCGACCGACACCGCGCTGCCGGCGCCGCTGCGGCTGGTCGGGCTCGATCCGGATCGCCGCTACCACGTCGAGGTCGTCGACATCGGCGCGCCGTTCTCCGTGCTGCAGGACGCTGCGCCGCCCTGGCTCGCGGAAGGGGTGACGCTGCCCGGGGCCGTGCTGATGGGCATCGGACTGCCGATGCCCCTGCTGCTGCCCGGCGATGCGGTGGTGCTTCGGGTCGACGCCGTCTGACTCCGGCCGGCTGCGCGCGGCGTCACGTGCGGTGCACGAACTCCTCATAACCGGGGGCGCGGCGAGCGCGACAGGCGGAGTCCCGCCAAGCCACCAGAACCACGTCGCGATTCTTGAGGAGTTCGTGCGCGCTCGCCGGCTGGTTCGGCCGAGCGCTCAGGCCCGAGGTGCTCGCTTCACCACGTCGTACGCGTCGAGCGCGGCCTGCCGGGTCGCGCGCAGGTCGACGATCGGCTCCGGCGTCGCGTCGCCGAGGTGCTCCGGCGCCCACCGCCGCACGTAGTGCCCGGCCGGGTCGAACTTCTTCGCCTGCAGCTCGGGATTGAAGATCCGAAAGTACGGCGCCGCATCCGCCCCGGACCCGGCGACCCACTGCCAGTTGAAGGGGTTGTTCGCGGCATCCGCGTCGACGAGCGTGTCCCAGAACCACTGCTCGCCGTGGCGCCAGTCGATGAGCAGGTTCTTCACGAGGAAGGATGCCGTGACCATCCGCACCCGATTGTGCATGTAGCCGGTGTGCCAGAGTTCGCGCATGCCCGCGTCGACGAGGGCCATGCCGGTGTGCCCGCGCTGCCATGCCTCGAGCTGCGCCGGACGCAGCCGGGGCCACGGGAAGGCGTCGAACTCGCGGCGCAGGTTCTTCGTCGCGAGGTCCGGGAAGTGGAAGAGCGTGTGCCACGCGAACTCGCGCCAGCCGAGCTCGGACAGGAACCGGCCGCCGCGTCCGTCCTCGAGTGCCTGATGCCAGACCGTGTGGGGACTGAGCTCGCCCCACCGCAACCGCGGGGAGAGCAGCGACGTGGCTCCGGCCGAGGGCTCGTCGCGGGCGCGGTCGTACGCGTCGAGGTCGTCGTGCAGGAACTCCCGCAGCCGTCGCCGGGCCGCCGGCTCGCCCGGCTCCCACGTCTCGCGCAGCCCTCCGGCCCAGTCCGGGCGGGTGGGCAGGAGGTCCCAGTCCTCGAGATCGTCGGACTCGAACGGATGCCGCGGCCCTGCGATCTCCCTCGGCTCCGGCAGCGGCGCTCGCGGTGCGGGCTGGCCCAGGCACGCCCGCCAGAAGGGCGAGTACACCGAGAAGTGCGTACCGGCGCCGGTGGTCACCGTCCACGGCTCGAAGAGGAGCGACCCCGCGAACGAGGCGGTCTCGACGCCGTCCTCGCGCAGCTCTGCCTTGAGCGCCGCGTCGATCTCTCGCTCGGGTCCGCCGTAGCGGCGGTTCCAGAAGACGGCGCCGGCCGCGGCATCCGTCACCGCCCTGGGCACGACCCGGGACGCCGGCCCCCGCCGCAGCACCAGGTCGCCGCCGCGCTCGCGCAGCCGCTCGCGCGAGCGAGGTGAGCGAGTGGTGCAGCCACCACCGGGCCGCACCACCGAGGGGACGGATGCCGGGCGACTCCTCGTCGAGCACGTACAGGCCGATGACCGGCTCGTCGCGCTCGATGGCCGCGCGCAGCGCCGGGTTGTCGGCGAGGCGCAGGTCATCGCGGAACCAGACGATCGACGGGCTCGGCATGCTCCCATCCTTCCCTGGAGCCCTGTGTCGAGGGGTGGGCTTGACGCCTCGCACGAAACGGCGGGGAGATATCGCGCGCCGCGCGCTTGCGGAGTCCACACCCGGTCGGTTCGCCCGCTCGTTTCACCGGACCCCGGTCGAGATTTGAGGGGAAGGGCGTTGAGGGCTGACGGCCCGGGCAGAGCGAACCAGATGCAGGAGATCCGCTATCAAAGCGGACGATAACGGGCCCGAGGGCGGCGTGTCTCCTGCATCTGGTTCGCCGCACGCATGGGCCGGTCACGCGATCCGAGGGTCAGAGGCCGCCGATGTCGTGAGACCGGGGGATCACGACCAGGAGCGCCCCCGGATCGACGCGGGTCTTCACCGAGGTGGCCTCGCCGAACTCGTCGCCGTCGAGCTGCACGGGGCGCGCCTCATGCGTGGCGATCTCGATGCCGGTGCCGCGCGAGTACCTGACCGCGTTGTCCTTGGTGCGCAGGGCCAGGACGCGCCGTCCGGTGCGGAACTTCCGGAGGAAGCTGTTGTCCCACGCGACGCGGCGCCAGACGAAGATCCACCCGAGGGCTCCCTTGGGCTGGATGATGACGATGTCCAGCGCTCCGTCGACGATGGATGCCTCGGGGATCAGCTCCAGCCCGGCCGGCAGCGACCCGCAGTTGGCGAACAGCACGCTCTGCACGCGTGCCGAGTGCAGGCGTGCGCCCGGCAGCTGGTACATGATCCGGAAGGGCTTCGCGGTCGCGAGCGAGCGCGCGGCGCCGTCGACGTAGGCCACCCAGCCCACGGTCTTCTTCAGCTGGGAGTTGGTGTTCGCGATCATCGCGGCGTCGAGCCCCATGCCGCCCATCACGACGAAGGCCCGCTCCTCGACCTTGCCGTCGGGTCGCTGCAGCCGCGTCCAGCCGACGTCCATCGGCAGGGTCTCCCCGTCGAAGACCGCCCGCATCATCGCCTCGGGCTCGGTGAGCGGGAGCTTCAGGTTGCGGGCCAGGAGGTTGCCGGTGCCGCTCGGCACGATCGACAGCGGCACGCCAGATCCGCTCATCGCCTCGGAGACGGCGCGGACCGTGCCATCGCCGCCGGCGACGAGCACGGCGTCGCGCCCCGGCTTCGAGTGCCTGCCGAGTGACGTCGTCCCCGAGGTCGTCCACCGTGGTCTCGTAGAACAAGGGCTCGGACCAGCCTGCCTCGGCGGACAGCCGCGTGAGCGTCTCGCGCATCACGTCGCCGTCAGCCTTGATGGGGTTGTAGACCAGGGCTGCCTTGGGACTCGGCTTCTCGTCGCCGCCCGACATGGGCTTGGTCTCGCCGGCCTGCCCGACCCGGCGCGCCTCGCCGGTCTCGCCGTCCGTGGTGTCGGGGGCGACGTCGTCGGGCTCGCGGATGACCTGGTCGGGCTCGGCGGCCTCGGCGGGGTCGGGCGCGTCCTGCCTCCCCGCTGGGTCGTCGATCTCCTCGACCTGCTCCTCTATCGCCTCGTCGACCGCTTCGAGCTCTGCGGTGTCGGGCCCGTCGGAGTAGATCGCGTCGGCCGGGTGGGCGGGAACGGGTGCCTCTTCGTCCGGTGAGCCGGCGTCGCGGTCGTCGTCGGGGTCGGTGGCCATTCCTACAGAGTAGGACCAGATGGCCGAAGACCGCCCGAATCGCCCAGGCCAGGGGCAGAAGAGCCCGACTCGAGCGCCGACTAGGCTTGCAGGGTGATCGATCTCGTCTTCCTCCGTGAGAATCCTGAGCTGGTCAAGCGCTCGCAGGAGGCACGCGGGGAGTCGCCCGATACGGTCGATGCCGCCCTGGATGCCGACCGCGAACGTCGTGCGGCCATCACGGCGTTCGAAGAGCTCCGCGCCGCGCAGAACGCGCACGGCAAGCGGGTCGCCCAGGCGCCCAAGGAAGAGAAGGCCGCCCTCGTCGCGGAGGCCAAGGATCTCAGCGAGCGGGTCAAGCAGGCTCAGCAGGCCGCCGGAGTCGCGGAAGCGGCATCCGATGACGCACTCGCGAAGATCGAGAACATCGTCATCGACGGGGTGCCGGCCGGCGGCGAAGAGGACTTCGTCACCCTGCGCACGCACGGCGATGTCCCCGCGTTCGAGTTCGAGCCGCGCGACCACCTGGCTCTGGGCGAGATGCTGGGCGCGATCGACATGGAGCGCGGCACCAAGGTCTCCGGCAGCCGGTTCTACTTCCTGACCGGCATCGGCGCGCGCCTCGAGATCGCGCTGATGAACCTCGCCCTCGACCGGGCGCTGCAGGCCGGCTTCACCCCGATGATCCCTCCCACGCTCGTGCGTCCGGAGATCATGCAGGGCACCGGATTCCTCGGCAAGCACTCCGCCGAGGTCTACCACCTCCCGGACCAGGACATGTACCTCGTCGGCACCAGCGAGGTCCCCCTGGCCGGCTATCACATGGGCGAGATCATCGACTTCGCCCGCGGCCCCAAGCGCTACGCCGGCTGGTCGACCTGCTACCGCAGCGAGGCGGGCTCGTACGGCAAGGACACCCGCGGCATCATCCGCGTGCACCAGTTCAACAAGCTCGAGATGTTCGTCTACACGACGGCAGCGGATGCCGAGGCCGAGCACCTGCGCCTGATCGAGCTGCAGGAGGCCCTGCTGCAGGACCTGGGTCTCAGCTACCGCGTGATCGACGTCGCCGCAGGCGATCTCGGCTCGAGCGCGGCGCGCAAGTACGACGTCGAGGCGTGGGTGCCGACGCAGAACGCCTACCGCGAGCTGACCTCGACCTCGAACTGCACGACCTACCAGGCGCGCCGGCTCGACATCCGTCACCGCCTTCCCGCCGAAGCCGGCAAGGCGATGGGCAAGACCGAGCACGTCGCCACGCTCAACGGCACGCTCGCGACCACCCGGTGGATCGTCGCGCTGCTCGAGACGCACCAGCGCGAAGACGGCTCCGTGACGGTGCCGGAGGTGCTGCGGCCCTTCCTCGGCGGCCTCGAGGTCATGGAGCCGATCGCATGAGCGAGGCCCACCTGCCCTCGACGGGGTCGGTTGAGGTCGTCCCACCGGAGGCGGCGGCGGGGATCGTCGAGGACGTCGCCCGCGACACCGAGCAGGACGCGCGGGTCGGGCAGCTGCTGATCGCCCTCGACATCGACGGCACCGTGATCCTCGAGGACGAGTCGCTCAGCCCGGGCGTCGTCGACGCCGTCGAGCATGCGCGCCGCGCCGGCCACGAGGTCATGATCGCGACCGGCCGCAGCTGGGAGGGCACCCACGGCATCCTCGATGCCCTCGCGATCGCTCCCGACTTCGTCGTCTGCTCCAACGGTGCGGTCGTGCTCAAGCGCACGGACGAGGACGGCCTTGCCTACGACCGATGGCACGTGGAGACGTTCGACCCGACCGAGGTGCTGACACTCCTGCTCGAGCATCTGCCCGATGCCCGGTACCTGGTGGAGCTGCCCGACGGCCGGCGGCTGTTCACCGAGCATCTCGACGACTGGAACCTCGTGAACGCCCTGCAGGTGCCGTTCGAGGAGCTCAGTGCGCAGCGGGTCTGCCGCGTGGTGGTCGTGGCCCCCGAGCAGGGCGAGCAGGACTTCGTCGATCTCGTCGATCGCATCGGCCTCACCCAGGTCACCTACGCGGTCGGCTGGACGGCCTGGCTCGACATCGCGCCACAGGGGGTCGACAAGAGCACCAGCCTCGAGCTCGTGCGCAGCGAGCTGGGCCTCGATCCCGCTCGCGTCATGGTGATCGGTGACGGCCGCAACGACCTCGGCATGTTCCGCTGGGCGCTCGAGAACGGCGGCCGTGCGGTGGCGATGGAGCAGGGTCCGCAGGAGGTCCGGGATGCCGCGGGCGAGGTCACCACGTCCGTCGAGGCCGGCGGAGTCGCCGCGGTGCTCCGCGCGCTCTAGCCTTCCTGGGGCAGCACGTCCAGCGCGCCTTTCAGAGCTTGCTCAGGCGCCGCTGGAAGAATGGGCCCGCAGTGCCTCGGCTAGACTCGACGACTGTTCGACGGATGCCTTCTCCGGGAGGCGACTGTCGGGAGGGTTGTCCGAGCGGCCGATGGACCTGGTCTTGAAAACCAGTGGGCAGCAATGTCCCGTGGGTTCGAATCCCACACCCTCCGCAGACTGAGGGTTTCCCCGCACCGAGAGGACCCGAGTGACCGAGACGACAAAGCCCGCTCCGCGCGGCCGTCGCACCGTCGCCCGGCACGGGGAGCTCTCCTCGCCCCACCCGTTCTCGCTGATCATGAAGATCATCGGCGTCATCGTCGCGGTCGTCCTCGTCTCGGGTGCCGGCGTCGCGGCGTACGCCGCGTACGACCTGTCCGCGGGCATCGCCGATGAAGCGGTCGCGCTCGAGGGTCAGAAGCCGGTGCCACCGGACATCGGGGCGATCGAGGGCGGTGTCGACCTGCTGCTGGTGGGCACGGACGAGTGCGAAGAGGAGTTCAAGCACCTCTTCGGAGCGCGGTGCACGGGCGCAGACGCCGAGGGCCAGCTCAACGACGTCAACATGCTCGTCCACATCTCGAACAATCCCCGTCGAGTCACCGTGATCTCGTTCCCGCGGGATCTCATGATCGAGGTGCCCTCCTGCACGCGCGAGGACGGCAGCCAGACCTCGGCCATGAGCAAGGCGCAGATCAACAGCATCTATACCCACGGCGGCTTGTCGTGCGTCGCCAAGACCGTCTCCAGTCTCAGCGGCCAGAGCCTGATCGGCGCGGCGAAGGTCAGCTTCGGCAACGTCATCAACATCACCGGCGCGCTCGGCGGCGTCGACGTGTGCATCGGCAACGGCGGCATGCGCGATCGCAACACCGGAATCGACTGGCCCGCGGGGCCCCGCACCATCGAGGGCGTCGAGGCGCTGCAGTTCCTCCGCACGCGCTACGGCCTCGAGAACGGCAGCGACCTGGCGCGCATCAGCAACCAGCAGCAGTACATGTCGAGCCTCGCGCGCAAGCTCGTGAGCGAAGAGGTGCTCTCCGATCCCGCCGGGCTCTACAAGCTCGCGACCACGGCGGTCGCGAACATCACGCCCAGCGAGTCGCTGGCGAACCCCATGACCCTCGTGCAGATCGCGCTCGCGGTCAAGAACGTGCCGTTCGAAGAGATCGTGTTCGTCCAGTACCCCGTCTCGACGGATCCCGCCGATCCGAACCGCGTCGTCCCCAACGAGGATGCCGCGGCCGAGCTCTGGGCCGCGCTCGCCGCCAACGAACCCATCAAGGTGACCAACGATCCCAACCGCGGCGGGGGCGTGACGACCGTCGAGCCGCAGCCGGAGGCACCACCTGCCGAGGCGACTCCTGCCCCGGGCGCGACCGACCCGGTCCCGACGCCGAGCCCGACCGCCGTCGAACTGCCCGACGACATCCCCGGCACGTCCGCCGCCGACCAGACCTGCTCGGCAGGCAACCTGAGGGCCCAGAACTGATGGCACGCAGGACGCGCCCTGACGTAGCGGGGGCGGCACCACTCGCGCGTCACGCGATCCGGCGGGAGCGGCATCCGATCCTCTCCTTCCTCGCGATGGTCGCCGTCGCGGTCGGTGTCGTGGGGGTCAGTGCGACCGGCCTGCTCGCGTTCAACCTGGCCGACGCGGCCACGGCCGTGAACGCCAACGCGGTCGTGCTCGACGAGAACGAGCCGATTCCGCCGTCGCTCGGCGCGATCGAGGGCGGGGTGAACCTGCTGCTGGTCGGCACCGACTCGTGCGAAGGCGCGAACGCGGCGCTCTCCGGGGCCTGCCAGAAGGGCGACACCGAGGGCGAGCGCAACGATGTGACGATGCTCGTGCACATCTCGGACGAGCCCCGCAGGGTGACGGTCGTGTCGTTCCCGCGCGACATGGTCGTGCCGATCCCGGCGTGCCCGGATCCCGAGGGCGGCGAGTTCTCGGCGATGAGCGCACAGATGATGAACGCGTCGTACGAGTACGGCGGCCTGGCCTGCACGGCGAAGACCGTCGAGGCGCTCATCGAGGACAAGATCGACTTCGCGGCCGCCATCCGCTGGACCGGCGTGATCAACATGTCCGATGCGATCGGCGGCGTCGATGTGTGCGTCGCCGGCGACATCAGCGACACGCATACGGGTCTCTCGCTGACGGCCGGCACGCACACGCTGCAGGGCGTGCAGGCGCTGCAGTTCCTGCGGGTCCGCCACGGCATCGGCGACGGCTCGGACCTCGGCCGCATCTCGAACCAGCAGCAGTTCATGTCGTCGATGGTGCGCAAGCTGCAGTCCGATGCGGTGCTCGCCGACCCCGGGCGGCTGCTGAACCTCGCGACCACGGCGATCAGTCAGGTGCAGCAGGAGCAGCTGGTGCTGAGCCAGTCGCTGACCAACCCGACGCTGATGGCGCAGATCGCGATGGCGGTGAAGGACGTGCCCTACGAGGACATCGTGTTCGTGCAGTACCCGACGCGCTACGCCTCGGGTGAGGGCGCCAGCCGGGTGCTTCCGATGAAGGATGCCGCGCAGGTCCTCTTCGATGCGCTCAAGGCGAACCAGCCGCTGACCCTGACCGGCGACGCCAGCCAGGGCTACGGCGTCGAGGTCACCGGCGAGGCGGTCCAGCCGATCGCGCCGGCGACGAACCCCGAGCCGGCGCCGTCCGGTTCTGCGAGCGCGGCGCCGGTCGAGCCTGTCGCGCCCGAGACGCGGGTAGACCTCCCGTCCGAGATCGCCGGCCAGACCGCGGCGCAGACGACCTGCACGGTCCCGGAATAGCTTTCGACGCCTGACGCACCCGGATCTCCGCGATCTTTCGACCTTCGGAGCCACCCTTTTCGAAAACTTCGAAAAGGGTTGCGGGTCGATTCTGTTACCGATAACGTCCACATCACGTGTGACATCGCTCGCGGAAGAGCGGTGCGTGAGAGGACAGGCGACGTGGACTGGACAACCCGAAACAGAACGCGGACCACCGTGGCGCTGCTCAGCGCCGCGGCCGTCATGGGCAGCTGCCTGCTCGTGACCACCCCGGCCGCCGCGGCCAACAGCGATATCGGCTACCCGTCGTTCACGGGCAGCCCGACCCCGGTGCCGAGTACGGGGGTGACGTACACGCCCGGCAGCCAGCTGCAGTCGATCCTCGACGCCGACCTGGCCGCAGGCGCCGGCGTCAGCCCCGCCAAGGACTTCTGGATGGACGCGATGCTGGCCCGCACCGGCACCGCGGGCAGCTTCGACGACAACAACCAGTGGCTCTTCTCGCGCGGCCGCGCCGCGTTCATGAAGACCCATACGCCGGGCACCCTCGGGTTCCAGGGCCAGCTGGCCTACTGGGAGTCGATCGACAACCGCGGCGGGTACACGATCACCGCCCAGGTCGGCGGCGCGAACGTCGTCCTTGCCGAGGACACCGCCCAGCGCAAGCAGACTCCGAGCTACTGGCGCAGCGTCCACCGCAACGCGGCCAGCGGCCTCGAGATCGTCCAGACGAAGTTCATCACCGACGCCAACGTGCTCGTGACGAACCTCGAGGTGAAGGCGACGGGAGCGGCCCAGACCGTCACGCTCCGTGCGACCTCGCCCTATGCGGCCACGGTCGAGGGCGACGAGCTCACCGGCACCGTCGCGGCGCTCAACAATCTCACCACGATCTTCCCGCGCCTGTCGGGCGACGGCTTCGCACCGGATGCCGGTTCCCTCACGCGCACGCTCAGCGTGCCGGCCGGCGGCTCGGCCACCGCGAAGGTGCAGCTCGGTCTCGTCACCAGCGAGATCCCGGCATCCCGCTCCGACTACGACGCGTACCGCGCCGCCACTCCTGCGGTCGCATACTCGACCCACGTCACCGCGTACAACCAGTGGTGGGCCGACAACATCCCCTACCTGGACACCCCCGAAGACAACATCGACAAGACCCTCTACTACCGCTGGTGGCTGATGCGGTTCAACTACCTCGATGCCGACATCCCGGGCAACGACTACCAGTTCCCCACGTCGATGGAGGGCGTCCTCGGCTACAACAACGCCATCGTCCTGACGACGGGCATGTTCATCGACGACCTCAAGTACTTCCGCGACCCGATCTACTCGTACGGTCCGTGGGTGTCGGCCGGTGAGACGTCGAAGAGCTACAAGTTCACCGACAACCCCGGCGACCCGGCCAACTGGTCCAACAGCTACACGCAGTACATCTCCGAGGCCGCGTGGCGCTCGTACCAGCTGCACGGCGGACCGACCGCGATCGCCGAGAACCTGGCCGAGTACGCCGAGTTCGACGTCGAGGGACTCATCGACGCCTACGACGGCAACGACAACGGACTCATCGAGTACAACTGGGGCGCCATGACGGGCAACGACGCCGATGCGGTGTCGTTCGACTGGCGCGCGGGCAACCAGGACCGCGCCGAGAACGCGTACCTGTACTCCAACGCCAAGGCCGCAGCCGAGGCGTACCGCGTGGCGGGCAACACCGCCAAGGCCGACGAGATGGACGCCTTCGCCGAGAACGTGAAGGACAAGATCCTCGAGGTCCTCTGGAACCCCGAGAGCAACCTCCTCGAGCACGCGATGGCCGACAACGGCGAGCACGTGCCGTGGAAGGAGATCAACAACTACTACCCCTACGCCGTCGGCCTCATGCCGAAGCCGGGCGACGCGGACTACGCCGACGACTACGTCGACGCGCTGCGCCTGTACGCCGACGACAAGGAGTACCCGATCTTCCCCTTCTACACCGCGAACCAGGCCGACAAGGCCGAGGCGGCGGCCGAGGGAGACCCGGGCAGCAACAACTTCTCGGTCATCAACTCGACGGTGACGTTCCGGATGCTCAGCTCCGTGCTGCGCGACTACCCCACCGACGCGATCGACGAGGAGTGGTACAAGAAGCTCCTGTACTGGAACGCCTGGGCGCACTACCAGAACGGCGGCGACAACCGCCTGCCCGACCAGAACGAGTTCTGGTCCGACGGCTCGGCCGACCCGCAGCGCATCGGGTACCGCTCGTGGATCCACCACACGATCCTGGGCGCGACCAACTTCACGATGATCGAGGACGCGATGGGCCTGCGCCCGCGCACCGACGCGAAGATCGAGCTGGACCCGATCGACATCGACTGGGATCACTTCACCGCGAACAACATCCGCTACCGCGACAAGGACCTCACGGTCACGTGGGACGCCCCCGGCGGGACGCGCCACTACGGCGATGCCGTGCCCGAGGGATACTCGGTCTTCCTCGACGGCGTGCTCGCGTTCACGGTCGACGGCCTCGGCAAGGTCGTCTACGACCCCGCGACCGGTGAGGTCACCGCCGAGGACGGTCTGACGGTCACGACCGCGACCACGAGCTCGGTGCAGGCACCGCAGGACGTGCGCTTCGGCAATGACGCGCGCGTCGTCGATCTGTTCGCCAAGGCAGGAGCGGATGTCGCGGACCAGAGCACCGGCAGCGTCAACCTCGCCGCAGGCAAGGCAGTGACGGCCACCCACTCGGCGGCGACCCGTGCACCTGCGGCAGCCGTCAACGGCAACACGATCAACGAGCCCTTCTGGGGCACGGCCGGATCGCCGAACGCGAAGGACTCGCTCACCATCGAGCTGGGCTCGGTGCAGACCTTCGACGACGTGCGTGCGTACTTCTACAAGACGTCCTCGTCGGCCACGGTCGCCGGGTACGCAGAGCCGTCGATGTACGCCGTCGAGTACCGCTCGGGTGGCGAGTGGCACCCGGTGCCGTCGCAGGCTCGGACGCCCGTCTACCCGCGCGGCAACCTGAACCACATCCAGTTCCCCGAGGTCACCGGCGACGCCGTGCGGCTCACGGTGACCCACGCCGCCGGCTTCAAGACCGGCGTCAAGGAGGTGCAGGTCTTCCGCACCGGCGTCGAGGCGCCGCCGAGCACGAACCAGGCGCCGCTCGTGGACGCATGGCTCAAGCCCGGCGTCGCGATCCCCGGTCAGGCCGACCTCGTCGGCACGGCGAAGGACGACGGACTGCCCATGGGCGAGCTGACCTCGGAGTGGAGCGTGGTCTCTGCCCCGTCCGGCGGACTGGCGCTGTTCGACGCGCCGACGTCGCCGTCGACCATCGCCCGCTTCACCGCGGCCGGTGAGTACGTGCTGCGGCTGACCTCGACCGATGGCGAGCTGACCACGGCCAAGGACGTGACGGTCACCGGCTCGGTGGCGACCCAGGGCACGAACGTCGCCCCCGGTGCGCACGCCGACGGCCGAGTACACGGCCGGCTGGAACAACGTCAACGCCGTCAACGACGGGCGCGTGCTGCACTCGGGCGGTCAGCAGACCGACCTGTGGGGCACGTGGTCGGGCGCACGCCCGGCGACCCGCTGGCTGCAGTACACGTGGTCGACACCGGTGCGCGTCGACAGCGTCGAGGTCGCATTCTGGGCCGACCAGACCAACCCGGCCTCGGGCGCGGGCGTCAACATCCCGAAGGGGTGGAAGGCGCAGTACTGGAACGGCACCACGTGGGTGGATGTGACCGGCGCCGACCAGTACGGCGATCGCCCGCACAGCCACCAACCTCACGACGTTCGACGCCGTCTCGACGACGCGGCTGCGGCTCGTGCTGAGCGCGGCAGGTCCGGGGACGGGTGCAGACCCGTACGCCGCTGTGGCCGTGAGCGAGTGGCGGGTGTTCGCCGAAGCCCCTGCGACGATCGAGCCGATCGACGTGCGGACGAGCGTGGGTGACATCCCGACGCTGCCCGAGCGGGTCGACGCGATCTTCGCGGACGGCAGCCGGTCGGCCGAGCTCGTGGCGTGGGGTCCGATCACCGAGGAGCAGGTCGCCTCGGAGGGCACCTTCGACGTCGTCGGCATCGTCGCGGGCTCGCCCGTGCCTGCCAAGGCGTCGGTGTGGGTGCGTGCGACGGCTCCCGGTCAGATCAACTCGGTCGACACGGCCGCGGTCAAGACGCCGACCGGCGTCGCCCCGCAGCTGCCGGCCACGATCGGCGTGCTCTACAACGACGGGTCGCGTGAGGATCTGCCGGTGCAGTGGGAGGCCGTGGATGCCGCGGACTACGCCACCGACGGTGAGTTCACCGTGGCCGGCGCGGTGCAGAGCGCGATCGCGGGCGTCAAAGCCGCCACGGCGACCGTCACGGTCGGCGAGGGCGGCGGCGAAGGCCCCGACACCACTGCTCCGGTGGCGAGCATCGGATTCACCCCGGCCGCTCCCGCGAGCGGCTGGCACACCGGCGCAGTGTCCGTCACGGCCTCGGCCACCGACAACCGCGACACGACCCCGGCGATCGAGACCTCGATCGACGGCGGAGCGTGGACGGCGTACACGGCGGCGGTTCCGGTGACCGGCGACGGCACCCACACCGTGCGGGCTCGGGCGACGGATGACGCGGGCAACGTGTCGGCGATCGTCGAGACGACGTTCAAGATCGACGCCACGGCTCCGGCCCTGACGCCGGTGGCGGACCCGGTCGCACGGACGGTCAAGGCGACGGCGGCAGACGCCGGTTCCGGCGTCGCGGGTCTGCAGTTCCGCATCGACGACGCCTCGGAGTGGACGGCCTACACCGGCACGATCCTGGTCGGTCTCGAGGCGACGACGGTGCACCTGCGGGCGACCGACAATGCCGGCAACGTCTCGGCGGTCCAGGCCGTCGAGGTGCCGGAGACGGACGGGAACCACCGCCGCAACATGGCGCTGCTGGCCACACCCACGGCGTCGTTCACTGCGGGCTGGAACTCGGTCGACGGTCTCAACGACGATGTGGCTCCCACCTCGTCGGGCGACGTGAACCCGAACGACAACGTCAACGTGTGGGGTGCCTGGCCGCAGATCACCGACCAGTGGGTGCAGTACGACTGGACCGAGCCGGTCACGGTCGGCGAGCTCGGGGCGTACTTCATCAGCAACCTCGACGCCGGCGGTGCGGGCATCGCGGTGCCGGAGTCGTGGAAGGCGCAGTACCGCGACGCTGCCGGCGCGTGGGTCGATGTCGTGGCCGCGTCGGCGTACGGCGTCGCGGTGGACACCTTCAACACGGTGACCTTCGAGCCCGTCACGACCACCGGCCTCCGGCTGGTCCTCGACGCGAAGGGCACCACCGAGGGCCAGGGCAGCCTGGGCATCAAGGAGTGGCAGGTCTTCGAGGTCGCCGGAGCATCGGCGCAGTTCGACGTCGAGACCACCATCGCCAACAGGTGCGTCGCCGGCAAGTCGACGCTCGTCGCCACCGTCACCAACAACGGCGACGAGCCGGTCAAGGTCGTGCTGACCTCGGCCTACGGCTCGAAGACGTTCGCGGTGATCCAGCCCGGGGCCAAGGCCTCGGCGGCGTTCACCACCCGAGTGAAGAACGTGCCGGCCGGATCGTTCGGGGTCGCCGTCACCGGTGACGTCGACGGCGAACCGGTGACCGAGGAGTCGGTCGCCGACCACGGCGCCTTCACCTGCTGATCGACGGGGGAGCGCCGGCCTCGCGCCGGCGCTCCCCTCACTTCTCTCGAAGGGACATGACATGACCCCGTCATCGGGTCGGCGCCGTGCCACGGCCGCCGCGCTCGCGATCGCCGCGGGCCTCGCGCTCGCACCGGTCGCCGCCTCCCGCGTACGCCGGGGCTCCGGCATCCGCTGTTCTTCAGACGACGGATGCCGCGACCCAGCCGGCGCTGCACGTCGGGGTGCGCCAGGCCGCCGTCGGCGACCCGATCCCGGTGACGATCGTCGGCGCCGAGGCAGGCGGGGTATGGGAGGTCGCGATCGCGTCGCCCGAGACCGTCGTCGGCACCGTGACCATCGGCGAGGACGGCACCGGCACCACCCTCGTCGCGCTGCCGCTGGGCACCGACGCCGGCTCGGTCGAGTTCACCGCCACCTCCGGTGGCGAGCAGATCTCGAGCTCGCTCAGCAGCGCCGGCGACACCACGGGCGCAGCGGACGAGCCCGAGGCTGCGCCGATCGCCGATGAAGCGCCGGCATCGCAGCTCACGACCCCCGTGGTCGCCGGCATCGCCGTCGCGGCAGCCCTCGGGCTGGCGGGCGTCGTCACCTTCTTGATCCTGCGCCGCCGGCGCGGGGCATCCGCATGACTTTTCACCCAGAACCCGCACCAGGAACGAGGACACCGTGGTCTTGAGAACGAAGAGGAGCGTCGCCGCTCTGGCGGCCGCGGCCGTGGGGGCGCTGATCGTGTCGCTCGTGCCGCTGTCGCCGGCCGCCGCGGCGACGCAGAACCCCATCATCGGCGACGGATCGGTGTACTCCGCCGACCCCAGCCTGCTCGCCGACGGCGACACCCTCTACATCCACGCCGGCCGCGACGAGGCGGGCGCCACCACGAACGACTTCATCATGAACGAGTGGCAGGCGTTCTCGACCACAGACGTCGCCGGCGGGCGCGTGGCAGCACCACCCGTCGCTCATGCGCCCCGAGACCGTCTTCGACTGGGCGACGCCCGGCCGCGCGTACGCCGGTCAGGTCGTGAAGGGCGTCGACGGCCGCTTCTACTGGTACGTGCCGGTGCACGAGGCCGCGAGCACCGCTCCCGACAAGTTCGGCATCGGCGTCGCCGTCTCCGACACCGCCTTGGGGCCGTGGACCGACCACGCCGGCGGACCCATCGTGTCGCAGACGATCCTGGGCAACGACGCCCACAACATCGACCCGACGGTGCTCGTCGACGACGGCAAGGTGTGGATGTACTGGGGCAGCTTCAGCCGGCTCATGGCCACCGAGCTGCAGGCCGACATGAAGACCCGCGTCGGCACGCCTGCCACCATCTCGGGCGGCATCACCGGCTTCTTCGAGGCTCCGTGGCTCTTCGAGCGCAACGACACCTACTACCTGGCCTACGCCGGGAACAACGCGGGCCCGACCAGCACCTGCACGCCCGCGAACTACCACGCGTGCATCGCGTACTCGACGGCCTCGAGCCCGCTCGGCCCGTGGACGTACCGCGGCACGCATCCTCGCGCCGGTCTCGTCGACGACGAGCCACCCGGCCATCGCCGAGTTCCAGGGCGAGTGGTACATGGCGTACCACACGGCCGACGCGGTCGGCGGAAACCACTTCCGCCGCTCGGTCGCCATCGACGCGCTCGAGTGGGACGACACCCAGACGCCCGCCCGCATCAAGCCCGTCGTGACGACCCCCGACCGGGGACTGAATCTGACGCCGCGGTCGAACGTCGCACCGTGGGCGACGGCATCCGCCTCGAACGAGCCGATCCCGACGCAGTACTGGATCAAGTCACTGAACGACGAGATCATCCGTCCCAACCCGCTGCCGCCGGACATGTGGGGCAGCTGGACCGGCACACGCCCGGCGCAGCAGTGGATCCAGTACGACTGGGACGCCCCGGTGCGCGTGGACCGTGCCCGCATCAAGTTCTGGCGCGACGTCGCGCCCGGCACCGGCAACGGCGTCTCGGACCCGTCGTCGTGGGTGCTGCAGTACTGGGACGCCGGGCTCTGGAAGGACGTCCCGAACCCGAGCGGCTACCCGACGACGACCACCGCCGTGCACCAGGTGACCTTCGGCGCCGTGACGACCACGCGGCTGCGCGCCGTACTCAACGCCTCGCCGAACTCGGCGACGCCTCCGCAGTACTCGGCGCTCGCCGTCGAGGAGTGGGAGGTGCACGCGGCACAGCCCGACGCCGTCGCGCCCGTCGAGGCGCAGACCGTGGTCGGCACCGCGCCCGAGCTGCCCGAGACGGTGGCGCTGCAGTACGGCGCCGAGTCCGTGGCCGCGCCCGTGCGCTGGGATGCCGTGGACCCGGCGGACTTCGCGGCAGCGGGTGAGTTCACCGTCGGCGGCTTCGTCGAGGGCTACGCCGGCGGCCGTGCGACGGCCACGGTGACCGTCCTCGGCGAGAGCCCGTGGCGTGCCAACCTGGCGCTGACCGGTGAGGCCGGCGCCGAGTCCACTGCGGTCGGATCGTCGACGGATGCGCTGAACGACGGCGCGATCGCGTACACCGGGGCCGAGCATCCGGTGTGGCGGTCGGCAGGCGAGGCCGACACCGACTGGGCCGGCTACACGTGGGCCGAGCCCGTGCGGGTCGACGGCGTCACCGCGCACTTCTGGAGCGACGTCGCCGGGCCGGGCGCCGGCGAGGGCACTGCGGTGCCCGAGTCGTGGACCGTGCAGGCGCTCGTCGACGACGAGTGGCAGGACGTCGCCGGCGCGAGCGGCTATCCGAGCGAGCGAGGGGCACCCAACGCCGTGACGTTCGACGCGGTCGAGGCCACCGGCATCCGTGCCGTGCTCACCGCCCAGTCCGACGGGACGACCTCGGCTGCCCTCGGACTGAGCGAGCTGCAGGTCTTCGGTGAGACGCGCGACGCCGGGGCGCCCGAGGTCGCGCTCGCAGCGACCGGGGTCGAGGGAGCGAACGGGTGGTACCTCTCGTCGGTGACGGCGCGGGCTACCGCGACCGATGACCGCGATGTGCGCACGCGCATCGAGGTCGCTGTCGACGGCGGCGCCTGGCAGGCCACCGACAACGTCCGCTTCGCCGAGGCCGCTGTGACGGGCGACGGCTCGCACGCGGTCAGGGCACGGGCGACGGATGCCGCCGGCAACACATCGGCCGAGGCATCCCTCACCGTCCGCATCGATGCGACCAAGCCGAACGTCACGGGGACGTTCGACGTCGCCGCACGCACCGTGAGCGCCACCGCCGCCGACGCGGGCTCGGGAATCACGGGCATCGAGTTCGCGATCGACGCGCCGACAGGGTGGCAGGCCTACACCGCCCCCGTGGCGATGGACGAGCAGCGGCACGTCGTGTACCTGCGATCGAAGGATGCCGCAGGCAACGTCTCGGCGCTGTCCACCGTGTCGGTGCCGCTGTCGTCGACCGCTCCCCTCGAGGGCAACATCGCTCCGATCGCGACCCCCACCGCCTCGTACACCTCGGGCTGGAACTCGGTGACCGCGGTCAACGACGAGTCGCTGACCGGCGCCTCGTGGGGCACCTGGCCGAACGTCGGCGAGCAGTGGGTCCAGCTCGAGTGGGACCGTGTCGTCACCGTCGATCGGGCCGGGGTGCTGTTCTTCCGCGACTCCGCCGACACCGCCAACGCGGGCATGATCCCGCCGAAGGAGTGGAAGCTCCAGTACGTCGACCTGGCGACCGGGCAGTGGGTGGATGTCGCCGCCGACGGAGCCTACGAGCGTTCGTCGACGACGATCAACGAGGTCGCGTTCGCCGCGGTCACCACCACCAAGCTGCGCGCCGTCATGCAGGCGTGGGGCACGGCGAGCGGCGGGGGCTCGAGCGGAATCCTCGAGTTCCAGGCCTGGGCCGCGGTCGACGCGCCCCGGCGATCGATGTCGCGTTCGCGGTCACCGGTCGTTGCGTCGCGGGCAAGGTGACGCTGGTCGTCTCGGCGACGAACGACAGCGACATGCCGGTCGGTCTGGCGGTGCAGACGCCGTACGGCGCGAAGACCGTCGCCTCGATCGACCCCGGCAAGCGCTCGGCGCACGCCTTCACCACGCGACGCGCGACGGTGGAGGCGGGGACCGTCGCGGTCGTCGCGACCGCGGTGGTCGAGGGTGAGACCGTGACGCGGGAGTACGCCGTCGCCTACGACGGGGTCACCTGCTGACGCGCTGACACACATTCGTGCCCGGGGCAGGCGGTTGCCCCGGGCACGAAGCCGTCTCCCGGAGTGATCGCGTCCTAGGTCTTGCCAGCGCGCACTCGTCGGGGCTACGCTTCTGTTCGCGGTAACTGTTTGCGTAAACATTCCGCTGCCCCCGCGACGACGCGCCCGCCAAGATCGGAACGACGATGAAGTCAGCCTCTCGAGCCCTCTCCGCCACTGCAGCCCTCGCCCTCGCCGGCGCGGCCCTGGTCGCGGTTCCCGCCACCGCGCACGCCGCCGGCGTTCCCGTCCGCATCACGCCCAACCCCGCCTACGCCTCCGCACCTTTCGAGGGCTGGGGGACGAGCCTGGTCTGGTTCGCGAATGCGACGGGCGGCTACCCGGCCGACGTTCGCCAGGCGCTCTTCGACAGGGTGTTCGGCGAGGAGGGACTGAACCTCAACATCGCGCGCTACAACATCGGCGGCGGCAACGCGACGGACGTGCCGTCCTACCTCCGGCCCGGCGGCGCCGTCGAGGGATGGTGGAACCCCGAGCTCGCGGCGTCCGACGCCGAGGGTCCGGTCACGTCCGAGTACGCCGATCGTGCGCGGTACGAAGCGGCGTGGAACGGAGATGACCCCGCGCACTACGACTTCAGCGCGGATGCGACGCAGCGGTGGTGGATCGATGCGCTCAAGGGCAAGGTCACCAAGTGGGAGGCGTTCAGCAACTCGCCGCCGTACTTCCTCACCGAGAGCGGCTACGTCTCGGGCGGGATCAACGACGGGTCCGCCGAGCAGCTCGCGGCCGACGACATGGACGACTTCGCCGACTATCTGGTGACAGTCGTCGAAGAGCTCGAGGAGGCGCACGGCATCGAGTTCGACACCCTCGACCCGTTCAACGAGCCGAACACCTCGTACTGGTCCACGCGCATCGGCGCGAACGGCTGGCCGACCACCGCGAGCCGCCAGGAGGGCGCGCACATCGGGCCGCAGCGTCAGGACCTGATGATCAAGGCTCTCGAGGCGAGGCTGACCGAGCCGGATGCCGTCACCGACGTCGCCATCTCGGCCATGGACGAGACGAACCCGAGCATCTTCACCCAGAACTGGAACGCGTGGTCGGCGGAGTCCAAGGGCATCGTCGATCAGCTCAACGTCCACACCTACGGCACGGGCGACCGGCTCGTCGCCCGCGACATCGCCAAGGCGTCGGACAAGCCGCTGTGGATGAGCGAAGTCGAGGGCGACTGGGACGGCACCGGCTTCAACCTGACGAACATCGAGAACGGCCTCGGCATGGCCGGCCGCATCGTCGACGACCTGCGCGAGCTGGAGCCGAGCGCCTGGGTGTTCTGGCAGCCCGTCGAGGACCTCTACAACATGGAGAAGGTCGAGGACCTCAACTGGGGGAGCGTCTTCATCGACTTCGACTGCAACGCCGACGGCGACTCGCTGCGGCGGATCGCCGACGGCGAGGCCGACCCCTCGTGCCAGGTGCAGACCAACGCGAAGTTCAACACCGTCCGCAACTTCACGCATTACATCCAGCCGGGCGACTCGCTGATCCCGACCGACAACACCCAGACCACCGCCGCCCTGCGGGCGGACGGTGAGGGCCTCACCCTGGTGCACGTCAACACCGAGACCAGCGCCCGCGACATCACCGTCGACCTGTCGGGCTTCGGACAGATCGCCCCCGGTGCCACGGTGACGCCCATCGTCACGACGCAGTCCCCCGCAGATGACGTGACGGCGAACGCGCTCGTGGAAGGACAGGCGGTGGCGGTGGATGCCGCGTCCCGCACCGCCGTCGTGAGCGTGCCGGCCAAGTCGGTGACGACGCTCGTCGTCGAGGGCGTCTCCGGCGTCTCGGCGAAGGCGCCGGCCCTCGAGGACGGAAAGACCTATCAGCTGCTCGGCGTGCAGAGCGGCAAGGCCCTCGCCGCCGACCCCGCCGGGCTGGTCATCCGCACCAGTGGCACCACCGCCGAGGCGGCGCGCACCCAGGGCTGGACCGTCCGCACCCTTTCGGGCGCGGGAACCGATCGGCACCGCTTCGCCCTCGAGAACGGCGACGGACGTCTGCTCGGGGTCTCGGGCACGAGCACGGTGCTGGTCGACGCCGACGCGTCGGCCGCGGCATCCGATCCGGCCCTGCAGTGGGTGCTCTCGACCACGGACGGCACGTCCTTCTCGCTGCTGAGCGCCTCGGCCGAGCGTGTGCTCGACGTGAACGGCCAGAGCTCGGCCGACGGCGCCGGGGTCGGCACGTGGACCTCGAACAACGGCGGCAACCAGCGGTGGACGATCGCCGGCACCGCCATCCAGGACGTGCGCGTCGTGGACGCCACGACGCGCGTCGGGGTGGCGCCGCAGCTGCCCGGGCAGGTGACCGTCGTCTACGAGGGCGGGGTCCAGAGACCCGCCGACGTGGAGTGGGACCTCTCCGGCGTGAGCTGGGACACCGCGGGAACCGTGACGGTGCCGGGCGCGGGCGAGGACGTCTTCGGTGCGCCGTTCGAGGCCGAGGCTCGCGTCGTCGTCGGCTCGTTCACGGCGACGGACCCGGTCTCGACCACCACGTTCTCCGGTGCGGGCCTGGCCCGCGTGCAGGCGCAGGCTCCGGCATCCGTCCCGGGACAGGTGGGAACGGCGCCGCAGAGGTTCCCGCTCGAGGTCACCTGGGACTGGTCCGGTGTGAGCGACGCGTCGTTCACGGCCCCGGGGGTCGTGTCGGTGCCGGGCACCGCGTCCGACGGGTCGGGCGGCGCGGGCGTCGCGGCGCGGCTGTGGGTCATCGTCACGGCAGGCGGCGAGGCGAACGTCGCGCCGCAGAGCGCAGCGACGGCGACCTTCACCGAGAGCGCGTCGTACTCCGTCGATCGGACGAAGAACGGCCTGCGCACCGACAAGGGCTGGTCGAATTGGCGGTCGGGCACGAAGAATCTCCAGGACACCCTGACCTATGACCTCGCCGGGCGCGAGACCGTGTCGCACGTGACGGCGTACTTCTACAAGGACGGGTCGAGCAGCAGCTGGCCGCAGTCGATGCGCGTCGAGCACCGGATGGGAACGGGCGCGTGGACCCCGTCGGACACCATCGCGGTCCCGGTCCCCGCGGACGGCACCGCCCCGGTCGTCGACGTGCCGCTCGGCGGCGTGGTCGCCGACGACGTGCGGCTCGTGCTCACCGCACGGGACAACACGCACATGATCGTGTCGGAGGTCGAGATCTTCGCCGCCGCCGCGTCCGCGTCGAGCGTGGCCGACCTCGCCCGGGTGACCCTGGACGGCCTCGACCTCGACGGTTTCGCGGGCGCGACGACCGCGTACACCGTGCCGTGGGGATCGGATGCCGCGCCCGTCGTCGCCGCCGTGCCCGTGGACGGCGATGCGACGGTCGCCGTCGTGCAGTCCGAGGGGCCCGAGGGTGAGGCATCCGTCACCGTGACCGCTGTCGACGGCACCTCGCGGGTCTACACGCTGGACTTCGTCGCCGCTCCCGAGCTCGACGTCGCCGCTGTGGCGACCACGCGCTGCGTGGCCGGCAAGGTCGTGGTCACGGTCGGCGTCACCAACTCCGGCGAGGTGCCGGTCCGGTTCGCCGTGACCGGTGCCGTACGGATCGACCGACGGTGGGTCCGGTGTCGCCCGGCAAGAAGGCCGTGAAGGCCTTCACGACGCGCACGCCAGGGATTCCGGCCGGAGAAGTCGCGGTGACCGCGACCTCGGCGAGCGGGCCGGCGCTGACGACCGAACTGGTGGCCGCGTACGGCGCCAAGAGCTGCGGCTGATCCACGGGTGAAACTCGGCGGAGGGGTGCGAGCGAACTCGCACCCCTCCGCTGTCGCGCTCGCCTAGCGCCGGACGGCCACGGTGACCGGCTGGCTGATCGTCGAGCCGGCTGCGTTGATGAACTCCACGCGATAGACGTGCTTGCCCCTGGCGGCATCGGCGACGCTCAGACGCGCGCTCTGCGGTCCGGGGGTGTTCGCCGTCAGGACGCCTTCGCCGATCACGACGTCGCCCTCCAAGAACCGGTAGGACGTCGCGTTGGTGCCCCACCAGAGGTTGGCGGTGAGGCTGAAGGCGCCGTCGCCGTCGTGGTTGTCATGGCTCAGGATGGGCTTCGCCGGAGAGGCATCGGTCACCTTCACCTTGAGTCTCGTCGTCGCCGTGACGCCCTTCGAGTTCACGAGCTCGCCGGTGTACGCGTACGTGCCGTTCGGCTTGCCTGCCACCGGAACGCGGGCCTGCTGAGCGGAGAACCCGCCGTACGGCAGCGGCACCGTCGCGATCAGAGCGCCGTTCTCGAACAGTCGGAACTCCGTCGCGTTCTGGCCCCACCACAGGTTCATGGTGACCGTGTAGTCGCCGTCCGCCAGCCCGGTGTCCCACCTGTTGTCATGTGACAGCACGCCCTTGGCGGGAGCGAAGGCGGCGCCGTCGGGCACGACGACTGCCGCGCTCCATTCGGACCTCGGTCCCTCCCCGGCGCTGTTGACGGCGCTGACGGCGAACCGGGCGCTCGTTCCCGGCGCCAGGCCGGTGACCGCGGCCGACGTCGTCGAGGCTGCAGCGACGGGCGCATCGACGCCCTCACGGTAGACCCGGTACTCGGTGACCGGTGCGCCGCCGTCCTCCGCCGGCGCGGTCCAGGCCACTGTCGCTCCGCCGGTAATGGCCGTCGCGGTGACCTCGGTGGGAGCGCCCGGCACTTCGACCGGTGCCGGGACCTTCCACATCGTCGGCGTGATCGGAGTGACGGTGATCGACGGGATCACCGCGGTGCCGCCCTCGGACCATGCCGTGATCGCGTCCGCCCCGGCGTTCGGGAAGACCTGGTCCGTGATCGTGACGCGGCCATCGGCGGCGAACAGCTCCACCGATGCCCGGTCGAGATACAGCTCGAGCGTGACGGTCCCGTCATCGTTCAGCGCCACGGGCGCGTCCTGGACGGAGGCGAAGGCAGGGTGAAAGTCGACGTTCCCGGAGTCGCGTCGATCGACGAAGACGCGTTCGGTGTTCGCGTCGTAGCCGATGCGGGTGCCCGACTCGTCGTCGCCGAAGACGACGATGCCCGCGCGGTCGGCGTCGCCGGGCTGCAGCGTGAGGTCGATCTTGACGACCTCACCCGCCAGCTCGAGCGCGGTGTCGCCGGTCACGGCGACGTCGGATCGGGTCTGCGCGGCATCGGTCTGCAGCTGCGCGTCGATCTGCGTGACGACCTTCTGCGTGAGCCGGGGCCCCTCGGCCGTGTCGGTCAGCGTGACCTCGCGGGGCAGTGTCATCGAGCTGCGCCAGGACGACGTGGGGATGTCGTTCGCGTAGTCCCAGTTGTTCATCCAGCCCTGCATGATGCGCGTCGTGCTGTCCGGGGTGCCGAAGTACGAGACGGTCGCGTAGTAGTCCCGGCCCCAGTCGAGCCAGTCATAGCTCTCCAGGCGGGTCGGGGCCGCGGCATCCGATGTCATCACCTGGTCGACCAGGATGTGCCCCCACCCGCCGCGGTTGTTGTCGACGACACGGATGGTCGCCTCCTGCCCGGCGAACTCCCGCACGTCCCAGCTGGTCCAGTCGAGGTGCTCGCTGTTCGAGCCGGTGGCGGACCGGACGACCTCGCCATCGACCATGAGGTTCACCGACGTCTCGTCGCTGCGCAGCTTGGCCTCGACATCACCGACGACCACGTGGTCGAAGGTGAGGTGGCCCCACCCGCCGGTCGCCTCGTCACGGATGCGGATCTGCGCCTGCTCGCCCGCGAACTCGGACACGTCCCACGACGCCCAGTTCAGCGCACCGGACTCGGGTCCGGTCTCCGTCCTGACGACGGTGCCGTCGACGACCAGCTCGGCCTGGAGCGTCCCGTCGGTGCGCTTGCCTCCGCCGATGAGGAACGAGACGACGTCGCCGTCGAGCGTGAACGCGGGGGAGAGCAGTTCACCGACGTTGTCGTCTCCGCGAGGACCGCCTTCCCAGGTGTTCAGCCGCTTGGCGCCGAGGTAGTTGTCGCCCCCGTTGGTCGAGGGATTGCGCGCCGGATCGATGGCGAAGTCGCCGGTGATCTGCCAACCCGAGTCGGCCAGGCTCTGCCCGTCGGGCAGCTCGAAATCGAAGACCGTGGTGCCCGCGGGCGGATCGTTGGTGAGTTGGGCTCCCGGCACGTGAGGGTGCCGGCCTCCGCCGACGAGCAGGTTCACGTAGTCGTCCGAGACGGTGAACGCCGGCGACTCGAGGGATCCGATCGGCCAGTCGAAGTCACGGAAGCCGTTCACCAGGCCGGCGCCGACGTAGCCGGTGACCGTGTTCTGGCCCGGCAGCGTGCCCGGCGCGGGCTCGAGACCCCACGGTCCGTTCAGGTGGTTGCCCGGTTCGTTGGAGACGGTCCAGCCATCGAACGAGCCGTTGTCGAATCCTGCGAGGAGTTCGCCCTCGGGAAGATCCTCAGCGCCCTCCGTGCTCTCGCTCGTGAAAGTGGTCCCGTCGAACTCCCCGACGAAGTACTGCCCGCCACTGCCTCCGGCGACCGCGCCGGGGTTGAGGTTGACGACCATGACCCACTTGGTGTTGTCCGGGTCGCCGTCCACGGGCAGCTCGAACAGGTCGGGGCACTCCCAGATGCCGCTCGTCGAGTTGGCGGGGCCGAAGTCGGACAGGTGCTCCCAGTCGCGCAGGTCGGCGCTCTTGTACAGGACGACCTTGTGCTCCGTCGCCTCGACGGCTGCCATGACCCAGTACTGGCCGGCCGGGCCGTCGTACCAGAAGACCTTCGGATCGCGGAAGTTCGCCGACCCGCGGTCGAGGACCGGATTGTTCTCGTACTTCTGCCACGTGTAGCCGCCGTCGTGGCTGTACGCCAGGGACTGCGCCTGGCGACCGGCCAGCGTCGGGTGAGCCGCCTCGTACGCGCTCGTGTAGATCGCGACCAGCGGTGGCTCGCCGCCGACGCCGAAGCCGGAGGTGTTGTTCTCGTCGATCACCACGGACCCCGAGAAGATGCTCTCGATCGCCTGGCCCTGCTCGTTGAGCGTCTGCGGGATCGCGATCGGCTGCTCGGTCCACGTGAGCAGGTCGGTGCTGGTCGCGTGGCCCCAGCTCATGTTTCCCCACCGGGTGCCGCTGGGGTTGTGCTGGAAGTAGAGGTGGTACACCCCGTCTGCGTAGACGAGCCCGTTGGGGTCGTTCATCCAGTTCTTCTCGGGCGAGAAGTGCACCAGCGGGCGATAGGCCTCATCACCCGGCGGCATCTCCGCGGACGCTGCCGGTGCGGTCATCCCCATCGTCGTGATGAGGGCCACGGTCGCGGCGACTGCCACGGCCGCGCGCTTGTTCGTTCCTGAACGCATCTCGGCCCTGCGGCCGTGCGTCCTCGTCGAGTCCTTCACTCGCTCTCCTTTGTGCGTGGCTGCTCGTCGCAGCGTCTGACATCGATGTCATGCGGACGGGAGCGATGCTAGACACTGTCCAGCGGACAATGCAAGGGCCGGGGCGGGATGCCGACAACGATGGCACTCCGGGCGAGCGGCCTAGGAGGGGGTGATCTCCCCGCTGCCGCGCGGAATGAGCGTGGTGGGGATCACGGTGTGGCGAGCCGGACCGGAGTCGCCTTCGAGCCGCGCGAACACGTGCTCGACGGCGACCCGGCCGATCTCGTAGGGATGCTGGGCCACGACGGTCACGCCGGGCTCGAGGAGGTCGGCGAGGGGAATGTCGTCGAAGCCGACGAGGGCGACCGTGTGCTGGAGGGCGGCGGCCCGCAGGGCGTGCACGGCGCCCACTGTCACGAGGTTCTGCGCGCTGAAGACGGCCGTCGGTCGGTCGGGGCCGGCGAGCAGGCGTGCTGTCGCCTGCTCCGCGGAGGCCGCGTCGTGCAGGTCCATCACGGTGACGGTCTCGGATGTCGGGATCCCGGCCCGACCGATCGCCTCGAGGAACCCTTCCCGGCGCTCGTGGGCGGTTTGCAGGTCGCTGCGGTCGGCGAGCAGTGCGATGCGCCGATGACCCCGGGCGATCAGGTGCGCCGTCGCCTTGGCCGCGCCCTCGCGGTTGTCGCTGGTCACGCTGTCGAGGTCGACATCGATCGGCCGCCGGTCGACGAAGACCGCCGGGACGCCGCGGTCGCCGAGCGTCGTGACGTAGTCGGGCCGGGGCCGCGCCGTGGTGAGGACCAGCCCGTCGACGCGCCGCTGGAGGAAGGCCCGCACGGCGGACTCCTCTCGGCGCGGGTCGTCGTCGAGGCTCGACGCGAACACGGCGATTCCGCGCTCGACGGCGGCGTCTTCGACGGCGCGGTGGATCGCGCCCGAGAACGGGTTGTCGACGCTGCCCACGAGAAGGCCGAGGGTGCGGGTGCGTCCGTCGATCCGGCGCAGGCTGCCGGCCTGGAGGTCGAGGTGGTAATCGAGGGCGCGCACCGCGGCGTTCACCCGGTCGGCCGTCTCGGGGGCCACATTCGGCTCGTTGTTGAGCACGCGGGACACGGTCTTGATTCCCACGCCGGCGAGAGCGGCGACCTGTTTCATGGTCACGCGCGGTGAGTTCGACATCGATGTCACAGTTTGGTTTCGCTCCTTGGTCGCACTTGACACTAGCGAACAAGTGGACTAAATCCTTAACTGACATCGTTGTCATGTCGACGACGACCTGCCGAGAGGAATTCAATGAGGAATCACATGAAGGCGAAGCGCTCCGCGCTGACGTTCGCCGCGGTTTCTGCTGTGGCCGTTCTGGGGCTCACGGGATGTGCGGGCAACGGGGCAGCCGGAGGCGGCTCCGCGGATGCCGATGCCGACGGCGTCGGTGTGTCGCTGATCGTGAAGACGAACTCCAACCCCTTCTTCGTGGCGATGCAGGAAGGCGCTCAGGCCGCGGCCGAGGAGAACGGCGTGAACCTGACTCTCGCCGCCGGCAAGGAGGATGGCGACGAAGACACTCAGATCCAGGCCATCGAGGCCGCGATCTCCAAGGGCGACGCGGGCATCCTGATCACGCCGAACGGCCCTGCCGTGCTCGACGCCGTGCAGAAGGCGCGCGACGCGGGTCTGTTCGTCATCGCGCTGGACACCGTGCCGGATCCCGCTGACGCGGTGGACATCACGTTCGCCACCGACAACTACCTCGCCGGGCAGTACATCGGCCAGTGGACCGCAGCGACCCTCGGAGGAGAGGATGCCGTGATCGGCCTCATCGATCTCTTCGACGACAAGGTCGTGAGCGTCGACTACAACCGCGACCAGGGCTTCCTCGACGGGATGGGCATCGACCTCGCGGACGAGACCGTGAACGGCGACGAGGAGTCGACCGGCACCTACTCCGGCGGTCAGGGCGGCGACTACACGATCGTCGGCAACGAAGCGTCGCAGGGCGCCGAAGACGGCGGCCGGACAGCGATGGAGAACCTCCTCGCGAAGAACCCCGACATCAACGTCGTCTACACGATCAACGAGCCCGCCGCCTACGGTGCGCACCAGGCGCTCGAGGCCGCGGGCAAGAGCCCCGAGGACGTCATCGTGGTCTCGATCGACGGCGGCTGCGCCGGCGTCGGGCAGGTCGCCGACGGCATCATCGACGCGACCAGCCAGCAGTATCCGGTGAAGATGGCCGAGCTCGGCGTGGAGGCGATCGTCCAGCTGGTCGAGACCGGCACCGCCCCCGAGACGTCCGACGGACTGGACTTCTTCAACACCGGCGTGGCCCTCGTCACCGACACTCCGGTGGACGGCGTCGAGTCCATCGACACGGCCGAAGCCGCAGAGATCTGCTGGGGCGGCGAGTAAGCACCCCCCTTTCGAATGAGGATGCCGCGCACCGGCCCCGCCGGTCGCGGCATCCTCACCCCACCGCACGCGCGATGACGCGTCGTACCGACGGAAGTGAACCTGTGACCCAACAACACGTACCGCCCACCTCGACTCTCGACCTCGCGGCCGAGTTCCTCGACCGGCGCACACCGCTGGACCGCATCCGCGGTGTCCTCCACCGCTACCCCGCGATCAGCCCCGCCGTCGTGCTGGTCCTCGCGATCATCGTGTTCGGCAGCATCAACCCCCGCTTCTTCGCCCCCGCGAACCTGTCGCTCGTCCTCGATCAGGTCTCCGTCGTCGGCACGGTCGCCATCGCGCAGACCCTCATCATCCTCACCGCGGGCATCGACCTCTCGGTCGGCGCCGCGATGATCCTCGCGTCGATGGTCATGGCCCAGACGGCCTACCACAACGGGCTTCCGGCGCCGCTGGCGCTGTTCGCCGGCCTGCTCGCCGCGCTCGCCGCCGGCGCGCTGAACGGATTCCTCGTCACGAAGGTCAAGCTGCCCCCGTTCATCGCCACGCTCGGAACATTCAACGTCTTCGTCGCGCTCACGCTTCTCTACAGTGGCGGGCAGACGATCCGGCGGGCCGAGATGCCGGAGCTTCTCACGTGGACCGGGACGGCGATCCCCATCGGAGACGTGAGGCTCACCGTCGGCGTGATCATCATGCTCGTCCTCTACGCCATCGTCGCGTACATCCTGGGTCGGACCGCCTGGGGACGCCACGTCTACGCGGTGGGCGACGATGCCGAGTCGGCGCGTCTGGCCGGCATCTCGACCGGGCGCGTGCTCATGAGCGTCTACATCGCCGCGGGAGCCGTGCTCGCCGTGGCGGCGTGGATCCAGATCGGACGATCGGGAGCGGCCAGCCCCAACGCGGGCGCGGACCTCAACCTCGACTCCATCACCGCCGTCGTCATCGGCGGCACATCCCTCTTCGGCGGGCGCGGACTGATCTGGGGCACCCTGCTGGGCGCCATCATCGTCGGCGTCTTCCGCAACGGACTCTTCCTCGCGGGCGTCGACGGTCTCTATCAGACCCTGGCCATCGGCATCCTGGTCATCGTCGCCGTCGCGGTCGATCAGTGGATCAGAAAGGTACGCAAGTGAGCCTCATCGAAGACGCCGTCACCCCGGCGCCCACTCCGTCGCAGACGCCGGTTCTCGAAGCACGGCGCCTGGTGAAGACGTTCGGTCGCGTCGTCGGACTCGACGGCGTCAGCCTCCAGCTGCACGCCGGGGAGGTCCTCGCGATCATCGGCGACAACGGTGCGGGAAAGTCCACTCTCGTGAAGTGCCTGACGGGCGCCTACATCCCAGACGAGGGCACGCTGCTGCTCGACGGCGAGGAAGTCCACTTCAAGCGCCCGCAGGACGCCCGCGCGGCCGGCATCGAGACCGTGTACCAGAACCTCGCCGTCTCGCCCGCACTGGATGTCGCGGCCAACCTCTTCCTCGGGCGCGAACGGCGCAAGCCCGGGATCGCGGGCTCGGTCTTCCGGGCGCTGGACAGGTCGGGCATGCGCCAGGAGGCACGGGACCAGGTGCAGAAGCTCGGCATCTCGACCCTCCAGGACGTGAGTGTCGCGGTCGAGAACCTGTCGGGCGGTCAGCGCCAGGCGGTCGCCGTCGCGCGTGCCGCGGCGTTCGGCTCGAAGGTCGTCGTCCTCGACGAGCCCACGGCGGCTCTCGGCGTGCGCGAGTCGAACCAGGTGCTCGAACTGATCTCGCGACTGCGCGAGCAGGGCGTGCCCGTCATCCTCATCTCGCACAACATGCCGCACGTGTTCCAGGTCGCCGACCGCATCCACATCCAGCGCCTCGGGAAAGCGGGCGGCGACCATCACCCCGCAGTCCCACAGCATGACCGACGCGGTCGCCATCATGACCGGCGCGGCACAGGCATGACCGCGTCTCAGGAAGGTGGTGCGGCGGCCGAGTCCGTCGTCCTCTACGCCGAGTTCACCGCGCGGGCGGATTCGGTCGCCGTGGTCGCGGAGCTCATCACCGGCTACGCCGAGAGCGTGCGCGCCGAGCCCGGCAACGTCCGCTTCGACATCTACCGCCGGCAGGAGGAGCCGACCCGGTTCTTCGTGTTCGAGATCTACCGGGACCGCGCAGCATTCGAGGCCCACCTCGGGGCCGAGTCGGGGCGCGCGTTCAATGAGGTGCTCGTGGAGCACATCGAGGGCGCGGGGAGCGACCTGCACTTCCTCACCCCGGTCACGCGATGAGCGCGGACGGTCCCCCCGCTGCGCGGTGCGATGTGCTCGTGATCGGCGAGGCGCTCATCGACGTCGTCGACGACGGGACCGTGGCGGCCGAGCACGTGGGAGGAAGTCCCGCCAACGTCGCCCTCGGGCTCGGCCGTCGCGGCGTCTCGGTGTCGCTGCTCACCCAGGTGGCCGACGACGCCCGAGGCAACGCGATCATCGAGCACCTGCGGGCATCCGGAGTCGACGTGCTGCCGGAGTCACTGGTCGGCGCGGCCACCTCGGTCGCGGCAGCGCAGATCGACTCGGACGGCCACGCCGCGTACACGTTCGACGTTCACTGGGGCCCTTTCGAGCCACCGGTGACCTCCGCGCGGATCGTCCACACCGGATCGATCGCCGCCTTCATGGCGCCGGGAGCCTCGTCTGTCTTGCGGGCGCTGCAGCAGACGGATGCCGCGGAGATCACGTTCGATCCGAACATCCGGCCGGACCTCGTGGGAGAGCATGCGGCGACCGTCGCGACCTTCGAGGCGATCGCGCACCTGTCGACGGTCGTGAAGCTGAGCGATCAGGACGCGTTGTGGCTGTATCCGGGCGTCTCCGTCGAGGCCGCTGTCGATGCGATCCTGGGGCTCGGGCCGCGCCTGGTCGTGATGACCCTCGGATCGGCGGGCGCCATCATGGCCACCCGCGGCGGGCGCGTCCGGGTCCCGGCTGTCACGATCGAGGCGGTCGACACGATCGGCGCCGGCGACACCTTCATGGCCTCGCTGATCCACTCGCTGCTCCAGCACGGAAGCGCCGGCCTGCGGCGTGACGACCTCGAGGAGATCGGGCAGGCGGCGGCCCGCGCCGCCGCCATCACGGTCTCGCGGGCCGGGGCGGATCTGCCGTGGGAGCGTGAGTTGGAGTTCGGCTGACCAGCGAAGATGCGGTTGAATCCCGCATCCGGAGCTCGGGCAGCAGGTACATGCGCTGCACCGGCCTCCGTCTGCCGTCGGTGAGGCGTCCCACCATGGTCTCGACCGCGAGGCGCCCCACCTGTTGCTTGGGAGGTCGCAAGGCGCTGATCGAGGGTTCAGCGTTCTCGGCGACCTCGTCGTCGTAGGCGAGCACAGCGAGATCGTCGGGGATCGACCACCCGCGATCCCGCGCCTGCTGCTGCAGCAGGACGGCTTGCGGGTCGGAGTGGATGAGCACCGCTGTGGTGCCCGTGTCCCTGCAGCGCTGCAGCAACTCGTCGACCGCTCGCTCCCGCAGTCCGCCCTCGAGCGCATCCAGTGAGATGTCGAGATCGAACGTCCCGGTGAGACCGAGCTCCCCGAGCGCGCGGGTCCATCCGCGGCGCAACTGCCACGAGGTCGGCGATCCGGGTGAGGCGAGGATTCCGACACGTCGATGCCCGCGCGAGGCCAGATGATGAGCCGCGATGACGCCACCGAACACATGGTCGGTGGTGACCCATTCCAGTCGCGTGAGCGCGAGTGACGACGGTATCCGCCGCTCGGCCAGGACGACGGGGATGGGGAGGCCGTCGAGCCATTGCAGCAGCGCGATCCCATCGGGCCCTTTGGTCTCGGTCGCGACGATGAGTCCGTGCAGTGTGCCGGAGTCTACGAGCGAGCTGATCTGGCGGCGCTGGTCGGCGGGAGAGTAGCTTGCACCGCGAAGCACCAGCTGGACGCCGACGTCGGTCGACGCAGCCCGGGCCCCGATGATGATGTGCGGCCAGTAGTAGCCCAAAGACGGCACCACCATGCCGACCCGGTAGCGCGGGGGCGCCGGAACGGCTGTCCCCTGGGGCACCGATGTGTCGAGCCGACTGCGCAGCACGGCGCCGCCGTGCACGCGAGTGAGAAGACCTCGGTCGGCCAGGGCGCCGACGTCGCGTCGGATCGTCAGTTCGGCAACCTCGAGCTCGCGAGCGAGGTCGGCCACGCGAACGGCGCCGACGCGGCGCAGCTCGTCCATGATCCGTTCACGACGGGACAAGCCGAACGCGCGCGTCCCGGATGAGTCAGGTGGGTGTCCGTCCACGGCGATCTCCCTCGATTCCGCGCAAGTGGCTCAGCTCGAGCGCTCGATCTGTTCGAGAGCGTTCGAGCATGTTCGATCTTGGATGATTCTATGTTCGTTCCCGCTAACATCGTGATTTTCTGGGACGCGGCCCGACCGGGCCCTCTCTCGAAGACGAGGATCCTCATGACGAAGAAGTCATTGACGAAGTTCGCGACGGCCCTGACGGCGGCTGCGGTGACCCTGGCCACCGTCGCGATGCCGCTGTCCCCTGCAGCAGCTGCTGGTCCGGACCCGGTCACCGTCACCCTTGATCGCGCGGACGTCGATGCGGCGGCTCAGAACCGCAATGGACTCACGTTCAAGGGCTTCGGCGTCCTGACGGCGAACTCGACCAGCGCGCTCCTGCTGGACTACAAGGCGCAGCATCCCGCGAAGTACTGGGAGATGATCGAGACCCTCTTCGGCGGGGACCACCCGATCATGAACACCGTCAAGATCGAGATGGGCAACGACCGCAACACCTCGACCGGTCCGAACGCATCCACGATGCGCACGCGCGACGAATACCCGAACGTCCTGCGCGAGCCCGGCTTCCAGCTCGCGGCGGATGCCCAGCTCGTCGCCCATGGCGACGTCCACACCAGCATTCTGCGGTGGAATCGGCCCGCCTGGGCGACGAGCCATCAGGACCAGTACGTCTGGTTCAAGAACACCGTCCTGGCCGCATACCGCGAGTTCGGGATCATGATCGACTCGATCAACCCCGACGCGAACGAGACCGGCAACCCCGACATCCAGCTCTACAAGGACTTCTCGGGATGGCTCCGCAATGACACCACCGGGTATCAGGGTGCCACCGCGGGCGACCCGAACAACGGGTTCGCGTCAGCGGACGAGCAGCAGCTCTACCGGGCTATCGAGACCGTGGCCGCCGACACGGTCGGCACGCCCCCGGTGTCCTTCGGCAACGCGATGACGGGCGCGGACCCGTCACTGCGCGACGCCGTCGACATCGTCGGTTTCCACTACTCCAGCGCCGACGACAGCGCCGGCAACATGAAGAAGATCGCCGAGCAGCTCGACCAGGAAGTGTGGAACTCCGAAGGCCAGTCCACCTTCTCGAGCTCCGCGGATCGCCCCAACAACACCAACAGTGACGACCAGGGTGGGACCGGCACCGCGTTCGGCGGGCTGAACAGCGCGTTGGAGATGGGCAACTGGGTGACCACCGGCTTCCATGCGTCGCGTCGCACTCTGAACATCTTCCAGCCTGCGATCGGCTCGTTCTACGACGGCTTCCAGTACTCCTCCAAGGAGCTGGTGAACGCCCGCGAGCCGTGGTCGGGGTGGATGTACTACGACGGCGGGCTCGCGGTGATCGAGCACTTCACGCAGTTCGCCGAGCTCGGCTGGGAGAACGACGACAACACCGCAGGCATCTGGCGTGCGATCCCGAAGGCCTCCGGCAGCGAGCTCGGCACGGGCAACCCGCCGAGCGGTGCGCGTGCGGGCGGCGCCTCTTACACGACGCTCGCCGCGCCTGACGCATCCGCGTTCTCCACGGTGATCATCAACGACAGCAAGTTCACCAAGACGTACCGCGTCGTGGCCAAAGGTCTCGACCTCGGCGCCGATCCGACAGCCGAGATCTGGGAAACCCGTGCCGCAGACGAGGGCGAGGCGTACGACGCGAACTACCTCGCACCCGTCGCCGAGATCGCCCCGGACGGCGAAGGAACCTACACGGTCGACGTGAAGCCATGGTCGACCGTCACGCTGACGACTCTCGACCACGCGACCATGGCCCAGGACGGCTCGATCACGGCCAAGGCAGGCTATGGCAGCGCGCTGCCGAGCGCGCCGGAGTATACGAATGCGAACGGCGGCCGGGACGTCCTCGACACGGACGCGAGCGGTGCGGTCAACGGCGTCACGGACGACGAGCTTCTGTACGCCGACGACTTCGACTATGCCGAGCAGGGCACCGTCCAGGGCTATGACCCCGAGACGGGTGAGCTCGTCGACGCTGGGGCGACGTTCCTCGACAGTCGCGGCGCCACCGCCAAGCCGGAGGGCACGCCGAGCGTTCACGCCGAGGATCAGGGCGTCACGCCGCGGTACACGAACGACACCAACGGCGCATTCGAGTCGGTCGCGACGTCGGACGCCACACACGGGCGCGTGCTGCGCCAGCAGGTCGGGCCGGGAATGGCGGGCGGCGCATGGAACGCCGGCGACCCCAAGACCACGATCGGCGACGCGCGCTGGGCGAACTACACGGTGTCGGCCGACGTGCTGTTCGAGGCGACCGGCTCGCAGTACGCGACCATCGGCGCCCGCGAGCAGGGCGGCACGGCGAACGGACAGAGCGTGTCAGCCGCCGAGCTCAGGGTCGACCCGACCGGAGCTTGGACCTTCATGCGCTTCGGGGCGACGCTGTCCAATGGCACCATGGCGACCACCCCCGCCGTGGCCTTCAAGACCGGCGCGGGAGTGTGGAACAACATCGCGGTGAAGGTGGTCGGGTCGGTCAGCAAGGCCTATGTGAACGGCGTGGAGATCGCATCGTACGCAGACCCCGCGCCTCAGGCAGCCGGTCGGATCCAGCTCGGCTCGAGCTTCGCCTTCGTGCAGTTCGACAACCTGAAGGTGGAGAGGGCGTCCGGTTACACGCCGTACTACACGTCGATCATCGACGGCATGCACCAGGCCAGCTGGGACGACACCTCCGTCCCTGTGCTCGATTTCGACGCCAACTGGAGTCATGTCAACGGGCAGGGCATGTTCGAATGGCAGCGCACGGCCTCCAAGAGCACTGCCAGAGGTGCCGCGATGAGCTATACCTTCACCGGTACGGGCCTCGACATCATCGGCACGAACCCAGGTTCGGCCACCCTCGACGTCGTGGTGGACGGCGTCGTCGTCGCTGCCGCGGCGCCCACGTGGAGCGCGGGCAGCGAGCGGACGACATTCCAGCTGCGCGGACTCGAGAACCTCGACCACACCGTGGTCTTCAAGACCGCGAACGACAGCTCGATCAACGTCGACGCAGTCGGCGTGATCACGGCCACGGCCGACTCGGCGCAGGTCGACACCACGGCTCTCGCCGGTGCCATTGCGGCAGCCGACGGGTTCATCGAGAGCGAGTACACCGCCGACTCGTGGGCGGTGTTCGCCGCCGTGCTGGCCGACGCACGATCGGCGGTTGCCGACCCGGTGCGGTACGGCCTCGACGTCGAAGGAGCGGCGTCGCTCACCGCGCGTCTCGCGAGCGCAGGGCAGAGCCTGACGCCGAAGGATGTGAGCGCCGACGTGCTGGAACTGGGCGTCGTCACGATCACCTCGACCGACAGAGCCCTCCCTGCCGCGCTCGAGCTCGCGGGCGCCGAGGCGGAGGTGACCTGGAGCCCGGACTCGATCGCAAAGGCGGGGACGACGGCCGAACTGGCCACGTTCGCAGCGACCGGCCGCTCCACCCAGAAGCTGGGGTCGGGGCTGTACCAGCGGTTCAGCGCGACGATCCTGGTCGTGCCGGCGAATCTCGAGTACTTCATCGACTCGGGCTCCTCCGGGACCGTCGCCGGCTCCGCCTACACGGCAGTGGCGGCGCGGGATGACCTGCGCAACGACAGCGCCGACCAGAAGTGGGACGGCATGACGGCCGGCAAGACGTGGGGCTACGCGACCAGCGCCACCGTCGTCGCCGCAGGGACACCGCAGGACTGGGGTTCTTCTTACGTCGGAGCCGACTTCAACAAGCCGGTCACCTACTATCTGAAGCTGCCGGCGGGCTCTTACAACCTTGTCGCGGTGCAGGCGCCTCGCGCCGGATTGACGACCAACGTCTATTCGAAGGTCTCCGCAGCCGGCGTGTCGACGACCAGAACGGCTGTGTCGGGCGGGACCGCGACGCCGGTTTCGCAGGCGCTCACGCTGGATGCCGAGACGGTGGTCGCCGTGGAGTTCGGCACGACGGGCACGAGCGGCTACAACGCGCGACTCGCCCTTCTCTACGTGCAGAGCCTCCCGCGAGACCTCGGCGTCCAGGGTGCGCTCGGCGCCGAGGACGAACTCCCCACCACGGTAGAGATCGCCGGAACCCCGCGGACGGTGGAATGGGATGCCGAGTCCGCAGCGAAGCCGCGCGTCGAGCTTGCACCGCTCACCGTCGCGGGCCGTCTCATCGACACCGGGCAGCCGGTCGTCGCACGCTTCGAGATCGTGCCCGCCGGCCTCGTCTACTACATCGATTCCGGTACAGGAGGCGTCGAGTCGCCCCAGTACACCGCAGTGAAGAACGCTGTCGAAGGGCTGCGCAACGACAAAGTCGATCAGGTCTCGGCGTCGACGACGCAGTGGGGCCATCTCGCCGAAGGAACCAAGGTGAAGGGCACGACCGACATCAACGACAAGTCCTCGACCGGGCTGTACCAGGACACGACCAGGATGACCTACCGTCTGCCCCTCGAGGCCGGCACATACACGCTGACGGGCGGCTTCACCGAGTGGTGGGGGCTCACTCGCACGATGAACCACACGGTCTCAGCGGACGGGGTGGAATTGGCGAAGGGGAACATCGCTCTGTCGGCGTCGAGCTCTCCGCTCGCGGAGACGCTCTCGTTCACCCTCGATTCCGCCACGACAGTCGAGTACGTGGTGACGAACGAGGGCGCGGGGAGCGAGAAGCCCGTGATTTCGTGGCTCGCCGTCGCAGACGTGACTCCGCCCGCGCCGGATCTGCTGTTCGCTGCGACGTCGACCACTCGATGCGTGGCGGGCAAGGTCGTGGTCGTGGTGACGGCCGCCAACAACGACGCCGCTCCGCTGGCGATGACGGTCGCCACTCCCTTCGGCACCAAGCACCTCGGCACTCTGGAATCCGGGAAGCGCGTCTCTGCGGCCTTCTCCACCCGCCTGCCGTCGGTCCCTTCCGACGTCGTATCCCTGACTGCGACTGCCACGATCGCCGGCGAGCAGGTGGAGGTGAGCAGGCAGATCGACCTGCCCGCCGCGTCCTGCGGCTGACCGCATCCCGCGATCAGGCGCTGCGGGGTGGGGCTGTCGAGCCCCGCACGTTCAACGTGGGGCTGAGTATCACGCGGTGGACGGGCCGGCTGGGGTCCTCGAGACGGCGCGCGATCAGATCGACCGCCGCGCTGCCGACGGAGGCGCGGGGTGGCGCGACCGCGGTGAGTGCGGGTGTGAAGAGTTCCGCGACCTCGTCGTCGTAGGCGATCACCGACAGGTCGCCGGGCACCGAGATACCCCGGTTCAGCGCGAGGTCGACGAACGCCATCGCCTCCGGGTCGGAGTGCACCACGATGGCGGTGACATTGTTCCTCAACGCCATGTCCAGCGCGGAGTCGACCACGGCGGAGAAGTCCGCGCTCGCGCGCGGTGGAAGCGTCGATTCGAAGTGATCGCTCTGCGTCAGCCCCAATTCGGCGCATGCCGCCTGCCATCCCGAGGTGATCTTGCGCGATGTGGGGGAGTCACGCGAGATGATCAGACCTACGCGCCGGTGGCCGAGGACCGCGAGATGGCGGGCGGCGAGCACCGCGCCGAGAGCGTGATCAGTGGTCACCGACTCGACCGGGGCGCCGTCCGGAAGAGAGACGGCGTCGCGCTCGACGAGTACGCTCGGCCGCCCGCAGTCGGCGAGCCACTGCACGACGTCCTGGGCGTGCCTGGTGTCGGTGTTGGGCGCGACGATCACGCCGCGGACGTTCTCGCCGTGCACCAAACGCTCCAGCACGGGCCGCTCGTCCTGGAGCTCATAGGATGCGCCTCGCAGCCGAAGGTCCATTCCTCGGCGCTGCGCCTCAGCCTCGGCGCCCCTCACGACGCCCGGCCAGTAGTAGTTCAGCGACGGCACCAGCAGTGCGATCGACCCCGTAGTGGCGTCGGAGGCCACCGCCAGACCGTTCTCGCCGCGCGCGCGGCCGTCGGCGGGCGGCAACGCTCCGCCATGCACGCGCACGAGGAGTCCTTCACGTTCCATCTGCGCGAGGTCGCGACGCAGCGTCACCGGGGCGACGCCCAGCTCGTTCATGAGCTGCGCGACGCGCACGACGCCGTCACGCGAGAGGCTGGCCAGCACGTGAGCGCGCCGCTCCGCACCGAGCGGCGACTGGGGGTGCTCTGTCATCGGAGGTCCTTCGCGTCGGTCGAGTCCAGTTCTACCGTGACGGTGACGTCCTGGCACGCAGCGACGTCGAGATCGAGTCGTGTCAGACGGGACCCCCATACGTCGGCGAGCATCGGGTCGTCGAGCTCTCGCACCACGAGGGCAGCGGGGATCCCAGCCGGCCAGGTGATCCGCACGGGTCGCGCGCCGTCCAGCGGAACGACCGTCGCGCAGCCTGAACCCAGCGTGATGTCCCCGGCGATGAGCATTCGCACTTGGGTTCTCCCGCTCCCGCCGGTGGTGCATCCGTCGGTCCAGGCGTCGAGGATCTCGACCCTCTGCGCCGTCCGGTCGAGCCGAACCGTACGACGCCAGGAGAGGATGCCAGATTCAGCATATGCCGGCGCCAGTTCAGCCGTGAACTGACCGTCGGCGCCGTGTGACACCGTAACGTGCCGTGCGGCGAAGGCGGCCCCGTGGCTCTGCTCGACGCCGCGGAGCACCGGGGTGTTGTGCCATCCGCTCTGCATGCTCCATATGTCATATCTCTGGGGGCCGAACGTCTGCAGCGTGTACGTCGGGCGACCGGCGTCGACGATCACTGGTACTCCGTCGACCGCGACGACGAACGATCCGACATCGTTGTGATTGTGGTGCTCATCGTTGTGACCGCCCTTGGCGGCGACGGCGAGCCCGGCCGCCGAGCCCGCGTGCCCACGAGCCAGCCACACCTCGGTCGATGCGAACCAGACCTCCCGCGGCAGAGGGGGTTCCGACGTCTCCGCACCCATCCAGTCGGGGTCCGTGATGCCCCGGAGCACGCGGCCGAGGCCTTCCAGCTCGGTAGCGGCGGGCGCCCCCGCGATGCGGTGGGCCGCGGCATGCGCGAGAGCATCCATGTCGCCGGTCGCGCGGGCGGCGCGATGCAGAGCGTGCCATGGCTGATCAGCAGAGGGACGCGCCTGGCCGTCAGCGAGGTTGAGGTACCACGGGCCGCCGAAGTGCATACGGTGCGGAAAGCTCACGGTCGCAGCCAGGGAGCCGACCCGAGACGCGTCGAGCGTTCCGCCGGTGGCGTACCGGAGGATGTCCAGAGCCTCGAGAGCGCGGCATGCGCCGTTCCACCAGTACGCATAGCCCTCGTCTATGGCGCCGTCGGGCGGCAACGCCGTCACGTAGCGGTCGAGTCCCTCGATGGCGAGAGCGACCACGCGCACCCTCTCGTCGTCGTCGAGCAGCTGAAGTGCGGCCACGAGGACGTTTCCGTGGATCCAGGGGTTCCAGTTGTGCACGTCACCATCGAGGCCGAGCCAATGCCAATCGCGGCGTTCCTGGAAGGGGTCGAAGACGCGAATGCGCGCCTCGTGACGGATGCGGCCACGGATTCCCGGGTAGCTCGCCTCGAGCTGCGGGCCGAGGAGGTGGTCGATCCACGCCAGCTGTGCCACGACCTCGCCGGCGCCGAGGTCGAGGAAGGGTGAGGTGACGAGCGGAAGAACCGAGCCGCTTTCGACGTATGCGTCATCGTGCGCAGGCCAGCACCACGACGACTGCTCGCACAGCATCCAGATCCCGTCCAAGACCTCCGACAGCCATGCCTGGTCAAGCGTTCTCGCCGCCACGATCGCGGCTCGGCTGAGACGGTGCTGCCGGGCGAAGGCGAGCCGCTCCCAATGCTCGCGATCGCCGTCCTCGTGGACGCGCACGGCCGCGCTGGCAAGCGGAGCGGGCCACGGCGCTGCTCGGTCGACTTCCGCGCGCCGAAGGATATCGCCGATCGCGACCGGATCCGCGGTGCCGCCCGCGTCCCAGACCGAGCGATCCGCGGCGGGTGCGACAGGGAGCGCGGCGCCGGCGGGAAGCAGGCATTCTGCAAGATTCAGATCGGGCGCGCCAGGGGAGGCCACCGAGTGCCGCGCGAACATGTCGTCGAGCACGCCGCGGAAACGCAGCCCCGAGGTGCGGTCGCGAGTCATCGTTGCCCCTTCGCCAAATCGATCACAAACGATCATAACAAGTCTGTTTCAGTATTGCAATGATCGAATCCGGTTGGTACGCTCCCAATCGTTCGCCTGTGCTGATGGATGCATCAGCGGGCGCGAGACGATCAAGGGAGATGGTGTGGCGGTCCGACGACGGTCCTCTGAAACGCGCAGCGACTGGACGCGCGACGAGTGGCTGGACTACGCCGACCGTCTCCTCGACTCCGCGCGGACGTACGCCTCGCCCGGCCATGGCCGAGTCCAGTTCCCCGGTGCGGAGGGCGGCTACGGGCGGGCCGTAGACGGACTCGAAGGGTTCGCGCGGACCTTCCTGCTCGCCGGCTTCCGGCTCGTCGGCGCCGACGGCGAGGGGCTCGAAGAGCTCGCCGCCTTCTATCGCCGGGGCCTTGCGACGGGCGTGGATCCGGATGCCGAGGATCGCTGGGTCCGCATGGACGAGCACGCGCAGGCGAAGGTCGAGGCAGCCTCGATCGCCCTCGTGCTCGACATGACGCGCCCCTGGATCTGGGAGCGCCTCGACGGGTTGACCCAGCGCAGACTCATCGACTATCTGGCGCCGGTCGTGGGCGATGCCTCCTATCCGAGGAGCAACTGGCTGTGGTTCCGCGTCGTGGTGGAGACCTTCCTGCGCTCGGTCGGCGGGCCGTGGTCGGCTGCAGACATCGCCGAGGATCTCGCCCTGTACGACGACCTCGTGCGCGAGGACGGCTGGGTCTCGGACGGCTTCGAGCGGGCGTACGACCACTACGTCGGCTGGGCGATGCACGTGTACCCGGTGCTGTGGGCGCGCATGCAGGGTGCCGACGAGCTCGCCGGCGAGCGGACGACGGCGGACGTCCTGCGGCTCGATCGGTTCCTGCAGGATGCCGTCGCCCTCGTCGGCGCCGACGGGTCCCCGCTGATCCAGGGCCGCAGCCTGATCTATCGCTTCGCCGCCGCGGCACCGTTCTGGGTCGGTGTGCTCGCCGAGGTGCCGTCGGTGCCGCTCGGGCAGCTGCGACGAGCGGCGAATGCCGTGGTCGCCCACTTCCACGACGCGGGCGTCCCCGGTACCGATGCCGCCCTCACGGTGGGATGGCACCACGAGTGGCGTGACCTGGCGCAGTCCTATTCCGGGCCCGGCTCGCCCTACTGGGCGGTCAAGGGACTGATCGGCGTGTCGATTCCCGCCGATCATCCGGTGTGGACCGCTGAGACCGCGCCGCTCCCGATCGAGGTAGGTGACGACCTTCGCGTCGTGCGATCGGCGGGCTGGGTGGTGTCCGGGACTCGCGCTGACGGAATCGTCCGGGTCATCAACCACGGCACGGACAAAGCGCTCGCCGGTGAGATGGTGGGTGACTCGCCCCTCTACGCGCGCATCGGCTATGCCACCGCGGCGAGTCCGCTCGCGAACGAGGCCGCGTGGGAGCAGCCGCTGGAGCAGAGCGTCGCCCTGGTCGACGCAGCCGGCCGCGCCACTCACCGCGCGGCGATGGAGCTGATCGACGTCCGCATCCAGGACGACGAGGGCGGCCGCCTCGGAATCGCGGCCTCCCGGTGGCGGGCGCACTGGCTGACGCCGAGTCCCCCTGCGCACCGGCACGGGTCGGGACTCAGCGGTGACGTCGAGGTCGCCGGAGTCGTCACCGTCCACTCCCTCGTGCGCGGCCCCTGGGAAGTGCGCCTCTCGCGTGTCGAATCCCTCGAGCCCGGCATCGATGCCGCGAACCTGCGCCTGCGAGTCGGGGGATGGGCAGTGGCCGGCGTCGCCCCCCAGCGCAGGGAAGCGGAGTACGAAGCCGCTGTGAGCGCGAACGGTCTGCTCAGCGGCATCCGCCCTCTCCTCGGCAGCGGTGTCGCGTCGGTCCTCACGCGCGACAACGCGAGCCCGCTCGGACCGGTCGCGGCCATTCCCGTGACCCACGAGGGCGTGGTCCTCGGCCGCTGGACCGCGACCTTGGTCGAACTCACCGCCGACGACCTCGCGTCCTCGGCTCCCGCTGTCGTGGAGCTCGACGACAGCGGCGCTCGAACCACCGTCGAGGTCGTGTGGCCCGACGGTTCGGCGACCACCAGTCGCCTCGCACACCCCGGCGGCGCGTCCGACGCGTGCCGGTGACCCCCACGGACCCAAGGATGGGTCCGCAATCACAAAGGAGTACCCAATGAAGCGTAAGTTCGCACTCGCGACGGGCGTAGCCGTCGTCGCGACGCTCTCGCTCGCAGCATGCAGCGGCGGCTCGGAGCCCGTGGCCGAGGAGTCTTCAGGTCCGGTGACACTCACCCTTTCAGGGTGGGGCCTGGACACCACGCCCGAGTTCCAGACGCTGGCCGACGCGTTCCACGAGGAGAACCCGGACGTCACGGTCGAGCTCAAGGAATACGACGCGGCTGAGTACAACACTCTGCTGACCGCCGACCTGGCCGCCGGCTCCGGACCAGACATCATCACGCAGAAGAAGGTCAAGTTCGTCCCGACCTTCGTCGAGGGTGGTCAGCTGCTCGACGTCTCCGACGTCGAGCTTCCCGAGGGCATCAGCGGAGCCGGATCGTACGAGGTCGACGGCACCACGTACGCCGTGCCGTACCGCCACGACTCCTGGGTGCTCTTCTACAACAAGGCCCTCTTCGATGCGGCCGGGGTCGACTACCCGGACGGCACGTGGACCTGGGACGACTACAACGAGGCCGCGACCGCACTGACCGAGGGCACCGCCGAGGCGGGCGGCACCGCCAAGGGTGCGTACCTGCACAGCTGGCAGTCGACGGTCCAGGGCTTCGCCAGCGCGCAGACCGACACCGACGTGCTCGAGGGCGACTACGAGTACATGGAGCCGTACTACGAGAACGTGCTCGCCCTGCAGGCCGCCGGCGACCAGATCGACTACAACACCAGCGCCGCGAACCAGCTCACCTACCAGGGCGAGTTCGGCAAGCAGAACGCCGCCATGCTGCAGATGGGCACGTGGTTCGTCGCGACGCTGATCGCCCAGCAGGCCTCGGGCGAGGCCGACGACTTCGAGTGGGGCATCGCGCCGATCCCGCAGGTCGACGACTCGACGACCGGGCTCGACAACACTCCGGTGACCTTCGGCGACCCGACCGGCTTCGGAATCAACGCCGCTATCGACGAGTCCAAGGTCGCAGGCCGCGAAGGACTTCCTCGCGTTCGCTGCGGGCGAGAAGGGCGCTGAGGTCGCTCGCCGCCATCGGCATCACCCCGGCGCTGCTGAGCGACCCGGTGGTCGAGACCTACTTCTCGGTCGACGGTGCGCCCCACCGACGACCTGTCGAAGTTCGCGTACTCGACGCACGAGTCACCCCGGAGAACCCGATGTCGAGCAAGACGGCGGCCATCCAGAACATCCTGAACGACATGCACACGGCGATCATGTCGGGCTCCGTGCCCGTCGACGACGCCGTGAAGGAGGCGCAGGACCGCGTCGCCAACGAGGTCGGACTGGACTGACCTTCCCCCTACGACGGGCTCAGGGACCGACTCCTGAGAACTCAGGTTCCTGAGCCCGTCGAACGACCCCAACTCTCCCACCACTGGAGATCTGCCATGGCGACCATCACCGCCACCGAGCCCGAGACGGCACCGCCGATCCCGGCGTACCGCCGCGGCTCGAAGCTGCGGCTGCGCAACGCCCTGATCGGCTGGACCTTCATCCTGCCGAACTTCATCGGCTTCGCGCTGCTCACGCTCGTGCCGGTCGTCGTGCTGTTCTACATGTCGTTCACGAACTGGAACGTCTTCGGCAAGGCGGACTGGGTCGGTCTCGACAACTTCGAGCGACTCATCGGCGACGGCAGCTTCCGCATCCGCGCTCGTCAACACGCTCTACTACTCGGCGTTGCACATCCCGCTGACCATCGTGGTCGTCGCTCGGCCTCGCGCTGCTGCTCAACAACAAGCTGCGCGGCGTCGCGCTTCTTCCGCACCGTCGCCTTCTTCCCCTACATCACCTCGATCGTCGCCATCGCCATCGTGTGGAACCTGCTCTTCAGTCCCGAGTACGGCCCGATCAACGAGTTCCTCCGGCTCATCGGCGTCGCACGAACCCGCCCGGCTGGCTCACCTCGCCGGACTGGGCGATGCCCGCGGTCATCATCGTCGAGCACGTGGCGGGACATGGGCTACTACATGATCCTGTTCCTCGCCGGCCTGCAGACCGTTCCCCGGGAGCTGCACGAGGCTGCACGCGTCGACGGCGCAAGCGTCTGGCAGCGGTTCGTCAACGTCACGCTCCCGTGCCTGCGGCCCACCATGTTCTTCGTCACCGTGATGCTGACCATCAACTCCTTCAAGATCTTCGACCTCATCCTCGTCATGACCGAGGGCGGGCCCGGCCAGTCGACGCTCGTCCTGTCGCAGTTCATCTACCAGCAAGGGCTTCGAGGAGAGCCAGTTCGGCTACGCGTCGGCCGCCGCCGTCGTCCTGTTCTTCATGTGCATCATCGTGACCGTCCTGCAGTTCCTCTGGAACAAGAAGAGGAGCATCTGATGCCCGAGCACATCGAACGTGACGCCGAGCTGCTCGTCTCGGACTTCACCGCGCCCACCGCGAGCCGTCGGGGCTCAAGAAGCTCGCCGCGGGCGGGGAACCGCCCCAGATCGATGCCGACACCCGGCCGATGACCGCCGGCCGTCGCCTTGCCCGCGTCGCGATGTACCTCGGGCTGATCGCATTCGCCATCTTCCTGCTGCACCGTTCGCTGGATGGTGCTCAGCTCGCTGAAGATCAGCCAACGAGGTCTTCACGGTACCGGTGAAGTGGCTGCCCGAGACGTTCGTGTGGCAGAACTACATCGACATCTGGACCGAGTCCGACATGCTGACCTGGATCCGCAACACGCTGTTCCTGGCGGTCGTCGTGACGTTCCTCCAGGTGCTCACCGGAGCGTTCGCCGCGTACGGCTTCGCGAAGATGCGCTTCCCCGGCCGCGACGTGCTCTTCCTGCTGTACGTCGGGACGATCGCGGTGCCGTGGCAGTCGTACATGATCCCGCAGTTCATCCTGCTGTCGAACTTCAAGGTGTCGAACACGCTGTGGGCGATCATCCTGCTGCAGGCGTTCGGCGCGTTCGGCGTGTTCCTCATGAAGCAGTACTACGAGACGATCCCCGAGGAGCTCTCAGAGGCGGCCCGCATCGACGGGCTCAGCGAGTACGGCATCTGGCGACGGATCATGCTGCCGCTGTCGATGCCGGCGCTCGCGAGCCTCACCCTGCTCACCTTCGTCACCACCTGGAACGACTACCTCGGCCCGCTCATCTACCTGCGCAACCCCGACCTGTGGACGATCCAGCTGGGGCTCAAGAGCTTCGTCAGCAATCTCTACAACGCGAACTACGCGCTGCTGTTCGCCGGCCTGACGATCTCGGTCATTCCCATCGCGATCATCTTCCTCCTCGGCCAGAAGTACTTCGTCGAGGGCATCGCGACGAGCGGGCTGAAGGGCTGACCCCGTGAACAAGCCCACTCTTCTCGATCGCCTGAACGGTCTCGTCCCGCACGAGGCGTGGGCGTCTCTCATCGGGATGATCTACCTCGCGCTGATCGTGAATCTCCTGCTGGTGCTCACCTGCCTGCCGCTGGTGGCCCTGCTGGTGACCACCGACCCGGCGTACTCCTGGCCGCTGCTCGCCGTCGCCGCGCCGCTCGCGTCGCCGGGCATCGCGGCCGCGTTCCGCGCCTTCCGCGAGCACGGCGCCCTTTCGCGCACCGGCACGGGCCTCGGCCCGGTCCGCGCGTTCTTCGCCGGACTGCGTGAGACGTGGCGGCGTGCGCTCGTGATCGGTGCGGCCGTCGCAGGGGTGGTCGTCGTGCTCCTCGTGGATGTGCGGACGCTGTCGAGCACGTCCGCCGGCGTGTTCACGGTGCCGCTCCTCGGCGTGCTGGCACTCGTCGCGATCGCGGCGGGGCTGGTCGCTCTCGTCGCCGTCGCCGAGGTGCCGACCGCGCGGCTTCGGGACGTGGTGCGCGCGAGCCTGTATCTGAGCTTGCGGCGCTGGTACCTCACCGCGGTCTCGCTCGCCGCACTAGCCGCTCAGGCCGCTGTGTTCGCCGCTGCCCCGCGCTGGCAGCGGGGCTCACCGCCTCCGCGGCGCTCTTCTTCGCGTGGGCCAACTCCCGCTTCACGCTGCGACCCGTGCTCGATCTCGACGAGAAGGCCACCGCGCAGGCCTGACCCCGCGCAATCCGTCCGCCACTCGCAGTCCCGAAGGATTCCCTCTCCATGACGTCCACCTCACCCATCCCCGGCACCAGAGCCACGCCTGATCGGCGCATCGCGTCAGACGCGATGACCGCGGCTGACGTCGCCGTCTCGGCGGCGCTGTCGACCATCCGGCGCAACATCGCGACCTTCGGGAGCGCCTATCCCGGCGACACCACCGTGGACGACCGCTACCTGCTGCGTCCCGCCGAGGGTGGCATCCCCCTCGGCGGCAACCGCGGCTGGACCACCAGCTTCTGGCCCGGCATGCTGTGGCTCGCGTGGGAGCTCTCCGGCGATGCCGTGTTCCGCGACGCCGCACTCGTCGACGCGGCCGACTTCGACCGACGCGTGCGTGCCGAGGAGGACCTCGACACCCACGACCTGGGCTTCCTCTACACGCTGTCGACGGTGGCTGCGTGGCGACTGGTGAACGACGATGACGCCCGGCAGCGGCTCGTTGCTGGCTGCTGACCACCTGATGCGCCGGTTCCTCGAGCCTGCGGGCGTCATCCAGGCGTGGGGTGACCTCACCGATCCGAGCCAGCGCGGTCGCACGATCATCGACAGCCTCATGAACATGCCGCTTCTGACGTGGGCGCACGAGCAGACCGGTGAGGACCGCTTCGCCGACGCGGTCACGCGGCACACCGCCCAGCTGCGCGAGAACATCCTGCGCGAGGACGACTCGACCTTCCACACCTTCTATTGGGATGCCGAGACCGGCGAGCCGCTGCGTGGGGCGACCGAGCAGGGTGCGTTCGACGAGTCGTGCTGGGCACGAGGTCAGGCGTGGGGCATCTACGGCTTCGCGATGAACTACGCGGTGACCGGCGACGAGCGTCTCCTCGACGCGTCCCGTCGCTGCACCGAGTACTTCCTGCGCGCATCTTCCCGCTGACGAGGTTCCGTTCTGGGACCTCGTCTACACCGACGGCAGTGACGCGCCGCGCGACAGCTCCGCCGCCGCGATCGCCGTGTGCGGCCTGCTCGAGCTCGCCGCAGTCGAGACGGATGCCGCGCGCGCGGCTGAGTGGACGGCGCGGGCTCGATTCGATCCTGACGTCGCTCATCGCGAACTACACACCCTCCGCACCGGAGACGTCGGACGCGCTCCTCCTGCATTCGGTGTACGACCTTCCCAAAAGCATCGGTGTCGACGAGGGCACGCTCTGGGGCGACTACTTCTACCTGGAGGCGCTGATGCGCGTGGCGCGCCCCGACTGGAGGAAGTACTGGTGAGGCTCGTCAGGTACGTCGCCGCGGGCGGAGCTGCGCGACCAGCCGCGGTGATCGGCGGCGCCGAGGGCGACCGAGTGCTGGATCTCGGAGATCTCGCGAGCACGGTCGAGGGCTTGCTGGCCGATGCCGCGGCATTGGACCGTGCGCGCAGGCGGGTGACGGCCGCCGAGCCCGCAGCCCTGGCGGCATTCGACCCGGGGGCGCTCCTCGCTCCGGTGACGCCGGGCATGATCCTGTGCCTCGGGTACAACTACCGCGGTCATGTGCCGGACGGCGTCGATCCGACCGCGAACGATCCCGACTACCCCGACGTGTTCGTCAAGACCCCCAATACGCTCGCCGGCCCGAATGACCCGGTCGTGATCCCGCCTGGGGCGGCCGACGTCGACTACGAGGGTGAAGTGGCCGTCGTCATCGGGCGCCGAGCGCAGCGGGTGTCCCTGGAGGACGCGCTCGATCACGTCGGCGGGTACACGATCCTCAACGACGTGTCGGACCGAGAGTGGCAGCGACGTCAGAGCCAGTGGGCCCTCGGCAAGTGCTCGGACGGGTTCGCCCCGCTCGGTCCCTGGGTCGTCACACCCGATGAGCTGCCGGATCCGCAGGATCTCCTCGTCGAGGTCGTGCGCGATGGCGTGGTCACCGTCTCGCAGTCCACCTCGACCACGATCTTCAGCGTGGCGTACGTCATCCACCACCTCAGCCAGGTGCTGACGCTCCAACCCGGCGACATCGTCTCGACCGGAACTCCGCAGAAGCTGCCCGCCGCCCAGAAGGCACACCGATCGCTCGCCGACGGCGACGCGGTCACGGTGCGCATCTCGGGCATCGGCGAGCTCACCACCACATTCGCCGCCCACCAGGAGGCCACCGCATGATCCTCGACTCATTCCGTCTCGACGGCAAGGTCGCACTCGTCACGGGCTCGAGCCGCGGCCTCGGCCAGGGCGCTGCTGTCGCGCTCGCCGAAGCAGGGGCGGACGTCGCGCTGCTCGACCGCGGGGACGCCTCGGAGACGGCGGACCTCGTCGCCGCGACTGGACGCCGCGTCCACAGGGTCCAGCGCGACCTCCTCTCGGCGGCGCCCGCCGACCTCGCCTCGGCAGTCGACGAGGTGATCGCCGAACTCGGCGCGTTCGACATCCTGGTCAACAACGCCGGCACGATCCGCCGCGCTCCCGCGGCGGACTACCCTGCCGGCGACTGGGACGACGTGCTCGCGGTGAACCTCGACGCCGTGTTCCACCTGTCGCAGGCCGCGGGCCGCCACATGCTGGCTCAGGGCAGCGGTCGCATCATCAACGTCGCCTCCATGCTGTCGTTCCAGGGCGGCATCCTGGTTCCGGCGTACACCGCCTCCAAGCACGCCGTCGCGGGTCTCACGAAGGCGCTCGCCAACGAGTGGGCGTCTGCAGGCATCACCGTCAACGCCGTGGCTCCCGGCTACATGGCGACCGACAACACTGCGCCGCTGCGCGCGGACCAGGACCGCGCGGCGTCGATCCTCTCGCGCATCCCGGCCGGGCGCTGGGGCACGGCATCCGATCTGCAGGGCGTATTCGTCTTCCTCGCCTCGGAAGCCGCTGCCTACGTCACCGGCGCTGTCATCCCCGTCGACGGCGGCTGGCTCGTCCGCTGACCACCACCTCGCCACCACGACTGCACGAACATCAGGAGAGAACCGTGACCCAGACGAACATCCCGCAGCGCTACGCGACCAATCCCGCTCAGATTCCGGGCATGACCACGCAGGACCTGCGCGAGAGCTACCTCATCGCCGAGGTCTTCGTGCCCGGCGAGATCCGGCTCACGTACACGCATCACGATCGCATCGTGCTCGGGGGCGCCGTACCCGCAGGCGAGGTGCTCGAACTCCCCGGCTATCCCGAGATCCGCAGCGAGTACTTCCTCGAGCACCGCGAGGCGGGCATCATCAACGTCGGCGGCGCGGGCACCGTCACCGCTGACGGAGAGGTCTACACGCTCAGCAGCGGCGCCTGCCTCTACCTCGGCCGCGGCATCCGTTCCGTGTCGTTCGCGGATGCCGACGGCGATGAGTCGGGCGCGCAGTTCTACCTGTTCTCAGCGCCTGCGCACACTGCGTACCCGTCCGCGCTCGTCTCGCCCGGCGAGGGCACCGTGCGCGAGCTCGGCGATCAGCTCACCTCCAACCGCCGCACGCTCAACCAGTACATCCACGAGAACGGCGTCAAGAGCTGCCAGATCGTCATGGGCGTCACCGAGCTGCACCCGGGCTCCATGTGGAACACGATGCCGGCGCACACGCACGACCGCCGCACCGAGTGCTACCTCTACTTCGACCTGCCGGATGAGGCCCGCGTCATCCATCTCATGGGCGAGCGCGAGGAGACCCGCCACCTCGTGGTCGCCGACCGTCAGGCGGTCATCTCGCCGTCGTGGTCGCTGCACTCCGGGGTGGGCACCTCGTCGTATTCGTTCGTCTGGGCGATGGCCGGTGAGAACCAGGCCTTCGACGACATGGACGCCGCGCCGGTGACCGAACTCCGATGACCGGCGCCGGGCTCCCCGCCCCGAGCCCCGGCGAAGCCGGACGCGTCTCGAAGACCCTCCTGGCGATCGGCGAGACGATGGCGATGGTGACTCCCGTCGTCTCGGCGAGCGCCGCCGAGGCCGACGTCTTCCTCGTGGATGCCGGCGGAGCCGAATCGAACGTCGCCGCGCACGTGGCGAGTCTGGGCCACCGAGCCGAGTGGTTCAGCAGACTCGGCTCCGACGTGCTCGGACGACGCATCGTCCGGCAGCTGAGTGACCGCGGAGTGGACGTGTCACGGGTCGTGTTCGACACCGAGCACCAGACCGGACTGTATGTGAAGGACCCGGGCAACGGAGTGCTCTACTACCGCCGCGGATCCGCAGCTGCGCACCTGTCCACGACCGACGCCGACGAGGTGTCGTTCGAGGGAGTGGATGTCGTGCACGTCTCCGGCATCACGGCAGCGATCTCGGCATCCGCTTTCGAATTCCTTCACCGCGTGGTGGCTCGCGCTCGCGCAGCGGACGTCTGCGTGTCGTTCGACGTGAACCACCGGGCGCCGCTGTGGAGCTCCGCCGCCGCGGCCCCGGTTCTGCTCGACCTCGCGCGGAGAGCCGACATCGTCCTCGTCGGCCGCGACGAGGCTGAGGCGCTGTGGGGCACGGCGACGGCCGCGGACGTGCGGGTTCTGCTGCCGGACGCGGAACTCATCGTCAAGGACGGGGACGTCGGCGCGACGGTGTTCGTGGGAGACGCCGAGGTGTTCGAGCCGGCGCTCATCGTCGAGGTGATCGACGCTGTCGGAGCCGGGGATGCGTTCGCGGGCGGATACCTCGCCGGGGTGCTCTCCGGCGCGCCGCTCGCCGTGCGCCTGCGTGCCGGACACGAACGCGCCGCGCGCACCCTGCAGACCACGACCGACTCGGTCGACGACCTGATGGACCTGTGACCCTCGACCACGCACGCACGCGGGTCCGATGAAAGGAACGCCGATGGCGCCGAAATCCACAGATGCAGCCGACTGGTTCGACGACGCCTTCGCGGCCGCACCGCTCATGGCGATCCTGCGCGGGATGGGCGTCGAACGATCGGCGCGCCTGGCCGAGACGGCATGGGATCTCGGCATCGACTCCGTCGAGGTGCCGCTGCAGACTCGCGAGGACGACCGCGCGCTGCGGCACGTCGTCGAACTGGCCACGGCGCGCGGCAAGAGCGTGGGCGCGGGCACCATCCTCACACCCGACCAGGTGAGGGTCGCGACCGACGCGGGCGCGAAGTACCTGGTCTCACCTGGGCTCGACCCGGTCGTGGTAAGGGCGGCGCGCGATGCCGGCATCCCGATCCTCCCGGGAGTGGCGACGCCCAGCGAGGTGCAGCTGGCGGTGTCGCTCGGTCTTACCTGGCTCAAGGCATTCCCCGCGACCTGGCTCGGCAGCGGATGGTTCCGACACATCCGCGGGCCGTTCCCTCAGGTGCGGTTCGTCGCGACCGGTGGGCTCGACGCATCGAACGTGCAGGAGTTCCTGGAGGCCGGCGTGCGCGTTGCGGCGGTCGGGTCGGCGCTGGAGGATGCCGCACAGCTTGACCGATTGGCCGAGGTGCTGCATGCACGGAAAGCCGACGGTCGATGACCGCCGGCACACCGACGCAGCCGCGTACAGATCGATTTCGAGGTGCGTTCGGGTGCAAAGGGGCTGGCGACCTCGTCCATTCCCGGCTTGGCCACCGGGTATGATGGCTAGGTGCATCCGCGCGTCATGCGGGCGGATGCCTGGAGACGTCGCATAGTTCGGCCTAGTGCACCACCCTGCTAAGGTGGAGTCCCCTCACGGGGACCGAGGGTTCAAATCCCTCCGTCTCCGCCAGAAATGGCCGCGATCCCTTGCAATCACTGGGAAATGCCGCCCTCGATGTGTTCTCGCTCCATTGAGAAAGATTTGAGAAAACTCGTCGTTACGGCCTGTGTGATGTCTCAGGACATGGGTGACAGTTCTGCATCAGGACATCGGTGACACTTCATGTGTCAGGACATCGGTGACACTTGCGAGTCAGGTCAAGGGCGGTAGATCTTTCGGTCTGGGGCCACGGGGTCTGCCGTTGCCGACGTAGGTGATGCCCGGTGGTGGCCAGAGGTGTTCGACGATGAGGGTGCCCTCGTTGTCGAAGACCAGGATCCCGGCGGCCTCATAGACGACGTAGACGTCTTGTCCGCGGCAGCGGGTAGCTGATGTTGAAGACGACGCCGCGGACCTTGATCGATCCGTTCGGGTGGACGGTTGCGACGCGGATCCCGTCGAGGACGCGACCGTTCGGTGAGGGTGCCGGTGGGAGCGGATCGCCCGGCTTCCGGGGTGGCAGCGGCCGAGGGCGTGGTGGGGTCGCTTTCGGTGTCGCCTCCCATGCCATCTGCGGGGTGATCCGGCCGGGCAGGGCCTGGTGTCCGCGCTCGGTGTTGTAGATGTGGTCGAACTGATCGATCTGCTCCTGCAGCTCGCGAAGGTTCGCCGCGATGGGTTGCTTGTCGAGGTAGCGGAACAGGGTCTGGTGGAACCGCTCGTTCTTGCCTTGCGTGGTCGGCTTGTAGGGCTTCCCGGTGATCGGTTCGACGCCGAGCCGGGGCACGTACTCGACGAGCTGCCCGATGATCCCGCGGCGGGACGGGTTCAGCGCGATCCCGTTGTCCGACAGCAATCGCTGCGGGACACCGTGACGCTTGATCGCCCTGCGCACCACCCGGATCGCATCGCTGGAAGTCTCTCCGACGGCGGCGTGGGAGGCGACGGCGTAGCGGGAATGGTCGTCGATGAGCTGGAAGATCACGCACTTGCGACCGCCGGCGAGGACGTACTCGGTCGCGTCCAGTTGCCAGCACGCGTTCGGCGCCGGATACACGAATCGGCGATACGCGGCCCGCGGCTTCTTCCGCGGTTCGACCCGCGCGACGCCGGTCTCTCGGAAGATCCGCGCCAGCGCCGCGATCGACGGGACCGGCATCATGCCGAGCGCCGCCATCTTGTCGTGCACGCTGATCGGTCCGTGATCCAGCCCGGACGATTCCAGCGCGGCGCCGCACCCCGATCGCCTGCTTCTTGACGTCGTCGGCGATCGTCGTCGGGCTGGTCTTCGGTCGCCGACTGCGTGGCTCGAGCGCCGCGGCCTGTCCCTCCTCGAGGGCGCGATGTCGGATCGCGTAGAACGTCTTCCGCGAGATCGAATGCTCGGCGCAGAACGTGGTCACCGCGCCCGCGCGGCGCATCAGGCGGCCACTGCGCGATCGCGAGACGGACACGGGGATCAACGGGCTCAACACGACTCATCCCTCACAAATAGAGCGAGAAGTGTCACCACCAAACACCACCGAAGCGTCACCGATGTCTTGATGCAGTTCCGTCACCGATGTCCTGAGACATGACAGGCGCCGCAGCGACCCCCTTCCGGGGCCCGAGAGATGCAAAAAGCTTCATTCTTGAGATTCGGCGACAGTTCGCTCGACTGAGCAATCTGCTACTCGAGCTCACTGCAAGCGCGTACGCGGCTCCCCGGTGCGCCGACCGGCCAGCGCGCGGTCGACATTGCGTCGTTGAGCCTCGACGCGACGGCATCGAGATCGTCGTCGAAGAGGTCGGCGTACGTGTCGAGCGTCATCGCGGCCGACGCGTGGCCGAGCATCCGCTGCACCGCCTTCACGTTCGCGCCCGAGCTGATCGCGAGCGACGCCGCCGTGTGGCGGAGGTCGTGCGGGGTGAGCCGCGGGATCGACGGGTCGACGAGCTGAGCACGCCGGACGGCATTGCGAACCAGCCCACCGCCCCGGAGTTGCGCATGTGGTGCACCCCGTCACCGAACAGCAGCCCTTCAGGGCCCTTGCCCGCACACGCCGCGGCGATCAGCGGATCGAGGCGCTCGGATATGGGACCGAGCGCTTCTCGTGCGTCTTCGGGGTGCCGACGATGATCTCGTACTGGATCATCACCGCGTTCTCCTCGATGCTGAGCCGCGGCGCAGCCGGTTGACGGCGCGCACCCGCAGCGCCGTCGCCTCGCCCCACCGCAGTCCCGTGTAGGCGAGCACCAGCACGAGCGTCGGATGCGGCGAGCACGACGTGAGCGTGCTCACCTGCTCGTGCGAGAGGTAGACGCGGCGCTTGCCCGGTCCGTGGCGGGGAAGATTGCGCACGCGGCGTGCCGGATTGTTGGCGAGCCGACGATCGTCGATGGCGACATCAGGATGCCGGCAAGAATGCCGAGCGCGCGGAGGACGATGCTGCGTGATCGGCGGGACGCGAGCTCGGCCACCCACTCCTGCACTTCCGAGCGTCGGATGGAGGCGATCTCGCGATGCGCCGAGACCGGCTCGACGTGCGTTCGGTACGAGACCTCGAGCGCCGCGTAAGACGAGGGCTTGAGCATCGGCGGACGCTTCGACCTGAGGAAGGCCTCGGTGAAGGCGGAACCGGAGCCTTCGACAAGGACGGATCGATGTAGTCGCCCTGCGCCTTGGACACCGTCACCGTGGAGAGGAACAGCTCCGCGTCACGCTTCGTCCTGAACCCGCGCTTCTCCGTCTCGGTGCGATCAGGCTTGCGATAGCGCACCCGGTAGCGGCGCCCTTTCGCCGATTCGTACGGAGTGATCGTGCCCATCTCGACCTCACTGGTGCCGGCTTCGACGGTCAGTATCGGCCCAGTGTCGGACACCGAACGACCCCGTCAACGGGGTCGATGCCGGATGTGGACAGTGCGGAAGAACGTCGTGAACTGGCGTTGGTGAGGGAGGAGCGCCTCCCTCCGACGCCGAGAGTGTAGCGATCGTTCGCGCCTCCGTTCTCGCCGCTCACTCCTTGCAGACTGCGCGCTGGCGCGCTCCGCTTAGCAGCCGTTCGCGACGAGCACTTCGCCGCGCCCGATCGCTGGACGGCTGATGTCGGAGTAAGCCGCGGACTGCATCACGCCGACGCAGCTTGACTAACGACGCGCGAAGAGCTCGTACCTCGACGCGAGGCGATCTCGGTCAGGGCGCGCCGCTCGACTCGATGGCAGCCGAATGTGCCTGCCATGCATGTCCTGGAGGTCGTGGCGAAGCATCGGCCCGTCGACCTCATCGAGCAGCTCTTGGTCGATGCGGACCTCATAGTCGGGGGTGATGCCCATGAGTGATCGATCGTAGGCAGCGTGATGGATCTTGCACATGGCCAAGCCGTTGCTCACGTGCGCGACACCTGCGGCGTCTGCATCGGGCGCGATGTGGGCTGCGTCGAGCAGCTCGGAGTGCTTGAGGTCGCACACCGTACACGAGCCCGCATACGCGTGAAGCACCTGGGCGCGGAAGATCGGCTGGTGAAGTCGCGTGCGCACGATTGTCTCTGCATAGCGACGCTGGTCGTCCGTGTACTTCAGGGGATCCCCCAGAAACGCGAGGCCTTGCTCCAGCGGAAATCGCACGACCCTTTCAACCGGGTCGTTGTCGGCGATGATGATGGGATAAAACGGGACGTAAAATCCGGCGCGGACACCCTTGAAGTAGACGATCGGGTCTCGATTGGCGACAGCACGCGCGAGCTTAGTGTTGTCGCCGCCCTCCCCGCGCGGTAGTGATAGGTCACCCATCCATCGATGCTCTCGCTATCCGCGTAGGGATTGCGCCTGCCGGCCGATGTCATGATCGTCAGAGTGGAAGAGAACGAGGCGGGATTCCGAATGCCTCTCCCGCCCGGGTCCAGAAGCTTGATCGGCTCGCCGTCAAAGCTGTACGACTCGAGCAATTCTCGAGAGAGTTCGTAGCCGCCGTTCTCGTTGAAGCGCTCGTCGAGCCAACGAAAGACGTCAGCGCGAATCGCGAGCTCCTCACTCCTGGAGCGCATTCCTACCCCTCCGCGATGTCCGCTACGACGAGCACTCGCGTCAGCGGGATAACCGACCGCCACGCCTCTGGCAGCTCCGCATAATTCTCCAGCACCATCGTGACGACATCTTCGCCAGAGAGCAGCCGGAGGCCGGGACGTTGGCGCTCGATTGCTAGAGCATCGCGGGAGTAGCCGCCGAGCGTGACGAAGAAGCAGCAGCTCCCCCTGACCTTGCGTGCCGATCAGCTGCTGCACATCCGGCGCCCCGACCGTGCCCGTGTGGTGCTTGCACTGGACCTTGATCAGAGGTGGTTCCACCCCAAGTGGATCGCGATGTGCGATTACGTCGACACCGCCATCCTGGGAGTACTGAGTGACCCGGGCCTGGTACCCAAGAGCGCGGAGGAGCGCAGCCGTGAACTCCTCGAAGTCCTGATGGCTCAGTTGCTTGTGAAGTGTCTCTAGGACGAAGTCACGTGTGTGACGTTCGATTCGTGATGCGCGAGGCTCGTCAATCTCGTCGTCACTTACCGTTTGGTCGGCCACCAGGTCGATGGTCTTGGCGAGAGCATCTAGAGATTCCTCTGGGCTATCTAGCACCGCTAGGAACTCGTCGGCATGGCGACGGACGCGGAAGACAGCAAGAACCGAGCCGATCTCATATAGAGCTGCTTGCGAGAACAACGTTCGAGGAAGACCGACGCGCTTCCACGCGACGTGTCGCCTATGACGGTGAGCTGACGCCGAAGGCTCGAAGTAGTAGTCGCTGGCAATCACCCCGAGGTTGATCGTCGAGTTCGGCTTGTACGGCGCAACAACGACATCACCAACCTGCATCTCGTCGCGAAAGCGAGTGAGCACACCCGCTTGGCCGGCGATCGATCGCACCTTCGCATCGGGTTCGGCCGCGGTGAGGGCAGCCTTTATCCCTTCACGCCCCGCCTCGATCTCGGTCAGATCAGAGAGATCGTCCCACCCAAGGCTGATAAAGCCTTGGTCGACAAGCTCCGTAGTCAATGCGTTGTTGTGTACACCCCACACGTTCATTTCGCTGATCCCCCTCCCGTGGCGCCTCCGACCGACTCGGACTTCAAGTACTCGTACAACATCGCGGGCAGTGCCTTCCCGAGTTCACCGAACAGGCCGCTGTCGGTGAACAGGTCGTCGACGAACGCTGGCACTTGTCCCGCACCCCGAGGAGTGCCTTCGCGAACGCCTTCGGGAGCGCGGGGACTCCGCGAACTGCTGAGCGCTGTTCACCGAGGCCTGCCTTCGCAAGGTCGACATCGAGCGCGAGTTGGCCGACGATGTGGTTCATCTGCAGGTCGATGACGCCGACGCCGTACTTGTCGCCGAGGCGTTCGTTGAGCTTCTGGATGATCTCCTCGAGCGCGGAGCGGTGCTTCTCGTGGATCGCGCCGGACCCGATCGCGGTGATCGGATCGAGCCCAGATCCCTGCTCAAGATTCAGCTTGACCGACTCGCCTGCGCTGACCTTGTAGCCGACGAGCGACACGTCTGAGATGTCGACGGGTTCGATGATCGTCGCGGTCGACAGTTGCGGGAGGATGCGGCGGAAGAAGTAGTGCCGGCGGGGCAGGTCAGTGTCTTCAAGGTTGCGGGCCTGGGAGATGAAGTCGTAGAACTTTACGAAGTTCCCAACGTCGGCCTTGAACAGCCGCAGCTCGTCCTGC
>CAVWGM010000003.1:0-1648833 GCA_963754635.1 uncultured Actinomycetota bacterium | reverse complement strand
AAATTGCCCCCAAACATCTTGAGGGCCTCTTGAACTTGCTGATCCTTGGCCTCTTTTTGCGACAAGATGGAATCTAACTTTTGTTGAAGTGCATCGCGTTGGGTTTGCAAATTCTGGTTTTGCATGTCCCGCACTTGATCTTGCAAATCACGAACTTGTTGGGTGATAGGGCTGTGGTAGGGGGCCTGAACGGCTGGCAGCGGTTCGGTCAGCGGATTGGCCGCAGGAGTTGCGGCCGGCGATGGCGAATTTGAATGGCGGGCGACGTCGGTCGACGAAGGTTCCGTCCGTTTCTTGCTGGCGTCTTTCGCCACTTCAAACTTGCGGAAAGGCGAAACAGGTTGCCCCCGATTGGTATCGCTGTTCGCAGGTGTGTCCGAAATTTTTTCCGGAGCGGGAACCTGAGTCGCCACCGACACGGCGACAGCAATGCCGATGGCAATGCAACTAAAAACCGTGATGCGTAGAAGGTTTTGCATGCTGTCCTTGACCTACTTTTTCCTATTTCGAACGCTGTCTATTCTTGGTTGACTTGCTGCGTATTGCCCCGATCCACAACCCGTTCTTCCGAAATCGCAGCATCGGTCGTTCCGGCCCGCTTGATCCGTAGCCGAAATCGTTGCTCGCCATATTCAAGTGTGCCTTACGGATGTCGCGGTAATTTCTTTCAACAGCAACGGGAACTCGTTTTCGCGAACTTCGCTTTCCTTCCACGCCGTTCCGTCGAGCCGCATGTTTTGTCCTTCACGGTAGGTGCGGCCGTTAATAGTCGCGAGTCGCGACTTGCCTCCCACCATCGTGGCTTCCAATTCCAGGCTTAGTTGCCTGGCCTCGATTCTTGGACGGCTCGGATCGCGTCGTTCTCTTTCACCCTCTGTTTCAACTTTCGTCGTCGCAGCAATCACGCGTTACACCTATAACGGAGCTGGCGAAGTTGCGACGGTCACGCTTCCCGGAGTGCTCAACCCGATCCGGTACCAATACGATCTGGCCGGGCGGGTGACCAAGCAGACCAACCCTGACCTCACCGTCGTCGAGCACACCTTCGACCTCGCCGGTCGCGAGATCGCAACCACGCGCGTCGGCACAGACAACACCCGGCTCGCCACCACTTTCCAGCACGATCGAGCCGGCAACCTCACGTCGGTCATGGACCCCGCGGGAGGTGAGATCCAATACCTCTACGACGCTGCCAGTCGAGTCATACGAATCACCGAATTGACGGGCGCCGGCAGCATCATCACCTCCGCAGGATATGACGCTGCCGGCAACGAGGTTCGAACCCGCAACGGCAAAGGGGTCGACACCTGGACCCGATACAACAGCTGGGGCCTCCCAACATTGGTAGTTGAGCCGGGCACAACCAGCAGCACAACAATCGCCGAGCGATCGTGGGAATACGCATATGGAGCGGGCGGCGTTCTGACGAGCGAGACGAAGCCTGGCGGGATCACGGTCACCAACCACCACGACGTCCTGGGCAGACTGAATCAGCAGGTCGGAAGCACGCCTGGCGACACCGAAGCATCGGACACTCGGCATTTCGAATACAGCAATGCAAGCGACCTCGCCGAGGCCCGCAGTCGTGCCTGCACGAGAGTTTCAGCTGGGGGTCCATGGGTCAACTCCTCAATTCCGCAGGAGTCGCCTCTGGCACAGCGTCGTTCGAATACTGGGACAGCGGACGCATCGCGTCCGTCATCGTCAACGACCACACCACCTCGTACGCCTACGACACAACAGGAAGGCTCGCTGCGGTTTATGGCAACGCGATCACCGCACCTGCAGTGTCGCTCATCAGCGACTACCGGTATGACCCGCACCGGAGCCCGCAGCACCGTCGGCACGCGATCCCGCAACTCACCGGGCGCGACCACCACCTATTCGTACGACGCGTTCGGTCGCACCGCACAAACGTCCACAACGAACACCTCCGGGACGGTACTTCGCCAGACTTCGTACACGTACGACGCCGTCGACAACATCATCTCCAAGACCACAGCTGGAGGTGTGTCCGACGGCGGCAGCTACACCTACGATCTGGCGCGCCGACTCCAAGAGTGGACCCCTCAAGCGACCGCCGAAGACCCCACCCCAGCAGCCGTTTCCTACACGTGGGACCTCAACAACAACCGCACAGCCGAGCAATCAGGAAATCAGAGCACCACCTGGACATATGATGCCCGGGACCGGCCCCTTACTCGGGCGACCACGAACGGAGGAAACACCTCCACAACAGCGTTCTCCACCGACGACCGCGGTGCGATCACGGAGATGAGCGGCGCCACCACTGCCACACTCGCCTTCGACGCTTTCGACCAACTCATCAACGACAACGGACAAGCCCGCACCTATGACGCGCTCGGGCGACTCGCCTCGACCCCACCGGCGACTTCATTTACGCCGGCACATCCCCCGACCCCACGACAATTCCGGCCGCCGCACCGACCGCCACTGAGTACGTCGCGCGCGAGCCCGATGGGTCGCCCGCAGCCTCGCAGATCGGCGGCGTTCCGCTAGCCCTCTCCAGCAACTCGCACGGCGATGTCAGCGGCGGTTTCACGCCGAATTCGACCTCGTTGCATGGCGCGAACGCCTATAGCCCCTTCGGTGAACCCCGAGCCGGATCGGACACTCTCAACTCGTTGCCCGGACCTTCCGGCTCCCAACTGGGCTACCAAGGCGCATGGAGCGATCGCACAACTCGGAACGTGCTCATGGGCGCTCGCTGGTACGCCCCCGACTTAGGAGCATTCCTCTCCCGCGACACCCTCACCCTCCCGTACACCGGCGCGTCATCCCTGAACCGCTACGCCTACGGCAACGCCAACCCTCTTGGGCATACCGACAAAGACGGTCATCTCGCTATGCCCCTCCCCGACACCAATGAGCCACAATCGCGCCCCCGGAACCCCGCCCGGCTCGCACCGGTTACCCCAATCGGTCAAGCACCATCAGCCCGCGCGGCAGCACGTGCTGCCGAGACCGCAGCCGCCCGCGGCGCGGCCGGAGTCGTCGCACGCGTCGCGCTTCCCGTCGCCGGACGCGTGATCGGCTCACTCATTCCGGGAGTCAACGTGCTGATGTGGGCCTCCACGGTGTGGGAAGTCGCGAACTGGTTGACAACCCCGGCCCCCCCGCACCGGTGGCGTGCCCGCTCCCGGCGGGACTAGCGCGCCGACGCCGGCTTCGCCGACGTCACCGAACGCGGGGGAATGAACTCGGTCGGCCCTTCGCGGACCTCCGTGGCGGAGTCGTTCGCGGATGGAGTGCGAACAACGACCACCACCTGGTGGGCAGAAGCGACGAGGCGGAGCTACACCGACTTCTCCAACGGTGCGCGCCAGTGGGGACAGGGCACAGTATTCAAGATCATCTACGGCACCCTGATACAGACCATTCGCATCACCGACCCCTTCCGCCCCGGACCCACAGTCACGACGGAGACTGGTCGCGAAGCCGGCACCGCCATCGCGACCATCGCTCAGGAGGGCGGTGCAGGAGATTGCGGCCTCGGGGGCACAATCAGCTCCTGCCTCGCCGACACCTTCAAGCTTTCCGACTGCGCCGGGCAGAACGCGACCGCCCGGCTCTGCCTGCCTTCCGAACCACAGCCCGGCCCTCCCGGCTCGGTGCAGGCAACAGCCGCCAGCGAATCCGCTGCACGACATCCTTCCGGCGAAGTTTCAAGCCCGACGTTCAGTCCTGCAGCGGGTGGAGCCGCCGGTGGCACGGGGTCAGGGTCGGGTGACGGAGGGGGCCCGGAAGATCCGTGCGAGAGCGGCGGTGACGAAGTAGATCATGACGATGTCCTCCCCTACTTCGCGGACGGCGGGGTGCCCTCCGCATCGTCGCTAGCGAGTTTCGCCCGAGCTCAGGGCTGCGGGTGCGGGGCGGCACCGCAACGGGTCCGATAAGAGACTTCGACTTGACCGGCGTGTTGCGTCTTACATTGAAGTCCCGGGAGTCCTCGAACTCCGGGTAGTGAGCACCCGCATGTCGAGCTTCGAGACACCACGGGAAAGCGCATAGATCCCGTCACCGGCGACCACACTGGGAAGAATGACCCCGAGAACCATCGGGCCATCGACTGGGACTGCTAATGGACTACACGGAACTACCCAACCTTTCAGATGTGCTCTTGGAAGAGAGCTGGGTTCTTCGGATTCGGAGGACAGGCACGATGAGCTCGGTTTCGAGATGGAGCTCGTGCTAACGCCCGAAAACCCGCGCCATGTCGCCCCCCCGCTGGGACAGCAGTTCAGCACGGCGATGGGGGAGTTGAACTTCACGGCAATCACGAACTTGGCTTGGATTGAGAGGACCAACGTTATCAATCGGGGGCCCGACGGTGAGGTGGATCTGGGAAACATAGATGCGCTGACCGCTGAGGGCGACGTCTACACCGTTACTGGTGATTGGGGCGAAGTTCGCGTGCAAACCCCCACTCCGCCGTCGCTAACCTATTGGTGAGTCGGAGGCGGGATTGTCATGAAGTAGATATACCCCGCCCGCTGGAAGTGCTCGAGGGTGCCCCTGAACGAACGTCCGCACGTCATGCGGCTTGCGACCCCCAACCAGCGTCCTCCGAAACGAACGCGATGCACGCAGGCACCAGTCGATGAGCGTGCCGGATCGAGCGCATTGCGAACCATCTCGCTACAGATACCTGCAACGCAGAAAAATCCCTGGATAAGCGGCAAAACCGACCTACTCTGGCGCCATGCGCGGAGGTCTGGAGCGATGGAAGAGGGGTGTCGAATCCCGCGGGGTTCGGACACGCGATCTCCTACGCGCTCGAGGGCACGTGCGACGCCCACATGCCCTACCCGACGGGCGCCGAAGCGCTCGAGGCGTATGGCGCAGCATCCGATTCGACCGTCTCTCGGTTCATCGTCGACAACGGCGTCATCACGACTGACGAACTCACGGCCGGCGGACTTCGTGTCTGGCTCACCGGGCACGACCCGGTCACGGGGGAGGAGCGAGGCCACCAGCGGCTGAGCCCCGACGCCGACCTGTGCTCGACGGGACGCTCAACCACCCGAAGTCGTACAGCATCGCCGCGCTGCTGCATCCCGAGCTCGCGGCCGAGTTCGAGGCGCTGCAAGACCGGCTGCGTGAGCGCATCCTGCTCACCTGGCAGACCGAGCTCAACGCGCGGCGCGGGCATGGTGGGCTCATCCGCGAGGAGATCACGCGCATCGAGGTCGTCGAGCTGCAGCACCGCCGATCCCGCGCGCTCGACCCGCACATCCACCGCCACCTCTGGCTGAACATCAAGGTGCTCGGCGCGGACGGCAAGTGGTCGAACCTCGACTCGCGCGTCGCGATGAAGCTGCACACCGTCGTCAACGCCGAGGGCGAGCTCGCCGCCCGCACAGATCCCGCGTGGATCGCCGCGCTTGCGCGCCACGGGTACAGACTCGACGACTCGGGCGAGATCGCCGAACTCGCCGGCGCCGTCCGTCCGCTCTCGCGCCGGTCGGCGCAGATCGAGGCGAACCGAGCGCGCCTGATCGCGGAGTGGTCGGCGGCGCACGGCGGTGCCGGCGCCGAGCGCCGAGGTGCTGCATCAGATCGACCGGCGCGCGTGGGCGGTAGCGCGACCGAACAAGCCGGCCGACCTCGACGAGATGTCGTGGGAGTCGCGCGTCCGCGACGAGATCGCGGCGATCGATCCGAGCCTGATCACCGCGCGTGCACCGATTGCAGTCGCTGCGACAGACTTGCACGCCCTCGATCTGGATCTGCTCGCTGCTGCGGCGATCGTCGATGCGGACGAACGGTCCACATATGGGGCGGGCGGTTCAGCACCTTCGACATCCGCGCCGGCGCAATGCGCGCGCTCTCGCGGACCGGCATCGTTGCGGCAGCGCAACCAGCTCGACGACGTGATCGTCGAGATCACGACGCGCGCCGCGAAGGCCGTCTATCGGCTCGTTGCGGAGGTTCCGCCGGCGCACGTGAAGGCCTTCATGGCGACCGAGACGGTGCGCGCGAAGGTGCGCCTCGCCGGACGCCTCGACGTGCTCGCCCGGCCGGGGCGCTCGCTCCTGCCGAATGAGTTGTATCGGTTCGCGCGCCCAACGAGGACATCTCGACACTGGATGCATCGCAGGGCGTTGCGGCGTGCGCGATCGCCGGGACCGACGGGCTCGTCACGGTCACCGGCCCCGCTGGCACAGGCAAGACGACGATGCTGCGTGTTGCGTTCGCAGCGCTCGGGCGCAACGGCGGCGGATGCTCGTCGTCGCTCCGACCCGGAAAGCGGCGTCGGTGGCGTCTCGCGAGGTCGGGGCTGCGGCATCCAGTATTCATGCACTGCTCGCCGACCACGGCTACCGGTGGGGTGCCGATCAGGCCGGTGCGAAGGTGTGGACACGACTGCGCGTGGGGGAGATCGACCCCAGCACGGGTGTCGCCTATGGCGGGCCGGCGCAGTACGTGTTGCGTTCTCGCGATCGGATCGTGGTCGATGAAGCGGGCATGGTCGATCTGCAGACGGCGAACGTCCTCGTCGACCTCGCGATCGAACAGGGGGTCGGGCTCGCGTTCGTCGGTGACCCGCACCAGGCGCTGCCGGTCGGACATTCCGGTGCGATGGGTTCCGCGGTCCGGCACGCGAATGCAGCGGTTGAGCTCGACACGGTGCATCGGTTCCGCGATCCCGAGTACGCGGCGCTCACGCTGCGGCTGCGCAACACGAGCGACCGCGAGCATGCGCTGGCGGTCGCTGGTGAGCTGGCGGAACGCGGTCACGTCGAGCGGGTCGATCATCACGATGCAGCGCGTGAGCGGATGATCGACGCCTACTTCGAGTGGCACGCGCGCGGCAAGCGGGTGACGCTGGTTCCGGTACCAACGCTGAGGCGGATGCCATCAACGACGCGATCCAGCAGCGGCGAGTCGATCACGGCGAGCTGGATCCCGGCGTGGTCGCGTGGGGGATGGGGGAGCAGCGCATCCTCGTCGGTGACACCGTCCAGACCCGCCGCAACGACCGGCTCACGGGCGTCGAGAATCGTGCGCAGTGGATCGTGCGCGGCATCCGCGAGGAGTTCGTCGATCTTGTGTCGGTTGGCGACAGCGGCGAGTTGCGGCGAGTGTCTGCCGAGTATGCGCGGGAGCACCTGCAGCTCGCCTACGCGTCGACGGTGCATGGCGTGCAGGGCGACACCGCCGATGCGTCGGTGGTCGGGCCGGATGTGGACGCGGCGGGCCTGTACGTCGGCCTCACCCGCGGGCGGGTGCACAACGTAGCGCGATCGTGGTCGCGCGGACGGATGCCGCCGCGCGCGAGTCGCCGCCGAGTCGATGCAGCGCGGCACACCGGAGCTGACGATGCAGGATGCCGTGCGCGCGGCTCAGGCGGAGATGCGGCGCGCGGCGCGAGCGCGGGACTTGGCGGCGATGGCCGGACCATTCGTTGCGCCGGGCTCCGGCATCGGGATGTCGCGCTAGCGGTGGCGCACCGAGATCCGACGACGCGGCAGTTCGCCCCGACCGCCGAGATGCTAGCGGTCAGCGACATCTCCGTTCCCGTTCGCTCGCTCTTTGCAGGCTCCGCTCTCCGCTGCGCTCCGAGCTGCGCTTAGCAACCGCTCACTTCGGGCACTGCGATGTCGCGGACCGCAGAATGGCTGGGGGGCGGGCGAACGGGACCGTCCAAACCGTGATGTCACCGGGTTCGTCAACACCCGGGTGGTCCGAGCCCACTCGTCACGGCTGAATCCTCGCATGGTGCGTCGGTTCAGGCGGAGGCGGGCGGCGACAGGCACGCCGCCCAGATGCCTAGTCCTCCAGCAGCACCTGCGCCGGACCTTCACGCAGTTGAAGTTCCTGCCTCTTGGAGACCCAGTACTTGGCGGTGACGGGCCGACGGCCAACGTCCATCGCATCTGTCCGGCTGGGGTGAATGAGCGCCCACGTCTCGCGGAGACCGGCGGCTGCCGGTTCGACGACCGTTCCGCCCAGCAGCAGCGTGAACCAGTAGGACGCCCCGTTGTCGAATCCGTCATCGACGTATGCGGTGAGCTCACTCTCCGGCCCCGGTGATCCGGTGGCGCGTTCGTCGTAGATCTCGATCCACTCCTTGACCGTTCGGGTTACCTCCCAGTAGCCGTCGACCTTCTCGTTCGGCTGAAGCAGAACGTCGAAAGGCCCTGGCTCCGTACCCACCATCTCGACAAGGTCACTCCCTGGCTTCATCACAGATTTACGCAGCCCGCCCCACAGGGTGAACCGTGTCGCGCTCGGGCCGGTGTTGCGCAGAGTGACGGAGAACCTGACCATGACGGGCTGGTCGGCATCGCTGATGTGGAAGACCTTGTCACCCGGCCACGGCTGCGGATACCCCGAGGAGACCGTGCTGGGTGCGAGCAGGCGAAGGGAGTCGCGACGAGCCTGGAGGCTGCAGCACTCGGCGCGTTGACCGCGACACGCGCCTTGACCGCCTCAACGCTCAGCACCATCGCTTGCTCTTGCGCTTCACGCGCCACGTCGAGTGACTCCTTGGCAACGCGAATGCTGGCGTTCGCGTCCGCCAAGGCTCGGCGAGTGAGGAAGACTGCCTGCCAGATCACCGCACCGGCCGCGACCGCCGCGACCAGCACGGCAACTGCCTGGACCAGAACTGCGGGGTCGGTCCACGAGGAGGGATTCACGCCCTCAATATGGCGAAGATGCGGAGCGGCGACGTGCGACGAATCGCCGAGTACCTGCCGCCCGCGCTACCGACCCTGAGGCGGCGGGGCATCGGGTTCGAAGCTCTCAGGCAGGATGATCGCCTCATCGGGCGGACCCTCGCCGCCGACTTCATCGAGCAGCCCGCGGAGATAGGGGAGCATCTCAGCCTGTAGTGCGCCTACCGGAATGAGCTGGTCGAGCACATTCACCGCAGGGGCAAGTCGAACGACACCGTCCCAGCCTCGGTCTGGGTCCCGTTGATGAGCGCGCCGAAGCCGAACCGCGCGAAAGCCGTGCCTGCGGCTTCGGTGCCGTCAAGACCCGAACCCCAAATGTGCAGATATCCGCCCTCCGGCAGTGGGTCCCCGAGGGAGAGGCCATGGAACGCCAAATCAGTCCCTCCTCCAACGGGACCGCGACCACCCGCCCCCGATGCTTGTCGTCGTTGTCGAGGCGGGAGAGGATACTCAGCCAGTGCTGGTCTGGAGTTGTGGGGCTGACCACCCACGGCTGAGCGAGGCGAACGCGCTCAAGGGACTCTGCCGGCACTGTCTCAAGCGCTTTAATGCTGTTCGCCCAGGCCCGCGCATCTGATGCGACGGGAAACGCGATGCGGGTCGGTGTCGTGGGTTCCCCGCCATCGCGATGCGCGAGGTGCCAGATCTCGGCGTCGAGGGCAGAGCGGGCGTTGTGTACGGCGTCGCCCGTGAGCAGCGCCCACTCGGAAACGGGCGGCCGGAACCCGGCGGGTGTTAGAAACTCGAGTGCGGTCCTGTCAGGAAGCACATGGACGGCCGCGGTGAACTGGCCAGCTGCATTCCACGCATCGACTCGCCCGAGCAGTTCGCTGAACAGCCACCAGCTGCGGGTGAGCTTCTGACGAGCCCATCTACTCATCGGCATTCTCAGCCTCCAGACTCGAGGGCGAGGATTCGCGCCCTAGGAGATGCGACGGGCTCATGGGAATGGTCGCCCAGCCCGAAGATAGCAACTTGAGCACGTTGGGCTTAGCGCGCGACCGGAGCGAGCGGTGGTCATCCCTCAGCGGACGGACTGCTCACGCCGGCGCCCTTCATCAGGTGATGACAGGGGCTTCTGGGCCCGGCTCGACTCCGAAGGGTGCCGGGCCGAACGTCGCTCCCATCGTCACCATGTGCGGACTGATTGTCCCGGGGAGGTACGTTTCGGGGTCGAAGTGTCCCTTCGTGACCATGAAGGAGGTTGGTGCGCGCGTGGACGAACGCGGCGTCCTCGGTCAGCGGGATCATGAATCCAGGAATGTCGGTGATCGGAATGCTCGACCGTGGGATTGCGGTAATCACGATTGTGTCGCCGACATATCCAGCGCTTCGCTGCGCGACGCCCCTCATGAAGCCAATCACCGGCCGGAAGACCCTGGCCGGGTCAGATGCGTCGAGCCGTAGCGCGAGCCGGACGGATCCCTCGAAGGGACCGCAGAGCTGTGTTGGAGTACGGGTACCCTACGGCCCCCACCATTTGCTTTTGGTTGCCGAGAGCGAAGCGCATCGAGGCGAAATCGGTCGAAGGGTGGCTGAACTCCATGCGCGCCCCGCGAACAACGTTGGCTGTGTTGGAGACTCGGAAGCCCATCGGCCACGCGGCCGAAGAGCGAAGCGGGTTGAACGCATAGCCAGCCGCGATGAATGCGTGCGGGATCGCGTGCACCGACCGATTCGCCTCGTAGTAGTCCGTCATCAAGTCCCCGAGCACTTCCGGGATGTCGTTCGGATGAACGCCCATCAGGTGCTCGCCCAACCACTGCAGCATCGGCTTCCCGTGGAGTTCTGCGACTCCCGTGAAGCCGAGCAACAATCGCCCGTTCAGAAGGACCGACTTCACCGCCTTATCGTCCTGAGAGATCACCTTCGTGCCACGTGCCAAGGTAATCCGCCGGTCACTCGCAAGGACAGCGTACTCGTCAGTGAGCACGAAAGTGATGAGCGTCATTGCGGTACTCATGCCTCCCGATCCGGGCGCTGGCCCGATCAGGATCGTCGGCGGCCTCCAGAGCGCGCCCTCGTCGCCGACAGGCCGCACTGGGTTCGGCTTGAGATGCATCTCGCTGGGGGCGGTTATTGCCCCTGCTACTGCGCGATCTCATCGTTGCGGTCCCAGTCCGCTGGCCATTCCTGTCGCGCGGCGTCGGTCCAGAGCGCCTCCATCGCCCGGCCAGGAAGTGGGCGTGCCGGGACCGTGCGTATAGGAACTGACTCGTGCGGTCTGTTGCCCCGATCCCGAGCACCCAGCCGCTCGGAAGGGTGCGCCAGCCTCGCCAGCGAGTCCTGTCTGGCGTGGTCTCAACGATGACACCGTGGTCATCCGGAAGCTCGTATCTGGAGGGGGGACGGAGCATGTCGTCCGCCGCTCGAACCCCAGAAGCGGCTTCCCTGCCGCTCGTACCACACGGCCTGGCAGGTGTGAAGCCACTGAAGAGCCTTCTTCGTGCTTTTGAACTCGCGCCGGTCTAGCTGAGCGCCGGTTGCGTCCGCTCCATTTACTCCGGCCAGTGCGTCGAGGGTCTGCAACTGGTCGCGCGCCCTCGCCTCACGACGGTCCAGGTCATCCCGGACGTTGCGCGCATGATCCGCCGCTCCACGGAAGGTACGGTCTCCGGTGAGTTGCAGATGCGTACCGCTGAATGCCTTTGCGGTCCGAAGGGAGAAGGAAAGCCCCACGAGTATGCCCGCCTTCTCGCGCCGGTGACCTCGTTGTTCAGGCGGGAGACGCGGAGAAGGATTCCCTCGACAGCCGCTAGGTAGGCGAAGCCGTAGAGGAACGGGAAGAGCGCTAGAGGAAGCCAGACCGCCAAGCAGAGCTGGAGGAAGAGCTCCTTCTGATCGTGCGTCGGCCAGTCATTTAGCAGTCGGATGGTGCTCCACGTGATGAGACCGATTCCCACACCGACAAGAGCGAAGTTGACGCATCCGGACAGCGCCTTCTGGCCGGTGCTTGGGTCGATGCGCTGGACAGCAACTTGCACTAGCACCAGGAGTATCAACACCATCTGCAGCAGGATCTCGGCCCACAACGGGAGCGGGCTCAGATTGACGTAGAAAGCGACGATTGCCGAGAGGCCGAGGGCTTCCTTCGCCACGTCCCGGAGGAGCAACCCGCCGGTGTTGTTGTTCAGTGCGCGAAACAGTAGCGGTAGACCGACGACAAGCGCAGTAAGGGTCGTGTCCTTCAACAGCGAGAATTGCCACAGTCCGATGGCGGACGCACCAATCACGCAGAGAGTCACCCACGCGACGTAGGCGAGCAGAACACCGATCACCTTGCGGTTCAATAGCGCCCTGCCAACGGCGGCGAAGCCGCCAAGAAGATCGGTGCGAGTCTTCGAGTTGACTAACCCCGCGACAACGAGCGTCGTGAGCACAACCGCCGTCGCGAGTTCGCGTTCGTTGAGCACCGGGCCTCCGGCGTTGACCGTAGCAGCGTCGAGCCAGCCCGACGTGGACGCCGAGTCTGTCGCCAAGCCGAGTTCTCCTCTGGTCTCGTTACGACCACAGATCGCGCCCCGGATTGGCGGGGTGGGACCGGCGCGCGAAAGGTCCCGGTCTGAACATGTCGTCGACCGGGACCTCCACGGCTAGAGTCGGCGGATGGGCGAGGTCTACGTGATGCACAACTGCGCATCCCGCAACTGGTGAAGGTTGGCCTGACGACAGTGGGGGCGGACGCCCGCGCCCGACAACTTCGGGAAGACGGGCGTCCCGAGCAAGTTCGTCGTCCTCTTCGCGTACCCAACCCAGGATCCTGTAGCACTTGAGAAGGAGGTCCACGAGATTCTCGATGAATATCGGTATGAGGCCGACCGCGAATTCTTCGCGGTGACGCCCCGGAGAGCGATTGAAGCCGTCTTCCGGGCAGCAGGGAACCGGGCCCTCCGCAGCGATGTTCACAGCGTTATCGATGTAACCGATCGGCTGCGGGCAAAATACAGCGTCGCACTCGACACCGGGCTACGATCCGCGCGCGTCGAGTTTGGTGAGTACGGAACGACAATCGTTACCGACGTTCGCAATGCCGGCGACGAGACGCTGAGACGAACCGATCTCGAGTTCATCTGGGGTGATGACGGGCCGCACTTCAATGGCGCGGACGACGCCTCGAGCGCAGCAGACCTGTTCCTGGACCTCGATCCCTACACATTGGGGATGTTCACAGACTCGTTCTCGAGCACGGTCCGCAGGGTGATCGAAAAGTTGCACGATGCGGATCACGAGGGGTTTGAGTGAGTCTCTGGACGCGCTGAGCGAGGTGAATGTCGATGGTGGGGACTTCTGGCATCTCCTTGACAGGCGCATCGCGATAACAAGCTAAGGGCGCGCGTGTGGGCTTGCGACTGAACATAAGTCGGTCGGCTTACGCGGCGCGATGCCGGTGGACAGCAGGTCGCATCCGTCCGTAACCGCGTACGCTCGTGCGGGCACCCGTAACGCACCCGGCGTGACCCACGAGGCATAGATGTCGCCTTCTTTAGGCGCCGTCCCGATTCCGAACACTCGGGTCAGTTCTCGTGGGTTGAGAGTGCGCGGCAGCGAACGGAAGGCCTGCATGGCGTCAGCGTGTCGGCGGCGTCACTCGCGGGGCGTGAGCGACAGAATGGGCAGCGACTCGAAGGCTGCGTCGAGCAGGGCGTTCGTTTCGCCAATCAGGTCGATATCTTCCACCGGCAGAACACCCGGCCGCTCGTCCGGCGCCATGCACCCCAGCGAAGTACCGGCTCATCTCAACTGCGTCAGTAGTCACAAGCGCCTCTAGGAAATCCACGCCGACGAACGCGGAGGGCACGGTCGTCACCGGCAGGGACTCGCGCACTTCCGGTCCGTTCGCCATCACGAAGTTGCCGAGGGTGACGACAAGTGCCACCACCGGTCGGTCGGTGGGGATGTCAGCGAGTTCGGCGTGCCCTCCGCCAAGCGCCTGGACCGTCTTGTTGATTTGGTCGAGCGGCTTCGCGAGACGCGCGTGAACCTGCCCGACAGTGCCGAACCCTTCCTGGAGGTTGCGAGCGGGGGTCATCGCCTTGCACTCGATGAGCAGCACAACGTCGGGCAGTATGACGAACCAATCAATGGTCTTCACACGGCTCCGCCGGGGGCCGTACGCGAGTTCGGGAACGACAACCGCACCGGCGATCTGCCGGAGCTGTCTTCCGACGTACTGCTCGAACAACTGACCAGAGTCACGCCGGAAGGCCTCGCCCCATTTGCTGGTGCCCTCATGAACGATTCCGAGTGCTGAAGCTCGCACCTCGATTGCGGGAAAGCACGGTGCGACGAAGTGGTCGGCGATGCCCTCGATGAGTGGCGCGCTGAATAGCGGGTTGAAGGCGAACGGCTCGCGGAGGAACTGCTGGGCAGTCGTCCCGCCGAAGCGCTCGACGTGAGTTCGTCGCTGTGCCCGGTAGCCGCCGACCGTCATGGTGAATCCTTGCCGAGCGACACGGTCGAAGGCGTCTGAGCCTCCTAGTGCTTGGAGGGCCGGTTCGAGCTCGGGAGTCCACTCGAACGGAAAGTGGCTCCCCTGAAGTAGCGCGGCGTGGAGAGCGAACCCGACCGACACCCACTGCTCCACGGAGCAGCCGAGCAACTCCTCTTGCCAGTCCGATGTCATGACCTCGGGAACGTAGCCTTCCTGAAATTCCGTGTCGCGGAAGAGGGCGACAGAGCGCGCCCAATGCATCCCCGCGTCGGCCGCTTGGAAGGGGATTTGCGAGTAGATGAGGCGCAGGACCATCGCGAACCCTGACCCCGGCTCCCCGAGGCCCGGATGTTCAAGGTTGAGGAACATCCAGCACATCCGTCGGAGTTCGTCGGGTGTTGGCGCGCCGCCTCCCGCCGTGCCCCATTGCAGGAACGTTGCCGCGACTCCGGCGACGTCCCACGGGAGGAAGGGCTTTACTCGCCCGCGTTCATCTGTGGGATGGCCGTCCCACGCTCTCGACGCGACGCTGAGCATCTGGAGCGTCGCATCGCGGTCGAAGCGTCGGCAGAACGCCCGCAGGTCTTGATACCGAGTAGCGCCCTCGATGGCGGGGGTGGTCACGAGTCATTCCGGGTTGGCAGCGCCGAGGAAATCAGCGCGGCATCTTCCGGGTGGAAGTACAGCTCATGCTCCGCGTTGTGGACTGTCCGCGCGTTCAACCGCTTTGCCCAAGTGTCGTTTCCTTCGACCTCGCGGTCGAACGCTCCATTGAGGAGCGCTTGTGTTTCACCCTCCGACTGTGACGTGTAAACAGCACCGAGAACCAGCGCGGTTGTTCGATTCAGCGGCAACGAAACGCTTGGGGCGTTCTGAAAGCCCCATTCCCCTCGCTCGTCGTGCGCGTCGTTCAGACTCACGGGCGCATCAGAGGTGATGAGGGCCGGAGTATCGAAGCGAGCTAGCGTCCAGCAGCGGCTGAGGAAGATGTTCATCACGGTATCGGAGGCATTCGCAATCCGCTGCGCGTGGTACAGCGCGTCGATGTCCACGAGAGGCTTTCCGGCACCGATCTCTGAGTCCCATGCGTCGCGAGCGCGCTCCTCGGTCAAAGGCAATCCGTGGTTCGCGAACCACTTCGCTGCGCCGTGCTCCTCAACGAATCGCGTCTCACGTTCGACCATGTCGTCCTGCAACGACTGCATGAGCCGCCGCTGTTCGGGGCCACGGAGCGCTTGAAGCGCGACGTACGCGCCGAGCGCGACGCGCTCGTCGAGTGACAACGGCCAAACCTCGCCCTTCTTACCGTTCACGATCTTGTCGATGACCCGCTTGCCTGGATCTTCCACGAGCCGAACGCCTTCTCGACGGCGTTCGGGTCTTTGGCGTATGAATCGATGGCGTGAAAGCCTCGCTTCACGCGGTGACACCGACGCCTCCCCGTGCGCGGTGGCCAGTGGCGATCGTCGCGACACGAACCTCCCCCGCATCCGCCCAGCGGCGCAGGTAGCTCTGTGGAACGAAGTGATGCTTGTCCCCGTTGGCGGCCGACGAGACCAAGCGTGGCGGCTCGGATCCGCGGGTCGAAATCTCGATCTAGCCGCCCGATACGCGGTCCTCTATCGGGTCAGCTGGAGTCCGCGCCGTCGAGAGCCATGAAGCGACTGGCTTGCGCGTATGGGGCGCCCGCTGCATTGCCCCCGAGAGGCTGCCCCTATCCGGGCTGCGATGGGGGAGGAGCCCACCGCGCTAGCGGGTCGCGCGAACCCAATCGGCCGGCCGGTGACTCGCGCCGCGGGGAGTCGAACCCGCGACTCGACCCGTGGTTAGGGCTCGACTCCGAAAACCCTGAGCAGGGCGGCCCTCGGGATCATCCTCCTCGGTCCGAGCTGGACGGTCGGAATCGTCCCGCTTTCGATGCCGAGCTTGATTGTGCGATAGTCCACGCCGACGAGCTGTGCAGCATCCTTCATCGTCAACGCGAGCGACCGTGGCGACTTGTTCACCGGTCCATCTCCTTTGCCTGCGCAATACGTGACAGCACTTGCGCACACGGTACTCCCATTCGAGCAATGCGCGACATGAATTCCTCACGACATAGATTGCCCCCTGCTGTGACTCATGACAGACTCGCCGACATGAGCGAGCTTGCCCTCGAGTCGGTCGCCCCGAGCCGAGTCGACGTGGGTGACGGGATCAGCATCGCCACGGCTTGGGATGCGGTCGTCACGGGGGAGCCCGGCATCCCCGGCGCTGTCAGAATCGCTGCAGAGTACGATCCGATGCTGCGCCGAGCAGTGGCGGCTTCCGTGCGCCTCGACCGAAGCGGTCAAGGCGACGAGGTCACGGCACTCACGTTGCGGGAGGTGCGCGTGCAGTGGGCGGTTGCAACATCCGCGATGCGCGTGGTTTCGGTCTCGCGCGACGGGGGCGAGTCGAAGTCCTTCTCTGCCTACCTGGACGACGTAAGGGCGGCGGGCGGACGCACCACCGAAGAGGCCATCACCGAGGCGGTCGTGCTCTATCGGATCGCCGCCACCGTCAACCTGGCACCGCTCAAGTTCGTCGCCAACGAGCTCGAGGTCAGCGTGAGCACCGCGACCCGCCTGATGGCGAAGGCACGTCAGCAGGGTCTCGCCACTGACCTGATCACTCGAGAGACGTACAACCGAATGCAGGAGGAGCAACAGCGCATGATGTCGCCGCACCAGGTCCCCGGCAGCGGGCCTGCGGGGCCATCGATCGGGCGCTGAACCGCCTCTCGAGGGCTGGCCTCGGTTGGCTGAGCGGCGTAGCCTTGAAGGCGTCGGCCGGCAGGTGCGCCCTGCCACATCTCATGAGCACGGCGCCGGGCCGCAGAAGTCGATGTCGAGGTTAGCCTCCGTCGGATCGCCCACAAATCGCCCGCGTTTGCTCTGGATGTGGGCGATTTTCAATGCACGTACTTGTCGGCGCATGGCCCCGATGAGCCGCAGAATTCCGCGGTTTTCGCGGGTTGATGTCGCCCGATCCCATGCCTTCAGCGGAATTCGATTCCCCCCATCTCCACCAATGCCGCTGTCGCGATAGGGCCCGAGAGCCGTGGAATTCCACGGCTCTCGGGCCTTTCTCGTCTCGTGGCGCGGTGCGCGGACGCTCAGAGCGCGACCAGCTCAACCTCGCGAAGACACCCCTCATCCACCACTGCCGTCATCATCGTGCACACGGGCTGTCGCCGCCTGTCCGTCGGAGAGCCCGGATTGAGCAGCCGCATGCCCCGAGGCGTCACCGTGTCCCACGGAATGTGGCTGTGGCCGAACACCAGCACATCTGCATCGGGGTAGGCGGCGTCCATCCGCACCTCCCGCCCGCTCGCTTGCCCGGTCTCGTGGACCACCGCGAACCGCACACCGTCGATCGTGCGGCGTGCGACCTCAGGCAGCCGGCCCCTCAGATCCGTGCCGTCGTTGTTGCCCCACACGCCGAGCACGTCGGCGTGCTTCTCGAGTTCATCAAGGACGGATGCCGCGACCCAGTCGCCGGCGTGAATCGCGAGGTCGGCGACGTCGGCCGCTTTCAGCACCGGATCCGGCAACCGTCGTGCACGTCCCGGGATGTGCGTGTCGGAAATGAGGAGAAGCCGCGTTGTCATGTGTTGATTGTCCCGGGGCAGCGGTACAGGTCGCATGATCCGACTTCGAGGCGCCTCCCTTCGTGGACTCGAGGAGTGTCATGGTCGTGGCCGTTGTGCTGTTCGGCGCACTTCTCTGGCGCGAAACCTGGCAGAGCGGACGGCGCCTAGGGTTCTGGCGACGTCTGCGGGCGACACCCGGGGTGATGTCCTGGCGCGCGCGCCCGCAAGGTCGTAGAGTGTGGAGCGACTGTGCACTTCGCTGAAGTGCTCCGCACCCGGGGGGATGCGGAACCTGGGCTGTCCGGACCTGCTTCGTGCGCCCTGCCGATTACCCGCCGCGTGACGATACCTTGCCGTGTACCCGAGACATGGCCAGGTAGCAGACGCAAACTGGTGCGCGCCTGGGGGCGCGCTCGATCGGTAAGGACCCTCATGTCTGTCGTGCGCGCTCATCGTGCCTCCGCGTCCTTCGCCCGCCTGAGCCTGCGCGGGATCGCGGCGATCGCCGCGATCTTGTCGCTTCTCGCCGCGGTGCTGGTCGCCACGCCCGCGGCAGCCGCGGATGCGGCGCTGACCGTCGTGAAGGTCGTCGACGGAGTGGAAGCGTCGAGCTACGCGCCGGGCGATGAGTTCACCTACACGATCACGGTCGGCTGCGACGACGCGGACTGCGTCGCCGCAGAACTGACGGACGAGGTCCCGGCCGCGCTGGCCGGCTTCGAGATCCTCGGCCGTTCGGTGCTTCCCTCCTCGCAGCCGGCCACGCTGTCGATGACAGGCTGCGCTTCGACCGTCACCGAGGACTGCACGCTCGGCGTGCTGTTCGAACAGCCGCTCGACGGCGGCGGTATCGGCATCCGTGCCGGCGGGACGTATCAGGTCACGCTCACCCTGAAGGTTCCCCAGAACCTGCCGCCGACGTGGGCGTCCAATGGTCAGCCCGTTCCCAACACCGCCACGGGGACGGCGACGACGGCGGACCCCGCATCCGACACAGCCAGAGTCACGGTCGACATCCCGCGCACGGTCGACGTCGACGTCACCAAGAGCTGGCAGCCGGCCTCGCAGCAGTTCCAGCCGGGCGTGGGTTCGGCCATCGAACTCTCGGTGCGCAACACGTCGAACGTGGATGCCGAGTCGCTCGTCCTGCAGGACCCCGCCGCCGCCGATGAGAGCGCCCTCGCCCTGGCAGCGTCCAACCCCTTCCGGCTGGTCGACTTCACCGGGTTCGGGCCGGTCACCGCACCCCAGGGGGCCGACCTCGTCGCGGTCGACGCGTACGTCTACAGCGCCGGCTCGTGGACCTGGGTGGCCGGTGAGCCCCGTCAGCTCAGCGACATCGCACTCCCGGACGGCGTCTCGCCCGCCGACGTCGGCGGCCTGCGGTTCGCCTTCACCGGTTCGGACGGCCCGTCTATCGACGCGGCGGGGACTGCCGGTTCCGTTCAGCTCGCCGTCGCCCAGCGCGCGACCGATCGCAACACGGGCGGCTCGCTCATCGGAGGATCCCAGGTGACGAACCAGGTCGCCGCCACCGCCACCGTACCCGAAGAGGACCCTGTCACTGAGACCGCCACCGCGCCGTACACCGTCGGCGGACTCACCGTGGCCGTCGACGCCACCAAGTCGATCGCGCCGGCGCGCATCCCGGCGGGCACCTCCGCGGTCGCCACCATCGGCGCGCGCAACGCGTCCAACGGGCCGCTGTCGGCCCTGACGCTCACCGAGACGGACTACTTCACCGCCGACGTCACCTTCGAAGGGTTCACCGAGCCGATCGGGTACCCCGCCGGTGCAGCCGCCGGACTCGTCACGTGGGCCTTCAGCGACGGCTCGGTCGCCGAGCTCGCCGTGGGCGACGGCGACACTCCCGTCGCACCCGCGGCCCCGGCCGGTGCGCACCTGACCGGTTTCGCCCTCACGTTCACGGGTGCCATCGTCGCCGGCACGGTCTTCAACACCGCGTTCCGGATCGGCACCGCGGCCGACCTCGTCGAGTCGGAGGCCCGCAGCCCGCTGCAGGTCCCCAACACGATCGCGGTCTCCGGCACCAACCCCGCCGGCACAGCCGACGACGCCGCGACGGCGCCGCTGGCGGTCTTCTACCCCGATATCGAGCTCGCGATCGACAAGCGGGTATCCCCGTCCGGTGCGGTAGCGGCAGGCGGCACCGTCGTCGTCCAGCTGCCCACCTCGACGGCGACCGACTCGGCGTACGTGAATCCGCTTCGGATCGTCATCGAGGACGTGTGGCGCGTGAGCGAAGCGGAGGACTTCTGGAACGCCTTCACCCCGGTCGCCATCGCGCCGACGCAGGTCCTCTCGGGTTCCACGCTCACCGTCGAGGCCCTCACGCCCGACGGATGGCGGACTGTCACCGTCTTCCAGCCCGCCGGTCCGACCGAGGTGTTCTCGGGCGACCTGGCGACGCTCGCACCGAGCATCGACCCCGCCCGCATCACGGGGCTGCGGTACATCTTCGAGCACCCCGCCGGATTCTCCGCCGGCACCACCGTGAGCCCGAACACCGTCTTCGAGGCCCGTTCCACGCTGCGCGATGGCGGCGAGCCCACCGCCCTCCCCGATGAAGGGCCGGTCCGCTACGAGAACGTCGCGGCCGCGACCGCATCGGGCGTCGTCGCCGGCGGCACGACGGTCGACAGCGACGAGGTGACGGACTCCGCCACGGCCCAGATCGTGGCCTTCTCCGGCGAGGGCTCGGTCGTCGCGGAGAAGGAGTGGACCCCCTCTGCGCTGAGCTCGCAGTCCGGCGCATCCGCGACGACGCGGCTCGGGTGGGGCGTGACCTCGACAGGCTTCGAGTCGGTCACCATCGCCGACCCGAACGGCCAGGAGGCCTCGCCGGCACAGACCGTGTTCCAGGCATTCGACCTCCGCGAGGTCCGGGCGTCCACCGACGCCCGCTGGCGATGGGACACGGTGTCGTCTGTCGAGCTGTACCAGGCCGGGGAATGGACCACTGTTCCCGCACCCGGTGGCTCGTGGATGACATCCGCCGGTTTCAAGGGGCACGTCCTGTCCCCGGCCCAGTCTGCCGAGACGACGGGACTGCGGATCACCGTGGTCCCCAACGACGCCGCACGCGCCGCCAGTGACGACCCGCTGCGCCCCGCGCCCGGATCCGGCGTGATGCCGAACGCCGCCGGCGAGGTCCGCAACTTCATCGCCGTCTGGACGCTCCGCAACGTCGTGCGCGTACCCGACGCGAACGGTCGCTGGGTGACGGCGACGCACGGCTACAACGACGCCGATCCGGCCACCGTCTGGAACACCGTCGGTGTCAGCGGCGTGCAGCAGGGTCAGCCTGTAGGTCCGCGAGAGGCGCGTGACGACATCGGGCTGATCGATCAGCCTCCCGCGGTGGTGGTGACCAAGACCGCAGACCGCGCGGTGGTGCCCATCCCGGTGATCGGCGAGGTTCCCGCCGACGGATACCCGCGCATCACCTTCACCGTCTCGGCACGCAACGATTCGGCATCCCGAGCCTCGTACCTGCGCGTGACCGATCCGATGCCCTGCACCGATGCGACCGTCGCCGACTGCGTGAGCGCACCGGGTGCCTGGGCCGCCGACCCGTTCGCGTCGGCCGCGTACACCCCCGCGACCAACCCGTTCGAGCGCGTCGATCTCGTGGGCATCGCGTTCACGATCCCGCAGGGCGCCGGGGTCGAACTCGCCTCGTCTCAGGTGACGCTGTGGAAGCGGGGCGCCGACGGCACCCTCACCACCCAGCAGCTCACCGCGGTGCAGGCCGCCGCTCTCCCCGCCGAGCAGCTCGCCGACGTCGTCGGAGTCAGCGTCGTCTACCAGGGTGCGGACCCCGCGGTCACCGGTGGCACGATCGCCGTGGGCGCTCGACTCGACATGGCTCTCACCACCCGCCTGCGCGTCACCGAGCGCAGCACCGGGGAACCGGCGACCGAGCCGCTCACGGTGGAGAACGACGTGGTCGCCCAGACCTATGATCCGGTGCTCTTCCCGACGGCGACCCCCTTCGACACCGCGGGCGCACAGGTCCGTCTCGTCACGGGGCAGCTCGATGTGACGGCCGCGAAGACGATCAGCCCGGCGACTCTCCTCGAGCGGGATCGTGACAACGCGGTCTCTGTGCGGCTGGCGGCCACCGATGGCGCCGCGACGGTTGCAACCCAGCGAGTCGTGCTCGAAGACAGCGACCCCGCGTTCTGGGACTCGTTCCGCCTCGAGGCACTCGGTGCCGTAGCGCTTCCGGCAGGGGCCGACCGTGTCCAGGTGGATGCGCGTGTCGGAGACGAGTGGATCATCGGTGCCCCGGGGCCCAGCGCTGCGCTGCCCACCGCTGCCCTTGCTGACGTGACCGGTCTGCGCTTCACCTTCACCCGTGCCGACGGGGGAGTGTTCTCGCGAACCGCGCCGCCCGCGCACTGGACCGCCACGGCCGACCTCTCGGTGCGCCTGCGCGACGCCGCGCTCAGCTCCGGCGATCCGATTCCCTTCCCCAGCACGGTCGCGGACACCCTCACCACGGAGTCCTCCCGTGCGGATGCCGATGTGTACGCGCCGGCGACGGACGAGGCATCCGATGACATCGCCCTGCAGACCGGCACCTACGCACTCGACGTCGCCAAGACGCCGGAGGGCAATGTGCACACCGTCGAAGCGGGCACGACGGTCCCGTGGACGCTCACGTTCACCAACTCGGGCACGGGATTCCTCACCGTCGACCGGCTGATCGACACCCTGCCGGTCTCGCTCGAGGCAGACTTCGCGGAGCCGCCGGTCTTCGAGACGTCCGCAGGCGGCCTGCTGTCGACCGACGTGACCTTCACGTACGCGGCTGACACGAGGCAGGTCGTCTTCACGTGGCCCGAGGACGGACGCCGAATGGCTCCGGGCGAGACCTTCACCATCACGCTCGGCATCGTGCTGCAGCCCGGGCTCACGCAGGGTCAGCGCGCGACCAACAGCTTCGTCGTCACGACGGCGCAGCAGCTGACGGCGTGCACGAACACGTCGGGCAACGGGCAGGGCGTCCTCGGTGGGCAGCCCCCCGAGGCCTGCGGCACATCGAACTTCGTCGAGCCGATCCCCGGCGCCTCGCTGCTCACCACCAAGGGGGTCAGGGGAGAGATCGACGGTGATCTCGTCGAGGGAGCGGTGAACACCGTCACCCCCGGCGGTCCCTGCGTGGCGGACTCCGAGGGCTACTTCCGCACCCCGTGTGCCGCCAACACCGTCGTCGGCGCCACCGACGCATGGAAGCTCAGCACCGTCAACAGCGGAACGTCGCCCTACCGATCCCTGACGATCGTGGAGCCGCTTCCCACCCGCGGGGACAGGATGCTCGCCACCGGCGGACAGCGCGGATCGACCTACCGTCCGCTGTTCGACGACGCGGCGGGCCTCGATATCACCGCCCCCGCCGGCACGACACTCCGCTGGGAGGTCACGACCGCCCCCGACGTGTGCATGACGGCCGGCGGCGCGACCATCTGGCCCTCCGACCCCACGTGCGCGGCCTCCGGATGGACGAACAGCACCGGGTTCACGGGCGACTGGTCCGCTGTCACCGGCCTGCGCGTCATCGCGGACTTCACGACGACCGCCGGCGGCGCGCTGGCACCGGGTGGCTCCGTGACCGTGCGCTTCCAGACGATCAACGCCCCTGCGACTGCGGCGGCCCCCGACCGAGCTCCCGTGGACGTGCCGGTCTCCGGCGAGTTCGCGTGGAACCAGTTCGGCGCGCAGGCGATTCTGACCTCCGGCAGCACGCTCCGCCGTGCTCCGGTCAAGGCGGGCGTCACGCTCGTGGGCGGGCCGATCGAGGTGCGCAAGGAGATCAGCGGGGCCGCAGCCGGTTTCGCCCCCGACGCGTTCACCGCCGACGTGTCCTGCACCGTCGCCGGGGCGCCCGTGGACATGGGCTCCGCAGCCTCGGTCACCATGGATGCCGGCAACGACTACGCCGCCCGCATCGACGGCATCCCGCTCGGCGCGGACTGCGTCATCACGGAGACGGGCGAGGTCGGCGAATTCGGCGAGACCCGCCGTACCGCCGACAACGCCGAGCCCTCGGTGCTGCTGACCGGCGGCGCCGAGGTCCCGGCCGCACAGATCACCACGCTCGGCAACGTGTACGACTTCGGCGGTCTGACGATCGCCAAGCTCGTCGACACGGCGGCCACCGTCGGAGGGTTCGGACCGTTCGAGTTCGAGCTGTCGTGCGTGAGCGCTCTGGGCGACGACGTCGAGCTTGCGGCATCCGATCGGTCCTTCACGATCGCGGCAGGAGCGACCCATGCGGTGACCGCCGACACGGTACCCGTCGGGGCGATCTGCGAAGTGACCGAGCTCGACTCCGACGGCGCCGACGGCATCGCGTTCAGCGGCGAGGGGGTCAGCGACACCGGTGACGGCAGCGCCACCGTCGTCGTCGGCGCGGAGGCACGCGTCGAGGTCACCAACCACTACGACGCGGGAACCCTGTCTGTGCTCAAGACGGTGATCGGTGAGGGCGCGCCCGACTACGGCGACGGTCCATTCGCCGCTGCGGTGAGCTGCACGTACGGGGGCGGCATCGTGTATTCGGAGCCGAGTCTGGCGATCGTCGCGGATGAGCCGACGCTCGTGCCCGCCACCTTCCCCGCAGGCACGGTCTGCGAGGTCAGCGAAGTGCTGACCGGTGGTGCCACCGAGACCGTGAACCCGCCGGCTGTCGTGATTCCCGGACCGAGCGGCGGGGAGGAGCTCGGTGCCGTCACGGCTCTCGTGACGAACGACTTCCGCACCGGCGGCCTGCTCGTCCGCAAGGAGCGCGTCGGCGACGGTGTCGCCGAGTTCGGCGCCGGGCCCTTCGAGGCTCAGGTGGTCTGCACGTGGGTGAAGGATGGCGACACGCTCACCGTCCCGCTCGCCGACGCGGGCATCGTCAGCCTGTCGGAAGACAACGACTACGCGGCCCGGCTCGGGGGAATCCTCGTCGGCGCGCAGTGCACGGTCACCGAGACCGATCGCGGACTTGCGACCGCGGTGACGATGACCCCGGCCGACGGGACCGTGGCGGTGCTCGACCCGGAGACGACGGAGGATGTCGCGACCGTCGTGATCACGAACACCTTCGATGTCGGCCAGCTCGAACTCTCGAAGACCGCGGACCGCTCCACCGCCGTCATCGGCGACACGGTCCGGTACACCATCACGGTGCGCAACACCGGGCAGATCGACGCCGCCGACCTGACGATCACGGACACGCTCCCGGAGGGGGCCTCGTTCGTCTCGGCCGCTCCCACCGCCCGGGTGGACGAGGGGACGGTGACGTGGGCGATCCCGGAGATCAAGGCGGGGGAGAGCGCCACCGTGACCGTCGCAGTGCGCTACGACCGTGCCGGGCGCACCGTGAACCGGGCGGACGTGACGAACCCGGCGGGCCCCTGGCGCGCCGTGATCACGCCCGACGCGTGCGAGGGTGAGGGCATGGCGTGCGAGGTCGTGACCATCACCGTTCCGCTGGCGACCACGGGCGGCTCGCTGCCCGTGCTCGGGGCGACGCTCGCCGGAGTCCTGCTCGCGCTCGGAGCGGTCCTCGTGGTGTGGCGCCGCCGACCGGTGCGCTCATGACGGCATAGTCGAATCATCGCCGGGTAGGGCTGAAACCCGAGACACCGTTCGTGAGCGCCACGACTAGCACGTCCGGCGCGAGCGATCCAGACCCCATCGCGGCGCGCGCGAGGCTCGTAGCGTGAGAACATGACCGACCCCCACGCACACGAGATGACCGACGAGGCCAAGCGGCGCGACCAGCTGCTGCGCGCCGAGGGCTCCACCGAGGCGGACGCGGCTCCGCGGATCACGACCTCGGAGGCCGACGGCGTCACGCGCATCGACATCGCCGATACGGCGGCCGTCCGACCCGGCCCCGGACCCGGCGTCGAACCCGACGACTCCACGGAGTGACCCATGTCGCGCAATGTGAGAGTCCTGAAATGCACCCCCGAGGATGTCTTCGGGGTGCTGGGTGACGGCTGGCTCTATCCGTCCTGGGTCGTGGGTGCCTCGCGCCTGCGTGAGGTCGACGACAGCTGGCCGCTCGCCGGGTCGGAGCTGCACCACTCGTTCGGTGTCTGGCCCGTCCTCATCAACGACAAGACGGTCGTCGAGGAATGCGTCCCACCCCGGCACATCGTCCTGCGCGCCCGTGGGTGGCCGATCGGCGAGGCCCGCGTCACGATCGACGTCAAGCCGCGTGGCGAAGGCTGCGTGGTGCGTCTGCAGGAGGAGGCCGTCGCCGGGCCCGGGCGATGGGTGCCCGAGCCGCTGATGGACGCCGCCCTGCACTGGCGCAATGACGAGACCCTCCACCGTTTGGCGTATCTTGCGGAGGGACGAGCGACTCGTCAGCTCGGTGCAACGAGCGCCGAACAGGAGATGGCCGACAGCGGCGAAGAGGAGACGGCGACCACGTGAGCCGCGATGCGCGCAGGACCCGAGCCGACCTCGATGCGATCGTCGTCGGGGCCGGTCCCAACGGACTCGCCGCAGCCGTCACGCTCGCACGCGCCGGGTTGTCCGTGCGCGTGTACGAGCGTGCCGACCAGGCCGGCGGGGGCGCGGCGACCCGTGAGCTCACTCTGCCCGGGTTCGCCCACGACGTCTGCTCGGCCGTGCACCCGTTGGCGTTCGAGTCGAGGTTCTTCCGTGAGTTCGGACTTCGCGACCGCGTCGACTTCCTCACCCCCGACCTCTCCTTCGCGCACCCGCTCGACGGCGGACGGGCAGGCCTCGCCTACCGCGATCTCGCCCGCACGCGCGACGCGCTCGGCGCCGACGGCCGCGCGTACGAGCGGCTCATGCGTCCGCTCGTGGAGCACTCCACAGAGGTGGCCGACTTCACCGGGTCCTCGCTCCTCGGCATCCCCGCCGACCCGGTCACGGCGGTGTCGTTCGCACTCCGTGCGCTCGAGCAGGGGAGCCCCGCCTGGAACCGGAGATTCCGCGGGGATGCCGCGCCGGCCCTCCTCACCGGCGTGGCCGCGCACACGATCCTGCCGCAGCCCAGCATCGCCGCCGCGGGCGCAGGTCTCGCGCTGGGCGCCTATGCGCACTCCCGCGGCTGGCCCATCCCGGTCGGCGGCAGCCAGGCGATCGTCGACGCGATGGTCGAGGACCTCCGCGCCCACGGCGGCGAAGTCGTGCTCGGTCACGAGGTCACCTCGCTGGCAGCCCTGCCGGCGGCGCGCGTGACTCTGCTCGATGTCACTCCGCGCGCCCTTCTGCGCCTGGCTGCGGACGCCGTCCCGGGCGCCTATCGTCGCGCCCTGGAAGGCTTCCGCTACGGCGGAGGTGTCGCGAAGGTCGATTTCGCGCTGAGCGCGCCGGTCCCGTGGACCCACAGCGAGGTGCAGCAGGCCGGGACGGTGCACGTGGGCGGCACACGCGGTGAGATCGCGGATGCCGAGAACCAGGTCAATCGCGGGCACCTGCCCGAGCGCCCCTACGTTCTCGTCTCGCAGCCATCGACGTTCGATGCGACGCGGGCGCCGGCGGGTCAGCACACCCTGTGGACCTACACGCACGTCCCCGCGGGCAGCACGGCCGACCGGCAGGAGGCGGTGATCCGACAGATCGAGCGCTTCGCGCCGGGCTTCCGCGACACCATCCTGGCGACGAGCTCGCGCAGTGCCGTCGAGGTCGAGCGGCACAACCCGAACTATCCGGGCGGCGACATCGCGGCCGGGGCCCCGAGCCTGCGTCAGATCGTGCGGCGCCCCGTCCTCAGTCCGGACCCGTGGCGCACGCCCATCCCCGGCGTCTACCTGGCGTCGGCGTCTGCCTCGCCCGGGCCCGGCGTTCACGGGCTGGTGGGGTGGTTCGCCGCGCGGAGCGCTCTCCGCCACGACTTCGGATCGCGGGCGATCCCGGACCTGTCTCCGCGGGTCTAGGCCGTCTTCGCCGAACCTCGCCCGGATGTCAAGGGGCCGGTGCTCCGCGGTAGGCGCTCGTAGCGTCGCATCATGGACACCGAGAACCTTCGCAAGGACATGAGCTACAGCCCGGCCAGCGAGACCGAGACGCAGCACAAGCAGCGCGATCCGCTGCCCGACACCATCGATGCGGACATCGACCCCGCCGACGTGAACGTGGCGCCCGGGACGGGCGGGCCCGACGACACCGGCGACGTCGACGTCGACCCCGACGACGTGAACCTTCCCGGACAGGACGCGTGACGCCCGCATGACAGAGCGGCAGGGCCCGGTCGTCGTCATCACGGGCGCATCCAGCGGGATCGGGCGCGAGACCGCGCGCGTCCACGCCCGGCGCGGCTCACGGCTCGTGCTCGCCTCGCGCAGCCGCACGGCGCTGGAGACCGTCGCCGACGAGTGCCGCGAGCTCGGCGCTGTCGTCGAGGTCATTCCGACCGACGTCTCCGACGAGGCAGCGGTGCGCGCACTCGCTGCGGGTGCGATCTCGGCGTACGGGCGCATCGACGTATGGGTCGGCAACGCCGGCGTCTTCAGCTACGGAACGTTCGAGCAGACCCCGGCGCGGATCTTCCGTCAGGTCGTCGAGACCAATCTGATGGGACAGGTGCACGGCGCGCGCGCGGTGCTGCCGTACTTCCGGCGGCAGGGGAGCGGCGCGCTCGTGCTGGTCGGATCGCTCTACTCGCGCGTGACCTCGCCGGCGCTGGCCCCCTACATCACGAGCAAGTGGGGGCTGCTCGGCTTCGCCGAGGTCCTCCGCGCGGAACTGCGGGGAACCGGCATCCGTGTTCGCATCGTTCTCCCGTCGACGATCGACACGCCCATCTATCAGCACTCCGCGAACGTCACCGGGCGGCATGTGCATCCGCTGCCGCCGGCGTCTTCGCCCCGCCGAGTGGCGAAGGCCATCGAACGCGCCCCGCGTCGCGCCCGGTTCGCCACGTCGGTCGGACAGACGCAGCGCGGCGCCATCCCGCTGCACCGGTTCACACCCCGCGGGTACGACGCGCTCACGCGGTTCGCGAAGAACCACATCGAGCTGCGCGGCGACGACGCCCCGCTCACCGACGGCACCGTGTTCGAGCCGCCCGTCGAGGCGGCTTCGTCCGGCGGAGGCTGGCGCCGGCCGGTGCCGCGCCTCGCGGTGCTCGGGCTTCTCGTGGCCGCGGGGCTCACGATGCTCGCGCGCGCACGCGGGTCAGCGGCTCACTGAAAACCTTCCGCCTGTGTCCGCTCGTCCGCCACGCGCACGCCGTAGTGATAGGCGAGCTTGCCGCCCAGCCATCCCGAGACGCCGAGCGCGGCGAGACCGACGATGCTCAAGATGAAGCCCAGCACACTCACCTCGTCGTCATCGGCCGACCAGCGCACGAGCAGATCGACGACGAACAGCACGATGACGCCGAGATTGAGCGCCATGTGGATCGTCGCGGTCCTACGAGCCGTCGTGCCGCGAGCGAGCTGCACGTAGTCGAGGAAGCCGACGACGGCTGCCAGCAGCGCCCCGAGGACCCCGATCAGGATGAGCACGCGTGCGCCGACCACGTACGGGGTCGGATCGTCGGCGAAGAAGGCGATGATGTCGAACACGAGGCTCGCCACCCACGCGCCGATCGGGATGGTCACCAGGATCGGGTGGAAAGGGTGTCCGTACGGTCCGGCGATGATCGAGCGCGGTCGCTTGGCCCGCTCCAGTGCTGTGCGTGATTCCATGCGCCCATGAAACGCCGCCCGGCGCAGATCGGACTGGGGCTTGCCAACACGCCGGATGCTGTGGCAACGCTGAAGGATCATCCGAGGCTGATCCTTCAGCGGCGCGAGATCAGCTCGCGGGCCACTCGATCAGGAGCAGACCCTGCTTGGTGTCGGCGAGCTTGACCCAGCCGTCACCGAACAGATACGTCATGCCGTAGCCGTCGGCGTCGACCGCGATGGTCGTCTCCTTGGCCTCGGTGATGTAGACGCCGTTCGACGCCTCCTCGCGGAGCCAGCCCTGGTCGACCAGATCCGCCTGGGCATCCACGGCGGCGTCCGCCACGATCGGTGCCCAGGCGAAGAGCTGAAGATGGTCGCCGGCCGGGCCGCCGAAGTCCGCCCATATGCACTGCAGACCGCCAGCGAGCTCGGCCTCGCCGAGGTAGAAGGGCTGAGCCTCGGACGTCCAGCCGACGCTCTGGAAGTCCGCCACGATGTCCTCTCCGATGAGGGTCTCGCACGTGGGCTCCTCGGTCGCGGCAGGCTCAGGAGTCGGTGTCGCCTGCGGCGGTGCCTCGGTCGGGGTCGGAGCGGAGCTCTCCGTCGGCAGAGCCGCGGGGGGTGCTGCGGCAGCGCAAGCCGTCGCGAGGGTCGCGGTCAGCAGCAGGACGACTGCTGCGCCGAGACGGTGACGTCGGGGGAACATCGTGCGGTCTCCGGGGGAGGGGATCGGTGGAGCGAGTGGTCAGGACGGGTGGAGCAGGTCGAGGAACGGCTGATGCAGCGTGCCGTTCGTCGCGAGGGAGGAGCGCTCGGCGAGCGAGTCCACCCCGTCGAACGAGGTGAACCGGCCGCCGGCCTCGGTGACGATCGGCACGAGGGCGGCGATGTCGTACTCCTTCACGCCGAACTCGGCGACGAACTCGAGGCGTCCCTCCGCGAGGAGCATGTACGGCCAGGTGTCGCCGTAGCCGCGGTCGCGCCACACCGAGCTCGTGAGGCGTTCGAGCGCATCGAGCCGGCCGGCATCCCGCCACTGACCCATGCTCTGGAAGCTCACGCTGGACTCGGCGATCGTGTCGACGGCCGACACCGCCAGGCGCTTGTCGCCGACCGGGGTGTTCGTCCAGGCGCCGAGGCCGGACGCGGCCCACCAGCGTCTGCCGATGGCGGGCTGGCTCGCCACGCCCACGCGGGGCACCCCGTCGATCGCGAGCGCGATGAGGGTCGTCCACATCGGGATGCCCTTGAGGTAGTTGGCGGTTCCGTCGATCGGGTCGATGATCCACTGACGGTCGGAATCGCCGGTGACGCCGTACTCCTCGCCGAAGACGCTGTCGCCCGGGCGCTCGGCCTCGAGCACGGCGCGGATCGCCCGCTCGGTGGCGAGGTCGGCCTCCGTCACGTGCGAGGTATCCGCCTTGGTGCTGATCTCGAGATCGGGGGCATCGAAGCGACTCATGGATGCCGCATCCGCCGCATCGGCGAGCCGCAGGGCGAGTTCCAGATCAGCCCGGAGATCCCCCTCGAACGGCGCATCGAACGAGAGCGTGGAGGGGGAGGTCACGATCCACAGGATATCCGGGCGAAGGCGGTCTCGATTTCCGGGAGACGCAATCGTGATGCTAATGTTGACCCTCGTTCGCCTCGTGCGAATCTCGCACCTCTAGCTCAATCGGCAGAGCAACTGACTCTTAATCAGTGGGTTCTGGGTTCAAGTCCCAGGGGGTGCACCACATCTCCTTCCGGCTCGAAGAGGCGATGACACTGGGGCATCTCCCAGGGTCTTCCGCGTAACGGAAACTGGCTCGGCGCGTCTCCCTACGCGTAAGGTCCGAGAAGGGCCGTTGCGACCTGAGCACGGAGGAAATCATGCGGGAAGACGATGTCAGCGTGACGGAGCCTCTCTCCGACACCGCTCTCGTCGATGCTGCCCGCGCCGGGGATCAGAGCGCTTACGCCGAGCTCTGGAAGCGTCACCACCGCGCCGGCATGAACGCGGCCGGCGCCGTGACCCGCACCTTCAGTGCCGAGGACCTCGTGCAGGAGTCGTTCGCCTCGATCTATCAGGCGATCCGCGCGGGCAAGGGGCCGACTCAGGGATTCCGGCCGTACCTGCTCACGACGATCCGCAACACCGCCGCCCAGTGGGGCCGGTCGAAGCGCGAGTCGGCGGACGACGAGCTGGACTCGCTGGCCGACGAGGCGTCGACCAGATCGAGCGACGACGCGTTCGACCGGACGATCACCGTCGGAGCCTTCCGCAGCCTGCCCTCGAGGTGGCAGGAAGTGCTCTGGTACACCGAGGTCGAGCAGATGAAGCCCGCCGACGTGGCACCGCTCCTCGGCATGAAGGCCGCTGCCGTCTCGCAGCTCGCGTTCCGCGCACGGGAGGGCCTGCGCGAGGCGTGGATCCAGGCGCACCTCCGCGCGCTCGGCGACCACCCCGAGTGCGAGTGGACGGTGGGTCAGCTGGGCGCTTACGCTCGCGACAACTCCTCCAAGCGCGACCGTGAGAGGGTGCGCAAGCACCTCGACGAGTGCACGCGATGCGTCATCGTCGCCGAAGAGGCCGACCACGTCTCGAGTCGCATGGCTCTCGTCCTGCTGCCGCTCACGCTGGGCGTCGCGGGCGCCGGGGGATACCTCGCGAGCCTGCAGACCTCCTCGTCGGCCGCCGTCGCGATGGCCGTGGGCGCCGGACCCGGCGCAGTCGCACCGCTTCCCGCCCCCGGGGCGACCGCGGGTGCGGCCGGTGGGGGCGCTCATGCCGGCGCGGCCGGTGCCAGCGCCGTCGCCCTCAAGCTCGTCGGCATCGCCGCGGCAGCCGTGCTGGTGGTCGGGGGAGTGGTCGCCGGCGTCACCGCGTACACGCACGCTCAGCAGTCCGTCACCGCTGCGGGGACGGATGCCGCGCCCGTCGTCTCGCCCGAATCCGACGAGCGCGAGAGCGAGGAGCCCGTCGGCGTCGTCGATGACGACGTCATCGCTCCGGAGACGCAGCCCGAGTCGGTACCGACGGCGCCCGTCGTGATCCCGGAGCCCGCACCCCGTCAGCCCGTTCCCGCTCCCGCTCCGCCGGCCCGGAGCGGTCCGGCCGAGACGCCGGTCGTTCCTCCCGTGAATCCTCCCGTCGACCCGCCGGTGGATCCTCCCGTTGACCCGCCGGTCGACCCGCCGGTGGACCCTCCCGTCGACCCGCCGGTGGACCCTCCCGTCGATCCGCCAGTCGATCCCCCCGTCGTTCCGACCGAGGGGCCGACGGTCACGCAAGCGTCGATCACGGGCGGACTGGCCCCCCTCATCACGACCATCCGTCTCGCAGGGACGGCCCAACCCGGAACCGTACTGCGCATCATCGTCGCCGACGTGGAGCAGGCGACGATTCGGCCGGATGCCGATGGTGCCTGGTCATTCCAGCAGCTCAGGCTGCTCGGGTCGCCTCTGCCCCCCGAGGCGACCGTCGTGGTGCAGTACGTCATCGATGGCCAGCCCGGTCCTCAGACGTCGTACACGGTCGCCGAGCTCCAGGCCGGTGCCGTTCAGCCTCGGCCGTAGCGCGCTGGGCGCGACGTCAGCGGCTGCCGGCGATGCGCGTGGTCAGCTGGTGCGCGTGCGCCAGCAGCGTGCGCCCGAGTTCTGGCAGGCGGTCGGGCCCGAAGCGGAACTGCACGCCGGTGAGGCTCAGCGCCCACTGCGGGTGACCCTCCCTGGTGAACACGGCGGCGCCGAGCCCCCAGCTTCCCTCGACGATCAGTCCGGGATTGACGGCGTAGCCGCGCTCGTGGGTGTCGCGCAGCCGTGAGCGCAGCCGCGCCTGGCCGTGCGACGCCCCCCAGACCTCGGCGAGCTCAGGGTGACGTTCGAGGTAGGCGTCCACATCGTGAGGAGGCAGGAAGGCGAGGATGGCGAGGCCCGCGGACGCGACGCCGAGCGGAAACCGCACGCCTTCCGACAGCACGAACGAGCGGATGGGAAAGCTGCCCTCCTCGCGCAGAAGGCACACGGTCTCGTCGCCGCGACGCACAGAGAGGAACGCGCTCTCCTCGGTGCGCACCGCCAGCGACCGGACGATGTCCCGGGCGATGCCGGTGATGTCATAGCGGGATGCCGCGACCGAACCCATCAGATAGAGCTCCGGTCCCGGCATCCATCGTCCGGTGCTCTCGTCCTGGTCGACCAGACCCTCCTGGCGCAGGGCCGCGAGCAGGCGGTGGGCGGTCGGGCGGGTGAGGTCGGCCCGTCGCGCGAGCTCGGCGACCGGCAGGCCCTCCATGCCCGCAGACGTGACCATGCGGAGCAGCTGGGCCGCGCGCGCCACGGACTGCGTGCCGGGAATCGTGCGCCGTCTGCCGGTCGGAGTGTCCACGATGTGGACACTATGCGCCTCGCGGTCCACATCGCAAGCGCGGGCTCGCCCAAGCCGGAGAGCGGGCTGCAGGCTGGAGTCCTGAGAGTTCGAGGAGGAGCGCGTGATCGACAAGACGTGGAACTCGGCCGCCGAGGCGGTCGCCGACATCCCGGACGGCGCATCGCTCGCCGTCGGCGGCTTCGGGCTTTCGGGCAATCCCATCGCTCTCATCGAGGCCCTGCTCGCTCAGGGGACGGCTGACCTCAGCATCGTCAGCAACAACTGCGGCGTGGACGACTGGGGGCTCGGCATCCTGCTGAACGCACAGCGCATCCGCAAGATGACGTCGTCGTACGTGGGCGAGAACAAAGAGTTCGAGCGTCAGTTCCTCAGCGGTGAACTCGAGCTCGAGCTCACGCCGCAGGGGACGCTCGCCGAGAAGCTGCGCGCCGGCGGCTCGGGCATCGCGGCCTTCTTCACGCAGACCGGTGTCGGCACGCAAGTCGCCGAGGGTGGCCTGCCCCGCAAGTACGACGGCTCGGGCGGCATCGCCGTGGCCTCGCCCGTGAAGGACGTCCGGACGTTCGACGTCGGCGGGCAGTCCCGCGAGTACGTGCTGGAAGAGGCGATCGTCACGGACTTCGCTCTCGTGCACGCACTCAAGGGGGATCGTCACGGCAACCTGGTCTTCAACAAGTCCGCGCGCAACTTCAACCCGCTCGCGGCGATGGCCGGCCGGGTCTGCATCGCCCAGGTGGAAGAGCTCGTCGAACCCGGCGAGCTCGACCCCGACTGCGTCCATCTTCCGGGCATCTACGTGCACCGCCTCGTCGAAGTCGGCGTCGCCATCGAGAAGCGCATCGAGCGCCGGACGACCACGGAAGGTGTGAGCTGACATGGCACTCACCCGCAACGAGATGGCCGCGCGCGCGGCACGCGAGCTGACCGACGGCGCCTACGTGAACCTCGGCATCGGTCTGCCGACGCTCGTTCCCAATCACGTTCCCGACGGCGTCACGGTGGTGCTGCAGTCCGAGAACGGGATCCTCGGCGTCGGCCCGTATCCGACCGAGGAGCACGTCGACCCCGACCTGATCAACGCCGGCAAGGAGACCGTGACGACGCTGCCCGGCGCCGCCTTCTTCGACTCTGCCACGAGCTTCGGCATGATCCGCGGCGGCAAGATCGACGCGGCGATCCTGGGCGCGATGCAGGTCTCGCGGACGGGGGACCTCGCGAACTGGATGATCCCGGGAAAGATGGTGAAGGGTCCCGGTGGCGCGATGGACCTCGTGCACGGCGCCGCGAAGGTGATCGTGCTGATGGAGCACGTCGCGCGCGACGGCTCGGCCAAGATCGTGGACGACTGCTCGCTGCCGCTGACCGGCCGCGGCGTCGTCGATCGCATCATCACCGACCTCGCCGTCATCGACGTCACCGACGCCGGGCTCGTGCTCGTGGAGCTCGCGCCCGGTGTCTCGGTCGACGAGGTGCGCGCGGCCACCGAGCCCGAGCTCACCGTCTCTCCTGAACTTAGGGTGGAAGCATGAACCACGACGACGTCGTCATCGTTGCCGCAGCGCGCACGCCGCAGGGGCGTCTGAAAGGCCAGCTCGCTGCGCTCACCGCGGTGCAGCTCGGCAGCGCCGCCATCCGCGGTGCTCTGGAGAAGGGGAGCATTCCCGCGGATGCCGTCGACGCGGTGCTCGTCGGACAGGTGCTCTCCGCAGGGTCGGGTCAGAACCCGGCGCGCCAGGCGGCTGTCGGCGCGGGCATCCCATGGGACGTGCACTCCGGATCCGTGAACAAGGTGTGCCTGTCGGGACTCACCGCGGTCATCGACGCCGCACGTATGATCGCCGTCGGCGACGCCACGGTGGTCGTCGCGGCGGGCATGGAGTCGATGACCAGGTCGCCTCACCTGCTGATGGGATCTCGCGACGGGTGGGCGTACGGTTCGATCGAAGTGCTGGACCATATGGCCTTCGACGGCCTCACCGACGCCTACGACCGCGAGAGCATGGGCGCGTCGACCGAGCGCCACAACGGACGGCTCGACGTCTCGCGGGCGGCGCAGGACGCCATCGCGGCGCGGTCGCATCAGCGAGCCGCTGCCGCGCAGGCCGCCGGTGTGTTCGATGCCGAGATCGTCACCGTCGAGATCCCGCAGCGCAAGGGAGATCCCGTCGTCGTGACCGAGGACGAGGGCATCCGTCCCGACACCACTCTCGAGACGCTCGCCGGGCTGCGCCCGGCCTTCGCAGAGGGCGGCTCCATCACTGCGGGCAACTCGTCGCAGATCTCGGACGGCGCGTCGGCCGTCGTGCTGACGAGCCGCTCCCACGCCGACGAGAACGGCTGGGCCGTGCTCGCCGTCGTCGGCGCATCGGGTCAGGTCGCGGGACCGGACAACTCACTGCACTCGCAGCCGGCCCGTGCGATCGAGAAGGCCATCGCCAAGCAGGGCATCTCCGTCTCGGACCTCGATCTCGTCGAGATCAACGAGGCGTTCGGGGCGGTCGTCGCCCGGTCGCAGGTCGAACTCGGGCTGAGCGACGATGTCGTGAACCCGCACGGCGGCGGGATCGCGATCGGGCATCCCATCGGCGCCTCCGGCAACCGGCTGGTCGTCCATGCCGTGCACGAGCTGGTGCGCCGGGGGCGCGGGACCGCGGCCGTGGCCCTGTGCGGCGGCGGCGGACAGGGCGACGCGCTCATCCTGACGCGCTGACCGTGCGGTGCCTCACGCCGGAAGCGAGCCGCCGGGATAGCATCGGCCCGTGACCACGATCTCCCGCATCACCGCCGACGACCGCGCCGCATGGGAGGCGCTCTGGCACGCGTACATCACGTTCTACGAGTCCGAGGTGCCCGCCGAGGTGACCGGGTCGACGTTCACGCGGATCCTCGAGGACGAGCACGTCCACGGCGCCATCGCGCGGGACGACGACGGCCGGGCGGTCGGCCTCGTGCACTGGCTGACGCACCCCGCGACGTGGACGATGGGCACCTACTGCTACCTCGAAGACCTCTTCGTCGATCCGGAAGCCCGGGGGAGTGGAACGGGCGCGGCGCTCATCGAGCACGTCCGCTCCTGGGCGCACGCCTTCGGCGCGAGCAAGGTCTACTGGCTCACCGCGCACGACAACACCACGGCACGAGGGCTGTACGACAAGGTCGCCCGGTCCACCGGGTTCGTGCACTACGAGATCGAGCTCTGAGGCGTCAGCCGCGGCGCTCGCGCTGCAGACGGTTCTTCCGGAGCTTCTGCTCCTGGCCGTGCACCGGCGAGTCGGGGGCGATGAGCTCACCGTTCGCCGCGCGGCGGATGTCCACGATCGCGCCGATGGCGAGGGCGAGCGAGATGCCCCAGCTGACCCAGCCGAGCACAGAGCGCCAGGTGAACGGGGCGTCCTCGCGCATGCCGCGCAGCAGTGTCAGCCCGCCGGTGATCGCGGTGAGGAGCCCGGTGCCGAAGAGGTACTTGCGCATGGGCCCACGCTATCGCGCGGCATGCGCTCGAAGTGCCCCTTGACAGGTCCCGCCGTGCGCGTCAAGCGGCCGAACACGCGACAGGTCCGCTGTTAGCCTGGGGAAGCCTCGTCCCCAGACACCGTCAGGAGCCCGCGTGACCCAGGCAGAACTCGTCGTCGTGGCCAACCGCCTTCCCGTCGATCGCGTGATGGACGGTGACGGAGACCCGACATGGCGGCGCTCGCCGGGCGGTCTCGTCACCGCGCTGGAGCCCGTCATGCGCCGCGCCGACGGCGCCTGGGTGGGATGGCCCGGCCAGAGCGACATCGACGTGGAGCCGTTCGAGTTCGAAGGCACGCATCTGGTGCCCGTCACGCTGACGGCGGAGGATGTCGAGCTCTACTACGAAGGCATGTCGAACGACACGATCTGGCCGCTCTACCACGATGTCATCGCCGAGCCGCGGTACCGCCGCGTGTGGTGGGATTCATACGTCAAGGTCAATCGCCGCTTCGCAGAGGCGGCTGCGGCGGCGGCGGCACCCGGAGCCACCGTATGGGTGCAGGACTATCAGCTGCAGCTCGTCCCGCGCATGCTCCGCGACGCCCGGCCCGACCTCATCATCGGCTACTTCCACCACATTCCCTTCCCGGCATACGGTCTCTACTCCCAGCTGCCCTGGCGCAGGCAGATGCTGGAAGGACTTCTGGGCGCCGACGTGATCGGGTTCCAGCGCGTCGCGGACGCCGGCAACTTCGCCCGCGCCGTGCGTCGACAGCTGCGGTATGTGACCAAGGCGTCGGGGATCGCCGTCCCCAACGGCGACGGGACGACGCGCAACGTGCTGGCCAAGGCCTTCCCGATCTCGATCGACTCGGCCGACTACGTCGAGCTCGCCCAGCGGCCGGACATCCGCGCCCGCGCCGCCGAGATCCGCACCGAGCTCGGCAACCCCCGCAAGATCCTTCTGGGCGTAGACCGGCTCGACTACACCAAGGGCATCCGCCATCGTCTGAAGGCCTACAGCGAGCTGCTCGAGGACGGGGCGATCTCCGTCGAGGACGTCACGCTCGTGCAGGTCGCCAGTCCCAGCCGCGAGCGCGTCGAGGCGTACGTGCAGCTGCGCGACGAGATCGAACTCTCGGTCGGGCGCGTCAACGGCGACTTCGACACCATGGGCCACACCGCGGTGCGATACCTGCACCAGGCGTTCCCGCGTGAGGAGATGGTCGCGCTCTTCCTCGCGGCCGACGTCATGCTCGTCACGGCGCTCCGCGACGGCATGAACCTGGTCGCCAAGGAGTACGTCGCGGCCCGCACCGACAACCGCGGCGTGCTGGTGCTGAGCGAGTTCGCCGGCGCGGCCGACGAGCTCGCGAGCGCCGTGCGCATCAACCCCCACGACATCGACGGGATGAAGGAGGCCATCGTGCGAGCCATCGACATGCCCTCGGCCGAGCAGGGCCGGCGTATGCGAGCGCTTCGGCGCAAAGTCCTCGAGAACGACGTCGCACGCTGGTCGCAGTCGTTCCTCGCCGCCCTCGATTCCGCCGGCACGGCCAATCGCGCGATCCGGGCCGACGCATGAGCGCCGTTCCGCAGGACGTGAAGGACGCGATCGCTCCGGTCGCGGCATCCGATCGCCTTCTCGTAGCGCTGGACTTCGACGGCACACTCTCGCCGCTCGCGGACGAGCCCATGGAGGCGCGCATGCTTCCCGCTGCGCGTGCGGCTCTGGACGCGCTGGTTGCGGCGCCCGACACGATCGTGGCCCTGGTATCCGGCCGCAGCCTGACCGACCTTCGCCTGATCGCCGAGCACGACGACGATTCCCCGCTGCTGCTGGCCGGCTCGCACGGCGCCGAGTTCTGGTACCCGGGCGAGGGTGTCCAGACCCACGCGGACGAGCCGGACGAGGCGCGGCTGCGCGACGAGCTGCGCGTGCGCGCCGAGGCTGCCACATCGGCGCTCGCGGGCGTGTGGATCGAGCCCAAGCGGTTCGGTTTGGGCGTGCACACGCGCAAGGCCACCCCGGCCGACGCGTTCGAGGCGAACCGTCTGGTCGACGCGATGGTCGCTGCCGAGGCTCCGGCCTGGCGCCGCCGCACCGGCCACAACATCATCGAGTACGCGTTCCGTCACGAGGGCAAGGACTCCGCTGTCGCGGAGCTTCGCGCCCACACGGATGCCTCGGCCGTCCTCTTCGCCGGGGACGACGTCACCGACGAGGACGCTCTGCGAAGTCTCACCCCGACCGATCTCGGCGTGCACGTGGGCAGCAAGCCGACCGCTGCGACACTGTGCGTGCCCGACATCGCCGCCCTGGCGGCGGTCCTCGCCGTCATAGCGGACGAGCGGTCCACCGCTCGGCAATAGACTGCGAGCATGCCTTCAGACTCCCTGCCCGGCACCTCTGCCTCCATCGACATCAAGCCCCGCAGCCGCGTCGTCACCGACGGCATCGAAGCCACCACATCGCGCGGCATGCTTCGCGCCGTGGGCATGGGCGATGAGGACTGGGACAAGCCCCAGATCGGCATCGCGTCGAGCTGGAACGAGATCACCCCCTGCAACCTGAGCCTGGATCGACTCGCTCAGGGCGCGAAGGAGGGCGTGCACGCCGGCGGCGGCTACCCGCTGCAGTTCGGCACCATCTCCGTCTCTGACGGCATCTCGATGGGCCACGAGGGCATGCACTTCTCGCTCGTCTCGCGCGAGGTCATCGCCGACTCCGTCGAGACGGTCATCATGGCCGAGCGCCTGGACGGATCGGTGCTGCTCGCCGGCTGCGACAAGTCGATCCCGGGCATGCTCATGGCCTCCGCGCGTCTCGACCTGTCGAGCGTCTTCCTCTACGCCGGCTCGATCGCCCCCGGCTGGGTGAAGCTCAGCGACGGCACCGAGAAGGACGTCACGATCATCGACTCGTTCGAGGCCGTCGGCGCATGCCTCGCGGGCAAGATGAGCGAGGCCGACCTCAAGCGCATCGAGTGCGCGATCGCTCCCGGTGAAGGCGCCTGCGGCGGTATGTACACCGCGAACACGATGGCCTCCGTCGCCGAGGCGCTCGGACTGAGCCTGCCCGGTTCGGCCGCGCCGCCGTCGGCCGACCGCCGCCGTGACTACTTCGCCCATCGCTCGGGCGAGGCCGTGGTCAACCTGCTGCGTCAGGGCATCACCACGCGCGACATCCTCACGAAAGAGGCGTTCGAGAACGCGATCGCCCTTGCGATGGCGCTCGGAGGCTCCACCAACGTGGTGCTGCACCTGCTCGCGATCGCGAACGAGGCCGAAGTCGACCTGTCCCTGCACGACTTCAACCGCATCGGCGACAAGGTGCCGCACGTGGCCGACATGAAGCCGTTCGGCAAGTACGTCATGAACGACGTCGACCGCCACGGCGGCATCCCGGTCATCATGAAGGCGATGCTCGACGAGGGCCTGCTGCACGGCGATGCGCTCACCGTCACCGGCAAGACGCTCGCAGAGAACCTCGAAGAGCTGAACCCGGACCCGATCGACGGCACCGTCATCCACACCTTCGACAACCCGATCCACGAGAGCGGCGGGATCACGATCCTGCACGGCTCGATCGCTCCCGAGGGCGCAGTCGTGAAGTCGGCGGGATTCGACGCGGACGTGTTCGAGGGACCCGCGCGGGTGTTCGAGCGCGAGCGCGCCGCAATGGACGCGCTCGAGGCGGGCGAGATCGCCGCCGGCGACGTCGTGGTGATCCGCTACGAGGGACCCAAGGGCGGTCCCGGCATGCGCGAGATGCTCGCCATCACGGCCGCCATCAAGGGCGCGGGACTCGGAAAAGATGTACTACTCTTGACGGACGGCAGATTCTCGGGCGGCACAACCGGCCTGTGCATCGGCCACATAGCACCCGAAGCGGTGGACGCTGGTCCCATCGCCTTCGTGCGCGATGGTGATCTGATACGGGTCGATATCGCGGCTCGCACTCTCGACCTACTCGTCGACGATGCAGAGCTCGACTCCCGCCGCTCTGGCTGGGAGCCGCTTCCCCCGCGCTATACCCGTGGCGTCCTTGCCAAGTACTCGAAGCTCGTGCGTTCCGCCGCAGTAGGCGCGACCACGGGCTGAGTCCGGCGACCGACATCCCCTCCGACTGATCGAGGATCATCACCATGCCTGCCGAAACCGTTGCGGCCGTTCCCCGGCCGCCCGCCCGCACCGCCACCGCGCCCGTGCTCACGGGTGCACAGGCGGTCGTCCGCTCGCTCGAGCTGCTCGGCGTCACCGACGTCTTCGGGCTGCCGGGCGGCGCCATCCTCCCCGTCTACGACCCACTGATGGACTCGACCGAGCTGCGGCACATCCTGGTGCGCCACGAACAGGGCGCCGGCCACGCGGCCGAGGGCTACGCGTCTGCATCGAACAAGATCGGCGTCGCCATCGCGACGTCGGGCCCCGGTGCCACGAACCTCGTCACCGCGATCGCCGACGCCTACATGGACTCGGTGCCCATCGTCTGCATCACCGGTCAGGTGTTCTCCACTCTGATGGGGACCGACGCGTTCCAGGAAGCCGACATCGTCGGCATCACGATGCCGATCACGAAGCACTCGTTCCTCGTGAAGGACGCGTCCGAGATCCCGGGTGCGATCGCCGCCGCGTTCGAGATCGCCGGCACCGGCCGCCCGGGCCCCGTGCTGGTGGACATCACCAAGGATGCGCAGCAGGCCGAGGCGCCGTTCATCTGGCCGCCCAAGGTCGATCTCCCCGGCTACCGTCCGGTCACCAAGGCGCACGGCAAGCAGATCCAGGCCGCGGCCCAGCTGATCGCCGAGGCGAAGAAGCCGGTGCTGTACGTCGGCGGCGGCGTCATCCGCTCGCAGGCATCGGCCGAACTGCTCGCCCTCGCCGAGGCCACCGGAGCTCCCGTCGTCACGACGCTGATGGCCCGTGGCGCCTTCCCCGACTCGCACCAGCAGCACCTGGGCATGCCCGGCATGCACGGCACCGTGCCCGCCGTGCTCGCGCTCCAGGAGGCCGACCTGCTGGTGTCGCTCGGCGCCCGCTTCGATGACCGCGTCACCGGCAAGGCGGCGCTGTTCGCCCCGAACGCCCAGGTGGTCCACGTCGACATCGACCCCGCCGAGATCGGGAAGATCCGCACCGCCGACGTGCCGATCGTGGGCGATCTGAAGGACGTTCTGGTCGACCTCGAGGCCGCCTTCCGCGCCGCCGCCGCGGCATCCGCTCCCGACATCGGCGAGTGGTGGTCGTTCCTCGACGGCCTGCGCGACGAGTTCCCGCTCGGATACTCGCAGCCCACGGACGGCCTCATGTCGCCGCAGTACGTGATCCAGCGCATCGGCGAGCTCACCGGTCCCGAGGGCATCTACGCCGCGGGCGTCGGTCAGCACCAGATGTGGGCCGCGCAGTTCATCAAGTACGAGCGACCCAACGCCTGGCTCAACTCCGGTGGCGCCGGCACCATGGGCTACTCGGTGCCCGCTGCCATGGGCGCGAAGGTGGCGGAGCCCGACCGTCACGTCTGGGCGATCGACGGCGACGGCTGCTTCCAGATGACCAACCAGGAGCTCGCCACCTGCGCGATCAACAGGATCCCGATCAAGGTCGCGATCATCAACAACTCCTCGCTCGGCATGGTGCGCCAGTGGCAGACGCTGTTCTACGACGGCCGATACTCGAACACCGATCTGAACACCGGTCATGACACCGTCCGCATCCCCGACTTCGTGAAGCTCGCCGAGGCGTACGGCTGTCTCGCGATCCGCGTGGAGAAGGAGGAGGACGTGGATGCCGCTATCAAGACGGCGCTCGAGACCAACGACCGCCCCGTGGTGATCGACTTCGTCGTGAGCGCCGATGCGATGGTGTGGCCGATGGTTCCCCAGGGCGTCAGCAACAGCTACGTCCAGTACGCGCGTGACCACGCGCCGACGTTCGATCAGGAGGCCTGAGCCATGACCACTCACGTGCTGAGCCTCCTCGTCGAGGACAAGCCGGGTCTGCTGACCCGCGTCGCCGGCCTGTTCGCACGCCGCGGCTTCAACATCGAGTCCCTCGCGGTCGGCGTCACCGAAGTGCCCGGACTGTCCCGCATCACCGTCGTGGTCGACGTCGACGCGCTCCCGCTCGAGCAGGTCACCAAGCAGCTGAACAAGCTCGTCAACGTCATCAAGATCGTCGAGCTCGATCAGTCCTCGTCCGTGCAGCGCGACCACATCCTCGTCAAGGTCCGCGCCGACAATCAGACCCGCTCGAACGTGCTGGAGGTCGTCAACCTCTTCCGCGCGTCGATCGTCGACTACGCCACCGACGCGCTCGTGGTCGAGGTGACCGGCGACAAGGGCAAGGTCGAGGCCTTCCTGCGCGCGCTCGAGCCGTTCGGCATCAAAGAGCTCGCGCAGTCCGGCCTCCTCGCGATCGGCCGTGGCGGCAAGAGCATCACCGAGCGCGTGCTGCGCGGCTGACCGATCCATCATCCCGAGCGCTTCGCCCCGTCTCGCTCGCTCAACGACCCGCACTACACAAGGAGAAAGACCCCATGGCTGAACTCTTCTACGACGACGACGCCGACCTGTCGCTCATCCAGGGCAAGAAGGTCGCGATCGTCGGCTACGGCTCGCAGGGCCACGCCCACGCGCAGAACCTGCGCGATTCGGGGGTCCAGGTCGTCATCGCACTCAAGGAGGGCTCGAAGTCCACCGAGAAGGCGCAGGACGAAGGCTTCGATGTCAAGACCGTGGCCGACGCGACCGAGTGGGCCGATGTCATCATGATCCTCGCGCCGGACCAGCACCAGCGCTCGATCTTCAGCGACTCCATCAAGGACAAGCTGACCCCGGGCAAGACGCTCGCCTTCGCGCACGGCTTCAACATCCGCTTCGGCTACATCCAGGCGCCCGAGGGCGTCGACGTGATCCTCATCGCTCCGAAGGCGCCGGGTCACACCGTGCGTCGCGAGTACGTCGCCGGCCGCGGCATCCCGGACATCATCGCCGTCGAGCAGGACGCGTCCGGCACCGCGTGGGACCTCGCGCTGTCGTACGCCAAGGCCATCGGCGGCACGCGTGCGGGCGTCATCAAGACGACGTTCACCGAAGAGACCGAGACCGACCTGTTCGGCGAGCAGGCCGTGCTCTGCGGCGGGGTCTCCCAGCTCGTCCAGTACGGGTTCGAGACGCTGACCGAAGCCGGCTACCAGCCGCAGATCGCGTACTTCGAGGTTCTCCACGAGCTCAAGCTCATCGTCGACCTGATGTGGGAGGGCGGCATCGCCAAGCAGCGCTGGTCGGTCTCGGACACCGCCGAGTACGGCGATTACGTGTCGGGCCCGCGCGTGATCGACCCGCACGTCAAGGAGAACATGCAGGCCGTTCTCGCCGATGTGCGCTCGGGCGCGTTCGCGGAGCGATTCATCAACGACCAGGACAACGGCGCCACCGAGTTCCTCGAGCTCCGCGCCCAGGGCGCCGCTCACCCGATCGAGGAGGTCGGCAAGGAGCTGCGCGGCCTGTTCGCCTGGAAGCAGCAGGACGCCGACTACACCGAGGGTTCCGCCGCGCGCTAGCGCCGGCCCTCGCGACAAGACCACCGGCGGACGCCTCACAAGGGTGTCCGCCGGTTCTTCGTGTGCGGGCATCGCCGGCGTGGGCAGGTGCGGGTGCGGTTCCGCCCCGCGTGAGAATCGCGTGAGCGCCTGAGACCGGCGCGGTTCTCAGGCGCGGGAGCGATTCTCAGCGAAAGGGGCGGGGCGCTGGGTCGCGGGCATCGCCGGCGCGGCGCGGGTGCGGCTCGTGCCAGGCGCTACCATTCCCGGTATGCCACCTCGGAGCGCAGCGGGCCTGCGTCCTCGCCTCGCCCGCCTCGCGCTGGCTCTCGCGCTGGCGGGCGCCCTCGTCGTCGGCGGCGCGTCCGAGCCGGCCAGCGCCTACGACGAGGGGACCATCGTGGCGCTCGCCAACGACGCGCGTGGCGCGAACGGTCTGGGCGGGCTCGTGCGCAACGGCTCGCTCGACGCGGTCGCCTACAACTGGGCGCAGCAGATGGCGGCGAACGGCACGCTGAGCCACAATCCCTCGGTCGGGCAGCAGATCCCGGGCGGGTGGTCGCGCTGGGGCGAGAACGTCGCACAGGGGTACGGCAACGGCGCTGCCGTGCACAACGGGTGGATGAACTCGTCCGGCCACCGGGCGAACATCCTCGGCGGGTTCACCGACGTCGGCGTCGCGCTCATCCAGGCCGGCGGCACGACCTGGGCCGTGCAGGTCTTCGCCACCTATGCCGGCAGCGGACTGCCCGCGCCCGCTCCGCCGCCCCCGCCCGCCGCTCCCGCTCCCGCACCGGTCGCTCCGGTTGCTCCCGCCCCGGCGCCGGTCGCTCCGCCCGCGCCCGCCGCGCCCGCTCCTGCCGCGCCCCCCGCGGAGCCGGTGCCCACCACTCCCACCGATCCCACCGCTCCCGCCGAAGCCGGCGAGGCCGCGGCCGCAGGCTCGGACGCGGCGACTCCGAAGGCATCCCGCACCGCGTCGCCCAGCGCGAGCCCATCTCCGACCGTCGCCGCCGATGCGCGCCCGGCGGCAGCGACCTCGGCTCCCACCGCATCCCCGTGGCTTCTGCTCCTCGTGCCGCTGCTCGCCGCCGCAGCGGCCCTCGCGGTCCTCACCTCGCGCCGGCGCCGCGCCGCCACCCGTGAGAATCGCCCGAGCGCCTGAGACCCGCGCGGGTCTCAGGCGCCGGAGCGATTCTCACGCAAAGACCGGAGCGATTCTCAGCGAAAGGGAGTGGGCGCGCGGGCGGCGGGGGAGCGGGGGTGGGGGCCCGGCGCTACGCTGAACAGCGTGACAGCCGGACGCGACGACGACGCCCTGAGCTGGTCGGGCGACGACGATCCCACCCTCGAGGTGGGATCGGGCGATGCCCGTGCCGGTTCCTCCGGACTTCCCGACGGCTGGAACGCCGTCGGCCGGGGGAGCGACACCCTCGACAGCGACGCCTTGTCCGTCGATGACGCGCCCGCCGTCCCCGCGACCGATGCGGCAACGACGCGCGCATCTATGGGCAACGCCGAGCTGATCTCGCTCGGGGTGCTCGGCGGTTTCTCGCTGCTGTACGCCGTCGGCTGGCTCATCGGCGGGCTCCGACTGCAGGTCGTGGCCGAGTTCCTCGTCGCACCCGTCGCCTACCAGGTGAGCCTGTGGCTGGCGGTTCTGGCCCCGCTGGTCTGGTTCACGACGGTGTGTCTGCTCACGGCGGGATCGCGCGCGTGGGTCCGTTTCGCCTGGCTCGCCGGGGGAGTGGTGCTGCTCCTGCCGTGGCCGTTCATCATGGTGGGGGTGATCGGACGATGACCGGTTCGACACAGGATGCCGCGGCATCCGGTCTCTCACAGAACCGACGCACGCCGACCTGGCTGCTCGTCGCGATCTCGGTGGTGTTCGGGCTCTTCTACGCCTATGCGCTCTGGAACGCCGTCGCCTTCCTCGTCGACCAGGCCACCGGGCCGCTCGGGCTCAACGCCTACGGCTGGTTCGTCCTGCTGCTGGCCGTGGTCTTCCCCCTGATCGCATTCGGGATCGCCTTCGCCCTGGGGTGGCGCCGACGCGTCTGGCAGTTCGCGCTCGTCCTTCTCGCGGGCCTGTGCCTGGTCGCGGTGTTCTGGCTGAACGTCGTCGCCTACGCGGCGGTGTACGGCGCCTCTCTGCTGGGCTGACGCTCGCCGTCACACGAGTCGGACGCGCCCTCGGCAGCGGATAGAGTTGCACCTGATTGCGCCCCGATGGCGTGCGGCGCAGCATCCACCCGTTCGTGCGTCTGTGTGCGCGCCCACGCTCCAAAGGATCCGCTTTCGTGTCGAAGCCCGTCGTCCTGATCGCCGAAGAACTCTCTCCCGCCACGATCGACGCCCTCGGGCCCGACTTCGACGTCCGCAACGTCGACGGCACCGACCGGCCGGCGCTGCTCGCCGCCCTCGCTGACGCGCACGCCGTGCTCATTCGCTCGGCGACGAAGATCGATGCCGAGGCCATTTCGGCGGCTCCCGTCCTCAAGGTCGTCGCGCGCGCCGGCGTCGGACTCGACAACGTCGACATCAAGACGGCCACCTCGGCCGGCGTCATGGTCGTCAACGCGCCGACCTCCAACATCATCTCGGCCGCCGAGCTGACCGTCGGCCACATCCTGAGCCTCGCGCGCCGCATCCCCGCCGCGCACGCGTCACTGGCGCAGGGGCAGTGGAAGCGCAGCTCGTACACCGGCACCGAGCTCTTCGAGAAGACCGTCGGCATCATCGGCCTCGGCCGCATCGGCGCGCTCATCGCGGCGCGCCTGCAGGCCTTCGACATGCGGGTGGTCGCCTACGACCCCTACGTGACGAGCGCCCGCGCGCAGCAGCTCGGCGTGCAGCTGCTCACACTCGACGAACTGCTCCAGCAGAGCGACTTCGTCACGATCCACATGCCGAAGACGCCCGAGACGACCGGCATGATCGGCGCCGAGCAGTTCACGCTGATGAAGCCGACCGCGTTCGTCGTCAACGTCGCGCGCGGCGGACTCATCGACGAGGCGGAGCTGCACGCGGCGCTCACCGCGGGTGAGATCGCCGGCGCCGGGCTCGATGTCTTCACGAGCGAGCCCCCCGCCGAGGGCGGCACGGCCCGTGCCCTGCTCGACCTGCCCAACGTCGTCGTCACGCCGCACCTGGGCGCCTCGACGGAAGAGGCCCAGGAGAAGGCCGGCGTCTCGGTCGCGAACTCGGTCCGCCTCGCCCTCGGCGGCGACCTCGTGCCCGATGCGGTCAACGTCGCGGGCGGCGTCATCGACCCCTACGTGCGTCCCGGCATCCCGCTGGTGGAGAAGCTCGGCCAGATCTTCGCCGCGCTGGCGCACTCGCCGCTGACCAGCCTCGACGTCGAGGTGCACGGCGAGCTCCACGCCTACGACGTGAGCGTGCTCAAGCTCGCCGCGCTCAAGGGCGTGTTCACGAACATCGTCAGCGAGACGGTGTCGTACGTGAACGCGCCGCTGCTCGCCGACCAGCGCGGCGTCGAGGTGCGTCTGCTCGTCGACGACGACAGCCCCGAGTACCGCAACATCATCACGCTGCGCGGCGCCCTGTCGGACGGCTCGCAGCTGTCGGTGTCGGGCACGCTCACCGGCACGAAGCAGATCGAGAAGCTCGTCGGCATCAACGACTACGCGATCGAGCTGCCCATCGAGAAGCACCATGTCGTGATGGTCTACACCGACCGGCCCGGGATCGTGGCGGTCTACGGCCAGAAGTTCGGCGACGCCGGCATCAATATCGCCGGCATGCAGATCGCTCGCCGCGAGGCGGGCGGCCAGGCGCTGTCGGTGCTCACGGTCGACTCGCCGGTCGACGATGAACTGCTGGATGAGGTGCAGTCGCACATCCATGCCGACCTGTTCCGCCAGATCGAGATCACCGAGTCCTGACGGCCATGACCGCGCCGACCTTCCGCAGCCTCGCGTTCGCGGACGTCGGCCGGTTCGACTACGGCGACGTCATCCTGGCGTCCCAGCCGCCGGGGACCACCGACGATCCGCGCATGTGGGCGGAGACCCTGTTCACGCCGGCGAGCGCGCCGCTCTGGGTCAAGGCGGCGATGGCGCTGCGCATGGCTCTCGCACCGCTCATCGGACTCGAATCTGCGCCGCGGGGCGTCTTCGACGTGTGCCGCGTCGAGGGGGACGAGGCGCTCATCGAGTACGTGGACAAGCACCTCACGTTCCGCTGCGCGGTGGGAGTGGATGCCGAGGCCGCCGTCGTGCGCGTGACCACCGTCGTCACGTTCAACGACTGGCGCGGACGCGTGTACTTCACGCCGGTGTCGCTCGCGCACCCGCTGGTCGTGAACGCGATGCTCCATCGCGCGCGGCGGATCCTCGCCACGCGGTCTTGAGCGCTTCGATCGCGAGCGCGCCAGTTTCCTGCGGGCGCTGCGTCGCGCAACGGCGCGTTCGCAGGAAGGTGTAGCGCTCGCACGATCCGCGAACGCGGGCTCAGCCCTTCGCGGCACGCTCCACGAGCGCGATCAGGGCGTCCATGTCGTCACCGCTGGGCACCGGGCCCGGGATCGAGCCGCCGGCGAGAGCGTTGTTGAAGTAGAGGCCGTCGCTGACGAGCATCACCAGATCCAGGGCTGCGGCATCCTTCGTATGATCGCGGAGCGCGTCGGCCCATTGCTCGCGGATGCCGCGCAGGGCGTCCCGCGCGGCCGCGTTGCCGCCCTGGGCGAGCCGCGAGGTCGCGAGGATGGCGCGGTCCAGGGGGCCGTCCTCCATCACTGAGGTGCGGATGAAGTAGGCGATGGGTCCGTCGGGGGAGGCGGCCATCGCCGTGACGTCGTCGGCGACGAGCGCGTGCAGCCGCTCGACGACGGCGGACTCGAGCGCGTCCTTCGAGGCGAAGTGATAGAGCAGGCCGCCCTTCGACACTCCCGCGGCGCGGGCGGTGGCCTCGATGGTGGCCGACCGCTCGCCGTCCCCGATCAGGATCGCCTCGAACGCGTCCAGCACCTTGTCGCGGGCGAGGGGAGGACGGCTCATGGTCTCGATGCTATCGACGGCGGTCGCGGCATCCTGATACTATACCGGCTGGACGGTATAGAAAGGCTGTGAACATGACCACCGCAACGCTCCGACCTGCCATCGCCGAACACGGCACGCGGGTGGGCTGGCGCGGCTGGCTCGCCCTGGCGGTTCTGATGCTGCCGGTGCTGCTGGTGTCGGTGGACAACACCGTGCTGAGCTTCGCGCTGCCGTCTATCGCGCTCGACCTCGAGCCCACCAGCGCACAGCAGCTGTGGATCATCGACGCGTACCCGCTCGTCCTGGCGAGTCTGCTCGTCACGATGGGAGTGCTCGGCGACAGGTTCGGACGACGGCGGATGCTGCTCATCGGCGCCACCGGGTTCGGCATCGTCTCGGCGCTGGCGGCGTTCGCCCCCACCCCCGAGGCGCTGATCGCCGCCCGCGCGGCGATGGGCCTGTTCGGCGCGATGCTGATGCCCTCGACGCTCTCGCTGCTGCGGACGATCTTCACGGACCGCGACCAGCGTCGCCTCGCGATCGCCGTCTGGGCAGCAGGCTTCTCGGCGGGCGCTGCCCTCGGGCCCATCGTCGGCGGCGTGCTGCTCGAGCACTTCGCGTGGGGCTCGGTGTTCCTCCTCGCGGTTCCGGTGCTGATCCCGCTGCTGGTGCTCGCGCCCCTCCTGGTTCCCGAGAGCCGCGATCCGCGGCCCGGACGCATCGATGCCATCAGCATCGCGCTCTCGGTCGGCGCGCTCGTGCCGATCGTCGCGGGAATCAAGGAGTTCGCGGTTCACGGCGTCACCGTGCTCGCGCTGGTCCTGTTCGGCGTCGGACTCGTCTTCACGGTCGTCTTCGTGCGCCGGCAGCTGCGGTCGGAGAGCCCCATGCTCGATATGGCGCTGTTCCGTCGGGGGACCTTCAGCGGCGCCATCGTCGTGAACCTCCTCAGCGTCATCGCCCTCGTCGGCTTCCTGTTCTTCGTGGCCCAGCACCTTCAGCTGGTCGTGGGGCTCACACCTCTGCAAGCCGGCCTCGCGCTGCTGCCGGGACTTCTCGCCATGATCGCGGCCGGCCTGCTCGTCGTTCCGCTCGCGCGGCGCTTCTCGCCCCGCGTCATCGTCCCCGCAGGGCTCACGCTCTCGCTGGTCGGCTACCTGCTGATCGCCGCGACCGCCCACGGCGCGGGGCTGGGGATGCTCGTGGTCGCCTTCGCGCTGCTGGGGATCGGCATCGGCATGGCCGAGACGGTGTCGAACGAGCTGATCCTCTCGAGCGTGCCCCCGGCCAAGGCCGGCGCCGCGAGCGCGGTGTCCGAGACGGCGTACGAACTCGGTGCGGTCCTGGGCACGGCGGCGCTCGGCGGGCTGCTCACCTCGCTCTACCGCGCCGGACTCGTGCTGCCCACCGGCCTGCCTGCGGGTGCCGCCGACGCCGCGCGCGAGACGCTGGCCGGCGCCGTCGCCCTCGCGGGGGGTCTCGACCGTGCCCTGGGCGACCAGGTGCGGGATGCGGCGACCCGTGCGTTCGACGCCGGCGTCGGTGTGACCGCGTATATCGGCGCGGGTCTCGTGGTTCTCGCGGCCGTGGTCGCGGCCACTACCCTGGGAGGGTCCCGCGCCGCACCCGCTCCGGAGCACCGGTCAGGCGGCGGCGCCACCCCCTGAGTACGAGGAGTGCGATGTCGCGCGTCGTGAAGCTCGCCGTCATCCCCGGTGACGGCATCGGTCCCGAAGTCATCGCCGAGGCCGAGAAGGTGCTGGAGGCCGCAACGGCGGGCAGCGGCATCCGGTTCGAGAAGACGCGGTTCTCGTTGGGAGCCGAGCGCTTCCTCGAGACGGGCGAGACGCTGACGGATGCCGACATCGAGGCCATCAAGACGCACGACGCGATCCTGCTCGGCGCCGTCGGCGGCGTTCCCGGCGACGAGCGTCTGAAGGACGCCAACATCGAGCGGGGTCTGCTGCTGAAGCTGCGATTCGAGCTCGATCACTACGTGAACCTGCGGCCGTCGAAGCTCTACCCGGGCGTGCCCGGCCCGCTGGCCGAGCCCGGAGACATCGACTTCGTCGTCGTGCGCGAAGGCACCGAGGGACCCTACGTCGGCAACGGCGGCTCGATCCGCCGCGGCACGCCGCAGGAGATCGCGACCGAGGTGTCGCTGAACACGGCGTTCGGTGTGGAGCGCGTGGTGCGGTACGCGTTCGCCCTCGCCGAGCGCCGGCGGAGCAAGGTGACGCTGGTGCACAAGACGAACGTCCTCGTGCACGCCGGTGGCATCTGGAAGCGGGTCGTCGACGATGTCGCGGCCGAACACCCCGGTGTCGCCGTAGACTACCTCCACGTCGACGCGGCCACCATCTTCCTGGTCACGAACCCGGGCCGCTTCGACGTGATCGTCACCGACAACCTCTTCGGCGACATCCTGACAGACCTGGCCGGCGCCGTCACCGGTGGCATCGGCCTCGCCGCATCGGGCAACATCAACCCCGACGGCGCGTCCCCCTCGATGTTCGAGCCCGTTCACGGGACGGCACCCGACATCGCGGGACAGCAGAAGGCCGACCCCACCGCCGCGATCCTCTCCACCGCACTGCTGCTCGATCACCTCGGGCTGCGAGCGGAATCCGCCGCCGTCACCCGCGCGGTCGAGGACGACATCGCCGAGCGCACGGCCACGAATCGAACGACGGCGCAGATCGGCGACGCCATCGCCGGTCGCCTCCGGGCGTAACCTGGAGCCGGCGCACCTGCCCGGACTGCACGCCACCACGCAGCGGAACGCTCCGCACTCGTACGAAAGCACGGTCCCGTCATGACCCTTCTCGACACCGACACCGAACTCGCCCCGCTCGAGTTCACCGTCAACCGAAACCTGCAGGCGCGCTCCGCCGCTCAGCGCGACGAGATCCTCGCCAATCCGGGCTTCGGCACGAGCTTCACCGATCACATGGTCGACATCTGCTGGTCCGCGGGAGGCGGATGGCACCGTCCGCGCGTGCAGCCCTACGGTCCGCTGTCGTTGGATCCCGCAGCGGCGGTCCTGCACTACGGTCAGGAGATCTTCGAGGGCATCAAGGCGTACCGGCACGCCGACGGCTCGGTCCACACCTTCCGCCCCGATCAGAACGGACGCCGCCTGCAGCGGTCGGCGCGCCGCCTGGCGCTCCCCGAGCTGCCGGTGTCGTACTTCATCCAGTCGCTGCGCGAGCTCGTCGCGGTGGACGGCGCGTGGGTGCCTTCGGGTGCCGATCAGAGCCTGTACCTGCGACCCTTCATGTTCGCGAAAGAGGCCTTCCTCGGCGTTCGCCCGGCGCAGAAGGTCGGCTACTACGTCATCGCCTCGCCTGCCGGCGCCTACTTCAAGGGCGGCGTGGAGCCGGTCTCGATCTGGCTGAGCGAGGACTACGCGCGCGCCGGCAAGGGAGGCACGGGTGCGGCCAAGACCGGCGGCAACTACGCCGCATCACTGCTGCCGCAGTCCGAGGCGTACGAGCAGGACTGCGACCAGGTCGTCTTCCTCGACTCGGACCGCAACGTCGAGGAGCTCGGCGGCATGAACGTCGTGTTCGTCTACAAGGACGGCACGATCGTCACGCCGCAGTCGCCGTCGATCCTCGAGGGCATCACGCGGGATTCGATCCTTCAGCTCGCGAAGGACCGCGGCCACACCGTCGAGGCCCGGGCAGTGTCATTCGACGAATGGCGCGGCGCAGTGGCATCGGGCGACATCGTCGAGGTGTTCGCCTGCGGCACCGCGGCCGTCGTCACCCCGATCGGCCTGCTCAAGGGCAAGGACTTCGCCGACGAGCAGCCTCGCGGCGAGCTCGCTCTGTCGCTGCGAGAAGAGCTCACCGACATCCAGTACGGACGCCGTGAGGACAAGCACGGCTGGCTCGTGCGCCTCGACGGCTGAGCTGTTCTTCTGAAGGCCCCGGTCGCTTCGCGCGGCCGGGGCCTTTCGCTGTCTATGCCGGTGGCTAGGCTGAACCGGTGAGGATCGCACGCTTCAGCCACAATGACGCCATCAGGTTCGGGATCGTCGATGAGGGGGAGCTGGTCGTACTGGCCGGCGACCCGATGTTCGCCGGCTACGACACGACAGGGGAGCGGGTGCCGCTGGCCGACGTCGCACTGCTGGCTCCGGTCATCCCCAGATCGAAGGTCGTGGCCGTCGGCCGCAACTACCGCGAGCACGCCGCCGAAATGGGCAACGACGTGCCCGCGGCTCCGATGCTCTTCTTCAAGCCGAACACGTCCGTGGTGGGCCCCGGCGACGCCGTCGTGCTGCCGGCGGGATCCGACTTCATCAGCTTCGAGGGTGAGCTGGCGGCCGTCGTCGGGCGCATCGCGAAGAACGTGGCCGCCGATGACGCGCTGGACTACGTGTTCGGCTACACGATCGCCAACGACCTCACTGCCCGCGACTGGCAGAAGTCCGACGGCCAATGGGCGCGGGCGAAAGGCTTCGACTCCTCGTGTCCGCTGGGCCCCGCGATCGAGACCGAGTTCGATCCGAACGGCTCGGCCGTGATCACGACGCGGCTCAACGGGGAGGTGCGGCAGCAGGGTCCGATCAGCGACATGATCTTCTCTCTCGCCGACGTCATCGCCCATGCCTCGGCTGCCTTCACGCTCCTCCCTGGCGACGTGATCCTGACCGGAACACCGGCCGGCGTCGGACAGATCGTCGCCGGTGACACCGTCGAGGTCGAGATCACCGGGCTCGGCATCCTGCGCAACGTCGCCCGCGCGGCCTGAGCACATGACTTCGCCGACCTCTCCCCAGGAGGAGCCCTCGGCGCCCGGCGCCGACGCTGCCCTGGCGCCCGCTGAAGTCTCCCGTGTCCAGCGGCGCACGGTGTGGGTGCTGTCGATAGGTCAGGTCCTCGGCGGACTCGCCTTCGGCGCCACGGTGTCGCTCGGAGCGGTGCTGGCGGCCGAGATCTCCGGTGACGAGGCCTTCGCCGGCCTCGCTGCCGCTGCGGTGACGCTGGGCACCGCCGCCCTCGCGGTGCCCCTCGCGGCGTTCGCGCGCCATCGCGGCCGGCGGCTCTCTCTGGCGACGGGCATGGCGATCGCGCTCCTCGGCGTGATGCTCGTGGTCCTGGCCGTGGGCCTGGCGTCCTTTCCCCTGCTGCTGGTGGCGTTCGGGCTCGTGGGCGCCGGTCAGGCGGCCAACCTGCAGACGCGCTTCGCAGCGGCGGACCTCGCGACGGACGCCACGCGCGGCCGCGACCTCTCCATCGTGGTGTGGGCGACGACGATCGGCGCCGTGCTCGGCCCGAATCTCACCGGCCCGGGTGAAGTGCTCGGCCAGTCGGTCGGCATGCCGGCGCTCACCGGCCCGTATCTGATCACCGTCGTCGCGCAGGTCCTCGCCATCCTGCTCTATGTCGTGGCCCTGCGCCCTGACCCGCTGCTGCTCGCGCAGCGCGTGGTCGCTGCCGCGCGCACGTCGGCGGCGACGATCGCCAAGCCCGACGACCCGCGCGTGGCCCGCTACGCGATCTTCGCCATCGCGGCGGCGCACGGCGTCATGGTCTCGGTGATGGCGATGACGCCGGTGCACCTGATCCACCACGGTGCGTCGCTGTCGATCATCGGGCTCACCATCAGTCTCCACATCGCCGGCATGTTCGCGCTGTCGCCGGTGTTCGGCCTCCTCGCCGACCGGGTCGGCCGCGTGCCGACGATCATGATCGGGCAGGCGCTGCTCGCGGCTGCCCTCGTCACGGCCTCGTTCGGGCAGGAGAGCACCGCCGCCGTGACCGTCGCACTGGTGCTTCTCGGACTCGGCTGGAGCGCCACCACGGTCTCGGGCTCGACGCTGCTGACCGAGGCCTCTTCCGAGGCGATGCGCACGCGCAGACAGGGCTTCAGCGACCTCGTCATGAGCCTGGTCGGCGCCGCCGGGGCGATCCTGGCGGGAGTCGTCCTCTCGGTGATCGGCTACGGCGGCCTCGCCCTCGCGGTCGGGGTGGCCGTGATCGCGACGGTTCTGCTCTCACCGCTGGCGCGCCCCGCGAGACCCATCGAGGTATCGCTCGATGGCTGACTGGGCGGCCACCGGCGAGGCCTACGCAGAGTCCTTCGCGAAGCTGTGCGAGGGAGCGGTGCCGGCGCTGCTGGCCGCGGCCGCCGGCCCGACTGGCACCCTCGACGGCGTGCGGCTTCTCGACGTGGGCACGGGCCCCGGGACCGTCGCGGCCGCGGCGGCGGCGCGAGGTGCGATCGTGACCGGCGTCGACCCGGAGCTCTCCATGCTGACGGCCGCCCGCCGTCGGCACCCCGACATCCGGTTCCTGTCCGGCATGCTGCCCGAACTGCCCTTCGCCGAAGAGCAGTTCGCCGCTGTCACAGCCAACTTCGTCCTCAACCATGTGCCCGACCCGGCCCTCGCGCTCGGCGACCTGCGCAGGGTGACCGTCGCCGGTGGGGTCATCGCCGTCACCGCGTGGCCGCCGGGCAACAGCCCGCTGCGGCCGCTGTGGCGGGAAGCTCTCGAGCTCTCCGGTGCCGGAGCGTATCCGCCCGACCCGGTGCCGGAAGACGAGCCGCGTGACCGCACGGAAGATGGGCTGCTGTCGCTGCTCCGGGATGCCGGCCTGGCAGAGGTGAGGGTGGAGCTGATCGAGTGGACCTTCGCCATCGCCCCCGACGACCTGTGGCGCGGTGTGGAAGGTGGCGTCGCCGGCGTCGGCGCCATCTACCGCTCGCTGGGCGCAGACGGCCGGCGCGCCCTGCGCGCGGCGTATGTCGAGGTCGCCCGAGCGCGTGCGGGGACGGACGGGATGCTGCGGATCCCGCACACCGCGATCCTGGCGTCGGGCCGGCGCCCTTAGCGGCCCAGCGCCCGAGAGGCGAGGTCGACGTCGTCCGCATCGTTGAAGAGGTGGAAGGCGACGCGCGCACGTCCGGCGCGGCCCGAGGCCGTGATGCCGGCGGCGGTGAGCGATGCGAGGTCGGCGCCGTCCGGGTCCGTCCACGTGACGATGGCGCTCTCGCGCTGCGGCGCCGCGAGACCGAGCCGTTCGCGGAAGCTGCGGGCGAGCCCCGTCGCGTGTTCGTGCAGGGCGGCGCCGTCGAGCGATGCGAACAGCGCGAGCGCCGGCTCGGCACCGACGAAGGCCTGCCACGCCGGAGACACGTCGAACCTCGTCACGTCGGGGGCGAGTTCGACCTCGCCGCCGTAGCAGGACGTCCAGGGATCGGCCCCGGCGTACCACCCGGCGAAGAGGGCGGTCATATCGCGCTCGAGGCGCGGCGACACGCTGAGGAACGATACGCCACGGGGGGCGCACAGCCACTTGTACGCGTGGCACACGACCGCGTCGAAGCGTGATGCCTCCACCGGCAGCCAGCCGACGGCCTGGGTCGCATCGCAGAACGTCAGCGCGCCGTGAGTCTCGGCGGCGGCGAGGATCGCGTCCGCGTCGGCGACCTCACCGGTCGCCGACTGCACGAGGGAGAACACGATCAGACGGGTGTCGTCCGTCACCGCGTCCGCCAGCAGGCCCACGGGCGCGGTGCGCACCCGCAGGTCGCGTCCTGCGTGGACGAACGGGAGCACGATCGATGAGAAGTCGCCCTCGGCGATCAGCACTTCCGCACCGTGGGGCACGGCCGCCGCGACGAGGGCGGCGGCGACCGAGGCCTGCGAGCCGATGGCCACCCGGTCGGCGGCGACGCCGACAAGCGCGGCGAAGTGCCCACGGCTCTTCTCCACGGCCGCCGTGTAGGCGAGGGGGTCCGGGCGGCCGTGAGTGGCGGCATCCAGATCAGCGATGATCGCCTCGCGCGCAGAGCGGGTCGGCAGGCCGACAGTGCACGCCGCGAGGTAGCCGCGACCGCCGGGGAACTCCGCCTGTGCCGCAGCGAATACACGGGGCGCACGAGCGAGGACGGACATGAGTACAGCGTCCCGCCGCTTGTCGCATTCGTCTACGGGCGGTATCTGATGGAAATCATTGCGCCGGGTTATGTCGCGATCGCGATCCTCTGATGCATGAGACGGTCAGGACTGCGCTGATACATGCCGCCTGCTTATGCTTGCGTCGTGAGCGCCTTTGACGAACCCGACATCGACGCCCAGGCGCTGCGCGTCGTCAAGGCCATCGCGGATGAGGGATCGATCACGGGCGCGGCATCGGCACTGGGTTACAGCCAGCCGGCCATCAGCCAGCAGCTGAAGCGCCTCGAGGAGCGGCTCGGCGTGCCGCTCGTCGAGCGTGTCGGGCGCAGCGTCCGGCTCACCGAGGCCGGCCGCATCCTCGCGCGACATGCGCCGTCGGTGACGACCGCGCTGGATGCCGCGGCGGGCGAGCTCGCCGAACTCCGCGGCCTGCGCGCCGGACGCGTGCGACTGGTCGGCTTCCCCTCCGCCTCTCCGACGATCGTTCCGCGGCTGCTGGCCGACCTCGAGTCGAACCACGCCGGGGTCGCGGTCACCTATCTCGAGGCCGAGCCGCCGGAGGCGGTGGACGCGGTCCGCGAGGATCGCGCCGACATCGCGCTCACGTTCAGCTACCCGGGCGACCGCGACGATCCCCACGGGGCGAGCGCGCACGGCCTGTCGGTGAAGGCCATCGGATCGGACGACCTGCTGATGGTCCTGCCCGCCGGGCACCCGGCTGCCGCGCGGGGAGAGGTCGACGTCGCAACGCTCGCGGGGGAGAAGTGGATCGCCGGCTGCCCCCGCTGCCGGGGCCACCTGCTGCAGCTGTGCGCCCGCGCCGGGTTCGTGCCGCACATCGCGTTCGAGACGGACAACTCCGTCGCGGTCGAGGGCCTGGTAGCCCAAGGCATCGGCGTCGCGACGCTGCCGCGCATGGCCGTGGCGTCCTTCCCGCTGCTTCCCGGCGTCGTGACCGTGCCGCTGCCGCACGCCGAAGCGCGCACGATCCACGTCGTCACGGCCCACGGCGCCGACCGGGTGCCCGCAATCCGTGTCACCCTCGCCGAGATCGCGCGGCTGCTGCCGGGCTGAGCCCCCGTGGCCCTGGCGACCCAGGGGCCCTGTGATGCCGCAACTAGACTGGGCGGCGATGCCTTCTTCACCCGATCCCCGCACCACCACTGCGACCGGCGCCGACGTGCGCGTGAGGTTCTGCCCCTCGCCGACCGGACTGCCGCACGTGGGTCTCATCCGCACCGTGCTCTTCAACTGGGCGTACGCCCGCCACCACGGTGGCACGCTCGTCTTCCGCATCGAGGACACCGACGCCGCACGCGACAGCGAGGAGAGCTATCACCAGCTCCTCGATGCCCTGCGCTGGCTCGAGATCGACTGGGACGAAGGTGTCGAGGTCGGCGGCCCGCACGCGCCGTACCGCCAGTCGCAGCGCCACGACCTGTATCGCGAAGTGCTCGACAAGCTCGTCGCCGCCGGCGCCGTGTACGAGAGCTACTCGAACGCCGAGGAGATCGACGCCCGCAATGAGGCGAATGGGCGGGCGAAGCAGCTCGGCTACGACAACTTCGATCGCGACCTCACCGACGAGCAGAAGGCCGCCTTCCGCGCCGAGGGTCGTGAGCCCGCATGGCGCCTGCGCGTGCCGGACGAAGACCTCACCTACGTCGACCTGATCCGCGGCGAAGTCACCTTCCCTGCGGGGTCGTTCCCCGATTTCGTGCTCGTGCGCGCCGGCGGCGTGCCGCTGTACCCGTTCGTGAACCCGGTCGACGACGCCCTCATGGGCATCACCCACGTCATCCGCGGCGAGGATCTCATGCCGTCCACCGCCCGCCAGCTGGCGCTGTACCGCGCGCTGGTGGACGCCGGCGTCACGACCTTCATCCCGCGATTCGCACACATGCCGCTCGTGCTCGGCGAGGTGGGCACCAAGAAGCTCTCCAAACGGGACCCGAAGGCCGACCTCTTCCTGCAGCGCGAGAAGGGCTTCATCCACGAGGGCCTCCTGAACTACCTGTCGCTGCTGGGCTGGTCCATCGGCCCCGACCGCGACGTCTTCTCGCTCGACGAGCTGGTCGCCGAATTCGACATCGTCGACGTCAACCCGAACCCGGCGCGCTTCGATCAGAAGAAGGCGGAGTCCATCAACGGCGATCACATCCGGATGCTGGATCCTGCCGACTTCGCCGGGCGGCTGGTGCCATATCTCGCGGCCGCCGGGCTCGTCTCAGAGCCGCCGACCGCCGCGCAGCAGTCGATCATCGAGGCGGCCGCTCCGCTGGTGCAGGAGCGCATGCAGCTGCTGGGCGAAGCCCCGGGTCTCCTTGGCTTCCTCCTGCGCGATCAGGTGGTGTACGACGAGGACGCACTGTCGAGCCTGCCCGCGAACGCCGCCGAGGTGCTCGCGGCCTCGGTGGCGGCGCTCGAGCCGATCGCCGATGCCGACGTCGACGCCGGGACCGTGCAGGAGGCCCTGGCCGCCGCGCTCATCGACGGGCTCGGCCTCAAGCCGCGCGTCGCCTACGGACCGCTGCGCGTTGCGCTCAGTGGCCGGCGCATCTCGCCCCCGCTGTTCGAGTCGATGGAACTCCTCGGCAAGACCGAGTCGGTTCGCCGGCTTCAGGCTCTGGGCGAACGCCTGGGTTGAACGGGCGCCCTCGGTTTGGCGAAGGTGCCCGCGTCGTCTAGACTCGATCTTCGGCACGACTGAGGTTCACAGCCTTGGGGTATGGTGTAATTGGCAACACGGCGGTTTCTGGTTCCGTTGTTCTTGGTTCGAGTCCAGGTACCCCAGCCACACGAGAAAGACCCCCGCTCAGCGGGGGTTTTTCGTTTCTCCGGGCGGCGTCAGGCGGTCGCGATGACCTCGATCATCGCCTCGGCGCCGAGCGCTGCGTAGTCCGGGTTGTCGTCGCTGTGCGCGAGGAGTACGACAGCGATGGCGGCGGCCCAGGAATGAGCCCTGATCCAGGTGTCGGCGTCGTAGCGATCGTCGGTGGCCGTGATGAACTCCGTGCGGCCCGCGGTGTCGAATGTCAGCCATGCGGCGGCCAGGTCGTAGGCGGGATCGCCGCCGGTCACGTCGCCGAAGTCGATGATGCCGGCGAGCGCTCCGCGGGCGGCGACGAGATTGCCGGGATGCAGATCGCCGTGGACCCACACGGGCGGCGCTGCCCACGGCTCGGCCGCCAGGCCCGTCGACCACACGGACGTGAGCGTGGCGGAATGCGGGGCGGAGAGCGTCCCGCGCTCCACGAGCCCCTGCAGGCGCTCCGCGAAGGCAGCCGCACGCGTCGCCAGCGGGCGTCCGCGCACGGGGTTGACCGGGTGGTCGGCGGGTGCAGCCTGGTGGAGGGCGCCGAGCGCCGAGGCAAGCGGACCCGCCCAGGCCGACCGCTGCGGGCGCGGGGTGTCGATGCCGCGGCTGCCGTCGATCCACGGCACCACCGACCATGCCCAGGGGAAAGCTCCCTCGGCCACGCCGCGCACGAGCGGTGTGGGAACGCGGATGCCGGTCGCCTCCAGCCGCGGGCCGATCACGGGGAGGCTCGCCTGCTCATGCAGGATGAGCGGGGCCGCCAGGGTGCGGCGCGGCAGTCGAGCCGCCAGAGCGGGGCCGATCCGCCACACCTCGCAGTCCCACCCCTCGGCCACCTTCGCGATCGGCACGGTCGACGCATCCGGCACCACGTGCGACGCCTGCGCCACGATGAGGCCTCGCACAAGCTCTTCGTCGATGCGGACGTCGGCGACGGGCTTGTTAGGCATCGTCCGACCCTATCCGGCGCCCGGTAGCTCTTGGTTTATGTTGGTTTGTGTTGTAGTGTGTGGGAATCCAGCGAAGGGTGGACAGGTGTACGCAACGGAGCGCCATGACCAGATCGAGCGCACGCTCCTCGTCGAGGGACGCGTGAGCGTCGTCGAACTCGCCGTTCGCTTCGACGTCACGACCGAGACCGTGCGCCGCGATCTGGATCAGCTGGAGTCGCTCGGTGCACTGCGCCGCGTTCACGGCGGCGCCGTCGCGGTCGACCGGGCGAGCACCGCCGAGTCTCCGCTGGCCGAACGGCTCCAGCGCCACAGCGCCGCGAAGACCGCGATCGGCCGGCGCGCGGCAGCCGCGATGGGTGACGCGTTCCGGGGGTCGGTGTTCCTCGACGCCGGCACGACGACCGCGGCGGTCGCGAGGCACCTCGCACCGAGGCTGGCCGCCGGAGGGATCGAGGTCGTGACGCATGCGCTGAGTCTCGCGAACGACGTGGCCGCGGTCCCGGGCGTGTCCCTCACGCTGATCGGGGGCCGCGTGCGCGGCGTGACTGCCGCCGCCGTCGGCGCCGACACCGTCCGCGCCATCGAGAACATGCGCCCCGACATCGCGTTCCTCGGCACCAACGGCGTGGCCGCCGGCTTCGGCCTCAGCACGCCCGATCCCGACGAGGCGGCGGTCAAGAGCGCGATCGTCCGGTCGGCCCGCAGGGTGGTCGTCGTCGCCGATTCCGACAAGCTCGGCCGCGAGCTGCTGGTCGGGTTCGCCGCCCTCGCCGACATCGACGTGCTGGTGACGGATGCCGAGCCCGACGCCGCCCTGTCAGCCGCCCTCGGGGACGCCGACGTGGAGCTGTGGCTCGCATGATCGTGACGCTGACCGCCAACCCGTCCCTCGATCGCACGCTGGGACTCGCCGGCCCGTTGCGCCCGGGCGCGGTGCAGGCAGCGACGGGTTCACGCGAGGACGCCGGCGGCAAGGGCATCAATGTCGCCCGTGTGCTCTCGGCGGCCGGCGCCGAGACGGTCGCGGTCCTTCCCCTGGCCGCCGACGACCCCTTCGACTCCGCCCTGCGGGCGACGGGGATCGAGGCGCGGCGCGTGCGCCGTACGCGGGAACGTCCGCGCCAATCTGGCGATCACCGACCCCGCAGGCGTCACGACCAAGCTGAACCTGCCCGGCGCGACGCTCTCTGCGGACGAGGCCGGCGCCCTCGTCCGCGCCGTGGTCGATGCGTGCGCCGGCGCACGGTGGCTGGTCCTCGCAGGCTCACTGCCGCCCGGCGTGGCCGATGGTTTCTACGTCGACGTGATCGACGCCGTCAGAGCCGCACACGGGGCGGACGCGCCGAGCATCGCCGTCGACACCTCGGGCGCTGCGCTCACCGCGGTCGTCGAGCGGGGCCACCCCGACCTCATCAAGCCCAACGACGAGGAGCTCGCCGAGCTCACGCGCACGCAGCTGCCCACCGGCGATCTCGCGCGCAGCGTCGCGGAGCTCGCGAGGACGATCGTGCCCTCACGCGTGCGCGCCGCGCTGGTCACCCTCGGCTCGCGAGGCGCCGTGCTCGTGTCGGCGGACGGCGCCTGGATCGTCGCCTCACCCGTGATCGACGTCGTCAGCACCGTCGGCGCGGGCGACAGCTCGCTCGCGGGATACCTCCTCGCGGAGGTCGCCGGCGCCGACCCCGGGGAGCGGCTGCGCAGCGCGGTCCGCTACGGGGCGGCCGCGGCATCCCTCCCCGGAACGCAAGCCCCCGCGCCGGCCGATCTGCCCGTGGACGACCTGTTCGTCACTCCGCTGTCACCCGCCACCTGACCCTCGCGCCAACCGACCCTGGAGGTCATCGTGTCTCAGACCATCACTCCCGACCTCGTCAGCCTCGACGTCGGTCTCGGAGCCGACAAGGCGGCCGTCATCCGCGCGCTCGCTGCTCGTGTGGTCGCGCAGGGACGCGCGACCGACGCCGAGAGCCTGTTCGCCGACGCCTGGGCGCGCGAGGAGAAGGACGAGACCGGCCTGCCCGGCGGCATCGCCATCCCGCACGCGAAAAGCGCGGCCGTGACCGAGCCGTCGCTCGCATTCGCGCGGCTGTCTCCCGGCGTCGACTTCGGAGCACCCGACGGCCCCGCCGACCTGGTGTTCCTGATCGCGGCTCCCGAGGGCGCCGCCGAGGCCCACCTCGCCGTGCTGTCCCAGCTCGCGCGCAGCCTCATGCAGGACGACTTCACGCGCGGGCTGCGTGCCGCGACCACCGGCGACGAGGCCGTCTCGATCGTGCGCACGGCGATCGGGGAGGGGGATGCCGCGGCCGCCCCTGCGGCGACGGCGGCCGCCGCCGCAGATACCGCCGCCCCGGTGGCCGACGGTCTCAGCGTCGACGGTCGTCCGGCGCGGATCGTCGCAGTCACCGCGTGCGCCACCGGCATCGCGCACACGTTCATGGCCGCCGACGCGCTCACCGCCGCCGGCAAGGCTGCTGGCGTCGACCTCGTCGTGGAGCCGCAGGGCTCCAGCGGATACCAGGCACTCCCACGCGACGTGATCGATCGGGCTGATGCCGTCATCTTCGCCACCGACGTCGACGTGCGCGAGCAGCAGCGCTTCGCGGGCAAGCCGGTCGTGCGCTCGGGCGTCAAGCGCGGCATCGAGCAGCCGCGCGAGCTCATCGCGTCGAGGCCGTCGCCGCGGCGCAGGACCCGAACGCGACCCGCGTGAGCGGAACGGCGTCCGACGCCTCGACGGCGGGTTCCGGCGAACCGGTGTCGTGGGGCGCCCGCATCCAGCGGATCCTGCTCACCGGTGTGAGCTACATGATCCCGTTCGTCGCCGCCGGCGGCCTGCTCATCGCGCTGAGCTTCCTGCCGTTCCTCGGCGGGGTCGACGTCAACGCCGACGGCCAGGCGTTCGACATCGTGATCAACAACGCGCTGTGGGCGCTGCCGGAAGGCGGGCTCGGCCAGTACCTCGGCTCGATGCTCTACGTCATCGGTGTCACGTCCATGGGCTTCCTGGTATCGGCCCTCTCCGGCTACATCGCCTTCGCGATCGCCGACCGGCCCGGCATCGCGCCGGGCTTCGTCGCAGGGGCCATCGCGGTCCTGATGAACGCCGGCTTCATCGGCGGCATCGTCGGCGGTCTGCTCGCGGGCTTCATCGCCTGGGCGATCGGCCGGATCAACGCCCCGCGGTGGCTGCGCGGCCTCATGCCGGTCGTGATCATCCCGCTTCTCGCGTCCATCGTGGCCTCCGGCCTGCTCATCCTCTTCCTCGGCCGCCCGATCGCGTCGCTCATGGACTGGCTCAACACCTGGCTCACCGATATGGCGGACACCTCGGGCATCGTCATCGTCGGCGTCATCCTCGGCCTGATGATGTGCTTCGACCTGGGCGGGCCGGTCAACAAGGTGGCCTACGCGTTCGCTGTCGCCGGGCTCGCCGCGGCGACGGCGGAGAACCCCACGCCGTACCTCATCATGGGCGCGGTCATGACCGCCGGCATGGTGCCGCCGCTGGCCATGGCCCTCGCTTCGACGGTGCTCGCACGTCGTATGTTCACCCCGGTGGAGCGCGAGAACGGCGTCGCGGCGTGGCTGCTCGGTGCCGCGTTCATCAGCGAGGGCGCCATCCCGTTCGCCGCGGCCGACCCCCTGCGCGTGATCCCGGCGTCCATGGTCGGCGGTGCTGTGACCGGAGCGCTGACGATGGTCTTCGGCGTCCAGTCGCTGGCACCGCACGGCGGCATCTTCGTGCTGTTCGCCATCAACCCGATCTGGGGCTTCCTGGTCGCGCTCGTCGCCGGTGTCCTCGTATCGGGCTTCCTCGTGGTCGCGTTCAAGCGCTTCATCGCCCCGAAGGAGCTCGCCGAGGCCGAGGCGATCCCGGCGGTCGCCGTTCCGGCCTGAACCCTGGCGTCCGCGCGATCGATGCGGAATGCTGAAGAACCTCGTCCTCGACGGAAGGAACCTCTCCATGGCAGAACGTCAAGCCACCATCGCCAGCAGCTCCGGGCTGCACGCGCGTCCCGCGAAGCTGTTCGTCCAGGCGGTGCAGGAGAAAGGCGTGCCGGTCACGATCTCCGTCGACGGCGGCAGCGACCTCAACGCCGGCAGCATCCTGTCCCTCATGGGCCTCGGTGCGTCGCATGGTACCGTCGTGACACTCAAGGCCGAGGGGGACGGCGCCGAGCAGGCGCTCGACGAGCTCGTCGAGCTGCTCGAGACCGACCTCGACGCCACGTAGCCGGAAGGTCTCACCGCCGTCCGGCCGATGAACGAGACGACGGATGCCGCGGATCGAAGCCGCCGCGGCATCCGTCGTCTGCGTCTGCGGATGATCGCGCTAGAGATCGATCGAATCGCCGGGCTCGAGCACGAGGAACTCGCCGCCGCCCTGCTCGGTCGCCCAGCGCAGGCGGGTGCGCGCCATCTCCTTGCCCACCACCGACAGCGTCATGTCGTGGGTGCCGAAGGCCTGCCGCGGGGCGACGGCCAGCACGAAGTCCATCGCCTCGCCGATCTTGAGCCATGGCGCTCCGACCGGCGCCGCCAGCACGCGGATCTCGCCGTCGGGGACGGCGTAGGAGTCGCCGGGATAGTAGAACTCGTCGTTCACGAGGACGCCGACGTTGTCGATCACGGGGACGGACTCGTGGATGACGGCGTGACGTCCGCCGAAGAACCGCAGGCGGAACGGCTCGACCTCGACGGTGTCGCCGGGCTTCACTTCGGTCACGTCGTACCCGGGCGCTGCCGCGACCACACCGGCAGGACCGAAGACGGGGATGCCGGGGAAGGCCTTGAGCAGGCGGTCCAGGTGGTCCGGGGTCCAGTGGTCGGGATGCTCGTGGGTGAGGACGATCGCCACCACGTCCTCGAGATCGGCGAGGGGAATGGTGTACGAGCCGGGATCGATCACCAGCGTCCGGCCGGACTGGACGAGGGTGAGGGTGGCGTGCTCGAATTTGGTCACTCGCATCGCTCGAGTCAACTCCCGGCCGGGTCCACCGGCAAGCGCCGCGCCGATTCCCGCCACGATTTGGCGAGGCGCTCGGCACCATGGCATAATCGAACGGTTGCGAAAACGGCCCCATCGTATAGCGGCCTAGTACGCCGCCCTCTCACGGCGGTAACGCGGGTTCGAATCCCGCTGGGGTCACCAACATTGAAAACCCCCGGTTAACCGGGGGTTTTCTTCGTTTCCCGACGGCATTGCCATCGCGAATCTGCGAAGCGCCCACATTCTGCCCCCGGTGCGGAAGTCTCGATGACTGAGAACCGATCGGAGGGTCGGAAGACCTGCGCCTGTCGACGAGGGCCATGATGGGCGAAGTGCACTGCCGATTCACCGAGAGGCGATAGATGAAGACCGTCATGATCCCCGTGCGAGCGCTTCGCGGCGCCTCGATCCTGTGCATATCCCTCGCGGCGGTCGGTCTCGCCGGCTGCGCCGCCGAGACGAGTCCCGTCGACCGAGCCGAGGCGCAGGTGGCTCTGAAGGAGAAGGCCGTAGCGACCGCTCAAGCGGACTTCACGGCTGCATCGGAGACGTTCTGCGAGGCGAGCGAGGCATACATTCTGGCGCTCGATCGTTACGGCGATGTTCTGAACGCGACCGCGGTCACCGTCGGGGACGTTCGAGTGGCAGGGGCCGACCTGACCGAGCCTCGAGACGATGCGTTCGACGGCGCCGAAGCCGCGGTCGACGCCCAACAGGCGCTCGTCGATGCCGAGAAGGAGCTCGTTGAGGCGCAGGCGGCGCTCGAGGTCGCGAAAGCCGGGCCATCAGGGGCACCCGCCGAGCCCTCAGCTGACGAACCCGCCAGCATCCCCCTGGCCCCGCCGGCGACCGTCGATCGGGTCACGCAGGCCGAGGAGGAGTTCGCCGCTGCCCAGAGCGCAGTCACTGACCAGACGGCCTTGACGGACGCGTCCGAGCAGTTCAACAGCGCGGTCGTGGCGCTCGAATTCGCCTGGCTGCAGCTGTTCGCCGACACCGGATGCCTCCCCGACGAGCAGCAGCAGCAGGCCGTGGCGGCCGCAGGCGCATACACCGCCGCATTGCAACAGGATCTCTCCGCCGCCGGCTATTACGCGGGCGCTGTCGACGGCATCTACGGGCCGGAGACGGTCGCCGCAGTGGAAGCGCTCCAGGAGGCCAACGGGCTGTCCGTCACCGGGACTGTCGACAAGGCCACCGCGGAAGCCCTGCAGAACGAGCTGGCGACGCTGGCCGGGTCATCCGCCCAAGCCACGGTGGCCGCGACCGCTGCGGTGCAGCAGACGCTGAAACTCGTGGGGTTCTGGGACGGACCGGTCGACGGCGTGTGGACGCCGGAACTGACGAAGGCGGTCATGGCGTTCCAGGTCGAACTGGGCGTCGAGCCCACCGGCACCGTCGACGCCGCCACCGTCACCGCCTTCAAGGAAGCAGTCGCGCAGCTCGAACAGCCCGAGCCCGAGCCGGAGCCGGAGCCGTCGCCTTCGGAAGACGAGTAGCAGGTCGACCACTTCCGCGGTTCCGGGGTCAGATCACCGGGTCATCCGAGGTCGCGTCATCGTGCCGAGCGGATGCCGCGGCGGGCCGTTGCGCGCTGCGCCGGCGTCGCACCAGCCGGATGATCGCCCACACGACGAGCGCCGCGACCGCCGCGACGACGAGCCAGGGGATCAGGAAACCCAGGGCGATGACGATCCCGTTGAGAGTCGCGACGAGAGCGTTCCAGCCGGCCGCGAACCCATCGCCGAAGCCGGCGGGATCCGCCTCGACGGTCTCCACCACGGGGACGAGGGTCACCGTGAGCGACGACATCGCGACCTGGCTCTCGAGCATCGTCAGCTGCTGCTGATAGGACTCGAGCGCGGCCTGGCGCTCCGACAGCGCGCTCTCGGCGGCGATCAGATCGGCGACGCTGGTCGCCTCCGCCATCAGCTGGAGGAGCCGGTCGACCGAGGCCTCGGCCGCCTCGATGCGGGCGCGCAAGTCGACAGCCTGTTCAGTGACGTCGGTGCGGTTGATCGAGGATGCGGTGACTTCGCCGACATCGGCGAGCTCGTCGACGACGGCGGGCAGGTCCTCCGAAGGTACGCGCACCGTGATCCAGGCACCGTCCGGCGTGTACGGGTACGGCATGGAGTCGTAGACGATGCCGCTCTGCGGATCGATCGGCACCATCTGACCGCTCGTGCCGACGGTCATCGACTCGACGTAGCCGCCGTAGGCGACGGCCGAGTTGCCGATCACGCGCGCAGCGGCGGTGACGTCGTCGACGACGACCGTCGCAGACGCGGACGAGATGATCTCGCGGCCGGTGCCGGCATCCGGACCCGCCAGGGAGCTCTCCGATGTCGCGCCCCCCATCTCGCTGCCGTCGAGCAGAGCGAGGTCGGAGTCCTGTGCGCGGGAGCCGCCGGCGTCGTCGGTCACAGGTGCGTCGGGAGCGGCGGGCGCTACGGCGACGTGCTCGGCGGCGCCGGTGGTGCTGCCGGCGGTGCCGTCGACCAGAGGCACGACAGCCGGAGCGATGATGGCGGCCACCGCGATGACGGCGGCGGCGGCGCCGCCCGCCATCCAGATCCGTCCGCGGCGAGCGCTGCGGGCGGTCTGCGTGGCCCGCTCGCGCGCAATGTCGGCGAACACCGCCTCTTCGATCTCGTCGATGCGGGCCGCACTGATCTCGGGCAGGGGCGAGGAGGCGCCTGCGGGGGGTGACGTGTTCATGTGCTCTCCTTGACGACGGTCCGGAGGCGCGTCCGGATGCGGGAGAGACGATTGCGGACGACACCGTGGGCGACGCCGAGCTGCTCGGCGGCCGCCTGGTAGGCGTATCCCTCAGCCGCGCACAGCCGGAAGATCTCCTGGTCGAGCGAGCTCAGCCCTGCGACCTCTTGGAGGATGCGATCCGCGAGGTCCGCGCCGATCACCTGCTGCTCGACATCGACCGTCGCCGGGAGCGTCTCGTCGGCCGCCGCAGCGGTGTGCTCGCGGTCGCGCCGCTGCCGGCGAACGCGATTCGCGGCCTGGAACCGGCATACTGTCGCGAGCCAGGGCAGGAGCGAGTCCCCGGCCAGCTCGAAGTCCGGCAGCTTCCGCCAGGCGACCAGGAAGGTCTCCTGGACGACATCCTCCGCATCCGCCGCGTTCCCGACCAGCCCGTGGGCCAGCCAGTACACCGGACGCACATACGCGCGATACAGCGTGCGGAACGCGAGCTCGCTGCCGTTCGCGGCCTGAGCCATGAGCGCCGCATCGTCCCGCTCGGTGTGTGGGGGCATCCCGTCCTCCGGCTCCGCGTTCGGCGCCGATGGGCGGCGTCGTCGCGGAGCTTCATTGTCTCTCACGGTGTCAGTGTCGCGGGGGAGCGGATCGTCTCGCCGGGCGCGGGTCGCGGCATCCCGAGCCTGTATCCTTGTCGGGCGAGAGGGAGTATCCCGCGAGCGCGCATCCGTCATCACGGGTCCCGACAGTGTGACCCCGGGTGCGCGACGCGGCCGTCAGGCCGCGGGGAGAGACTTTCGGTTTCCCGACGACCCCTCCGTACCTCCCGAAAGGCCCTCCATGGACCTCGTCCTCCCGCTGTGGTTCGAAATCGGATCCCTCGTGATCCTCACCCTCATCCTGCTCGGCGATCTGCTGCTGATCCTCAAGCGCCCGCACATCCCCTCCACCCGTGAGTCGACTCTCTGGGTCGTGTTCTACGTGACGCTCGCGCTGATCTTCGCCGGGCTGATGTGGATCATCGCCGGCCCCGAGTTCGCGGGTCAGTTCGTCGCCGGCTGGCTCACCGAGTACAGCCTCTCCATCGACAACCTCTTCGTGTTCGTGCTCATCATGAGCCAGTTCGCCGTGCCGCGCCGGTACCAGCAGGAGGTGCTGATGGTGGGCATCATCATCGCGCTCATCCTGCGCGGCCTGTTCATCCTCGCGGGCGCCGCGATCATCGAGCAGTTCAGCTGGGTGTTCTACCTCTTCGGGGCCTTCCTCGTGTGGACGGCGTGGCGCCAGGCGTTCCCCGGCGGAGACCACGACGACGACGTCAAGCAGGAGAACTTCGTCGTCCGGCTGCTCCGTCGCATGATCGACATCAGCGACCACTACGACGGCGCCAAGCTGCGCACGGTCGTGGGCGGCAAGAAGATGTGGACGCCGATGATCATCGTCTTCGCGGCGATCGGCGTAACCGACCTGCTCTTCGCGATCGACTCGATCCCGGCGATCTTCGGCATCACGACGAGTCCGTTCATCGTCTTCACCGCGAACATCTTCGCGCTCATGGGCCTGCGTCAGCTGTACTTCCTGCTCGGCGACCTCCTGGACCGCCTCCGCTACCTCCACTACGGCATCGCGTTCATTCTGGCCTTCATCGGCGTGAAGCTCGTCTTCCACGCCATGCACGTCAACGAGCTGCCCTTCATCAACAACGGCGAGCACATCGAGTGGGCTCCCGAGATCTCGACCTGGATGTCGCTCGGCGTGATCATCGTGGCCATGACGGTCGCGACAGTCGCGAGCCTGATCGCCTCCGCCCGCGAGAAGAAGGACGGCACGACGGATGCCGCGGCTGCAGCCGCGGCGACAGCCCCCGCCGGCATGGCCGCATCCGCCGAGGCGGCCGCGGTGGTGGCAGAGGAGAAGGGCACTCCGCCCACCGTGGACGAGCCCCGCCCCGACGCCTGACAGTCACCCGGCCCGTCGCTCCGCAACACGGGCCGGGGCCTCGGGCGAGGGTGGTAATCTGGGCCCGTGCGGATCGCTCGCCTTCTCCTTAGCGGCCGCGACGAGTCCTAGTCTCAGGCCTCCCTCGTCGCGGAGTTCGTCGCGGGCCCCATCCCTTACGGGCGCAGTCCCCATCAGGAGAACACAGAGCAATGAGCAATCCCGACGCATCCGGCATCCCCGACCGCCCCCGCACCCTCGCCGAGAAGGTGTGGGACGACCACCTCGTGGTCAAGGGCGAGGACGGCCAGCCCGACCTCATCTACATCGACCTGCACCTGGTGCACGAGGTCACGAGCCCCCAGGCGTTCGACGGCCTGCGCGCCGAGGGTCGCCCGGTCCGCCGCCTCGACCTCACGATCGCGACCGAAGACCACAACACCCCGACGCTCGACATCGACAAGCCGATCGCCGACCTGACCAGCCGCACGCAGATCGAGACGCTGCGCCGCAACGCCGCGGAGTTCGGCGTGCGCCTGCATTCGCTCGGCGACAAGGAGCAGGGCATCGTCCACGTCGTCGGGCCGCAGCTCGGACTCACGATGCCGGGGATCACCGTGGTGTGCGGTGACAGCCACACGAGCACCCACGGCGCCTTCGGCGCGATGGCGTTCGGCATCGGCACGAGCGAGGTCGAGCACGTCCTGGCCACGCAGACGCTGCCCCTCAAGCCGTTCAAGACGATGGCGATCACCGTCGAGGGGGACCTCAGGCCCGGGGTCACCGCGAAGGACGTCGTCCTGGCGATCATCGCGAAGATCGGCGCCAACGGCGGTCAGGGCTACGTGCTCGAGTTCCGCGGCAGCGCCATTCGCGCGCTCTCGATGGAGGGCCGCATGACGATGTGCAACATGTCCATCGAGGCGGGCGCGCGTGCCGGCATGATCGCGCCCGACGACATCACGTTCGAGTACGTGAAGGGCCGCGACCACGCGCCGAAGGGACAGGACTGGGAGGATGCCGTCGCCTACTGGCGGACTCTGCCCAGCGACGAGGGCGCGGTCTACGACGCCGAGGTCTACCTCGACGCGAACGAGCTGGAGCCCTTCGTCACATGGGGCACGAACCCCGGTCAGGGCGTCATGCTCTCGGACGTCGTGCCCGCGCCGGCCGACATCGCCGACCCCAACGAGCGCGCCGCCGCCGAGCGGGCGCTGGAATACATGGACCTCGTCCCCGGCACTCCGCTCAAGGACGTGCCGGTCGACGCCGTGTTCATGGGCTCGTGCACCAACAGCCGCATCGAGGACCTCCGTGCCTTCGCCTCGGTCATCGAGGGGCGCACCAAGGCCGAGGGCGTCCGCGTCATGGTCGTCCCCGGCTCTGCCCGCGTCCGGCTGGAGGCCGAGGCCGAGGGGCTCGACAAGATCATCACCGCCTTCGGCGCGGAGTGGCGTTTCGCCGGGTGCTCGATGTGCCTGGGCATGAACCCCGATCAGCTCGCGCCGGGGGAGCGCTGCGCGTCCACCAGCAACCGCAACTTCGAGGGGCGTCAGGGCAAGGGCGGACGCACGCACCTGGTCTCGCCGCTCGTCGCCGCGGCCACCGCCGTGCGCGGCACGCTGTCGAGTCCGAGCGACCTCGATCCCGCGCCCGCCCGCGTCGCCGCCGAGACCGTGGAGGCCTGACATGGAGAAGTTCACCACCCACACCGGCATCGCCGCACCGCTGAAGCGCTCGGCGGTCGACACAGACCAGATCATCCCGGCCGTCTACCTCAAGCGCGTCACCAAGACCGGCTTCGAGGACGCGCTCTTCGCCAACTGGCGCCAGGATCCGGAGTTCGTCCTCAATCAGCCCGCGTACCAGGGCGCCAGCATCCTCGTCGCGGGGCCGGACTTCGGCACCGGATCGAGCCGTGAGCACGCTGTCTGGGCGCTGCGCGACTTCGGCTTCCACGTCGTGCTGAGCTCGCGCTTCGCCGACATCTTCCGCGGGAACGCGGGCAAGCAGGGCCTTGTCGCGGGCGTCGTCTCGGAGCCCGACATCGAAGCGATCTGGGCGGCCATCGAGGCCGAGCCCGGTATCAGCATGACCGTCGATCTGCAAGCCCTCCGGGCGACGATCGGCGGCATCGAGGTCGCTTTCGACATCGATGATTACACTAGGTGGCGGCTTCTCGAAGGGCTCGATGACATCGGGCTCACCCTGCGGGATGAAGACAAGATCTCGCAGTTCGAGTCCCGCCGTGAGGCATGGCGGCCACGGACGCTCCCCGTTCCGTAAGTCAGGACTGCACGCCCCGATCGGGTGTGAAGCCGCCCCCAGCCTGCCCTCGAACCCACAAGTGAGGTCCTCCGGATGAAGTCCGCCCTTAGCGTCACGCCCGACCACTCAGCCGGAGAAGAACCGGACGGTGATGTGCTCGCCATCCGCGGAGGACGCCCGCTGACCGGTCGTGTCGAGGTCAAGGGTGCGAAGAACCTGGTGACCAAGGCGATGGTGGCGGCGCTGCTGGGCGGAACGACGAGCACGCTGCGCGATGTCCCCGACATCAGCGACGTGCAAGTCGTGCGCTCGCTCCTCGAGGTCCACGGCGTCAAGGTGTGGGACGGCGAGGACGAGGGTACCCTGCACTTCGATCCGAGTGGCGCGGTCGCCGCGCACTTCGAGGCGATCGACGCGCACGCCGGGGCATCCCGCATCCCGATCCTGTTCTGCGGCCCGCTGCTGCATCTGCTCGGCGAGGCACTCATCCCCGACCTCGGCGGCTGTCGCATCGGCGATCGTCCGATCAACTTCCACATGGACGCGCTGCGCGCCTTCGGCGCCGTGGTCGACAAGAGCTACGAGGGCATCCGCATCACCGCGCCCGACGGCCTCCACGGAGCGAACATCGAGCTGCCGTACCCGAGCGTCGGCGCGACCGAGCAGGTCCTGCTCACGGCAGTGAAGGCCAAGGGCACGACCGAGCTGCGCAATGCGGCGATCGAGCCCGAGATCATGGACCTCATCGCCGTGCTGCAGAAGATGGGCGCGATCATCTCGTACGAGCCCAACCGGGTGATCCTCATCGAGGGCGTCGACGAGCTGCGCGGCTACGACCACCGGGCGATCTTCGACCGCAACGAGGCCGCCTCCTGGGCGTGCGCAGCGCTGGCCACCGACGGCGACATCTTCGTCGGCGGAGCCAAGCAGCAGGAGATGCTCACGTTCCTCAACGTCTTCCGCAAGGCCGGCGGCTGGTTCGACGTCCACGAGGACGGCATCCAGTTCCGTCGTGACGGCGCCCTCAAGCCCGTCGTCGTCGAGACGGACGTGCACCCCGGCTTCATGACGGACTGGCAGCAGCCGCTCATCGTGGCCCTCACCCAGGCGACGGGCACGTCCACCGTGCACGAGACGGTGTACGAGAACCGCCTCGGCTTCACCCAGGCCCTCGTGCAGATGGGCGCGGACATCGTCGTGCACCCGCAGGGCATCGACGCGCCTGATCGCCGTGTTCCGCGCCGTGCGCTCGAGCAGGCCGCCGTCATCAACGGCCCGACGCCGCTGCACGCGGCCGACGTCGAGGTCCCCGACCTCCGCGGCGGCTACAGCTACGTGATCGCGGCGCTCGCAGCCGAGGGAGAGTCGACCGTGCGCAACGTCGGCATCATCCGTCGCGGCTACGAGAAGTTCCTCACCAAGCTCGACGACCTCGGCGCCGACTTCGACGTCATCGGATAGCGCGGTGGCCCCCTCGTCGCCGATGCCGCCGGCCTCTCCTGAGAAGTCCCGGCCGAGCGTCTTCTGGCCCCTCGCCGCCATCGCCGCGCCGCTGATCGCGCTGCTGTTCAAGCTCGAGATCGAAGGCGCAGAGAAGCTTCCCCGCGAGGGCGCGTTCGTGCTCGCCCCCAACCACTACTCCGAGGCGGATCCGCTGGCGGTGGCGCTGGCGGTCTGGAAGGCCGGGCGCGCACCGCGCTTCATGGCCAAGGAGAGCCTCTTCCGCGTGCCGGTGCTGGGTGCGGTCCTGCGGGCGACGGGGATGGTGCCCGTCGCGCGGTCGTCCTCGGCCGCCTCGGCGCGGCAGACGCTCGAGACGTCTCAGACTCTGGTCCGCCTGGGGCGCGGCGTCATCGTCTACCCCGAGGGCACGCTCACCCGCGAGCCGGATCTCTGGCCGATGCGCGGCAAGACCGGCGCGGTCCGCGTGGCCCTGCAGGGTGAGATCCCCGTCATCCCGATGGCGCAGTGGGGTGTCCAGCAGGTGATGCCGCGCTACGGCAAGCTCCGGCTGTGGCCGCTGCGGCGCCCCGTGAAGATCCTGATCGGCGACCCCGTCGATCTTTCCGCATTCCGCCGCGAAGGACAGCAGCCGAATCTCGCCGCCGCCACCGACCAGGTGATGGCGGCGGTCGCCGAGCTGCTCTCGCAGCTGCGCGGAGAGCCGGCGCCCGCGGCACGCTGGAACCCGGCCGAGCACGGCCAGAAGGAGACGGGCCGCCTTGAGTCGTAGACAGGAACCGACGCGCCCGCGCGTCGCCGTCATCGGCGCCGGCAGCTGGGGCACGACATTCGGCAAGATCCTCGCCGACGGCGGCGCGGATGTCGTGATGTGGGCACGCCGGCCCGAGCTCGCGGGCGAGATCCACGAGGCCAAGCGCAACAGCGAGTATCTGCCCGGGATCAACCTGCCCCGCAGCATGGACGCCACCCCCCACCTGTCCGAAGCGCTCGAGGGCGCCGAGCAGGTCTATCTGTCGATCCCGAGCCAGGCCGTCCGGCAGAACCTCAAGGCGGTGCGGCCGCTCGTCGAGAACACGGATGTGCCGATCGTCTCCCTCATGAAGGGCGTCGAGCGGCGCACCGGCCTGCGCATGAGCCAGGTCATCGAGCAGGAGCTGGACTGCGATGCCGCGCGCATCGCCGTGGCGTCCGGCCCGAACCTTGCCCTCGAGATCGCGCGCGAGCAGCCCACGGCCGCCGTCATCTCCTCGACCAGCCAGGAGACCGCTGAGGCGGTCGCCCGCCTCGCCCGCAACTCCTACTTCCGCACGTTCGTGAACACCGACGTCATCGGCACCGAATTCGGCGGCGTGCTGAAGAACCTCATCGCGGTCGCGATCGGCATCGTCGACGGCGTCGGGTACGGCGAGAACACCAAGGCGTCGATCATCACGCGCGGACTCGTCGAGATGACGGACTTCGCCGTGGCCTTCGGTGCGCACCCCGAGACGCTGCAGGGCCTCGCGGGCCTGGGCGATCTCATCGCGACGTGCCAGTCGCCGCTCAGCCGCAACAACACCGCCGGACGCCTGCTCGGGCAGGGCTACCGCTTCGACGATGTCGTCAAGCAGATGAACCAGACCGCCGAAGGCCTCGCCTCGGTCGCACCCATCCTGCAGCTGGCCCGCGAGGTCGGCGTCGAGATGCCGATCGTCGAGCAGGTCAAGATGGTGCTCGACGGAACAATGAACCCGCGCGACATCGCGCCCCATCTCACGACAGACGATGACACCCCGCAGGGGGAGAGGACGCAGAATGGACAGGCCGGCGGTGGCGGTGCTCTTTGGCGGTCGATCCAGCGAGCACTCGATCAGTTCCGCAACGGCGGGCGGAGTGCTGCGGGCGATCGATCGTGATCGCTACCGGGTGATTCCGGTCGGCATCACCCGCGACGGCGCGTTCGTCCTCGAAGACGACGACCCCGACAAGTTCGCGCTGGACGCCGAAAAGCTCCCCGAGGTGGTCGACAACGGCACGCGCGTGCTGTGGCCGGAGGGGGGCGGCGATCGCACACTGCGTGTTCGGCGCTCCGACGGGTCGGTCGATGAGGTCGGCACGGTCGATGTGGTCCTGCCGATCCTCCACGGACTGCACGGCGAGGACGGCACGGTCCAGGGCTTCTTCGACACGCTCGGCATCCCGTACGCGGGCGGGGGGGTGCTCGATTCGGCCCTGTGCATGGACAAGCACTTCATGAAGATCGTCCTCGAGGCCGCCGGAGTGCCGGTCTCGCCGTGGGTCACCGTGAGCCGGCAGCGCTGGGAGCGCGATCCGGAGGGCGTGCGAGCGGATGCCGCAGCCCTGGGCGAGCCCACTTTCGTCAAGCCCGCGCGCGCGGGGTCGAGCGTCGGGGTGTCCAAGGTTCACGACCCGTCCGAGCTCGCGGACGCCCTCGCGCTGGCGTTCGCCGAAGACGACAAGGTCCTGATCGAGTCGGCGATCGTCGGCCGCGAGGTCGAGGTCGCGATCCTCGAGGGGCGAGCCGGCGCGGCGCCTCGTGCTTCACTGCCCGGCGAGATCGTGCTCACCACCCGCGAGTTCTACGACTTCGAGGGCAAGTACCTCGGCGGAGACGGTGCCGAGGTGGTGTGTCCCGCCGACCTCGACGACGCCGAGATCGCGGCGATCCAGGAGCTCGGCATCCGCGCCTTCGAAGCGGTGGACGGCCGGGGCCTCGCCCGGGTCGACTTCTTCCTCACGGCGGACGGACTGTACGTCAACGAGCTGAACACCATGCCCGGCTTCACGCCGATCTCGATGTTCCCGAAGTGCTGGATCGCGTCCGGCGTGACCTACCCGGAGCTGCTGACCGAGCTGGTGGACACTGCGCTCGAGCGCGCTTAGCCCTCACCGGCCGGGCGCTCGGTGCACGCCGAGCCGTCGGTCGGGAGGAGGTCCGCGATCCCCGATAGCGTCTCGATGACGTCCGCGCTGGCGACCTTCTCGCTGTCGAGGTAGACCTCGACGGCAGGGACCCGGCCGAAGGTCGTGAACCGGTACTGCGGGGCCTCGGCGTCGTCGATGATCCAGTCGACACCGTTGCGGGTCTCGCAGGGCAGCGTCGTGGGTCCCGGGGGCGTCACGCCGCACGTCAGCAGGATCGTCGCGGGATCGCCCCAGGCGCCGGTGGCCTGGGCGTCCGTCCAGCGTCGCGCCTGTCCGCCGAGGTCGCCCGGAAGACGGACCGTCACCTCCGCGCACTCCGGGCTGTTCGCATCCGGGGCGGGTTCGAGTGCGACCGAGCCCGCGCAGCCGGAGATCCCGAGGCAGGCGGCGACGACGATCGCGGCGGCGAGGAGTCGGCGCGCTGGGATCACTCCTCCAGGCTACCTTGGGGGGATGAGCGCCTCCGATCCGTCCGTGGGTGAACTGAGCGAGGGCGCGATCCTGCGGAGGATCCTCGACGGACTCGGTCCCTCGCGCGCACTGGTCGGCCCCGGGGACGACGCCGCGGTGATCGCCGCTCCCGGCGGACGCGTGGTGGCCACCGTCGACACTCTGGTCCACGGCCCCGACTTCCGTCTCGCCTGGTCGAGCTCCTTCGACCTGGGGTGGAAGGCCGCGGCGGTGAACCTCGCCGATGTGGCCGCGATGGGTGCGGTCCCGAGCGCGCTGCTCGTGGCACTGGCGATGCCGGACGATACTCGGCTGTCCTTCGTCGAGGGCCTCGCGGCAGGTCTGCGCGCCGCGTGCGACGAACTCGCTCCGGGCTGCGCGGTCGAAGGCGGGGATCTGACCGTGTCCGACACCCTGACCATCGCCGTGACCGCGCTCGGGTCCCTCGACGGCGTGGCGCCCGTGCTGCGGTCGGGTGCCCGCGTCGGCGATGTCGTCGCGGTCGCCGGTCAGCTCGGCATGGCCGCCCTCGGTCTGGACGTGCTGTTCTCGCGCTTCCAGGACGAGCGCGGCGTTCCCGTTGCGGTCGACCCTGAGGTGTTCTCGACCCTCACCGCGCGCGAGGCGGAGGGAGTGGCGATGCAGCTTCGTCCGCGCCCGCCGATCCCGATGGGCCTGCGGGCGGCGCGCGACGGGGCGACGGCGATGATGGACGTCTCGGACGGACTCGCCCTCGACGCCGGACGGATGGCCGCGGCATCCGCTGTCACCATCGATGTGGAGAGCGGACTGCTCGGCGAGGACCTCGAACGCGCTCTCACCGGGGGCGAGGATCACGCGCTGCTGGCCACGTTCCCTCCGGACACCGTGCTGCCGGCCGAGTTCCGCCGCATCGGGACGGTCGGCGTTCGCGGACCTGCGACGGTGACGGTCGACGGGCGTCCGTTCGACGGGCCCGGCGGCTGGGATCCCTATCGTGACTGGGATGCCGGGCGCGGCTGACCGCTCAGCTCGTGGTGACCCACCACAAGGTCGTGTCCCCGTAGCGCTTGGACCGCTCGTGCGTGAGCCGGGCAGGCAGCGTCGGCTCGGGAGAGCGCTTCGCGCGCTCGACGATGACGGTCGCGTCCGGGGTGAGCGATCCGGCGAGCAGCTCCAGCACGTGCGTCAGCTCCGCCTCGGGCAGGTCGTACGGCGGGTCGATGAAGACGAGGTCGAACGGACCGCGGGCGACTTGGAGGTAGGCGACAGCGGAGCTTCGGTGGACGGCGATCGCGGCATCCCGACCCACCGACTTCGTCACACGATCGGCGTTGCGCTGTGCCGTCGTCGCGGCGCGCGGCGCTTTCTCGACGAGGGCGGCGGACGAGGCTCCCCGGCTGATGGCCTCGAGCGCGAGCGCGCCGGATCCGGCATAGAGGTCCAGCACGGCGGCGCCGCGCACCAGATCGGCGGACTCGAGTGCGCCGAACAGCGACTCCCGGACCCGGTCGCTGGTGGGTCGGGTCCCCGCATCGGGGACCTCGAGGGTGAGGGAACCGGCGCGGCCGGAGATGATGCGCGTCACACCGTCACGATATCCGGCGCTCAGACCGGCGGTGCCGCGGGGGAGTCCTCTTCGCGCAGGCGCGGCTCCGTGCGGCGCTCGGGGCGCAGGCCGGACTTGTCGGCGTAGAAGGCCCGGATGACGTCCATGTCGGCACGGACGTCGCCGGTGAGGTCGATCGTGGGTCCCAGGCCCGTCGTCATCGTGGTGCGGTCCACGTAGCCGAGAGTGACGGGCAGGCCGGTCTCGCGTGCGATGCGGTAGAAGCCCGACTTCCAGTAGTCGCCGCCGCCGCGGGTGCCCTCGGGCGTGACGACGAGCCCGAACTTCTCGCCGCCGCGGATGCGCGCGACGACGTCGCCGACCACCCGTGACGGGTCGGCCCGATCGACCGGGATGCCGCCGAGCGTGCGCATCAGCGGTCCCCGCCAGCCTCGGAACAGACTGGCCTTGCCGAGCCAGCGGACGGGGATGCCCAGACGCCAGGCGATGCCCAGCATGAGGACGAAGTCCCAGTTGGAGGTGTGGGGGACTCCCAGGAGCACCGTCGGGCGAGGAGGCGCCGGTTCCGTGGACAGCGTCCAGCGGCTGCAGGTCCAGTAGAGGCGGGACAGGAGACGTCGGAGCACCAGGTCACCGTACGCCACGGCGCTGGGTATCGCCGACGATGCCGCGTCGCCGGTCGAATCTAGACTCGACCTATGCCGTCGTTCACTCTCGAGTCGCGCCTGGACGGCGCCGTCGGCGGCAAGACGGCGTCAGCCCTCGAGCGCGCCTTCGGCATGCGCACCGTGGGGGACCTCCTCTCGCACTATCCCCGGCGCTACGCCCGCCGCGGCGAGCTCACGCAGATCTCCTCGCTGCCCGTCGGTGAGCCGGTCACGATCGTGGCCGAAGTGCGCCGGACGAACGAGCGGCGCATGCAGAACCGCAAGGGCTCCCTCCTCGAGGTGGTGATCAGCGACGGGCAGGGCGACCTGTCGCTGACGTTCTTCAACCAGTCCTGGCGGATCAAGGATCTCGTTCCCGGTCGACGGGGCATCTTCGCGGGCAAGGTGGGGGAGTACCGCGGCGCGAAGCAGCTCGCGCACCCCGACTATGAGCTGTTCGACGACGAGGCCACCGCGCGGATGACGGCCGAGGCCAACGCGAATCTGCCGATCCCGATCTACCCCGCCACCAGCACCGTCGCGAGCTGGCAGTTCGCCAAGATCGTCGAGCTCGTGCTCGACGGTCTCGGAGAGGTGCCGGACCCGCTTCCCGACTGGCTGCGCGAGCGCCACGGCCTGCTCGAGGCGCGCAGCGCGATCGAACGGATCCACCGTCCGGGCTTCGAGGACGAGATCGAGCCGGCGCGCGCGACGCTGCGCATGCACGAGGCCTTCGTGCTTCAGGCCGCGCTGCTGCAGCAGCGGGCGTTCGTGCGCGCGCTGTCCGCGACGCGCCGGACGCCCGGCCTTCTGCTCGAGCGCTTCGACGAGGCGCTGCCCTTCTCGCTCACACCCGACCAGATCAGCGTGGGTGAGCAGGTCGAGCACGACCTGCAGGGTGACTGGCCGATGAATCGGCTGGTCCAGGGCGAGGTCGGCTCGGGCAAGACCCTCGTCGCGCTGCGCGCGATGCTCCAGGTCGCGCAGAGCGGCGGGCAATCGGCGCTCATCGCGCCCACGGAGGTGCTCGCCGGACAGCATCTGCGCTCGATCGCCCGGATGCTCGGGCCCCAGCTCGCTCCCGAGCTCATGCCGACCCTGCTGACCGGCCAGATGCCGGCCGCAGAGCGCCGCAGAGCAGCACTGCGCGTGGCGTCCGGGCAGGCCCGCATCGTGGTCGGCACACACGCGCTGCTCAGCGCGAGCACGACCTTCGCCGACCTCGGCCTCGTCGTCGTCGACGAGCAGCACCGCTTCGGCGTCGAGCAGCGCGAGTCGCTGCGGGCGAAGGGGTCTTCGCCGCACGCGCTCGTGCTCACGGCCACGCCCATCCCGCGCACCGTGGCGATGACGGTGTTCGGCGACCTCGACGTGTCGACGATCCGCACGATGCCGGCGGGCCGCGCCGGGATCCAGACGTACGTGGCTCCGCTGGCCGAGAAGCCCGCCTGGTTCGCGCGGGTGTGGGACCGCATCGCCGAAGAGGTGGGACAGCACCGGCAGGCGTTCGTCGTGTGCGCCGCGATCGACGCCGAGACGCTCACCAAGGACGACACCGCCGACGAGCCGGTCGGAGACGCCGCGGTCGAGCAGACCAAGACCCGGTGGGGCGTCGTGCAGGTCGCGGACCTGCTGTCGCGGCATCCGTCGTTCTCCGACATCCGGGTCGAGATCCTGCACGGCAAGATGCCCTCTGATCAGAAGGATGCCGTGATGCAGGCCTTCGCCCGCGGCGAGGTGGACGTGCTCGTCGCGACGACCGTCGTCGAGGTCGGCGTGGACGTTCCGAACGCGTCGACGATGGCGATCCTCGAGGCCGACCGCTTCGGCGTCTCGCAGCTGCACCAGCTCCGTGGCCGCGTCGGACGTGGCGGGGTGCCGGGTCTGTGCCTGCTCGTGACCGAGGCGGGAGCCGGATCTCCGGCGCGGGAGCGTGTGGAAGCCGTGGCGGCCACTCTCGACGGCTTCGAACTGGCCGAGGTCGACCTCGACCTCCGCGGCGAGGGTGATGTCCTGGGCGACGCCCAGTCGGGGGCACGGTCGTCGCTCCGCCTGCTCCGCGTCGTCAAGGACGCCGACATCATCGCCGAGGCGCGCGTGGCCGCCGAGCAGGTGCTCGAGGACGACCCGGCTCTGCTGCGCCACCCCGGCCTCATGGCGGCCCTCGAGCGGCGGGTGGGCATGGAGGAGCGCGCTGCGCTCGCGAAGAACTGACGCGGCCGCGCCGCGACGGCCGGCCGATAGGCTGACGACATGAACAGCCGGATCGCCGTGGTCCCCGGGTCCTTCGACCCGCCGACCCTCGGGCATCTCGACGTCATCCGCCGCGCGGCCACGCTCTACGATCAGCTGCACGTGCTGGTCGTGCACAATCCCGGCAAGGAGGCGATGCTGCCGATCGCCCAGCGCCTGACCCTGCTGGAGCAGTCCATCGCCGAGAGCGGCATCGAGGGGGACGTCGTCGTCGCCTCGTGGAGCATGGGGCTGCTGGTCGACTACGCGACGGATGTCGACGCGGGCGTTCTCGTGAAGGGCATCCGCTCGCAGGTGGACGTCGCGTACGAGACGCCGATGGCGATCGTGAACCGCCACCTCGCCCACGTCGAGACGGTCTTCCTGCTGCCCGACCCGGCGCATGCGCTGGTCTCGAGCTCGTTGGTGCGGCAGGTGGCCTCGCTGGGCGGCGACGTGTCGCCGTTCGTGCCCGCAGCGGTCGCCCGGTTCCTCGACACCGGAGCCCACCAGCGCTGACCGTTCGCGGTGCCTGCACAGGGCCGCGCCACTACGATGGGTGATCGTGGTCAGACAGCATGCGACGGGTCCGTTCGTGATCCGCGTCAAGGACATCATCCGCAGCCCCGGTGAGATGCGGGAGCACGCCTTCGACGTGCCCGCGCCCGAGAAGTGGGGCGAGGGCCTGGTGTCCGTGGAGGCCGGCGTTCCGATCGATCTGGATGTGCGCCTGGAGTCCGTCCACGAGGGCATCCTGGTCTCCGGAACGGCTGACGCCGAATACATCGGCGTCTGCAGCCGATGCCTCACCGACATCGCCCAGGACCTCCAAGTCGAGTTTCAGGAGCTTTTCGCGTATCCTGGAGAGGAAGCAACTGACTTCGAGGTTCAAGACGACCACGTGGATCTTGAAACTCTGGTCAGGGATGCGATTGTCCTGTCGCTTCCGTTTCAGCCGGTGTGTCAGCCGGATTGCCCCGGCCTCGATCCGGCCACGGGTGAGCGGCTGGCCACGAACACCGGTGCAGAGCAGCGCGAGCCCCTCGATAGCCGCTGGGCCGCGCTCCAGGACTACACCCCAGACCACGACGACGACGCCCCGCGCGCCGGCGCCGAGAACACAGAAGAGAGCTAGCCATGGCAGGTAACCCCCCGAAGCGGAAGGTCTCCCGTTCCAACACGCGCTCACGTCGCGCGCAGTGGAAGGCGGCGCCCATCACGCTGACCACCACCGTCGAGAACGGCAAGACCGTCTACAGCCGCCCGCACCAGGCGAAGGTCGTCACCGACTCGCAGGGCACGGAGCTGTTCCTGGAGTACAAGGGCCGCAAGGTCGCCGACGTCTGATCGCCCGACCGGCGACGTGACCGACGTCATGGATGAGCGCCTCGCGCTCACCGAGCTCGCACAGAAGCTCGGGGTCGATATCGACCCCGAGCTTCTGTCGCTCGCACTCACCCATCGTTCGTGGGCATACGAGCACGGACAGGTTCCGCACAACGAGCGCCTCGAGTTCCTCGGCGACTCCGTGCTCGGACAGGCGGTGACCGTGCTGCTGTTCACCGGCCACCCCGAACTCGAAGAGGGTGCCCTCGCCAAGCGTCGCGCGAGCGTCGTGTCGACCGTGGCACTCGCAGAGATCGCCCGGGGCATCGGACTCGGCGCCCACCTCAAACTGGGTCGCGGTGAAGATCTCACCGGTGGACGCGAGAAGGACTCGATCCTCGCCGACACCATGGAAGCCGTCATCGGCGCCACCTACCTCTCTGCCGGACCTGACGCAGCGACGCGCCTGGTGCTGAGCCTCGTCGAGCCGCTTCTCGCCGATCCCGAGCGCTACGGTGCCGCGATGGATCCGAAGACGAGTCTTCAGGAGCTGGCGGCGCGCACCGGCGTGCAGCCGCCCGCATACTCGGTCTCCTCGACCGGCCCCGACCATGACCGCACCTTCACCGCCGTCGTGGTGGTGGGGGACGTCTCGGCCGAGGGCCTCGGCACGAGCAAGAAGCAGGCCGAGATGGCCGCCGCGCTCAGCGCCTGGCAGGAGCTCACCGCGCGTGCCTGAGCTTCCCGAGGTCGAGGTGGTCCGTGCCGGCCTCGACCCCGCGGTGACCGGCGCCACCGTGCTCGGCGTCACCGTCGCGGACGAGCGCGCGCTCACCCGGCATCCGGGCAGCGGCGCCCACTTCGAGGCGGCGCTTGCGGGCCGCGTCATCAGGTCCGCGGCGCGGCGTGGCAAGTTCCTGTGGCTCCCGCTCGAGGAGCGCGGCGCCAGCGAGCCCCGCGAGGCGATCGTCGGCCATCTCGGCATGAGCGGCCAGCTGCTGCTGCGGGCACCCGGCGCGGCTCCGGAGCGGCACGAACGCGTGCGCCTGGACCTCATCCACCCGGTGCACGGCGAGGTCTCCGTCGTCTTCGCCGATCAGCGGACGTTCGGCTCGCTCGCCATCGACGAGCTCGTGCCGACGCCCGACGGCGCCCCCGGCGGGTACGGCGGGGCCGAGGCATCCGTTCCTCGTCAGGTGTCGCACATCGCCCGTGACCCGCTGGATCCCGCATTCTCCGACACGACGCTGAGACAGGCTCTCGCGCGCAAGAACTCGGCGATCAAACGCGTGCTGCTGGACCAGACGGTGCTCAGCGGAGTCGGCAACATCTACGCCGACGAAGCGCTGTGGGCGGCGCGCATCCATCCCGAGACGCCGGCCGGATCGCTCTCGACGCGCAGCGCGACCCGGCTGCTGGCCGAAGTGCGCCACGTTCTCGAGAAGGCGCTGGCCGAGGGCGGCACGAGCTTCGATGCCCAGTACGTCAACGTGAACGGGCAGGCCGGGTACTTCGCCCACTCGCTGAACGCCTACGGACGCACCGGCCAGCCGTGCCCTCGCTGCGGGCGCCCGATCGTTCGGGTGTCGTTCACCAACAGGTCGAGCCACTTCTGCCCGCACTGCCAGCGGGCGCCGCGGCATCCGTCTGTCTGAAAGAGCGGATGCCGCGGCCCTGACCGGTCAGAGGGCGATGATCTTCTTCCACGCCCCCGCGTAGGAGGCGGGCACGAAGCCGATCGCCTCGTTGATGTCGAGCATGTGGCGGTTCTCCTCGGCGTTGAACGTCGAGACTCGCGGGGACTCCGGCACGACGGTGCGCCAGCGCAGGAGATTCGCGCACTTCACGATCGTCCCGAGACGCCGTCCCCGGTGCTCCTTGAGTACGAGCGTGCCGAACTGCTGCGTCGCGGCCGAGTGATCCTCGGCGATGACGAGCTCGTTGTAGGCCGCGATCACGCCCGTCGGCACATGCTGCACCGCCGCGACCGACACGGTGAGACCCTGCGCGCGCTGACGAGCGTCCCGTCGCTCCACACGCGCGGCGTCCCAGTGCTGCTCGTCGACGACCAGACCGCCCGTGGGGGCATCGGTGGACATCCGCGACATCGCATAGGCGAACCCGTCGCGGAACTCCGGGGGAGTGGGTGCCGTCCACGTGAGGAGGCGGTAGTCGGCACCCGCCGCGGCTTCGGCCTGGGCGAGCATGCGCTCGACGTTCCCGAAGTCTCCGGTCAGATCGAAAGCGCTGTTGCGCTCGACCTGCTCGAGAGTGAAGCCGTTCTCGATCTGGAAGATTGTCTGGCGATCCTCGGCCGGGACGGCACCTGCACCCGTGGGCGGCACGAGTGCTGGTCCCGGCGTGCCCGGGCGATGCAGCGTCCAGGTCTGGATCGTCGGGATGCCGCGCTCGCGCGCCTCCCGCTCCACTTCGGCGAGCAGCAGCTCTTCGGCACCCTGTCCCCACTTCGGGGGATCGATCATCAGGTCGAACTCGACGGCCGACACGTCGTCCTCCGTGGAGATCATGAGTTTGACCACACCGAGGATCTCGCCGTCGCGGTCGGCCGCGAACCCGATCTGGGTCCAGTCCGACTGGTCCTGCCACATTCCCAGCACCTCGGCCGGCACCTCGTCGAGGTAGTCGTGGCCTGCGTCGTACCGGCACACCTCGTTGGCGATGCGGACGAGCTCGAGGAACGGCCCGGCGTCGGGCGCGTCGAGGGTGGCCGGAACGATGACGGGGCGGATCGTCAGTCCGGTCTGCTGAGCGATGTCGGTCACGAGAGCACCTTCTTCCAGCCGCCGTTGTAGGCGATCGGCGCGAATCCGATCGCCTCGTTGATGTCGAGCATGGGGCGATTCTCCTCTGCGTTGTACGTGATCACCCGGGGTGACTGCGGCGCGATCTCGCGCCACGACAGCAGACCGGCGCACTTGACGAGCGTGCCCAGCTTGTGTCCTCGGTGATCTGTGAGGACGAGGGTGTCCTCCTGGTGACTGGCCTCGTTGCGGTCCTTGCCGATGACCAGCTCGTTGAAGGCGCACAGCTCGCCGGTGGCGATGTGCTGCGCAGCGGTGACCTGGATGGTCCGTCCGGACTCGGTGTACCTGGCGTCGTGCGTGGCGATGCGCGCGGCATCCCACGTCTCCTCGTCGAACTCCATGTCTGCCGACGGCGCATCCGTCGCCATGCGGGACTTCATCCACGCGTAGCCGTCGACATACTCGGCCGGCGTCGGTGCGAACCACTGCACGACCCGATACCCGGCAGAGGCGGCGACCGCTTCGTCGTGCAGGCGCTGGACGGTGTCGAAGGAACCCCTCAGATCGAAAGCGCTGTTGCGCTCGACCTGCTCGAGCGTGTAACCGTGCCGGCGATAGAACCGCGCGATGTGGTCCTCGGGGATGTCGCCGAAGCCGGTCGGCGGGGCGATCCGTGGACCGTCGGCCGCGGGATGCTCGGCGAACGACTGCAGGACGGTCCGGCCGTGCTCACGCGCGGTCGCCTCGACGAGTTCGTATGCGGCAGAGCCGATCCCGCGACCCCAGCTCTCGCGCAGCAGCTCGATGAGCCAGAACGCGACTTTCGAGTCGCCCTCGAGTGGCATGTCGACACCGATCCGGCCGATGATCGCGCCGTCGTCGACGACGATCCACGACAGCCGGCGGTCGTACTCCGTCTGGGCGTAGTGGGGCAGCAGCTCGTCGGCCGTGATGGCGTGGTCGCCGTGGCCCGAGATCTCGCGATAGATGGCGTTGCGCACGCGCACCATCTCGACGAAGTCGGTCGCGTCCGGCGCCTCGACCGAGGCCGGCACCGTGAGCGGGCGGAACTCGATGTCGGTGAGTGTGGTCATGATGTCGCGTCTTTCGGTGTGGAGAGGGGAAGAAGTGGGGAGGGGTCCGCCCGCGGCGGGGCGGGCGGACCCCCTGGTCGTCATGACCGTGGCGCGAGGGCAGCCTCGCGGAGATAGCGGTGCTCACGCGCCGCGGTGGCGGCGTGGTTGCGGTGCGCGCGAGCGTGGCGCTCGCGATCGTCGACGAGTCGCGGGGCCCTCGAACCCCACAGCAGCAGTCGCAGGCCCACGTGGAGGGCGATGCGATCGATGATCGAGGTGCGGGTGTCGCGGCTCGGGAGCCGCAGCGTATCGGGGATGCCCGAGGGGCGCTGCGGCGCATAGGTCGTATTCATGAGTGTTCTCTTCCGGATGGATGGGTGAGGGATGCCCGGAACCACGCGCGGTCGGGCGGGATGTCGTGCCGCAGCACGACGGGGATGAGGGCAGGAAGAGGCGCTCAGCACCCGGCGATTCCGGGGCGGCGCACGAGGATCATGCCCTCGAGAGGGCAGACTTCTCCCCTGCGGGGGTCAGCCGGCGGTGTGAACGCGGGCGTTCTGGAACGTGCCGAAGGAGCGGGTCCCCGGCGCGAGAACACGAGTCGCTTCGCCGGTGGGGGCGGTGACTCCAGTGGTGTTCATCAGCATCATTTCGGGGACCTCCTTTCTCTACTTCAAGACGCGAGGAGTGACACTAGCGCGCAATCACAGGCCGCGTCAAGCTTTCTCGCAGATTCGGGTGACGACGGGCGTGTCGCGGCATCCGATCCGCCCTCGGCCCGCCTTCGCGGCGCGGCCCGGTGCCTCCGGTAGCGTAGGGCGGTAGTCGACGGGCCGGAGGACGTATCCATGCACCTGAAGAGCGTGACGCTCAAAGGGTTCAAGTCGTTCGCCCAGCCGACGACGTTCGCACTCGAACCCGGGGTGACCTGCATCGTCGGTCCCAACGGATCCGGCAAGTCCAATGTCGTCGATGCGCTGGCGTGGGTCATGGGCGAGCAGGGTGCGAAGACGCTCCGCGGCGGCAAGATGGACGACGTCATCTTCGCGGGCACGGCCACGCGCGGACCTCTCGGCCGCGCCGAGGTGCAGCTCACGATCGACAACAGCGACGGCGCGCTGCCGATCGAGTACTCCGAGGTCACGATCAGCCGGACTCTGTTCCGCAACGGCGCGAGCGAGTACGCGATCAACGGCGAGGTCTGCCGCCTGCTCGACGTCCAAGAGCTCCTCAGCGACTCGGGACTCGGGCGCGAGATGCACGTGATCGTGGGGCAGGGGCGTCTCGACAGCGTGCTGCAGGCGTCGCCCGAGGACCGCCGCGGTTTCATCGAGGAGGCCGCCGGCATCCTCAAGCACCGGCGGCGCAAAGAGAAGACCCTCCGCAAGCTCGGGGCGATGGAGGCGAATCTCCTGCGCCTGAGCGACCTGGCCGGCGAGCTGCGACGCCAGCTCAAGCCGCTCGGACGACAGGCCGAGATCGCTCGGGAGGCGGCCACGATCGCCGCGCAGGTGCGCGATGCGAAAGCACGCCTGTTCGCCGACGAGATCGTGGGCCTGCGCGCTGAGCTCGCCGCCCATACCCACAGCGAGCAGGAGCGCCATGCGGAGCGGATGGTCCTGCAGGACCAGCTCGACAACTCGCGTGCCCGGATCGAACTGCTCGAGGCGCAGCAGCGCTCGGAAGCGGTCGACGGTGCGCGTCGCATCACGCACGATCTCGAGCGGGTGCAGGAGCGGCTGCGGAGCCTCTACGCGCTGGCGGGCCAGCGGCTCGCGCTGCTGGGTGAGGCCGAGGACGACGACCGCATCGAGCTGACGACGGTGTCGCAGGCGATGATCGACGAGGCCCGCGCCGAGATCGATGAGATCGGTGACGGCCTGGGCGATGCGCGGGACGCCGCGGCCGAGGCCTCGCGAGACGTCATGCGGGCCAGGGCCGAGCTCGATGCCCTCGACACCGACATCGCCGCGCAGAGCGCGCTCGTGTCCAAGCACGACATGCGCCTGACGGCGCTCCGGGGGACCGCCGAGGCGGCGGCCTCGGCTCTGGCGGCTGTGCGCGCCGGGGTCGAACGCCAGCAGCGCGCGCTGGATGCTGCGCTGGCACGGCGGGCCGAGGCCGAGCAGGTGCTGGCGGGCGTGGACCCGGATCTCGTGCCCGAGGGGTCGGCAGCGGAGTACGCCAGCGCGTACGAGCTCGCTCAGCGCGAGGCGACCGACGCAGAGGCCGCGGTCGGCTCGCTCCGTGAGCGCCTGCACGCCGCGGAGCGAGAGGTCGAGGCGCTCACCGCGCAGACCTCCGCTCTGAGTCGTGCGCTCGACGGCAAGAACGCCGCTGCCGAGATCGTTGCGCGGGGCGGCGAGGGCGTGCGCGGTCTGCTCGGCGACGCGGTCAAGATCACGGCAGGGTACGAGGCGGCCATCGCCGGTGCGCTCGGCCCCCTCGTGGAAGGCGTGCTCGTCGACACCCGCGCGAATGCGGTCGAGACGGCCCGGCTCGCGCGTGACGGCGACCTGGGTACCGTCGACGTCGCGATCGCCGAGGCCACCGGGTCCCGGGCCGACTTCCCCTCGATCCCCGGAATCACTCCGGCGCGCGACGTGGTCACCGCGCCGCCCGGCGTGCTGGGGATCCTGTCGTATGTCGTCATCGCCGACGATCTCGAATCCGCTCTGGCAGCGGCACCGGCGCTGGCCGACGCCGCCGTCGGCGGCCCGGTGACCATCGTGACTCGTGCGGGCGAGGTCGTCACGCAGTACACCGTGCGCGCCGGCTCCGGACAAGGGAGGTCGCGTCTCGAGCTGACGGCGGAACGGGATGCCGCGGCCGAGCGCCGCGACGAGATCGCCGTGGTGGCGAGCTCGCTGCGGGAAGCTCTTGCCGATGCGACACGGACGCTGGACGCCGCCCGCCAGCACACCAAGACGGCCCTGTCGACGCTGCGCGAGCACGATGCGGCACTGGCTGCCCACACCGAGCAGGTCAACCGGGCCTCGGTGCGCCACGAGGCCGCCGTCGCCGAGTGCGACCGCCTGGCGGCCGGGCTCGCTCAGACCGAGGCCGCAGTGGAGGATGCCGAAGCCGCCGCTCGGTCAGCCGACGATCAGCTCACCTCCGCCCTCGAGGCGCCGCGGCCCATGCTCGACGCCTCGGCCCGCGACGGGATGCTGGCGGCACTGGAAGGCGCGCGCGACGCCGAGATGCGCGCGCGGCTGGACGTCGAGACTCTGAAGGAGCGCATCCGCGCCGGTGAAGCTCGCGTGGCCGGACTCGAGCGGCAGCGCGAGCGGGAGCGCGAGGCGGCGGCCGAGTCCGCACGCCGCGCGGTGGTCCGCCGCGCGCAGCGGGAGACGGCAGCCGCCGTCGCCTCACAACTGCCGGCGGTCCTCGACTCGGTGGAGCGGTCGCTCATGCAGGCGCGGCTGGATCTCGCCGCCGCGGAGTCCGAGCGGGCGGCCCTGACGGGCGAGCTCGCCGATCTCCGGCGCCAGGAGGCGGCAGCGCGCGAGCGCCTGGCCGGCCTGACCGAGAGCGTCCACAGCCTCGAGCTGCAGATCCATGAGAAGCGGCTCCACGTCACCGGCATCCTCGAGCGCGTGCAGTCCGAGCTCAGCCTCGATGAGAACATTCTGGTTTCGGAATATGGCCCGGATCAGCCGGTCCCGGGTGAGATCGGCGACGAGACGGCCGCCGAAGCGGCGGAAGCGGCATCCGTTCCCTACGATCGTGCCCAGCAGCGCAAGCGGCTGCAGGAGGCGGAGCGCAAGCTCGCGCAGCTCGGTCGCGTGAATCCGCTCGCGCTCGAGGAGTTCGCGGCGCTCGAGCAGCGCCACGCCTTCCTGACGGAGCAGCTCGGCGATCTCACTCAGACCCGCAAGGACCTGATGACGATCATCGAGGAGCTCGACGAGCGCATGCAGGTGATCTTCCTGGCGGCGTTCGAGGACACCAAGACCGCCTTCGGCGAGGTCTTCCCGATCCTCTTCCCCGGCGGATCGGGGAGCATCACCCTCACCAATCCCGACGAGCCGCTCACGACGGGCATCGAAGTCTCGGTGCGCCCGGTCGGGAAGAAGATCGAACGTCTGTCGCTGCTCTCCGGAGGGGAACGGTCACTGGCGGCGGTGGCGCTGCTGACCGCGATCTTCAAGGCCCGGCCGAGTCCGTTCTACATCCTCGACGAGGTCGAGGCGGCACTCGACGACGCGAACCTCGGCCGCCTGCTCGGCGTCTTCGAGCAGCTGCGCGAGTCGAGCCAGCTCATCGTGATCACGCACCAGAAGCGGACCATGGAGATCGCCGACGCGCTCTACGGCGTCTCGATGCGCCAGGACGGCGTCTCGGCGGTCGTCGGTCAGCGGCTGGGGGAGCGCGCGGCGAGCTGACCCGGCCATAGGCTGGACAGCATGGCAGAGAGCTCCTGGTCGCTCGGTCGCGCACTGCGCGGCATGTTCGTCAAACCCACGATCGATGAGACGACGTGGGAAGACCTCGAGACGGCGCTGCTGACCGCCGACTTCGGGCCCGACATCACCGAGCGCATCGTGGACGAGCTGCGCGAGAAGGTGGAGCGCTACCGCACCACGGATCCCCGCGACCTCCAGCGCATGCTCAAAGAGACGCTCGAGGAGCACTTCGCGAAGTTCGATTCGACCCTGCGCCTGACCGAACGCCCCGCCGTGGTCCTCGTCGTCGGGGTCAACGGCGTCGGCAAGACCACCACCATCGGCAAGTTCGCCAAGTTCCTGCAGCGCTACGGCCGGTCGGTCGTCGTGGGAGCGGCCGATACGTTCCGGGCGGCAGCGGTCGACCAGCTCGCGACGTGGGCCGAACGCGGTGGAGCTGCGATCGTCCGTCCCCAGCAGGAGGGACAGGACCCCGCTTCGGTCGCGTTCCAGACCATCGACTACGCCAAGCGCACCGGCACCGAGATCGTGCTGGTCGACACGGCGGGTCGCCTGCACACCAAGGGCGGGCTCATGGATGAGCTGACCAAGATCCGGCGCGTGATCGAGAAGCAGGCGCCGATCAGCGAGGTCCTGCTGGTGCTCGACGCGACGACGGGACAGAACGGCGTCATGCAGGCTCAGGCGTTCCTCGAGCACGCCGGAGTCACCGGGCTCGTCCTGACCAAGCTCGACGGCTCGGCCAAGGGCGGATTCGTCCTGGCGGTGCAGGAGCGCACCGGCATCCCCGTGAAGCTTCTCGGCCAGGGCGAAGGCATCGGCGACCTGACGGGTTTCACGCCGCACGTGTTCGCGGCATCCCTCGTGGATTGAGACGCCGAATCGCTCCACCGAGGCACCGGCAGATGTCGTGCGCGTAACGATTCACGCGACGCGCGGTCAGGGGTTCCGCGTCGGCGCCGAGGCTGGTTTCATTGGGGACATGGCGATCGAACACGACTACTTCGGACTCCTGGAGTCGGGGCCCGACGGTTCGATCTTCTGGTCCGAGAACGTCGAGCTGGGGGATCAGACGGTGACGGTCGATCTCACCGCGCCCGACCAGGAGGACGTCTCCGAGGCCGCGCTCGACGTGGCCGCGGCGCTCATCTCCGCGATCGAGGACATCGATCTGAGTGCCCGCAATTCCATGGTCGACGAGCTCAGCGACCGCACCAGCGAGGTGACCGAGTACATCCTCCAGCAGCAGGCGACTCTCGGCGACGAGCTCGAGGAGATGCTGGTCGACATCTCGGGCGACACGCACATCGACGTCATCCGTTCGCTCCAGCTGATGAGCATGACGATCCTCGCCGACGAGCACGGCGGCTCCGACCCCTTCGCGGTCCTCGAGTACGCTCTCGACCCCGACGCGACCGACGACGTGCTGCTGGTCAATCTCGACTCCCAAGGCGGAGTCCTGTCGGTGACCAGCGCCGAGTAGGCGCGTGCAGACGTTCCTGCCCTATCCGTCGTTCACGCGATCTGCGGCGGCGCTGGATCCGCTGCGGCTGGGCAAGCAGCGCGTCGAGACGCTCCAGCTGCTGCGCGCCAACACGGTGCCCGGCTACGGCTGGCGGCACCATCCGGCGGCGAAGATGTGGGCCGGCCGGCTGCCTGCCCTCGTGCTGTACGGACTGGCGATGACGGATGCCTGGACCGCCCTCGGACGGGCCGACACCGTTCGTCCGCAGCTGCTCGCCTTCGCGCCCGAGGTCGACGGACTGTCCGCAGGACGACGCTGCGAGCTGCCGCGCTGGCTCGGCGACGAGGCTTTCCACCTGTCGCACCGCTCGAACCTCGTGCGGAAGGACCCTGAGCACTACCGGCCCCTGTTCGGCGACGTCCCCGACGACTTGCCCTACATCTGGCCAGCCCCCTGAGGAGGTCTCAGACCGCCTGCGCGAACGACGTCTCGGACGCGAGGCTCTCCGCGAAGTGCGAGAGATGCGCCGGGATCTCCCGCCCCTTCGACACCGTCGACTGAGCCCACAGGCGCCCGGCGCGGTACGACGAGCGCACCAGCGGGCCGGCGAGCACGCCCAGGAAGCCGATGCGCTCGGCCTCCTGCTTGAACTCGACGAACTCCTGCGGCTTGACCCAGCGGTCGACCGGGAGGTGCCGGGGCGTCGGGCGCAGGTACTGCGTGATCGTGATGATGTCGGTGCCGGCGTCGTGCAGATCCTGCAGCGCCTGCACGACCTCTTCGGGCTCCTCGCCCATCCCGAGGATGAGGTTCGACTTCGTGATGAGCCCCGCGTTGCGCGCCTGGGTCAGCACATCGAGCGAGCGCTCGTAGCGGAACGCCGGGCGGATGCGCTTGAAGATGCGCGGGACGGTCTCGACGTTGTGCGCGAACACCTCCGGGCGGCTGTCGAAGACCTCGCCGAGGAGCGCGGGGTCGCCGTTGAAGTCGGTGGCGAGGATCTCGACGCCGGTGTTCGGATTCATCGCGTGGATCTGCCGCACGGTCTCGGCGTGCAGCCATGCGCCGCCGTCGGGCAGGTCGTCGCGGGCGACGCCGGTGACGGTGGCGTAGCGCAGCTGCATGCGCACGACGCTTTCGGCGACGCGGCGCGGCTCGTCCGTGTCGTAGTCGGCCGGCTTGCCGGTGTCGATCTGGCAGAAGTCGCAGCGCCGCGTGCACTGCGAGCCGCCGATGAGGAAGGTCGCCTCGCGGTCCTCCCAGCACTCGTAGATGTTCGGGCAGCCGGCCTCCTGGCACACCGTGTGCAGCTGCTCGGTCTTCACCAGCGAGTGCAGTGCCTGATACTCGGGGCCCATCTTCGCCTTGGTCTTGATCCACTCGGGCTTGCGCTCGATGGGAGTCTGCGCGTTGCGCACCTCGAGGCGCAGGAGCTTGCGGCCCTCGGGCCCGCCACCGGCCGGCGCAGCCGGCGTGCCGCACGCGCTCATGCCGAGACCCCCGCGTACTCGGCCTGGAACGCTCGGGACACGGTGTCGAGGATGTCGCTGGGGGAGATGTCGGCGCCGACCACTTCGCTGAGCGTCGTCACCCCGGCATCGGTGATGCCGCAGGGGATGATGCCGCGGAAGCCGGCGAGCGAGTTGTCGCAGTTCAGCGCGAACCCGTGCATCGTGACCCCGCGCTGGACGCGGACGCCGATCGCGGCGATCTTGTCCTCGCCGAGGGGCCGACGCACCCACACGCCGCTGCGACCCTCGACGCGGTACCCCTCCACGTCGTGCTCGAACAGCACGTCGATGAGCACCTGCTCGAGCCGTCGCACATGGGCGACGACATCCACCGGCTCGGGCAGCCGCAGGATCGGATAGCCGACGAGCTGGCCCGGGCCGTGCCAGGTGATCTTGCCGCCGCGGTCGACGTCCACGACCGGAGTGCCGTCGGTCGGGCGCTCGTGGCGCGCTGTCCGGGCGCCGGCGGTGTACACGGCCTCGTGCTCGAGCAGCAGCAGGGTGTCCGGGCGGGAGCCCGCGACCACCTCTGCGTGGATGCTCCGCTGCAGCGCCCACCCGTCCAGGTAGGGGACGTAGTCCGGCGCCATTCCTACTTCTTCAACCCGCAGCATCCCCGGCATCCCATCTCTCCGCATTTCTGCACTCCGTCCAACATTAGCCCTGCCCCAGACCCCGCGCGCGAGAATCGCCCGAGCGGCTGAGACTTGCGCGGGTGTCAGCCGCGAGAGCGAGTTTCGGTGGCGGGCGGGCGATGGGGGTGGGCGGGGGAATACGCTGGGGCGATGAACCGGGGGATCGGACGACCGCGCGCGTCGTCGCGCGAGACGCTCGCCGAGGCGGCCACCGAACTGTTCCTCGAGCGCGGGTTCGAGGCGACATCCATCGCCGACATCGCCACTCGCGCGGGAGTGAGCCGGTCGAGCTTCTTCAACTACTTCGACTCGAAGTCCGACGTCCTCTGGGCGGGGCTGGACGAGCGACTCGGAAGCTTCGACGCGCTCCTCGCTGCAGACGAGGACACGGATGCCGCGGCCGCCGTCCGCCGCGGAGTGCTCGGCCTCGCCGAGGGCTTCGCCCCCGACAGTCTCGCCCTCGGGATCGTCCATGCGAAGGCGATGGGGATCATCGACGAGCTCGAGCGGGAGGCGGCGCTGCGACGATCGAGGGTCGCCCACGCCGTGTCGGCGCGTCTCGTCCGGGGCGGCGAGGATCGCCTGCGCGCCGACGTGGCGGGCGCGGCGTGGGGCGGAGCCGTGCTCGCCGCGATAGACGCCTGGGCTCGTGCCGGTGCCGGCCGCACGTCGCTGGCGCGCTTCCTCGCTCTCGCGGCCGATGCCGCATCGCCGCTCACCCGGGCGGCCCCGGCCGGTGAGGTCGCCCAGCTCCGCGTGGTCGTGCAGGCGGCGGCGTTCGAGCAGACGCTCGCCTTCTACCGGGACGTGGTCGGGATGCCGCAGGCCGAGGCCTACGAGGCCGAGGGAGGCGCGCGCGTGGCGATCCTCTCCGCCGGCCGGGCCACGCTCGAGATCGCGAACCCCGCGCAGGTGGAGTTCATCGACCGCGTCGAGACGGACGGCGATGCGCCGAGCGAGCGCATCCGGCTCGCGCTCGAGGTCGCCGACACCGACACCGCGCTGGCGCGCCTCGAAGAGGGAGGAGCGGAGGTCGAGGCATCCGCCCGCGTGACACCGTGGAACTCGCGCAACGCGCGCCTCCGCGGCCCGGGCGGACTGCAGCTCACGCTCTTCCAGGAGCTGGACCCGCGCTGAGACCCGCGACCGCATCGTGTGGCGCGGGGCCAGGATGAGGCATCCGCTCACGTAGAATCGGGGGATCATGGCGACTTTCGGCACCCTCTCCGACCGGCTCACCGAGACCTTCCGCAACCTCCGCACCAAGGGCAAGCTCACGCCCGCGGACGTGGACGGCACGGTCCGCGAGATCCGGCGCGCTCTGCTCGATGCGGATGTGGCTCTGCCCGTCGTCAAGGAATTCACCGGCAAGGTGCGCGAGCGCGCTCTCGGCGACGAGGTGAACAAGGCTCTGAACCCGGCCCAGCAGGTCGTGCAGATCGTCAACGAGGAGCTCGTCGCCATCCTCGGCGGACAGCAGCGACGTCTGCAGTTCGCCAAGACCGCGCCGACGGTCATCATGCTCGCCGGGCTCCAAGGTTCGGGAAAGACCACCTTCGCCGGCAAGCTCGCGAAGATGCTCGAGAAGGACGGACACACCCCGCTCCTCGTTGCGGCCGACCTTCAGCGCCCCAATGCCGTCAACCAGCTGCAGGTCGTCGCCGCGCAAGCCGGCGCGACGATCTTCGCCCCCGAGCCGGGCAACGGCGTCGGCGACCCCGTGCGGGTGGCGAAGGACGGCGTCGAGCACGCCCGTCGTCAGCAGCACGACGTCGTGATCATCGACACCGCCGGTCGCCTCGGCGTCGACGCCGAGCTGATGAAGCAGGCCGCCGACATCCGCACGGCGACCGATCCCGACGAGGTCCTCTTCGTCATCGACGCGATGATCGGCCAGGACGCCGTGAACACGGCGAAGGCCTTCCAGGAGGGCGTCGACTTCACCGGCGTGGTCCTCTCCAAGCTCGACGGCGACGCCCGCGGTGGCGCCGCGCTGTCCGTCGCCTCGGTGACCGGCCGCCCGATCATCTTCGCCTCCACCGGCGAGGGTCTCGACGACCTCGAGGCCTTCCACCCCGATCGCATGGCATCGCGCATCCTCGACCTCGGCGACATCCTGACGCTCATCGAGCAGGCGCAGCAGGCCTTCGACGAGGACGAGGCCATGAAGATGGCCGAGAAGCTCGCGACGGAGACCTTCACGCTCGAGGACTTCCTCGAGCAGATGCAGCAGATGAAGAAGATGGGCTCCATGAAGAAGATGCTCGGGATGCTCCCGGGCATGGGGTCGATGAAGGATCAGCTGGAGAACTTCGACGAGCGCGAGATCGACCGCACCGAGGCGATCATCCGCTCCATGACTCCGACCGAGCGGCGCAACCCCAAGCTTCTCAACGGCTCGCGGCGCCTGCGCATCGCCCGTGGGTCGGGCATGACCGTCACCGACGTCAACCAGCTCGTGCAGCGCTTCGAGCAGGCGGCGAAGATGATGAAGACCGTCGCGCGCGGCGGCATGCCCAACATCCCCGGCATGGGCCCGGTACCGGGCGGGGCACGTCCGGGTGCATCGGCCAAGCGCGGCAAGCAGCAGAAGGCGAAGGGCTCACGGTCGGGGAACCCCGCCAAGCGGGCCGCCGAGAACGCCGGCATCGCCGCGGCACCGGTCGCTCCGACCGGATCCGGCTTCGGGCTGGGCGGTGCGAAGGGCGCGCCGACCGAGGCCGATCTCGCCGAGCTGCAGAAGCTCCTCGGCAAGGGCTGAGCGTTTGTCAAGGGCCGAGCGGTCATTCTGCGCGGATCCGATCGGATGGATAACGTAGTACCCCAACCGGGTGGGGGACCCGTCGCAACGGAGCTGGGGGGATCGGCGGAGATGGGTGACGACTGCTGAAGGCGTCTTCGCAAGAGATGCCCCATTGTTTCTCGAGAGCGATTCCGGGCACATCGACCGGTACCCGCACAACGTGTGGCTGCGCTGGGGCGTCCGGCTGATCCTGGCGCTGCCGTTCGCCGCGGTTGCGGTGTGGTTCGACGTCGCATCCGGCGGCGACTGGGCGGGCACGGCCAACGGGGCCCTCGCCGATCGCGTCGCCGATCTGCCGTGGGGCTCATCCGATGTCTCGGCGATCGCTGAGCTCTACCCGATCATCTCGAGCGTTCTGGCGGTCCTCATCCCCGGCGGTGCTCTCGGACTCGGCATCGCGGGCGCGCTCGTCGCCGGCACTTTGCTGCAGCTGATCGTCCAGTCCATGCAGCGCAAGGACTTCCCGCTTCCCGTCCGGCTGGTCTTCATCCTGACTCTCGCACTGACCCCGATGTTCGCGTACGTCGTGACGACGAGCTTCGAGGCAGCTCTCGGACTGAGCTTCTTCGGCATCGGGATGATCGACCTGGTTCGCTTCGTGACGTACGCCAACACGCAAGCCGGATTTCGCGCCGGCCTGCTCTTCGCGTGCTCCGCCCTGTCCGACTCCACGGGCCTGTTCGTCGCGATCGTCGCCGGCGTCGCTGCGTCATTCCTGGTCCGTTCGCGCGCGTCATCGCGGCTCGCCAACGTCATCGTCGTGGTGTTTCCGACGCTCGCGCTTCTCGGTGCCCTGATCCTCCTCGGGATCGCGTTTCGTCTGGGCCCTCTGGCGATGATCCGCGGAAGCCTCGTGTGGGACCCCGCTCGGGCCGCCACCGTCGCCGAGACACTGCTGAGCCCGTCGGGTCTGCTCTACCTCGCGCCGACCATCGTCGTCATCCTCACCGCCGTCGTTCTCCGATACCCCGGTGTCGGCCTGGTCGCCCCCGTCATGACGGCGATGATCCTGCTCGCCTTCGTGGTGGGCCTGACACCGCCCGGCCTCGCGGGCATCAACTACGTGCTCATGCTGCTGCTCGCGATCGCGGTCGTGCCACGCCCGACGACGACCGCGATGGTGGTCATCGTGTGCGCGACGTCGGCGGTCCTGTGGGCCATCGGCTGGGCGCAGGCCTTCGACAGCGATGCCGTCAGCGCCTGGATGAGCATCCTCACGGGAGGTGCGCGGTGAGCGGTCCGCTCGATATCGATGCCGCACTCCTTGATCCGGCGCTGCGGACGAGGTATGCGACCGAAGGCTGGCTGCCGGTGCGGCGCATCGGCGCGGAGATCGAGGTCGCCACGTCGCAGGCGCTGAGCCCGCGGCGCCGCGCGCGCGTGGAGCGGATCCTGGGCGCGGGAGTCCGTGAGCGCAGGGTGTCGCAGGCCGTGATCGTCGCCACCCTGACGGACCGGCTGAGCGCCGAGTACGCCGACCAGGCGGCTGACGGACTGTACCGGTCCAATCCTGTTCTGTCGGCGCGGAATGTGCTGTCCCGCCCGCAGAAGATCGGCGCGATCTGCCTGGTCGTCCTCGTGCTCGTGTCGCTGGTGGTCTGGCCCCTCGCCACGGTGATCGGGCTGATCGGCATCGCCAGCGTGGTGTTCCTGGCGAGCACGCTGTTCAAGTTCTTCGTCGCCCTGAGGGGATCGCGGTACGACCTGGTGGCGCGCGTCCGCCGAGACGAGATCGAAGCGCTGCGTGACGAGGAGCTGCCGATGTACACCGTGCTGGTGCCGGTCTTCCGCGAAGCTCGTATCGTCGGTCGCCTCGTGGAGAACCTCGGGCGGCTCGACTACCCGACCGAGAAGCTCGAGGTCATCATCCTGGTCGAGGAGGAGGACGCCGAGACCCGCGATGCCATCGCCCTCTCGGACCCGCCGGAGCACTTCATCGTGGTGACGGTGCCCCAGGGCTCGCCTCAGACCAAGCCGCGGGCCTGCAACGTCGGCCTCGAGGTCGCCCGCGGCGAGTTCCTCGTCATCTACGACGCAGAGGACGCCCCAGAGCCCGACCAGCTGAAGAAGACGGTGATCGCCTTCTCACGGGCGCACGAGTCCGTCGTCGTGATGCAGGCGGCCCTGAACTACTTCAACGCCCGCGAGAACCTCATCACCCGGATGTTCTCGCTCGAGTACAGCTACTGGTTCGACTACATGCTCACCGGCCTGGATGTGCGCGACCTTCCGATCCCGCTCGGCGGCACGTCGAACCACTTCCGCACGGCGGCACTGCGCGAGCTCGGCGGCTGGGACCCCTACAACGTCACCGAGGACGCCGATCTCGGCATCCGGGCGAGCGCGCTCGGGTATCGAGTGGGCGTGGTGGACTCCACCACCATGGAGGAGGCGACGTCCCGCATGGGGATCTTCATCGGCCAGCGCAGCCGATGGATCAAGGGCTACATGCAGACCGCCCTGGTGCACGCGCGCGAGCCGATGTCTCTCATCCGGAAGATCGGGCTGCGACGGTTCGCGGCGTTCACCCTGCTCATTGCCGGCACCCCGCTGACCTTCCTCGGCGTGATCCCGTTCACCGCGCTCACCCTCGTGTCGTTCTTCATCCCGTGGGCGGATGTCTCCGTCGCCTTCCCCCCGGTGGTCCTCTGGCTGTGCCTGCTGAACTTCCTCGTCGGCAATGCGCTGATGGTGTACCTCAACATGATGGGTCCCTACAAGCGCGGAGCGTTCTGGCTGGTGGGCTGGGCGATCCTGAATCCGGTGTACTGGCTCCTGCACTCGATCGCGTCCTACAAAGCGCTGTGGCAGCTCATCACCAAGCCGCACTACTGGCAGAAGACCGAGCACGGGATGTCGCACTTCACGGTCGAAGGAGCCACCGGTTCCGCACCGCTCGGCAGGGCGGACGTCGCCACCGGCTGAAACGAGACGCGGTCAGCGGCCGGGATCGGCCAGGTGCTCGCGCAGGGTCGGCCCGGTGCGGAACTCGCGGATGAGGTGGCGGACGACCTCGCGGAGATCGCCTTCTGTCGCGTCGGCCACCGCGAGCTGGCGCTCGTAGCTGGCGCCCTGGTTCAGGATGGTGTGGATGCCGGCGAGCTCGCGTGTGCATTTGAGCTCCGCCGCGACGTCTTCGAGCTCGGCGAGCGTGTCGCGCAGGTGCTCGGTGACCGGCCGCTGCGTTCCCGAGCTGTCGACGACCACACGCGCATCCATCCCGTACCGCGCCGCTCGCCATTTGTTCTCTCGGACGAACCACGGCTGCAGCGTGGGCAGCTCTCTGCCGTCGTCGATCATGCGGGAGAAGTGCTCGACCAGGACCTGCACGAGCGCCGCGACCGCGGCGAGCTCGGGAAGCGTCGACATGCCGTCGCACGCGCGGACCTCGATCGTTCCCCACCGAGGTGCGGGCCGGATGTCCCAGCGCACCTCGGTCGCGTCCTCCAGCACACCGGTGCCCACCAGATCGTCGATGTATCCCTCGAACTGCGCCCAGTTCTCGAGCGGCCACGGCAGCCCCGCAGTGGGGAGCTGCTGGAACACGAGCGATCGGTTGGACGCGTACCCGGTGCGCTCGCCCGCCCAGAACGGGCTGGAGGCCGACAGCGCCTGCAGGTGGGGCAGGTACACGGCCAGCGCGTTGATGATGGGGAACACCTTGTTCACGTCTTCCACGCCCACGTGCACGTGGATGCCCCAGATCATCATGTTGCGCCCCCACCACTGGGTGCGCTGGATCAGCTTGTTGTAGCGAGTCTTGTCGGTGACCCGCTGGTCGAACCACTGCGCGAACGGGTGGCTCCCCGCGCACAGCAGCTCGAGATCGCGTGGTGCGGTCTCGGTCCGGACGGCAGCGATCGCGTCGGCGATGTCGTCCACGGCGGCGGCGACGGTGTCGCCGATCCCGCTGGTCAGCTCGACGGTGTTCGTCAGCAGCTCGCCCGTGACGGTGTAGCGCTCGAGCGCGGTGCGCTCCTCGAGCTGCTCCAGGACCTCGGGGGCACGCGGCGCGAGATCGCCGCTTCCTCCGTCTGCGAGCATGAGCTCCCACTCCAGCCCGACGGAGGAGCGGGCGGATGTCGCGAAGGGCACCGTCATTCGCTCAGTCTGACACGGGCTCCTGCAGAGCCGGGTGGTTCGCGGCACGCGTCGTCATCTGGCAGAATAGAGGGTCGGACCACCCTCTCGACCCTCTATCCAGAGCGGCGGTCCTCTCTTCAGAGCTTCCGCCGGGTGTGCACCCCACTCTCCAGGCGATCGGTTCGTTCACTTTCCACACATTCAGGAGAATCGTGGCTGTCAAGATCCGTCTCAAGCGCCTCGGCAAGATCCGTGCGCCGTACTACCGCATCGTCGTGGCCGACTCGCGCACCAAGCGCGATGGTCGTGTCATCGAGGAGATCGGCAAGTACCACCCCACCGAGGAGCCCTCGTTCATCGAGGTCGACTCCGAGCGCGCGCAGTACTGGCTCAGCGTCGGCGCGCAGCCGACCGAGCAGGTCGCCGCGCTGCTGAAGCTCACCGGCGACTGGGGCAAGTTCAAGGGCGATGCCAACGCCGTCTCGACGGTTCGCACCGCCGAGCCGAAGGCCCCCTTCGAGATCGACTCCTCCAAGAAGTCGGTCGTCAAGCCCAAGGCAGAGAAGAAGGTCGAGGCTCCGGCCGAGACCGCCGCTGACGCGAACGAGGCTGCCGACGAGGCCGCCGAGTCGACCGAAGCGTAGTCCGTTGCTGGCCGCCGCGCTCGAGCACGTCGTCAAGGGGATCGTCGATCACCCGGACGCCGTGCGCATCGACTCGTCCACGTCGCCTCGCGGCGACGTGCTCGAGGTGCACGTCCACCCCGATGATCGGGGTCGCGTGATCGGGCGCGGCGGCCGTACGGCCAAAGCCCTGCGCACTCTCATCAGCGCACTCGCCGACGGCAGGCGCGTTCGCGTCGACGTCGCGGACGACTGAGGTGTCAGGCGAAACCGAGGCCACCGGCGCATCCGCCGAGTCCTCGACCACGGTCCCTGTGCCTGCTGGCGCCGGGAAGACGCAGCTGCGAGTCGGTCGCCTGGTCAAGGCGCACGGCCTCAAGGGTGCCATCAAGCTCGAGCTGTACACCGACGACCCCGAGGGTCGCTTCGCCCCCGGCTCGGTCTTCACGCTGCAGGTGCCGGAGTCCTCTCCGTGGCACGGCAAGCAGCTCACGGTGCGCGAGTTCCGCTGGATGAACACCCACCCCGTGGCGTTCTTCGACGGCGTGGACGACCGCGAAGCAGCCGAAGAGCTCATCCGCGCCATCCTCTGGATCGATCAGGACACGAACGCCCCCTCGACCGAGGACGACGCCTGGTTCGACCACCAGCTGGTCGGCCTCGACGTCGTCCGTGAGGACGTCGTCGTCGGCCGTGTCGTCCGCGTCGACCACATGCCCGCGCAGGACCTGCTGATCGTGCGCCTCGACGGCGACCGCGAGGTGCTCGTCCCCTTCGTCAAGGCGATCGTCCCCGACGTCGACATCGCCGCCGGCCGTCTCGTCGTCACCCCGCCGCCCGGGCTCCTCGAGGATCTTCCCGCCGCCGACGACTCCGAGCCGGAGCCCGCGGACCCTGCCGAGGACTGATCCGGTCCGCCGCGGCATCCGGTCACAGCGGCTCAGTGCGCGCCGTGAGCCTGATGTGATGCGCCGGTAACATCGCGCACGACGGCGCGGAACATCGCTCGGGGATCATCGCCTCATGGGCACGATCGCGCACTCGTCGCAGACGGGCCTCGGCGCGCCCGCGACCGAGGTGCGATCGGTGTGCTCGTACTGCGGAGTCGGTTGCGGCATCAGGGTGTCGACGAGCACGAGCGAGTCCGGCGGACTCGTGATCGGGAAAGCCGTGGGTGACAAGGCCCACCCGGCGAACGCCGGACGCCTGTGCACCAAGGGTGCGACGCACGTCGACCTCATGCACGCTCCCGGGCGCATGACCACGGCCCACATCCGTCCCGCGCGCGGCGAGGAGACCGTGCCGGTGCCGCTGGACACCGCCATCGCGGAGGCGGGCACGCCGGCTGCGGGCCATCGTCGACGAGCACGGGCCGGATGCCGTCGCGCTGTACGTCTCGGGGCAGATGTCGATCGAGGCGCAGTACCTGTCGAACAAGCTCGTCAAGGGGTACCTCCGGGGGCTGCACATCGAGTCCAACTCGCGGCTGTGCATGGCGTCGGCCGGCACCGGGTACAAACAGTCGCTCGGCGCCGACGGCCCTCCGGGCTCGTACGAGGACATCGACCGGGCGGACCTCTTCTTCGTCATCGGCTCGAACATGGCGGACTGCCATCCGATCCTCTTCCTCCGGATGGCCGACCGGCTCAAGCAGGGTGCGCGGCTCATCGTGGTCGACCCCCGCCGCACGGCCACCGCAGACCGCGCGGACCTGTACCTGCCCATCAAGCCCGGCACCGACCTCGCTCTGCTCAACGGCCTCCTGCACCTGCTCATCGAGGACGGACGACATCGACCGGGAGTTCATCGCCGCGCACACCGAGGGCTGGGAGGCCATGCCGGACTTCCTCGCGGAGTATGCGCCCGAGCGCGTTGCCGCCGTCACCGGGCTGGCGGAGGAGGACATCCGCACGGCCGCGCGCTGGATCGGCGAAGCCGGCGAATGGATGACCCTGTGGACGATGGGGCTCAACCAGTCGACCCAGGGCACCTGGCACACCAACGCGATCTGCAACCTGCACCTCGCCACCGGCGCCATCTGCCGTCCGGGCAGCGGCCCGTTCTCGCTCACGGGTCAGCCCAACGCCATGGGCGGCCGAGAGATGGGCTACATGGGGCCGGGACTGCCCGGTCAGCGCGCCGTCTTCAGCCCGGCCGACCGGGCGTTCGTGGAAGAGGTCTGGGGGCTCGAGCCGGGTGCCATCCGCGCCGAGGTCGGCACCGGCACCGTCGACATGTACCGCGCGATGGCGGACGGCGCCATCAAGGCGGCATGGATCATCTGCACCAACCCGGTGGCCTCGATGGCCAACCGCAAGACGGTGATCGAGGGTCTCGAAGCGGCCGAGCTCGTGATCGTGCAGGACGTCTTCACAGAGACTGCGACCAACGCGTACGCCGACATCCTGCTGCCGGCCACCCTCTGGGTCGAGTCGGAGGGGGTCATGGTGAGCAGCGATCGCACCATGACGCTCCTGCAGCGCGCGGCCGACGCTCCCGGCGACGCGCAGCCGGACTGGCTCATGATCTGCCGCGTCGCGCAGGCGATGGGCTATCACGAGGGGTTCGGGTTCACCTCGAGCGAAGAGGTCTTCGACGAGATCCGCCGGTTCTGGAACCCGCAGACCGGCTGGGACATCCGGGGCGTCGACTACGACCGGCTCCGAAGCGGCCCCGTGCAGTGGCCGGCGCCGCGCGGGCGACGCCGAGGACCGGCATCCGATCCGGTACGTCAACGACGGCGTCAGCCAGAGCCTGCACCGCGAGGCGGACGGCACTGTTCCGCGACTGGCCTTCGCGACGCCCGTCGCGGCGCGCGCAGTTCTTCGCCCGCCCGCACCTCGGTCCGGCCGAGCTGCCCGACGACGACTATCCCTGGATCCTCAACACCGGCCGCCTCCAGCATCAGTGGCACACGATGACCAAGACCGGCAAGGTCGGCAAGCTGAAGCGGCTGAACGCCGAGCCGTTCGTCGAGATCCACCCGGGCGACGCCGAGCGCCTCGGCATCGACGAGGGCGATGAGGTGGAGATCTCGTCCCGCCGCGGTCGCGCGGTGCTTCCCGCGGTGATCACCGACCGTGTCCGGCCAGGCATGCTGCTTCACGCCCTTCCACTGGAACGACGAGCACGGCGAGCACCTGGCCGTCAACGCGGTCACCAGCGACGCCGTCGACGCGGCGTCGCTGCAGCCGGAGTTCAAGTTCGCCGCCGTCGCGCTGCGCCGGATCGGCCCGCGTGCCGGCGTCGTCGCGCCGGAGCGTGCCACCGGCCGACCGGACCGCGAGGCCACCCGCAGGGTCCTCGCCGGCGCGGGCGTGGGTCCGGCCGCCGCCCCTGCGCTGACCGAGGCCGAAGGGGCGTACGTCTCCGGATTTCTCTCGGCGCTCGACGCGGCAGCCGTGGAGGCGGATGTCGTCCCGGTGCTGCCGTCCTCCGCTCCGCTGGGTGCGCTGTCGCGTGCGTGGTTCGACGGGGTGCTGGCGGGGCTCTACTCCCGTGCACCGCTGACGGGTGCGGGAGCGGATGCCGCCCCCGGCGAAGTGACGGTGCTGTGGGGGTCGCAGACGGGCAACGCCGAGGAGGTCGCCGCGTCGTGCGCCGCGACTTTGACGGCGCGCGGCATCCCGGTGCGCACGGTGAGCATGGTCGACATGGCGGTGTCGGAACTGGCCACGGTGAGCACGCTGCTCGTCGTGACCTCGACGTTCGGTGACGGCGGCCCGCCCGACAACGCCGCCGACCTGTGGGACGACCTCAACCGCGACGGCGCTCCGCAGCTCTCGGGGCTCACGTACGCCGTCTTCGCGATCGGCGACTCGAGCTACGACGACTTCTGCGGGCATGGCCGGAGCATCGACGAACGCCTGACGGCGCTCGGGGCGACCGCGCTCGTGCCGCGCGTGGACTGCGAGCCGGACTACGCAGAGCCGGCCGCCGCCTGGCTGGAGCAGCTTCTGCCGCGGCTTGCGCCCGGGGCCGCGGCATCCCTCACCCTCACCGATGCCCCCGCCGCCGCTCCCGCCCGCCGCATGTTCACGCGCGGCAACCCCGTGCGCGCCGCCCTGGTGACCAACACCCTGCTGAGCGGAGCGGGGTCGGCGAAGGAGGTGCGGCAGTTCGGCTTCGACCTCTCGCACGCCGGCGTCACCTACGAGGCGGGCGACTCGCTCGGCGTGGTGTGCGAGAACGCGCCGGGGATGGTCGAGGAGTGGCTCGAGACCACTGGCCTCCCGGCGCACGCCGTGGTCGCCGGGACGGCGACGAGCGCGTCTTCGAAGACGCCCTGACGCACGCGCTCGACATCACGCGCATCACGCCGGACCTGCTCTCCTTCGTCGCCGAGCGCAACCCCGACCCGGCGCTGGCGACGCTGCTGCGCCGCGAGAACAGGGCAGGCTCGACGCAGTACCTGTGGAGCCGCACGGCCGTCGACCTGCGTCCGGGAGTTCCCCGTGCGGGCCGAGCCCGAGCAGTGGCTGGCCGTGCTCGTGCGGCTGCAGCCGCGGTAGTACTCGATCTCGTCGAGCCCGCTGGTCAGCCCCCACGAGGTGCAGCTGACCGTCTCGGTCGTGCGGTATCGAGACCGAGACGGGCCGCCGCCGAGGCGGCGTCGCGTCCACGTTCCTCGCCGACGTCGCCGCCGACGCGCCCGCGCCCATCTTCCTGCAGCGGTCCGCCGCACTTCCGGCCGCCCGGCGACGGCCGGACGCCCGATGATCATGGTCGGTCCGGGCACCGGCATCGCGCCCTTCCGCGGCATTCCTGCAGGAGCGCCGCGCCGTCGGGCACACCGGGCGCAACTGGCTGTTCTTCGGCGAGCAGCACCGAGGCGACCGAACTTCTACTACCGCGACGATCTCGAGCACATGGGCGACGACGGCCTCCTCACGCGCCTGGACCTCGCGTTCTCCCGCGACCAGCGGCAGAAGGTGTACGTGCAGCACCGCATGGTGGAGCACGGGCTCGAGCTGTGGCGCTGGCTGGAGGACGGCGCACACCTCTACGTGTGCGGCGACGCGAGCCGGATGGCCAAGGACGTCGACGACACGCTGGTGACGATCGCCCAGCGACACGGCGGGCTGTCGGAAGAGGCGGCCGTCGAGTACAAGAAGAGCCTGGTCGCGCAGGCGCGCTACGTCCGCGACGTGTACTGATCGCAAGGCGGGCCGGGCGGAGCTGGCCGAGAGCACGGGCCCGAGACGGTCGGCCGCGGCATCCGGCACGAGAAACGGGCCGCATCCTCTCGGATGCGGCCCGCCGGGGGGATCTCTCAGATGCGGTAGCCGGCCAGCGACTTCCGCGGGATGACGTAGACCAGCACGGTCAGCACCATGAGCGCGAGGTAGGCCGCGACGAAGCCGTAGAACGCCGCGACGTATCCGCCGGTCGCCTGCTGCGAGGCGTTGAGCACCTGGGGCACCAGGAAGCCGCCGTACGCGCCGATGGCCGAGATCAGACCGAGCGCTGCGGCGGACTTCCGCTGCATCTTGATGCCGGCCGGCGTGCCCGGAAGCGCTCCGGTGGCGGCAGCGCGTCCCGCGAAGATGCTCGGGATCATGCGGTAGGTCGAGCCGTTGCCCATGCCGGTCGCGGCGAACAGCACGAGGAAGCAGCTCAGGAACACCCAGAAGTTCTGCAGCGGCAGCGTCCAGATGAGCGACAGCGCGCCGAGCGCCATGACCGAGAATGCGCCGACGGTGACGCGAGCCCCGCCGAATCGGTCGGCGAGGCGGCCGCCGTAGGGCCGTGCGAGCGACCCGACGAGGGCTCCCAGGAAGGCGAGGGACACGGCGGTCTGACCCACCTGGATGGTGGAGAACATCGGGAACTGGTCGGCGATGAGCTTGGGGAACACGCTCGCGAAGCCGATGAACGAGCCGAACGTGCCGATGTACAGCAGCGCCATGACCCACAGGTGCGGCTCGCGCAGCGCTGCCGCGGAACCGGAGAAGTCCGCCTTCGCGGAGGACAGGTTGTCCATGTAGCGCCACGCGCCCCACATCGCGATCAGGATGAACGGAATCCACATCCAGCCGGCCAAGGCGATGTTCAGGGTCGCGCCGGCACCGATGGTGACGACGATGGGCACGGCGAACTGGGCCACGGAGGTGCCGAGGTTGCCGCCCGCGGCGTTCAGGCCGAGCGCCCAGCCCTTCTCCTTCTGCGGGAAGAAGTAGGTGATGTTCGCCATCGAGCTGGCGAAGTTGCCGCCGCCGACGCCACCCAGGGCCGCGACGAGGAGGAGCACGCCGAACGGCGTCTCCGGGTTCGACACCACGATGCCGATGAGCACCGCGGGGACGAGCAGCAGGGCGGCGGAGATGATGGTCCAGTTGCGACCGCCCACGATCGCCACCATGAAGGTGTACGGGAAGCGCAGGGTGGCGCCGACGAGGCTGGGAAGCGAGATGAGCCAGAACAGCTCGGAGCTGGTGAGGGTGAAGCCCGCGGCGGGCAGCATCACGACGATGATGCTCCACAGCTGCCAGATGATGAATCCGAGGAATTCGGCGAAGATCGACCAGCCGAGGTTCCGGCGGGCGATGGAGCGCCCCGAGGACTGCCAGAAGGCGCCGTCCTCGGGGTTCCAGCCGTCGATCCAACGGCCGGGTCGGTGGGACAGGACGACCGGCGCTGAGGCCGGGGGCGAAGCTGCGACGTCCGTCGTGGACGGACCTGCGGTCGTGGTCATGACGCCTCCTGGTTCGAGTGTGCCTTCACCGTATGAAGCGGGTGTTTCCGCGTCGGGTCCGTCGCGGTTACTTCTCCGTCACATCTGCGTCACTGCCGCGCCGGCGGTGCGGTGGGTCTGTGGTCACACGCCGGAAACACGTCATCGGATGCCTAGACTCGAACCCATGCGCGTCGACATCGTCACGATCTTCCCGGCGTTCTTCGACGTACTCGACGTCTCGCTGATCGGCAAGGCCCGCGACCGCGGTCTGCTCGACATGCACGTGCACGACCTGCGCTCGTGGACGCACGATCGGCACCGCACCGTCGATGACACCCCGTACGGCGGGGGCGCAGGAATGGTGATGAAGCCGGAGCCCTGGGGTGACGCGCTGGACGAGGTGCTCACCGAGGACGCTGTGCTGCTCGTTCCCTCGCCCGCGGGCGAGGTCTTCTCGCAGGCGATGGCCCGTCAACTCGCAGGGGAGAAGCATCTCGTCTTCGCCTGCGGTCGGTACGAGGGCATCGATCAGCGGGTGGTCGATCACTTCGGCGCGCGTGGCCGTGTGCGACTGGTCAGTCTCGGCGACTACGTCCTCAACGGTGGCGAGGTCGCCGCGATGGCCGTCGTCGAAGCGGTGTCACGCCTGGTCCCGGGCGTCGTCGGAAATCCCGAGAGCCTCGTCGAGGAGTCGCACGAGGACGGGCTGCTGGAGTACCCGAGCTACACCAAGCCGGCGACGTGGCGTGGACACGAAGTGCCCGCGGTTCTGCTGAGCGGCAATCACGGCGCTGTTGCGGCGTGGCGGCGCGAGCAGAGCCTCGAGCGCACGCGAGCGCACCGGCCCGACCTGCTGGCCTGACTCAGACCGGCGCCTCCGCGGGATCGACGACGTTGAGCCGGTAGCCGCGCTTGACGACCGTCTTGACGAGATCGGGGACGCCGAGGGACTCGCGCACGCGGGCCACGGCCATCTCGACGGCGTGGGTGTTCTCGCCCGAGCGGGGGAGGGCGCTCTGCAGCTTCTGGCGGGAGACGACACCGCCGCCCGCATCGAACAGCGCGGCGAGGATGTCGGTGCCGGTGCGGGAGAGCGGTATGTGCGAGCCGTCGAGGACCGCGCCGGTGCTGCGCAGTTCCAGCCGGCCGGCCGAGGTCTCGAGCGCTGCGGCATGACCACCGCCGAAGTGGGTGACCACGGATCGCACCAGAGAGCCCAGGCGGCCCCGCTCGGCGACCAGCGGCTCGATGCCGACCGCGACCAGTGGTCCTGCCGTGATGGGGCCGACCGAGGCCATCAGCACCCGCCCGGTCCGCGCTCGCTCGACGATGTCGTCGAGCACGCCCGCGCGCGCGGCCGCGGCGAGCCACTCCGCCGCTCCGGGCGCCGAGGTGAACAGGACCGCGTCGACTTCCCCCTGAGCGGTCGCCGTCACCGAGCGCGTGACAGCCACCGGGTCCGGCGGCGGACCCCACCGGTAGACGGTGAGACTCACGACGTCCGCACCCGCGGACTGGAAGAGCTCGTCGAGGCCGTCGGCGCCGGAGCCATGGTGCTGCACCGCGATGCGGCGCCCCTTCACGCCCTCCGCGAGGAGGAATTCGCCGAGTTCGGCGGAAGTCTCGGACTCGGCGACCCAGTCCGCGGTCAGACCCGCCTGCTGGATGGCGCCGCGCGCCTTCGGGCCGCGCGCGACGATCTGCGCGGCTGCCAGGGCGGCGTGCAGCTCGTCGGCGAGACCGGCCTCGTCTGCCGCCTCCATCCAGCCGCGGAAGCCCACGCCGGTCGTGACGACCACGATCTCCGGCGCATGGGCGATGAGCTGCGTGGTGCTTTCGATGAGCGCGTCGTCGTCGATGTGGGGGACGATCGTGAGCGCCGGCGCGTGGCGCACGGCGGCGCCATGGCGCTCCAGCGCGGCGGCGAGCTCGAGAGAGCGGCGATCGACGGCGATGACGATCACGCAGCCGTCGAGAGCGGCCGAGAGGGCGGGGCGGGGCGGACTCGTCACCGGGTCGCTTCACCCGCCAGCGCGTGTTCGGGAAGCAGAAGACCGGCGCGCGCGACGTCACCGACGACGATGACCGCCGGATTGCGCACGCCCGCTGCCGCGGCATCCGCGACCGCACGCTCCAGCGTCGTGCGGGTGGTGCGCTGCTCCGGCGTGTGGCCGCGCTCGATGATCGCCATCGGGCGGTCGGCCGGAGCTCCGGCGTCGCGGGCAGTCGCGACGAGGCGGGGGAGCGCCGCCACGCCCATCAGCACGACCGTCGTCACCGAGTCGTCGGCCAGCGCGGCGCGGGTCGCGTGCGAGGTCTCGGCCTGTCCGTTGACCACGTGCAGCGACGCCGCGGTTCCCCGGTGGGTGACCGGGATGCCTGCGGCCTGCGGCACCGAGACGACGCTCGTGAGCCCCGGCACGACCTCGACGGCGACGCCCGCGGCAAGACAGGCGGCTACCTCCTCGCCCCCGCGGCCGTACACGAACGGATCTCCGCCCTTGAGTCGCACGACGCGCTTGCCGGCTCTGGCGTGCTCGACGAGCAGAGCGTTGATCTGATCCTGGGGCACGGGGTGATGTCCGGGCCGCTTGCCCACGTCGATCACTTCGACGCCCGGATCGAGTTCACGCAGGACGTCGGTCGGGCCGAGTCGGTCCGCGATCACCACGTCCGCTTCGGCGAGCAGCCGCCGGCCGCGCACGGTGATGAGGTCGGCGGGACCCGGACCGCCTCCGACGAGGTCGACGCGGCCCTGGCTCGTGGCGCGACGCCGGCGGAGAGGCAGCGAGCCCGAGCGCAGCAGCGAGGCGACGGCATCCCTCAGCCGTGCCGCACGGCCAGGGTCCACGCCCGCGTCCGAGACGACGCCGACCACGACGTCGCCGGAGCGGGTCTCGGCCGCCAGGCGCGCGGTGCCGTGGGCGCCGTCGGAGGCGTTCACGCACAGGACACGGCGGCGCTCGCACGCGGCGGCGACGTCGGCGTCGACACGCGGATCTCCCGTCGCGGCATGGACGAGCCAGGCGCCCGCGACGTCGCTCGCGCGCACGCGGCGCTGCAGCCACTCGAGGTCGTGCTGCTCGACGAGCTCCCGCGTCGCGGGGCACAGTTCGGGGGCGATGACGGTGACGTCCGCCCCGTCGGCGAGGAAGCGCCCGAGGCGCCGCGCCGTGACCGGGCCGCCGCCCACCATGACGACGGACCTGCCCGTCAGCGAGACTCCCAGCATCGTGGTCATCGCGGTGCCTCCCAGCGGACCAGCACGTCCCCGTCGCTCACCGCGACCGGCCAGACCTCCAGGGATGCCGGATCCTTGCCCTGCGTGTCCAGGCACGTGCCGGTGCGCAGGTCGAACACCTGCTTGTACATCGGCGAGGCGACGGTCGGCGCATCCTGCTTCGTCCCGACGATCCCGCGGGAGATCACGTTCGCGTGACTGTACGGGTCGTAGTTCGACACGGCGTGCACCCGGCCGGGCTTCCCGTCCGGACCGTGGAGGAGGAAGAGCGCGATCTGCGTCGAGCCCAGGAGCGCGGCCCGGCCCCGCTCGACCTCGAGATCGGCGACGGCGCACACGCGCACCCATCCCTCGGGGGCTGCCGGGACTTCGGTGGTCTGCGAGTCGACGATGGTCATCGGCGCACCTCCAGGATCGTTCCGGCGATGAGGACGCCGCCGCTCGCGCGCTCGGCCTCGGTGGCGGGCCTGCCCTGGCCACGCTCTTCGGTGTAGGCCAGGGACGGGTCGGGAGTCGTGGGCGCATTGACGAACGACGCGAAGCGGCGCACCTTCTCGGGGTCCTCGATCGTCGCCTTCCACTCGTCCTCATAGGCGTCGATGTGGGTGGCGATCGCGGCGTCGAGGTCGGCGCAGATGCCGAGGCTGTCATCGAAGATGACCGAGCGGAGACCCTCGATGCCCCCCTCGAGGTCCTCGAACCAGGGGGCGGTGCGCTGCAGGCGGTCGGCCGTGAAGATGTAGTACATCAGGAACCGGTCGATCGCGGTGAGGAGCTCCGCGTCGCTCAGGCCCTCGGCCAGCAGGACGGCGTGGCGGGGGGTGAAGCCGCCGTTGCCGCCGACGTACATGTTCCAGCCCGCCTCGGTCGCGATCACGCCGACGTCCTTGCCCCGAGCCTCGGCGCACTCGCGAGCGCAGCCCGAGACACCCAGCTTGATCTTGTGCGGCGAGCGCAGCCCGCGGTAGCGCAGCTCGAGCTGGACGGCCATGCCCACGGAGTCCTGCACGCCGTAGCGGCACCACGTCGATCCGACGCACGACTTCACGGTCCGCAGCGACTTGCCGTACGCGTGGCCGGATTCGAAGCCGGCATCGACGAGTCGCTTCCAGATGTCGGGGAGCTGCTCGAGGCGTGCGCCGAACATGTCGATGCGCTGCCCGCCGGTGATCTTCGTGTACAGACCGAAGTCCTGTGCGACCTGGCCGATGACGACGAGCCCCTCCGGCGTGATCTCGCCGCCGGGGATGCGCGGCACGACGGAGTAGCTGCCGTCCTTCTGGAGGTTGGCCATCACGTGGTCGTTGGTGTCCTGCAGGGTGGCGTTCTCGCCCTCGAGCACATGCTGGCCGACGAGCGTGGACAGGATGCTGGCCAGCGCCGGCTTGCAGATGTCGCAGCCGCGGCCGGTGCCGAATCGCTCGATGACGCCGCTGAATGTCGTGAGGCCCGACACACGCACCGCGTCGAAGAGCTGGCGGCGGGACATGTCGAAGTGCTCGCACAGAGCGTTGCTCAGGGCAGCGCCGGACTTGGCGAGCTCTGTTCCGACGATCTTCTTGATCATCATCACGCACGACCCGCAGGCGGCGCCGGCCTTGGTGCACGACTTGATCGCCGTGACATCGGTGCAGCCCTCGTCGTGCACCGCGCCTCGGATGGTCCCTGCCGTCACGCTGTTGCACGAGCACACCAGGGCCTCGTCGGGCAGATCGCCCGACGGCACTGCGACGCCCCCCTCCGGCATGAGGTAGGCGGCCGGGTCGGCACCGAGCGCTCCGCCGACGAGCGGCCGGAGCGATCCGTAGGCCGAGGCGTCGCCGACCAGGATGCCGCCGAGCAGCGTCTTCGCGTCGTCCGAGAGCACCAGCTTCTTGTAGACGCCCGCCACAGGGTCCGCGTACACGACGTCGAGCGCGCCCGGCGTCTCGGCGAAGGCATCGCCGAAGCTGGCGACGTCCACGCCGGAGAGCTTGAGCTTCGTGGAGAGGTCGTATCCCGGGAACGACGCCTCGCCGCCGAGAAGCCGGGTCGCGGCGACCTCGGCCATGGCATAGCCGGGGGCGACCAGGCCGACGCACGCGCCGTCGAAGTTCGCCACCTCGCCGATGGCCAGGATGCGGGGGTCGGAGGTCTGGCAGCCGTCGTCGATGAGCACGCCGCCGCGCTCGTGGACGGCGAGGTCCGCGCTTCGTGCCAGCTCGTCGCGCGGGCGCACGCCGACGGTGAAGACCACTACGTCGGTGCGCTCGTAGGTGCCGTCGCGGAACTCCAGTCCGGTGACCTGCCCGGTGCGATCGGGGTCGAGTCGCGTGGTACTCGTTCCGGTGAGAACCCGGATGCCGCGCGACTCGATGAGCCGTCGCAGCGCGTTGCCGCCGGACAGATCGAGCTGCGCCGACATCAGGCGATCCGAGGACTGCACGACCGTGCACGAGACGTCGAGCCCCTGCAGGGCGCCGGCGGCCTCGAGGCCGAGCAGCCCGCCTCCGATGACGGTTCCGGTGAGGGGGCGGCCGAGCTCGCGGCTGCGCTGATCGACGAAGGCGCGCAGCTTCTCGACGTCCTCCAGAGTGCGGTAGACGAAGCATCCGTCCAGTCCGAAGCCGTCGACCGTGAGACGCGCGGCGTACGAGCCTGTCGCCAGCACGAGCGTGTCGTAGGCGACGCTGAGCCCGCTGCGCGTGGTCACGCGCCGGGCGCTGCGGTCGATGCGGGCAACCGCGTCACCGCGCACGAAGCGCACCCGCTCGTCGTCGATCACGGACCGCTCGAGCGTGAGGTCGTCGGGTGAGGCGCCGCCGAAGAAGCCGGTGAGGCCGACGCGATCATACGGGTGACGGCCCTCGTCTCCGATCAGCGTGATGCGCCACCCGTCGCCGCCGCGGCTGAGAAGGCTCTCCACGAATCGGTGCGCAACCATGCCCGCCCCCACGACGACCACGTGCGTGCCGGGTGCCGGAGGGGTGCTCATGGCGTCACGGTACGCCGGGGATGTTGCGGGCGAGTCAGCGCCATGTTTCGGGCTCTTGACGACCGATGTGCGGTCGTCGGCGGTCTTGCGGGGTGCTGCCTCGGTCACGGCGTCTCCTGATCGACGAATGAGCTGTCGGTGCCCGCCACGCTAGGAGCGCGGTGTTTCGACGCACGGTGGGGATCGGTTACCTCCGACGAACGTTTCCCTCACAGGCCCGGCGAGGACGAAGTGAGGAGTCTCGATGCGCCATATCTCAGACGCCCTCCCGACTGCTACCCCAGAGGCGGGATTCGCGCGAGTCGATATCGTGGGAACCCCGCCGACTTGGAGCGTCTCCTATGCAGATCTGGCCCGGTTCGACCTACCCACTGGGTGCGACCTTCGACGGCAGCGGCACGAACTTCGCCCTGTTCAGCGAAGGTGCGGAGCGCGTCGAGCTCTGCCTGTTCGACGACAGCGGTGCGGAGACGCGCGTGGATCTCGTGGACGTCGACGCGTACGTCCATCACGGCTACGTCCCGTCCGTGCAGCCCGGCCAGCGCTACGGCTTCCGGGTGCACGGCGACTACGACCCTGCGAGGGGCAAGCGATTCAACCCGAACAAGCTGCTGCTCGATCCTTACGCCAAGTCCGTCGAGGGCCAGGTGAAGTGGGGACAGCCGGTGTTCGGCTACGACTTCGGAGCCCCCGACTCACGCAACGACGAAGACTCCGCCGCCCAGCAGATGCTCGGCGTCGTGATCAACCCCTTCTTCGACTGGGCGGGAGACCGTCAGCCGAAGACGCCGTACGCGGAGAGCTTCATCTACGAGGCCCACGTGCGGGGCCTCACCCAGCTCCATCCCGCTGTTCCCGATGAGATCCGCGGCACGTACAGCGCGATCGCCCATCCCGCGATCATCGAGCACCTCGTGAAGCTCGGAGTCACGGCGATCGAGCTGATGCCCGTCCATCAGTTCGTCAACGACTCCGTCCTCGAGGAGAAGGGCCTCTCGAACTACTGGGGCTACAACACCATCGCCTTCTTCGCCCCGCAGAACACCTACGCCGCCAGCGGCGAGCGGGGCGAGCAGGTGCAGGAGTTCAAAGGCATGGTGAAGGCCCTGCACGCCGCCGGCATCGAGGTCATCCTCGACGTCGTCTACAACCACACCGCCGAGGGCAGCCATCTCGGACCGACACTGTCGATGCGCGGAATCGACAACGAGGCCTACTACCGCCTGGAAGACAGCGACAAGCGCTTCTACACCGACTACACGGGCACGGGCAACAGTCTCAATGTCGGCAACCCGCACACCCTGCAGCTCATCATGGACTCGCTGCGCTACTGGGTGCTCGACATGCACGTGGACGGCTTCCGCTTCGATCTGGCCTCGACGCTCGCCCGGGAGTTCTACGAGGTCGACAAGCTGGCGACCTTCTTCGAACTCGTGCAGCAGGATCCGGTGGTCTCGCAGGTGAAGCTCATCGCCGAGCCGTGGGACGTGGGCCCGGGCGGATACCAGGTGGGCAACTTCCCACCCCAGTGGACGGAATGGAACGGCAAGTACCGCGACACGGTGCGCGACTTCTGGCGGGGCGAGCCCTCCACGCTGGGCGAATTCGCCTCACGCCTGACGGGCTCAGCGGACCTGTACGAGCACTCCGGTCGCCGGCCTGTGGCCTCCATCAACTTCGTCACCGCCCATGACGGCTTCACCCTGAGGGATCTCGTCTCGTACAACGACAAGCACAACGAGGCCAACGGGGAAGACAACAACGACGGTGAGTCGCACAACCGCTCGACCAACTTCGGCGTCGAAGGTCCGACCGAGGACCCCGAGATCCTCAGTCTCCGCGCGCGCCAGCAGCGCAATTTCATCGCGACGCTCATGCTCTCCCAGGGCGTGCCGATGCTGCTCCACGGAGACGAGCTCGGTCGGACCCAGAACGGCAACAACAACGGATACGCGCAGGACAACGAGATCACGTGGGTGAACTGGGAGACGGCGGATCAGCCGCTGGTCGAGTTCACCGCAGCGCTCGCGCGCCTGCGACGGCAGCATCCCACGTTCCGTCGCAGCCGCTTCTTCGACGGCAGGCCCGTCCGCCGTGAAGAAGGCGCGCCGATCCCCGACATCATCTGGGGTCGCCCCGACGGCACCCAGATGCAGCCTGAGGACTGGGACTCCGGCTTCGGCCGGGCGGTCAGCGTGTTCCTCAACGGCGGCGGCATCCGCGAGCGCGATCGCCGGGGCGAGGAGATCTCCGACCATCACTTCATCGTCCTGTTCAACGCGGGCGACGACGTCGTGGACTTCGTGATCCCGGAGGTGGAGTTCAGCCCGAAGTGGGATGTCGTCGTCGACACAGCGGGCGAGCAGGCCGACGCGGACCCCATCGAGCCGGGGCACACCGTACGGCTGCAGGGGCGTTCGCTCATCGTGCTGCGGGAGCACGAGGCTCCGGAACCCGAGATCGACCACTCGGTCGCGGCGTCGCTCGTCGCCAACGCGGCCGCGTCGAGCGACGAGGTGCCCGGCGCCGCCCCCAGGCCTGAGCTCAGCCGCTGAGAGACGTCGACATGGCGGACAGGAGAATCCCGCGCTCCACGTACCGGCTGCAGATCCGGTCGTCGTTCACGCTGGACGATGCGGCGGCCCTTACCGACTATCTCGCGGCGCTCGGCGTCGACTGGGCGTACTTCTCGCCCATCCTCACGGCGACGAGCGGCTCCGACCACGGCTACGACGTCGCCGATCCCGGTTCGGTCGACCCTGCTCGCGGCGGACGCGAGGCTCTGGTGAGGGCATCCCGTGCGCTCCACGACGCAGGACTCGGCATCCTGGTCGACATCGTCCCCAACCATGTCGGCATTCAGCATCCTGAAGAGAACGCGTGGTGGTGGGACGTGCTCGCATACGGACGGTCCTCTCCTCACGCGGGGGCCTTCGACGTCGACTGGGAGTTCGGCGGCGGCAAGGTGCGCGTGCCCGTGCTGGGCGAAACGCTGGCGGATGCCGCGGCCTCCGGGGCGCTGCGGATCGAGGGCGGCTGCCTGCGCTACCACGATCACCGCTTTCCGCTCGCACCAGGCACCGTCGTCGAGGCCGCCGAGGAAGAGGGCGTGCTCGAGGTGCACGCGCGCCAGCACTACGAGCTGATGGATTGGCGCCGCGAGGCAGACGACCTCAACTACCGGCGATTCTTCGGCGTGTCGACGCTTGCGGCGCTTCGCGTCGAGGACTCGGAGGTCTTCGACGCCTCTCACGCCCAGATCGCCTCCTGGTTCGCCGACGGACTCGTGGATGGGCTGCGAGTGGACCACCCCGACGGCCTGCGCGATCCGGTCGGCTACCTGGATCGCCTGGATCAGCTGACGCGCGGGGCCTACGTCCTCGTCGAGAAGATCCTCGAACGCGGCGAGGTGCTGCCGCAGTTCTTCGCGGCCGACGGCACCACGGGCTACGACGCACTGGCCGAGATCGACCGGGTGCTGATCGATCCCGCGGGCGAGCCCGCACTCGATCGCCTCGACGCCGAGCTGCGGCAGAGCACCGGACTCCCGCCGGCGGTGCCGTGGGAGGAGCTCATCGTGGCGACGAAGCGCGGCATCGCGGCGGGCATCCTCCGCTCCGAGGTCCGCCGCCTCGCGCGGGAACTGTCGGTGGAGGGCGATGCGGAGGGCGAGGACGCCGTCGTCGAACTGCTCGCGCGGTTCCCCGTCTACCGCTCCTACCTCCCCGCGGGTGCCGAGCATCTCGAATCCGCGGCGACGGAGGTGCGCGCGCACCGGCCCGATCTGGTGCGCGTCGTCGACGAACTGCTTCCGGCGCTGTCCGACCCCGACCACCCTGCCGCGCTGCGCTTCCAGCAGACGAGCGGGATGGTCATGGCCAAAGGCGTCGAGGACACGGCGTTCTATCGGGCCACGCGGCTGGGCACGCTGACAGAGGTGGGCGCCGACCCGTCGCAGTTCGCGGTATCGGTGGACGAGTTCCACGCACGGCAGGCGCTCCGCCACGCCGGCTGGCCGCTGACCATGACCACGCTGTCCACTCACGACACCAAGCGCGGCGAGGACGTGCGGGCCCGACTCTCCGTGCTCGCCGAGATGCCCCACCGCTGGACGGAGGTCCTGCAGGCGCTGCGGGATGCCGCGACCACCGGTCACGGACCGTTTGATGCCCTCCTGTGGCAGGCGATCGTGGGCGCATGGCCGGCATCTCGGGAGCGTCTGCACGCCTATGCCGAGAAGGCAGCCCGCGAGGCCGGCGAGGCGACGGCCTGGCTCGCCCCGGATCGGGCCTTCGAGGAGAGGATGCACGCACTCGTGGACGCGGTGTTCGACGACGTCGGGGTGTCTTCGCTGATCGATTCGTTCGTGGCCGAGGTGGAGCCGGCGGGATGGTCGAACGGGCTCTCGGCCAAGGTGCTGCAGCTGGCCGGTCCCGGGGTGCCCGACGTGTACCAGGGCAGCGAGCTCTGGGAGCGGAGTCTCGTCGACCCTGACAACCGGCGAGCGGTCGACTTCGACGAGCGTCGTCGACTCCTTGCGCGCCTCGATGCGGGGGAGCTCCCGGCGATCGACCGAACGGGCGCTGCCAAGCTGCTCGTGACTGCCCGCACGCTTCGCCTTCGCCGCGATCGCCCCGACCTGTTCACGCGCTATCTGCCGGCGACCGTCGTGGGCCCGGCAGCACATCACGCCGTCGCTGCCGATCGCGGTGGGGCGCTGGTCGTCGCCACCCGGCTCCCCGTCGGGCTCGCGCGCCGCGGCGACGGACACGACGAGAGGTGGGAGGACACCACTGTGCTGAGGCATGCCGGCCCTGCGACCGACGCCTTCACCGGACGGTCCTTCGATGGGCCGATCCGGCTCGCCCAGTTGCTCGACCGCTACCCGGTCGCGCTGCTCGTCCCGGAGGAATCGTGACACCGTCGGTCTGGGCGCCGCGCGCGGGGACGCGTGAAGCTTCGCGTCGCCGGGGTGGACGTCGACCTTCCCCTCACAGCCGCGACCGGCGGCTGGTGGCACTCGGCACGTCGAGCTCGACCACGGCGCCGAGTACGGTTTCGTGCTCGACGGGGCCGCAGCGGCGCGCCCCGACCCCCGCTCACGTCGCCAGCCGCACGGGGTGCACGGGCTGAGCGCCGTGTTCGACCACGGCCGTCACACCTGGCGCGACGTCGCCTGGACGGGCAGGCAGCTTGCGGGAGGTGTCGATCTACGAGCTCCATATCGGCACGTTCACGCCCCAGGGAACCCTGGACGCCGCGATCGAGCGGCTGGGACATCTCGTCGAGCTGGGGATCGACTTCGTCGAGCTGCTGCCGGTCAATGCCTTCAACGGGGTCCACAACTGGGGCTACGACGGCGTCCTCTGGTACGCCGTCCACGAGGAGTACGGCGGCCCCGAGGCCTACCAGCGCTTCGTCGACGCCTGCCACGTCGCAGGACTCGCGGTGATCCAGGACGTCGTCTACAACCATCTCGGTCCGAGCGGGAACTACCTGCCGGAGTACGGGCCGTACCTGCGCGACGCCGAGTCGAACACCTGGGGCTCGTCGGTGGACTTCGACGAGGACGAGGTGCGCCGGTTCGTCATCGACAACGCGCTCATGTGGCTGCGTGACTTCCACGTGGACGGTCTGCGACTGGACGCGGTGCACGCGCTGCGCGACGCGCGCGATCCGCACATCCTGCAGGAACTCGCGGAAGCCGTCGACGCATTGAGCGGCCACGTGGGCCGGCCGCTCACCCTGATCGCGGAATCGGATCTCAACGACCCCACGCTCATCACCGCGCGCGAGGCAGAAGGCTACGGCCTGACCGCGCAGTGGAGCGACGACTACCACCATGCGCTCCACGTCGCGCTGACAGGTGAGACATCGGGCTACTACGCCGACTTCGCCCCGCTGGGGGCTCTGGTGAAAGCGTCCACCCGTGGCTTCTTCCACGACGGCACGTGGTCGTCGTTCCGCGATCGTGCGCACGGGCGCCCGATCGATCCCCGGATCCCGACCTGGCGCCTGGTCACCTTCGCGCAGGACCACGACCAGATCGGCAATCGGGCCGCGGGGGACCGCCTCTCGCAGACCCTCGATGAAGGCGGGCCTCGCCATCGCCGCCGTGCTCACGGTGCTCGCACCGTTCACGCCGATGCTGTTCATGGGAGAGGAATGGGGCGCACGCACGCCGTGGCAGTTCTTCACGTCGCACCCCGAGCCTGAGCTCGGGGAGGCGACGGCCCAGGGCCGCAAGGCGGAGTTCGTGCGCATGGGCTGGGACGAGTCGACGGTTCCCGACCCCCAGGACCCTCAGACGTTCCAGGGGTCCAAGCTCGGTGGGAGGAGAAGGATGCCGCCGCCCACGCCCGGCTGCTCTCGATGTACCGCGACCTCATCGCGCTCCGCCGAGCCGAGCCGGCCTTCACGGCGCACGACTTCCGCGCCCTCTCCGCCTCGGCGGACGAAGACGCGCGGTGGTTCCGCCTGGTCCAGGGATCGGTGGAGATCCTGGTGAACTTCTCCGACGGCGATGTCGCGCTGCCCGCGGGTGATGATCGCCCCATGCTGTTCGCGACGGATCCGCGAGTCTCGCGGGACGCCGGCATGCGTCCGGCTGCCCGCGCGGTCAGCGGCGGTACTGGGTCCGGCGGCGGAGTCGACGCGCTGAGGTCAGTCCACGCCCAGCCAGGAGCGGTCGGTCAGCACGACCGGACCGTCTGCGGTGATGGCGATGGTGTGCTCGGAGTGCGCTCCGCGTGAGCCGTCGGCGGACCGCAGAGTCCAGCCGTCCGGGTCGGTGATGAGCTGATCAGTCGTCTGCAGAAGCCACGGCTCGAGGGCGACGACCAGGCCCGCACGCAGCGGATAGCCGCGCCCGGCCTTGCCGTCGTTGGGGATGTGGGGGTCGCCGTGCATGATGCGGCCCACGCCATGCCCGCCGAAGTCGGTGTTGATCGCGTAGCCGTCGCCGTGCGAGACCGCCGCGATGGCCGCGGAGATGTCGCCGATGCGGTTGCCCGACAGAGGCGGCCGCGATCGCGGCATCCAACGCCCGCTCGCGTGGTGTCGATGATCGCCAGATCCTCGTCCCGGGGTGTGCCGACGACGAACGAGACGGCAGAGTCTGCAACCCAGCCGTCGACCGAGACGGCGAAGTCGAGCGAGACCAGGTCGCCGTCGCGCAGCGCGTAGTCGAAAGGGAGACCGTGCAGGACGGCGTCGTTGACCGAGGTGCAGATGACCTTGCCGAACGGGCTCGCACCGAACGACGGGTGGTAGTCGATGTAGCAGGACTCGGCTCCTGCCCGGCGAATCAGATCGTGCGCGCGGCGGTCGATCGAAAGCAGGTTGGTCCCCACCTTCGTCTCGTCGCGCAGGGTCGCCAGCGTCTCGGCGACGAATCGCCCCGCCGGCCGCATCGCCTCGATCTCGGCCGGTGTGCGCAGCTCGATCATCCGTCTTCCTCTCGTCCTCTCCATTGTGGCGGACGTCCGGCCCGGCGGCTGTGAGGATGCTCCGCGGCGTCGTCCAGGGGTCACAGACGCCCCGCAGCGGCGTACCATTCAAGGCATGTGGCTTCGACGGGGATTCTTCGGCTGGATGATTCCGGCCGCGTTCGTCCTGCCGCTGTGGCTCCTCGTCGGCTGGGCCGTCGCCGGTGCCGGCGGCTGGGCCTTCCTGTGGGTCCTCTTCATTGCGATCCCCGGCGTCTTCCTGTGGCAGCTGCTGCTCACTCTGCTGGTGCGGGCTCGTGGCACGGTGCGCGCGCATCGGGCTGTGTCGTGGTGGGATGTCGCGGGCTTCTCGCTATGGCATGTGCTCGTGATCGCGCTCGGGTTCTTCAACGAGTCCTGGTGGTGGCCGACCCTGGTGGTCGCCGTCGTCGCGGGTCTCAGCATGTTCTGGCTTGCCCTCTGGGAGTTGTGGAGCGAGGCGAAGCCGTCGCGGCTGGTGCTCCACACCGCCGACGGCCAGGCATACATCCCCGCAGCCGAGGAGCGTCCTCAGGCGGCGGAGCAGCCGGTGATCATCCTGAGCGAGAATCAGCGCCGCAACGCGTCCTGATCCGTTTTGGCCGGGCACGGCATCCATGGCAGAATGGATCTTTGTGCCCTGACCAGGTTCTGCCTCAGGGGAATCAGCCGGACGGCTTCTCGTCGCCGGCCTCGGGTACACACACTCCTTTCCATTACTTCCCGCGGTCGACCTGTGGCGGCCGCAGAGAGAAAAGATCATGCAGATCCTCGACTCCGTCGACGCAGCATCGCTGCGTTCCGACATCCCCGTCTTCGGCCCCGGCGACACCGTCAAGGTGCACGTCAACATCACCGAAGGCAACCGCTCCCGTATCCAGGTGTTCCAGGGCGTCGTCATCGGGCGCTCAGGGTGACGGTGTGCGCGAGACGTTCTGCGTCCGCAAGATCAGCTTCCAGGTGGGTGTCGAGCGCACCTTCCCGGTGCACAGCCCCGTGATCGACCACATCGAGGTCGTCACCCGCGGCGACGTGCGTCGCGCGAAGCTCTACTACCTGCGCAACCTCCGCGGCAAGAAGGCCAAGATCAAGGAGAAGCGCGAGAACTGAGTTCTCCTCTTCACGAAGCCCCGGACCACGCGGTCCGGGGCTTCGTCGTTCGCCCGGTCCCGCCGATCCTCGCCGCGGGGCAACGCCGGCGCCGGAATGTGCGAACCTTTACTGAGGCCCTCCGACACGCGGTGCGCCGGTGAAGGATCCTCATGACGACCGAGAAGACGGCCTCCGCCGAACAGGCGCCCGCTTCCGTGTCGGATGCCGCGGCCGTGCGCCGGCGTCGGCGCGGGTGGGTCTCGTTCCTCCGGGACGTCGTCGTGATCATCCTGATCGCCGTACTCGTGTCGTTCCTGGTGAAGACCTTTCTGGTGCGGTCCTTCTACATCCCCTCCGGGTCGATGGAGGACACGCTCCACATCGACGACCGCATCCTGGTGGACGAGATCACGCCGGACTTCGGCGGGTACGACCGTGGCGACATCGTCGTCTTCCAGGATCCGGGCGGCTGGCTGCCGCCCAACACCGAGCCGGCGCGTCCGCCCGTGATCGAGGCGATCGACTGGACGCTGGCGCTCGTGGGCCTGTCCGCCCCCGACAGCGACGACCACCTCGTCAAGCGGATCATCGGCGTCCCCGGCGACCACGTGGTCTGCTGCAACGCGATCGGCCAGCTCACCGTCAACGGCGTCCCGATCGACGAGGCCGACTACATCAAGGTCCCGACCGGCGAATCCGCCGCCTCGGGCGATCCGTTCGACATCGTCGTGCCGGAAGGCAGCCTGTGGGTCCTCGGCGACAATCGCTACCGCTCGAAGGACTCGCGGTACAACGTGGACCAGCCCGGCAACGGGTTCGTGCCCATCGAGAACGTCGTCGGACGGGCGTTCCTGGTGACCTGGCCGTTCGACCGGTTCGGCGCGCTCGACTTCCATCACGAGGTCTTCTCGGGCGTGCCGGACACCGAAGCGGAGCAGCCCGCGTCATGACAGTGGTGGAGCCTCGCCTGACACTCGAGCGCCGGCTCCTGCGCGAGCACGCCATCGTCATCGCCTGCGACGAGGTCGGCCGCGGCGCTCTGGCGGGCCCGGTCGCCGTCGGGGCCGCCGTCATCGATGCGCCGGGCGCGCGGCGCCGGATCCCGCAGGGACTGCGCGACTCGAAGCTCGTCCCGGAGCATCACCGCGCGGGAGTCGCCGCGCGCGCCTCGTCGTGGGTCGCGGCGAGCGCGGTCGGCTGGGCGAGCTCCGCCGAGATCGACGAGATCGGCATCATGCGAGCGCTCGGTCTCGCCGCGATCCGCGCGCTGGCCGATCTGCGTGCGCACGGCGTGGTTCCCGAGGACGCCATCGTCGATCCTCGACGGCAACTACGACTACATTTCGGCGGCCGGGGCTGCCGGCCTGCGGGTGACGCCGGTCATCAAGGCGGACCGCGACTGCGCATCGGCGGCCGCGGCATCCGTCATCGCCAAGGTGGCGCGCGACGCCCTCATGACCGAGCTGCACGATGAGCTTCCGGCGTACAACTGGGCGCGGAACAAGGGCTATGCGAGCCCGGACCACCGCGAGGCGATCCGCGCGCACGGCATCAGCTCGCACCACCGAGCCTCGTGGTCCATCGCGGACGCGCCCACTCTCTTCTGATCACCGTGCGAACGCGAGCCCCGGGGTCCGCGTCGCCGCGCCGCGCCCATAGGATGGACTCACCATGGATGACGAAGTCTTCGAAGACTACGACCGTGAGCTCGAGCTCGCGCTGTACCGCGAGTACCGCGACGTCGTCTCGCAGTTCCAGTACGTGATCGAGACCGAGCGGCGGTTCTACCTCGCGAACGAGGTCAACGTCGTGCGCAAGGACACTGAGCACGACTTCTACTTCGAGATCTCGATGACCGACGTCTGGGTGTGGGACATCTACCGCGCCGACCGGTTCGTCAAGGCCGTTCGCGTGCTGACGTTCAAGGACGTCAACGTCGAAGAGCTCCAGCGGCGGGACTTCCACCTGCCTGAGGAGCTCTCGCTCGACACCTGAGCGCCGCGCGAACAGGCCGCCTCACTTTCCGGTCGGCGCCAGGCGCCAGCCGGCCGGCCCACGAGCGGCGGCACCCTCCAGGCTCAGCAGGCCGAGGATCGCCTCCACATCCTCGGTCGCCATTCCCGCGCGCCGCGCGATGTCGGACGATGCCCGCCAGCCGCGCACGCTCAGGGCATCACGCACCCGGGTCGTGTCGTCGGTCTGCGGGTGCGCCCCCACGGCGGCGGGCGCCGGCATCGGGCTGATCCCGAGCAGATCGCGAACGTCGTCCGCGCTCGTGATGCACTGCGCGCCGTACTCCCGCAGCAGGCGATGCGTTCCCGCCGAGGCCGCGGAGGTGATCGGGCCGGGAACGGCACCCAGCGGCCGGGAGAGGGCGGCGGCATGCCCGGCGGTATTGAGCGAACCACTGCGCCAGCCCGCCTCGACGACGACGGTCGCCTCGGAGAGGGCGGCGATAAGACGATTGCGCTGAAGGAAGCGCCACTTGGTCGGTGCGGAGCCGCACGGCACCTCGCTCACGACGGCACCGGTGGAGGCCACGCGATCGATGAGGTCGGCATTCCCGGCCGGATAGGCGCGGTCCACACCCCCTGCTGAGAGAGCCACCGTCATGCCGCCGGATCGCAACGCGGCGCGATGCGCGGCGCCGTCGATCCCGTAGGCGCCGCCCGAGACGACGGGGATCCCGCCGCCCGCCAGGTCGGCCGCGAGCTCGAGGGCCACATGCTCTCCGTACGATGTCGCCGCACGGGCGCCGACGATGGCGACCGACGGCTGGAGCCGCGTGAGCACGGTGGGATCGCCCCGCACCCACAGGCAGAGCGGTGAGTGTGCGTCGAGATCGTCCAGTTGGCGCGGCCATGCCTGATCCGCCCTCGTGATCAGGGCAGCGCCTGCTCGGCCTGCGGTCTGCAGCCCATGTGTGATGGCCTCGGGGTCGAGCCGCGGCAACCATCTCTTGCTGCCCTCGACGATGTCCCGGGGATCGACGGCGTCCGCCCACGCCCCTTCCGCGATCACGCGCAGGGCCTGCACGGCGCCGAGTCCGCCCACCAGCCTCCCCGCTGCGGAGTCGCCCGGTTCGACCAGATGCGACCATATCGCCGTCGCGAAGCGCTCGGCCACGTCGTCATCGGACTCGTCGACGGCACGAAGCGGACCGAGAACGCGTCGGGCGGTCCCGGCCGAGAGGTCGATGCGGGTCATAGGGCGATTCCCTTCTTGAGATAGAGCGCCCGGCCGACCTGGTCTGCGCTGAGCTGGGGATGACCGGCGAGATCGGCGAGCGACCAGGCCACTCGCAGGACGCGGTCATAGCCGCGCAGGGTGAGGGCGCCACGGTGGAGGGCGGCATCGAGAGGTCGTCGCACCGACGGCGACGGCGCGTTCGGGCCCTCGCGCAGCCACCCGCCGGGCACCTGGGCGTTGAGGCGCCACGGTGTGTCGGCGAGACGCCGTGCGGTGCGGGCGCGCGCCTCCGCGACGCGGACTCGTGCCTGCGCGGTGGTCGTCGCGGCGCTGCCGAGTTCACGTTGGGCGACCGAGACGCGGGCGAGGGTCAGCTCGATGTCGATCCGATCCAGGAGCGGCCCCGACAGCCGTCCGAGGTAGCGACGGATCGCCGCCGGGGGACAGGTGCACGTCCCGCCGCGGATGCCGTAGTCGCCGCACGGGCAGGGGTTCGTCGCGAGCACCAGCTGGAAACGGGCCGGGAACTGCGCGCTCGTGCCTGAACGGTGAATGGTGATCGAGCCGCTCTCGAGGGGCTGGCGCAGCGCGTCGAGTGCGCTCGCCTGGAACTCTCCCGCCTCGTCGAGGAACAGCACACCTTCGGTTGCGCGGGCGATCGCACCGGGACGGACCGTGCGCGAGCCGCCGCCGACGAGCGCAGCGACACTCGCGCTGTGGTGCGGGGCCTCGAACGGTGGGGTCACCGACAGCTCGGTGACCCGTGCCCCCGTCAGGCTGCGGATCGAGGCGCTCGCGAGTGCGGCGGCGTGGTCGAGGTCGGGCAGGATCCCGGGCAGACGCCGCGCGAGCATGGTCTTGCCGGCGCCCGGAGGACCGCACATGAGCAGGTGGTGCCCACCGGCAGCGGCGACGATGAGCGCGTCGACGGCCTCGCGCTGCCCGATCACCTCGGCGAGGTCGGGCGGTGCCGGTGGCGTCGATTCGTCGACGGGAAGCGCCACGGGATCCTCGTCGGGCACCTCGACGTCCGCGCCGTGGCCGGCCGCCACCTGGGCCAGATTGACGGCGCCGATCACCTCCACGCCGCCCACGAGGCCGGCTTCGGCCTGGTTGGCCCAGGGCACCACGACGCGGGTGTGTCCGGCGCGCGCTGCGGCGATGACCGCCGGCAGGATCCCGGGTATCGGACGCAGACGTCCGTCGAGCCCCAGCTCGCCCAGATGCACCGTTCGCGCGACGGAGGAGGCATCCATCGGCAGCTCGGTCGCAAGTGCAGCGATCGCGATCGCCACGTCGAACCCCGAACCCTGCTTCGGCAGGCTCGCCGGCGACAGGTTCACGGTGAGACGACGCCGAGGGAGGGGGATGCCGCTGTTCGCGCACGCGTTGTGGACCCGCTGTACGGCCTCACCGAGTGCCTTGTCGGGCAGACCGATGATCTTGAAGTCCGGTGTCTGATTGGACAGGTCGGCCTCGACTTCGACGCGCTCGCCCTCAGCGCCCACGAGTGCGACGGCCCACGTGCGCGCGATGCTCACGGCACCTCCACGTCGACGAGGTGCTCGAGACGCGCTGTTCGCGGATCCGGCCCTGTCAGGCCGATCGCGTCGATGCGCAGCCGGCGTCCCTGCACCGCGTCGCGGTTCGCGGCCGTCCATGCGGCGGCGAGCCGCCACAGGCGGGCGCGTTTGCGGGCGTCGATCGCCTCGAAAGGATGCCCGAATCCTTCGCCGCGCCGTGTCTTCACCTCCACGACGACGATGTGGTCGCTGCTCGCGACGACCAGGTCGATCTCGCCGGCCCGGCAGCGCCAGTTTCGGGCCAGGACTTCATACCCGTTCTCCTCGAGGTAGCGTGCGGCGCGCAGCTCGCCGTCGCGCCCGAGCGCATCCTTCTGTGCCATAGGGGCATCGTGGCGCCGATGCGACATCCCGATGACGCAAGGCAGGACATCCGTTCAGCGCGGCCACGACAGCGGCCCTGGGGAGGAGGCTCGTGGCTTCGTCCCGGGCGACGGCGGAGCGTCGTGAGTGGGACCGGTTCGAGGAGAGGCAAGCTGATCCCATGAGGATCGGGGAGGCTGCAGCGGCGTACGCCGAACATCTCGCGCAGGTGCGCAGACTCTCGCCCGCGACGGTCCGCGCCTACCGTGCGGACCTGGCTGACCTCGCCGATGCCGTCGGCGACCTCGAGATCGTCGACCTCGACTTGGAGCGTCTGCGGGAGTGGCTGTGGCAGGCGACGCAGCGCGGCGACGCGCGCTCGACGATCGCGAGGCGAACCTCCTCGGCCCGGGGGTTCTTCAGCTGGGCCCTGGAGGAAGGCGTCATCGAACAGGACCCCAGTCTGCGCATGGTGTCGCCGAAACGCGGCACGACGCTGCCGAAGGTGGCGACCGCCGACGCGCTGACGGGCATCATGGAGCGCTACGCTGCGACGGCTGCGGAAGGGGACCCGCTCGCGTTGCGCGATCACGCTCTGCTGGAGTTCCTGTATGGCGCGGGGGTGCGTGTCTCCGAACTCTGCGGACTCGATCTGGGAGACCTCGACCGCGACCGCCGGACCGCCCGGGTCTGGGGCAAGGGCTCGAAGGAGCGGACCGTCCCGTTCGGGGGAGCAGCGGCGCGCGCTCTCGACGCCTACCTCGTCCGCGGCCGCCCCGCTCTCGTGGCGCGACGCGGTGACACGACCGGCGGAGCGACGACGGCCGTGTTCCTCGGCGCACGTGGCGGACGTCTCGGACCACGGGCTGTCTACGACGTCGTGTCGCGCGCACTCGCGACCGAGCTCGGCGCGACGGTCGGCCCGCATGCGCTCCGGCACTCCGCAGCCACGCACCTCCTCGACGGCGGTGCCGATCTGCGTGCGGTGCAGGAGATCCTCGGACACGCCAGTCTCGGGACCACCCAGATATATACGCACGTGTCGACCGAGCGTCTCGCGGCGAGCTACCGGCTGGCGCATCCCCGGGCATAGACGACCGCTCAGCAGCAGGGCAGCAGCACGGCTCGGGGGATTCCCCCCAGCAGGAGCAGCGGATTGATGTACTCGCCGTGCAGGCGCACGCCGAAATGCACTGTGCCCGGCTCGGCGTGCCCGCCGAGCGCGATGGTGCCGACCTCCTCTCCCCGGGACACGCTCGTGCCGGGCGTGAGCACGGTCTCGAGCGGCTCCAGCGTCGTGACCAGTCCGTCTCCGTGATCGATGGTGAGGACGGGCCGGCCCGCCACCATCCCCGCGAAGGCCACGGATCCGTCCGCCGGCGCGAGCACCGCGACTCGGGCGCTCGTCGACCGAAGGTCGATGCCCCGGTGCCCGGGTGCGTACCGGTGGGCGGGCGCTTCGTACGGGTGCACGACGTGCGGCGGTTCGACCGGCCACGACCACGTCTTCGTCGATCGCGGATCATCCGGCCGCGGCTGCTGCGCCCCTGCGGCAGGGCCGGGGCCGGTGAGAGCGAGCAGCATCGCGAGGACGACCGTCGCGACGGCTCTCCGCGCGTGTGAATCGACGTGATCTGTTGGCATCCCCCCACGCTCGCACCGTTCGGGTGCCCGAGAGGGAGCCGTTCACTCGGCGGTGGACGGGCTCCCGGCAGGGCACGCGGGGGAGAAGTCGCTGATACACTGGATCCGCACCCCGCTCGTCGGGGTGACTCCGCGTGCCCAGAGCACCGCGAACGTCCTCGGACTCCGCGATGCGGCATCCACTCCCAACGGTCTTGCAGATGATCTGCGAGCGGGCGTGTGCCGGGCACCAGGCTCGCCGGACTTCACCGGCGCGAACACAACCGCAAGAGGCGCGCGAGCGCCAGAACAGGAGAACGGCCATGGCCGTCGTCACGATTCGCCAGCTGCTCGACAGCGGCGTCCACTTCGGGCACCAGACCCGCCGGTGGAACCCGAAAGTCAAGCGCTTCATCCTCACCGAGCGCTCCGGCATCCACATCATCGACCTGCAGCAGTCGCTGACGTACATCGACAAGGCGTACGAGTTCGTCAAGGAGACCGTCGCCCACGGCGGCACCATCCTTTTCGTCGGCACCAAGAAGCAGGCCCAGGAGATCGTCGCCGAGCAGGCGACCCGCGTCGGCCAGCCCTACGTGAACCAGCGCTGGCTCGGTGGCCTCCTCACCAACTTCCAGACGGTGTCCAAGCGCCTCGCGCGCATGAAGGAGCTCGAGGAGCTCAACTTCGAGGACCCGGCTGCGAGCGGTTTCACCAAGAAGGAACTGCTCATCAAGAAGCGCGAGCTGGACAAGCTCCACAAGTCGCTCGGCGGTATCCGCAACCTGCAGAAGACGCCGTCCGCGATCTGGGTCATCGACGCGAAGCGCGAGCACCTCGCGGTCAACGAGGCCACGAAGCTCGGCATCCCGGTCATCGGCATCCTCGACACCAACGCCGACCCGGACGAGTTCCAGTACCCGATCCCCGGCAACGACGACGCGATCCGCTCGGTGAGCCTGCTCACGCGCATCATCGCCGACGCCGCGGCCGAGGGCCTCATCCAGCGCCACCAGCCCACCGAGGAGTCGGCCGACGCCGAGCCCCTCGCCGACTGGGAGCGCGAGCTGCTCGAGCAGGGTGCGCCGGCCGAGGCCGCCGCCGAGGCAGAGCCCGCCGCTGAGGCCGAGCCCGCCGCTGAGGCGGAGCCCGCCGCTGAGGCCGAGCCCGCCGCCGAGGCCGAGGTCGTCGAGCCCACTGCCGAGGAAGCCCCCGCCGCAACCGAAGAGGTAGCTGCAGACGAGACCGCCGAGGTCGAGGCCGAGCCCGTCAAGTAACGGCTCCGCCGTTTGAACTCCGCCTCGGCGGGATCGCACCGGACCTGAGCGCTCGGAGCGGTCCCGCCGAGGCATCCCACCTCACCACAATCAAGGAGCCGCCACCCATGGCAAACTTCACGATCGCCGACATCAAGGCGCTGCGCGACCAGCTCGGCACCGGCATGGTCGACACGAAGAAGGCTCTCGAAGAGGCCGACGGCGACGTCGAGAAGGCCGTCGAGATCCTGCGCCTCAAGGGCGCGAAGGGCAATGCCAAGCGCGCCGACCGTTCCACCAGCGAGGGCCTCGTCGCCGCTCGCGAGACGGCCGGCAAGGTCACGCTGATCGAGCTCGCGTGCGAGACCGATTTCGTCGCCAAGAACGACCGCTTCATCGCCCTGGCCGACAAGGTCGCGGATGCCGCGGCCGCCGCCGCCGTCGACTCGGTCGAGGCCGCTCTCGCGGCTCCCGCCGGTTCGCAGACCGTCGCCCAGCTGATCGACGACGAGGCCGCGATCATCGGCGAGAAGGTCGAACTGCGTCGTGTGCGCACCCTCTCGGGCGACCACTTCGAGATCTACCTGCACAAGACCAGCAAGGACCTGCCGCCGCAGGTCGGCGTGGTCCTGGCCTACTCGGGCGAGGACGCCGAGACTGCTCGCAGCCTGGCGCAGCACATCTCGTTCGCGAACCCGTCGTACCTGTCGCGCGACGAGGTCCCCGAGGCCGACGTCGACAAGGAGCGTGAGATCGTCACCGAGATCTCGCGCAACGAGGGCAAGCCCGAGGCCGCCCTGCCGAAGATCGTCGAGGGCCGCGTGAACGCGTTCTTCAAGCAGGTCTCCCTGCTCGACCAGGACTACGCCAAGGACAACAAGCTGTCCGTGGCGCAGGTCGCCAAGGACGCGGGTCTGACCCTCACGGGCTTCGCCCGCTTCAAGGTCGGCGCCTGAGGCCCTGAAAAGGCCCGCATCGGTTTCCGATGCGGGCCTTTTCTCATGCCCTTCGATAGTTTGTCGTCAACGAGAGGATCGTCGTGATCACTGAGACCACCGGGCGCCGTCGCGTCCTCCTGAAGCTGTCGGGTGAAGCGTTCGGAGGGGGCCGGCTCGGCGTCAACCCCGATGTCGTGAGCCAGATGGCCCGAGAGATCGCCGCAGCGGTCGATCGCGTCGAGATCGCAGTCGTCGTCGGAGGGGGCAACTTCTTCCGCGGCGCCGAGCTGAGCCAGCGCGGGATGGATCGCGGCCGTGCCGACTACATGGGCATGCTCGGCACCGTGATGAACGCCCTCGCCCTTCAGGACTTCCTCGAGCAGGCCGGCGCCGCCACCCGCGTGCAGTCTGCGATCTCGATGACCCAGGTCGCCGAGCCGTACATCCCGCGCCGGGCCGAGCGGCACATGGAGAAGGGGCGCGTCGTCATCTTCGGCGCCGGCGCCGGACTTCCCTACTTCTCCACCGACACCGTGGCCGCGCAGCGCGCGCTCGAGATCGACGCGCACGAGGTGCTCGTCGCAAAGAACGGCGTGGACGGCGTGTACACCGCGGATCCGAAGAAGGATGCCTCGGCGACCAAGATCGACCGGATCACCTACCTCGATGCCCTGCAACGGGGCCTGAAGGTCGTCGACTCCACGGCGTTCAGCCTGTGCATGGACAACAAGATGGATATGCGCGTGTTCGGCATGGAGCCGGCGGGCAATGTCACCCGCGCGCTTCTCGGTGAATCGATCGGCACGCTGGTCACGGCGTGATCCTTCTCGCTGAGTAGACTGAGCAGGCCCCATTCCGATGAAGGAGACACTGTGATCGCGGACGTCTTGGCCGATGCCGGAGCGCGCATGGATCGCGCCGTCGAGGCTGCGAAGGAGGACTTCGCGACGGTTCGCACCGGGCGTGCCAACCCGCAGCTGTTCCAGAAGGTGCTGGTGGACTACTACGGCACGCCGACGCCGCTCGCGCAGCTCGCCTCGATCAACAGCCCTGAAGCCCGGTCGCTCATCATCACGCCGTACGACAAGTCGGCGCTGAAGGCGATCGAGCAGGCGATCCGCGACATCCCGAACCTGGGCGTGAACCCGACCAACGACGGCAACCTCGTGCGGGTGACGATGCCCGAGCTGACGGAGGAGCGGCGCAAGGAGTACGTCAAGCTCGTGCGGTCCAAGGGCGAAGACCACAAGGTGCATTTGCGAGGCATCCGGCGCAAGACGAAGGACGATCTCGACGCGCTCAAGAGCGACATCGGCGAGGACGAGCTCAACCGTGCAGAGAAAGAGCTCGATGCCCTCACGCGCGCGCACGTCGATGCCATCGACGAGGCGCTCAAGCGCAAAGAGGCAGAGCTGCTCGAGGTCTGAGGTCACATGACCGACGCATCCGGTGAACCGCCCGGGGACGGGCAGCCCGTCCCCGAGGTTCCGTTGACGCGGCGCGATGCCGCAGACGCGCGACGCGCCCCTGCAGATCCCCCAGTTGCTCTGCAGGCTCAGCTGCGCGCCGCCCGCTCGGAGTTCGAGAGCCAGGTTGCACATGCGCGCGCCGAGTTCGAGGAGGCCAATGAGCGCATCAAGGCGCGCACGGGCCGGGACCTCATCGTGGCCACCCTGATCGGGTTGACGGCGGGCGCTGTCCTCATCGCGTCGCTGATCTTCTTCAAGTGGCTGTTCCTCGTGTTCGCGCTGGCCGCGGTGGGCATGGGTGTCTTCGAGTTCTCGCGTGCCCTCATCGCCTCGGGTCGGCGCATCGACCTCATCCCGCAGCTCATCTCGGGCGCGGTGATCGTGGTCTCGGCGTACTTCTTCGATCTCTGGCTGCACTGGGTCGTGGTCTTCGTCGCGCTCGCATTCGTCGTGGTCTGGCGCCTGGTCGCGCAGATGGCCTCGCGCGATGGTCGCACCTACGGCGCGGTGCTCGGCGACGTCCTCATCACCGGCTTCATCCAGCTCTACGTGCCGTTCCTGGCGAGCTTGGGCGTCGTTCTCCTCGTCCAGGACGGCGGCGAGTGGTGGGTGCTCGCCTTCATCGCCGTGGCCGTCGCCTCGGACACCGGGGCCTACGCGGCCGGCGTCGCGTTCGGCCGTCATCCGATGGCGCCGCGCATCAGCCCCAAGAAGACGTGGGAGGGCTTCGGCGGCGCCGTGCTGGCGGCGGTGATCGTCGGCGTGCTGCTCGCCCTCTTCCTGCTGGGCCTGGACTGGTGGATGGGTGCTGTCTTCGGTCTGGTCATCCTCGGGACCGCGACCGCGGGCGATCTCGGCGAGTCCATGATCAAGCGCGATCTGGGCATCAAGGACATGAGCTCCTGGCTACCCGGACACGGCGGCGTGCTCGACCGGCTCGATTCGATCCTCCCGTCGACCGCGGCGGCCCTGGCGCTGTTCTACCTCTTCACGCCGCTGGTGACATCATGACGACAGAGTCCGCTCAGGCCGCGCCGGCGTTTCCCGAAGCTCGCGGCCGCCAGAAGGGCTATGCCAAGTCGGCCGTCGACGATTTCCTCAGGCGCGCCCGCACGGCGTTCGAGGCCGGCGGCGAGCCGCTCACCGCCGCCGACGTGCGCCACGCCGCGTTTCCGCTCGTCAGGCACGGCTACGCCATCGCCTCGGTGGATGCCGCACTCGGGCGCATCGAGGACGCCTTCGCCGCGCGTGAGCGCGAGGCCGCCCTCGCGCGGGGAGCGGTCACCGAGTGGGTGGGGCACACCCGCGAGACCGCGCAGGAGATCCTGGACCGGCTCTCGCGTCCGCGCGGGCGCCGGTTCGACCGCGTCTCGTCGCTGCGCTACGGATACCGCATCGACGAGGTCGATCTGGTCTCCGACAAGCTCTCGCGCTTCCTGGAGACGGGGGAGTCGGTGACTGTGGAGCAGGTGCGCTCGGTCGCGTTCCGCATGCAGCGCGGCGGGTACCGAGAAGTGCAGGTGGATGCCGTTTTGGACGCCGTGGTCGAGGTCATGCTGGCTGTTTCCTGACGGGCGACGGCGTCCTCGGATGGCATGTCCAGCCAGTGGCCGGTAGACTCGGGACACTGTGACTTCCGGAAACGAGCTGATCCCGACCCGGCACGCGCGCCGCGGGGATGTATCGACCCTCGCGGATGCACCGGTCTCGGCGCCCCGTCATCCCCCCGCTGCGCAGGTGCGATGGTCCCGTCGACGTGGTGTGCTGAGCGTGTTCGCAGCCTTCGCGGTCGTGGGCTTCGCCGCCGCGTATGTCGGCCCTGCCGGCATCGCCCTCACCGAGGCGAACGCTGACGAGCCCGCCGCCATCTCGCTCTACGCGAGCTCGATCGACGACATCCAGTCGCTTCCGGCCGCCGAGGCGGCTGAAGACGCCGAGGCGCCGGCACTGAACCGCGGCGGGTACTCCGTCTACGTCAAGCCGAAGCCCCCGCCCCCGCCCCCGCCGTCGGTCACGGCCAAGCCGACCTCCTCCAAGGGCTGGCAGCCGCCGTTCGTGACCCCCGATCCGGGCAGCGCGCAGGCCATCGCCTACGAGATGGTGCTGGCGCGTGGCTGGGGCGACGATCAGTTCGCCTGCCTCGTCGCCCTGTGGAACAAGGAGTCCGGGTGGCGCGTGAACGCGCTCAACCGTTCCAGTGGCGCGTACGGCATTCCACAGTCCCTGCCGGGGAACAAGATGGCCTCCGCCGGCGCCGACTGGGAGACCAGCGCCGCCACGCAGATCACCTGGGGCCTGGGATACATCTCCGGCCGCTACGGCACGCCCTGCGGCGCATGGGGCCACTCCCAGCGCGTCGGGTGGTACTGACGCCGATGCCGCGGTCGAACCGTCGTCGCCCCGAATCCGGCGGCGGCGACTCGTTCGAGCAGCTGCTCGCCGGGTGGAAGCGGACCGAGGTGCGACGCGGAGTCGAGTGGACGGTGCAGCCCGTCTCAGCCGTCCAGGCAGGAAAGAGCTACATCTGCCCGGGGTGCGCTCGCACGATCGCCGAGGGCACGGCGCATCTGGTGGCGTGGCGCGCCGATGGCGTTCTCGGTGATCGCGCCGATCTCGAGGCGCGCCGGCACTGGCACCAGCACTGTTGGAAAGTCGCCTGAGGGCGACAGGGAAGGACGTCGTCGGCATGGAGATCCGCGGACCGATTCTGCTGCCCGCGCGGCGTGAGCCGATCGAGCTCGAGACACTGGACGGCCTCACCCTCGTCGGCGAGCTGGCGCTCCCGCCCGACCGCGCGCCTGTCGCGACGCTGGTCACGCTGCATCCGCTGCCTACGGCGGGCGGCTTCATGGACTCCCACATCCTGCGCAAGGCGGCCGGCCGGCTGCCGGCACTGGCCGACCTCGCGGTGCTGCGCTTCAACACGCGGGGCACGACGTCGTCTCGGGGCACCAGTGAGGGCGCCTTCGACGGCGGTCGCGCCGAGGCCTTCGACGTGGCGGCGGCGATGGATCTGGTGCGCGAGAGGGGGCTTCCGCGCCCGTGGCTCGTCGGCTGGTCCTTCGGCACCGAGCTCGCTCTCAAGTACGGCCGCGATCACGCTGTCGAGGGCGCCGTGCTGCTGTCACCGCCGCTGCATCGCGCGAGCGATGAGGAGGTCGCAGCGTGGGCAGGGGATCCGCGCCGGCTGGTGGTGCTCGTTCCCGAGTTCGACGACTATCTCCGACCGGATGCCGCGGCCAGGCGTTTCGCCAGCGTTCCGGAGACCGTGCTGATCCCCGTGGAAGGCGGCAAGCATCTGTGGGTCGGCGAGACGCAGACCCGTCGCGTACTCACCGAGATCGTCGCCGCGGTCAATCCGGATGCATTGCCGCTGCCGCTCGAGTGGGACGGACCCCTCGGCACAGAGGTCTGACAGCACAGACGCCTGACGGCGCGGCATCCGCTCGTCAGCGCTCGTTCTGCCGCGGGATCACGACCTGGCGGTAGATGATCAGGATGCTGGCGGCCACCGGGATCGCCACGAGGGCGCCCAGCAGGCCGAGCAGCGCGCCGCCGGCGAGGGCGGCGATCACCACGACCGCGCCCGGGACCGCTACGGCGCGACCCATGATGCGCGGCGAGATGACGTACGCCTCGATCTGCATGTAGATCAGGTAGTAGATCGCGGCGACGAGCGCCGTCGTGGGGGAGCCCAGGCCTAGGCAGATCAGCACGATGATGGTCGAGCCGGTGAGTGTGCCGACAAGCGGGATGAGCGAGAAGAAGAACGCGATGACGGCGAGCACGGCCGGGAACGGCGCCTGGATGAATGTCAGGAAGATCGCGCTGAGCACGCCGTTGATCACGCCGAGGCTGAGCTGCCCGATGACGTAGTAGCCGACCGAGTCGGTGATCTGCTCGCCGAGGTCGATGAAGCGCGCTCGCTTCGACGCGGGGACGAGCTGGTACACCGAGCGCTTGAGGCTCGGGGTGGACGCCGTGAAGTAGATCGTCAGGATCAGCACGATGAAGGCACCGGCGAGTCCGGCGAGGATCGCTCCGCCGATGGCGATGATGCCGCTGCCGATCTCGCCGCCGATCGCGCCGACATCGAGGCCCGCGTACCAGTCCTCGATATAGCCCCACAGCTCGTCGACGTTGAGCGCGGGGAAAGCGCTGCTCAGCCACTCCTGGATCACACCGACCGGGTCGTCCCAGGCGCCGCTGCTCACGATCTCCTCGATCGCCACGACGAGCTGCCCGATCTGCTGGACGATGATCGGGATGACCATCAGGATGATGCCGGCGAAGGCCGCGAGTACCGCGAAGATGGTGATGAGCACGGCCGCCCATCGGGGGAGCTTGCGTCTCTCGAGCCAGGCCACGATCGGGTCGAGGCCGAGAGAGAGGAACAGCGCGGTCCCCACGTAGAGCAGGATCGTCGACAGCGTCTGTACGCTGTTGATGAGGACGAATCCAAGGCCGACGCCGAGAGTGGCGAGGAATGCCACCCGGAACGGATTGTGCACCTTCATGCGGCCTCCCCGACCCTCACCGGCCCCACGGCCGAACTCTGTTCCGTCAGGATACGCACTGCGGACGCTCAGCCCGGTGATGACGCCCTCCCGGGCGCCTTTCAGGTCATTTTCGATAGTCTGAAATGTCGAGAAGAGGGCTCCGGTCATCCGGTCGGGCCTGAGAAAGGTGTATTCCGTGCGTTTCGTGTGGGCCGTGGCGGCGTTCATCCTCGCCGCCGTGATGATCGGCGCGGGCATATCCCAGCGGACGATCTTCCAGGGACCCGAGACGCAGACTGCAGCGATCTCGGCCGAGCAGGAGGCTCCGTACCTGCTCATCGATGGTGCTGTCCTGAACCAGTACTCGGGGGCGCAGACGCTGCGTGCCCAGGGTGAGGGTGACGTCTTCGCCGCATACGGCCGCACCGCCGACATCGAGGCGTGGCTCTCGGACACGGAGTACAACGTCGCGACGGTGAACGCCGAAGGCGAGATCGTGACCGCGCTGGTCGAGCCCGAGGTCGAGCCCGCCGAGCCCACGGAGGACGTCGCCGTCGATCCCGCCGCCCCGGCGGACGACGCCGCAGCCGAAGCGGCTCCGGCTCGGACTCCGGTGGGCTCGGACCTCTGGCTGGACGAGTTCCAGCAGAGCGACATCCTCATCGCGCCGCTGCAGCTGCCCGCCCAGATGAGCGTGCTCGTCGCGTCGGACGGCACCGAGCCGGCACCGCAGAACGTCTCGCTCTCCTGGCCCATCGTCAACGCCACCCCCTGGGCGGGTCCGCTCATGGTCGGCGGAGGCATCATCCTCGCGATCGGTGTGATCCTGTACATCCTCGGCATCCGTCATGCCCGCCGCTCGCGTGGCCCGCGCCGCAAAGGCCTTCCGCTGCCCGTCACAGAGCCGATCGACGTCGCGGTCGAGGGCGAGGGCAAGGGCGTCATCAGCGCCACTCCGACCCGCCGCGCCGTGACCGGCGGCCGCCGCGCGTTCGCCGTCCTCCCGGTCGTCGCCGTGTCGGCGCTCCTGTTCACCGGCTGCACCCCCGACGCGTGGCCCGAGTTCGGTCCGACGCCGACGCCCACGCCGTCGGCGACCGTGATCGCGCCCGAGGGGCAGCAGGCGCCTGCCGTCACCAGACCCCAGGCCGAGCGCATCCTGTCCCGCATCGCGAGCACCGTCGCCGAAGCCGACGGTGCCCTCGACAAGGACCTGGCAGCGACCCGCCTCGACGGCCCGGCCCTCGCCGCTCGCTCTACCAACTACACGCTGCGCGGGGCGATCCCCGACTACGCTGTGCCGCCGGTCGTCAACACCAAGCCGCTGAAGATCGTGCTGCCTCAGGCGAACGACTCCTGGCCGCGGTCCGTCATGGCCGTCGTCGACGACGAGGAGACCAAGACCTCCAGCATCATGGTGCTGACCCAGCTGGACCCGTGGGCGCCGTACAAGCTCTCCTACGTGGCCAGCCTGGAGGCCTCCACCCCGATGCCCGACCTGGCACCGTGGTACATCGGCGCCATTCAGGTCGCCCCGGATTCGCCGTTCCTCGTGATGGCGCCGGAGGACGTCGCCGCCGCCTACTCGGACGTCATCAACAAGGGTGCCGAGAGCGAGTTCTCCGACATGTTCGAGGCCGAGGGTGATCAGCTGCGCACGAGCATCGCCGCCGACCGCGAGCGCCGGCTCGCCGAGTTCAACCAGACCGCGTCCTCGACCGGGAGCCTGACGTTCTCGTCGGCGGCCGGGACCCACGCCCCCTTCGCGCTGGCGACCATCGAGAGCGGCGCCATCGTCGCCGTCAACATCACCGAGACGGACACGGTCGCCCCGACCAACGCCGATGCGGTGATCAAGGTCGAGAGCAACCCGACGGTGAAGACGCTCGCCGGCGCGGACCAGTCCGCCAAGGGCTTCACGACCACGTTCACCGACCAGGTGTTCTTCTACGTGCCCGGTCAGGGCTCGAGCGAGAAGATCCGCCTGCTCGGCTACTCCTCCGACATCCTCGACGCGAAGGTGATCCCGTGACCGATTCCGTCTCCGGCGCCGCCCTCCGCGGCGCTGTCGACCTCTCGTCCTTGCGCAACCGACCGGCGGCACCCGCCGGCGGCGCCGACGTTCCGCCGACGGACGCTTCCGTTGCTGCCCTCGTGATGGACGTGACCGACGAGACGTTCCCCGAGGTTCTCGAGCTCTCGCGCACCGTGCCGATCGTCATCGACCTCTGGGCCGAGTGGTGCGGTCCGTGCAAGCAGCTCACTCCGGTCCTCGAGTCCGTCGTCACCGAGCTGGGTGGTCGGCTCGTGCTGGCGAAGGTGGATGTCGACGCCAACCCGCAGCTGGCGCAGGCCTTCCGGGCCCAGTCGATCCCGATGGTGCTCGCCCTCGTGGCCGGGCAGCCGGTCCCGCTGTTCACCGGCGCCGTTCCGGAGCAGCAGGTGCGCGACGTCTTCGCCCAGCTGCTCCAGCTGGCGGCGCAGAACGGCGTGACGGGCACCGTAGCCGTTGCCGGCGACGCCGCCCCGGCCGAGACCCCGGCCGAACCGCCGCTGCCGCCGCTGCATGCGGAGGCCTACGACGCCATCGAGGCCGGCGACTACCCCCGAGCGATCCGCGCCTACGAGCAGGCCCTCGCCGAGAACCCGCGCGACGCCGATGCACGAGCGGGACTGGGACAGGTCCGCCTGCTGAACCGCGTGCAGGGCCTGGATCTGCAGGAGGCTCGCGCCGCGGCCGCCGCGGGACCGACCGACGTCGCCGCGCAGTTCGCCGTCGCAGACCTGGACATCGCCGGCGGCCACGTCGAGGACGCTTTCGAGCGCCTGCTCGACCTGTTCGCGGCTCTGCCCGCCGACGAGCGCGCGCCCGTGCGCGAGCGGCTGCTGGAGCTGTTCGGTCTCATCGGCGACGCCGACCCGCGGGTACTCCGAGCCCGCGGCCGTCTCGCGTCGCTGCTGTTCTGACCGCGGTGCGACGGACGGCGTGACACGCCTGGCGCTCGCGGCTGCTCAGCCCTTCGTGGGCGAGGGGATGTGCGCCTCGGGGTCGTGGCGCAGCCACAGCACCCCGAGAGGCGGGAGCACGAGATGCGCCCTGCCGCCTTCGCCGGCGTGCACCATGCCGAGATTTCCCACGCCCGATCCTCCGTAGATCTCGGCGTCAGTGTTGAGCACTTCGTGCCAGACGCCGGTCTCCGGCAGATCCAGCTCGAATGAGGTCAGCGGCACACCCGAGAAGTTGCAGATCACCGCGACGGAGTTGCCGTGCCAGTCGCGCCGCGCGAACGCGATGACGTTGGGGTTCCACCGGGGGGCTCCCAGCCGTGTGAACGCGGCGCGGTCGGAGTCGCGCGCCCAGAGCGCGGAGTGCGCGCGGTACAGAGCGTTCAGGCTGGACACGAAGCCGCCGAGCTGCGCGTGCGAAGGCTGCTCGAGCAGCCACCAGTCCAGCGCGCGCCCCTCGGACCATTCCGAGAGCTGACCGAACTCCTGCCCCATGAACAGGAGCTTCTTGCCGGGGTGGGCCCACATATAGGCCAGGAACGCGCGCATGCTGGCGAGCTTCTGCCAGTGATCGCCCGGCATCCGGCCCAGGAGGCTGCCCTTGCCGTGAACGACCTCGTCGTGACTGATGGGAAGCAGGTAATTCTCGCTGAACGCGTAGACGAACGAGAAGGAGAGCTCGCCCTCGTGGTGCGCGCGATACATCGGATCCCGCTGAATGTACTGGAGCGAGTCGTTCATCCAGCCCATGTTCCACTTGAAGCCGAAGCCGAGGCCGGCGTGGCTGGTCGGGGCCGTGACTCCCGGAAAGCTGGTGGACTCCTCGGCGATCATCGCGATGCCCGGGTAGCGCTTGTACGCCGTGGCGTTGACCTCCTGCAGGAAGCGGATCGCCTCGAGGTTCTCCCGTCCACCGTGTACGTTCGGCGTCCATTCGCCGTCCTCACGCGAGTAGTCCAGGTAGAGCATCGACGCGACGGCGTCCACGCGCAGGCCGTCGACGTGGAACTCCTCGAACCAGTACAGCGCATTGGCGACGAGGAAGTTGCGCACCTCGTTGCGGCCATAGTCGAAGATGTAGGTGCCCCAGTCGCGATGCTCGCCCCGTCGCGGGTCCGAGTGCTCGTACAGGGGTTCGCCGTCGAAGCGGGCGAGGGCGAAGGCATCCTTGGGGAAGTGGCCGGGAACCCAGTCCATGATCACGCCGATGTCGGCCTGGTGCAGGCGGTCGATGAGGTACCGCAGGTCGTCCGGGTGACCGAAGCGACTGGTGGGGGAGTAGTACCCGGTGACCTGGTAGCCCCACGACCCGCCGAACGGGTGCTCGGCGAGCGGGAGGAATTCGACGTGGGTGAAGCCCTGTGCGCTCACGTACTCGATGAGCTGATCCGCGCCGTCGCGATAGGACAGCCCGGGACGCCACGACCCGAAGTGCAGCTCGTACACAGACATCGGCTGCGAGAGCGCGGCGGTGCGCGCGCGGCGCGTCATCCATTCGTCGTCCTGCCAGCGGTACGCGGACTGCACCACCACCGAGGCCGTCGCCGGCGGGACCTCGGCATAGCGGGCCATCGGATCCGCTTTCACGACCCAGTCGCCGCGACGGCTGAGCAGCTCGAACTTGTACGTCGCTCCCGCGCCGACACCGGGCACGAAGAGCTCCCACACTCCCGTGCCGCCCATCGAGCGCATGGCATGGCCGAGTCCGTCCCAGCCATTGAAGTCGCCGACGACGCGCGCTGCGCGTGCGTTCGGAGCCCAGACGGTGAATGCAGTCCCGCCGGCCCCGTCCACCTCGCGCACGTGGGCGCCCAGGACGCGCCAGAGCTCTTCGTGGCGGCCCTCGCCGATCAGATGGAGGTCGAGCTCGCCGATCGTCGGCGCGAACCGGTAGGGATCCTCTGCGAGGAAGTCGGGTGCGTCCGGGTACGTGGTGAGCAGCTGGTAGCGGCGGAGCGCTCCCGAGCGGGTGCCCTCCCACACCCCCGCCCGCACGTGCTCCAGGGGCACCCGTGTGCCGTCCACGAAGACGGCCGTGACGCTGCGCGCCAGGGGCCGACGCGCGCGGATCATCCATTCGGTGCCGCCTTCGGCGTCGGCGGAAGGATGGATGCCGAGCACGCTGTGCGGGTCATGGTGAGCGCCTGCTGCGACGGCGTCGAGAACCTGGTCCGAGGTGGTCATCGCGACTCCTTCACGTGCAGGATGTGGACGGGCTCGGTGAATGCGTCGAGCATCACGAAGTTGTGATCGGACCACGTCCACTGCGCGCCGGTCACCAGATCCTCGACGTCGTACGGGTCCCCGGGCGCGACGCCCCAGACCCGCGTGTCGAGGTGCACCATCGTCTGCCGCACCGAGTGCGGGTCGGTGTTGACGACCACGATGATCGTGTCCGAGCGCCCGGTCGGCGAGAGCGCGGCATCCAGATGCTTCACGTACACGAGGATCGCGTCGTCGTCGCTCCAGTGGATGCTCAGGTTGCGCAGCTGGCCGAGGGCCGGGTGCGACCGGCGGATCTCGTTCAGACGCGTCAGGAACGGCGCGAGCGAGTCCCCGCGTTCGACCGCGCCCTCCCAGTCCCGGATCTTGTACTCGTACTTCTCGTTGTCGATGTTCTCTTCCGAGCCGGGGCGAGCCACGTTCTCGAACAGCTCGTAGCCGGCATAGACGCCGTACACCGGGGCCGCCGTCGCCGCGATGGCGGCGCGGATGACGTAGGCGGGCCGTCCCCCGAACTGCAGATACTCGGTGAGGATGTCCGGGGTGTTCACGAACAGGTTCGGGCGGACGAAGTCGTCGGTCGAGGCCGCGAGAGCGGTGAGGAACTCCTCGAGCTCGGTCTTGGTGTTCCGCCACGTGAAGTACGTGTAGCTCTGCTGGAAGCCCGCACTCGCCAGGCTCTGCAGGGGAGCCGGCCGGGTGAACGCCTCGGCCAGGAACACCACGTCGGGATGCTCGGCGTTGACCGCCCCGATCAGCCACTCCCAGAACTGCAGCGGCTTGGTGTGCGGGTTGTCGACGCGGAAGATCCGCACCCCCTGTGCGATCCAGTGGCGGACGACACGCAGCGCCTCGGCGTAGATCCCGGCAGGATCGTTGTCGAAGTTGATCGGGTAGATGTCCTGGTACTTCTTGGGCGGATTCTCCGCGTACGCGATCGTGCCGTCGGGCAGGGTCGTGAACCACTCCGGATGCTCGGCGACCCACGGATGATCCGGTGCCGCCTGCAGGGCGAAGTCGAGTGCGACCTCGATCCCCTCCGCTCGCGCGGCGCGAACGAACGCGCGAAAGTCCGCCAGGCTGCCGAGGTCGGGATGGACGGCATCGTGCCCGCCCTCAGCCGCTCCGATCGCCCACGGCGAGCCGGGGTCGGTCGGGTCCGGGTCGAGCGTGTTGTTGCGCCCCTTGCGATTGATCCGGCCGATCGGATGGATCGGCGGCAGGTACAGCACATCGAAGCCCATCGCCGCGACTGCCGGCAGGCGGCGACTCGCGCTGCGGAAGGTGCCGCTCTTCACCCGCCCGTCCTTGAGGCGGCGCGCGCCCTCGGATCGCGGGAAGAATTCATACCAGGCACCGGATCCGGCGCGCTCGCGCTCGACGAGGAGTTCGAGATCGTCGCCCACGGTCGTCAGGGCCATGGCCGGCCGAGTGCGGAAGTACTCGGCGATGGCGGGGTCGCGCACCACGGTCAGCGCCGCCGCGTCGTCGACGCCGGCGTCACGGAGCGCCGCGGCGGCCGTGCTGAGTCCTGTGCGCTCCGCGGCGGGCCGGGACCTGTCGGCGGCCGAGCGCTCGAACAGGAGCGCGCCCAGCTCGCGCATCACCGCGGCATCCACCCCGGCGGCGATCTTCAGGTCGGCGGCGTGCTCCCAGGTCGCGAACTCGTCCGCGAACGCCTCGAAGCGGAACGTCCACACGCCCTGCTCGAGAAGCGCGATCTCGGTGCGCCAGGTGTCGAAGCCGTCTTCGAGAGCGCGCAGCCGATGCAGCGAGACATCACCGGAAGGCGAGGTGAGGCGCATCTGGACGCCGATCCGGTCGTGGCCCTCGCGGAACGAGGTCACGCGGAACGGGACGACCTCGCCGACGTACGCCTTGGGCCGGAAGTCCCCCCAGGGCACGGACGGGCCCGGCTTGGCCAGGGGAATCCGTCGCGAGACCGTCAGCCGTTCGGGCTGCCACTCCCGCGCGTCGCGGACGGGGACGGCGGAGGCGCTCCGCCAGGGGCGCGGGAGCGCGGTGCGCGATGACGTGACCACGACTCGAACCTACCCCGACGCCCGGGGGTGTGACAGGCGCGGCCCGGCCTGTTGCCCTCTTACTCGACCCGGAAGAGGTGCATCGACGTCCCTGGCACCTGAACGACGTCCCCCGGCTGCAGGTCCGGCCGGACGGCTTCCGGCGCTTCCTCGGAGCTCGACCACAGCGAGACATACCGCGAGACGCCGTCGATGAGCGGCAGCACCACTTCGGTCGGCGATTCGACACCGTGGATGATGAGAAGGATCCGGTTGAAGGCTTCGTGCTCCGGCGTGGAGGACGCCACGTACTGCAGCGTGCGGTGATCGGGATTGGCCCATCGATCGCTCGCCATCGTCTCGCCGCGCTCGTCGTACCAGTCCATGACCGAGGCCGACGGAGTGTGCTCGCCCAGGCGGGCGAAGCGCACCGGCCGCAGCGCCGGGTTCTCGCGCCGCAGCGCGAGCAGCCGCTGCACGTGCGCGAACAGGTCGCGCTGCCAGTCCGCGTGCTGCCACGACAGCCACGTCAGGGGCGAGTCGTGGCAGTAGGCGTTGTTGTTGCCGCGCTGCGACCGGCCGTATTCGTCGCCCGCGGCGATCATGGGAACCCCTGCCGAGAGCAGGAGCGTTCCGAGAAGATTGCGCATCGCCCTGCGCCGGGTGGCCAGGACCACGGGGTCGTCCGTGGGGCCCTCGGCACCGTGGTTGAACGATCGGTTGGTGTCGGCACCGTCGCGGTTCTGCTCGCCGTTTCCGAGGTTGTGCTTGACGTCGTACGACACGAGATCACGCAGCGTGAACCCGTCGTGTGCGGTGACGAAGTTGACGCTCGCGAGCGGCCCCCGCTCGGAGCTGAAGGTGTTCGACGAGCCCGCCAGACGAGTGGCCAGGCCGCCGATGCCGACCGGCGCCGTCGAGGCGCGTCGTGCGTAGTCGATGTCGCTCAGCCAGAAGTTGCGCACACGGTCGCGGTAGCGGTCGTTCCACTCGCTCCAGCCGTCGCCGAAGTTGCCGGTCTGCCATCCGCCCATTCCGACGTCCCAGGGCTCGGCGATCTTCTTGACGCCGGCGAGCTGGGGGTCGTCGATGATCGCCCGGAGCAGCGGATGATCGGGCGTGAACGCATGGGTCTCGTCGCGACCGAGCGTCGCGGCGAGATCGAGGCGGAAGCCGTCGATCTGCACGTCGTTCGCCCAGTAGCGCAGCGAGTCCAGCACCAGGCGGGCCGCGGCATCCGTCGAGGTGTCCACCGCGTTGCCGCAGCCCGTGACGTCGATGTACGCGCCGTCCTCCTGCTGGCGGTAGTACGCGGCATTGTCGATGCCTCGCAGGCTCGACCGGGGACCGCCGATGCCCTCCTCCGCCGTGTGGTTGTAGACCACGTCGAGGATGACCTCGAGGCCCGCCTCGTGCAGCAGCCGCACCATTCCCTTGAATTCGCGCAGCACCGCCTCGGGCCCCTCACGGCGGGCCTGCTCGGTGGCATACGGCGCGTGCGGGGTGAAGAAGTTCAGGGTGTTGTATCCCCAGTAGTTCGACAGGCCGTGCTGCAGCAGACGCGGCTCGGTGGCGAAGGCATGGACGGGCAGCAGTTCGACACTCGTGACGCCGAGAGAGAGGAAATGCTCGATCATCGCCGGATGGGCGAGCCCCGCGTAGGTGCCGTGAAGGGCCGGTGGCACGTCGGGATGCCGCTTGGACAGTCCCTTGAGGTGGCCCTCGTAGATGACCGTGCGATCCATCGGCACCATCGGCTTGGTCACACCGCCCCAGTCGAACGAGCCGTCGACGACGACCGACCGCCAGTCGTCGAATCCGTCGCGGTCGAGTCCGCGCGCATACGGGTCGATGAGCAGCGTGCCGCGGTTGAACGTGTTGCCCGAGCCGTGCGGGCCGTCCACGCGGATGGCGTATCGCGTGCCCGGTCGCAACAGCGGCGTGGTGATCTCCCAGATGCCGCCGCCGGCCGGTGCGAGCGCGGCGCTGTCGGTCGCCCAGTCCAGATCTGAGTCATCGAAGACGACCAGCTCCATCGCGTCCGCCGCGCCTGACCACACGCGGAGGGTCGATGAATCGGGACCGATCGTGACCCCGAGCCGATCCAGGTCGGCACGGAGGAGACCCGGAGATGGGGCGAGCTGCGGCGAGAGCATGCGCTCTACAGTAGTAATGCCACGAGTCAGCGGCGTTACGGAATCGAGTCTCGCGAAGCGCGGGACTCGGACGCACGGGTGGTCGGCAGCCCGCGGAGCCGGAGGAGACGAGATGGCGATCTATCTGGATCACGCCGCCACCACCCCGCTTCGCCCCGAATCGCGCGACGCGTGGGTGAGGGCGGGAGATGAGGTCGGCAACGCGTCGTCGATCCACAGCTTCGGTCAGGCCGCGCGTCGGCTGCTCGAAGAGGCGCGCGAGAGACTTGCCGCAGTCATCGCCTGCGACCCGCCCGAAGTCGTCTTCACGTCGGGCGGAACGGAGTCGGTCAACCTGGCGGTGAAGGGACTGTGGTTCTCGCGGGAGGCCGGGCGGGGGGCGGTCGTGCTGCCCGACGGCGAGCACCACGCCACTCTGGACGCCGTCGGCTGGCTCCACGCGTCGGCGGGTGCCGAGGTGCGAGCGGTCCCGCTGGACGAGGTCGGGCGCATCTCTCCGGGGCGGTTCGCGTCTGCGCTTCCCGGCGCCGCCCTCGCGACCGCGCTGGTGGCCGCCAACGAGATCGGCACGATCAACGACGCTGCCGCCCTTGCCGCCTCGGCCGCCGAGGCCGCGGTGCCTCTGCATCTGGACGCGGTGTCGGCGCTCGGTCACGTCCCCGTCTCTTTCCGCACCTGGCGTGGCTCATCGAAGTCCAGCGGCGGACTGTGCGCGCTGAGCATCTCCGCACACAAGGTGGGCGGGCCCGCGGGCATCGGCGCGCTCGTGGTGGCGCGCCAGGCCCGGCTCTCACCGCTTCTCCACGGCGGCGGGCAGCAGCGTGGTCTCCGCGCCGGCACACCCGACGTGCCGGGTGCGGCCGCCTTCGCCGTCGCGGCCGAGCTCGCCGAGACGGAGCGAGAGTCGGAGGCGGCGCGGCTGGAGAGCCTGCGCACGGCCCTCGTGCGCGGCATCCTCGCCACCGTTCCCGAAGCCGAGCTGCTCGGGGACCCGGTGCGACGGTTGCCCGGAAACGTTCACGTGCTCTTCCCGGGCGCCGCCGGAGAGACGCTGCTGTTCCTGCTCGACCAGGCCGGCGTCGCCGTCTCGACCGGGTCGGCGTGTCAGGCCGGGATCCCCGAGCCGTCGCACGTCGTGCAGGCCATCGGGAGGACGGATGCCGAGGCCCGCCAGGTGCTGCGGTTCAGTCTCGGGCGGACGACGACCACGGACGACATCGCCGCCGCGCTCGCGGTGCTGCCGGCAGCGGTGGCGCGGGCCCGGGCGGCATCCGGGACTCCTTCAGCCGTCCGCTCGTAGACTGGGCGCATGCGAATCCTTGCGGCCATGAGCGGTGGCGTCGACTCCGCCGTGGCGGCCGCCCGGGCCGTGGACGCCGGACACGAAGTCGTCGGCGTGCATCTGGCGCTGTCGCGCGCCGGGGGAACACTGCGGACCGGCAGCCGCGGGTGCTGCACCATCGAGGACGCGATGGACGCCCGCCGGGCCGCGGATCGCCTCGGCATCCCGTTCTACGTGTGGGACTTCTCGGAGCGCTTCCGCGACGACGTCATCGACGACTTCATCGCCGAGTACCAGGCGGGGCGCACGCCCAACCCGTGCATGCGCTGCAACGAGAAGATCAAGTTCGCCGCGCTGCTCGAGCGCGCGATCGAGCTCGGCTTCGACGCCGTGTGCACCGGTCACTACGCCACGCTGGTGGACGGCTCCCGAGGGCCGGGAACTCCATCGGGCATCGGATGCCGCGAAGGACCAGTCCTACGTGCTCGGGGTGCTCACCGCCGAGCAGCTGGCCCACACCTACTTTCCGCTCGGCTCGACCCCGTCCAAGGCCGTCGTCCGTGCCGAGGCCGCTGAGCGCGGGCTCACCGTCGCCCAGAAGCCGGACAGTCATGACATCTGCTTCATCCCCGACGGCGATACGCGCGGCTGGCTGGCCGAGAAGGTCGGCGCCGCCCACGGCGACGTGGTCGACCGCACCGGTGCTGTCGTCGGAAGCCACGAAGGGGCGCACGCCTTCACCGTGGGCCAACGCCGCGGCCTCTCGCTGGGCGTGCCCGCAGCCGACGGCAAGCCACGGTTCGTGCTCGAGGTCCGGCCGGTCAGCAACACCGTCGTCGTGGGGCCCAAGGAGGCGCTGGCGACGGCTGAGATCGCGGGGGAGCGTCACTCGTGGGCAGGACGTCCGCAGCCCGAGGGCGACTTCGGCTGCCACGTGCAGATCCGCGCGCACGCCGAGCCCGTGCCGGCCCGAGCAACGCTCGCTCGGGGCCGCATCACGGTGGTCCCGGAAGCGCCCTTCGATGGCGTCGCACCCGGGCAGACCGCGGTGCTCTACGACGGGACGCGGGTGATCGGACAGTTCACGATCGACAGCACCGTCTCGGCCGTTCCCGTCCCGGCCTGAGCCCCACGACCGTCGGTGGCCGTCCCTAGACTGGCCGGGTGGCACGCGACATCGATGATCCCCGTCCCGACGCGCAGAGCATCGCCGAGATCGAGGCGCTGAGTCTCGACGCGGCGCGCGACGAGGTGACACGCCTGACCGAGCTCATCGTCGGAGCCCGCGACGCGTACTACGGCGCCGACACCGAGATCGTCGACGACTTCACCTACGACGGCTGGATGCACCGGCTCGAGGCGCTCGAACGACTGCACCCCGAGTTGCAGGGCCAGGACTCGCCCACTCTGAGCGTCGGTGCCGCCGAGAGCTCGCTGTTCGCTCCTGTCCAGCACGCCGAGCGCATGCTCAGTCTCGACAACGTGTTCAGCGACGAGGAGTTCCTCGCCTGGGCGGCCAAGGTGGAGCGCGATGCCGGGCGCGCCGTGCACTACCTGTGCGAGCTCAAGATCGATGGGCTCGCGCTCTCACTGCGGTACGAGCGGGGCCGCCTGACGACCGCGGCGACGCGCGGGGACGGACGCGTGGGGGAGGACGTCACCGAGAACGTCCGCCGGCTGGCCGGGATCCCGCACGTCCTGGCCGGTACCGGGCATCCCGAGCTCGTCGAGGTCCGCGGCGAGGTGTTCTTCGATGTGGCGGACTTCGAGTCGCTCAACGCCTTTCAGCAGGAGCAGGGCGACCGCCTGTTCGCGAACCCGCGGAACGCGGCATCCGGGTCCCTCCGTCAGAAGAGCGAGGGCAAGAACGACAAGCAGCTGCGGGCGATGGACGAGCGCCTGTCGCGGCTGCGCATGACCGTGCACGGCATCGGCGCGTGGCAGGACCCGCCGGTGTCCTCTCAGAGTGAGATCTACGAGCTGCTGAAGTCATGGGGGCTGCCGACGAGCGCGTACTTCCGCGTCGTGGATTCGGCGCAGGGCGCGGACGAGTTCATCCGTCACTACGGCGCGCACCGCCACGACGTCGAGCACGAGATCGACGGGATCGTCGTCAAGGTGGACGAGCTCGCCCTGCACGACGAGCTCGGCGCGACCAGCCGCGCTCCGCGCTGGGCGATCGCGTACAAGTACCCGCCCGAGCAGGTGAACACCAAGCTGCTCGACATCGTCGTCTCGGTCGGGCGCACCGGTCGCGCCACGCCCTTCGCGGTGATGGAGCCCGCGAAGGTCGCCGGATCCGTCGTGCGACAGGCGACCCTGCACAACCAGGACGTCGTGAAGGCCAAGGGCGTGCTGATCGGCGACACCGTCGTGCTGCGAAAGGCCGGCGATGTGATCCCCGAGGTGCTCGGGCCGGTGATCGAGCTGCGCGACGGGACGGAGCGCGCCTTCGTCATGCCGGCCGACTGCCCGGAGTGCGGGTCGCGGCTCGCGCCGGCCAAGTCGGGCGACATCGACCTGCGCTGCCCCAACGCGCGTTCCTGCCCGGCGCAGGTGCGCGGGCGAGTCGAGCACATCGGATCCCGCGGGGCCCTCGACATCGAGGGGCTCGGCGAGGTGTCGGCGGCCGCACTCACCCAGCCGGTCCGACCCGACGTGCCCCCGCTCGTATCCGAGGCGGCGCTGTTCGAACTGCGCCCCGAAGACCTGTTCGAGATCGATGTGGTGGTGCGGGATGCCGAGACCGGCCTGCCCCGGCTGCTCGAGGACGGCACGCCCGACACCCGGTCGCCGTTCCGGCGGCAGCGCAAGAAGACCGATCCGGCGTTCGACGCCGACGGGCCGTTCGACGGCGACGCCCGTGCGATCCTGTCCGCGTCGGCGACGCAGCTGCTGGCCAACCTCGAGCGAGCGAAGACGAAGGAGCTGTGGCGCTTCCTGGTGGCGCTGAACGTCCGGCACGTCGGTCCCGTCGCCGCTCGTGCCCTCGCGCAGTGGTTCGGCTCGGTCGACGCGATACGTGCCGCCTCCCGCGATGAGCTCGCGGCGGTCGAGGGCGTGGGCGGGATCATCGCCGACTCGCTCACGGACTGGTTCCAGGTCGACTGGCATCGCGACATCGTCGATCGGTGGGCCGCGGCGGGTGCGCAGCTGACGACCCCTGGCCACCCCGGACCGGGCGCGGCCGTCGTCGAGGGCGGCGTGCTGGAGGGACTCACGGTGGTGGCGACGGGCAGCCTCGAGGGGTACTCGCGCGAAGGGGCCCAGGAGGCGATCCTCAAGGCCGGCGGCAAGGCGGCCTCCAGCGTGTCGAAGAAGACCGACTTCGTCGCGGCCGGGCCGGGCGCCGGATCCAAGCTCGCCAAAGCCGAAGAGCTCGGGGTGCGCATCCTCGACGCCGCCCAGTTCCACGTCCTCGTCACTCAGGGGCCGGATGCGCTCGGTCCCGCGACCGCCGAGGAGTAGGGCGATGGCTCAGCGGGTGGCTGCTCGGGGTCGAGCTGGCGGAGTGACCGCTACGACCCGGAGGTGAGGGCGAGGAGCCGGTCGCGCACCTGCCGTCGCAGCACCTTCCCGATCAGCGACTTCGGAAGCTCGTCGACGATGAAGATCCGCCGGGGCACCTTGTAGGGAGTGAGGACGCCGCGCACGTACTCGCGGATGGCTTCGACATCGACGTCCGACCCGGGGACGACGACGATGGCCGCCGCGACCTCCTCGCCGGAGTGCTCGCTCGGAAGGCCGACGACGGCGGCGTCTTCGACCAGCGGGTGCTGGCGCAGCGCGTTCTCGACCTCGGTCGGAGCGACGTTGAAGCCCCCGGTGATGATGAGCTCCTTGATGCGATCCACGATGCGCACGAACCCGGCCTCGTCGATGGTCACGATGTCGCCGGTGCGGTACCAGCCCTCAGTGAAGACCGCCTCGGTCTCCTCCGGCTTGCCGTAGTAGCCGCTGAAGACCTGAGGGCCACGGACGACGAGTTCGCCCCGCTCGCCGGCGGGGACGTCCCGGCTGGGCTCATCGGGATCGACGACCCGGCACTCGGTGCCGGGAAGCGGGAGGCCGACGGTCCCCGGCACGCGATTGGCGGCGACGGGGTTCGCCATCAGGACCGGCGAGCACTCGCTCAGGCCGTAGCCCTCGACGAGGAAGCCTCCGGACGCCGCTTCGAACGGCACCACGAGCTCGTGCGGAAGCGCCATCGCACCGGAGATGGCGACCTGGGTGCCCGCGAGCGACACCCCCTTCTCGCGTGCCGCCTTCAGCAGCCGGTCGGCGATCGGGGGAACCAGCGGAAGGAAGGTCGCCGGGTGCTTCTTCGCGACATCGAGCACCATGTCGGGGTCGAACCGGGGGAACAGCACCAGCCGGGCACCCATCGACATCGCGAACGTGAGGCACAGCGTCAGGCCGTAGGCGTGGAACATCGGGAGCACGGCGTAGACGACGCAGCCGTCGCCGCGGACGATCGACGGCACCCAGGCCCTGGCCTGTGCGGCGTTGGAGAGCAGGTTGCGATGTGTGAGCGAGGCGCCCTTGGGCGTCCCGGTCGTGCCGCTGGTGTACTGGATGAGCGCGAGATCGTCGGTCGACGGCCGCGGATGGGTCGCGGGAAGCGGCTCGAAGCGGACGATGTCGCTCCACGAGATCGTGCCGCTCACGCGCTCGGTCAGCGCGGCGCGTGCGTCACGGGCCTTCGCGATCGGCAGCCTCAGCGCGAGCCGGGTGCGCAGCGGCATCGCGGTGGTGATGTCGACCGACACGAGCGAGGTCACCGCGAGGTCTGCGGGAAATTCCTGGATCGTACCGACGACCTTGGACCACACGATGGCGTGCTTCGCGCCGTGGTCCTCGAACTGCTTGCGCAGCTCTCGCGGCGTATAGAGCGGGTTGTGCTCGATGACGACGGCGCCCAGACGCAGGATCGCGTAGAAGGCCACGATGTGCTGCGGGCAGTTCGGCAGAACGATCGCGACCGGGTCGCCGGCTTTGACGCCCTGCGCACGCAGGCCGGCGGCCGCGCGCTCGATCTCCGCCTGCAGTTCACGATAGGACGTCGTGCGTCCGAAGAACTGGAGGGCAGCGGCATCCGGATAGTCCGCTGCAGAGGCCTCGACGATGTCGATGAGCGATCCGCTCACCGGCGCGAGGTCATCGGGGACCCCCTCGGCGTAGCTGGCGATCCACGGGCGAGGCGGGTCATACGTCGTCACGGCTCCACCATATGCCCGCGATCCGCAGCCGCACGGGTGGGGCCCGACCGTCCGACTAAACTGTGCAGGTGTCTGAAATCACCCCCGATCTCGTGCGCCACCTCGGTGTGCTCGCCCGCATCCAGCTGAGCGACGAGGAGGTCGAGCGCCTGACCGGGCAGCTCGATGTGATCGTCGACAACATCGCGAAGGTGTCCGAGGTCGCCACTGCCGAGGTGACGGCCACGAGCCACCCCATCCCGCTCGAGAACATCTTCCGCCCCGACGTCGTGGGCGACCAGCTGACCCCCGCCCAGGTGCTGCAGAACGCGCCGGATGCCGCAGACGGCCGCTTCCGCGTGACAGCCATCCTCGGCGAAGAGCAGTAAGGACACCCGTGACCGATCTCACGAAGCTGAGCGCCGCCGCGCTCGCAGACAAGCTGACCTCGGGCGAGGTCTCCAGCGTCGAGGCCACCCAGGCTCACCTGGACCGCATCGCCGCCGTCGACGGCGAGGTGCACGCCTTCCTGCACGTGAGCGATCACGCGCTCGAGGTGGCCGCGGACATCGATCGCCGCCGTGCCGCCGGAGAGCGCCTCGGTCCTGTCGCCGGCGTGCCGCTGGCGATCAAGGACGTGCTGGTGACGACCGACATGCCGTCCACGAGCGGATCGAAGATCCTCGAGGGCTACATGTCGCCGTACGACGCCACCGTGGTCGCGCGCTCGCGCGCCGCCGGACTGGTGCCGCTGGGCAAGACCAACATGGACGAGTTCGCGATGGGCTCGTCGACCGAGCATTCGGCGTACGGCCCGACACGCAATCCGTGGGACCTCGACCGCATCCCGGGCGGCTCCGGCGGCGGTTCGGCAGCGGCGGTCGCATCCTTCGAGGCGCCGCTCGCGCTCGGATCCGACACCGGCGGCTCGATCCGCCAGCCCGCGCACGTGACCGGCACCGTCGGGCTCAAGCCGACGTACGGCGGCGTCAGCCGGTACGGCGCGATCGCGCTCGCCTCGAGCCTCGACCAGGTCGGCCCCGTCACCCGCACCGTCCTCGACGCCGGTCTGCTGCACGACGTCATCGGCGGGCACGACCCGCACGACTCGACGTCGCTGCAGGACGCCTGGCCGTCGTTCGCGGACGCCGCTCGTGAGGGTGCGCGCGGCGAGGTCCTCAAGGGCCTCCGCGTCGGCATCATCAAGGAGCTGCCGGATGCCGGTTTCCAGCCGGGCGTGTCCGCGTCGTTCCGTGCGGCGCTGTCGGCGATGGAGGCGCAGGGCGCCGAGATCGTCGAGATCAGCGCTCCGCACTTCGAGTACGGCGTCGCCGCCTACTACCTGATCCTCCCTGCCGAGGCCTCCAGCAACCTCGCGAAGTTCGACTCCGTGCGCTTCGGCCTGCGCGTCGACGTGCCGGGCGGCACCGTCGAGGACGTGATGGCCAAGACGCGCGACATCGGCTTCGGCGACGAGGTCAAGCGCCGCATCATCCTCGGCACGTACGCGCTGTCGGCGGGCTACTACGACGCGTACTACGGCTCGGCGCAGAAGGTGCGCACGCTCATCCAGCAGGACTTCGACGACGGCCTTCGGCGCCGTCGACGTCATCGCGACGCCGTCGGCGCCGACGACGGCGTTCAAGCTGGGGGAGAAGATCGACGACCCGATGCAGATGTACCTGAACGACGTCACGACCATCCCCGCGAACCTCGCAGGCGTGCCCGGCATCTCGATCCCGTCCGGTCTCGCCTCAGAGGATGGGCTGCCCGTCGGCATCCAGTTCCTCGCGCCCGCCCGTCAGGACGCGCGGCTGTACCGCGTCGGTGCGGCGCTCGAAGCCGTGCTGGTCGACTCGTGGGGTGCGCCGCTGCTCGAGCGCGCTCCGATCCTCGGAGGGGCACGCTGATGGCCAAGGACAAGCTGATGGACTTCGACAAGGCGCTCGAGCAGTTCGAGCCCGTGCTCGGGTTCGAGGTGCACGTCGAGCTCAACACGCGGACCAAGATGTTCTCCGGAGCTGCCAACCCCGCGCACTCGGACAACCACGATGCCGCCCCGAACACGCTGGTCGCCCCGGTCGATATGGGCCTGCCCGGATCCCTGCCGACCGTCAATGCCGAAGCGGTCAAGTTCTCGATCAGCCTCGGTCTTGCGCTGGGCTGCTCGATCGCGCCCTCCAGCAGGTTCGCGCGGAAGAACTACTTCTACCCCGACCTCGGCAAGAACTACCAGATCTCGCAGTACGACGAGCCGATCGCCTTCGAGGGCTCGGTCGACGTCGAGCTCACCGACGGCACCGTCGTGACGGTCCCGATCGAACGGGCCCACATGGAAGAGGATGCCGGCAAGCTGACGCACGTCGGCGGCTCGACCGGTCGGATTCAGGGCGCCGAGTACTCCCTCGTCGACTACAACCGCGCCGGCGTGCCGCTGGTGGAGATCGTCACGAAGCCCATCTTCGGTGCGGAGCACCGGGCACCCGAGATCGCCAAGGCGTACGTCCAGACGATCCGCGACATCGTGATCTCTCTCGGCATCTCCGAGGCCCGCATGGAACGCGGCAACCTGCGCTGCGACGCGAACGTCTCGCTGCGCCCCCGCGGCCAGGAGAAGCTCGGCACCCGCACCGAGACGAAGAACGTCAACTCGATGCGCTCGGTGGAGCGCGCCGTCCGCTACGAGATCCAGCGTCAGGCGGCGATCCTCGCGGCCGGAGGCACGATCATCCAGGAGACCCGTCACTGGCACGAGGACACCGGCACGACGTCGCCCGGGCGTCCGAAGTCCGATGCCGACGACTACCGCTACTTCCCCGAGCCGGATCTGCTGCCGGTGGCGCCGGCCCTCGATCTCATCGAGGAGTTGCGCGCCGCTTTGCCGGAACCTCCGGCCGCGCGTCGTCGCCGGCTGAAGGGCGACTGGGGATTCACCGATCTCGAGTTCCAGGACGTCGTCAACGGTGGGCTGCTCGCCGAGGTCGAGGCGACCGTGGCCGCCGGTGCAGCACCGGCTGCCGCGCGCAAGTGGTGGACGGGCGAGCTGACCCGGATCGCGAATGCCCAGGGACGCGAGGCATCCGACCTGGCGACGCCGGCAGATGTCGCGGCCCTGCAGGGTCTCGTCGACTCCGGGGCGCTCAATGACAAGCTCGCGCGCCAGGTTCTCGAAGGCGTGGTCGCCGGCGAAGGAACGCCGCAGCAGGTCGTCGATGCGCGAGGACTGGCGGTCGTCTCCGACGACGGCGCGCTCATCGCCGCGATCGACGACGCGCTGGCCTCCCAGCCCGACGTCCTCGCGAAGATCCGCGACGGCAAGGTCCAGGCTGCCGGAGCCGTCATCGGTGCGGTCATGAAGGCGATGAAGGGCCAGGCCGACGCCGCGCGCGTGCGTGAACTGGTGCTGGAGCGCGCTTCGGCGTCGTGACCTGATACGTCCACGTCGGAGGCTGCGGGCACAATCGGATCATGGGACGCGGTGACGGCATGGGACGACTCGTCTCCGCCGACGGCGCCGATGACACCGGCGCCGGCATCCTGCATGTCGACATGGACGCGTTCTACGCCTCCGTCGAGCAGCTCGACGACCCCTCTCTTCGTGGAAAGCCGATCATCATCGGCGCGCCCGAGAGCAGGTCGGTGGTCTCCAGCGCGTCCTACGAGGCGCGCCGGTTCGGCGTCCGCTCGGCCATGCCGGTCGGGCAGGCGCTGCGGCTCTGCCCGACGGCCATCGTCGTGCTGCCGCACTTCGATCGGTACCTCGAGCTCTCCGGCCAGGTCATGAGCCTCTTCCGTGACGTCACGCCGCTGGTCGAGCCGCTGTCGATCGACGAGGCCTTTCTCGATGTCCGCGGGGTGCGGCGCCTGTGGGGGAGCCCCGGTGTCATCGCGCGAGATCTGCGCGCGCGCGTTCTGGCAGAGACCGGCCTGCCGTGCAGCATCGGGGTCGCGGCGACGAAGCACGTGGCGAAGATGGCCTCGACGATCAGCAAGCCCGACGGGCTGCTCGTCGTCGCTGCGGCCGACACTGAGGCCTTTCTGGGCCCGCGGCCGGTTCGCGCGCTGTGGGGCGTCGGGCCGAAGGCGTCCGAGGCGCTCGAAGCACGCGGCATCCACACGATCGCCGACATCCTCGAGACCCCGCGGGAGGTGCTCGACCGTGCCCTCGGCTCGGCCATGGGGGAGCGCGTCTGGCATCTCGCCCGCGGAGTGGATCCCCGTCAGGTCGACACGCAGCGCGTCGAGAAGAGCGTCGGCCACGAAGAGACGTTCCACGAGGACATCGTCGACGCGGCGATCCTGCGGTCCGAGCTGCGGCGCCTCGCGGACCGCGTCGGTGGGCGCCTGCGTGCGGGCGGCTGGGAGGCCACGACGATCGCGATCAAGGTGCGGTTCGCCGACTTCACCACGGTCTCTCGATCACAGACGCTGCCTGAGCCGACGGCGGTCGGACAGCGGATAGGGGATGCCGCGCACGAGCTGTTCGCGTCTCTCGAGCGGCGGCTTCCCGTGCGGCTGATCGGGGTGCGCGCCGAGAAGCTGCGCGAGGCAGGTTCGGCGCCGCCGGCCCTGTGGGACGACGATCAGGAGTGGCGACGGATCGAGGACGCCCTCGACGGGGCGGCCGCGAAGTTCGGCCGCGGGGCGGTGACCCGTGCCACGCTGCTGGGCCGGTCGCGGGGTGGAGGGTCGCTCCCGTCCAGTCCGCCCCCGCCTCGGCTCGATCAGGGCTGACAGCGGGCGTGCCCGGCGGGTAGCGTGGGGGGCATGCCCAACATCGCACTCGAGCTCGGCAAGCAGTCCGCATCCTTCGGCGTCACGAGCGCGTACGGCGAGCAGCAGGACGTCGACGGCGTCCGTCTGATCCCGGTCGCGATCACGTGGTCCGGCTTCGGCGGCGGCTCCGACGAAGCCGGCAACGGCGGCGGTGGAGGCGGCGGCTGGACGGTTCCGCTCGGCGCGTACATCCGCAAGGGCGACGATCTCCGGTTCGAGCCGAACCTCATTTCGCTCGTCGCCGTCGCGATCCCCTTCGTCTTCTTCGCCGGTCGCGCGCTCAGCCGTGTCATCCGCGCGCTCAAGAAGTAGCTCCGATCCGGTCGCGCTCGCCCTCGACGCCGCCGCGGCGAGGGTACTCGGTGCGATCACGGACGTGGGCGCCGCTAATCCGGTCATTCTCCTCGACGGTCGCAGCGGTGCGGGCAAGTCGACACTCGCCCGCCTGCTCATCGCTCGCTGGCCGCTGGCCGGCCGAGTGCAGCTCGTCGCGCTCGACTCGCTGTATCCCGGATGGGACGGACTGGACAGCGGAGTCGAGCTCGCACGGGAGCAGATCCTCGTGCCGCATGCCCGAGGTCTCATGGGCGTGTGGCAGCGCTGGGACTGGGAGGAGTCCGTGCCGGCGGAAGCGCATGCGGTCGATCCGTCGCTGCCGTTGGTCGTGGAAGGCTCGGGGATTCTGACGCCCGCTACCCAGGGTCTGGGAGACGTCCGCGTCTGGCTCGACTCACCGGCCGCATCCCGCCGGAATCGCGCGCTCGCGCGTGACGGCGAGACGTATCGGCCGAACTGGGAGCGCTGGGCGCGCCAGGAGGATCTGCACGTCTCGCGAGACGAGCCCGTCCTCCATGCCACTCACGCGTTCGTGGTGCCGTGAGGATCGGTCTCAGTCGTCGCGATCGAGTGCGGTGACCAGTCCGTCCAGCCGGTAGCCCAGCCAGTCGAAGATCGCGAAGCGAGGGTCCGCGTGATCGTGGTCGTCGGTCTCGATGATGCCCAGCCGGGTTGCGAGGACGAGTCTGACAGCAGCGAGCGTGCGAAGCCATGCTTGGATGACGTCTGCGTCCAGGCGCAGCTCCACCGTCTCGAGAAGGAACGCCTCTTCCGCATCGTCCGGGAGTTCTGCGGCGTCCTGGAGCGAGGCGAGGACGAGCGCGGCGTCGTCGCCGCGACGTCCGAGAAGTTCGCGCTCCGTGAGGTCACGGAACTCGCGCGCGGCATCCGCGTCCGCGTAGGCCGCGGGGACGAGCCGGTCGATTGCCGGATCATCGCCGGACGCAGCCTCGTCGACGAGCTCGGCGAACTGTCCGACCAGATCGGCCAGATGAGCCGCCTCGAGGCGTGTGAGCTCCAGCACCACCCCGGCGCGGCTCACGTGGGCGCCTGTCGCACGGTCGCCCACAGCCCGTAGTCGTGCATGGCTCGGGTGTGGAGCTCCATCTGCTCCCGCGCTCCCTCCGCCACGACGGCGTGCCCTTCGTGGTGGACGGCCAGCATCAGCGCCTCAGCGCGCTCGCGCGGAAGCCCGAAGTACTCGCGGAAGACGTGCGTGACGTAGCTCATCAGGTTCACCGGGTCATCCCACACCACCGTCTGCCAGGGCCGGTCGGGACCGGTTCGCTCGCGGAGGTCGACATCGCGGTCGAGGTCGGGGAAGGCGACCACCATCATGCCCACCCGAGTTCGTGCAGTCGATCGTCGTCTATCCCGTAGAAGTGGGCGATCTCGTGAACGAGAGTGGTGTGGAGCTCATCACGCAATTCGTCGAGGCTCTCGCACACCGCCAGATGAGACTCGCGGTAGACGATGATGCGGTCAGGGAGCTCACCGACGCCGTAGCGATCCCGTTCGGTCAGCGCCCATCCGTCATACAGCCCGAGCAGATCGAGACTTCCGTCTTCGGGTCGATCCTCGACGACGAAGACGATGTTGTCGAGCCCGTCGACCATGTCGTCGGGCAGGAGATCGAGCTCGTCGATGACGAGCTGTTCGAACGTCTCGGCATCCATCTCCATCATGATGCCTCGATCGACGCCCGCGTGCGATGCCTGCGCGCCCGCGAACACGGGGCGCTGTACTTGGGGTGAGTAACGGGGCTCGAACCCGCGACATCGGCCACCACAAGGCCGCGCTCTACCAACTGAGCTATACCCACCATGTCTCCCGACTGAACGGGCAACCAGAAGATTCTCTCACACCTCTGGGGCGAACTGCGACACGGCCGAGGCCGCCGCCGCACGCGCGCCGTCGCTCGTCGGGCCGGGCTCGGGCACGAACACGGCCTGGCGGTAGTAGGCCAGTTCGCGGATCGATTCGAGGATGTCGGCCAGCGCCCGATGGCCGCCGTCCTTGGCCGGCGCGTGGATGTACGCGCGGGGGTACCAGCGCCGCGACAGCTCTTTGATGCTCGACACATCGACGTTGCGGTAGTGGAGCCAGTGGTCCACGCGCGGCATGTACTTGGCCAGGAACATGCGGTCGGTCCCGATCGTGTTCCCGGCCAGTGGGGCTTTGCCCTCGAGGGGCACGAATCGCTGGATGTACTCGAGCGACTGGAATTCGGCGTCAGCCAGGCTCACGCCGTGCGGGATCTCGTCGATCAGGCCCGACTTCTCGTGCATCTTCGTCACGAACTCGCTCATGTTCGCCATGGCCGAGGCATCCGGCTTGATGACCACCTGGAAGCCCGGGTGAAGGGGCCTCAGGTCGAAATCGGTCACGACGATGGCGATCTCGACGAGTTCGTCGACGGCGAGGTCGAGCCCCGTCATCTCGCAGTCGATCCAGACGAGCCGGTCATTCTCCATAGCCCCCACCATGGCTCCATCCTATTGACAGGCCCGGACGCCACGCGTCGAGGCGCGGGAAGGCGAGCAGAAACGGCCCCCCCGGGAGGATTCGAACCCCCGACCTTGCGGGTAGAAACCGCTCGCTCTGTCCCCTGAGCTACGGAGGGAAAGGTGATGCCAGAGTATCGTTCCCGCCACGCCAGGTCGAACGGTGGCGCATCGCGCGATCGCGGCGTAGCGTCTGCTCGAGACGCATCGAGAGGAGTTCTTCCATGAGCACCACGGAGACGCATCGCACGCTCTGGGTGGCCTACGGGCCGTCGGGAGTCGTCGGGAGCATACGCAAGGACGAGGGTGGGTACACGGTCACGATGGCCGGTGCCGACGCCGAGGCCGGGTCCTACCCGTCGATGGAGGTGGCCAAGAGCGCCTTGCACTCGCTCATGGCGCCTGGCAGTGATTGGCCGCAGTTCCGCGAGCACTGATCGCCGTCGTTCGCGATCCGACCGAGACGGCGGATCAACGCCGAGTGGTATCGCCGTGCGTCTGCACCGTTCTGCCCTCCGGCGCTGTCGGGGCGGACTCGCGGACGTCGGCGTGCGCCCGGCGGGTGTCGAGCAGCGGCAGCGCCAGGTGCACGAGCGGGCCGATCAGGAACGCGAAGAGCACGGTCCCGATGCCGACCGTGCCTCCCAGGAGCCAGCCGATGCCGAGCACCGAGAGCTCGACGAGGGCGCGGCACGTCCAGATCGGCCAGCCCAGCCGTGCGTGCATCCCCGTCATGAGGCCATCCCGGGGTCCGGGCCCGAAACTCGCTCCGATGTAGAGGCCAGACGCGACCGCCACGAGGACTATTCCACCGAGGAGTTCGGCGAACTGGGCGATCGGTCCGACGGCAGACGGCAGAATCCAGAGGGCGAATTGCATGCTCGTGCCCACGAGGGCGATGTTCGCGACCGTCCCGACCCCGGGCTTCTGGCGTAGCGGGATCCACAGCAGCAGGACGAAGAAGCCGAGAATGTTGGTGACCCAGCCGATGCCGACTCCGGTGTGCAGTGAGATGCCCTCTGCCAGGACGGTCCAAGGGTCGACGCCGAGTCCCGCCTCGATGGTCATCGCGCAGCCGAACCCGTAGAGGAACAGTCCGACCAACAGTTGAATCACCCGACGCGTCATGGTGTCTATCCAATATCAAGATTGGCATCTACGAAGCAGTCCAATGCCGATATCGTGGCTCCGTGGACTCTCGCATCTCCGCTCGCGCGCTCGCCTCCTCCCTCGGCGGCTGGCGCACGCGCGAGCCCGCCTACGAGGCGCTGGCCGACGGCATCCGTCTTCTGTGCCTGGACAATCGGCTCGCACCGCGCACCACGCTGCCCGCCGAAAGGGAACTCGCGATCTCGCTGCAGCTGAGCCGCAGCACCGTGGCGGCGGCCTACCGCAGCCTGCGGGACAGTGGGCACATCGCGAGCCTTCGCGGATCGGGAAGCGTGACCCTCGCCCTCGCGCGCCACGACCCGGGCCGCGCGTCCGCCGCCGAAGGGATGATCGATCTGCAGCAGGCCAGTCCGCCCGCTTGGCCGGGGCTGGCGGGCGTGATGAGCGAGGTCGCGTCGGGCGCGGCAGCATTGGTCGCGCGCGCCGGCTACGACGTTCTCGGACGAAGGCAGCTGCGTGAGGCGATCGCACGTCACTACGAATCGCGCGGTGTGCCCACCGATCCCGCAGAGGTTCTCGTCACGACGGGAGCGCAGAGCGCGATCCACCTTCTCGCGTCGGTGCTGCTCGCACGCGGGGATCGGGTGCTGGTGGAGACGCCGACGTACCCCCACGCCGTCGACGCCCTGCGGCGCGCCGGCGCTCGACTGGTCGGCGTGCCGGTGACGACGGAGGACGGCTGGGACCTCGACCGAGCCGAGCAGGTCTTCGATCGGACCGTCCCGGCGATGGCCTACCTCATGCCGGACTTCCAGAACCCGACCGGCCGAACGATGACGACGCGTGAACGTGAGGCGTTCCTGCGGGCGGGGGAGCGCGCCGGCTCGGTGCTGGTGCTCGACGAGACGACTGCTGAACTGGACATCGACCGGGTGGAGCCCGTGCCTGCGGGCTTCGCCGGAAGCGATCCGGGGACCGTCGTGCGAATCGGCTCGTTGGGCAAGACCGTGTGGGGAGGCCTGCGGGTCGGCTGGATCCGCGCCGACGCCGACCTCATCCGCCGGCTCGTCGCCGCCCGGCCTGCGCACGACCTCGGAACTCCGGAGTTCGAGCAGGCCGTCGCGGCCGCCCTGCTCGAGGACTTCCCCCGCATCGCAGACCAGCGGTCAGTGCTGCTCCGCTCCGGCCGCGACGCCCTCGTCGATGCCCTGGCCGATTCGCTGCCGGAGTGGCGGGTACCGCGCGTCCACGGCGGTGTGGCGCTGTGGGTCGGATTGGATGCCGCACTGAGCTCGGCTCTCGTGATGGATGTGCGCACGCGCGGGGTCCTGCTGTCAGCCGGCCCCCGGTTCTCGGTCGACGGGGGACACGATCGTCACATCCGCCTTCCGTTCACCGCTTCGCCGGATGACCTGGTTCGCGCCATATCGCTGCTCGCGGAGTCCTGGCACCATGTGCGAGCGGGCGCGCCGGTGTCGATCGTGGAGCAGTTCGAGTCGGTGATCTGACCGTCATCGCGCGAAGCGAAGGCAGTCGACCGCATCATCGACCGACCAGAACTCGCCGAGGTCCATGAAGGCACGCGTCGCCGCGCGGAATCGCCGCGCGCGGAAGCGCACACCGTCCGCCTGTACGAGCGCCTGGACGTGGCCGATGACGCGCCCGCTGGCGTCGATCACCCGCCACAGCGACGGCGCGGCCCCGGAGAGGCGCACAGGCCTGTCCGGAGTCGGAGTGGGGATCTCGTATCGCGATTGGTCCATGTGAGGCATGGGGGCTCCCTTCGCGTTCGAACATATGTGCGACCACCGACATCGGCACCGGTTCCTCCACAGGGGCGGCGCACGCCGCGCGATCCCCAGTGATGCGGCCCGTCCGGCGCGGCGCGGGCAAGCGGGTCATCCTGGTGCGACCGCCGGCGCTCGACGGGCACTCGGGCGCCGGCGGGACCGGGGATGGACCTCGGTCCCAGAGAGGACTCCGACATGAACGACACCATCAGCATCACCGGGAACATCGCCACCCCGCCCGAGCAGAAGCGCACGCCCGCCGGTGTGGCGATCACCACCTTCCGGCTCGCCAGCGGTCAGCGCCGCTACGACCGAGCGGCCGGGGCGTGGATCGACACCGGCACCAACTGGTACACGGTCTCGACGTATCGGAGCCTTGCCGATCACGCGTTCCAGTCGCTGAGCAAGGGAGACAGGGTCGTCCTGACGGGCCGACTGCGCGTGCGCGACTGGGAGAACGGCACCAAGCGCGGTACGGATGTCGAGATCGACGCCGAAGCCATCGGCCACGACCTCCTGTGGGGAACGTCGACGTTCACGAAGACCGCCCGCTCGGCATCCGATCGCGGTGACGCGTCGGGCACGCAGCAGTCGGCGGACGATCCGGCAGATGGCGAGACCGGCGATGACGGCTGGGCGGCGCCGGGGGTGGCCGACAGCGCGGCAGCGGACTGGCCCGTCGCCGGCGCAGATGCCGCCGCGTTCGAACTCGCCTCGGCCGAGACGCCGTACTGAGTCCCAGCGGGCGCTCGGGGTGGACGCCCTAGACTCTCCCCGTGGCACGACACCCCGAGCGACCCCGGCTGCCTCGGCGCTTCATTCCCATCGCCGTCGCAGCGCTGACCGTCGCCACGATCCTGGTCGCGGCAGGGTGCACGCCGGCGGAGCCCCGAGCCACGCCCGAGCGCACATCCTCGTCTGGAGGCGCAGCGGAAAGCCCCACGCCCGGATCCACCGCGACGCCCGATGCTCCTCCGGCCGAGGTCGTCGTCGGCGGCACAGCGGCCGAGAACCTTCCCGTGTTCACCGCCGTCGCCGCGGCGGTCTGGGCATCGCCGGACCGTGCTGCCGGCCGCGCCTACATCGACGCGCTCGTCGCAGCCGGATTCGACAAGGCCGCGATGCAGGTGACGAACGACACGTCCACCATCGGCAACCCCGCCGAGAGCATACAGTTCTCGGTGCGTTGGGGTGAGGAGTGCCTGATCGGCCAGGTCGGCCCTGCGACGGGCGACCCCGTCACCACAGTCGTGCCGGTGCTCGCCGAAGGAACCTGCCTCATCGGACAGACGCGACCGATCACCTGGTGACGCGCTCCGGGCCGGGGAACGGGATGCCGCGCGCCCGGTAGGCTGGGACGCTGACGTCGGCAGCGCGAGGAGAACGTTCGAAACATGGCTGAGTACATCTACTCGATGGTCCGTGCCCGCAAGGCAGTGGGCGAGAAGCTGATCCTGGATGACGTGACGATGGCGTTCCTGCCCGGCGCGAAGATCGGCATGGTCGGCCCCAACGGCGCCGGAAAGTCGACGATCCTCAAGATCATGGCCGGACTCGACACGCCGTCCAACGGCGAGGCGAAGCTGAGCCCCGGGTTCACCGTCGGCATCCTCATGCAGGAGCCGGAACTGGACGAGACGAAGACCGTCCTGGAGAACATCCAGGACGGCGTCGCGATCAAGCCGAAGCTCGATCGCTTCAACGAGATCTCCGCCCTCATGGCAGACCCCGACGCGGACTTCGATGCCCTGCTCGCCGAGATGGGCACGCTGCAGGAGGAGATCGACGCCGCCGACGCGTGGGACCTCGATTCCCAGCTCGAGCAGGCGATGGACGCGCTGCGCACGCCGCCGGGCGACGCCGACGTCACCAATCTCTCCGGCGGTGAGCGCCGTCGCGTCGCGCTCGCGAAGCTCCTGCTGCAGAAGCCGGATCTGCTGCTCCTGGACGAGCCCACCAACCACCTCGACGCCGAGAGCGTGCTGTGGCTCGAGCAGCACCTGCAGAAGTACACCGGCGCCGTCATCGCGATCACGCACGACCGGTACTTCCTCGACAACGTCGCCGAGTGGATCGCCGAGGTCGACCGCGGCCGCCTCATCGGATACGAGGGCAACTACTCGACCTACCTCGAGAAGAAGGGCGAGCGTCTGGCCGTCCAGGGCAAGAAGGACGCCAAGCTCGCCAAGCGCCTCGCCGACGAGCTCGAGTGGGTCCGCTCCAACGCCAAGGGCCGTCAGGTCAAGTCCAAGGCGCGCCTCGCGCGCTACGAGGAGATGGCAGCCGAGGCGGACCGCACGAGGAAGCTCGACTTCGATGAGATCTCGATCCCGCCGGGCCCGCGCCTGGGCGGCATCGTCATCGAGGCCAAGAACCTGCAGAAGGGCTTCGACGGGCGCTCGCTCATCGACGGCCTGAGCTTCAGCCTGCCCCCCAACGGCATCGTCGGCGTCATCGGCCCGAACGGCGTCGGAAAGACGACGCTGTTCAAGACCATCGTCGGCCTCGAGCCGCTCGACGGAGGCGCGCTCAAGGTCGGTGAGACGGTCAAGATCAGCTACGTCGACCAGTCGCGCTCCAACATCGACCCCAACAAGACGCTGTGGGAGGTCGTCTCCGACGGGCTCGACATCATCACGGTCGGCAAGGTCGAGATCCCCTCGCGCGCGTACGTCTCGAAGTTCGGGTTCAAGGGCCCCGATCAGCAGAAGAAGGCCGGTGTGCTCTCCGGTGGCGAGCGCAACCGCCTGAACCTCGCGCTCACGCTCAAGGAGGGCGGCAACCTGCTGCTGCTCGACGAGCCGACGAACGACCTGGACGTCGAGACGCTCCAGTCGCTCGAGAACGCGCTGCTGGAGTTCCCCGGCTGCGCCGTCGTGATCACGCACGACCGGTGGTTCCTCGACCGCATCGCCACGCACATCCTCGCGTACGAGGGCACCGACGAGAACCCCGACCAGTGGTACTGGTACGAGGGCAACTTCGAGGCGTACGAGGAGAACAAGATCGATCGCCTCGGTCCCGACGCCGCCAAGCCGCACCGCTCGGCGTATCGCAAGCTCACCCGTGACTGACGACCCCGTCGTCGGCGGAGGACGCCTTCACCTGCCCATCCATCTGCGCTGGGGAGATCTCGACGCGTTCAACCATGTGAACAACACGTCGATGCTGAAGCTGCTCGAAGAGGCGCGCGTGCGCGCGTTCTGGCTTCCCCGCGCGGGCGAGACCGCGCCGAGGACCGCGGTGATCGATTCGAGCATCCTGAGCGGGGTGCTCACGCTGATCGCGCGGCAGGAGATCGAATATCTCGCCCCGGTGCCCTATCAGCGCGACCCGCTCGACGTGCAGATGTGGTTCGGCAAGCTCGGCGGCTCGAGCATCGAGGTCTGCTACGAGGTGTGCAGCCCCATCGAGACGGCGATAGGCGGGGCCCAGACGGTCTACGCCCGCGCCACCACGGTGGTCGTGAAGGTGGATGCCGGAACCGGCAAGCCACTGCGGCTGTCAGCCGACGAGCGCGCCGCCTGGGCGCCCTATGTCGGCAAGCCGATCGACTACGCGCACCGACGCTGACGCGGCGCCGCACGCGCGATCAGGAACCGTCGACCGCGCCTTCGGGCACCCGCACCATGATCTCCTGGGCGACGCTCGCCATGAGCACGCCGTCCTGCGAGTAGACCCTGCCCGTGGCCAGGCCGCGGCCGCCCCGCGCGCTCGGGGACTCCTGGACGTACAGCATCCATTCGTCCACTCGGCCGAAGCGGTGCCACCACATCGCGTGATCGAGGCTCGCCACCTTCAGTCCGCGCGTCGCCCAGGGGACGCCGTGCGCACGGAGGATCGACTCCTGGATCGTCAGGTCGCTGAGGTAGGCGAGAGCCGCGCGGTGGATATCGGGGGAGTCGGGGATCTGACGCCGGACCTTCATCCACACCGCCTGGCTCGGCATCCGCTCGCCGTCGACGGTCAGGTAGATCGGCGACGGCACGTGCCGGAGATCGACCGGACGGTCCGTGAACAGCCGCTTGGACATCGGGTGCAGGCCCTGAAGATGGGCCTCGACGTCGGGCAGCTCGTCGGGACCGGGCAGACCCGAGGGCATCGGGGTCTGGTGCTCGACGCCGGGGTCCTCGTCCTGGAACGATGCGATCATCGAGAAGATCGGCACGCCTTCCTGGAACGCCTGCGTGCGGCGGGTCGAGAACGAGCGGCCGTCGTGGATGCGGTCGACCGAGAACGTCAGCCCCTTGGCCGAATCGCCCGGACGCAGGAAGTAGCCGTGCATCGAGTGCACGTTGCGGTCCTCGGGAAGCGTCCGGGATGCCGCGACGATCGACTGGGCGAGCACCTGCCCGCCGTACACGCGTCCGAGAGGCATGGACTGCGACGTCCCCGTGAAGATGTCCTCGTTGGTCCGGGCGTCGGACCCCGCGAGGTCGAGCACGGAGAGCATCGAGGCGACCGGATCCGGGTCGGGCTCCCACTCGGCGTGTTCCACGAGTCTCCTATCCGGGCGCCGGGAGCCGCCCATCGTTCCGCTTGGTAGCTTAGGGGCGATGCCTCCCCGCCTGATCCTCGCCGATGCCGACTCCGCCGCCGACGCCCTCACCTTCGCAGGTCGGGCCCATCGCCTGACCGACGAGGCCGTCCGGCTGCAGGCGACCGGGGGAGTGCTCGTCATGACGGCCGCACCGCTGGCGCCGCGCGGCATGGGCGACCCGACCCCCACGGTGCTGGCGATCCGGACGCTCGCCGCCGACCCCGAGCTGGTGTGCGACCTCGTGATCGAGGCATCCGCTCTCTCCGCCGTCGCAGACGACCCCGTCGCGCTGCAGCTTCCCGACACGGCGCTGTCGCCGGCCTGGGCCGGGATCACGCCGCCTCGCAGCGGCTGGACCGCGCGGGAGGGGATCGATGTCGCCCTGCTCGCCGCGAAAGCGCAGGGTGGCATCGCGCGCGTCGCCGAGGCGGTGCCGACCGATGCCGGAGAAGACGTGGTCCGCGTCGTGCGGGCGTCGGTCTGGGGCGCGCTCGACGACGAGCTGGGCGGGCTGCCGCTCGGCGCCGCGTTCGCCGCGCTGAGCATGGGGTTCATCAGCGGCGCGGAGACGGCCCGCGTCTTCGCGAGCGGGCCCTGGACGCGCCTCAGTCTTCAACGCGGCCACGTGATCGTGCGCGGTCCGGTGGCGATGGGCCTGACGGCGGTCCGACGCACCGGCGCCGGCAGCCGCTGACGATCCGCGCGGTCAGACCTGGGCCGCGGCCGCCCTGCCCGCCGCGCGACCCGAGAAGAGGCATCCCCCGACGAACGTGCCCTCGAGCGCGCGGTACCCGTGCACGCCGCCGCCGCCGAACCCGCTCGCCTCGCCCGCCGCGAAAAGGCCGGGGATCGGCTCGCCGTTCGCACCGAGGGCTCGGCTGGACAGGTCGGTCTCGATCCCGCCCAGGGACTTGCGGGTGAGCACGTGCAGCTTCACCGCGATGAGCGGCCCCGACTTCGGGTCGAGGATGCGATGCGGATTCGCGGTGCGGATCAGCCTGTCGCCGCGGTAGGCGCGCGCGGATCGCAGCATGGCGATCTGGGCGTCCTTGGTGAAGTCGTTGTCGATCTCGCGGTCGCGCGCCTCGATCTCGAAGCGCACTCGGTCCCCGTCGAGCACGTCGCCGCCGGGGAGGGCCTGCATGCCGGCGATCAGGTCGTCCAGCGAGTCGCGGACGACGAAGTCGACGCCCTTGTCCATGAATGCCTGGACCGGGCCACCGGCTCCCTTGCCCAGCCGCGTCTTGGCCAGCAGTCGCACGTCCTTGCCGGTCAGGTCGGGGTTCTGCTCGCTGCCCGAGAGTGTGAACTCCTTCTCGATGATCTGCTGCGACAGGACGAACCAGGAATGGTCGTGCCCGGTCGCGCGAAGGTGCGCGAGCGTGCCGAGCGTGTCGAATCCGGGGAAGAGCGGGACCGGCAGCCGGTGGCCGGTGGCATCGAGCCAGACCGACGAAGGGCCGGGAAGAATCCGGATGCCGTGATCCGGCCACACCGGATCCCAGTTCTGGATGCCCTCGACGTAGTGCCACATCCGGTCGCCGTTGATCAGGTTCGCGCCCGCAGCCTCGGACACGACCTGCATCGAGCCGTCGACGTAGGCCGGTACGCCGGTCACCATCGTCTTCGGGGCGGTGCCGAGTCGCTCGGGCCACCACCGGCGGACCAGCTCGTGGTTGCCGCCGATTCCGCCCGAGGAGACGATGGTCGCTCCGGCCGTGATCGCGAACGAGCCGACCACCTCGCGTGAGGACGCGGTTCCGCGCGTCGCGCCCGACGGCGCGAGTATGTCGCCCTCGGCACCGAGTACCGCGCCACCGGACATCGTGAGCCCGGTGACCTTGTGCCGGGGCAGGATGGTGAGGCGACCCTGCCGCTTCGCCCGCCTCGACGGCGGCCTGGAAGGGCGCGACGATTCCCGGGCCGGTGCCCCACGTGATGTGGAAGCGCGGCACCGAGTTGCCGGGACCGGTGGCGGTGTATCCGCCGCGCTCGGCCCATCCCACCACGGGGAAGAAGCCGACGCCCTTCTCACGAAGCCAGGCCCTCTTCTCCTGGTGCGCGAACTGGAGGTACGCCTCCGCCCAGCGCCGGGGCCAGGCGTCTTCCTCGCGGTCGAAGCCGGCGGTGCCGAACCAGTCCTGACGGGCGAGCTCGAGCGAGTCCTTGATGCCCATGCGCCGCTGCTCGGGCGAGTCGACGAAGAACAGCCCGCCGAAGGACCACCACGCCTGTCCGCCGAGGTTCGACCGCGGCTCCTGGTCGACGATGATGACCCGCTTGCCGGCGGCGATGGCCTCACTCGCGGCGACGAGGCCCGCGAGACCCCACCCGATCACGAGGACATCGGCGGTGTGGGTGGCGGCTGCGGGCATGTCGACTCCTCTGTCGGTTGCGCTGCTGTCGGGCGGCGTGGGGCGTGGGTCAGTGCGGCTCGTCGCCGCGCGGCGGCTCGGCGGTGACGGGAAGATGCGAGCGCGGGGTTTCCGCGGACGCCGTGCCGGGACCGGTCGCTGCATCGCGCCCGGCTGCCGCCGGGCCGATGCCGCTCGGCTCGAACGTGTTGACCATCGCGTGGGCGGCGCGCTGGAGGTAGTCCCACAGCGTCGCCTCGTGCAAGCGGCGACAGCTCGAGCTCGTCGACCGCGGTGCGCATGTGTGCGAGCCACCGGTCGCGGGCGTCGGGGTTCACGTGGAAGGACGCGTGGCGCATCCGCAGGCGGGGATGCCCTCTCGAGTCGCTGTACGTCGTCGGCCCGCCCCAGTACTGCTCGAGGAAGAGCGTCAATCGCTCCTTTGCGGGGCCGAGGTCCTCCTCGGGGTACATGGGGCGCAGCACCTCATCGTCGGCCACGCCGCGGTAGAAGGCATCGACAAGACGTACGAACGCGTCGTGGCCGCCGATCTCGTCGTAGAAGCTGACGGGAGGGATGCCGCTCACGGGGTGCCCTTCGCGTCGTCGCCCGGGGCAGCGGGCGGAGCCGTCTTCCCGGGGCGCTTGGGTCGCCACAGCGGACGCGGGGCGGCCTCGGGCGCCGGAGCGATGGCAGTCGGCTTGGTCTTGGGCGGGTTGGCGCCGCGCACGCGCTGAGCGCCCTGGATGCCGGTGGGCATCACCGTCGTGAGCGAGGGCAGCGCGATGCCCGCCTCAGTCGCCGCGGCTCGCAGTCGCACCCGCAGCTCGCGTGCGACATCGTCCTTCGCGTTGGAGCGGGTCTTGATCACCAGACGGGTCACGAGCGCGTCGCCGGTGATCGACTCCAGTCCCCAGACCTCGGGCTGCTCCAGCACGCGCGTGCGCCACTTCGGGTCCTTCGCGAGCTTCTTCGCGGTGTCGAGCATGACCTTCTCGACCTCGTCGATGTCGACGTCGAGCGGGAGCGCGACGTCGAGGATGACGCGCGACCAGCCCTGCGAGAGGTTGCCGATCCGCAGGATCTCGCCGTTGCGCACGTACCAGAGCGTGCCGTTGACGTCGCGGACATGCGTCACCCGCACGCTGACGTACTCGACGACGCCCGATGCCAGACCGAGATCGACGACGTCGCCGATGCCCACCTGGTCTTCGGCGACGATGAAGATGCCGTTGAGGACGTCCTTGACGATGTTCTGCGCGCCGAAGCCGAGTCCGGCGCCGATGGCGGCCGTGAGCAGGGTCAGTGATCCCAGCGCGTTGGGGGCGAGGACGTTGACGATCAGCATCATCGCGACGACCACGATGGTCACGTTCACGATGTTCTGCAGGATGGACCCGAGGGTGCGCGTGCGCTGCACCAGGCGCACCGAGGCGAGCGGCGAGCGATCGAGGGCCTGCGTGTCGTCGACGTTGGCCTTCGACTTGGCGCCGTTGACGATGCGAGCCACCACGCGGCGAATCACCAGCCGCAGGATCCACACCAGCACGAGCGCGCCGATGATGATGCCCGCGACCGAGAGCACGTTCCAGCCGGCGTCGGCCAGGAAGGCGCCGATCGGCTGCCAGAACTCCGGGTCGACGATCGTCACTGGGTCCTCAGGAGGCACGGTTTCGAGCGGGTAGCTGGTCATCGCCTCGATCCTAACGAGGCCGGTCATGCCGTAGCTGAATCCGGAGGCGCGACACCCAGACGGTGGGCGAGGATGACCGCGTGCACGCGGTCACGAGCTCCCAGCTTCGCGAGCACGCGCCCGACATGCGTCTTGACCGTCGACTCGCTGAGGAACAGGTCCCCGGCGATCTCGGTGTTCGAGCGTCCGCGCGCGATGGCGAGGAAGACCTCCCGCTCGCGTTCGGTGAGCTCGTCGACGACGGTCGGAGCCGGCTCCGCGGCCGGAAGGCGGGTGCCGAACATCTCCAGCATCCGCCGCGTGACGCGGGGCGAGAGCGTCGCGTCGCCGGCGTGGGCCGCGCGGATCGCGCCGATGAGCTCGTGAGGGTGCGCGTCCTTCAGCAGGAACCCGCTCGCCCCGGCACGCAGGGCCGAGAAGGCGTACTCGTCGAGGTCGAAGGTCGTGAGCACGACGATGCGCACAGCGGGAACCTCGGCGACGATGCGCCGGGTCGCCTCCAGCCCGTCCATGCGCGGCATCCGCACGTCCATCAGGACCACGTCCGGACGCAGCCTGCGTACCGCTTCCACAGCCTCGGCTCCGTCGGCGCCTTCGCCGACCACCTCGAGGCCCGGCTCCGCCTCGAGCACCAGGCGGAAGCCCAGCCTGATGAGCTGCTGGTCGTCGACCAGCAGGACCTTGATCCGGTCAGGCATCGACGGGCTTCTTCGGCAGCTCGGCCGTGAGTCGCCACTTGCCGGGAGCGATCGGTCCCGCGGCCAGCGTGCCGCCGAGGTGCCCGACCCGCTCCTGCAGGCCGCGCAGGCCCCATCCGGCGCCCGTCGACTCGGCTTCCGGTCGGGCGCCGTCGTTGTCGACGACGATCCGTACGCCGGTGGTCGAATACTCCGTCAGCACCCGGATGAACGTGGCGTCGTGCGAGTACCGCATCGCATTCGTGATGGCCTCCTGCACGATCCGCAGCACGGCGAGCCGGTGCGGTGCCGAGACCTCGGGATCTCCGCTCACCGAGAGTGTGACCGGGAACCCGGCGGAACGCGCGGCGCCGATGACGTCGTGGAGTGACGTGTCGAGAAGCGGCTCGGTGGGAGCGGCGCCCTGAAATGGGGCGTCCCGCAGCACGCCGAGCATCACGCGCATCTCGGCGAGGGCTTCGCGGGCGGTGGTGGCGACGGCGCGGCTGGCCTCGCGCGAGCGCTCGGGATCGGCGGTGGCGTTCGCACCGTCCGCGAGGGCCACGATCACGGTCAGCGAGTGCGACACGATGTCGTGCATCTCGCGGGCGATGCGCGTCCGCTCGGCGGCGGCGGCCAGCTCGGCCTGCTGGTCGCGCTCGACGAGCAGCTGCCGCGAGCGATCGATCAGGGCTCCGAGGTAGCGACGCCGATTGCCCACGTTGACGCCGACGAGCGCGCCGAGGAGCATCATCACCACGGTCGCCACGCCGATGTTGATCTGCTCGCCCGCCGACGCGGGATGCAGCAGTGCGATGACGATCGTGTGCAGCGCGATCAGTCCCGCCGCCGCTCCGAAGGCGATCCAGCAGGCGCGGGTGCCGCCATAGACGGCCACCGAGTAGAGGGCGATCAGCGAGGCCGGCCCGCTCAGTGCGGCGGCGAGCGCCGGGTCCAGGACCAGGATCGGAAGCATCGAGATCGCGAACACCGTGAGGGGGAACCGGCGCCGCCAGACGAGCGCCGCGCACGTCGCGAGGCCGAGCGCGAGCCCCGCCGCGATGGTCCACCCGTCGAGGGGCTCAGGCGAGGGGGCGCGCACGGTGACCGAGGGTGCGGTGATGAGCAGCGCCACGATCGCGATGATGACGTCGGTGGCCAGCGGATGCCGCGCCCAGAACCGCCGGAACACCCCGGGCGGCCGGGGGAGACGCAGTGCGTCCTCGGCCGGGGATGCTCCCCGGCCGAGGACGACGTCGTGCTCTGCGGCCACCGGTCGACTCTACGCGTCGCGCGTTTTCAGCACCGCGAGCCCCCCGGCGATCGCGGCGGCGGTCCACGCCGCGAGCGTGAGGAGAGCGGGCACGGTGTCGAGCGCCTGACCGGTCATCGGCGAGCCCATGAAGAGCGACTGACCGGCATTGGAGGGCAGGTAGCTCGCCGCGTCGTGGATCCACTGGAACGAATCCAGCCGCGGGAAGAAGAGCACGAGGATCGGTGCGACGAACACCAGCCCGATGCCGACGGCGAGCGCACCAGGGCCGTTGCGAATGATGAAGCCGATGCCCACGCCGGCGGCAGCGATGAGCGCAAGGTACACCGCGGCGCCCAGCAGCGGCATGATCGAGCTGTCGGCATCGCTGAGGTCGAGCGCGCCGGTCGGAAGCAGCGGCCCCGACACGGCGGCGGCGATGGCGAACACGACGACGCTCGTGACGAACATCGTGACGCCGACGACGAGCGCCTTCGCGAACAGGGGCGCGACTCGCCCCGGTGTCGCGGTGAGCGTCGAGCGGATCATCCCGGTGGAGTACTCGCCGGTCACGGTGATCGTGCCGAGGATCACCGCGAGCAGCTGCGTGAGCACCGTGCTGAACACGATGACCTGCACCGCCTGAGCGTTCGCCTCAGCCACGGACATCGGCGGCATGTCGCCCTCGAAGCTCGCGAACGCCCAGGCCATGAGCAGGCTCAGTCCGATGGACACCACGGCGACGAGGCCGATGGACCACCAGGTGGACCTGAGGCTGGTGAATTTGATCCACTCGGAGTGGACCGCGTGCGAGAAGCTGAGCCGGTAGGGCGAGTCGACGCGGGTCGGCCGCTCGGGGGCGGGGGCGGGAGCGATGGCGGTGGTCATCAGATGTCCTTCGTCTTGTACTCGACGTCGTCGCCCGTGAGGCCGAGATAGGCGTCCTCGAGCGTTCCGGAGGTGGGGGTGAGCTCGTGGAGCGCGATGCCGTGCGCCAGCGCGAGATCGCCGATCTTCTCGGCGGCAGCGCCCTCGACATCCATCACGCCGTCGGCCACATGGGTCACGGCGACGCCGTCGCCCTCGATCAGTCGAGCCAGCTCGACCGCTCGCGGTGCGCGGATCCTCACGGTGGCACGTGTCCACTGGCGCACCAGATCGTCCACGGGGGCGTCGGCGAGCACGCGCCCGCGTCCGAGCACGATGATGTGGTCCGCGGTCAGGGCCATCTCGCTCATGAGATGGCTCGAGAGCAGGACGGTCTTTCCCTCGGATGCCACGTGCCGCACGAACCGCCGGACCCACATGACCCCCTCGGGGTCGAGGCCGTTGACGGGCTCATCCAGGATGAGGGTCTGCGGGTCCCCGAGGAGCGCGGCGGCGATGCCGAGGCGCTGGCCCATGCCGAGCGAGAAGCCGCCCGCGCGCTTGCGCGCCACCGAGCTCAGCCCGGTGATGTCGATCACCTCGTCGACGCGCCGCTTCGGGATTCCGTGGGTGGCGGCCATCGCCCGCAGATGGTTCTGCGCGCTGCGGCCCGTGTGGACGGCCTTGGCGTCCAGGAGCACCCCGACCTCTGTCAGGGGTGAGCGAAGGCCGCGGTAGTTCCGCCCGTCGACGCTCACGCGGCCGCTCGTGGGCTTGTCCAGCCCCACGATCATCCGCATCGTGGTGGACTTCCCGGCACCGTTGGGCCCGAGGAAGCCCGTGACCCGCCCGGGATGGACGGTGAAGCTCACGTCCTGGACGGCGTGCTTGGCTCCGAAGCTCTTGCTCAGATTCTCTGCGACGATCATGCTTCGACGCTACGCAAGACCCCCCTCGGGCCGCGTCGGCCGCAAGGGGGGTCTTGGCGAGCGGGATGTGGTACCTCGGTACCACGCCCGCGCCGGCACTACTGGGCGTCGCGGTCCTGGACGGCGAGAGCCCGCTCGACTCCGGCAAGGTTCTCGGCGACCAGACGGCGCAGCGCGGGCGCCGCGTCCGCGTTCGCCTCGAGCCACGCGCGCGTCGCGTCGCGCAGGGCGGCGTTCGCGAGCGGTGCCGGGTAGAGGCCGAAGATCAGGTACTCCGCGATCTTGTAGCTGCGCGACTCCCACACCGGCAGGAGCATCTCGAAGTACGGCGCCACGAAGTCACCGAGCAGCCCGACGCTCGCCGGGTGCACGAAGCCGAGCGCCGTCGTACGGACGATCGTGTTCGGCAGGTCGTCGCTGTCGATGAGCGAGGCCCAGGCCGCCGCTTTCGCCTCGGCGGTGGGCAGGGCGGCCTTCGCCTGAGCGGCGAACTCGCCGCCCTTCGCCGTGTTGTCCGCCGCCAGCGCCTCGTCGATGTCGGCGACCGTGACCGTGCCGCCTGCGGCGAGCGCGACGAGCAGCTGCCAGGAGAGGTCGGTGTCGATCTCGAGGCCCTCGAACGACACGTCGCCGTCACGCACCTGGCGAACCTTCTCGACCTGCGCGCCGGTGGCGGCCGAGGTCGCGAACGCGGTCACGAACTGCAGCTGGCTGTCGCTGCCCGCGTCCGCCTGCTGAGCCAGCTCCCACAGCGCGTCGGCGACCTTCTCACGCGTCGCCGACCGCTTCTCGGGCGCGACGTAGGCGTTCGCCGCGAGCTGCAGCTGAGCGAGAGTCGTGCGCACGGTGGTGGACTCGGTCTCCGAGCCGATGTTGCGCAGGACGAGGTCGACGTAGTCCGATGCGGATGCCTCGGCATCCCGCGTCTGATCCCACGCGGCACCCCACACCAGCGAGCGCGCCAGCGGGTCGCTGATCTTGCCCAGGTGGTCGATCGCGGTCTGCAGCGACCGGTCGTCGAGACGGATCTTCGCGTACGCGAGGTCCTCGTCGTTGAGAAGCACGAGGTCGGGGCGCTTCTGCCCCTTCAGCTCGGGCACCTCGGTGAGGTCGCCGTCCACGTCGAGCTCGACGTGGTGCACGCGCACGAGGGCACCGCCATCGACGTTGTAGAAGCCGACGCCCAGGCGGTGCGGGCGGATCGTCGGGTAGTCGGCAGGCGCCGTCTGGACGATCGCGAAGCGGGTGATGGCGCCGTCGACGTCGGTGACGATCTCGGGGGAGAGGGTGTTCACGCCCGCCGTCTCCAGCCACTTCTTCGACCACGTGCCCAGCTCGCGGCCGCTCGTCTTCTCGAGCTCGCTGAGCAGGTCCACGAGCTCGGTGTTGCCCCACTCATTCTTCTTGAAGTACGCGGCGACGCCGGCGAAGAACTGCTCGATGCCGACCCAGGCGGCGAGCTGTTTGAGGACCGAGCCGCCCTTCGCGTACGTGATGCCGTCGAAGTTGACCTGGACATCCTCGAGGTCGTTGATGGTGGCGACGACGGGGTGGGTGGAGGGCAGCTGGTCCTGGCGGTAGGCCCAGGTCTTCTCCATGGCGTTGAACGTCGTCCAGGCCTCGGTCCACTCGGTGGCCTCGGCGGTCGCGATGGTCGAGGCCCACTCGGCGAACGACTCGTTGAGCCAGAGGTCGTTCCACCAGGTCATCGTGACGAGGTCGCCGAACCACATGTGGGCGAGCTCGTGCAGGATCGTGACGACGCGGCGCTCCTTGACGGCGTCGGTCACCTTCGAGCGGAAGACGTAGGCCTCGGTGAAGGTCACGGCGCCCGCGTTCTCCATCGCACCCGCGTTGAACTCGGGCACGAAGAGCTGGTCGTACTTGGCGAACGGGTAGGCGTAGTCGAACTTCTCCTCGAAGTACGCGAAGCCCTGACGGGTCTTGTCGAAGATGTAGTCGGCGTCCAGGTGCTGCCACAGGCTCTTGCGTCCGTAGACGCCGAGCGGGATGACGCGGCCCGACGAGCTGGTCAGCTCGGAGAAGGTCGACTCGTACGGACCGGCGATGAGCGCCGTGATGTACGAGGAGATCCGGGGAGTCGCCTCGAACGCCCAGGTGGCGCCGCCGTCGCCGTGCTTCTTGGCCTCGGGGGTGGGCGAGTTCGAGACGACCTGCCACTGTTCGGGGGCCGTGACGGTGAACCGGAACGTCGCCTTGAGGTCGGGCTGCTCGAACACCGCGAACATGCGGCGCGAGTCGGGAACCTCGAACTGCGAGTACAGGTACACCTCGCCGTCGACCGGGTCGACGAAGCGGTGCAGGCCCTCACCGGTGTTCGTGTACAGGCAGTCGGCGTCGATGACCAGTTCGTTCTCGGCCTCGAGGCCGGACAGCGCGATGCGCGAGTCCGCGAAGGCGGTCAGCGGGATCGATCGCACGGCCGTTCGAGCGTGATCTCGCGCACGTCGCGCGCGATGAGATCGATGAACGTGTCGGCGCCCGGCGTGCGCCGAGAAGCGCACGACCGTGCGCGAGGTGAACACCTCGGCGCCCTGCGTCAGGTCGAGGGCGACCTCGTAGGAGTGGGTGGCGACGATCGCACGGCGCTCCTGCGCCTCGATCCGGGTGAGGTTCTCTCCAGGCACTGCAATGCTCCCGTGGGTGAGGGTGGGATGCCGCGGGCAGGCGCTGCTGGCGCCGGCGGCAACCGTCCCAGCCTATTCCAGCGACCGTGGAACCAGCGCCGCTGTGGCAGAACGCCCGCAGGCGGGCCGATGGTCGCCGCGCGGTGAAAGGATGGAGGGGTGATGTCGGAGACGCAGAACCTGACCGAGCCGTCCGAGTCGGGAAGCCGGGTGCCGTTCGCGTCGCCGGCCGCCGCATCCGGCCCCGCCCACGTGGAGGTCCCGGTCGCGTACGACGGCATCCTCCTCGCGGGTTTCGGCGGTCCCGAAGGCCAGGACGACGTCATCCCGTTCCTGCGCAACGTCACGCGCGGACGCGGCATCCCCGACGAACGGCTCGAAGAGGTCGCGCACCACTACCGCCACTTCGACGGCGTCAGCCCCATCAACGCGCAGAACCGCGCGCTCAAGGCCGCCCTCGAGACCGAGCTCACCGCGCGGGGGATCGCGCTGCCGGTGTACTGGGGCAACCGCAACTGGGCGCCGTATCTCGAGGAGGCGGTGCAGGATGCCGCGGCAGCCGGCCACACGAACCTTCTCGCTCTCGCGACCAGCGCCTACTCGTCGTTCTCGAGCTGCCGTCAGTATCGCGAGGACTTCGCCCGGGTCCTCGGCGCCACCGGCCTCGCGGGAACGGTGACGATCGACAAGGTGCGTCAGTTCTTCGACCACCCGGGATTCGTGCAGCCCTTCATCGACGGCGTCCGCGACGCGGTCGGCGGGTTCCTCGCCGACGGGCTTCCGCCCGAGGCGATGCGGGTGCTGTTCTCTACGCACAGCATCCCGACGACGGATGCCGAGCGATCGGGTCCCCGCGATCGCGACTTCGGTCGCCGGAGGCGCCTACGCCGCGCAGCACCTCGCCGTGGCGGAGGTCGTGATGTCGGCGGTCGCCGCCGACATCCCCGCCGCCGCGCGCGTCGGCTGGGAGCTCGTCTACCAGTCGCGGTCGGGCCCGCCGAGCCAGCCATGGCTCGAGCCCGACGTCAACGACGTGATCGCCGACCTGCCCGCAGCCGGTGTCGCGGCGGTCGCGATCGTGCCGCTCGGGTTCATGAGCGATCACATGGAGGTGCTGTGGGACCTCGACACCGAGGCGACGGATGCCGCGGCCGAGGCGGGCCTGCGCTCGGTGCGCACTCCGACTCCCGGCGTGGACCCGGCGTTCGTCGCCGGCCTGGTCGACCTGGTGGCGGAGCGACTGAACGGCACGCCGGCCGCCGACCGCCCGCACGCGACCGACCTCGGCCCGTGGTTCGACGTGTGCCGGCCCGCGTGCTGCGAGAACGTGCGCGCAGGGTTCCAGCCCGCCGCAGCCGGGATCGCCCCCTGACCGCCACCGCAATCTGCACCGGGCCCCCGGCCACTGCTCCCTAGGATTGAGCCCATGCGCATCCACATCGCGACCGACCACGCCGGCCTCGAGTTCTCCACCCAGTTGCAGCACCACCTCGCTGCCGCGGGCCACGACGTCATCGACCACGGGCCCATCGAGTACGACGCGCTCGATGACTACCCGTCGTTCTGCATCCGCGCCGCGCAGGCCGTGGTCCGCGACCAGAAAGCGGGCGTCGAGGCGCTGGGCGTCGTGTTCGGCGGATCCGGCAACGGCGAGCAGATCGCGGCGAACAAGGTCGCCGGGGTCCGCGCGGCACTGGCCTGGAGCATCGCGACCGCAGAGCTCGCCCGCGAGCACAACGACGCGAACGTCATCGCGATCGGCGCGCGCCAGCACACCTTCGACGAGGCGGTCACCTTCATCGACCGCTTCATTGCGACGCCGTTCTCGGGCGAGGAGCGCCACGCCCGGCGCATCGCGCAGCTCGCCGCCTACGAGACGGACGGCTCACTCGAGCCCGACCCTCGCGCCGAGCCCGGCCAGCCCGATGTGCTCGACGCCGACGACAGCTCGTTCGACCCCGAGGCGGGCTGACCGCACGATGCCCGAGGGCCACTCCGTCCATCGCATCGCCCGGCAGTTCGATCGGAACGTCGTCGGGCGGGCGGTCTCGGCGTCCAGCCCCCAGGGCAGGTTCGCCGAGGGCGCCGCAGCGATCGATTCCCGAACGGCCACGGCGGTCCGCGCGGTCGGCAAGCAGATGTTCCTCGAGTTCGACGACGACATCTGGCTGCGCGTGCACCTCGGGATGTACGGCGCGTGGGATTTCGCCGGCGAGATCATGACCGACCCGACCATCGCCGCGGCCAACGGCCGCATGGGTCAGACCAATCAGCGCGGGACGGTCGTCGACGCGGACGGCCCGGTGTTCGACGACGCCGGGGAGAACTCGCTGACCTCGATCGGCGCCCCGCGCCGTGCCCGCGTGCACGTCCGGATGTCGGAGCAGACGACGGGCCTCGGCGGCGATGACGATCAGTGGCCGCCGCCCGTCGTCGGCCAGGTGCGTCTCCGGCTGCTCACAGACGTGACCGCGGCCGATCTGCGAGGCCCCACCGCGTGCGAGCTGCGAACGCCGGAAGAGGTCGCGGCGACGATCGCGAAGCTCGGCCCGGACCCTCTCGTCGACGATGTCGCCGAGGGAGAGGAGCGGTTCGTCGCCGTCGTCCGGCGCAAGCCGACGTCGATCGGCCTGCTGCTGATGGATCAGTCGGTCGTGAGCGGCATCGGCAACGTCTACCGCGCCGAATTGCTCTTCCGTGCGCGGCAGAACCCCCACTCGCCCGGCCGCGAGGTGCGGGAGGAGGTCGTGCGGGACATCTGGCGCGACTGGGTGCGACTGCTGGCCATCGGCGTCGAGACAGGCCAGATGATGACGATGGACGACCTCGATCCCGGGGCGTATCGGCGAGCGATGGCCAGTCGTGACGACCGTCACTGGGTCTACCACCGCGCCGGCCTGCCGTGCCGGATCTGCGGCACGGCGATCGTGGTCGAGGAGGTCGCGACGCGGAAGCTCTACTGGTGCCCGCGCTGCCAGGCGTGAGCGGGGACGCGACGGCGTCCTAGGCTGGATCACATGCGTCAGAACCCGAGTTTCGCGATGACCGACGTGACCGAGCTGCGGCGGCTCATCGATGGCAACCCCTGGGTCACGCTGGTCAGCCAGACCGATGGCGGGCTCGTGGCTTCGCACTACGCTGTGATGCTCGACGACGATCGCGACGACCTGACCATCGTCGGCCACGTGGGCAAGCCCGACGACCACATCCACGGGCTCGGCGAGCGTGAGCTGCTCATCGTGGTGCAGGGTCCGCACGGCTACGTCTCGCCGGGCTGGTACGGCGATGTGCAGGCCGTCCCGACCTGGAACTTCGTCTCCGCGCACCTGAGCGGCGTCCCCGAGATCCTCACTCCGGAGGAGAACCTCCGCGTGCTCGAACGGCTGGTCGCCCGGTTCGAGGGCGGGATGCCGCAGCCGCGACTGCTGTGGGAGCTTCCCAACGATCCGGCATTCGTCACGAAGCTCGAGAAGGGCACGGTGGGCTTCCGGCTGACCCCCACGCGCGTGGTCGCCAAGCGCAAGCTCAGCCAGAACAAGCCGGACGAGGTGATCGAGACCGTCATCGCCCAGCTCGAGGCGAGCGCCGGACCGTACGTCGACCGGCGGCTCGCGCCCGAGATGCAGCGCGCGCTCGACGCCCGCAAGGCCGCTCGATGACGGCCGTCGGCGACGCGCCGGACGTCATCGCGAATGCACGGCTCACGGGTGCCGAGCGAACCGATCCCTTCCTCGACGAACCCGTGGACGTCCATCTCGCCGACGGCTTCATCGTCGACATCGCCCCCGCAGGCGCCCTCCCGCGACGCGGCCAGGTGCTCGATGCGGGCGGTTCCTGGCTGATCCCGGGCCTGTGGGATCACCACGTCCACGTGGTGCAGTGGGCCTTGACGGCCCAGCGCGAAGTGCTCGGTGCCGCCACCACGGCCGCGCACGCGGCTGCCCTCATGACCGCCGCACCTGTTCTGCCGGACGGGCGCCGGGTCGGCGCGGGGTTCCGCGACGCGCTGTGGTCCGACGCGCCGACGCTCGCCGTCCTCGACGCCGCGACCGGCGAGGTGCCGACCTACCTGATCAACGCCGACGTGCACAGCGTGTGGCTGAACTCCGCCGCGCTGCGCCGCGAGGGATTCGGGCCGGACGGCACCGGCATCCTGCGGGAAGAGCCGGCGTTCGAGATCTCGCGGCGGCTCAACGCGGTGGACGCCGCGGTGGCCGATCCGCTCGTCGCGACGATGGCACGGGATGCCGCGGCGCGCGGCATCGTCGGCATCGTCGATCTCGACATGGCGTGGAACGAGGACGCCTGGGCCCGGCGTATCGCCGCGGGCTTCGACACGCTGCGCGTGGAGTTCGGAATCTACCCGGAGTTCCTGGACCGGGCGATCGCCGAGGGACTGCAGACCGGCGACACCGCCCGCGGAGCCGGTGGCTCCGATCTCGCCCGCGTCGGCTCGCTGAAGGTCATCACCGACGGCTCGCTGGGCACGCGCACCGCGGCCACCTCGCGCCCGTACCCCGGTGATCCGCACAACCACGGGCTGCTGACCGTCGATGTCGCGACCCTCGTCGACCTCATGACGCGCGCCACCGGCGCCGGGATCGCCTCCGCGATCCACGCGATCGGCGACGTCGCCAACTCGCACGCGCTCGACGCCTTCGCCGCGACCGGCGCGTGGGGCACGATCGAGCACGCTCAGCTCGTCGCCCACGCCGACATCCCGCGATTCGCCCGGCTCGGCGTCGGCGCCAGCGTGCAGCCCGAACACGCGATCGACGATCGCGACATGACCGACGCGATCTGGGCGGAGCAGACGGCCCAGCCGTATCCGCTGCGGTCGCTGGCCGACTCCGGTGCGAACCTGCTGTTCGGCTCGGACGCGCCCGTCGCTCCGCTGGACCCCTGGGCGGCGATGGCAGCGGCCGTCTTCCGCACCCGCGACGGTCGCGAGCCGTGGCAGGCAGCGCAGAGCATCCCGGCGGCCACGGCGCTGGCGGCCTCCACGCGCGGCGGATCGGCTGATGCCGACCGCATCGAACCCGGCGCACGCGCTGACCTGGCCCTCTGCGCGGGCGATCCGCTCGCGGCCTCGGCCGGTGAGCTGCGCGCAATGAGCGTCGTCGCGACGCTGCTCGGGGGCAGGCTCACCCACCGGCAGTAGATCCGCGGGTGTGGTCGACGGGGGCCAGCCCCCCTGCGACTCGGGGTGCGAGTAGGGTGCCGAATCGGGGCACTGCTCGCGATGCTGGAGGCATAGTTCGACCGGACCTGAAGCATCCCGAGGGAGACAGCGATGACCACCACGACCACTGACGCCGTCGTGGCACCCGCGAGCACCGACGGCTTCTGGGCGTCGTACGGACGGGAGTGGGCCCGTACGCCCGGGCGAGCCGTCTACCTGCTCGCCGTGTTCGTGCTCGCGATGATCTCGGTGAGTGTGCTCGCCGCGCTCTTCTGGACAGGCGTCGGGCTCATCGTCATCGTCATCGGCCTGCCCATCGTGGTCGGGACGCTGATCATCGCGCGCGGCTTCGGCCTGGCCGACCGCGGGATGCTGCAGCTCGCCTCGCTCCCGCGCATCGCGGAGCCCGAGTGGAACCGCGACCGTCCCGGCGCGGACGACTTCTGGATGACGCTGACCCGCCCCATCCGCAACGGGCACTACTGGCTGTACCTCGTGCACGGAATGGTCGTGAATCCGATCATCAGCACGATCTCCTTCACCATCACGACCGTATGGCTCAGCGTGGGACTCGGTGGGCTCACCTACTGGATCTGGGGTGCGTTCATCCCCCGGGGCGACGGCGGCGAATGGGGGAACAACGTCGCCGACTATCTGCCGTGGCTCTTCGGCAGCTGGGACGGGTGGGGTGTCGAGGTGGTGCTGTACCTCCTGGCCGGGATCGTGTTCGTCTTCACGACGCCGTGGATCCTGGGCGCACTGGCACGCGGTCATCACGCAGTCGCGGCGGGAATGCTCGGCCGCTGGCGTTCAGATGACCTCGCGGCCGAAGTGCGTGCCGAAGCCGCGGCACGCGGCGCGGCGGTTCACGCCGAGGACGTCGCCCTGCGCCGCCTCGAGCGCGACATCCACGACGGCCCGCAGCAGCGCCTGGTGCGCCTCCAGCTCGACCTCGCGGCACTCGAGCGGCGCGCGGAGGCGGGAGACGCGGATGCCGCGGCCGAGCTCGCTCGCGAGGCCCGCGGTCATGCCAAGGCAGCGCTCGACGAGCTGCGCGCCCTCTCGAGCGGCGTGGCCCCGCCGCTGCTGCAGGACCGCGGACTCGCCGCCGCCCTCGCCGCCGTGGCTGCCGGCACACCGCTGCACGTCCACGCCGAGATCGACCCGACGATCGATGCCGTCACCAGCCCCGAGGTCGCGCGGACCGTCTACTTCGTTGTCGCGGAGCTCTTCACCAACGTCATCAAGCATTCCGGCGCGACCGCCGTGACGCTCAAGGCGTCGCTGCGCCCGTCGCTGAGCGGCGTGCCGGCGATGCTCGACGTGTGGGTGGTCGACAACGGTCGCGGGGGAGCAGACTTCACCCCCGGACACGGTCTCGAAGGACTCCGTGAGCGCGTCGCCGGCCTGCGCGGGATGCTCGTCGTCGACAGCCCTGCCGGCGGTCCGAGCTCGGTGGGCGCCCATGTGCCCCTCACGCCGATCGCGCCATGAGCGGTCAATATGCTGAAGCCGTGATCGCGAGCGAGCCGGCAGTGCGCGTCGTCCTCATCGAGGACTCCGTCCTGCTGCGCGAGGGGCTCGTGCGGCTGTTCGACGAGGCCGGCTACGTCACGGCAGGAGCGTGGGGAGATGCCGAGGACATCGTCGAGCGCGTGCGCGACGCGAGAGCGGACGTCGCGATCCTCGACGTGCGCCTGCCTCCCGACTTTCGCGACGAAGGGATCCGCGCGGCGCTCAGGCTGCGGGCCGAGCTGCCGCACGTGGGCATCCTCGTCCTCAGCCAGTACGTCGAAGGCGTCTATGCGCGCGAGCTGCTCGCCGGCGGCGACGGAGGAGTCGGCTACCTGCTGAAGGACCGGGTCACGTCGCTGGACGAGTTCACCGACGCGGTGCGGCGTGTCCGCGAGCGCGGCACGGTGCTCGACCCCCTCGTCGTGCAGGGGCTGCTCGCCTCGCGACCGGACCCGCTGGCGACGCTCACCCCGCGCGAGCGCGACGTGCTCGCACTGATGGCCGAGGGTCGCAGCAACGCCAGCATCGCCCAGCGACTCTTCATCGGCGTCGGCGCGGTGGAGAAGAACATCAGCGCCATCTTCGTCAAGCTCGGCTTGGAGGAGTCCGGCACCGAGCACCGGCGCGTGCTGGCGGTGCTGGCGTTCCTGCAGCCCGGTTGAGATGCGAAACGCCCCGACCTCGTCGGAGGCGCGGGGCGCTGCTCTTCGCATGCTCGCTCAGCGAGCGGGTGGTCTCACTCGGCGAGGTGGGCGAAGAGGAACCAGCGGTCCTTCTCGAGCTGCTCCTTGATGCCGATCGCGACGTCCTGGCTGGTGAGGTCGAACTCGTCGAGGCCGTCGATGGCGGCCTGCGTGTCGACGATCACCGAGTCCATGTCGGCGATGACGTTGCGGATGAGGGACTCCCACTGCGTGAAGCCTGCGGGCACCGCCGTCGCCGTGGTCTTCTCCGCGATCGTGCCGACGCGCGCGTCGATGGGAAGGCCCAGTGCCACGATCCGCTCGGCCGCCTGATCGGCACCGGCCTGCGCGTGGGAGACCAGGGTGTCGAGCAGTTCATGGATCGCGATGAAGTTCGAGCCGCGGACGTTCCAGTGCGCCTGCTTCCCGTTGACGGCGAGGGCCTGCAGCCCCAGCACGACGGGGGTGAGGAACTGGGCGCTGGCGGCGGCCACGGTCGGGTCGGCGGCCGTGGCGGGGGTGGTGTTCGTCTTCGTCATGGCTCTTGTCTCCTCGTCGGGAGGGGCGCTTCGATCAGCGCGCGTCCTCCGGTGGGAGCAACGCTACTCAGCCCGCAGCATTCCGCAAGCAAGACAAGGCTGGGCTAACCGGAGGCCGTCACCGCCCTGCCGCGCCGGATTGTCGGGTCGCCTCGACTAACGTCGAGGGGTGCCTTCCGCTGATCACGACCTCGGACCGCAGAATCTGCGCCGGCCCGCCACCACTGTGACCCGCGAACCGCTGGACCGTTCGCCCGAGCACGCGGAGCCGTCGCGGTTCCTTCCGCACGTGCAGGGCCTCCGCGCGATCGCCGTGCTCGCCGTCGTGCTGTACCACTTCTGGCCCGGCCGCTTCCCCGGCGGCTATATCGGCGTCGACATCTTCTTCGTGATCTCGGGATTCCTGATCACCGGGCACCTCATGCGCGAGCTGACCGCGACCGGGACGGTGCGACTGGGGCAGTTCTGGGCCCGCCGTGCCCGGCGCCTGCTTCCGGCATCCCTGCTCGTCCTGCTGTTCTGCGCGGTCGTCGCGATGTCGCCGTACCTCACCCCGACGTCGGCGCTGCCGAACGAGGTGCGCGAGATCCTGGCGTCGACGTTCTACGTGGAGAACTGGTACCTGGCCCTCAACTCGGCCGACTACCTGAACCACGGCGGCGATCCCACGACCGTCCAGCACTACTGGTCGCTGTCGCTCGAGGAGCAGTTCTACGTGATGTGGCCGCTGATCATGCTGCTGGCGGCGTGGATCGGCGTGAAGTGGTTCCGGGGCGCGCGCCGACGTGCCGTCATCGTCACGCTCGCGGTCGTCTCGGTCGTGTCGTTCATCTTCTGCGTGATCTTCACGATCACCGATCCTGCGCCGGCGTATTTCGTGACCTTCGGACGTATGTGGCAGTTCGGGGTCGGCGCGATGGTGGCACTGATCCCGATGCTGCGCGTGCGCCACGCGACGGCCAGCTTCCTGCTCGGCTGGGGCGGCATCGCAGTGCTCGTCTACGTCATCTTCCGGTTCGACGCTCAGACGCCGTTCCCCGGATACATGGCGATGCTGCCGACCCTCGGGGCGGCGGCCGTCATCGCCGCCTCCAACGCCGATCGCTGGTGGTATCCGACGCGTATCCTCGCGCTGCGTCCGGCACAGTTCGTGGGCGACATCTCCTACTCGCTGTACCTCTGGCACTGGCCGCTCATCATCATCGCGCCGTCAGTCCCGTTCTGGGGACTGACGATCTACCACCGCGTCGCGCTGCTCGTGCTGTGCTTCGTCCTCGCCTGGCTGACCAAGCGGTTCGTAGAGGATCCGGCGCGCAGCTGGAAGGCGCTCACGTCCCGCCCGGCCCGCGTGACGCTGTGGAGCTCGCTCGCCGCGATGCTGGTCGTCGCGGCGGTCGCGGGCACGGCGTGGGTCGTCAACGCTCCTGCCTACACCGCCGGTGTCCGCGAGGTCGCGGAGCTGCGCGAGAACCCGCCGGAGTGTTTCGGAGCGGCATCCGTGCTCGATCCCGCGTGCGAGAGCGCCGACTTCGGGGCCACCGTTCTTCCCGCGCCGGGCTTCGCCGGGGTCGATCGACCGGTCGACGAGCAGTGCTTCGTCCAGCTCAACGACGCACGGCCGGTCTCGTGCACCTTCGGCTCCGACGACCAGGATGCCCCCCGCGTCGCGATCATCGGCGACAGTCACGCCTACCAGCTGCTCTCGACCTTCGAGCGGATCGCCGACGAGGAAGGCTGGCAGCTGGTGACCTGGTTCAAGGGCGCCTGCCCGTGGAACACCACACCGCTCGCCACCCCCGGTGCGTTCGGCGCCGCGTGCACAGAGTGGCGCGAGAGTGTCTCCGCTGCGCTGGCGGATGCCGATCTCGACGCCGTGTTCACCGCGGCCATCGCGACCACGCCGTATTCGGCCGCCGGGCATGACTCGGCGCACGAGGCCGCGGTCGCCGGCTACGTCGGTGCGTGGGACGAGGTGCTCGAGCGCGGCATCCCGGTGATCACTGTCGTCGACAACCCGGTGTGGGAGACCGATCCCAACAAGTGTCTGCGCACCCGCGACGTCGTCGAGTGCGACGGACTCCGCTCCGAGGTGCTCGTGGCCGACGATCCGCTCCGGGATGCCGCCGCTGAGCGCGACGCCGTGACCCTGCTGGACTTCACCGAGGTCTTCTGCGGAGAGCAGACGTGCGCGCCGGTGGTCGGAGGCGCCAACGTCTACCGCGATCAGGATCACCTCACGGTCTCCTTCGCCGACACGCTCGCGCCTTGGTACTCGGCCGCGATCCGCGACCGGCTCGTCATGAGCGGCGGCTGATGTCTCGGCATAGGGTCGTGCCATGACCATCTCGGACGACGCCGCCCTCCTCGTTGTGTCGGGCCTCGCGCCCGAGATCCACCCGTCCGCGTTCGTCGCGGCCGGGGCGCGGATCATCGGAGCCGTCACTCTCGAAGAGGGCGCCAGCGTCTGGTACAACGCCGTGCTGCGCGGCGACAGCGACCGCATCATCGTGGGCTCCGGGAGCAATCTGCAGGACAACGTCTCGGTGCACGTCGATTCGTCCCACCCGGTCGTGATCGGCCGGGACGTGTCGGTCGGACACAACGCCGTCGTGCACGGCTGCACCATCGGCGACGGTTCCCTGATCGGCATGGGGAGCGTCGTCCTGTCAGGTGCGGTGATCGGCGAGGGATGCCTCGTCGCCGCGGGCGCCGTCGTCCTGGAGGGAACGGTCGTCCCGGCCGGGTCGCTTGTGGCTGGGGTGCCCGCGAAGGTGCGCCGCGAACTCACCTCCGAAGAGCGCGCGGGCCTGTTGCGCAACGCGCAGATCTACCGCGCGCACCTCGACGCGCACCGGGAAGCGACGCGCCAGGGCTGACCGGCGCCGTCGCGTCATCAGTCGGCGGGCGCGTCGCTCTGGGGGCGGGGGTGGTGCTTGCCGCGGTGCACCTCGTACAGGCGGACGTGTCCCGGCCAATGCGGATCGTTCTCGATCGGCTGGTCGTTCATGAAGAGCTTGATGACGTGCGCCAGCTGGTCGGGGTGGCTGAAGTTGATCGCGTGCGCGGCCCCCTCGAGCAGCACCACGAGCACGTGGCTGTCGGTCTGGCTCGCGACCTCGTCGATGCGCTGCGAGTGGGGGAGGAGCGGGTCTCGCTCGCCGAGGACGACCAGGGTCGGGATCCGCATCTCCAGGAGGCGCGGCAACGTCGGGTACTGCGTCAGGGCCTTGAACAGCCGCATCGTGCTCGGCACCCCGAAGCGCACATAGTCGGGCACGGCGACCCGCGCCATGCGGGTCGGCTCGCGGGGCGAATCCATGGCGAGCTGCTGGATGGCGCGGCGCAGGGGCTGGTTGTAGACCCCGCCTGCCGGAGAGACCAGCACCGCACGATCGATCCGCTCAGGGTAGTGGTGCGCGAATTCCACGATGACGGGGCATCCCATCGAATTGCCCACGAGAGTGGCCCGCTCGACCCCGCGGTCGTCGAAGAAGTCCGCAGTGGCGTGGGCGAGGTCGGGGATGTCGAGCATGTCGCGCTTCTTCCCGCTGCGCCCGAACCCGGGCAGGTCGGGAACATACGTATGGAAGTCGTCGGCGAGCCGCTCGGCCGTCGGCAGCAGATAGCGCCCCGACAGGCCGAAGCCGTGCACGTGCGCCATCACGCGGCTGTCTGCAGGCGGGGTCGGGGACTCGCGGTAGAACACATCCACGTCGCCCAGGCGCGTCCACTTCTCTGCGAGGCTCGACGCGGGGCGCCGGGGCAGCTTTCGGGGCTGCGGGGATACTGGCGAGGCTTTCCGCGGGCTCATAGGTGCTCCTCGTTGTGATCTGACGTGCTCCTTGCCGAATTCTGCACCCCCGGCGCCGCGCGGGGTAGGTGCGACGCGGGTGATTTCGGCGCGGCGGCAGCGTCGGTCTACGCGACGGTCGCGCGTGGGCGAGCCGGCGCCTCGGTGGGCGCGGTGAGATTCATCTCGACCGCGGTCATCGCCGCGACCAGCACCACGGCCAGGATCATGTGGACGTTCACCAGCGCGATCGGCAGGGCGGTGTTCGCCTGCCAGAGGCCCACGGCGATCTGGAGCAGCTCCACGGACAGCAGCAGAGACGTCCATAGCCGCAGGCGCAGGGCCGGCGCCGTGCGCATCGCTCCGACGACGAGCACGACCGTCAGTCCGAAGGTGATGTAAGCGGGCCAGGAGTGCACATGCTGCATGAACTCCGCGTTCAGGCCGTTCCGCGCCGCGCCGTGGTCGCCGGCGTGCGGCCCGGAACCCGTGACGAGGACCCCCACGACGACCGTGATCAGGACGAACGCACTCGTGATGTGCGTCGTCGCGGCGTACCAGCGCGGAACCGCCGCGACGCGCGGACCCGGGGTGGCGTAGACCCTCGCGACGAGCACGGCCGACAGGGCGACCAGGAGCACGGAGGCGAAGTAGTGCAGCCCGACGACGTACGGGTTGAGGTTGGTGAGCACAGTGATGCCGCCGATGATGGCCTGCAGCGGCACGTACAGGCCGATGGTGAGCGAGAGCCAGAAGAGGTCGCGCCGCTCGCGGCGCATCCGCACGACGAACAGGAACATCAGGATCGCGACGGCGACCAGCACGAACGTGAGCAGGCGGTTGCCGAACTCGATGACGCCGTGGATGCCCATCTCCGGGGTGTTGACGAAGGAATCCGGCGTGCACTGGGGCCAGGTGGGGCAGCCCAGCCCCGAACCGGTGAGACGAACCAGGCCGCCGGTGCCGACGATGCCGATCTGCACGACCAGCGTCGCCCACGCCATCGCGATCACCCGGCGATCGACCGCCGCGGGCAGCCAATTCCACAAGCGCAGGCGAATCGAGGTCGTGGTCGTCGCGGGTTGCACGGACATGCTGCGGTCGCCTCCTGGGGCCGGTTCCGCGCGAGCGGCGTGCAATGACACGCGGAGCCCGGTGCCGGGACGGAACCTGTAGAATCGAGGGGTCGGTCACACGCGCACAGAACCGTTGGATCTGGGCGCGGCGTACCTCCGACAGTCTAGGCGCGATGGCCAGCGCCGAATGAGAGGGCCCACGAGCGGCATCCCCCTTCGGTAACTCCACCGAAGGTGCCGGACTGCCGGGGCGGATGACACCGCCAGAGCCCGGAGGAGAACAAGACGATGTCTGATGTGCTGATCGACCGCCCCGAGCTGGAAAGCCTGGGCGTCTACGAGTTCGGCTGGCACGACGCCGATGCCGCCGGCGCCGTGGCGCAGCGCGGTATCAATGAGAACGTCGTGCGCGGGATCTCTGCGCTCAAGAGCGAGCCCGAATGGATGCTGAAGACCCGCCTCAAGGGGTACCAGCTGTTCGGCCGCAAGCCGATGCCCACGTGGGGCGCCGACCTGTCCGAGATCGACTTCGACAACATCAAGTACTTCGTGCGGTCCACCGAGAAGCAGGCCGGCACGTGGGAGGAACTCCCCGAGGACATCCGCAACACGTACGAACGCCTGGGCATCCCCGAGGCCGAGCGTCAGCGCCTGGTCTCCGGCGTCGCCGCGCAGTACGAGTCCGAGGTGGTCTACCACCAGATCAATGAGCAGCTCGAGGCGCAGGGTGTCATCTTCATGGACACCGATACGGCGCTGCGCGAGCACCCCGAGTTCTTCGAGGAGTACTTCGGCTCGGTCATCCCCGCCGGTGACAACAAGTTCGCCGCGCTGAACACCGCGGTCTGGTCGGGCGGCTCGTTCGTCTACGTGCCTCCCGGCGTGCACGTCGAGATTCCCCTGCAGGCGTACTTCCGGATCAACACCGAGAACATGGGCCAGTTCGAGCGGACGCTCATCATCGCGGACGAGGGCTCGTACGTGCACTACATCGAGGGCTGCACGGCTCCGATCTACAAGAGCGACTCGCTGCACTCGGCCGTCGTCGAGATCATCGTCAAGAAGAACGCCCGTGTGCGCTACACGACGATCCAGAACTGGTCGAACAACGTCTACAACCTCGTGACGAAGCGCGCTGTCGCCCATGAGGGCGCCACCATGGAGTGGATCGACGGCAACATCGGCTCCAAGGTGACGATGAAGTACCCCTCGATCTTCCTGATGGGCGAGCACGCCAAGGGCGAGACCCTCTCCGTCGCCTTCGCCGGCCCCGGCCAGCACCAGGACGCCGGCGCCAAGATGATCCACATGGCGCCGTACACGCAGTCCTCGATCGTCTCGAAGTCGATCGCCCGCGGCGGCGGACGCGCGGGGTACCGCGGCGAAGTGCGGGTCGACGCCAACGCGCACCACTCGGCCAACACCGTGCGCTGCGACGCTTTGCTGGTCGACTCGATCTCGCGCTCGGACACCTACCCGGCGATCGACATCCGCGTCGACGACGTGCAGCTGGGCCATGAGGCCACGGTGTCGAAGGTCAGCGAGGAACAGCTCTTCTATCTGCAGTCCCGCGGCATGCCCGAAGACGAAGCGATGGCGATGATCGTCCGCGGCTTCATCGAGCCGATCGCGCGGGAGCTGCCGATGGAGTACGCACTCGAACTGAACAAGCTCATTGAGATGGGCATGGAAGGATCCGTCGGCTAGTGAGTTCCGTGACCCAGGCCCCCACCGTTCCCGGTGCGGAGGGCCACACCGACGGTGCCGGTGCGTTCGTGCCGGTGCAGACCCGAGACGAGCGACCCCGCTCGTTCGATCCCTCCCATTTCGACACCCCCACGGGGCGCGAGGTGAACTGGAAGCACACTCCCGTCGACCGGCTGAAGCAGCTGTTCGCCGATGAGGCCGGCCCGCACGGCGTCATCGAGGTCGACGTCCGCGCCCCCGAGGGTCTCATTCAGAAGCAGCTGGGCCACGGCGATGCTCCCCGGGGTGAGGTGTTCCGGCCCGAAGACCTGGTCAGCGCGATCGCGTGGAAGCAGGAGACAGAGGCTCCGCTGCTGCGGATCCCTGCGGGCGCCGAGTATCCGGAGCCCATCGTGGTGAACCTGCGGGGCACCGGCGGTCTCGCCCACGCGCACGTCGTGATCGAGGCGCAGGCGAACTCGCACGCCACCGTGGTCTTCCGCCACACCGGGTCCGCCAGCCACGCGCAGAACGTCGAGATCATCGTCCGCGATGGAGCCCACCTCGAGGTCATCACCGTCCAGACCTGGGACGACGACGCCGTGCACGCGGCATCCCACCAGGCCCGCGTCGAGCGCGACGCGACTCTGCGTCACATCGTCGTCAGCTTCGGCGGCGGCGTGGTCCGCGTGAACCCCAGCGTCGAACTCGCCGGGACGGGATCGCGGGCCGAGCTCTACGGCCTCAGCTATTCCGATGCCGGACAGCACCTCGAGAGTCAGGTGTACCTGCATCACAAGGGCGCCGAGACCACCGGCGACGTTCTCTACAAGGGCGCGCTCCAGGGTGCCGCGGCGCGCAGCGTCTGGATCGGCGACGTGCTGATCGGTCCCGACGCCGTCGGCACCGACTCCTACGAGGCCAACCGCAACCTGGTGCTCACCGACGGCGCCCGTGCCGAGTCGATCCCGAACCTGGAGATCGAGACCGGCGACATCCGCGGCGCCGGCCACGCCAGCGCGACGGGTCGCTTCGACGACGAGCAGCTGTTCTACCTGCAGGCGCGCGGGATCCGCGAGGACGAGGCCCGCCGCCTCGTCGTCTTGGGCTTCCTCGCCGAGATCGTCCAGAAGATCGGCGTTCCCGACCTCGAGGCCGAACTGTTCGCCGCCATCGAAGAAGAACTCGCCCGGGAGGTCGGCCGATGACCGCGCAGCGTGTGTGCGCCCTCAGTGAGCTGGAGCAGGACGCGGCCATCCGTGTGGAGGTCGACGGTGTCGCCATGGCCGTCGTGCTCGACTCCTCGGGTGAGGTGCACGCCATCGGCGACGTCTGCACGCACGGCGACATCTCGCTCGCCGAGGGCTTCGTCGACGGCGACACGCTGGAGTGCTGGGCCCACGGCTCCGCCTTCTCGCTTCGTTCCGGCAAGCCGCTGAACCTCCCCGCATACGAGCCCGTCCCCGTGTTCGAAGTCGTCATCGACGGCGACGACGTGCTCATCGATCCTGCGGTCAAGAAGGCCGTCGCGTAGTTCGCGGCCCTTTCCGCTCCCTCCGCCTCATGAAAGAAGAAGTCTGAATGTCAGTCCTCGAGATCCGCGACCTGCATGTGACGGTCGAGACGGATGCCGGAACCACTCCCATCCTCAACGGCGTGACGCTCACGATCGGCACGGGCCAGACCCACGCGATCATGGGCCCCAACGGCTCGGGCAAGTCGACGCTGGCGTACACGATCGCCGGCCACCCCAAGTACACCGTCACGAGCGGCACCATCACACTCGACGGTGAGGACGTCCTCGCGATGTCGGTGGACGAGCGTGCGCGCGCAGGACTGTTCCTCGCGATGCAGTACCCCGTCGAGATCCCCGGCGTCACCGTGACGAACTTCCTCCGCACGGCCAAGACCGCGATCGACGGAGAGGCGCCCTCGATCCGGAACTGGACCAAGGACGTGAAGCAGTCGATGAAGGCGCTGCGCATGGACCCCAAGTTCGCCCAGCGCAACGTCAACGAGGGCTTCTCCGGTGGCGAGAAGAAGCGTCACGAGATCCTGCAGCTCGAACTCCTCAAGCCGCAGATCGCGGTCCTCGACGAGACCGACTCCGGCCTCGACGTCGACGCGCTCAAGATCGTGTCGGAGGGCGTGAACCGCGCCAAGGAGCAGACGAACCTCGGCGTGCTGCTGATCACCCACTACACGCGCATCCTCCGCTACATCCGTCCCGACTACGTCCACGTGATCGTGGGCGGGCGCATCGTCGAAGAGGGTGGTCCCGAGCTCGCGGACCGACTCGAGGACGAGGGCTACGACCGCTACCTCCCCACGGGCGAGGAAGAGCCGGCCGACGCCCCCGTGGTCAGCGAAGCATAGAATCGCTTCCATGACCGCAACGCTCACACCCGAGAAGTTCGACGAGGTCACCGAGGCTCTCAAAGACGTCATGGACCCCGAACTGGGGATCAACGTCGTCGACCTCGGCCTCATCTACGACCTCGGGTGGGACGACGAGAACGACGCACTGGTCATCCACATGACACTGACCTCGGCCGGCTGCCCGCTGACGGACGTGCTCGAGGAGCAGACCGCTCAAGCTCTGGATGACGTCGTGGACCGCTTCCGCATCAACTGGGTGTGGATGCCGCCGTGGGGTCCCGAGCGGATCACCGATGACGGCCGCGACATGATGCGGGCGCTCGGCTTCGCGATCTGACCCCGCTGTCGAGGTCGCTGCGCGTGACGTTCGGTGACGCCCGGCGAGCCCGCGCGGAGGCCGGTCGTTAGGCTCGGTCGGGTGAGCGTCAGCCCCCTTCAAGCACTCCCGATCGAGCACCTCAGACAGCGGTCGAGCACGAAGTGGCGCCGCTACGGCGACGACGTGCTGCCGCTGTTCGTCGCCGAGACCGACTTCCCTCCGGCGCCCGCCATCACAGCCGCCCTCACCCGCGCCGTCGGTCTGGGGGACACCGGCTACACCCCGCCGGACCCCGGAGTCGCAGACGCCTACGCGGGGTTCGCCGCTCGGCGATTCGGCTGGGAGGTCGATCCGAAGCGCGTGCGGACGACGTGCGACGTCATGATGGCCGTCGTCGAGATCCTCCGCACGGTGACGCAGCCGGGCGACCGCGTCGTGGTCACCACGCCCGTCTATCCGCCGTTCTTCGAGTGCGTTCCCGAGGCCGGCGCGATCGTCGAGAGGGTGCCGCTGACCGACACCGGCTCGGGGTGGCAGCTGGATCTCGACGGCATCGAGGCGTCCCTCGCCGACGGAGCGCGCGCCGTGCTGCTGTGCAACCCGCACAACCCGACCGGCACCGTTCATTCGCGCGAGACCCTCGCGGCTCTCGCCGACGTCGCGGCACGCCACGGAGCCGTCGTCATCAGTGATGAGATCCACGCGCCCCTCACCCATCACGGCGTGCGCTTCACCCCCTTCCTCGACGCCTCACCGACCGCGCGGCGGGTCGGCTACGCCGTCGTCAGCGCCAGCAAGGCCTTCAACCTGGCGGGACTGAAGTGCGCGCTCATGGTGACCGCCGACGACGCCACCGATGCGGTCGTGCGTTCCCTGCCCGACGAGGTGGAGTGGCGCACCGGGCTCTTCGGGGCGATCGCGGCCGTCGCCGCGTTCTCGCCCGAGAGCGACGCCTGGCTCGACGCTCAGCTCTCCGCATTGGACGCCAACCGCACACTGCTCGCGGACCTGCTCGCCGAGCACGTTCCGGCAGCCCGCTATCGCATTCCGGATGCCGGTTTCCTGGCGTGGGTGGATCTCAGCGACCTCGGCTGGGGCGACAGCCCCGCCAAGAAGATCCTGCGCGAGGCGAAAGTGGCGCTGCACTTCGGACCGCTCTTCGGCGACGAAGGTCGAGGACACGTGCGGATCAACTTCGGATGCTCTCCCGAGGTGCTCGCCGAGGCCGTCCGACGGGTGGGTAGCCTGAACCGATGACCTCCCGCACAGACACCGGCAGCGGAGTCTGGCAGGCGCAGTATGTGTGGGTGACGGTCGGCGCCGTGGCGCTGATCTTCCTCGCGGCGATGCAGTCGCTCGCTGTGACGACGGTGATGCCGATCGTGAGCGCCGAACTCGACGGTGAGGCGCTGTACGCGGTCGCGTTCGCCGGTACGCTCGCCACGAGTGTGATCGGCATGGTGGCGGCCGGTGCGTGGTGCGACCGCGGGGGAGTGCTGCCCCCGCTCGCGACCGCGGTCGCGCTGTTCGTCATCGGGCTGGTGATCGCGGGTTTCGCCGGGTCCATGCCGATGCTCGTCACGGGTCGCCTCGTTCAGGGGCTGGGAACCGGCGCGCAGACGGTGGCGCTGTATGTGGTGGTCGCCCGCGTATACCCGGCGGCGATGCACGGCCGCGTCTTCGCCGCCTTCTCGGCGGCCTGGGTGATCCCGTCCCTCGTCGGCCCGTTCCTGGCCGGCGCGGTCACCGAGTACCTGCACTGGCGGTGGGTCTTCCTCGGCGTGGCCGGCTTGACGATCGTCGCGTTCGTCCTGGTGGTCACGAGGCTCCTCGGCCGGTCTCTCGCCACAGAGGAGCCGTCCACGACGCCCGTCCTGCGACGCCTGCTGTGCGCGGTCGCCGTGGCGGTCGGGGCGCTCGCGCTCAGCCTGGCCGGGGGACTCGGTGCCTTCGCGTGGGTCGTGGTCGCGGCATCCGCTGTGGTGATCGCGCTGGCGGCGCGCCCGCTGCTGCCGCGGGGCACGCTGCGGTCGGTGCGGGGCCTGCCCAGCGTCGTGCTCATGCGCGGGCTCATCGCCGGCGCCCTGTTCGGAGCCGAGATCTACGTGCCGTACCTGCTCATCGACGAGTACGGGTTCTCACCCACGTGGGCCGGTCTCGGCCTGACGAGTGCGGCGATCGCCTGGGCGGCAGCCTCGGAGTTGCAGGGGAGATTCGGCGACCGCCTCGGCAACACGCGCATCGCGCTCATCGGGGTCGTGCTGCTCGCCTTCGCCGCGGCGGCCGCCGCAGCCACGGCCGTGTGGATGCTGTCACCGGTCTTCCTGATCGCGGGCTGGGCGCTGGCGGGCGGCGGCATGGGCCTCATGTACCCGCGTCTGACGGTGCTCACCCTGGCCTACTCGACGCCGCAGAACCAGGGGTTCAACTCCTCGGCCTTGTCGATCTCCGAGGCCATCGGCTCCGCGACCACGATCGCCGCCATGGGCCTCGTGTTCACCGCCTTGCTGGCAACCGGCACGGCCTTTCCCGCTGTCTTCGTCCTGGCGCTCGCGCTCGCGTTGCTCGCCCTCGTGCCGGGGCTGCGGTTGGGACACGCACACGAGGCGCAGCCGTCGTAGCGGATCGCCGTCGTCGTGACTCGATTTGAGCGCGAAGGCAGGTAAGGCTAGCCTAACCACGTGTCTACTGCAGCAGTCGTTTCCACACGCCCCGCGTACCGGCCCTACGCCGCGACCGTGGCCGACGTTCAGCGCGTGTCGCCTCACTTCGTGCGCGTGGCGTTCACCGGGCCCGACTTCGACGTGTTCGGCACTGCAGGCCTGGATCAGCGCATCAAGCTGATCCTTCCCGCGGCCGACGGCTCGCTCAGCGACATCGGACAGTACGACGCCGACTCGGTCGACGCGGGGGACTGGTACACCGCGTGGCGCGCGCTTCCCCAGTCGGTTCGCAGCCCGCTGCGCACCTACACCGTCCGCCGGATCGATCCGGCTGCGCGCCGGCTCTGGGTGGACTTCGTGGTCCACCACGATCCCGGGCCCGCAGGCGCCTGGGCGGAGCGCGCCGAGATCGGTCAGGAGATCGTGATCGTCGGGCCCGATCAGCGCAGTGAGCACTTCCGGTCGGGTCTGGACTGGCACCCCGGAACGGCCCGCCGCGTGGTGCTGGCCGGCGACGAGACCGCGGTGCCCGCGATCAGCGGAATCCTGGAGTCCCTGGATGCCTCGTACGAGGTGGACGCGTTCATCGAGGTGCCCACGAGCGATGATCGGCTGGTCCTGGATCTGCCGGAGTCCTTCCGAGTGAGCTGGCACGTGCGCGGCGACGCGGCGCACGGTGAAGCGCTCACGACGGCCGTCACGGAGTGGTCGGCCCGCTCGGGCGCTGTGCTCGCCCGCGCGGCCGCGCCCCGGCGCCAGGAGCTCGCCGACATCGACGTCGACGAAGAGCTGCTCTGGGACAGCCCCGAGGACTCCGAGGGGGAGTTCTACGCGTGGATCGCGGGCGAGGCGGCGATGGTGAAGGGCCTGCGCCGCCATCTGGTGCAGGGCTGTGGAGTCGACCGCAAGCGCGTCGCCTTCATGGGCTACTGGCGGCTCGGCCAGGCCGAGCGTCAGGAATGACGACCGCCCGCGACCGTCGCGGACGAACACTGCTGTTCCTCGCGCTTGCGCTTCTGCTGGTCATGATCGTCGTGAGCCTCATGGTGGGCGCCCGTCCGGTCGCCCCGATCGTCGTCCTCGAGTCGCTGTGGCGGCCCGACCTGTCGATCGCCGACCACAGCGTCATCCTCACCCAGCGCGTGCCGCGGACCGTCATCGGCGTGCTGGCCGGCGCAGCGCTCGCCCTCGCAGGCACCCTGATGCAGGGGCTCACCCGCAATCCGCTCGCCGACCCGGGACTTCTCGGAGTGAATGCGGGCGCCGCGGTCGCGGTCCTCGCGGCGATCACGCTGTGGGGGATCACGACGCCGTCCGGCTGGGTCTGGTTCGCCTTCGCCGGCGCCGCGGTCGCGTCGGTCGTCGTCGCGGTGATCGGAACGCGCGGTGCAGACGGCACCAGCCCGGCCAAGCTCGCTCTCACCGGCGCCGCGGTGACGGCCGGGCTCACGGCCGTCTCCACCCTCATCCTCACCACCTCGATCACGGCGTTCGACGTCTTCCGGTACTGGCAGGTCGGCGGGCTCACCGCGCGCGGACTGGATGTGGTCGCGGTCGTTCTCGTGCCGATCGTCGTCGGCGCGGTGATCGCGCTCCTGTCCGCCCGAGGCCTCGACCTCATGGCACTCGGCGACGACACGGCGACGGGTCTCGGTCACAGCGTCGCCCGCACCCGCGCGCTGGGCATCGTGGCGACCGTGCTGCTGTGCGGCGGGGCGACGTCGATCGCCGGACCGATCGTCTTCCTGGGACTTCTCGTTCCGCACGCGCTTCGCGCGATCATCGGCGGCGACTACCGGTGGCTGCTGGCGATCGGCGCACCGGCCGGAGCGATCGTGCTGCTGGCCGCCGACGTCCTCGGCCGCGTGATCGCACTTCCCGGCGAAGTGCAGGCGGGACTCGTCGTCGCCTTCGTCGGCGCGCCGGTGCTGATCTCGCTGGTGCTCAAGCCGGGGCGGGTGACCCTGTGACCTCCTCCGTGATCGAGATCCGCCGTCGCGTCGCGCGCCGCCGCGTCGTCGTCGTCGCCGGTGTGCTGTTGGTCGTGCTCGCCGTCGCCGTCCTGTCGTTCTCGCTCGGCGACTATCCGATCGCCCCCGCCGACCTGTGGCGCACGCTGTGGGGCGGGGGAGACCGCGCGCAGTCCTACGTGGTGTTCCAGGTGAGAGCCCCGCGTCTGGCGATGGCGCTCCTCGCAGGCATGGCGCTGGGAGCAGCGGGAGCGCTGCTGCAGGCACTGCTGCGCAATTCGCTGGCCAGCCCCGACCTGCTGGGCATCAGCGCCGGAAGCGGTATGACCGCGGTGTTCGCCATCCTGGTCCTCGGCATCAGCGGCCCGCTGCTGGCGGTCGCGGCGTTCGGCGGCGGCATCCTGGTGGCGGCATTCCTTCTTCTGGCGGGTCGCCACCGCGCAGACGGCGGCTACCGGCTGATCCTCGCCGGAGTCGGCGTCGCGTTCCTGTGCGTCGCCGTGACGAATTACCTGATGGTCAAGGCGCAGGTCGAGCTCGCTCAGTCGGCGCTCATCTGGCTCACCGGCAGTCTGGCCTCGACCCCGTGGTGGAACGTGGCGACGGTCGCGGTCGTGATCGCGTTGACGCTGCCCGCCGTCGTCGCCGGGGCCCGATGGCTGCCTCTCACCCAGATGGGGGCACCGACCGCCGCATCGCTCGGCGTGCGATCCTCCACGGTCCGCGTGGTCGTGGTGTTCACCGCCGTGCTGCTGACCGCCGTGACGTGCGCCTTCGTGGGGCCGATCGCGTTCATCGCCCTGTGCGCTCCGGCGATCGCCCGGCCGCTCCTCGGCCACGGCGCCATCGGCGTCGGCACGAGCGCTGCCGTCGGCGCTGCTCTGCTCGGGGCCGCCGATCTGATCGCGCAGTTCGCGATCCCGGGCTACTCCGTGCCCGTCGGCGTCGTCACCGGCGCGCTCGGCGCCGTCTTCCTCCTGTGGGTTCTTGCGACGTCGAAAGGACGACAGCTGTGACCACCGTGTCCGCACCGCGCCTGCGCGCCCGAGGCCTCGCGGCCGGCTACCCGGGCCGCCGCGTCATCGAAGACCTCGACCTCGACTTCGCCCCCGGCAAGATGACGATGATCATCGGCGCCAACGCCTGCGGCAAGTCCACGCTGCTGAGCGTTCTGGCGCGCGTCAACGATCCCCTGGGCGGTGTCGTCGAGCTCGACGGCACCGATGTCTCCACGATCCCGCGCCGCCGCTTCGCGCAGACGGTCGGTCTGCTGCCGCAGCATCCGACGGCGCCCGACGGTCTTACGGTCGCAGAGCTCGTCTCGCGGGGCCGGCATCCGCATCGCAGCGTCTTCCAGCGCTGGAGCGCAGCAGATACGGCGCGGGTGGACGACGCGATGGCCAAGACCGGTGTGACGGCGCTCGCCGACCGGCCCGTCGGCGATCTGTCAGGCGGCCAGCGTCAGCGTGTGTGGATCGCGATGGCACTGGCCCAAGAGCCGCGCGTGCTGCTGCTGGACGAGCCGACGACATTTCTCGATCTCAGTCACCAGATCGAGGTCCTCGACCTGCTCCGCGCTCTCAACCGGACCGACGGCACGACCATCGTGGTCGTGCTCCACGAGCTCAATCTCGCCGCGCGCTACGCCGACGACCTCGTCGTCATGAGCGGCGGTCGCGTCGTCGCCCACGGAGAGCCCGCCGACGTGCTCACGCGAGAGGTGGTGGCGCAGGCGTTCGACCTCGACGCCCTCGTCATCCCCGATCCGCTCACCTCGACCCCCCTCGTCATTCCCGTTCCCGGCGGCGCGCATGCCGCGGCGGACGAGGCCTGACCCATCGAAAGGAACACCCGAATGTCCGCTTTCTCCTCCCGCCTGAGTGCGCTGGCCGCTCTCACGGTCGCCGGTGGCCTGGTGCTCTCCGGCTGCGCCGGCACCGCCGCCTCCGACGCATCCGGCGACGGCGACACCGCCGCCGCAGCCGGTGCATTCCCCGTCACCTTCGAGCACATCTACGGCGAGACCACGATCGAAGAGGCTCCCGAGCGCGTCGCGACGTGGGGCTGGGGCGCGACGGACGCCGTCCTGGCCCTGGGCATCGTCCCGGTCGCCATCGCCTCGTCCGAGTACGGCGGCGGCGACAACCGCATCACTCCCTGGGTCGAAGAGGCGATCGCCGACCTCGGCGACGAAGAGCCGGTCCTGCTCGACAACGCCGCGTTCGAGCTGTCCGTCGAGGAGCTTCTCGCAGTCGACCCCGACGTGCTCATCGCGCCGTACTCCGGCCTCACGCAGGAGGAGTACGACGCCGTCACGGCAGCAGGCATCCCCGTGCTCGCTCCCGAGCAGGCCGTCTGGTCCACGCCGTGGCGGGACGTCATCGCCGATACCGGGAAGGCTCTGGGCCTGTCGGATGAGGCGGAGACGCTGCTCGCCGATCTCGACGCCCAGGTCTCCGAGGCCGCGGCAGCGCACCCCGAGTTCGAGGGCACGACCATCGCCTACGCGGCGGACGACGTCGACACGTTCTACCTGTATCTGCCCGCCGACCCCCGCGTCGAGATCCTCGAGGACCTCGGCTTCGTCACCTCGGAATCGGTCACGGCTCTGGACACCGGGGAGTCGACCTTCTACACGACGGTCTCGAGCGAGAACCTCGACCAGATCGATGCCGAGGTGATCTTCACCCAGAGCGACAGCGAGGACGCCCTGAACACCTTCCTCACGTCCCAGCGCACCGCGCTCATCCCGGCCGTCGCAGCCGGTGCCGTCGGCGGGATCGTCGGCGAGGAGAACGTCGCGGCGCTCTCGCCGACCGCGCTGACGCTGCCCTGGATCCTCCAGGACATGGTCGACCAGCTCGCTGCTGCAACGGCGACCGCCCAGGGCTGACAGCCGTCAGTCACGCGGGGAGCCCCGGCCGTTCGGCCGGGGCTCCTTCACATTCCGGATGCCGCGATCGCGGCCGCTGCGGGGCTCACGGCCGCCGCACATGGAGCGGCTCTCTATACTGGGAGGCTGGCCGTTCGGCCAATTCCCCATCCACCGACGGAACGGACGTTTCGCTGTGCTCGCCGTGCACAACCTCCAGATCCGCGTGGGCGCGCGCGTGCTCATGTCCGACGTGTCGTTCCGCGTCTCCGCAGGCGACAAGGTCGGCCTCGTCGGCCGCAACGGCGCCGGCAAGACGACGCTGACGAAGGTGCTCGCCGGCGACCTGCTCCCCGCCGACGGCAAGGTCGAGCGCATCGGCGAGCTCGGGTATCTGCCGCAGGATCCCCGCTCCGGCGACCCCGAGATGCTCGCGCGCACGCGCATCCTCGACGCGCGCGGGCTGGGCAGCCTCGCGATCGAGATGCAGGAAGCCGCCTCGGCGATGGGCGATCCCGATGAGAAGGTCGCCACGAAGGCGATGAAGCGCTATGCGCACCTCACCGAGCGGTTCGAAGCGCTCGGGGGCTACACCGCCGAAGCCGAGGCCGCCACGATCTCGCACAACCTCTCGCTGCCGGACCGGCTGCTCGATCAGCCGCTCAGCACGCTCTCCGGCGGTCAGCGCCGTCGCATCGAGCTCGCCCGCATCCTGTTCTCGGACGCCGACTCGATGATCCTCGACGAGCCGACGAATCACCTCGACGCCGACAGCGTCGTCTGGCTGCGCGAGTTCCTCAAGAACTACAAGGGCGGGCTGATCGTGATCAGCCACGATGTGGAGCTCGTCGGCGAGACGGTGAACCGCGTGTTCTACCTCGACGCCAACCGCCAGGTCATCGACGTCTACAACATGAACTGGAAGAACTACCTGCGCCAGCGGGTGGCGGATGAGGAGCGCCGCAAGAAGGAGCGCGCCGGCGTCGAGAAGAAGGCCACTCAGCTCCAGCTGCAGGCGGCACGCTTCGGTGCGAAGGCCTCCAAGGCCGCGGCAGCGCACCAGATGGTCGCGCGCGCCGAGAAGATGCTCTCGGGTCTGGACGACGTCCGTCAGGACGAGCGGGTGGCGAAGCTGCGATTCCCCAAGCCGGCCCCCTGCGGCAAGACCCCGCTCATGGCGTCCGGTCTGTCGAAGTCGTACGGCTCGCTCGAGATCTTCACGGATGTCGACCTCGCGATCGACCGCGGCTCGAAGGTCGTGATCCTCGGGTTCAACGGCGCCGGCAAGACGACGCTGCTGCGGATCCTCGCCGGTGTGGACCAGCCGGACACGGGGCAGCTCGAGCCCGGCCACGGCCTGAAGATCGGCTACTACGCCCAGGAGCACGAGAACCTCGACGTCTCGCGCTCGGTGCTCGAGAACATGATGTCGGCCGCGCCCGACATCACCGCCACCGAGGCGCGCAAGGTGCTCGGATCGTTCCTGTTCACGGGCGACGACGTCCTGAAGCCCGCAGGCGTCCTCTCCGGCGGCGAGAAGACCCGGCTCTCGCTCGCGACGCTGGTCGTCTCCAGCGCCAACATGCTGCTGCTCGATGAGCCGACGAACAACCTGGACCCGGCGTCGCGCGAGGAGATCCTCGGCGCGCTCTCGCACTATGAAGGGGCGGTCGTGCTCGTCTCGCACGACGAGGGCGCTGTCGAAGCGCTCAATCCCGAGCGCGTCCTCATCCTGCCCGACGGAGTCGAGGACATCTGGGGCCGCGACTACGCGGACCTGATCACCCTCGCCTGACCGCGTCTGGCTCGGCGGCGTCCAGCAGCGCGTCTTCGTCGTCCGCGTCGCGGTCGCGACGGCGTCGGCTGGGCCCTGTCTTCGTGGCATCCTCGGAGTCCCCGGCAGCGGGGGTCTCCTCCTCGCGGCGGTGAGCCCGCTCCGTGCGGATCACGTAGCCGATGAAGATGAATCCCATCGCGGCGAACAGGATCCACTGGATCGCGTACGACAGATGCGGGCCGGGATCCTCCGAGGGCGACTCCAGGGCGGAGGGCAGGGTGCTCGGCGCGGGGTCTTCGGAGACCAGAAGACCATACGCACTGCGCTCGAGGGCCTCACCGGTCTCTGTGGAGACCGCGTCCGCGATCAGCGGCAGGTTGATGGTCGGCACCTGCCCCGTAGGGGCGGAACGTCCTGACGCGGGCACCTGCTCTCCGGGCTTGAGCCGGGCTATCACCGCGACCTCACCCGACGGCGGCGCCGGCACGGCGTCGGGATCCGGTCCTTCCTCCCCTGGCGGGACCCAGCCGCGATCGATCAGCAGCACGCGCCCATCCTCGAGCCGGAACGGCACGAGCACCTCGAAGGCCGACGTTCCGCCGTGCGGCCGATTGCGGACGAGAAGCTGTTCGTCTGCGAGGTACTCGCCGGCGAGCCGCACCTGACGCCATTGATCTTCGGGGTCCAGCGTGCCGTCATCCGGGATGAGCTCGGCGAGCGGGACCGCGGTCGCGTCGTAGTTCGCCTCGACCAGGGCGAGCTGTGCCGACCGGTCCTCGTTGCGCGTGAACTGCCACATCGACAGGAACGCGCAGGCGATCGCGAAGGTCACCGCCAGGGCGATGTAGATCGCCCACCTCCCGGCGCGCGGCAGGTTCTGCATGCTGACCTCACGGCGCCCGGTCACTGCGGGCCGCCCGGCGCGGCACGTGGCATGGTCAACGATTCGACGGCGACAGGGAAATCGCGCAGGGCCAGGAACTCGCGGAGGTAGTCGACGTGCTCGTCGCACGCCACCCAGGTCTTGACCCGGTCCGCCGTGTGGATCCGGGGGTTGCGCCAGTCGACCCGCCACTGCGCCGTTGCGCGGCAGCCGGCTCTCGAGCACGTGGCCGGCGCGGCGACGAGCTCGTCGTCAGCCGGGTTCACGCGGTGCCGTCCCGACCGGCGTCCTCGCCCCGAGACGACTCGCCGAGCGCGCGCGACTCGTCGATGCGGATGACCGGCGGCTGCGTCGACGGCGGCGTCGGGGCAGCGGGCAGTGCGCGCTCGGGATCCTCGCGCCGGTTGCGACGGGCTTCCTCTCCGACGTTGGCGAACACGACGGCGATGTAGGGCAGCACGATGGCGGCGGCGCCGAACACCCAGGTGTACCAGCCGTACGGGGTGATGACCACCATGAGGATGAAGCACGCGATACGCACCGCCATCAGTGCCAGATACCGCGTCGAACGGGCGTCGGCATCGTCACGCGGCGCCTGGGGAAGCGACGTGGCGGACTGTGCCTTGTTCGAGCTCTTCACGGTCCTACAAGACTACGCCGCGCGGCCTCTCCGAGCTCCGGTGAGAAGCTCGGAGAGGCCGCGTCTTTCCTGCGAATACCTGTCAGTAGCTGTAGCTGCTCGAGTACGACGCCATCGCGACGACGAAGAGGATGAACGCGATCGTTCCGAGGATCCACAGCCCGAGGCCGACCCAGCCGACGATCGTGCCGCCGAGCGCCATTCCGCGGCCCTGCTCGCCGCTCTTCTTGAGCTGGCTGAGAGCCATGTGCCCCGTGATGACGCCGACGATCGACCCGAGGATCGGGATGATGAACAGGCCGACGAGCGAGGACACGAGGGAGACGATCGCGAGCACGTTCGTCTTGGCCGGAGCGCCGTAGCCGTAGGCCGGAGCGCCGGCGTACCCGGCCCCGTAGGCCGCGGTGTCTCCGTAGGCCGGTGCAGCGCCGTAGCCGGGGGCAGCTCCGTAGCCGGGCGCGGCGCCGTACGCGGGCGCGCCGTACGCCGGCGCAGCCTCGGGAGCCGGCTGCGCACCGTACGCGGGCGGGGCCTGCGGCGCCGCGGGGGCGCCGTAGGCGGGCGGGGCGTCATATGCCGGGGGCGTGTAGGCCTCAGGCGCTTCATACGCCGGCGGCGTGTAGGCCGGCGGCGCGTCGTACGCCGGCGGTGCGGGCGGTGCGGGCGGCGCCTCATACGCGGGCGCCGGCTGCTGCGGCGCGGTGGGCTGCGCGTCGGAGCCGGGCTGCGGCTCGGTGGGCTGTGGTTCTGCGCCGCCTTCGGGCGTGGGGGAGGTGTCGCTCACGGACTGGCCTTTCTCGAAGAGTCGCACCCAGCGTCCCAGCGCACGGCGCAGGGTGTCAAACGCCGCGCCGGTAGGCTGGAGCGGATCCGCCTCACACTTCCGGGAGCACCATGATGTCCAGCGATCGCGTCGTCCTCGTCACCGGCGGAAACCGCGGCATCGGCCGCGCCATCGCAGAGCGCTTCGTCGCGCAGGGGTACAAGGTGGCGGTGACCGCGCGCTCCGGCGAAGGGCCAGAGGGGACCCTCACCGTCCGCGCGGATGTGACGGATGCCGCCGCCGTCGACGCTGCGTTCACCGAGGTTGAGAAGACCCTCGGACCGGTCGAGATCGTCGTCGCCAACGCCGGGGTCACCAAGGACACGCTGCTGCTGCGCATGACCGAGGACGACTTCGACAGCGTCGTGGCCACGAACCTCGGCGGGGCGTTCCGCGTGGTCAAGCGCGCGTCCAAGGGGATGCTGCGTGCCCGCTGGGGCCGCGTGATCCTGATCTCCAGCGTCGTGGGCCTGTACGGCTCGGCCGGACAGATCAACTACGCCGCGTCCAAGAGCGCGCTGGTGGGCTTCGCCCGATCGCTCACGCGCGAGCTCGGCGCACGCGGGATCACCGCCAACGTCGTGGCGCCCGGCTTCATCGAGACTGACATGACCGCCGCGCTGGCCGACGAGACCCAGGCCGAATACAAGAAGAACATCCCCGCGGGTCGCTTCGCCACGGCAGACGAAGTCGCCGGCGTGGTCGCCTGGATGGCCTCCGACGATGCCGCCTACATCTCGGGTGCCGTCATCCCGGTCGACGGCGGCCTCGGAATGGGCCACTGATCCCGGACGCGCTGACGATCGAGGCGACGACCCCTCAGCGGATCGCGTCGACGAGCGCCTGAGCCAGATCGTCCGGCTTCGAGATCTGAGGCCAGTGGCCGGAGCGCAGGTGCACCACCTCGGCATCCGTGATCGCGTCGAACTCGTCGCTCCACGCGCCCCACTGCGCGATCGACTCGCGGAACTCCGCGTCGTCCATGGCGCCGGAGAGGATCGTCACCGGCACCGCGTGCCGTGCCGAGCCGGTGAGCCGGATCGCGTCGGTCGGCACCCGCGCCGGAACCGACTGGGTGCGAGGCGTCCACGCAGCGCGCATCGACGGGTCGATGTCGGCCACATCGGGCTGGTCGAAGGTGTCCCAGCCGGGGAACGGCACGACGCCGTCGACGACGTCGAACTCGGAGATCTCGCGCCCGTCGGGCGGCGGCACCGTGTCGACGAAGATCACCCGCGCCACGCGGTCTGCGCGCGCCTCTGCGGCTCCCCACACCACGTTGCCGCCGCCGCTGTGCCCCACGAGTACGACCTTGCCGGCGGCGGAGTCGATCTCGGCGACCACCGCGTCGACCCAGTCCTGAATGCCGATGTCGGCGGTGGCGGCCGCTGATCCGCCCACCCCGGGCATGGTCAGCGGCCGGGGGGCGTGGCCGGCGTCACGAAGCGCCGGGGTCACCGGATCCCACGAGGAGGCGTCCAGCCACAGGCCGGGAACGAGGATGATGTCCATCCTCCGACGCTACCGAGCCCCTGCGACATCCGCACCGGCTCAGGGCAGCAGGGCGATGATCTCAGAGAGGTCGACCGGGCCGACCACGACGTCCGCCTGAGCTCGCACCGCCGGCTTCGCGTTGAAGGCGACCCCGAGACCGGCCGCCTCCATCATCCGCAGGTCGTTCGCCCCGTCGCCGATGGCGATCGTCCGCGCCAGCGGCACTCCCCACTCTGACGCCCACTCGCGTACGGCATCCGCCTTCGCATCGGCGTCGATGATCGCGCCGTCGACCTCGCCGGTGAGCACGCCGTCGGCTGTCGCCAGCCGGTTCGCCCGCCAGACGTCGACCCCGAGTCCCGGCGCGACGGTGTCGAGGATCTCGTGGAAGCCACCCGAGACGACGCCGACTGCGCCGCCGCGCTCATGCACGGCGTCGATGAGCGCCCGCACCCCGGGCGTCGGCTCGATCCGCTCCAGGACCCGCCCGAAGGACTCCACCGGAACGCCGGCGAGCGTGCCCACCCGCGAGCGCAGGCTCGCGGCGAAGTCGACCTCGCCGCGCATCGCGGCCTCGGTGGCCGCGGCCACCTCGGCGCCACGGCCCGCCTCGTCCGCGAGGAGCTCGATGACCTCGTTGCGGATCAGCGTGGAGTCGGCATCGAGGACGACGAGGAAGCGAGCGGCGGGAGCGGGCATGCCTCCCACGCTAGCGGCGGCGGATGCGGCATCCGCAACCGGCGGTCATCGTTCGACGTGGATGCCCTTGCCGACCACCGTGATGCCGCTGTCGGTGACAGTGAACCCGCGAGCGAGGTCGCGTTCACGGTCCACGCCCACCGTCGCGCCGTCGCCGAGGACCACGTTCTTGTCGAGGATGGCGCGGTGTATGCGTGCGCCGGCCCCGACGTGCACGTGATCGAACAGGACCGAGTCGGTGATGGTCGACCCGCCGCCTGCGAGGGTCCACGGACCCACGACGCTCCGCTCGAGGTGCGTGCCCGACAGCACTGAGCCGAGCGAGACGATGGAGTCGATCGAGTTGCCGATCCGGCCCACCGAGTCGCGCACGAACTTCGCCGGCGGAGAGTTCACCGCCTGCGAGTGGATCGGCCAGTCCATGTTGTACAGGTTGAAGATCGGCAGCGTCGAGATGAGGTCGCGGTGCGCGTCGAAGAACGAGTCGATCGTTCCGACGTCGCGCCAGTAGTAGCGGTCGCGATCGGTCGACCCGGGCACGTCGTTGCGGTTCATGTCGTAGACGCCTGCTTCGCCGCGGCCCACGAAGTAGGGCACGATGTCGCCGCCCATGTCGTGGTTGGACGTCGGCAGCTCGCCATCGGCCTCGACGGCCTCGATGAGCGCGTCGGTGTCGAAGATGTAGTTGCCCATCGACGCGAGCACCTCGCCGGGCGAGTCTGCGAGCCCGGTCGGGTTCTGCGGCTTCTCGAGGAACTCCTTGATACGCGTCGGGTCGTCCTTGTCGACGTCGATCACGCCGAACTGGTTCGCCAGGGCGATCGGCTGACGGATGCCGGCAACCGTCGCCCGAGCGCCCGATTCGATGTGGTCGGCCAGCATCTGACGGAAGTCCATGCGGTAGACGTGGTCGGCGCCGATCACGACGACGATGTCAGGCTGCTCGTCGTTGATGAGGTTGAGGCTCTGCAGGATCGCGTCGGCCGAACCCGAGAACCAGCGCTTGCCGAGTCGCTGCTGCGCCGGCACCGAGGCCACGTACGAGTCGAGGAGCGCCGACATGCGCCACGTCTGCGAGATGTGACGGTCGAGGCTGTGCGACTTGTACTGGGTGAGCACCACGACCTGTCGCAGCCCCGAATTTATGAGGTTCGATATGGCGAAGTCGATGAGCCGATACTGCCCCCCGAACGGCACTGCGGGCTTGGCCCGGTCGGCCGTCAGGGGCATGAGGCGCTTGCCCTCGCCTCCGGCGAGGATGATTCCGAAGACCTTGGGGGCGGCGGGCATGGGACCCACCCTAGGCCCCGAACTCTGGTGCAGGTAGCGGCTACACGCGAGAAGCGTCATGCACTAGGTTTCGTGCCATGCGCGTCGACATCATCACCAAGGAATACCCGCCCGAGATCTACGGCGGCGCGGGTGTGCACGTCACCGAGTTGGTCGGTGCGCTGCGCGGCACGCTGGACGTCCGGGTCCGCGCATTCGGCGCCGACCGCGACGAGGCCGACACGTCGTCCTATGCGGTGCCGGCCGAGCTGAACGAGGCGAACGCCGCGGTGCAGACGCTCGGGACGGACCTCGCCATGGTGACGGATGTCGCGGGCGCCGACGTCGTGCACAGCCACACCTGGTACGCGAACTTCGCCGGGCACCTCGCGTCGCTGCTGCACGGCATCCCGCATATCGTCACGGCACACAGCCTCGAGCCGCTGCGGCCGTGGAAGGCCGAGCAGCTCGGCGGCGGCTATGCCGTGTCGAGCTGGATCGAGCGCACGGCCTACGAGAGCGCCGCTGCGGTGGTCGCCGTCAGCGGCGGCATGCGCGCCGACATCCTGCGCAGCTACCCGGCGCTGGATCCCGACAGGGTGCGTGTGATCTACAACGGCATCGACGTGGAGGCGTGGCATCCGGTCGAGGATCCCGCTCTCCTCGCGACCCTCGGCATCGACCCGGACCGTCCCTCGGTCGTGTTCGTGGGCCGCATCACGCGCCAGAAGGGGCTGCCGTACTTCCTGCGGGCCGCCGAGCTGCTCCCGCCGGACGTGCAGGTCATCCTGTGCGCTGGTGCACCCGACACGCCGCAGATCATGGCCGAGGTCGAGGGTCTCGTCCGGGGCCTGCAGCAGACCCGCGAAGGCGTGGTGTGGATCGATCGGATGCTGTCACGACACGACCTGTGCACGGTCCTGACCGCGGCGACGACCTTCGTGTGCCCCTCGGTGTACGAGCCGCTCGGCATCGTGAACCTGGAGGCGATGGCGTGCGGGGCGGCCGTCGTCGGCACTGCCACGGGAGGCATCCCCGAAGTCGTCGTCGACGGCGTCACCGGACGACTCGTCCCGATCGACCAGGTGCAGGACGGCACCGGAACCCCCACGGATCCCGAGCAGTACGTCGCCGACCTCGCGCGCGTGCTGACGGAGGTCGTGTCGGACCCCGAGCAGGCGCGCGCCTACGGCGCAGCCGGACGTGAGCGCGCCACGACCGAGTTCAGCTGGCAGAGCATCGCCGACCAGACGGCCGCGCTGTACGCGGAGGTCGCGGCTCGCGGCCGATAGGCTGGACCGCATGCCGCAGGTGCTCGAGTTCTCCGACGTCGTCGTCCGCCGAAACTCCCGGAACATCGTCGATCACCTCGACTGGACCGTGAACGACGACGAGCGGTGGGTCATCCTCGGACCCAACGGGGCCGGCAAGACCACCGTGCTGCAGCTCGCCGACACGCTGATGCACCCGCTCTTCGGGAGCCGTGACGATCCTGGGCGAGCAGCTCGGCCGGACCGATGTGTTCGAGCTGCGTCCGCGCATCGGATTCGCCTCCTCCGCGATGGCCCGCCGCATGCCGCCGGAGGAGACCGTGCTCAACGTCGTGCTCACTGCGGCCTACTCGGTGCTCGGGCGCTGGCGCGAGGACTACGAGGACCTCGACGAGAGGCGCGCGCTGCGCGTGCTGGCGGAGTGGAAGCTCGATCACCTCGCCGACCGCACCTTCGGCACGCTGAGCGACGGCGAGCAGAAGCGCGTCCAGATCGCCCGCGCCGTCATGACCGACCCGGAGCTGCTTCTGCTCGACGAGCCGACCGCGAGTCTCGACCTGGGCGCGCGTGAGGAGCTCCTCACGCTGCTCAGCGGCTACGCGCAGGCGCCGACGACACCGGCCATGATCATGGTGACCCACCACGTCGAGGAGATCCCGATCGGGTTCACCCACGTGATGCTCCTCGCGGACGGCGGCGTCGTGACCGCGGGTCCCATCGGCGAGGCGCTCACCGCCGAGAGTCTCACCGAGGCGTTCGGGGCGCCCATCCGTCTGACGCACGACGGTGGCCGCTACGCCGCTCGCGCCGCGCACTGACGTCCGCCGGTCGCCGATTCCCGGTACGGGTCGGAGGCTGGTAAGATCGACCTTTGGTGCGCTCGCACCGCAGACTTTGACCGCCCTGGCAAAATCCAGGGCACCACTTCTCAAAGGACTTCTCATGCAGACTGACATCCACCCCGACTACCAGGCGGTCGTCTTCCGCGACCTCGGCTCGGGCGAGACCTTCCTCACCCGCTCCACGGTGACCAGCGACAAGACCATCGAGCTCGACGGCGTCGAGTACCCCGTCATCGACGTCGAGATCTCGTCCGCTTCGCACCCGTTCTACACGGGCAAGCAGCGCATCATGGACTCGGCCGGTCGCGTCGAGAAGTTCAACCAGCGCTTCAAGAACTTCGGCTCCAAGTAAGCAGCCACCAGTGAAGGCCCCGCTTCGGCGGGGCCTTCACTGTTGTCTCCGGCGAAGCGGATCAGCGGATCGGCCAGCTGCCGTCGAGGCGGTCGTCGGGATCGAGTCGCCCGATCCCGATGAAATACTCCGTGAGGCTCGCAGCCTGCGCGCGCGCCCATGCGATCTGACGGGTGTGCAGCTCGTCTGCGGTCTGAGGGAGCCACGGCGCGAACCGCTCGGCGAGCGCTTGCGCGACGCGTCCGGCGGCGACCGCGTCGGCGGCCGCCTCGTGTGCGCCGTCCAGTCGCACGGCGTAGTGCTCGGCGACCACCGACAGCGTCCGCTTGCCGCGGCGCCAGCGGTCGTACGCCTTGTCGACGACCAGCGGATCGATCACCGGGAACGGCGCGACGATCGGCTCGATGCCGTGGCGCAGCGCCTCGGACTTCAGCAGCGAGAAGTCGAAGGGGGCGTTGTACGCGACCACCGGGATGCCGGCGTCGAGCAGCGCGCGAAGCGACTCCACCACCTCGCCGACGACGGCTGCGGCATCCCGCCCGTGCGTTCGTGCGTGCGCGGTGGAGATGCCGTGGATCGCCGCGGCGCCCTCGGGGATCTCGACGCCCGGGTCTGCCAGCCAGTCGCGGGCGCGCACGACAGCTCCGGAGGCGTCCAGCACGCCGACGTGCGCGGTGACGATCCGGTCGGTAGCGACATCCACTCCCGTCGTCTCGAGATCGAAGACGCCGACGATCCGCAGCCACTCCGGCGCCTCGAAGAGCGAGAGCATGTCGGACTGCGGCGGATTCATGTCGCTCACGGTATGCGCGGCCTGCGACATCGCCGTCGAGGCGCTCCGCAGGTCGCTCCTCGTAGACTCGAGGCGTGACCGTGCCGAACCCGTATGCGCCGCTGCTCGACGAGATCTCCGTCGAACGGCGCGAGGTGACGGTGCTGGGCGGCGCGACCGCGTACTGGGTGTACGGGCCGGAGGATGCCGCGGCCACCGTGATCGCGGTCCACGGGTTCCGCGGCGAGCATCACGGACTGGAGCCGGTGGTCGCCCACCTGCCCGGCATCCGCGTGATCTCACCGGATCTGCCCGGCTTCGGAGAGACCCCGCCGCTTTCCGGCCGGCGCCACGACATCGATGCCTACGCGCTCTGGCTGCGGGATTTCGCGGCTGCCGTCGCTCCCGGCGCCGTCATCCTCGGGCATTCCTTCGGGTCGATCGTGGTCGCAGCCGCTGTCGCGGGCGGCCTCGAGACTCCCCAGGTGATCCTCGTCAATCCCATCGGCGCCCCCGCGCTCGAGGGCCCGAAGGGCGTGCTCACGCGGCTGGCGGTGTTCTACTACTGGGCCGGCGCCCGCCTCCCCGCGCCGCTCGGCGACGCGCTGCTGCGCAACGGGCTGATCGTTCGGGCGATGAGCGAGACCATGGCCAAGACGAAGGATCCAGGCCTCCGCCGGTTCATCCACGACCAGCACGACACGTACTTCTCGCGCTTCGCCGACCGTGACGTCCTCCACGACGCCTTCCTCGCATCCGTCTCGAACGACGTCCGCGCGTATGCCCCGCGCATCGCCCAGCCGACGCTCCTCGTGGCCGCGGTGCGGGACGACATCACGCCCATCGAGGCCGAACGGCATCTCGCGACACTGTTCCCCGCGGCCGAGCTCGTCGAGATCGACGACGTGGGGCACCTCATCCACTACGAGACTCCCGCGGCGGCCGCCGACGCGATCAGGCGGTTTCTCGTGCCTTCCGCGCCCGGTACGCGATGACGTTCATGCGGTTGCCGCAGTTGCCGGTGTCGCAGTAGCGCTTCGAGCCGTTCTTCGAGTAGTCGATGTAGACGGACTCGCAGTCGTCGGCCGCGCACACGCGGATGCGGTCGTACTCGTCGGCGCGGATGACGTCGACGAACGCCATGGCCGCCTCGACCATCATGCGCGTCGCGAGCGGCGAGTCGTCCGAGGTGGCGTGGATGTGCCAGTCGTACTCGTCATGGATCACGAGCCGGGGGAGCGCCTGGCCGTCGGCGAGCATGTCGTTCACGATCGGCACCGCGCCGATGCGGTCGACCGCCCAGAGCTCGCGCAGCCGTGACCGCAGCTCCCGCACCGACTCGAGCTCCTCGGCGTCGTGGCGGATCGATCCGGTGTAGGGGTTCGTCTCGAGGAACCGCCCCAGGTCGTCGGTCGTCTGAAGGGCATCCGCGTCGTCGAAGCCGGGAAGCGTGTTGACGAGGTCGACCACCATCATGAGCGTGCGTTTCGTGTCATGAATGAAGACCATGTTGACTCCTGACAGGGGATTCGATACCGTCACCAGTGTAAACACATTTCACTCCTGACAGCCGGATGCCGCCCATGACCGCTTCGACCGCGTCGATCCCGACGTTCGCGCCCCTCACGGCATCCCCCCGCCTGCGCACCACCGGCCTCGTCATGGCTGTCGCCTCCGCGCTGGCGTTCTCGTCGAGCGGGCCGTTCATCAAGCCGCTGCTCGAGGGCGGCTGGTCCCTCGGCGCGGCACTGCTCGTGCGCATGGGCGTCGCAGGGCTCATTCTGTCTCCCGCGGTCTTCCTCGCCATCCGGCGACAGCCGTCGTTCCTGCGACGTCACTGGCGCCTCATCCTGGGGTTCGGGCTGATGCCCGTGCTGGGCTGCCAGCTCTTCTTCTTCTCGGCGATGCAGCGGATGCCGGTGGCCATCGCCCTCCTCATCCAGTACCTCGCGCCGGTGATGCTCGTCGCATTCGTGTGGCTGCGCACGCGGCGCAAGCCCTCTGCGCTCGTGCTGTGGGGCTCGGGCGTCGCGGTCCTGGGACTGGTGCTGGTCGTCGACATCTCGGGAGCATCGTTCGACCTCGTCGGCACCCTGCTCGCGCTGGCCGCGGCGGTGTGCGTGTGCGTCTACTTCGTCATCTCCGAGCGCGCCGGCGGCGATCTGCCGCCGCTCGCGCTGGCGGCCGGAGGCCTGCTGGTGGGCGCGGCGATCATGGGCGTGCTGTGCCTGGTGGGCATCATGCCGTTCCAGGCGCCCGCGGTCTCGGTGGTCCTCGCCGGCGCCGAGGTGCCGTGGTTCGTGCCGCTCCTGTGGGTCGCCGGCGTGGCGACGACCCTCGGCTACGCGCTGGGCGTGATGGCCGTCCCGCGCATCGGAGCCCGCGTCGCGTCGTTCGTCGGACTGTCCGAGGTGCTGTTCGCGCTCGGCTTCGCCTGGATCTTCCTGGCGGAGGTGCCCGCGCCCATCCAGTTCGCAGGCGGTGCGCTGATCCTGGCGGGCGTGATCCTGGTCAAGCTCGACGACCTCCGCAGCGCTCCCGCTCCGCTGGTCGGGGCGCCTGCCGTCCCGCTGCCCTAGGGGCGTGCTCAGGAATCGCGGCGCGCGAGCTCCATCAGCGGCATCACGCGGTGGGGGATGACCTCGCCCATCACGAGAGACGTCTCGGTGCGCTCGACGCCCTCGATCGCGAGGATGCGGGCATCCGTGTCGAACAGATGCTGCGTATCGCGGCAGGCGACGCGCACCAGCAGATCGACCTGACCGGACAGTCCGTGCGCCTGCACGATCTCCGGAACGCGAGCGAGATCGGCCGAGATGCGCGGCAGCTCCGCCTGCCGCACGATGACGCTGATGAACGCCTCGATCGGGTAGCCGAGCGAGGAGGAGGAGATCGCCCGCTCATACGACAGGAAGACGCCCGAGCGCTCGAGGCGCGCCATCCGAGCCTGAACGGTGTTGCGCGAAAGCCCGAGCCGCTCCGCGAGAGCGACGACCGTGGCGCGAGGGTCGGCCGACAGGGCTGCCAGGAGCTCCAGGTCGACGTGATCGAGGGCACTCATAGTGCGCAAGGTTAGCACGGCGAATCGCCTTGTTGGTTGTCAACATGCTCAAGACGATCGCGCCTGCTTGAGCGAGGTGCGACACCGACGTACCGTTGAGGGGTCGGCGAAGATGCCGGCAGCCACGACGCCTCTCCTCACGAGGGAGGGTTGCACCGAGGAGTGATGACGATGACGCACACCCTGACGCCCACCGCCGATCTTGCGACCGACACCGAAGACGTCGCACGGCTGCTGACCCCTGACGGGCAGCGAGTGGCAGACCCCGAACTCGAGCAGTGGGTGACGGACGTCGACGCGTCGGCGCTCCGCAGCCTCTACCGCGACATGGTGCTGGTGCGACGCATCGACACCGAGGGCGTCGCGCTGCAGCGCCAGGGCCAGCTCGGTCTCTGGGCGCCGTGCAACGGCCAGGAGGGCGTGCAGGTCGGCACCGCCCGAGCCTTCCGCTCCGACGACTTCGCGTTCCCGAGCTACCGCGAGATCGGGGTGAACTTCGTCCGCGGCGCCAAGCCGGCCGACTTCGTCCTGGCGTGGCGCGGCGAGGAGCACTCGACGTACAACCCGTACGACATCAACACGGCGACGCCCCAGATCATCATCGGCGCGCAGGCGCTGCACGCGGTGGGCTACGCGATGGGCATCCAGCGCGACGGCACCGATCAGGCATCCGCCGCGTACTTCGGCGACGGCGCCACCAGCCAAGGTGACGTCAACGAGGCCATGATCTTCGCCTCGTCCTTCCGCGCTCCTGTCGTCTTCGTCTGCACGAACAACCAATGGGCGATCTCCGAGCCGGTCACGGTGCAGGCGAAGTTCCCGATCGCCGGGCGCGCCCCGGGCTTCGGCATCCCGAGCATGCGTGTGGACGGCAACGACGTCCTGGCCTGCCTCGCCGCGATGCGGTGGGCCCTCGACAACACCCGCAAGGGCAACGGACCCGCCTTCATCGAGGCCGTCACCTACCGCATGGGCCCGCACACCACCTCCGACGACCCCACCCGCTACCGCGACAAGGACGAGGTCGAGCGCTGGAAGGGCCGCGACCCGATCACCCGCATCGAGGCGCTCCTGCGGAACGAGGACGCGTTCGACGACGACTTCGCCGCCGCTGTGGCCGCAGACGCCGATGAGCTCGGCGCCGCCGTGCGCGCCGCCGCGCTCGGCGCGACGAGCCGTGAGCCCATCGGGGTGCTCGACCATGTCTACGCAGAGCCGCACTCGGGACTCGAGGAGCAGCGTGCGTGGTTCGGCGCCTACCTCGACGGGTTCGGCTCCGACTCCGAGGAGGCGGCACGATGACGCAGCTCACGATGGCCAAGTCCATCAACGAAGGGCTTCGCCGCGCCATGGCCGACGACCCGAAGGTCCTCATCATGGGCGAGGACATCGGCAAGCTCGGCGGTGTGTTCCGCATCACCGACGGACTGCTCGACCAGTTCGGCGCGCCAGCGAGTGATCGACACGCCCCTGGCCGAAGCCGGGATCATGGGCACGGCCGTCGGGCCTGGCGTTCCGCGGCTACCGGCCCGGTCGTCGAGATCCAGTTCGACGGCTTCGTCTACCCGGCCTTCGATCAGATCGTGTGCCAGGTCGCCAAGCTTCACTACCGCACCCGTGGCAACGTGAAGATGCCGATCACGATCCGCATCCCGTGGGCCGGGGGAGTGGGCGCGGCCGAGCACCACTCCGAGTCGCCGGAGGCGTACTTCGTGCACACGTCGGGGCTCCGCGTGATCGCCGTCTCGAACCCCCAGGACGCCTACGTCATGCTCCGCCAGGCGATCGCGTCGGACGACCCGGTCGTCTTCTTCGAGCCCAAGCGCCTGTACCACTCCAAGGGCGAAGTCGACCTCGACGTCGACCTCGCCGACGCGCCGCCCATGGGCCTGGCGCGGGTCGCCCGAGAAGGCAGCGACGTGACGCTGCTGACGTACGGCTCGCAGGTGATGACGGCACTGGATGCCGCGACCGCGGCCGAGGACGACGGAGTGTCCATCGAGGTCATCGACCTGCGCTCGATCTCACCGGTGGACTACCGCACCGTCACGGCTTCGGTCCGCAAGACCGGACGCGTCGTCGTGACGCACGAGGCCGCCCGCGAGGCCGGCGTCGGCGCCGAGCTCATCGCGAGCGTCACCGAGCGCTGCTTCAATTACCTCGAGTCGGCGCCGCAGCGCGTCACCGGGCACGACATCCCCTACCCGCCCGCAAAGCTCGAGAAGCACCACCTGCCCGACCTCGACCGGATCCTCGACGCGGTGGACCGCGTCATGGACCGTCCGAACTCGCTGACAGGAGTCGAGCTGTAATGGCCTTCCAGGACTTCGCGCTCCCGGACCTCGGTGAAGGCCTGCCCGAGGCCGAGCTCGTGCAGTGGTCGGTTGCGGTCGGCGACACGGTCACGCTGAACCAGACGATCGCCGAGGTCGAGACGGCCAAGGCGGTCGTCGAGCTGCCGTCGCCGTACGCGGGCACGATCACAGCGCTCCACGCGGCCGCCGGCGACGTCGTCGAGGTCGGATCCGTCCTCATCTCATTCGACACCGGCCGGGACGAGGCACCCACGCCTGCCCCCGCCGGACGCACTGCGGAAGCGGCGCCCGCCGAAGAGCCGCTCACGGCTGAGCCGAACCTCGTCGGCTACGGCGCCGCCCCGCGCGGCACGGCGCGCCCGCAGCGTCGCACCCGCGCCGCTGCCGGGCGCCCGACCGCTAGCGACACTGCCGTTCTCGAAGCGGCGCCGCACGATGCGATCCACCACGTCGAGATGGACCGTCCGCTCGAGCGCCCGCGATCCACGCCGCCTGTGCGTCTGTTCGCCAAGCAGCACGGCGTCGACCTCGCGCTCGTCGAGGGCACCGGGGTGGGTGGGCTCATCACCCGCGCCGACGTCGAGGCCTACGCCGAGCGTGTCGGAGCGCCGATGACCGCGCAGCCCGAGGCCGTCGAGCGCGAGTCCGTCCCGAGCCATGTCCCGACCGAGCCGGGGGAGCGGACGACCCGCACGCCGATCCGCGGTGTCCGCAAGCACACCGCCGAGGCGATGGTCCGCAGCGCCTTCACCGCTCCGCACGTGACCACGTTCGTCACCGTCGACGTCACGGCCACGACGGAGCTCATCGCGTCGCTCAAGGCCGATCGGTCGCTGCAGGAGCACAAGATCGGCGTTATGGCGGTGGCCGCCAAAGCCGTGTGCCTGGCCCTGGCACACCACCCCGGTCTCAACTCCCGCTGGGACGAGGCGGCGGGGGAGATCGTCGAGCACCACTACGTGAACCTCGGCATCGCCGCGGCCACCGGTCGCGGCCTGGTCGTCCCGAACATCCGCGACGCCCAGGACCTCACGCTGGTCGAGCTCGCCGACGCGATCCGGTCTCTCGCCGAGACCGCGCGCGCCGGCAAGACGTCGCCCGCAGAGATGATGGGCGGCACGTTCTCGATCACGAACGTCGGCGTCTTCGGCGTCGATGCGGGCACGCCGATCCTCAACCCGGGCGAGGCCGGCATCCTGGCTCTCGGTGCGGTGCGCCGGCAGCCGTGGGAGCACCGCGGCGAGATCGCGCTGCGCGACGTCATGACGCTCGCGCTGTCGTTCGACCACCGCCTGGTGGACGGCGAGCAGGGGTCGCGCTTCCTGGTCGAGGTCGCCGATGTGCTGCGCGAGCCTGGCAGAGCGATGCTGCTGCGCTGATCGCGCGCGAAGACGATGTGGTGAGGGGGCGGATCCGGGATCCGCCCCCTCACATCTCAGGCCGTCAGGGCCGCGAAGGCCATCGAGCCGAGGATGCCGCGCACGTCGTCGTCGGCAGGACGCTCGCGCAACGCGCGCACGCTGTAGGGCGTGGAGTTGATGAGTCCGAAGCAGGAGTGCGCGCGAACGCGCAGGTCATCCGGCTTCCTGTCGGGGTGGATCTCGGCGAGGATGGCGATCCACACTTCGACGTACTCGCGCTGAAGGCGGCGCACGCCGTGCCGATCCTCCTCGCTGAGGCTTGCGAGGTCGCGGTCCTGCACACGGATGACGTCGGACTCGCCGAGGGCGAAGTCGACATGGAAGTCGATGAGCGCGCGCAGGCGATCGGCGGGAGTGCCGCCCTGCGCGACGACGCGGCGTCCACCGGTCAGCAGCTGCTCGCTGACGCCGATGAGGATCGCCCCGAGCAGAGCCTGCTTGTTGGCAAAGTGACGGTACAGCGCCGGTCCGCTGATCCCGACGGCGCCGCCGAGGTCTTCGAGGCTCACGCCGCTGAATCCGCGTTCCGCGAACAGTCGTGCCGCCTCGTGGAGGATCGCCGCCTGGCGATCTGCCTTGGCACGATCGCGCTCGGTGGCACCGCTTGTCATCTCAGTTAATCCTCGCTAACCTGGACTCCAGTTAGTGAACACTAACCAATCGCTGCGCGTCTGGACAACAGACGTGATCCGATCGTGACGTCGATGGAGATGACACCTGGTGGGAACGACATGAGCGCGCTGACGACCGGCGTCGTCCACGACGAGTCCTTCACCCGCACCGCCGCCGCGCAGGCCGAGCTGGCCGCCGCGCTGCGGGAGAGGATGGCCTCCGTCGCGCAGGGAGGCCCCGAGGCGTCCCGCGCTCGTCACGTCGCCCGCGGCAAGCTCCTTCCTCGTGACCGCGTCGAGCGGCTGCTCGACGAGGGCAGCCCCTTCATCGAGGTCGCGCCGCTGGCTGCGGAAGGACTGTACGGCGGGGACGCCCCGGCCGCCGGTGTCATCGCCGGCATCGGGCTGGTCCACGGCCGCCAGGTGATGGTGGTCTGCAACGACGCCACGGTCAAGGGCGGCACGTACTATCCGCTCACTGTCAAGAAGCACCTGCGCGCGCAGGAGATCGCCCTCGAGAACCGACTGCCGTGCGTCTATCTCGTCGACTCCGGCGGCGCCTTCCTGCCGATGCAGGACGAGGTGTTCCCCGACCGCGACCACTTCGGCCGCATCTTCTTCAACCAGGCACGGCTGTCGGCGGCGGGGATCGCGCAGATCGCGGCCGTGCTCGGCTCATGCACCGCCGGCGGCGCCTATGTGCCCGCGATGAGTGACGAGACCGTCATCGTGCGCAACCAGGGCACGATCTTCCTCGGCGGGCCGCCCCTCGTGAAGGCTGCCATCGGCGAGGTCGTCACCGCCGAGGAGCTCGGCGGGGGCGAGCTCCACGCTCGACGCTCCGGGGTCGTGGACCACCTCGCCGAGGACGACGAGCACGCCCTCGAGATCGTGCGCGACATCGTCGCCACGCTGCCGCTGCCGGCCGAACCCGCGTGGGACGTGCGGCCCGGCATCCCTCCCGCGGTCGACCCGGCGGATCTGTACGGTGTCGTGCCGGTCGACGTGAACCAGCCGTACGACGTGCGCGAGGTGATCGCGCGCCTCGTCGACGGCAGCGAGTTCCACGAGTTCAAGCGCGAGTACGGCGAGACGCTCGTCACGGGGTTCGCGCGCATCCACGGCCACCCCGTGGGCGTCGTCGCCAACAACGGCGTGCTGTTCAGCGAGTCGGCTCAGAAGGGCGCGCATTTCATCGAGCTGTGCGACCAGCGCGGCACGCCGCTGCTGTTCCTCCAGAACATCTCCGGCTTCATGGTGGGACGGGATGCCGAGGCCGGCGGCATCGCCAAGGACGGCGCCAAGATGGTCACGGCCGTGGCCACCACCCGCGTGCCCAAGCTGACCGTCGTCATCGGCGGCTCGTTCGGGGCGGGCAACTACTCGATGTGCGGGCGGGCGTACTCGCCCCGGTTCCTGTGGACGTGGCCGGCGAGCCGCATCTCGGTCATGGGCGGTCCGCAGGCGGCGTCGGTGCTGTCGACGGTGAAGCGGGACCAGCTCGAGGCCCGCGGCGAGGAGTGGTCAGCACAGGAGCAGACCGACTTCGAGGCTCCCATCCGTGCGCAGTACGAGCAGCAGGGAAGCCCGTACTACGCCACCGCCCGCCTCTGGGACGACGGCGTCGTCGACCCCATGGACACCCGCGATCTGCTGGGCCTCGCGCTCGACGTCGTCTCGCGCACGCCCCTGGCCGAACCGCGCTTCGGCGTCTTCCGGATGTGATCCCCGTGACCGACACCCCTCCCTTCTCCACGGTCCTGGTCGCCAACCGCGGCGAGATCGCCCGCCGCGTCATCCGGACGCTGCGGCGACTGGGCATCCGCTCCGTCGCGGTGTACAGCGACGCCGACGCCGATGCTCCGCACGTCCGCGAAGCCGATGCGGCCGTCCGGATCGGGCCGGCTGCGGCATCCGCCTCGTACCTCTCCGTCGATGCCGTGATCGCCGCTGCGCGCGAGACCGGCGCCGAGGCGATCCACCCGGGCTACGGCTTCCTGTCCGAGAACGTCGACTTCGCGCGGGCCTGCGCCGAGGCGGGCATCGTCTTCATCGGCCCGGGGGAGCGCGCGCTCGAGGTGATGGGGGACAAGATCCGCTCCAAGGAGCAGGTGATCGCGCACGGCGTTCCCACGGTGCCCGGCTTCAGCGCCGCCGACATGACGGATGCCGAGATCGCTGCCGCCGCGTCGGCAACCGGCTACCCGCTCCTGGTGAAACCCTCGGCCGGTGGCGGAGGCAAGGGCATGCAGGTCGTGCGCTCCGAGGCCGAACTGCCCGAGGCGCTCGCCACTGCTCGCCGCGTCGCCGCTGGCGCGTTCGGCGACGACACCCTGCTCCTCGAACGACTGATCGAGCGGCCGCGTCACATCGAGGTGCAGGTCCTCGCCGACGCCCACGGCACGGTGATCCATCTGGGAGAGCGCGAGTGCACGCTGCAGCGCCGGCATCAGAAGGTCATCGAGGAGGCTCCCTCACCCGTCGTCGACGATGTGACCCGCAACCGCCTCGGCGCGGCTGCCTGCGCTGCCGCGGCGAGCGTCGAGTACCTCGGCGCCGGAACCGTCGAGTTCCTCGTCGCGGGTGACCGTCCCGACGAGTTCTTCTTCATCGAGATGAACACGCGCCTGCAGGTGGAGCACCCCGTGACCGAACTGGTGACGGGGGTCGACCTCGTCGAGCAGCAGCTGCTCGTGGCGGCGGGACGCTCGCTCGATCTCGCGCAGGACGACATCCACCTGGAGGGCCACGCCATCGAGGCGCGCGTGTATGCCGAGAGTCCGGAACGTGGCTTCCTTCCCGCGACCGGCACCGTCGCGGTGTGGCGCGAGGCGCCCGGGGTGCGGACGGATGCCGCAGTCGAATCGGGCAGCGTCGTCTCGGCAGACTACGACCCGATGATCGCCAAAGTCATCGCGCATGGCGCCCATCGCGCTGAGGCGCTCGAGCGGCTGGACACCGCCCTCGCCGAGACCGTCCTTCTCGGCCTCGACACGAACATCGGGTTCCTGCGCGAGCTCCTGGCCGATCCGGCGGTGCGCGAGGGAGCGATGGACACGGGCCTCATCGACCGGATGCCGCCGTACCGGGCGCCCGTCGCGGGCCAGGCGGCCCTCGGCGCCGCGGCGCTGTCCGCCGTGTCCGCCGGCGCTTCGTCCGACGGCGCCGATCAATCCCGGGGAGCGGCCGGACAGCTCTGGCTGACGCGTTCGGGCTGGCGCGTGAGCGGCCCCGCTGCGACCCGCACGGTGGCGATCGAGACGGAGGCCGGTGTGGTCGTCGTTCCCGCGCCCGCGTCGGGCGCCATGTCGATCGTCGCGCCCGCTGCACCTCGGATGGACACGGACCGCGGCGGGTGGGGCACGAGCGAGGCCGGCCGCTCGCTCAGCCCCGGAGCGACAGTCGCGACCGACTTCGACGGCTGGACCTGGGTCCACGCCGACGGCGCGACCCACCGAATGCGCATCCTCACCCGGCGGCAGGCGATGGACAAGCGCCTGGCGGAGCGCGACCGCGACGCGGCCGCGACCGATCCCGAGCTGCGGGCCCCGATGCCCGGCGCCGTCGTCGCTGTCCACGTGGGCGACGGCGGGACCGTCGCCGCGGGGGAGCGCATCGTCACCATCGAGGCCATGAAGATGGAGCACCCCGTCCTCGCACCGCACGGCGGAATCGTGCGCCTGGACGTCGCGACCGGCGACCAGGTGCGCCGAGACCAGGTGCTCGCCCACGTCACGGCTCCCGCCGAACCCGCCCACGAGGCATCCGATTCCCGCTCCTGACCACCCCGAGGAGATCCCATGGACCACTTCAATCTGACCGACGACGAGCGCGAGCTCGCCCGCATGGTGCGCGACTTCGCCGAAGAGGTCGTCGCACCGCAGGCCTACGAGGCTGACCGCACCAAGACGCTGCCGATGGACGTCGTCGCGCAGATGGGCGACTTGGGCCTGTTCGGCCTGCCGTTCCCCGAGGAGTACGGCGGCCAGGGCGGCGACTACTTCGCACTGTGCCTGGCGATCGAGGCGCTCGGCAGGGTCGACCAGTCTCTTGCGATCACCCTCGAGGCCGGCGTCAGCCTCGGTGCGATGCCGGTGTTCCGCTTCGGCACGGAAGCGCAGAAGCAGGAACTGCTGCCCGACCTTCTGGCCGGCAAGGCGCTGGCCGGATTCGGCCTCACCGAGCCGGAGGCGGGCTCGGACGCCGGCGCCACCCGCACCACCGCGACGCTGGAGGGTGCTGTCTCAGGCGAGCGAGAGTGGGTGATCAACGGCTCGAAGCAGTTCATCACCAACTCCGGCACCGAGATCACGCGATTCGTGACCGTCACCGCGGTGACGGGGCAGAGCGACGGGCGCAAGGAGATCTCCACCATCATGGTGCCGACCGGCACTCCCGGGTTCACCGTCGAGCCGGGGTACGACAAGGTCGGCTGGCACGCGTCGGACACCCACCCCCTCACGTTCCAGGATGTGCGGGTCCCCGAGGGGAACCTGATCGGCGAGCGCGGCCGCGGCTTCGCGAACTTCCTGCACATCCTCGACGAGGGGCGCATCGCGATCGCCGCACTGTCGACGGGGGCGGCGGAGGGATGCCTCGAGGCCGCCGTGGACTACGCCAAGAAGCGCACCGTGTTCGGTGACGCGCTCTCGACCCGCCAGGGCATCCAGTTCCTGCTGGCGCGCATGCAGCTGCGGGTCCACAACGCCCGGCTGGCCTGGCACCACGCCGCTCGGCTGCGTGACGCCGGCAAGCCGTTCAAGGCCGAGGCGGCCATCGCCAAGCTCACCGCGAGCGACGCCGCGATGGACAACGCCCGCGACGCCACGCAGGTGTTCGGCGGCAACGGCTTCATGAACGAGTACCCGGTCGCGCGCCACTACCGCGACTCGAAGATCCTCGAGATCGGCGAAGGCACGAACGAGGTGCAGCTGCTCGTCATCGCCCGGGCGCTCGGAGTAGCGTGACAGGGGTGAGCGACAGCGGCGAACCCCGGCAGATCGTGCAGCGCGGGCTGTACTTCGACGAGCTCGAGATCGGGACCCGCTACGCGCATCGCCCCGGCCGCACGGCGACCGAGGCCGACAACGTGCTCTTCTCGTCGCTGACCATGAACACCCAGGCGCTGCATCTGGATGCCGCGTACTCGCAGTCGCAGCCCTTCGGCCAGAGGCTGATGAACTCGATGTGGACGCTGTCGACGATGGTCGGCGCATCCGTCTCGCAGATCACGCAGGGCACGCTCGTCGCCCAGCTCGGCCTGAGCGACATCGCGTTCCCCGCGCCGCTGTTCCACGGCGACACGCTGTACACCGACACGGAAGTGGTCGACAAGCGGCTGTCGTCCTCGCGCCCGGGCCAGGGGATCGTGACGCTGCGCCACACCGGCCGCAACCAGGCCGGCGACGTCGTCGCGACGGCGACGCGCGTGGCGCTCATGTGGTGCGCGCCCACCGATGGCGGACAGTCATGATGTCGCTGGGCCCCGCGCTCCTGTTCTGCCCGGCGGATCGTCCGGAACGGTACGCGAAGGCGCTCGAGCGATCGGACGCCGTGATCCTCGATCTCGAGGACGCCGTGGCGCCGAACGCGAAGGCCGCCGCGCGCGGCGCGGTCATCGAGTCCGAGCTCGACCCCGACCGCGTGATCGTCCGCGTGAACCCGCTCGGCACCGACGACTTCGTGTCGGATCTTGCGACGCTGTCGCAGACGGACTACCGGCGGATCATGGTCGCGAAGGCCGAGTCGCCCAAGCGCCTGCGGAAGATCGACCAGCGGTTCGAGGTCATCGCGCTGTGCGAGACGGCGAAGGGCGTCGCACAGGTGGAGAGGATCGCCGCCCTGTCCAACGTGAGCGCGCTGATGTGGGGCGCGGAGGACCTGGTCGCGAGCATCGGAGGCTCCTCGAGCCGCAAGCCGAACGGCCGCTATCGCGACATCGCCCGCTACGCCCGATCGCGGGTGCTTCTCGCGGCCGCCGCCAGGGACAAGGCCGCGATCGACGCCGTGCATCTCGACATCGCCGGCATCAAGCGCCTGGCCATCGAGGCAGCGGATGCCGCGGCATCCGGATTCGCGGCCACCGCGTGCATCCACCCGAGCCAGGTCGCGATCATCCGCGACGCCTACCGTCCCGACGACAAGTCCGTCGCGTGGGCGCAGGCCGTGCTCGCCGCAGCGCGGAGTGAGCGCGGCGTCTTCACGTACGACGGGCGCATGGTCGACGAGCCGGTGCTGCGCCACGCCCGGGCGCTGCTGCGCCGGGCGGGGCGATGAGCAAGGGCTTCTGACGACGTCGTCGATGGGTGCAGCTGCCGGGATGAGGCCGGGTCTAGACCGCGGCTCCGGCGTAGGCGAGGAGACGGAGGTGCTCTCGTTCGTAGAGCAGATCATGGGCCGAGCCGTTCGCCAGGCGCTCGCCCTCGGCGGGCAGTTCGCCGCCGGAGGCGTGGCGCAGCAGCTCTCGGATGACACCGCCGTGCGCGACCACGACCAGTGACGCGAGCCCGGGTCCGGTCGCGTGGCGATGATCCCGCACCGCGAGTCCCAGCGCCTTCAGGGCCCGGTCGCGGAGCACCGGAAGCGGCTCGGCGCCGGGAACGTCCGCGGCCCCCCAGCCGCCCCACCGGCGGAAGAACTCGGCACCCTCGATGCCCTCGGCCTCGCCGTACGACCGCTCACGCAGGCCAGGGTAGATGCGCGGCGCACGCGCACCGAGTTCGTCGGCGATGATCTCCGCGGTCTCGCGCGCACGTGACAGGTCGCTCGAGACGACGGTCACCGGCACGGCGGCGTCACGGGCGTCGCGCAGCGCGATGCCCGCCGCACGGGCCTGTGAACGGCCGGTGTCGTTGAGCGGGATGTCGGTCGAGCCCTGGATGCGCCCAGCGCGGTTCCAGTCGGTCTCGCCGTGGCGGATGAGGGTCAGCGCGGTCACCCGGCGAGCCTACGGCCCGGCGCCTGTCAGCGCGCTGAGGGGAGTGCATCGGCCAGGGCGCGCAGGACTTCACTCGTGCCGCCCTCGATCTTCACCGTCGCCCGGGCATCGGCGCGGGTGATCCCTCGATTGACGATCACGACGGGAAGCCGTCGCCGCCGAGCGCGCTCCAGGAGACGGATGCCGGAATTGACGACGAGGGAGGACCCCGCGATGACGAGACCGTCGCTCGTGTGGACCAGCTGCTCGGCCTCGCGGAACTTCTCGGCGGGGATGTACTCGCCGAAGAACACCACATCGGGCTTGAGCATCCCGCCGCAGACCGTGCAGACCGGTACGACGAATCCGTCGCTGGTCGCAGGGAGCACATCGCCGTCCGGGCCGAGGGCGACGTTCTCAGGCACCAGGATCCACGGGTTGTCCGCCTCGACGCGCTGAGCGAGATCCCGTCGATCGAACACCTGGCCGCAGTGTGTGCAGAACACCCGCCGCATCGTTCCGTGGAGCTCGACGACGCGCCGGCTGCCGGCGCGGAGATGCAGCCCGTCGACGTTCTGGGTGACGACTCCGGTCGCGATGCCGCTCTGCTCGAGATCCGCCAGGGCGCGGTGTCCGCCGTTCGGCTCGGAGGCGGCGAACGCCCGCCAGCCGAGGTGGCTGCCGACCCAGTACCGCCGCCGCGCGGTCTCGCTCGAGAGGAACTGCTCGACGGTCATCGGCGTGCGCACCGGGGCCCCCTTGCCGCGGTAGTCGGGGATTCCCGAGTCGGTCGACACGCCCGCGCCGGTGAGCACCGCGATCCGCCTGCCCCGCAGCGCATCGACCGCGCGAGAGAGCGCATCGGTCGCAGCGGCGTCGAGCTCGGTCACGGTGGTCACGGAATCACCCCTTCGGGTCAGAGTGTAGGCGTCGTGGTTTACCGGGATGTTACGGGCTCTGCCAGAGTGGCAGGGTGATGATCGAGCGGATCGCGGCAGCGGACGACGCGCGACTGGTCGATTACCGCGACCTCACCGACGTGGCTCTGCGCCGCGTGCTCGAGCCGGCCGGCGGGCTGTACATCGCCGAGTCCTCGAAGGTGATCGGCCGGGCGGTCACCGCGGGTCACACGCCGCGCTCGGTCCTCGTGCAGGAGAAGTGGCTGCCCGACCTCCAAGCGGTGCTGGCCGCGCACCCGGAGACCCCGGTCTACGTGGTGGATGCCGCGATCGCCGAGCAGCTGACGGGTTACGCGGTGCACCGCGGTGCGCTCGCGGCGATGCACCGGCCGACTCCGCCGCCGGTGGCGGATGTGATCGCCGGCGCCCGGCTCGTCGTGGTGCTCGAGGACCTTGTGGACCACACCAACGTAGGGGCGATCTTCCGTGCGGCGGCGGGGCTGGGGGCGGACGCGGTGCTCGTGACCGAGCGGTGCGCCGACCCGCTCTATCGGCGGAGCGTCCGCGTGAGCATGGGCACCGTGTTCCAGGTGCCGTGGACACGTCTTCCGAAATGGTCCGAGGCGCGCGGCATCCTGCACGGGGCGGGATTCCACCTCGCGGCCCTCGCGCTGGCAGAGGACGCGGTGGCGCTGGACGACTTCCGAGCGTCGGTTCCGGGCCCGGTGGCCCTGATGCTCGGCGCCGAGGGCGACGGACTGAGTCGAGCAGCCCTCGCCGCTGCCGACACCGTCGTCACCATCCCGATGGCCGGCGGCGTCGACTCGCTGAACGTGGCCGCCGCGTCAGCCGTCGCACTGTGGGAACTCCGTCCCGACCGCACTGTCTGACGGGGTCTGACAAGAGTCAGTCGGTCGCATCCGCTTCGTCGGCGTCCGGCACGATCGTCATGATCGGCGTCGGGTCGGGTCGCTTGGCCGTCACGAAGTCGCCGGACGACTGGTGCCGCAGCCGTCTGAGCACCCACGGCACGAGGAACTCGCGCGCCCACACCAGATCGACGGCCCGCGCTTCGCGCCAGGTGCGGTTCGGGAAGGGGTCGGGCTGCATCGGCTGGAGGTCGTTGGGGACGTTCAGAGCGCGCAGCACCATTCGCGCGATCTCGTGGTGGCCGAGGCGGTTGTAGTGGAGGCGGTCATCGTCGAAGAACCGCATGTCCTGCACCTCTTTGAGAGCCCACTGGTCGGCCACGATGCAGTCATGCCGGTCGGCGATCGCGCGGATGTTCTCGTTGTAGATCGCGACCTTGCCGCGGATCCCGCGGAACACCGGCGTGAAGTTCGTGTCGATACCGGTGAAGACCACGACCGTCGCGCCGTCGCCGCCCAGGCGCACGACGGCGTCCTCGAACAGCTGTGCCGCCGCGTCCGGGTCGCTCCCGGGACGGATGACATCGTTGCCGCCGGCCGAAAAGGTCACGAGGTCGGGCTTCAGCGCGAGCGCCGGCTCGATCTGCTCCGCGACGATCTGGCCGATGAGTCTGCCGCGGATGGCGAGGTTGGCATACGCGAAGTCGTCGACCTGCGCAGCGAGCACCTCGGCGACGCGGTCCGCCCAGCCGCGGTGCGAACCGGGCGAAGTCGGATCGGGATCGCCGATGCCCTCGGTGAACGAGTCGCCGATGGCGACGAAGCGGCGCCAAGGGTGCGGCTGCGGGTTCGGGATGAAGGGCGTGCGGTGGTCATCGCTCATATGCTTCCTCGGTTCGTGGCCAGAGCCAGGCTACCGTCGGCCACCCACGAGTCCCGCGGGAGAGAGGCGGTGTCGTCCGGGTCGTTTAGTGTGGTGTCTCGTTGTGCGCGGCAGTGGGGGAGGTGCGAATGGACGACGAGGCCGTCCTGGAGGCCACCCGCGATGAACCGCACTTCGGCAGCTTCGCGGCCGAGCACCTCTCGCCGACCTACCCGCAGCGCGCCCCGTGGGGCACCGCCCAGCGCCTGCGCGCATGGCAGGCCGAGGCGCTGGACCTCTACTTCGAGCTCGACGGTCCGGACGGACCCGGCGGCGGCCCGCGGGACTTCCTCGCTGCCGCGACACCCGGCGCCGGCAAGACGACGTTCGCACTGCGACTGGCGAGCGAGCTGCTGCGCCGACGCGTCATCGATCGCATCGTCGTCGTCGCACCGACCGAGCATCTGAAGACGCAGTGGGCGGATGCCGCAGCCCGCGTCTCGATCCGCCTCGACCCCGCATTCAGCAACCGCCACTCGGTCCCGGCGCGGCACTACCACGGGGTGGCGGTGACCTATGCGCAGGTCGCGGTGAAGGCATCCGTCCACCAGAGGCTGGTCATGGACGCCCGCACCCTGGTCATCCTCGACGAGGTGCACCACGGCGGCGACGCGCTGAGCTGGGGCGACGCGCTTCGCGAGGCGTACAGTCGCGCCACGCGACGGCTGCTGCTGTCGGGCACGCCGTTCCGCAGCGACACCGCGCCGATCCCGTTCGTCGAGTACCACCCCGACCAGAAGGGCATCCGGCTCTCTCGCACGGACTACGCCTACGGCTATCGCCGCGCCCTCGAGGACGGTGTCGTCCGCCCCGTCATGTTCATGGTCTACGCCGGGCAGATGCGCTGGCGCACCAAGACCGGCGACGAGATGGAGGCCCAGCTCGGGCAGGACAACACGAAGGACATCACCTCGCAGGCGTGGCGCACGGCGCTGGCGCCGGAGGGGGAGTGGATCCCCGCGGTGCTGACGTCGGCGGACCGGCGGCTCACCGAGGTGCGGGAGCAGGTTCCGGATGCCGGTGGCCTCGTGATCGCGACGGACCAGACCGCCGCGCGGGCGTACGCCGACATCCTGCGCGAGATCACCGGCGAGGCGCCCACCATCGTCCTCTCCGATGAAGCCGAGGCCTCCTCGCGCATCGAGACGTTCTCCCAGAGCGACAGCCGTTGGATGGTCGCCGTCCGCATGGTGTCCGAGGGCGTCGACGTGCCGCGCCTGGCCGTTGGGGTGTACGCGACGTCCGCCTCGACGCCGCTCTTCTTCGCCCAGGCCATCGGCCGTTTCGTGCGAGCTCGGCGCCGCGGCGAGACGGCGAGCGTCTTCCTGCCCAACGTCCCGCAGCTCCTCGCCCTCGCGAATGAGATGGAGCGGCAGCGCGATCACGCACTGGACCGAGAGAGCGACGGCGACGACTGGAACGCCGAGGAAGACATGATGGACGCGGCGGAGCGCGAGGACAAGGCCTCCGACGCGCTCACGGAGGAGTTCGAGTACCAGGCGCTCGGGTCCTTGGCCCACTTCGACCGAGTCCTCTTCGACGGCAAGGAGTTCGGCCAGCTCGCCGTGCCCGGAACGCCCGAAGAGGAGGAGTTCCTCGGGCTTCCGGGTCTCCTCGAGCCCGAGCACGTCCACGAGCTCCTCATGCAGCGTCAGCAGCGCCAGGGGCGACACCGCCGCACGCGCGAGGCGCGCGAGGCGCAGTCCGAGCCGGGCGAGGGGACCGAGCCGGCGCTGCCTCAGGCGCTCCACCGCTCGCTCAAGGAGCAGCGGCAGCTCCTCAACAGCCTGGTCGGGCTGTACGCCCGGCAGTCGGGCGAGCCCCACGGTGCCGTGCACGCGGAACTCCGCCGCATCTGCGGCGGCCCGGCGGTCTCGCACGCGACGGTCGCGCAGCTGCAGGCCCGCATCGACGTGCTCCGCAAGCGCGTCCACTCCTGAGCACCGGCCTACACTTCCGGCATGCCCGCCGAGTACGCCTTCGTCTCCCGCTGGCGGATGCCGGCGTCGGCGGAACGGGTCTGGGCCGAGCTGGAGCGGATGATCACCGCGCCCGACAGCGAGGCCGTCACGACGTGGTGGCCGGCCGTCACGGTGGCCCGGCCCGCTCTCCGATTCGCCCGAGGAGAGATGCTCGAGCTCCTCGTGCGGAGCCCTCTGGGCTATCGCCTGCGGATCCGGCTGGTGCTTCGCGAGGTGTCCTCGCCGTGGCTGCTCACTGCCGAGAGCACCGGCGACCTCGGCGGCCGGGGCACCGTGCGGATCGAGCGTCGCGGGGACGCGGCATCCGTGATCGTCATCGGCTGGGACGTCGTCACCCGCCGACCGTGGATGAACAGGACTGCCTGGGTGCTGAGGCCGGTGTTCGTGCGGGCACACGCCCACGTCATGCGCGAGGGCGAACGCGGCCTGCGCCGGCGGCTCAGCGCCCCCGCGGGGTAGCTCATCTGTGCGAAATCGACCCTGAGCACGGCACGGCAGGTCGGTATCGCGCAGACGAAGCGCCGGGCAGGTTCGGATCCCCGAAATGCTGGCAATGCGCGAGTTCGCGGCATCTCGCCCGGGAGGCGTCGGTAGCGTGGAATGATCCCCTGAACCCCCGCCCTGGAGGCTTGTGTGACCGCGCCCGCACCGACTCGCGATCAGCGTCGCTGGGCTCGCTATCTCGTGAACGAGCGCGCTGAGGCTCGCGTGTATCGCGTGCTCGCCGCCCGGCGGTCCGGGGAGGAGCGCGACATCCTCCTCGCCCTCGCCGAGGCCGAAGGCCGGCACGAGGCGCACTGGCTCGAACTGCTCGGAGGCGAACCGGCGCGTCTGCCGAGGCCCGACATCCGCACCCGGCTTCTCGGATCGATGGCCAGGCGCTTCGGCTCGATCTTCGTCCTGGCCCTCGCCCAGAACGCCGAAGCACGTTCGCCCTACGACGACGAGCCGTTCGCGACACCCGCCATGGCCGCCGACGAGAAGATCCATCACGAGGTGGTGCGCGGGCTCGCCGCCCGCGGGCGCCGGCGGCTGTCGGGAACCTTCCGCGCCGCCGTGTTCGGCGCCAACGACGGGCTGGTCTCGAACCTCGCCCTCGTGATGGGCGTCGGCGCCACCGGAGTGTCCGCCCAGTTCGTGCTGTTCAGCGGGCTCGCAGGACTCCTCGCCGGTGCGCTGTCGATGGGGGCAGGGGAGTTCGTCTCGGTGCGCTCCCAGCGCGAACTCCTCACCGCCACCGAGCCGAGCGACTTCGCCGATCACGCGCTGCCCGACCTGAACCTCGACGCCAACGAGCTCGCGCTGGTCTATCGCACGCGGGGGATGCCGCAGGCCGAGGCCCTGGAACGGGCCCGCCGTGTCGTGGCCGTGGCCCAGGCAGCCGACCGGACCGAGCCGTATCGGCTGCCCGCGGAGACGCAGGATGAGCACGAGGTCGTCGGCGGCGCCTGGGGAGCCGCCGTGTCGAGCTTCCTCTTCTTCGCGTCCGGAGCGATCATCCCGGTGCTGCCCTGGATCTTCGGTCTCAGCGGGCCGCCCGCCGTGGTCCTGGCGCTCGTCCTCGTCGGCATCGCGCTGCTGGCGACGGGCGCCACGGTGGGCCTGCTCTCCGGCGGACCGCCGCTGCGCCGCGCCCTGCGTCAGCTCGCGATCGGGTACGGCGCGGCCCCGTCACCTACGTCCTGGGACTGCTGTTCGGCGTCTCCGTCGGGTGACCGCGGTTCTTGGCGGGCTCCGGAGTCTGGTAATGTCATTCCTCGGTTGCGAAACCGAAATCCACCTGCGCGGGTGGCGGAATAGGTAGACGCGCTAGCTTGAGGTGCTAGTGCCCTTTAACGGGCGTGGGGGTTCAAGTCCCCCCTCGCGCACAGGTAGGCGAAGGCCCCCGAAAGGGGGCCTTCGTCGTTGAGAGGATAGGTTTATCGGCATGTCTTCCACCGACGTCGCTCTTCCCGAAGTCGCCGGTGTCGCGCAGGACCTGATCCGTTTCGACACCACGAACCACGGCGGAGGACGCGCCTCCGGCGAACGGGAGGCGGCGGAGTACGTCGGCGCCTACCTGGAGCGGCTGGGACTGACCCCGGACTACTACGAGCCCATCCCGCGCCGCACCAACGTGATGGCGCGCGTACCCGGGACGCAACCCCGAGAAGCCCGCGCTCGTCCTCCACGGTCACCTCGACGTCGTTCCCGCCATCGCCGAGGACTGGAGCGTCGACCCGTTCGCAGGCGTCGTGAAGGACGGCATGCTCTGGGGACGCGGCGCCGTCGACATGAAGGACATGGACGCCATGATCCTCACCGCCGTCGGCGACATCCTCCGCGCCGGCGAGCAGCCCGAACGCGACCTCGTCCTGGCGTTCTTCGCCGACGAGGAGAACGGCGGCGTCGAGGGGTCCGCCCTCGTCGTGAACGAACGGCCCGAATGGTTCGCCGGTGCCACCGAGGCGATCAGCGAGGTCGGCGGCTACTCCATCGCGGTGGGCGACCGTCGCGCCTACCTGCTCCAGGTGGGCGAGAAGGCCCTCGTGTGGATCCGGCTCGTCGCGCGCGGGCGCGCCGCGCACGGCTCGAGCTTCCACGGCGACAATGCCGTCACCGCTCTCGCCGAGGCAGTCGCAGCTCTCGGGCGTACACAGTGGCCGGTGACCCTGACCGACACCACGCGCGAGATGATCGAGCGGCTCGGCGAGATGACCGGCGCCGCGGGAAGCGACCCCGATGCCATCGCCGCGGCAACGGGCGCGGCATCCGGATTCCTCCGCTCGACACTGCGGACGACCACGAACCCGACGGGTCTCACCGCGGGCTACAAGCACAACGTGATCCCGGATCGCGCCGAGGCGCTCGTCGACGTGCGGGTGCTGCCCGGCACCGAACAGGCGGCGCTGGCCGACATCCGCCGCATCGTCGGAGATGCCGTCACCGTCGAGATCGTCCACCAGGACATCGGCCTCGAGGTGCCGTTCTCCGGTGATCTCGTCGACGCCATGGTCGCCGCGCTCGGCCGTCACGATCCCGGTGTGCCGGTGATCCCGTACCTGATGGGCGGCGGCACCGACAACAAGGCTCTCGCGGCACTCGGCATCGCCGGCTACGGGTTCGCCCCGCTGCGGCTGCCCGCCGACCTCGACTTCACCGGCATGTTCCACGGCGTCGACGAGCGCGTCCCCCTCGACGCCCTCGTCTTCGGCCAGCGCGTGCTCGCCGATCTTCTCCGCACCTACTGACATCCGCGGATGCCGCTGCCCCCGGCATCCCGCAGCGAAAGGCGTCCATGCTCCTCGAGGCGATCATCCTCGGCTTCGTCCAGGGTCTGACCGAGTTCCTCCCGGTGTCCTCCAGCGCGCACCTGCGCGTGATGGGCGAGTTCCTGCCGTCCGCACAGGACCCGGGCGCAGCCTTCACCGCGATCACCCAGATCGGCACGGAGGCGGCGGTCGTGCTGTTCTTCTGGCGCGACATCGTGCGGATCATCGGCAATTGGTTCCGCGCGCTCTTCGGGAAGATCCCGCGCAACGACCCGGACGCGAAGATGGGCTGGCTGATCATCGTCGGCAGCATCCCGATCGTGGTGCTGGGACTGCTGTTCCAGGACCAGATCGAGACGACGTTCCGCTCGCTCTGGCTCGTCGCCGGAATGCTCATCTTCTTCGGCGTCCTTCTGGGCATCGCCGACCATGTCGGCGCGAAGAAGCGCAAGCTCAACGACATCACGATCGGGCAGGGCGTCGTCTACGGCTTCGCGCAGTCGCTCGCACTGGTCCCCGGAGTCTCACGCTCGGGGGGCACGATCACGGCGGGACTCTTCATGGGGTTCGAACGGGCTGCAGCCGCCCGCTACGCGTTCCTGCTGGCGATTCCGGCGGTGTTCGGCAGCGGCTTCTACCAGCTGTTCAAGAGCTGGGACGAGCCGGGCGTCTTCACCCTCGCCGAGACCGCCGTCGCCACCGTGGTGGCCTTCTTCGTCGCGCTCGGGGTGATCGCGTTCTTCATGAACTGGATCTCCAAGCACAGCTTCCTGCCGTTCGTGGTGTACCGGGTCGCGCTGGGCTCCCTGCTGCTGGTGCTCCTCAGCATGGGCGTGATCTCGGCGACCTGAGGCCACGGCGCAGAGCACCGGGAGAGGCTGCCGCTACCGGCGTGGGTCGTCGCGTCCGGGCTTGGTCGGACCGTCGCCGCCGCGGCGCAGGTAGCGCTCGAACTCCTGGGCGATCGCGTCGCCGGACGCCTCGGGCGAGTCCCACGTGTCGCGGGTGCGCTCGAGTTGGCGGATGTACTCGGTCATCTCCTCGTCGTCGGCCGCGGCCGCGTCGATCGACGCCTCCCATGCCGCAGCCTCGGTGGAGAGCTCACCCCTGGGCACGGTGGCCCCGGTGATGTCCTCGAGACGGTCCAGCAGCGCAAGCGTGGCCTTGGGCGAGGGAGTGTGCCCGGCGACGTAGTGGGGCACGCTGGCCCACAGGCTCGCGGACGGGATCCCGGCGGCATCGGCCGCATGGCCGAGGACGCTCAGGATGCCGACGGGCCCTTCGTACGTGCTGCGTTCCAGTTCGAGCGACGTGCGCAGGGCGTCGTTGTCGCTGCCGGCGAACACCGAGATCGGACGGGTGTGCGGGACGTCGGACATCATCGAGCCGATGGAGACGAACCCGGTGATGTCCTCGCGGAGCGCCGCATCCATGAACTCCGCGGCGAAGGCCTGCCAGGCGCGTGCCGGCTCGACGCCTGTGAGCAGCCACAGCTGCGTGCCGCCGCGGGTCGTGCGGGTGGGGCGCAGCAGCGTCGCCTCGGGCCACTGCAGGATGCGCTTGCCGTCGGCATCCGTCGCGATCTGCGGCCGGGTGTACTGGTAGTCGAAATAGAGCTCGGGGTCGACGGCGAACACGGTCTCGTACGTGCCGCTCTCGCGCAGCTGCGTGATGACCGACGACGCGGCTTCGCCGGCGTCGTTCCACCCGTCGAACGCGGCGACGAGCACTCGGCGTCCCAGTCCGTCCACGAGACCTCCTCCACCCGCCGTGCGGGTCGTTCCAGGATATGCCCGCTCCGTCGTCCCGGGTCGACCTCCGTGCGCGCGCCCGGGATGCCGCCCTCGAGACGTCGGCTCGAGCGCCGGCCGGTAACATGGACCAGTGAGCGCCCCCGCATTGTCCGCCGTCCTGTGGGACATGGACGGAACCCTCGTCGACACCGAGCAGTACTGGATGGCCGCCGAGATGCGGCTCGTCGAGAGCTTCGGCGGAACGTGGTCCCACGAGCAGGCGCTCGGGCTCGTCGGAAAGGGGCTGGCGGATTCCGCCCGGGTCTTCCAGGACGCCGGTGTCCGCATGGGCGTGCAGGACATCATCGACCACCTCACCGACGACGTGATGCGCAGTCTGGGCCAGACCGGCGTGCCGTTCCGGCCCGGTGCCCGCGAACTCCTGGCCGATCTCCGGCGCGCCGGCATCAAGACCGGGCTGGTCACGATGTCGCTGCGTCGCATGGCCACCGCCATCGTCGACCTGATCGACTTCGATGCCTTCGATGTCGTCATCGCCGGTGACGACTCGACGAGGCCCAAGCCCTTCCCCGACCCCTATCTGCAGGCTTGCGAGGCGCTGGGGGTGACGCCCGCCGAGGTCGTCGCCATCGAAGACTCTCCGACAGGAGTCCGGTCGGCCGTCGCGTCGGGCGCTGCCGTCATCGGCGTGCCGCTGATGGTCTCGATCGCCGGCGCCGGCGCTCACGCCGTCTGGGCGACCCTCGAGGGACGCGCCACCCAGGACCTGGCATCCTTCCATGCCGACCACCGTGCCGAGGAGGCCGCCAAGTGACCGAACGACCCCGCGGACCCTTCCGCCTCGGCGACCGCGTTCAGCTCACCGGGCCCAAGGGCCGCCTGCACACCATCACGCTCCGCGAAGGCGGAGAACTTCACACCCATCACGGCGTGCTCAAGCACGAGCAGCTCGTCGGCCAGCCCGACGGATCCGTGGTCGCCAACAGCGGTGAGCACGAGTACCTCGCGCTGCGCCCGCTGCTGCGCGACTTCGTGATGTCGATGCCTCGCGGCGCGGCGATCATCTACCCGAAGGATGCCGCGCAGATCATCGCCGAGGCGGATGTGTTCCCGGGTTCTGTCGTCGTCGAGGCCGGCGTCGGCTCAGGAGCGCTGTCACTGTGGCTTTTGCGTGCGATGGGCTCGGAGGGAAGGCTCGTCTCGTTCGAGCGGCGTCCCGAGTTCGCCGACGTCGCCCGCGCCAACGTCGAGACCTATCTCGGCGAGACCCCGGAGAACTGGGACGTCGTCGTCGGCGACCTCGTGCAGTCGCTTCCGGATGCCGTGGCTCCGGCATCCGTCGATCGCGTGGTGCTCGACATGCTCGCACCCTGGGAGTGCATCGATGCCGTGGCCGACGCGCTGACCCCGGGCGGCGTCGTGCTCTGCTACGTCGCCACGGCGACGCAGTTGAGCCGCGTCGCCGAGTACATCCGCAGCACGGGGCTCTACACCGACCCCGAGGCGAGCGAGACGATGGTCCGCGGATGGCATGTGGAAGGACTCGCGGTGCGACCCGACCACCGCATGGTGGCCCACACCGGCTTCCTGCTCACGGCGCGCCGGCTGGCACCGGGCGCAGTGCCACCGGAGGTCAAGCGCCGCGCGTCGAAATCGAGCTACGGGGACGAGGACGTCGAACTGTGGACCCCCGGCGCGGTGGGGGACCGGGAGATCACCGACAAGAACCTCCGCAAGCGCGTGCGCGAGGCTCAGCGCGCCGCCGACGGCGCACGTCAGGCGGCTTCCGCAGGCGAGGACGCTCCTTCCACCTAGACTGTTCCGGTGCGCAAGATCCCCGCTGCCCTCGTGATCCTCGGGCTCGCGACCGCCGGCCTCGCCGGCTGCTCGCTGCCCGGCTCGTCCGACTGCTCCCCGTCCGCCTCCGACGCCGAGCTCCTCAAGCTCGTCCAGGTCGGTGAGTCCTCGGGCGAGGTGGACTTCTACACGCCGTTCCGCGCCGAGGAAAGCTCGTCCGCCACCATCGAGCAGGGCGACGGCGAGACCGCCATCACGCGGGACGAGCAGATCGTCGGACTCGACATCATGATGGTCTCGGGCGAGACGGGGGAGGAGCTTCCTCCTCTGGTCGAGGGCGGCGCATACCTCGGCTCGCTGGCGCCGCTGACGCAGGTCATGCCGACGTGGAGCGAGGCACTCGAGTGCGCGAGCACCGGATCCCGCGTCGTCATCGCGATGGCGCCCGAAGACATCGATCCTCAGATCACCTCCGCACTCGGACTGGCCCCGGACGAGTCGGTGGTCGCGGTCGTCGGCGTCGACCAGGTCTTCCTCGGCGCCGCCGACGGCGCCGATCAGTTCAACACCGGCGGCGGCCTGCCCTCCGTCGTGCGTGCACCCGACGGGCGTCCCGGCGTTGTGATGCCCGAGGGCGAAGCCCCGGACGAGGTCGTCGTGCAGACGATCAAGAAGGGCGACGGTCCCGTCATCGCCGCCGACTCATCGGTGGTCGCCCACACGCTGAGCGTGGCGTGGTCGGACGGCGAGGTGCTCTCGAACACCTGGGAACAGCAGCCCGAGCTCATCCAGATGGGCGAGGATCCCGCCGTGACCGAGGCGCTCGAGGGTCAGACCGTCGGTTCGCAGGTCCTGGTCGTCGTGCCGGGTGAAGGCGATGCCTCCGGCGCCGCGACCGTGAAGGTCATCGACATTCTCGGCATCCTCCAACCCGCTTCCTGATCCGCGCTCAGCGCAAGCCCGGCCCTGTCGCCACGGAGCGGCCTCGTCGACGGTCGGCGTCGGTCACGCGAGCCTAGGATGAGGGAGTGCCTGCGAACACGCCCCTGAAGAACCCGCCCGAGGAGCGGCTGGTGAACCTCGTCGTGGCGCTCATGGCGACCGACCAGGGCCTGACGAAGGACACCATCCTCAGCTCGGTGGCCGGATACCGCGAGCAGGGTGTCGCCGGCGCGTCGAAGGACGCCCTCGAGAAGATGTTCGAGCGCGACAAGGAGAGCCTTCGCGGTCTGGGCGTCCCGATCGAGACCATCGGCGACTGGGCGGACCCGGACGACCTCCGTGAAGCCCGGTACCGGGTTCCGACGGCCGAGTACGCCCTGCCCGAGGACATCGTCTTCACGCCGGCCGAACTGGCGCTGCTGAACCTTGCCGGCGGGGTGTGGAGCGAAAGCTCCATGTCGGATGACGCCCGCAGCGGCCTGCGCAAGATCCGTGCGCTGGGGATCGCGGTCGACGAGCCGATCATCGGCTACTCACCCCGCATCAGCATGCGAGACCCGGCGTTCCCGGTCCTGCATCAGGCGATCGAACAGGCTCGCGTGGTCACCTTCCCCTACCTGAAGCCGGGCGAGGAGCGCCCTCGCACACGGCGGATCCAGCCGCTCGCGCTCGTCGAGTACGAGGCGCGCTGGCACGTGTTCGGCATCGACCTGGACGCGGCCGCCGACCGGACCTTCCTGCTCTCACGCGTCGTGGGGCCCGTCACCGTGACGCGATCCGCCTTCGATCCCGTGCTGCGCGAAGGAGCGGGGGAGCGCGCACTGCGCGGGCTGGAGGACGTCGCAGCGGGCAACTCGTCGCTGCTCGAGGTGAACCCCGGCACGGAGGCCGCGCTGCGGCTGACCCGACGGGCGACATCGGCTGAACAGGGCATCCGCGTTCCCTATGTCGACATCCACATCTTCGCCGACGAGCTGGCCTCGTACGGTCCCGAGGTTCGCGTGGTCGAGCCGACCGCACTGCGGGATCAGGTCATCGAGCGGCTCGCCGCTGCCCGCGACCTGAACGGAGTGCCGTCATGACCGCCCGCCGCGCCCTCGTCGCGACCGACCGCGCTGCGCTCATGCTGCAGCTCGTCCCGTACCTGATCGGCAAGGGCGAGGTGTCGATCGCCGAGGCCGCCGACGAGTTCGATGTCACGCCCGACCAGATGCGCTCGATGGTCGAGAAGCTGACAGTGATCGGCCTGCCCGGCGACGGCGGCTACTGGCAGATGGCGAACGACCTCTTCGACATCGACTGGGACCTGCTCGATCAGCGCGACCTCATCGTGATCACCAATTCCGTCGGCCTCGAACGCTCGCCCAAGCTCACCGCCCGCGAGGCGGCTGCGCTGCTGGCCGGTCTGCAGCTGGCACGCACGATCCCCGGCGTGGGCGATACCGACCTGTTCGCCGGACTGCTCGCGAAGCTGGCGCGCGGCGCCTCCAGCGCGCCGGCCGATGTGATCGTCGCGCCCGGGCCCGTCGACACCGTGCGCGACGCCGTGGCCGGCGCCCTCCGCCGCGGTGTCGCGGTCTCGTTCACCTACAAGGCTCCGGATGCCGCGCCCACCACCCGCACGGTGGATCCGGTCAAGGTGCACATTGCGGACGGCCAGTGGTACCTGCAGGGGTGGTGCCACCTCCGTGAGGCGATGCGCACGTTCCACCTCGACCGGGTGAGCGACCTGGAGCTGACCGACATCCCGACGACGCACGCCGGCGAGCCCGCTCCGGCGTGGTTCGAGCCCGGTGAGGACGACGTGGTGGCACGGGTCAGGTTCCCCGAGACGGTGGCGCCGCTGCTCGGCGAGTACCTCGACCGCGCGACGCTGGAGATCACCCCGGCTGGAGCAGTGGCGACCATGCGCGTGGCCGACGAGTTCAGCCTGCGGCGCCTCGCTGCGCGCCGCGGTGGTCTCGTGGAGATCCTCGAGCCGGCGGCCGCACGACGCGCGGCAGCCGAGTGGGCTGACGCCGGTCTGGCCCAGTACCGCTGATCGTCCGCCGGATGTTCGCCCGCGCCTGCACCCGTGCCGGTGACCGCGGGTTACACTGAATCCGGACCCGAACGACGAGGAGATATGTCATGGCGAACCTTCAGGGATGGCACCTGCTGATCATCCTCGCCGTCATCCTGCTGCTGTTCGGCGCGGCGAAACTGCCCGCACTGGCGAAGAGCATGGGTCAGTCCGCGCGCGTCTTCAAGGGTGAGATGAAGGCCATGAAGGACGAGGACGCGCCCAAGACGGACGTCACGTCGGTCGGCACCGCCTCCGCCGTCGAGCAGCCGGCGACCGATGGTCGCACGGACGCGGGCGGAAACGCCGAACCCAAGTCCTGACCGTGGCAACGGCGGGCTCGCCGCGCGTCAAGAGCTCAGACCCCGCGCGGCGCGAGAAGCGCATGTCGCTCGGGCAGCACCTGGTCGAGCTGCGAAAGCGGTTGATGTGGGCCGCTGTGGCGCTCGTGGTCGGCATGATCGTCGCGTTCTTCATCACCGACTGGGTGATCTGGATGATCACTGAGCCTCTGCGGATCATCGCGGAGACCGAGGGTGAGCGCGCCAAGGTCGAGCTGATGTTCAGCACAGTGACATCGGCATTCGACCTGCGGATCCGGATGTCGTTCGCGATAGGTCTGCTGATCTCTGCGCCTGTCTGGCTATGGCAGATCTGGGCGTTCATCATGCCCGGTCTCACCCGCAAGGAGGTGCGGTACACGGTCGGATTCCTCGCTGCGGCAATCCCGCTGTTCTTCGCCGGATGCTATGTCGGACTCATCGTCATGCCGCACGTGGTTGAGATCATGGCCTCCTTCGTGCCGGAGGGCGGCGCGTCCTTCTTCGAGGCCGGCTATTACTACGACTTCGTCTTCAAGCTCATGATCGTGATCGGCGTCGCGTTCGTTCTTCCGGTGTTCCTCGTAGCCATGAACATCGCAGGAATCATGTCCGGCATCGCCATCCTGAAAGGGTGGCGCGTCGCGGTTCTCGTCGCAACAGTGTTCGCCGGCCTGGCAACGCCCGCCGCGGATGTCGTCAGCATGCTCATGCTGGCCGGGATCCTCATCGTCCTCTTCTTCGCTGCGGCTGGACTATCCCTGCTGTTCGACCGGCGCAAGGCGAAGCGCGCCTCCCAGTTCCTTCCGCCAGAGGCCATCGCGTGAGCGATCCGGGTCCGGCTGAGCGCTACGCGCGGGCTCGCGAAGACCGGACCCATCCGATCACGGCGGCATTCGCCGACTCGCAGCGCTTCACGCTGGACGACTTCCAGATAGCCGGATGCCGCGCACTCGAGGACGGCCGGAGCGTTCTGGTCGCTGCGCCCACCGGTGCCGGCAAGACGATCGTCGGCGAGTTCGCCGTGCACCTGGCGATGCGCGAGCCCGGCGACAAGGCCTTCTACACGACCCCGATCAAGGCGCTGTCGAACCAGAAGTTCCGCGAGCTGCAGGATGTGTACGGCGTCGACCAGGTCGGCCTGCTGACCGGCGACACCAACATCAATGGCAACGCCCGCATCGTCGTGATGACGACCGAGGTGCTTCGCAACATGCTCTACGCGGACTCACCGGCGCTGCGGGGCCTGCGCTACGTCGTGATGGACGAGGTGCACTACCTCGCCGACAGATTCCGCGGGGCGGTGTGGGAGGAGATCATCATCCACCTGCCGCCGAGCGTGAAGCTCGTCTCGCTTTCGGCGACCGTGTCCAATGCCGAGGAGTTCGGCGACTGGCTGGACACCGTCCGAGGCGACACCGAGGTCATCGTCTCGGAGACCCGCCCAGTGCCGCTCGAGCAGCATGTCCTGGTGCGGGGCGATCTGCTGCCCCTGTTCGACGATCGCGCCGGTGTCGCCACCGCGCAGGTCAACCAGGAGCTCATGCGCATCCGGTCGGTCAAGGGCCCGTCCTACGAGAACAACCGCCGTGCGCAGGCCGCCAACAGTGCCCGGCACAGCGGGTACGAGGCATCCCGTCGTCGTCCGAACCGCGGGGGAAAGCGGCCCGTGCGCGCGACGAACGTGCAGCGCATCGAGCGCCTGGACCGGCCGGACGTCGTCGAGCTTCTCGGGCGCGCCAACCTGCTGCCTGCCATCTTCTTCATCTTCAGCCGCGCGGGCTGCGACGGCGCCGTCCAGCAGGTCAGGCGCGCCGGAGTCCGCCTGACCTCGCCCGAGGAGCGCGCCGAGATCCGTGCCATCGTCGAGGACCGCACGCGCACGCTGCTCGAAGAGGACCTCGATGTGCTGGGCTACTGGGACTGGCTGGACAACCTGGAGCGCGGCGTGGCCTCCCATCACGCCGGGCTGCTGCCGGCGTTCAAGGAGGTCGTCGAAGAGCTGTTCCAGCGCAAACTGGTCAAGGTCGTCTTCGCGACCGAGACGCTGGCTCTCGGCATCAACATGCCGGCCCGCACGGTGGTGCTCGAGAAGCTCGAGAAGTTCAACGGCGAGGCCAGGGTCGCGATCACCTCGGGGGAGTACACCCAGCTGACCGGGCGCGCGGGGCGTCGAGGCATCGACGTGGAAGGGCATGCGGTCATCCAGTGGACCGAGGGGCTCGATCCGCAGGCCGTCGCGGCACTGGCCTCCCGCCGCACCTACCCGCTGAACTCGAGCTTCCGGCCGACGTACAACATGGGCGTCAATCTGATCGATCAGTTCGGCCGCGTCCGTGCGCGCGAGATCCTGGAATCGTCGTTCGCCCAGTTCCAGGCCGACCGCTCGGTCGTCGGGCTCGCGCGGCAGGTGCGCGAGCAGGAGGAATCTCTCGCCGGGTACGAGAAGGCCATGACCTGCGACCGGGGCGACTTCACCGAGTACTCCTCGATCCGACGTGAGCTCAGCGATCTCGAGAAGCTGAACCGCAAGGATGCGACCGCCTCGCGCGCCACGCGCGACAAGAGGCACCGCGAGCTCGGCGTGCTCCGGCGGCGCCTGCAGCGGCATCCGTGCCATTCGTGCCCCGACCGCGAGAACCACGCCCGCTGGGGAGAGCGCTACTGGCAGCTGAAGCGGACGATCGACAAGATCCGCCAGCAGATCCAGACCAGGACGGGAACCGTGGCGCGCATCTTCGACCGCGTCGTCGACGTGCTCGACGAGCTGGACTACGTCCGGGTGACGGACGAGGGCGCCACCGAGCTGACTCCTGCGGGCCGGACGATGCGCCGCATCTACGGCGAACGGGATCTGCTCGTCGCGGAGTCGCTGCGCCGCGGGCTGTGGAAAGACCTCGATGTGCCCTCTCTCGCCGCACTGGCGTGCTCGCTCGTCTACGAGCCTCGGCGCGACGACGGCGGTCCGGGGGAGCGCAGGCTGCCGCGCGGACCGTTCCGGGCGGCGTTCGCCGCGACGAACGACCTGTGGCAGCGCCTGGACGACCTCGAGCGCGAGCACCAGCTGCCGGGCTCCGAGCCCGTCTCGGCGAGCCTTGCCGAGGCGATGCACATGTGGGCGCGCGGCGGGATGCTCGAGTACGTCCTCCAGGAGGCGGATATGGCCGCCGGCGACTTCGTGCGGTGGTCCAAGCAGACCATCGACCTGCTCGACCAGCTGTCCATCGTCGCCGACGGGCCGCTCGCCACCACGGCGCGACAGGCGCTGGACGCCGTCCGCCGGGGCATCGTGGCGTACTCGACCGTCTGACAGCGGCCACCCAGTCAGCGCCGTTTAGGGTGGGAGCGTGCCTCTCGCCGCCGCGCCGCGCCCGCTCCTGCCGCTGTGGGCAGCCGTGCTCGTCTCGGCAGCCGGGGGAGCGATCCTCGACCTCGCGTACCCCTCGGTGGGGTGGTGGCCGCTCGCGTTCGTCGGCGTCGCCCTGTCGCTGATCGCGCTCATCGGACGCTCGGTGTGGGGCGCGCTGCTCGTCGGATTCGTCTTCGGCGCCGTCTTCTTCCTCATCCACATCATGTGGATCACGCGGTACCTGGGCGTCGTGCCCTGGTTCGCGCTGACAGGACTCGAGACCGTGTTCATGGCGGCAGGCTCGATTCCCCTCACGCTCGCCTACCGGTGGATGCCGCGACTCTTCCCCTCCCGCTGGGTCCAGCTGATCGGCCTCCCGCTGCTGGTAGCGGGGCTGTGGACGGCGAGGGAGCTGTTCATGGGCTCGTGGCCGTACACGGGGTTCCCCTGGGCCCGGCTCGGCATGAGCCAGTCCGAGAGTCCGCTGGCGTCCATCGCGTCGTGGACGGGGGTCGCAGGCCTCAGCTTCCTCATGGTGGCGTTCACGGCGGCAGTGATCGAGTGGGCACGCGCGCGGGACTACCGGCGCGTTCCCACCGCCATCCCGGCGGCGAGTCTGGCTCTCGTCCTCCTGCTGGTTCCGGCATTCCCCACCACCCCAGCCGGAACGCTCCGGGTCGGCAGCGCCCAGGGCAACGGTCCATCGGGGTACTTCGACGAGCGCACGCGCAACGCGGTCCTGAACGCCCAGCTCGAGGCATCCGCTCCCCTCCTGGGCGAAGACCTGGACGTGCTCCTCTGGCCGGAGGGCGGCATCGACTCCGACCCGCTCGAGAACGAGAGCACGGCGAGAATCCTCGACTCGCTGTCCGAACGCGCCGGGGCGCCGCTCATCGTGAACGCCGCGACCACCCGCGGCGACGACACGTTCAACACGTCGATGCTCTGGGTCGCCGGCGAGGGCGCCGTCCAGCTGCACGACAAGAGCAACCCGGTCCCGATGGGAGAGTACGTTCCGGACCGATGGTTCTTCGAGCCCCTGGCCCCCGACCTCATCGGCCTCATTCAGCGCGAATACACCCCGGGGACCAATCCGCCGTTCTTCGACCTCGACGGGGTCGGCGTCGGACTGGCCATCTGCTTCGACGTCATCTACGACGCGGTCATCTGGGAGGGCGCCCGCGAAGGCGCCCAGGTGTACATGTTCCAGACCAACAACGCCGACTTCCGCGGCACGGACGAGAATCTGCAGCAGCTCGCCTTCGCGCGGATGCGCGCCATCGAGACCGGCCGCTCGGTGGTCAACATCTCCACCGTGGGCACGAGCCAGGTCATCGCACCGGACGGCGCCACGATCGACGGGCTCGGAGCGGACGAGGCAGGGCACATGCTCACCGACGTGCAGCTGCGGACCGGCCTCACACCCGCGGTCATCGCCGGCCCCGCGATTCAGGCGCTGCTCGGATGGGGGAGCGTCCTCGCGCTGGTCGCGATCGGACTGGGCGTCCGGTTCATGCGCCGCCGCGAGACGAAAACGCCGGCCCCCGAGGGGACCGGCGTCTCATAGCATCAGCGTCAGGCGCTGATCTTGTCCAGGCTCACGTCCTCGCCGGCGCCGCGGCGCGAGCGGACGTACGCGAGGCGCTCTTCCAGGAGCTCCTCGAGCTCGGGCAGCGTGCGCCGCTCGAGCAGCATGTCCCAGTGGGAACGCGGGACCTTGTCGCCGGAGTGGTCGACCGTGGCCGTCCCCTCGCCCACGCGAAGGAGCGCCTCCGCACCACAGGTGCGGCACTCCCAGGCCGGGGGAACCTCGGCGTCGGACGCGAAGGTCAGCGTGGTGTCACGTCCGCAGGACGTACACGAATAGATGTGCTGTGCACGGTCATGGAAAACGACGCCCTCTTCGCTCTGTAGGCTCTGGGCGCCGAGTCGGATGCCGCGCAAACTGCGGTCTGCCATTTTGTGGTCCTCTCGTCGCTGTTCAGGTATAACGAAGCCACCTGTGGGGAACATCCGAAAGGGCCTTGCGCGGAAGCCTTTCACAGTGGATGCACAGCGGAGATGACGTAGTTCGCGGGCGCGCGATGGATCCATTCAGCCCAGCTCGCGCAGGGCCACGTCAGCCCGATCGGTCACGACCCCGTGGACACCGAGACCGATCAGCCTGCGCATGTCGGCGGGGTCGTTCACCGTCCAGACGTGGACTTCGACGCCGTGGCGCCGGGCCGCCCGGATCAGCCGGGGCGTCACCACGCGAAGGCGGCCCTGACGCTCCGGCACCTGGAGCGCGTCCACACCGGCGAGTGCGCGGCGCGCCAGCGCGTCCGAGCCCACCGAGACCGCGGCGAGCACGCGGGCGATGGTCTTAGAGCCGGCGGACGTCGCCGGACGGATGCCGCGGGCCTCAGCCGTCGCGGCGCCCAGAGCGGCCCGGCGGCGGGCGTCGGAGAAGCTGGTCAGGAGCACTCGCTCGCCGTGCGCCGCCACTGCACGTCCAACCGGTTCTGCCGCCGCGCCAGCCTTCACGTCGAGGTTGAACCTGACGTCGGGAAACGCCTCGAGAGCCTGGTCGAGCGTGATGAGGCCGCCGCGGGGTGCCATGAGCTCCTCGAGCTCCGCCGCCGTGACGTCGGAGACCGGTCGCGGATCGCCCGTCACTCGGGCGAGGTCGTCGTCGTGGAACAGCACCACGACGCCGTCGCGCGTCAGATGACAGTCGGACTCGATGTACCACGCCCCGGCGGAGTGGGCAGCAGCGACAGCTGCGAAGGAGTTCTCGACGACGCCGTGCGCGGCATCCTCCGCCGTCACCAGACCGCGATGCGCGAGTACACGCGGCGTGCGGGCACCCTCGAACCAGGGATGGGTCACGAAGGGGACGGCGCGGCGCCCGGCCGGGTCTCCGGCGCGCGCGTCACGCCGGCTCCGTCGGCGTTGCCGCCGAGGAATGATCCGCTCAGGCCCTTGAGAGCTTCGGTGAACTCGGTGGGGATGATCCAGAGCTTGCTCGATGCGCTGTCGGCGATCTTGGGCAGCGTCTGCAGGTACTGGTACGCGAGGAGCTTGTCGTCGGCATCACCGACGTGGATCGCCTGGAACACCGTCGCGATCGCCTCGGCCTCGCCCTGCGCGCGCAGCACGGCGGCCTGCTTGTCGCCTTCGGCCTTCAGGATCTCCGCCTGCCGCTGACCCTCGGCCGTGAGGATCGCCGACTGCTTCGTTCCCTCCGCGGTGAGGATGAGCGCTCGACGGTCGCGCTCGGCGCGCATCTGCTTCTCCATGGAATCCTGGATGCTGTGCGGCGGGTCGATCGCCTTGAGCTCGACGCGGCCGACGCGGATGCCCCACTTCCCGGTGGCCTCGTCGAGCACCAGGCGCAGCTGTCCGTTGATGTTGTCGCGGCTGGTGAGGGCCTCTTCGAGGTTCAGACCACCGACCACGTTGCGCAGCGTCGTGGTCGTGAGCTGCTCGACGGCGCCGAGGTAGTTCGCGATCTCGTAGGTGGCGGCGCGCGCGTCGGTGACCTGGAAGTACACGACCGTGTCGATGGAGACGACGAGGTTGTCTTCGGTGATCACCGGCTGCGGCGGGAACGACACGACCTGCTCCCGCATGTCGATGAGCGGACGTACACGGTCGATGAAGGGCACCAGCAGGTTCAGGCCCGGCATGAGGGTCTTGTGGTAGCGGCCGAGCCGCTCCACGACGCCGGCGCTGGCCTGCGGAATGATCCGGATCGACCGGACGATCACCACGAGCACGAAGATGAAGACGGCGATCGCGAGGAGCCAGGCGATGGCCGCGGGGACGAGCGAGCCGAGGTCGTTCATGCGCGGGTGTCCTCCGGGAATGTCGGGGCAGGGTCGACGGACCTCACCACGGCGGTGGCTCCGTCGATGCGGGTGACATGGACGGGCATGCCGGGCTGCAGCTCGCCCGAATCGGTGCGGGCGGTCCAGATGTCGCCGTTGGCGAGCTTCACCTGGCCGCCGTGGGAGCTGACGGTCGAGATGACCCGGCCGCGAAGGTCGATGAGCGCCTCGATGTTGGACGGCGTCGGGTCCTCGCCGCGCCGAAGGCGGCGCAGCAGGGGTGGGCGCAGGACGAGCACGAGCACCGCCGCGACAACCCCGGCCACGATGACCTGGAGCCAGAGCGGAGCGCCCAGCAGATCCGCGCCGAGGCCTGCCAGGCCGCCGACGCTGAGCATCAGAAATGTGAAGTCGAGTGTGAGCATCTCGATCACCAGGAACGCGAGGATGAGAACGAGCCATCCGATCCACGCCCACTGCTCGACGGTCTGGATGAGGTCCACGATGCGCCTCCTTCTCCTTCGAACCTAGCAGGTAGTGTCGAGGGCGTGACTGAGACTTCCCTGCCCCTTTCCGCCGGCTCGCTGAGCGGCAAGACCGCCCTCGTGACCGGGTCTTCACGGGGCATCGGCGCCGACACCGTCCGCTACCTCGCCGAGGCCGGCGCCAACGTCGTGATCAACTTCCGCAACAAGGCGCCTCGGGCCGAGAAGCTCGCCGCGCAGCTGCGCGAGCTCGGCGTCGAGGCGCTCGTCGTCGGAGCGGACCTGACCGATCCGGAGTCCGTCCAGGCGATGTTCGACGAGGTGAAGCGGACCTTCGGGACGCTGGATATCCTCGTGCTCAACGCCTCCGGCGGCATGGAGTCCGGCATGGCCGAGGACTACGCGCTCCGGCTCAACCGCGACGCACAGGTGAGCGTTCTCGAGACGGCGCTCCCGCTCCTCGAGGACGGCGCCCGCGTCGTGTTCGTCACCAGCCATCAGGCGCACTTCATCCGCACCACCCCGACGATGCCCGAGTACGAGCCGGTCGCGCTGTCAAAGCGCGCCGGCGAGGATGCGCTGCGCGAGCGGATCCCGGCGCTGACCGAACGCGGCGTCGAGTTCGTCGTGGTGTCCGGCGACATGATCGAGGGCACCATCACGGCGACTCTGCTCGAGCGCGCGAACCCCGGTGCCATCTCCGCGCGCCGCGAGGACGCCGGCAGGCTCTACAACGTCTCGGAGTTCGCCGCCGAGGTCGCTGCCGCGGCGCTCGACCCGGTGCCGGCCGACAACACCCGGCTCATCGGCGACACCGGCTCGTTCACGGGGGAGTGACGATGCGCGCGAGCGACATCGACAAGCTCATCTCGGTCGGCCGGCCCACGATCGCGCCGGATGGATCGTTCGCCGTCTTCGCGACCTTGCGCCCCGACCTCGAGGCGAACCGCGCGGTCGGTCAGCTGTGGCGTGTCGATCTGCCGGCCGGCACGCCGGTGCGGTTGACGCGCGGCGTGTCCGACGCCGCGCCCCGGCTGTCGCCCGACGGGAGCACGATCGTGTTCACGCGGGCGGACGCGAAGGGCAAGCCGCAGCTGTGGGTCATCCCGTCCCGCGGCGGCGAGCCCCTCCAGGTCACCGACGCGCCGCTCGGCGTCGAGGACTGCGACTGGGCGCCGGACGGCCGATCGCTCGCCTTCCTCGCGCGCCTGCCCGAACCGGGTCGCTACGGCACCGTCGAGGGACTGGATGCCGCGGCCGAGGCGCCGCGGCACATCACCGGCATCCGGTGGCATGCCAACGGCTTGGGCTACATCGGCGATCGACCGGCGCACGTGTTCGTGGTGGCGGCCCCCGAGACCGACGCCGAGCCGTTCTACGAGCCCGCACCGGCGGTCCGGGCCGAGGGGGAGGACGCGTCGAAGAAGCGAGTCGTGGCTGCGGAGGCCCGTCAGCTCACCGTGGGCGCCGCGTCGCACGGCGGCGTCGCGTTCACGACGGACGGTGCCGAGGTGCTGACCATCGTCGACGAGATCGAGGCAGACCGCCGGGACCTGCGGTCGCGCGTGATCGCCGTAGCCGTGGATGGCTCGGGGCAGCGCGAGGTGCTCGGCCGTGACGCCGGGCTGTCTGTTGCCGGGATCGCGGTCGCCGGAGACGGCACGATCGCGCTTCTCGCCCACGAGGTGGGGGAGAGCGGGGTCGACTTCGTGGCGCCTGGAATGGGACTCTGGCTGCTCGAGGGCTCGAGCGCCCGCCGTCTCACCGACGCGGAGTCCGTCGACCTGGGCGAAGTGGGGAGCCACGTCGTGTTCGACGGCGACGACCTCTTGGTGCAGGACCGTACCCGTGGTCGCGTCCGTCTGGTGCGCGTGTCGCGCGAGGGCCGGCTGACCGAGGTGCTCGGCGGGGACGTCGAGGTCGCTGGCCAGGCCGCCGCTGCGAGTCGCATCGTCGCCGCGCTCGCCCGGCCCGACTCGTACGGAGAGCTCGTCGTGATCGACGACGGTGAGGCCCGCACGCTCACTGCGTTCGGAGCGGCGAGCCGCGGCATCCGGAATCGTCACGCCCCGCGAACTGACCGTCGACGGCCGCGACGGCTACCCCGTCCATGGCTGGGTCGCGACGCCGGCGGGAGCGGGACCGTTTCCCGTCATCCTCCAGATCCACGGCGGACCGTATGCTTCTTATGGCATACATCTGTTCGACGAGACGCAGGTGCTCGTCGACGCCGGCTACGCCGTCGTCTACAGCAACCCTCGCGGGTCGGCAGGCTACGGGCGCGCTCACGGTCGCAGCATCCGTCAGGCCATGGGAACCGTCGACTTCGCCGACGTCATCGACTTTCTGGAAGGCGCTGTCGCCGGCGATGGCCGGCTGGACGGGCAGCGCGTCGGCATCATGGGCGGCTCGTACGGCGGTTTCCTCACGGCGTGGGTCATCGCCCACGACCATCGGTTCGCCGGAGCCATCGTGGAGCGCGGCTTCCTCGACCCCGTGTCGTTCCAGGGCACGAGCGACATCGGCACCTTCTTCGGTGACGAGTACGTCGGCGTCTCTGCCGAGGACATGGTGCGGCAGAGTCCGCTCGCCGTCGTCGACCAGGTCACGACTCCCACGCTGGTGATCCACTCCGAGCTCGACTTCCGCTGTCCGCTCGAGCAGGCGACGCGGTACTACACGGCGCTCAAGCGCAACGGCACCGAGGCCGAGATGCTGGTGTTCCCGGGTGAGAACCACGAGCTGACGCGCTCCGGGAAGCCCCGGCACCGCGTGCAGCGGTTCGACGCAGTGCTGGACTGGTGGCAGCGGAAGCTTCCCGTGACCTGAGGTCGAACACAGCACGACAGAGGGGCCCCGGACGAATCCGGGGCCCCTCTGTCTGTGTCAGCGGATCACGCCGTCTTGCGACCGTACGTGAAGGCGCGGACGATGTTGACGATTCCGAGGATGATCAGGCCGATGCCGAGGATCCACCACAGCACCACGGCACCCCACAGCGGCGAGAACACCAGGTAGAGGCCCGCGATGATGCTGATGATCGCGAAGATGATCGTCCAGACCTTCGACGACGCGTCGCCCAGCGTCGACAGTGACACGATGCCTTCGACGATCCACAGGATACCGATCAGGATCGCGACGAAGACCGCGAGCCAGGCGGTCGCCTGCTGCAGGTTCACCAGCGCCACGACACCGGCGATGATGAACAGGATGCCGAGGGCGATGTGCCCGACGCGGGCCCATCCGCCCTTGTGCTTGGAGAAGATGCCGAGACCGGCGTAGACGAGGCCGGCAGCGATCGCGTAGATCGCGATGACGATCGTCACCACGAAGGCGGCCTCGGCCGGCTGGAAGAGGATGAAGATACCGGCGAGGACGGCGAGGACGCCGCCGATGCCCAGCGCGGTGCGGATGCCGTTGACGGCAGCAGATTCGGCCGTAGATTCTGTGGACATGCGAGTGTCCTTTCTGAGAGTTTCCTGGGACGGGCGGGCTAAAGCTCAGACCCGCCGGAGATACTTTCGTCATTCGTGAACGGGTGTGTCGCGTCACCGGCAGACGGCGTCGGCCCGAACTCTGCTCGCTTCGGACGCACGTCCACGTTACGGTGAGCATCACCGGTGCCGACCAGGAGAGGTGCGTGATGGCAGTCTTCTCGAGAGGGTTCGGGGCCCGTCGCAGGGAGAGCAACCCGCAGCTGCCGCCCGGCCAGTACCTGACCGACGACTTCCCGGTGCTTTCGGCCGGTCCTACGCCGCGGATCGACACGGCCGAGTGGTCGTTCGAGGTGCGCAGCGAGTCCAGCCACCGCGTGTCGTGGTCGTGGGACGAGTTCCTCGCGCTCGGCACCGAAGACATCTCGACCGACATCCACTGCGTCACGCGGTGGTCGAAGCTCGGCACGTCGTGGCGAGGCGTCTCGCTCGACACTGTCTTCGAGCATGTCGAGACGGATGCTTCCTACGCGATGGCCCATTCCTACGGCGGCTACACCACCAACGTCGCGCTCGACGACCTCCTCGGCTCGAAGGCATGGATCGCTTTCGAGTTCGAGGGCGAGCCCCTCGACCCGGAGCATGGCGGCCCCGCGCGGCTGCTGGTGCCTCACCTGTACTTCTGGAAGAGCGCGAAGTGGGTCCGAGGTCTCACGCTCATGGAAGAGGACGAGGCCGGATTCTGGGAGCAGAACGGCTACAACATGCACGGCGATCCGTGGACCGAGGAACGGTATTGGTGACCGTCGGAGGCTGGCGAGCGGCGCAAGTCGAGGCCATCGAGGACGTCACACCGAGCGCGCGCGTCCTGCGGCTCGCGGTGCCCGGATGGCCCGGAAGCGAGGCGGGTCAGCACGTCGACATCCGGCTGACGGCCGAGGACGGCTACCAGGCGGAGCGGTCGTACTCGCTCGGCTCCTACGGCGACGGCCAGACCATCGAGCTCGCGGTCGATGAGATCCCCGAGGGAGAGGTCTCGCCTTACCTGGTGCGCGACGTGCTTCCGGGTGACGAGCTCGAGGTGAAGGGGCCACTCGGCGGTTACTTCGTCTGGCGGCCCGGAGGAGAGGAGCCCGTGCAGCTGATCGCGGGCGGGTCGGGGATCGTCCCGCTGATGGCGATGGCACGTGCCGCTCGGGATGCCTCGGCGGCGGCATCCGTCCGGCTCCTGTACTCGGTGAGACGCCCCGAGGACGCGATATATCGCGAACTGCTGTCCGCTGCTGCGGGAGACGGGGGAGTGGCGGTCACCTGGGCGTTCACGCGCGGCGGACCCGTCGGCTGGACGGGAAGGGTCGGGCGCGTGGACGACGAGTTCCTCGGCGAAGCGGTGTGGCAGCCGTCGCGGGAGCCGATCGTGTACGTCTGCGGGCCGACGGGTTTCGTCGAGCACGTCGCCGACGCGCTCGTGCGGCTCGGGCATCCGCCGCACAGGATCAAGACGGAGCGATTCGGAGGCGGATGATGCGCGAGGGCAATGCGACCGCGACGGTCGACGGCAACGCGCTGGCGGGCATCCTGTCGGAGGCGCTCGCCGGCGACGTCACCGTTCTGATCGGTGTGTGCGACGGCTGCGGGTCGACCGCTCCGCTGGCCGAGACCGTCGTCGAGCTGGACGAGACGGCGGCGATCGTGCGCTGCCGTTCATGCACGCGCACACTGTTCACCGTGCTTCGCGACGGTGACGGCATACGGATCGTGTTCGGAATGCTGCGGGAGATCTCTCGGCGTTGAGACGGTCGGGGTGCAGCTGCGTTCACCACGATGGTTCTAGCCGATAATGCACATTATGTCAGCTCGGTCCATTCGCACCTCCCACTCACGCCGTCGGCAGCGCCTCGGCGGCTCGTCAGAGGCTTCCACAGGAGAAATGCACTTCTACAGGACTGGATCCGGCTCATTTCTCCTGTAGAAGGACAGAACTCCTGTGCTGCGTGCGCACCGTGCCCGTGCCGCATCACAACTACCGGATGTCGCGGCGCCCTTCGGCGCCGCCCCGCTCCCGTCCCACACAGCGAACGGGGCGGCGCCTCTCGGCGCCGCCCCGTTCAGGTCGTTCAGTGTGTCAGAGACCTGCGGTGTCGTCGGGCATGCGGGTCGACTGGCGCGTGACACGCTCGTTGCCGTTGGGGTCCACCGCCGTGCGCGTCACCGAGTCCACCGACCGGCGACGCATCATCAGCACGAGGCCGATGACGAAGATCACTGCGCCGGCGATCATCAGGATGTAGCCGATCATGTCGAGGTTGACCCACTCGACTTCTACATTCACCGCGAACGCCAGAATGGCGCCGATGGCGAACAGTGCGATTCCTGCTCCGATGCTCATGCGAGATTCCTTTCCCGGGGCACGACGAAGGGCCCTCCCCTGTTTTCGGGGCGCCAAGGCCCCGACGTCACACTTTTGCGCGTCGCTCCGTGCTCGCACAAGGGCTTGACAAAGATCGGATGCCTCACCGAACTCCGGTGATCAACCGGCCTGCATAGCCTCGATCACGTCCTCCATGTCGTCGATGAACGCGTTGTAGCCGGCGATCGTCGCCTGCACCTGGTCGTCACCGAAGTCCGAGCGGTCCTGGCTGATCGTCAGCCGGGTGCCGCCGTCCACCTCTTCCAGGTCGAACAACACCGGGAGCCCTGCGTCGTCGCCAGGCCGGTCGCTCAGCGTCATGGCAAGGCGCGACGGCGGCTCGACGACCTGGTACTCCCCCGCCCAGTCGATACGGTTGCCGTCGGGCAGCTTCATGACGGCGCGGAAGGCGCCGCCCGGGCGCACGTCCATTGTGAGACTCTCCTGCGGAACCTCGACCGCTGCGGTTCCGAACCAGACGGCGAAGTGCTCAGGCTTGGTGATCGCCTCGAAGACGAGTTCGCGCGGCGCGCGGAGGATACGGGTGATCGTGAAGTAGTCAGTCATGAGGGATCTCCTTGTCGGTGTGGTCGTTCGGAGGCGTGTGGTGCTGCAGAGCGTTGAGGTACTGATCGAGCGCGTCGGCGCTGGCTTCCCAGAACCGCTGGTACTCGCCTACCCACACGGAGACCGCAGCCAGCGGTCGCGCGTCCAGACGGGCAGGGCGGTACTGCGCATCCTTGCCGCGTGTGATGAGACCCGCTCCTCGAGCACCCGCAAGTGCTTGGAGACGGCCGCGAAGGTCATGTCGAACGGCGCCGCGAGCTCGCCGACCGTCGCCACTCCCCCGCTGAGACGCTCGAGGATCGCGCGCCGGGTGGGGTCGGCGAGGGCCGAGAACGTCCGACTGAGCTGGTCTGCCGACATCCGCTCCACCACTCTTCTTCGTATTCAACCTCATGGTACTGTACCAATCAGTTGAATACACCGCAAGGGCTCATGTCGTTGGGCGGCGATAGCGTGGCCGGATGGCCCGCGTCATCTTCCACACTGCGACAACCCTCAACGGCTACCTCGCCGACGATGACGATTCACTCTCCTGGCTCTTCGCCGTCCCGGGCGCCGAGACGGCGGAGAACGACTTCGGCCGCTTCCTCGACGGCGTTGGCGCGCTCATCATGGGCTCGACGTCCTACGAGTGGATCGTCGCTCACGAGAAGCTGCTCGACCATCCGGAGAAGTGGTTCTACAAGGCGAAAGCGTCCTTCGTGATGAGCTCGCGCAAGCTGCCGCATGTCGCCGGCGCGGACATTCGGTTTCGCAAAGGAGACGTCTCCGCCGTCTGGTCCGAGCTGATCGAGGCTGCAGGAGATCGCGACATCTGGATCGTCGGCGGCGGAGACCTCGTCGGCCAGTTCGCCGATGCAGGACTCCTCGACGAGATCCGCGTCTCGATCGCTCCCGTCACGCTGGTCTCGGGCCGGCCGCTGCTTCCCCGCCGGCTGGAATCCGATCGTCTGACGCTGGAGTCGGCCGGGCGGTCGGGCCAGTTCGCAGAGCTCGTCTACTCCGTGGGCAGGCCGGCATGAGCGAGCACTGACCTGTCGAGACCCGCGATGGTCGACTCAGCGAGCTGACGGAGCCACTTCGAACCATTCGCCGTGCTTCGGCTCGCGACCGTCGCCCGACGACGTGCCCGTGAGCCGCCGCTGCACCCAGGGGCCGACGTGCTCCCGGTAGTACGCCGCGCCGCGCGCCGCTGCCGCGGGCAACGGCGGAAGCGACCACCACCCGGCGGGCGGTTCCAGACCGAGCGCGGTGAGCACCCGAGCGGCGACGCGATGGTGCCCGCGAGAGTTCATGTGCAGCCGGTCCTCTGACCAGTACGGTGGGCTGGACAGCTCACGGTCGGGCCAGTTGAAGGCGCGGACGATGTCTGTGCGGTCGGCGAACTTCGCCGACACGGCCGCGGAGAGCAGGTCTCCGCGGCGCTGGATCACGCGACTCAGCGGAAGCTGGGCGGAGGGGTTCGCGCCAGACAGAAGGATGAGGGTGACGCCCTCCTCATCGCATCGATTCAGCACGTGCGTGAAGGCGTCGACCACGCGTGCCACGCTGGTGCGCGGGCGGAGCATGTCGTTTCCGCCCCCGTTGAACGACAGGTGCGTCGGCTTCAGTGCGAGCGCCGGTTCGAGCTGCTGCGCGACGATGGGTTGGACGAGCTTCCCGCGGATCGCGAAGTTCGCGTACTCCACCCGTTCGGCAGAGGCATCCGCCCAACCCTGCGCCACGAGATCCGCCCACCCTCGCACGCGACCGTCGGGGAGCTCGTCTCCGACGCCCTCGGTGAACGAGTCGCCGATCGCGACGTACCTCACGGATGCCATCGTCCCAGCCTAGAGCGCGGCCGCAGCGTCGATGGACGCAGCGGTGATGGGCGCAGCCCGTACTCAGCGGTCGTCGAGCGTCATGCCCCGGCGGTCCATGAGACCCCAGGCTGCGGCCGCAGCGACCACGAAGAACGCCGCGAAGACGACGAAGAGGGTCGGTGCGCCGCCGAGGGCGAGCAGGACGGGCACGGTCAACGGCGCGATGATCGAGGCGATGCGTCCGGCTCCGGCAGCCCACCCCGAGCCGGTCGCGCGCAGCGATGTGGGGTACGTCTCGGGCGTCACCGCGTACAGGGCGCCCCATGCGCCGAGATTGAAGAACGACAGCGCCATTCCGGCCGCGATGACTCCTGCCTCGCTCCCCACCGTCCCGAACACGACCGCGGAGAAGGCGGATCCGACCAGGAAGACCGAAAGCGTCAGGCGGCGCCCCCAGACCTCGATCAACCACGCGGCGACAGCGTAGCCGGGCAGCTGGGCGAGGGTGATGATGAGCGTGAATCCGAAGGATCGGACCAGATCGTAGCCCTGCGAGACGAGTATCGAGGGGATCCAGATGAACGCGCCGTAGTACGAGAAGTTCACGCAGAACCAGACCAGCCACAGACACGCAGTGCGCACACGGAACTCGGCAGACCACAGCATGGCGACGCGTGACCCGATCGTGGACGAGGCGGCGGGCGGTGCGTCAGCGGCGGCCACAGCGAGAGCGGATGCCGCATCCCCTGCCGACTCCTCGAAGGCACGAACGACGGTGTCCGCATCCTCGTGCCGACCACGGCGCTCCAGCCACCGCGCGGACTCCGGGAGTCCCCACCGCACGAACAACGCATACGCGGCGGGAATCGCACCGATCGCGAACGCCCATCTCCATCCGTCGTCCGATGTCGGGATGACGAAGTATCCGATGACGGCTGCGGTGGTCCACCCGACGGCCCAGAAGGCCTCGAGAATCACGATGAGGCGACCGCGGATTCGCGCCGGCGCGAACTCGCTGACATACGTGGAGGCGACGGGCAGCTCGGCGCCGAGACCGAGCCCGACGAAGAACCGCAGCACGAGCAGGGCGACGAGCCCGCCGACCAGTGCGCTCGCTCCGGTCGCGACGCCGTACACCAGCAGAGTCAGCGCGAACACCGACCGCCGCCCGAACCGATCCGCGAGGAGGCCGCCGATGCTCGCGCCGATCGCCATGCCGACGAACCCGATCGATGCGATCCAGGCCGTCTCGTATGGCTGGAGCTCCCACTGAACGGCCAGCGCGGCGAGCACGAACGAGATCAGCCCGACGTCCATCGCGTCCAGAGCCCACCCCAGGCCGGAGCCCGTCAGCACCCGCAGGTGCATGCGGGTGAACGGCAGCCGGTCCAGGCGCGCTGGGAGCGTCGCGGTCGGGCGGGTGTCGGCATCCGTCATAGCGTCATGCTACGGATCCTTCGGCCGCACCGGCACTACGAGAGCAGGTCGCGGACGAGCGGTGCCACCCGCGAGCCGTACAGCTCGATCGAGCGCATCAGCCGGGAGTGTGACAGCGAGCCAGTCGAGAACTTCATGTCGAAGCGGTCGAGGCCGAGGGTCTGGACGGTGTCTGCGATCTTGCGCGCGACGGTCTCGGGCGATCCGACGTAGAGCGCGCCCTCCGGACCGACGTCGCGCTGGAACCGCATGCGGCTGTACGGGGGCCAGCCGCGTTCGCGGCCGATCGTGTTGTTCATGGCCTCGAAACCCTCGTACGCCTCCTCCCATGCCTGCTGGTCGGTGTCGGCGACGTGTCCGGGCGAATGCACGCCGATCGGCGAGGGGCCGCGTCCGAAGGTCTCGAGCGAGCGGCGGTACATTGCTGCGAACGGACGGAACCGGTCGGCGGGACCGCCGATGATCGCCAGCATCAGGCCGTAGCCGTAGCGGGCGGCGCGCACGACGGACTCGGGAGTGCCTCCGACGCCCACCCAGGCGCGCAAGCCGTTCTCCGTCTTCGGGAACACATCGGCATCCGTCAACGGCGCACGCAGGGTCCCCTGCCAGGTCACCGGCTTCTCCTCGAGCAACCGGGCGAACAGGTCCAGCTTCTCGTCGAACAGCGTCTCGTAGTCGCGCGAGGTCGTAGCCGAAGAGCGGGAACGACTCGGTGAACGAGCCGCGCCCGAGGATCACCTCCGCCCGCCCGTTCGACACCGCATCCAGCGTGGCGAAGCGCTCGTAGACGCGGACCGGGTCATCGCTGGAGAGGACCGTCACTGCGGTGCCGAGATGGATGCTGCGCGTACGGGCCGCAGCGGCCGCGAGGACGATCTCGGGGCTGGAAACGGCGAACTCTCTGCGGTGGTGCTCGCCCACACCGAAGAACGCGAGTCCCACCTCGTCTGCGAGCACGGCCTGCTCGACAACGTCGCGGATGGTCTGCGCGCCGCTGACCAGCGATCCTGATTCGTCACGGGTGACGTCGCCGAAGGTGTCGAGGCCGAGCTCCAGCGCGGTCGGATCGTTGACGGTCATCGATGGGCCTTCCTATGCACATGCATGAAACGGTGGATGTCGTCCGCAACCCCTGGGGGCGCCCCGGCATTCCCTCCCGCTTCGGGTGCCGGAGGCGTAGCGTTGATGCCATGGCTCTGTTCGCCGACCGTGCCGCGGCGGGCCGCGAGCTCGGCTCTGTGCTCGCCGACCGGCGCGGCACTGAAGCAATCGTGTTCGGAATCCCGCGCGGCGGCGTCGTCGTCGCCGCCGAGGTGGCACGCCTGCTGGTGCTTCCCCTGGCGGCCGTCGTGGTGCGGAAGCTCGGCATGCCCGTCACACGAGGAGTTCGCCGTGGGAGCGATCGCCGACGGCGTCCGGGTGATGAACGAGGGCTCTCGTGGCGCACGACACCTCAGCGCGGCTGAACTCCAGGCAGTCGAGGCCCGTGAGCGCAGGGAGCTGCTCCGGCGGACCACCCGGTTCGGCTCTGTCCCCGACGACCTCTCCGGGATCACTGCTCTCGTCGTCGACGATGGCGTAGCCACCGGGGCGACCGCACTGGCCGCGTGCCGATCACTCCGATCCCGCGCCTGCGATGGGGTCGTGCTCGCCGTTCCGGTCGCGCCGGAGGGGTGGAAGCCTGAGCCAGGCGCCGCGGATGAGTTCCTCTGCCCGCATCGTGAGCGCGACTTCTGGGCGGTCGGCCAGTTCTACGACGACTTCGCTCAGACGAGCGACGCGGAGGTCGTGGAACTGCTGTCCCACGACCCCCGCGACCACTGAGGCTTCAGCGCACCCGCGTCAGCGCGAGAGAGCCGTCCGCAGCGCGTCGAGCCCGACGCCGCCGATGTCGAGGGCGCGCTTGTGGAACTGTTTGATCGAGAAGGACGCGCCTTCGCGCTCGGCCACCTCGTCGCGCAGCTGCTCCCAGATCCGCTGGCCGACCTTGTATGACGGCGCCTGCCCGGGCCAGCCCAGGTAGCGGTTGACCTCGAACTTCACGAACTCGTCCGACATGTTGACGTTGTGCAGCATGAACTCCAGCGCGAACTCCGCGTCCCACTTCCCCAGACCGTCGGGGCGGTCCTTGCCGAGGTGCACGCCGATGTCGAGCACGACGCGGGCGGCGCGCATCCGCTGGCCGTCGAGCATCCCGAGTCGATCAGCCGGGTCGTTGAGGTAGCCCAGCTGCTCCATGAGTCGCTCCGCGTACAGCGCCCAGCCTTCGGCGTGGCCGGACGTGCCGCCCAGCAGACGACGGTAGGAGTTGAGCTGCGCGCGGTTGTACACGGCCTGCGCGATCTGCAGGTGGTGCCCCGGAACGCCCTCGTGGTAGACGGTGGTGAGCTCGCGCCAGGTGTCGAAGGTCTCGACGCCCTCGGGCACCGACCACCACATCCGGCCCGGCCGCGAGAAGTCGTCGGTGGGACCGGTGTAATAGATCCCGCCCTCCTTCGTCGGCGCGATCATGCACTCGAGCGTGCGGATGGGCTCCGGGATGTCGAAGTGCGTGCGCCCGAGCTCGGCGACCGCGCGGTCGCTCGTCTCCTGCATCCACTTCTGCAGGGCGTCGGTCCCGCGAAGCTTGCGCGACTCGTCCTGCTCGAGGAAGGCGACGGCTTCCTCCACCGATGCGCCCGCCTTGATCTCGTCGGCGATGGACTCCTGCTCGGCCACCATGCGGGCGAGTTCCTCGACGCCCCACTCGTAGGTCTCGTCGAGATCGATGGTCGCGCCGAGGAACCGCCGCGAATGAATCGCGTACAGCTCGCGGCCCACCGCGTCCTCTTCACCGGCGCGCGGTGCGAGGTCACTGCCGAGGAACGAGGCCAGCTCGTCGTACGCCACTCGGGCGGCGTTGGCGTTGTCGGAGAGGTCGCGAGCAAGGGATGCCGGAAGCTGTCCTTCCGCGGGGGCAGCCTCAGCGGCGAACGTCGCGAAGAAGCCGCCGTCCTCGGTATACCGGGCGATCTGCGTGACGACCTCCTCGACCTGGCGTCGCGCAGGCACGACACCTTGAGCGATGCCCTCGCGGAGCGTCGCTATGTAGCCGTCGATCGCTCCCGGGACCGCCTTGAGTCGGGTGGCGATGACCGTCCAGTCGTCCGTCGTCGCCGTCGGCATCAGGTCGAGGACCGACCGGATGTCCTGCGCAGGGGATGCGATGACGTTCAGGTCGCGGAGATTCCACTTCGCGTCGTGGAGCTCGATCGCCACCTGGATCTCACGGGCCACGTCGTCCTGGGTGACGGCATCGATGTCGTCCACCGGGGTCGCAGCCGCCAGGGCCGCGAGAGTCTTGCGACCCTCGGCGACGATTCGCTCCTGACCTTCCGGGCTGTAGTCGCCGTAGCGGTCGTTGTACTCATCGCGACCGATGTAGGTCGCGAGAGTGGGTTCGAGCTCGGCGAGGGTGTCTACCCATGCGTCAGCGATCGTGTCGATCGGCGTGGGCGTACGTGTTTCTTCAGTCATGCCCCCGAGCCTAAGGATGCGGGCGGCCACGCGCCAACCATGCGGCTCAGTGGCCGGCTTCGTTCCAGTCGCCGCCGCGTCCGATCTGTACGTCCAGTGGCACCGAGAGCGCAGCCGCATCGCCCATGCGCTCTCGCACGATGCGCTCCGCGGCATCCCACTCCCCCGCAGCGACCTCCACGACGAGCTCATCGTGGATCTGCATCAGGACGCGCGACCGGAGGTTCTGCGCGGCGAACTCATCGTGGATATGGAACAGCGCGACCTTCATGATGTCGGCGGCACTTCCCTGGATCGGGGCATTGAGCGCCGCGCGCTCGGCGTTCTCACGCAGAACCCGATTAGGGCTGGCCAGGTCGGGGAATGGACGGCGCCGCCCGAAGATGGTCTCGGTGTAGCCGTCGATCCTTGCCTGCTCGACGGATGAGCGCAGGTAGTCGCGAACCGCGCCGAAACGAGCGAAGTACTCCATCATCAGCTGCTTGGCCTCGGTCTGCTCGATGCGCAGCTGCTTCGAGAGTCCGAAGGCCGAGAGCCCGTACACGAGGCCGTACGACATCGCCTTGACCTTCGTGCGCATCGCCGGGGTGACGTCGGCCGGCTCGACGCCGAACACGCGCGCGCCGACGAAACGGTGCAGGTCCTCGCCGGAGTTGAAGGCCTCGATGAGTCCGGGGTCCTCGGAAAGGTGCGCCATGATGCGCATCTCGATCTGCGAGTAGTCCGCGGTCAGCAGGGTCTCGTAGTCGGCGCCGTTCTCGAACGCCGCGCGGATGCGCCTGCTCTCGTCCGTGCGGACGGGGATGTTCTGCAGGTTCGGATCGGTGCTGGAGAGGCGCCCGGTCTGACTGCCGGTCTGGACGTAGGTGGTGCGCACCCTGCCGTCGGCCCCGATCGCGGTGTCGAGCGATTCGATGATCTGACGCAGCTTCGTCGCCTCGCGGTGCTGGAGCAGCAGGTCGAGGAAGGGATGAGGGTTCGATTCCTGCAGGTCGGCGAGCACGGCGGCGTCGGTCGAGTAGCCGGTCTTCGTCTTGCGGGTCTTGGGAAGCTGCAGCTCTTCGAACAGCACCTCCTGCAGCTGCTTCGGCGAGCCGAGATTGACCTCTCGCCCGATGGCGAGGTAGGCCTGCTGCGCGATGGCATCGGCACGTTCGCCGAGCTCGACCGAGAACGACGAGAGCTTGTCGTGCGATACGGCGACGCCGGCGAGCTCCATGTCGGCGAGGGCCAGCAGCGTGGGCAGCTCGATGTCGGTGAGCACCGTTGCGACACTGTCGGGCAGCTCGGCCCGCAGCGCCGCCGTCACGCGGACGGAGAACCACGCGAGCTGGCCCGGAGTCGCCCCCTCGGTCTCGGGAACCAGCTGGGTGGGATCCGCTTCGGGCAGCTTCTCGTCAAGGTAGCGGTCGACGAGGTCGGCGAGATTCTTGTCGGGGAAGCTCGGCCGCAGCAGCCATCCGGCGACGACGGTGTCGAAGGCCAGGCCGCCGATACGCAGTCCCGCGCGTCGCAGCGCCTTCACCTGCGTCTTGGCGTCGCTCATCACCTTGGGGGCGTGTGAGGCCAGCCAGCCGGCGATGACTTCCTGCAGCTCGGCGGTCCAGTTCGCCTCGGCCGCGGCATCCGATGTCGCGAAGCCGATCCGCTTCGGCAGACCGCCTTCGACGATGACCGCCACGCCGACCTCACCGTCGGCCGCCTCGAGCCATGCGAGCAGGTCGGCCGGCGCCGGCTCGACGGGCTGGGGCATCGGCACAGCCGCAGCCGAGGTGACGGCGGCCATCTGCTGCTCGATACCGGCCAACTCGGCCACGCGCGGGATCAGCGTCTTGAACTCGAGCCGGGCGAAGATGTCGCGGACCGCCTGGGCGTCCATCGGCTTGACCTCGAGGTCGGCGATGGTCGCCGGGAGCTCGACATCCGTGAGGAGACGGTTGAGAGCACGGTTGCGCCGCACGTCGTCCATATGGGCTCGCAGGTTGCCGCCGACGACACCGGTCACCTTGTCGGCGTTGGCGAGCAGTTCGTCGAGCGAGCCGAACTGGTTCAGCCACTTGACCGCGGTCTTCTCGCCGACCTTGGGCACCCCGGGGAGGTTATCGCTCGTCTCTCCGACGAGAGCCGCGATTTCTGGGTACTGCTCGGGCGGCACCCCGTAGCGGTCGATCACGGCCTGCCGGTCGTAGCGCTTGAGCTGTGACACGCCCTGCACGTTCGGATAGAGCAGCGTGACGTCTTCGGTGACGAGCTGAATGGTGTCGCGATCGCCCGAGCACACCAGGACGTCATAGCCCTGCTCGGCGCCCTGGGTCGCGAGCGTGGCGAGGATGTCGTCGGCCTCGAAGTCCTCTTTCTGCAGGACCGTGATGCTCATGGCGGCCAGGCAGTCCTGGAGGATGGGGATCTGGCCCTTGAACTCGGACGGCGTCTCGGAGCGGTTCGCCTTGTACTCCGTGTACTCGCGCGTGCGGAAGGACTGGCGCGACGTGTCGAAGGCGACCGCCATGTGGGTGGGCTTCTCCGCCTTGATCAGGTTGATCAGCATCGCCAGGAAACCGTAGATGCCGTTCGTGTACTGCCCGTCCTTGGTCGAGAAGTTGTCGACGGGAAGGGCGTAGAACGCCCGGTAGGCCAGCGAATGGCCGTCCACGACGAGAAGGGTAGGCTTTGCGGAGTCCGTCACCCTGCAAGCCTAGACGCGGGGCGGGACACTCCCCCGCACAGCGATTCCGAAGGCGATCGATGACCGAACTGTCCCCCGCAGACGTGAACGGACTCGAGTGGGCGGCGACCCGCGGGATGGGCGCCCTGGCCGAGAAGATGGGCCTGCGGTTCACCGAGTTCTCGGTGGAGCGCTGCGTCGCCACCATGCCCGTCGAGGGCAATACCCAGCCGGTCGGTCTGCTCCACGGCGGCGCGTACGTCGTGCTGGGCGAGTCGCTGGGCTCGATGGCCGCCAACCTGCATGCCGGTCCAGGGCGTCTGGCCGTCGGCGTCGACATCAATGCCACGCACACCCGCTCGGCGACGTCCGGAACCGTCACGGGCGTCTGCACTCCGCTGCACCTGGGCCGCACGATCACCGTCCATGAGATCGTCGTCACCGACGATCAGGGACGCCGGTGCTCGACCATCCGGATCACGAACCACATCAAGGCCCTGCCGCAGAAATGACGAAGCGGATGCCCCGGCCCGGGGCATCCGCTTCGTTCGCGTCTCGGAGACGCTACTTCTTGGGTGCGAGCTGCTCGATGATGGCCTTCGCCACGTCCTGCATGGTGAGACGGCGGTCCATCGAGGCCTTCTGGATCCAGCGGAACGCCTCGGGCTCGGAGAGGCCCATCTTCTCGTTGAGCAGCCCCTTGGCCCGGTCGACGAGCTTGCGGGTCTCGAAGCGCTCGACCATGTCGGCGACCTCGGCCTCGAGCGTGATGATCTGCTCGTAGCGGGCCAGTGCGATCTCGATCGCGGGCAGCAGGTCGTTCGGCGTGAACGGCTTGACGACGTACGCCAGCGCGCCGGCCTCGCTCGCGCGCTCGACCAGCTCTTTCTGGCTGAAGGCGGTGAGGAGCACCACGGGGGCGATGTGGTTCTTGCTCAGCTTCTCGGCGGCCGAGATGCCGTCCAGGAGCGGCATCTTCACGTCCATGATGACGAGATCGGGACGAAGGTCGGTCGCCAGCTGGACCGCGGTCTCGCCGTCCCCGGCCTCTCCGACGACGTCGTAGCCGTTGTCGCGGAGGATCTCGACGATGTCGAGTCGGATCAGCGACTCGTCCTCCGCCACCACGACACGGCGGGGGGTCGAGGCTTGCGGTTCGGGGGGAAGCTCCTGCTCAGTCACCTCTGAATCCTACGGTATGGTCAATCGCGGACGCGCTCCGCGCGGGCCGGTGTGGCGGAATGGCAGACGCGACCGACTCAAACTCGGTTGCCCGCAAGGGCGTGTGGGTTCGACTCCCACCACCGGTACTGCAGTCTCGGCCTCCCGAGGGCCGCCTGCGAACCACGAAGCGGTGAGCGGATGCTCCCACGTTCGTGGAGGATCCGCTCACCGCGTGATGGGCGACTATGCGCCGAAGTACTGGTTTCCGAGCGCCTTGCTCTTGAGCGCGTCGAACTCGCCCTGCGAGATGCTGCCCGCGTCCAGCAGCGCCTTGGCGCTCGCGATGTCCTGCGCGGGGCTCGCGGACGCTGCAGGACGGTAGTCATCCGCTTCCGCGACTCCATACCCGTGCCGGGCGCGCGAGCGCTCGGCCATGCCGCTTCCCCGGGCGATCACGTAGACGAGTGCGGTGAGGAAGGGCACGAACAGCAGGGCGATCAGCCAGAGCGCCTTCACCCAGCCGTTCGCCGACTCGTCGCGGAAGAGGTCGGTGATGATCAAAATCACCACGTAGATGTAGGCCGTGAAGTAGAAGATCCACAGCAGCCACCAGAAGAAGTCCATGCGAGGTACCCCAATCGGGAAAATGACGAACGGTCGCGCTCAGCATAGTGAGCGCGACCGTCGGTCTGGCGGAGTCCCGCCGCTATTCGCCGGACTGGTAGATCGGCGCCTTGCCGTGCACGGCGTCGCCGACCTTGTGAATGCGGATGTCGTTGGTCGAGCCGATGATTCCGGGAGGGGACCCTGAGATCACCACCACCTTGTCACCGACCTTCGCGAGGTCGTTCGCCAGGATGTAGTCGTCGACCTGGAGGAACATGCGGTCGGTGTGCGCGACGTGCTCGACGAGCGTCGACGTGACTCCCCAGGTGAGGGCCATGCGGCGGCGGATCGCCGGCTCGGGCGTGAACCCGATCATGGGGATGCGCGGACGCAGTCGCGACATGCGACGGGCGGTGTCGCCCGACTCCGTGAAGATGCAGAGGTACTTCGCCTCGACGAACTCGGCCACCTCGAGCGCTGCGAGCGTGATGGCACCGCCCTGCGTGCGCGGCTTCGTCGTCATCGGCTGGATGCGCTCGAGGCCGTGCTCCTCGGTCGAGTCGATGATGCGAGCCATGGTCTCGACGACGACCACCGGGTACTTGCCGACGCTGGTCTCGCCCGAGAGCATGACCGCGTCCGCGCCGTCGAGGACGGCGTTGGCGACGTCGCTGGTCTCGGCGCGCGTCGGCACCGGGTTCTCGATCATGGACTCGAGCATCTGCGTCGCGACGATGACCGGCTTGGCCATGCGGCGGCACAGCTCGACTGCGCGCTTCTGCACGATCGGCACGGCTTCGAGCGGCAGCTCGACGCCGAGGTCGCCGCGGGCGACCATGATGCCGTCGAAGGCGTCGATGATCTCCTCGAGGTTCTCGACTGCCTGCGGCTTCTCGATCTTGGCGATGACGGGGACGCGGCGTCCCTCTTCGGCCATGATGACGTGGACGCGCTGCACATCCTTCGCATTGCGCACGAACGACAGGGCGATGATGTCGGCTCCGGCGCGCAGACCCCAGCGGAGGTCGGCCTCGTCCTTCTCGGACAGCGCGGGAACGTTCACGGCCACACCGGGAAGGTTGATGCCCTTGTTGTTGGACACCGGTCCGCCCACGATGACCTTGGTCGTCACGACGGTGTCGGTCTTCTCGGTGACCTCGACGCGGACCTTGCCGTCGTCGATCAACAGGAAGTCGCCGGCGTTGACGTCCTGAGGGAGACCCTTGAAGGTCGTGGAGACGATCTCCTTCGTGCCGAGGATGTCGTCGACCGTGATCTTGAAGATGTCACCGGCGGCGAGCTCGTGCGGGCCGTTCTCGAACTTGCCGAGACGGATCTTCGGACCCTGCAGGTCGACGAGGATGGCGACCGGACGGCCGGCGTCGTCTGCGGCCTTGCGCACGTTGGCGAAGTTGCTGTCGTGGACCGAGTAGTCGCCATGGCTCAGGTTGAAGCGGGCCACGTCCACACCGGCGTCGATGATCGCGCGAACGCTCTCATACGTCGAAGTGGCGGGTCCCAAGGTGGCGACGATTTTGGCGCGTCTCATCCGTGTGTGATCTCCCAGATTTTGTGGGCGAGTGCCCGTGGTCAGCCTACGCGGGCTGAAGTCCGATAGCGACATCCGACGGCCGGACCGGCGAAGGCAGCTGCGTCTGGCCCATCAGGTAGGCGTCGACGCTCGCAGCGGCCGCACGGCCCTCTGCGATGGCCCAGACGATGAGCGACTGGCCGCGGCCGGCGTCGCCGGCGACGAACACGCCCGGCGCGGTGGTCTGGTAGTCGTCTTCCCGGCGCACGTTGCCGCGGTCGGTGAACTGAGCGCCGATCTGATCCTCGAGCTGCGACCGCTCCGGGCCCGTGAAGCCCATGGCGATGAGGACGAGGTCTGCGGGGATCTCGCGCTCGGTGCCGCTCTTGGGCACGCGCCGGCCGTCGACGAACTCGGTCTCGGCCACGCGCAGCGCGCGGACCTCGCCGGCGCCGTTGCCCAGGAACTCCACGGTCGACGCGAGGAACGCTCGCTCTCCGCCCTCTTCGTGCGCGGAGGAGACCTCGAACACGGTCGGCGACATCGGCCACGGCTGGTGCTCGGGCCGTTCCCCCGGAGGCTGCTTGCCGATCGCGAGGTTGGTCACGCTGAGCGCGCCGTGGCGGTGTGCGGTGCCGATGCAGTCGGCGCCGGTGTCGCCGCCGCCGATGACGATGACGTGCTTGCCCTCAGCCGAGATCTGGTGGGGCACGGCATCGCCGGCCACCGCCTTGTTCGACTCGACGAGGTACTCCATGGCGAAGTGGACACCGGCCAGATCGCGGCCAGGGATCGCCAGTTCGCGGGGAAGCGTCGCACCGGTGGCGATCACGACGGCGTCGTAGCGCGCGCGCAGGTCGCCCCACGAGATGTCCTTGCCGATCTCGACGCCGGCGCGGAAGCGCGTGCCCTCGTCGCGCATCTGACGCAGGCGCGACTCGAGATGCTTCTTCTCCATCTTGAAGTCGGGGATGCCGTAGCGCAGCAGGCCGCCGATGCGGTCGTCGCGCTCGAACACGGCGACCGTGTGGCCGGCACGCGTGAGCTGCTGAGCCGCTGCCAGTCCGGCAGGGCCGGAGCCGACCACGGCGACGGTCTTGCCGGTCAGCCGCCCGGGAGGCTCGGCCTCGACCCAGCCGTTCGAGAAGGCCTCGTCGATGATCGAGACCTCGATCTGCTTGATCGTCACTGCGGGCTGGTTGATGCCCAGCACGCACGAGCTCTCGCACGGCGCCGGACACAGGCGACCGGTGAACTCGGGGAAGTTGTTCGTCGCGTGCAGGCGCTCGATGGCCGAGCGGCCCTCACCGCGCCACGTCAGGTCGTTCCACTCCGGGATCAGGTTGCCCAGCGGGCAGCCCTGGTGGCAGAACGGCACGCCACAGTCCATGCAGCGTCCGGCCTGCCTGCGCAGCACCGCCGAGTCGCCCGGCTCATAGACCTCTTTCCAGTCCATGATGCGCACCGGTACGGGCCGCCTCGGCGGCAGCTCGCGATCGGTGACCTTGAGAAAGCCCTTGGGGTCAGCCACCCGTCACCTCCAGGATGCGGTTCCAGACGACGTCTCCATCGGGGTCGAGCCCCTCGGCGACGGCGTTCTGACGGGTCCGGAGCACGGCGGCGTAGTCACGCGGCAGCACACGGACGAAGTTGTCGAGCTCGACGTCGAAGTCGGCGAGCATCCCGGCGGCGAGGGTCGAGTCGGTCTCCGCGACGTGCTGCTCCAGCAGATCGCGGAGGATCTCGGCATCGCCGGACCCCAGCTCGCCGAGCTCCAGCTCGCCGGCGGCCAGTGCCTCGCGGTTGACCAGCTTGCGATCGAGCTTGTAGATGTACGCCGTGCCACCGGACATTCCGGCGCCGAGGTTGCGGCCGGTCGCGCCGAGGATCACGGCGAGGCCACCGGTCATGTACTCGAGCGCGTGGTCACCGACGCCCTCGACGACAGCCGTCGCGCCGGAGTTGCGCACGAAGAACCTCTCCCCCACCGCACCACGCAGGAACAGCGTGCCCTGCGTCGCGCCGTAGCCGATGACATTGCCGGCGATGACGTTGAGGGAGGCGTCGAACGTCGCATTCCGCGGCGGGCGCACCACGATCTGGCCGCCCGAGAGTCCCTTGCCGACGTAGTCGTTGGAGTCGCCCTCGAGGCGCAGGGTGATGCCGGCGGGCATGAACGCCCCGAAGGACTGGCCGGCTGAACCCGTCAGGTTCACCACGATGCTGCCCGAGGGCAGGCCGTTCTCGCCGCGCGCACGCGTCACGTGGTGCCCGAGGAGGGTTCCCACAGCGCGCTCGGTGTTGCGGATCGGCAGATCGAAGGTGATCTGGCCGCCGTTCGCGATGACGTCCTGCGCGCGCTCGAGAAGCGGCACGTCGAAGTGATCGTCCAGGTCGTGCTTCTGCAGCGTCATGTTGCGACGCGGCTCATCCTCGGCGAACTGGGGCCCCTCGAGCACGGGGGCAAGGTTCAGTCCGCCCGCCTTCCAGTGCTCCACGGCGCCGTTCATGTCGAGCAGCTCGGTGTGCCCGATGATCTCGTCGAGTGAGCGGTGGCCGAGCTCGGCGAGGTACTCGCGCACCTCTTCCGCGATGAACTCCATGAAGTTCACGACGAACTCGGGCTTGCCGTTGAACCGCTCCCGCAGAACCGGATTCTGCGTGGCCACGCCGACCGGACAGGTGTCGAGGTGGCAGACCCGCATCATGATGCAGCCGGAGACGACGAGGGGCGCCGTCGCGAAGCCGAACTCCTCGGCGCCGAGCAGTGCTCCGATGATGACGTCGCGGCCGGTCTTGAGCTGGCCGTCGACCTGGACCACCACGCGGTCGCGCATGCCGTTGAGCATGAGGGTCTGCTGGGTCTCAGCGAGTCCCAGCTCCCAGGGGGTGCCGGCGTGCTTCAGCGAGTTCATAGGGCTCGCGCCCGTTCCCCCGTCGTGACCCGACACCAGGATGACGTCGGCCAGAGCCTTGGCCGTTCCTGCTGCGACCGCACCGATGCCCGACTGGCTCACGAGCTTCACGTGCACACGAGCCGACGGGTTGGCGCGCTTGAGGTCGAAGATGAGCTGCTTGAGGTCTTCGATCGAGTAGATGTCGTGATGCGGCGGCGGGGAGATGAGCCCCACACCGGCCGTCGCGTGACGGGTGCGTGCGACCCAGGGGTACACCTTCGTCGGAGGCAGCTGTCCGCCCTCGCCGGGCTTGGCGCCCTGGGCGAGCTTGATCTGGATGTCGTCCGCCTCGGTCAAGTAGAGGCTGGTGACCCCGAAGCGACCCGAGGCGACCTGCTTGATCGCGCTGCGACGTTCGGGGTCGAGGAGCCGGTCGACGTCCTCACCGCCCTCGCCCGTGTTGGATTTGCCGCCGAGGCGGTTCATCGCGATCGCGAGGGTCTCATGCGCCTCCTTGGAGATCGAGCCGTAGCTCATCGCCCCCGTCGAGAAGCGCTTGACGATCGAGGCAACCGATTCGACTTCGTCGATCGGCACCGGGGTACGACCCTGGGTCTTCAGCTTGAACAGTCCGCGCAGCGTCTTGAGCTCGTTCGCCTGGTCGTCCACGAGCTTGGTGTACTCGCGGAAGATGTCGTACCGGCGGGTGCGGGTCGAGTGCTGCAGACGGAACACCGTGTCGGGGTTGAACAGGTGCGGTGAACCGTCACGCCGCCACTGGTACTCACCGCCGGTCCACAGGCGCTCGTGAGCGCGGACTGCGGCGTCTTCGGGGTACGCGTAATCGTGACGGGCCGCATTCTCGGCCGCGATGACGTCGAGTCCGACGCCGCCGAGCTTGGATTCGGTGCCGGTGAAGTACGTGCCGACGAATTCCTCCGACAGACCGACGGCCTCGAACACCTGCGCACCGGCGTACGACGACACCGTGGAGATGCCCATCTTGGACATGATCTTCAGCACGCCCTTGCCGAGCGCGTAGATCAGGTTCTTGACGGCCTTCTCGGGCGTGATGCCGGTGATGTAGCCGGCGCGCACGAGGTACTCGACGGTCTCCATCGCGAGGTACGGGTTGACGGCGGATGCCCCGTACCCGATGAGCGTCGCGACGTGGTGGACCTCTCGCACATCGCCGGCCTCGACCACGAGACCGCACTTCATGCGGGTCTCCTTGCGGATGAGGTGGTGGTGCACCGCCGCGAGCATGAGCAGCGACGGGATCGGGGCGAGGTCCTTGTTCGAGTCGCGGTCGGAGAGCACGATGAACTCCGCGCCGTCCTCGATGGCCTGGTCGACCTCGGAGCACATCTGCGCGAGGCGCTTCTGCATTCCCTTGTGGCCGGCTTCGACGCGGTACAGACCGCGGATGGTCACCGACGTGCGTCCGGGCAGGGCGGTGTCGATGTGCTGGATCTTCGCGAGCTCGTCGTTGTCGATCACCGGGAAGTCGAGCGTCACCACACGGGTGTGCTCGGGGCCCCACTCGAGCAGGTTCCGCTCGGGCCCGAGGCCCAGCGAGAGCGAGGTCACGACCTCTTCGCGGATCGAGTCCAGCGGCGGATTCGTCACCTGGGCGAACTGCTGCGTGAAGTAGTCGAAGAGCAGCCGAGGACGCTCGCTGAGCACCGCGACCGGCGTGTCCGACCCCATCGCACCCAACGGCTCGGCACCGGTCTGGCCCATCGGCGTGAGGAGGATCTTGACCTCCTCCTCGGTGTAGCCGAAGGTGCGCTGACGGCGCGTGATCGAGGCGATCGGGTGCACGATGTGCTCGCGCTCGGGAAGCTCGGCGAGTCGCACCCGGCCGGCGTCGAGCCACTCCTGCCAGGGCTCGAGGTCGGCGAGCTGCCCCTTGATCTCATCGTCCTCGACGATGCGGCGCTGCTCCGTGTCGACGAGGAACATGCGGCCGGGGCGCAGCCGGCCCCGGCGCTTGATCCTCTCGGGGGCGAAGTCGAGCACACCGGTCTCGCTGCCGATGACGACCAGGCCGTCCGTCGTCTCGGTCCAGCGGCCGGGGCGCAAGCCGTTGCGGTCGAGGGTCGCGCCCACGACGGTGCCGTCGGTGAAGATGAGTGCGGCAGGGCCGTCCCAGGGCTCCATCTGCATCGAGTGGAACTCGTAGAATGCGCGCAGCTTGGGGTCGATGTCGGCCTGCTTCTCGTAGGCCTCCGGCACCATCATCATGATCGCGTGGGGCAGGCTGCGACCGGTCAGCGTCAGTAGCTCGAGGACCTCGTCGAACGAGGCGGAGTCGCTGGCGCCGGTGGTGCAGATGGGAAGAAGCGGCGAGATGTCGCCGATCAGCTGGGACTCGAGCTGCGACTGCCGCGCACGCATCCAGTTGCGGTTGCCGTTGACGGTGTTGATCTCGCCGTTGTGGGCGAGCATCCGCAGGGGCTGCGCGAGCGGCCACGACGGGAACGTGTTCGTCGAGTAGCGCGAGTGCACCACCGCGAGCTCCGAGGCGAAGCGCTCGTCCTGCAGGTCGGGGTAGAACGGCTCCAGCTGGAGCGTGGTGACCATGCCCTTGTAGCCGAGAGTGCGCGCCGACAGGGACACGAAGTAGGCGTCCAGCTCGGTGCGCGCGCGCTTGCGCAGGCGGAAGGTGCGTCGGTCCAGCTCGATGCCCGACAGCGCCGGCGCGTCGCCCCCGGCGGGGCGCGAGAGGAAGAGCTGCTCGAAGACGGGCCGGGCCTCGAAGGCGAGCTTGCCCAGGTTGTCATCGACGGTGGGCACGTCACGCCAGCCCAGCACGGTGAGGTTCTCGGATGCCGCGAGCCGCTCGATGCCGGCCTTCTGAGCAGCACGGGCCTCGTCGTCGCGCGGAAGGAAGATCATGCCGGCGGCGTACTCGCCGACCGGAGGGAGCGGGAAGTCCACGACCGCGCGCAGGAACTCGTCGGGCATCTGCGTGAGGATGCCCGCGCCGTCGCCGGTGCCGGCATCCGATCCGATCGCACCGCGATGCTCGAGGTTGCGCAGCGCGGTCAGGGCGAGGTCGATGATGTCGTGGCCGGCGTGGCCGCGCAGCGTCGCCACCATGGCCAGGCCGCAGGCGTCCTTCTCGAAGGCAGGGTTGTACATCCCCTGCTTCGCGGGGAAGCCCGACAGTCCGGTCGGTTCAAGGGTCGTCGTCTCGGAAGAGTCGACGCGACGGGGGCTCGCAGACATACCTACCGTCCTCACGTTGATGCTCAAGATGGGACGACGTCGGCCCGTGTACGTACGCGCGGGGGCGCTATTTCGTGGCAGGGGTGCTTGTGGCAGTAGCCTCGTCGACCTCGGACGTCGGGGGTTCGCTGACGTCGACGAAGCCGTCGGTGTCCTGCGATTGTACAGCCCCTTCGGGGGTCCATTCGCGGCCGGCGACGTACGGGGACGCTTCGAACCCGGTGTGACGGCGCTTCTGGACGAAGAAGATCGCGAGACCGAGCAGCACGCCGAGGATGGCGGCCCACACGTTCGTACGCAGACCCAGGATGATCTCGCTCGGATCGATGCGGATCGACTCCCACACGATGCGGCCCGCGCTGTACCAGACGAGGTACAGACCGAACAGACGGCCCCACTGCAGGCGGAAGGCACGACCGGCCCACAGCAGGACGGCGACGCCGAGCAGGTTCCAGACGACCTCGTAGAGGAACGTGGGGTGGAAGAGCGTGCCCTCGGGAAGACCCGCCGGCCATGCCGGGTTGTCGAACGCGATCTCGAGGCCCCAGGGCAGGTCGGTGGGAAGGCCGAAGAGCTCCTGGTTGAACCAGTTGCCGAAGCGGCCCAGCGCCTGCGCCAGAAGGAGGCCCGGTGCCAGGGCGTCGGCGAAGGTCCAGAAGCGGATGCCGGTCCAGCGGCAGCCGAGCCACGCTCCCACGGCACCGCCGATGAGGGCGCCGTAGATGGCGATGCCGCCCTCCCAGATGTAGAGCGCGCTGAGCGGGTTGGCGCCCTCGCCGAAGTAGAAGCCCCAGTGGGTGAGCACGTGGTAGATGCGCGCGCCGATGATGGCCAGCGGCACCGCGAGCAGGGCGATGTCGATGACGACCCACGGCTCGGCACCGCGCTTGGTCAGGCGATGGTTCGTCAGCAGCACCGCGGCGATGATCCCCGCGATGATGCACAGCGCGTAGAAGTGGATCGTGAGCGGCCCGAGCTGGACCGAGCTGACCTCGGGGCTCGGGATGCTGGCGACGACCTCCTGGGCGAGCAGGTTCTGTGCGGCGTTGACCATGGGCGATCGTGTCCTTGCTGGTGGGGAGGTCGGCGGTGGGCCGATGCGAGAAGTCTAATTAGATGGCGCGTGCGGTGCCCGCGGCGAGCGAGCGGGTGGCTGCGGCGAGCCCGTCGACGCCCCCGTCGCGCAGCGCGCGGACCAGAGCGGTGCCGACGATCGCACCGTCGGCGTAGTCGATGACGCCGGCGACCTGCTCGGCGTTGGAGATGCCGACGCCGACGCAGGCATGGCCGACCCCGCGGTCGCGCAGGCGCCCCACGAGGGTGCGGGCAGCGGCATCCAGCTGGGCCCTCTCCCCCGTGATCCCCATCGTCGAGACGGTGTAGACGAAGCCCGTCGAGCTGCGGACGATGAGGTCGAGCCGCTCGTCGGTCGAGGTCGGCGCCGCGAGGAAGATCCGGTCGAGGCCCGTCCGCTCGCTGGCAGCGATCCACTCGCCGGCGGCTTCGGGCGTGATGTCCGGGGTGATGAGCCCGGCACCGCCCGCGGCGACGAGATCGTCGGCGTAGCGATCCACGCCGTACTGCACCACCGGGTTCCAGTAGGTCATCACGAGCACGGGCACGTCGACGCGGCGCGTGATCTCGGCGACGGCCGTGAACGTGTCGCGCAGCCGGAATCCGCCGGCAAGGGCCGCCTGGGTGGCCTCCTGGATGACCGTTCCGTCCATCACCGGGTCCGAGTACGGCGGACCCAGCTCGAGGATGTCGGCGCCGTTCTCCGCCAGGGCGACCGCGGCGTCGATGCTCGTCTGCAGATCCGGGAATCCGAGCGGGAGGTAGCCGATGAGCGCGCCGCGCCCGGCCTCGTGAGCGGCGGCGATCGCCGCTGCGACGCGGGAAGTCACAGCTGGGGGCCCTCTCCCTTGGCGGCGTCGTCGGCGGGCGGCGTCGCCACCGGCTCGGCCGCCGCGGCGTCGTACAGGTCGAAGTACCGGGCAGCGGTGTCCATGTCCTTGTCGCCGCGGCCCGAGAGGCACACCGCGATGATCGCGTCCGGGCCGAGCTCGCGACCGATGCGCAGGGCGCCGGCCAGTGCGTGGGCGGACTCGATCGCCGGGATGATGCCCTCGGTCTTCGAGAGCAGGCGCAGGGCCTGCATGGCCTCGTCATCGGTGGCCGGAATGTACTCCGCGCGGCCGATCGATGCGAGCCATGAGTGCTCGGGTCCGACTCCGGGGTAGTCGAGGCCCGCCGAGATGGAGTGGGACTCGACGGTCTGCCCGTCCTCGTCCTGGAGGACGTAGGTGCGCGCACCGTGGAGGACTCCGGGCCGGCCGCGTTCGATGGAGGCGGCGTGGCGGGGCGTATCCACGCCGTCCCCCGCTGCCTCCACGCCGTAGAGCTTGACGCCCTCGTCGTCGAGGAAGGCGTCGAACATCCCGATCGCGTTGGAGCCGCCGCCGACGCACGCGATGACGGCATCCGGAAGCCGCCCGGCCTCGTCGAGCAGCTGAGCCCGCGCCTCCTCGCTGATGACCTTCTGGAAGTCGCGCACCATCGCCGGGAACGGGTGCGGTCCTGCCGCCGTGCCGAAGATGTAGTTGGTCGTCTCGACCGTCGCCACCCAGTCGCGGTACGCGTCGTTGATGGCGTCCTTGAGCGTGCGGGAGCCGGTCGTCACGGGCACGACCTCCGCGCCGAGCAGGCGCATGCGCGCGACGTTGAGCGCCTGGCGCTCGGTGTCGACCTCACCCATGTAGATCGTGCAGTCGAGGCCGAACAGGGCAGCGGCGGTGGCCGTGGCCACGCCGTGCTGACCGGCACCGGTCTCGGCGATCACACGCGACTTGCCGAGCCGTTTCGTGAGCAGCGCCTGCCCCAGCACGTTGTTGATCTTGTGCGAGCCGGTGTGGTTGAGGTCCTCGCGCTTGAGGAACACCCGCGCACCGCCGGCGTGGGCCGCGAAGCGCTCCACCTCGGTGATGGGCGACGGTCGGCCGGCGTACGAGTGCAGGAGGCGCACGAACTCCGCCTGGAACTCCGGATCGGCTTTCGCCGCCTCGTACTCGGCGGTCAGCTCGTCGATGGCGGCGATGAGCGACTCGGGCATGTAGCGCCCGCCGAACTCGCCGAAGAAGGGACCGGATGCCGCGCGAAGGCTCATGCGCCCGCCTCCAGGAATGCGTTCAGCGTGGTCACAGGATCGCTGGTCACCAGCGCCTCGCCCACCAGCACGACGTCGGCGCCCGCGTTGCGGTAGTGCGTGACGTCGGCCGGGGTCAGCACCGCGGATTCGGCCACCTTCACGGCGTCGCCGGGGATGCGGTCCGCGAGCCGACCGAAGAGGTCGCGGTCGAGCTCGAAGGTCGAGAGGTTGCGTGCATTGACGCCGATCAGCCGTGCGCCGATCTGCGCCGCGCGATCCACCTCGGCCGCGGAATGCGTCTCGACGAGCGGGGTCATGCCCAGTTCCAGGATCAGCGCGTGCAGGCGTTCGAGCACGTCCTGCTCGAGCGCGGCGACGATGAGGAGGACGAGATCGGCGCCGGCGGCACGTGCCTCGAGCACCTGGTACTCGTTCGCGATGAAGTCTTTGCGCAGCACCGGCAGACCGACAGCTCCCTTGACCGCCTCGAGGTCGGCGAGGCTCCCCTTGAAGCGGCGCCCCTCGGTGAGCACCGAGATCGCCGACGCTCCGCCCTGCTCGTACAGGCGGGCCTGGAGAGCGGGATCGGGGATGGCGGCGAGGTCACCGCGGGACGGGCTCGCGCGCTTCACCTCGGCGATGATCTTCACGCGGTCGGCGGGCGCGAGGACGGCCAGGGCGTCGAGCGCAGCGGGACGAGCCAGAGCGACGGCCTCGACGGAGGTCAGAGGCTTCGCCGAAGCGCGGGCCTCGGCATCCTGAACCGCGCCGGCCGTGAGGTCGGCGAGCACGTCAGTGCCCTTTCGCGCTGTACTTCGAGCCGTTGACGCCGTAGCCGGCGCGGGACATCACCCAGCCGACGATGAGGCCGACGACGAGCAGCGCTGCGGAAGCCCACACCAGGGCCGGCATGTCGAACCAGTAGAAGACGGTGCCGAGCGTGACAGCGACGAGCATGATCACGACGGCCGTCCAGGCGGCGGGCGAGTGTCCGTGGCCGGGGTCGCCGATGTGGTTGCTCATGCATCTCCTCCAGGTAGGCGCGGGATGTGGTCAGTCTAGCGGGCGGTCGGTGGGATCCTCGCCACGCGACAGGTCGTCCCAGGAGTCGATCGCATCGTGCGGACGGGACCCGCCGGCCGTCGCCGCGACCGCTTCATCGGTGCGGTAGCGGCGGCCGGTGCGGCTCCACCGCGATGTCGTCACCAGGGTGAAGATCCCGGCCGCGAGCAGCACGATCCACCCCATCAGGGTGACGACGGGCCACGGCGTCGAGGTGACCGAGACGACGAGCTGTGCGACCGCGGTCTCGCCGGTGATGCCGGTCCACTCGGTCACGGTCGAGGCGACCGCCGAGGTCGGAAGCGCGAACACGACCTGGGCCGTGAGCCAGCCCAGGAGCGCCGCGATGACGACAGTGAGCGCTCCGAAGACGTACCGCACGACCGGGCCGACGATCGAGAGCGCCCCCCCGAGGGCGAGCACGGACAGGCTCAGCGGCGCGAGCACGGGGACGGCGGACGCCCCGGCGACGGGCAGCAGCGGGGCGTCCTCCCCCAGTGCGACCGTCAGCCACGTCTGCGTGGACGAGATGACGCCGAGCACGCCGCACGCGAGGATCGCGGTCACCGCGATCAGCCGGGCGCGCCGGATCACGCGGGACGCTCCGGTCCGGGCACGGGATCGAGGTCGTCGGCGTCGAAGCACGTGCGCGTTCCGGTGTGGCACGCCACTCCGACCTGATCGACCTCGAGCAGGATCGCGTCGCCGTCGCAGTCCAGCCGCGCGCCGCGCACGAGCTGGATGTGGCCGGACGTGTCGCCTTTGCGCCAGTACTCCCGACGGGAGCGCGACCAGAAGGTCACGCGCCCCTCGGTCAGCGTGCGACGCAGGGCCTCGGCATCCATCCACCCGAGCATGAGCACCTCGCGGGTATCCCACTGCTGGACGATGGCCGCGACGAGGCCGTCGTCGTTGAAGGCGACGCGGTCGATGCGCTCCTGTACGGATCCGCTCATGGCACCACCACCTCCCGGACGGGGATGCCGGATGCCGATATCGATGCCTTGACCTCGCCGACGGTCAGCTGACCGGAGTGGAAGACCGAGGCCGCGAGCACGGCGTCGGCGCCGGCATCGATCGCCGGGCCGAAGTGCTCGGCAGCGCCGGCCCCGCCGGACGCGATCACGGGAACGCGGGAGACCTCCCGCATGAGCGCCACCAGCTCGAGGTCGAAGCCCTCGCGCGTGCCGTCCGCGTCGATCGAGTTCACGAGCAGTTCACCGGCACCGCGCTCGATCGCCTCGCGCGCCCACTCCAGCGCGTCCAGGCCGGTCTCGGTGCGTCCGCCGTGAGTGGTCACGACGAAGCCCGATTCCGTGGCCGAGGAGCGCTTGACGTCCAGTGACAGCACGAGCACCTGCGCGCCGAAGCGGTCGGCGATCTCATCGAGCAGGCCCGGCCGCGCGATCGCCGCCGAGTTGACCCCGATCTTGTCCGCTCCGACGGCGAGAAGCCGCGCGACGTCGTCCGTCGAGCGCACTCCCCCACCGACCGTGAGCGGGATGAACACCTCTTCGGCGGTGCGGCGCACCACGTCGTACGTGGTGGAGCGCTCATCGACGGTCGCCGTGACGTCGAGGAACGTGAGCTCATCGGCGCCTTGGCGGAAGTACTCGCGCGCAAGCTCGACGGGGTCGCCCATGTCACGCAGATTTTCGAAGTTGACTCCCTTGACGACGCGGCCGCCGGCCACGTCCAGACAGGGGATCACGCGGCAGACCAGGCTCATCAGAGCCTCGCGTTGTGGATCGCCGTCACGAGGATCGCCCGGGCGCCGAGGGCGTACAGCGCGTCCATGACCTGGTTCGCGGTCTGCCGCGGGCTCATCACCCGCACCGCGACCCACTCCGGGTCGCGCAGCGGCGAGATCGTCGGCGACTCGATGCCCGGCGCGAGTGCCACGGCGTCGTCGATCAGGGCGGCCGGCAGGTCGTAGTCGATGAGCACGTACCGGCGCGCGACCATGACGCCGCGCAGGCGCCGCAGCAGGGTCTCGGCACCTTCGGCCTCGACCGGCCCGCTGATCAGCACGGCGTCCGACTCGAGGATGACCGGGCCGAAGATCTCCAGGCCCGCCTGGCGCAGCGTGGTCCCGGTCGAGACGACGTCGGCCACGGCATCCGCCACTCCCAGCCGGACCGCGGACTCGACCGCGCCGTCCAGCGGCACCAGGTCCACAGCGACGCCATGATCGTCGAGGAAGCCGTCGACGAGCCCCGGGTACGCCGTGGCCACCCGCATGCCCTCGAGATCGCCCACGGTCGAGAACCGCCCGGGAGGTCCGGCGAACCGGAACGTCGATCCGCCGAAGCCGAGAGCCTCGATCTCACGCGCGCCCGGCATGCGGGCGTCCAGGAGCAGGTCCCGGCCGGTGATGCCGACATCGAGGGCGCCGGAGCCGACATAGGTCGCGATGTCCTTCGGGCGCAGGTAGAAGAATTCGACCTCGTTGCGGGGGTCGATGACGTGCAGATCCTTGGGATCGCGGCGTCCGGTGTAGCCGGCCTCGGAGAGCATCTCGGAGGCGGTCTCGGCGAGCGAGCCCTTGTTCGGCACGGCGATTCGCAGCATGGCAGCGGGGCTTTCGGTTCGAGGGAGAAGGAAGGGCGCCGGCTCAGAGATGTCGGTAGACATCCTCGAGGCTGAGCCCCTTCGCGAGCATCAGCACCTGCAGGTGATAGAGCAGCTGCGAGATCTCCTCGGCCGCGGCATCGTCGGACTCGTACTCGGCGGCCATCCACACCTCGGCGGCCTCTTCGACGATCTTCTTCCCGATCGCGTGGACGCCGGCGTCCAGCTGCGCCACGGTGCCCGATCCCTCGGGGCGCTCAGCCGCTTTCGCGGCCAGCTCGGCGTACAGCGTGTCGAACGTCTTCACCATGCCAGGATATCGAACGCGACGGATGCCGCGGCGCCGCGTGACGTCCAGGACGTCAGTGCGCGTGGCTGTGGCCGCCGGCAGATGCGCGGAGGCTCGCGATCGCGGCGGCGGGGTCGTGCGCACCGAAGACCGCGGAGCCTGCGACGAAGGTGTCGGCACCGGCCTCGGCGGCCTGCGCGATCGTCGATTCGCCGATGCCGCCGTCGACCTGCAGCCACACGGACGAGCCTCGGCGCCGGGCTTCGTCCGCGAGACGGCGGAGCTTGGGCATCGTCTCGGGCATGAAGGACTGCCCGCCGAACCCGGGCTCGACCGTCATCACGAGGATCTGGTCGAAGTCGTCGAGCAGATCGAACAGTCCCTCGACGGGGGTCGCAGGCTTGACCGCCACTCCGGCCCGGGCGCCGATCTGCCGGAGGCGCCGGGCGAGAGTCAGCGGCTCGGTGGCCGCCTCGAGGTGGAACGTCACCGACGCGGCCCCGATCTCGGCGTACTCGGGCGCCCAGCGGTCGGGGTCCGCGATCATGAGATGGACATCCAGCGGCACCGGACTCGTCGCCTGGATGCGCTCCACCATCTGCGGTCCGAAGCTCAGATTCGGGACGAAGTGGTTGTCCATGACGTCGACGTGTACGAAGTCCGCGGTCGCGATGCGGGTGAGCTCCGCCTGCATGTTCACGAAGTCGGCGGCGAGGACGCTCGGATTGATGCGGATGCCGCCATCGCGGCCATTCTCGTCATGGAGGGGCACCGCACCATTATGGTCGAGGCGTGGACTCCATCACGGCCCTGCTGGGCGGCGCGCTCGACGAGATCAGACCACTCACCGACGGCGCGCCCGCGGCGTACATCCCCGAACTCGCATCCGTGGACCCGGAGCAGCTCGCCGTCGCCGTCGTCGGACCGCGGGGACGGGTGGGGTCGGCAGGAGACGCCGAGGCCGCGTTCACCATCCAGTCGATGTCCAAGCCGTTCGTCCTCGCGCTCGCCCTCGCCGAGCACGGACGCGATGCCGTCTTGACGAGAGTGGGCGCAGAGCCGAGCGGAGAGCCTTTCAATGCCATCAGCCTCGAGCCCGTCACCGGCCGCCCGGCGAACCCGATGATCAACGCCGGAGCGATCGCGACGACCGCCCTCGTGCCCGGGGACTCGATCGAGCAGCGGTCGGGTCGCGTCGTCGACCTGCTCTCGCGCTTCGCCGGGCGCGAGCTCCAGGTCGACGAGTCGGTGTACGCCTCGGAGTCGCTGACGGGAGACCGCAACCGCGCCCTCGCCCACCTTCTCAAGTCCTATGGTCTCATCGAAGGTTCCGTCGATCACACCGTCGAGACCTACTTCCGGCAGTGCAGCATCCTCGTCACCGTGCGCGACCTCGCCCAGATGGCGGCGACGCTCGCATTCGGCGGGTTCAACCCCACCACGCGCGAGCGTGTCGTCGATGAGCCGGTGGCCCGTGACGTGCTGTCACTCATGGCCAGCTGCGGCATGTACGACTTCTCGGGCGAGTGGCTCCTGCGTGTCGGTCTGCCGGCTAAGAGCGGCGTCAGCGGCGGGCTCCTCGCGGTCGCACCGTCGCAGTTCGGCGTCGCCGCCTTCAGTCCGCGCCTGGACCGCCACGGCAACAGCGTGCGGGCGATCGCGGCCGTCGAGCTGCTGGCCGACCGGCTCGGAATGCATCTGCTCGAACCGCACGAGAGCGTGGCGGTTCCCGCCGTTTCAGTCCACCACGGCGAGACCGGCCCGGTCGTGCGGCTCAGCGGCGAACTGGGCTTCGCGGGAACCGAGCGGGTGTTCGCGGTGCTGCGAGAGCTATCCGCCAACCTGCCGGAGGGGTCCACGGTCACGCTCGACGCTCGGGAGGTCGGCCGGATGCACCCCGCGGCGCTGGTGGCGCTCGAGAGCGAGTTCGAAGGGCTGCCCCTCGGCTTCACCGTCGAGAGGTGACGGCTTCAGACGCGCTGGAGCAAGGTGATGGACATGGCGTCGGTGTTGTGGCGGTGAGGCCAGAGCTGTGCGCGGCCGGAGCCATCGGCCTGCGGTGCGAGCCCCGGGTCGGCGTCCGAGATCCGCGTGATGACCTCGCGGGCCGAGATCTCCTCGAGCGCGGCGCCCCATTCGCGACGCACCTCGGCCACGACGCCCGCCGTCTCGGCGAGGTGCGGAGAACAGGTGACGTAGGCCACCACGCCGCCGGGCTTGAGCGCGGTCACCGCGGCGCCGAGCAGCTCGCGCTGCAGTTCGGTCAGCTCGGGCACATCGCCGGGGGCCTTGCGCCAGCGAGCCTCTGGACGCCTCCGGAGCGCGCCGAGTCCGGTGCACGGCGCGTCGACGAGGATGCGGTCGTAGGTCTCGGCTGCCTCACCGGCCCGGACGCGCCCGTCCTGCTCGGACACCGGCACCTCGAGCGGCACTCCCTCGATGGCACGGCGTACCAGGCCGGCCCGCGCGGGCGAGATCTCGTTCGCCTCCAGCCGCGCGCCGTGCTCGAGAGCCTCCGCCGCCAGCACGGCCGTCTTGCCGCCGGGCCCCGCGCACAGGTCGAGCCACCGCTCCCCCTCGCGCACGGGGAGCGCACGTGTGAGGGCGAGCGCGGCGAGCTGCGAGCCCTCGTCCTGCACCCGGATGCGACCGCCGGATGATCGGATCAGCCCCTCGGGGTCTCCCCCGCCGAGTCGGAACCCCAGCGGCGAGAATGGCGTGCGCCGCGCGTCGTCCGGCACGTCGGCGAGGCCGGGCAGCGCCGCCATCGTCACCTTCGGGGCGGCGTTGTCGGCCGTGAGGAGCGCTTCGAGCTCGTCGGCGCGGCCCTCCGCCGTCAGGGCACGTCGGAAGGCGCGCACGATCCAGACCGGGTGGGAGAACAGCAGGCCCAGCTGCTCGTCGTCGGAGCGGGCCCCGGCGGCGATGCGGGTCATCCAGTCGCCCGGCGTATCGCGGGACACCCGGCGCAGGACGGCGTTGGCGAATCCGGCCGCGCCGCGGCCTCCCGCGGCGCGGGCGAGATCCACCGATTCGTTGACGGCGGCGTGCGAGGCCACCCGGGTCGACAGCAGCTGGTGCACGCCCAGTCGCAGAGCGTCCAGCACGGCGGGGTCGATCTCGGCGATGGCGCGGTCCGCCGCGATCGCGATCACCGCGTCGTACGTCCCCTGACGGCGCAGGGTGCCATACGTGAGCTCTGTCGCCAGCGCCGCGTCCGGGGTGTTCAGCCCCGCGCGCTGGATCGACGTCGGCAGCAGCAGGTTGGCGTAGGCGTCGGACTCGTGCACGGCTCGGATGGTGTCGTACGCGACGCGGCGCGTCTCTGCGCCGCTCATGAGCCCGCCACCGGCGTGCTCGTACGCAGGCCGCGCCACCAGTCCGCGGCGCGCATCGCCCCCTTGCCGGCCGGCTGCACGGTCTGCAGCGAGAGCGGGACGGTGCCGGTGCCGATGAGCACCTCGCGGCCGTACAGTTCCAACGCTCCGGGCGGGAGCGCCGGGGCATCGACCGGCGCGGGGCCGGCCTCGATGACCTTGAGCCTGGCGCCGTCGATGCGGGTGTGTGCCCCGGGCTCGGGCGTCACGCCGCGGATGCGCCCGAACACCGCCGGCTCCGGCAGGGTCCAGTCGATAAGCCCGTCGGCGTCGTTCAGCTTGTGCGCATAGGTGGTCTCGCCGACCTGAGGCCTGGCGACGGCCGTGCCCGCCGCGATCGCATCGACGACACCGGCGAGCAGCTCGGCGCCGACGTCGGCGAGGGCTGCGAGAAGCACACCGGCGGTCACAGTGGCGGGGATGTCCTGGCGGATCTCGGCGAACACATCGCCGGCGTCGAGTTCGGGCACGAGCTGGAAGACGCTCGCGCCGGTCACGGCATCCCCCGCGATGAGCGCGTGCTGCACCGGGGCGGCACCGCGCCAGCGCGGCAGCAGCGAGAAGTGGAGATTGATCCAGCCGTGCACCGGGATGGACAGCAGCGGCTCGCGGACGAGCCCGCCGTAGGCGACGATCACGCCGAGATCCGGTCGCAGCGCGGCGATGCGCTCGGTCGCGTCCGCGTCGAGGCGGTCGGCGCGCAGAGCGTGCAGCCCGAGCTCGTCCGCCGCGGCCGCCACCGGCGAGGGCGTCAGGACCCGCTTGCGCCCCAGTGGGGCATCGCGGCGTGTGATGACGGCGGCGATGTCATGATCGGATGCCGCGAGGCGGCGCAGCGACGGCACCGCCGGCTCCGGCGTGCCGGCGAAGACGAGGCGCATGGGGTTCCTCACAGGTCGAGATCGGGCACGTCGACCCGAACTTTCAGTGTATTGCGCATGCCCGTCGGCCGGTCGCCCGCCGCGAACAGCTGGCCGGGTGCGGAGCGCCGCTTCGCGGGCCGTCGCGCCTTGATCGCCTCGGCCACGACCGACGCGCGAAGACTCTCGGCCACGCGTACGCCGTGGGCGTACTCGAAGCGGACGAGTGCACGCACGCCGTCCTCCCGAGGAAGCGGACCGAGGATCGCCTCGTCGCTCAGCTCGGGAACCGCCGCCCGGAGCCCGGCGATGGCAGCCTCGACGGCAGGGCGATCGCCGTCGACCGATGCCACCCGGACCGTAGGGGGCATGCGCAGCGGCACGCGGTCGGCCAGTTCGGCACGCGCATAGGCGGGCTGCGTCCAGGTCGCGAGCGCCCGGGCGACCGGCCCGGTGACGCCCACGAGGTGGACGGGCGCGCCCGGCGCGGCGAGTGCGGCGGCGTTGGACCACCACCGCAGGCACGACTCACCGATGCGGAGGTCCTCGGCGAGCAGCATCCGATCGCCGTCGAGCAGGATCACCGCCCGGTACCCGCCCGCGGCGAGCGGTTCGGCGCCGCGCGTGGAGATGACCAGCGCGGGACGGTCGTCGACGTGGGAGACCGGGTGATCGCCGTCGGCGAGGATGACGCGGACCCCGGGAAAGGCTCTGCCCAGCTCGTCGGCCGTGCGCTCGCTGCCGGACGACGCCATCCGCAGCCGGGTCGACGAGCATTCCGGGCAGGACCAGGCGGCGCCGCCGCGGCCGCACCACGTGCAGTCGGGCGCGGCGCCATGACGCTTGGCATGCAGGGGACCGCCGCAGTGCGTGCACCGGGCGGGCTGCCGGCATTCGGCGCATACGAGCACGGGCGCGTACCCGGGCCGGGCGACCTGCACCAGCACGGGACCGTCCTTCAGCGCCTCGCGTGCGGCGGCGTAGGCGGCGGAGGGAACGCGCGAGCCACGCGATTCCCCTTCCCTGGTGGCGCTGAGCACCACCTTCGGGCTGGCCCGCCGCGCTGCCGGCAGCTCGCGCACCCAGCCGACGAGGACGAGGCGTTCGACATCGGTGGTGCGAGTATGACCGGCGAACACGAGGGCGCAGCCGTCGACTTCCTGCCGAAGCAGCGCGGCGTCCCGGGCATGCACGCCGGGACTGAGCGGCTCCCCCAGCAGCGGATCGCCGTCGTCCCACAGGGCGATGAGCCCCAGCCGGTGAACCGGTGCGTACACCGCGGACCGATTGCCGATCACGATGCACGCGGCCGAAGCCAGGGTGCGCAGGAACGCGGCGTACCGCAGCGGCGAGCTCTGCTTGGCGTCGTCGCGCACCACCGAGCCCGGAGGCGCGTAGGCGGACAGCACCGCCTCGAGCTGTGCACGGTCGCGGTGGTCGGGAACCACGATGATCGCGCTGCGCCCCGCCGCGAGCGTGCGCACGGCGGCGGCAGCCAGCATGGTCGCCCATGACCCGACGGCCGAGCCGTCTCCGAGGAGCGAGGGCGACGGCGGAGCATCGATCGCGAGACGCTCGCGTCGGTCCAGCGCCTCACCGAAACCGGGGTACGTGGCGAGGGCGGACTCGGCCCACTCGAGCGCCGCGGGCACGACCGCGGGAGATGACACCGGCTCGGCCGCCAGCCAGGCCTTCTCGGCGCGCACCATGCGCTTCGGGATCGCGAGCCGCAGGATGTCGCCTGCGGAACCGGCCGCGCGGTCGGCGCAACGGCGCGCGAGCGAGTACAGACCGGGAGTCAGCACCGGTACCGGCGAGACGACGGCATCGAGCTCGGAGAGCGGGCGATCCGACTCGTCGGGCTCCCCCACGTCGACGAGGTACCCGTCGACCATGCGTCCCGCCGTGCGCAGCGGCACGCGCACCCGCACGCCCGCGATCGCGTCGGCGGCGAGGTGCTCGGGGATGGCGTAGTCGAACAGCCGATCCAGCTGCGGCAGCGGTGAGTCGATGAGCACACGCGCGACCCGCCGGGAGGTCATGCCGGCACTCCGGCCGCTCCCGCTCGGCGGATCCGGTCTCGGGTCACAGGCCTGCGGCGCTGCGCAGGTCGTCGGCGCGGTCGGTGCGTTCCCACGTGAACTCGGGCAGCTCACGGCCGAAGTGACCGTAGGCGGCCGTCTTGGCGTAGATCGGGCGCAGCAGGTCGAGCTGGTCGATGATGGCCTTGGGGCGCAGGTCGAACACATCGAGGATGGCGCGCGTGATGGCCTCATCCGAGACCCGCCCGGTGCCGAAGGTCTCGACGTAGAGCCCGACCGGCTTGGCCTTGCCGATCGCGTAGGCGACCTGCACCTCGAGTCGCTCGGCGAGTCCGGCGGCCACGGCGTTCTTGGCCACCCAGCGCATCGCGTACGCCGCGGAGCGATCCACCTTCGACGGGTCCTTCCCGCTGAACGCGCCACCGCCGTGGCGGGATGCCCCGCCGTAGGTGTCGATGATGATCTTGCGGCCGGTCAGGCCGGCGTCGCCCTTGGGCCCGCCCGTGACGAACGGTCCGGCCGGGTTGATGTAGAACTTCACGTCGGGAAGCTCGAGTCCGGTCGCCTCGAGCACGGGGTCGATGACCTCGGCGCGAACGGCGGCGCGGAGCGCCTTCTGCGAGATGTCGGGCTGGTGCTGCGTGGACAGCACCACGGAGTCCACGGTGCGCGGAGTGTGACCGTCGTACCCGAGGGTCACCTGCGTCTTGCCGTCGGGGCGGAGGAACGGCAGCTCGCCCGAGCGTCGCACCTCGGCGAGGCGCTCGGCCATCCGGTGGGCGGTCCATGCCGCCATCGGCATCAGCTGCGGCGTCTCGGTCGTGGCGTAGCCGAACATGATGCCCTGGTCGCCCGCGCCCTGCAGATCGTGCGGATCCTCGGAGCCGTCCTCGCGACGCTCGAACGCCTTGTCGACGCCGGCGGCGATGTCGCTGGACTGGGCGCCGATCGACACGCTCACGCCGCAGGAGTCGCCGTCGAAGCCGGTCTCGCTCGAGGTGTAGCCGATGCGGTTGACCACGGCCCGGACGAGCGCCGGGATCTCTACGTACGCCGACGTCGAGACCTCGCCGGCGACGTGGACGAGCCCCGTGGTCACCAGCGTCTCGACGGCCACGCGGCCGCGCGGGTCCTCGGCGAGGATGGCGTCGAGGATGCTGTCCGAGATCTGGTCGCAGATCTTGTCGGGGTGCCCCTCGGTGACGGATTCGGACGTGAACAGCCGCAGGTCGGTCATCGATGCTCCAGATCGGAAGAGTGCAGGCACCAGTATGCCCCCGGTGGCCGACAACGTCGGCTGCCGAGGGCATCAGGGGTAATGGTCTTATTCGATGGGACGAAGGCGGAGCTTGTCCTCGTGGATCTCGTGCATCGCGATCGTCAGCGGCTTGTCCTCGACGGTGGAGTCGACCAGCGGGCCGACGTTGTCGAAGAGGTTGCCCTCGTGCAGGTCGGAGTAGTAGTCGTTGATCTGGCGCGCACGCTTGGACGCGAAGATCACCAGCTGGTACTTGGAGTCCACCTTCTCGAGAAGGCTGTCGATGGGGGGCTCGATGATGCCCTGGTTCGTTCCGGCCATGGGAATCCTCCTGGATCGGATGACGGGTGGAAAGGTTTCGGAGCCACGGACGAACCGAGGCATCCAGCCATTCTACGCCCCCGGGGCGCTCTCAACGTGCAAGGCGGGCCACTTCGGCGGCAGCGCGGGCCACGTCGTCGTTGACGACGCGGTAGTCGAACTCCCCCTGGGAGGCGAGTTCGGTCTTCGCGGTACGCAGTCGTCTTGCGCGTTCCTCCTCGCCTTCGGTCCCACGCCCGACCAGCCGCTGCACCAGCTCGTCCCAGCTGGGCGGCAGCAGGAAGACCAAGAGGCTGACGGATCCGCGGCGCGCACCTGACGCGCGCCCTGCAGGTCGATCTCGAGGAGCGCCGTGCGGTCCTCGGCGAGCACGCGCTCGATCGGACCCCGCGGCGTGCCGTAGCGGTGCGCGTTGTGCACCGTCGCGTACTCGAGCAGCTCGCCCGCGGCGATCAGCCGGTCGAACTCGGCGTCGTCGACGAAGAAGTAGTGCTCACCGTCGACCTCGCCCGGGCGCGGTGACCGCGTGGTCGCCGAGACCGACAGATGGATCTCGGGGTGATGCGCCTTGATGTGCGCGGCGACCGTGCCCTTCCCGACGGCCGTCGGGCCGGCGAGGACCACCAGACGGCTGCGGCCGTCGCGCGGCTGGAGCTCGGGCCAGCGCTCGTCGAGGAACGCCCGCAGCTCACCGCGCTGACGTGAGCCCAACCCGCCCAGCCGCTTGACCGGCGAGATGCCGAGGTCCTGGAGGATGCGGTCGCGCTTGCCCTCGCCGATCGCCGGGATGGCGGTCAGGAACTCGGTCACGCGCATCGCGCCCGCCGGCGAGTCCGGCGCGGCGAGAGCCCGTCGCAGCAGCTCCTGCGGGGTGATGACGCGCGTGGCGACATCCTTCTTCAGAGCGGCGCGCTCTCGGCGGGCGGCGACGGCACGGCGTGATGCTGCGGCACGGTCGACCTCGGGAGGTCGCGACGCTGCGGCTCGCTGCTCAGCCACGGCCGGCCTCCCCGTACATCGCGGACCGCTCGGCGATCCGCGCGGCGAGGCGATCCGGACCCGCGGAGAGGATGCTCCGGCTCTCGGAGGCGATGACGTTGCCGGCGACGGGCCCGAAGAGGGCCGGCAGATCCCGCGGCTCGGCGCCCTGCGCGCCGAAGCCCGGAGCGAGGATGGGCGCCCCTCGCAGCGCGTCGTCGCTCAGCCCCAGTGCGACGCGGTCGACGGTGGCGCCGACGACGAGTCCGACCGGTCCCAGGGTGCCGGCGAAGGCCGCCGACCCGTTCACCCACGCGATGTCGCGCGCGACGCGCTCGGCCACGGACTGCCCGTCGGCCGAGGCCACGTCCACGACCTGTGCGCTCTGCAGCGAGAAGGCCTCGCTGTTGCTCGTCGCGGCGAGCACGAACGCGCCCTTGTCATGGCGGATCGCCGTGGTCAGCGTCGCGCGCAGCGACTCCGCCCCGAGATAGGGGCTGAGCGTCAGCGCGTCGGCCTCCAGCGGCGCCCCCGGCGTCAGCCAGGCGGCCGCGTAGCCGTCCATGGTCGTGCCGATGTCGCCGCGCTTCGCATCCGCGATGACCAGCAGACCCGCCTCGCGCGCTTCGCGCAGCACGTCCTCGAGTGCCGCGAAGCCGGCGGCGCCGTAGCGCTCGAAGAAGGCGACCTGCGGCTTGACGACTCCGACGCGTCCGGCGGCAGCGCCGACGACGCGAAGACCGAACTGCCGGGCACCGGCGGCCGAGGCATCCAATCCCCACTCCGCCAGGAGCGTCTCATGCGGATCGATGCCGACGCACAGCGGGCCGTAGGCCTGCCGCGCAGCGGCGACCCGGGCGCCGAACGAGGTCACGCTCGAGCCGCCCGGTCCGCGGCGTACTCCTGCAGGCTCCGGACGTCGAACCCGGCACGCAGCGCGGGCAGCGCGCTGACGGCGGCGCCGAGTACGGCCATCGTCGTGAACAGCGCCTTGTCACCGGCCACGGCGGCCGCGCGGATCTCGTAGCCGTCCGCGCGCGCGGTGCCGCCGCTGGGCGTGTTCACCACGATGTCGATCTCGCCGGCGTTGATCAGGTCGACGATGTTCGTCGCGCCCGACTCCTGTGTCTCGGAGTACTTGCTCACGACGGTGACGGCGATGCCGTTGCGGGCGAGGATCTCGGCGGTGCCCTCCGTCGCGACGAGGGTGTAGCCGAGCTCCTGCAGGCGGTGGGCCGGGAGGATCACCGCGCGCTTGTCGCTGTCGGCGACCGAGATGAAGACGGTTCCCTCCAGCGGCATGCCGCCGTACGCGGCCTCCTGTGACTTGGCGAACGCGGTCGGGAAGTCGCGGTCGATGCCCATCACCTCACCGGTCGAGCGCATCTCCGGGCCGAGGACCGAGTCCACCGTCTGACCGTCCGCGGTGCGGAACCGCTTGAACGGGAGCACGGCCTCCTTCACGGCCACCGGGGCGTCCAGCGGCACGCGCGAGCCGTCCTGCGGGGGCAGCAGCCCCTCGCTCTTGAGCTCCGCGATCGAGGATCCCGCCATGACGCGCGCGGCGGCCTTGGCCAGCGGGATGCCGAGCGCCTTCGAGACGAAGGGCACGGTGCGGCTGGCGCGTGGGTTCGCCTCGATGACGTAGAGCACGCCCGCCGAGATCGCGAACTGCACGTTGAGGAGGCCCCGGACGCCGACGCCCTCGGCGATCGCGTGCGTCGCGATGCGGACGCGGTCGATGTCGCTGCGCCCGAGGCTCACCGGGGGCAGCGTGCAGCTGGAGTCTCCCGAGTGGATGCCGGCCTCCTCGAGGTGCTCCATCACGCCGCCGATGTAGAGCTCCTCGCCGTCGAACAGCGCGTCGACGTCGATCTCGATGGCGTCGTCGAGGAAGCGGTCCACGAGCAGCGGCTTGCCCTGCTCGACGATGACCTCTCCTGCGGTGCGGACGAAGTACTCCCGCAGTGCCTCGGTCGAGTACACGATCTCCATGCCGCGGCCGCCGAGCACGAAGCTGGGGCGCACGAGCACGGGGTAGCCGATCTCCTCGGCGATGACCACCGCTCCCTCGGCGTCGATCGCGGTGCCGTTGCGCGGCGCGACGAGGCCGGCGCGGTCCAGGAGCTGGGAGAAGAGCTCGCGCTCCTCCGCCAGGTCGATCGCAGCGGGCTTGGTGCCGAGGATGTTGTAGCCGGCGTCCTCGATGCCCTTCGCCAGGCCGAGCGGCGTCTGGCCGCCGAGCTGGCAGATGACGCCGAGGATCCGGCCGGACTGCGCCTCGGCGTGGAGCACCTCGAGCACGTCCTCGAGCGTCAGCGGCTCGAAGTACAGCCGGTCGGACGTGTCGTAGTCGGTCGACACGGTCTCGGGGTTGCAGTTGACCATGACGGTCTCGTACCCGGCGTCCGACAGGGCGAACGAGGCGTGAACGCATGAGTAGTCGAACTCGACGCCCTGGCCGATCCGGTTCGGGCCCGAGCCGATGATGACGATCTTGGTCCGCTCCGACGGCGTGACCTCGGTCTCGAAGTCGTAGCTGGAGTAGTGGTACGGCGTGAGCGCCGGGAACTCCCCCGCGCACGTGTCGACGGTCTTGAACACCGGGCGCAGGTCGAAGCCGTGACGGATGCCGCGCACCGCCTCCTCGTCCAGGCCGCGCAGCTGCGCGATCTGCACGTCGCTGAAGCCGTGCTCCTTGGCGATGAGAAGGGTCGCGGCATCCAGCTCCTCCGCCTGACGGACGTGCTCGGCGACCTCGTTGATCAGCACCATCTGGTCGAGGAACCACGGGTCGATCCCGGTGGCCTCGAACGCCTGCTCGACGGTGGCCCCCCTCCGCAGCGCCTGCTGCAGCACGACGATGCGGCCGTCCGTGGGCGTCTTCGCGATCTCGCAGCAGCTCGGCGGCGGAGCGCGTCTCGTCGCCCCAGTGGAAGCTCGAGCCGCGCTTCTCGAGCGAGCGCAGCGCCTTCTGCAGCGCCGTCGCGTAGTTGCGGCCGATGGCCATCGCCTCGCCGACCGACTTCATGGTGGTGGTGAGCGTGGTGTCGGCCGCCGGGAACTTCTCGAAGTTGAAGCGGGGCACCTTGACCACGACGTAGTCCAGCGTCGGCTCGAAGCTCGCCGGAGTGACCTTGGTGATGTCGTTCGGGATCTCGTCGAGGCGATAGCCGATCGCGAGCTTCGCGGCGATCTTGGCGATCGGGAAGCCGGTCGCCTTGGAGGCCAGGGCGGAGGACCGCGACACGCGCGGGTTCATCTCGATGACGATGATGCGTCCGTTGCTCGGGTCGACGGCGAACTGGATGTTGCAGCCGCCGGTGTCCACCCCCACGGCGCGGATGATGTCGATGCCGATGTCGCGGAGCTTCTGGTATTCGCGGTCGGTGAGCGTCAGGGCCGGGGCGACGGTGATCGAGTCGCCGGTGTGCACGCCGACGGGGTCGACGTTCTCGATCGAGCAGACGACGACGGTGTTGTCGGCCGTGTCGCGCATGAGCTCGAGCTCGTACTCCTTCCACCCGAGGATGGACTCCTCGAGCAGCACCTCGGTGGTCGGCGAGTCGCGCAGTCCCGCGCCGGCGATGCGGCGGAGGTCCTTCTCGTCGTAGGCGAAGCCCGAGCCGAGGCCGCCCATCGTGAAGGACGGGCGCACGACGAGCGGGTAGCCGAGCTCGTCGGCGGCTGCGAGCACCTCGTCCATCGTGTGGGCGATGCGGGATGCCGCGACATCTGCTCCCGCGTCGAGCACGAGCTGCTTGAAGATCTGGCGGTCCTCGCCCTTGTTGATCGCCTCGAAGTTCGCGCCGATGAGCTCGACGTCGTACTTCTCGAGGATCCCGTGGTTGTGCAGGTCGATCGCCGCGTTGAGCGCGGTCTGGCCGCCCAGGGTGGGCAGGATCGCGTCGGGCTTCTCCTTGGCGATGATCGTCTCGATGACCTGCCAGGTGATCGGCTCGATGTACGTCGCGTCGGCGAAGTCGGGGTCCGTCATGATCGTCGCCGGGTTGGAGTTGACCAGGATGACGCGGACACCCTCCTCGCGGAGCACACGGCAGGCCTGCGTGCCCGAGTAGTCGAACTCGCACGCCTGGCCGATCACGATCGGGCCGGAGCCGATCACGAGGACGGAGTTGATGTCGTCGCGCTTAGGCATTCTTGTCCTTCAGGGTTGCGACGACGAGGTCGCGGAAGCGGTCGAAGAGGTAGTTGGCATCGTGCGGTCCGGCGGCGGCCTCGGGGTGGTACTGCACCGAGAAGGCGGGGATGTCGAGAGCGCGCAGTCCCTCGACGACGTTGTCGTTGAGGCCGACGTGGCTCACCTCGACGCGGCCGTACCCGTTGGGGCTGTCGAACTCGCCGTCGATGGGCGCCTCCACCGCGAAGCCGTGGTTGTGGGCGGTGATCTCGACCCGGCCGGTCGACTTGTCGAGCACGGGCTGGTTGATGCCGCGGTGCCCGAACGGCAGTTTGAAGGTGCCGAGGCCGAGGGCACGGCCGAGCAGCTGGTTGCCGAAGCAGATGCCGAAGAACGGCAGGCCCTCGTCGAGCACGCCGCGCAGCAGCTCGACGTGGTCACCGGAGGCCGCCGGGTCGCCGGGGCCGTTGGAGTAGAAGACGGCGACGGGGTCGATGGCGCGGAGCTCGATCGATCGTGACGTCCTGCGGCAGCACGTGGACGTCGAAGCCGCGCGAGGCGAGGTTGTCGATCGTGGCCTGCTTGACGCCGAGGTCGAGCACCGCGAGGTTCCCGATCCGCTCCCCCGTCGCGGGCGTCACCTCGGCAGCAGCCACCGACACCTCGGCGGACAGGTTGCGACCGGCCATGGACGGCGCTTCGCGCACGAGCTGCAGCTGCTGCTCGGCGGACAGGGTCGCGGCCTCGCCGGAGAAGATCCCGCCGCGCATGCTTCCCGCCGAGCGGATGTGGCGCGTGACCGCCCGCGTGTCGATGCCGCTGATGCCGACGACCCCGTCGCTCTCGAGCGCGTCATCGAGCGACTCGTCGGCGCGCCAGTTGGACACGACACGGGAGGGGTCGCGCACGATGTAGCCCGACACCCAGATGCGGCGGGACTCGGGATCCTCGTCGTTCATGCCGGTGTTGCCGATGTGCGGCGCGGTCTGCAGGACGATCTGGCCGGCGTAGGACGGGTCGGTGAGCGTCTCCTGATAGCCGGTCATGCCGGTCGAGAAGACCACTTCGCCGAGGGTCGTGCCGACGTGCGCCGTAGGCGCGGCCGATGTGGCGCGTGCCGTCCTCGAGGACGAGCACGGCGGGATCGGACTGGAACAGGGAGGTCATGCGTCGGTTCCCGTCTGGGTGGGGGTGAGGATGCCGGCGATGGAGTCGGCCAGCGCACGGGCCGAGGCATCCTGCGGGCGGAGATAGGAGTCGACGACGGTGCCGTCATCGGTGCGCCATGAGAGCCGCACGAGACCGTCGCGCTCGACGACGCGGTCGATCGCGACCGTCGCCTGTGCAACCTCGACGAGGCGGGACGTGTCGAGGAACACGCGGGGCTGACCGGTGAGGTCGAGGGCGACGCCCCGGTCGGTCACCGTGATCTCGACGCGTGACCGGAACGCGAGTCCGCGGATCGCCAGGCGCTCGAGCGGTTCGCCGTGACGTGTCGTCGCGACGTACAGGGCGGGGAGGACGGCCGTCGTGGTGGCGTCTGCGGGCGCCTCCCCGACCGGAGCGGCGAGGCCGGAGTCACGGCGCGTGCGCCGCATCCAGGCCCACGCGAGCAGGCCGAGCAGCGCCACCGCCGCGAGGATGATGACGAGCAGCGCGCCTTCACGGGTCATGCGCGCACCCCGGGGGCGTCCAGCAGCGCACCGTCGGCGACGGTCACGGTGCCCTGGTGCAGCGTCCACCGCACCTCGCCGGGAAGCTCACGGCCGAGGTAGGGCGAATTGACGCTGCGACCGTGCAGGTCCTCGGTGGTGAAGGCGCGCACCGGTGAGGGATCGTAGAAGGTCAGCGACGCCGCGTGCCCGGGGGTCAGCGGGGTGCCGTGTCCGGTGAGGCGGCCGATCCGCGCGGGCTCTCGCGACATCACCCGCGCGACGTCGCCCCAGGTGATCAGGCCGGTGTCGACCATGGACTGCTGCACGACGCGCAGCGCGCTCTCGAGGCCCACCATGCCGTTGGCGGCGGCGTGCCACTCGCACGCCTTCGCCTCAGCCGGGTGCGGCGCGTGGTCGGTGGCGACGATGTCGATCGTGCCGTCGGCGAGTCCCTCACGGACGGCGAGCACGTCCTCCTCCCGCCGCAGCGGCGGATTCACCTTGAAGCGGGCGTCGTAGTCGCGCACGAGCTCATCCGTGAGGAGCAGGTGGTGGGGGGTGACCTCGGCTGTGACGTCGACCCCGCGGCGCTTCGCCCAGCGGATGATCTCCACCGACCCGGCGGTCGAGAGGTGGCACACGTGCAGGCGCGATCCGACGTGCTCGGCCAGCAGCACGTCGCGCGCGATGATCGACTCCTCGGCGACGGCGGGCCACCCGGCGAGGCCGAGCTCGGCGGAGACCGCGCCCTCGTTCATCTGGGCGCCCTCCGTCAGGCGCGGGTCCTGGGCGTGCTGCGCGATGACTCCGTCGAAGGCCTTCACGTACTCGAGCGCCCGTCGCATGATCAGCGGGTCCCACACGCAGAACCCGTCGTCGCTGAACACGCGGACGCGGGCGCGGGAGTCTGCCATCGCGCCCAGTTCGGCGAGCCGCTCGCCCTTCTGCCCGACAGTGACGGCGCCGATCGGCTGCACGGTCACGTAGCCCGCGGCCTCGCCCAGGGCGAGCTCCTGCTCGACGACGCCCGCAGTGTCGGCGACCGGCGAGGTGTTCGGCATCGCGAAGACCGCGGTGTAGCCGCCGGCGGCGGCCGCGCGCGACCCGCTCAGGATCGTCTCGGATGCCTCGTACCCGGGCTCGCGCAAGTGCGTGTGCAGATCGACGAGGCCGGGCAGGGCGATGAGTCCGTGCGGCGTCGACCACGCGTCGCGCCGGCGCGGCTGAGGCCAGGACCGACCTCGACGATGCGACCGCCTTCGACGAGCAGGTCGGCCGCGCCGGAGCCCTCCAGCTGCGCACCGCGGAAGAGCAGCGTCTCGGTCGCCGCCGGGCCGGTGGAACCGGCGTCTCGAGACACGCTCATCGTGCGTTCTCCTTCTCTGTGCCCGCAGGGGGTCTTCGCCGCGCTCCGCGCCCGCCAGGAGCAGGTAGAGCACGGCCATGCGCACCGAGACGCCGTTGGCGACCTGCTCGAGCACCGTCGAGCGGGCCGAATCCGCGGCTTCTGCGGAGATCTCGAGACCCCGGTTCATCGGACCGGGGTGCATCACAATGCTATCGGCACCGAGCGCCGCGAGTCGCCGTGCGTCGAGCCCCCAGCGGCGGGAATACTCCCGTTCAGTGGGGAAATACGCGGCGTTCATCCGCTCCAGCTGGATGCGCAGCATCATCAGCGCGTCCGGTGCCCCCGCGATGGCCTCGTCGAGGTCGTACACGATGCGGGCGGGCCACGCCGAGACGTCCTGGGGAACGAGGGTCGGCGGCGCGACGAGCGTCACGTCGGCGCCCAGGGTGTCCAGCAGCCAGACGTTCGAACGGGCGACCCGCGAGTGCAGGATGTCCCCGACGATCGTGACCTTGACCCCGGCGAGGTCCCGCCCGCGACTGTCGTCGCCGAACCGTCGCTTGCGGATCGTGAACGCATCCAGCAGCGCCTGCGTGGGATGCTCATGCGTTCCGTCACCGGCGTTGACGACCCCGGCGGTGATCCAGCCGCTCGTCGCCAGCGTGCGCGGTGCGCCCGAGGCGCCGTGGCGGATGACGACGGCGTCGGCGCCCATCGCCTGCAGCGTCTGGGCGGTGTCCTGCAGCGACTCCCCCTTCGAGACGCTCGAGCCCTTCGCCGAGAAGTTGATGACGTCCGCGGAGAGACGCTTCGCGGCGGCCTCGAACGAGATCCGGGTGCGGGTGGAGTCCTCGAAGAAGAGGTTGACGACGGTCTTGCCGCGCAGGGTGGGGAGCTTCTTCACCTCACGCTGCTGGGTGTCGGCCATGTCCTCGGCGACGTCGAGGATGCGCAGGGCACTTTCGCGCGAGAGGGTCTTGGTGTCGAGCAGGTGCCTCATGATCCGATCGTCACCTCGTCCGCGCCGTCGATCTCGGACAGGCGCACGTTCACCCGCTCGTCCCGCGAGCTCGGCAGGTTCTTGCCGACGAAGTCGGGGCGGATCGGCAGCTCGCGATGACCACGGTCGATCAGCGTCGCCAGGCGCACGGCGGTGGGCCGGCCGATGTCCTGCAGGGCGTCGAGGGCGGAGCGGATGCTGCGACCGGAGAACAGCACGTCGTCCACGAGCACGACCACCTTGCCGTCGATGCCGCCCGGCGGGATCGCGGTGGGCTGGGGGGCGCGCGTGGGATTGCGATGCAGGTCGTCGCGGTACATCGTGACGTCGAGGGCGCCGACGGCCACCGGCGCGCCGCCGAACTGCTCGATGAGCGCGCCGATGCGGTTCGCGAGGGTGACGCCGCGAGTGGGGATTCCCAGGAGGACGAGGCCGTCCGATCCCCGGTTGGACTCCAGGATCTCGTGAGAGATGCGGGTCAGCGCTCGGGCGATGTCGGCCTCGTGCAGCACGGTGCGCGTGCTCATCCGCCGCTCCCTTCTCCGCCTCACGGGACGGTGTTAAAGGTTGCTGTGATCGTCGTCCAGCCTAGCAGTGCTCTCTCATGCGACCGGTGCCGATGCCGACTCCGGCACGGGCGCTCCGCTCTGATCCGTGTGCGACGCGCGGATCGGGTGCCCCTGGCTCGTGAGGCACCGGCCGCTGGCCAGGTCCCACTTCCAGTCGTGCAGCGAGCACGTGAGGACGCCGTCCTCGATCTTGGCCGTCTTCGTGAGGTCGGCGCGCAGGTGCGGGCATCGCCGCTGCACGACCCACTCGCCCAGCTGGGCGTCCTCGGTCTGATCCGTCTGCTCGGCGTACCAGTTCTCGACGTACTCGATGCGGTCGCGTGACAGGCACTTCAGGAAGGTCGTCAGGAACTCGTTGAACTTGCCGCTGCGACCGACCGCGAACTGCATCGAGAGGAAGATCGAGTTCGACCAGTCGATCTCGTGGTCGGCGATGTTCGTCGAGACCAGATCGGCCGGGATCGTGTACCAGTAGATGCACTCCTCCCCCGCGTACTCCCGCACCTTGGCCTTCGGGAAGTCCACGACCATGTCGAGGTCGCCGATGCGGAAGCGCACCACGCCGCCCACGCCGTTGCGGATCGTGCGGGCACGCCGCAGCAGCGGCTCCCACCACTCCTTGATGGCCGCGAGCATCTCCGCCGGGGGCAGGACGGGCGCGCGAGTGGCCTCCTCGGCGCGGAGCTCAGCCTGCCGCGAGTCGCGCTGCTCGGCGAGGTACGACCACTTGTCGTCGAAGATCCGGTCGATCTCGGCATCCGTGTAGAGCGTCTGGGTGACGGACAGCTCGCCGTCGTTCAGTTCGACGACCGTTCCCGGAAGGAACTCGTAGCCCTTCTGGTCGGGACGAACCTCGCCCATGTGGGCGAGGAACTCGCGCTGATCCGTGAAGATCGAGTCGTTGTCCAGACCCTGCCCGTTGTACGTGAAAAGCTCGTCGCGCAGGAACATCGGCGGGCCGGCCATCGGGAACACGTGCTCGGCGTCGACCTTGTCGATGTAGTACATCGCGCGCTTGTTCTGCGCGTCGCGCTTGAGCTTGGCGAAGTTCTGCTTCGCGTCCTGCGGCAGGTCGTAGACCATGGGCCACCAGATGGCTCCGGAGACCTGGGTGAAGTACGCCTCGGGCTTTCCGAAGGACAGCAGCTTGTCGAGGTCGAGCGGATGGGAGTCGTTCTGGTTCAGGATGCTCGCCGTGCCGTCGTCGACGCTGAGCGACGAGTCGCCGATCGGGCCGTCGCTCGGCGCCCGCAGCGGGGTCACCATGACCTTCAGCGGACCGAACTCGAGGGGGACGCCCGCCTGCGTGTAGACGATGTTGTCGTACCCGTGCTTTCGCAGGTCCTGCTCGAGCTCGTCGGTCGGGTAGTCCGGCAGGAGGACCTTGATGCTCTGCGGGATGTGCCGCCGCATGAGCGCCGGGTCGAAGTGGTCGCGGTGCCGGTGCGAGATGTAGAGGAAGTCGGCGTTGCCGTACTTCTGCCAGTCGAGCCCGCGGTTGTCGGGGAACGGAAACCACGATCCGAAGAAGGTGGGACCGATCACCGGGTCGCAGAGGATGCTTCCCCCTGCCGTCTCGATGAACATTCCGGCGTGGCCGAGGCCCGTGATGCGCATGGTCGCTCCTTCCTCAGCAAGTCTACGAGAGGGCCGGACGCCTCGTGTCAGGGGTCGAGCAGCCCACGGATGTCCTCGGCGGTGAGGGACCGGCCGAACAGCTCGTCGTCGCCCATCACGGCACGGAAGAGCGCGGCCTTGCGCTGCTGAAGGGCCATGACCTTCTCTTCGATGGTGCCGCTCGCGATGAGCCGGTACACCATCACGCTGCGGGTCTGGCCGATGCGATGCGCACGGTCGACCGCCTGCGCCTCGACCGCGGGGTTCCACCAGGGGTCGAGCAGGAACACGTAGTCCGCCTCGGTGAGGGTGAGCCCGAATCCCCCCGCTTTGAGGCTGATGAGGAAGACCGGCGCGTCACCCTCGCGGAACGCCGCGATCGCGGCATCCCGATCCCGTGTCGACCCGTCGAGATACGCATAGCGGATGCCGCGCTCCTCGAGCCGCGCGGCGACGAGGCCCAGGAACGAGGTGAACTGACTGAAGACGAGCGCGCGGTGTCCCTCGGCGATGACCTCGTCGAGCTGTTCGAACAGTGCGGAGATCTTGCTGGGGACGATGTGGGCGTCGGCGGGGTCGACGAGCTGCGGGGCCAGGCTCAGCATGCGCAGCAGCGTCAGGGAGCGGAAGACGATGAACCGGTTGCGATCGAGGTCGTCGAGCAGCCCCAGGACCTTCTGGCGCTCCCGCTGGAGCACGGTGTCGTAGAGCGCCCGGTGGGCGGCCGACAGCTCGATGCGGATGTGCTGCTCCTGCTTGGCGGGCAGCTCCGCCGCCACGACCTCTTTGGTGCGTCGCAGCACCAGGGGACGGATGCGCCGGCGCAGGCGTGCGAGCCGGCCCGCGCGGTAGTCGCCGCCGACCTGGTTCTCGGGCACCCGTCCCGCCTCGATGGGTCCCACGTAGTCCTCGCGGAAGCGGCGTGCCGAGGGGAAGAGTCCGGGCGCACTCAGCGAGAGGAGCGACCACAGCTCGGTGAGGCTGTTCTCGATCGGCGTTCCCGTGATCGTGAACGTGACGTCCGCGCGCAGGTCGCGCGCCGCCCGGTACGTCTTGGTCTGGCTGTTCTTGACGAATTGAGCCTCGTCGAGGACGAGGCCCGCCCAGTCCCGGGCGGCGAACTCGGGCTCGTCGAGCCGGAGCAGTGCGTACGAGGTGATCACGACGTCGACGGACGCGACCGCCGCCGACCTCGGTCCGGAGCGCTTGGCCCGGGTCGAGTCGATGACGGCGACGCGCAGGTCGGGGGTGAAGCGCGCCGCCTCCTCACGCCACGTCGAGAGCACCGACGTGGGCGCCACGACGAGGAACGGCCGGTCCTCCCCGACCTCGCGGGTGTACGCGATGAGCGCCAGCATCTGGAGCGTCTTTCCCAGACCCATGTCGTCCGCGAGCACGCCGCCGAGGCGGTGCCTCCAGAGGAAGGCGAGCCAGTCGAAGCCGTCGCGCTGGTACGGCCGCAGCTGTGCGCGCAGGCCCGATGGCAGCGGCGTGGTCGGCACGGCATCGACATCGCGCAGGCCCGCGGCGGTCGCCCGCCAGCTGCGCGCCGGCTGCGACTCGTCGGCGAGATCCTCGAAGTCGGCCCAGAGGTCGGTCTGATAGCGGCTGATGCGCGGTCCCGTCTCCCACTCCGTCAGCTCCCCGGCCTCTTCGATGAGGTCCTTGAGCCGCTGCAGAGCGGGGTGCGCGAGCGAGAAGTACCCGCCGTCGCTCAGCAGAAGCTTGCGCCGGCCGTGCGAGAGCGCGGTGAACAGCGGGGCGAAGGGGATCGTGCGCCCGTCGATCGTGACGATGACTCCGAGATCGAACCAGTCCGGGTCGGCGCTCTCGACCGTCGAGACCGACACGTGCGGGTCGCCGGTGAGCTCGCGATAGCGGGGGCGCTCGCCGACGATGGCCACCGAGACGTCGGCGAGCGTCTCCATGGCGGGCAGCACGTCGGCGGCGAACTCCGCTGCCTCCATCCCGGCGAGGGAGCCGGATGCCGCGAACGGCGCCACCGCGACCGCCGACCACGCCGCCTCGACTCGCCCCCGGATGCCGGCCTCCGCCACGCCATCGCGGTCCGAGCCGCGCGTCGCCGCCCACGGCAGCGTCTCGTCCTGCCCGTACCGCCACGCGAAGTCGAAGTCGAGCCGGTGCGCGGGCGAGAACCGCACGGTCAGGATCAGTCGCGGACGCGGAGTGGGCGGGATGTCGATGCCCGGCGCCCGCACGAAGCCCTGTCGAGCCAGACGCGGCAGATGATCGCGGACGAACTCGTCGGTCTCCGCCGGAGGCACCGAGACCGGCGATCCCCCGGCCAGCAGCGCCCGCAGCGGGTCCGCGAGGGCGACCTCGGCCAGCGTGACCTCGATCCGGCCGCTGCGCACCGAGAACCGGTACGCGCCGGTGCGGCCTACCGGGCGCACCTGCGCCGAGCCGGCTTCCTCGCCGTCGACCGTGAGCCGTGCGTCGAGCTGCAAGCCACCGCGCACGCGCTCGGCATGCAGGACGACCTCGGCCGCTCCGGCCAGGGTGACCGACTGATCACGCGTGGTGGGCACGAGCGGGATGCCGACACCCGGCGCCGCCCGCAGGTGCGGCCAGAAGAGGCTGGACTCGATGTCGTCGAGGGTCAGCCACTCCGACGCGTCCGAGAACGTGCCGAACAGCCGCATGTCGCGGCCGATGCTGTGCAGCTCGGCGAACCAGCGGGCCTGTGCCGGGTCCCAGGCGTGGCCGGGGCGACGCAGCGCATCCCATGACACATCGCCCTTGATCCAGGCCTCGGTGCGACGGCTGCGCTCCAGCGGCCGGAGCCCCAGCAGCACCTCCGCGGCGGATCGGCCGATCCCCCGCGGTGTCGCGGTCTCGGCACGCGCCGCCGTCCAGCTCGAGCGGCGCACGCGCTGCCGAAGCTCCACGCCGAGCGCCAGCGGGACCGCGCCTCGCCCCTGGCCGTCCGGCGCGGGCGACGCGAGAACGGACCGCCACGAGGGGCTTGCGTCCTCACCGGCGCGCATTCGCCCCGTCGTCAGGAGGCGCGCGCGATGCGGGCGAGGACTCCGTGGACGAACGAGCCGGAGTCGTCGGTGGAGAACTCCTTCGCGAGCTCCACCGCCTCGTCGATCGCGACGGCAGCGGGCACCTCGTCGTTGTAGAGGATCTCCCACACGGCGATGCGCAGCACGGCGCGGTCGACGGCGGGCATGCGGGCCAGTGACCAGTCCTTGGCGAACGTGGTGATCTGCTCGTCGATCGCCTCGCGGTTGTCGATCACGCCGTCGACGAGTTCACGGGCGTACAGCCACGAGGCCTCACGGGCGGGCTCGCCGGCCGCGCGCTTGGCTTCGGCCGCAAGCATCGCGGAGAGGTCCTCTCCGCGCACGTCGGCTTGGAAGAGGATGTCGAGGGCGCGCTTGCGCGCCTTGCTGCGAGCGCTCATCTGAAGGACACCGAGGGTCAGGAGATGCGGCCGAGGTAGTCGCCCGTGCGGGTGTCCACCTTGACCTTCGTGCCGGACTCGACGAACAGCGGCACCTGGATCTCGTAGCCGGTCTCGACCGTCGCGGGCTTTGTTCCGGCGGACGAGCGGTCGCCCTGCAGGCCCGGCTCGGTGTACGTGATCTCGAGCACGACCGAGGCCGGCAGGTCGACGTACAGCGGGGTGCCGTTGTTGGTGGCGATGGTGACCTGCTGGTTCTCGAGCAGGAAGTTCGCGGCGTCACCGACGGTGGCGGCCGGAACGTTGACCTGGTCGTAGTCGGCGATGTCCATGAAGACGTAGTTGTCGCCGTCGTTGTAGAGGTAGGTGAAGTCGCGGCGATCGACGTTCTGGATGTCGATCTTCGTGCCGGCGTTGTACGTCTTGTCGACGACCTTGCCGGTCATGACGTTCTTGAGCTTGGTGCGGACGAACGCGCCACCCTTGCCGGGCTTGACGTGCTGGAATTCCACGACGCTCCAGAGCTGCCCGTCGATGTTCAGGACGACGCCGTTCTTGATGTCTGCGGTGGATGCCATGGGGATGGAGTTCCGTTCGTGAGGAGAGGTGGGCGAGCGCGGCCCGACAGTGCATTCTACGGGATGCCGCACCCGCGCCTGGGAGGCGGCCTCAGGCGACGTCGTGCCCCGCGATGATCGCGACGAGCCGGGAGACCGCGGTGGCGTAGCCCGCGACCCCCTCGCCGACCACGTGGACGATGGCGACATCGGCGACGTAGGAGTGCTGACGGAACGCCTCGCGCGAGGCGATGTCGGAGATGTGCACCTCCGCCACGGGGAGCCCGACGCCGACCAGCGCGTCGCGCAGCACCACGGAGGTGTGCGTGAGACCGCCGGGGTTGATGACGATCCCGACGCAGTCCGCGCGCGCGGCGTGGATGGCGTCGAGGAGCACGCCCTCGTGGTTGCTCTGGACGGCGCGCACCTGGAAGCCGAGCCCTGCTGCGGTGCCGGACGCCAGCTCCACGGCGTCCTCGAGGGTCTGCGCGCCGTAGATCTCCGGCTCGCGCGTGCCGAGCAGATTGAGGTTCGGGCCGTTGACGAGCAGGAGGCGGCGGGACGCGGTCACGCGGTCACGCTATCAGCGGGTGATCGAGGGCTCGGCGGGGGTGCGACGATGCGGAACAGCGGCATGCGCGACACCAGCAGCCAGGCAGGCAGGACGATCAGGCACAGCATCGGCAGCAGCGTGATGTCGTTCGGCACGGCGACGCCGAGGAAGATCGCGAGCCACCCGTCCCTGCCCACCACGAGGACGACGCCGGCGATCCCGCACGCCACCGCGAGCCCGAGCGGCATGCCGGGGATGAGCACGGCGCCGAGCATGCCCAGCGCCACGCCGATGAAGGTGGCCGGGAAGATGCGCCCACCGCGGAAGAGCGCGCTGGCGGCGACGAGCAGCGCGAGGATCTTGATGCCGGCGATCATCGCGAGCTGTGTGCCGTCGTAGGCGCCCGGGTCCTGAAGCAGCTCACCGATCTGCGTGAGCCCCTTGAACATCGTGATGGGACCGCCGATGAGCCCCAGGATGCCGAGGATGAAGCCGCCGGCGAGCGGGATGAGGATCGGATGCTTGAGCGCATGCAGCGCTCGCCACAGGATCGGGAACAGGTACAGCGCGACGAGGCTGAGCCCGACGGCGGCGCAGGCGACCAGCATCCCGGTGAGCGCATCGATCGCCTGCGGGCTGCCGTACTCCGGCAGGGTGCCGAAGCTGAGGGGCGGGGCGCCCAGCAGGTGCATCGTCAGGGCGCCCGCGCCGGCAGCGGCGACGGGAAGGAAGAGCTTGTCCCACAGCGAGCCGCCGCCTTTGACGGCAGCGACGATCCCCGTGAACAGCAGTGCCGCGGCGACGGGAGTGCCGAACAGCGCGCCGACGGTGGCCGCCGCGCCGATCATGACGGCGACCTGGACGGGCACCTTCGGCATCAGCCGGGCGAACAGCGACACGATGATGGCGATGTTGATCGCGATGATGGGGTTCTCGGGTCCCAGGCTGACACCCCCCGCCAGGCTGAGCACGGTGACGACGGCGAGCCCGGGCAGCACCCGGAGCTTCAGCGGCGGCTCGATCAGCTCTGTGGTCGCGGAGTCGGGACCTCCGTGGCCGGGCAGGAACTGCAGGCCGAGTCCGACGGCGAGCCCTGTGAGCGTCAGGATCAGCACGATCCACCAGCCACTCGGATCGACGCCCAGCGCATCGGGAATCGTCTCCCACAGCACGCCGCCGAGCAGGTCCGCCAGCTGTTCGAGTGCCCACAGCATCACCGCGGCGAACGCACCGAGGAGAACCGCGGGCAGCGCGAGGAGCGCCATCTGCCGGGGCGCCACCCCGCCTTCGTCCGGCGTCATCGCAAGGCTCATCGGGAGGGTGCTCCGTTCGTCGAGGCGGGACTCGCGTGGCTCAGTGTCTCATCCTGGTGGATGACCCGTCGTCCCGGACGGGTGATCTTCTCGGGCTCAGGCGCCGACTTCCTGGTACGCCGCGAACAGCAGCGACTCGTCCGGTGCCTGCAGGACCGTCGGGCGGGCGATGTCGTCGAGCACGATGAACCGGAGCATGCCGCCGCGGGTCTTCTTGTCGCGCTGCATGGTGGCCAGCAGCTGCGGCCACGCGCCGGCTCGGTACGTCGTCGGCAGGCCGAGCGAAGTGAGGATGTCGCGATGACGCTGGGCGGCGGCATCCGGCAGTCGTCCCGCAAGGCGGGACAGCTCGGCCGCGAACACCATGCCCACCGAGATCGCCGCGCCGTGGCGCCAGCGGTAGCGCTCGGCGTGCTCGATCGCGTGACCGAGGGTGTGACCGTAGTTGAGGATCTCGCGCAGCCCCGCCTCGCGGAAGTCCTCGCCGACGACGGCGGCCTTCATGCCGATCGCGAGCTCGACCGTGCGCCGGAAGGCGGCGCTGCGCGGATCGGTCGCGGACTGCGGATCCGCCTCGATGAGGTCGAGGATCTCGGGCTCGTGGATGAAGCCGGCCTTCACGACCTCGGCGTAGCCGGCGACCCGCTCGTTCTGCGACAGAGTCTCCAGCAGGTCGAGGTCGCACAGCACAGCGCGCGGAGTCCAGAAGGCGCCCACGAGGTTCTTGCCCTCGGCAGTGTTGACGCCGGTCTTGCCGCCGACCGCCGCGTCGACCATGCCGAGCACCGTGGTCGGGATCTGGACGATCTCGACGCCCCGCAGCCACGTGGCCGCGACGAAGCCGGCGAGGTCGGTGACCGCACCGCCGCCGAAGCCGACGATCGCGTCGGTACGCGTGAAGTCCGCCTTGCCGAGGACCTGCCAGCAGAAGGCGGCGACCTCGATGCGCTTGCCCTGCTCGGCATCGGGGATCTCCGCCAGCAGCACCTCGCGGTCTGCGCTGAGCGACATGCGCAGCGACTCGGCCTGCGCGGCGAGGGTGGGCGGGTGGATGATGAGCACCTTGCGCGCGGCGGGCGGCAGCGCGGCGCCGAGTCCCGACAGGACCCCGCTGCCGACCGTGATCCCGTAGCCGGCGGTGTCACCGCTCACCGTGATGGTCGTCGCGTCGGTCATGATGCTCCTTCGTGGTCGCGGTCGTGCACCCACGCGACGATGCCGTCGACGACGTGCTGCAACGGGCCGGTGGAGGTGTCGAACGTCACGTCTGCCAGCTGCTCGTAGAGGGGTCGGCGCTGTTCGTAGATCGCCGACCAGCGCGCGGCGGCATCGCCGTCCTGCAGCAGCGGTCGGTTCGAGTCGTGCACTCGCGCGACCACGACACGAGCGGCCACGGTCAGCAGCACCACGCGATGCGCGCCCAGATCGGCGCGCGTGGCGGCGTCGAGAATGGCCCCGCCCCCGAGCGAGACCACTCCCCCGGTCGCCAGAGCGTCGACGACCGCGGCGCGCTCGAACTCACGGAAGCGGGCCTCGCCGTGCTCGGCGAAGATGCGCTCGATCGGTCCGTGCTCTCGCGAGACGGCCGCGTCGGTGTCGAAGAACGGCACCGCCAGCGCACGCGCCACCCGCTTGCCGACGCTGGTCTTCCCCGCGCCCATCGGGCCGATGAGGACGAGGGCGCTAGAGGGGGAGGTCATGCTCGGCGAGGCCAGCGTCGCTGGCGGTCGCGGTGCGCAGCGTCTCGGGGATCGCTGCGAGGTAGCCCTCGAGGTTGCGGCGGGTCTCGCGTACGCTGTCGCCGCCGAATTTCTCCAGCACGACCTCGGCGAGCACGATCGCGACCATCGCCTCGGCGACGACGCCCGCTGCCGGGACCGCGCACACGTCGGAGCGCTGGTGGTGGGCTGCCGCGGTGTCGCCGGTCGCGACGTCGACGGTGCGCAGCGCCCTGGGGATCGTCGCGATCGGCTTCATGCCGGCGCGCACGCGCAGCACGGTGCCGGTGGACATGCCGCCCTCGGTTCCGCCGGCCTTGTCGCTGGAGCGGGTGATGCCGTCCTGCGTGGCGTGCAGCTCGTCGTGGGCCTGCGATCCTCGGCGCGTCGTGGTGAGGAAGCCGTCGCCGACCTCGACGCCCTTGATGGCCTGGATGCTCATGATCGCCTGTGCGAGCTTCGCGTCGAGGCGCCGATCCCAGTGCACGTGCGAGCCCAGCCCCGGGGGCAGGCCGTACGCGAGCACCTCGACGATGCCGCCCAGGGTGTCGCCGTCCTTGCGCGCCTCGTCGACCTCGGCCACCATGCGGGCGCTCGTCTCGGCGTCGAAGCACCGCAGCGGATCGGCGTCGAGCGCGTCGACGTCGTCGGGCGACGGCAGCGCCGAGCTCTCGGGCACGCGGACCGGGCCGATGGACAGGGTGTGGCTGACGAGGCGGATGCCGAGCTCTCCGAGGAAACCGCGGGCGATGGCACCGAGTGCGACGCGGGCCGCAGTCTCGCGCGCGCTCGCGCGCTCGAGGATCGGCCGCGCCTCGTCGAAGTCGTACTTCTGCATGCCGACGAGATCAGCGTGACCGGGACGTGGACGCGTGAGTGCCGCTCCGCGGCCGCGGGACTTGTCGGTCAGCTCGACGGGATCGGGGCTCATGACCTCGACCCACTTCGGCCATTCCGTGTTGCCCACGCGCAGCGCGATCGGGCTTCCCAGCGACAGGCCGTGGCGGACGCCGGACGAGATCGTCAGATCATCCTCCTCGAACTTCATCCGCGAGCCGCGGCCGTAGCCGAGCTTGCGGCGGGCGAGGTCGGCTTGGATCGCGGCACGCGATACAGGGACACCCGAAGGCAGGCCCTCCATGACGGCGACGAGTTCGGGGCCGTGGGATTCGCCGGCCGTGAGCACGCGGAGCATTGGTCTAGTCTCCCACGCCGCGCTCGCCCGTTACGTCGGGAGACCTCTCCCCCAGCGAGCGACGCATCTCGGCCAGCACCCGGGGCTCGTCGGGTAGCTCCGCGGCGGCGTCGCCGGTCGCGAAGACGCGCACCTGCAGCAGCGCCTGATGCAGCAGCATCCCGAGTCCCGACGCTGCGGGCGACCCGGCGCGGTCCCACGCCGACGACAGGACCGTGGGCCAGTGCCCGTAGACGACGTCCATCAGCAGGCCGCCCGAGGCCGCCAGGTCGTCGGCGACTGGCCCGTCCACCGCGGCGTCGCCGGGAAGTGTCGCGATCGTGACAGCCACGTCCGCACGGGGCGGCGCGCCAAGTGCTGAGACCGTGACCTCGATGTCCAGCATCCGTCCCAGTTCGACCAGGGATGCCGCGGCCTCCGGCCTGCGGGCGAGCACCTCCACGCGAGCGGCGCCCCGTTCGCCCAGCGCGACCAGCGCCGACGTGGCGGTGGCGCCGGCGCCGACGATCCGGGCTGCGGGGGTCTCGGCGATGCCGTTGTCGCCCAGCGCGCGGACGATGCCACCGACATCGGTGTTGAAGCCGCGCGGAGCATCGGGGCCCAGGAGCAGCGTGTTGACCGCACCGGTGAGCTCGGCGTGCCGATCGCGCTCGGCCGCCGCGGCGAAGGCCGCCGACTTCAGCGGCATCGTCAGCGAGAGCCCGCGCCAGGAAGGATCCAGCCGTGCGAGAGCCTCGGCGAAGCCGGCCGCGTCCACCTGCTCACGGCCGTAGGACCAGTCGAATCCGAGCGCGCGATAGGCGGCGGCATGGATCTGCGGCGAACGGCTGTGGGCGATCGGATCGCCCCACACCGCGAGACGGTCGCCCCGCGGGCTCAGCACCCCGAGTCCGGGTGCTGGGCGCACCAGTCCTGCCACTGTGCGACGGCACGGTTGTGGTCGTTCAGATTGGTCGTGAAGAGGGTCTCGCCCGTGTCGAGGTTGACCGTCACGAAGTACATCCAGTCGCCGCCGGACGGGTTCATGACCGCCGAGATGGCGGCGTCCCCCGGGTTTGCGATCGGGCCGACGGGCAGACCCGTGTTCACATACGTGTTCCACGGGTTCGGGTCGTTCAGCGCCTCCCCGGACGAGCTGACGGTGCCGTCGTGCATCTCGCCGTACCCGTACTGGGCCGTCGAGTCCATCTGCAGCAGCCCGAACGTCTCCTGGTTGTCCGGCTTCATGCGGTTCTCGATCACGGTCGCGACCTTCTGCATGTCCTCCTTGTAGCGCGCCTCGCGCTCGATGATCGAAGCGACCGTGAGCACCCGCTGCCGGTCCTCCACCGGCACACCGGCGGCGTCGAGTGAGGCCACCGTGCGATCGACCAGTGTCTGGATGACCTGCTGCGCCGTCACGTCCGGATTGAACGTGTACGTCGCCGGGAACAGCCAGCCTTCGAGCGGCTGGCCTCCCGCGGCGACGACCGCCGGATCGGGCGTCACGCCGTATGCCGCGGGGTCGGCGATCGCGGCCTGGAACTCCTCGATCGGGATGCCGGTGCCCTCGGCGAGCAGCGGGAGGGACTGCTCGACGGTGAGGCCCTCGCGCAGCTGCGCGGTGTTCTCCATCTTGTTCGCCGGATCCAGCAGCGCCGCCAGCGCCGCCTCGGACGTCATCTGCTTCTGCAGCTTGAAGACCCCCGGCACGAACGGAGGGTTCTCGCCGCTGTCGATGAGGTAGTCGTAGAAGGCCTCTTCGGTCTTGGTGACCCCGGCGGCGTACAGGCTCTGCGAGATCGGCAGCCCGGTGTCGCCGGGCGCGACCGTGACGTAGACCTCGCCGTTGGCCATGCCCGCCTCGTAGTCCTTGGGCTCTTCCCAGCCCATGACCTCGCGGATCTTGTCCTCGTACGTCGTCCACGCGTACCAGGCGCCGCCGGCCGCGCCGCCGAGGAGGAGCAGGATGACCCCCAGTGCGATCCAGCCGCCGATGCGGCGTCGCCGCTTGTCCTTCTTCGGTGGCGGTCCGCCGATGTCGTCGGTGGAGACCTCGCCCGTGAACAGCGCGTCGAGCGTGGCCGGGGCCGCGCTGCGCGAAGTGGTGGGGCGCACATCGTCTCGGCGACCGACGATGTCGTCGAAACCGGTCGGCGAGCCGGTGCGGCTGTATGCCGGTGCCGCCTCCGCGTCGACGTCGACGATGGGCGGCGCGGCGGGGGCCGTGTCGGCACGGACGGCTGCGGCACCGGTGCCGTACGGCGCGGCGGGCTCGGTCATGGCGTGCGGGGCGGCGGGTGGCGCGGCCGGGCGGAGTCGGCCGGAGCGGGCGGCACATCGTCGGCCGGCGTGGCACCGGCCGGCTGGCGCGCGGCTTCACGCGCGGCCCGGCGCGACAGCGGCGTGCCGTCGGTCGTCGACGGGACGGAGCCGGTGGTCGACGTCTCCGCCGTCCCCCGTCCGTCGTCTCCGACAGGCCCGCGCAGTTCACGCGAACGGGGATCGGGGAGCTTGCCGAAGAGATCCGCGAACGGATCGGCGGACGGTGACTCGGTCATATCAGGCGGGCTCCTGGGAGACGGGGGTTCCGGGCGGGCGACCGGTGCTCTTCTCGACGTCGAGCGCTTGCTGGAGGAGGACGACCGCGGCGACCTGATCCACAATGCTACGAGACGAACGCTGGGATCTGCCCGATTCGCGCAGAGCCGCGTGTGCCGAGACGGTCGAGAGGCGCTCGTCCACCAGTCGGACAGGCACGTCGGATGCCGCGGCGATCGCCTCCGCGAACTCTCGGGCGTCGACGGTGGACGCGGTGTCTTCGCCGCGCATGTTCAGCGGCAGACCGACCAGGATCTCGACCGCCGCGTGCTCCTCGGCAAGCGTCAGCACGCGCCCGACGGACTTCTTGTCGCGCAGCACTGTCTCGACCGGAGTCGCGAGAAGCCCGTCGGGGTCGCAGCGCGCGACGCCGACCCGCGCCCGGCCGACGTCGATGCCGAGCCTGGTCCCGCGCCGGAACTCGCTCACGCGCGGAGTGCGTCCTTCACTGCGATGAGCGCGGCAGGCAGTGCCGCGGCATCCGTCCCGCCGCCCTGCGCGACGTCGTCACGACCGCCGCCGCCGCCGCCGAGCACGGCCGCCGCAGCCTTGGCGAGTACCCCGGCCTTGACGCCGGCGGCACGTGCCGCGTCGTTGGTCGCGACGATGACGACCGCGCGACCGCCGATGTCGGCGCCGAGCGCGACCACGGCCGGCTCCGATCCGAGCCGCTCCCGTACCTGAAGCGCCAGTGAGCGGACGTCGTCGGGGGTGGATGCCGAGCCGAGCGACTCTGCGACGACGACCGTGCCGCCGACGGGCGAAGCGGTCGTCACGAGCGCTGGAAGCCGGTCGCCGAGCGCCTTGGACTCGAAGGCCGCGATCTTCTTCTCGGCGGCCTTGAGGCTCGCGGTGAGTTCGGCGATCCGGGCGGTGAGCTGATCCCGCGGCGTCTTGAGCGTCGAGGTGAGCTGAGACACGATGGCGCGCTCGGCGGCCAGCGAGCGGAAGGCGTCGAGGCCCACGAGCGCCTCGACGCGACGGTTGGACGCGCCGACCGACGACTCGCCCACCAGGTTGATGAGGCCGATCTCGGCGCTGCTCGACGACGTGGGTGCCGGCGCAGAGCTCCCGCGACCACGGTCCGCCGATGTCGACCATGCGGACGGTGTCGCCGTACTTCTCGCCGAACAGTGCCATGGCGCCGAGCGACTTGGCCTCGTCGAGGGAGAGCACCCGCGTCATGACCTCGAGGTTGTCGCGGACCGCGTTGTTCGCGATCTCCTCGATCTCGCTCTTGGTCTGCTCGGACAGCGACTGGCCCCACGTGAAGTCGAACCGCATGTAGCCGGCGCGGTTGAGCGAACCGGCCTGCGTCGCGGTCTTGCCCAGCGTGTCGCGCAGCGCGGCATGCACGAGGTGGGTCGCCGAGTGCGCCTGGCGGGCGGCACGGCGGTTCGCGGCATCCACCACGGTCGTCGCGGGCTGATCGACCGCCACCTCTCCCGTCGTGACCTCGACGGTGTGGCTGATCAGTCCGGCCACCGGCTTCTGCACGTCGATGACGTCGAGCTCGTAGCCGGGCCCGACGATGACGCCCTTGTCGGCGACCTGCCCGCCCGACTCGGCGTACAGCGCGGTCTCGGCGAGGATGACCTCGGCGATCTGACCCGCCGATCGCACGATCGACCGAGACGCCGTCGACCAGGATGCCGAGAACACGCGACTCGGTCTCGAGATCGGTGTACCCCGTGAACACGGTCTCGCCGTGGGCGCGGAAGTCGCGGTAGACGCTGGTGTCGGCGAGCTGACGCTTGCGCGAGCGCGCATCGGCCTTCGCGCGCGTCCGCTGCTCGAGCATCAGCGCGTCGAAGGCTGCGCGGTCGACGCTGAGCCCCGCCTCTTCGGCGATCTCGAGCGTGAGGTCGATCGGGAAGCCGTAGGTGTCGTGCAGGAGGAACGCCTCGGCGCCGGCCAGCGCGGTGCCCCCGGACTTCTTCGTCGCGACGACGGATTCGTCGAGGATGTTCGAGCCCGCCGCGAGCGTGCGCAGGAAGGTCTCCTCCTCGGCCAGCGCGTACTGCGAGATGCGCGCCCAGTCGCTCTCGACCTCGGGGTAGGCCTCCTTCATCGCGTCGCGCGACGCGGCGAACAGCTCGGCGAACGTGGGGCCGTCGACGCCCAGCAGGCGCATCGAGCGGATCGCGCGGCGCATCAGACGGCGAAGGATGTAGCCGCGGCCGTCGTTGGCCGGCGTGACGCCGTCCGACAGCAGCATGAGCGACGAGCGGATGTGGTCGGCGACGACGCGGAACCGGACGTCGTCCTCGTGGACGGCCCCGTAGGTCTTCCCCGACAGCGCGACGGCGCGGTCGAGCACCGGCCGGACCTGATCGGTCTCGTACATGTTGTCGACGCCCTGCTTGATGAACGCGATGCGCTCCAGGCCCATGCCGGTGTCGATGTTCTTCTTCGGCAGTTCGCCGACGATGTCGAAGTCGTACTTCGAGCGTCACGTTCGTGATCTCGTACTGCATGAACACGAGGTTCCAGATCTCGACGTAGCGGTCGTCGTCGGTCGCAGGGCCGCCGTCGATGCCGTACTCCGGACCGCGGTCGAAGAAGATCTCCGAGCAGGGCCCCGCCGGTCCCGGACAGCCCGGTGCTCCAGTAGTTGGTGTCCTTGCCGAGACGCTGGATGCGCTCCTCGGGCAATCCGGCGATCTCCTGCCAGAGTCGTACGCCTCGTCGTCCTCTTCGTAGACGGTGACCCACAGGTCCTTCGGGTCGAACCCGAGCCCGCCGTCCTCCTCGGCCGAGGTGAGCAGCTCCCACGCGAAGCGGATCGCGCCGTCCTTGAAGTAGTCGCCGAACGACCAGTTGCCGAGCATCTGGAAGAACGTGCCGTGACGCGGGGTCTTGCCGACCTCTTCGATGTCGTTCGTGCGGATGCACTTCTGGTATGTCGGCCGCGCGGGCGAAGGGCGCCGGCACGTCTCCGCTGAGATACGGGATGAACGGCACCATGCCGGCCACCGTGAACAGCAGCGCCGGATCGTCGGTCACCAGCGATGCCGACGGCACGATGACGTGGTCGTTCTTCTCGAAGTAGTCGAGGTAGCGCTTCGCGATCTCGGCGGTCTTCATTCAGGATCCTCGGAATGCGCGCGATCCACTCCCCGCTGAGCGGGTCGTGGGACGGCCGCGCGGTCAGTCGGTGAGCTTCTTGGCGGCGTCGGCTGCGGCACCCGCCGCACCGGCTGCCGCGGACGTGGCTGCCTCGGCGGCTTCGGCGGCGGCGTCCTTGACGTCGTCGACCAGCCCGACATGCGGGCTTCCTGCTCGCGGTACGCGTCGCCGATGCGGTCGGTGAACTCGGTGATCCGGGCGTCGACCTCGGCGAGCACCTCGTGACCGCGGGGGTCCTTGTTGACGAGGTGCGCGACGACGAAGCCGCCGGCGATGCCGAACAGGAACCACAGCAGATTCTTCATGTCACCACTTCCTCGCGGGGCCGCCGGGCGCGGCATCCCTCCATCGTAGGCGGAAACGACGAAGGGCGCCGGGGATGCCCCGACGCCCTTCGTGCGGATCGCAGATCAGCATCAGCGAGCCGCGTAGTACTCGACGACGAGCTGGACGTCGCAGACGACGGGGACCTCGGCGCGCTTGGGGCGACGCACGAGACGTGCCTGGAGCTTGTCGAGCTCGACCTCGACGTAGGCCGGGACCGGGGGCAGAACGTCGGCGTGACCGCCGGCGGCTGCGACCTGGAAGGGCTCGGTGCCCTCGCTCTTGGCCTTGACGTGGATGAGTCTGACCCGGCTTCACGCGGAACGACGGGCGGTCGACGAGCTGGCCGTCGACGAGGATGTGACGGTGCACGACGAGCTGGCGCGCCTGTGCGGTCGTGCGGGCGAAGCCCGAACGGAGCACGAGGGCGTCCAGACGCATCTCGAGCAGCTCGACGAGGTTCTCACCCGTCAGGCCCTGGGTGCGGCGGGCCTCGTTGAACGTGTTGCGCATCTGCTTCTCGCGGATGCCGTACTGCTCGCGCAGACGCTGCTTCTCGCGGAGACGGACGGCGTAGTCGCTGTCCTGCTTGCGCTTGGTGCGGCCGTGCTCGCCCGGAGCGTAGGGACGCTTCTCGAGGTAGCGGGCGGCCTTCGGGGTCAGCGCGACGCCGAGCGCGCGTGACAGGCGGACCTTGCGGCGGTCCTGGGACTTCGTAGCCACGAAGTGTTCCTTCCGATGACGTGGCCGTGTCTTTCACGGCTCGCGGACGTATCTCGTCTCTTCGCCCTTCCGGACTGCACGCCGGGGCATGCCGGAAGGTAGGTGAGGAAGAGAGGGGATGCCCGAAAACTGTGTTTCGAGCCGGTCAAGTCTACCAGACGGGGCACCGCTGACGCGGCGGGCGGATGCCGGTGCTCAGCGCTCACCGGCGAGGATGCGGCGGATCTTCTCCAGGCGGGCCTGCACGTCGCGCTCCTGGCCGTGGTTGGTCGGCTCGTAGTAGCGCCGGCCGCGCAGCTCGTCGGGGAGATACTGCTGCGGCGCGACGCCGATCTCGGAGTCGTGCGGGTAGACGTACCCCTTGCCGTGGCCGAGTCGCTTGGCGCCCGGGTAGTGCGCGTCGCGGAGGTGCAGCGGGACGCGCCCGAAGCCGCCGGTGCGGACGTCGGCGATCGCGGCGTCGATCGCGAGATAGGCGGCGTTGGACTTCGCCGTCGTCGCAAGATAGGCCGTGGCCTCGGCCAGCGGGATGCGGCCTTCGGGCATGCCGATGAACTGGCACGGCGTCCGCCGCGGCGACGGCGATCGGCAGAGCCTGCGGGTCGGCCAGCCCGATGTCTTCGGCGGCGGAGATGATCAGGCGACGGGCGATGAACCGCGGGTCCTCCCCCGCCTCGATCATCCGGGCGAGGTAGTGCAGTGCGGCGTCGACGTCCGACCCGCGGATCGACTTGATGAACGCGCTGATGACGTCGTAGTGCTCGTCGCCCTGGCGGTCGTAGCGCAGCAGCGCGCGGTCGACGGCCTGGGCGACGTGCGTCGGCGGTCGATGACGGGCGCTGGGCATCCTCTTCTCCGTCGGCGGGCTCTGCCAGCGACGCCGCGGCCTCGAGGGCGGTGAGGGCGCGGCGCGCGTCGCCCGACGAAAGACGCACCAGCGCGTCACGCGCGTCGTCGCCGAGCCGGACGGCGCCGACGAGCCCGCGGGCGTCGGCCACCGCGCGGTCGATCAGCATTCGCAGGTCGTCGTCGGTCAGCGGCTTCAGCGTCAGCAGGAGCGAGCGCGACAGCAGCGGCGAGATCACCGAGAACGACGGGTTCTCGGTCGTCGCCGCGATCAGCACGACCCAGCCGTTCTCGACGCCGGGAAGCAGCGCGTCCTGCTGGGCCTTGGTGAAGCGGTGGATCTCGTCGAGGAACAGGATCGTGGACTGCCCGTAGAGATCGCGCTGGGTGAGCGCCTCCTGCATGACCTCGCGGACGTCGTTGACGCCGGCGGTGACGGCCGAGAGCTCGACGAAGCGGCGACCGGAGGACCGCGCGATCGCCTGCGCGAGCGTGGTCTTGCCGGTGCCCGGCGGACCCCACAGGATGACAGACGAGGCCGTGCGGGTCGCGGCATCCGGCACTCGCCAGCATCACCAGCGGCGACCCCGCGCTTCAGCAGATGCCCCTGTCCGGCCACCTCGTCGAGCGAGGTCGGTCGCATCCGCACCGCGAGAGGAGTCTGCCCCTGGAACAGAGCGGCCGGCGATCCCCCGGCCGCCGCGGCTCCGCGAGATGCGCCCGAGGCGCGCGGAGAGGGCGTGGGGGTCGTCACCGTTCCAGGCTAGTCCGCGCCGCCGACGCCGGGCCCGGGGGTGTTTTGTCGCGGCCGACGGCGCCCCGTAGGATCAACCCGGCCCGGGCACAGACCCGGAGCGGAGGAGGATCCGTGGCGAACGGTGGCAAGGACCGCAGCACGCGCGAGTCGCGCGAGCGTGCGCGCCTGTATCAGGCACGTCGGCAGTTCCACGCGGACCAGGCACGTCGCCGCACGCGCGACAACCTCATCGCGGGCATCGCCGGCGGTGTGCTGATCCTCGGCGTGATCGGCGCGCAGACGGCGTACTTCGTCGCCGGTCCGGGTGCGCCGGAGCCGGCGCCCTCGACGACCCCGACGCCGACCGTCCCGCCGACCCCGTCGGACGCACCCACGCCGGCGCCGACCCCCAGCGCGACTCCGGCGCCGACTCCCTGAAACGGCACCATCGGCATCGGATGACGCAGCCGGTCGCGTACTAGGCTTGCACCCGTCCATCCCCCACAGGCGGCGCGAGCCGCGATGAGGTGCATCCCGTGACTGCCGCAGCAGAGTCAACTCCCGAGTCCACCGGTCCCGTGACCGAGCCGGACACCACCGATATCGACGCAGCAGCGTCTGAGACCCCGATCGAGGCCGAGGCGCCCGAGTCCGGAGCGCCTGAAGCTCCTCACTCCCTCGAGCCGGAAGCTCCCGAAGCAGGCGAGGCCGACGCCGATGCAGCTGAGGAGCCGGCAGGAGAAGCCGATGCGACCGGCACGGACGGCGAGGATGCCGCTTCCGACGCGGAGTCAGACCAGACCGACGCCGCCCCGGCGCAGGCTGAGGCTGCGGCTGAGGCTGAGACACTCCCCGAGACCGAGGCTCCGCCGGCCGTTCCGGCCCCGGGGCCCAAGCCGTCGCCGAGGCCGACGCCCGCTGCGGTTGCGCGGCCCAAGCCGAGCCCGGCGCCGGGTGCTGCCGCTGCACCGTCGAAGCCCGCGGTGGCCGGTGAGCCATGGGGTCGCGTCGACGAGGACGGCACGGTTTCGGTCCGCGAGGCATCCGGCTGGCGTGTCGTCGGCCAGTACCCCGACGGCACCCCTGACGAGGCGCTCGCGTACTTCGAGCGCAAGTACGCGGACCTCGCGAGCGAGGTCACTCTGCTCGAGGTCCGTCGCCAGCGCGCCGGAGCCTCGGCTTCCGATCTCCGCGGAGCGGCGCGCGCCGTGTCGGCCAAGCTGCACGAGGCGGCCGCGGTCGGCGACCTGGCGAGCCTCGAGGCTCGCATCACCGCGCTGACGGAGTCGCTCGCCGCGGCGTCCGAGACGGAGGCCGCCGCCGCTCGCGAGGCTGTCGACGACGCGGTGCGCGTCCGCACCGAGCTCGTCGAGAAGGCGGAGGCCCTCGCCGCGCGCGATCCCCGCACGGTGCAGTGGAAGCAGGCGACGGCCGAGCTGAACGAGCTGTTCGAGCAGTGGCAGTCGCAGCAGCAGAACGGCCCTCGTCTGCCGAAGTCTGCCGCCCAGCAGCTGTGGAAGCGATTCCGCGATGCTCGCTCGATCGTCGACAAGCACCGGCGTGAGTTCTACGCCGAGCTCGACGAGGCCCACAAGGGCGTACGGGAGCGCAAGACCAAGCTCGTCGAGAAGGCCGAGGCGCTCGCGCCCAAGGGCGAGGACGGCATCGCCGCGTATCGTGAGCTGCTCGACCAGTGGAAGACCGCCGGCAGGGCCGGCAAGAAGGTCGACGACGCACTGTGGGCCCGTTTCAAGACGGCCGGCGATGCGCTGTACTCCGCGCGCATCGAGCGCGAGTCCGCCGAGAACGAGGCATCCCGCGAGAAGATCGAGGCGCGCAAGGCTCTGCTCGAAGAGGCGAAGGCCGTGGCCGACGAGCGCGACATCGCCAAGGCGCGCTCTCTTCTGACGGGCATTCAGCGCCGGTGGGATGAGGTCGGACGCATCTTCCCCCGTGACGCCGAGCGCGCACTCGACGACGACCTGCGCAAGGTCGAGAACGCGCTGCGGACCCGCGAAGAGACCGACTGGAAGCGCAACAATCCCGAGACCAAGGCCCGCGCCAACGACATGACGCGCCAGCTCATGGATGCGATCGTCAAGCTCGAAGACGCCGTCGCCGCGGCGAAGAAGAGCGGAGACAAGAAGGCGATCGCCGACGCGACCGACGCCCTCGAAGCTCGTCAGGCATGGCTGAAGGCACTCGGCGGCTGAGCAGCCGTTTCTCCTGCACCGTGCTGAGAACCGCCCCCGTTGTCCACAGACATCGGGGGCGGTTGCTCGTCGAGGTGGTGGCTGCGGCACACTGCCGCTATGGCGTCGTCCCCGTTCCTCTACTTCGCCGGTGACCGCCTGTCTCTCGCCGAGCTGAGCGCCGCTCGCCTCGACGGCGATGTCGTCGAGCTCGGCGACGCGTACATCCCGGCTGATGCCGTCGAGACCCGGGCTCTTCGTGCCGGGTCGATGGCGGGCATCCTCGGCGAGAACCTGGCAGCCACGCACCTGAGCGCCGCGTGGATCCACGGAGTGCTGTACGACGCGCCGGTCCGCCACACGGTGCAGCGGGCCGTTCCGCGTCGTCTGCACCGGCTGCCGGCGAGGAGCCTGGTATACCGCGACCTCGCGGTCGACGTGGCAGACCTGGAACTCATCGGGGGCGTCCTGGTGACCGCCGGTCTGCGGACTCTCTGCGATCTCGCGCGCGTCGAGGATCCCCTGCATCGGGAGGCAGCGGTGCTGCTGGCGAAGAGCCGACCGGGACTCGCAGACGAGTCGATCGACCGCCTGCGGCGCGGCGCACTCCCCCACAAACGCCAGGCGATCGCGTTCCTGCGCTCGCTCACCGCCGTGGGCGATCAGGACGACGTGACCCGATAGACGTCGTAGACGGCGTCGATGCGCCGTACGGCGTTGAGCACCCTGTCCAAGTGCACGATGTCGCCCATCTCGAAGACGAAACGGCTGATCGCGAGACGATCGCTCGAGGTCGAGACCGACGCCGAGAGGATGTTGACGTGGTGCTCGCTGAGCACCCGCGTGACGTCGCTGAGCAGCCCCGACCGGTCCAGGGCCTCGACCTGGATCTGCACCATGAAGATGCTCTTCGTCGTCGGCGCCCATTCGACATCGATGAGTCGCTCAGCGTCGGCCATCAGGGACTTGACGTTGCTGCAATCCGCGCGATGCACCGAAACGCCGCTGCCGCGGGTGACGAACCCCATGATCTGATCGCCCGGCACCGGCGTACAGCACTTGGCGAGCTTGACGAGGATGTCGGGGGCGCCGCGGACCAGGATCCCGGAGTCGCCGCCGCGGCTCTGCCGAGCGCGGCCGACGGCAGGCAGCTCGATGGGTCCCGTCGCCGTCTCGTTCGCGCTGACCAGCGCTGTGACCTTCTCGATCACAGACTGCGTCGAGACGTGCCCCTCGCCTACGGCGGCGTAGAGCGCGGATACATCCTCGTAGCGCAGGGACTGGGCCACCTCGGTGAACGAGTCCTGACTCATCAGGCGCTGCAGCGGCAGGTTCTGACGCCGCATGGCGCGAGCGATGGACTCCTTGCCCTGCTCGATGGCCTCTTCGCGCCGCTCCTTGGTGAACCAGCCGCGGATCTTGTTGCGGGCGCGGGTGCTTTTGACGAAGCCCAGCCAGTCCTGGCTCGGACCGGCGTCGGGATTCTTGGAGGTGAAGACCTCGACGACGTCGCCGCTCTTGAGTTCGGTCTCGAGCGGAACGAGGCGACCGTTGACCTTCGAGCCCATCGTGCGGTGGCCGACCTCGGTGTGCACCGCGTAGGCGAAGTCGACGGGCGTCGCGCCCGAGGGCAGGCCGATGACCCGGCCCTTCGGAGTGAAGACGTAGACCTCTTTCGCGCCGATCTCGAACCGCAGCGAGTCGAGGAACTCACCCGGGTCGGCCGTCTCGGCCTGCCAGTCCGAGATATGCGCGAGCCAGGCCATATCGGTGTCGAGGGACTTCGGGTCGCCCTTGCCGCCGTTGACGCGCTCCTTGTACTTCCAGTGGGCAGCGACGCCGTACTCGGCCTGCTGGTGCATCTCGTTGGTGCGGATCTGGATCTCCACCGTGCGGCCGCCCGGACCGATGACGGTCGTGTGCAGGGACTGGTAGAGATTGAACTTCGGTGTCGCGATGTAGTCCTTGAACCGGCCGGGCAGCGGCGTCCACCGCGCGTGGATGGCCCCCAGCACGGCGTAGCAGTCACGCACGCTGCCGACGAGGATGCGGATGCCGATGAGGTCGTAGATGTCGTCGAACTCACGACCGCGGACGACCATCTTCTGGTAGACCGAATACAGCTGCTTCGGCCTTCCCATGACGCGACCGCGGATGCGCAGCTCGCGTAGATCCGAGTCGACGGCCTCGATGACGTTCTGCACGTACTGCTCGCGCTGCGGCGTGCGCTGCTTGACGAGGCTCTCGATCTCGGCGTAGAGCTTGGAGTGGAGGACGGCGAACGACAGATCCTCCAGCTCGGATTTGATGGCCTGGATGCCGAGGCGGTGCGCGAGCGGCGCGTAGATCTCGAGCGTCTCGGTGGCCTTCTTGCGCGCCTTCTCGGGCGGGACGAACCCCCACGTGCGCGCGTTGTGCAGCCGGTCGGCGAGCTTGATCAGCAGGACACGGATGTCGCGCGACATCGCGACGATCATCTTGCGAACGGTCTCGGCCTGAGCGCTCTCGCCGTACTTGACCTTGTCGAGCTTCGTGACGCCGTCCACGAGCATGGCGACCTCGTCGCCGAACTCGGCCGCGAGCGTGTCCAGCGGGTAGCCCGTGTCTTCGACGGTGTCGTGCAGAAGCGCAGCGGCGATGGCCTTGGGACCGAGACCGATGTCGGCCAGGATCTGCGCGACGGCGAGCGGATGGGTGATGTACGGCTCGCCGCTCTGCCGCACCTGACCGGCGTGGGCCTTGTCCGCGACGGCGTACGCGCGTTCGATGATCGAGAGGTCGCCCTTGGGATGATGCGTGCGCACCGTCCGCAGCAGCTGCTCGACGTCATCGCGCCGCGCAGACCGCGAGAAGATTCTGGGAACCAGGCGCCGGAGCGACGAGGTCTGCGCGGGGGGAACGGTCTCGGTCATCCGATCCCCTCCCCTCCGCTGGACCTCACAATCCTACGCCCGCGTGCGGTACTGCTCAGGCGGGCGTGCCCGCGAGCTCACGGGCGGCGAGCACGCGCTCGTCCCGTGCCTTGATCGCGGGCTCGTTCTCGCGCAGCAGCGAGTACAGCGGCGCCGCGACGAAGATCGTCGAGTACGCAGCCACGATCGTGCCGACGAAGATCGCCAGGCAGAGGTCGGTGAGCGTCTGAGCGCCCTGCCAGATCCAGCCGACGAACAGGATCGCACCGGTCGGCAGGGCCGCCACGACGGTCGTGTTGATCGATCGCACCAGCGTCTGGTTCACCGCGAGGTTCACCGACTCGCCGAACGTGCGCCCCGACACCTCGCCGTCCTCGGTGGTGTTCTCCCTGATCTTGTCGAAGACGACCGTGGTGTCGTACAGCGCATACGAGAGGATCGTCAGGAAGCCGATGACGGCGGCCGGCGAGATCTCGAAGCCGAAGAGCGCGTACACGCCGACGGTGATCACGAGGACGTCGACCAGGCCGATGATCGCCGAGACGGACATCTTCCAGGTGCGGAAGTACAGCGCCAGGATCAGGAAGGTCAGGGCGAGGAAGATCGCCAGACCCCACAGCGACTGGCGCGTGACATCGGCGCCCCAGCTGGGGCCGATGAACGAGTAGCTGACCTCGGCGATCGGCACGTCGTAGGCCACGGCGAGTGCCTCCGACACCTCCCGGCTCTCGTCGTCGGTCAGCTGGTCGGTCTGGACGCGCACGGCGTCCTCGCCGATGGTGACGACCTTGGTCGTCGCGTCGGGCACGACGGACTGCACAGCTTCGGTCGCCGTCGCCTGATCGGGGCTCGCGACGTTGTTGACCGTGAACTGCGATCCGCCGGTGAACTCGATCGAGAACTGGATCGGACGGAACAGCGGCACGAGTGCCGATCCGATGACGAGGATGGCCGCGATGAGGAACCACAGCCGACGACGCCCGATGAACGGGAACGAGGTCTTGCCGGTGTAGAGGTCGTTGCCGAGCTGGCCCATGGAGCGCATCAGCGGTCTCCCTCCTTGGCGGTCGTGGACGGTTTCGGCGCGGAGCCCGCAGCGAGCTCCGCCTGCTTGCGCTCGGCGATGGTCTGTCGCCTGACGGCCTCGCCGCGAGATGCGACGGCCCGGCGGCCGGCTGCGCTCGTCGCAGTGGCGGCGACGGGAGTGCGGAACTGCGCGCGTCCGCGGTAGACCGCGCCGAGCGCGGTCGGGTCGAGGCCGGACAGCGGATGCCCGCCACCGAAGAATCGCGTGCGAGCCAGCAGCTGCATCACCGGGTGGGTGAAGAGGATGAAGATCAGCACATCGAGCGCCGTGGTGAGGCCGAGCGTGAACGCGAAGCCCTTCACCGTCGCATCGGCCAGGATGTAGAGGACCACCGCCGCGAGGATGTTGATCGACTTCGAGATGTAGATCGTGCGCTTGGCACGGTTCCACCCGTCCTCGACGGCACTGGTGATCGATTTGCCGTCGCGCAGCTCGTCTCGTATTCGCTCGAAGTAGACGATGAACGAGTCGGCGGTGAAGCCGATCGTCACGATCAGACCCGCGACACCGGCGAGCGACAGACGGAAGCCCATGCGCCACGCGAGGATGCACAGCGTGAGGTAGGTCAGCACGCCCATCACGATGAGCGACGCGATGATCACGAAGCCCAGCGCTCGGTACACGATGAGCGAGTAGATCGCCACGAGCAGCAGACCGATGAGGCCGGCGATCAGTCCGATCTGCAGCTGCTGCGATCCGAGGGTGGCCGAGATCGAGTTGGAGCTCTCGACCGTGAAGCTCAGCGGCAGTGCGCCGTACTTGAGCTGATCGGCGAGGATCTTCGAGGTCTCCTGGGTGAAGCTGCCCGTGATGCTCGGGTTGCCGCCGAGGATGACCTGGTTCATCGACGGCGCCGACAGCACGTAGCCGTCGAGCACGAACGCGAACTGGTTCAGCGGCGGGTCGGCGCCGTACAGGCGCTGGCTGATCTCGCCGAAGGTCTCGGTGCCCTCGTCGTCGAAGTCGAGGTTGACGGCCCACAGCCCGTTCGTCTGCTGCAGGCCGAATGTGGCGTCGTCGATCGACGACCCGTCGAGCTCGACCGGGCCGAGGATGTACTTCACTGTGCGATCGGCGTCGCACGTGATCAGCGGCTCGTCGGCCGGGGCGCCCGCCGGGTCGTTCGCCTCGTCCTCGCAGTCGTAGGCGAGGAACTCGGCCTGCAGCGCAGGCGTGATCCACGCGAGGTCACTGCCGTCGGTCGGCTCCGCGGAGGGCGTCGCGGCCAGCGTCGGATCCGGCGTCGGGTGCGGTGTCTCTTTTCCGTCCTCGCCGACGAACGTGTTCGCCGGCTGCCCCGCGAACAGCACGGCGCGCAGCTGGAGCTGCGCGGATGCCTCGATGCGCTTGCGCGTCTCCTCGTCGGCCTGACCGGGGATCTGCACGACGATCTGATTGCCGGCCTGCGTCGTGACATCCGCCTCGCCCACGCCCGAGGCGTCGACGCGCTGGCGGATGATCGTGACCGCCTGATTCATCTGCTCTTCGGTGGGCGCTGCGCCGTCCTCGGTCTGCGCCTCGAGCACGATCTGCGTGCCGCCCTGAAGGTCGAGCGCCAGTTCCGGCGTCCACGAGCTCTCTTTGAAGACGTACACACCGAGCGCGTTGATACCGGCCAGCAGGGCCGTGATCACGAGGAGACCGGTCAGCGCGCGCCATGCATGCCGGACGGGAGTGGAAGTGGCCACTGATTCCGCTTTCTGAAGGTGCCCTGACGGGCGGGTCGGTCAGGCCTGGGGCTTGGTGCCGGACTCGGGGTCCGGGTCCACGTCGGTCTTCTCGACCGCGCGGAAGTCGTCCTCGACGACCTCGACGTCGTCGAGAGGCGTGACCTCGTCGAGTTCTGGGGCTTCCGTCGGGGTGACGATGCGGAGAATCGCCTGGCTGTGCACCTTGATGTCGACGCCCGGTGCGATCTCGACCACGGCGGGCTGGTCCAGGTTCTCGGGGTCGTACGACACGATCCTGCCGTAGAGGCCACCCTGCATGAGCACCTCGGCACCGGGAACCGTGTTGCGCGCACGCTCCTCCTGCTCGAGCTTCTGCTTCGCCATCCGGCGGCGCGAGCTCCAGAACATGAAGACCAGGAGCACGACCAGCAGGATGATGAGGCCGTAGTTGGCGAAGAAGTCGTTCATGAAGGTGAGATGGCCTTTCGGGTCAGGCGCGCACCAGGGCGGCGCTGCCTGTAGAAGGGGGGTAGGCGAAAGCCTCCAGTGATTATAGGTCGAAGCCGAGCATCGATTCGACGGGCGCGACGTCGAGGTGCTCATAGGCGTCGCGCGTGGCCACCCGCCCTCGCGGCGTTCGGCCCATGAATCCGATCCGGACGAGGTAGGGCTCGACGACCGATTCGATGGTCTCGGGCTCCTCTCCGACGGAGACCGCCAGAGTGCTGAGACCGACCGGGCCGCCCCGGAACCGGCGGACGAGCGCTTCGAGCACCGCGCGGTCGAGACGGTCGAGGCCGATAGCATCCACGTCGTACAGATCGAGCGCCGCATCGACGATCTCGGCGTTCGCGGCCTCACCGTCGCCGTAGACGATGAGGTAGTCGCGTACGCGTCGCAACAGCCGGTTGGCGATGCGCGGAGTGCCCCGGGAGCGGCGGGCGATCTCGGCGCGCGGAAGCGGCGGGACCGACACGCCGAGCATCGCCGCGGAACGCTCGATCACACGCTCGAGCTCGAAGGGCTCGTAGTACTCGAGATGCCCGGTGAATCCGAACCGGTCGCGCAGCGGGTTGGGAAGGAGACCGGATCGGGTCGTCGCGCCGACCAGTGTGAACGGAGCGAGGTCGAGGGGGATGCTGGTCGCCCCGGCTCCCTTGCCCACCATGATGTCGATCCGGAAGTCCTCCATCGCGAGGTAGAGCATCTCCTCTGCGGACCGCGCCATGCGGTGGATCTCATCGATGAAGAGGACCTCGCCCGGGACCAGGCTCGACAGCAACGCCGCCAGGTCGCCCGCGTGCTGGATCGCCGGCCCGCTCGACAGGCGCAGCGGCCGCCCGCTCTCGTGCGCGACGATCATCGCCAGTGTGGTCTTGCCCAGGCCGGGCGGACCGGACAGCAGGATGTGGTCGGCGGGACGCTGCTGGATGCGTGCGGCGTCGAGCAGCAGCTGGAGCTGGCCGCGGACCTTCTGCTGGCCGACGAACTCGGCGAGCGACGTCGGGCGCAGCGCCCCCTCGATCGCGAGCTCGGTCTCGTCCGCGGGCTCGGCCGCGTCGCGAAGATCATCCACCGACCGGCTCCTTCCGGGCGGGGCCCAGCGCCGACAGGGTGAGTCGCAGCAGCGCGGGCACGGACGCACGGTCCGCCGGAGCCGCTTCAGCGCCCACCGACTCGACCGCCTCGGCGGCGACGCGCTCGGACCACCCGAGCCCGATCAGGGCCTGCACGACCTGCGCGGGGACGGCGGCGGGAGCATCCGTCCGCGCTGCGCCGGGCGCGGCGGGAGCGACGATCTTCCCGGCCAGCTGGACCACGATGAGCTTGGCGGTCTTCGGCCCGATCCCCGAGACACGGCGGAACGGCGTGTCGTCGTCGGACGAGACGGCGTCCGCGATCTGCGCGACCGTCAGCGTGGCGAGCACGCCGAGCGCGGACTTCGGCCCGACGCCGGTGACGCCGAGCAGCTGAGAGAAGACCGCGAGCTCGTCGCGATCCTCGAACCCGAACAGCGAGAGGGCGTCTTCGCGCACGATCAGGCTGGTGTGCAGGAGCAGCTGCTGACCGACGTGCGCGGAGCGGGCGACCTGTGGCGTGACGGCGACGGCGAGCCCGACTCCCCCGACCTCGACGACGACCGCATCCTGCTCGGCGTGCACCACCGTGCCGCGGAGTGAGGAGATCATGCACCGAGCCTAGATCGTCGTTCGGACGTTTGTTCGAGCGACACGCTAGCGCCGCGTCAGCCGCTCGGCATCCGCCCATGCCCGCTGCGCCGGCGTCAGCGACGTCGACGGAGCGGACGGCGCTCCCCCGCGCCAGCCATGGCACAGAGCGATCGCCAGGGCGTCCGCGGCGTCCGCGGGCTGCGGCAGAGCGTCCAGGCGGAGCACGCGCGCCACCATCGTCTGGACCTGCTTCTTGTCGGCGGCCCCGTAGCCGGTGACCGCGGCTTTCACCTCGGACGGGGTGTGCGTCGCCGCAGGCAGTCCGCGCTCGCCCGCGACGAGCAGGGCGATGCCGCTGGCCTGGGCAGTGCCCATCACGCTGTGGCGATTGTGCTGAGCGAACACGCGCTCGACGGCGATCACGGCGGGGTCGAACTCATCGATGACAGCTCGCAGGCCGGCCGCGATCACCGCGAGCCGGACTTCGATCGCCGCGCCGGGGTCGGAGCGCACGACGCCGACGTGCACCAGGGTCGCCGACCGGTCGGGCGCGACATCGACCACACCCACGCCGCAGCGGGTCAGGCCGGGGTCGATGCCGAGCACTCTCAGCGCGCCGCGCACGGGTTGTGATGCCACGCCATCACGCTAGGCGAGCCCGGTGCACCGGGCCTTCAGGCGCGCCCCGCGATCGGCGGAGCGACGCCTCACTCGTCGTTCTCGAGTTCGGCCTGCACGTCGGAGGTGAGGTCGAAGTTCGCGAACACACTCTGCACGTCGTCGCTGTCTTCGAGGGCGTCGATGAGCCGGAAGATCTTGCGAGCGGTGTCGGCGTCGATCTCGACCTTGAGGTTCGGCACGAACTCGACGTCGGCGGACTCGTAGTCGATCCCTGCTTCCTGCAGCGCCGTGCGAACCTTCACGAGATCCGTCGCCTCGGTGATGACGCCGTAGCCGGCACCGTGCGGCTCGACCTCTTCGGCTCCGGCGTCGAGAACGGCCAGCATCACGTCATCCTCGGTCGCGCTCTCGCTGGAGACCACGATGACGCCCTTGCGGGTGAAGTTGTACGCGACGCTTCCCGGGTCGGCGAGGCTGCCGCCGTTGCGGCTCAGCGCCGTGCGAACCTCGGCGGCCGCGCGGTTCTTGTTGTCGGTGAGGCACTCGATCATGAGCGCGACGCCGTTGGGGCCGTAGCCTTCGTAGACGATCGAGGTGTACTCGACGGCCTCGCCGCCGATGCCGGCGCCGCGCTTGATCGCGCGATCGATGTTGTCGTTGGGGACCGACGTCTTCTTCGCCTTCTGCACGGCGTCGAACAAGGTCGGGTTGCCCGCCAGATCGGCACCGCCCATCTTGGCTGCGACCTCGATGTTCTTGATGAGCTTCGCGAACGACTTCGCCCGGCGGCTGTCGATGACCGCCTTCTTGTGCTTGGTCGTCGCCCACTTGGAATGCCCGGACATACTTCTCCTGATCAGCTCGTCGGTGTGCTCGGCGCCACTGCGGTGGCCGCCGGTCGATCCCTTCCCACCGGCTGTCCATTCTAAACCTCTGCCGGAGGGCGCGCCGGGGGCAGGCAGCGCCGGAGGGCGTTCAGCCCAGGATCCTGCGGACCGTGCGCAGGTTGCGGTTGGTCGTGCGCGACCGGTAGGCGGCCTTCGCGATGAGCTTCGCGAACGGGGTGTCGACCGAGGTCCCCTTCACCGGATTCCAGTAGACGACCCCAGCCCCCGCAGCGACCGGATCCGCGGCGGGATCCATCCCCGACGCCGCGTCGACCAGCTCGCCGACCGTCTGCTCGTCGACGCAGAAGATCATCCACGGCTGCCGGATCGCGTCATCCTCGTCGAACGGGAACGCGTCGGCGGCACCCGCCAGCTCGACAGCCGTCACGAGCACGATCCAGGCGTCGTACCCGAACCTCTCGCGGAGCGCTCTCTCGATCGTCGCCTTGACGTTCGCGCGAGCGGATGCCGCGGCATCCGTCTCGAAGCTCACATTGCCGCTGGCGAGCACCGTGCGCACCTCCGCGTAGCCCAGCTGCACGAACACGGGCGCGAGGTCGGCGTTGCGGATCGTGATCCCGCCGACGTTCACCCCGCGCAGGAGAGCCACCCACCGCGTCATGCGACTGAACCTCCCTCGCGCAAGGCCGCAGCCTCAGGCCGACCGCACGGTGTCGAGGAAGAGCCGGTGGAATCGGTGCTCGCCGCTGACCTCCGGATGGAAGGCGGTGGCGAGCAGCGCCCCCTGCCGGACCGCCACGATGCGTCCGTCCTGCAGTTGCGCGATCCGCTCGACGCCCGGTCCGGCATCCGCCACCAGGGGTGCGCGGATGAACACCGCGTGCACCGGCTCATCGCCGAGCACCGGCACGGCCAGGTCGACCTCGAAGGAGTCGACCTGGCTGCCGAAGGCGTTCCGCTGCACGGTGACGTCGAGTCCGCCGAAGGTCTGCTGACCCTCGATCCCGTCCGTGATGCGATCGGCGAGCATGATCAAACCGGCGCACGTGCCGTACACCGGCATCCCCGAGGCGATCGCCTCGCGGACGGGCTCGCGCATGCCGAAGGCGCGCGACAGCTTGTCGATGACGCTCGACTCGCCGCCGGGGAGGACGAGGCCGCCGACGGCCGCGAGCTCGTCGGGCCGGCGCACCAGGGTGACGTCGGCGCCGAGGTCGCTCAGGACACGCGCGTGTTCGCGGACGTCGCCCTGCAGGGCCAGGACGCCGACGCGGGGACGGATGCTCGACACGTGCGGGGCGCTGTCACCAGCCGCGCTCGGCGAGGCGGTGCGGAGCGGGCAGGTCCGACACGTTGATGCCGACCATGGCCTCGCCGAGGCCGCGCGAGACGTCCGCGATGACCTTGGCGTCGTCGTAGAACGTGGTGGCCTTCACGATGGCGGCGGCACGCTCGGCCGGGTTGCCGGACTTGAAGATGCCCGAGCCCACGAACACGCCGTCCGCGCCCAGCTGCATCATCATGGCGGCGTCGGCGGGGGTCGCCACGCCGCCGGCGACGAACAGCACGACCGGCAGCTGCCCGGTCTCGGCGATCTCCGCGACGACCTCGTACGGCGCCTGGAGCTCCTTCGCCGCGACGTAGAGCTCGTCCTTCGTCATCGAGCGCAGCACATTGATCTCGCTGCGGATCTTGCGGATGTGCTTCGTCGCCTCGGACACGTCGCCGGTGCCGGCCTCGCCCTTGGAGCGGATCATGGCCGCGCCCTCGTTGATGCGGCGCAGCGCCTCGCCGAGGTTGGTCGCACCGCAGACGAAGGGAACCGTGAAGCCCCACTTGTCGATGTGGTTCACGTAGTCGGCGGGCGAGAGGACCTCGGACTCGTCGATGTAGTCGACCCCCAGCTCCTGCAGCACCTGGGCCTCGACGAAGTGACCGATGCGTGCCTTCGCCATGACCGGGATGGACACGGCCTCGATGATGCTGTCGATCATGTCGGGGTCGCTCATACGCGAGACGCCGCCCTGCGCGCGGATATCCGCCGGGACCCGCTCGAGCGCCATGACGGCGACGGCTCCGGCATCCTCGGCGATCTTCGCCTGCTCGACGTTGATGACGTCCATGATGACGCCGCCCTTGAGCATTTCGGCGAGTCCGCGCTTGACGCGGCTGGTTCCCGTGTCGGCAGTGGTCACAGGGGATCCCTTCGATGTCGCGCCGTGCGCGAAGATGAGCACGAGTGGTCGATTGACCTAGGCCAAAAGATAGCATGTACCGCCCCCTATGATCGGACGGACGAAGGACGGTGACATGGACCTCGAGATCACAGGCCGCTCGGCCTCGGAGATCGCCGACAGCCTGCGCGCCCTCGTCGAGCGCGGGTCGCTTCGGGCGGGAGATGCGCTCCCCTCGGTCCGGTCCCTCGCCGAGAACCTCGGCGTCAACCGCAACACCGCCGTCGCGGCCTATCGACAGCTCACCCGAGCCGGCGTGGTGGTCACGCGCGGGCGAGGCGGCACGCGTGTGGCCGACCCCTCCCCCGTCGCACAGGAGGGATTCGCGGCCGACAGCGTGCTGCGCGACGTCGGCACGGGGAACCCCGACCCGGAACTCATCCCCGATCTGACGCGCGCGCTGACCGGCATGGCCGGACGCCCCGTCCTCTACGGCGAGCCGGTGATCGACCCCGACCTCGAGACGTGGGCCCGTGAGTGGATGGGCCGGGATCTGGCGCCTGCGGGCTCGATGCGGCTGACCATCACGAGCGGGGCCGCCGACGCCGTCGAACGCCTGTTCTCGCACCTGCTGACGCGCGGGGATGCCGTGGCGCTCGAGGATCCCTGCTTCCTGACGAGCATCCACACCGTGCGCCTCGGCGGCTATCGCCCGGTGCCGGTGCCCGTGGACGACGAGGGCATGACCGTCGAGGGACTCCGCGCGGCGCTCGCGCAGGGCGTCCGCGCCGTGCTGTGCACGCCGCGCGCACAGAATCCGACCGGAGCGACGGTCTCGGCGGGGCGAGCCGCCGAGCTGCGTGCGCTGCTTCGAGAGCACCCGTACGTGCTGGTCGTCGAGGACGACCACTTCTCGATGCTCTCCCAGCGGCCGTTCCACTCGATCATCGGAGCCGACCACCGACGGTGGGCGCTGGTGCGCTCGGTCTCGAAGTTCCTCGGGCCCGACATGTGCCTTGCCGTGACGGCATCCGATCCCGACACCGCGGAGCGGCTCGCGATGCGCCTGACTCCCGGCACCACCTGGGTCAGTCACCTGCTGCAGCGGCTCACGCACGCGCTCGTCACCGATCCGGAGGTGCTCGAGCAGATCGATCGGGCGGGCGCGCACTATGCCGCCCGCAACGCCCGGTTCGCCGCATTGCTCACCGAGCGCGGCATCCTCGCCGAGCCCGCTGACGGCCTGAATCTCTGGATCCAGCTGCCGGTGCCCGCCCGGCCGGTCACCGAGCAGCTCATGCGCCGCGGCTGGCTCGCACGCGGCGGCGACGACTTCGCGCTCGCCGAGGCCTCGCCGTCCCACCGGCTTCGCCTGACGGTGCACGATCTCGACGATGACGCCGCCGAGCAGCTGGCCTCCGACATCGCCGCCGCCGTCGAGTCGGCAGCACCCGCCCGGGCCGGCGCAATGCGATGATCTACCGGTGAAGATCCTCTCCATCCAGTCGGCGGTCGCCTTCGGCCACGTGGGCAACTCGGCGGCCGTGTTCCCGCTGCAGCGCATCGGCGTCGAGGTGCTGCCCGTCTACACCGTGAACTTCTCCAACCACACCGGCTACGGCGCCTGGCGCGGACCGCTGATCAGCCCGGACGATCTCCGCGCCGTCATCCTCGGCATCGAGGAGCGGGGCGTCTTCCCGCAGATCGACGTGGTCCTGTCGGGCTACCAGGGCGGCGAAGGCGTCGCCGACGTGATCCTGGAGACGGTCGAGCGCGTGAAGGCCGCGAACCCGGATGCCGTGTACGCATGCGACCCCGTGATGGGCAACGCGAAGTCCGGCTGCTTCGTGGCGCCGGCGATTCCCGTGCTGCTGCGCGATCGCGTGGTGCCGGCTGCCGATCTCATCACGCCGAACCAGTTCGAGCTGGGCTACCTCACCGGCACCGAGCCCGACACGCTCGCGTCCACGCTCGCCTCCGTCGACCTGGTCCGCGCGACCGGACCGCGCACGGTCCTGGTCACGAGCGTCGAGCGCCCCGATGCCGAGCCGGACACCATCGAGATGCTCGCGGTCGACGACAGCGGCGCGTGGCTCGTGCAGACCCCCCGCATCCCGATGAAGGCCAACGGGTCCGGCGACGTGACGGCGGCGCTGTTCACCGCGCATCACCGACGCACCGGCGATCTGGCCGACTCCCTCGGGCGCACGGTGTCCAGCGTGTTCGACCTGCTCGAGCGCACCCACGCCGCGGGCGAGCGTGAACTCCAGCTCGTACAGGCGCAGGAGTCCTACGCTCACCCGCGACTGCAGTTCGAGGTGCGTCAGGTCGCCTGATCGATCGGATGCTCCCCACGCCCTCTCCGCGCACCGCTTCGCGCTGCGCGGAGCCTCAGGGCGCGTGGGCCCATCAGCCGCGGCATCCGGTTGCTGCGGTCAGTGTGTCCAGGCCTCCGCCACGGCGACACGCACGTCGCCGAGCAACTGCGGCAGCGCCTTGGTGCGGGCGATGATCGGGAAGAAGTTGGCATCCGAGGACCACCGCGGCACGACATGCTGATGCAGGTGCTCGTCGACGCCGGCTCCCGCGACAGCGCCCTGATTCATCCCGAGGTTGAAGCCGTCGCAGCGTGAGACCTTGCGCAGCGTGCGCATCGCCTGCTGGGTGAGTTCCCCGATCTCGGCCACTTCTTCGGGGGTCGCCTGGTCGTAAGTGGCGATGTGCCGGTACGGATTGATCAGCAGATGCCCGGAATTGTACGGGAACAGGTTCAGCAGCGCGTACGCGGTGGTGCCGCGGGCGACGATCAGCCCCTCCTCGTCCGACTTGTGAGGTGCCGCGCAGAACGGGCACTGCTCGCGGAGCGGATCGGGCCCGGCCTGGATGTAGGCCATGCGATGCGGCGTCCACAGCCGCTGAAAGCCGTCGGGCACGCCGGGGAGCGTGCCCGCATCGACGAGCGCGGACTCCTCGGCGGAGTCGGCGCCCGTCGATGGGACGGTCACGCGAAGTCCTCCGCCGTGTTCACGAGCGCGCGCGAGCTGATCGCCGCGCGGATGCGCTGCACGGCATCGGCCACGGGGACGCCGTTCTGCTGCGAGCCGTCGCGGAAGCGGAACGACACGGTGCCCGCCGCACGGTCCTGCTCGCCGACGATCAGCTGGAGCGGAACCTTCTGGGTGGTGTGGGTGCGGATCTTCTTCTGCATGCGGTCGTCGGAGCGGTCCAGCTCCGCGCGCACGCCGGCCGCGCGCAGTTCGCCGATGACCTCACCGAGATAGTCCGCGAAGTCGTCGGCGACCGGGATGCCGACCACCTGGACGGGAGCAAGCCACACCGGGAACGCGCCGGCGTAGTGCTCCAGAAGGATCGCGAAGAAGCGCTCGATCGAGCCGAAGAGCGCCCGGTGGATCATGACGGGGCGGTGCTTCTCCCCGTCCGGACCGGTGTACTCCAGCTCGAACCGCTCTGGCTGGTTGAAGTCCAGCTGGATCGTGGACATCTGCCACGTCCGGCCGATGGCATCGCGCGCCTGCACCGAGATCTTCGGACCGTAGAACGCCGCCCCGCCCGGGTCGGGAACGAGCTCCAGGCCCGACGCCTCCGCCACCTCCCGTAGCGTCTCCGTCGCCTCGGCCCAGAGGACGTCGTCGCCGAGGAACTTCGGGTTGCCCTCCTCCTTGGTCGAGAGCTCGAGGTAGAAGTCGTTGAGGCCGTAGTCCCGCAGCGTCTGCAGCACGAACTCGAGGCTGTGCGTGAGCTCGCCCTTGACCTGCTCGGCCGTCACGTAGATGTGGGTGTCGTCCTGGGTCATGCCGCGCACGCGCGTGAGGCCCGAGAGCGTGCCGCTCTTCTCGTAGCGGTACACCGAGCCGAACTCGCTCAGACGCAGGGGCAGCTCGCGGTAGCTGCGTCCGCGCGAGCGGAAGATCAGGTTGTGGAACGGGCAGTTCATGGGCTTCAGGTAGTACTCCTGGCCCTGACGATGGACGTGACCCTCGTCGTCCACGATCTCATCGAGGATCATCGGCGGATACATGCCGTCCGCGTACCACTGCAGGTGGCCGCTCGTCATGAACAGGTCGCCCTTGGTGATGTGAGGCGTATTGACGACCTCGTAGCCGTTCGCGAGGAGCCGCTCGCGCATGTAGCGCTCGATCTCGTAGCGGATGATCCCGCCCTTGGGATGGAACACCGACAGACCGGGACCGATCTCGTCGGGGAACGAGAAGAGATCGAGCTCGACGCCGAGCTTGCGGTGGTCGCGACGGGCGGCCTCGGCCAGGCGGTCCTTGTACGCGCGCAGCTCGTCCTTGGTCGGCCAGGCCGTTCCGTAGATGCGCTGGAGCTGCGGGTTCTTCTCGCTGCCGCGCCAGTATGCCGCCGCAACGCGGGTGAGGTCCCAGCCGTTGCCGACGAGGCGGGTGCTGGGCAGGTGAGGTCCGCGGCAGAGGTCCTTCCAGACCGTCTGACCGTCGCGGTCGACGTTGTCGTAGATGGTGAGCTCGCCGGCTCCCACCTCGACCGATGCGCCTTCCGCCGCCTCCTGGGACCCGCCCTTCAGGCCGATCAGCTCGAGCTTGAAAGGCTCACCCACCAGCTCGACGCGGGCCTCCTCGTCGGTCACGACCCGGCGGACGAAGCGCTGGCCCTCGCGGACGATGCGCTGCATCTCCTTATCGATGGCCTTGATGTCCTCGGGAGTGAAGGGCTGGTCGACGCCGAAGTCGTAGTAGAAGCCGTCGGTGATCGGGGGGCCGATGCCGAGGGTCGCCTGCGGGTTGATGCGCTGCACGGCCTGAGCGAGGACGTGCGCCGCCGAGTGGCGGAGGATGTTCAACCCGTCCGGGCTGTCGATCGTCACCGGCTCGACGGTGTCGGTCTCCTCGACGCGTGCGGCGAGGTCTTTGAGCTCCCCGTTGACGCGCAGGGCGACGACGGAGCGATCGGGGAAGAGGGTGAATCCGTCTGCGGGATACGACACATCGGACGAGTTGACGACGTCAGTCACGGAAAAGTCTCCTGGAAGTGGCTCGGATCAAGGCTACTCAGCTTCGGGCGCGACGCGCCCCGCCCGCTCAGGCGCCGAGCGTTCGCGTGCCGGTGGCGGCGACCGAGGTCGCACGAGTCATCCGCCGCTGCTCCATGTCGATCAGTCTAGCCGCGGCCCGAACCGGCCATGGAGGCAGAGAATGGCCCCGCCTGCCGACCGGAGGCGGCAGACGGGGCCCTTCGTCGTCCGCGGTCCCCCCTGGGCCGAAATGCGTCCGACGGTTGCCCGCAGCTGATGATTGCGAGCCTGGTGCTGCACTGGGATGCAGCACCTTCGAAAGAGGGAGATGCGGATGAGCGAGGTTCGTTACGCAAATCCGAGAAGAATTCTGAAGAGGATGCCGCAGAGAAGCGGGTGCCGTTCTCCAGGATGCAGAAAACCCCCGGCGAACCGGGGGTTTCAGGTGGTGGGCGATACTGGGATCGAACCAGTGACCTCTTCCGTGTCAGGGAAGCGCGCTACCGCTGCGCCAATCGCCCGAGTCATGCTCCGGTCGGGACCGGGAGTGGAGGTGGCGACGGGATTCGAACCCGTGTAAACGGCTTTGCAGGCCGGTGCCTAGCCGCTCGGCCACGCCACCGTGTGGTTTGTGACCCCACGTGCCGTGATCTCTCCGAAAAGAAACCCCTGCACTCGAGCGGATGACGAGACTCGAACTCGCGACCCCAACCTTGGCAAGGTTGTGCGCTACCAACTGCGCTACATCCGCATTTCGTTCCCGGATTTGCACCCGGGCACTCGTAAGACTTTAGCCCACGATTCGCGTCATGCAAAACCATGCACGCCCCGCGCGTGTCCCCCTCCACCGGTTCGAGACAGGCCTCGCGGTCGGGTAGTATCGACTCTCGACCCCACGGGTCACGGGCGATTGGCGCAGTTGGTAGCGCGCTTCCTTCACACGGAAGAGGTCATCAGTTCGAGTCTGGTATCGCCCACCGAGAACCCCCGTCGCGACGGGGGTTTCGTCGTTTCGGGCGTCCGGTGACGATCAAGGGCGTTCGAACACCCAGAGCCCGTTGGTGGGCGGGAACCACGGCTCCCAGCTCCCGCCCGCGTCCCGGGTTTCGACGCTGTACTCCTGAAGCGCGTGGACGTATCCCGGCTGGATGACGACTTCGCGGTGGATGGTGCGGAACCCGTGGCGGGCGAGCAGCCTCGGGTACTCGTCCGTCTCGAAGAGCTCGTAGCGCTCGAGCGCTTCACGCGACAGGCTCTCGGGCCCCCAGGTGAGAGTCAGCAGCGCCTCGGAGACAGCATGACGGCTCCCAGTCCACCAGGCGCCGTCACGGACGAGCTGCAGCTCGACATGGGGACTGCGCGAAAGATAGTCCGCCACGAAGGCATCGTCCGGAGCGGTGAACCGTGCCGGCTCGTCCGGGGCGTCCGGCATCACGCCGTCCCTGATGATGATGCGGCCCACCGGGTGCAGAGTGCGCGCAGCCTGCTCGAGCGCCCGGTCGACCGCATCGTAGCGATCCGGGCTGTACGAGTACACCTCGTGCAGGATGGCGTTGAAGACGACGGTGTCGGCCGGCTCGACGGTGAACGGCGCATCGCTCGCACCCGCGACTGCGTATGCCGATGCGAACGCAGGGTTCCGCCGAAGACGTTCGAGCGATTCGGTCGCCCGATCAATGGCTGTCGCCTGCACCCCGGGCAGCGCCGCCAGCGCCGCGGTCAGCTCTCCTCCGCCGGCGCCCACGTCGACGACGTGGCCGCGCAGGACCCAGTCGAGAATCCGCTCCTTCTCCCCGAGACTCGAGGCCATGCGGTCGAAGTAGCGGTCCTCGAGGCTGGGATGCGGCATCCCTCGATTATGCGTGCCCTCGAGACGCCGCCCTGTCAGCCCGCCGCGTTCCAGCCGTATCGATCTTGGAGCGCGGTCGTGACGCGACGGAATCGGGCGGGATCGAGGATGGATGCCTCGCGCCGCATGCCCGCGGCGTGGACGAGGTAGATCTGCTCGACGTCGACCCAGGAGGGACGCGCCTGGGGATCCCACTCCCCCGCGCCGATCGCGAGGTAGTCGCGGTCACCGTCGTGCGACTTGCTCGTCAGGCGCACGGCGTACACCGAGTCCTCGTCCGCGCGGGCGATCACGAGAACCGGCCGATCCTTGCCTCGGCCGTCCCGCTCGTCGTACGGGACCCACGTCCACACGATCTCGCCGGCGTCGGGATCGCCGTCGAGCGAGGGGGCGTAGCTCAGCGTGAGAGCGGCACGACCGGGCGGCGGGACTTCGACCGTCGCGCCCGGGCCGGTTTGTCCCGGCCTGTCGCCTGTGTCGCCGGGAACGACCCCGACCTGCCGGGGCGGCCGAGATGCGGACGGACGAAGCAGCCGCGTCAGGCGGCCCAGGATGCCGGGGCGGTGGGTCACCTGGTCACCCTAACGCGAACGAAAGAGGCGCCGCGGATGATCGCGGCGCCCCTCCCGTGCTGTGTGCAGAACTCAGGCGCGGGTGCTCTCCAGCACGTAGCCCTCTTCGCCGTGCACGACGGTGTCGATGCCGGCGACCTCGTCCTCGTTCTTCACGCGGAACCCGATCGTCTTCTCGATCGCGAAGCCGATGATCCAGGCCAGGACGAAGGAGTAGACGAGCACCGAGACGGCTGCGATGGCCTGGACCAGCAGCTGCGTGCCGTCACCACCGGTGAACAGGCCGGTGTTGGTGGCGAAGAAGCCGAGGAACAGCGTTCCGATCAGACCGCCGACGAGGTGGATGCCCACGACGTCGAGCGAGTCGTCGAAGCCCCACTTGAACTTCAGCTCGATCGCCAGGGCGCACACCGCACCGGCGATGAAGCCGAGGAGGATGGCCCAGCCGGGCGTGAGCGAGGCACAGGCAGGCGTGATGGCGACGAGGCCGGCGACCGCACCGGAAGCGGCGCCGACAGACGTCGGCTTGCCGTCCTTGATCTTCTCGATCAGGAGCCAGGCCAGCAGCGCCGCCGCCGGAGCAGCGATGGTGTTGACGAACGCCAGTGCCGCAGTGCCGTCGAGCGGCGAGCTCAGAGCCCGCGTTGAAGCCGAACCACCCGAACCACAGCAGGCCGGCACCGAGGAGGACGAACGGCGGGTTGTGCGGGACGTGGACGCCCTTCTGGAACCCGACGCGCTTGCCGAGGACCAGAGCGAGCGCGAGGGCTGCCGCGCCGGCGTTGATGTGTACCGCGGTACCACCGGCGAAGTCGATGGCGCCGAGGCCGAACCACTCCTGCAGGCCGTAGGTGATCCAGCCGCCGTAGGCGAAGCTGCCGTCCTCGGCGAGGCCGAAGTTGAACACCCAGCTGGCGACCGGGAAGTAGACGATGGTCGCCCAGATCGCGGCGAAGATCAGCCACGAACCGAACTTGGCGCGGTCGGCGATGGCGCCCGAGACGAGCGCGACGGTGAGGATCGCGAACGTGGCCTGGAAGGCGACGAAGGCGAGCGGCGGGTACGCGGCGCCCTCGGGAACCTCGATGAGGGCGGCGAGCCCGATGTTGTTCCAGTCGATCGCCCACGGCGCGACCAGGCCCTCAGAGCCGGGGAAGGCGATCGCGTAGCCGTAGACGACCCACAGCACGCCGATCAGACCCAGGGCGCCGAAGCTGAGCATCATCATGCTGATGACGCTCTTGGCCTTGACGAGTCCGCCGTAGAAGAATGCGAGTCCGGGCGTCATCAAAAGGACGAGCGCGGCGCATATCAGGATGAATGCGGTGTTGCCTTGATCCATCTCGGGGAGAACCTCTCTGCAGGGACGCAGGTGTCGCGTCGGGTCCCCCCAGTGTGGGGACGGCCCGTTTCCGCGGCGGTTCACCCTGTGTTTCGCGAGCGTTACACGACGGCCTCGTGCGTAAACATCGTGTTTCGCGCAGGCCGGTGAGCGCTTCGAATCAGTCGAGAGTCGACGCTACGAGGCGCGAGATCGCCCGCAGATACTTCTTCCGGTAGCCGCCCGCGAGCATCTCCTCGGGGAAGACGAGGTCCAGCGAGACGCCCGTCGCCCGGATCGGCAGCTCCGCGTCGTAGACGCGGTCGATGAAGGCCACGAATCGCAGCGCGGCGGACTGGTCGGTGAAGGGTTCGACGTCCCGCAGTCCCACCATCGACAGGTCCTCGATCAGGCGGATGTAGCGCGACGGATGCACGCGGGCGAGGTGCGCGACGAGCTCGGCGAACGCGTCGTCCGACACGACGCCACGGGCGGCGGCATCCGAGAGCGCAGCCTCGTACTCGGCAGCCTCGAGCACCGCGGCGTGTCCGTCGAGCGCACGGTGGCGGTAGTCGGTGCCGTCGATGCGGATGGTCTGGAAGCTCGCCGACATCGCGTGGATCTCGCGCAGGAAGTCCTGCGCGGCGAACCGGCCCTCGCCCAGAGCATTGGGAGGGGTGTTGGATGTCGCGGCCAGCCGTGTCCCGGATGCGACCAGCTCTGCGAGCAGCCGGGTCATCACCATCGTGTCGCCCGGATCGTCGAGCTCGAACTCGTCGATGCAGAGCAGATCGGACCCGCGGAACAGCTCCACGGTGTTCTGATAGCCCAGTGCCCCGACGAGGGCGGTGTACTCGATGAACGAGCCGAAGTACTTCCGGCGGGCGGGCATCGCGTGATACACCGACGCAAGAAGGTGGGTCTTTCCGACGCCGAAACCGCCGTCGAGATAGATGCCCGGCTTGACCTCGGGCCGCTTGGCTTTGCGGAAGAAGCCGCCCTTGGCGGGAGCGCCGGCGCCCGAGAAGACCAGGAGCAGATCCTTCGCCTCCTGCTGCGACGGGTAGGCAGGATCGGCGCGGTACGTCTCGAACGTCGCATCGGAGAACTGCGGGGGCGGGACGAGAGCGGCGACCATGTCGGCGCCCGCGAGCTGCGGAGTGCGGTCCGCGAGGCGGACGATGCCGGTGCGGGCGGCGGAGACGGTCATGCGGATCCTGTGTCGGAGTCTTACGAGAGAGGGTGGCGGCCTGGCCCGGGAATCTAGGGTCGGACGAGACGGTTCAACCCTAGTCGTCGCACTTTGCGCCCCCGACCCGAGGAGCACCCATGCCCATCGAGACCGATTCGTCCTCCGCCAAGTTCGCCGAATACGCCGAGCCGGGGCGTCTCGTCACCGGTGAATGGCTGCAGGCCCGGCTGGGCGAGCCCGGCCTGGTCGTGGTGGAGTCGGATGAGGACGTCCTGCTCTACGAGACCGGTCACATCCCGGGTGCCGTCAAGGTCGACTGGCACACCGAGCTGAACGATCCGGTCGTCCGCGACTACCTGGACGGCGCCGGCTTCGCCGAGCTCCTCAGCCGCAAGGGCATCGCACGCGAGGACACCATCGTGATCTACGGCGACAAGAGCAACTGGTGGGCGGCGTACGCCCTCTGGGTGTTCTCGCTCTTCGGCCACGAAGACGTCCGCCTGCTCGACGGCGGCCGCGACAAGTGGATCTCCGAGGATCGGCCGATCACGACGGAGCCGGCCGCGCGCGAGGCCACGCACTACCCCGTCGTCGAGCGCGACGACTCGCGGCTCCGCGCCTACAAGGACGACGTGCTCGCCCACCTCGGCAGCCCGCTCATCGACGTCCGGTCGCCGGAGGAGTACGACGGCTCCCGCACGTCGGCCCCCGCCTACCCCGAGGAGGGAGCGCTGCGCGCCGGCCACATCCCCACCGCCGCGAGCGTGCCGTGGGCGCGCGCCGTCGACCCGGACGGCGGCTTCAAGTCCCGCGCGGAACTGGACGCGATCTACCGCGACGAGGTCGGCCTGAAGGACGGCGACTCCGTCGTGGCGTACTGCCGCATCGGGGAGCGCTCGAGCCACACCTGGTTCGTCCTCCGGCACCTCCTGGGCTTCGAGGACGTGCGCAACTACGACGGCTCGTGGACCGAATGGGGCAGTGCCGTCCGAGTGCCGATCGCCACGGGCGCGGAGCCCGGTGAGGCGCCGGCGCGCTGAGCCGCGGCATCCGGAGCGTGAAAGGATGACGGGGATGTCTGACGCGCCCCTGCCCGAGAGCCTCGCCGAGATCCGCGACGAGTTCCTCGAGCTGCCCGAATCCGATCGGCTGCAGCTCCTGCTGGAGTACTCGCAGGAGCTGCCGGCCGTGCCCGCCGAGTACGAGGACCACCCGGAGCGCTACGAGCGCGTCGCGGAGTGCCAGTCCCCCGTCTTCATCGTGCTCGACGTCGACGCGAACGGCGTCGTCGCGATGCACGCCACCGCGCCGGCCGAGGCGCCGACCACGCGCGGCTTCGCGAGCATTCTCGCGCAGGGCATCACCGGGCTGACCGCCGACGAGGTGCTGGCCATTCCGGCCGACTTCCCGCAGAGCATCGGACTCACCCGGGTGGTTTCGCCGCTGCGCATCTCGGGCATGACGGGAATGCTCATGCGCGCCCAGCGTCAGGTCCGCGCGAAGATCGCGGCGACACCGGGCGCCTGACGCGTCAGTCGCCGGCCGGCGCGGGAATCTCTGCGGACAGGTCCTGCTTCTCGAGCCATGACCGGATCGTCGTGCTCCACCGCTCCTGGTCGTAGTTCCACAGCTTCGTGTGGCGGGCGACGTCGAAGACCTCGAGATCGACGAGGTCCGGGCGGGCCGCAGCGAGCTCGTGCGAGGCGTCGGACGGAACGAAGCCGTCGTCGTCGCTGTGGAGGATCAGAATCGGATGCCGCAGCTCGGCCGCCCGCGCGACGGCATCCAGTCGGTCGAACGGGATGGCGTGGCCCGACCGCGTCACGGGGGTCGCCCATTCGCTTCCCAATGCGCCGATCGCGATGCCGCTGACGCTCGGCGGCACGCGCTTCATCCGCGCCTGGTACTGCAGGACCACGCGCCAGTCGACCACCGGAGACTCGAGGATCAAGCCCGCGATCAAGTCCCGATGCGCGGAACTGAGGGAGACCTGCAGGGCGATCGCGCCACCCATCGACCAGCCCATGAGGAGGATGCGCTTCGCGCCGCGACGACGGGCGAAGCCCACGGCTGCGTCCACATCACGCCACTCGGTGGCCCCGAGCGCGTACGTTCCCTCGCGACTGCGCGGTGCTTCGCCGTCGTTGCGGTACGACACCACGAGCGAGGTGATGCCGAGCGCGTGGAAGAGGGGCACGGCGCGCAGGCACTCCGCCCGCATCGCGCCGCGTCCGTGCACCTGGATGACCCACACGTCGCCGTCGCCCGCAGGGAAGAGCCACGCCGGGCACGGGCCCACGGTCGATCCGATCAGCTCAGGGCTGTACGGAAGCAGCAGCTGCTCGGGATGGTCGTAGTACCAGCCGCTGAAGGCGGCGGCGGGCGCGAGGTGCGCCTCCCCGCTGACATGCGTGAGCAGCTTCCGCTTGACGCTGCTCTCGTCCTCCGAGAGCACGGAGCCCAGCCTGACGTAGTCGGCCGTACCCGAGGTGAACAGCCCGTAGCGGCCCGGGAGCTGCGTATCGGCGGTGCGAGTGAGCGTGATGGTCTGCGCAGCGGTGTCGAGCGAGAGGATGCGCGTGTCGGGCAGGCGCCGCGCCGGCGTGACGACCTGCCGTGCCATGCGGACCGAGAGGAACGCCATCGCCGACAGCACCCCCGCCAGGGCCAGGCCGAGCACCGTGAGGGCACCCCTCACGCCGGCGAGAAGACTGGGTGAGGCGCCGCGCAAGGCGGCGCGCCTGAAGGCGGCCATCGAGGCATCACTCTAGTCTGTCCGGGTGGCTGAGCATCGTCCTCCAGCGGCTATGACGCCGTTCGCGCACGCGGCCGAAGAGATACGAGCGCTGCTGTTCCGCGACGACCTCTCGGTGCGGGAGATCGGCGCGCCCGCCGGTCTCGCGCCCGATTCCCTGGCACTTGCCGGCGACGTGCGGCCCGAGGGCGAGGGCGAGGAGTCGCTCTACGGCACGGGGCGCCTGATCCTGCTGCACGACCACGACGAGCCGGCACCCTGGAACGGGCCGTGGCGCATCGTGTGCTTCGCACAGGCGCCGCTCGAACCCGACATCGGAGTCGACCCCATGCTGGCCGATGTCGCGTGGGCGTGGCTGACCGACGCGTTGAGCTCGCGACAGGCCGGCTACCACTCCGCCTCGGGAACCGCCACCAAGACCCTGTCCAAGGGCTTCGGCTCGCTTGCCGCCGAGGGCGACGGGGCGCAGATCGAACTGCGCGCGTCCTGGTCGCCGGAAGGCGCGATCGGTCCACACGTGGAAGCATGGGCAGAACTGGTCTGCATGCTCGCGGGACTTCCCCCGGGCTCGGAAGGGATTGCCATGCTGGGTTCACGCAGGATGCCGCGTGACTGAATACGTCGTCATCGAATCACGGGAAGACGCGATCGAGGCCGCGAATCGGCTGGCAGAGGGGTACGGCCCTGTCGCGGTCGATGTGGAGCGCGCATCGGGCTTCCGCTACTCGCAGCGGGCGTACCTCATCCAGGTCTTCCGCCGCGGAGCCGGCGTCTTCCTGTTCGATCCGCCGCCCATCGGCGACTTCTCGGCCCTGCAGGCTGCGATCGGCCGGTACGAGTGGGTGCTGCACGCCGCGAGCCAGGACCTTCCCTCGCTCCGCGAGCTCGGCCTCGATCCGGTATCCATGTTCGACACCGAACTGGCGGCGCGACTGCTGGGCCACGAGCGCGTCGGGCTGGGCGCCGTCGTCGAAGACACCCTCGGCATCATGCTCGCCAAGGCGCACTCCGCCTCGGACTGGTCCACCCGGCCGCTCCCTCAGTCCTGGCTCGAGTACGCCGCGCTGGATGTGGAGCACTTGGTCGATGTCCGCGACGCTCTGGTGGCTGAGCTGGAGGAGCAGAACAAGACGGAGTTCGCCGCCGAGGAGTTCCGTGCCGTGCTCGAGCGCGTGCCCAAGCCGCCGCGGGACGAGCCGTGGCGTCGGCTCAGCGGCCTGCACACGGTGCGCGGCCGGAAGGCGCTCGCTGTCGCACGTGCACTGTGGACCTCCCGCGAGGAGTTCGCCCAGGCGGAGGATGTCGCGCCCGGGCGCCTCGTCCCGGATCGGGCACTGGTGGCCGCCGTCCTCGCCGACCCGGCGACGAAGCAGGATCTCGCGGCGCTGAAGGACTTCACCGGGCGCGCCAGCCGCTCGCAGCTCGATCGCTGGTGGGCCGCCTTCGAGGCGGGCCGGGCGGCGACGGAGCTTCCGCTCGAGCGCGCCACCGGCGGGGACGCTCTCCCGCCGCCCCGCGCCTGGAGCGACCGCAACCCGGAGGCCGACGCGCGCCTCAAGGCCGCACGTCCGGTCGTCGAGCAGCGCGCCGAAGAGCTGAACATGCCGACCGAGAACCTCCTCACCCCCGATGCGCTGCGCCGCGTCGCGTGGACACCGCCGGAGCCGGTCTCGTCCGACGCGATCGGACAAGCGCTGGCCGCTCTCGGCGCGCGCTCGTGGCAGATTGCGCAGACTGCACAGCTGATCGCAGATGCCTTTGTGGGATCCGTGCAAGAGTCTCCGAGCGAGGCGGAAACCGCTTCGTAGGAATCCCCCACCCGATTCCGGCGCGCCGAGGGGCGCTCCTAGGCTGATGCCATCCCTAAATTTGGAGGCAGAGTGGCCGAGATTTCGGACGTCTTCTTCGTCGATGGCATGCGTACGCCGTTCGGGCGAGCCGGCGAAAAAGGCATGTACTGGAACACCCGATCGGACGATCTCGCCGTCAAGGCGACGATCGGCCTCATGGAGCGCAATCCCGAGGTCCCGAAGGACCGGATCGACGACGTGGCCATCGCGGCGACCTCGCAGACGGGCGACCAGGGGCTCACCCTCGGCCGCAGCGTCGCGATCCTGGCGGGACTGCCCCAGTCCGTTCCCGGGTTCGCCATCGACCGCATGTGCGCGGGCGCGATGACGAGCGTCACGACGATGGCGGGATCCATCGGGATGGGCATGTACGATCTCGCCGTCGCCGGCGGGGTCGAGCACATGGGCCACCACCCGATCGGCGGCAACGCCGACCCCAACCCGCGCTTCGTCGCCGAGAGGATGGTCGACCCCGGCGCCCTCAACATGGGCGTCACCGCCGAGCGCATCTTCGACCGGTTCCCGCACCTGACGAAGGAGCGCTCGGACCGCTACGGCATGCTCAGCCAGCAGAAGGTCCAGGCCGCGTACGACGCCGGCAAGATCCAGGCCGACCTCGTGCCGGTTGCCATCAAGGATGCCGAAGGCACCTGGGGTCTCGCCACCGAGGACGAAGGCCGTCGGCCGCAGACCACGATGGCCGACCTCGCCGCGCTGAAGACCCCGTTCCGCCCGCACGGCCGGGTCACGGCAGGCACATCCTCGCCCTTGACCGACGGGGCGACCATGTCGCTGCTCGCCGGCGGTGCAGCGGTCAAGGAGCTCGGCCTCGCGCCGAAGATGCGTCTCGTGTCCTTCGCCTATGCGGGCGTCCAGCCCGAGATCATGGGCATCGGCCCGATCCCGTCGACCGAGAAGGCCTTGAAGAAGGCCGGCCTCACGATCGGCGACATCGGACTCTTCGAGCTGAACGAGGCGTTCGCGATCCAGGTCATCTCGCTGCTGGACCACTTCGGCATCGCCGACGATGACCCCCGGGTGAACCAATGGGGCGGCGCGATCGCGTTCGGACACCCGCTCGCGGCGTCCGGCGTCCGTCTGATGATCCAGCTCGCGGCCCAGTTCGCGGAGCGACCGGATGTCCGCTACGGCCTCACCGCGATGTGCGTGGGTCTGGGTCAGGGCGGTTCGGTCATCTGGGAGAACCCCCACTACGACGGCAAGAAGAAGAAGTAGGAACAGCCTCGATGACGAACTACGAAGAGATCGACTTCTCGCCGCTGCGCGCCCTCGCCGAAGGAGAGGTGGTCACGCACTCACGAGTGCGCGACATCCGCCTGCCCTCCGGCAGGGTGCTCGCCCTCATCACGCTCGACAACGGGCGCGACCACACTCGGCCGAACACGCTCGGTCCCACCACGCTCTCGCAGCTCGGCGAGACCCTCGATGGCCTCAGGGACCGCGCGGACGCCGGAGAGATCCACGCGGTGGCGGTGACCGGCAAGCAGTACATCCTGGCCGCGGGCGCGGACCTGTCCGACATCTCCAAGGTGGGATCGAAGGACAACGCGCGGCTCATCGCCCAGCTCGGGCACCACGTGTTCGGCAAGCTGTCCGATCTCGGCGTGCCCTCGTTCGCCTTCGTGAACGGGCTGGCGCTGGGCGGCGGACTCGAGATCGCCCTGAACTCGACGTACCGCACCGTCGACGCCTCGGCCGCCGCGATCGCGCTGCCCGAGGTCTTCCTCGGCATCATCCCGGGCTGGGGCGGGGCCTACCTGCTGCCGAATCTCATCGGCATCGAGAACGCCCTCGAAGTGGTCATCTCGAATCCCCTGAAGCAGAACCGGATGCTGAAGCCGCAGCAGGCCTTCGACTACGGGATCGTCGACGCGATCTTCCCCGCTGCGAACTACCTCGAGGACTCGCTGTCCTGGGCCGACGGAGTTCTCGGCGGCGCCGTGAAGGTGAACCGCAAGAACGAGCCGGGCAAGCTCGAGCGCCTCACGAAGTGGCCCATCGCGATCAAGATGGCGCGGGGGATGCTCGAGTCCAAGATCGGCACCGTGCCGCGCTCGCCCTACGCGGCGCTCGAGCTGCTCGACAAGGCCAAGAGCGGCACGAAGGCGGAGGGCTTCGCCCGCGAGGACGAGGCGCTGGCGGAGCTCGTCGCGGGCGACCAGTTCGCGGCATCCATGTATGCCTTCGATCTCGTCCAGAAGCGCGCCAAACGGCCCGTGGGCGCGCCCGACAAGGCGCTCGCGAAGAAGGTGACCAAGGTCGGCATCATCGGTGCAGGACTCATGGCCAGCCAGTTCGCGCTGCTGTTCGTGCGCAAGCTGCAGGTTCCCGTGCTCGTCACCGACCTCGACCAGGCGCGCGTCGACAAGGGCGTCGCCCACATCCACGAGGAGATCGGCAAGCTCGAGGCGAAGGGTCGCCTCGACAGCGACGGCGCCAACAAGCTCCGCGCCCTCGTGACCGGAACGACCGACAAGAGCCTCTACGCCGACTGCGACTTCGTCATCGAGGCCGTGTTCGAAGAGGTGGGCGTGAAGCAGTCCGTGTTCGCCGAGATCGAGGCGATCGTCGCCGAGGACGCCATCCTCGCCACGAACACCTCGTCGCTGTCCGTCGAGGAGATCGGCTCGAAGCTCGCGCATCCCGAGCGACTGGTCGGCTTCCACTTCTTCAATCCGGTCGCCGTCATGCCGCTCATCGAGATCGTCAAGACGCCGCACACGTCCGAGGCCGCGCTGTCGACGGCCTTCGTGGTCGCGAAGGGCCTGGGCAAGAATGCGGTTCTCACCGCCGACGCGCCCGGATTCGTCGTGAACCGCCTGCTCGCCAAGGTCATGGGCGAGGCGGCTCGCGCCGTATACGAGGGCACTCCCCTGCTCACCGTCGAGAAGGCCTTCCAGCCCCTCGGTCTGCCGATGACGCCGTTCCAGCTCATCGACCTGGTGGGCTGGAAGGTCGCCGCACACGTGCAGGACACGATGGCGCACGCGTTCCCCGAGCGGTTCTACGCCTCGGAGAACTTCCACCAGCTGGCCGAGCTGCCCGAGGTCGTCGAGAAGGACAAGACCGGTCGTGTCACCGGGTGGACCAAGGCGGCCGAGAAGGTGCTCAAGGGCGCCGTCGGGTCGTCTCCCGCCACCGAGGCCGAGATCCTCGCACGCGTGCAGGACGGGCTCGCCAGCGAGATCCGGATCATGCTCGACGAGGGCATCGTCCCCGAAGTCGAGGATATCGACCTGTGCCTGATCCTCGGCGCGGGCTGGCCGTTCATCGACGGCGGCGCATCGCCCTACCTCGACCGGGAAGGGGCGTCCGAGCGGGTCTTCGGCGACACGTTCCACCACCCGGTCATCAGGGGCATCGGCGGCTGACCGGCTCCTCCGCAGTCGACGGGCGCATCCTCCTCACGGGGATGCGCCCTTCCTCGTCCGGGGCTCGCCGACGGGCGGTCGCGGCGGCGGCCGCGAACGCCGTCGCTCGTCTGGCGGAACGTGTCGCGTCCGAAGGGTGAACACTCGGCGCTGCGCGGCATCCGTGGCACGCCGACCGCCCCGGCGCACGGCATCCTGTCCCTGTCGGATGAGTCGAACGGAAGGTGGCCGGATGCTGGATGCGATCTCGGGACTGTTCAGCGGCAGCGCTCTCGGAGTGCTCGTCAAGACGAGCGGCGCGGCGCTGACGCTGCTGGTGGTGGTCCCCGCGCTCATGAAGCTCTTCCTGGTGACGATCGACGAGGGATCCACGGCGATCCGCACGCGCAACGGCAAGCCGATCATCCGGCGCACCCGGGCTAGCGACGGTCTCGGCGAGGTCGTGGTGCTCCGGCCGGGAACCCACGGCGCGTTCCCGATGCTCTACTGGTACCGGCTGATCGATGTGCGTGCACGGTCGACGGATCTGCCGGCGCGCAGCCTGACCGCGGCGAGCGGGCACCAGCATCTCGTGCACGCGTCCTTCGACTGGAGGCCGATCGTGTCCGGTCACGACCTCCGCGTCCTCGAGCTCGACGTCGTGAACGTGAAGGAGCGGGCGGGCAACATCGTCGGAGCCGCACTGCGCGACCTGGTGCACGAGCTCGACGGAGCGGTGCTCCCGCCCAACGATGTCCTGTCGCCCCGGATCGTCGCCGCCTGCGCGGACCTGGTGCGCACCGACTGCGGCATCACGCTGCTGCGGGTGATCGTCACCGGCGACGCCCTCACCGACGGCTACCTGCTGTCGCAGGCGATCGGACCGCGCCCGACCGACACTCGTGCGGTGGAATGGGATGCCGCGGCATCCGTCCTCGCCACGCGGCTGTCCGCGGTCTAGCGGAGTCGCTCTTCACGCGGCGACAGGTCGCCGATGGTCGGGATCTCGCTGGTCGCCCCTCGCGCGACCGGGATGCGCGTGCCGAGCACCTGGGAGACCACGTCCTGCGCGATCTTCGCGGCAGTGAGACCGGCGTCCTCGAGGATCTGCTCACGGCTCGCGTGGTCGATGAACGCATCCGGCACGCCGAGTTCGTCCACGGCCGTGTCGACACCCGATTCGCGGAGCACCTGGCGCACACGGGTGCCGATGCCGCCGACGCGGATTCCGTCTTCGATGGTGATGACGAGCCGATGGGATGCCGCGAGCTCGACGATCGACGGCTGCACCGGAATCGCCCAGCGGGGGTCGACGACGGTCGCGCCGATGCCTTGGTCGCGCAGGCGCCCCGCGACGTCGACCGCGATGTGGGCCATCGGGCCGATGCCGACGATGAGCACGTCGTGCGCGTCCGAGCGCACCAGGACGTCGACGCCGTCCTCGAGTCGCTCCAGCGCAGGAAGCTCGGGACTCACCGCGCCCTTGGGGAAGCGGATGACGGTCGGGGCGTCCGAGACAGCGACCGCGTCGCGCAGCGATTCGCGCAGGCGTTCCGCGTCACGAGGCGCCGCGATGCGGATGTGCGGCACGAGCTGAAGCATCGCGAGATCCCAGATGCCGTGGTGGCTCGGTCCGTCAGGGCCCGTGATGCCGGCACGATCGAGGACGAACGTCACGCCCGCCCGGTGGAGCGCGACATCCATCAGCACCTGGTCGAAGGCGCGGTTCATGAACGTCGCGTAGATCGCGACGACGGGGTGCAGTCCGCCGAAGGCCAGGCCGGCCGCCGAGGCCACGGCGTGCTGCTCGGCGATGCCGACGTCGTACACGCGATCGGGGAAGCGCTGCGCGAACGGCAGCAGACCGGTCGGGCGGAGCATCGCCGCCGTCATCGCGATGACGTCGTCGCGCCGCTCGCCCACCTGGACGAGCTCGTGGGCGAACACATCGGTCCAGGCTTGAGCACCGCTCGGAACGCCGACGGTCTTTCCCGTCAGCCGGTCGATCTTGCCCACGGCGTGGAACTGGTCGGCCTCGTCGTCCAGAGCCGGCTGATAGCCGCGCCCCTTCTCGGTGATGGCGTGGACGATGACCGGAGCGCCGTAGCTCTTGGCCAGCTCGAGGGTCTCGATGAGCGTCGGGAGGTCATGACCGTCGACGGGCCCGAGGTACTTGATGTCGAGATTGGAGTAGAGGGCCGCGTTGTTCGTGAACCGCGAGAGGAAGCCGTGTGTGCCGCCGCGGACGCCGCGGTAGACCGCGCGTGCGGCGGGACCGAGCTTGCGGAACAGCGTGTCGGAGCCGCGGTGGAGGTGGCGATAGGCCTCCGCCGTGCGCACCCGGTTGAGGTAGCGGGCCATTCCGCCGATCGTCGGAGCGTACGACCGGCCGTTGTCGTTGACGACGATCACCAGGTTGCGGTCATTGTCGTCCGAGATGTTGTTCAGCGCCTCCCACGTCATGCCGCCGGTGAGCGAGCCGTCGCCGACCACCGCCACGACGTGACGGTCCTTGCGGCCGGTGCGGGTGAGCGCGCGCGAGACCCCGTCCGCCCAGCTCAGTGAGCTCGACGCGTGCGAGGACTCGACGACGTCGTGCGGGCTCTCGGACCGCTGCGGGTAGCCCGCCAGGCCGCCCCGAGAGCGGAGGCCGGCGAAGTCCTGGCGTCCGGTCAGCAGCTTGTGGACGTACGACTGATGCCCGGTGTCGAAGATGAACGGATCCTGAGGCGAGTCGAAGACCCTGTGCAGGGCGATCGTCAGTTCGACGACCCCCAGGTTCGGCCCCAGGTGCCCGCCGGTCCGCGACACGTTCTCGATGAGGAACTCGCGGACCTCGGCGGCCAGCTCCTGCAGCTGCGCCGTGCTCAGGGCGTCGAGATCACGTGGTTCGGTGATCGATGACAGCAGCGACATCCCGCTCCTTCCGGGCCCGGATGGGCCCCGTCAGTCTACCCATGGCGCGGTGAAGGGGCCGGGCGCAGCGCGCCCGGCCCCTTCACTCGATGATGCTCAGACCAGCGACCGCAGCACGTACTGCAGAATCCCGCCGTTGCGGTAATAGTCGGCTTCGCCGGGGGTGTCGATGCGGACGACCGCGTCGAACTCGACGGTCTCCTTGCCCGGCGCCGAGAACTCGCTCGGGGTGGCGGTGACGCGCACCGTCTTGGGAGTGACGCCCTCGTTCAGCTGCTCGAGGCCGGCGATCGAGACGATCTCGGTTCCGTCGAGACCGAGCGATTCCCAGCTCGCTCCGGCCGGGAACTGCAGAGGCACGACGCCCATGCCGATGAGGTTGGAGCGGTGGATGCGCTCAAAGCTCTCGGTGATGACGGCCTTGACGCCCAGCAGGCTCGTGCCCTTGGCAGCCCAGTCACGCGAGGAGCCGGAACCGTACTCCTTGCCGCCGAAGATGACCAGCGGCGTGCCGGCAGCCTGGTAGTTCTGGCTCGCGTCGTAGATGAACGACTGCGGGCCGCCCCCCTGAGTGAAGTCGCGCGTGTAGCCGCCTTCGACGATCGCTCCGTCGTTGACCGCGCTCACGAGCAGGTTCTTGAGGCGGATGTTGGCGAAGGTGCCGCGGATCATGATCTCGTGGTTGCCACGGCGCGAGCCGTACGAGTTGAAGTCCTTGCGGTCCACGCCGTGCTCGGCGAGGTACTGACCGGCCGGGCTGTCTGCCTTGATGTTGCCCGCAGGGCTGATGTGGTCGGTCGTGACCGAGTCGCCGAGCGTCGCGAGGACGCGCGCGCCCTGGATGTCGGTGACCGGGGTCAGCTCCATCGTCATGCCGTCGAAGTACGGAGGGCGGCGGACGTAGGTGGAAGCCTCGTCCCACTCGAAGACGTCGCCGGTCGGCGTCGGCAGGTTCTGCCAGCGCTCGTCTCCTGCGAAGACGGTGGCGTACTGGCGCGTGAACATCTCCTCGTTGATGGAGGAGTCGATCGTCGCCTGGACCTCCGAGGCATCCGGCCAGATGTCCTTGAGGAAGACGTCGTTGCCGTCCTGGTCTTTGCCCAGGGCGTCCGTCTCGAAGTCGAAGTTCATCGACCCCGCGAGCGAGTACGCGATCACGAGCGGCGGGCTCGCGAGGTAGTTCATCTTGACGTCGGGGTTGATGCGGCCCTCGAAGTTGCGGTTTCCCGAGAGGACCGCCGTCACGGCGAGGTCGTTCTCGTTGATCGCTGCGGAGACCTCTTCGATCAGCGGACCGGAGTTTCCGATGCACGTGGTGCAGCCGTATCCGACGGTGAAGAAGCCGAGGTCCTCGAGGTCCTTCGTCAGGCCGGCCTTCTCGTAGTAGTCGGTGACGACCTTCGAGCCCGGCGCCAGCGTGGTCTTGACCCACGGCTTGGCCTTGAGGCCCTTCTTCACGGCGTTGCGTGCGAGCAGGCCCGCCGCGAGCATGACCGACGGGTTCGACGTGTTCGTGCACGACGTGATGGCGGCGATCGTGACGGCGCCGTGGTCGAGCAGGAACTTCTCGCCCGTCTCGAGCGTCACCGGCGTCGGCTTGGAGACCGTCGCCGGAGCGTGCGAGTGGTGGTGGTGCTCGTGGTGGTTGTCCTCGTCCTCCGGGGAGAACCCGGGCGGGTCGGACGCAGGGAATGACTCCGAGATCGTCAGATCCACGAGGTCGTGGTCGACGTCGGCGTAGCTCGTGAGGTCGAGTTCGAACTGCTGCTTGGAGCGCGAGAGCTCGATGCGGTCCTGTGGGCGCTTCGGGCCGGCGATCGACGGGACGACGGTCGACAGATCGAGCTCCATGTACTCGCTGAAGACCGGCTCGCGCGACGGATCGTGCCAGAGGTGCTGCTCCTTGGCGTACGCCTCGACGAGAGCAAGCTGCTCGGCACTGCGGCCGGTGAGACGCAGGTAGTCGATCGTGACGCCGTCGATCGGGAACATCGCAGCGGTCGAGCCGAACTCGGGGCTCATGTTGCCGATGGTGGCGCGGTTCGCCAGCGGCACCGAGGCCACGCCCTCGCCGTAGAACTCGACGAACTTGCCGACCACGCCGTGCTTGCGGAGCATGTCGGTGATGGTGAGGACGACATCGGTCGCCGTGACGCCCATGGGGATCGCGCCGGTGAGCTTGAAGCCGACCACGCGCGGGATGAGCATCGAGACGGGCTGACCCAGCATCGCGGCCTCGGCCTCGATGCCGCCGACGCCCCAGCCCAGCACGCCCAGGCCGTTGACCATGGTGGTGTGCGAGTCGGTGCCGACGCAGGTGTCGGGGTAGGCGCGGAGCACTCCGCCGACGGTGCGGTCGTAGATGACCTTGGCGAGGTGCTCGATGTTGACCTGGTGGACGATGCCGGTGCCCGGCGGGACGACCTTGAAGTCGTCGAAGGCCGTCTGGCCCCATCGAAGGAACTGGTAGCGCTCGCCATTGCGCTCGTACTCGATCTCGACGTTGCGCTCGAGGGCGTTCTCGGTGCCGAAGAGGTCGGCGATCACGGAGTGATCGATGACCATCTCGGCCGGTGAGAGCGGGTTGATCTTGGTGGCATCGCCGCCCAGTGCGGCCATCGCCTCGCGCATGGTGGCGAGGTCGACGATGCACGGAACACCGGTGAAGTCCTGCATCACGACGCGCGCGGGCGTGAACTGGATCTCGGTGTCGGGCTCGGCCCGGGCGTCCCACGAGCCCAGCGCCTGGATCTGCGCCTGCGTGACGTTGGCGCCGTCTTCGGTGCGAAGCAGGTTCTCGAGCAGCACCTTGAGGCTGAACGGAAGAGTCTCGTAGCCGTCGACCTTGTCGATGCGGTAGATCTCGTAGTCGGTGCTGCCGACCGTCAGGGTGCTCTTGGCACCGAAGCTGTCAACCGTGGACACGTGTGTCTCCTTCGTCGGCGGCGGGAGCTGGCCGGGATCCGGCACTCCCCATCTTCCCGTGCCGGCCTGCGGTCGGCTAGTGAGGGTCACCTAAGACCCTACGTGAGGAATTTATCTTGATGTCAAGATAAATATATCACTTCGCGGGCGCAGGATAGAGCGTCCGCACGACGAGCCACGTGACGGCGACGAGCGGCGCGAACAGCGGCAGCCCCATGATCAGCTTGAACGTTCCGAGCGCGGCGACGTCGCCCGCGAAGTACAGCGGGACCTGAACGATCAGCCGCGCGGCGAACAGACCGGCCCACGCGATGGCCAGCCAGAAGAACACCCGCCGCTTGCGCTTGTCCTGGCGCCAGGCGGTGCCCTCCCCCATCAGGAACCCCACGGCGAGTCCGATCAGCGACCATCCGACGAGTGCCGAGATCAGCAGGGCGGAGCCGTAGGCGATGTTCGTGATGAACCCGGGGATGAAGTTGTCTTCGCCGCGGCCGGTGAGCAGCGAGAGCGCGGCGGCCGCACCCGTCGCGATCAGGCCGCCGATCGCGGCGCTGGCATTCGTGCGCTGGATGAGCCGCACAGCCGTGAACACCAGCGCGAGGCCGACCGACATTCCGAGGCTCAGGGGCAGATTCGCCGTGCCGGACGACGAGTCATAGGTGAGCGTCCAGGCGATGACGAAGACGAGGCCGGGCAGGACGGATTCCAGGATGCCGCGGATGCCGCCGATCGCGCTCCAGACCACGTGGCCCGTGCTCTTCCCCTCGGACGGATCGAGGCCGGCCTTGCGAGCAGCGCCGCCGAGCGCGGCGCCCAGAACGTCCGACGCGGTCGGCTGGTCCGGCTCGGGCGGTGTGAGGTCGGGGCGGTCGCTCACGCCGTGCCCGGGGTCGCCGGCATGCGAAGCGGGATCAGGTCTCGAGGCGGCATGGGCGAACCGCCGCGCACGACGACGATGGACCGGAAGAGCTCCTCGACGGCCGCCGCGGCCTCGACGTCGGATGTCGCCGCCCCGCCGATCACGCCTCGCAGGAACCAGCGGGGGCCGTCCACGCCGATGAAGCGGGCGAGGCGCTTGCCCGCGGCGCCCTCGGGGCCTGCGACCGGCACCTCAGCGAGGAGCTCGGGCCCGAGCGGACCCTCCCGCTCTTCGACGCGGCCGCCCTGCTGGCGGATCTGACCGCGGATCTGCTCGCGGGTCTCGGCCCACAGACCGGCGGAGCGGGGCGCGGCGAAGGGCTGCACCTGCAGCGTCGAGTCCGCGTAGTCGAGACCCACCGCGACGATGCGCTTCGTCTGCTCCTCGACCTCGAGGCGCAGGTTCAGGCCTTCGCGGGGCAGGATCTTGATCCCCCCCAGGTCGATGTACGGCCGGACCGGGTTGGCCTCGGACTCGTCGAACGGGCCGGCGGTGGCGCGGTCCTCGAGCTCTTCGGCGCCTGCGCCGTCGGCGGGAGTGGGGTCGGTCATGCGAGGACTCCGTCCTTCTTGTAGCCGGTCGATCCGAAGCCCCCCTCGCCGCGGGCGCTGTCGGGCAGCTCCTCCACGGGGAGGAAGCGGACGCGGGGAACGGGCATCACGATGAGCTGTGCGATGCGATCGCCCACTGCGATGTCATGAGCGCTGTCTCTGTCGGTGTTGAGCAGGATGACCTTGATCTCGCCTCGGTAGCCCGCGTCGACCGTTCCGGGTGAGTTGACCACGGTGATGCCGTGCTTGGCCGCGAGGCCGCTGCGGGGCACCACGAACGCGAGGTGGCCCTCGGGCAGCGCGATCCGCACGCCCGTGCCGACCATGGCACGCTGTCCGGGCTCGAGCCTGATCGCCTCGGCGGCCACCAGGTCCGCACCCGCATCGCCCGGGTGCGCATAGGCCGGAGCGTCGGGGGCGATAATGAGGACATCCACCGTTTCAGTCACCCAACGAGGGTAATGCAGAAGACAGCGCACAATGTCGGGCCCGACGACTACCGAGAGAGACTCGGGCCGTCGCTGTGGGTCCTCGTCAGTGCGGCCGTGGCGGCCCCCATGGCGGCACTCGTGTTCGCGCCGATAGATCCGACCGTCGCACTGGCGGTCGGAGGGCTCGTGGGTGTCGCCGTGATCGCTCTGCTCGTCGCCGGCGCGCCGGTCATCCGGGTGAAGGCGGGCGAGCTGCGCGCGGGACGCGCGCGCATCGGCGTCGAGCATCTCGGCGTGCCGCAAGTGCTCCGCGGCGAAGACGCGCGTCAGGCGCGAGGAGCCGGGCTCGACCCTCGGTCGTGGCACGTGATCCGCGGCGGGATCGACGGCGTCGTGGTCGTTCCGGTCACAGACCCCGACGATCCCACGCCGTCCTGGGTCATCGCGTCGCGCACGCCCGACCGCCTCGCGGCGGCCGTAGGGCGTGCTCAGGCTACGCTGCGCACTCCACGCAGATGAGTCCGCTCGAGGCCTCGTGATCCAGCTGCGAGCGGTGCTTCACCAGGAAGCAGCTGGTGCAGGTGAACTCGTCTTCCTGCGGGGGCAGCACGACGACGTCCAGATCGAGGTCCGACAGGTCGGCACCGGGCAGCTCGAAGCCGGACGGGTTGTCGGCGTCCTCGACGTCGACAGCTCCCGAGAGCTTGTCTGGCACGCGCTCCTTGAGAGCCTCGATCGACTCGCTGTCGTCCTCGGTCTTGCGGGGGGCGTCGTAATCGGTGGCCATGCGTGAACGTCTCAACTTCCGGATAATCGCGGGTGCGCTCGCCCCTTGGGGCGGCGATAGTTTGCACGACCGAATCCGAATAAGCAAATGCTGTCGGACGGGTGCTCCATCGTGCGAGAGCGTGAAACTCACGGCGCGCGCCGGATATTCCCGGTCACGGGGCAGTGCTGTGTCAGCATGGCGGAACACGCAGGGATCGGAGGGGCGTTCGCATGGAACAGCTCAAAGTCATCGGAACCGAGGACGACAAGCTCATCCTGGCCACCGAGTCGGGCGAGAGGTTCTCACTCGACGTCGACGACGTCCTGCGGACCGAACTGCGCAAAGCGCGACGGGACCGGGACGGCGACACTCAGGCGGCGCGGCCGAGTCCGCGCGAGATCCAGTCGCACATCCGCGCCGGCATGTCGGCGACGGAGGTCGCCGAGCTGCTCGGCGCCCGACTCGAGGACGTAGCCCGTTTCGAGGGGCCGGTGCTCGCCGAGCGCGAACACATCGTCGGCCAGGCCCTCGCCGTTCAGGTGCTGCTCGGCAGCGACCTCGATCACGATGCGCCGCCCACGTTCGGGAACGCCGTCCGGGTGAAGCTCCACGAAGCCGGTGCCTCCGGTGAGCGCTGGACGAGCTGGAAAGAGCCGACCGGCTGGGTGATCAAGCTCGAATTCACGGCGAACGACGTCGATCACGACGCCCGGTGGGGATTCGACCCGCGACGCAGCACACTGTCGCCCCTCAACTCCGACGCCGTTCAGCTCTCGCGGCAGGGATCACTGCCCGACGGCCTCATCCCCCGACTGCGTGCGCTCGATGTCGTGCAGCCCAAGGACGACTCCCGCTTCGACAGCGGCGCCTTCGGCCCGCGGCGCCTCCCCGAGGCGGACCTCGAGTCTCCCGATCTGCCGGCGCCCGCCGCACCGGCCGTGCAGGAAGCGGCCATCAAGCGGGCGAATGAGCCCGCCGTGACCTCCGCAGAGACTGCCGACCTGCTCGAGGCGCTTCGGCGCCGTCGAGGACAGCGCGAGCCCCTTCCCGGAGCGGACGAGGTGCCGCCTTCGCGATCGCAGTCCCCCGTCGCGCTGTTCGATGCCCTCGAGCCGGGCTACGACGAGACCGCGGCCGAGGAAATCCGCGAGACCGCCTACGAGGAGTCCTCCTCCGCGGTTGCCGAAGCCGGCCGTCGCAAGGGCCGGACATCGATGCCGTCGTGGGACGAGATCGTCTTCGGCGCACGCACCGAGGACTGACCGCTCAGGCGAAAGCGCCCAGGCGCAGCAGCGGAACGATGCGCTCCTCGGGCGTCAGCGAGCCGTGCTGGCCCACCATGTTCTGCGGTCCCTTGTCACTGAGCCGGTCGTCGTAGTAGACGACACCCGATCGGGTGGCCACGACGACATCGCCGATGCGGTCGCGGACCGGTTCGGCGACGGCGCCCATCAGGCCCGACGCGATCAGGTCCTCTCGCGAGAGCACCCACGACCGTGACTCCTCGGTGGCTCGCCATGTCTGCAGGACGCGCTCCTCGGCGCCCGCCTCCGTATACAGATGCAGCATGCGCGGCTCTCCCCCGATGAGCCGCACCCCGTCGAGGAGCTCGTCGCCCTCGCCGAGCAGAATGTGCTTGTGACGGGGCACGTCGACCATGCCGTGGTCGGCTGTCACGATGACCCCGGTACCGGCGGAGACAGCCCCTGCGAGGGTGCGGGCCGCGGCATCCACTCGTTCCAGCGTCGCGATCCATTCGTCGGACTGCCACCCACGGCGGTGTCCGATCGAGTCCAGCTCCGGTGCGTACAGATACGTCAGCGAGCCGTGGTGCTCTGCGGCGAGGCGCGCGGCAGTGAGGACCCGCTCGGTGAGGTCGTCCGCGGGGACGAACTCGGCGCCCGCCTGGGTGGCGGCGGTGAAGCCGGTACCCATGTACTCGCGTTTGGAGACGACGAAATACGGTCGGTCGCCGGCCGCCGTCAGCGGCGTCGCGCGCTGCCACTCCAGCGGCAGCCCGTCGGTGTCCCAGCCGCGCAGCTGGTTGATGACCTCATCCGTGCCCGGGACCCGCGCGCGGTAACCCACGATGCCGTGCTCGCCGGGCAGCGTGCCGGTGAGCAGGCTCGAGAGCGCGGAAGCCGTCGTCGACGGGAAGACGGTGCGTGCGACATCCTTCTTTCCCCCGGCCTGGGCGAGGAAGCGCGCGTGCCCTGCCCGGCCGGACAGGTTCGCGGCTCCCAGGCCGTCGATGACGAAGACGATGGCGCTGGTGGCCGGCGCGAACCATTCCGAGCGTCCGGAGAGCGCAGCCGACATCTGCGGCACGACACCGGTGAGGCTCCGGGCTCGCGGCGGGTCCGCGGGTAGGCTGAAGGACATCGGGGCCAGTCTCGCATACCGGCGAACGGCCCCCGCCGATCCGCCGTCACCCGAGGCCTCATCGTCATGCCTGCATCCCGCACCGACTCATCCCCCGTCGACCACGGTCGCATCGAAGACGTCGACGTCTCCACCGAGATGCAGGGGTCGTTCCTCGAGTACGCCTACTCGGTCATCTATTCGCGCGCCCTGCCCGATGCCCGGGACGGGCTCAAGCCCGTGCAGCGTCGCATCCTGTACCAGATGGCCGACATGGGCCTTCGGCCCGACCGCGGCCACGTCAAGAGCGCCCGCGTCGTCGGCGAGGTGATGGGAAAGCTGCATCCCCACGGCGACGCTCCCATCTACGACGCGCTGGTGCGACTCGCACAGTCGTTCTCCCTGCGCGTTCCGCTCGTCGACGGCCACGGCAATTTCGGCTCGCTCGACGACGGGCCGGCCGCACCCCGCTACACCGAGGCCCGACTCGCGCCGGCGGCCCTCGCCCTCACGGAGAACCTCGACGAGGACGTCGTCGACTTCATCCCGAACTACGACGGGCAGTTCCAGCAGCCCGAGGTCCTGCCCGCGGCCTACCCGAACCTGCTCGTCAACGGCGCCACCGGCATCGCCGTCGGCATGGCCACGAACATGGCGCCGCACAACCTCATCGAAGTGGTGGGCGCGGCGATCCACCTGCTGGACAACCCCGAGGCGACCGTCGAAGAGCTGATGGAGTTCGTGCCCGGACCCGATCTTCCGTCGGGCGGCATCATCGTCGGGCTGGACGGCATCAAGGACGCCTACGCGAAGGGTCGGGGCAGCTTCCGCACGCGAGCCAAGGTGTCGATCGAATCGCTCGGCCCCCGCCGCACCGGGATCGTGGTCACCGAGCTGCCGTACCTCGTGGGTCCCGAGCGGATCATCGAGAAGATCAAGGACGCCGTCACGGCGAAGAAGCTCCAAGGCATCGCCGACGTCACCGATCTGACGGACCGGCACCACGGCCTGCGCCTCGTGATCGGGATCAAGACGGGCTTCGACGCCCAGGCCGTGCTCGAGCACCTGTACCGGCTGACGCCGCTCGAGGACAACTTCAGCATCAACAACGTCGCCCTCGTCGACGGGCAGCCGCAGACCCTGGGGCTCAAGGACCTGCTGCGCGTCTATCTCGGCCATCGCCTCAGCGTGGTCACGCGCCGCAGTCAGTTCCGTCTGGCCCGGCGCAAGGAGCGCCTGCACCTCGTCGAGGGTCTCCTCGTGGCGATCCTGGACATCGACGAGGTCATCCAGGTCATCCGCACGTCGGACGACGGCGAACAGGCGCGCGCCCGGCTCATGGACGTGTTCGACCTGTCCGAGCAGCAGTCCGAGTACATCCTCGAGCTGCGCCTGCGCCGCCTGACCCGCTTCTCGCGGATCGAGCTCGAGGCCGAGCGCGACAAGCTCAAGACCGAGATCGCCGAGCTCGAGGAGCTCCTGGCGAGCGAGGTGCTGCTGCGTGCGCAGGTCGCGCGCGAACTGGATGCCGCCGCCGAGACGTACGGCACGCCCCGGCGCACTCTCCTGCTCAATGGCGGACCCGTGCAGCCCCGGTCGCGCGCGGCGGCGGCCGCTGCGGATCTTCAGATCGCGGATGCCCCGTGCCGTGTGTTCCTCTCGGCCACCGGCCGCATGATCCGGGCCGAGCTGACCGCGGATGCCGCCGGCGGCGGGATCGTGCCCCCCGCGCGTCGCTCCAAGCATGACGCCATCCGGTCCTGGGTCGACACCACCACCCGCGGCGACGTGGGCGCGGTGACCAGCGCCGGCCGGCTGGTGCGCTTCTCCCCCGTCGACCTGCCGTCGGTTCCCGGCAACTCGGTTCAGCTGGCCGCGGGGACGCGCGTCGACCAGTACCTCGGCCTGGACGCCGGGGAGCACGTCGTGGCCATCGTGCCGTTGACCGAGGGCCCCCCGATCGCCGTGGGCACCAAGCAGGGCGTCGTCAAGCGGGTCGCCGCCTCGGAACTCGGCAACAAGCACGACATCGAGATCATCGCCCTCCGCGACGGCGATCGCGTCGTCGGGGCGGCTCCGGCCTCCGACGGAGCCGAACTGGTCTTCGTCGCCAGTGACGCTCAGCTGCTCCGCTTCGATGCGGCCTCGGTGCGTCCGCAGGGACGCTCCGCAGGTGGCATGGCCGGAATCCGCCTCAACGACGACGCGCACGTGATCACCTTCGCGGTGATCGGTGCGACGGCGTTCGACACCGTCGTGGTCACGGTCGCAGGCTCGAGCACCGCTCTGGCGGGAACCGAGTCCGGCAGCGGAAAGGTCTCGGTCTTCAGCGAGTTCCCCGCGAAGGGACGCGCCACCGGAGGGGTGCGGGCGCAGCGGTTCCTCCGCGGAGAAGATGCGCTCACGCTCGCCTGGGTGGGCTCGGACCCGCGTGCGGTCGGCCCGGACGGAGCGGTCTGCGCCCTTCCCGAGCCGGGTGCCAAGCGCGACGCGTCGGGCTCGCCGCTGGAGGGTGTCGTCGGCGCCGTGGGAGCCGGCATCCGCTGACGGTCCGCCGCCTCAGGCGTCGATACGCTCGCGGCCCAGCCTGTCGCTCGAGTCGACGATGAATTCCTTGCGGGGGGCGACGTCGTTGCCCATGAGCAGTTCGAAGACGGATGCCGCGGCCTCGGCATCCGGCATCCGCACGCGTCGCAGAGTCCGGCCGGCGCGATCCATCGTCGTGGTGGCCAGCTGATCGGCGTCCATCTCGCCGAGGCCCTTGTACCGCTGCACCGGCTCCTGCCAGCGCTTGCCGGACTTGGTGAGCTTGGTGAGCAGCGCGTGCAGCTCCTGCTCGGAGTACGTGTAGATGGTCTCGTTCGGCTTGGTGCCGGGGTTCATCACGACCACGCGGTGCAGCGGCGGGACGGCGGCGTACACCCGCCCTTCGTCGATGAGCGGCCTCATGTACCGGAAGAACAGCGTGAGCAGCAGCGTCCGGATGTGCGCGCCGTCGACGTCGGCGTCGCTCATCAGGATGATCTTGCCGTAGCGGGCGGACTCGAGGTCGAACGAGCGCCCGGAGCCGGCGCCGATCACCTGGATGATCGCGGCGCATTCGGCGTTGGAGAGCATGTCGCTGATCGACGCCTTCTGGACGTTGAGGATCTTGCCGCGGATCGGAAGAAGCGCCTGGTACTCGCTGTTGCGGGCGAGCTTGGCGGTGCCGAGCGCGGAGTCGCCCTCCACGATGAACAGCTCGGACGCCTCGACCTCGTTCGTGCGGCAGTCGGCGAGCTTGGCCGGAAGCGACGAGGACTCGAGCGCGTTCTTGCGGCGCTGGGTCTCTTTGTGGGCGCGCGCCGACATGCGCGCCTTCATCTCGGCGACGATCTTGTCGAGCAGCAGCGACGTCTGCGCCTTGTCGTCGCGTTTGGAGGACGTGAACCGGGCGGTGAGCTCGCGGGTGACGACGTTCGCCACGATCTGGCGCACCGCCGGCGTGCCGAGGATCTCCTTGGTCTGACCCTCGAACTGCGGCTCGGGAAGTCGCACCGTGAGCACGGCGCTGAGCCCTGCGAGGATGTCGTCCTTCTCGAGCTTGTCGTTGGTGCCGTACTTCAGCCGCCGGGCGTTCTGCTCCACCTGCGTGCGCAGCACCTTCATCAGCCCGAGCTCGAAGCCCTGCTGGTGCGTGCCGCCCTTGGGCGTGGCGATGATGTTGACGAACGAGCGGGAGGTGGTCTCGTACCCGGTGCCCCAGCGAACGGCCACATCGACCTCGCACACCCGCTCCACCTCGGTGGGCACCATGGCACCGGTGGGCTGAAGGACGGGCACCGTCTCGGTGAACGTTCCGGTGCCCGTGAGGCGCCAGGTGTCGGTGATCGCCGCGTCGGGTGCGAGGAAGTCGGCGAACTCCGAGATGCCTCCGTCGAAGCGGTAGCTGGTCTCGATCGCGTCGGCTTCGCGCTGGTCGCGGATGACGATCTCGAGGCCCGGCACCAGGAACGCCGTCTGTCGCGCGCGCTGCTCGAGCTCCTGCAGATTGAACGCGGCGTCCTTCGTGAAGATCTGCTGGTCGGCCCAGTAGCGGATGCGCGTGCCGGTGACACCCTTGGCCGCCTTGCCGACGACGCGGAGCTCGCTGCGCTCTTCGAAGGGGGTGAAGGCCGACGACGGCGACCCGTTGGCGAAGATGCCGGGCTCACCACGGTGGAACGACATCGCCCAGATCTTGCCGCCACGGTCGACTTCGACATCCAGGCGCTCCGACAGGGCGTTGACGACGGATGCGCCGACGCCGTGCAATCCGCCGGATGCCGCGTAGGACCCGCCGCCGAACTTTCCGCCGGCATGGAGCTTGGTGAAGACCACCTCGACCCCCGACAGTCCGGTGCGAGGCTCGATGTCGACAGGGATGCCGCGCGCACGGTCGCGGACCTCGACGCTGCCGTCGGCGTGGAGCAGGATCTCGATGCGCGACCCGTGCCCGCCGAGGGCCTCGTCGACGGAGTTGTCGATGATCTCCCAGAGGCAGTGCATGAGGCCGCGCGAGTCGGTCGAGCCGATGTACATGCCGGGCCGCTTGCGGACCGCTTCGAGTCCTTCGAGAACCTGAAGATGGTGGGCGGAATACTCGGCGGTCACAATCCTCAAGCGTATCCGCGGGCACCTGCCCGGCGGCCTCGACACGCTTCGGGGCGGGGCCGGCGTACGCGCTCAGCGAAATGTGACGCGTTCGCGGCATTCTCCTACCCAGGGCGTGGTTGTATTTCATGACCAGCACGTGAGCTCTATTCACCCGAGGAGGCACCGAGATGAACACGCTATCGACACCGACCGAGACCGGCGCCGTCCTCGAGTACCGCCTGACCGCGATCGACCGCTGCGATTCCTGTGGCGCTCAGGCGTACATCGCCGCCGAGGTGAACGGCAGCGAGCTGCTCTTCTGTGCACACCACGGTCGCAAGTACGAAGAGAAGCTGCGCACCATCGCGACCTCGTGGCACGACGAGACTGCGCGTCTGGTCGACGCGGTCTGACGCCCGGCGGTCACTCCCCCGCGTAGGTGCGCGGAATGAGCGGTGACAAGCGCACCACGAGCTCTTCGCCGATGGTCCCGATCGCCTCGGCGAGATCGGTCGCCGACCGCTCCCCGTGCAGACCGGGACCCCAGAAGGTCACGGTGTCGCCGACCGCGGCGTCGGGCCAGGACTCGAGGGACGAATCCGCTCCCACGTCGACGAGCCTTCGCGGCCCTGCCGGGGTGCCGACGGTGACCCGGCCGGCGAGGGTGGACGGCAGGCCCTCCAGGCATCCGAGCGCTGTCGTGACCCGATCTCCGTCGACGCTCGCGACAGGCGCGCGGAGCGAGCCGATCGGCCGGATCCCGAGTTCGGTCTCCGCGGGGCCTCCCGCCGGACGGATGCCGTAGCAGAAGGCGCCGACGCGCACGAGGTCGTACCGGAACTCGGGTCTCGCCAGCGACGCCGCGCTCGCCGACAGGTGGCGCAGCCGGGGTTCGAGCCCGCCGGCCTCGGCCTCGCGGATCGCCCTGTCGAAGACGGCCCGCGCGAGGTCGTCTTCGGCGTCGGATGCCTCGGCGATGTGGCTCCACACGCCGACCACGTCGATCGCTCCCGCGAGTTCGTGCTCACGAGCACGGCGCACGAACGACACCCAGTCCTCGCGCCGGATGCCGTTGCGGTGCAGGCCGGTGTCGATCTTCAGGTGCACGCGCGCGGCGCGCCCCGTGCCGGCGCCCGCATCGGCCACAGCCTCGAGCGTCACGGCATCGCCGACCCCGATGTCGAGGTCATGTGCGACCGCGCGCTCCAGCGCGGGCGGTGACGCCGCCATCCAGACGAAGATCCGGATGCCGGACCCGAGCGCGCCTCTCAGTCGACAGCCCGTCTCGATGTCGTACGCGCCGAACCATCGGACGCCCACGTCGTGAGCCCGTCGCGCGACGGCCTCGAGCCCGTGGCCGTAGGCGTCGTCCTTCACGACGAGCATGAGCTCGGACGCGCCCACGGCGTCCCGCACCGCGGTGATGTTCGCCTCGAGCGTGCCGAGGTCGACGTGCAGCGCGCTCACTCGACCTCCCGGCGGTCGGAGTGCAGCCCGACCGCGGTCACCAGTTCGCCGCCGGAGAGCCCGCATGCGATCTCCCAGTCGACCAGTGAGGGCTCGCCACGACCCGGGTCCCCGAAGAAGACGAGCACATCCTCCCGGGCAACGTCTGCGTCGCCGATCTCGACGACGCAGGCGTCCATCGCGACGCGGCCCACGATGGGGTGCAATCGGTCGCCGAGCAGCACCGACACCGCGCCGCCCAGCGCCCGCACGACGCCCTGCGCGTAGCCGCCGGTCACGAGCGCGACCCGGGTGTCGTGCGGCGCGCGATAGGCGTAGCCGTAGGAGACGCCCTCGCCGGCAGCGACCTTCTTCACGCTGAGCACCGAACCGTGCAGGCGCATCACCGGCTGCGCTGTCGGCGCTCCGCCCGGGAGACCGAACAGCGTCAGCGGATCGATCAGCTCACCGTCGTTCGCGTGCCTCGCCTCGCCGATGCCCGCGGCGGCGAGCACCTCGCGCACCAGCGCGGCGCCGTGGCCCCACGCATCGGACCGCACCACGGTGGGGCCGTAGAGCGGCAGAGCTGCGGCTGCGGCGGCGGTGCGGGCGTTCTCGGCGAGTGCGCGCCGTGAGATCGTCGCCTGCGGTGCGAGCTGATCCGTCACCGGCATGACGGCCTAGATGCTCATCACAGTCGGCTTCTTGCCGGTCGTCAGACGCCGGATGTCCGTGCGTGCCGCCTCGGCCAGTGCATCGGCGTTCGCGAGAGACCCGCCCGGGACGTAGTCGACGTCCCGCCGCGCGCACGCCGCGCGCAGCACGGCATCGGCGAGCTGGGGGTTGAGCGGGAGCACGGGGCCCTGCACGTTCGTGGCGAAGGCGTTGACGGAACGGACGGACTCACCGCCGAGACCCTCGGCACCGATGCTGCCCTTGCCTGCGGTGACGCGGCCGTACGCGCTCGCGCCGGCGTCGAGGTCCCAGGTCGAAGCGTGGTCCTCGAAGCCGATCAGCTCGCCGTCCTCGGTGTCGGCCACGATGTACCCGACGCGGCGCTGCCGGGTCCGGCGGACGCGGAACGGCAGCAGGCCGAGCCCGGGGACGGCGTCGCCGTCGAGCGTCTGAACGCCGGTCGACAGCAGCTCGGCACCGCCTCCGACGGCGAAAATCACACCATCTGCCTCGACGTGTGCGCGCAGGGGCTCCGCCTTCGCCGAGAGGTCGTCGGCAACCCGGCGCATGGCCGAGAGGGGGCCGTTGCCGATCACGACGATGTCGAACTCGTCCGGGAGCGGTTCGCCGGCGTGAACGGTCGCGACCTGCGCGGTGATGTCGGCCGACGCGAGGCGCGACTGCAGGACCGCGACGTTGCCGCGGTCGCCGGTCACCCCGAGCAGATCGGGATACAGCTGAACGATCGTGAGCGTCGTCATGGGCGCCGTGCCACCTCCTGGTCGCCGTGCCCGAGCAGGCGGCGCCCGGCCATCATGATCTCGTAGTTGACCATCCAGGTCTGCGACAGACCGCTGCGGGGCGGCAGCGCTCGCATCATCGAGACGGCACGTGCCAGGTCCGGCTCGACCGCCCCGACGCGGATCCCCGCATACTCGAGGCGGAGCGCGACCTGGTGCGCCTTCTCGCCGCTCACGACGTCGACGTGGTCGAGGGCGTCGAAGTCGACGTCGTAGATCCACGAGATGTCGGGCGTGCCCTCGTCGATGGCCATGAGCACCCGATCGGGTGCGCTGGGGAGCGCGTCCAGGTTGAGCTGGAGACTGGGAGCGTTCTTGAACATCACGAACTCGACCTGCTCGTCACGACCTGGCGCGAGCGGGATGACCTCGCCGCGCCCATAGGCGGGCTGCATGGCCGCGAACGCCCGCGCCGCGCTGTCGGCGTCGAACTCGTCGCCCAGCACGCGCGCCGTGGTCGCCAGCGCCGCGGCGGCGTCCACGGCATAGTGCAGACCGCGCGCGGGCACGGTCACGCCGATGGGCTGCCCGTCCAAGATGACGGAGACCTTTCGTCCGTCCACCGCCACGACTTCCGATTCCGCGTGGCGGGCGGCGATCCCGGTCGATCCGCTGCGGGTGTCGATCGCATTCACCAGACCGTGGGCGGATGCCGCCACCAGCGCCTCGGACGCACCGAAGTAGCTCACCCGGCCGCGCATCGCAGCCTCGTCGATCTTGCTGAGATACGGGTCATCGCGGTTGACGATGACGCCCTCCGAGGCGCGCGCCGCGGCATCGAGCATCATGTCGGCCACGCGCTCGGTCTCGAAGAAGCGGTACAGCTGGTCGACCTGCACGTTCAGCGCGAGCAGGACCCTCGGCGACAGCCGGTCAGCGAGATCGGCGGCATAGCCCTCATCGACCTCCAGCACGGCGACGTCGGCCTTCACGCGCCCGGTGAGCGTGGCATCGGCCATCAGCGCGCTGGTCACGCCCTGCGGCATGTTCGAGCCGGTCGGGTTCGTGAACACCGAGAGACCGTGTGCGCGCAGGATCTCGCTCACCATGTGGGTGGTCGTCGTCTTGCCGTTCGAGCCGAGCACGAAGACCACACCATGTTGGAACTGGCCCGCGAGGGTCGGCAGCAGGTTCGGTGCCATCCGGTTGCTGAGATAGCCGGGAAAGGCCGAGCCTCCGCCGCGCAGACGCGTGACGAACCGGGCCAGCTTCCCCGCGACGACCGCGGGAACGAAGCGCAGTCCCGGGCGAAGCGCCGTGCCGGCCTTCGCCGCGCTCACTCGAGGTAGTCCCGCAGCGACTGCGATCGGCTCGGGTGACGCAGCTTCGCCATGGTCTTGGACTCGATCTGGCGGATCCGCTCCCGCGTGACCCCGAACGTGTCGCCGATCTGGTCGAGCGTCTTGGGCTGTCCGTCGCCCAGGCCGAAGCGCATCCGGATCACTCCGGCCTCGCGCTCGGAGAGCGAATCCAGCAGCGACTCGAGCTGACGCTGCAGCATCGTGAAGCCGACGGCGTCGGCGGGCACCACGGCCTCGGTGTCCTCGATGAGGTCACCGAACTCGCTGTCGCCGTCTTCGCCGAGGGGCGTGTGCAACGAGATGGGCTCGCGCCCGTACTTCTGCACCTCGATGACCTTCTCGGGGGTCATGTCGAGCTCACGGCTGAGCTCCTCGGGCGTGGGCTCGCGGCCCAGGTCCTGCAGCATCTGCCGCTGGACACGGGCGAGCTTGTTGATGACCTCGACCATGTGCACCGGGATGCGGATGGTGCGGGCCTGGTCGGCCATGGCGCGCGTGATCGCCTGGCGGATCCACCACGTCGCGTACGTGGAGAACTTGAAGCCCTTGGTGTAGTCGAACTTCTCCACCGCGCGGATGAGACCGAGGTTGCCCTCCTGGATGAGGTCCAGGAACTGCATGCCACGTCCGGTGTAGCGCTTGGCGAGCGAGACGACCAGACGCAGGTTGGCACCGAGGAGGTGCGACTTGGCGCGCTGGCCGTCGCGGGCGACCCACTGCAGGTCCAGGCCCAGCTGCGACGACTTCTCTGCCGCCGACATGTCCGACAGCTTCTCTTCGGCGAACAGACCCGCCTCGATGCGCATCGCGAGCTCGACCTCTTCGGCCGCGTTCAGCAGCGGCACCTTGCCGATCTGCTTCAGGTAGTCCTTGACCGGGTCGGCGGTCGCGCCGGTGATCATCGTCGAATAGACGGGAACATCTTCGTCGTCGTTGGACGAGATGACGATGGCGCCGGTCGGAAGCGGCTCGGTGAACGCCGGCTTGGTGTTCTCCTCGTCCTCGTCGTCCTCCTCGACGGCAGCTTCGGCCGCGGGCTCTTCGGGCGCCGCCTTGGCTCCACGGCGCGGGGCGGAGACAGCAGCAGGTGCCTCTTCGACCTCACTCTCGACATCGAGCTCGCCGTCGAGTTCGACCTCTTCGAGATCCTCGACCTCGCCCTCGATGTCAGCGTCGGACTTCGCGGTCTTCTTGGCCGCCGTCTTGGGCGCGGCCTTCGCCTTGGGGGCGACCTTCGTCTTGGCGGCGGTCTTGGGAGCAGCCTTGGGCTTGGCAGCGGCCTTGGCCGCGGGCTTCGCCGCGGCAGTCGTGGTCGTGCTCGCCTGCTCGTCCGTCTCGGTGTCCTTCGCGGCCGCGCGGGCTTTGGTGTTCGTGCTCGAGGTCACGTTTCGCCTTTCACCGGATGGCGTGTGCCGCACGCCCCGGGAGATTTCGGACACTAGTAAGACCCTTGTCAAGTCCCGGCGCCGCAGGAAAGCCTGACGGAGACGGTTGACAACGGGTCGCAGCATCCATTATCTCATACTTGCCGTGCGCCGCCAGCATTCGGCATCTCGCGTCGCACCTTCACCCTAGGCAAACACCGTCCGGCGCGGGGACATTCCGCTCAGGAGATGCGTTTGTCGTCTTCTCCGGTCTGCCGCGTGGCGAGGAAGCGCTCCAACTCTGCGGCGAGCTCGTCGGCGCTGGGGAGGTCTCCGGTGTGGATCATCGGGGTCGCCAACGTGGATCCGGCCATGTATGCGTCGTAGCGCTCTTCCAGCCCGTGCACCATGCGGGAGAGGTCTTCGCTGCCGGCGACCTGCTCCTGGACCTTCGCCAAGTATTCGCGGTTCGCCTCGCGGAGCTCTTCGCCGGTGAACACCAGGCTCGTCGCGACCGTCAGGCTGTCCAGCGCCGCGAGCGCGGCTGCCGGATACTCGGTGTCGCCGAGGTAGTGCGGGATCAGCAGGACGAAACCGGCGACACGCACCCCGGCAGCGGCCAGACGGTACTCCAGCAGGTGTCCGGCGGTGGAGGGCACCTGGGTATGCGGCTGCCAGACGGAGTGCGCCTCGGTGAGGTCCCCCCGGGTGCCGCTCACCGTCGTCCCGATCGGGCGGGTGTGGGGCACAGGCATCGGAATGGCGTGCACCCAGGTGACCGTCGACGCTCCGTAGTCCTCGACGAAGTCGAGTACCGACGCCGCGAAGGCATCCCAGCCGAAGTCCGGTTCATACCCCGCGAGCAGCAGGAACGGCTGTCCGAGCGCGTCATGCGCGAACGAGAGCTCGAGCCGGGGCGGGCGGTAGTCGGTGAGGTGGTCCTGCTCGAAGGAGATCAGGGGCCGGCGGGCACGGTAGTCCAGCAGCACGTCGTTGGAGAAGACGGCGAGGGGCGTCGGCGCGAGATCTTCGCGGAAGTAGTCCACGATCCGGCTCACAGCGCTGCCGGCATCTGTGAAACCGGTGAGCGCGATCACGAGCGGCAGGCCCTGGGGCACCGGAGGCGCGGTGGCAGAACGCTCGAACAGCGGACCGGAGAGGGGCATATCCCCATGCTACGAGGCGGGATCGCAGCGGAGGTCGCCGTCGTCCCGCTCAGAGCGAACACCGATGGTCCATAGGATGGAGACCATGTCGTTTCCCGACCTCGCGTACAGCGATGCCCAGATCCGAGAATCCGACGCCGACGCCCTGCTGCTTGCGCTTCCGCCGCTGACGGGCGACGACGCACCTCAGCTCGCGGACTGGCCCGGCCTGCGTGAAGCGCTGCTGGCCACCGGCTTCACCGGCGGCATCGGTTCGCTGCAGCGGGTCTACGCCCCCGAAGCGACCTCACATCCGCTCGCCGTGGTGGGCACCGGTGCGCAGCCGGATGCCGCCGCCCTGCGCGATGCGGTCGGTGCGGCGGTGCGCACCCTGACCGGGTTCGAGACGATCGCCGTCTCGGCCCCCTTCGCCGATGCGTCGCTGTGGACCGCAGCTGCCGAGGGTGCCGCGCTCGGCGGGTACCGGTTCGACGGGTACAAGACCGAGACCCCGAAGCCCCGCGCCTCCCGCGTGATCGTGCACGGCACCGCGCCCGCCGACGATGCCGCACTCGCTGCGGTGGCCGCCGCAGCGGACGCGGTCGCTCTGGTGAAGGACCTCGTGTCGATCCCGGCCGAGTGGCTCGGGCCCGCTGACTTCGCAGAGCGCGCGGTCGCCAGCGTCGAAGGGCTGCCCGTGACGGTCGAGGTGCTCGACGAGACGGCGCTGCGCGCCGGCGGGTACGGCGGCATCCTCGGCGTGGGCCAGGGTTCGGCCCGGCCGCCGCGCCTCGTCCGCCTCGAGTACGCACCCGCCGACGCGACGCGCCACGTCGCGCTCGTCGGGAAGGGCATCACCTTCGACACCGGCGGCCTCTCGCTCAAGCCGGCCGCCTCCATGGTCGGGATGAAGTACGACATGTGCGGTGCGGCCACGGTCCTGGCCGTGCTGCGCGCGGTGGCCGTCCTCGGTGCACCGGTGAAGCTGACGGCGTGGCTGTGCATCGCGGACAACATGCCGTCCGGCAACGCCACGCGCCCGGGCGACGTTCTCCGGATGCTCGACGGCACGACCGTGGAAGTCCTCAACACCGACGCCGAAGGCCGGCTCGTACTCGCCGATGGACTGGTCGCGGCGAGCCGCGAGAGTCCCGATGTCATCGTCGACGTCGCGACCCTCACCGGCGCGATCACGATCGCGCTCGGCACCCGCCACGTCGGTGTCATGGGCGACGACGCGGCGGTCGCCGCGTATCTCGCCGCCGCCGCGGCCGAGTCCGAGCCCGCGTGGCAGCTGCCGCTGCCTGCCCACATGGTCGACGACCTCGACTCGCCGATCGCCGACCTGCAGAACGCCAAGATCGGCGATCCCGCCGGCGGCTCACTGTTCGCAGGCCTGTTCCTGCGCCACTTCGTCGGCCGCACCGGCGCGGACGCCGATGCGCCCCGCATCCCCTGGGTGCACCTGGACATCGCCGGCGTCGGCATGAACAAGGGGTCCGGCTACGGGTTCACCGACAAGGGACCCACCGCTGCGACGGTGCGCAGCCTGATCCGCTTCGTCACCACAGAGGAGTCCTGATGACCGACCACGCATTCGATCTCGTCGTCCTGGGCGGCGGCAGCGGCGGCTACGCCGCAGCGCTGCGTGCCGCCGAGCTCGGCCAGTCGGTCGCGCTCATCGAGAAGGACAAGGTCGGCGGCACCTGCCTGCACCGCGGCTGCATCCCGACCAAGGCTCTCCTGCACGCGGCCGAAGTGGCCGACACGGCACGTGAGGCCTCGGCCATCGGCATCCGCGCATCGTTCGACGGTGTCGACCCGGCGGGTGTCCGCGCGTACCGCGAGGGCATCGTGGCGAAGAAATTCAAGGGCCTCGAGGGGCTCATCAAGGCCCGGAAGATCACCGTGGTCGCAGGCGAGGGGCGCCTCGAGCAGGGACCGGCGGTCCGCGTCGGGGAAGATCTGTACCGCGGCACCGACGTCGTTCTGGCGACCGGTTCGTACAGCCGGAGCCTGCCCGGCCTCGAGATCGGCGGACGCGTGCTCACCAGCGAGCATGCGCTCGCGCTGGATGAGATCCCCCAGCGCGTGATCATCCTCGGCGGCGGTGTCATCGGCGTCGAATTCGCGAGCGTCTGGCGCTCGTTCGGCGTCGACGTGACCATCGTCGAGGCTCTCGCCCACCTCGTGCCGAACGAAGACATCGCCCTCAGCAAGGCACTCGAGCGCGCCTTCCGCAAGCGCGGCATCGCCTCGTCGCTCGGCGTCCGATTCCAGGGCGTCACGCAGACCGCCGACGGGGTCACCGTGACGCTGGAGGACGGCAAGACGTTCGAGGCGGACTACCTGCTCGTCGCCGTGGGGCGCGGCCCGGCCACGGCGGGCCTCGGCTTCGAGGAAGCCGGGCTCACCATCGACCGCGGCTTCGTCGTCACCGACGAGCGACTGCGCACCGGAGTCCCCCACGTCTGGGCGGTCGGCGACATCGTGCCCGGGCTGCAGCTGGCCCACCGCGGCTTCCAGCAGGGCATCTTCGTGGCGGAGGAGATCGCGGGGCTGTCGCCCGTCGTGATCCCGGACTCCCAGATCGCCAAGGTCACCTACTCTCACCCCGAGGTCGCGTCCGTCGGGCTCACCGAGGCCCAGGCAGCCGAAGCGCACGGCGTCGACGGCATCGTGTCGTACGAGTACAACCTCGCCGGCAACGGCAAGAGCGAGATCCTCGGCACCACCGGGATCGTGAAGGTCGTCCGAGTGAAGGAGGGCCCGGTCATCGGTGTCCACCTCGTCGGGGACCGGGTCGGCGAACTGATCACCGAGGGGCAGCTCGTGGTGGGATGGGAGGCGCATCCCGAGGACATCGCGCCGTTCATCCACGCGCACCCCACGCAAAGCGAAGCACTGGGCGAGGCGTTCCTCGCACTTGCCGGCAAGCCGCTGCACGCGCTCTGACGTCAGCCCCTTGCGGGATCACTAAGCTAGACCCGATATCCATTCCGAAGGAGACATCGTCATGAGCACTTCCGTCGTCCTCCCCGCTCTCGGAGAGAGCGTCACAGAGGGTACGGTCACCCGCTGGCTCAAGAAAGTCGGCGACACCGTCCAGGCGGACGAGGGCCTGCTCGAGATCTCCACGGACAAGGTCGACACCGAGATCCCGTCGCCTGTCAGCGGCGTGATCGAGGAGATCCTCGTTCAGGAGGACGAAACCGTCGAGGTCGGCGCGATCCTCGCGAAGATCGGCGACGGCGCGGGTTCGTCCGAGGCCGCGCCCGAGGCTGCGCCCGCCGAAGCCGCGCCCGCCGAGGCTCCGCCCGCCGAGGCCGCACCCGCCGAGCCTGCACCCGCCGAGCCCGCCCCTGCCGAGGCTGCGGCCGCCGAGCCTGCCCCCGCGGCCGAGACCGCGCCCGCAGCGCAGGGCGCTCCCGCCGGCGGCGGCAAGGAGGTCGTCCTCCCCGAACTCGGCGAGAGCGTCACCGAAGGCACCGTGACCCGCTGGCTCAAGAAGGTCGGAGACGAGGTCGCGGTGGACGAGCCGCTCCTCGAGATCTCCACCGACAAGGTCGACACCGAAATCCCCTCTCCGTTCGCCGGCACGCTCCAGGAGATCCTCGTCCAGGAGGACGAGACCGTTTCCGTCGGCGCTGCTCTGGCCCGCATCGGCGACGCCGCCGGGGCCTCGGCTCCTGCGGACGCCCCCGCCGCTCCGGCGGCAGAGGCACCCGCCGCGCCCGCACCGGCAACAGAGGCACCCGCCGCGCCCGCACCGGCAACAGAGGCACCCGCCGCCCCGGCCTCCGAGCAGGCTCCGGCCGCCGCGACCGCCGCCGCACCGGCTCCGGCCGCTTCGGCACCCGCCGCGCCCGCCGATGACTCGGACCTCGTCTCGTACGTGACTCCGCTGGTCCGACGACTCGCTCAGCAGCAGGGCGTCGACCTGGCGTCCGTCACAGGCACCGGCGTCGGCGGACGCATCCGCAAGGAAGACGTCCTGAAGGCGGCCGAAGCCGCCTCGACCCCGGCCGCTGCTGCTCCGGCCGCCGCCACGCCGGCGCCGCTCGAGGTCTCCCCGCTGCGCGGCACGACCCAGCCGATGTCGCGTCTGCGCAAGGTGCTGGCCGAGCGTGCCGTGGCGTCCATGCAGTCGACCGCACAGCTGACGTCGGTCGTCGAGGTCGACGTCACGAAGCTCGCGTCGTTCCGCGACTCGGTCAAGGGCGACTTCCAGGCCAAGACGGGCTCCAAGCTCTCGTTCCTGCCGTTCTTCGCCCTCGCCGCCGCGGAGGCACTGCAGGCCTACCCCGTGATCAACGCAACGGTGGACGGCACCGATATCGTGTACCCGCCGACCGAGAACCTCTCGATCGCGGTCGACACCGAGCGTGGTCTGCTGACTCCGGTCCTGCGGGATGCCGCCGGCAAGACCCTCGCACAGATCGCGCACGAGATCGCCGATCTCGCCGCCCGCACGCGCGACAACAAGCTGAAGCCCGACGAGCTCGCCGGAGGCACGTTCACGCTGACCAACACGGGTTCGCGCGGGGCGCTCTTCGACACCCCCGTCGTGTTCCTGCCGCAGTCCGCCATCCTCGGCACCGGCGTCGTCGTCAAGCGCCCCGGCATCGTGACGGTCGACGGCAAGGACGCGATCTCGGTGCGCTCCTACGTGTACCTCGCCCTGTCCTACGACCACCGCGTCATCGACGGCGCCGACGCCGCCCGCTTCCTCGGCGCGGTCAAGAGCCGTCTCGAGGCGGCCGCATTCGAGTCGCACCTGGGCTACTGAGCGATCGGCCTATGGCTGCTCCGCGACGTCTTGGACGTCGCGGAGCAGCCATTCGTCGTTCAGCCGCACGATGACTGCGAGCTGCGCCCCTCCCGTCGCAGCGGAGGGGTCGACCCTCAGCACGGCGACACCGCCGAAGTCGTCCAGCAGCACGATCCCCCGCTGATCCGCCGGCAGGTCGATCGCCCCGGTGGGCATCGGGGTCGACGGATCGGCGATCACGCGAGCGAGACAGGCGGCATCCTCTGCACACGTCACGCGGGCGTCGAGCAGCTCGGCCGTCACGCGGACCAGGTCCGTCGGAGCGCTCGGGTCCGTCACCGGTCCGGCGGGGACCGTGGCCGGAGGCGACGTCGGAGCGACGACGCCGGTCGGAGTGGGGCTCGGACGGGCCTCCGCCGTCGCCGGAGTCTCCTCCCCCGTCGGCCACAGAAGGCCGACCGCGAGAACGACCACCGCAGCCGTCGCACCGATGAGCCACGGCATCCGTCTCTTCCCCTCGTGCGCGCGTCCGCGCCGCCACAGCGCGGTCGTCGCCTGCGACAGCATGTCGGCGAGACTGCCGTCGAGGTGCTGCGTGAGCATGCCCCACAGCGAACGGTGCTCCGTCGGCGCATGGGCCGTTGCGTCCCGGCCGGCCACGGCGAGTTCGCGTGCCAGACGCGAGCCGGCCGGAGCGGTCTGCAGAGGAAGCGGCGCAGCGAGCTGGAAGAGCTCGCCCTCCAGGCGCTCGGCCTCCAGGCGCGAGAGCCTCGGCGCCGTGAGGAGGGCGTTCAGATCCGCCCACAGTCCATCGTGGGGCGAGCACGCGGCGAGCCGCTCGACCACCTCCGCTGCGCCGTCGTTCGCCGAGCGATCGACGGTGTCGGTCGCGAGAACCGGTCGGCCCGCATCAGTGAGCCACCACTCGCCGGTCACGTCGGCCCCGCCCACTTCGAGGAATCCGCGAAGGAGGCTCACCGCGACGGTGACCGCCTCGCCGGCGAGCAGCGGCGCGGCGGCGGCCTCGCGCCGCACGACGAAGTCCGTGAGGCGCTCGATGCACAGCGGGAACGCCACGTCGTGCCCATCGGGCCGGCGGACCACATCCAGCGGCACCAGCAGGTGGCCGTCCGACGCGCCTTTCCACCCCCACCAGTCCGCCGGAAGGTCGGACGCTTGCACGTGAATGCGACGTTCGCCCGAGGCGAGCGAGACGAGCATGCCCGGCCACGGCCCGTCTGCCGTCGCCGACACCGGCCGCAGCGGACGGAACGGGTCGGTCAGGAGGGCTTCGCCGGCAGTCACACCATTCAGGCTGGCGCGAGACGCACCGCACGACGACAGTGCACCGCGCCCTGTGGACCATGTCGCTCGCGCGCACGATGGGGAGGAAGAGCGGGGCCCGCGCGAAAGGTACGCTGGAGGCATGGCCGCCCGCACCACCGCACCCGAGAAGCGCCCCGGCTTCTTCTCGCAGATCCGTAGCCTCTACACGTTCACGCAGCAGGCGTTCCCGTGGCTTCCGTACGCGCTGATCGGCGTGATCCTCCTCGGCATCGCAGCCGGTGTCGGCGCGGGCTTCCTGCTGCCGCCCGTGGCGATCTGGAGCGTCATCCTGTGGGGCGTCACCGGTCTGATGCTCGGCATCCTGCTCTCCCTCATGCTGATGACGCGGCTGTCGACGCGCGCGATGTACAAGAAGATCGACGGGATGCCGGGAGCCGCCGGTCACGTGCTGTCGACCTCGCTCGGGCGCAAGTGGCAGGCCGCGGAGATGCCGGTCGGCGTCAACCCGAAGACCCAGGACGCCGTCTACCGCGCGGTCGGACGCGGCGGCGTGGTGATCGTGGGCGAAGGCGCTCGCGGGCGACTGACCCGCCTCGTGAACGACGAGCGATCGAAGGTTCAGCGCGTCGCCTCAGGTGTGCCCGTGACCGTCATCTACATCGGCCACGGCGAAGGCGACGTTCCCATCTCGAAGCTGGCCTCGACCATCAAATCGCTGCCGAAGAAGATCGACCGCACCACGATGGCCGCCGTCATCAAACGCATCGAGTCGGTGTCGCAGTCGCTCGCCTCCATGCCCATCCCCAAGGGCATCGATCCGACGAAGGCGCGCGCTTCCCGTCCCCGCTGAGGCTGTGCGCGGGTCAGGCCCGCAGCAGCATGGTCGCGGCCGCCTTGTCGTGAAGCCCCCGCTGGTCGGCGTCCCAGATGACCGCGGGGATGACCACGATCAGCAGCAGCGTGCGCACGACGGGGCGCCAGAGTCCCACCCACGCGCCGTCCGCGCGCACCAGGCGGAGCCCGAAGATGCGGTGGCCGGGGCTGCCCTGGATCGTCGGGATGAACACGATCTGAATGGCTGCGAAGATCGCCAGGATCGCGAGCGGATCCCACCCGAAGAAACCCGAGATCAGATATGCGGCGCCGTAATCCAGGAACAGCGCTCCGATACGACGGCCCGGCCGGCCGATCGATCCGCTGCCTTCGCGCGGCAGCCCGAGGCGTTCTCCGGGGTACTCCTGGGCGTTCTGAGTCACTCGGCCAGCGTATCCAGGCGCTCGTAACATGCCGGAAACAATGGTGTCACTGCCGGGCAATCCCCCACCGGTACCGTGCCACTCAAGCGCGCATGCGTGCGGCAGTTCCCGATGCCCTATCTCTGGAGCCTTCATGTTCAAAGATTCATCCGAGGTGCTCAAGTACATCAAGGACGAGGACGTCAAGTTCCTCGACATCCGTTTCACGGATCTTCCTGGTGTGCAGCAGCACTTCAACATCCCGGCCTCGACCGTCGACGAGGAATTCTTCACGGTCGGCCAACTGTTCGACGGCTCCTCGATCCGGGGCTTCGCGAACATCCACGAGTCCGACATGCAGCTCATCCCGGATGTGTCGACGGCGTACCTCGACCAGTTCCGCGAGGCGAAGACGCTCATCATGATCTTCGACATCTACAACCCGCGCAACGGCGAGATCTACAGCAAGGACCCGCGTCAGGTCGCCAAGAAGGCCGAGAAGTACCTCGCCTCGACCGGCATCGCCGACACTGCGTTCTTCGCTCCCGAGGCCGAGTTCTACATCTTCGACGACGTCCGCTACGAGGTGAAGCAGAACTCCAGCTTCTACTCGGTGGACTCCGAGGAAGGCGCCTGGAACACCGGCCGCGAGGAGGAGGGCGGCAACCTCGGAAACAAGACCCCCTACAAGGGCGGCTACTTCCCGGTCTCCCCCGTCGACAAGCAGGCCGACCTCCGCGACGACATCAGCCTCAAGCTGATCGACGCCGGACTCATCCTCGAGCGCGCGCACCACGAGGTGGGCACGGGCGGCCAGGCCGAGATCAACTACCGCTTCGACACGATGGTCCACGCGGCGGACGACATCCTGAAGTTCAAGTACATCGTCAAGAACACGGCCGAGCAGTGGGGCAAGTCCGCCACCTTCATGCCCAAGCCTCTCTTCGGCGACAACGGCTCGGGCATGCACACGCACCAGTCGCTGTGGAGCAACGGCCAGCCGCTGTTCTACGACGAGAAGGGCTACGGCGGCCTGTCCGACCTCGCTCGCTGGTACATCGGCGGCCTGCTCGCGCACGCACCGGCCGTCCTGGCGTTCACGAACCCGACCCTCAACAGCTACCACCGTCTGGTCAAGGGCTACGAGGCTCCCGTCAACCTCGTGTATTCGGCCGGCAACCGCTCCGCTGCGATCCGTATCCCGATCACGGGCTCGAACCCGAAGGCGAAGCGCATCGAGTTCCGCGCTCCCGACGCGTCCGGCAACCCGTACCTGGCGTTCGCGGCGCAGCTCATGGCCGGCCTCGACGGAATCAAGAACCGCATCGAGCCTCACGAGCCGGTCGACAAGGACCTCTACGAGCTTCCGCCCGAGGAGGCGAAGAACATCCCGCAGGTGCCGAACTCGCTGCAGGACTCACTCGACGCCCTCGCAGCCGACCACGAGTTCCTTCTTGCCGGTGGCGTGTTCACGCCCGAGCTGATCGAGACCTGGATCGAGTACAAGATCGAGAACGAGATCAAGCCGCTCGCCGCTCGTCCGCACCCGTTCGAGTTCGAGCTCTACTACGGCGTCTGATCCAGACGACGTGACGCGAGAAGGGCCCCGGTTCGCCGGGGCCCTTCCTCCGTTTGCCCGCGCCACCGGGCTCACCCATAGAAGAGCTTCTCGAAGAACCGCCGGGCACGCCGGGTGGTCCCGAGGTAGTTCTCCTCGACCTGCGTCGCCGAGCGCGGCGGGTATTCGAGCAGACGCCCGATCCCGTCGAGCTTCTTGCGATCGACCGGCAGCACATCACTGGTCTGGCCGGACAGCAGCGTGTTCGCCGAGCGCAGCCGGCTCGCCAAGCGCCACGCCTCGTGCAGCCGATCGGCCGCTGCCGCCGGCATCAGGCCGGCGGCCCTGGCAGCGGCCAGGGCGTCGAGGGTCGACGTGGTGCGCATGCCCGGAACGGCATGGGCATGCTCGAGCTGCAGCAGCTGAACCAGCCACTCGACGTCGCTGAGCGAACCAGGACCGAGCTTGAGGTGGCGTGTCGGGTCGACGCCCTGCGGCAGACGCTCGGCTTCCACTCGGGCCTTGATGCGCTTGATCTCGCGCAGCGCCTGCGGGTCGACGGCCTCCGGGTAGCGCACCTGGTCGGCCAGAGCCGTGAACTCGCGGATGAGCTTCACGCTTCCGGCCACGCCCCGTGCGCGCAGCAGCGCCTGCGCCTCCCAGGACAGCGACCAGCGCCGGTAGTACTCGGCGTACGCGTCGAGTGACCGGGCAATGGGACCGTTGCGGCCCTCGGGGCGAAGATCGGCGTCGAGATCCAGAGGCACGCGATGGTCCTCGGAGTGCGCTCGCAGCGCGGCCACCAGCTTCACGGCGAGTTCATGGGCCCGCTGCGGGTCGACCCCGTTCGGGCTGTAGACGTACATCACGTCGGCGTCGGACCCGAAGCCGAGCTCGCGTCCGCCGAAGCGTCCCATCGCGATCACCGAGAAGTCCAGCGCGTCGTCCTCGGCCGGCACGATCTCGGGCCGGACGGCGCGAAGCGTCGCCTGGATGGTCACGTCGGTGATGGTGGTGAGAGCCTCGGCCACCTGCTCGATGGTGATGGTGCCGATGATGGCGGCCATCGCCGTGCGCAGCAGCTCCCGTCGGCGCAGCGACCGCACCGAGCGCATCGCGTCGTCGACCGAGACGTGGCGCGCCTGGATGGCCCGAGCCTCCTGCTGGAGGGCGTGCCCGGAGCGCGGCGTGAGCAGCTCGCCGTCGTCGAGCCACGCGGCCGACTCCGGAATCCACTCCATGAGCTCACCGACGTAGCGGGACCCCGACAGCACCCTGGTGAGGCTCTCCGCCGCCGCTGACGAGTCACGCAGCATGCGGAGGAACCAGGGCGTGTCTCCGAGGCGCTCGCTGAGCCGCCGGAAGGCCAGAAGGCCGTAGTCGGGGTCGACGCCATCGGCGAACCAGCGGATCATGACGGGCATGAGGTGTCGCTGGATCGTCGCCTTGCGGCTCAGACCACTGGTGAGCGCCGCGATGTGACGCAGCGCGCCCGCGGGATCGGCGAAGCCGATCGCGGCGAGTCGGTCGTGCGCCTGTTCCGTGGAGAGCGCCCGCTCGTCCGCCGGCAGGGCCGCGACCGCCGACAGCAATGGCCGGTAGAAGAGCCGGACGTGGATGTCGCGCACCTCGCGCTTGATCGATTCCCAGAACTGCCACACGCCGTCGCCGGTGTCGGCCAGCCCGGAAGCGCGAGCGAGAACCCGGAGGTCCTCCGGCCTTTCAGGCATGAGGTGCGTGCGGCGGAGGTTGCGCAGCTGGACCCGATGCTCGAGCAGTCTGAGCGCCCGATAGTCCCGGGAGAACGCCGAGGCGTCGGCGCGGCCGATGTAGCCCTCGGCGACGAGCGCGTCCAGCGCCTCGAGCGTGCCGCGCTGTCGGATGCGGTCGTCCGAGAGCCCGTGTACGAGCTGCAGCAGCTGCACGGTGAACTCGATGTCGCGGATGCCACCCGGGCCGAGCTTGATCTGCAGCGGGACCTCGGCCGCGGGAATGTGCTCGGTGACCCGCTCCCGCATGCGCTGGACGCTGTCGACGAAGTTCTCTCGCGCGGCGCTGGTCCACACCTTCGGCTGCACGGCCGCGATGTAGGCCTCGCCGAGCGGCGCGTCCCCCGCGATGGGCCGCGCCTTGAGCAGCGCCTGGAACTCCCAGCTCTTCGCCCAGCGGTCGTAGTACGCCAGGTGCGAATCGAGCGTGCGCACCAGCGCGCCCTGCTTGCCTTCGGGGCGCAGGTTGGCGTCGACCTCCCAGAGCGGGGGTTCGGTCTCGATGCTGGAGATCCCGCGCATGGTCTGCACCGCCAGCCGGGTCGCGATGTCGACGATACGGCTCTCCCCCGGCGGCTCGCCACCGTGCGCGGCCAGGCCTGCCACGAAGATGACATCGACGTCACTGACGTAGTTGAGCTCGCGCGCGCCCGTCTTACCCATCCCGATGATGGCCAGGCCCGTCTGTGCCACCTCGTCACGGGGAAACAGGCCGGCGCCCGCGGCGCCGCCGGAGACGCGGGTGCGGGCGACCGCGAGGGAGGCCTCCAATGCTGCGCCGGCCGCATCCGCGAGTCTCGCTGCCACGGCGGCCACGGCATCGACGGGCGAGGGGCTCAGCAGGTCGTACGCAGCGATGCGGGCGAGAATTCGGCGGTAGCGCACCCGCAGCGCCACCCACGCGGCCTCGCTTCCCTCGGCGGCGAAGCCGTCGGCCGTGCCGACGGAGTCGAGGAGCTCCCTCGTCATCTCTCCGCTCGAGGGCAGCGAGTCTCCAGCTCCGACGAGATGGGCGAGCTCGTCGGGATGCCGCAGGAAGAAGTCCGCGAATCCGGTCGACGCACCGAGCAGCGCCCAGAGCGCCTGCCAGCCCTGCGCGTCATCCTGAAGCTCGCGCAGCGCTGCGGCATCCCGGCGCGCGATCCGCGCCATCGCGCCGAGCGCTTCGTCGGGATCGGCGGCGCGGGAAGCACCGAGCATCATGGTCTCGCGCGGGAGACCTGCCTCGCTCTCGAGCTCGACGAGCAGGTCATCCGCTTCACGGAGCCGGCCGAAGCCGAGGCGTGCGAGATGGGTGAGAGAGCTGGATCTTTCACTCGCGGACATGCGTCAGCTGGTGTCAGAGCATCTCAAGGTTGCTCTTGAGCTCGAACTGGGTCACCTGCGAGCGGTATTCCTGCCATTCGCGACGCTTGTTCAGCAGCACGTAGTTGAACACCTGCTCGCCGAGGGTTTCGGCGACGAGCTCCGACTCCTCCATGTACTCCAGCGCGTGGTCGAGGCTCGCCGGCAGCGGCGCGTAGCCCAAGGCCCGGCGCTCGGCATCCGTCAGCGACCAGACGTTGTCCTCCGCCTCGGGCGGCAGTTCGTAGCCCTCTTCGATGCCCTTCAGACCTGCCGCGAGCATGAGCGCATAGGCCAGGTAGGGGTTGGCCGCAGAGTCCAGCGCACGGTACTCCACTCGCGATGACTGGCCCTTGTTGGGCTTGTAGAGCGGCACCCGCACCAGCGCGGAACGGTTGTTGTGGCCCCAGCAGATGAAGCTCGGCGCCTCGTCACCGCCCCACAGTCGCTTGTAGGAGTTGACGAACTGGTTCGTCACGGCCGCGATCTCATTGGCATGACGCAGCAGCCCGGCGATGAACTGACGGCCCACCTGAGAGAGCTGGTACTGGGCGCCCTCTTCGTAGAACGCGTTGACGTCGCCCTCGAAGAGCGACATATGGGTGTGCATCCCGCTCCCCGGCTTGCCGCTCAGGGGCTTCGGCATGAAGGTCGCGTACACGCCCTGCTCGATCGCGACCTCTTTGATCACCGTGCGGAACGTCATGATGTTGTCAGCCGTCGCCAACGCGTCGGCGTAGCGGAGGTCGATCTCGTTCTGTCCCGGGCCGCCCTCGTGGTGGCTGAACTCGACCGAGATGCCCAGGTCTTCCAGCATCCGCACGGAGCGACGACGGAAGTCATGGGCGGTGCCGCCCGGGACGTTGTCGAAGTAGCCTGCGGAGTCCACCGGCTCGGGTCCGTCGGCGCCGAACGACGACGACTTCAGCAGATAGAACTCGATCTCAGGGTGGGTGTAGAACGTGAAGCCCGCATCGGCGGCCTTGGCGAGTGTGCGCTTGAGCACGTGACGCGGATCTGCGACGGCGGGCTGCCCGTCCGGCGTCGTGATGTCGCAGAACATGCGGGCGGTCGGGTCGATCTCCCCCCGCCACGGCAGGATCTGGAAGGTGGTGGGGTCGGGGTGGGCGAGCAGGTCCGACTCGTAGGAGCGGGTCAGGCCCTCGATCGCTGACCCGTCGAATCCGAGTCCCTCGCTGAACGCGCCCTCCACCTCGGCCGGGGCGATCGCCACCGACTTCAGGGTTCCGATCACATCCGTGAACCAGAGGCGGACGAACTTGACGCCCCGCTCCTCGATCGTCCTCAGAACGAAGTCACGCTGCTTGTCCATCGCATCCTCTCCGGGTGCCCGATGCGGCCGATGCCAGACTACTGGTCGCCGCGAGGCTCGCCCGACGCAGCGCCGCTCCAGCCGTCCTCGCGCGCCTCCTCCTCCGCCCAGGCTCGGGATCGGCGCCGGATGACCTCAGGCGCCTGAGCCGCCTCCTCAGCGGTGTCGAACGGGCCTGCGCGATCGACCGAGGGTGATTCAAAGCCCTTCTCGACCTCGCCGGTCTTGAGGTTGTACCAGTACTTCTCGCTGTCGCTCGTCATGGTTCGCTCCTCGGATTCCGTCGCCCTGGGCATTCTGAGCACGATCCTAGCGATCGAGCCCGATGCCTCGCTCGCCGCTGGCTAGGCTGAGCGCATGGCAACACACGCGACTCGCGCCGTCGGCGTGGACATCGGCGGCACCGGCATCAAGGCGGGAGTGGTGGACCTCGAGAAAGGGGTGCTCGAGAGCCGCCGCGTGAAGGTCGCGACTCCACCGGGCGCCGAACCTCCGGACGTGCTCGCCGCCGTCACCGAGGTGCTGTCCACCCTCGAGGTGAACGACTCGATCCCGCTCGGCGTCGCGTTCCCCGCGATCGTGAAGAGCGGGCGGACGCTGTCGGCGGCGAACGTCTCGGAGAAGTGGATCGGGTTCGAGGCGGAGAAGTTCTTCGAGGAGGGGCTCGGCCGCGAGATCCATTTCGCCAATGACGCCGACGTCGCCGGTGTGGCGGAGGTTCGCTACGGCGCAGCCAAGGACGTGCCAGGCCTCACGATCCTCACGACGCTGGGCACCGGCATCGGCTCGGCGATGCTGTACAACGGCGTGCTGGTCCCCAACTCGGAACTGGGGCACCTGCAGCGTGCCAAGCACGGCAAGGATGCCGAGGCCTACGCGGCCTATTCGGCGATGGAGCGAGAGGGTCTCAGCTGGGAGCAGTGGGCAGAGCGGCTGCAGTGGTACTACAGCCACGTCGAGTTCCTCTTCAGCCCCGATCTGTTCATCGTGGGCGGCGGAGTATCGAAGCACGCCGACGAGTTCCTGCACCTGCTCGACCTGAAGACCCCGATCGTCCCCGCCGTGCATCGCAACAACGCAGGCATCATCGGCGCAGCTGCACTCGCGCTCGCCTGAGCACAGCCGGAGGGAAGAGCGAGAGGGCGAATGGGCCGGCCTGTACGCCGGGTTCTGTCCGGGGGCCGAAGCCCCGTGGACGGTCATCTCTCTCGGCGACACGTTGCCGTGCCACTCCAGCGGTCTACCCGAGGACTCGGCGAGCCGCGTCAACATCCTCTGTCTGACCTTGCTCCGGGCGAGGTTTACCGTGCGGGTCGTGTCACCACGACCCCGGTGGTCTCTTACACCACCCTTTCACCCTTACCGCGGCCGAAACCGTGGCGGTCTACTCTCTGTGGCACTGTCTCGCGGATTGCTCCGGGTGGGTGTTACCCACCGCCCTGCCCTGTGGAGCCCGGACGTTCCTCGGCGCGTGACGGCGAACCGTCCCGCGACGCGACCGTCCAGCCGACCCATTCGCAGAGTCGAGTCTAGTCGCCGCTCCTCACCACCAGCCGAGCCCGGTGATCCTCCACACGCCCCTGCTGAGCCAGCCTGACCTGGGCTCGGTCGCAGTGACCTGTCGCTGAATCAGTCCTTGTCCGCACTGTCGGCGATCCGGACGTCCAGCAGAAAGTCCACGGGGAAGTCGCCGAAGAGCAGCCGGCCTGCGGCGGTCGCGGCATCCCTCACGCATTGCGCAGCGGTCTCGGCCAGCGCTTCCGGAGCATGCACGATCACCTCGTCGTGGAGGAAGAATGCGAGATGCGGATGCCGCGCGAAGACCGGACCGGACCGCTCGGCGCCGTCGCCAGGAGGCACCGGCGGCAGTGCGGACAGGCGCGCCCGGAGGTCGGCCATCCACGCCAGCGCCCACTCGGCGGCCGTGCCCTGCACCACGAAGTTGCGTGTGAACCGGCCTCGGTCGCGAGCCCACCGGCGGGCGCGGGTCTCGTCGGCACCGGATGCCTCGGACTCGGTCGCGCGCGACTGCGCGGCGTCCCACGTCTCCGACGGCGGAGGTGAGCTGCGCCCGAGCCAGGTCGAGACGATTCCGCCGTCCTCGCCGGTCTGCGCGGCGTCGTCGACCAGTCCCATGGCGCGCGGATAGATCCGGCGCAGGCGAGGCACGAGGCGCCCGGATTCGCCGGTGGTGGCGCCGTACATCGCGCCCAGAAGCGCGATCTTGGCGTCCTGGCGCGAAGCGACCGCACCGCTGTCGACGATGCCGGCGTAGAGGTCTCGCCCCCGCGCGGCCGAGGCCAGCGCAGTGTCGCTCGCCATCGCGGCCAGCACCCGCGGCTCGAGCTGAGCGACGTCGGCGACGATCAGCTTCCACCCGGGATCGGCGCGCACCGCAGCACGCAGCTGTCTGGGGAGCTGGAGGGCGCCGCCGCCGGAAGACGCCCAGCGACCGGTGACCACGCCGCCCGGCACGAACACCGGCCGGAAGCGGCCGTCGGCGACCCATTCGTCCAGCCAGGCCCAGCCGTTGGCCGAGAGCAGCCGGGACAGCTTCTTGTACTCCAGCAGCGGCTCGATCACCGGATGCCGGTGCTCGGCCAGCTCCCATCGGCCGGTGGATTCCACCAGCACACCCGCGCGATGGAGTGCCCGCAGCAGCTTGGGCTGCGAGTCGAGGCTCACCGCCGGATCGCCGAGCGCCTCGCGCACCCGCCCCGCCGCCGCCGCGAGCAGCGAAGGCTGTCCCCCGCCGGGCGGGCGCTCACCGAGCGTCTCGGTGAGGATCCGGTCATGGGCCTGCGCGTCCCACGGCAGACCGACCGCGCGGAGCTCCTCGGCGATCAGGGCGCCCGCCGACTCCGCCGCGACGAGCAGCCGCAGCCGGGCGGGATCGCGTGAGGTCGCGACCGCGTCGCGCTGACGGGCCCATTCGCCCAGCGCGGCGTCGAGCGAGTCGGGCGGTCCGTCGGGCGCGCCGGTGGCGTCGAGCTCGAAGAGCGCAGGAGCCTTGACCGTTGCCGCGACGAAGGGCGCAGCATCCCACCCCGCCACGGATCGAAGCGCACCGCTGTCGGTCACGAGCTGCGAGCGACGGAGAATCGCGTGGACGAGCCGCAGGTCGTGGCACCGCGCGAGGCGCACACCGGCGGCCAGCAGCTGCGGGTACCACCGCGGCGCATCGTTCCAGACCCACCGGGGCGACGCCGTCGCCTCCATGTCGGCCACCCAATGTGCGAGAGCCGATCCCGCCAGTGTGACGCGATCGACCTCGGCGCCGTCGGGATCCAGCACGGCGGCGGCGACCCGGTCTCCCTGTCGACCCAGGACGATCCAGCCCGGCAGGGCGCTCGCGTCCGAGGTCACGACCCCACGCCCCGTGCGATGACGAGGCGACCGGTCACAGTCCGGATTCGTCCGTGCGCACCAGGATGCAGCCGCACTCCGGGCAGTGCACGACCAGGTCGTCCGCGGCCTGGCGAAGGGCGTTCAGATCAGTGCCCGAGAGCACCATGTGGCAGCCCTCGCAGGTGCGGGCACGCAGCAGCGCGGCACCGTTGCCTCGTGCGGAGAGTCTGTCGTACAGCGCAAGAAGGTCTGCCGGCACGGTGGCCGCGATGGCGGCGCGGTCCCGTGAAGCGGCCTCGAACGCCGCTGTGGCCTCGGCGACCACGCGCTTGCCCTCCGCGCTCAGCTCAGCGCCCTGCGCGTTGGTCGCGGCGATCAGCGCCTCCTGCTCCGCCACCGATGCGTCGGCCTGCTCGAGCTTGTCCATCAGCTCGAGCTCGGCATCCTCCAGATCGCTCTTGCGGCGCGCCAGCGACGCCAGCTCGCTCTCGAGGCCCTGAGCCTCTTTCGCATTGCTCGAGGCCGCGAGCCGCTGTGCGTCGCGCGCGCTGCGGGCGTCGACGATCGCGACGTCGGATTCGAGGCGGGAGAGCTCGGTGCGCAGGTCATCGCGCGCGCCGAGGCGCGTCGTCAGTTCCTGCGACAGGGTCTGGCGGTGCGCCAGCAGCTCCTGCACGCGGGCGCTCTGCGGCGGGTTCTTGCGTGCGTTGTCGGAGTGGCGGATGCGGGCATCGAGCTCTGCGACCTCGACGAGGCGGCGCTGGTCGGCGGGGCTGGCGTTCACGCCTCCAACCTACCCGGCCGTCGACGCCCGCTGCGGAGAGTGGGCCCTGCCGGGATCGAACCGACGACATCCACGGTGTAAACGTGGCGCTCTACCAGCTGAGCTAAAGGCCCTCGCCGAGCAGTCTAGGAGGTTCCCGCGGACGCCCACCACGTGCCGCGCTCGCACGGCACCGAGTGCTCGTCCGACTCGGTAGGCTTATGGACGGTGCGTTGTGCACGGTGAACAAACCCTCCACGCTCCGGTAGCCATTCTCTGGCACGATCTGCCAGACGACGAAAGGTCTTCTGTGACTGTCAACGATCAGGATCCGTACTCGCAGGACTCCCTCGACAGCGATCCCGACGAGACCTCCGAGTGGCAGGAGTCCCTGCAGCAGCTGGTCCAGGCCAAGGGCCACGGCCGCGGTCGCGAGATCATGCTGAGCCTGCTGAAGACCTCGCACGACCTGCACCTGGGTGTGCCGATGGTTCCGACGACGGACTACATCAACACGATCGCGCCCGAGAACGAGGCCGAGTTCCCCGGTGACGAGGAGATCGAGCGCCGCTACCGCGCCTGGGTGCGCTGGAACGCGGCGATCACGGTCCACCGTGCGCAGCGCCCGGGCATCGGCGTCGGCGGCCACATCTCGACCTACGCGTCGTCGGCGGCGCTCTACGAGGTCGGCTTCAACCACTTCTTCCGCGGCCAGGACCACCCTTCCGGCGGAGACCAGATCTTCGTCCAGGGGCACGCCTCCCCCGGCACCTACGCGCGCGCCTTCCTCGAGGGCCGTCTGAGCGAGGACCAGCTCGACGGCTTCCGTCAGGAGAAGTCGGCTTCGCCCAACGGCATCCCGTCGTACCCGCACCCGCGCCTCATGCCGGACTTCTGGCAGTTCCCGACCGTGTCGATGGGCCTGGGCCCGATCAACGCGATCTATCAGGCCATGAGCAACAAGTACCTCGCAAACCGCGGCATCAAGGATGTCGCCGACTCGCACGTGTGGGCCTTCCTGGGCGACGGCGAGATGGACGAGGTCGAGAGCCGCGGTCAGCTCCAGGTCGCCGCGAACGAGGGACTCGACAACCTCACCTTCGTCGTCAACGCCAATCTCCAGCGTCTCGACGGCCCGGTGCGCGGCAACGGCAAGATCATCCAGGAGCTCGAGAGCTTCTTCCGCGGCGCCGGCTGGAACGTCATCAAGGTCGTCTGGGGTCGCGAATGGGACGACCTGCTCGCCCGCGACACCGACGGCGCCCTGCGCAACCTGATGAACGTCACGCCGGACGGGGACTACCAGACGTTCAAGACCGAGAGCGGCGCCTACGTCCGCGAGAACTTCTTCGGTCGCGATGAGCGTGCGCTCGAGCTGGTGAAGGACTACTCGGACGACCAGATCTGGGGCCTCAAGCGCGGCGGGCACGACTATCGCAAGGTCTACGCGGCGTATAAGGCCGCGATGGAGCACAAGGGCCAGCCCACGGTCATCATCGCCAAGACCATCAAGGGCTACGGCCTCGGTCCGCACTTCGAGGGGCGCAACGCGACGCACCAGATGAAGAAGATGACGCTGGACGACCTGAAGCAGTTCCGCGACTCGATGCACATCCCCGTCACGGACGCTCAGCTCGAGGAGAACCCGTACCAGCCGCCGTACTTCAACCCCGGACCGCAGGACGAGACGATCCAGTACCTGCTGGAGCGCCGCCGCGAGCTGGGCGGCTTCGTGCCGGAACGGCGCACGCACCACGTCGGCCTGACGCTCCCGGACGACTCGGCATACGCCCTCCCCAAGAAGGGATCGGGCACCCAGGAGATCGCCACGACGATGGCGTTCGTCCGGCTGCTGAAGGACCTGCTGCGCGCCAAGGACTTCGGTCACCGCATCGTGCCGATCATCCCCGACGAGGCGCGGACGTTCGGCATGGACGCGTACTTCCCGACGGCGAAGATCTACAACCCCAAGGGACAGCACTACACCTCCGTCGACCGGGAGCTGCTCCTGGCGTACAAGGAGAGCCCGCAGGGCCAGATCATCCACGTCGGCATCAACGAGGCCGGAGCGGTCGCCGCCTTCACCGCCGCAGGCACCTCGTACTCCACGCACGGCGAGCCGCTGATCCCGGTGTACGTCTTCTACTCGATGTTCGGATTCCAGCGCACCGGCGACGCCCAGTGGGCCGCCGGCGACCAGATGGCCCGCGGCTTCATCATCGGCGCCACCGCTGGTCGCACGACGCTGACCGGTGAGGGCCTGCAGCACGCCGACGGCCACTCGCACCTCCTCGCGTCGACGAACCCCGCGACGGTGTCGTACGACCCGGCCTACGGCTACGAGATCGCCCACATCGTCCGCTCGGGCATCGAGCGCATGTACGGCGGCAACCACCCCGACCCCAACGTCATGTACTACATGACCGTCTACAACGAGCCCTATGTCCAGCCGGCCGAGCCGGACGGCGTGGACGTGGAGGGCATCGTGCGCGGCATCCACCGCATCTCGTCGCCCGAGGGCGAGGGCGCTCGCGCCCAGATCCTGGCATCGGGCGTCGGCGTGCAGTGGGCGCTCGAAGCGCAGCAGCTGCTGCGCGACGACTGGGGCGTGCAGGCGGACATCTGGTCGGTGACCTCGTGGAACGAGCTGCGTCGTGACGGTCTGGCCGCCGACGAGCACAACTTCCTCCACCCCGACGAAGAGCCCCGCACCGCGTACGTGACCGAGAAGCTGAGGGATGCGCCGGGGCCCGTGGTGGCCGTCAGCGACTTCATGCACGCCGTCCAGGACCAGATCCGTCCCTGGGTGCAGCACCGCTTCGTCACTCTGGGCGCGGACGGCTTCGGCTTCTCCGACACCCGTCCAGCGGCGCGTCGCTACTTCAAGATCGACGGTCCGTCGATCGTGGTCCGCACGCTGCAGGCCCTCGCCGCCGACGGCATCGTGGACCGAGCGCTTGCTGGTCAGGCGATCGAGAAGTACCGTCTGCACGATGTGACGGCCGGAACGAGCGGGAACGCCGGCGGCGAGAGCTGACCGGCGCCATGCCCGGCCCCGCCACGATGGACAAGCCCGAGACGCTGGTCTGGCTTCGTCGCATCTCGGGCGACCTCGCGACGGCGACCATTCAGCGACTCGAGGACACCCTCCCCTGGTACGCGGAGATGCCGCCGGCCCGGCGGTCCGCCGTCGGCCTGGTCGCGCAGGCCGGGATCACCTCGTTCATCTCGTGGTACGACGACCCTGCCTCCACACCGTGGATCGCGGCCGACATCTTCTTGGCCGCCCCGCGCGAACTGCTCCGGAGCGTGAGTCTGACGCAGACGCTGCAGCTCATCCGGGTCACCGTGGAGGTCACTGAGGAACGCGTCGCGGGCAAGGGCGAGCACCTTCGTGAGGCGATCCTGCTCTACTCGCGCGAGGTGGCGTTCGCCGCAGCGGACGTGTACGCGCGTGCTGCGGAAGCGCGCGGGCTATGGGATGCCCGGCTCGAGGCTCTCGTCGTCGACTCGATTCTGACCGGCGAGGCCGACGAAGAGCTGCCCAGCCGTATCGCGGCCTTGGGCTGGCACGGCCACGGCGAGGTCTCGGTGCTCGTCGGCACGACGCCGCCCCAGTTCGACATCGATCAGCTGCGACGCACCGCGCGCAAGCTCGGCGTCGACGTGCTGATCGGCGTGCAGGGATCACGACTCGTGCTGGTGCTCGGCCGGGCCGAACCGCCCGCGCGTCAGGACGATGTGCCGGGCGAGCTGCCGTTCACCGACATCGCGCGTCAGCTCGAACCCGGATTCGGCCCCGGCTTCCTCGTGCTCGGTCCCGCCGTGCCGGCGCTGGTCGACGCAGGCCTCAGCGCGCGTGCCGCACTCGCCGGCTTCGCGGTCGCACGGGCCTGGCGTCACGCGCCGCGCCCGGTCGAGGCCGATGACCTGCTTCCCGAGCGCGCACTCGCCGGTGACCCGCTCGCGAAGCAGACGCTCGTGGAGCGCATCTACCGGCCGCTCCAGGCACACAGCACGGATCTCGTCGCGACACTGTGGAGCTACCTCGACAACGGCCGTTCGCTCGAGGCGACCGCCCGCGAGCTGTTCGTGCACCCCAACACCGTGCGGTACCGGCTGAAGCGCGTCACCGAGGTCATCGGCTGGGATGCCACCGGACCCCGCGAGGCGCTCATCCTGCAGACCGCCCTCATCCTCGGCTCGATCGGCACCGACGCCACGCGGCGGCGACCCCCGGTCCGCCGCGGACCCCACTGATCTGTCTGGTTCGAACAAAGGCTTCCCGCTTTCTTGTGTCGTGATCGTCAGAAACACCCCGTCGTTCCTTGAAAGGATGAACAGGTGAGAATCGCGGTCTTCCCCGGTCAGGGCTCCCAGTCCCCCGGCTTCCTATCCCCTTGGCTCGCCCTCGACGGCGCTGCCGAGCGCCTCGCCGACTACTCCGAGTGGTCTGGTGTCGACCTGATCGCCGCGGGCACGGACTGGGACGCCGACCGCATCCGCGACACCCAGGTGGCGCAGCCTCTGATCGTCGCCGCGAGCCTGCTGTCCTGGAACGCCCTGGATTCGGTCGACGACGTCGCCGGCGTGGCCGGTCACTCGGTCGGCGAGGTCGCCGCCGCGGCCGCGGCGGGCATCCTCACGGAGGAGGACGCTCTGCGCCTGGTCGGAATCCGCGGCCGGGCGATGGCCGAAGCCGCGGCAGCGGAGCGCACCGGCATGAGCGCCGTCATCGGCGGGGAAGAGGCAGCCGTCGTCGCCCGCCTCGAAGAGCTCGACCTCACTCCCGCGAACTACAACGGCGGCGGTCAGCTGGTCGCCGCCGGCGCCCTTGAAGCGCTCCAGGCGCTCAGCGCCGATCCGCCTGCCGGCACCCGCGTCATCGCACTGCAGGTCGCGGGTGCCTTCCACACCCGCTATATGAGTCCGGCCGTCGAGGCGCTGCGCACCGCGGCCGCCGCCGTCACGGCGACCGACCCGAGCGTCACGATCTGGACCAACCGCGATGGGACCAGCGGTCGCCTCCGGCGCGCAGTTCCTCGACCTTCTCGTCGAGCAGGTCGCCTCGCCCGTGCGGTGGGACCAGTGCATGGCCTCTTTCGCCGCCGCGGGAGTGTCGGGCATCGTCGAGCTCACCCCGGCCGGTACGCTCGCTGGGCTCGCCAAGCGGGCGTTGCGCGGCGTCCCCAGCGTCGCCGTCAAGACACCCGACGATCTCGCCGCTGCCAGCACGCTGCTGAGCGCCCCCGTCGAAGCCTGACCGGAGAATCCGCATGCCCCCCACGCTCATCCAGCCCACCGGTCCCTCCCACACCCGCATCTACTCGTACGGTGCGGCACGCGGCGAGCTCTCGGTGCCCAATGACGAACTCATCGGCCCGATCGACTCGAGTGACGAGTGGATCCGCCAGCGCACCGGGATCATCACGCGCTCACGCGCCGTACCCGAGACCGACGCGATCGATCTTGCGACGGATGCCGCACGAGAAGCCATCGAGCGGTCCGGGGTCGACGCCTCGAAGATCGACGCCGTGATCGTGGCCACGGTCAGCAATCCCAAGCAGACGCCGTCCGTCTCCGCCATCGTCGCGGACCGTGTCGGCTGCAACCCTGCGGCCGCCTATGACGTCAACGCCGCATGCGCCGGCTTCGCGTACGGCGTGGCTCAGGCCGACGCCCTCGTCCGCGCCGGCGCAGCGACGTACGCCCTCGTGATCGGCACCGAGAAGCTCAGCGACATCGTCGACCCCGCCGATCGGTCCATCTCCTTCCTCCTCGGCGACGGCGCCGGCGCTGTCGTCATCGGCCCGAGCGACACTCCCGGGATCGGACCGACCGTGTGGGGCTCGGACGGTTCGAAAGCGGATGCCGTCGGGATGAACCACACCCTCACCGACTTCCGCGACGGCGTCGCGCCGTGGCCGACGCTGCGCCAGGAGGGCCCCACGGTCTTCCGGTGGGCGGTGTGGGAGATGGTGAAGGTCGCACGTCAAGCCCTCGACGCTGCGGGGGTCGAGGCATCCGATCTCGCCGCCTTCGTGCCCCACCAGGCCAACATGCGCATCATCGACGAGTTCGCGAAGCAGCTCGGCTTGCCCGAGTCCGTCGTCGTCGGACGCGACATCGAGACGACGGGCAACACCTCGGCGGCCTCGATCCCGCTCGCGACGCACCGCCTGCTCGAGGAGCACCCCGAGCTGAGCGGCGGACTCGCCCTGCAGATCGGCTTCGGCGCCGGTCTCGTCTTCGGCGCCCAGGTCGTCGTCCTGCCCTGAGGCCCCACAGGCCCGACCCTAGACTTGACGCGGACCGACCCGGTCCGACATCCCCCGAGAAAACAGGAGAAACCATGGCATTCACCAGCGATGAGGTCCTCGCAGGGCTCGCCGAGCTCATCACCGACGAGACCGGCATCTCAGCCGACGAGGTCGCCCTCGAGAAGTCGTTCACCGACGACCTCGACATCGACTCGATCTCGATGATGACGATCGTCGTCAACGCCGAGGAGAAGTTCGGCGTCACCATCCCCGACGACGAGGTCAAGAACCTCAAGACTGTCGGCGACGCCGTCAGCTACATCACGTCGAACCAGGCGTAGCGACCAATTTCGTAGGGGGGTCCGCCCCACACCCCGGCTTGCTGATGCACGCCTTCGTAGGGGGCTCCGGCCCACACCCCCGGCTTGCTGACGCACGCCACCGTATGGGGCTCCGCCCCGCACCCCCGGCCTGCTGACGCACGCCCCGGTGGGGGCCCCGGCCCCCACCGTCAACACCGAGGATCCTGATCTCACATGAGCACACCCCGCATCGTCGTCACCGGCATCGGAGCGTCCACCCCGCTGGGGGGGACCGCGCCTGAGAGCTGGGCCGCCCTTCTGGGCGGGACGTCCGGCACTCACACGCTCGAGTACGACTGGGTGCAGGAGCATCAGCTCCCCGTGAGGTTCGCCGCCCAAGCTGCGGTGCGGCCGGACTCCGTGCTGGACCGCCCCGTGGCCAACCGCCTGGACCCGTCGGCGCAGTTCGCGCTCGTGGCGGCGAAGGAAGCGTGGGCCGATGCCGGCGAACCCGATGTCGAGCCGGAGCGCTTCGGCGTCGACTTCGCGACGGGGATCGGCGGGCTCCAGACGACGCTCGCCGCCTGGGACACGCTGAAGGAAAAGGGCCCTCGGCGCGTCATGCCGATGAGCGTGCCCATGCTCATGCCGAACGCGCCGGCAGCGGCGGTGTCGATGCACCTCGGCGCACGGGCCTACGCACGAACGGTCGCCTCGGCCTGCGCCTCGAGCACCGAATCGCTGGTGAACGCGTACGACGCGCTCCGCGCGGGCCACGCCGACGTCATCATCGCCGGTGGCTCCGAGGCCGTGATCCACCCGCTCACGCTCGTCGCGTTCTCGGCGATGCAGGCGCTGTCCAAGCGCAACGACTCCCCCGAGACGGCGTCACGTCCCTACAGCGTCGACCGCGACGGCTTCGTCATGGGAGAGGGCGCCGCCTGCCTGGTCCTGGAGACGCTGGAGCACGCGCAGGCGCGCGGGGCGAAGATCTACGCCGAGGTCGTCGGCGGCGGCGTCACGGCCGATTCGTACCACATCACGGCTCCAGAACCTGATGGCCTGGGCGCCTCGCGTGCCATGCGCCTCGCACTCGAGGCCGCCGGAGCGACCCCCGATGACGTCACCCACATCAACGCGCACGCGACCTCGACGCCCACGGGGGACATCGCCGAGTACAAGGCGCTGCTGAGCGTGTTCGGCGACCGTGTGCACGAGATCCCGGTCTCGGCCACGAAGGCGTCCACGGGGCACCTGCTCGGTGGCACCGGCGCACTCGAGGCGATCTTCTCGATGCTGGCGATCCGCGACCGCGTCGCTCCGCCGACGATCAACATCTCGCAGCAGGACCCTGAGATCCCGCTGCGCGTGTCGGGCGAGGCGCAGCCGCTCGGCGACGGACCGCAGCTCGCGATCAGCAACTCGTTCGGCTTCGGCGGTCACAACGCCGTGGTCGCGTTCCGCTCGATCTGACCGACACACGAAGACGCCCCCGGGAAGCCACCGGGGGCGTCTGTCGTTTCAGGCGGCGATTCGTTTTCCCGCGGCCCGGGACGTGGTCTCCGAGCATCGGTAGTCGCGCCTCGCACGCCTGAGTCTGTGGAGTTATGGGATGCCGGGCAGAGTGCAGACGTACCGACCCGCCTGTCTTCAGCCGACCTTGTGGAGCCAGACGACGGGAGCGTCGTCACTCGCGTGGCGGAAGGCCTCGAGCTCCTCGTCCCACGCGGCCCCGAGCGCGACCTGCAGCTCGTGGTGCAGCTCGACGGCGCTCCCGGCGGCGACCTCCATCGCGTACCGGATGCGGTCCTCGCCGATCACGACGTTGCCCGCGGTGTCGGTCTGCGCATAGTGGATGCCGAGCCCCGGCGTGTGCAGCCAGCGTCCGCCGTCGCTGCGGGGAGTCGGATCCTCCGTCACCTCGAACCGCAGGTGCTCCCAGCCGCGAATCGCGGTCGCGAGGGCAGCGCCCGTTCCGGCGGGGCCTTCCCAGTAGAACTCGGTGCGCCGGCTGCCGGACAGCACGGGCTGATCCGCCCAGTCGAAGCTGACCGCGCGTCCGAGCGCGCGACCGACCGCCCACTCCAGGTGCGGGCACAACGCTCGTGGCGCAGAGTGAATGTAGATCACTCCACGCGCCTGTGGTGTCGCCATGATCTCTCCGTTTCATCAGGTGCGTCTTCCCCAACGACCTGAACGGGCTATCTGGCGGGCTATTCGGTTGTGCTCCTGCGATTATCACCCATCACAGCGCGGAATGACAAGGCTGTCATTCCGTGTCGCGCAGACGGCTGAGGCCCCGATCCGACGGACCAGGGCCTCAACGAGCGAACCTTGCGGACTCAGGCCTCGCTCATAGCGATCTTGGCGGCCTGACCCTTGGCCGCGTAGTACGCAGCGCGAGCGGCGTCGCGGCGTGCCTGCTCGACCTGCCCGGCTTCGAGCACATCCTGCGGCACCTCGACGCTCTCGACCCTGTTCACACCGTTGTGCTTCTCGATGTAGGCGTCGAGCTCAGGACCGGACGTCCACGACGTGATGAGGTTGTAACGCGGCTCGGTGCCGACATGGGTCGCTGCGTGCCACAGACGCTGCGTGTCGATGATGAGCTGCGCCCCGGCGGGGAGGGCGATGCGCGTCTCGCCCGCGGGGTCGGTGCGGTTCTCACGCAGCACGAAGAAGCTGTCCTTGTCGTCCGTGAGGTTGAAGAAGCCGCGCACGACCCAGCCGGTGCCGTCGGGGTTGAGACGGTTGTTGTCGTCCTGATGCAGGTTGTACAGGCAGTCGCCGTACGTGTTCGGCTGCAGCTCGATCACGCGGCAGCGGCCGATGTTGGCTCCGGGCTCCTGAGCACGACGCGTGAGGTTCGGTGCCTTCTCGACCTGAGCCGGGATGAAGACGCCGTCCTTGTCTGTGCGCGGCGGCTTGTGGTTCCAGAACCCGTTGCACTCGATGTCGCCGAAGGCGCTGGCCAGCGGCGCGAAGCGGGTGTCGCCCGAGGACTTCCAGTCGACGTACTCGATGTCGAGCCATTCCTTCGGATCGAGCTCCTGGTTGTAGCGATCGAGGACGACGTACCCGGTCTCCTCGAGCGCGGCGGACTTGATGTAACCCATGTGGTGGATCACCTTTCGTAGGGGGCCAGCACGTTTTAACAGGCCCGACTTAGGCAAGCCTACCTCGGGGTCTCGAGGGGTCTCGGGGCGTCGCGCCCGCAATCATCGGGGCGGCTCGGACGGCCCATAGACTTGATCGAGACCCGAACTCCGAGGAGCCCCACGCCACGATGGTCACCGCCACGAACGTCGATGCGACCGCGGTCAACACGATCGACTGGCTGTCCACCTCCGATGTGACGATCGTCGTCCCGGTCTATCAGCGGCAGTATCGGTGGGACATCGGCGCGTGCGAGCAGCTGCTGGCCGACATCCGCGCCGTCGCCGACCTCGACGATCGGCACATGCACTTCATCGGATCCATCCTGTCGTCCGACCGCACCGACGGCGCCGGTGCCGAACTCGTCCTGATCGACGGGCAGCAGCGGATCACGACGCTCATGCTGCTGGTCGCCGCGCTCCACCACACCGTGCGCGACCACGACGCCTGTTCTGGCCGACCAGCTGACGCGAGTCCTCGTCACGACGCGCGATGCCGCGCGCACCAAGCTCCGACCCGCACAGTGCCTGGGCCGACGTCTTCGAACGCGTCGTCCTGGCGCCCGGAGGACTCCCACGCATCCCGCGACTCGCGGTTCGACGACAACTACGCCTTCTTCCGCAGCCAGATCAGCCTCGACGAGGCAGCCCGGATCTGGCGCGGGCTGCAGAAGCTCGAGCACGTGGCGATCACGCTCGGCAGCGGTGCGAACGCCCAGCAGATCTTCGAGAGCCTCAACTCGACGGGCGAGCCCCTTCGCGATCACGAGCTCATCCACAACTACGTCCTGATGGGGCTCTCGCACGCCGAGCAGCGCGAGATCGAGGCGGAGTTCTGGCTGCCGATCGAGCAGAACACCGGCGACGCGATCGCCGAGTTCTGGCGTCACTACCTGATCATGGCGACCGGTCGCGAGGTCGCGGGCACCTCCGCCGGGCGCGGCGTGTACGACGCGTTCCGGCACCGGTTCCCGCGTCTCGAGATCGACGATCTCCGCGTCCATGCTCCGCGCTGGCGTGCGCATGCCGAGATCTACCGGGTCCTGCGCGACCCGTCGACGGCTCCGGATGCCGATATCGGCCGGCAGCTCGGATACCTCAACACCTTCGGCTCGGGCATGTATCCCCTCGTCATGCGCGCGTACGACGACTTCATCACCGGCGCGATCAGTCACGATGAGCTCGTCGGAACGCTCGAGATGGTGCAGGCGCTGCTGATGCGCCGCGCGGTCGTCGGCACCGGTGCGGAGCGTCTCGTCGCGCGCCTGTGCCGCGCGCGGGAAGACGGCATCGAAGCTCTCGCTCACGCGATCGGACGTATCACGCCCTCCGACGAGCGAGTGCGCGTCGCCCTCAAGTACTCCGACCTCCCCCACCCGGTCTACGTTCTCGGCCGGCTCGCGAACCTTCCGGACACGGACGGCTTCGAGATCGATCACATCGTTCCGCTCACCCCGGCCGAGTCCTGGAGCGGCGACGGAACGCGCGAGTGGGCGCAGTACAGCGAAGACGAGCAGAACAGTCATCGTGCGCTGGCCACGACCCTCGGCAACCTCGCCCTCCTCGAGGAGCCCCTCGCCGAGCGGGTCTTCGATCGCAGCTTCCCGGCCAAGCGCTCCGCCTACGCCCGAAGCGCGGTCCCTTTCACACGCGAGCTCGCCGATGTGGGTCAGTGGAGCACCCGGGCGATCGCCGAGCGCTCGAGCGCGCTGTCCGAGCGGTTCGTCCAGGTATGGGCACGACCGGGATCGCCTGGGATCGACGACGACGGGCTCACGCCGATCCTCGATGCCGTGCGCCGGCGGGGCTGGCCGACAGGGTGGGAGCGCGAGTGGGACTACGTCGAGTATCGCGGCGAGCATTGGGAGGTCCCCGATGTGAAGTACCTCTTCAACCGGGTCTTCAAGCGGCTGTGGGCGGATGCGCGTGCCGACGTCCTCTCGTACAGCGAGCGTCGCGGCGGCCCCGTCTATGACGCCCGCTCGTGGAACGGGCAGTGGGACCAATTGGACGACGAGTACTTCCTCTACATGGGCTGGGACTCCAGCTACATGCTCAGCGCGGTCCAGGGCGTTCTCGAAGAGGCCGGCCTCGCGCCCGAGGTGTTCGTCAAGTACTCCTACATCGGCGCGGTGATGTGAGTCGGGGCACCGGGCGTTAGGCTCGATGTTCGCAGGGGGCGGTGGCCAAGCTGGTCAAGGCAGCGGGCTCATAACCCGACGATCGTGGGTTCAAGTCCCACCCGCCCTACTCTGATGAGGAGCGGTCGTCTTCGGCCGCTCCTCGTCTCTCGTCCCGGGCGTACACGGGACGATCATGGAGCTCGATCCGCCGCCCTGATCAGGGCTGCGAGCCGTCGCCTTTGTCTTTGACGGGCGGATCCGGCCAGACCTTGGCGACCGCCTCGGTCACGCGCAGGGAACCGGTGCTCGGGTGCGCCACATCGCCGCCCCCGCCGCTGCCCCGCTGGATCGGGATCTCCTTGCTGTCGCTGAGCACCTGCGGGTGGTAGCGCGCCAGCTGGAACACTCCCCACACGGCGATGGCTCCGACGATGCCGAAGGCGATGTAGACCCAGAGCGGCGCCCCGGCCGCCTCGTTGAGGACGATGAGCCCGATCAGGATCGCGACCATCGGGTCGATGACGGTGAGGCCGGCGATGACCAGGTCGGGCGGGCCCGACGAGTACGCGGTCTGCACGAAGTACGCGCCGACGATGGCGCTGATGATGAGGGCTGCGAGGCAGGTGAGCGTCAGCCAGTCGACGTCGCCGGTCTGGATGCGCGTGATGATGACCTTCGCGAGCGTCGCCACGAACCCGTAGATGACGCCGGCTGCCGTGATGTAGAACAGTGCGCCGACGTGATGACGCTTCCAGATCCACAGCCCGCCGAAAATCGACCGTGACGATGCCGAGCAGGATCAGGATCGTGATGAGCTGCTGGTTCGACACCGCCGCCTCGGTCGCGTACAGCGCGGCGATGGTGACGAAGACGAAGATGCCCCCGACGCAGGCGGCGATCGCGATAAGTGATCGTCGCGTCGGACGGTGTCCGCTGATCTGCGCGTTCAGAAGCGTCGTGATCACCAGGGCGATCGCCCCCAGCGGCTGCACGACGATCAGGGGCGCATACGACAGCGCGGCCAACTGGCAGACGATGGCGAGCCCCAGCATGACGGTGCCGACAACCCAGGAAGGGCGGCGCAGCAGTCGCCACAGCTGACCTCCGGTGAGGCCACTCGATCCGCCGGCGCCGCTCAGCTTCTCTACCTTCGTCACCCCGCGATGCTGATACTGCGCGCCGAACGACATGAACACCGCGCCCAGCAGCGCCAGCGGGATGCCGATGAGCAGCCCGGGGTTCTGGAAAACGCCGACGAGGGTATCGCCCACGTCCTGAAGCTCGTTCGCCGTCCACACCACACGACGACACTAGCCGCCGTCACGTCTCGGTAGGCTCAAGGCGTGGCCGTTCTGCCGATTCGAATCATGGGCGATCCCGTCCTTCATGCCCCCGCCTCTCCTGTCGAAGAGATCACGGAAGAGGTCCGGACTCTCGTCGCCGACATGCTCGAGACGATGGATGCCGCCCCCGGCGTCGGGCTCGCCGGTCCGCAGGTCGGTGTGCCGCTGCGAATCTTCACTTACTCCTACGCCGACGACGACGGCAACCCCTGGCGGGGCGTGATCATCAACCCGGAGCTGTGGATGCGGCCTCTGGAACCGGGCGATCCAGACCCCGACGAGGAGTCTGAGGGCTGCCTGTCGTTCCCGGGCGAACGCTTCCCGCTCCGTCGCTCCGAGTCGGTCCTCGTGACCGGTGTCGATCTCGAGGGCGCCCCGGTGCACATCGAGGTCGACGGCTGGCGGGCGAGGATCATGCAGCACGAGTTCGATCATCTCGACGGCACGCTCTACGTCGATCGCCTGAGCGACGGCGACTGGAAGACGGCGCAGAAGATCGCGCGCAAGCGCGGATGGGGTCGTCCCGGGCACTCGTGGACTCCGGGCATCGACGACATCGACGCCTGACCATCCGGACCGCGATCGGCCTAGACCCACGTCCACAGCTTCGCCGGACGCCCGCCCGTGGCCGTTGCCGTGCCTGCCGGAACCAGGCCGGGGATTCGGGCCAGGTCACGGTTGAGGTTTGCGCGGTGCACCTCGGCGCCTGCGAGCTGGCTCAGTGATCGCCACGGCATCCGTGGCAGAGAACTGGGGGCCGGTGAGTCCCCGCGTGAATTCGAGGTCCCGCCACAGCAGGGTCGGAAGCAGAGCGGATGCCGCGGCGACGATGGTGGTGTGATCGAAGGCCAGCGGCACAGGGGCGCCCAGCTCGACCCATTGCGACTCCCCCGTCTCGTCACCGATGAGCAGCGGCGGGTACGTCGCCCACATCGCGACGGACAGCGACGGACCACGCGGGTCACGGGCCGGCTCGTCGAAGGTGCGCAGCTGGCCGATCGCCGTCGGGCGCGCGTCGACGCCCAGCTTCTGCAGGGCCCGCTCCGCAGCCGAGACAAGGCGCTCCCCGCTGCGGATGAGGACGCCGGGCAGGGCCAGCTGACCTTCGAAGGGGGGCGCCGGACGCCGGTGGATCCCGTAGCGGACTCGACGCGCCTCTCGGTCGAACGTCACGGCGAGAACGTCCACCGTCACGACGCTGAAGATGGTGTCGGTCACGCGGTTCTCCTCTGCAGGGCTTCCTGGTGCAGCGTCCGGTCGCCGCGCAGGGGGCCGTCGGCAGTCAGCACGACGGGTGCACCTACAGTCTCCGCGATGAGGGCGGTCACGGCATCCGGATCTGTCGGCAGTTCATCCAGATCGGGCTGGGCGCCGCTCGCGATCCGCGTGAGCGCGTCCAACCGGCCGAGATCATGGGATGCCGCGAACGGGAGCGGTTCCCGGTCGCCGGACCAGGAGTCCGCGACCTGCAGCGGCGCGGTGCCGAGCATGTCGAGGTGGCTGACGGCGACGCCGTCGATGCGCCCGGCCATCCGTGCGGCGTACCGCAGCGCCGGCAGGTCGAGGTGACCGGTGCGCCATCCGCCCTGGTAGCGGCCCTCCCGGTTGTCGGGCTCGGGGAGCACGAGAGAGGCGTCCTCGGTGGGCATAGGGCCGTCCCCGTGACGGGTGGCGTACGGCCGCGTGAGGCCGAGCACGTAGGGGGCGCGGCCGGTGGCCTCGAGCTGCGCCACGAGGTGTCGCGGCGTGATCGTCGACCACGTCGTGTGAGGGTGGAACCCGTGCCACTCGTCGAGCAGCAGGCCCTGGCTGCCCTCGAAGACGACGGTTCCGGCATCCATCGCCGTCGCCAGAACGTGATCGATGTCGTCGACGATCCGCAGATGCTCGGCGATCGCGCACAGCTCGGTCGCCATCTTCTCGACCGTCTCGTGCCGGACGTCGCCGTCGTCGACGAGGGCGAGAAGCGGCTCGGCGTACCGCGCCACCGCGTCCAGCGCTCTGATGGCGTCCGACCTGCTGCGCAGCGTGCCGAGCGTCGGCGCGGCATCTCGTGGCGCATCGGCGGGGACGACGAAGTTGCCGATGACGTCACCTCGTCGGGCTCCGGCGCGCACGGCGAGATCGAAGGCGACGGTCTCACCGATGCCGAGGCCGGTGGACCCGTGCCGGGCGTCGCCCCGAGCGATCTCGCGGGCCCGGTTCATCGCGACGTGGATGGGAGTCGTGATCAGGCACCGCGCGTCGGCGACGATGAGACCGAGCGGGTCGCGGACCGCCTGCTGCTCGAGGACCGCCGCCTCGGCTGCGAGCAGGATCGGGATTCACGAGCATCGGCGCGCGCAGGACGGTCCGCACGTCGAGGAACGTCCCGGACCCGAACTGGCTGAACGTGTGGTGCCGGAAGCCATGGCGCACGTTGTGCGGCGGCCTGCGCTCCCCGGACCACCGCACCACAGCGACGGTGTCGGGGATGCTCGCCGTCAGGAAGTCGACGGTGGCCCCTTTCGACTCGTCGCCGTAGCCGAGGCCGACGACGACGATCGCCTGGTGTGGTGCGGTGGTGAGGGTCATGGCTGGTGCACGCCTACAGATCGGCGGGGAGGACGCCCCCGGTGGCCACCGCTGCCCGCGCGGTCCCGACCGTCGCAAGCGCCTTGCCCACGGCGGACCCTGCGGTCGATCCGAGCGTGGCGAGGTCGTCGAGGCCCTCGTCGAGGGTGATGGATTCCTCCATGATTCCGACGGTGAGGGCGATCAGATCGCACACCGCCTCGGGATCCTCGAGCTTGAGGAACCGCTCGCCGACGATCGCCCGCCAGTGCTCCTCGAGCCAGGGCTCGTCGTAGTACGCGGTCAGCTTCGGGACGATGAAGTAGACGTGGAACTTCTCCTCGAGCCGGCGATACACGTCCCGGACATCGAGGTCCTGCGTCTGGTCGTCTCCGATGAATTGCTGCACCGACCTCGCGTACAGCCGCGCCTTGTTCGCCTCGTCGCCGATGAGGAACAGGTAGCCCTTGCGGCCACGCTTATCGAGGTTGTCCAGCTCGGCGCGGGTGGCGAGGAAGTGGGCTGCGAGAGCGTAGCCTTCGCAGCGATCACCGCCTCCGCCGCCCTCGAGGTACATGTCGCGCAGCTGCTGATCGATGCGGTTGTCGCTCTCGAACTGGCCGATCTGCAGCGGCACGCTGTCGTACTGGTCGTCGCCGATCGCTCCGACGAGGATCTGCGGATCCTGCGCATAGCCGCCGCGGGTGAGGAGCCCGAGCAGATCCGGCAGCCGCTTCTGAAGGATCACCGGAACGGTGCCCATCGACCCGGTCACATCGAACAGGACCGCGATCGGGGTCGAGTTCGGGTGCTCCGTGCTGTCGCGCGCTTCTCGGATCGTCGCGCCGTACGCGTTGAGGCTGTCGGCTGCCGTGCGCTGGTCGCGGGGCAGTCCGCGCATCCGCGCGGTGTGACCGAAGTCGGCCTGACCCGCTGCTCGTCGTGCATTCGCCGCGTGGGTGTATGCGCTGGTGTCCCAGTATCCTCCGCCCATGATGGGCTCCTTTCGTCGGGGCCGCTCCACGGCCCGGGTTCTACGCCGTCCTCGGGATCGAGAACGGGCGATACCTGCGTTCGCCGTACATATGGCGCAGCAGGAGGTCGTATTCAGCGAGCCAGCGGTCCGGGGAGAGCGCGGTCGCCGCGGTCGCGAACTCGCGTTGACGCATTTCGGATGCCGCGAGCATCGCGTCGAAGAGCGCGGCGATGTCGGACCGTTGGGCGCAGACGCCTTCCCGGCGAGAAGTGGTGGGATGCCGGCACCGCCCCATCCGGTCAGGACGACGCCATGATGGTCGGCGTCGATGAACAGGGTGTCGAGGTTCACGTCTGCGTGCGCGCCGTCGGCTGCGGCCAGTGCGATCAGGATGCGGCGGGCCATCCACGCCCAGTCGCGGCCGTCCAGCCCGTGGGGGTAGGCCGTGCGGACCTCGCGGAGACTGTGGACCCCCTCGGGGAGCCTGTAGGCGACCCATGCCCGGCCGTCCGCCCGGCCGCGGTCGACGACGTTGGGCCCGAACGCCCCGAGCCCCTGCGCCCGAAGTGCGCGCGCCGCTCGCGTCAGGGCGTCGGTGGCGCCGGGCTGAGTGCGCGAGATCGCCACGCTGACACCGCGACGGTCGGTTGCGTAGGTGCTGATCCGCTCGGCTTGGCGCGTACGCGAGCGCAGGACGTAGGTTCCCCGCTCGCCCATCACGTGCGGCACGGCCGGCTGGTGCGTGGCACCGCAGCCTCGCCACTGCGTGAAGAGGCGGTTCACCCGGACCGTCGCATCGGCGGCATCCGCTGGATCGACGCGGTTCGCCGCAGCGAGATCGGGATGGACAGCCGAGACCAGTGCGCGGTATTCGCGGCGCGCACGGCGGGCGGCCTCGGCATCCGTCGGGGCTCCGGCGAACAGATCGCCGGCCGTGCGTGCGGCGCGGATCACGCGGATGGCTTCGGCGGCGGTGGTCGGGGTCATGCTTTTACTCTACTTGAGTAATACGCGGAGCGGAAGCCCCGTCACCAGAGCCGCGGACACGTCGATGAGACCGACCTGACGGCGGGCGCGGCGACGTCGGGTGCGGCGGGACCCGTCATCGCGGCCCAGCGCCGGGAAGTGAAGAACGGCCCTGGGGTGGAGCCCAGAGGCCGTTCAGCTCCCGCGCGCCGAACGTGCTCCGCCCAGGTCTATCGGGCTGACACTAGATGCTCGCAGCGCCGAGCACGCTGGAACCGATGTAGAACAAGGGTCCGATGAGCAGAGTCGCTGACAGGATGGCGGTCCCGATCGCGAAAAACCGGAAGAAGTACGCGCCACCCGTCCGTCTGCGCCCGATGAAGGCAAGCCCAGCCGCGAGGGCGAAGGCGAGCGCGCTGATTCCCCACGCGAGCAACGGCATCTGAACGAACAGCATCGGCTGAGGAAGCAAGAGCAGCCCGAACAGCGCGAGCATCGTGCCGCTGGAAAGCATGGCGGTGGCGATCAGGATGTATGCCATGTTCAGCCCAGCCGCCACGAACACGACCACACGCAACGCGACAGTCGATGTGGATAGGGCCTCGATCGGCCGAGCCGGGGCGTCGGGCAGCGGCGGCGGTGCGGGGTACCGGCGAGGCAGCGGCGGTGGCGTGGGGTATCCGGGCGCCTGGGTCATGGCCTGCTTGCTCCTGGGGAGGCGGGCAGCTCGGTCTCGGCCGGGTCGCTCATGGCGGCTCCTCTGCTCAAGGGCTTGAATCGGTCATCGGTCGATTCTCCTCTGCCCAGCCTCCTCGTCTGCGTCGGCCGCAAGACCTGTGGAAAGCCGGGGCTGTGCAGCGGGTAGCGGCCGCAGGTGCCATCGCTGGCTTCGAGTCCTCGAGAGTGACCGGCAGCCCGGCGGCCCGCACGAAGAGCATCTGGCATGCTCGCAAGCGCCCGCAGAAAGCCGCGGAAATGAAGAACGGCCCCGGGGTGGAGCCCAGAGGCCGTTCAGCTCCCCCACTTGGACTCGAACCAAGAACCTATCGGTTAACAGCCGATTGCTCTGCCAATTGAGCTATGGAGGAATGATGCCCCGCTTGCGCAGGCAACCACACCATATTAGCAAACGGTGAGGTGTGCTCGTGACCTCAGTGGACGATGAGAAGCCGGTCGGCCTCGGCTCCCGGCGTCCAGAGCAGGTCGTTCGTACCGTGCCCGTAGGCGACCGCATGCCCGCCGCGGAGGATCAGCACATCGGCCTCGAACTCGCGGACCACCTCGGGCTGGTTCGTCACGATGAGCGCCGACATCCCGTACTCGCGCTGACGGCGCAGGATGGCCTCGCGCGCCGCTTTGCGGACCTCGATGTCCATCTTCGCGAAGGGCTCATCGCCGACGAGCAGTCGGGGCTCCAGCATGAGGGCCCGCGCGAGCGCCACGCGCTGGCGCATGCCCGCGCTGAGCTCGTAGGGGTACTTCGCCGCCGAGCCCAGCGGGAGCATCAGCTCGTCCAGCAGCGTCGCGACCCGCACGGAGAGGGCACGAGCACTCACCCGGCGGTCCCTGCTCGTGATCGGCTCGCCGATCACCTCGGACACCGTCATTCGAGAAGGGAGGTTCGCACCCGCGGTCTGGGAGAGGTGCCCGGTCATGTAGACCAGCTCACGCCTGCGGCGGCCCGGATGCCGCACGCTGATGCCTTCCACCAGCGCATCGCCGCCGATGACCGACAATCCTTCATCGTCGGCGCCGGCGAGAACCGCCGCCAGACTCGACTTGCCCGAGCCGGTCGGTCCCATCACCGCCAGGGCAGAGCCGTGCGCGAGAGTGAATGAGACGCCGTCGACCACGCGCTGCGGATGGCCGCTGCGTCCCGCGCGCGAAAGGGAGAGGTCAATGCAGCGAATCGCCACGTCGGCGTCTCTTCGTCGAGCCATGACACCATCCTGCCGTGCCGGCGCCTCGGTCGCCAGCCGGACCGGCTCTGCTCGGAAGCTCAGGACTCGGAGCTGAGCCGTTGACGCTCGGCGTCGAGCTCGCGCAGCCGCAGGCGGATCGTCCGCCCCTCTTCGGACGCCGCCGGGACGCGCTGGATCGCCCCGAGGAGCTCGTTCTTCTGATTGTCCAGCGCTCGGATCACGAGCCCTCTCGCGAGGTCGGTCGTCGACGAGAGCGCCTCGGCATCCCCCAGCGCGGGGAAGTCCGCTGCGAGCAGCTCCGCCGCGAGCGACCGGTATGGCTCCCGCACGGTTCCCAGCGCGTCCAGCGCCCACCCCGGACGCTGCTTGTCGGGCGCCTGCTGAACCGCCACGCGGACAGCCTCGAGAGCCGGATGCCGGAAGGGCAACTCCACTGCTCGGGCGATGAGCGCAGCATCCAGCCGATGACCGAACTGGAGGAAGCCCATGAGGGCATCGCGTTCCAGCGTGACCTCGGCCGTCCGAGGCAGGGACGCCATGGTGATCCGGGCCAACGGCTCGCCTCCGGCCGTCTCGGCTGCAACGGGCGCCGGCGCGTCCTCCCGCTTGCCAGAGCCGGCACGGCCCGCGCGCTCGACCTCGCGACGCACGGCCTCGGTGTCCATGCCGAGCCGCCGTGCCAAGACGCGGATGTATTCCGGCTGAAGCAGCGCGTCGCGCAACTCGGCGACGGCGGGCGCGGAGGCGCGCAGTGCGCCGACACGACCCTCGACGCTGGCGAGGTCATAGCCGGCGATGCGCTGGTCGAGCACGAACTCGACCATCGGCACTTTGGTCTCCATCAGTGCCCGCACCGCGTTGTCGCCCCGCTTGAGGCGCAGATCGCAGGGGTCGAGTCCCTCCGGCCCCGTGGCGACGTACGTCTGCGCGTTGAACCGCTTGGCGTCGGCGAAGGCGCGCAGCGCCGCCTTCTGGCCTGCGGCGTCCGGATCGAACGTGAACACCACCTCGCCTGCGGTCGAATCGTCCCCCATGACGCGCCGCAGCACGGTGATGTGGTCGGAGCCGAAAGCCGTGCCGCACGTCGCGATGGCGGTCGTGATGCCGGCCAGGTGGCAGGCCATGACATCCGTGTACCCCTCGACGACCACGACACGATGCTGACGCGAGATGTCGCGCTTGGCGAGGTCGAGCCCGTAGAGCACCTGGGCCTTCTTGTAGATCGTGGTCTCGGGGGTGTTGAGGTACTTGGGTCCCTTGTCGTCCTCGAACAGGCGCCGCGCGCCGAAGCCGATCACCTGTCCGGTGACGTCGCGAATCGGCCATACGACCCGGCCGCGGAAGCGGTCGTATACGCCACGCTGACCCTGCGACACCAAACCCGACGTCGCCAGCTCCTCATCGGTGAAGCCCTGCGCCTTGAGTGCCTCGTGCATGCCGGACCAGCCCTTGGGGGCGTACCCGACACCGAAGTGCGCGGCCGCGCCGGCGTCGAATCCCCGCTCTCCCAGAAACCGCCGCGCGGTATCGGCTTCGCCACTGGCCAGCTGACCGCGGAAGAACTCCGCAGCGGCGGCGTTGGCGGCGAACAGACGCGTGCGGCCGGTGTGCTCAGGGGCTGCTCCCCCATCCTCGTAGTGCAGTGTGAAGCCGATACGCCCGGCGAGCTTCTCCACGGCCTCTGTGAATGAGACGTGGTCCATCTTCGTGAGGAACGAGTAGACGTCACCGGACTCGCCGCAGCCGAAGCAGTGGTAGAAGCCGGCTTGAGCTCTGACGTTGAAGCTCGGGCTGCGCTCGTCGTGGAACGGGCACAGTCCCTTCATCGCGCCGACGCCGGCGTTCTTCAGCGCGACGCGCTCGCCGATGATGTCGGCGATGTTCGTTCGAGCCTTGACCTCTTCGACGTCAGCCTGGCGGATGCGCCCCGCCATCAGAGGGCCTCGCGCAGGCGCGCGCCCGGAGTCCAGATCCCGAGGGATGCGGCATCCAGTTCGCCCACGAGACGCCCGTGCCAGGAGATCGCATGCTGATCGGTGAGGCTCGCGACCTGGTCGACGACGACGCGCCGGCGCGCGGCGTAGCTCTCGGTGGCGGCGAAGTCCTCGGCGTGGAGGGCATCGAGTGCCTCGGGGCGCTCCCACAGCGCGGTCGCGAGACGCTTCAGCACCCGTCGCTGCTCCTTGTACAGATCCTTGCGACCCTCGATCGAGACGACGGTCGCTCCGATGATCCCCTTGAGGACCGCCATTTCGGCCTCGACGACGCGGGGCACGACGACGTGGGCGCGATAGCGGGTGAGCACGGACGAAGCGTACGCCTCGCGCGTCGCCGTCGTCGCCGCCCGCGCGAAGCGCCCGATCAGGTCGGACGTGAGGTTCTTGAGCCGTGCCAGCGACGCGCGTGTGCCGTCGAAGGACTGGATCCATTCCGGCATCCGCATGAGCCGGTACAGCGCGTCCTCCAGCTCGTCGCGGGCGAAGTCGAAGCCGACCCACGACTGGATCGCCGTCAGCAGCGCCTGGTGCTCGGCCGCGTCAGCCAGCCGAGCGGGATCGAGGTAGCCGTTGACCACCGCGTCCTCGAAGTCGTGCACGGAGTACGCGATGTCGTCCGAGAGGTCCATGACCTCCGCCTCGATGCAGCGGACCCGGCCGGGTGCGCCGGCGCGCATCCAGTGAAAGACCTCTTCATCGTCGGGGTAGACCCCGAACTTGAGCCGGCCGCCGGGGTCGGGCAGCGGATGCGCCGCGGTCCACGGGTACTTGCAGGTGGCGTCGAGGCTCGCGCGCGTGAGGTTCAGCCCGAAGCTGCGCCCGTCGTCGCCGACGACCTTGGGCTCGAGGCGGCTGATGATGCGCAGGGTCTGCGCGTTGCCCTCGAACCCGCCGATGTCCTCAGCCCACTCGTTCATCGCCCGCTCGCCGTTGTGGCCGAACGGCGGATGCCCGAGGTCGTGGCTGAGGCACGCGGTGTCGACCACGTCGGGCGCGAGGCGCAGCGCCGTCGCGAGCTCGCGGCCCACCTGGGCGACCTCGAGCGAGTGGGTGAGCCGGTTGCGGGCGAAATCCGCAGGGCTCGCGGGGCTCAGCACCTGGGTCTTGGCCGCCAGCCGTCGAAGCGCTGCCGAATGGAGCACGCGGGCGCGGTCGCGGGCGAAGTCGTCGCGAGTGGACCGGTGGTGCTCGGAGTGCCAGCGCGCGGCATCCGCGTCGTCATAGCCGGACGGGCGTTCCGAGGCGAACCCCATCGCCACAGCGCCGTCAGCCGCCACTGTGGTCGAGTTCCGCTTCGGCGAGGGCGCACGATGCCTCGGCTCCGAGGTCGCGCGAGTCGAGCCAGTTCTCCGGCAGGGCCGGGCGCTTGGGCGTGCCTGCCCGGCCGCGCTGCCCCTCGGCTGCGGCACCCGGGTACGGCGCATCGAGCTCGAGGGTCGCGAGCAGCTCGTCGATCTCGGCAAGGCTCGACACGGTGGCCAGTCGGGCGCGCGTGTCGCCGCCGACCGGGTAGCCCTTGAAGTACCAGGCGACGTGCTTGCGAATGTCGCGGCACCCGCGCACCTCGTCCTCGAAGAACTCGATCAGCAGCTCGGCGTGGCGGCGGAACGCCTGGGCGACGAAGCCGAGGGTCGCGTCGACAGGCGGGCCGGATGCCGCGTCCGGGCCACCCAGTGCACGGGCGAGGTCGCCGAACAGCCACGGCCGGCCCAGGCATCCGCGACCGACGACAACGCCGTCGCAGCCGGTCTCGGCCATCATGCGCACGGCGTCGTCGGCCGACCAGATGTCGCCGTTGCCCAGCACGGGCACGCTGGTGACGGCTTGCTTGAGCTGCGCGATGGCGTCCCAGTCGGCGTGCCCGGAGTAGAACTCGGCCGCGGTGCGGGCGTGGAGGGCGACGGCCGCGACGCCGGCGTCCTCGGCGATGCGGCCGGCGTCGAGATAGGTGAGGTGGTCGACGTCGATGCCCTTGCGCATCTTGACGGTCAGCGGGATGTCGCCCGCCGCCCGCGCCGCACGCGTCACGATCTGACGGAAGAGGTCGAGCTTCCACGGCAGTGCGGCACCGCCGCCCTTGCGGGTGACCTTGGGGACGGGGCATCCGAAATTCAGGTCGATGTGGTCGGCGCGGTCTTCTTCGACGAGCACGCGCACGGCGCCCTCGACAGTGGCGGGATCCACTCCGTAGAGCTGAATCGACCGCGGGGTCTCGGACTCGTGGTGCGTGATGAGGCGCATCGTGGTGGCGTTGCGCTCGACGAGTGCGCGCGAGGTGATCATCTCGCTGACGTACAGGCCGGCGCCGTACTCGCGGCAGAGCCGGCGGAACGCGGTGTTGGTGATGCCGGCCATGGGCGCGAGCACGACCGGGGCATCGAGCTCGATGGGTCCGATGCGCAGGGCGCGCGAGAGGACGGGGGCGGTGGTCACGTCGTCCATTGTCCCAGACTCGGGCTGAGCGAGCGCAGCACGTCGGAAGTGTGTGGATCAGGCCCCGCCCATCCGTCACCGATTAGCCTGGGGGGATGACTGAGGCCACCGCGACCGATCTGCGCAGCATCCCGTTCCAGACCGCCGACGGCGGCACCGCCACCCTCGCCGACTACGCCGACAAGGTCGTGCTCGTCGTGAACGTGGCGTCGAAGTGCGGCCTCACCCCGCAGTACGAGCAGCTGGAGCAGCTGCAGCGGGCCTACGCCGATCGCGGCTTCACGGTGCTCGGGTTCCCGTGCAACCAGTTCATGGGGCAGGAGCCCGGCTCGATGGACGACATCCTCGAGTACTGCTCTGTCACGTGGGGCGTCTCCTTCCCGGTCTTCGACAAGGTGAAGGTCAACGGCGGCAAGGCCGCGCCGCTCTACAAGGCGCTCAAGCAGGCCGACGACGTCGAGGGCAACACCGGGCGCATCCAGTGGAACTTCGAGAAGTTCGTGCTCACCCCCGAGGGCGAGGTGCACCGCTTCCGGCCCAACACCAAGCCGGACGACCCCGCGATCGTCGAGGTCATCGAGGCCCACCTGCCCCGCTGACTCGCGGAACGAGAGAGACCCGCCGCTCGATGCGACGGGTCTCTTGTGTAGCTGGCTGTCAGGCGTCGACGGTGGCAGGCTCGCTGCGCTCGGCCCAGACCTGACGGACGATCTGCGCGAAGGCATCGGCGGGCTGCGCGCCCGAGACGCCGTACTTTCCGTCGATCACGAAGAACGGCACGCCGTTGATGCCGTACGCCGCAGCCTGAGCCTGGTCGGCGCGCACCGCCTCGAGGTAGCGGCCGCTGCGCAGTGCCTCGCGCGCGGCATCGGCGTCGAGCCCGACATCGGCGGCCAGTGCGACGAGTTCGTCTTCCTGACCGAGATGGCGACCCTCGGTGAAGTACGCCGACATCAGGCGCTCCGCCAGCTCGTGCTGACGCCCCTTGTCCTTGGCGAAGTGCAGCAGCTCGTGGGCCTTGACCGTGTTCGTGTGCTGGAGCAGGTCGAAGCGGTACTCGAGCCCTGCCTGCGCGGCGACGCCGGTGACACGGTCGAGCATCTCCTGCGCCTGGGCGGTGGAGACGCCTTTATGCGTGGCGAGGTATTCGGCTTCGCCGCCCTGGAAGTCGACCGGAGTGTCGGGCGAGAGCTCGTAGGAGTGGAAGACGACCTCGACCGCCGGAGCATCGGGATCGCCGGATGCCTCGGCCAGTCCCGTCTCGAGATTCCGCTTGCCGATGTAGCACCAGGGGCAGGCGATGTCGCTCCACACGTCGATCTTGATGGCATCCGTCATGCTCAAGGACAACGTGGCTCGCCGGGATCTATTCCGGCGAATGATCCGGAAGCGCGCGGCGTGCTACTCGGTCGGCGCGTCGACCGCGCCGCCGAACCGGCGGTCGCGGTCGAGGTAGAGGCCGATCGCGCGCCACAGGTCGACGCGCGAGAAGTCGGGCCACAGCGTGTCGAGGAAGACGAACTCGGCGTAGGCGGACTCCCACAGCAGGAAGTTGGAGGTGCGCTGCTCCCCGCTGGAGCGGATGAACAGGTCGACGTCCGGCATGTCCGGCTGATAGAGACGCCGCTGGATCAGCTTCTCGGTCACCGCCGAGGGCTTCAGGCGCCCTGCCGCGATGTCGTCACCGATTGACCGCATCGCGTCGACGAGCTCGACGCGCCCGCCGTAGTTGACGCACATCGTGAGCGTCAGGGTGTCGTTGCCTGCCGTCAGACGCTCCGCGATACTGCAGCTCCTTGATGACGCTCGACCAGAGTCTCGGCTTGCGGCCCGCCCAGCGCACGCGCACGCCCCACTCGTTGAGCTGATCCCGACGTCGGTGGAGCACGTCGCGATTGAAGCCCATCAGGAAGCGCACCTCGTCGGGCGAGCGTGACCAGTTCTCCGTCGAGAACGCGTACACCGAGAGGTGCTTGACACCGGCCTGGATGGCTCCGGCCACGACGTCGAGCAGCGCCGCCTCCCCCGCTTTGTGCCCCTCCACCCTCGTAAGCCCCCGGCGGTTGGCCCAGCGGCCGTTGCCGTCCATCACCACCGCGACGTGCTCGGGCACCGAGCCCTTCGGGAAGGCGGGCGGGTAGACGCCGGTCCAGTCGAGCGGTCGGAAGGGGACGGCATCCTTATGCGTGAACGGCTTCGGGGTCACCGATCTCCTCCGGCTGCTGGCACGTGCGAGAGCGAGCGGATGCCGCGCTCGAGGTGCCACTGCGCGTACGCGGCGATGAGGCCCGACGCCGCGGAGCTGGATGCGACGGATGCGGCATCCACCAGGTCCCATTCACCGGCCATCAGAGACTGCAGCAGTGCGGCCGTCTCGGGGTGCACGCGGGCGGCGCCCGTCGGAGCGCAGCTGCGGCAGATCATTCCCCCGAGCTGGGCGACGAAGGTGTCGTGGGGTCCTGGCGCGCCGCACCGCGCGCACTCGGTGAGCCCCGGCGCCCAGCCGGAGAGCGCCATGGCGCGCAGGAGGTAGGAGTCCAGGACGCTGCGCGACGCGTGCTCGCCCCGCGACAGGGCGCGCAGGCCGCCGACGAGGAGGAGGTACTGCTGGCCGGTCGCCTCGGCCTCGTTGAGGCGATCCGCTGCCTCGACCATCGCGTGCGCGGAGGTGTAGCGGTCGTAGTGCGCGGCGATGTCGGCGCCGTACGAGCCGAGTGACTCCGCCTGCTGCACGATGTCGAGCGAACGGCCCTGATACAGCTGAACGTCGGCCACCATGAACGGCTCCAGCCGCGAACCGAAGCGGGACGACGTACGGCGCACGCCCTTCGCGACCGCACGCAGCTTGCCGTGACGGCGGCTGAGCATCGTCAGGATCCTGTCGGCTTCACCCAGCTTGTGGGTGCGCAGGACCACGACTTCATCGCGGTAGGTGGGCACCCGTCAATTATGGAGCCGGGCGCCCTGAGCCGGGGCGACCGCCGCTCGGCGTTCGCCGCGCACCTGCTGGGAAACCGTGCAGCCCGTCTTCTCACTAACGTCTTGAGTGGCGCCCGCATAGCCTTCCTGTGCGTGGAAACTGTGCGGGCGGGCTAATCATGCATCGCACGCGGTTCACCTGCCCCACCGGGCGTACGGGGCACATGCGCCCGGCGAGGGACCGGCTATCGCGCGCTAGACATCAGCTTGCCAACCACACGAAAGGCAACGTCAGCGGCATGCTCGTCGAGAGATCACGACCGCTGGAGCACGGCGAACAGGACTGCCAACTGGATCTCGCGTTCGCGATCTTCTGGATGCCCGAGGATGAAGTCCCGACGTTTTGTCCTGTCCGGAGTCGACTTGCCTGCACGTTTGAATGCGATGTGCGCTTTGACCGCCTCCTCGACCTTGTCGAAGACAGCGCTCGCATCCACATTCTCGATGAACACAATTAGTGCGGCCTTCTCGTCGCGCCACGGCAGATAACCAAGCAACTGATCGATGGCGGCGCCGAGTGCCTTGGCGCCCTTCCACCACTTGCACTCGCCGACGAATACATGACGATCTTCGACGCGTACGAGCACGTCGGTCTTTCCCGACTTGACGAACGTTTCGCCCGTGGCCGTGCCCTGGAATGTCCCGTTCAACATGACGAGGATGTAGTCGCGTAGATCCTCTTCGTCCTTCCCTGCGACGACTGAGGGCGTCCGCTCCATGGAGAGCAGCGCGGACGAGATCACAGTTATGGCGTCTTCGTACTGCGCTTCCGTCAGCGCAGGTTCATCGCGGTAAGGGGCCCGAGGCTGCGCCGGTGTCGAGCGCTGGACACCGATCGCCTTGCGTTGCATCGGCACAGGCGCCGGCGCGTCGGTACGCTTCTTGAGTGGGAAACCGAGCGCCCCCGCCAGATCCCTCCGATCCTGAAGGAACTTCCTGCGGCGCTCAACTAACGAGCGGAACTGCGAGTCGAGACCCGCGTTGAATCGGTCCGCGTCGGTAGACGCATGCGCAGCCATCGTCCGAATGTTTGCAATCTCGCGTTCGATCGCCTGCTTCGTTGCGTCGGGATTGGGAGTCGAACCCGACTGCTCAAGCCACACGGTAATCGTGCCGTTAGCCACGCTCGCGTCGAAACGAGTGAGCAATCGCGTCGATGGCTTGTAGTAGAGAAGTTCAGTATTGCCCGCGTACTCGAAAACCGCATGAATTCGAAGACCCGCCACTCGGTAGCGCGTGCGGTCGAAAGGGTCGTAGGCGTCGACTTGGGTCTCGGTGACGCCGCCGTCGATCGCATCAGTTCCGATCGTGATCGTCTCGATCCGCGCGGCCTCAATAAGTTGAAGCACGATGTCGTCCGTCGATCGCGACAGAACTTCGTCCTCGGCCATACCCTCGAGGCGCTTCAAGCATGCCTGAACCCGACTCGCGAGGTAATCCCTCAGTTCACCTCGATTGAACAAGTCCATCACGTACGCACCTTTGAGTCGATGTGGGCCATTCGATCACCGTAGCCGTCGGCTCAGACCCCACCGGATCGAGTCACGGCGCGGCGACAGGACAACTAATGACGCCGCGACGTGCGATCTGGCCGGCGCGAGAGCGGCGCGGCACCGCCTATGGCGGGCACCAGGAGCCCGCAACCGATCACTGTGAGCCACGGGCCGTCACCGATACCGGCGAGAGCGGAGCAATTCGCCCGCGGGGTTACTTCCACGCCCTAGCGATCCTGGCCTTGGGAGTCTTCAACCAGCCGGGCGCCGTTCAATAGCCGATCCTCCTGAGACACGTCGCTGGCGCTGCCGAGTTCCGACAGATTCGTCGACAGCAAGGGGAGTATGGACTGGCGCAGAACTTCCGAGCCCGCGTCCCAGTAGGAGCCAGCAATGGACATCGAGTCGATACCCGCTCACGACGCCCCTCCAGGTGTACGCGAGGCGTGGCTGCGGGCTGGCCAGATGGAGTCTCAAGGATTCGTTGGCGGCGAGATCAGGGAGGGATGGGCTCTTCGAGCACTCTTCAAGAGAGGGCGCACGTTCCACGACTGCGTGCTGTTCGAACCAACCGCCGACTCGCGGCACGGCGCGGGCCAACCCGGCGAGCCCGGGTCGCTGATCCTCTCAATCACCCCGTTCCAAGTGGAGTCAGAGTGGGGGCCTGTAGCGGTAGTCGACCGTGTTCTCCCGGAGCGGTTCGAGGATCCCTCCAACTGGGTGAATACCGCGATCCAAAGCATTCTTCCCAACGGTGTCGCCGAGTGGCCGAGCTTGATGAACGACTTAGAGTTTTGGGCGCTGATTGGGCATCTAGAAGGCACCGTCACCGACGAGTCGCTTGCGCGGCTCTCAGCAGCCTTGGAATCCCTTCCGTACGGACAGATCCAGATGTTCCACAACATGTTCCATCAGAAGCTCTTCGAACTGGACCAGCCGGGCAATACCGTTCGACTCGGCGAGGGGGAGGCAGCCATCGTGAGCTCAGACGCCTCGTTGTACTACCGATGCGAGATCGTCGCTGCTGGCCCGCGAGCATTCGAACGACACTTGAGCCAACCAATGCACGGGTCTGAGAACGCCGGGGCAGTCGGCGAAGCGCTACTCGGCATTGCCGAAGACGCCGCCGACAAACCTCTACTGGACCCCGAGATACCCATCGAAACCGGCTCGAACCCCGACCACTGGGACGTCGCCGAAGCAACTGCTCCGATCTCACCCTCGCCCGGACCCTTTTCTTACTTGATCCAGCAGTCGCGCCTCCGACTGGCACCCCCCACCCGCCTGGGCTTGGTCGGATTCGCCGCCTACGCCATCGCCGGAGATCAAATACGCGAGATCCTCGGCTGCGTGATGGCGAGAAACTCCCTCGAGGCCCGATGGGAGGTCACGCCCTTCCTTGAGGCGCGCGTCGCGAACGACTGGACGCTCCACCCCTCCATACACATCTACACGACCGGCTCCGCTGGAGTCAGCACGGGCTGGAGCATGGTTCAAATCGACAGGAAGAGCAGCCAAAACCTTGACGGCTTTGCGGAGGAGTGGCACCTAAGCCCGTAGCTGTGCGGAAAGCGATCGCTCAGCGAACGAAGCCGTCGCGCAAACGTCCTCCGAGGTGTTCGAGTTCATCCACCGCTCGGTCTCGGAAGGCTACGAGGTCGCCCGCGATCAACGGTGAGGCAAGCGCTTCGGCTCGTTCTGGGTCCAACGCCCGAAGTCGGCGTGGGAGGTTCTTACCGGTGCCGATCCATCGCCGGCTGCTCAGGAGCATCAGTTCCGCGAGCCGTTCGTAGAGTGTGAAAGCAATGACGTGTTTCTCGACAGGATCGACAGCATCGGTTAGATCGTCGATGAGATCAGTGATCGCGTACCGACGCGCCATCCTCTCGCGATCGGAGACTACTGGACCTTCCGCGTAAACGGTGGTCCAGCGTCGACGCAATCCATCGAATGCCCCGTCATCGAGCACCGGGGTACCCAAGACCAGCATGTCGACGATCACCGGACGAAACTCGCGCACTCCACGTTCAGCCCACTGATCGAAGCCTTCCGCGGTGTACGCGAAGACCTCGAAGGTCTCGCCGCCGTATCGGTACGTGGCCGCGAGGCTCGAACGCCCGTCGTTGAACATCGACTCGCCGAGCACGAGCAGGTCGATGTCACTGGTCGGTGTGCGGGTGCCACTTGACGTGCTGCCGCCGACGATCACGGAGGAAGCCCTGGGAAAATGCGCCGCGACGAACCGCTGTGCAAGGTCGACGTAGTCCACCTCGCCAGGCTAGCCACTGCGCGGGCGCTCGACCGCGGTCGAAAGGGGATCCGCAACGTGCACAGGGGCAGTCAGTGCGCGGACGGGCAACCACCGTGCATTCCCGCGCGATGGCGGACCGTTCACGTGCCCACGTGGATGGAGTTCTCCCTCAACGCCTGCGTGAGAGCTGCGATGCTGGTGTAGTGATGTGTGATCATCCCGAGGTTCGCCGCCTCGGCAACGTTCGTAGGCGAGTCGTCGGTGAAGAATACTGTGCTTGCCGGCACTCTCATACTGTCGAGCACATGCTGGAACGCTCGCGGATGAGGCTTCGCAAAGCCGATGGTCGCGGAGTTGAAGATCGCGTTGAAGTGGGCATCGAGCCCTAGCTCTGCCGCCTCTGCAGGGATGGTGTCAGTGCCGTTCGTGAGGACCGCGGTTGCAAGCCGATTGCTCGAAGTGAATCTGCAAGGGCAAGCACTGCAGGGTCGGCTCGGAAGGGCTGTTGGCTCCACGCGGCCGCCGCTTCATGACTGCCGAGGTGATCAGCAATCTGCGCCACCCAATCGCGGCGAGAGATGCGCCCTGCCGTAACGCTCTCAATCAGCGGGCTGCTGAATGCGAAACGTTCGATCGCGCCAGTCTCGATCCCGTGCCTTCTCTCGATCCTCTCGACGTTGCGATCGTCGAAGTGACGCACCACCCCATCGAGGTCGAATAGAACCACAGCGATCACCGTCCTATCTTGCCGCGACCATCGCACGCGCACGGCGGTCGACCCGTTTCCGGGCGGTGGTGGATCACATAGAGCTCAGCGCGTGAGTGTCATCGCTGGGGTGGAATGGTGAAGCCCTCGGGGATCGAGTTGGCGTGGACTTCGCCGTTTTGGGTTCCCACGCTGTAGATGGTGTGCGCGTCGAGGTTGAGAGTGTCGCCCAAGTACAGTTCCTGCCCCGCGTTGCGACGCACCGCGTTCAGGGAGGCGATCCAGTCTGGTCTGAGGCAAAAGCGAGTGGCGATCATCTGGATGCTGTCATCGCTTGCCACCACGTACGCCGCGGGCTGTCCATCGGCGTTCAGCACCGGCGTGCCCTTCGCATGTGGCATCGGTCCCCGGTCGCGTGGCGTGAGGATCGTCAGACCGCCGAGTTGCTCAATCTGGTTCGGGTCGGCAGCCTGCTGATTGCCCAGGTCTGGACATTCACCTCCGTCAGTGGGCAACCATGTCTCGTCCTGCGCGATAGCGACGGCGGCCGGACCATTGACGTCCCCTGCCACTTCGGTCACATCACCCGCCCTGACGGGGTCGGAAACTCCACCTGGTGCGCACGCGACCAAAGCCAAGGCTGCGATCAACGGCAGCAGGACGAGAGACGATCGAGTGCGCATGCGCCGACCCTAGGGCGTTCGATCGTGGAGCGGCTTGCTCGACGCGCGTGCGTCCACCGAAGAGGGGACATGGAAAATCGGCTCGAATATGTGGTTGGCCGGGAGGAGCAGAGATTAACCCCCAGGGCACTCGCAAGAGCCGCCGCTGCTGCACTGACAAGGCAACGGCTGGAAGTCCTCGTCGGTGACGGTCCGGCGCAGCGTCAACTCATCGATCGAGACGGGGACACCGTGGCGTTCGAATGCCGGGACGTCGGCTAGGCCATGCCCGTTGCCGTCTGTGCAGTCGGACGAACTGGTGTGAATGGCGGCTTCCTCGGCCGGGAAGAACAGTTCGAAGCAAACCGCTGCGCTCTTGTGGGAGTAGAACCACCCGCCGCCGGACTCGGTGCTACCGGATGTGGCCAGCGTGAGTGTCGAACCCTCGGAAGTAGTCGACACTCCCAGCAGCGTGTAGGTGCCGCCGCCGACCGCGAACGACGGATCGTCGTAGATCGGCCGGGCGTCCGATACGAACCAGATCTCCGGGATCGTTGCTTCAGGGTCGTGCGCCAAATCTACGCGAAACGGCCACAGGTCTTCCTGTGCGCTCTCGACCATGTGAGCGAGGGACCGGTACAGTTCCCCGTCCCGAGCGCTACCCCCGGGTGGAGACGCGGCGGACTTCACCATTGGCGCAATAGCGAGCGCGACCAAGCCCACAACAATCAGCCCGGACAGTCCGTATGCGATCTTCGCTGCTCGACTCATCGTCGACAGACTCCCACACCTTCGCGCCTTCAGACCCCGTGCACGTACGCGGACCGATCCGTTAGTGAGCCGGGTCGGCCCAGCGCGGCCAGGAGTCACGATCGGCATCGAGATCGATGCCACGTAGCCGGATCAAGCAGACGTCCCCCGCGGGTCGCGTCACTGCCCAAAGGCTGTGAGAGCGACCGTTCGCGTGTGAGGAGATCCAGGCCAGCACCTCCTCGAGGTCGGCTTCCGAGAGCTCCCATTCCTCTTTCGCGCCAGCTCCCTCAGCCCAGAAGTACACCCGGTAGCTCGGATCGTCGACCTGGGAGGTCTGGTCCCTGGGATCGATCGGCTGCGCCCGCATGCAGCGACTCTAACTCCGCAGCGATTGCGCCCGAGGGCGCCAGCAGGGGCGGAGGAGGATCGCTGATCGGTACGCCGCAGCCCGCTCAGTCTGCGTCGATACCTTCGAGACGAAGTTGCTGACGGTGCAGGTCAAGGGCGGTCGACCCGCTGGCCCAGAGCTCTACGAGCTGATCGCCCTCAACAATGGCGGCAGCTACCCCGGGCACGCCCCAGTTGACGATCAGAATTTCTCGGTTCCCCAGTCGGGAATCTTGGTGAGAGAACACGGAGCCGACTTGCGGAATCGCAAGACGTGCAACGCCATCGGGAAAAGTCAACGACGACCCGGCGAGATCGCACCCAGGCTCGCCCGCCGCCTCAAGATCCTCAACGTTGATAGACGCCCCTTCGCACGGTGCAAGTTCTTCCGCGCCGAGGGGAACACTCACACCGCGTGCTGACGCGCATCCAGAAACGGCGAGGCTCATCACCAGTAGCGCGGAAACCGCCCACCGTCTCTGAGTACCACTCATGTTCGAACCCTAGCCGTCTCCAACACAGATCTACTTCCGCCCGCAGGCGGATCGATGTCCGTGCGGCTACTTCTCCTCATCCGCGCACCACGTGGTGCCGAAGAGATCCACGCCGAGCGAAGCAAGCTTCTGTGTGACGTCGGCGGGTATGACGAATCCGCCTTGATGTGAGTCCGAATAGGCGCTCCACCAGACGCGTGCTTCGCAGTCCGGCGGAAGGGAAGCGACGCGTCCCGCAGCGACTTGGCACTGGTCAAGCAACTCTCGAAGGGCTCGAGTTCCCGTCCGGTCGGTTTCAGTGTTGTCCAACTCCTCCACATCGAGTGACCACACGTGGCACTCACGCACCCGTCCAGAGCGAAGCACGTCACCCTTCAAATGCGTCTCGGTGGGGACCAATCCGAGTAGTTGTGACACAGCGTCGGGCTCGGTTTCAGTGGCGAGCACGACGAAGGACGCTTGTCCGGACTGAATCATGAAGCCACCATATGGGCGCCGGGGACGCGGGCAGCCCCCAACCTCGATCGGCTCGCTGAGCATCCGCTGCCGCGCAGCGCTGGTACGCGGTCACAGGCTCACCGAGGGATCCCGTTGTCCGCCTATGCTCGGCTCAACACAGGCGGAAGGCGGCGGCGTGGTGACTGCACCTCGACGAGTGGTCTGGGCATGGACGGTCCCCGCTGCTTTCCTAGGCTGGGTAGTCACTGGCGCCTTAGTTCCGCTGACAATCTCGGCGTGTGCAGACCAGGTGATCGAGTCGGGGATCATCCGCCGAGCCGTTTGGGTGAACTCGTTGGTGGGCCTGACGTTCTGGTCGCTGATCGCCCTCGTCTGGGTGGTCGCCTACTTTTTCTGGGCTAGCCGTCGTCAGCACAGTTGGATCCTGGACACCCTTGTCTGCATCGGATTCGGGGCGACCGCCTGGGCGGTTCCTTGGGTCATGTTCGACTTCACGATCGGCGACCACTGGGAGAGCAGACGCGTCGAGGATTTCATGACCATCGACGCGTACCTGTGCGGCCTTGATCGGCATCCGCTCGCAGTGGCGCTCATCTTGGCCGGGTTGTTCGCGATGACCTATTGGATCTGCTGGTTGGTTTTCGACAAGCGAAAGCAAGGCAAGTCTGTTGAGCCGCCGAAACCCGAACCCGGGGCGCTACCGCTTCATAGCGAGCGGTAGCGGATCGTCCCTCGCGCACGTGCTGGTGTACTAACGCACTAGGTCACCATTAGTCTCCGAGCGTGACGATCGAGCGCGAATATGACCTTCAGCAACGCATGCACCAACTGGGCGCCGAGAGCATCCGCGACGAGAGCGAGCGTCTCCAGGCTGGCGTCCTTGCCGGCTTCCAGGCGCTGGATGGTCCTCAACCCAACGCCGCTCTCAGTCGCGAGGCGCTCTTGGGTCCAACCGATACCTTGCCGGAGGTCCGCGATTCGTGTTGTGCTCATGACTTCATACTCGCCCCCCGCTCCCGCCACCACCACGTCATCGCGCCGCCAGTCGACCGCCAGCCCGCCGCCAGCGAATCGACATGGCCTGATTCACCGTCATGTCCGTGTGCCGTCGCGTCGGTGTTGATGCTCGGTGGTCGGTCCCACGGCGGGCGGGTTTCGCGGCAAGGAGGCGGCACGCTCTCACTCCCACCGTGTCGATGCAGCTAGCGATCGAAGGCGTGGGAGCTAGACCGCGTAGCGCGATACACGCTCAGGCGAGAATACGATCCGCACCAGCTCCGCGGCGCGCCAGTCGTCCAGAACCGCAAGCTTCTCAGGCTCACCTGCGTAGTACCGGAGCGCCAATCGTTCAGCCAGTTCGTACGCACCTTCAGTGGTCAACGTCACTGACCCTTCGAGCGACACCCACTGCTCGGGTTCACCTACGGGCGCGGCCACAACGATCGAAGCGCGAGGAACCTCGCGCAAGCGGGCGACGCGCGTTGTCGAGGCGAACGAGAATATCTGAACCGCGTCCGCGTTCGTCAACTCGAACCACACCGGCCGCGGCGCTGGCCATCTGTGACGCGCTGCCTGCACGGTCAACATCGCTTGCAACGGCCGTGAGAGCAGTTCTCGGTCAGCTGGCGTCAAACTGCTCACGCCGCACCCATGAGTGGGTCGCGCCGAATCAGCGTGGCGACGTTCGTCCGCTTCGTGGCTTGCAGCGAGTTCTCTGGCTGCTCCAAAGTTGAGCGTCTCATAGGTCAAGCGTAGCTTCGTGCGTGCCCGTGGGCCGTTGGAGAGGAACTAGTCGGCGTTCATCTCGCCACAGCGAACTACCTTCGCCGCGGACGCGAATCCTCATTCCCGCAATGTGGGCCTTGACCAGCGCAACCGGGACGAGGCCGTCACGGCGCTCATGGATCCTTCAGCGAGCGGATCGTTTGCCCGTTGTGCGTCGCCGGGTGCGTAATGTCACGACCTGCGATACTCGCCGAGTGACCCTGGGAATTCGATCCAGTGCCGGGCGGCTGGCACTCGCGCTCGCTGTAGTCCTGGCGATGCTGGTGACGACATCGTGTGGCGCTTCCACGAGACCGAGCGAGCGAATTGAAGTCCTGGGGACGTGGGCGTCGGAGTCGGGAGGTCACGTCGCGCAGATCCAACTCCACGGCGATGGGACAGCGGAGGTGGAAAGCCTCCCTCGCGCTGCCGTCATCCGCACCAAATCCCAAACGCTTGAATGGGATAACAGTGTCAGCGCGACCGGAGATTGGTCCTTCACGGAGCCTGACACCGGGCCATACAGCCAGGCATTCATCTCGGTAAATCTGAAAGACATCGAAGGCTCAGACAAGTCGCTACAACTCCATCCGTGGGCAGGCGGCAAGCTGCTCGTCTACTACGGCGATTCCGAGATCGGCGAGCATCTCACCTTCGCCCTCAAAAAGGGGGCTCCCACTCCGTCGCCAGAGACAGTCAAGCGAGAACATCTGGTGGGTCGCTGGGGCTCTGATGGCGATGGCCAGTTGTGGCTGAAGGAAGACGGCACCTTCCAGCTAAAGGACATACCGCTCAGTCAGGTCGCGGTTGACCCGAGCGAGGTTTCCGAAGAAGTGCGGGTCGATCTGCACGGACAGTGGCTGTTCCGGGAAGAACCCATTCCCCTCGATCCCTTGGCAAGTGTGAGTCTGCAGTTCCAGGGCATCGACGGGCGCGAGCCGCAGGTGTTCGACGTCATGTCTCCATCCCTGCAGGAGTTCGAAGGCGGATTCCTGCTCCAACTCAGTGACGGCCGACTCCGGTGGGAGTTGCCCCGGCGCCCGGCGCCCGAGCCGACGGAAGTGGCCGAATGAGGATCGTCGTTAGGGCGCTGCGTAGTCACGGCCTGCGCGTCGGACCTCCTAATGTGAGTGGGTGGCGAAGTGGCATATGGGCCTGCTCGACGAGGCGCAATCGGCGTTCGTCGAAACTCGGCTTGGCGTGCCTCAAGTACTGCAGGACATGTCGTGGGGGTTGGTGGACACCACGGTCCTGCACGTGCGTGCGGGAGCGGCGGACTTCGTGGTCAAGGCTGCCGGTCCAACCAACCGCCACCTGCCAAGCGAACTCAGGGCCTTCGAGTCCTTCACCGCGGAGTTCACCAGCGAAGGCCGCACTGCGCGGCTCGTGGCCGGTAGTCGCGAAACCAACGTGCTGATCATCGGCTACCAGGAAGGTCAACTGACGCAAGGGACACCTTTCGAGTGGGATCCGGGCATACATCGCCAAGCCGCCCAGTTTCTTCGTGCCTTTCACGATCGCCACGCCAGAATTGATGAGACATATGAAGCAGGGGTCACTGCCAAGGCGTTGGCCTGGTTAGATCGGCCGCACCGCATCTCGCCGCCCGTGGTCGGCGAGGCGCGGCGTCTCCTCCACGCATACCGGCCGGCGCCCGTCGTCGTTGTTCCAACGCACGGTGACTGGCAGCCACGGAACTGGTTGGTCGACGACGGCCGGCTGCGAGTCATCGACTTCGGCAGATTCGACTTCCGTCCTGCCGCGACGGACCTCTGCCGGCTCGCTACGCAGCAATGGCGCGAGGTGCCTTCTCTCGAGACGGCTTTCCTTGACGGCTACGGCACCGACCCGCGGGATGAAACAGTGTGGCCGATGGACCTCCTACGTGAAGCAATCAGCACGGCAGCGTGGGCGTACGCCGTCGGAGACTACGAGTTCGAGGCGCAAGGCCACCGAATGCTCGCGGAAGCGCTCGCTCAGTACACCTGAAACACGCTCGCCCGTGTAGCGATCAACGTGCGTTCAACTGCAAACGCTCTGCTAGGCAGGGGGCAGAGGAAAAACGTCGATGACGCTTGCCTTCGCGCCGGTGATCTCTGCAATGACGACATGCCGGAGCACGACTTCCGCGCCCTCAGGGGTGTCCCTGCCCGCGACGTGGGTCATATGAGGCCGATAGCCGGTTCGCCAATAGTGCGGCTCTTCCGCAGCGAAGTGCGGCAGAGCTTCGAGAACGTCCGCGAGCCGCTCGTGAACGGTTAGAGCCTGAGCGGAACTCACCAGTTGAACATCGATGTCCTGGTTGCGACCGAATTGCGCGGTCCCGTCGAACCGAATCGTTATCGGCTCCACATCGACGCAAGCCGCCCGGATCGCGTCCACGACTTGCGTCACCGCTTGGTCGACGGTGAAGTTCGACGCGAGAGTGACGTGAGCGGGCCACACAGCTCTCGGGAAACGCGCGTCCTTCGCGAGTGGCGCGGGCACGGCCACGACGGCGAGGAGGCGTGAGCTTGGCTCTGGACTTCCGACCTCACAGCGACCCTCGCATACACAGCGGCTCTATGGAGCCGGCGAAGAATGCGCAACGACTACGGCAGCGTTTCTAGTGACACCCGCGACTTAGAACCCGCCCATGAGAGTCGATCCAGGACGCCTCGAGGTGGTCCGTGCTCAAATCGAAGGTTGCCTCCGCGAGCTGTTCACCGTCCAGGCTTTGGGACACGCGAACAATGCTGTCCTGGGTCAGTCGCGACGAGTTGTACTCCTGCCAGTCAATCCCGTTGCTGTCTGCGCCCGCGTCAAGAATCTCACCCGCGTGCATTTCAATCTCACCTTGGGCAACCCAGAATGGCTCGTCATATTCGCCCGTCGAATCCTCGACAGAAGCAATGATTTCGTCGCTGACTGAGGACTCACAGAATGCTAGTGAGAACTGCCCGTCGAGCACCTGTATAGACCATTCCGGCGGCGGTGGGTTGAACATGGAGCAGCCAGGGATTACTACCAGGCACAGGGACGCTATGACGACCGCGCAGACACGCTTCGACGCACTTCCGAGGCCGCGCATATTGCTCGACATCTCAGGACTTCCCGTTCCCTTTGCCGACACAACAAAGTGGGTGCGCCACCAATTCTCCTCGGAGTCCCTCATTCTCGACCGTCACCAATTGCATACGCTAGCCCCGTCCGATTGGTCGCGCTTCTGCTTGCACGCCCCTGCTGCAGGTCAGAGCCCGTCGGCGTCGAGGTGTGAGCCTGATGCGGACTGCGTACGCGGTGCCGCGGTGATCTGGCGGTGGTGCGTGCGGAGTGCGGAGAGGACCGCGGCGCGAATAACCCAGTACAGGACGAGCAGGGCGATAGCTACCCAGAGGAAGTTGACGAGGACGTAGGTGAGCAGATCCATGATGGGGACACTATCGCCGGTCCGATATGTCTTCCCGCACGATGAGTGATCCTCCGACAGGCAGCGATGAGTGGAGGGTCGTTTGGCTGCACTCGGCGTGAGGTCGAGATGGCTCTCATGAGCAAGCGAGATCGGACCACACTTCGATCACTCGATCCGAGTCGGGATAGCCAGCGCCGTCGAGTTTCTCGCGAACATGGGCTCGTACGACTTCGATGTGGGCCTGTCCCTCCAATTCCATGGCGGACAGCTCGGCTCCTTCGGATTGGGAGTCCTCAAGGATGCTCTGCCACTCGGCGAGGCTGGGCTCCGTGACGGTCGCGTCGCGAAGCGCGGCGCCAGCGATCTGCTCAGCTTCGTCGGACACCCCGGCCTTGAGGTCTCCCAACCACCACTGCGCAGTGCACTCACCTCCGTTCACTACGAATGACTCTTCGCGGTCGACGGGTCCCTGGACAAGAGAACATCCAGACAAGCCGACGCCAGCAAGGACAAGCCCGACCACCGTCAACGATCGCTTCATAGCCGGGACTCTATTGGGCTTGCCCGTTGCGCGGAGTTAGCGCCCGGCAACTTCCCAGCCCCGAGCGCGGATGTCCATCGAGCTACGGGCGGTACTCATCTGGTCGCTGCCGTGGAGTGTCGGGCGGCGTTGTGTTCATCTGCTCCGCCGGCTGCAAGACGGCGAAGACGACGGTGATCGCTCGAAGGAGAACGCGACCGATTGCTGCCAGCCATCGAGTCGCTCCTGAGCGGCGGTCCGTCATGCGTTCAGCATCACCTGCGCGAGCGCGATTGTCCATCCGCGATCGGGCATTCGTGCCGAGCGCATCTGCCCATTCACTGGAGGACCGGCTCGCGTACGTCTGACTCGCGGATGCGGCATCATCGATGCATGCCAGAAGCGCGCGTAGGCGGCCAGTCTGAGTACCTGCTATTGACTCCGCCCGGGCCAGGCACGCCGACGCAAGCCGTCGCAACGCTGGCGCTCAACGGATTGAACGCCGTCACCACGGTCGAACAGCACTGGGGCGACGGTTTCAAGGATCTCGCCGAGTTCTTCGCTTCCATGGAGAAGTCCTGGCGCGGCTGGAGCGGAACTAGGGCATGGCAATCACTCGAAGGCGAGTTGAGCCTGGGAGCACACCACCACGGCGGGGTCATCCAGCTGAAGGTCTCAATCCGGAGGTGGGCGTTCGACCGAGGAAACGATGGATGGTCTGCTGAGGGGGACCTCATCATCGAGCCAGGCGAAGAGCTGGCGCGGATAACGCGAGAAGTCGTGGCCTTCGCCAACTCGGTCTAAGGCATCGCTCACGCGAGCACGCAGACCGATCGCTGGCAGGGCGCGTTTCGATCGTTGCCCGCAGGCGATCTGAAATGTGTGAGCGCGAGAAATTCGGGCTCAACCCTCGGCCTCGTACTGGATGATGGTCGGTTCAGCCGCTTCCCCGGGAGGCCACAACGCGACTCGAGTGAGCGGGATGGGCGCATCCTCCAGTACGGGCTTCAGTAGGCTCCACATCACCTCACGGTCAGTGCCATAGAAGTAAAGCGCGTACTCGGAGTCGCCGATTTCGTTCCCATCGATGTAACCGGCCCCGGCATGTTCAAGCGCTTCCATTGCTCGCTCCTCAACCGGCCACATGTCGTCTAGCAGACTCTCGCTGCCGAACTCGGCCTCAAGAGTGAAGACCGCCACCACGAGGTCCTCCTGGTGCACAGACTCCTCGGCTGACGAGTTCTCAGTCACCGATGGAACTTTTGCGGGGATAGCCGCGTACACGCATCCGCTCAACACGCTCACCAACGCGGCCAGAAACAGCACGGCGACGACGTGCCGCGTCGCGAGGGATGTCAGCACGAGTTGATTCTAGAGAGTCACTCCTCTGAGCGGATGATCCGTGAATAATCGTCCACGTGCCCGCGGACCGCGTGCCTAACTGTCGTGTCTTGCACGCGAACGAGCAGCGATCCACAAGCGCGAGATGGTCCTGCTCGGTTACACGCTCCGGGTAGCTTGAGGACGTGTTTCCAATGGAACGACTTCAACGCAATTCTCTGAGTGCATCAAGCCCGCCGACGCGAATCAGGAGAATGTGCGCAGTTGCGTCCATCGTGCTCGTACTAGCTGGCTGCTCGAGCAGCGGTGTTGAGATTGATTACTCTGGGCCGAACCGATCCGCCGCGTACGCGTGCGCTGAGCTCGCGTTGAATGGCTCCCTGCGAGATGAGGATGGGACGCCTGGATCGATTCGCGTGACGGACATCACCGTGACCGACCGGGCTTCCGTCGCGGACTTCTCGACGTACGGTGTGCTCGGGACTACCCGCACCACAGGCGGACCAGATCCCGCGTCCTACGCATGGGAGTGCGATGTGGAAGTTCGCATCGGCGGCGATGACGTCGGTCGGCTCACGGCGACTCTGCGGTCATTCCAACGCGCCGAATAGGGATCGACCTACGCGCCGCCACTTCGCTCAAGCCAGAGGTCCAGGTCGGCCAGCTCGTCCTGAATCTTCTGCCGCTCGCTGGGCGTGAAACGCCGGACCTGGAGAGCCAGGACTGCGTCAGCCGCGAGAGGACTCAGCTCAAAGGTTTCCTGTACCGCATGTCGTAGCTCTTCGACGTCGCCTGTCACGGCGGAGCAGACCTCGACGAGTTCGCCGAGTCGATCCATCACCACGACGTATGCCGCGATGATCTCGCGGCGCGAGAGCTGGTTCTGTTGCTCGTCAGTCACGCGGCCACCCTATCTATGCAGTGCCCGTTCCTGACCGTCCCCGCACGGACTTGGATGGGCTCGCGGGCAGTGTACCGGCGCCACTCTGTGGCGCCGGTACGGTCGCTTCATGCAAACAGTGCAGCCGCGTGTCATACCTGTTCGACAGGGCGCCGTCAGTCCAGAAGGCTCATGGCTCTACATCTGGCTTGACACATCGGACGGAAGAATCGTGTATGTCGGTGCGACCGGCTTCGATCCCGAGCTGCGCGCCTTCCTCCATCTGACGAGCGACAGCCCCGAACTCGGCCGCGTCAAGGCGACCGTGCCGCACTTCGACGAACGGGACTTCGATGTGCTCGCTTTCGAGCTGAACCTGGACTGCTCTCGCCCGACGGCCAAGCAGGCGCTGGAAAGTCGGCTCTCTGACTTGGGATTCATCGAGCCGTCATCCAGTGACCGCCCGGTTGCGATGCCGGCCGTCATTGAGCCAATCGTCGACACTCTGCGGGCCCACATCGCTCAGAGACGATGAAGGACCGATCGGTGCGTAGACGGATCCGCGACCGGGCACAGAAGCAAGTTCCAGCGCCCAACGAGATCCGACCAATACGCCGCGCGGTGAAGGAACGGGCATCCGCGCGGCAAGGCGTCGGTGTGGAATTGAGCGGGACGCGTCCAGACTTCGGGATAGGTTTACTCGACGTGGCACTAGGGGCCGACGTCGTCAGGGTGGAGGCGTGGTGCGGTCAGTGTTAGCGGACTTGGCTCAAGAGGCCGGCACGCCGCCAGCGGCCCTCAGCTCGCCCGGCGTGACTTGCGAGGCAGAGAAGTGACTCGAATGGTGCGGGCCCTCGTGCTGGCCCTGCTCGGCGCACTGCTCATCGCGGTCGGTGTGTGGTTCTTGTCCATCGTTCCCGAGTTGACTCTCGAGAACATGGACGAACTCCCCGATGATGGCTCGTACCGCCGCCTGGCGCAGCTACCGGGCGCTCCGCTCGGACTCGGCGTCGGGTGCATCCTCGCATCTGGTTACCTCATCTGGCGCCAGAGCCGAATCGCCTCGCTCACAGGGGAGCACCGGTCAGCAATCGCCATCGAAGTGTCTGTCTCGAAAGAAACGAGACGCGAACTCTCGTCGCTATTCATGTCGAGAGATCCCGCATGGTCATACGTTCTCCTGGTCCGCGAAGGCTCGATCTCGCTCTGGGCGGGGCTGCCTCCGCGGCCCGAGGTTTTCATCGAAACCGCCGCCATTCGCACCTTCGCGCACAACGATCGCTCCGAGCACGACCGCAGGGCACCCGCCCAGATCGTCCTGGAGTGGAACGACGGTGGAACCGACCGTCGGTTGAGTGTGGACCCCACTGGGTGGGGGCTCCGCGGTTTGTCGGCGCCTCCGCCGGCGGTCACGAGCGCGGCCGTTCAGCGGGGGCGGGAGCTGCTCGGCCTCGGTGAGGTAAGCACTACCGGCTGAGCCCCCCTCGCCGCAACATCGCGACCGCCGCTCGGACGGCTATCGCTGAGCGATCGTTCACTGCACCGGGTTGGAGGCGACGAGCTCGACCTTGAACCGCTCGGCGTTCTCCAGGAACGCTGCGTAGTGCCCGCCTCCGCCAGCCCAAGGATGGCGATCGACATACAGCTGTCGCCATCCGTTCCCGGCCGCAGCAGCCCACAGCTGATCAACGAACGCTCTAGTTCCAACTTCGAACGCGAGATGGCTGAGGCCAGGTGTCCGACGATCGTGGAGCCCTTCGCCCGGCGCTTCGGCGATCACGATGTACATGACTCCTCGCCGCCAACTACTGCCGCCATCCCAGGCTTGGTACGGCTCATACCCGAGCTCGCCGAAGAGCCATGCCCACGAATCTTGCGAGCTTCGAAGGTCCGCCACCTGCAACTCCACGTGACGGAGCGATCCGAATTCGGCCACGAACTCATCCTTCCGTGAGACGGCTGCGCGTGCGCACGTGGATCGCTGAACGAACGTGAGGGGCTCTAGGGCGCGATGGAAAGCTTCTCCAGAGCGTCGTAGACGGCCTCGGCTTTTGGTTGCCCGCATCCGTCGACGGGGTGAGCGACACGGATGATGGTGCCGGAAGCATCCTCGAGCCATATGTCGGCCGCCAACTTCATCATGGCGGCGCACGGCCCATCCCATTTCGGATCGTCGGGCTGGGTGAGCGCCGACACAAGGGAGCTCAGATCGCCCGCGTACGCATGCGGGGGCGACGGGGGTGGAGGAGGTGGCTCAGCACCGGGTGTGGCGAGCGTCAGGATTTCATCACACCGGTAGGCGATCGTTGGCACGAAGTCGTTCGGGATCCTGCCCGGGTTCACTTCTTCTGTGTCCGCGTCGCAATCGACGACTGCAGCGGCCGCCGCCGGAGGCAGCGGCGACCGAACCGGAGCCGCGTTTGCACAGCCGACCAGCATGAATGCGCAGCCTCCGACCACGACCGCCGCGGCGGATAAGCGCACGGCTGCGCGGAACGGGTGCAGCCGCCGCCTTCGTATCCGATCCATCACGCATCCTTCGTTGTCAGCTGGCCCGCCCGACCGGCGCCGTCATTCCCCTCGCGCGGACACAGGTTAGTTCCGTCCAGACGGTGTCCGTTCGATAGTGATCGTCTCATCGTCTGTGCCGGAAGAACGTCACTGCGCGCGCGGGACGGAGCCCACGTCGACGTCGATATTCCTTGGGAGGCCGTGGCCGCCGTCGAGAAGTCGGAGGACGTGCAGGAGAAGGCGCCGAAGATCCAGGACGAGGAGCACGGCCGCACGCTGGCGCTGCGCATCGGCAACGAGACCAACGTGCTGGTCACCCTCGAGCACCCGGTTCGCACCAAACTGCGCGACGATGTCGTCGAGGTCGACGCCGTGCGCCTGTGGGTCGACGACCTCGACGGCTTCATGTCGGCGGTGCGCACGCACATTCCCTGAGCCGACACGACAATGGAGGGGTGAACGAGCCCGTCTTCGTGATTCCGCTCTGGGCCGACCTCATCGCCGTCGGACTCGGCGGCATCCAGGGTGCGCTGTTCGCGTCAGGGTTCCGCGGCCAGCGGCGACTCGACCTGCTCGGGGTGGCGATCATCGGGATCGTCATGGGCATGGGCGGCGGACTCATCCGCGACCTGCTGCTGAACGTCACGCCGGTCACTCTGCAGAGCAACTGGTACCTGCTGACGGCCACCGGCGCGGCGCTGACCGGGATGCTGCTGGCCGGCCTCTTCCACCGGCTCAACGCCGTTATCGTCGGTCTCGATGCGCTGGTCATCGGCCTGTTCGGCGCCTTCGGCACCAGCAAGGCGCTCGCGCTCGGCCTGCCGCTGGTCCCGGCGGTCTTCGTCGGAGTCTGCGCAGCGGTGGGCGGCGGAATCCTGCGCGACATGATCATGGGTCTCCCGGTGGCCATCATGCACGTCGGATCGCTGTACGCGGTGGCGGCCGGCGCGGGGTGTCTCGTCCTCGCCGGGGCGAACGCCCTCGGCCTCGACCTCGTCGCCGCGGCCGTCATCGGCATCGTCGTGACGGCCGTCATCAGGCTGCTCGCCGTGATCTTCGACATCTCGCTCCCCGAGCAGCGGGCGCTCTACCGCCGTAAGGTCGCGGTCGAGACCTCGACGATCCCGGTCGTCAAGACCTGACCCCGCGGCGGGAGCGCGCCGCCCGCACGCCGCAGGCCCGGCTGCTGAGCAGCCAGGCCTGCGTGACGAAGCTCAGACGCTCGCGAGGGCGCCGGTCTTCTCGCGGGTGCGGATCGCCCGGTTGACGCCCGACACGATCGCCTTGAGCGATGCGGTCGAGATGTCGCCGTCGACGCCCACGCCCCACAGTCGCTCACCGTCGACCTGCAGCTCGACGTATGCCGCGGCCTGCGCGTCACCGCCGGCGCTGAGGGCGTGCTCGACGTAGTCGTACAGCGTGACGTCGAAGCCCCGTTCGCGCACGACCTCGAGGAACGCTGCGACAGGGCCGTTCCCCTGGCCGGATGCCTCGTACGTCTCGTCGCCGTCGCGGAGGGTGACATCGAGCGAGACGTCGCCGGACATATCGCTGCGCGTGCTCGTGGCCAAGAGTTCGAAGCGGCCCCAGCGATGCTCGTCGACCTGCGACGGGAGGTACTCGTCGGTGAAGACGGCCCAGATCTGGTCGCTGGTCACTTCGCCGCCATCGGCATCCGTCTTGGCCTGCACGACGCCCGAGAACTCGATCTGCAGCTTTCGCGGGAGGTCGATCGCGTGGTCGGTCTTCAGCAGGTAGGCCACGCCGCCCTTGCCGGACTGCGAGTTGACCCGGATGACCGCCTCGTACGAGCGCCCCAGGTCCTTCGGGTCGATCGGCAGGTAGGGCACGGCCCACTCGATCTCGTCGACCGAGACGCCCTCCGCCTCGGCGCGCGCGGCCATCGCCTCGAAGCCCTTCTTGATGGCGTCCTGGTGCGATCCACTGAAGGCGGTGAACACCAGGTCGCCGGCCCACGGGCTGCGCTCGTGCACGGGCAGCTGGTTGCAGTACTCGGCGGTGCGCTTGACCTGGTCGACGTCGCCGAAGTCGATCTGCGGGTCGATGCCCTGGGTGAGCAGGTTGATGCCCAGTGCGACGAGGTCGACATTGCCGGTGCGCTCGCCGTTGCCGAAGAGGCATCCCTCGATGCGATCGGCGCCGGCCATGTAGCCGAGCTCGGCCGCCGCGATCGCGGTGCCGCGGTCGTTGTGGGGATGCAGCGACAGGATCACGTTCTCGCGGTGGGCGAGGTTGCGGCTCATCCACTCGATCGAGTCGGCGTAGACGTTCGGCGTCGCCATCTCGACGGTGGCCGGCAGGTTGATGATCACCTTGCGGTCAGGCGTGGGCTCGAAGACCTCGAGCACCTGGTTGCAGACGTCGACGGCGAATTCGAGCTCGGTGCCCGTGTAGCTCTCGGGCGAGTACTCGTAGAAGACCTTGGTCTCGGGGATCCGCTTCTCGAACTCGCGGCACAGCCTCGCGCCCTCGAGGGCGATGTCGATGATGCCCTGCTTGTCGGTGCGGAACACCACCTCGCGCTGCAGCACGCTGGTCGAGTTGTACAGATGCACGATCGCCTGCTTGGCACCCGCGATCGACTCGTACGTGCGCTCGATGAGGTGCTCGCGCGCCTGCGTCAGCACCTGGATCGTCACATCGTCCGGGATCACGTCGTCCTCGATGAGGTGCCGGACGAAGTCGAAGTCGGTCTGGCTGGCCGACGGGAAGCCGACCTCGATCTCCTTGTATCCCATGCGCACCAGCAGGTCGAACATGATGCGCTTGCGCTCGGGACTCATTGGATCGATGAGCGCCTGGTTGCCGTCGCGCAGGTCGACGGCGCACCAGCGCGGCGCGGTCGTGATCCGCTTCGAGGGCCAGGTGCGGTCCGGCAGCTGGACGGCGATCTGCTCGTGGTAGGGCCGATACTTGTGGATCGGCATACCCGAGGGCTTCTGGTTGTTCTCCATGATGTCGTTCTTTTCTCGTCGAGTGGCGGGCCGACGACAAGCTCCGCGACGAGGAGGGCCCTAGATCGAGGCCTCGTCGCGGCAGCTAAGGAGAAGCAGAGAGCCTGCACGCATGGGCCCAGGTTACACCCGTCCCCGGCGGCGGCGCGAACGGTCCGTCACATTGGGCTGAGACGAACGCCCGACCCGCGACACTGAGATCACATGAGACATCGTCGCCGACACCTGGTGCCCGCGCTGGTCGCGGCATCCGTCCTGGCCCTCTCCGCCTGCGCCACGCCCGTAGGATCGGGCGCTCCCCCGAGCGCGGCGGATGCTCCCCCGGGCGCTTCCCTCGGTTCGCTGTGGCCGGGGCCACCCGACGGTGAGGTGCTCGCGCAGGGGACCGTCATCGACGTCGCGGGCGAGGTCGAACTGTGCCTCGGCGCGATCATGGAGTCCTATCCCCCGCAGTGCAGCGGCATCCCGGTGACGAACTGGACGTGGGAGGGGATCGACGGCTGGGAGACGTCCGGCGACGTGACCTGGGGCGCCTACGCCGTGCAGGGGAGCTACGACGGCGAAGCGTTCAGCGTCACTCAGCCGCCCATCATGCTGGCACTCTACGACCCGATGGTGATCGAGGACCCCACGGGAGACCAGCCGGGCGCCGGAGACGAGGCAACGCTCCTCGAGATCCAGGAGGAGCTTCCGGACATCCTCGGCGAGGCCTACCTCGGCTCGTACCCCGACAACGGCCGGCTCCGCGTCGACGTCATCTGGGATGACGGAACGTGGCAGGATGCCGCGGACGACGACTACGGCGACGACGTCGTGATCATCATCCCGGCGCTGCGACCGATCGAGGGCTGAGCGGCTCAGAAACCAAGACGGCCGAGCTGCTTCGGATCGCGCTGCCATTCCTTGGCGACGCGCACGTGCAGCGACAGGAAGACGCGCGTACCCACGAGCGGCTCGATGCCGGCGCGGGCGCGCTTGCCGACGTCGGCGAGGCGTGAGCCCTTGTGGCCGATGATGATCGCCTTCTGGCTGTCGCGCTCCACGACGACGTTGGCGAAGATGTCGGTGAGGTCGGAGTCCTCCCGCGGCGCCATCTGCTCGATGGTCACGGCGATCGAGTGCGGCAGCTCGTCGCGCACGCCCTCGAGGGCGGCCTCGCGGATGATCTCGGCCACGCGGTCCTCGATCGACTCGTCGGTGACGACGCCGAGCTCGTACAGCGCGGGTCCCACGGGCATGAGCGACAGCAGCTCGTCGGTGAGGACGTCGAGCTGCTCGCGGGTGAGGGCGGAGAGCGGGATCACGGCCGCCCAGTCCTCGCGGAGGGCGTCGACCTCCAGGAGGCGCTCGGTGATCTGGTCGCGCGAGGACGTGTCGGTCTTCGTCACGATGGCGACCTTCTTCGCACGCCCGTAGCCGTCCAGAGACTCCGCGATGCGGCGGTCGCCGGGTCCGACCTTCTCGTTCGCGGGCACGCAGAAGCCGATGACGTCGACGTCGCCGAGCACCTGGTCCACGAGACTGTTGAGCCGCTCGCCGAGAAGGGTGCGGGGCTTGTGGATGCCGGGAGTGTCGACGATCACGAGCTGGCCCGCCGGGCGGTTCAGGATGCCGCGGATCGCGCGCCGCGTCGTCTGCGGCTTGTCGCTCGTGATGGCGACTTTCTCACCCACCAGGGCGTTCGTCAGCGTGGACTTGCCCACGTTGGGACGCCCGACGAAGGTGACGAAACCGGAACGGGTCGACTCGGTCATGGGCGATCCCCTTTCTTGGATGAGCGCACCTCACCGGTGCGCGGCGAGACGACTCGGACCTCGCCGGTGCGCGGAGCGCGCCCGTTCGGTGTCTCGGTGAGCTCGGGTGTCTCGCCGCGTTCGACGAAGACGGTGGAGATTCCGCGGCCGCGCCCACGAGACGCGCCGCCGGTGAGGACGAGTCCGCCGTAGTCTGCGGTGGACCCGGGCTGAGGCACGCGGCCGAGGGCCTTGCCGAGCAGCCCGCCGATGGAATCGACGTCCTCGTCCTCGAGTTCGATGCCGAAGAGGTCGCCGACCTCGTCCAGACCCAGCCGCGCGCTGACGCGGAAGTGGCCGGGCTCGAGCTCGGTGACTTCGTCGGCGCGCGGGTCGTACTCGTCGGCGATCTCGCCCACGAGCTCCTCGATGAGGTCTTCGAGGGTCACCAGCCCGGAGACGCCGCCGTACTCATCGATGACGAGACACACGTGGACGGCGTCGCGCTTCATCTGCTGCAGCAGAGTCTCGGCCTTCATCGACTCGGGCACGAACACCGCGGGGCGTGCGATGCGGCTGATCGGCGCATCCCGCCACCCGGACTCGTCGCGGAAGCCGAACTGCACGAGATCCTTGAGGTACAGCACGCCGACGACATCGTCCGCATCGTCGTCGACGATCGGCACCCGGGAGATGCCGCGATCGAGGAAGATCCCCATCGCCTCACGGGTCGAGGCCGAGGCATCCACCGTCACCATGTCGGTGCGTGGCACCATGACGGCGCGGACGAACGTGTCGGTGAAGTCGAAGACGGAGTGGATCAGCTCGCGGTCGTCTTCCTCGATCAGCTCGTTCTCCGCGGCCTCGTCGATGATGCTGAGCAGCTGCTCCTCCGAGGCGAAGCTCGATCCCCGCGACGCACCGGGGGTGATGCGGCTGCCGAGGGCGACCAGACCGTGCGCGAGCGGGCCGAGCAGGATGCGCACGCCGCGCACGACGGGGGCGGCTCCGCGGAGAAGGCCCTTGGCGTGCTGGCGCCCGACGTTGCGCGGGCTCGCGCCCACGACCACATACGACACCGCCGTCATGAGCAGCGCGGCAGCGAGCATCGCCCAGCCGATGCTGTCGAAGAGCAGCGTGAAGGCGACGGTGACGAGCACCGCGGCCGTCGTCTCGGCGAGCACTCGGATGAAGATCACCGCATTTGCGTGCGCCTCAGGATCGGCGGCGATCTTGCGCAGGGCCGCCGCGTTGCGACCGCCGGCGCCGAGCTCGTTCAGATCCGCGCGCGAGGTGACGCCGAGGGCGGCGTCGATCGCGACCATCAGCGCCCCGAACGCGAGGAGCAGCGCGGCGACGACCAGCAGCAGAGCAGCGGTCATGCGTGCTTTCGGCGGCGCTCGACGGCCTGGAAGGTCGTGATGAGCTCTCGCTGCAGCCCGAACATCTCGCGCTCCTCCTCGGGCTCGGCGTGGTCGAAGCCGAGAAGGTGCAGCAGGCCGTGCGTGGTGAGCATGACCAGCTCGTCCATCGTCGAGTGCTTGGCCGCGACGGCCTGCGTCTCGGCGACCTGGGGGCAGAGCACGATGTCGCCGAGCAGCCCCGCGGGGGTCGGCATGTCGTCGGTGCCGGGCCGCAGCTCGTCCATCGGGAAGCTCAGCACGTCGGTGGGGCCGGGTTCGTCCATCCACTGGACGTGAAGCGCCTCCATCGCGCCCTCGTCCACCAGCAGGATCGCGACGTCGGCGTCCGCGCTGACGTGAAGCTCGGAGAGGTTGTTCTCCATCAAGCGGAGCAGGACGGTCTCGTCGACCTCGAGGCCGGACTCGTTGCTGATCTCGATGGTCATGAGCGTCCTCGCTTGGGAAGGTGATCGCGGGGGTTCTGCGGCCGCATCCCGGCGCGGCGCTCGGCGCGGCTGGCGAATTCGGATGCCTCGTCCCGCTCGCGGCGGGCGACCAGCCGGCGCTCGTCGTACTCGGTGTAGGCGTCGACGATGCGCCCGACCAGGGTGTGGCGGACGACGTCGTCGCTCGTGAGGTACGAGAAGTGGATGTCCTCGACCTCGTTGAGAACGCGGGTCACGAGCCGCAGGCCCGAAGCGCCCTGCGGGAGGTCGATCTGCGTGATGTCGCCCGTGACCACCATGCGCGTGCCGAACCCCAGTCGAGTGAGGAACATCTTCATCTGCTCGGGCGTGGTGTTCTGAGCCTCGTCGAGCACCACGAACGAGTCGTTGAGCGTGCGACCGCGCATGTACGCCAGCGGGGCGACCTCGATCGTGCCGGTCGCCATGAGCTTCGGCACGAGATCGGGGTCCATCATCTCGTTGAGCGCGTCGTAGAGCGGGCGCAGATAGGGGTCGATCTTGTCGGTGAGCGTCCCCGGCAGGAAGCCGAGTCGCTCCCCCGCCTCGACCGCCGGACGGGTCAGGATGATCCGGCTGACCTCCTTGCGCTGCAGCGCCTGCACGGCCTTTGCCATCGCCAGGTAGGTCTTGCCGGTACCGGCGGGGCCGATGCCGAAGACGATCGTGCTGTCCTCGATCGCGTCGACGTACGCCTTCTGCCCCAGCGTCTTGGGACGGATCACCTTGCCGCGCGAGGAGAGGATCGCCTCGCCGAGCACCTCCGACGGGCGCGGTCCGCCCTCGGTGCGGAGGATCTTGCTCGAGGAGGAGACATCGGACTCGCCGAGCGCGTGCCCGGCCTTCGTCATGGCGAGCAGCTCGTCGACGAGCGAGCGAGCGGCGGCCACGGCATCCGCTTCTCCGGTGAGGGTGATCTCGTTGCCGCGCACATGGACGTCGACGTCGGGATGCTCCTTCTCGACCACGCGCAGGAGGCGGTCCTGCGGGCCGAGCAGCTGCACCATCGCGACGCCGTCGGCGTACACCCGGTCGCTCACGCGGTCTGGGGCTGATTCGTCAGGCACCGACGCTCTTCTCCTCGAGTTCTCCGGCGAGCACATGGGCGTGCACGTGGAAGACGGTCTGGCCCGCATGGGGGCCGGTGTTGAAGACCAGGCGGAAATCGCCGTCGCCGTGCTCGGCGGCGAGACTGTTGGCCAGGCCGATGATCTCGGCGAGAAGGCCGGGGTCCCCTGCCGCGAGTTCGACCACGTTGCGGTAGTCCTCGGACTTGGGGATCACGAGCAGGTGGACGGGCGCCTGCGGAGCGATGTCGCGGATCGCGAACGCGTTCTCGGTCTCGCCGATGATCTCGGAGGGGATCTCGCCCGTGAGTATCCGCGTGAAGATCGATGGCTCGCTCATCCCGCAAGTCTACCGATGAGCCTCCGCCTGGGTCCGGACCGCACTGACCGCCACACGGTCACCAGCGCCCGAGCGCGGCGCTGATGACGGCGAGTGCCGCGGGACCCGCCGTCGACGTGCGCAGCACGCTCTGGCCCAGCCGCACCAGGGAGGAGCCGGCCTGCTCGAACGCGGCGAGCTCGTCCGGCGCGATCCCACCCTCCGGCCCCACGATGAGCAGGATGTCGCGCTCCTCGCCGGTGAGGTCGAGGGCCGCGAGCCGGTCCGGTCCGGTCGGCTCGAGCACGAGGGCGCGCGAGGACGCCGCGCGCGTCGCGATGTCGCGCGTCGCGGCCAGCGGGGCGACCTGCGGGATCCAGACGCGGTGGGCCTGCTTGGCCGCCTCGCGCACGATGGACGCCCAACGCGCCCGGCCCTTCTCCGCTTTCGCCGCATCCCACCGCGAGACGCTGCGCGCCGACTGCCACGGGACGATCTCGTCGATGCCGAGCTCGGTCGCGGCCTGCACCGCGAGCTCATCGCGGTCGCCCTTCGCCAGCGCCTGCACCAGGACGATCCGCGGCCGTGGGGCGAGGGCATCCGTCCGGCTGCTCACGCGGACGACGACCTCGCGCGGCGTGACGGACTCGCACACGCCGGCGAGCCACGCGCCTCGGCCGTCGCCGACTGTGACTTCCTCGCCCACGCGCACCCGGCGCACCGACGCCGCGTGATGGGCCTCGGCCCCGATGAGCGTGACGACGTCACCGGCCTGCGCGAGAGCGGGCTCGTCCAGGACGAAGTGCAGTGCCATCGGTCAGGCGCGGAAGCGGTCGCGCAGCTTGGCGAACAGGCCCTGGTGGAACTCCGCGAGGCGAGGGCTCGGGGCCTTCGTGCGCTTGGCGAAATCCTCGATGAGAGCGCGCTCCTTGGCGTCGAGCCGGGTCGGCGTGACCACGTGCACGCCGACCCTCAGGTCGCCGCGCTGAGTCCCGCGCAGCGGAGTGATGCCGCGGCTTTTGATCGTCAGCACGTCGCCGGCCTGCACGCCGGGCCGGAGTTCGAGGTCAACCGGTCCGTCGAGGGACTGGATCGTCGTCGTGGTGCCGAGGATGGCGTCGGGCATCGACACCTCGAGCGTGGCGAGCAGATCGTCGCCGTCGCGGCTGAACACCTCGTGCGGCGTCACGGTCACCTCGATGTACAGGTCGCCGTTGGGGCCGCCGGCCGGGCCGACCTCGCCGGAGCCGGGCAGCTGCAGCCGAAGTCCGGTCTCGACGCCGGCCGGGATGTCGAGGGAGACCGTACGGCGGGCGCGCACTCGGCCCTGACCCTGGCACGTGGCGCACGGGTACGGGATCGTCGTGCCGAAGCCCTGACAGATGTTGCAGGGCTGGTTCGTGATGACGTTGCCCAGCAGGCTGCGCACCTGACGCTGCACGTGTCCGGTGCCGTGGCAGATGTCGCACGTGACGGGCGAGGTTCCCGGCTGGCAGCAGGAGCCCTGGCAGGTCTCGCACCCCACGGCGGTGTCGACCTCGATGTCGCGGTGGACGCCGAAGACCACGTCGCCCAGGTCGAGCGTGACGCGCACGAGCGCATCCTGACCGCGCTCACGGCGGGACCGTGGCCGGCCGGACCGAGCGCCGCCGCCGCCTCCGAAGAACGTCTCGAAGATGTCGTTGAAGCCGGTGAAGCCGTTGGCGCCGCCGAAGGCGCCGCCGTCACCGCCCATGTCGTAGCGGGCGCGCTGGTCGGAGTCGCTCAGCACGTCGTAGGCGTGCGTGACCAGCTTGAACCGCTCCGACGCCTCCTCACCCGGGTTGACGTCCGGGTGGAGCTCCCGCGCGAGGCGACGGTACGCCTTCTTGATCTCGTCGAGCGAGGCGTCGCGTGAGACGCCGAGGACCTCGTAGTGGTCAGCCACTTTCGCCTTCCTGCCCGCGGCACGCCGCAGGGTTCGTTCTGGTGTGTCCGCGTCAGCGGCTGCTCTCGTCTTCTTCGAGCATCCGCGTGAGGTATCGCGCGACGGCACGTACCGCCGCGAGGTTGGTGGGGTAGTTCATGCGCGTGGGACCCATCACGCCGACGCGGGCGCGGGCGCCCGTCGCGTCGTAGTCGCTGGCGACCACTGAGGCCTCGGCGAGGCCGAACTGCTCGTTCTCGCGACCGATGCTCGCGGCCAGGCCCTTCTCGTCGGCGACCATCTCGCCCATCAGCCGCAGGATCGTGACCTGCTCCTCGATGGCCTCGAGGAGCGGATAGATGCTGCCGCGGAAGTCTCCCTCGCGCCGTGCCAGCGTGGCGCTGCCCGCCATCACGAGCTTGTCCTGGCGGAACTCGTCCAGCTCTTCGGCGACGACACGCGCGATCTGCGCCGTCGCGGTCTCATGCGGCGCCGTCATCAGCGCCTCGTTCTGCAGTCGGTCCGCGATCCGCTGCAGGCCGTCGCGGACCGAACGGCCCACCAGCAGGGTGCCGAGCTCGGCGCGGATGCGCGCGAGGTCGCTCTCGTCGAACTCGTCGCGCACGAACGCCATGCGCTGCGACACGCGACCGGTGTCGGTGACGACGATCACCAGCATCCGGCCGCCGCCCAGCTGGACCAGCTCGACGTGCGTGACATTCGCACGCGCGAACGAGGGGTACTGCACGATCGCGACCTGGCCGGTGAGCTGAGTGAGCGCGCGAACCGTGCGCGCCAGGACGTCGTCGAGATCTCCCGGGCCCTCGAGGAACGACGAGATCGCGGTGCGCTGGGCCGAGCTGAGCGGCCGCACATCGGCGAGGTGATCGACGAAGACGCGATAGCCCTTGTCGGTCGGCACGCGCCCCGACGAGGTGTGCGGGGCGGCGATGAGCTCCTCGTCCTCGAGCAGCGCCATGTCGTTGCGGATGGTCGCGGCCGATACGCCGAACGCGTGGCGCTCGACGATCGCCTTGCTGCCGACGGGCTCTCGCGTGTCGACGTAGTCCTCGACGATCGCGCGCAGCACCTGCAGCCCTCGTTCGCTGACCATCCCGCCTCCTCACGCCGCGTCTGGCACTCGCATGACTGGAGTGCCAATTCTACCGGATGCCGCCGCCCGGTCGCGCGATCTACGACGTGAGCGCCCGCACCACGGCGTCGGCCAGCAGACGGCCCCTGCGGGTGAGCACCACGCGGCCCTTCACCGCCGATGCCCCATCGACGAGGTCGTCGGCGATCAGCCCGGCGACGGCCCGGCGCGCCTCGGCGGGCAGTTCGGCGACGGGCAGGCCCTCGCGGATGCGCGTGCGCAGCAGCACCTGCTCGAGCGCGCGGGCCTCGGCATCCGGGATCTCACGCCCGGCCGCCGGCGACGCTCCCCGGCCAGCCGCTGCGCGTAGGCCGACGGGTGCTTGACGTTCCAGCAGCGCACGCCTCCGACGTGGCTGTGCGCACCGGGCCCGAACCCCCACCAGTCCGTGCCCTGCCAGTAGGCGAGGTTGTGCCGGGACCGCTGGTCGTGCGAGCGCGCCCAGTTCGAGACCTCGTACCAGTCGAAGCCGGCGGCGGCGAGGCGGTCGTCGACGAGTTCGTACATGTCGGCCTGCAGGTCGTCGTCGGGCGCCGGCACCTCGCCGCGACGGATCCGTCGGGCGAGCTTGGTGCCGTCCTCGACGATGAGCGCGTAGGCCGAGACGTGGTCGGGCGCGAGGTCGACCGCGGTTTCGACCGAGGCGCGCCAGTCCTCGAGCGACTCCCCCGGTGCGCCGTAGATGAGGTCGACGCTGACGTCGAGTCCAGCCGCCCGGGCCGCGGCGACCGCGGTGCGCACGTTCGCGGGGTCGTGCGTCCGGTCGAGGGCCGCGAGCACGTGCGGAACGGCCGACTGCATGCCGATGGACACGCGCGTGACGCCGGATGCCGCAAGCTCGGCCATGACGGCATCGGTCACCGTGTCGGGGTTGGCCTCGACCGTGATCTCGGCGCCCGGCGCGATGCCGAACGCATCACGGACGCCGTCCAGCATGCGGCCGAGGTCGCCCGGCGGCAGCAGCGTGGGGGTGCCGCCGCCGAAGAAGACCGTCGAGGCGGGGCGCAGCGGGCCCAGTCCCTCGAGCACGCCGCGGGCGAGCGTCACCTCGTGCAGCAGCGTGTCGGCGTACTGATCCTGGCGCGCGCCGCGCAGTTCGTCGGACGTGTACGTGTTGAAGTCGCAGTAGCCGCACCGCACGCGGCAGAACGGCACGTGGAGGTAGACGCCGAAGGCGGCCGCCGGATCGATCGTCGTGCCGGCGGGCAGCGAGCCGTCGGCGGGGACCGGCTCGCCCAGGGGAAGCGCGGAGCCCATCAGCGCCTCACGCGGGTGTCGTGTAGAGCGGCGAGATCGCCCGCAGATACCGGGTGAACAGCTCGCGGCGGCGGCGGCGGATGAGCCCGGGGAAGACCTTGTACATGAGCGCGGCGGGAGCGTCGAAGGCGCGCACGGTGAACCAGACCTCGTCGTTGTCGTGCCAGTCGACCACGAACGACTCCTCGCCGCTCACGACCGAGTCTCCGACGGTGCCGAGTGCGAAGCCGACGCTGCGAGGCTCCTCGAGGGCGAAGATCACGCGGAGCTCGGCATCCGCCCGGAGTCCCTTCGACCCGTCCCTCGAGGCGGATCGTCGTGCCCGCTCCGACGTAGGGCGTGCCGTCGGCGTCGTAGCGCTGATCGGATTCGGACTTGCTCGGCGCCAGCGGGTTGCCGTCGGCGTCGAAGCTGACCCCCGAGTACATCGGCCCGGATGCCGGGCGCACGTCCTTCAGAGTCAGTCCTGCCCCGCGCTGCGCCGTCCACGACAGGAGCGCATCGCCCGCGGTCTGGAAGCGCGCTTCGCCACTGCCCATGCGCCACGACTGCTCGGCCGGGATGCTGCGCTCCGGCGGGTACTGCATGAGGTCGGGCGCCTGCGTGGCGCCGACGGCGGCGTAGTCGACGGTGTCGTCCCGGAAAGTTCCTCGACGCATGGCGGACAGCCTACTTGGCGTCCTTCTTCTCGGTGTCGCCGGAGAGCGCGGCGATGAACGCCTCCTGGGGGACCTCGACGCGGCCGACCATCTTCATGCGCTTCTTGCCCTCCTTCTGCTTCTCCAGCAGCTTGCGCTTGCGGGTGATGTCGCCGCCGTAGCACTTGGCGAGGACGTCCTTGCGCATCGCGCGGATCGACTCGCGCGCGATGATGCGCGCGCCGATCGCGGCCTGGATCGGCACCTCGAACTGCTGGCGCGGGATGAGCTTCTTGAGGCGCTCCGTCATGAGCACCCCGTAGGCGTACGCCTTGTCGCGGTGCACGATCGCGCTGAACGCGTCGACCGGCTCGCCCTGCAGCAGGATGTCGACCTTGACGAGGTCGGCCTCCTGGTCGCCGCTGGGCTCGTAGTCGAGCGAGGCGTAGCCCGCGGTCTTGCGACTTGAGGTGGTCGAAGAAGTCGAACACGATCTCGCCGAGGGGCATCGTGTAGCGGATCTCGACGCGGTCCTCGCCGAGGTACTCCATGCCGAGGAGCGTGCCGCGACGCGACTGGCAGAGCTCCATGATCGTGCCGACGTAGTCCTTGGGCGCGAGGATCGCGGCCTTCACCATCGGCTCGGTGACGCTCGCGATCTTGGTCCCGGACGGGAACTCGCTCGGGTTCGTGACCGTGAAGGACTTCTTGTCGTCCGTCAGCACCTCGTAGGTCACCGAGGGCGCGGTCGAGATGAGGTCGAGGCCGAACTCGCGCTCGAGGCGCTCCGTGACGATCTCGAGGTGCAGCAGGCCGAGGAAGCCGCAGCGGAAGCCGAAGCCGAGCGCGACGGAGGTCTCGGGCTCGTAGTTGAGCGAGGCGTCCGAGAGCTTCAGCTTGTCGAGCGCCTCGCGCAGCACCGGGTAGTCGCTGCCGTCGATCGGGTACAGACCCGAGAAGACCATCGGCTTCGGGTCGGTGTAGCCCGGCAGCGCCTCCGTCGAGGGCTTGCGTGCGCGTTGGTGACGGTGTCGCCGACCTTGGACTGGCGCACGTCCTTCACGCCGGTGATGAGGTAGCCGACCTCGCCGACGCCGAGGCCCTTGGTCGGGAGTCGGCTCGGGCGAGGAGACGCCGATCTCGAGCAGCTCGTGCACGGCGCGGGTCGACATCATCTGGATGCGCTCGCGCGGGTTCAGCGTGCCGTCGATCATGCGGACGTAGGTGATGACGCCGCGGTACGAGTCGTACACCGAGTCGAAGATCATCGCGCGGGTCGGCGCGTTCGGATCGCCCTTCGGGGCCGGGATCTGCGCGCACGACGTGGTCGAGCAGCTCCTCGACGCCCATGCCCGTCTTGCCGCTCACGCGCAGCACGTCCTCGGGCTTGCCGCCGATGAGGCTCGCGAGCTCCTTCGGCGTACTTCTCCGGATCGGCGGCCGGGCAGGTCGATCTTGTTGAGCACCGGGATGATCTGCAGATCGTTCTCGAGCGCCAGGTAGAGGTTCGCGAGCGTCTGGGCCTCGATGCCCTGCGCGGCGTCGACCAGCAGGATCGCGCCCTCGCACGCGGCGAGCGAGCGGCTCACCTCGTACGTGAAGTCGACGTGCCCGGGGGTGTCGATCATGTTGAGCGCGTAGGTCTGCCCGTCGGCCTGGCCCACGGCATCCGCACGGCCTGCGACTTGATCGTGATGCCGCGCTCGCGCTCGATGTCCATGCGGTCGAGGTACTGCGCGCGCATGTCGCGGTCGGAGACGACGCCGGTGATCTGCAGCATCCGGTCGGCCAGCGTCGACTTGCCGTGGTCGATGTGGGCGATGATGCAGAAGTTGCGGATCAGCTCGGGCGGAGTCGCGGACGGCTCGATGGGCTTCAGGGCGCGGGGTGACATATCCCGTCGATTCTACGGGTGAGGCGCACCCTCCCCCTGCGCGCGCCCTGAGCGGCCGGTGCGGCGTGCCGCTAGCCTGGGGCGATGGTCGTGCAGGTCGTCCTCGTGCACGGCATCCGGACGTCTGCCACCATGTGGCGCGCACAGGTGGACCACCTCGCCCGAGCGGGGCAATCCGGTGGTCGCGGTCGACCTCCCCGGGCACGGTTCGCGCATGACCGAGGAGTTCACCCTCGACGGCGCGTTCGCGACGATCGACGAGGCGGTCCGGGATGCCGCGACCCGCGGTCCCGGTGCTCCTCGTCGGGTCACTCGATGGGCGGCCTCCTGTGCATCGAGTACGTCGGGCGTGAGGACCCGCCGCCGGTCGCGGGCTTCATCGCCGCCTCGTGCACCTCCATCCCCCGCGGCATGGGCCTCGCGGCCTACCGGATGCTCGCGCGCGGCTTCGACTCTCTTCCCGATCGCGGGATGTGGCTGACCGACCGGATGCTCGATCGCATCCTGCCCGACGAGACCCGGGCGGACTTCGGAGCCGGCGGGTACGCACTCGACACCCAGGACGTCGCGCTGCGCAGCCTCTCGGTGCTCGATCTTCTCTCCGCACTGCATCGGATCGACGCGCCGCTGTGGTTCGTCAACGGGCAGTACGACCAGCTCCGCGTCAACGAGAAGCTGTTCATGAACATCGCCCAGCACGCCGAGCTGATCGTCGTCCCTCGCACCACCCACCACGTCACCGTGATGCGGCCGCGGGTCTTCAACGCCGTCCTCGACCTGGCGATCACGACTCTCGAGCAGACCTGATAGACTCGGTGATTGGCTTGCGTGTGGGTTGCCACCCTCACGACCGCCGCAACGCAGCCCTCTTCTGCTGAGCGGCTCTCTCCATTTTCACTCCGAACGAAAGAACGTCGACACGTGGCGAACATCAAGTCGCAGATCAAGCGCAACAAGACCAACGAGAAGGCGCGCGAGCGCAACAAGGCCGTCAAGAGCGAGCTGAAGACCGAGGTGCGTCGCACCCGCGAGGCCATCGCCACCGGCGACAAGGCTGCCGCTGAGAAGGCTCTTCAGAAGGCGACCAAGAAGCTCGACAAGGCCGTGAGCAAGGGCGTCATCCACGAGAACCAGGCCGCGAACCGCAAGTCGGCGATCGCCAAGCAGGTCGCAGCGCTCTGATCCGTCCTCCGGAATCCGTCTGAAGGCCCGTCCCTCTGGGGGCGGGCCTTCGGCGTTGCAGCGTCAGGCTCCGAACGGCGCGCGCGTCGCGATGACGGTGATCAGTCGCTCCAGCGCGAAGACCGCGTCGCGCGAGCCGCCCTTGACCTCGGCATCCGCCCGCGCAGCGGCCTGGATCGCGCCACCGAGGGAGGCCTCGTTCCAGCCGGTGAGGTCACGGCGGGCCCGGTCGACCTGCCAGTCCTTCAGTCCGAGACGCCCCGCCAGCACCGCCGCCGGCTCACGGCTGCCGGCGACCCGCGCCATGGTGCGCAGCTTCGACGCGATCGCGGCCACCAGCGGCACCGGATCGGCGCCCGAGGCCAGCGCGTGCCGCAGCGCGATGAGCGCATCGCCGTAGCGGCCGGCGATCGCGGTGTCGGCCACCGTGAACGCAGAGGTCTCGACCCGGCCCCCGTAGTACCGCTCGACGACCTGCTCGGTGATGTCGCCGGGCACGTCGGCGATGAGCTGCTGGCACGCGGCGGCGAGTTCGGTCAGGTCGTCGGCGAACGCCGAGACCAGCGCGCGCAGCGCCGGGGGCGCGATGCGCTTCTTCGCCGCCTGGAACTCGCCGGCCGCGAAGTCGAAGCGCTCCGAGTCGCGCTTGACGGCGGGGCACGGGATCTCGACTCCCCCGCCCTGCCCGGCGCGGACAGCGTCGAGGAGCTTCTTGCCGCGCACGCTCGCGCCGGTGTGGCGCAGTACGACCGTCGCGCCCTCCTGCGGCGCGGCCAGGTACGACACCGCCTCGTTGAGGAAGGCGTCGGAGCACTTCTCGACTCCCGTGATGCGGACGAGCCGAGGCTCGCCGAAGAGCGATGGTGATGTGAGGCCCAGCAGCGCGCCGGGAGCGTAGTCGTCGGCACGGAGGTCGGAGACCTCGAGGCTCGCATCCTCGGCACGCAGGTAGTCGCGGATCCCCGCGATCGCGCGCTCCGCGCAGACGTCCTCAGGACCCGAGACCAGCACGATGGGCGCGGGCTGCGGGGCCCGCCACGACACCTGCGGGATCGCGCTGCGCGCTGCCTTCGTCGGTGCGCGCCGCGCGGTCGTAGCCATGCAGCCAGCCTACCGAGCGGCTCCGACTCACCCGCCCCGCTCGCGCCAGATCGCGATGCCGCCCTCGGTCGTCGTCAACGCGATCACACCCTGCGTGTCGGTGCGGGCGATGCGAGCCCCTTCGGCGACGAGCACGTCGAGGATCTCGGCGCGCGGGTGGCCGTAGTCGTTGTCCACTCCGACGGTCACCAGGGCGACCGACGGCTCTGCGGACCGGTAGAGGCCGGCATCCTGGTCGGCGCTGCCGTGATGGGCGACCTTGACCACCGCGTACGGCGGGTCGAGCGCGCCGGCTGCCTCGATCGCCCGCTGAGGTGACGCCGCCAGATCGCCCAGGAGGAGGGTGGGCGGGATGCCGCCGCCCCGCACATCGAGGACTGCGCTCGTGTCGTTGCCGACCGGGAAGGCACGACTGTCGACGAGCGGCCACAGCACCCGCCACTGGGCCTCGCCCAGTCGCCCGGTGAGTCCGGCGTGCGCCTCGAGCACCTGGGCGCCGGCATCCTCGAGCTGCGCCACGATGCGGAGGCCCTCCGGATCTGCCGGCCCGTGGAGGACGGTGCCGGTGCGTCCGACGAGGGCGTCGACGCCACCCACGTGATCGAGGTCGAAGTGCGTGAGCACGAGCAGGTCGATGCGGTCGAGCCCGGCGCGCGCGAGGCACGCATCGACCGCCTCCGGCTCGGGGCCGGTGTCCACCAGCGCCACCGCCCCCGCCGATCGGAGGAGCACGGCATCGCCCTGACCGACGTCGCAGGCGAGGATGCTCCACGTCGCCGGCAGCGTCCAGCGGCCGGCGACGGAGTCGAGCAGCCCGGCGCCTCCGACGACGCCGATCGTGGCCGCGACGAGCAGCGCCGACGCTGCGCGCAGACGACGTCGCGCCGGCGTGGCGCTTCGCAGCGCGATCACCATGCCGACCGCGAGGCCGACGATCCCAAGGCCGGCAGCGCCGACCCATCCCTCGCTCCACGTCAGCAGACCGCCGGGGATGTCGCCGACCGTGGTCGCGGTCGCCGCGATCCATGACGCGGGAAGCCACGCGAGCGCGGCGAAGCCCTCCTGCAGCACGGGCACCGGGGCAGTCAGACATGCCGCCAGGCCCAGAACGGTGGCCAGCGGGGCGGCGGGAGCCGCGAGCAGATTGGCGAGCACGCCGAACAGCGGCACCTGCGGCGCGATGAGCACCAGAAGCGGCCCGCAGGCCAGCTGCGCCGCAGTGGGCACTGCCAGCGCCAGCGCGAGCATGCGCGGCAGAAAGCCCGAGAGCCCGTCGGCGAGGGGCCGCGCGAAGAGCAGCAACGAGGCTGTCGCCGCAGCGGACAGGGCGAAACCGAGCGATCCGGCGAGCCAGGGATCCGCGACCAGCAGAACCGTCACTGCCAGCGAGAGGATGGCCATGCCCGCGCCGGGACGGCCGAGAACCACCCCGAGCATCGCGATCGCTGCCATCACGCCCGCACGGACGACGCTGGGTTCGGGCGTGACGAGAAGGACGAAGCCGCCCAGGGCCACCAGCCCGCAGGCCACGCGCAGCGGCCGACGCAGACCGGCCAGTGCCGCTGCCGCGTAGACGAGCCCGACCACCAGTGCGCAGTTCGCCCCCGAGACCGCGGTCAGGTGCGCGAGCGAGGACTCCTTCATTGCCGTGTCGAGCTCGATCGAGACCGCAGAGGTGTCGCCGACCGCCAGTCCCGGCACCAGGCCCGCACCGTCGCCCGGAAGCCGGGACGCCACCGCGACGAGACCCTGGCGGAGACCGGCTGCGACGGCGGCAGGCCCGGCCGCCGGCGAGGACACCTCGATGCCGCGCGTCGCGCGGATCACCAGCACGGCGCGCTCCCCCGGCCGGGAAGCGGCGGCCGTCCCCCGAGCCGAGACCACGGCGCCCACATCGAGCGCCTGCCGGTCCGGGACGTCCTGGGGATCGACCCGCACCACGATCTCGACCCGCACCGGATGCGACACCGGACCGGCGTCGATGTGCGTCGCGACCGCGTCGAACGCCAATGCCCCGTCGGCACGGCGCTCGATCTTGCCGACGACGGTCGCCTGCACCTCGACGGCACGTCCGCCGGTGACGTCGAGATCGAGAACGTCCTGTCGCGCCGGCTGGGCAAGTGCCACATGGGATGCCGCGGCCGCCGCCGCGCAGAGGGCGAGGATCACGACGACCCGTCGATGCCCGCGCGGCGCGGAGGATCGGCGCGGCGCCGCAGACCATGCCAGGCAGCCGAGCGAGGCCGCCCACAGACAGAGGGCCAGGACGCCGGCGATGCCGGGCACGAGCGTGGCGGTGAGGGCGGAGGTCCAGGCGGCACCGGCGACGGGAACGAGCCGGAGCGTCATGCGCAGCGGCATGCTCACACCGTCACGAGGTCGCGCAGAGCCTCGAGCATCTTGTCTCCGATCCCCGGGACGGCCAGGAGATCCTCGACACTCGTGAAGCGCCCGTTCGCGTCGCGCCAGTCGATGATGCGCTGAGCCATGGCGGGACCGATGCGCGGCAGGGTGTCGAGCTGCGTCGCGTCCGCCGTGTTCAGGTTCACGCGGCCGTCGCCGCCGGCCGTGCCCGTCGTCGCCTCCGGCACCGGGGTCGGCGGGCGCCTCGCCGATGAGGGCGACGTGCAGCTGCTCTCCGTCGGACAGCGGCCGAGCGAGATTCACCGCGCCCTCGTCAGCGCCCTCGGCGAAGCCGCCCGCCGCAGCGATCGCGTCCACGACCCGGGCGTGTTCGTCGAGCACATAGAGCCCCGACGCAGCGACCGCTCCGGAGACGTGCACGTACAGCAGCGGCGTGGCCGCGGCATCCGTTCCCGCCGTCGAGGCGTCGACCGAGACCTGTTCCACGGGCGCGGAGGCACCGCGCAGGATGCCGATCGCCACCGTCACCGCGAGGGCGAGGATCACCACCACCACGGCCGCACCCAGACCCAGCCGACGCTGTGGCGAGGCCCGCTCGGTCGCGTGCTCGGCTGTCACCCCCTCACGCTAGGCGCGGGCACCGCCGTCGCGGCCCGTCCTCGGCAGCCTGTGGGCGGCAACGAGGAACGGCGGCCCGGGGAGGAGCCGCCGCCGCGTCAGTGCGTGCTGAAGCTGACGACCTTCGGCGGCCGGACCACCGCGCGCGTGATCTCGCGCCCCGCGAGCGACTTCACCACACGCTCGTCGGCCCGCGCGATCCGCTCGAGCTCGGCCGGGTCGATGCGGGCCGACACCTGCAGCGTGGCGCGGACCTTGCCGTCGATCTGCACGACCGTGGTGACGGTGTCCTCGACCAGCAGGGTCGGATCTGCCGAGCGCCACGGCACGAGGCCGACGAAGCCCTCGTAGCCGAGGATCTCCCACATCTCCTCGGCCGTGTGCGGCGCGAAGAGGTCGAGGATCATGGCGACGGCCTCCGCGGCCTCGCGTACCGCCGGATCGGCGGGGCCGGCCCCGGTGTCGATCGCCTTGCGGGTGGCGTTGACGAGTTCCATCAGACGGGCGACCACGACGTTGAACTTGGTCTGCTCGACGAGGCCCGGCGCATCCGCGAGCAGGCGGTGCGTGACGCGGCGCAGTGCGGTGTCGCCCTCCGCCCAGATCACGTCCGGGCTGCTGGTGACGTCCGTCGCCACCCGCCAGGCGCGCGCGAGGAACTTCTGGGCGCCGGTCGTCGAGACGTCCTCCCAGTTGATGTCGTCCTCGACAGGGCCGGCGAAGGCGATCGCCACGCGCACCGCGTCGGCTCCGGGATCGACCATGCTCGACGCGAACTCGACGAGGTTGCCCTTGCTCTTGGACATCTTTGAGCCGTCGAGGAGCACCATGCCCTGGTTGATCAGGCTGGTGAACGGTTCGGTGAACTCGATCAGGCCCATGTCGAAGAGGACCTTCGTAATGAACCGGGCATACAGCAGGTGCAGGATCGCGTGCTCCACGCCGCCGATGTAGGAGTCGACCGGCGCCCAGCGATCCGCCTCCGCGGTCGGGAAGGCCTGAGACGGGTCCTGCGCGGCGAGGAAGCGCAGGAAGTACCACGAACTGTCGACGAAGGTGTCCATCGTGTCGGGGTCGCGCTGCGCCGGCTCACCCGTCTCGGGGTCGACCGTCGACATCCACTCGGTGGCACCGCCCAGCGGGGACGTGCCCTTCGGCGTGAGGTCGAGCCCCTGGGCGTCCGGCAGCACCAGCGGCAGCTGGTCCTCGGGCACGGGGACGATCCGGCCGTCCTCGGTGTGGATCATGGGGATCGGCGTCCCCCAGAAGCGCTGGCGCGAGATCAGCCAGTCGCGGAGGCGGTAGGACTTCGCCGCGCGGCCGGTGCCGGCTGCCTCGAGCTGCTCGACGATCCGGGCGATGGCGTTGCGCTTGGACAGGCCGTCGAGCGAGCCGGAGTTGATCATCCGGCCTTCACCCGTGAGGGCGACGCCCGTCCTGGCCGGGTCGAGGTCCGACAGGGATTCCTCGCCGGCACCCGGATCGATCGGCACGCCGTCGTCGTCGAGCTCGATGACGGGGATCGCGCCGGTGATGGGCGCCGTCGTGTCGACGACGACCTTCACGGGAAGGTCGAACGCGCGAGCGAAGTCGAGGTCGCGCTGATCGTGCGCGGGGACGGCCATCACGGCGCCGTGGCCGTAGTCGGCCAGCACGTAGTCAGCGGCCCAGATCGGCAGGCGCTCGCCGTTGACGGGGTTGATCGCGTAGCGACCGAGGAAGACGCCCGTCTTCGGGCGGTCCGAGCTCTGACGCTCGATGTCGGTCTCGCGCTGCACGCGCTCCAGGTACTCGCGGAACTGCTCGCGCACCTCATCGGAGGAGCCCTCGACGAGCTCGGCGGCCAGATCGCTGTCGGGTGCGACCACGAAGAACGTAGCGCCGTGCAGCGTGTCGGGGCGCGTCGAGAACACGGTGACCCGGTCGTCGCGGCCCTCGATCTCGAACTCGATGTCGGCGCCGACCGAACGGCCGATCCAGTTGCGCTGCATCCGGATGACCTTCTGCGGCCAGAAGCCCTCGAGCTGGTTGAGGTCATCGAGCAGCCGATCGGCGTACTGGGTGATCTTGAAGTACCACTGTGTGAGCTTCTTCTTCACCACCTCGGCGCCGCAGCGTTCGCAGTGCCCGTCGACGACCTGCTCGTTGGCGAGCACGGTCTGGTCGTTCGGGCACCAGTTGACCGGGCTGTCCTTGCGGTAGGCGAGGCCCCGCTCGAACAGCCGCTGGAACAGCCACTGGTTCCAGTGGTAGTACTCCGGGTCGCTCGTGTGCAGGATGCGCGACCAGTCGTACGAGGAGCCGTACTCGCGGAAGCTCTTCTTGTGCTGCTCGATGTTGGCGTAGGTCCACTCGCGCGGGTCGGCGCCGCGCTGGATCGCCGCGTTCTCGGCGGGAAGGCCGAACGAGTCCCAGCCGATCGGGTTGAGGACGTTGTAGCCCCGGTGACGCCAGAAGCGCGCGACGACGTCCACGTAGGCGTAGCTCTCGGCGTGACCCATGTGCAGGTCGCCGGAGGGGTACGGGAACATGCCGAGCACGTACTTGCGCGGCCGGGTGTCGTCCGCCCCGCCGGCACGGAACGGATCCGCGTCCTCCCATCGCGCCTGCCACTTCTTCTGCACGGCGTAGACGTCGTAACCTCCGCCGTCGGCGGGCACAGCGCTGTCGGACGGGGGAATCTGTGACACGAGGGAACCAATCGGGGAAGTCGGGAACGCGCTGGCGCGAAACTCCAGATTAGCGGAACCCGTGCTCACCAGCCCGGCGGCAGCTTCGCGCCGACGGCTGCCAGAGGCCCGCGCGCCTTGATCCCCACCTCGGCGACCTCGGCTGCGGCATCCGATCGCCACGTGATCCCCCCGCCGGCACCGACGTACGCGCCGCCCGGGTGCACGACGACGGAGCGGATCACCATGGCCAGGTCGAGCGCCCCGTCGGCACCGACCCACCCGAAGCAGCCCGAGAAGACGCCGCGGGGACCGCTCTCGAGCTCGTGCAGGATCGTCATCGCCGAGAGCTTCGGCGCCCCCGTCATACTGCCGGCGGGAAAGGCGGCGTCGAGGACATCGCCGACCGTCGCACCCGGCGTGAGGGCGCCCGAAACGGTGCTCACGAGCTGATGGACGGCCGGGTAGGACTCCACCTGCAGCAGTGCGTCCACGCCGACCGATCCCGCGACACAGACCCTCGACAGGTCGTTGCGCATCAGATCGACGATCATGACGTTCTCGGCACGCTCTTTCTCGTTGGTCCGGAGTTCTTCGGCGAGCGCCGCGTCGGTCGCCGCGTCGGCCCCGCGGGCACGGGTGCCCTTGATGGGTCGGGTCCGCACGACACCGTGGTCGACCTCGAGGAAGCGCTCGGGGCTGGCGCTGGCGAGCGCCACGTCACCCGTGCGAACCAGGCCGCCGTGGTGCGCCGGCGTGGCCGCGCGCAGGCGACGGTACGCGTCGACGGGGTCGACCGGGGCATCGATCGAGAATCGCGTCGTGAGGCACAGCTGGTAGGCATCGCCGTCGCGGATCGCGTCGCGACAGCGTTCGATGAGCGCGGCGTACTCCCCCGCCGAGTGTCGCGGCCGAGCCTGGGCCGGTGGCGCCGGCGCGGGCGGAGCCACCGGCTCGGTCGCCCGCCCCGCGGTCGTCGCCAGCGCCCGCGCCTCCCCGGCGGGCGCCACCGCCCAGGCGCGGCGGCTGCCGTGGTCGAAAGCGACGAACCGGTCGACGCGAAGCCATGCCTGCTCCCCGGTCGCCTCGTCGGCCTCGGCCGGAGCGCCGGCGCGGGCCGCTGCCGGGTCATAGCCGGCCCACCCCACCCAGCCGCCGCGGAAGCGCCCTGCCGGCCAGCGGTCGCCTGCCGTCGTGGTGGCGCAGATCACCGCCCGCAGGTCGCCGGGGTCCGCCTCGGGGATCCCGGTCCCGACCCAGCTCCACCCATGCGCGGCCTCGGGTCCGGCATCCAGCCAGAAGGCGTTCTCCTCGTGACTGTGCAGCAGCAGGAAGACGGATGCCGGATCTACCCAGTGCGCGAGCTCGACGGCGATGAGCGGCTCCGACATGTTCCCAGGCTAGAGGGCGACCCCGGGTTCTAGGCTCGTGGGGTGAACGAGTTCCTGACCTGGCTCCTCGACGCCGTCCAGAGCGTCGACCCGGTGCTGCGGACTCTGCTGGCCGGCCTCGCGATCATGCTGGAGACCAGCATCCTGATCGGCCTGGTCGTGCCCGGTGACACGGTCGTCATCGTCGCCGCCACTGCTGTCGAATCGCCGCTCGAGGCCGTCCTGCTGGGCATTGCGGTGGTGATCGGCGCTCTGATCGGAGAGAGCATCGGGTTCTGGCTCGGCCGCTTCCTGGGGCCGAAGATCCAGCACTCCCGCCTCGGACGGCGCATCGGCGAGGAGAACTGGCATCGGTCGGAGCGATACCTGCGCCGCCGCGGCGGGCCCGCCATCTTCCTCTCGCGCTTTCTGCCCGTGCTGCATTCGCTCGTGCCGCTCACCGTCGGCATGAGCGGCTACCCCTATAAGCGCTTCCTCGCCTGGACGATCCCCGCCTGCGTCCTCTGGTCCGCCCTGTACATCTCGGTCGCCGCGGTCGCGGCGGGCACCTACCGGCAACTGGCGGATCGGATCCACTACGCCGGCTACATCTTCGTCGGCGTGATCGTGATCTTCCTCGTGCTGGTCTTCGTCAGCAAGAAGGTCATCGAGCGCGTCGAACGCAAGCACCTCGACGACGCGCACCACGAGGTGCCCGCGCGGGACGGCTCCATCGATGGCGACATGGAAGACTGAGAGGATGCCCGAGAAGGAAGCGAAGAGCGCACGCACGAAAGTGCTGTGGTTCGCCCGCCTCGAGTACCGCTTCCACTCCTGGCGCGAGCGGCGCGCCCGTCGCCGCGGTCACACGCCGACGGTCGCACCCTTCCCGGGCTACGCCGGCCCCGACTGGGTCCGGGTGCTCGGGCGAGTCATGATCGCGCCGCCGGTCAAGCGCACCGAATCCGGCGAGTACGCGAGCGTCCGGGGCTGGCGAAGCTTCGTGGCGGTGCCGATCGGCTACGCGCAGGTGACCGTCACCATCGCCGGCGTCGACCATGAGGTCGTCGCCGACCGCGGCGGCGTCATCGACGTGCGCCTTCCGGCGGCGCTCGAACCCGGCTGGCAGACCTTCACCATGACGGTTGAAGACGGCGAGTCGATCGAGACGCGCGCGTTCGTCGTGGCGCCGGAGGTCACGTTCGGCGTCGTGTCTGACGTCGACGACACCGTCATGGTGACCGCCCTTCCTCGGCCGCTCCTGGCGGCATGGAACTCGTTCGTGGTCGACGAGCACGCCCGTCAGCCCGTCCCGGGAATGGCCGTGCTGCTGGAACGAGTGGTGCGCGAGAGCCCCGGCGCCCCTGTCATCTACCTGTCCACCGGCGCGTGGAACATCGCCCCCACGCTGCTGCGGTTCCTGCGTCGTCACCTCTTCCCGCCGGGATCGCTGCTGCTCACCGACTGGGGCCCGACGCACGATCGCTGGTTCCGCAGCGGCAAGGCGCACAAGCTGTCCAATCTGCGCCGCCTCGCCGAAGAGTTCCCGGACGTCCGCTGGCTCCTCATCGGGGACGACGGCCAGCACGACGACGAGATCTACACGACGTTCACGGCAGAGCACCCGCAGAACGTCGTCGGCGTCGCCATCCGTCGCCTGTCCCCTGCGGAGGCCGTGCTCGCCGGTGGCCGCACCGCGGTGAACGACCACTCCGCCGCGTCCGTGCCCTGGGTCACCGAGTCCGACGGCGCCGGGCTTCTCGAGCGGCTCGAGGCGATCGGCGTCGTTCCGCGCTGACGTCAGGGCCGCGCCGACGTCGGGCCCCGCGCGTAGGCTGGCCGCATGTGCGGACGCTTCGTGGTGGCCAGCGCCGGATCCGACCTCGTCGGAGTGCTGCGCGTCGACGTCGTGGGCGATGACCTGCCCGAGCCCTCGTACAACGTGGCGCCCACCGCCCCGGTGGCCATCGTGCTCGACTCCGTCAAGGAAGAGCTCCCGGTCCGGCGACTCGAGAGCGCTCGCTGGGGGCTCGTGCCCGGCTGGGCGAAGGATCCGAAGATCGGCGCCCGCGCGTTCAACGCCCGGTCCGAAGAGCTCGAGGACAAGCCCATGTTCCGCTCGGCTCTCGAGAAGCGGCGCGCGGTGGTGCCGGCATCCGGGTACTACGAATGGAAGACCGTCGACGGCGTCAAGGTGCCGCACTACATCCATCCCGCCGACGGATCGCCGCTGCTGATGGCCGGCCTCTACGAGTGGTGGCGCGACAAGGCGAAGGCCGACGACGACCCCGAGCGGTGGATGCTGAGCTTCACGATCCTCACACGCGCCGCGATCGGCCACCTCGGCTCGATCCACGACCGCATGCCGCTGTTCCTCGACCCCGACCACGCCGATGCCTGGCTCGATCCGACGACCGACAACGTCCGCGATGTGCTCGATGCCACCATCGACGCCGCGCCGGCGCTTGCCGATACGCTTGCCGACCACGTCGTGTCCAAGGCGGTCGGCAATGTGCGCAACGACTCCCCCGAGCTCATCGAGCCGGCGGACGCCTGACCGGCCGGGAATCGAGCCCAGATTCCACCCTGAACCGCCGCGTATCCTCGAACGGTGACGATCGCTCCTGCCTCCGACGCGATTCTCGCCGCGCGCGAGTGGCAGGATCTCGAGGCCGCTCATGAGCAGCGGGCCGACGCGCTGACCCTCGCCCACCGCGAGCGCTCCTCGCGCGGAGAGCGGCATCCCGTCGAGGACTTCCTGTTCACCTACTACTCGTACAAGCCTTCCGTTCTGCGCCGCTGGCACCCGGGTGAAAACGCCGATCTGGCGGATGCCGCGACCTCGCGTCGCGCGGAGTGGCGCTGGTACGAAACCGGCTTGCTGCCCGGATCGCTTCGGGTCGACGGCGTGGCACTGCGCGCACAGCGGGACCTGCTCGTGACGAACATCGCCCGCATCCTGCGTGCGACCGCGGGTCGCGCGGCCGGCTTCGGGTGCTTCGGCCTGCACGAATGGGCCATGGTCTACCGCCAGAGCGAGCATCGGCACCCCGCACCGCTGCGACTCGGCCAGCGATCCACCGACGCCGTCGTCGACGCGCACGAGCTGCGCTGCACGCACTTCGACGCCTTCCGCTTCTTCACCCCCGACGCCGTGCCGCGCAACCGCGTCGAGCTGTCGCGGGAAGGCCAGGCGGCGCGGGAACAGCCCGGCTGCCTGCATGCGGGCATGGACCTCTACAAATGGGCGATCAAGCTCGGCCCGCTGGTGCCGGGCGACCTGCTCCTGGACGCCTTCGAACTGGCGCGCGACATCCGCACCCTCGACATGCGCGCCTCACCGTACGACCTCACCGAGTGGGGCCACGAGCCGGTGGCCATCGAGACACCCGAGGGCAAGACCGCGTACGTGCGGGCGCAGCGCGGGTTCACGGAGCGCGGCCGGCTGGTGCGCGCGCGCCTGCTGCGCGTCATCGACGGATCATGAGTCAGTCCGCGGGCGCGCAGTCCGCGCACGGCATGAGTCCCCGCCCTTCTGCCGCCAGCCGCAGTCGCAGTGCGGCGACGCGCTCCGCCGCCTCGTCGAGGCGCTCGGCAGGCAGTGCCCCGGACTCCACGGCCGCGACGATCCCGTCGACCATGCGCGGAGCCGTGTCGGCCGTGGAGAACAAGACCGCGAGCACCATGTCGTTCCCCGCCGCGAGCGCGCCGACGGCGTTGGCGACCGGATCGGCGTAGGCCGGCACGCCCGAGGCCTGCAGCATGCCCAGGTCGTCGGTGACCGCGACCCCCTCGAAACCCAGCTCTTCGCGCGCGATGCGGTGCCACTCCGCCGAAAGAGTGGCGGGCGCGGGATCCACCGCGGTGTACGCCAGGTGCCCGAACATCAGCAGCGGCGCACCGGCATCGATCCCCGCCTGGAAGGGCAGTCCGTCCGCGGAGGACCACTCGGCCTTACTCATGGGTGTGAAGGGAACGCCGACGTGCGAGTCACCGGGGGCGGCGCCGTGGCCGGGAAAGTGCTTGAGGGTCGACATCGCCTCCGATCCCTCGCCCTCCACCGCTGCCGCGACGCGCTCGGCAGCCGCCTCGGGCGATGTGCCGAGTGCGCGGCGGTAGATGAAGGATCCCGGGTCGGCGGTCTCGTCGGCGACGATCCCGAAGTTGACGCCGATGCCCGCCCGCTGGACCAGAGCTCCCCGGCCTGCGAAGGCCGACGCTGCGGCCGCCGGCGGCTCGGACTTGAGCTGGCGTGCCGAGGCGAAGTCGTCCCATCGAAGCCGGGAGACGTCGCCCCCCTCCTGGTCGACGGCGAGGAGCGGCGGGAATGCCGGATCGGCCGTGAGCGCTGCCGTCACCCCACGCAGCGCGGTCTCGTCGGACGGGATGTTCGCCCCCATCAGGATGAACCCGCCGATCCCCGTTGCAGCCATATACGTCTGGAGGGCAGCGGGATCCGTCGTCGGCAGGTGCCCCATGACGACAGAGGCGGCCTTCTCGCGCAGAGACATCGCTGAGACGCGCTGGACTGCGGCGTCCGCCGTCGCCTCCGCCGGGGCGGGCTCGATGCGGACCCTCGACGTCTGGTCGGCTGGGGGCGAGTCGGCGGACGCACCGCCGATGGCGGCGATCGCGAGGGCCGAGCCCAGCGCGAGGCCGGCCGTGAGCCGGAGCGCGGCGGGCAGCATGCTCACGCTCGTTCCTCGTCGGTCGCGAGCGCGATCGCGATCTGCTGGTCCAGCGTCAGGGGCGCGCGAGTGATGATCTCGTGAAGGAACTCCAGCTTGTGCTGCACAGGACCCACGATCGTGAACGGATACAGGTCACCGAAGCCCATGGCCCGGTTGATCCGGTTGAACGCCTGCGACAGCCATCGCCAGTCGCTCAGCAGCCGTTGGATGCTCTCGTCCTGGTACGACTGCAGCGGAACCACGTCGATGTCGCGAAGATTGCTCACGGATGAGTCGAGCTGGATGCCGATGACCGCGGCGGTCTGCAGCGTTCCGGTGATGTGGAGATAGTGGGCGAAGGTCTCGGCGAAGTCCTCCCACGGATGCATCGTGGCGTACTCCGAGATGAAGCTCTCGTGCCAGCCCGCGGGAGCGCCGATCTTGTAGTGACGCGTGAGCGCGTCGCGGTAGCTGGAACGCTCGTCGCCGAAAAGCTCACGGCAGCGGGTCCACAGCGCCTCATCGACGAGCAGCACGTTCTGGTAGTAGTGGCCCACCTCATGACGCAGGTGTCCGAGGATCGTCCGATAGGGCTCGCCCAATCGCACGCGCAGCGCTTCGCGACGATCATCCAAACTCTCGGCCAAGTCGATCGTGACGATCCCGTTCGCGTGCCCGATCATCACCGGCTTGCCGTCGGACAGACTCGAGATCAGATCGAACCCGAGGCCACCGGGCTTCGTGTTCCACGGCGCGATGGGTAGGCCGAGGTCTCCCAGCTGCAGCAGCAGGCGCCGCTTCGCCTCCTCCGTCTTGGCGAGCTTCTCGAGCGCCACTGTGTCGCCGGCGTCGGGTCGGCGCCGGGTGAGGCGGCATGAGAAGCAGCGTCCGGCCGGAGCGTCTTCGCGCACGAGCCAGTTGCAGTCCCAGTCGCGGTTCGAGCACGCGTACCAGGTGCGCTCGCCGACCTGGACGCGACCGTGGTTGAGACCGAAGAACTCGCGCAGCTCGATGTTGTAGCCGAGGTCCGCCTCGCAGTTCGGGCACGTCAACGTGTCCAGATAGACGAAGTGCCGGCAGTGCGGGCAACGGGGCTGAGAACTCACCGACTCACCGTAGCGCGGGGAACTCCGAGTGCACCCTGGTGCCCCGTCACGGTCGCGACTGCAACGGCAGGCGAAGGAGCAGATCGTCTTCCGGCCGCGGATTCCCCCGACCATCGGTGTTGTTCGTCAGCAGCCACAGCGAGCCGTCCGGAGCCGCCACGGCGTCTCGCAGCCGACCCTGCTCTCCCGCGAGCACCGCGATCGGGTCGGCGGCGAGCGACCCTGCCGACGTGTCGACGATCCACAGCCGCTCTCCGCGAAGGCCTGCGACGAAGAGGGTGTCCCCGACTGCCGCGATGCCGCTCGGACTCGCGTCCGCTGTGTCCCAGACCACGACCGGGTCGATCAGGCCGTCTCGGCCGGCCGCGCCCTCCACGGTGGGCCAGCCGTAATTGCCGCCCGGCTCGATGAGGTTCACCTCGTCCCACGTGTTCTGGCCGAACTCGCTGGCCCACATCCTGCCGTCGGCGGTCCAGGCGAGTCCCTGCACGTTCCGGTGCCCCAGCGACCACGTCGGCCCGCCGCCGGGGTTGCCGGGAGCGGGCTCACCCTCCTTCGTGAGACGCAGGATCTTGCCCCCGAGGGCACTGGGATCCTGCGGGGCGTCTCGCTGTTGCGCGTCCCCCGTGCTGACGTACAGGAAGCCGTCGGGTCCGAAGGCGAGCCGCCCGCCGTTGTGCGTGCCGGCCCGCGGGATGCCGGCGAAGACCACCTCCGCCGGACCCACCTCGAACGTGCCGGGTTCGCCGAGCAGCGGCATCCGGATCACCCGGTTGTCCTCTTGCGCGCCGTGATACACGTACAGCCATGAGGCATCGTCGTCTTCGAGCAGCGCGATCCCGTGCAGCCCCGACTCTCCACCGGAGACGACGCCGGGCACCGTGCCGACCGCGCGCAGATCGCCGGCCGGAGAGAGTTCGCAGCAGAGCGCCGTCGTCCCGCTGCGAGATGAGGGCACCGCCGCCCGGGACGGGGACGACGGACCAGGGCGCGGCCAATGCCGTCGCGAGGGTCTCCGGCTCCCCTGCGGGCTGCCACCAGCCGGCAGGGACCGTCGGCGTCATCGTGGCGGAGGGTTTCGACGTCGCCTTCGGTGGGACGGTTCCGCTCTGCCCTCCGACCGTGCAGCCCGACAGAAGGCAGACGGCGATGGACACGGATGCCGCGACCCGCGTTTTGCGTCTCATGTGCCTGCTGCGGCGGCCTCGAGCGCGGCGATGTCGATCCGTCGCATCGTGAGCATCGCCTGCACCGCACGGTGCGCCGTCGCCGGATCCGGGTGGCGGATGAGTTCGATCAGTCGATCCGGGACGATCTGCCAGGACAGGCCCCAGCGGTCCTTCAACCATCCGCACGGCTGCTCCTGGCCGCCGTCGGCAGTGAGCGCATCCCAGTACCGGTCGACTTCGGTCTGGTCGGCGCACGAGACGTAGAGCGAGATCGCCTCGGTGAAAGGGAACTGCGGGCCGGCGTCCATCGCGTAGTAGTCGCGGTCGGCGAGGCGGAAGTGCGCGTGCATCACCTTGCCGCCCACTCCCGGAACCTCGTCGGGATAGCGACCGAGCGCGACGATCTCGGAGTCGGGGATCAATCGCACGTAGAACGAGATCGCCGCCTCCGCGTCGCCGTCGAACCACAGGAACGGAGTGACATCGGACATGGAGCGCCTCCTGGCCTAGAGAACCCAGGCTCCCTTCCCGAGGCCCCAACGTCAATGCGGCCAGATCGCGCAGCGGCACTTCGCGGTCGACGGCCGCCGCCGCAAAAGCGAAAGCCCCCGGAATCCGGGGGCTTTTCGCTGACGTTCGGTGGACCTGAGGGGACTCGAACCCCTGACCCCCTGCATGCCATGCAGGTGCGCTACCAGCTGCGCCACAGGCCCTTGTTCTATCGCCCCGCGGGGCAACTCGACAAGCTTACAACACGTCCGCGCGTGCTTCGAACCACGCTGGACCTACTCGGCGGGCGCGGCGGCAGGCAGCTCGATGGGGACCACGGGGCAGTCCTTCCAGAGCCTCTCGAGGCCGTAGTACATGCGCTCCTCCTCGTGGAAGACGTGCACGACGAGGTCGCCGAAGTCCAGGAGAACCCAGCGCGATTCCGCGCGTCCCTCGCGACGCAGTCGCTTGTGTCCACCCTGGTGGAGCCGGTCCTCGATCTCATCCGCGATGGCGGCGACGTTGCGCTCGCTGCGCCCGGTGACCAGCAGGAAGATGTCGACGAGAGGCAGCGGCTCGGAGACGTCCAGCGCGATCAGATCCTCGCCGCCCTTGGAGTCGGCCGCGACAGCGGCGAGCTGAAGCATGTCGTGGGATTGTGCGGTCGCTGTCATGCGAAAACTCCTGTCGCGAAGGCGAGGATGAGCACGCCCACGAGGGCGAGCGCCAGCGCGCCCGCGGTGATGGCGAGGGTCATCATGAGTCGGCTGCCCTTTTCGGGTGCCGGGGGCCTGATGACCTCGCCGGTTGTCTTGACCGTGCTCACCGCCGCGCTTGCCGCGATGGGAGTCGGAGAGGAATGGGCAGGAAGCTCGCCGTCCACGAGCGTGGCGTCGATCTCCTTGCCGTCGGCCGTCCCCCTGGCGTGCCCGGTGGAGCCGAGCCCCTCGGGGAGGTTGAGCGTGCCGGTGATCATGACCTCGCCCGTCGCCGTGACAGCTGCCCCGAGGGGTGCGACCTCGGGCGCCTGCGACAGGATCAGCGCGTTGGGCATCGACATCGAGCCGGTCGCCCGCGACAGGAGCTGGTCGAACGAGGGCGGGAGGTCGGCGAGGACGGGCTCGCCCTCGAGAAGACCGGCGCCCAGGAGCGGGCTGACGACGCGATCCTGCTCGTCGGCGATGTCTTCGTCCGGCCCCTGTGCGGAGGCGGGCTGCGCCCACGGAGAGACTGCCGAGTCGGGCTCCGCGTCCGTCGCCACAGCGACTGCCACCGGCGCCGCGGCGTCCCCGCGGATGACCGGTGCCGGCGCAGTGTGCAGGCCGAAGAGGTCGTGCATGCCGCTGGTGAGGCTCGGGCTCTCGGCGTGCGTCAGCGAAGGGGTCGCGGCGACGGGAGCGCCGCCCGTGGTTGCCGCGTGCGCAGCGGCGACCTCGGGCGTGATGACGGGCACGGACGCCGTGCGGATGCGCTCCTGCTGACGCGCCTGACGACGGGTGAGCGGCGAGGCGCCGAGGTCGACCGACGAGTCGGCGACGGGCGTCGGGCTGACGACAGCGGGCTCTGCGGCGCGCGGCAGCGGAGCGGGCGACCAGACGGGCATCGCGGTGGAGGCGGGCGCCGGGTCGGGCTCAGGCGTCGGGGCGGGCTCGGGGGCGGCGACCTCGGACGCGACCTGCTCGTCGTCGACTTCGGCAGGAGCCTCGGGCGCGTTGGACGGCGCCTGGTCGATCTCATCAGTCGTGATGACCGGCGTCGACCCGGTGTTGCGGATCTCGCGAATCTGCTTGCGCGTCAGCGGTGGGTTCGCCGGCTGCTCGGGTGTGCTCATTCCTTGCTCCGGTAGAGGTGATGCTTCGCAATGTATTGGACAACCCCGTCGGGCACGAGGTACCACACGGGATGTCCGCGTCCGACGCGGTCACGGCAATCGGTGGACGAGATGGCGAGAGCGGGTATCTCGAGCTGGCTCACGTCTTCGCTGGGCAGTCCTTCCGTGCTCAGCACATGGCCGGGACGGGAGACGGCGACGAAGTGCGCGAGGTCCCACAACTCATCATGGTCCCTCCAACTGAGAATTTGCGCCAAGGCGTCCGCACCGGTGATGAAGTAGAGCTCGGCATCGGGCCGCTGCTGCTTCAGATCACGCAGTGTGTCGATCGTGTAGGTCGGGCCCGATCGGTCGATGTCGACGCGGCTGACCGTGAACTGCGGATTGGATGCCGTGGCGATGACCGTCATGAGGTAGCGGTGCTCGCTCAGCGAGACGCCTTCCTTCTGCCACGGCTGCCCCGTCGGGACGAAGATGACCTCGTCGAGATCGAACGACTGTGCCACCTCGCTGGCGGCGACCAGATGCCCATGATGGATGGGATCGAATGTCCCACCCATGACCCCGATTCGCGGGGTGGACGCCACCGTCATCCAGCCGACCTAGTGGCCGTGTCCTGCCTGGTGCACGTCGTTCGCGTGAGCACGCGCATAGGCCTCAGCCTTGTGCGCGTGCCGGTTGGCGACGTTTCGGTACGAGAGCGTGACGAGCGCCAGAGCCGCGAAGACGCACACGGCGATGATGCCGTAGCCGACCGTCTCGAGTGCCACGTTGCCGTGGTGCTCGGACTCTTCCGCGGCGAGGGCGACAATCGTGGCGAGGGTCATTCGGGCTCCGTTCGGTTCGCCTCTGGCGTCAGGCTGGTTCTAGTTTAGGCGGTCAGAGGCGAACTTGCCCCACGCCCCGCGCCAGCCACTTCGTGCTGGTGAGCTCGGTGAGCCCCATCGGGCCGCGCGCGTGCAGCTTCTGCGTCGAGATCCCGACCTCGGCGCCGAATCCGAACTCGCCGCCATCGGTGAACCGCGTGGACGCGTTCGCCATCACCACGGCGGAGTCGACCTCGGCCAGGAATCGCTCGGCGTTGACCGCGTCGTCGGTGATGATCGATTCGGTGTGGTGGGTCGAGTAGCGGCGGATGTGGGCGAGCGCCTCATCGAGGTCATCGACCACCCGCATCGAGACGTCGAGGCTGAGATACTCCGTCGACCAGTCCTCCTCGGTCGCCGCGGTGACGCCGTGCGCGAGAGAAGCCACCGTCTCGTCGCCGTGCACCGTCACGCCCTGTTCGCGCAGCGCGTCCACGACGGGCGGAACCAGGCGGGGCGCGGCATCCCGAAGCACCAGCACGGTCTCCACCGAGTTGCACACGCTCGGCCGCTGGACCTTCGCGTTGACGACGATGTCGCGCGCCCAGTCCAGCCGTGCCGACTCGTCGAGCACGATGTGGACCACGCCCGCGCCCGTCTCGATCACGGGCACCGAGGACTCCGTGACGACGGTCTCGATGAGCTGGGCGCTGCCGCGGGGAACGAGCACATCGATCAGGCCACGCGCCTGCATGAGCTCGCGCGCGCCCTCACGGCCGAAATCGTCGACGGTCTGGATGGCCTCAGGATCGATGCCGCGCTCGGCCAGCGCGCCGCGCATGACCTGGATCAGCGTCGCGTTGGTCCGCTCCGCCGCGGAACCGCCGCGCAGCACGACCGCGTTGCCCGATCTCAGCGCGAGTGCGGTGATGTCGACCGTGACGTTCGGCCGTGCCTCGTAGATCGAACCCACCACGCCGAACGGCACCGCCACCTTGGTCAGCGAGACGCCGTTGGCCAGTGTGCGCTCGTCGAGCACGCGACCGACCGGGTCGGGCAGCGCGGCGATGTCGCGCACCGCTTCAGCCAGCGCGGCGACCCGCCCGGCGTCGAGCCGCAGTCGGTCCTGCGAGCCCCTCGGCCATGCCGCCGGTGCGGCCTCGGTCCAGGTCCTCGGCGTTCGCGGCGACGATCTGCGGCGTCGCCTGCTCGATCGCATCGGCGATCGCACGAAGCGCGTCGCTCTTCTCGGTGTCGCCGAGAAGGCCGGTGGTGCGCGCGGCCTCCTTGGCCAGCAGCATCCGCTCTCGGGCTGTCGTCGCCGTGGTGGTCATCCGGCCAGTTTATCGCTGGGCGGTGCGCACCGGACCCGTCGGCAGGGGCGCCGCGGGGTCGGGATTCGGCTGGAACCACGTGCCGATGGGCTCGCCGGAGAGCGCTTCGGCCACGAGATCGGCGCTGGTGACCAGCACCCCGATTCCGGATGCCGCGGCCAATCGCGCCGCGGAGACCTTCGTCGCCGCTCCCCCGGTGCCGACACTGTTGACGACGACCGATCCGAACTCGAAGCCGTGGAGGTCCTCGCCGTAGGCGACCCGCGGAATGGGCACAGCACCGGGCTCGCCGGGCGGCTTGGTGTAGAGCGACTCGATGTCGCTGAGGAGGACCAGCGCATCGGCTCCGACGAGCTGGGCCACCATCGCCGCGAGCCGATCGTTGTCGCCGAAGCGGATCTCGTGAGTCGCGACGGTGTCGTTCTCGTTGACGATCGGGAGGATGCGCAGTCCCAGCAGCCGTTCCATCGCGCGGCGCGCGTTCGAGCGGTGGGTGCTGTTCTCCAGGTCGCCGGCCGTGAGGAGCACCTGCCCGGCGACGATCTCGAACGGACGCAGGGCCGCCTGATAGCGGTAGATCAGCAGGTTCTGCCCGACCGCAGCAGCCGCCTGCTGCGTGGCGAGATCGCTCGGGCGCTCATCGAGATGCAGGAAGGGCATGCCGGTCGCGATCGCGCCGGACGACACGAGCACGATCTCCGCACCGCGCGCGTGCACGGCCGCGATGGCATCGACGATCGGGCCGATCTTGGCGGCGTTCTCGCCGCTGATCGACGACGATCCCACCTTGACGACGACGCGGCGTGCGGTGCGGAGGCCGTCGCGCTCGAGTGCGATCACTCGTCGCCCTCCGCGCTCCAGTCCGCCTTCGCGAGGCGCTCGGTCTCGAGTTCGGCGCGGGCCTCGGCCTTGGCGTCCATCATCTCGTGGTACCGCTCGCGGCGCTCCGACGTGGTGCGGCGACTGCTCTGCAGCAGGCGCGGGTCGGTTCCGCGAGGCGCGGTCGCCAACTCGGCGACGGACTTGAGCGAGGGCTCCCAGTCGAAGACGATGCCGTCGCCCTCACCGATGACCACGGTGGCGCCGGGGATGGCACCGGCACGGAAGAGCTCGTCCTCGACGCCGAGCTTCTCGAGCCGGTCGGCCAGGTACCCGACGGCCTCCTCGTTCTGGAAGTCCGTCTGCTGCACCCAGCGCACCGGCTTGTCACCGAGGATGCGGTAGATGTTGCCGTACGTTCCGCCTTCGACACGCACCCAGAAGTCCTTCTCCGAGCCCTTGGGCCGGATGACGATGCGCTCGGGTGCCGGCGTCTTGGCCAGTTCGGCGCGGTGCGCCGCGACGATGTCGCCGAGTGCGAAGGTCAGCTGACGCAGTCCCTCGTGGCTGACGGTCGAGATCTCGAACACGCGATAGCCGCGCTCCTCGAGTTCGGGGCGCACGAGGTCGGCGAGATCCTTCGCCTCGGGAACGTCGACCTTGTTGAGGGCGATGAGCTGCGGACGCTCGAGCAGCGGCGTCTGGCCTTCGGGAACGGGGTAGGCGCCGAGCTCGGCGAGGATCACATCGAGGTCCGTGAGCGGATCGCGGCCGGGGTCGAGCGTCGCACAGTCCAGCACGTGCACGAGCGCCGTGCACCGCTCGACGTGGCGGAGGAACTCCAGGCCGAGACCCTTGCCTTCGCTCGCGCCCTCGATGAGTCCGGGCACGTCGGCGACGGTGTAGCGGGTCTCGCCGGCCTGCACCACGCCGAGGTTCGGGTGAAGGGTCGTGAAGGGGTAGTCCGCGATCTTGGGCCGCGCGGCGGAGATGGCGGCGATGAGGCTCGACTTGCCGGCGGAGGGGAACCCCACCAGGGCCACATCGGCGACGGTCTTCAGCTCGAGGAGGACATCCCCCTCCCAGCCGGGCGTGCCGAGCAGGGCGAATCCGGGGGCCTTGCGCTTCTGGCTCGACAGCGCCGCGTTGCCGAGGCCGCCGATGCCACCGGGCGCCACGACGAAGCGCATGCCCGGTTCGATCATGTCGACGAGCGGCTCGCCGGAGACGTCCTTGACCAGCGTCCCGACCGGGACCGGCAGTTCGAGCATGTCGCCGGCGGCGCCGGAGCGGTGATCGCCCATGCCGAAGCCGCCGTTGCCGCCGGAGCGATGAGGCGAGTGGTGGTACGACAACAGGGTCGTCACCTGAGGGTCGGCGACGAGCACGACGTCGCCACCGTGACCACCGTTGCCACCGTCGGGGCCGGCGAGCGGCTTGAACTTCTCCCGCTTCACCGAGACGCAGCCGTTGCCGCCCTTGCCGGCACTCAGATGCAGCGTTACACGATCGACGAACGTGACCATGTGATCCCCCTCACGGAGCTGTCTGGGTCAAGCCCAGAGTAAAGGGAAAGGGGCGAGCCGAAGCCCGCCCCTTCCTCGAGAATGTGTGTGCTCCGTGGACTACTCCGCGGCCGCCACGATGTTGACGACCTTGCGGCCGCCCTTCTGGCCGAACTCGACCGCACCGGCCGACAGCGCGAACAGCGTGTCGTCGCCGCCACGGCCGACGTTGGAGCCGGGGTGGAAGTGCGTGCCGCGCTGGCGGACGATGATCTCGCCGGCGAGGACCTTCTGGCCGCCGAAACGCTTCACGCCCAGGCGCTGAGCGTTGGAGTCACGACCGTTACGGGTGGAGCTTGCGCCCTTTTTGTGTGCCATCTCTGCGTCTCTCCTGGGCTTACTTGATGCCGGTGACCTTGACGCGCGTGAGGTCCTGACGGTGCCCCTGGCGCTTCTTGTAACCGGTCTTGTTCTTGAACTTCTGGATCACGATCTTGGGGCCGCGCTCTTCGCCGAGCACCTCGGCCGTGACGGTCACCTTCGCGAGCTTGTCAGCGTCGGTCGTGACTGCGTCTCCGTCCACGAAGAGGACAGCGGGAAGCTCGAGCGTCTCGCCGATCTTCGCCTTCTGGCGGTCGAGGACGACGATCGTGCCGACCTCCACCTTTTCCTGCCGGCCACCGGCGCGCACAACTGCGTAAACCACTTCACACCTGTTTCTACTGGATGGAGCGCACGGCTCCGATTGTCTTGACGAGACTCTGCTCTTGCGAGAAGAGGAAGTTCTGGTGCGGGAACGAGGCTCCAGCGGGCTGCTGAGCCTGTCGGGATCGCCATCATCCTGCGAAACGGGACGCACCAAAGGACTACTTTACCGGATGCTGCGACCAACGGCAAAAGCGCGCCCCGCCGTGTCGCCTCACAGGGTGAATAGGATCGGCTCGTGGCGATCCTCATCGACGATCCGCGCTGGCCGGCGCACGGCAGGCTGTGGGCTCATCTGGTGAGCGATTCGAATCTCGACGAGCTTCATGCGTTCGCCTCGGCGAACGGCATCCCCCGTCGGGGCTTCGATCTCGACCACTACGACGTCCCCGATGACGCGCACGCGCGCCTGATCGGCGCAGGCGCCGAGCACGTGAGCGGGCACGAGCTCGTGCGCCGGCTCATCGCGTCGGGCCTCCGGGTGACCGCACGCGAACGCCGCGCCGGCCGCTGATCCTCGAGGGACCATCGGCGACGCGGCGATCTGCGCGGGTCAGTCCTCGGACGGCGTATGCGCGACGGGCGTGCCCGTGAGCGCGGCCGTGCTGACGCGGCGTCGCGAGCGTCCCTGGCCGGGAGCCTTGGGCTCGGGCAGGGCGCTGAGCACCGAGTCCAGAAGCATGTCCTTCTCGGTCTTCGGTGCGTTCGCCTTCGCCGCGGGCTCGCGCTTCTTGCGCGGCTTCTTGGGCCGGTCCGCCGGCGCCTCCGCCACAGCGACGGGCTCGTCGGCGACAACCGCCTCGTGCGCCTCGTCGTGATGGTGGATCGTGGATGCCGCGATCTGGGCGAGCGCCGACTTCACGCCCTCCGTGATCACGTGCGTGCCGTTCGAGCCGCCGTTGGTCGGCGGTGCGGCATTGCCTCGCGGGCGTCGGCCGGACGACGAGCCGCCCGAACTCTGCGGTCCGCGGTGCTTGACCACGGGGTCGTGGTGCACGATCAGACCGCGGCCCGCGCACACCTCGCACTGCTCGCTGAAGGTCTCCAGCAGGCCGAGCCCCAGCTTCTTGCGGGTCATCTGCACGAGGCCGAGCGAGGTGACCTCGGCGACCTGGTGCTTCGTCCGGTCGCGGCTCAGGCACTCCACCAGGCGGCGCAGCACGAGGTCGCGGTTGGACTCGAGCACCATGTCGATGAAGTCCACGACGATGATCCCGCCGATGTCGCGCAGGCGCAGCTGCCGCACGATCTCCTCTGCGGCTTCAAGGTTGTTCTTGGTGACGGTCTCCTCGAGGTTTCCGCCCGAGCCGACGAACTTGCCGGTGTTCACGTCGACGACCGTCATGGCCTCGGTGCGGTCGATGACGAGCGAACCGCCCGACGGCAGCCAGACCTTGCGGTCCAGGGCCTTCTCGATCTGCTCGGTGACCCGGAACTCGTCGAAGGGATCCCGGTCGCCGTCATAGGCGACGACGCGATCGAGCAGATCGGGAGCGACGCTCTCGACGTACTTCGTGATCGTCTGATGCGCGTCCTCGCCCTGGATGAGCATCTTCGAGAAGTCCTCGTTGAAGACATCGCGCACGATCTTGACCAAGAGGTCCGGCTCGCTGTGCAGCAGAGCAGGCGCCTGGATCGACTGGATCTGCGTGCTGATGTGCTCCCACTGCGTCGTCAGACGCTGCACGTCCCGCGTGAGCTGGTCCTCGGTCGCACCTTCGGCCGCCGTGCGCACGATCACGCCGGAGGACTCCGGGAGCACCTCCTTGAGGATCTTCTTCAGACGCGCCCGCTCGGTGTCGGGGAGCTTGCGGGAGATGCCGTTCATGGCCCCGCCGGGTACGTACACGAGGTAGCGGCCGGGCAGCGAGATCTGGCTGGTGAGGCGGGCTCCCTTGTGTCCGACCGGGTCCTTCGTGACCTGCACGAGGACCTTGTCACCGGACTTGAGGGCGAGCTCGATGCGCCGGGGCTGGTTGCCGGTCTCGACGGCATCCCAGTCGACCTCGCCCGAATACAGCACCGCGTTGCGGCCGCGACCGATGTCGACGAATGCCGCCTCCATGCTGGGGAGCACGTTCTGCACGCGACCGAGGTACACGTTGCCGATGAGCGAGGAATCCTGGCTGCGGGCGACATAGTGCTCGACGAGCACGTTGTCCTCGAGGACGGCGATCTGGATGCGGCCGTTCTTGGACCGAACGATCATCATCCGGTCGACGGACTCGCGGCGCGCGAGGAACTCGGCTTCGGTGACCACGGCGCGGCGGCGGCCGGCTTCGCGACCGTCGCGACGCCGCTGCTTCTTGGCCTCGAGCCGGGTGGAGCCCTTGATGCGCTGCGGCTCGGTGATGAGCTCGACAGCCCGCTGACGCGGCGGCGCGGGCTCGGAGGGGGCGGATGCCTCGTCCCGGCCCTCTCCCCCGCGACGACGGTTGCGACGGCGCGAGGTGGTGCTGGACTGCTCCGCCTCGGGCTCGCGCGCATCGACCGCGGGAAGCGGCGCAACCGCGGGAGCGTAGAAGTGGAGCTGCGTGGACACCTCGGACACGAAGACCTCGGGCAGGAGCCCGAGCGCGACGGCGGTGAGGGGCGTCTCGTCGGTCGCAGGCTCCGGCTCGGTGACTGCGGGCTCGAGGGCGACCTCGGTGTCTGCCGTGACTTCGGGCTCTGCGGGAGCCTCCGTCCCGACCTGAGCATCCGACTCGGCCTGCCCGGCGTCGTCGGCAGCTGCGCGCGTCTCGTCGTGCACGTCCTCGCCGATCGCCTCGACGGACTCGCGGACGGCGTCGACCTCGGCGTCGGCGAGAGACGCCTCCGCCTGGTCGGCCCGGTCGGCGTTGCCTGCCGGCGCTGCGTCTGGCGCTAGCGCGGCATCCGAATCAGCGTTGAGGTTGACTTCTGAATCTGTTCCATCGGCCATCACTGGCTTACTCCCTGCGGGTCGGCACCGCGCGCCACCCGGCGTAATCTCGTGCGGTGCCGCACCTGCGGTGCCGCGAAACTCACTCGGTCTGCAGCGGGTTCCCGGCTCATGCGGCGGGAGCTCGCGCTGCCAAGGGCATTCGTCGCCCTGAAGTCTTCTGGTGATGTGCGTCGCGGCGCGGCCGCAGCACATCGACGACCATTATCGCACTTTCCCCCGTCGATTGCTCATCGGCGCCGCGCCGGGAGTTTCCGGCGAGTCGCCACGGGCGACCATTCAGTCGCCGATGCCATAATCCGAGGCATGGCCCAGGCTCAGACGCACACGCGCCCCACCGCCCTGGCGATCTGGCTGATCGTCGCGGGAGCCGTCGGGTGGTGGGCCGCCTTTCAGCTCACGGTGGAGAAGTTCCATCTGCTCGCCGACCCCGACGCGATCGCTTCGTGCGACTTCAGCTTGCTGGTCCAGTGCACGGAGAACCTCGACTCGTCGCAGGGCAGCGTCTTCGGCTTCCCCAACCCGATCCTCGGCCTGACCGGCTGGGTGGCCCCGCTGGTCGTCGGCGCAGCGATCCTCGCCGGAGCACGGTTCGCGCGATGGTTCTGGCTCGCTTTCGAAGCCGGAATCATGTTCGCGTTCGTCTTCGTCGCATGGCTGATCGTGCAGAGCATCTACGTGCTGGGCACCCTCTGCCCCTGGTGCATGGTGACGTGGATCGTGACGATTCCCACCTTCTACGCCGTCACGCTGCACATTCTCCGCAGCGGCATCCTGCCCGCACCCGCCCGCATGCGGCGCGCAGCCGAATCACTGATGGGCTGGGTGCCGCTGCTGGCGGTGCTGAGCTACGCGCTCATCGCCGTGCTGGCCCAGGTGCGCCTGGACGTGCTCGGCAGCCTGTTCTGACCGCAGGCGGTCAGGCGAACCAGATTCCGAGTTCGCGCGCAGCGGATTCGGGACTGTCGGAGCCGTGGACGAGGTTCTGCTGCACCTTGAGACCCCAGTCGCGGCCGAAGTCGCCGCGAATGGTCCCCGGGGCCGCCGTCGTCGGGTCGGTCGTACCGGCGAGCGAGCGGAAGCCCTCGATGACGCGGTTGCCCGCGAGGCGGATGGCGACCGAGGGGCCCGACATCATGAACTCGAGGAGCGGCTCGTAGAACGGCTTGCCCTCGTGCTCGGCATAGTGCCGCTCGAGGGTGCCGCGGTCGGGCTCGACGAGGCGGATGTCGACGAGCGAGTAGCCCTTGGCCTCGATGCGGGCGAGGATCGCGCCGGTGAGGCCGCGCGCCACGCCGTCGGGCTTGACCAGGATGAGGGTCTCTTCGGTGGACATGTCAGTCTCCGTTCGCCGTTGAGGCATCGTCAGGGGTGTTCGCCGCGAGCTGGGCATTGCGCCGATCGAGCTGGGCTCCCTTGATCGTCGCATATCCGTACATCCCGCCGAAAATGAGCGCGACGAGCGCGAGGGCCGGCACGAAGATCGCGCCCAGCGCCACGACGACCTGCAGCGCCCAGCCGAGGGCGATGCCCCAGGGGTACCGCACGAATCGGCCGGTGAGGATCATGAGGACGGCGACCACCGAGCCGGCGACGATCCCCCACCAGGGCTCGATGGGCTCGGGCAGCGCCTTCAGGCCGTAGATCACCAGACCGCCGAGGAAGGCGATGATCGACTCGAACGCGAGCACGATCGAGGCGAGCGACTCAGCGGCGCCGCGGGCGCGCCGCTGCTGCGGGGCCGGTGCGGAAGTGTCGCTCACGCGTCCCACCCGCTCTTCCAGTCCTCGGCCTCGGCCAGTGCCAGCGCCTGGCCCGCCAGGACGACCGAGCCCGCGATCACGATGGCGCGTCGGTCGGATGCCGCAGCCCACGCCCGGGCGGCCTCCGCGGCCTGGGCGAGGTCGTCGTGCACCGTGACCTGCAGACCGTTCGCCTCTGCGAGGTCGGCGATGCGGTCGGCGTCCTCGGCTCGATCGGATGCCGGGGCCGTCGCGAACACGTGCGCAGCGACGGGTGCGAGCGCGGCGACGATTCCCGCGGCATCCTTGTCGGCGAAGACCCCGAGCACCACGCCCCACTCGTCGAAGGTGAACGACTCCTGAAGTGCCGCGACGAGGGCTCGCGCGCCGTGCGGGTTGTGCGCCGCGTCCGCGAGCACCGTCGGGGCCACACCGACGAGCTGCAGTCGGCCAGGCGCGGTCGCCTGGGCGAGGCCTTCCGTGAGGATGCCGCCCGGGATGGCCTGCGAGGCGCCGCCGATGAGCGCTTCGACGGCGGCGATGGCCAGCGCGGCGTTGAATCCCTGGTGACCGCCGTAAAGGGGCAGATACTCCTCGTCGTAGACACCGGCGAGCCCCCGGACGGTGATCTGCTGGCCGCCGACGGCGAGACGCTGCTCCGACAGGCCGAAGTCCTGCCCCTCGAACGCGATCGTCGCGCCCTGCGCGCGGGCGGCCTCCCGCAGGACGGCCTCGGCCGCGGCATCCTGGCGTGCCGACACCACTGCGGCACCCTGCTTGATGATGCCGGCCTTCACCGCGGCGATCTCGGCGATGGTCTCACCCAGCCGGTCGGCGTGGTCGATGTCGATGGGCGTGAAGACCGCGACGTCGCCGTCGGCCGTGTTGGTGGAGTCCCACGACCCGCCCATGCCGACCTCGAGCACGAGAACGTCGATGGGCGCATCGGCGAACGCGACGAACGCGAGCACGGTCAGCAGCTCGAAGAAAGTGAGAGGGGCGTCGCCGGCGGCGGCCAGCTCGGCGTCGACGAGACCGACGAACGGCTCGATCTCGTCCCACGCGTCGGCGATCGCGGCGTCGGCGATCGGCTCGCCGTCGACCATGATGCGCTCGGTGAACCGCTGCAGGTGCGGGCTCGTGAACAGGCCGGTCCGCAGGCCGTGCGCGCGCACCAGGCTCTCGATCATGCGGCTCGTCGAGGTCTTGCCGTTCGTGCCGGTCACGTGAACGACGCGATAGGTCCTCTGGGGGTCATCGAGCAGCTCGAGCACGCGGCGCGTGCGCTCCACGCGCGGCTGCACCCATCGCTCGCCCTGGCGCTCCAGCAGCGCGGCATAGACGGCGTCTGCCCGGGCCGTGTCGTCGGCGGTCATACGGAAGCCTGCATCTTCGTCACGGAGACGGTGAACGCGCCGCGGTTCGCAAACGTTCCCGCGGCGAACTCCGCCGAGTGGTCGGCGCCGTCGCGGCCGAGGTCGCCCGTGGACAGGTCGTGCTCCACCGCGAGGGTCTCCCCCGCGACATCCGCGGTCTCGAACGCCGACGACACCGCCCGGCCGTCCTCGGCATCCATGAACGACAGTCCGAGCCGGATGCGGTCGCTGACGTCGAAGCCGGCGGCTTTGCGCGTGTCCTGCACCGCGCGGATCACGTCGCGCGCCAGGCCCTCGGCCTCGAGCTCGGGCGTGGTCGCGGTGTCGAGCAGCACGAAGCCACCACCTGACAGGAGCGCGATGGCGGTGCCTTCGGCTACGCCGCCCGCCTCGAGGGTGAGCTCGAACTCGCCCTCCTGCAGGGCGACGCCGTCGACGACGATCGCGCCGTCGACCTCTTCCCACAGCCCCGCTCGGGCACCGGCGATGACGTGCTGCACCTGCTTGCCGAGGCGCGGGCCCGCGGCGCGCGCATTGACCGACAGCCGCTTGCTGATGCCGTAGCGCTCGGCGACGTCGGCATCGAGCTCGACCAGCTCGACCGTCTTCACGTTGAGCTCGTCGCGCAGGATCCCGTCGAACTGGCCGAGGGACGCGGCATCCGTTGTCACCACCGTGAGCTGCGCGAGCGGCAGGCGCACGCGCTTGCCCTCCTTCTTGCGCAGAGCGTTCGCGACGCTGGACACGTGGCGCACGGCGTCCATCGCCGAGCGGATGTCGTCCGCGGCGGGGAACGCCGAGGCGTCGGGCCAGTCCTGCAGATGCACGCTGCGTCCGCCGGTGAGGCCCTGCCAGACACGCTCGGAGACGAGCGGGATCAGCGGGGCCGCGACGCGGGTCAGCGTCTCGAGCACGGTGTAGAGCGTGTCGAACGCCTCACGGCTGCGGGGATCGTCGGATACGCCCACCCAGAAGCGGTCGCGCGAACGGCGGATGAACCAGTTCGTGAGCGCCTCGGCGAAATCGCGCAGCTTGGCCGCCGCCATCGTCGAGTCGAGCCCCTCGAGGTCGGCCGCGACCTCGCGCACGAGGTCGCCGGTGAGCGCCAGGATGTACCGGTCCAGCACATCGGTGGAGTCGGTGCGCCAGGATGCCTCGTACCCGCCGCCGTCAGGACCACCCGCCGCGTTGGCGTATGTCGCGAAGAAGTACCACGTGCTCCACAGCGGGCAGCATGAACTCGCGGACGCCCGCGCGGATGCCCTCTTCGGTCACGACGAGGTTGCCCCCGCGCAGCACCGAGCTGGCCATGAGGAACCAGCGCATCGCGTCGGAGCCGTCGCGATCGAAGACCTCGCTGACGTCGGGGTAGTTGCGCAGCGACTTCGACATCTTCTGCCCGTCGCTGCCGAGCACGATGCCGTGGCACGAGACGCCCGTGAAGGCCGGGCGGTCGAACAGCGCGGTCGAGAGCACGTGCATGACGTAGAACCAGCCGCGGGTCTGCCCGATGTACTCGACGATGAAGTCCGCCGGCGAGTGCGCGTCGAACCAGTCGTGGTTCTCGAACGGGTAGTGCACCTGCGCGTACGGCATCGATGCGGAGTCGAACCACACGTCCAGGACGTCCTCGATGCGGCGCATCGTGCTGCGACCGGTCGGGTCATCGGGGTTCGGCCGCGTCAGGTCGTCGATGAACGGCCGGTGCAGATCGACCTCGCCCGCGGTGTTGCGGGGCAGGCGGCCGAAGTCGCGCTCGATGTCCGCGAGCGAGCCGTACACGTCGACGCGGGGATACTCGGGGTCATCGCTCTTCCAGACCGGGATCGGTGTCCCCCAGTAGCGGTTGCGGCTGATCGACCAGTCGCGGGCTCCTTCGAGCCACTTGCCGAACTGACCGTGCTGGACGTTCTCGGGAACCCACGTGATCTGCTCGTTGCCCGCGAGGAGCCGGTCCTTGATGTCGGTGACCCGCACGAACCAGCTCGAGACGGCCTTGTAGATCAGGGGGTTCCGGCACCGCCAGCAGTGCGGATACGAGTGCTCGTAGCTCGCGAGGCGCAGCAGGCGTCCCTGCTGACGCAGCAGCCGCACCAGAGGGGTGTTCGCGTCCATCCAGAGCTCGCCGGCGACATCGGTCACCTGCGGGAGGAAGCGCCCGCCGTCGTCGAGGCTCATGATGAGCGGGATGCCGGCGGCCTCGGTCACGCGCTGGTCGTCCTCGCCGTAGGCCGGGGCCTGGTGGACGATGCCGGTGCCGTCGCCGGTCGTGACGTAGTCGTCGACGAGGATGCGCCAGGCGCGACCGGTGCCCCAGGTCTCGGCATCCGCGTAGTAGTCGAACAGGCGGTCGTACGAGACGTCCTGCAGCTCCGAGCCGACGACGGTCTGGACGACGGCCTCGCGCGCAGCCTCGGCCGACTCGTAGCCGAGGTCCTTGGCGTAGCCGGCGAGGAGTTCCTCGGCGAGGAGGTAGCGGTGCGCGTACGCCTCGACCGGATCGTCCGACCGGCCGTCCGGGCCGTGATGCACGTCGGCCGCGCCGGCCGGCCCGCCGGGGACGACGACGTAGCGGATGCCGGGCCCCACGGCGAGCGCGAGGTTCGTCGGAAGGGTCCAAGGGGTCGTCGTCCACGCGAGAGCGCGCACGCCGGTCAGGCCGAGCGACTCGGCCTTGGCTCCGACGAGCGGGAAGGTCACCGTGACCGACGGGTCCTGACGCATCTTGTAGACGTCGTCGTCCATGCGCAGCTCGTGGCTGGACAGCGGCGTCTCGTCGCGCCAGCAGTACGGCAGCACGCGGTGGCCCTCGTACGCGAGGCCCTTGTCGTAGAGCGTCTGGAACGCCCAGAGCACCGATCTCCATGTACGAGGTGTCGAGGGTCTTGTAGCCGCGCTCGAAGTCGACCCAGCGAGCCTGGCGGGTGACGTAGTCCTCCCACTCGCGGGTGTAGGCCAGCACCGACTCGCGCGCCTTGCCGTTGAAGGCCGCGATGCCCATCTCCTCGATCTGCGTCTTCTCGGTGATGCCGAGCTGCTTCATCGCCTCGAGCTCGGCGGGCAGGCCGTGGGTGTCCCACCCGAAGACACGGTCCACGCGCTTGCCGCGCATCGTCTGGAAGCGCGGGAACAGGTCCTTCGCGTACCCGGTGAGCAGGTGCCCGTAGTGCGGCAGGCCGTTGGCGAACGGCGGACCGTCGTAGAACACCCACTCCTCGGCACCGTCACGGTTCGCGATCGATGCACGGAAGGTGTCGTCGTCCTTCCAGAACGCGAGGGTGTCGCGCTCGATGTCGGGGAAGCGCGGGCTGGGCACGACGGAATCGGCGGCGGGTCCGAACGAGGACTTGGGGTAGGTCATGTCACTCCAGCAGGTTGCGATGCTTCCTGCGAGGACGACTCCACCGAGCCGCGGTACCACCCCGCTTGCCGTTCCCTCCGCCGTGGCGGAGAGCTGGCCTCTCTTGCAGCGGCTGTGACGGGCCTGACCCGCTCGGTTCTAATGGGGACCGCGGTCCTGTTCTTCCGAGAGCTCCCCGGTGATGGCCGGATCGGTGCTGGTGCGCCCAGTCTACCGTGGCGGTGCAAGGGGAATGCGGACGGCGGTATCCGGGTTTTATGGACTCATGCCAAGATTGACGCCCGTGACCTCTGCTTCTGCGCCCGACGCCAGCTCGAGCCCCACCCGCCGCGTCGCGTGGGCATCGATGGTGGGCACCTCGCTCGAATCCTTCGACTTCTACCTCTTCGCCTACTTCTCGGCGTTCTTCGTGGGCCCGCTCTTCTTCGAGCCGCTCGGCGAGGTCGGCGCGACGGCGGCGTCGTTCCTCACGATCGCGCTCGCCTTCGTGATCCGCCCGATCGGAGCGATCCTCTTCGGCTACATGGGCGACCGGCTCGGCCGCCGCGCGACTCTGCTGTGGACGGTCGGCATCATGGGCGTCGCCACGGGTCTCATCGGCCTGCTTCCCACCTACGCGCAGGCCGGCTGGTTCGGCGCCGTGTTCCTGATCATCCTGCGCATCGCTCAGGGCCTGTCGCTCGGCGGCGAGTGGGGCGGCTCCATCCTCATCGCCACCGAGCACTCCGGCCGGGTCAAGCGCGCGTTCTATGCCGCGATTCCCCAGCTCGGCTCCCCCGTCGGCTCGATCCTCTCGGCCGCGGTGTTCATCGTCCTGACCCTGGTGCTGCCGCCCGAGCAGATCGCCGAGTGGGGGTGGCGTGTCCCGTTCCTGCTCGCGTTCCCGCTGCTGCTCGTCTCGCTCTACCTGCGCTGGTCCATCACCGAGACGCCCGTGTTCCGCGGCGTGGTCGCCGAAGGCCGACGCGATCGCGTGCCGTTCATCACCATGTTCACCCAGCGCCCTGTCGCCATGGCGATCGCCATCGGCGCTGCGCTCCTGGGGATCGGCTCGTACTCGCTGATGAACACGTACACGATCAACTACGGCGTCGCGCAGCTCGGCTTCAGCTTCCAGGATCTGCTCGTCGCCACGACGATCGGCGGCCTGGTGCAGCTCGTCACGATCCCGCTGTTCGGAGCGCTGGCGAACCGGATCGGCTCCGCGCGGGTCGTGCTGTGGGGCGCTCTCGGCACGCTGCTGATCGCGTTCCCGATGTACTGGCTGCTGCAGTTCGCGACGTTCCCGATCCTCGTGGGCACCATGATCATCGGCGGCATCCTCCCGACCATGGCCTGGGCGGCTCTGGGTGGCCTGATGAACGATCTGTTCCCCGACCACTTCCGCTACTCGGCGCTCTCGTTCGCGTACGCGCTCGCCGCGACGATCAGCGGCTTCATCCCGTACCTCACGTTCGAGCTCGGCGTCGCGACGGACAACGCGTGGTGGCACCCCGGTGTGGTCCTCGCCATCCTGTCGGCGGTCACGCTCATCTCGGCGTGGGCGGCTTCCCGCCGGCCGCTCGAGCCGGAGTTCGCCGGCGACCCGGAGCGCCTCGAGCAGGCGGCCGTCGCAGCCTGACCGCCTCATCGGACGCCGGGCGATAGCGTCTTCCTATGGCCCGGCGTTCGGATGTGCACCCCCGGCCGCCACGAGTCGGACCACCAGACCTGCCGGTGCGCCTGGATGCCACCGTCGGGCTCCAGCCCCGAGGCGACCACTTCCGGCTCCGCATCACGGACCTCGATGCGGTGACGGATGCCTCACACGCCGACATCACCGAGTGCACGGTGGCCGCGGCATCCGTCGATCGCCTCGATCTCACCGGCGCGACGCTCGTCGACGTCGTGATCGACGAGCTGCGCGCGACAACGGTCACGGCCCGGGACGCCCGGCTGCGACGTGTGCGGATCACGGGCGGCCGCATCGGCACGCTCGATCTCGCCACCGCCGGCGTCGACGAGGTCGAGCTGCGCGGAGTCCGTATCGACTACCTCTCGCTGGGCGGCGCCAAGGTCGAGGACCTGCTGATCGCCGGATGCACCATCGCCACCCTCGACATGCCGCAGGCGACCCTCACGCGGGTCCGGTTCGAGGACACGCGCGCCGACGAGGTCGACACCCGGGGCATGCGCGCCGACAGCCTCGACCTGCGCGGCCTCGACGCTGCGTCCTACCTGGACGTCGCCTCGCTGCGCGGCGCGACGCTGAGCCCCTGGCAGGTGGAGCAGCTGGCCCGCGCGCTGGCGGCCTCCCACGGCATCGACGTCCAGGATTAGCGCCCTGCCCGGTCTTTCGCCACTTCGAAGGAGATCGCCACTTCTGCGGAGGCATCCGGCCCCTATCGTCCTTTGAAGTGGCGATCTCCGCAGAAACGGCGTCAGCCGGGGTGTCGCGCGAGGTGCAGGCCCTGGGCGACAGCTCGCATGATCACGTCCTGCACCATGTGCCAGCGCTCGACCACCTGCCGGTAGTCGACGCGGATGACGTGATACCCGAGCAGCATCAGCTGGGCGTCGTGCGCGATATCGGCCGCCCGCTGTGTGCCGACATGGTGCCCGCCGTCGATCTGCAGGACCAGCCGCTCTCCGATGAGGAAGTCGACGCGGTGCCCGGCGATCCACACCTGCGGGATGATCGACAGGCGCAGCCACCTGAGCCGCGGAACGACGAAGGACTCCAGACCCGAGTCGGACCACGGCGACGCAGCAGCGAGCACCCGTGCGGCGCGGGATCCGAGGTTCATCCGTTCCAGCGTCGCTCGGGTCACGGCTCCACCCCGAAGGGCCGACTCCCATACTGCGAGCGCGCTCTCGAACGGCTGACACGAGGCGACGAGAGCAAGCACGTTCTCGATCGGATCGACGAGGACATCCGGATGCCGCGGCACGGCCGGAATCGCCCAGTGGACGGTCGCGCCATCCGCCTTGACCGCGCGGTGCGGGGCGACGGCGACGTGCAGGCGGTCTTCGGCCAGCACCCAGAGCCCGAGTCGCTTCGCCTGCGAGATGCAGCTGATCACGGCCCCGGCGCGGGCTGCGGCGACCCGCACGGGATCGGCCCCCGGCACAGCGACCCAGTCGCGACGCACGCGCATCAGAGCACCGGCATCGATCGCCGCACGGACGGTGTAGCGGGTGTGTCCGGCATCGACCAGCGGACGGATGCGGGCGACTCCCCCGCCGCGCCGGACCGCTCCGACCACGTCCGCGATGGCCCGTGATCGCGCGGTGAGATGTGACACGACGCCAGCTTCGAGGCTCGGCACCCCGACCGGCCGGGCCTCACCGGTTTCGGTGGAAACCTGCAGATCGGTGTTCCTCCGGGAGGAGGTGTCGCCACTTCGAAGGAGATCGCCACTTCTGCGGAGGCATCCGGCCCCTTTCGTCCTTTGAAGTGGCGATCTCCGCAGAAAGTGACGACCCGAGCCATGGCCTGGGCCCGGGTAGAATCGAGCATTCCACACTCAGGCACGCTCACACAGTGCCGCACATATCGATCTAGGAGACCCCGTGGCCGACGCGCAGATTCCCGACAAGCCCGCCCTCGAGGGTCTCGAGAGCAAGTGGGATGCCGCCTGGACGGAGCAGGGCACGTACCTGTTCGACCGCGTCCGCGCCGCCGAGGTCGGCCGGGCCGGCATCTTCTCGATCGACACTCCCCCGCCGACGGCATCGGGCAGCCTGCACATCGGTCACGTCTTCAGCTACACGCACACCGACGTCAAGGTGCGCTTCGAGCGCATGCGCGGCAAGACGGTCTTCTACCCGATGGGGTGGGACGACAACGGCCTGCCGACCGAGCGCCGCGTGCAGAACTACTACGGGGTCCGCTGCGACCCCACCCTCCCCTACACCGACGGCTTCACGCCGCCGTTCGAAGGCGGCGACAACAAGTCCTCGCGCGCCGCCGACCAGATCCCGATCAGCCGCCGCAACTTCATCGAGCTGTGCGAGCGGCTCACCGTCGAGGACGAGAAGCACTTCGAGGCGCTCTGGCGCTCGCTCGGCCTGAGCGTGGACTGGACGCAGACCTACCGCACGATCTCGGACGAGACCATCCGCACCAGCCAGCTCGCGTTCCTGCGCAACCTCGAGCGCGGCGAGGCCTACCAGGCCATGGCGCCGACGCTGTGGGACATCGACTTCCGCTCCGCCATCGCGCAGGCCGAGCTCGAAGACCGCGATCAGCCCGCCGCCTACCACCGCGTCGCTTTCCACAAGAGCGACGGCTCCGGCGACGTGCACATCGAGACCACTCGTCCCGAGCTGCTCCCGGCGTGCGTGGCCCTCGTCGCGCACCCCGACGACGAGCGCTACCAGCCCCTGTTCGGCACGACCGTGCGCACCCCGCTCTTCGACGTCGAGGTGCCCGTGCTCGCGCACCCGCTCGCGCAGCAGGACAAGGGCTCGGGCATCGCCATGATCTGCACCTTCGGCGACGTCACCGACATCATCTGGTGGCGCGAGCTCGACCTGCCCAACCGCACGATCCTCGGTCAGGACGGGCGCGTCATGGACGAAGCCCCGGACGTGATCGTGACGGATGCCGCGAAGGCGGCGTTCGCGGAACTTGCCGGCAAGACCGTCTTCAGCGCCAAGAAGCGCGTCGTCGAGCTGCTCCAGGAGTCCGGCGAGATGGAGGGCGACCCCAGGCCATTCACCCACGCCGTGAAGTTCTTCGAGAAGGGCGACCGGCCGCTCGAGATCGTCTCGACGCGGCAGTGGTACCTCCGCAACGGCGCTCGCGACGAGGCCCTCCGGGACAAGCTGATCGCGCTCGGACGCGAAGTGTCGTGGCATCCCGACTTCATGCGCGTCCGCTACGAGAACTGGACCAACGGCCTCACCGGCGACTGGCTCGTCTCGCGCCAGCGGTTCTTCGGCGTGCCGATCCCGGTCTGGTACGCGCTGGACGAGAACGGCGAGCGCGACTACTCGCGCGTGCTGACTCCGGACGCCTCCGCGCTGCCCGTGGACCCGACGACCGACGTGCCCGCCGGCTACACCGAGGACCAGCGCGGCGTGCCCGGCGGCTTCGAGGGCGAGAAGGACATCTTCGACACCTGGGCGACCTCTTCCCTCACCCCGCAGCTCGCCGGCGGCTGGGAGCGCGACCCCGAGCTGTGGAACCTCGTCGCCCCGTTCGACGTGCGCCCCCAGGGCCAGGACATCATCCGCACGTGGCTGTTCTCCACGATGCTGCGCAGCGCCCTCGAAGACGGCCGGGCACCGTGGTCGGATGCCGCGATCTCGGGCTTCATCGTCGACCCCGACCGCAAGAAGATGTCGAAGTCCAAGGGCAATGTCGTGACCCCGGCCGACATCCTGGCTCAGCACGGCTCGGACGCTGTCCGCTACTGGGCCGCATCGAGCCGCCTCGGCACGGACGCCGCCTTCGACCCGCAGAACCCGACGCAGATCAAGATCGGCCGGCGCCTGGCGATCAAGGTGCTCAACGCGGCGAAGTTCGTGCTGTCGTTCCCCGTGCCCGACGGCGCCCAGGTCACGCATGCGCTCGACGCGTCGATGCTGACCACGCTCGACGCCGTCGTGCGCGACGCCACGAAGGCACTGGAATCCTTCGACCACGCACGCGCACTCGAAGTGACCGAGTCGTTCTTCTGGACCTTCTGCGACGACTACCTCGAGCTCGTCAAGGAGCGCGCCTACAACCAGACCGATGTCGGGCAGGCCTCCGCCGCCCTCGCGCTGCGCACCGCGCTGTCGGCTCTGCTGCGCCTTTTCGCCCCGGTCATCTCTTTCGCCGCCGAGGAATCCTGGTCCTGGTTCAACGACGGCTCGGTGCACACCGCGCCGTGGCCCGAGCCGCTCGGCATCGACGGCGATCCCGACGTGCTCTCAGCGGCCAGCGCCGCACTGATCGGCATCCGTCGTGCGAAGACCGAAGCCAAGGCGTCGCAGAAGACCGTCGTCACCTCGATGACGCTGCGGTCCGACGACCGGACGATCGAGCGCCTGCGGCTCGCCGAGGGCGACCTGAAGGCCGTGGGCCGCATCGAGCGGCTCGAGCTGCTCGGCGGCTGGGACGAACTCGTCGTCGACAGCGTCGAACTCGCACCGCAGGAGGTCTGACATGCAGCTCGGTACCCGCTGGACCTCTGGTGACGAGCCGCCGAAGTCGGTGCCCGAGGCGCTGCGCCTCGGCATCCGCGCCGTCGACGTGACGATCCCTGCCGATCAGTTCGGGCAGCCCCGCCCTCGCTGGACGCTGACGTGGCTCGAGGGAAAGCCGATCGCCGAACTCGACACCGGTGTGATCGTCTCGCTCGACGCCGAGGGCAAGGCTGTGGCCCGCAACGACCCGGAGGACGGATTCGGCTGACCCGCCGCCCTCACTCCTGCTCGACGCGCGCCTCGGCGCCCGCCCGACGAGTGCCCACGATGAGCAGATGCGCCCCGATGCCGGTCACCACGACGATGAACATCCCGGCCGCGAGGAACGGCAGCCGCAGATCCGCTCGGGCGACCCAGCCGCCGAGCAGGGTGGCGATCGGGAACATCCCCCAGGTCAGCATCCGGATGATTCCCAGGACGCGCCCGAACAGCTCCGCGGGCACGATCTGCTGGCGCAGCGCGCCCCACGGGACGTTCCACACCGAGATCGAGCACGCGGCTACGGCGTAGGCCGCGCTGGCGGTGTACACGTCGGGTGCCAGGCCGGTGAGGAAGAGGCCCGCGGCGGCGCCGACGTTGGCGGCGAGCATCACCGATCCTCGGCCGAAGCGCTCGACCAGCCGTGAGGCGAACAGCGAGCCGAGCAGGGCGCCGATGCCGATGCCTGCCGTGACGAAGCCGATCGCAGCGGGCGTGACCCCTTGCACGTCGAGAAAGTAGAGGATCGTCGCGGCCTGCGCGAACGAGAGCGCGCTGCCGATGAGCGAGGTGAAGACGACCATGGCGCGGAGATAGTGGTTGCCCCACAGATAGCTGATCGCGGCGCGAGCGGAGACGCTCGAGGTGGACTGCTCCGCCGGCACCGGTTCGGCGACCGGGGTGCCGGCAGCGACGAACGGGGCATCCGCATCGACCACGCGCTCTCGGTCACGCAACGGGCGCGCCGCCGAGATCGGCAGCAGCAGCGCCAGCACGATGGGAACGAGGTAGCCCGCCGATCCGACCCAGAGCGGCAGCGCCAGAGCCAGCGCGAAAAGCACACCGGCGATCGGCTGCGCGACGAACATGTCGATCGTGATGTGTGCCGCCTGCATCCGGCCGTTCGCACGATCGAGCTGCGGCCGGGTCACGACGCCCGGGATGACGGCGTTCGTCGCGTTGTCGAACAGGGTCTCGCCGAGGCCGAAGATCAGGGTGCCGAGGAACAGCGCCCAGAGGTCGAGCGACCCCGTCACCGTCAAGATGGCCAGCCACAGAGCGACGGCGCCGCGCAGGCCGTTCGCGATCGCCATGATGTAGCGGCGGTCGAAGCGATCCACGATCATGCCGGCCGGCAGACCGAAGATCAGCCAAGGGAGGAACGCGAGCGCACCGATCATCGAGATCGCGAGCGGGTCCCGGGTGAGGGTGGTGGCGATGAGCGGGACGGCCGTGCGCCCCAGGCCGTCAGCGAGATTGCTGAAGGCCGCCGCAGTCCACAGCTTGCCGAAGTCGTGCCCGAGCGGCGTGCGCTTCCGACGGCCGGACCGTGCGGTTCTCGCCGCGGCCTGCACGGCGGTCATCGGGGAAGGATGCCGATCGAACCCCGTGCCTGAGCATCGGTGCGCACCTGAACGGCGGCGACCTGGGCGCACACGTGACGGCCGGAGGTCGCGCGGCGCTCGATGCGCGCGACGACGAAGCGGTCGAGGCCCGCCGATGCACTCAGGAGCGTGCGCTCGAAGGGCGTGACCACGCTGATCGCGTGAGAGGCGGGTGATGGCGGTCATGACTTCTCTCTCAAGTCGGGCAGCGGGAACAGATCGGCCCGGATGGTGACGGGTCGCACGTCCTCGCCGGTCTGGTGTCGATGGGCGTCGACGGCCTCGTCGATCAGAGCAACGATCCTGGCGGCGAGATCTTTGCTCTGCGCGGGCGTGAGCCGCGTCGTCGCCGTGGAGATGAGGGTTCCTTCCTCCCAGATCGCGTCTTCGCCGCGGATGCCGCGGTTGACGAAGTCGAGAAGCTGCTCGTTGCGGCCCCGTAGGAACTCGTTCATGACGACCTGCGTCGCCGCACGGCCCGCTGGGGTGGTCATGGCATCGGGGTTGGCGAACGAGATGCCCCCGATGGGCCGTTCCCACCACCGCTCGCGGCCGACGCCACGATCGGCGGCCTCGCGGATGAGGTCGTGCTTGGCCAGCGCCCGCAGGTGGTAGCTGGTCGAGCCGCTGGACTCCCCCAGCAGCTCGGCGAGCGAGCTGGCCGTCTGCGGCCCGTACTGGCTGAGGATGTCGTAGATCCTCACCCGGAGCGGGTGCGCAAGGGCCCGGAGCGCCCCGGAGTCGAGGATCCGGTCCGTTGCGTGACGCGTGTTCATGGCGGAGGACTGGTCCTGTGCTTCGGAGTCACCGTTCGCTGTCATACCGCCACGATAGCTATGCAAAGGTTTCTTTGCAAGAGATTCTTTGCAACGAGTCGTTTGCAAAGGGTCGGCGGTATGAATCGGCAACGTGACTAGGCTGATTCCATGCCGAACGCCAACCCGCTGCTCGACTCCGCGCGTCTGCCCTACGGGCTCCCCGACTACACCCTCATCCGCCCCGAGCACTACCTGCCCGCGTTCGCGCAGGCCTTCGCCGAGCACAGCGCCGAGATCTCCAACATCACGCGCGTGCGCTCGGCCGCCACGTTCGAGAACACGCTCGTTCCGCTGGAGACCAGCGGCAGGCTGCTGGGCGACGTCGCCCGCACCTTCTACACCGTGTCGTCCGCCGACGCGACGCCCGAGATCCAGGCGATCGACGAAGAGCTCGCTCCGCTCATGTCCGCGCATCAGGACTCCATCCAGCTCGATGCGTTCCTGTACGCGCGCATCCGATCGATCCATGAGCAGCTCGACGACCTCGGGCTCACCCCTGAGCAGCGGTACCTCGTCGAGCGGCACTTCCGCGAGATGTCACACGCCGGCGCCGGCCTCGACGACGCTTCCAAGGAGAACTTGACCGCCATCAACCAGCGGCTGTCCACCCTCACCACGACGTTCGAGAAGAACCTGCTGGGCGATACGAACGACCTTGCCGTGGTGTTCGACTCGATCGACGAGCTCGACGGCCTGACGGCGGGCGAGGTGTCGGCGGCCGCACAGGCCGCCGCCGACCGAGGCCTCGAAGGCCGATGGGTCGTCACGCTGACGCTGTTCACGGGGCATCCGTATCTGTCGTCCCTCACCGACCGCGCGAGCCGCCGGCGGATCCTCGACGCGTCCCGCGCGCGGGGCTCTCGCGGCAACGAGTTCGACAACCGGGACGTTCTGCGCGAGATCGTCGCTCTGCGCGCCGAACGCGCGGCCATCCTGGGCTATGACAGCCATGCCGCGTACATCACCTCGGACGAGACGGCCGGTTCACCTGAGGCCGTGCACGATCTGCTGCGCCGCCTGGCCGTTCCGGCGGCCCGCAACGCGCGACGCGAGCAGGCCGCGCTCCAGGCCATGATCGACGAATCGACCCCGCCCGTTCGCGCTGGAGGCGCACGACTGGGCCTTCTACACCGAGAAGGTGCGCGCCGCGGAGTACGACCTCGACCGTGGCGCCCTGCGGCCGTGGTTCGAGGCCGAGCGCGTGCTGCACGATGGCGTCTTCCGCGCCGCGACGGAGCTCTACGGCCTGTCGTTCACGGAGCGCCCGGACATTCCCGGGTACCACCCCGACACACGCGTGTTCGAGGTGCGCAACGAAGACGGCTCCGAGCTCGGGCTGTTCCTTCTCGACCTCTATACGCGCGACACCAAGCGCGGCGGCGCGTGGATGAACTCGATCGTCCTGCAGTCGGAGTTGCGCGGCACTCGGCCCGTCGTGGTCAACAACCTCAACGTCCCGAAGCCCGCGGCGGGCAGCCCCACCCTCCTGACGCTCGATGAGGTCACCACGCTCTTCCACGAGTTCGGCCATGCGCTGCACGGGCTGTTCGCGACCGTCACCTACCCGCACTTCGCGGGCACCAACGTCTTCCGCGACTTCGTGGAGTTCCCCAGCCAGGTCAACGAGATGTGGATCTACTGGCCCGAGATCCTCTCCGCGTATGCGCGACACGTCGACACCGACGAGCCGCTGCCCGCTGAGGTCGTGCAGAAGCTTCACGCCTCCGAGGCCTTCAACCAGGGCTTCGCGACCAGCGAGTACCTGGCCGCGTCCTGGCTCGACCAGGCGTGGCACTCGCTGACGCAGGAGCAGGCGTCGCAGCGTCGAGGACGTCGCCGGGTTCGAGGCATCCGCTCTCGCCGCCATCGGCCTGGACAACCCGGCGGTGCCGACACGCTACTCGTCGACGTACTTCGCCCACGTGTTCTCGGGCGGCTACAGCGCGGGCTACTACTCGTACATCTGGAGCGAGGTGCTCGACGCCGACACCGTCGAATGGTTCCGTGAGAACGGCGGGCTCACCCGCGCCAACGGCGACCGGTTCCGTGATCGCCTGCTCGGCGTCGGTGGATCGAAGGATCCCCTCGAGGCCTACCGTGACTTCCGCGGGAGGGATGCCGACATCCGACCGCTGCTGGAGCGCCGGGGCCTCCTCGACTGAGCGCGCAAGCGCGGGGGCTCAGGGTACGTCAGGCGCTCTTGCGCTTCTGCCGCAGGACGAGCGTGGGCGTCGCGCCCTCCTCGACGGCGGCGCGCGTGATGACGACCTTCTCGACGTCGTCCGACGACGGGATCTCGAACATGATCGGCCCCAGCACGTCCTCGAGGATCGCGCGCAGTCCACGGGCGCCCGTCTTGCGCTCGACCGCGAGTTCGGCGATGGCTTCGAGCGCGCCGGCGTCGAACTCCAGCGTCGCGCCGTCGAGCTCGAACATGCGCTGATACTGCTTGACCAGCGCGTTCTTCGGCTCGGTGAGGATCTCCATGAGCGCTTCGCGATCGAGCGGCGAAACCGAGGCCACGACAGGAAGCCGGCCGATGAACTCGGGGATCAGGCCGAATTTGTGGAGGTCTTCGGGCTGGACCTCACTGAAGAGCGTGAGGTCGTCGCCTTTGTTGTGCAAAGGCGCGCCGAACCCGATGCCGTGCTTGCCGACGCGCGAGGAGATGATGTCTTCCAGCCCGGCGAACGCGCCGGCGACGATGAACAGGACGTTCGTCGTGTCGATCTGGATGAACTCCTGATGCGGGTGCTTGCGACCGCCCTGCGGTGGGACCGACGCGACCGTTCCCTCGAGGATCTTCAGCAGCGCCTGCTGCACGCCCTCTCCCGAGACGTCACGCGTGATGGACGGGTTCTCGGCCTTGCGGGCGATCTTGTCGACCTCATCGATATAGATGATGCCGGTCTCGGCGCGCTTGGTGTCGAAGTCGGCGGCCTGCAGGAGCTTGAGGAGGATGTTCTCGACATCCTCACCGACGTAGCCGGCCTCGGTGAGCGCGGTGGCGTCCGCGACGGCGAACGGGACGTTCAGCCGCTTCGCGAGGGTCTGCGCGAGGTAGGTCTTGCCGCAGCCTGTGGGGCCGAGCAGCAGGATGTTGCTCTTGGCGATCTCGACCTCGTCGGCGCGCTGCTCGGCGGACTGGATCGTGCCGTGCGCGCGGACGCGCTTGTAGTGGTTGTACACCGCGACCGACAGAGCGCGCTTGGCGGCATGCTGGCCGACGACGTACTCCTCGAGGAAGCCGAAGATCTCACGGGGCTTGGGCAGATCGAAGTCGGAGACCACACCGGTCGTCGACTCGGCCATGCGCTCTTCGATGATCTCGTTGCACAGCTCGACGCACTCGTCGCAGATGTAGACGCCGGGACCGGCGATCAGCTGCTGCACCTGCTTCTGGCTCTTGCCGCAGAAGGAGCACTTGAACAGGTCGGCGCTCTCACCGATGCGTGCCATGAGGCTCCCTCTCGAACCGCGGGGACGTGCCCCGAATGTTCTCCGAGCCTAATCGCTCCCGCCGACATGGGGTGGGATTGCGACACGCGTTGTGAGCGAGCGGCGTTCCGCCCACAGCGAAGCCCCGCCGTCCGGATCGGACGGCGGGGCTTCGAAGATCCGCGCTACTTCGTCAGTGCCGCGGGCGTGCGCTTGCGCGTGGTCAGCACCTGGTCGACGAGGCCGTACGTGACGGCCTCCTCGGCGGAGAGGATCTTGTCGCGGTCGATGTCCTTGTTGACCTCTTCCGGCGTCCGGAAGGTCGAGTGCTTCGACAGCGTCTGCTCCAGCCAGACGCGCATGCGCATGATCTCCTGCGCCTGGATCTCGATGTCGGACGCCTGACCGTGACCGGCCTCGCCCATGGCGGGCTGGTGGATCAGGATGCGGGCGTTCGGCAGCGCGAGACGCTTGCCGGGAGCACCGGCGGCCAGGAGCACGGCGGCCGCCGACGCGGCCTGACCGAGCACGACCGTCTGGATCTGCGGCGAGACGTACTGCATCGTGTCGTAGATCGCCGTCATGGCCGTGAACGAGCCGCCGGGCGAGTTGATGTACATGATGATGTCGCGGTCGGGGTCCTGGCTCTCGAGCACGAGCAGCTGGGCCATGACGTCGTCTGCCGAGGCGTCGTCGACCTGGACGCCCAGGAAGATGACGCGGTCCTCGAACAGCTTGTTGTACGGGTCCTGGCGCTTGTAGCCGTAGGCCGTGCGCTCCTCGAACTGCGGGAGGACGTAGCGGCTGCCGGGCATCTGAAGGCTCTGCGGGCTTCCGAAGGTGGGGGTCTGCATCAGGTTTCTCTCTCTTTCGCCTTCGGTGCGATCAGCTGGCGGTTCCGCCGCCGCCGATGACGTCGGTCGCGGACTCGCGGATGTGGTCGACGAAGCCGTACTCGAGGGCTTCCTCGGCGCCGAACCAGCGGTCGCGGTCGCCGTCGGCGTTGATCTGCTCGACCGACTTGCCGGTCTGGGCCGCGGTGATCTCGGCGAGGCGCTTCTTCATGTCGAGGATGAGCTGCGCCTGCGTCTGGATGTCGCTGGCCGTGCCGCCGAAGCCGCCGTGAGGCTGGTGCAGCAGCACGCGCGCGTTCGGCGTGATGTAGCGCTTGCCCTTGGTGCCCGCGGTGAGCAGCAGCTGGCCCATCGATGCGGCCATGCCGATGCCGACGGTCACGATGTCGTTGGGCACGAACTGCATGGTGTCGTAGATGGCCATGCCCGCCGTGATGGAGCCGCCGGGCGAGTTGATGTAGAGGTAGATGTCCTTCTCGGTGTCCTCGGCGGCGAGAAGGAGGATCTTCGCGCAGATCTCGTTCGCGTTCTCATCGCGCACCTCCGACCCGAGCCAGATGATGCGGTCCTTCAACAGCCTGTCGAAGACGCTCGTGGCGACAAGTGGTTCGGCCATGTGTACTCCTGATTCCGTGGTCGTGCATCGAATCTACCGGCGCGGCGCGAGCGACCCGCGCGTGTTCGCCCTGGGCAGATCAGGACTCGGTGCCCACCAGCTCCCGCGCGTACGCGGAGACCGATCGGGTGTACCGGCGCAGGTGCGGGGCGAGGGCGAGAAGGGCGACGGATGCCGCCTCCCGGCCGTCTCCGCTCGAGGCGAGCGCCAGCGCGAGGAAGGCCGCCGCCTCGTCGCGAAGCGGCGAGACCGGAACGCGGTCGACCTCGGCCCGCAGCAGCCCGGTCGCCTCGTCCACCCGGTCGAGGTTGCGCAGCGTGCTCGCGAGCTGGATCACCGCCTGCGGCCGGCGCTCGTCGTCGAGCCCCTGCTCCAAGGCGGCGCGGTAGAGCGGCTCGGCCTCGGCCTCCGATCCTGCCGCGTCGCGCGCGCCGGCGCGCTCGAACAGCGCTGTGGGATCGTGCGCGTCCCGCTCTCGCGCGATCGCGTCGATGCGCTCGATGCGCTCCTCGTCGCTGAGCGCATCGTCGTGCCAGACGGCGTCTACCCGCGCCTGCCAGTCGTCGGCCATCACAGGTCCTCTCGATGAAGAAGGGGACGGATGCCGCGGCATCCGTCCCCCGTCGCTGCGAGCAGCGACTACTTCTTGTCGGCGGCCGCCTTCTTCTTGGCGGGAGCCTTCTTGGCGGGCTTCTTCTCGGCCTCTTCGGCCTCGATCACGGCGTCGGCGTCGGCCGCGGCATCCGCGATCTCCTGCGCGTCGGCGACGACCTCGGATTCGGCCTCCGCCTCGTCCTCGACGGCGACGAAGCCGGTCAGGTCGACCGGGTTGCCGTTGGTGTCGACGACGTTCACCTTGCCGAGCGCCACGGCAAGAGCCTTGTTGCGGGCCACTTCGCCGACCATGGCGGGCAGCTGGTTGCCCTGCTGAAGCGCGTTGACGAACTCCTGCGGCGCCATGCCGTACTGGGCGGCCGACTGCACGAGGTACTGGGTCAGCTCGTCCTGCGAGACCTGGACGTTCATCTTCTCGGCGATCGCGTCGAGCAGCATCTGCGTCTTGAACTGCTTCTCGCTGGCCTCGGTGACCTCGGCGCGGTGCTCGTCGTCCTCGAGACGGCCTTCGCCCTCGAGGTGCGTGTGCACCTCGGACTCGATCAGTGCCGGGGGAACCGGGATCTCGACCTGCTCGAGCAGCGCGTCGACGAGCTTGTCGCGCGCGGCGGAGCCCTGCGTGAACACCGACTGCTGGCCGACGCGGTCCTTCAGGCTCTCGCGCAGCTCGGCGATGGTGTCGAACTCGCTCGCGATCTGCGCGAACTCGTCGTCGGCCTCGGGAAGCTCGCGCTCCTTGACGGCCTTGACACTGACAGCGACCTCGGCCTCTTCGCCGGCGTGGTCGCCGCCGACGAGCTTCGAGCGGAACGTGGTGTCCTCACCGGCGGTGAGTGACTCGATGGCCTCGTCGATGCCCTCGAGCAGCTCGCCCGAGCCGAGCTCGTACGACACGCCGTCGGCGCGGTCGATCTCGGCGCCGTCGATCGTGGCGACGAGGTCGAGCTCGACGAAGTCACCCGTGCTGGCGGGACGGTCGACCGTGACGAGCGTGCCGAAGCGGCCGCGCAGGCGGTCGAGCTCTTCGTCGATGGCCGACTCGTCGACCTCGACGGCGTCGACCTCGACCGTGGTGCCCTCGAAGGCGGGGAGATCGAACTCGGGACGGACGTCGACCTCGATCTCGACCTCCAGGTCACCCGAGAAGTCCTTGTCGGACGGCCACTCGGTGACCTCGGCATTGGGACGACCGAGCACGCGCAGCTCGTTGGCCTCGACGGCCTGGCGGTAGTACGTGTCCAGACCCTCGCTCACCGCGTGCTCGAGGACCGCCAGCCGGCCGACGCGCTGGTCGATGATCGGCGCCGGGACCTTGCCCTTGCGGAAGCCGGGGATCTGCACGTCCTGCGCGATGTGCTCGTACGCGTGAGCGATGCTCGGCTTGAGCTCCTCGGGCGTGACCGTGATGTGCAGCTTCACCCGGGTCGGGCTGAGCTTCTCGACGGTGCTGTTCACCATGCCTGATCGTTCTCCTCTATCGGACCGCGCGCGTGCGCGGCGGAAGGTCTGGGTCGGAATTCTGAGAGTGCCGTGATGTCGGGGCGACAGGATTTGAACCTGCGGCCTCCCGCTCCCAAAGCGGGCGCTCTACCAAGCTGAGCTACGCCCCGGGCGGGTTCGCACGTGAACGTGCGCCCATCTTGTACTCCGAAAAGCACAACGGCCCCGAGAAGTCTAGCCGACGCACTCGTCTGCCGCCTGCGCGGGCCTCCCCCACCCGGCGCTGCGTTGTCAGAGTCGCGCGAACCATCCATTACACTCGTGGATGCCGCGGCTCACCACCGCGGACGAAATTCGGCGGAAGCCCGCCGGATTCGGGGCTGTAGCTTAGTGGTAAAGCCTCTGTCTTCCAAACAGATGATGCGAGTTCGATTCTCGTCAGCCCCTCTCCGCATGACGAAACCCCTGGGACTTCCCAGGGGTTTCGTGCGTTTCCGAGCGTTGGTCTAGAACGGCAGGAGCGGGTCGACCGCGATCGCCACGAAGATCAGCGTGAGGTACGTGATCGACGCGTGGAACACACGCATCGGGCGGGGTTCGGTGCCTCGGACGGCGCGGTTGTACAGGCGGTGCGATTCGTAGATGAACCAGCCGCCGAAGACCAGCGACGACACGGCATAGACCAGGCCCATGTCGGCGACCGGGATCAGCAGCAGTGAGCAGGCGACGGTGGCCCAGGCATACAGGATGATCTGCAGGCCCACCTGCGAACCGTTGCGGGTGACGCCGAGCATCGGCACGTGCACTTCCTCGTACTGCTCCTTGTACTTCATCGACAGCGGCCAGTAGTGCGGCGGCGTCCAGAGGAAGACGAGGACGAAGAGGACGACGGGCGGCCACGCGAGTGAGCCGGTGACGGCCGTCCAGCCGATCAGCACGGGGAAGCAGCCGGCGATCCCGCCCCACACGATGTTCTGCTCGGTGCGGCGCTTGAGGATCATCGTGTAGATGACGACATAGAAGAAGATGGCGCCGGCCGAGAGTGCCGCGGCGAGCCAGTTGGTGGTGAGCCAGAGCCAGACGGTCGAGCCGACGGCAAGCGTCCACGCGAACACGAGCGCTCCGCGCGGAGAGACCTCGCCGGTGACGAGCGGACGGTTGACGGTGCGCTGCATGTGCGCGTCGATGTCGCGATCGAGATACATGTTGAACGCGGCGGCGGAACCCGCACTCGCGGTGCCGCCGATGACGGTCGCCAGGACCAGCCAGAGGTTCGGCAGACCGCCCTCGGCGAGGATCATCACCGGCACGGTCGTGACCAGCAGCAGCTCGAGCACGCGAGGTTTCATGAGCGCGATGTACGCGCGGACGGTGCGTCCGAAGCTCTGGCGGGACTCGCGCGGTGCGCGGGCGGATGCCTCGGCCCGAGCTGTCGTCGTGATGTCCATCGCCCCCGCAATCGCTGCCCGCAGAATCACTCAAGTCTATGGCATCCAGGAACCCGACCCCGGCGTGGCCACGACCCTCACAAACGCTCCCCCGCACGCGTGAGAAGAACGTCACAGCGGCGACACGACCGTGACATGCAGACGGAGAGCGCTTTCGCAAGACTGCGTCACACAATGGTCCACATAGCCGGGGCAACATGCCCCTTCGCTATGCTGAGACCACTCGTGCGCCCCGCGCCGATCCCCCCTCATCCCTCCGGACAAGGGCAGTGGACTGGCTTGTTCGGGCGCTACCTCCAGGAAAGGCGGCCCGGTGTCGGATCTGCGTTGGGATGAAATCGATGGGCGCGCGGTGGACACCGCGCGCGTGCTGGCAGCAGACGCTGTGGAGAAGGTCGGCAACGGCCACCCCGGCACCGCCATGAGCCTTGCTCCGGCGGCGTACCTGCTCTACCAGCGCGTGCTGCGCCACGACCCCGCGGACACGCACTGGGTGGGGCGCGACCGCTTCATCCTGTCGGCCGGGCACTCCTCGCTCACGCAGTACGTGCAGCTCTACCTGGGCGGCTTCGGCCTCGAGCTGGACGACCTCAAGGCGCTGCGCACGTGGGGCTCGCTCACGCCGGGTCACCCCGAGTTCGGCCACACCGACGGCGTCGAGATCACGACCGGCCCGCTCGGCCAGGGCCTGGCCTCGTCCGTGGGCTTCGCGTACGCCGCCCGCTACGAGCGCGGACTGTTCGACCCGGAGGCACCGGCGGGCACCTCGCCGTTCGACCACCACATCTACGTCATCGCCGGCGACGGCGACCTGCAGGAGGGCGTGACCTCCGAGGCGTCGAGCCTCGCCGGCCACCAGGGCCTCGGCAACCTCATCGCCATCTACGACTCCAACCAGATCTCGATCGAGGACGACACCAACGTCGCCTTCACCGAGGACGTCGCGGCCCGCTACGAGTCCTACGGCTGGCACGTGCAGACCGTCGACTGGAAGAAGAGCGGCGAGTACGTCGAGGACGTCGCCGAGCTGTACACCGCCATCGAGGCCGCCAAGGGCGAGACCGACAAGCCGTCGCTCATCGTGCTGCGCACGATCATCGGCTGGCCCTCGCCCGGCAAGCAGAACACCGGCAAGATCCACGGCTCGGCGCTCGGCGCCGACGAGCTGGCCGCGACCAAGAAGGTGCTCGGCTTCGACCCCGATCAGTCCTTCGTCGTCGCCGACGATGTGATCGCGCACACGCGTTCGCTCAAGGACCGCGCCGCCGAGGAGCGCGCCGAGTGGCAGCAGTCGTTCGATGCGTGGGCCGCCGCCAACCCCGAGCGCAAGGCGCTGTTCGACCGTCTGCAGGCGGGCGAGCTCCCCGATGGCATCGACGACGCGCTCCCCGTCTTCGAGGGCGGCAAAGAGGTGTCCACGCGCGCCGCGTCGGGCACCGTGATCAACGCCCTCGCCGCCGAGCTCCCCGAGCTCTGGGGCGGCTCGGCCGACCTCGCCGAGTCGAACCTCACGACGATCAAGGACGCCAAGTCCTTCATCCCGGCGCAGTGGTCGACGCACGAGTGGTCGGGCGACCCCTACGGCCGGGTGCTGCACTTCGGCATCCGCGAGCACGCCATGGGCGCGATCGTCAACGGCATCGTGCTGCACGGCCCCACTCGCGCGTTCGGCGGCACGTTCCTGATCTTCAGCGACTACATGCGCCCGTCGGTGCGTCTGGCCGCGCTGATGGACATCCCGTCGATCTTCGTCTGGACCCACGACTCCGTCGCCCTCGGCGAGGACGGCCCCACGCACCAGCCGGTGGAGCAGATCGCCACCCTGCGTGCGATCCCCAACTTCGCCGTGGTGCGTCCCGCGGACGCCAACGAGACGAGCGTCGTGTGGCTCGAGCTCCTGCGCCGCCGCGGCGGTCCCGCGGGCATCGCGCTCACCCGTCAGAACATCCCGGTGTTCGTGCGCGGCGCGGGGGCGGCATCCGGTGACGAGTTCGCCTCTGCCGCGAACGCTGTCAAGGGCGCGTATGTCCTGGCCGAGGCCCCCAATGGAACGCCGGACGTGATCCTCATCGCGACCGGCTCCGAGGTCCAGCTCGCCGTCTCGGCGCGCGAGACCCTGGCCGCCGAGGGCGTCAACGCCCGCGTCGTCTCGGCTCCGTCGCTCGAGTGGTTCGCGGAGCAGGATGCCGCGTACCGCGAGTCGGTGCTTCCGGCATCCGTCACCGCACGCGTGTCCGTCGAGGCGGGCTCCGCCCTGTCGTGGCGCGGCATCGTCGGAGACCGGGGACGCTCGGTCGCCATCGACCACTTCGGCGCTTCGGCCGACTACAAGACCCTGTTCCAGAAGTTCGGCATCACCGCCGACGCCGTCGTCGAGGCGGCCCGCGAGACCCTTAAGGACAACGCATGAGCACCCCCACCGAACAGCTCGCCGCCGCCGGCGTCAGCATCTGGCTCGACGACCTGTCACGCGACCGGATCACCTCGGGCAACCTCGCCGAACTCATCCAGACCCGCAACATCACCGGCGTGACCACGAACCCGAGCATCTTCCAGGCCGCCATCGGCGGTGGCGCGGAAGCGTACGACGCTCAGATCGCCGAGCTCGCCCAGGCGGGTGCAGACGTCGACGAGACGATCTTCGCCGCGACCACGGACGACGTGCGTGATGCGTCCGACATCTTCCTCCCCGTCTACAAGGCGACCAAGGGCGTAGACGGCCGCGTGTCGATCGAGGTCTCCCCCGACCTCGCGCACGACACCGCCGAGACGATCGTCCAGGCAAAGAAGCTCTACGAGCGGGTCGGGCGCGAGAACGTGCTCATCAAGATCCCCGCGACGAAGGCCGGCCTGCCGGCAATCACCGAGGTCATCGCGGCGGGGATCAGCGTCAATGTGACGCTGATCTTCAGCCTCGAGCGCTACTCCGAGGTCATCGACGCGTACCTCGCGGGCCTCGAGCGCGCGCACAGCGCCGACTTCGACCTGTCGTCGATCCACTCCGTCGCCTCGTTCTTCGTGTCGCGCGTCGACAGCGAAGTCGACAAGCGGCTCGTCGCGATCGGTACCGACGAGGCCATCGGCCTGAAGTCGCTCGCGGGCGTCGCGAACGCCCGCCTCGCCTACGAGCTGTTCGAGCAGAAGTTCGCGGAGACCCGCGCTGCCGACCTCATCAAGCTCGGCGCGAACGTCCAGCGTCCGCTGTGGGCATCGACCGGCGTCAAGGACCCGGCGCTCCCCGACACGCTGTACGTCACCGAGCTCGTGGCTCCCGGCACCGTCAACACCATGCCGGAGAAGACGCTCGAGGCGACCTTCGACCACGGAGTGATCGCCGGCGACACCATCACCGGCACCTACGAGGCCGCGCACAAGGTGTTCGCCGACCTGGCCGCCGTCGGGATCGACCTGGACGACGTCACGCAGCTCCTCGAGGACGAGGGCGTCGAGAAGTTCATCGCCTCGTGGCACGACCTGCAGGGCACCGTCAAGACGGCCCTCGAGGGAGCACGATGAGCTTCGACATCCACCTGAGCGGCCACGTCAAGTCGGTCGTAGAAGCGACCCTGCCCGGCCTGGTCTCGAGTCTGGTCGCGTCGGGTATCACGGCCGGCGATGCGTCGCTGTGGGGTCCCGAAGCCGAGGACGAGGCGTCCAAGCGTCTCGGCTGGGTGGAGGCGGTCACCGTCTCGCGCCCGCTCGTGCCGCAGATCGAGGCGCTGCGCCAGCAGCTCGCCGCGAAGGGCGTCACCCGCGTCGTCCTCGCCGGCATGGGCGGTTCGTCGCTCGCGCCCGAGGTCATCGCCCAGACGGCCGGCGTGCCGCTGGTGATCCTCGACTCCACGGCCCCCGGCCAGGTGCTCGCGGCGCTCGACGGCGATGCTCAGGCCGGAGACCTGTCGAAGACCGTTCTGGTCGTGTCGTCGAAGTCCGGCGCCACCGTCGAGACCGACTCCGCCAAGCGCGCCTTCGAAGCGGCCTTCCGCGACCTCGGCATCGACCCGCTCGAGCGCATCGTGGTCGTGACCGACCCCGGCTCGCCGATGGACCAGGCCGCGCGCGCCGACGGCTACACCGTCTTCAACGCCGACCCCACCGTCGGCGGTCGCTACTCGGCGCTCACCGCCTTCGGGCTCGTGCCCACAGGCCTGGCCGGCGTCGACATCGGCGAGCTGCTCGACGAGGCCGAGGCGACGCTCCTCGAGGTCGCGATCGACAGCCCGGAGAACCCGGCGCTCGTCCTGGCCGCGGCGATCGCGGGCGGCCAGGACGGCAATCCGACGCTGCGACGCCGCGACAAGCTCGGGCTCGTCACCGACGGGACGCACATCCTGGGCCTGCCCGACTGGATCGAGCAGCTCGTCGCCGAGTCGACCGGCAAGGAGGGCACCGGCATCCTGCCCGTGGTTCTGCTGCCGGTGTCGCCGGAGGTCGAGAACAAGCCCGCCGACCTGCAGATCGTACGCCTGGTCGACGAGGCCAAGAAGTTCCATCTCTTCGAGCACCACACCGACGAGATCCTGATCAGCGGCTCCCTCGGCGCCCAGTTCGTCGTGTGGGAGTACGCCACCGTGATCGCCGGCAAGATGCTCGGCATCAACCCGTTCGACCAGCCGGACGTCGAGTCGGCGAAGATCGCCACGCGTGGTCTTCTCGACTCCCGACCGGAGCAGGCCGCTCCGGCCTTCACCGTCGAGGGCGTCGAAGTCCGCGTGTCGGATCCCGCCTTGGCCGCCAGCGGAACCGTCGCCGGCGTGCTCGATGCACTGTGGGCGCAGCTCCCCGAAGACGGGTACGTCTCGATCCAGGCGTACGTCAACCGACTCGAACTGGACCAGCTCCCGGGCCTGCGCGAGCTCGTGGCCGCCGACTCGGGTCGCCCGGCCACGTTCGGGTGGGGCCCCCGGTTCCTGCATTCGACCGGACAGTTCCACAAGGGCGGTCCCGCCAACGGCGTCTTCCTGCAGATCCTCGAGCAGACCGACGTCGACCTCGAGATTCCGGAGCGCCCGTTCACCTTCGGCCAGCTCATCCAGGCGCAGGCCGCCGGTGACGCCAGCGTTCTCGCCGAGCACGGCCGGCCGGTCGTCACCCTGACTCTCACCGATCCCCGCATCGAAGTGCTCTCGCTCTTCGAAGCGGCCCAGTAGGAGACCCGCTCCCCGATGACAGTCGAGATCTCGCGCGGCCGGAACCCCCTGCGCGACCCGGAAGATCGACGCCTCAACCGCATCGCGGGACCGAGCGCGCTCGTCATCTTCGGCGTGACCGGAGACCTCGCTCGCAAGAAGCTCATGCCCGCCGTGTACGACCTGGCCAACCGCGGACTTCTGCCCCCGGGGTTCGCCCTCGTAGGGTTCGCCCGACGCGACTGGGAAGACCAGGACTTCGTGAAGGTCGTGTACGAGGCCGTGCGCCAGCATGCCCGCACCGAGTTCCGCGAGGAGACCTGGCAGCAGCTGCTGCAGGGCATCCGGTTCGTCTCGGGTGAGTTCGGCGACGCCGAGGCGTTCGTGCGGCTGCGCGAGACCGTCGAGAAGCTGGACGTCGAACGAGGGACCATGGGCAACCACGCCTACTACCTCTCGATCCCGCCGCGTGACTTCGCTCTCGTGGCGCAGCAGCTGCGGGCATCGGGGCTCGTCGACGACACCGCCGACCAGCCCGACCGCTGGCGACGCGTCGTGATCGAGAAGCCGTTCGGGCACGACCTGGCTTCGGCGCGGGAACTCAACGACGCCGTGAGCTCGACCTTCCCGACGGACTCGATCTTCCGCATCGACCACTATCTGGGCAAGGAGACGGTCCAGAACATTCTGGCCCTGCGCTTCGCGAACGAGCTCTACGAGCCGCTGTGGAACCGCAACTACGTCGACCACGTCCAGATCACGATGGCCGAGGACATCGGCGTCGGCGGGCGCGCCGGCTACTACGACGGCATCGGCGCAGCGCGTGACGTCATCCAGAACCACCTCCTCCAGCTGCTCGCGCTGACGGCGATGGAGGAACCGATCTCGTTCGACGCGAAGGAGCTGCGCGCCGAGAAGGAGAAGGTTCTTGCTGCGGTGACGCTGCCTGACGACCTCTCCCGCTCGACCTCGCGCGGACAGTATGCCGGCGGTTGGCAGGGCGGCGAGAAGGTGCTCGGGTTCCTCGACGAAGACGGCATGAACCCGGAGTCGACCACCGAGACCTACGCCGCCATCACGCTCGAGATCAACACCCGTCGCTGGGCCGGCGTGCCGTTCTACCTGCGCGCGGGCAAGCGGCTCGGTCGGCGTGTGACCGAGATCGCCGTCGTCTTCAAACGCGCTCCGGAGCTCCTGTTCGCCCGCAACCAGACGTCCGGCCAAGGGCAGAACGCGCTGGTCATCCGCGTGCAGCCGGACGAGGGCGTGACGATCCGGTTCGGCTCGAAGGTGCCCGGCGCCGGCGCGCAGGTCCGCGACGTCACGATGGACTTCGGCTACGGCCACGCGTTCACCGAGGACAGCCCGGAAGCCTACGAGCGCCTCATCCTCGACGTCCTCCTCGGCGATCCGCCGCTGTTCCCGCGCCACGAGGAGGTAGAGCTCTCCTGGAAGATCCTCGACCCGATCGAGGAGTTCTGGTCGGCTGAGGGCGGACCGCTCGAGCAGTACTCACCCGGGTCGTGGGGCCCGGCATCCGCGGACGAGATGCTCGCCCGCGACGGACGAAGCTGGAGACGCCCGTGATCGTCGATCTTCCCGACACCACCGTCAGCAAGATCTCCCGTGCGCTCGTGAGCGTGCGCGAGGAGGGTGGCGCTGTCGCGCTCGGCCGTGTGCTCACCCTGATCATCGTGACCCGCGAGGGCGCCGCCGAAGAGGTCATCGAGGCCGCCAACGACGCGTCGCGGGAGCATCCGATGCGCGTCATCGTGCTGATGATCGACGGCGACTCGCCCGACCCCCGCCTGGACGCGCAGATCCGCGTCGGCGGCGACGCCGGGGCCAGCGAGGTCATCACGCTGCGCATCTTCGGCGAGGCCGGACGCTCGAACCTCGAGAGCTTCGTGACGGGCCTGCTCCTTCCCGACGCCCCTGTGGTCGTGTGGTGGCCCAACAAGACACCCGAGTCGATCTCGAAGACCTCGATCGGACGAATCGCCCAGCGACGCATCACCGACGCGGCGACGAAGTCCGACCCGTCTTCATGGGTCGCTTCGCTCGGAGAGCAGTACGCCCCCGGCGACACCGACCTGGCCTGGACCCGCCTCACCCGCTGGCGCGAACAGCTGGCAGCGATCCTCGACCAGCCGCCGTACGAAGCGGTCACCGCCGTGCGCGTGCGCGGTGCGGCGGACTCCCCCTCGACCGCGCTGCTGGCGGCCTGGCTGCGCCTGGCACTGGACGTGCCGGTCGACTGGGCGTATCTCGACGCTGACGAGTGGCCGCACGGCATCAAGTCGGTCGCGCTCGTGCGCCCGAGCGGAGAGGTGCTCCTGGAGCGTCCGACGTCCGCCGCGGCGATCCTCACGCAGCCCGGTCAGCCCAGTCACGAGCTCGCCTTCCCGCGCCGCACACTGCGCGAGTGCCTGGCCGAGGAGCTCCGTCGCCTCGATCCCGACGTCCTGTATGGTCGAGTGATCACCGAGGGATGGGAACTGCTCGACCCTCCGGCGGCGAAGGAGACGCACAGCGCATGACGGTTCTGCGGACGAGTGAACGTCATGGTTGAGGCCTGGGCCGAGAAGCGCGTGGTCATCAGTCCGGATCCCACCTCGCTCGCCGAATCCGTCGCCGCACGATTCCTCGGCCGCGTCGCCAAGCGCGTCGCCGAGGGCAAGCTCACGCACGTCTCGCTGACCGGCGGATCGATGGGGTCCGGTGTGCTCGCGGCTGCGGCAAAGAACCCGCGCGTCTCAGAGATCGACTGGTCGCGCGTGCACTTCTGGTGGAGCGACGAGAGGTTCGTCCCGCGCGCAGATGCCGATCGCAACGAGAAGCAGGCGCGCGCGGCGCTGCTGGACGCGCTCGAGATCCCCGCGGCGAACATCCACGCTCCCGCCGCCGGCGGCGAGGGTATCGACCTCGACGCCGCCGCCGAGGCCTACGCGGACGAACTCGCCCGCTTTCCCAGCTCGGAGGGCGCCTGGCCGTCGTTCGACGTATGCTTCCTGGGCGTCGGGCCTGACGGACACATCGCGTCGCTGTTCCCCGACCGACCCGAGATCCTCATCACCGATCGGTCTGTGGTCGCGGTGCGGGACTCCCCCAAGCCGCCGCCCGAGCGGGTCAGCATGACGCGTCCGGTGATCAACAGCTCCAAACGGGTGTGGATGGTGCTCTCCGGCGCCGACAAGGCCGCTGCGCTCGGTCTGGCCTTGGCGGGCGCGAGCTATGCCGGCGTCCCGGCCGCGGGCGCCAAGGGCCGCAAGCGCACGGTTTTCTTCGTCGACGAGGCCGCCGCCGCGCAGGTCCCGCCGGAGCTCATCGATCGCGAGTACTGACCCGCGTCAGCCATGAACAGCAGAAGAGCGGATGCCGACGGCATCCGCTCTTCTGCTTGTTCTGGGTGTCTCAGCTCTGGCCGCGCCGGTCGCGCAGCTGCTGGAGAGCGTCGTCGAGAAGGGCGTCGGCCTCTTCTTCGGTGCGGCGCTCTTTCACATAAGCCAGGTGGGTCTTGTACGGCTCGGTCTTGGCGAGCGCGGGCGGGTTCTCCTTGTCGCGACCTGCGGGCAGGCCCGAGTGAGGAGAGTCGATCGTCTCGGGGATCTCTTCCTCCGCGATGCCTGCTGCGAAGTAGCGCACCGTCTCGTTGCCGAGGGCGTCCCAGTACGAGATCGAGACGCGATCGGCGTGGAAGCCGTGGTCCTGCTCGCCCATGGGGCCGGCGCCCACGCGAGTGCCGCGGATGGCGTTGCCTCCGGTGGCCATCAGATGGCCTGGAACTTCGTGATGAGGCCCAGCGCCACGATCGCGACGAACCACGTCAGAGCGAGGATCACCGTGAACCGGTTGAGGTTGCGCTCAGCAAGTCCGGACGAGCCGAGCGCCGACGTCATGCCGCCGCCGAACATGTCGGACAGGCCGCCGCCGCGCCCCTTGTGGAGCAGGATGAGGAGGGTCAGCAGGAGGCTCGTGATACCGAGGAGCACCTGCAGGACGAACTCGAGGATCTGCACAGTCGTTGAAGCCTTTCGCCGCGATCAGTCGCCGATCGCACAAGGGTCGAGTATACCGGTCAGACGCCGACGTGCTTCTGGTACCGGATGATTGCGGCGAACTCATCCACGACAAGGCTCGCACCGCCCACCAGGGCGCCGTCGACGTCGGGCTCGCGCATGAAGCTCGCGATGTTGGAGGACTTGACCGATCCGCCGTACAGCACGCGGGTGCGGGCCGCGGCATCCGCTCCGAGCTTGTCGGCGATCACGTCGCGCAGCTTGGCGCAGACTTCCTGCGCCTGGTCGGGCGTCGCCGCCTGACCGGAGCCGATCGCCCACACCGGCTCATACGCCACGACGATATCGGCATCCGCCTTGACACCCTCGAGCGCGGCCTGCAGCTGCCCGACCGGAACGGCGCTCGCGCCGAACTTCTCGAGATCGTCCGCGGTCTCGCCGACGCAGATCACCGGCACGAGACCGTGCTTCAGCGCCGCCTGCACCTTCGCGGCCACGATCTCGTCGCCCTCGTGGTGGTACTCGCGACGCTCCGAGTGCCCGATGATGACGTAGGTGTTGGCGAGTTTGGCCAGGAACGCCCCCGACACCTCACCCGTGTACGCGCCGGAATCGTGCGCCGAGATGTCCTGGGCGCCGAGGGCGAACGGGATCTTGTCGGCGTCGAGCAGCGTCTGCACGGTGCGCAGGTCGGTGAAAGGCGGGAACAGGGCCGTCTCGACCGTGCCGTCCTCGTGCTTGGCATCCTTGAGCGTCCAGTGCAGCTTCTGGACGAACGCGACCGCCTGCAGGTGGTCGAGGTTCATCTTCCAGTTGCCTGCGATGAGCGGGGTGCGAGTTGTCAGTGCCAACCGAGGATCTCCAATCCGGGAAGTTTCTTGCCTTCGAGGAACTCGAGGCTGGCGCCCCCGCCCGTCGAGATGTGGCCGAACTCGTCGTCGGTGAATCCGAGCTGACGAACCGCTGCGGCCGAGTCGCCGCCGCCGACCACGGACAGCCCGTCGACGTCGGTGAGTGCCTGCGCGACGGCCTTCGTGCCCGCTGCGAACGGGGCGAGCTCGAACACGCCCATCGGTCCGTTCCAGAACACGGTCCTGGAGCTGCGGATGAGCTCGGCGAAGCGTGCGCTCGTGTCGGGACCGATGTCGAGGCCGAGGCCGGATGCGCCGAACGGGGTCTCTTCGATGGCGTCGGCGGGGGTGATGACGTGCTCGGCATCCGCGCCGAACTTCGAGGCGACCACCACGTCGGTCGGGAGGACGAGCTCGACGCCCGACTCGTTCGCGATGCGCATGTACTCGCGCACCGTGTCGAGCTGGTCCGCCTCGAGGAGGCTCGAGGCGACCTTGTGTCCCTGTGCGGCGAGGAAGGTGAACAGCATGCCGCCGCCGACCAGGATGCGGTCCACGCGCGGCAGGAGGTGCGAGATGACCCCGAGCTTGTCGCTGACCTTCGAGCCGCCGAGCACGACGGTGTAGGGCCGCTCCGGGTTCTCGGTGAGCCGGTCGAGCACGTCGAGTTCCGCCGCGATCAGCAGCCCGGCGGCGGACGGCACGATCTCGGCCAGTTCGTAGACCGAGGCCTGCTTGCGGTGCACGACTCCGAAGCCGTCCGAGACCAGAGCGTCACCGAGCTCGGCGAGCTGCTCGGCGAACACGCGCCGCTCCCCCGCGTCCTTCGACGTCTCCCCGGCGTTGAAGCGCAGGTTCTCGATGACCGCGACCTCGCCGTCCTCGAGTGCGGCGACCGCCTCGTGAGCGGACTCGCCCACGGTGTCGCGTGCGAAGGCGACGGGCTTGCCGAGCAGCTCCGACAGCCGCTGGGCGACGGGCGCAAGGCTGTACTTGGCGTCGGGCGCGCCGTCAGGACGGCCGAGGTGGGAGCAGATGACCAGGCGGGCACCCTCGTTGATGAGAGCGTTCAGCGTGGGAAGGGATGCCCGCACACGGCCATCGTCCGCAATGACCGCGTCCTGAAGAGGAACGTTGAGGTCACAGCGGACGATGACGCGCTTGCCTGCGAGCGAACCCAGCGATTCGAGGGTGCGCAGAGTCATGGTGTGGCTCAGAGGCTCTCGGCCACGTACTCGGTGAGGTCGACGAGACGGTTGGAGTAGCCCCACTCGTTGTCGTACCACGCGGAGACCTTGACCAGGTTGCCGCTGACGTTGGTCAGCTCCGAGTCGAAGATCGACGAGTGCGGGTTGCCCTGGATGTCGCTGGAGACGATCGGGTCCTCGGTGTACTCGAGGTAGCCGGCGAGGCGACCGTCGGCTGCGGCGGTCTTGTAGGCGGCGTTGACCTGGTCGACCGTGAGGCCCTCGGTCGACGTGACGATCGTCAGGTCGACGATGGAGCCGGTGGGGACCGGAACGCGGTACGAGGAGCCGCTCAGCTTGCCGTTGAGCTCGGGCAGGACGTGGCCGATGGCCTTTGCGGCGCCGGTCGAGGCGGGAACGATGTTGATCGCGGCACCGCGCGCGCGGCGGAGGTCGCTGTGCGGGCCGTCCTGGAGGTTCTGGTCGGCGGTGTAGGCGTGAGCGGTCATCATGAAGCCGCGCTCGATGCCGAAGGCGTCGTTGAAGACCTTGGCGAGAGGCGCCAGGCAGTTCGTGGTGCACGACGCGTTCGAGATGATGACGTCGGTCTCGGGGTTGTAGTCGCCCTCGTTGACGCCCATGACGATGGTGACGTCGTCACCGGTCGCGGGAGCCGAGATGAGGACCTTCTTCGCGCCGCCGGTCACGTGCTTCTTGGCGTCGACGGCGTTCGTGAAGCGGCCGGTGGACTCGATGACGATGTCCACGCCGAGCTCGCCCCAGGGAAGGTTCGCGGGGTCGCGCTCCTCGAAGACACGGATCTTCTTGCCGCCCACGGTGATCGACTCTGCGTCGTACGAGACATCCTCAGTCAGCACGCCGCCGACGGAGTCGTACTTCAGGAGGTGCGCCAGCGACTTGTTGTCGGTGAGGTCGTTCACCGCCACGATGTCGAGGTCCGCTCCCTGCGCGAGGGCCGCGCGGAGGTAGTTACGTCCGATACGGCCGAAGCCGTTGATCCCGATCTTGACAGCCACGGAATTTCCCCTAGATATGTCGTGCGCGAGTGCGCGGTAATTGCATCAGGCAAGGACAACGGCGTCCTGGCGGGCGTACCACCAGGACGCCGCACCTGGTTATGACAGTACCAGCAGGCCCGAAGTCTTCTCGCGGGCTGCATCGAGGCGGCGAGCAACGTTCTGCCAGTCCGCGATGTTCCACACGGCCTTGACGTAGTCGGCCTTCACGTTGAGGTAGTCGAGGTAGAAGGCGTGCTCCCACATGTCCAGCTGGAAGATCGGGACGGTGCCCTGAGCGGTGTTGCTCTGCTGGTCGAAAAGCTGCTGGATGATCAGCTGCTCGCCGATGGGATCCCAGCTCAGCACCGCCCAGCCCGAGCCCTGGATGCCCGTGGCCGCAGCGGTGAAGTGCGCCTGGAACTTGTCGAAGCCGCCGAAGAACTCGTCGATGGCCGCCTTCAGCTCGCCCTCGGGCTGGCCGCCGCCCTCGGGCGACAGGTTGGTCCAGAAGATCGAGTGGTTGACGTGACCGCCGAGATTGAACGCGAGGTCCTTCTCGAGCTTGTTGACGTTCGCCAGGTTGCCGGAGTCGCGCGCTTCGGCGAGCTGGTCGAGGGCCGTGTTGGCTCCGGTGACGTACGCCTGGTGGTGCTTGCTGTGGTGCAGCTCCATGATCTTGCCGCTGATGTGCGGCTCGAGGGCGGCGTAGTCGTACGGGAGGTCGGGCAACGTGTATTTCGCCATGTTCTCTTCTTCCGTTCGGCGCGCGCCGAGGCTCCCCGGCGCAGCGAGGGGGACGTTTTCATCCTACTGAGCGGCAACACCACAGGGAGGGGGTTGCTTCCCTGCATGACGCGATCTAGGGGGATCCGCTCGAGCGCTGCGGGACTCAGTCCTCGATGCCGGCGGGAACAGCCGACTCGGTGCCGGGAAGCCCTTCGACGTCCGCCTTCTTGTCGGCCATGGCGAGCAGCCGGCGAATGCGTCCGGCGACGGCATCCTTCGTCAGCGGCGGGTCGGCATGATGGCCGAGCTCGTCGAGGCTGGCGTCGCGATGCGCCAGGCGCAGGTCACCCGCTTCGCGCAGGTGCTCGGGCACGTCGTCGCCGAGGATCTCGAGCGCACGCTCGACCCTCGCGCACGCGGCGACGGCGGCCTGGGCGGAGCGGCGCAGGTTGGCGTCGTCGAAGTTGACGAGACGGTTGACGCCGGCACGCACCTCACGGCGCTGACGCAGCTGATCCCAATCTGCGGCGGCCTTCTCGGCGCCCATGGCGGCGAGGGCGGCGCGGATCGCCTCGCCTTCGCGGACCACGACGCGCGGGATGCCGCGAACCTCGCGAGCCTTGCCCGGGATGCCGAGGCGGTGGGCCGCCCCCACGAGCGCCATCGCGGCCTCGGAGGACGGGCAGGTGATCTCGAGCGCGGCAGAGCGACCGGGCTCGCTGAGCGAGCCCGCCGCCAGGAACGCGCCGCGCCAGATCGCGGCGAGGTCGGCGCGCGAACCGGTCGTGAGCTTGTTCGGGAGGCCGCGCACCGGGCGTCGTCGCTGGTCGAGCAGGCCGGTCTGCCGGGCGAGTGTCTCGCCGCCGTCGATGACGCGCACCGCGAAGTGGCTGCCGCTCCTCGCACCCGAGCCCTGGACGTGGACGAGCTCGGGGCGGACGCCGTAGAGCTCCATCAGGTCGCGCGCGGTGCGGCGGGCCAGGACGTCGGAGTCCAGCTCCGCCTCCACAGCGACGCGATTGGCGATCGAGTGCAGGCCCCCGGAGAACCGCAGGAGAGAGGTGAGCTCGGCCACCCGCGCCGTCGGGCGCGGGTCGCGCACGGTGATCAGCTCGGCCTTCACGTCAGCGGTCAGCGACACGGGACTCCTTTGCGAGGGGTGGGGAACGACGGTCCAGCCTACTCGGGGCGCGAAGGCTTCGCGGCCCGGTCACTCGCGGCCGAGATCCCGATGCTTGATGCGAACGGCGACGCCCGGAACCGTCGCCAGGCGCTCGGCGAGTTCGCGCGTCATCACGACGGAACGGTGCTTGCCGCCGGTGCAACCGATGGCGACGACGGAGTGGCGCTTGTTCTCGCGCTGGTACCCCTCGAGCACCGGGCGCAGCGCGGCCGCGTACGCGTCGACGAACTCGGCCGCGCCCTGCTGTGCGAGCACGAAATCGCGGACCTCGCCGCTCTCGCCGGTGAGCGGACGGAGCTCCTCGGTCCAGAAGGGATTCGGGAGAAAGCGCATGTCGGCGACCATGTCGGCGTCGGGCGGGAGGCCGTACTTGAAGCCGAAGCTGAGCAGGGTGAGCGTGTGCCGCGCCGCGTTCTCGGCGGTGAACAGCTCCGTCACCTGCGTCGCGAGCTGATGGATGTTGTACGTGGAGGTGTCGATGATCACGTCCGCGCTCTCGCGAACCGCCGCCAGGCGCTCTCGCTCGACCCGGATGCCGTCGAGGATCGTGCCATCGCCCTGCAGCGGGTGCGGGCGGCGGACTGCCTCGAACCGGCGCACGAGCGCGTCGTCTGCGGCATCCAGGAACATGAGCCGGATCTGACGACGCTCGCGGAGCGCGCGCATCGCCTCGGGGAGATCGGAGAACAGGTCGCGACCGCGCACGTCGACGACGACGGCGACCCGCGGAAGGACACCGCCCGCGAGCTCGGTGAGGTCGAGCAGCGGCTTGAGCATCTGCGGCGGGAGGTTGTCGACGACGTACCAGTCGAGGTCCTCCAGCGCGTTGGCCGCCGTGGAGCGCCCGGCTCCCGACATGCCGGTGACGATGAGCACCTCGCCGGCCTCGCGGCGTGCTTGCTCGGTCATGACCACCCCCGTCGTCGGGACCAGCCTACCCACCGGAGAGGTGCGCGTGGATCGCCGCCGCGAGCTTGGGCCCCACCCCGGGCAGCTCCGCCATCTCGGCAGGGGTGGCCTGCTTGAGCGCCGCCACCGAGCCGAAGCGGCGCAGGAGGGCCTTGATGCGCGCATCGCCGAGGCCGGGAACCTCCGCGAGGACGCTCTGGATGTCGCGGCGACGGCGCCTGCGCTGGTGCGTGATCGCGAAGCGGTGGGCCTCGTCGCGCAGGCGCTGCAGGAGGTAGAGCGCCTCAGAGGTCCGCGGCAGGATGACCGGGTACTCCTCCCCCGGCAGCCACACCTCCTCGAGCCGCTTGGCGATGCCGCACAGCGCCACCTCTTCGTGCCCGGCGTCGCGAAGCGCGCGCGCCGCCGCCTCCACCTGCGGCTTGCCGCCGTCGACCACGAGCAGCTGCGGGCGATATGCGAAGCGGGCGCGGCGACGCTCGGTGACGACCTCGCCGTCGGCGGTGGGCTCGACCGGCGCCTGCTCGGCCTCTTCGGGACGGTCGAGATAGGCCAGCCGCCGCCGGAGCACCTGATAGATCGAGTCGGTGTCGTCCGTCGTCTCGGAAACACCGAAGGAGCGGTACTGGTCCTTGCGCGGCAGCCCGTCCTCGAAGACGACCATCGAGGCGACGACGTTCGTGCCGCCGAGATGCGAGACGTCGAAGCACTCGATGCGCAGCGGCGCCTCGGCGAGGTCCAGCGCCTCCTGGAGGTCGGTGAGCGCCTGGGTGCGCGCGAGGTAGTCGCTCGTGCGGCGGGTCTTGTGGAGCACGAGCGCCTGCTGGGCGTTGAGGGTCGCCGTGCGCATGAGGTCGGCCTTGCGTCCCCGCTGGGCGATCTGGATCGTCACGGACTTGCCGCGTCGCTCACGCAGCCACTCCTCGAGGTCGGCCGCGTCGTCGGGCATCGCAGGGACGAGGACCTGTTTCGGGATGTCGGCGCCCGTCGCATTGCCGTAGGTGCGCTGCAGGACCTGATCGACGAGATCGCCGCCGGCGATGTCGAGCTCCTTCTCGATCGTGGTCGCACGGACACCGCGCACACGGCCGCCCCGGATCACGAAATGCTGGACGGCCGCCGCGAGCTCGTCCTCGGCGATCCCGAACAGGTCCGCATCGGTGTCGGGCGCCAGCACGAGGGCGCTCTTGCTCAGCACGGCGTCGATCGCCTGGAGGCGATCACGGTACGTCGCGGCTGCCTCATAGTCCATCGCCGCCGACGCCTCGCGCATGCGCGCATTGAGCTCTTTCGCGAAACGCTGATCGCTGCCCGCCATGAACGCGATGAAGTCCTCGACGATGGCGCGGTGCTCCTCGATGGACACCCGCATGGAACAGGGCCCCCCGCATCGTCCGATCTGACCCGGGAAGCAGGGACGGCCGGAGGCCATCGCCTTCTTGTACGACGAGTCGCTGCAGGTGCGGATCGGGAAGACCTTGATCATCAGGTCGATCGTGTCGTGGACCGCCCACACCTTCGGGTACGGGCCGAAGTACTTGGCGCCCGGGATCCGGCGGTTGCGCGTCACGATCACGCGCGGAGCCTCGTCGGCGAGGGTGATGGCCATGAACGGATACGACTTGTCGTCGCGGTACCGCACGTTGAAAGGCGGATCGAACTCCTTGATCCACATGTACTCGAGCTGCAGCGAATCCACGTCGCTGTCGACGACGGTCCATTCGACCGAGGCCGCGGTGGTGACCATGCGCCGGGTTCGTTCGTGCAGGGTGTGCAGCGGAGCGAAGTAGTTCGACAGCCGGGCTCGGAGATTCTTGGCCTTGCCCACGTAGAGGACACGGCCGTCGGCGTCGCGGAACCGGTAGACGCCGGGGTTGGTCGGGATCTCCCCCGGCTTGGGCTTGTAGGCGACGGTCGGTGCGCGGCGGGCCATCTCGCTCAGCCGGCCTTGCGGACCGCCTGCGCCCCGCCCAGCACCTCGGCGAGGAAGGCGCCGGTGTGGCTGCCCTCGACACGGGCGACCTGCTCGGGCGTCCCGGTCGCGACGATCTGCCCGCCGCCGGAGCCGCCCTCGGGTCCGAGGTCGATCACCCAGTCGGCGCTCTTGATGACGTCGAGATTGTGCTCGATGACGATGACCGTGTTGCCCTTGTCGACGAGGCCGCCGAGCACCTCGAGCAGGCGACGGACGTCCTCGAAGTGCAGGCCGGTCGTCGGCTCGTCGAGCACGTAGATCGAGCGTCCGTTGGACCGTCGCTGCAGCTCGGTGGCCAGCTTGACGCGCTGCGCCTCGCCGCCCGACAGAGTGGTCGCCGACTGCCCCAGGCGCACGTAGCCGAGCCCGACATCCACGAGTGTGCGCAGATATCGGTGGATGGCCTGGATCGGCTCGAAGAACTCAGCCGCCTCGGAGATCGGCATCTCGAGGACCTCGGCGATGTTCTTGCCCTTGTAGTGGACCGAGAGGGTGTCGCGGTTGTAACGCTTGCCGTGGCACACCTCGCAGTCGACGTACACGTCGGGCAGGAAGTTCATCTCGATCTTGATGGTTCCGTCGCCCGAGCACGCCTCGCAGCGGCCGCCCTTGACGTTGAAGCTGAAGCGGCCGGGCTGGTAGCCGCGTGCCTTGGCCTCGAGCGTCTCGGAGAAGAGCGTGCGAATGCGGTCGAAGACTCCGGTGTAGGTGGCGGGGTTCGATCGCGGCGTGCGGCCGATCGGGCCCTGGTCGACGTGCACGACCTTGTCGAGCTCTTCGGTGCCGAGCACGCGGGTGTGCTTGCCCGCGACCCGGCGGGCACCGTTGAGTCGTGTGGCGAGCACCTCGTAGAGGATGTCGTTCACGAGCGACGACTTGCCTGATCCGCTCACGCCGGTGACGGCGGTGAGCACGCCGAGCGGGAAATCGACGGTGACGTTCTGGAGGTTGTTCTCACGGGCGCCGACCACCGTGATCTTGCGTCTCTTGTCGATCTTGCGCCGCTTCTTCGGCGTCGGCACCTCGCGGCGTCCGGCGAGGTAATCGCCGGTGATGGACTCGGCCTCCTTGAGCAGCTGCTCGAGGGGCCCGGAGTGCACCACGGCTCCCCCGTCGACGCCGGCGCGCGGGCCGATGTCGACGATCCAGTCGGCCGCGTGGATCGTCTCCTCATCGTGCTCGACCACGATGAGCGTGTTGCCCAGATCGCGCAGCTTCAGCAGCGTGTCGATGAGACGGCGGTTGTCACGCTGGTGCAGCCCGATCGACGGCTCGTCGAGGACATAGAGCACGCCGGTCAGCCCCGAGCCGATCTGGGTGGCCAGGCGGATGCGCTGCGCCTCGCCGCCCGAGAGCGAGCCGGCGGAGCGACTGAGGTTCAGGTAGGTCAGACCGACCTGGATGAGGAAGTCGAGTCGCAGCCGGATCTCGCGCAGCACCTGCGCGCCGATCTTCGCCTCTCGCTCGGTGAGCTGCAGGTCGGCGAAGTACCGCTGAGCGTCCGCAAGACTCAGGCGCGAGGCATCCGCTATCGAATGACCGTGGACCTTCACGGCCAGCACCTCCGGCTTGAGGCGGGCGCCGTCGCAGACCGGGCACGGGACCTCGCGGAGATACTCCGACCAGCGCTGGCGCTGGGTGTCGCTCTCGGCCTGGAGGTACTGGCGCTCGATGTAGGGCACCACGCCCTCGAAACCCGATGAGTACCGCATCTCGCGGCCGTACCGGTTCTTCCACTTGACGGTGACCTTGTAGTCCTCGCCGCGCAGGACTGCCTCGCGGACCTCGGCGCGCAGCATCCGCCAGGGGGTGTCCAGCGAGAAGTCCAGGTCGCGCGCGAGGCCTTCGAGGAGACGCTCGTAGTACTGGAAGAGTCCCTTGCCCTGCGTGGTCCACGGGATCAGCACGCCCTCACGGATGGAGAGCTCCTCGTCGCCGATCATGAGCTCGACGTCGACCGACATGCGTGTTCCCAGGCCCGAGCACGCCGGGCAGGCGCCGAACGGCGCGTTGAACGAGAACGTGCGGGGCTCGATCTCGGTCAGCTGCAGCGGGTGGCCGTTGGGGCAGGCGAGCTTCTCGGAGAAGGACTGCCACGCGTCGTCGCCCTCGCGGTCGATGAAATTGACCTGAATGACTCCGCCGGCCAGGCCCATCGCCGTCTCGACGGAGTCGGTGACGCGGCTGAGGATGTCGGGCGCCGCGACGAGGCGGTCGACGACGACCGCGATGTCGTGCTTGTAGCTCTTCTTCAGCGTAGGCGGCTCAGCAAGCTGGACGAGTTCGCCGTCGACCACCGCTCGGGCGTAGCCCTTCGCCGACAGCTCCTTGAAGAGGTCGACGAACTCGCCCTTCTTCTGCGTGACGACGGGCGCGACGATCTGGTACCGGGTGCGGTCCGGCAGCTCGACGAGCTGGTCGGCGATCTGCTGGACGGTCTGACGCTGGATGACCTCCCCGCACTCGGGGCAGTGGGGCACCCCGATGCGCGCCCACAGCAGGCGCATGTAGTCGTGGATCTCGGTGATCGTGCCGACCGTCGACCGCGGGTTGCGGTTGGTCGACTTCTGGTCGATCGACACGGCCGGGCTGAGGCCCTCGATGAAGTCGACGTCGGGCCGGTCCACCTGACCGAGGAACTGGCGCGCGTAGGCGCTCAGCGACTCGACGTAGCGGCGCTGGCCCTCGGCGAAGATCGTGTCGAACGCGAGGCTGGACTTGCCCGAGCCGGAGAGCCCTGTGAACACCACCAGCGAGTCGCGGGGGATGTCGAGATCGACGTTCTTCAAGTTGTGCACGCGGGCACCGCGGACACTGAGTTTTCCGCTGGTGTTTCCGGGCATGGCGACAGGGACGATGGGCACCAGACAAGTTTAGGCGGGGCCTCCGACATCGGCGCCGGGGGCCCCGCCTTCCCTGGTTCCTACCAGACGAGCACCGGCACGGTCGCGCTCTCGGACGCGCGGACCGTATCGCTTCCCGCGTACGACGCCGAAAGCTTGTGCAGGCCCTTGGACAGTGCCGGCAGCTTCACCTTTGCGATGCCGCGATTCTTGTCGCCGAGCGTCACAGTGGTGAGGACCGTGTCGCCGTCGTAGATCGTCACTTCCCCGGTCGGGGTGACGCCGCCTTCGGCCAGCACGAGCACGGTGTACGTGATCGCCGAGTTCTTCTTGGCGAGGAACTTGTTCGGGAATCCGAGCACGACGCTGTCGGCACGGTCGAACGTGCTGATCGGCACCGTGACCGTGGTGCCGGTCGCGGTTCCCGTCAGGACGAGCGCCGTCGCACCCGGGGTCGCGTCGGCGGGCAGTTCCACGGACACCGAGGCGGTGCCGTAGTCGTCGTACACGGCCGCACCGATGGTGTTGTCCACCGGGAACGTTCCGAGTACCTCGTCGCCGAGCGAGACCACGATCTCGGCGTCCTTGACATCCGCCGAGGTCGACATCGCCCACGAGCGCACATCGAACGCCACGGTCGCGCCCAGCTCGTACGTCGCCGGAGCGTCCGCCGGGAAGGTGACCTCCACTGCGCGCTGCTCGTAGTCGACCGGAAGCGGCGTGGTCTGGGCGAACGCAGCCATGTAGTCCACCATCGCCGTGAGATCGACCTTGCCGGTGTCGCGACGGTTCGCACCCTTGGCGAACTCGAAGAAGTTGTCGCCACCGGTCGAGAGGAACGAGTTCGCCGTGACGGAGTAGATCCGTGCGGGATCGATCGGCTCGCCGTGCAGCCACATGCCGGTCACCGTGCCCTGGGGCGCCGTGTAGACGGCCAGCGACTCGTCGACGTCGGGGGTCGCCGGGTTGTCGATCGGGGTCTCGGTGACGGTCTCCTGCGTGTAGGTGTACTCGAAGCCTTCCGAGACGCCGAGGCGCAGGAATGGGCGCGTGGGCAGTTGGTTGAACGCGTTTCGCTGCCACTGCTGCTCGAGCACCGTCTTGATCTGCGCGCCCGTGAGCTGCATGTTCACCAGGGTGTTCGCGAACGACTGCACGTCGGCAGCCTGACGGTAGGTCAGGGTCCGGGGGTAGCTGCCGTCACCGGGGTCAGTGCCCCGCATGTCGGCCCGGAGACCTCCCGGGTTCATGAAGGCGATCTCGGCAGCTCCCGACTCCGGCGCCTCCGTCGCCCACTGCTGCACCTCGGCCACGAGGTTGCCCAGCGTCGACTCGCCGCCGCGGTTCTCGTTCGGAACGCCTTGAGCGTTGGTCGTGCTGAGCTGCGCTCGGTTGAATGCTCCTGCCACGAGCCCGAGCGGCTTCGCGCCCTCGACCTTCGCAACGGCGACCGCATCGGCGACGATCTGCGCGGTGGCGGGATCTGCAGGGAACTTGGGCACGTTCGCGGCTTCGAGCGTGATCAGGTTCTGAGCTTTGGCCGAGACCTCCCCGGTGTCACCGTCGACCGTGTACAGGAGCTGGTTGAGGTTGCTGCCGTACTGCCCCGCCGAGACGACGGGGCGGTCTGTGACGGCCCGGCCATCGGTGGCCCACTGGGCGATCGGGAACGAGCAGTTGTAGGCGAGGTGCGTGTGGCCCGAGACGATGGCGTCGACGTCGGGCGAGACGTTGTTGATGATCGACGCCCACGGTCCGCCGTCGTCCATCGTCTCGCAGTTCGTCGAGGGCGCGCCTTCGTGCACCAGCATGACGACGAGGTCGGCGCCTTCGGCGACGAGCGCGGCGGCCTCGGTGTTGACCGACTCGACGATCCCGGTCACCTGGATCTCGGCGATGCCGCCGGGGCTCACCAGAGCGGGAAGCTCTTCGGTCACTGCGCCCACGAATCCGACCTGGACCCCGCCCATCTCCTTGATCCACGTCGCCGGGACGGCGTCGTCACCGGTCGCGCGCATCTTGAGGTTGGCCGCGATGTACTCCCACTCCGCGCCCCCATAGGGGTTGTCCGTCGCGTGGTACGGGGCCATCACACGGTTCACGAGGTCGTCGTAGCCCTGATCGAGTTCGTGGTTGCCCACGGCCGACACCTCGAGCCCGGCCTCGTTGAGGGCGTCGATGGTCGGCTTGTCGTGCTGGATGAACGAGTCGAACGTCGAGGCGCCGATGAGGTCGCCCGCGGCCGCGAAGACGGTGTTCGGATTCGCGGCACGGAGCTGCTTCACGGCGCCCGCGAGCACCGCCGCGCCGGCCTCAGCGCCGGTCGGGTTGTCGACGAGTCGGCCGTGGAAGTCGTTCGTGGCGAGGATCTGCACCTCGACCGGTGCGGCGTGGGCCGCGGGGACGACGAGTGCGCTCGCGCCGAGGGCTGCGGCGGTGACGGCTGCGACAGCGACGAGACGCCGACGGGTGGACGTGTGGTCTGTGTGTGACCGAGATCGCATGGTGGTTCCTCTGCATCGGACCGGGTGGGGCGATTCGGCGTGCGCGAAGGGTTTCGACGTCACACGCCAGGGCGAGCCTAAGAGTTTCCCGTGAGTATGCCAACGGTCATGAGAGGGAGTTCATAGAACGGCAACGCAATCGAGACCGCCCGCCGACCGGCGAAGACCCGGTCAGACGATCCCGGCACCCGCGAAGCGGGTCAGCGCATCCCGCAGTCCGGCGACCTCCGCGACGTCCATCCCGGTCACCGCCATCACGCGGCGCGGCACATCGAGGGCGTCGTCTCGGAGGGCCCGCCCCGCGGGAGTGAGGTCGATGTCGAGGACCCGCTCGTCGCTCGACCGGCGCGTCCGGGTGACCCTTCCCTGCGCCTCCAGCCGCTTCACCATCGGCGAGAGCGTGGCGGGCTCCATCGCCAGCTCGCCGGCCAGCTGGCCCAGCGATCTCGGCGCGCGCTCCCAGAGCGCCAGCATGACGAGGTACTGCGGATGCGTCAGCGCGAGCGGCTCGAGTATGGGCCGGTAGATCGACACGACATTGCGCGCCGCAGTCACGACGGCGAAGCAGAGCTGATTCTCCAGCTTGAGCAGATCGTCCTGGGACACGCCGCGCTCCTCAATTGCTTAGTACACTAAGCATCATGGCACACAAACACCCCGCCGAGCCTCGACGACCTCTGCGTGTGCGTGTCCGCGAGGCCGGTGGGTGGTACGCCTGGTTCAACACCCGCTTGATCCGGCTCGCGGGCCCCGCCGCTGTCGGCCCATATGAGACCGCCCCTCCGCCGTCATCGAACGAACGTGCGGAGCGCGCGTGCCCGCTGTGCGGGCACCCGATGACCGCGCACACCTTCGACCGAAGTGGGCCCAAACCGCTCATGCACTGCCCCTGAGGGGCCTAGCGACCCGCGTCAGGCGTGACCGGCACGCTCCATGGCGCGCAGCTCTTTCTTGAGGTCCTGTACCTCGTCGCGCAGACGCGCCGCGAGCTCGAACTTCAGCTCGGACGCCGCCGCCAGCATCTGGTTGCTGAGATCGCCGATGGTCGCCTCCAGCTGCTCCGCGCCTTCGGCTGCGATGCCCTCGCGCCGCAGCTGCGGAGTCGGGGACTTGCCCTTGCCCGACTTGAGCCGACTCGAGTCCTTGCGCGCCAGCATCGCCTTGGTGTCGGATGCCTCGCGGGCGAGTGCGTCGGTGATGTCGGCGATCTTCTTCCGCAGCGGCTGCGGATCGATGCCGTGCAGCGTGTTGTAGGCGACCTGCTTCTCGCGGCGACGATCGGTCTCGTCGATGGCGTTGCGCATCGAGTCGGTGATCCTGTCGGCGTACATGTGGACTTCACCCGACACGTTGCGGGCGGCCCGGCCGATCGTCTGGATGAGCGAGGTGCCGCTGCGGAGGAAGCCCTCCTTGTCGGCGTCGAGGATCGACACCAGCGACACCTCGGGAAGGTCGAGGCCCTCACGGAGCAGGTTGATCCCCACGAGCACGTCGTAGACGCCCGAGCGCAGCTCGCTCAGCAGCTCGACCCGCCGCAGGGTGTCGACGTCGGAGTGCAGGTAGCGCACGCGCACGCCGTGCTCGCCGAGGAAGTCGGTGAGCTCTTCCGCCATCTTCTTGGTGAGCGTCGTGACCAGGACGCGCTCGTCCCGCGCCGCGCGCAGGCGGATCTCCTCGAGCAGATCGTCGATCTGTCCCTTGGACGGCTTGACGATGATCTGCGGATCGATGAGGCCCGTCGGACGGATGATCTGCTCGACGATGCCGTCGGCGATCCCCATCTCGTAGCGGCCGGGCGTCGCCGACAGGTACACCGTCTGTCCGACGCGGTTCTTGAACTCGTCGAATCGCAGCGGCCGGTTGTCCATGGCGCTCGGCAGGCGGAACCCGTGCTCGACGAGTGTGCGCTTGCGTGAGGCATCCCCCTCGTACATGGCGCCGATCTGCGGGACCGTCACGTGCGACTCGTCGATGACCATGAGGAAGTCATCGGGGAAGAAGTCCAGCAGCGTGTGCGGCGGCTCCCCCGGCATGCGGCCATCGAGGTGGCGGGAGTAGTTCTCGATGCCGCTGCAGAAGCCCAGCTGCTGCAGCATCTCGAGGTCGAACGTGGTGCGCATGCGCAGGCGCTGCGCCTCGAGCAGCTTGTTCTGCGATTCGAGCTCTTTCAACCGGTGCTCGAGCTCGTGCTCGATCGTCCCGATCGCGCGCTGGACGGTCTCGGTGCCCGCCACGTAGTGCGAGGCCGGGAAGATCGGCACCGCCTCCATGCGCTGGACGACATCGCCCGTCAGCGGGTGCAGCATGTAGAGCGCCTCGATCTCGTCACCGAAGAGCTCGATGCGGATGGCGTACTCCTCGTACACCGGGATGATCTCGATCGTGTCGCCGCGAACGCGGAAGTTGCCGCGAGAGAAGTCGACGTCGTTGCGGTTGTACTGCATCGCGATGAACTTGCGGATCAGCGCGTCGCGGTCGTAGGTCTCTCCCACCTGCAGGGCGACCATGGCCTGGAGGTACTCCTCAGGTGCACCGAGTCCGTATATGCACGACACCGTGCTGACCACGATGACGTCACGCCGGCTCAGCAGCGAGTTCGTCGTGGAGTGACGCAGCCGCTCGACTTCGGCGTTGACCGAGGAGTCCTTCTCGATGAAGGTGTCCGTCTGCGGAACGTACGCCTCGGGCTGGTAGTAGTCGTAGTAGCTGACGAAGTACTCGACCGCGTTGTTGGGCATGAGCTCGCGGAACTCGTTGGCCAGCTGTGCCGCCAGCGTCTTGTTGTGGGCGAGCACCAGAGTCGGACGCTGCACCGCCTCGACCAGCCAGGCCGTGGTGGCCGACTTGCCGGTACCGGTGGCACCCAGCAGCACGACATCGGTCTCTCCGGCGTTGATGCGGGCGGCGAGGTCGGCGATCGCTGTGGGCTGGTCACCGGAGGGCTCGTACTCGCTGATGACCTCGAAGGGCCGGACGGATCGCGTGGGCTGCACCCATCCAGCGTAGGCGGGGCCACAGACACCGGGGCGGGGTTCACCCCAGGATGGCTGTCGGCCGACCTGTCCTCACGCCTGGTCCGGGCGCACGACCTCGGTCTCCAGGGCGCCCTGGGCGGCCGCGGACCCGCTTCGGCCCCCGCCGTATCCACGCAGCACGAACGCGAATCCGACGGCGAGAACGGCCCCCACGATCGGTCCCGCCACGTACACCCAGTAGTCCGAGAAGTCGAGCGCCACGAGGTCGGGCCCGAATGTGCGGGCGGGGTTCATCGACGTGCCCGAGATGGGGCTGCCCCACAGTCCCGCAAGCGCGATGTAGCCCCCGACTCCGAGGGCGCCGATGATTCCGATGTTCTGCGCGCCCGACGCGGTGCCCAGGATGACGCTGACCAGCCCGAGCGTGAGCGCGACCTCCATCAGGAATGCCTGGAACGAGGTGTAACCCTGTGCCGGATAGTTCGACCCGTAGGTGGCGGATACGCCGATCACCGCGTGAAGGAACCACGCCGCGAGGCTCGCTCCGACGAGTTGCACCGCGATGTAGCCCGGGACCCGCCGCCAGGGGAAGTCTCCCCGTAGAGAGAAGGCCAGCGTCACCGCCGGGTTCAGATGCGCACCCGAGATCTTGCCCATGAAGAGGATGATTCCCATCACCATGAGACCCGGTGCGACCACCGCCGCCTGGCGGCTGATCGTATCGGGGAACGCTTGACTCATCATCCCGCCGCCGGCGGCGACCAGCACGAGGAAGAACGTGCCGAACAGCTCGGAGGCGAGTCGTCGCCACTCCTGTCGAGGGTTCTGGAAGTCGGCCATCGGGTCGATGACCTCGCAACTCGAACCACCGCTCGAATCGGCCACGCGGCACCGCGTGCGAAGGTGACTCTCCTGCCATGATTTACTCCTGTTCCAGATTCCTGATGTGAGCGACGATCGACGATCCGAGTCGATCTACGACGGCCCGTGCTTCCTGACTGTCAGGAGAAGGTCTTCAGCTCTCGGGCGGCGGTGCCGTTGTTGCCGAGGTGGAAGACGCTCACCGCTGAGGCGGAGAACGTCAACGGCTCGAACGCCTCGGCTTCGATGGCCGCGAGGTCGTCGAGCTTCGCCAGACCGACGGTGATGTGAGCGAGGTACTTCGCGCCACTGTGATCGGGCACATAGTTCTCGATGTAGGCGATCGTCGTGTCGTTGATGTCGGGCTCTGCGTCGGTGCGAACGAAGGCCTCGGCCGTTCCCCCGCCTTCGCAGTAGGGCTTGATGCGCGTCGATGAGGCGGCCCTGGAACTCGACGACCTCCGGCCCCGGAGCGACGACCACGGCGGCGAGCCCGATCGAGGGCTGCATCTGCATGTGAGCGATCGCGTGTGCGGTGAAGCGCAGGCCGCTCAGATCCTGCTCATCGAGCACCGTCTGGATCGCCGCGTAGACATCGTCGAGACGGCTCGTCTGCACGTACCGCTGGAGGGTCGTGATGTGCGGTCGATGGTGCTCGTCCAGGTGGAATCCGGGCGGCGCCGGCACACTGCCGAGCATGCGCGCGTTCTCCTGCCGCGCGCGTTCGAGCATCGAAGCGTCCGGCTCGAGCAGAATGTCGATCGCCGTGAGGTCGCTCAAGACGCCACCACCAGATCGGAACGGAGGGCATCGATCGTGCGTGCACTCAACCCGAGACCGGTCGAGAAGTAGGCCTCTATGTCGCCGTAGCGGGACTCCATCTCGTTGAGGGCGGCATCGAGATATTCCTTCTGCACGCCGACCACCGGTGCGAGCAGCTCAGGATCCCCGCCGATCGACGCGAACTTGTCGATCATCGGCTGCAGCGTGGGAACCAGCGACTCATTGGTGAGGAGGTAGTCGGCGAGCACATCGTCGTCGTCGACGCCGAGCAGCAGCAGAAGGGATGCCGCGGCCCAGCCCGTTCGGTCCTTGCCGGTGGTGCAATGGAAGAGCGCAGGGCGGTGATCGTGCTCGGCGAGGATCGTGAAGAACTGCCGATAGCCGCCGGTCGCGCTGGGCAGCGAGAGGAACTGGCGGTAGCTCTCTTCGAACATCGCCACGGCCTTGCCGCCGCCGAGCAGCTCCTCGGCGGCCTTGGGGTCGCTGAGCACCTGGACCATCTGCGCGGGCCCGGCACCGGGACGGTCGGCGAGGATGTCGAACACGATGTACTCGGTGCCCGTCGGCAGGACGTTGGCGTTCGCGGTCCGCTCGTCGGCCGTGCGCAGGTCGTAGACGGTGCGGATGCCGAGCCCGGCGAACTCCGTCGCTGCCGAATCGTGCAGTCCCGAGAACTCCGCAGACCTGTACACCTGGCCCGACCGGACCTTGCCGCCGGAAGCCGCCCACCCCCGAGATCCCGCAGGTTGGGGACCCCGTCGATCCCGATCGCCGTGCCGGGGCTGATCCCGGTCGCTACGACAGTGTCACTGGCTGATGGGTTGTTCACGTGATTCCTCGCCGATCGATCGTTCGCGCAGACGGTCCTGCCGGTTCGACAACGACGCTATGACCGGCTTCTGCCCGGCTACGTCACCCAGATCGGGTGATTGGGTCGCAGCGAGCAGCGGTCGATAGCCTGCTAACCCTCTTCCCTGCGCAGCCTGGGAAGAGACACCCAGAGCTCGTCGACCTGCCGGAGCGTCTCGTCCAGAGCGCCGGTCGTGTCGATCACCACGTCGGCGACGCGCAGCCGCTCCTCGTCCGACACCTGGGAGGCGATGCGGGCCTGGGCCTCGGCATCCGTCATTCCCCGAAGCTCGACCAGCCGCCGGTGCCGCAGCTCGGCGGGTGCGTGGGCGACGATGACGAGGTCCCAGGGATCGTCGACCCGCGCCTCCACCAGCAGCGGAACGTCGTAGACGACGACCGCGCCGGGATCGGCGGCGAAGGCCGCGGCGAAACGGCGGGCGGACTCGGCACGGACAGCCGGGTGGACGATCGCGTTGAGCCGTCCGACGGCGTCGGCGTCGCCGAAGACCCGTTGACCGAGAGCGGCCCGATCCAGCGAGCCGTCGGGCCGCAGCATCCTCTCACCGAACGCTTCGGCGATCGCCGCCAGCACGGGCGAGCCCGGCTGCTGGACCTCTCTGACGAGCTGGTCCGCGTCGACGACGATCGCGCCGTGGTCTGCGAGACGCCCCGCGATCGTGGACTTTCCCGAGGCGATGCCGCCGGTGAGCGCGACGATTGGCATGCCTCGAGGATGCCACGACTGCGGACGCCGCGATGCTTGGGCGCTCCTGAGGTCTGCCTGAGGGTGGCCTGAGGACCCGCGGGTAGCGTCGTGGGCAACCCGAAAGAGGTGGAACCGCTCGAGGGACTTTTGGGGGGGATGGACTGTGGACCGACGTGACGTCGTATCGTCGGGCTTGCGTTCACTCGCCCCATTGCCGCTCGTCGCCGCGAGGCAGGGCGGGTTCCGCCTTCGGTACGGCGGAGTGGCGGCCGTGGGGGCGACCGCCACTCCATGCCGTACACCGGAGGCGCGCGTTTCTCGGCTCGGGAGACCAGCCGACGGACGCACGACCTCTCGTTCCGGCAGGGTGGGCGGTCGGGGTCCTCGCGGCCTCGGCCGCCGCCACACCGGTCCGGCGCTCGGGCGCACGGAGCGCGGCCGCACGAGAGTGCGGACCTGCTGATGTCAGAGCGTGGCCGCCTCTTCCAGGCGGCGTTCTGGGATATCATGACCGACGTTCAGGACTCGGCGATCCCCTCGCCGTCTCCGGAGGGTGCATCGGTGAGTGAAGCGCGCGTAGCAGTCGTGATCGAGGATGAAGAAGACATCCGATCCCTGCTTTCAGCAGTTCTCTCGCAGGCCGGATTCGACGTGCATCGCGCCGCGAACGGCCAGGACGGCATAGAACTCGTTCGCGAGCACCAGCCTCTCGTGACCACCCTCGACGTCAACATGCCCGGGATGGACGGCTTCGAGACCGCCAAGCGCATCCGATCCGTCAGCACGACGTACATCGTCATGCTCAGCGCCCGCACCGAGGAGATCGACGCGCTGCAAGGCCTCGAAGCCGGAGCGGACGACTACGTCGCCAAACCGTTCCGACCGCGCGAGCTGCGGGCGCGCATCGACGCGATGCTCCGCCGGCCGCGCCATCACGTGACCGTGGCCGCTCCGGCAGCCGAGTCGGCACTGCCGCCCGAGGCCTGGCTCGAACACCAGGGACTTCGCCTGAACCCCGAGATGCGGGTCGTCACCGTCGACGGCGAAGATCTCGACCTGACCCGTAGTGAGTTCGACATTCTGGCGGATCTCCTCGCCGCCGGCCGCCGGGTGCGGGGCAAGTCCGACCTTGCGCTCATGCTGCGGGGCGAGCAGTTCACGGGTGTCGAGTTCGTCAGCGACAGCGACGCCCGCGCCATCGAGGTGCACGTGGCGAATCTGCGCCGCAAGCTGGGCGAGTCGCCGGCCGATCCGCGGTGGATCGAAACCGTCCGCGGCGTCGGGTACCGCCTCACAGCTGCCTGAGCGCCGGCTCGGATGCCCCTAGTCGAGGTCTCCGACGAGGACCGAGTCCTCCACGCTTGCAGCCGCGCGGACCGCGGCCTCTCTCGCCACGCGCTGGAGCGCGCCCGGGTCATAGCCCGTGGTGTCGCTCAACGCCACGCCGACGCCGACGACCGGGATGACACCCCCACCCACGCGACCCAGCTCGTCGAACAGACCTCGATAGATCGCTCCGGCCTGACGCCGCGCCTCGGAGGGCGACTCCATCGCCAGCGCGACGAGCAAGCCGGAGGTGTCGTCTTCGGCGACCAAAGCGTTGGACGGTGCGTGCCTGCGCACGCCGGTGCGCCAGGCGTCGGTGATCGCACGGGCGACCTCGCTCCCGAACGCCGTCGAGATCTGGTCGAGGTCGTCGATGCGCACGGCGATGACCCCGACGATCTCCGAGCGCCACGAGGCACGCTCGGCCAGCTCACCCAACGCTCTCTCGAACGCATGACCCGCGAGGATGCCGTCCTCGGCGCCGATATCGGAGGCGGCGAGCCTTCCCCGCACCGGCGCGCGGGATGCCCGCAGCACCGACGTCACCACCACGGCGACGATCGTCAGCACGACGGTCAGCAAGCTCGTGGGCACGGTGCCGAACGTGTTCACGAACAGCGCGCTCTCGGGGCCCGACGTGATGAACGCCGAGGTGCGCGAGAGGTAGTACAGCGACTGGAACCCCAGCACGCCCGCCAGCACCCAGGCCGTCCGCGACTCGCGCAGCGCGCCCCGGACGCACTCGACCGCGCCGGCCGCGGCGAAGACGAGGAGAGCGACGAACATCCACAGCGCGCCCGCCCAGTCGCCCCCGCCCGGTCCAGCCACGACGACGGCGGCAGCGGCGGCGATCACTCCGCACGCCACGACACCGGCCGCCCAGGTGATGCTGCGCCCGTTGAACCGTCGGCAGCCCAGCCACATGCAGCCCGTGGTGGCCACGAAGGCGGCGTTGCCGACGGCCACCGCCCACCACGCGCCGGGCGTCTGTGCCCATACCAGGTACGCCAGGGTGGTCAGCATTCCGGCAAGGAAGCCCAGCGCCCAGATCCGGCCTGCGCCCTCGTCGCGCCGCAGCAGGGTCTCGACGATGAACAGCACCCCGCTGACGTTGACGACGAGTGTCGTCATGATGAGCACGCTCGCCAGTTGCAGGTTCACGGTGTCTCCTCTTCCCCGGCAGTGGCGGGCAGCTTGACGATGAAGGTCGATCCGACGCCCGGGGAACTGTGGAGGCCGATCTCGCCGCCGTGGGCCCGGACGATGTCGCGGGTGATGGCCAGGCCCAGGCCCGTGCCCGTGCGGCGCTCCGCCCCCGCCTTGTAGAAGCGCTGGAACAGTCGTGAGCGGTCGGCCTCGCTGATGCCGATTCCGGTGTCGCGCACGAGGATCCAGGTCGACGCACCGTCGGTGGTCGTGCCGAGGAAGATCGTGCCGCCGTCGCGGTTGTAGCTGATGGCGTTGGAGATGAGGTTGTCGACCACCTGCCGCAGTCGCATGGGGTCGGCCCACACCCTCGCCGGTTCGAGCCCCGACCTGTCGATGGTGATGGCGCGAGTGGCCGCACGCTGCATCAACGCGTGTCCGGCGGCTCGGACGATCTCCGTCGCGTCGACATCCTGCGGGGTCATGGTCGCCTCGATGGACGAGGACGACGAGCTGGACGCCGCGAGGATGTCGGCCACGATGCGCAGCAGTCGCTCCGCGTTGCGTTCGGCGATGTCGAGGTTCGCGCGCACGTGGTCGGGGATGTCCGGGTCCTCGATCGCCAGGTCGAGGTACCCGAGGATCGACGTGAGCGGGGTGCGCAACTCGTGGGAGACCGACGCGACGAGCTCGTCGCGCGCTTTCAGCGCGGTGAGCTCGGCGGTCACGTCTCGCGAGATCACGACCGCGCCGCCGTCTCCCCGGTCCGCATCGATCAGTCGCCGGACGCTGATGCTCAGCGCATGGCGTGGTCCGCCGTCGGCACCGAACCAGACGACCTGACCGTCGAACACCTCGCCCCGCCGAGCCCGCTCGAGTGGCAGCTCGTCCGGCGGCAGCGGCGTCACGCCGTCATCGCGGAAGGCCGGGACCTCGGCGCTGCCCTCGCCGCGGGTGGACCGCTGCAGCCGGGCATGCGCCTCGTTGGTGACCGCGACCCGTCCGCCGGCGTCGATGCGTGTGATGCCGAAGTCCACGGCATCGAGCACCTCGGTGACCAGCTGCTCCTGCCCGCGGCTGCGTTCGAGCACTCCCCTCAGGAGCTGGGCCTGCTTGGCGAGCAGGGTGCGCTGGGCATCGGAGCGTCGGGCGCTGAGATGACTGGCCGCCGCCACTGCGAAGAGCACGAGCGGAAGCAGGAACGTCGTGTGGGTCACCTGTTCGGCGGTGAGCATCGTCAGCACGCTCGTGATCCCCGCGATCGCCACGATCACCGCGAACAGTCCGAGCAGGCCGAAACCGCCGGCGAGCCAGGTGGTGGGGAAGATCCACAGCAGTCCCATGGCGGTTCCGGGAGCGGCGACCTGAAGGAGGGTGATCGCCACGATGTCGATCGCGGGCACCAGCGCCACCCAGCCGAACGCGTGGCGGTTCCACGGGATGACAAGCGTCGCGCCGGTGAGCACGACGATCACGACGACGCCGGCGAAGAAGAGCACGGCATCGCCTTCGAAGGTGTCACCGGCGGCCACCAGGACGCCCAGCACGAACACGACGGACGCGAGCAGCAGCTGATTCAGCGTCGCGCTGCGTTCCCGGGTGCTGTCCGCGAAATCACCGCGCAGCCACGCCGCACGGACGCGGGCATTGCGCGGAGCAACCTCGCGCCTCGCTCCCGCCCTCGCGTCGCCATCCATAACCGCGACGCTAACGGATGCCGCGGCCGTGGCGTGCGGGGCGCGCGACGCTTGCGCGGGCCCGAGCGCCGCACGTGACCGGAGGACCCGGAAGCGCGCGTCAGCCGCTGCGCGCAACAGCCTCGCTCACCCAGCGCGCGTACCGGAGCCACGGATCGTCGACGCCTGCCGCAAGGCCCGCCACGTGCGCCTCAAGTGCCGGAGAGCGCCGGAACCACTCGGTGCCGTCGAAGCGATCAGCGGCGAACTGCTCGTGGCGGCGCCGTTCGACGGTGCGATCACCTGGCTCGAACGCGAGCAGCTCGTCGTGCCACAACGCGGTCAGGCGCTGACGCGGATGGGCAGAGGTCCCGATCTTGATGCGGTCGTCGTAGCGCAGGTAGTAGACGACGTCGACGCGCGGCGGTGGCAGTTCGCCGTCGACGACCTCGCCGTACCGCCACTCGCACACCGCGCACAGCCATCCGGCGGGGTACCGCACGCCGAGCCGCGAACCGCAGAGCGGGCACGGGGACGGGAGCACATCGGTCACCCCGTGATGACGACTCTCCCACTCGGATGCCGCAGCCAGATGCCACTCGCAGAGCGACACCGGGGCGTCCTCGGGGACGGCGCCGCGGCATCCGCTCGATACGAGGCAATTGCGGGACACCCCGCGAGTGTACGGTCGGGCTGCGACATCACCCCGGGCATGCGTAAGGGCCGGGACCCGAAGGTCCCGGCCCTTACGAACCAGAGCGGTTCAGCTGCTGATCAGATCAGCGGCCCGACAGCTTCTCGCGGAGAGCCGCGAGCGCCTCGTCGTCGGCGAGCGTTCCGCCGTTGCCACTGTCGGACGAGAAGCTCGAGCTCGAGCTCGACGAGCCCGTGTCGGCCGGAGCGTTCGCCTCGGCCTCGAGGGCCTTGGCGACGGCAGCCTTGTGAGCCTCCCAGCGACCCTGGGCAGCGGCGTACTCCTGCTCCCACTTCTCGCGCTGAGCGTCGAAGCCCTCGAGCCAGGCGCCGGTCTCGGAGTCGAAGCCCTCGGGGTACTTGTACTCCCCGTTCTCGTCGTACTCGGTGACCATGCCGTAGAGGGCCGGGTCGAACTCGGTGCCGTTGGGGTCGACCGACTCGTTCGCCTGCTTGAGCGAGAGCGAGATGCGGCGACGCTCGAGGTCGATGTCGATGATCTTGACGAAGACCTCTTCAGCGACCGACACGACCTGCTCGGCCAGCTCGACGTGCTTGCCGGACAGCTCCGAGATGTGCACGAGGCCCTCGATGCCGTCCGCGACGCGAACGAACGCACCGAACGGAACGAGCTTGGTGACCTTACCGGGCGCAACCTGGCCGATGGCGTGGGTGCGGGCGAAGACCTGCCACGGGTCCTCCTGCGTCGCCTTGAGCGAGAGCGACACGCGCTCGCGGTCGAGGTCCACCTCGAGGATCTCGACGGTGACTTCCTGACCGACCTCGACGACCTCGGAGGCGTGCTCGATGTGCTTCCACGAGAGCTCGGAGACGTGCACGAGGCCGTCCACGCCGCCCAGGTCGACGAACGCGCCGAAGTTGACGATCGACGACACGACACCCTTGCGGACCTGACCCTTGTGCAGGTTGTTCAGGAACGTGGTGCGCGACTCCGACTGCGTCTGCTCGAGCAGCGCGCGGCGCGAGAGCACGACGTTGTTGCGGTTCTTGTCGAGCTCGAGGATCTTGGCCTCGATCTCCTGGCCGAGGTACGGCGTGAGGTCGCGGACACGACGCAGCTCGATGAGCGAAGCCGGAAGGAAGCCACGGAGGCCGATGTCGACGATGAGACCACCCTTGACGACCTCGATCACGGAACCGGTGACGACACCGTCGCTCTCCTTGATCTTCTCCACGTCGCCCCACGCACGCTCGTACTGCGCGCGCTTCTTGGACAGGATCAGACGGCCTTCCTTGTCCTCCTTCTGGAGAACGAGGGCTTCGACCTCATCGCCGACCTTGACGACCTCGTTCGGGTCGACGTCGTGCTTGATCGAGAGCTCACGCGAGGGGATGACACCCTCGGTCTTGTAGCCGACGTCGAGGAGCACCTCGTCGCGGTCGATCTTCACGACGATGCCTTCGATGAGGTCTCCGTCGTTGAAGGACTTGAGCGTCAGTTCGATCGCAGCGAGGATGTCTTCAGCAGATCCGATGTCGTTGATCGCGACCTGCTTGGTGGCCGGGGCGGCCGTTGCGGTAGTCATGTAGTGGGTTGTCCTTGTTGGGTTGGGGTATCGGGCCCGGCTGGATTCGCGGCTTCCGGCCGCACGATGGCGAACGGATGCCTCGAGCCGAAGCGAAGCGGATTGTTGTGGTGCGATGACACTCTGCTGCCGGAATGAACCAGAGCCGAGGCGTGGCGATATAGCCACACGAGTGACACTCCAGGGTAGCAGAACGCGGGCGTCTACCGGGATGTTCCGCTTCGGGTGCAATCACCGCAGCGAGCCTCTTCCCCTGAAGATCGCGAACGCCCATGATTGTCGAGTGCAGCCCCCCTCGCCCGGCCGCTTCTCTGCGCGCGCGCCGATGTCCCCCCGTCCCTTCCGAACCGGCCCGGGACGTCGCGCGCTCGCGCTCGCCGTGGCCGGCCTCCTGGCCTTCTCGGGCGCCGCAGCAGCCGGCGTCGGCAGTGCCGTCGCCGCGCCGGCGCCCATCGTCATCGACGACTTCAGCGGAAGCACCGCCGGCCCGCGCGTGGTCACACCGCTGCCGCGTGCGGGCGAGTCCACCCAGTCACCGGGAACCTTCGCCGAAGCCGGCGGTTCGGCGACCATGACCATGGGAGGGTCGGGCAACCGCCAGGGCGGTGTGGAGCTCGGCTACACGCTCCCCCACCTCGACCTCACCTCGCAGGGCAACAACACGCAGTTCTTCCTCGAGTTCTCCTCCATCGCCCGCTCGGGTGTGGAGGCCTGGGAGACCGCAGCGCAGGTGTCGATCTCGCTGACCGGCGGCGGGATCGTCGGCACCTACTCCACTGCCATCTCCACGACGGGGCCGTTCAACATCGTCCTCAACTTCTCGTGCGGGTCGAGCCCGGTCTGCTTCTCGCCGCAGCCGGACTTCACCGATGTCACCGAGGTCGAGGTGACTTTCCTCTACCCGCAGTCGCACGACGTCGCGGCCAACACGACGACGATCGTGCTCGATTCGATCAACACGACGCCCACCGGAGGGGCAGTGCCCCCGCCCGCCACTGCGACGATCGCTTCGCCGGCCGACCCGTCCTACGGGCCGAGCGGAACCACGCTCGACTTCCCATTGACCTTCGTCGCCGGCGGCGCCGCCACCTCCGTGTACAGCTCGACGACCGCCGGCCCCCTGACGGCTGCCGATGTCGTCGTCGGCGGCACGGCCGGCGGCGTCTCGGGCTACTCGGTCATTCCCGACGGCACCGGCTACATCGTTCGAGTGGGTCCCCTCACCTCGGCCGGCACGGTCGACGTGTCGGTTCCCGCCGGTGTCGCCGTCGACCCCTGGGCCCAGGACACTCTCGCCAGCTCACCGGTCTCGATCGCCTTCGTCGTGCCGGTTCCGCCCGCGTTCACCTCCCCCGTTCCTCCCGCCGCCACGGTCGGAGCGTCCTACTCGCACACGTTCGTGGCGGGCGGCATCCCCCCGGCCACCTACTCGATCACCGCGGGCGCTGTGCCCATCGGGCTGAGCTTGAGCTCGGCCGGCGTCCTCAGCGGCACGCCGACGGTCGGCGGCGACTACAGCTTCACGGTGACCGCCACGAACGTCGCCGGCACGGCTTCGGCAGCCACGACGATCTCCGTCGGCGCAGGCACCGGTGATCACGAGCAGCACCATGGGCTCCTGGACCGCCGGCAGTCCCGGCACGTTCACCGTGACCACGACGGGTCTCCCCGCGCCGGCGATCACCGTGTCGGGCGGGCTTCCCACCGGGATCACCTTCACCGACAACGGCGACGGCACGGGCACGCTTGCGGGTACGCCGCTCGCAGTCGCTGCCGGCACCACTGCGCTGACCTTCACCGCGACGAACGGCTTCGGCAGCACGACGCAGGACTTCAGCCTGAGCATCGCGACAGCACCCGGGTTCGCCGGGCCGCTGGACGTGCAGCTCGTCACCGGCACACCCGCGTCGTTCACGCTCACCACGATCGGCAGTCCTGCTCCCACGATCTCGGCATCCGGTGCGCTTCCCGCCGGACTCGTCCTCACCGACAACGGTGACGGAACGGCCACGCTTTCCGGGCACACCGGTCACGCCCGGCACGACGGGCGTCGTCCTGACCGCCCAGAACTCCGGCGGCACCGCGACGGGCCTGCTGAACATCGTGGTGCGCCAGGCCGCCGCCATCACCAGCGCGGACAGCGCCATCGTGGTCGTCGGCACACCCGGTTCCTTCACCGTGACGGCGACGGGAAGCCCCACTCCGGCGCTCACCGCCGCGGGCTCCCTGCCGGGCGGCGTGACATTCACCGACAACGGCGACGGCACAGCGACATTGGCGGGCACGCCTGCCGCGCGGATGGGCGGCGACTACCCGCTCGCGCTGACGGCCACGGTCGAGGGCCTCCCGCCTGTCACCCAGGCGTTCACGCTCAAGGTGAAGCAGGAGCCGATCTTCCTCAGCGCCGAGTCCGCCACCTTCGTCGCCGGGCAGGCCGGAACCTTCACCGTCGTCACCGAAGCCGTCCCGGTCGCCTGGCTCGACCTCGTCGGGACGCTGCCCGCGGGCCTGACGTTCACCGACAACGGCGACGGCACAGCGACGATCGCCGGCACGCCGTCGGTCACCGCCGTCGGAACCCGCACCGTGACGATCAACGCGACCAACGACCTCGTCGATCCGCCGCAGACCCTGACCATCGTCGTGCTCGCTCCGGCCGCGGTCCCGGCCGCCGCCCGCACCGGGAGCTGCGGCTCTGCCTGCGACAGGTGGCGAGATCCCCTGGTGGCTTGCGGTGACCGCGAGCGGGCTGCTGCTCGCAGGTGCAGGTCTTCGCTTCGCAGGACGCCGAGTTCGCACCTCGTGACTCCGTCCCGCTGAGCTCGGCCGCCGGCCGAGCTCAGCGGGCAGCCTACGCTGGCCGCATGGCCATCGAACCGGGCATCTACCGTCACTTCAAGGGCGCGCAGTACGCCGTCATCGGCGTCGCGCGCCACAGCGAGACCGAAGAAGAGCATGTCGTCTACCGGGCGCTCTCCGGCGAGCAGGGGCTGTGGGTCCGCCCAATGTCGATGTGGACCGAACAGGTCGATCGCGACGACTACTCCGGTCCGCGTTTCATTCGGGTGGGGTGACGGATGCCGCGGCCTCGGCATCCGATCCCTCCTCGAACTGCGCGAGCAGGCTGTGGCGACGCCCCCACAGCAGATAGAACGCGAGCACGACAGCGACCCAGACGGCGAACCACATGTAGGTCGACAGCCCGAGGCCGGTGATCAGGTAGAGGCACGCGAGGATCGACAGGATCGGGATGACGGGGTACCACGGCACCCGGAAGGCGCGCGGAAGGTCGGGGCGCGTGCGGCGCAGCACCATCACGCCGACGGAGACCACGATGAACGCGACCAGGGTTCCCATCGACACGAGGTCCCACAGGTTCGACAGCGGGACGAGTCCGGCCAGCAGCGCCACCACGACAGCGGCGGCGATCGTGGAGAACACCGGCGTGTGGGTTCGGGGATTCACGCGCGCGAAGACCTTCGGGATCAGCCCGTCGCGGCCGATCGAGTAGAGGATGCGGGACTGGCCGAAGAGGGTCACGAGCGTCACCGAGAAGATCGAGATCACCGCTCCGGCCGCGAGGAGAGTCGCCGGCCAGGACGCACCGAGCACGTCGCCGAGGATGACGGCGAGCCCGGCGCTCTGCTGCGCGGGGTCCTCGAAGTCCTGCCAGGGCTGGGCGCCGATCGCGGCGACCGCCACCAGCAGGTAGACCGCGACGACCACGACGAGGGCGATGAGGATCGCGCGCGGCAGCGCGCGCTGCGGGTCCTTCACCTCGTCGCCCGCTGTGGAGACGGCATCCAGTCCGATGAAGGTGAAGAAGATCGTGCCCGCGGCTGCGGTGATGCCGGCCGCGCCGTGCGGGGCGAACTCGGCGAAGTTGTCGACCGAGAACGCCGTCAGCGCGATCGCGGCGAACATCACCAGCACGCCGATCTTGATGATCACCATCACGGTGTTCACCACGGCCGACTCGCGGGTGCCGCGCACGAGCAGGACCGCGCAGAGACCGACGAGGACGACCGCAGGGAGGTTGATGATCCCGCCCTCCAGCGGCCCGACCGTCAGCGCCTCGGGAATGCCCCAGCCGAAGAGGTCGCTGGTCAGTCGACTGAGGTAGCCGCTCCAGCCGGACGCCACCGCGGCGGTCGAGACGCCGTACTCGAGCATGAGGCACGCGGCCACGCCCATCGCCACGATCTCACCCAGCGTGGCGTAGGCGTACGAGTAGGTCGAGCCGGACACCGGCACCGCCGAGGCCATCTCGGCGTAGCAGACCGCCGAGAGGCCGGCGGCGATCGCGGCCATCAGGAACGCCAGCAGCACCGCCGGGCCCGCCAGCGGAACCGCCTCGTGCATCACGAAGAACACGCCCGTGCCGATCGTCGCCCCGACGCCGAGCATCGCGAGCTGGAAGGTGCCGATGCGACGGGTGAGTCCGCCGGGGGCGGCGACCGGCGGCGTGATCGGCTTCCTGCGGAACAGCTCGCGCGCGGCGCTCATTCGACGACCTCCTCGGCGGCGTGACGGGTCCGTGCCAACCCGCCTGCCACCGTACCCGTTGAGTCACCGCGGACCGATTCGAGCCGCCGCCCTCCGACTCGAGCCACGGCGACGAGCGACTGGCACCATGGATCCATGTGGATCGGCTGGATCGAATTCGACCTGCTGCTGGGCGACGTGCACTCCCTCAAGGAGAAGCGCAGCATCCTGCGCCCCGTGATCGCGGAGCTCTCACGCCGGACCGAGGCCGCCGTGTCGGAGGTCGGCGAGCACGATCTGCACCGCCGCGCAGCCATCGGGGTCGCCGTCGTCGGCTCGGACGCATCGCACGTCCGCGACGTGCTCGATCGCGCAGAGCGGACGATGGCCGACCGCCCCGAGATCACGCTGCTCTCGGCGCGGCGCGGCCTGCACTCCAGCGAGGATTAGGCCCGCGCGGGCTTAGCTCGCGCGTCGAGTTGCCACTCCATGTGGCTTTCCAGCGCCGATACCCGCAGGAACTGGCAACTCGACGACATCGAGGCTCGTCGACGTCAGTTGAGGTTGCGCGTAGACGCGGGAATCGCGCCGTCGCGATACAGGTCGGCGGCGACGTCCTGCAGCGCGGTGAGCGCAACGCGCTGGGTCGCCGGGCCGTACGAGATGCGTGCGACGCCGAGGTCCTCGTACTCCGCGGCGGTGAGCGCGCCGGGCAGCCCGATCACGCTGACCTTGCGCTCGCCGATCCCGTCCACGAGCCTGCGCGTGACGTCGGCATCGAGGATGCCCGGCACGAACACGAGATCGGCGCCGGCTGCGAGGTAGGCGCGGCCGCGCTCGATGGCATCGGCGACGGAAGCCTCGACGGGCCGGTCGCCCGCACGCACGAAGGCATCGGTCCGCGCATTGAGCACGAACGGCACACCCTCGCGCTCTCCGGCTGCGATGATCGCCTCGACGGCCGCGACGGACTCGCCGAGGGGGCGAAGCCGGTCTTCGACGTTCGCTCCGACGATGCCCTTGCCGATGGCGCGACGGACCGTCTCGCCCGCATCGCCGTAGCCGGCATCGAGGTCGGCGGTCACCGGCAGGTCTCCGGCAGCCTCGACGATGCGCCCGATCATGTCGAGCATCAGCTCGAGCGGGATCTTCTCGCCATCGCCGTAGCCGAACGTCGCGGCGATCGAGTGACCGGCCGTCGCGATGGCGCGGGTGCCGTCCAGCGCGGCGATGGTCTTGGCGGAGACGGCATCCCACACGTTCGCCAGCCGGAGGATTTCCGGGGCGGCGTGCAGCTGGGCGAGGGACTGTGCTTTTTCGACCTGAGAGCTCATGCCTCCACGCTAACGGCGACGCTCGCGGTCAGGGCCGTTGGGGTGTGCGTCAGTCGGTCGCCTCGACGTACACCCAGCGCCCGCCTCGGCGGACGAACGCGCTCCGCTCGTGCAGCTCGCCGCGCTCGCCTCCCTGACGCCAGTGCGCGCGGAACTCCACCTCGCCCGTCTCGTCGTCGGGTCCGCCGCCGCTGGCGCCGAGCACGTCCAGGCCGGTCCAACGCAGGCCGGGGTCCAGTTCGAGATCGTCCGGCCGGGTCCGGGGATGCCACGTCAGCCGGAGGTGGCGCACATCGCCCACCGAGAACGCCGTGTAGCGGGAGCGCATCAGGCGCTCGGCCGTCGGCGCCGGCGCGCCGTCGAGGATCGGGCCGCAGCATCCATCGAAGCGCTCGTCCGATCCGCAGGGGCACGGCGCTGCGCCGGCGACGCCGCGCCGTGCTGCCTGCCCGAAGGACATCACGCGCCTGCCCGGGTGGCGCACTCGACGCACCGCGTGGCACCCGGACGAACCGCGAGGCGTTCGGGCGGGATGCCGCGTCCGCAGTCCTCGCAGATGCCGTCGACCCCGGCACGGCGCCGGACCAGCGCGTCGTCGAGCTCGACGAGCTCGCGCTCGGCCGCCTGACGCAGGCTCTCCAGGCGCGCCCACTCCGACGAGAGCGTCACGCCCTCGGGGTCATGCTCGTCGTCGGCGACGTCGCCGCCGCGATCCGCCCGCAGCCTGTCGATCGCGGCGTCGAGCGTGCGCAGACGTGCGAGCGCGTCTGCGCGCGCTGCGTCGAGCAGCGCGTCGCGGCCGGCACCGTCGGGTGGAGTCGTCATCGCAGTCGAGCGTACGGCCCGGACGGATGCCGAGGCTCGGCGATCGCGATTCGAGGTGGTTCGCGTCGGTTCCCGGCCACGCGAACGGGCGCGACTCGCCGTCACGCCCGTCGCCGAGAAGGCGTGTTGCGTCCGTCCGCGGCCGACGAGCCGAGTCCGCCCGAGTCGCTCCCGAACAGCCGGTTCACAGGTCGCGGTGGGAGCCTAGGTATGTCCGCGATCCGTCGTGCACCCGACCGGCGAGGCGAACCGCGACAGCTGCGTCCCCATGTGGGACGCCCCCTGTGCCCGCTTCCAGGGCACAACGGGGGCGGCCTCTTCGAGCCGCTCCAGAGTCGGCGGTCACGGCCCCCCACGGGATCGCCGACTCCTCCCCCGTCGCGCATCGAGACGGTCGTTCCCCAGAACTGCTCGGACGTGTGGATAAGTCCACAGCGGCGGCGCCCGGGCGGCTACCGTGGTGGCGTGATCTCCCGTCTCGCTCCGGTGGCCGTCGCGACGGCTGTGCTCGCCGGAGTCCTCGCCGGCTGCACGCCCGCGCCCGAGAAGCCGGAGCCGACGCCGGTGTTCTCGAGTGAGGCCGAGGCCTTCGCCGCTGCGGAGGAGACCTACCGCGCGTACGTCGACGCCCTCAATCAGGTAGATCTGAGCGATCCGGAGACCTTCGAGGAGGTCTACGCCTGGACCACCGGCGAACCATTGCTAGATCGGCGACGGGCTCTCCGACTAGCACGCAAACAGCTCGACCAGGCCGGCGCTGCGAGTCATCGGCCCAACTGTCGTCCGTCAGTGCGACCTGGGTGGAAGCCTGAACGGATCTCTCGGACATCGCTATAGCGGCTGTGCATGGACGTCGTGCATCGACCAGAGATGTCGATTCCGTGGATCCGACGTAACGCCGCTCGACCGCACCACCATCACAGGCCTGCGAGGTCGGCGATCGAGCGGTTCGGTGGCGACCTCATGATCGCGACTAGCCGAGTCCCGCGAAGGTGACCGTGCTGACGTCATCATCGCGCTTGACGCTCGTCCTGGCATCCGGATCGCCTGCGCAAGCCTCCGCTGTCGCGTGCTACCGCGACTAGCTGCTGCGGCTCTGTACGACGATGCGTGCACCAACTCCGGGTCCCAGGTCGACATCACCGCCGGCCTCGACCGCCCCGGCAACGCTCCGCCGGAGAAGGGCCCGGGTTCGTCCCGCCCGAGCGAGCCGGATCCTGCTCCCCCGCAGCCCGGATGCGACGAGGACGACCCTCGGTGCGGGTTCACCGTCGTGGGAATCCCCGACGTCACCCTCGCCGACATCGCGTCCTTCCGTCCTGCGGCGCCGTCGCTCACCGGAGAGCCCACCGGCTTCGGCGTCGTCGGAATGCCCGCGAACCTGGTGGCCGAAGCATCCGAGCAGCGTCTCACCGGAACGCTCCTCGGGTGGGACGTCACGGTGCGGTTCGTGCCCGCCGCTTTCGTCTTCGACCACGGCGACGGCACGAGCGCCACGGCCACCACCGGCGGCGCGAGCTGGGTCCGACTCGGTCAGGCTCAGTTCACCCCGACGGCCACGAGCCATGTCTTCCGCGAACGCGGAACCTACCCGGTCGCGGTCACCGTGCAGTACGCGGCATCGGTCGACTTCGGCAACGGAAGCTGGCGTCCGGTGCCCGGCCGGGTCAGCGTGACCACCACGGGCTACGACGTCCGCGTCGTCGAGGTGCGCACCGCGCTCGTCGACCGCACCTGCGCCGAGGACCCGACGGGCCCGGGCTGCTGACAGCGCAGACTCGGCGATCCGCTCAGGGCGCGACCGCACGTCGCGGAGCGATGCGGCGCGTGATCCGCACTGCGCCCCGCACCGGCACTCCGACAGCCCACGCCAGCGACCCCGAAGCCGTGCGATCCGACTCGCCGAGCGCGACCTTCCGCTCCCACGCATCGCGCAGCGCTCCCCCGCGCCGGCTCAGCGCCGGCCGCTCCTCGAGCTCGCCCGCTCGTCGCGCTGCGACGAGCTCGCCCACCCGGGCGACCCAGTCATCGGCATCCGGGTCGTGGAAGTAGTTGTCGTCCCGCCACCCCGCCGCCGGGTGCCGGAACCGCCGCCCGACGACGTCGTCTTCGCCGGCGAGCAGCCCCGCGTCGGCGAGCACCTCGTTGATGAGCTCGGGCGCAACGCCGAAGGTATCCAGAGCGATGACGGGGATGCCCCGCGCCACCGCCTCGATCGCCGCGGTCGAGCTCACCGTGACGAGCCCCTCGGCCCGGTCGAGCGCCCGCGACATCGGCTCGGTCGAGGTCACCAGGTTCACGGGCAACGGGCCCAGCTCGGCGAGCAGATCGGGGTAGCCGTCGTGCTCCACGTGCGTCTGCTGCTCTCCGGCCGCCGCACGCAGCTTCAGCACCACTCGACGCGACGGGTCGGCGCGGGCCGCGCGCACCAGCAGACGCGCCACCCGCAGCCGGTCTGCGCGTTCCGACGGCACCCGCGCCTGCGCCGCGAACACCAGATCCGTGCCCGCCCGGTCTGACGTCTGCCCGGCACCGCGCGCGAACGGCAGAGTGGCGAGCGCGAAGCGCTGCGCGAAGCCGTAGTGCTCGGCCAGAGCCGCGAACTCCCGCCGCTCACGACGGGAGTGGACGATGAACAGATCGCATTGAGCGCGGTAGTGGAGCGCCTTCCGGGTCACGGGAATCGAGATGCCCGGCAGCCCGGCGACGATCACCGGGCGCGGCGAGAGCGCCGCGGCATCCCGTGCCAGCACTCGCACGAGCGGCCCGCGCGCCGCGACGACCACGACGTCCGGCCGCAACCGCGTGAGGCTCTCTCGCAGATCGGCGTACTCGACATGGGTCACGTCTGCGCGCTCGAGACCGCTGCCGCTCAGCGCTGCGCGCAGCTGCGACGAGCTGACGACCAGCGGTGTCTGCACCACCAGGAGCGAGGCATCCCACTCCTCATCCAGTCCCCCCAGCAGCGCCGCCGCCCACTTGACGTAGGAGTCGGTGTCGGCCAGGGCGACGATGCGCCTCACGCGGAGACGCGCCGCAGCTTCGCCATCGGCGCGAGCTCGCCCGGGTAGACGCGCTTCACGCCGTCGCCGAGGGCCGCCTCGATGACGCGGATGTCGCGCACGAGGTGCTGCAGACCGGTGGGCTCGAGGGAGGCGGCGTGGTCCGAGCCCCACATCGTGCGGTCCAGCGTGATGTGCCGCTCGACCGCGACGGCGCCGAGGGCGACCGCGGCGAGCGAGATCTGCAGTCCGCGCTCGTGGCCGGAGTAGCCGACGGGGACGCCGGGGTACCGGTCGCGCAGCACCGGGATCATGCGCAGGTTCGCCTCGGACGGGTCCATCGGGTACGTCGAGGTCGCGTGCATGAGCAGGAGGTGCTCGGTGCCGACCACGTCGATGGCGGCGTCGATCTGCTCGATCGTCGACATGCCGGTCGAGAGGATCACGGTCTTGCCGGTGTCGCGCAGCGCCCGCAGCAGTCCGTGATCGGTGAGCGACGCGGAGGCCACCTTGTGCGCGGTCGCCCCGAGGTCTTCGAGGAACGCGACACTCGGCTCGTCCCACGGCGACGCGAACCACTCGAGCCCCCGCAGCAGCGCGTGGTCCGAGATCTCGATGTACTGATCGCGGTCGAACTCGACCCGGCGCCGGTACTCGAGGTAGGTCATCGTGCCCCACGGCGTCTCGCGCGTCACGTCCCGCATGTGCTCGGGCGTGGCGATCTCGGGCGTGCGCTTCTGGAACTTCACGGCGTCGGCGCCCGCGTCGGCCGCGACGTCGATGAGCTTCTTCGCGATCTCGACGTCGCCGTTGTGGTTGAGGCCGATCTCGGCGATCACGTAGGCGGGACGACCCCCTCCGACGACGCGGGATCCGATGGTGACGGTCATGATGCCTCCTGTGCAGGGGATGCGGAATGAGCGGATGCCGCGGCACGGCCCGCCAGGACTCGGTCGGCGAGGTCGCGCACAGCGCCGGCGCCGCCGGGCCGGTCGAGCACCACGCGGGCGGCGGCGAGGACGAGCGGATGCGCGTCGGGGACCGCGACGGGCCAGCCGACGAGATCCAGACAGCCGAGGTCGTTGACGTCGTTGCCGACGTAGGCGATGTGCGAGAGCGGGATGCCGCGGCTGGTCGCCCACTCGCGAAGCGCGACGGATTTGTCGGTGACGTCCTGCAGCGCGTCCACGCGGAGCTTGCGGGCGCGCGCGCCGACGACGGGATTGGCCTCGGTCGAGAGGATCAGCACCGGCACGCCGGCCTCGCGCAGCAGCGCGACGCCCATGCCGTCGCTGCGGCTCACGATGACCGCCTCGACGCCGTGCTCGTCGAGCAAGACCGAGTCGTCGGTGTGGACGCCGTCGAAGTCGGTCACGACAGCGTCCACGACGATCGGCTCCGGAGCATCGACCAACGGCGAGATGGCACGGGCGATGGCGAGCTCATCGACGGTGTCGATCTCGACAGCGGTCCGTGTCGGCGACGTCGACGAAGCCCACGCTGCCGAAGAAGCGGTGCCCGGCCGCGCGGAATCCCGCCGCCCTGACCACATAGAACGCGCCGGTCTCGAGGTAGTGGGGTTCACGATCCTGACGGCGAGGCCGGTGATCGGCGTCGTGATTGACAGCCTCGGCCGCCGCGCTCGCCGATTTCGCCCACAGGAACCCGTAGGTCTCGACCGCCGAGAACACACTGTCGCGGCGGCGCGATCGCACGAGCTGCACCGCCTGATCGAGGGCCGCGACGTCGATGAACGGCGAGGTCGCCTGGACGAAGGCCATGACGCCGACGTCGATCCCGCGCTCCTCGAGCACCGTGAGCGCGTGCAGCAGTGCGCTCTCCGAGCTCGCCGTATCGTCTGCGAACTCGGCCGGGCGCTGGATGATCTCCGCACCCCATTCCGACGCGACGGCCGCGATGTCGGCGTCGTCGGTGGTGACGACCACGCGATCGATCACGGCGCAGCGACTCGCTGCCCGGACGGCGCGCGCGATGAGCGGAATGCCGCCGACGCGGCGCAGGTTCTTGCCGGGCACGCCCTTCGAGCCGCCTCGGGCCGGAATGATCGCGACGACCTCGCTCATGCCGGCTCCCTCACGGCGGTGGCGCGGCGACCCGAGCGGATGTCGACCCCGGTCCCCCGCAGCACCAGCGGCAGCGTGGTCGTCGTGCTGGACGCGAGCGTGCGGATCTCCAGCGGACCGGTCGCACCCGCGAGGACGAGCTCGACCGGCAGGTCGGTGCGGCGGACGGTGATCCCGCGGACGGCCGCGACGGCGGCCAGTTGCGCGGCAGGCTCGCGGCGATGGGGCAGGTAGGTCGCCGGACCGGCGGCGGCGGCATCCCGGACCCACTCGACGTACGCGGCGAGACTCAGCCGTCCATCGACCGGCTGAGCGCTGCCCAGCACGATGCGCGCGCCGAGATCGGTGACCGCGGGAGCACTGCGGCGCGTCCACTCGAAGGCATGACGACGGATGCCGAAGCCGCGGTCGATGAGCGCCTCAGCGCGGTCGGCGCCGAGGTCGAAAGCCGTGAACAGCTCGGCGCGACCCTGCGCCGCGCGGTGCAGCACCGTGGCGTGCACGAGGGGGGCGATGCGGGTCGTCAGTCCCCGCTCGGCCACGCCCGGCCGGGAGTACGGGCGTCGTTCCAGCAGCGCGTCGGCGTACGCGATCGTCTGCGCGCCGTCGTCGAGGAACGTGATCCGGTGAGGGCGGAGCAGGGATGCCGCAGCGCGGAACTGCCCGGAGAACCCGTCGCCGACGAGCCAGTGGCCGTGCCGGGCGAGCAGCGAGAAGGGGATGCCCAGATAGGGCTGCAGGTCGCCGAAGCGGGCGCCGCGCGCGAGGAGTTCGTCGGCCGTGACCGACATCTGCGGCGTCAGCCGCCCCGCGACGGGGACGACGGTGCCGTGCGCGTCGGCCCACTCCGCCGCGCCCACGAGCTGGAGCGGGGACTCGACCCACGCGAGAACGTCGTTGCGAGCCATGCCCCCACGGTGGGCGTGACACGTGAACGCGACGGCGCCCGACAGGCGACCGCGGGGCGACGGGAAGGTGAACGATGGGTGGCGCAGGTCGCAACGGTGCCTCTCGCGAGGCGCACGGGCGAGCAGGACGGATGCCGAGGCCGCCGTCTCGTCGAGGTCGGCGGTGCGTGCCAGGATGAAGCCCGTGACCGATCGCCTGATGCTCCTGGACAGTGCCTCGCTGTATTTCCGCGCGTTCTACGGCGTCCCCGACACCGTGCGTGCGCCCGACGGCACTCCCGTCAACGCCGTCCGGGGCTTCCTCGACATCATCACGAAGCTCGTGACGACGTACCGTCCCACGCACCTCGTGGCCTGCTGGGACGACGACTGGCGACCGCAGTGGCGCGTCGATCTGATCCCCACGTACAAGACCCATCGGGTGGCAGAGGTGGTCGCCGTCGGGCCCGACGTCGAGGTCGTGCCGGACCCGCTCGAGGTGCAGGTGCCGGTGATCCGCGCCGCGCTGGGCGCACTCGGCATCACCATCGTCGGCGCCGCCGAGCACGAGGCCGACGACGTGATCGGCACCCTCGCGACGCGCGCGACGCTGCCGGTGGACGTGGTCACCGGCGACCGCGACCTCTTCCAGCTCGTCGATGACGCGAGCGACGTGCGCGTCGTCTACACGGCGCGAGGCATGAGCAACCTCGAGGTGCTGACCGAGGCGACCGTCGTCGGCAAGTACGGGGTGCTGCCCAGCCAGTACGCCGACTTCGCGACCTTGCGCGGCGACGCCTCGGACGGGCTGCCGGGCGTCGCGGGCATCGGCGAGAAGACCGCGGCCGGCCTCCTCGCGGCGCACGGCGACCTCGCGGGCATCCTCGCCGCGGCGGAGGCCGGCGACGGCATGTCGGCGGGGGTGCGCGCCAAGCTTGCGGCAGGAGCGCCCTACCTCGCCGTCGCCCCGAAGGTGGTCGCCGTCGTGCGCGACCTGGATCTTCCCGAGGTGGACGCGCGGCTGCGTCCGCTCGGCGACGAGGCGAAGATCGCTGCGACGACGCTGGCCGACGAATGGGCGCTCGGGACGGCCATGACGCGCATCGTCGATGCCCTTGATCGGATCGACGCCGGCTGAACCGCTCCCGCGCGAATCGAGTCAGCGCGACGCGCGTCGGGAGGATGCGACGGCGGCGAGCAGCGCCCCGCAGTAGATCGCCGCAAGCACGACCAGGACGACCAGGGCGGTCGTCCACTCCCCCGTCGCCTCGTACAGCGCGCCCATGATCGGTGCACCCAGCGCGCCGAGCGCGTATCCGCCGCCCTGCACGAACGCCGACATCCCGGCCGCTTCGGCATCGGTCTTCGACACGGCGACGAGAGCCGAGAAGACGACGACGAACCCGCCCGCGTGCCCGATGGCGCCGAAGGACAGCCAGAGCCACAGCAGCTGGGGCGCCAGCAGCAGGCCGGTCGTGACGATCAGCCAGGACGCGCAGATCACCAGCGGGGCCACGATGCGCGGGGTGAACCGCAGCAGCAGCGGCACGACGAACGCGCCGAGGATCCCGACGCCCTGGTAGATCGACGCGATAGCCCCGGCCGCCGCGGCGTCGAGACCGAGCTCGTCGGCTGCGAACGTCGGCAGCCACGTCGACAGGGCGTAGTACATCGTGCACTGCAGCCCGAATGCCGCCACGAGCAGCCACGCCACCGGGCGCCTGAAGACGGCCCGGCTCCGACGCCCGGGAACGACCACGGGAAGAGGGCCGGTCAGGGTATCCGGATCCACTCTCGAGCGCGATGCAACGCGCGACGGCGACGACCCGGGCTGCTCGCCGCTCTCACTGGTCCGTGAGCGGGCGCGGCGCATATGGATCGACCACAGGCCTATCCCGCCGAAGGTGAGGAACGACCAGGCGAGCAGGGCCCACGACCAGCCGATCAGCTCGGCCAGCGGCGCGGTGAGCAGCGAGGTCAGCAGCGATCCGACATTCAGCGTGGCGGCGTAGGCGGCGGTGACGAGCGCTACGCGTTCGGGCGGCACGTCCCGCCGGATGATGACGGGAATGACCACGTTGCCGATGGTGATCGAGGCGCCGATCACGACCATGCCCGCGAGCATCCACCCGAATCCGGGCAGCGCGCGGACGAAGGTTCCGACCAGCACGCCGCTCAGCGCGATCAGCAGCGCCCGCTCCGCGCCCGCGCGGCGGATCACCAGGGCTGCCACAGGTGTCAGCAGGGCGAACATCAGCACCGGCGCGGTCGTGAGCAGCCCTGCGGTACCCGACCCGATGCGCAGGTCGTTCTCGATCTCGGGCATCACCGGCGTCGGCGACATGATCGGCCCGCGCAGGCTCAGCGCCGCGACGAGAACACCCGCCAGGACCAGCCAGGGCAGTGCCCGCCTCGCGCCGGAGGCGGGGGCAGAGGTCACCAGACGAGTCTAGGCGCGCCCCTCGCGCGAAAGACCGGCGGCGATCCCTGCGGCCACGCACACGCGGCGGGCTCGGCCAGGTCGGCATCGATGCGCGCCGCGACGTCACCGCTCGCGCGAGGTCCACTCCCGCAGCCGGGGCAGATCCCAGGTCGTGACGATGCGCTCGGTGGGGACGCCCGCCCGCTCCGCGCGCGCCGCGCCGTGATCGATGAGCGAGAGCTGCCCCGGCGCGTGCGCGTCCGAGTCGATCGAGAAGAGGCATCCGCTCTCCAGAGCCAGCGCGATGAGCTCGTCGGGCGGGTCCTGCCGCTCGGGCCGGGAGTTGATCTCGACGGCCACCCCGTGCGCCGCGCAGGCCTCGAAGACCCGCGCGGCGTCGAACGTCGACTGCGGTCGCGTGCCGCGGGATCCCTCCACCAGCCTGCCCGTCACATGTCCGAGCACGTCCACGTGCGGGTTCGACACGGCTGCGATCAGCCTCCTCGTCATCGGCCCGCGTTCCATGCGCAGCTGGGAATGGGCCGACGCCACGACGATCTCGAGCCGCTCGAGCAACTCGGGCTCCTGATCGAGCGAGCCGTCGTCGAGGATGTCGACCTCGATGCCCGGCAGCAGCGTGAAGCCGTCGCCGCTCATGCCGGCGACGACCTCGAGCTGCTCGCGCAGACGTTCGGGTGAGAGCCCGTTCGCGACGCGCAGGCGCGGCGAATGGTCGGTGAGCGCGAGGTACTCGTGACCGAGTGCCCGCGCCGCGGCGACCATGAGGTCGATCGACGTCAGGCCGTCCGACCAGTCGCTGTGCGAGTGCAGGTCCCCTCGGAGCAGCGGTCTCAGCGTCGACGCCACCTGCACGCCCGCGCGCTCCCGCAGGTCCGCGAGGTAGGCGGGGACATCACCTGCGAGCGCTTCCTGGATGACCCCGAACGTCGAGTCCCCGATCCCCTTGCGACGACGGAGGGATGCCGCATCCCGCAGCTGCTCGTCCGTCAGTCCGACGATCGCGTCCGCCGCGGAGCGGAACGCCTTCGACTTGTAGCGTGACGAGCGCTCGCGCTCGAGAAGCGTCGCGATCTCGGTCAGCGCCTCGTGCGGGTTCATAGGGCCTCACGGTACCCGGACACGGGAGCCGTTCAGAAGACCGGCTGCGGGGCGCTCGCCCCGCTCAGGAGGCGAGCTGCCGGGTGACGTCCACCCAGCGGTCGAGGGTCGCGGTGGCGGCTCCGCTGTCGATGGCCGCCGCCGCGTCGTCTCGCGCCTCCGCGAGGCGCTCGAGGATGGGTCGCTGCACCTGGGCGGCGTCCTGGAACAGCCGGTAGGCGACGAGGCCGGCCGCGGCGTTGAGCAGCACGATGTCGCGCACCGGACCCTCGTCGCCGCCCAGCACGCGCCGGACGACGGCGGCGTTGTGCGCAGGGTCTCCGCCCAGCAGGTCGTCGATCTCGGCGAGCGGGATCCCCAGGTCGCGCGGGTCCAGATCGTGCTCGTGGATGTCGCCGCGACTGACCTCCCAGAGCCGGCTGTGGCCGGTCGTCGTCAGTTCGTCCAGCCCGTCGTCGCCGCGGAACACGAGCGCGGTCGCGCCACGCGTGCGGAACACGCCGGTGATGAGCGGCACCCGGTCGAGGTGCGCCACGCCGACCGCGTTGGCCTCTGCGCGGGCCGGATTGCACAGCGGCCCGAGGAAGTTGAAGACGGTCGGCACGCCCAGCTCGCTCCGAGTGGGCCCGGCGTGACGGAACCCGGGGTGGAACGCCGCGGCGAACGCGAAGGTGATGCCCGCGCGCGCGAGCGTCTCTGCCACCGCCTCGGGCGACAGCGCGAGATCCACGCCGAGAGCACCGAGAACGTCGGACGATCCCGACGCCGAGCTCGCGGCACGGTTGCCGTGCTTGACGACGGGAACACCGGATGCCGCGGCCACGAGTGCGGCCATGGTCGAGACGTTGACGGTACCGAAACGGTCTCCGCCGGTGCCCACGATGTCCAGGACCGCAGGATCGACGGGGAGCGGCAGCGCCGCTTCGAGGATCGCGTCGCGGAAGCCGACGATCTCGTCGACGGTCTCCCCCTTGGCCCGCAGAGCGATGAGGAATCCGCTCAGCTGGGAGGGCGTCGCGGCGCCCGACATGATCTCGCGCATCGCCCACGTCGACTCCGAGACGCTGAGGTCGCGCCGCTCGAGCAGCGTCGTGAGGATGCCCGGCCAGGTGTACAGCTCCGCCATGTCCCCGAGCCTATCCGGGGCGAGAGATCGGAACCGTTTCGTGACAGAGCAGGGCGGATGCGGCATCCGGGCGGGTTCACCTGGTGTTCATGGCGCACTCGCGGCAGTCTCTTAGGCCCACCTAAGTTCCCATGCGGGCAAATGCATGCCCTCAGATGGGAATAACAGGCTTCCGGATCGGCCATAATGGGGAGTGTGACGACCTCCTCAGCGACCTACTCTCAGGCCATGCGGTCCGTCAAGCGGCCGGATCCGGTCGCCGTCGGCACCATCGTGTGGCTCGGCAGCGAGGTGATGTTCTTCGCGGGCCTGTTCGCGATCTACTTCACGCTCCGCAACGCCTCGCCCGGCCTGTGGGCCGAAGAGACGCAGCTGCTGAACATCCCGTATGCGACCGTGAACACGATCATCCTCGTGCTGTCCTCGGTCACGTGCCAGATGGGCGTCTTCGCCGCTGAGCGCTTCCAGCCCTACACCGTGAAGTCCAACCGGTTCTGGCACCGCTGGGGCATGGTCGAGTGGTTCTGGCTCACCTTCGCGCTGGGCGCGGTCTTCGTGTCCGGCCAGGTGTGGGAGTACGCCCAGCTCGTCGCCGAGGGCATGCCGATCGACGCGAACTCCTACGCGTCGGCCTTCTACCTCACCACCGGCTTCCACGCGCTGCACGTGACGGGCGGTCTCATCGCCTTCCTCCTCGTGATCGGCCGCGCGTACGCCGTCAAGAACTTCGGGCGCAAGGAGATGACCTCCTCGATCGTCGTGTCGTACTACTGGCACTTCGTCGACGTCGTCTGGATCGCCCTGTTCCTCGTCATCTACTTCCTGAAATAAGAGCGGAGCTGATCCCCGATATGGCACGCGAGACCCCGCGCCGCTCGAAAGGCCGTCGCAGTCCCTGGGCTGCCGCCGCACTCATCGGCATCGGCCTGCTGATCACCGGCGGCATCTACGCCGGCGCATCCGCGGCCGTTGCCGCGACCGCCCCGACCGAGACCGCCGCCACGGCACTCACGGCCGAGGACGGCGAGAAGCTCTTCCAGGCCAACTGCGCCACCTGTCACGGACTCGACGTGCAGGGAACCCCCGACGGTCCGTCGCTGTACGGCGTGGGCGAGCTCTCGGTGCACTTCCAGATGAGCACCGGGCGCATGCCTCTGCAGATGCAGGGTCCCCAGGCGCCGCAGAAGCCCGTGCAGTTCACGGACGAGCAGATCGCGGCCGTCGGCGCCTACATCCAGAGCATCGCCCCCGGGCCGACCTACCCCGACGAAGAAGTGCTCGACGGTCAGGGCGACGCGTCCGAGGGCGGCGAGCTGTTCCGCATCAACTGCGCCATGTGCCACAACGTCGCCGGCGCCGGCGGCGCCCTCACCGAGGGCAAGTACGCCCCGGCGCTGTACACGACCACCCCGCTGAACATGTACGCGGCCATGGTCACGGGTCCGCAGAACATGCCTGTCTTCAACGACATGACCCTGACGACCGAGGAGAAGCGGGACATCATCTCGTACCTGCTCTTCCTGCAGGAGTCCGAGTCACCCGGTGGATTCACCCTCGGCTCGCTCGGCCCCGTCTCCGAGGGCCTCTTCATCTGGATCTTCGGCATCGGCTCGCTGATCGCACTGACCGTGTGGATCACGGCGAAGTCCAACTGATCTCACTGACACGCAAGAACTGACGAGGAGCAGCATGGCACACGAGGACGACCCGCTCGAGCACGAGAGGGCTTCCTGGAAGCCCTCCCCCGGGCTCGCCGTCGCGGTCACCGACCCGGTGCGCAACCCGGAGCTCCCTCCGCATCGCGAGCGGATGACCGACAAGGACCCGGTCGCACTCAAGCACGCCGTCCGCACGGTCTACACGCTCTTCTACCTGTCGATCGCCGGCAGCATCTGGGCCATCGCGGCCTACATGCTCTTTCCGATCGAGAGCGGCCGGATGGTCGACATCCGCAACAACAACCTCTTCATCGGCCTCGGCATCGCCCTGGCCCTGCTCGCCATCGGCCTGGGCGCGATCCACTGGTCCAAGGCGATCATGTCCGACCGCGAGTTCACCGAGGCCCGCCACGCGACGCGCGGCCGGGACACGACGCGCGAGGCGGCCATCCAGGCATTCGCCGACGCGAACGAGGAGTCCGGCTTCGGCCGCCGTGCGATGATCCGCAACTCGCTCATCGCCGCCCTGGTGGCCTCCGTCGCTCCCGGCATCGTGCTGTTCCGCGGGCTCGCTCCCCAGGACACCCCCGAGCACCCGCACGGCGGCGACCCGGTGGCGCTGCTGAACGAGACGATGTGGAAAGAGGGATCCCGGCTCGCACACGACCCGAGCGGTGAGCCCATCCGTGCCGCGGACGTGACTCTCGGCTCGGCCGTGCACGTCATCCCCGAGGAACTGGCGTCGCTGTCCCACAGCGACGGCTACCTCGAGCAGAAGGCGAAAGCCATCGTCCTCCTCATGCGTCTGCTCCCCGAGCAGATCACCGAGGCTCCCGAGAAGGCCGACTGGTCGTACGACGGCATCGTCGCCTACTCCAAGGTGTGCACGCACGTCGGATGCCCGGTCGCTCTGTACGAGCAGCAGACCCACCACCTGCTGTGCCCCTGCCACCAGTCGCAGTTCGATGTGACCGACGCCGCCAAGGTCATCTTCGGCCCGGCCGCACGTCCGCTGCCGCAGCTGCCGATCACCGTCGACGACGAGGGCTACCTCGTCGCACGCAGCGGCTTCAACGAACCCGTCGGCCCGAGCTTCTGGGAGCGTCATTGAGTACCGCAACCGCCCCTAACGAGAACCTCACCGAGGCTCCTCCCGCCACGACCGCGCCGCGCGACAAGCCGCTCGGCGGCCGGTTCGTCGGTGCTGCGTCGAACTACATCGACGAGCGCACCAGTCTCTCGGGCATGGTCAAGGAGCTCGGTCGCAAGATCTTCCCGGATCACTGGTCCTTCATGCTCGGCGAGATCGCGCTGTGGAGCTTCGTCGTCGTACTGCTCACCGGCACATTCCTGACGTTCTTCTTCCAGGCCTCGATGGTCGAGACCCACTATCACGGCGCCTACCTGCCGATGCGGGGCATCGAGATGTCGGCGGCAATGGCCTCGACGCTCGAGATCTCGTTCGACCTTCGCGGCGGACTGCTCGTGCGTCAGATGCACCACTGGGCGGCGCTGACGTTCGTGGCCGGCATCGGCGTGCACATGCTGCGCGTCTTCTTCACCGGGGCGTTCCGCAAGCCGCGCGAGCTCAACTGGGTGATCGGCTTCATCCTGTTCATCCTCGCGATGGCCGAGGGCTTCACCGGCTACTCCCTCCCCGACGACGTGCTCTCCGGCAACGGTCTGCGCATCATCGACGGCATGGTCAAGGGCATCCCGCTGATCGGCACCTGGACCTCGTTCCTCCTCTTCGGCGGCGAGTTCCCGGGCACCGCGATCGTCGGCCGCCTCTACTCGCTGCACATCCTGCTGCTGCCCGCGATCCTCGTAGGCCTGCTCGTGCTCCACCTGATGCTCATGGTGATCAACAAGCACACGCAGTTCGCGGCCGCCGGTCGCTCCAACAGCAACGTGGTCGGCTACCCGATGATGCCGGTGTACATGTCGAAGATGGGCGGCTTCCTGTTCATCACGTTCGGCGTGATCGCCCTCATCGCGGCGCTGTTCACGATCAACCCGATCTGGAACTATGGGCCCTACGACCCGTCGCCGGTGTCGGCGGGAACGCAGCCCGACTGGTACATCGGCTTCGCCGACGGCGCACTGCGCCTCGTGCCTCCGGGCTGGGAGTTCGTGCTGTTCGGCCACACCTGGTCGTTCAACATCCTGGTGCCGCTGATCGGGCTCGGCCTGTTCATCGTCGTCGTGCTGATCTACCCCTTCATCGAGGCGTGGGTCACCGGCGACAAGCGTGAGCACCACATCGCCCAACGCCCCCGCAACGCGGCGACCCGTACGGCCATCGGCGCCGCCGGCGTCACGTTCTACGCGGTCCTGTGGGCCTCGGCCTCGTCCGACATCATCGCGACCCACTTCTGGCTCACGATGGAAGGCGTCATCCACACGCTGCAGGCCCTGCTGTTCCTGGGTCCCGTGATCGCGTACTTCGTCACCAAGCGCATCTGCATCGCCCTTCAGAAGAAGGACCGCGAGATCGCGCTGCACGGCTATGAGTCCGGTCGCATCGTCCGCCTCCCCGGCGGCGAGTACATCGAAGTCCACCAGCCGGTCGACGAGTACGAGCGCTACAAGCTCGTCGACTTCGAGACCTACGAGCCGCTCGTGGTGCGTCCGAATGCCCAGGGCCGAATCCCGTGGCACGAGAACGTCCGCGCCTCGCTGTCGCGCTGGTTCTTCGAGGACCGCCTCTCCCCCGTCACGCAGTCCGAGCTCGACGCGGCGCTGGCCCACCAGCACCACGCCCTCGACCACATCGAGACCGAAGAGAACCTCGAGCTGCAGGGTGCACACGAACGCGCCGGGGTCCCCGACGCTCCGCTCAAGCCGATCGACGACGGCCACAACTCCGAGACGGCCGTTCGCCCGTCGAACATCATCGTCCCCGAGGACGGCGAGAAGAAGCCGCGTAAGCCCGAGGACGAGAACGGTCAGTAGCAGAGACCGCAGCTCGTCCGGATGCCCCGGCACGGCCCCTCGCGGGTGCTCGTGCCGGGGCATCTGCCGTTGCGTCCCGCGACTGGGCTGTGAACGGCAGGAATCGTGCGCAGCCTGGCCGCCTCCCGCGCGGACCGCGGCTGCCGCCGCCCCTAGCCTGGGAACATGATCACCCCACTCGAGTACTTCTCCGCCAAACTCTCCCTCGAGACTGACGCGTCGGACGTGTATGCCGCTCAGAAGCGCGGTGACGCTTTCGTGCTCGTCGACGCCCGTGGCGACGAGGCGTGGGCACAGGGGCGCATCGTGGGAGCCGTGCACCTGCCGCGTCCCCAGATCGCCGAGCGCGCGCTGCAGGAGCTCGATCCGGCGGTCCCGGTGGTCGTGTACTGCTGGAGCCCCGGCTGCAACGCCGGCGCCAAAGCCGCCGTGGAGTTCGCCATGCTCGGGTTCACCGTGAAGGAGATGATCGGCGGGTACGAGTACTGGGTCCGCGAAGGCCAGCCGACCGAGAATGACCAGGGCGTGCTCCCCCGGGTCTTCGACCCTCAGGTGATGGTCGTGCGCACGCCGGTCGGCGCGTAGCTCAGGCGCTTTCCAGGCCCTCGGTGAATCGCAGCGCGGCAGCGCCGTAGAAGGCTGCCGGCGCGGGCGACGCGGGCACGTCGCCGGAGAAGTCCACATCGCAGACGACCGCGGTCACGTTGTCGCGGGATCCGGCATCGAGCCCCATCGCAACGGCCGCCGCGGCCGCGCCTTCGGGGGTCGCATGCTGGGTGACGACCTCGGACAGAAGGGTGTGAGGCACATAGTCGCTCAGTCCGTCACTGCACAGCAGCCACCGATCACCGGGCCGCGCGTCGACGCGTGCGACCATGATCGTGTCGCGCTCCCCACCGCTCAGTGACGCCGTGATGAGGTTGCGGCGCGGGTGGGTCGCGGCATCCTCGGCCGCGACGAGTCCGCGATCGACGAGCGCCTGCACGTAGGAATCATCTCGCGTCTGCTGCGTCAGCACGCCCTCGCGCAGGCGGTACGCGCGCGAGTCACCGGTGTGAGCCAGCAGCAGGTCGCCCTCGCGGGAGACGAACAGCCCCGTGAAGGTCGTCGCCATGCCGTGCAGCGCCGGATCGCGCTGGACGTGCGCCCGGAGGTCCCAGTTCGCCGTGCGCACGCTGACGCCGAGGTTCTCGGCATCGACCGGGCCGACGTTGCCTGCAGCGAGGCGATGAACGAGCGCGGACGACGCGAGGTCGCCGGCGGGTCCACCGCCGACGCCGTCGGCGACTGCACCGCCCCACGTCGCGGTGAAAGCCGCGTCCTGGTTGACGGACCGGTGGGCACCGGTGTCCGAGACGGCGCCGGAGCGCAGCCTCGCCCGAGGGGTGAGCGTCACGATCAGCGCGCGAAGTACCCGCGGTAGTACTCGTACACCCAGCCGATGATCGCCACGGCGAACACCGCGAGACCGATCGGGAAGAGCCAGGCGCCGACGGCGAGGCCCATCATGGCGAGGGCTGCCGAGAAGGCGAGCACGATGGGCCACCACGACCACGGGCTGAACTCGCCCAGCTCGGGATCGCCGTCGTCGATATCGGCCGTGAGGACGTCCTCCGGCAGCTCGCCGCCCTGGGACGAGTGCACGCGACCGATGTAGAACGCGATGAGCGCGCCCATCAGGGCGGTGAACAGAAGGCCGACGCTGCCGACCCATTCGATGCGGTTCGGCCAGAACTCCTGCGGGTTCGCGAGGATGTTCCAGGTCGTGTAGATGATCGCGACGAGCAGGAAGAAGACGGTGAGAAGCCACCAGAGGCCGGTGTTGGTACGCACTTACTTCACCTCTCCCTCGGCGAGGTCGACAACGGGGGCATCAGGCGCGTCCTTCGCGGGTCCGACGCCGACGGGGATACCCGCCTCGGGGTGGTTGAGGTCGAACGCGGGCCGCTCGCTGCGGATGCGCGGGATCGACGTGAAGTTGTGCCGTGGCGGCGGGCACGACGTCGCCCACTCGAGCGAGGCGCCGTAGCCCCACGGGTCGTTGACGGTCACCTTCGGCGCCTTGCGGGCGGTCACCCAGACGTTGAAGAGGAACGGGATCATCGACGCGCCGAGGAGGATCGCGCCGACCGTGGAGATCTGGTTCTGGAACGTCCAGCCGTCGGCCTCGGAGTAGTCGGCGTAGCGACGCACCATGCCGTCGACGCCCAGCCAGTGCTGGACGAGGAAGGTCATGTGGAAGCCGATGAACAGCATCCAGAAGTGGACGTACCCGAGTCGCTCGTTGAGCATCTTGCCGGTCCACTTCGGCCACCAGAAGTAGAAGCCGGCGAACATCGCGAACACCACGGTGCCGAAGACGACGTAGTGGAAGTGGGCCACGACGAAGTACGAGTCCGAGAGGTGGAAGTCCAGCGGAGGCGAAGCCAGGATGATGCCGGTCAGGCCACCGAAGACGAACGACACCAGGAAGCCGAGCGCGAACACCATCGGCGTCTCGAACGTCACCGACCCGCGCCAGAGCGTGCCGATCCAGTTGAAGATCTTCACGCCGGTGGGCACCGCGATGAGCATCGTCATCAGGGCGAAGAACGGCAGCAGCACCGCGCCGGTGACGTACATGTGGTGCGCCCAGACCGCCACCGAGAGCGCCGCGATGGCGATCGTCGCGTACACGAGGGTCTTGTAGCCGAAGATCGGCTTGCGGCTGAAGACCGGGAAGATCTCCGACACGATGCCGAAGAACGGCAGCGCGATGATGTACACCTCAGGGTGGCCGAAGAACCAGAACAGGTGCTGCCACAGCAGCACACCGCCGTTGGCGGGGTCGTAGATGTGCGCACCGAGCACGCGGTCAGCGGCCGCAGCCAGGATCGCGGCCGCGAGCACCGGGAACGCCATCAGGACCAGGATGCTGGTGATCAGCGTGTTCCAGGAGAAGATCGGCATCCGCCACATGGTCATGCCGGGAGCGCGCATCGTGATGATCGTGGTGATGAAGTTCACCGCGCCGAGGATCGTTCCGAAACCGCTCATGCCGAGGCCGAGCATCCAGAGGTTGCCTCCGACGCCTGGCGAGAAGCTGGCGTTGGCGAGCGGCTGATAGGCGAACCAGCCGAACGCGGCTGCACCCTGCGGGGTGAGGAATCCGGCGACGGCGATGGTCGAGCCGAAAAGGAACAGCCAGAACGCGAACGCGTTCAGACGCGGGAACGCCACGTCAGGAGCGCCGATCTGGAGCGGCAGGATCGCGTTGGCGAAGCCGGCGAACAGCGGCGTCGCGAACATCAGCAGCATGATCGTGCCGTGCATCGTGAACAGCTGGTTGTACTGATCCTTCGTCGGGATGATCTGCATCCCGGGCTCGAAGAGCTCAGCGCGGATGATCAGTGCCATCACTCCACCCAGGAGGAAGAAGATGACAGACGAGATCAGGTACAGGTAGCCGATCGTCTTGTGGTCGGTGGAGGTGATCCACTTGACGACGATGTTGCCCTTCTGCTCCACGCGCGACGCGCTGAGCAGCGCGGCCTGGCGGGGCGGCAGAGTGGTCGGGCGACCCTGCGTCGTCTCCTGAAGCGGAAGCGTCGTCGCCATGATCAGTGCTCTCCCTCTTCTTCGGAAGCCTCGCCCGAGCCATCGGTGCCCGGCAGGTTCTGAAGTCGGTCGTACTCGTCGTTGATGTCGCCGGTCTGACCGGCTGCGCGCAGCGTCTCGAGGTACTCCTCGTACTCGGCCTCGCTGACCACCTCGACGTTGAAGAGCATCATCGAGTGGTACTGGCCGCACAGCTCGGCGCACTTGCCGGCGTACGTTCCCTCACGCGTCGGCGTGAAGGACCAGAAGTTGTCCTTGCCGATGTACATGTCCTTCTTGTAAAGGAAGTCGATGATCCAGAAGGAGTGGATGACGTCGCGCGACTGCAGCTTGATCTTGACCGTCTGGTCGACGGGCAAGACCAGCGTGGGCAGCTCGCTGACCACGGTGCCCTCAGGGTCGGTCTGCGCCTGCACGCCCATGGTCCAGACGGTGTCTTCCTCGTCTTCGCCGTCGTACTGGAAGTCCCAGGCCCACTGCTTGCCGATCGCGACGATCGACACGTCGGGATCCTCGTACTGGGTCTCGAGGACGTTCTGATCCTTCGCGGTGAACGCGAAGAAGCCGATCACGAGGATCAGCGGCACGATCGTGTAGAAGATCTCGATCGGCATGTTGTAGCGCAGCTGCACCGGGAGGCCGACCTGGCCCTTGCGTCGGCGGTATGCGATGGCGGCCCAGCCCATCAGCCCCCACGTGATGACACCGACGGCGAGCAGGACGATCCAGGAGTTGACCCAGAGGGCCGAGACCATCTGCGTGCGGTCCGTGGCGAAGTCGCCGCCGCTCTCGACGAAGCCGGGGAGGAAGCCGTTCAGCTCGGTCGGCGTGCATCCGGCGAGTACTGCTGCCGTGGCGATCCCGACGGGAAGAAGGGCCCAGCGGAGACGGCGTTTCGAGGGCACGATGCACCTTTCTGGGTCTGACAAATGACTCTTGCCAGTCTAGGGCAAGCGCTCAGGGGATTCGGGCCATCCGCCCAGGCTCGTTCGCGTCGCGGAGCGGGAAAACCGCAGGCCCGGGCGCTCCTGAGAGCGCGCCGGGCCTGGCAGAATCCGCTGGGATCAGTGGAAGCTGTCACCGCACGCGCAGCTGCCGCCGGCGTTGGGATTGTCGATGGTGAAGCCCTGCTCCGAGATGGTGTCCTTGAAGTCGATCGTCGCGCCGTCGAGGTAGGGCACGCTCATGTCGTCGACGATCACCTCGACACCGTCGAAGTCGACGGCCTTGTCGCCGTCGAGGTAGCGCTCGTCGAAGTAGAGCTGGTAGATCAGGCCGCTGCAGCCACCGGGCTGGACCGCCACACGCAGGCGCAGGTCATCGCGCCCCTCCTGCGAGAGGAGGCTCTTCACCTTGAGCGAAGCGGCATCGGTCAGCAGCACGCCGTGCTCACGAGTGGACTGGTCGGTCGACAGTGCAGTGTCGGTCATGGCACTCCTCCGGACGGGCCGCGATCGCGGCGGGATGCCTCGATTCTACGCCCGTCAGCCGTGAGCGGGCTCCGAGCCCGGGCGTGTCAGGCCTCGGGGAGTCGAGCATCCAGCTTCTCGAGCAGCAGCGCCTCCGCCAGGACGGCGTTGCGGAACGTCTCGAGGTGCAGCGACTCGTTCGGGCTGTGCGCCCGCGCGTGCGGATCCTCCACCCCGGTGACGAGGATCTGTGCGGACGGGAACTCGCGGACGAGATCGGCGATGAACGGGATCGAGCCGCCCACGCCGATGTCGACCGACGGGGCGCCGTAGCCCTCGTGAAGCGCTTCGCGCGCGGCCGCGACCGCCCAGCCGGACGTGTCGACGAGGAACGCGTCGCCGTAGTCCTGGTCGGTGAAGGTCAGCTCCGCACCCCACGGCGCGTGCGCCCGAAGGTGCGCCTCGATCGCCGCATAGGCGTCGCGGGCCGGCTGGCCCGGCGCGACGCGCGCGCTGATGACGACCGACACCTCCGGGCTGAGGGTGTTGGAGGCGTTCGCCACCGAGGGCGCGTCGATGCCGGTGATCGTGATCGACGGCTTGTTCCAGATGCGGCTGAGAATCGTGCCGCCTCCGACCGGCGAGACGCCTGCCGGCAGGCCGGCCTCGTCACGCAGCGTCTCCTCGCTGTAGGGCGGGGTCTCGGCATCCCGCTCGGCGAGCCCTTCGACCGCGACGGCGCCACTGTCGTCCCACAGCGTCGACAGCAGCGTCACCGTCGCCATCATGGCGTCCGGCACCGCTCCCCCGAACATTCCGGAGTGCGACGCGTGATCGAGGGTCTTCACGCGCATCGTGAACCGTGTGTTGCCGCGAAGCGACACGGTGAGCGCGGGCGTCTTGTCGTCCCAGTTGCCCGAGTCCGCCACGACGATGACGTCGGCGCGCAGCGCGTCGGCGTTGTCGGAGAGGAACTGCGCGAACGAGCGGGATCCGGCCTCCTCCTCCCCTTCGAGGAACAGCGCGACCCCGAGATCGAAGTCGTCGCCGATCGCTTCCCTCAGAGCGCGAAGGGCCGCGATGTGCGCCATGATCCCCGCCTTGTCGTCGGCGGCGCCGCGCCCGTACAGTCGCCCGCCCCGCACGGTGGGCTCGAATGGCGCGGACTCCCACAGCGCCTCATCGCCCACCGGCTGCACGTCGTGGTGGGCGTACAGCAGAATCGTCGGCCTGCCGTTGCGGGCGGCCCGCGTGGCGAGCACGGCCGGCTGTCCTTCCTCGCCGGTCTCCGGAATGACCGCGGTGCGGATCTCGACCGTCTCGAACAATCCGAGCTCGCGCACCAGGTCGGCCACGGCCTCCGCGCTGCGCCGCACCGGCGCGGGATCGAATCCCGGGAAAGCCACCGACGGGATGCGCACCAGCGCACCGAGGTCGGCGACGGCGGTGGGGATGCCGGAGGCCGCGGCGTCGCGCACAGCATCCTGTCGGGAGAGCTCAACTGTCATGCGGGTAATCTTAAGTGCACCCCTAGCCGATTTCCCGAGGATCATCGTGGCCAAGAACCCTGAAGCACCCGCGTCCAGCGACGCCCCCTCTGACGGAACGGTGCTCAACGGAGTGCCCGTGAGCGGCAAGGGACGGGCCACGCCCACCCGCGCCGAGCGCGAGGCGGCCCGCAAGCGTCCGCTCGTTCCCGACTCCAAAGAGGCCAAGGCGCGAGCCCGCGCCGAGCTCAACGCCAAGCGCGACAAGGCTCGTGTCGGCATGGCCGCCGGCGACCCGCGATACCTCCCGGCCCGCGACCAGGGTGCGCAGCGCAAGTTCGTGCGCGACTACGTCGACTCCGGCTGGCACCTCGGCGAAGCCGTGATGCCCGCGATGCTCGTCGTGATCCTCGCCACCTTCATCCCCGTGCCCGAGGTGCAGTACTACTCATTCGTCGCGCTGTGGGTCTTCATCCTGTTCGTGGTCGGCGACATGATCCTCACCTCGGTGTTCGCCAAGCGCGCCGTCAAGGCCAAGTTCGGCGCCGACAAGCAGGAGAAGGGCCTCGGCTGGTACGCGGCCATGCGTACAGTGCAGATGCGCTTCCTCCGCCTTCCCAAGCCGCAGGTCAAGCGCGGTCAGCGCCCGGTCTGACCCGCACGGCTGTCCCGCGCCTCAGCGCCCCCGCGCGAGGCCGCGGTTGATCTGACGCGCCCACAGCGGCCCGCGGTACAGGAACGCCGTGTACCCCTGAACGAGGTCGGCTCCGGCATCCATCCGCTCCTGCACGTCCGCAGCCGTCTCGATGCCGCCGACCGAGATGACGCAGAAGTCCGCGGGGACGACGGCACGGACCAGACGCAGCACGGCGAGGGCGCGGCTCTTGAGCGGAGCGCCCGACAGTCCCCCGTCGCCTGCGGCGGCGACGACGGCAGGATCCGTCGACAGCCCGTCGCGGGAGATCGTGGTGTTGGTGGCGATGAGACCGGACAGTCCGAGGTCGACCGCGAGCAGCGAGATCGCCGTCACCTCGTCGTCGGGCAGGTCGGGCGCGATCTTCACCAGCAGCGGGGTGCCTCCCGCGGCAACGCGGACCGCCTCGAGGAGGGGGCGCAGCGTCTCGACGGCCTGGAGTCCGCGCAGACCGGGCGTGTTCGGCGACGAGACGTTCACGACGAGGTAGTCCGCGAGCGGAGCGAGCAGCGTGGTGCTGCGCACGTAGTCCGCCGTCGCATCGGCGACGTCGACCACGCGACTCTTGCCGATGTTGACGCCGATGACGCCGCGGCGGCGGCGACGACGCAGCGCGGTCAGCCGCGCGGCGGCGGCGCCTGCTCCCCGGTTGTTGAAGCCCATCCGGTTGACCACGGCGCGGTCCGGGATGAGCCGGAACAGGCGCGGGCGCGGATTGCCGTCCTGCGGGATGGCGGTCAGAGTGCCGACCTCGACGTGGCCGAAGCCGAGGGCGAGCAGTCCGGCAGTACCCTTGACATCCTTGTCGAACCCGGCGGCGACGCCGAAGGGCGAAGCGAAGTCCAGGCCGAGCGCCTGCGTGCGCAGCCGGGGATCCGGGCGCGTCACCGCGCGGGCCGCCCACGCGAAGGGCGGGAGGCCGAGCACCCGGATGACCGCCATCGCGGCGTGGTGTGCGGACTCGGGATCCATGCGCGAGAGCACGGTGCGAAAGAGGAGGGGATACATCCGCTCCAGGCTATCGGGGCGGCGAGGGTCCTCGCGAAGCGCGGCGCCGGTCAGCTGCGGTGCTGGTGGTCGGCGCGCAGCTGCTCGATCGCCGATTCGAAGTCCTCGAGCGAGTCGAACGCCTGGTAGACGCTCGCGAACCGGAGGTAGGCGACCTCGTCCAGCTCACGGAGCGGTCCGAGGATCGCGAGGCCGATCTCGTTCGTATCGAGCTGCGACGCCCCGGTCTGGCGCACGGTCTCCTCGACGGTCTGGGCGAGGACGGCGAGGTCCGCCTCCGTCACCGGCCGGCCCTGGCACGCCTTCCGAACACCGGACATGACCTTCTCACGGCTGAACGACTCGATGACGCCCGAGCGCTTGATGACGTTCAGGCTCGCGGTCTCCATTGTCGTGAACCGGCCACCGCACTGCGGGCACTGGCGACGGCGACGGATGCTGAGGCCGTCGTCGCTCGTGCGCGAGTCGATGACCCGGGAGTCGGGGTGGCGGCAGAACGGACAGTGCATGGCAGAGACAGCCTACGCGGCGACCGGGCTCAGGACGCGAACCGTGCGCTGACGGCCTCTCCGTGCGCGGGAAGCGCCTCGGCCTCGGCGAGCGTGACGATCGCGTCGCGCACCGTGGCCAGAGCCTCTCGGTCGTACTCGATCACCTGCTGGGGGCGCAGGAAGGTCGCCGCCGACAGACCAGCGCTGTAGCGCGCCTGACCGCCCGTGGGAAGCACGTGGTTGCTGCCCGCGAGATAGTCCCCCAGGCTGACCGGCGAGTCCGGCCCGACGAACACGGCGCCGGCGTGCACGAACTCCTCCGGCCGCGGGTCGGCCAGGTGCAGCTCGAGGTGCTCGGGTGCGTACGCGTTGCTGAACGCGGTGGCCGCGGCCAGATCGTCGACCAGGACGATGGCCGACTGCGGACCCGAGAGGGCCGCCGCGACGCGAGCGGAGTGCCGCGTGGCCTGCGTGCGGGGAGCGATCTCGGCCGTGACGGCCTCTGCCAGCGCTTCCGAGGTCGTCACGAGCACGGCGGACGCCTGCTCGTCGTGCTCCGCCTGGCTGATGAGGTCCACCGCCACCAGGGCGGCATCGGCGCTGTCGTCGGCGACGATCAGGATCTCGGTGGCGCCGGCTTCGGCATCCGTCCCCACCAGGCCGGCGACGGCGCGCTTGGCCGCGGCGACGAAGTTGTTGCCCGGTCCGGTCACGACATCGACCGGATCGAGGCCGAGCGCGACGACGCCGTGCGCGAGGGCGCCGATCGCGCCCGCACCGCCCATCGCGTAGACCTCGTCGACGCCGAGCAGCTTGGCGGCGCCGAGGATGACGGGGTGCACGCGACCGCCGTGCTCGCGCTGCGGTGGTGAGGCCAGGGCGATCTCCGACACGCCTGCGACCTGGGCGGGGACGACATTCATGACGACACTCGAGGGGTAGACGGCCTTGCCGCCGGGGACGTAGAGCCCCACGCGACGCACCGGCTGCCAGCGCTGCGTCACCCGGGCCCCCGGACCGAGCTCGGTCGTGATGGTCGGGGGCACCTGAGCGGCGGACGCCTCGCGCACGCGGGCGATCGCCTCCTCGAGAGCCGCGCGCACGGCGGGGTCGAGCGCTTCGAGCGCTTCGTCGAGGTGGGCGTCCGGCACCCGGATGTCGTGCCCGGTGACGCCGTCGAACTGCTCGGCCTGATCACGGAGCGCGTCCTCGCCGTGCGAGGCGACGTCGGCGACGATGCGTACGGCGGTGGCGAGCGCCTCTTCGCGGGCAGCCGTCGCCCTCGGCACCGTGTTGAGGAGTTCTGCGGGCGAGAGCGCACGCCCGCGCAGATCGATCGTCCGGAGCATCCTTCTACGCTATCGCGTGCGGCTCCGGCCCACTCCCACGAGTCGGCGCGGGGAGGGCAGACGAGTGCGCCGCCGGCGGCAACCGGCGGCGCACTCGGATGATCAACCGCGGGTGACGCCGGAGACGTCGCGCAGGTAGCCGGTGCGGCCGTCCTCGTGGCGCACGACGAACACGTCGCCACGGTCCTCGACGACGAGCGCCCACGCGGTCGGTCCGATGCGGAACTGCGGGATTCCGACCTCGTCCACGATGTCGCGCTCCTCGGGCACGAGCGCCCAGAAGGCCTGCTGGCGCGCCGGCGCCTCGTGCACGGGGTCGGCCGACGACAGCGACTGCTCGAAGCGCTCGAAGCCGTCGCCCGATCCGCCCGCCTCGAACGCGGCGGTCGGGGTGGCCGCGGTCGCGCCCGGGGCGGATCCGGGGACGGGCTGTGCCCCGGTGTCGTAGTACGCCGGCTGGTCGGCCGGGGTCGCGTACGCCTCGGGCTCAGCTTCGGCGGTGGGGCGCGCCACCGGCGCCGGACGCGGCGTCACCGCGCGGACCGGCCGCGCACTGCGGTGCGCCGGCACCTCGGGACGACCGCGGAAGTCCTGCTCCAGCACCGGGATGATCGGCGCGAACACCGTCAGCACCACGCCGGCGAGCATGAGGACGAGCTCGACCCACATGACCCAGCTGTAGGGCGAGCCGGGGCCGTCGATCGTCAGGGCGATGCTCCCCCAGGCCATGTTGAGCCAGACGACCGCCGAAACGGAGAACGCCACCGAGGCGAACTGGTCGATGCCGAGCGAGCCGACGCGTCGGATGCCCTCGGGCGACAGGCGGCGCAGCACGATCAGGAAGACCGCGACGGTCGGCAGGCCGATGGTGAGGATCCACTGCAGGTTCCACGTCCAGACGGATGCGAAGTCGCGCTGGAACACGGAGAAGAACGACACCACGAAGGCGATGAGCCAGACGCCCACGAGCGCGACCTCGCGGATGGTGAAAGGCCCGACCCCGTACTGGGGCGGTTCTTCGGCGTGCACCGGAGCCTCGACGTCGTATTCCTCGTTCAGCTGATCGTCTGTCACGATGTTCCTTTCCGGCCGCGCGAAGGCGGCGTACGTCGCTCTCATGCTACCCACGGCCCATGAGACGGAAATGAGACCACGGGCGTGTCACCCGAGGCACTGCGGTCCGAGCAGCCCCTTCAACTCGCCGTACAGGTCGGCCGTCAGCCGCACTTGGAGCGGGATCTCGAAGACCTTCGCGACCGACCCGGCATGCAGCTTCACGGTGACTTCGGTGTCGCCCCTGTGCCTGTCGAGCACCTGCCGCAGCTCGGTGACGATGGTCTCGTTCGCGCGCCGTTCGGGCATGATGAGCACCAGCGGGCCCGAGGCATCCGTCGTTCCCAGATCCGGCGCGAAGGCCGACTGCGCATGCAGATTGAGGCCGTCGTCACGGCGCGACACCCGGCCGCGCACCACGAGGATCGAGTCGGCGATCAGCATCGAGGCGAACTCGGTGTAGGTCTTGCCCATGAACATGACCGTGACCTCGCCGTTGAAGTCCTCGACCGTGATCATGCCGTACGGGTTGCCGCTCGCCTTGGCCACGCGGTGCTGCACGCTGGTCACCAGCCCGGCGACCGTCACCTGATCGCCGTCGTCGACGTCCTCGGAGGAGAGCAGATCGTGGATGCTCGTGGAGGCGTGCTTCGCCAGGGATATCTCGAGCCCGGCCAGCGGGTGATCCGACACGTACAGGCCGAGCATCTCGCGCTCGAACGCGAGCTTGTCCTTCTTCGTCCACTCCGGGCGGGCGGGCACCTTGGCGGGGACGACTTCCTCGGCCTCGTCATAGAGGCTGTCGAAGTCGAAGCCGATCGCCCCGGTGGCGGCCTTCCGCTTCGCGTCGACGGCGGCCTCGCACGCGTCCTCGTGGATCTCCATGAGCGCGCGCCTCGTCGATCCGAGCGAGTCGAAGGCGCCCGCCTTGATGAGGGACTCGACGGTGCGCTTGTTGGCGACGTGGACGGGGACCTTCGTGAGGAAGTCGTGGAAGCTCACGAAGCTGTCGTCGGCGCGCGAGGCGACGATGCCGTCGACCACGTTGGTGCCGACGTTGCGCACAGCGCCCAGACCGAAGCGGATGTCTTCGCCGACGGCGGCGAAGTAGCGGATGGACTGGCCGACATCCGGGGGAAGCACCTTGATGCCCATGCGGCGGCACTCGTTGAGGTACACCGCCATCTTGTCCTTCGAGTCGCCGACGCTCGTGAGCAGCGCCGCCATGTACTCGGCGGGATAGTGGGACTTCAGGTACGCGGTCCAGTACGACACGAGTCCGTACGCAGCGGAGTGCGCCTTGTTGAAGGCATAGTCCGAGAACGGGAGCAGGATCTCCCACAGCTTCTGCACGGCCTCATCGGAGTATCCGTTGGCGTGCATGCCGGCCTGGAAGCCCTCGAACTGCTTGTCGAGCTCGGACTTCTTCTTCTTGCCCATCGCGCGGCGCAGGATGTCGGCCTGGCCGAGGCTGAAGCCGGCGACCTTCTGCGCGATCGCCATCACCTGCTCCTGGTAGATGATCAGGCCGTAGCTGGTGTCGAGGATCTCGCGGAGGGAATCCTTGAACTCCTCGTGGATCGGAGTGATCTCCTGCTGGCCGTTCTTGCGCAGCGCGTAGTTGATGTGCGAGTTCGCGCCCATGGGCCCGGGACGGTACAGCGCGATGACGGCCGAGATGTCTTCGAAGTTGTCGGGCTTGAGCAACCGCAGCAGCGACCGCATCGGTCCACCGTCGAGCTGGAACACGCCCAGGGTGTCGCCGCGCGACAGCAGCTCGTACGCGCCCGGGTCGTCGAGCTCGAGGTCTTCCAGCACGAGGGGATGACCGCGGTTCGCGGCGATGTTGTCGAGCGCGTCGTTGATGATCGTGAGGTTGCGAAGCCCCAGGAAGTCCATCTTGATCAGGCCGAGCGACTCGCACGCGGGGTAGTCGAACTGCGTGACGATCTGCCCGTCCTGCTCCCGCTTCATGATCGGGATGATGTCGATCAGCGGCTCGGACGACATGATGACGCCGGCGGCGTGAACGCCCCACTGGCGCTTGAGGTTCTCGAGCCCGACGGCGGTGTCGAAGACGGTCTTGGCCTCGGCATCCGTCTCGATCAGCGCGCGGAACTCGGAGGCCTCTTTGAAGCGCGGGTGGTCCTTGTCGAACATGCCCTCGAGCGGCATGTCCTTGCCCATCACCGCGGGCGGCATGGCCTTGGTGAGCTTCTCCCCCATGCTGAACGGGAAGCCGAGCACGCGCCCGGCGTCCTTCAGCGCCTGCTTGGCCTTGATCGTGCCGTACGTCACGATCTGCGCGACGCGCTCGTCGCCGTACTTCTCGGTGACGTACTGGATGACCTCGCCGCGACGGCGGTCGTCGAAGTCGACGTCGAAGTCGGGCATCGAGACGCGGTCCGGGTTGAGGAAGCGCTCGAAGATGAGGCCGTGCTGCAGCGGATCGAGGTCGGTGATGCCCATCGCGTACGCCGCCATCGAACCTGCGCCCGAGCCACGACCCGGACCCACGCGGATGCCGTTGCGCTTGGCCCAGTTGATGAAGTCGGCGACGACGAGGAAGTAGCCCGGGAAGCCCATCTGGACGATGACCCCGGTCTCGTACTCGGCCTGTCGGCGCACTTCGTCGGGGATGCCCTGGGGATACCGCGCGTGCAAGCCGTTCTCGACCTCCTTGACGAACCAGGAGTCCTCGGTCTCGCCCTGCGGAACGGGGAACCGCGGCATGTAGTTCGCGCCGGTGTTGAACTCGACCTCGCAGCGCTCCGCGATGAGCAGCGTGTTGTCGCAGGCCTCGGGGTGATCGCGGAAGACCTGGCGCATCTCCGCGGGCGACTTGACGTAGTACCCGTCGCCGTCGAACTTGAAGCGCTTGGGGTCGTCGAGGGTCGAGCCCGACTGCACGCAGAGGAGCGCCGCGTGGCTGCTCGCATCGTGCTGGTGCGTGTAGTGAAGGTCGTTCGTTGCGACGAGCGGGATGTCGAGATCCTTCGCGATCCTCAGCAGATCGGTCATCACACGGCGCTCGATCGACAGCCCGTGATCCATGATCTCGGCGAAGTAGTTCTCCTTGCCGAAGAGGTCCTGGAACTCGGCGGCCGCAGCACGGGCGGCGTCGTACTGACCCAGTCGCAGGCGGGTCTGCACCTCGCCCGAGGGGCAGCCTGTCGTGGCGATGAGCCCCTTGCCGTACTTCTGCAGCAGCTCGCGGTCCATGCGGGGCTTGAAGTAGTACCCCTCGAGGCTGGCCAGGGACGACAGCCGGAAGAGGTTGTGCATGCCCTCGGTCGACTGCGACAGCAGAGTCATGTGCGTATAGGCGCCCGAGCCCGAGACGTCGTCGTCGTTCTGCTCGGGAGTCCCCCACCGGACGCGGGCTTTGTCGGACCGGTGCGTGCCCGGCGTGACGTACGCCTCGATGCCGATGATCGGCTTGATCCCCGCGTCCTTCGCGGTCTTGTAGAACTCGTACGCCGCGAAGGTGTTGCCGTGATCGGTGACGGCGATCGCGGGCATCTGCAGCCGCGCCGCCTCTTGCACCATCGGCCCGATGCGGGCCGCCCCGTCGAGCATCGAGTACTCGCTGTGCACGTGCAGGTGAACGAAGGAGTCGGATGCCACGCGACGAGTCTACGGACGGCCGCCGACGTCCCCGGCGGTCTGATGGGCGGGCCGCGGGAATGCGCTGCGAGGTCGGTTCACCCTCATCCGCAGGGTGAGGGTTGCGCATGTGCACAACGTCGGAGAGTCGCGGCGACACGCCGGGGACGGATGCCGTGGCCCGGCGTGTCGCGGACGATCTCCGACGGTGTGCGCGCGAATAGGCTGGCGTCGTGGCCACTCCCGACTTCGTCCTCGACCTCCGCCGACGCATCGGGACGGATCCGCTGCCTCTCGTGGGTGTGACGGCCGTGGTGTTCCGCGACGAGAAGGTCCTCGTCGGCCGCCGCGCCGACAACGGGCGTCTCGAGCTGATCGCGGGCATCGTCGAGCCTGGCGAGCAGCCTGCCGACGCAGCGGTGCGCGAATGCCTCGAAGAGGCGGGGGTCGTGGTGAAGGCTCAGCGCCTGGCCCATGTCCACGCACTGCCGCGCACCACCTACGCCAACGGCGACCAGGTCGACTACCTCGACCTCGTCTTCCGATGCGCCTGGGTCTCGGGCGACCCGTTCCCCGCAGACGGCGAACTCACCGAGGTGGGCTTCCGCGGACTCGAAGCCCTCGGCGACCTCGAGCCGAGTCACGTCCGCCGCATCGCGCTGGCCGTCGCCGAGGACGATCCGGCCGGTTTCGAAGGCGGCCGCCCGCCACGCTGACGCCGATCCAGGACCGGTCGGGGCGCATCATGCCCCGGGGAATCCGTCGACGTCGGACTCCGTCACAGGCCAGGACCCGTGTTGGCCGGCGCCGGTCGCATCGCGATCGCCTCGCCACGATCCTGGCACCGGTAAATCGACACGCGCATCAGTCGCCGCGCAGGACCTCGAGGGCGTGGGCGAGGTCGGCGGGATACTCCGAGGTGAAGGTCACCTGTTCGCCGGACCCGGGATGGACGAAGGACAGCTCGCGCGCGTGCAGCCACTGGCGGGAGAGTCCGAGCCGGGCCGAGAGGGTGGGATCGCTGCCGTACAGCGGATCGCCGACGCACGGGTGCCGGTGCGCGGCCATGTGGACGCGGATCTGATGCGTCCGCCCGGTCTCGAGGTGGATCTCGAGCAGGGCGGCACGCGGGAACGCCTCGAGCGTCTCGTAGTGGGTGATCGAGTCCTTGCCGTCGGGGGTCACGGCGAACTTCCACGAGTGCGAGGGGTGGCGTCCGATCGGCGCGTCGATCGTGCCCACGAGCGGGTCGGGATGGCCTTGCACCACCGCGTGGTAGATCTTCTCGACCTCGCGCTCCTTGAACGCACGCTTCAGCACGGTGTACGCGCGCTCGCGTCTTCGCGACGACCATGAGGCCGCTCGTGCCGACGTCGAGTCGGTGCACGACTCCCTGCCGCTCGGCGGCTCCGGTCGTCGCGATGCGGTAGCCACCGCCCGCGAGGGCCCCGAGGACGGTCGGGCCTTCCCAGCCCACCGACGGATGGGCCGCGACGCCGACGGGCTTGTCCACCACGACGATGTCGTCATCGTCGTAGACGACGCCCAGATCGGGTACCTCGACGGGGATCACCCGCGGCGCTTCCTTCGGCGTCCAGGAGACGTCGAGCCACGCGCCGCCGTGGAGCTTGTCGGACTTGGCCAGCACGCGCCCGTCCTGCACGACGCCCCCGGCGTCGGCGACATCGGCTGCGAACGTGCGGGAGAACCCGAGCATCTTCGCGAGGGCGGCGTCCACCCGGGTGCCGTCGAGGCCGTCGGGGACGGGAAGGCTGCGCGATTCCACGTCAGAGGTCGGTGCGGCGCTCGTCCGCCTCGCGCTCTGCGTCGAGCTCGTCGGCCTCGCGATCCGCCTCGCGCTCGACCTCGATCTGCTCGCTCTCCGACAGAGGCGGCAGTCCTCGCTCGTCCAGCGGGATGCCGGCGTCGGGGTCGGCGATCGGGAATTCTTCCCCGAAGCCCGCGATCGGTCCGCCGGGCGGCGTCTCATCTCCCTCGCCGAGCAGGGTCTCGTCTTCCGAGCCGCGACGCGGTTCGCGTGAGCCGTCCATGTGAACTCCAACCAGCACGAGCAGTGCGATCACGATCATGTCGCACACGATGAAGATATCGGCCACGTTGTAGATGGCCGGATTCATCCAGAACCACATCCACGGCGTGTTGATGAAGTCGACCACGTGGCCGACGGCGAAGCCGGGCTCACGGAGCAGTCGATCCGTCAGGTTGCCGAGGACGCCGCCGAGCAGCAGTCCCAGGACCACCGCCCACAGGCGTGAGCGCACGCGGGTGGCGGCGAGCCAGATGATCACTCCGACGACCGCTGCAAGGGCGATCGTGAAGATCCACGTGGCACCCGAGCCGAGGGAGAAGGCGGCGCCGGGGTTCTTGACCAGGTACAGGCTCAGAAAGTCGCCGAGGAGCGGCACCGCCTCTTCGAGCGGAAGGTTGTTGAGCGCGAGGTACTTGGTGAACTGGTCGGCGGCCAGCACCAGCACCGCGAGAACCGCGATGATGGTGCCGGCCGCCGCCTTGCGAAGGGGGGGTCGACCCGTCAAAGGATGGGCTTAGAGGCCGATGGCCGACACCGGCGTCGCGCCGGAGGTGGTGGCCGTCGTCTCGAGGTCGCGGAGCTTGCCCTCGATGTAGCTGCGCAGCTGCGCGCGGTAGTCCCGCTCGAAGTTGCGGAGCTCGCTGATGCGGCTCTCGAGCTGCGCACGCTCGCGGTCGAGCTTGGCGACCTCTTCGCGACCGCGGGTCTCAGCCTCGGACAGGATCGCCGCGGCCTGCGACTTCGCGTCGGAGATGAGCTGGTCGCGCTGGGCGCGGCCTTCGGCCACGTGCTCGTCGTGCAGGCGCTGCGCGAGCTCGATGATGCCGGCGCTGGCAGCACCGGGTGCACCGGTGGGGGCTTCGGCCGCGGGGGCCGGAGCGGCGGCGACGGGCGCGGCGGCGACAGGAGCAGCCTCGATCGGGGCCTCGGCGCGAGCGGGCGCGTCGCCGGACTCGTAGGCGGCGAGCTTGGCCTTCAGCTCGTCGTTCTCGGCGATGACCTTGCGCCACTCGACGACGATCTCGTCGAGGAAGTCATCGACCTCGTCGGGGTCGAAACCCTCTTTGAAGCGGACGTGCTGAAACTGCTTCGTGACGACGTCATCGGGGGTCAATGCCATGGTGATTCCTCTTTCGAGCGCTCAAGTCGCTGGCCGATGTCGGGGCCGACCTGCTGGGGCGGGTCGTATCAGGCAAGCATAGTCGGGGGTTCCTCGCGGTGTCGAAGGGGGTCGACGAGCGAGCAGCGGATGTTCAGGACGCGATGGCGCCGGTGACGCTCAGCAGAATGAAGCAGAGCAGCATCGTCAGCGCGAACCCGAAGTCGATCGCGATCGCGCCGACGCGCAACGGCGGGATGAAACGTCGGAACAGCTTGATCGGAGGGTCGGTGACGGAGAAGACGACCTCAGCTGCCACCAGCCCGGCGCCCTTGGGACGCCACTCACGGTTGAAGAACGGGATCCATTCGAGGATCAGCCGCGCAAGCAACACGAAGACATAGAGCAGGAGTGCGAAGTTGAGAATCGAGGCGATGAGCTGGACGACGGCCACGGATCCAGACTACGGCTGCGAGAAGGGCACGGCGTCCGCGTCGGCGTGCGCGACCGCTCCGTCGCCCGAGACGGCGACGTTTTCGGGTGAGAGCAGGAACACCTTGCTGGTGACCCGCTCGATCCGCCCGTACAGCCCCAGCGACAGCCCGCTCGCGAAGTCGATGAGGCGGCGCGCGTCGGCGTCGCTCATCTGCGAGAGGTTGATGATGACGGGGATGCCGTCCCGGAAGTTCTCGGCGATGATCTGCGCATCGCGGTACTGCTTCGGGTGCACCGTGAGGATCTCGCTGATCGCGGCCGGCGTCGGCTGACGCACCACGGCGGGACGATGCAGCGGGGTCACCGGAGCAGCCTTCTCGAGCGTCGCCTCGGGCTTGCGCCCACGGGGCTGCGGCGCAGTCTCCTCGTAGACCTCCTCCTCGTCGGCGAGGCCCAGGTACACCATGGTCTTCTTGAGCGGGTTCGACATCGCATCCTCCGTAGTGCTCATCTGTTCCGAGGTTAACCGCGTTGTGGGCGCGGGCCCGTGATTGCCGAGCCGATCCGCAGGTGTGTCGCGCCTGCCGCGATCGCCTCGACGAAATCCGCCGTCATCCCGGCCGATATCCACTCGGCTTCCGGGACGACGCTGCGGACGGTCTGAGAGAGCGACGGCAGTCGCTCGAACGCCTGCGCCGGCAGGACGTCCAGCGGCGCGACGGCCATGATCCCCCGCACCCGCAGGCTCGGCAGCGCGGCGGCATGCGCGGCGAGCGACTCGAGGCTCTCGGCATCCACCCCGCCCCGGCCGGGGTCGTCGGTGAGATTGACCTGCAGCAGCACGTCGAGAGTCGGCGCGTCGGGCTCTGCCGCCGCGTGAAGGGCGTCCGCAAGCCTGTCGCGGTCGACCGAGTGCACGGCGGAGGCGGCCGCCCGGATGGCGCGGGCCTTGTTGGTCTGCGCCTGCCCGATGAAGTGCCACCGCAGTCCGGACAGCGCGGCGGCCTCCTCGGCCTTGGCGCTGAACTCCTGCTGGCGATTCTCCCCGACATCGCGCACGCCCAGCGCGTACAGCGCTTCGACGAGCGACACCGGGTGGAACTTGGTCACCACGATGCGGGTGATCGTCGCCGGATCGCGGCCGGCGGCGCGCGCGGCATCCGCGATCCTGCCGTCGATCTCTTCCAGACGCCCGGAGAGGGCGTCGACGGGCTCAGCGAACGGTGTCACGACGATTGTTCCCTGAGCCCGGCGTCCGCTACTTCAGGAAGTCGGGGATGTCGAGGTCGTCGTCGCCGAACGCCGAGTCGTACGACGTCTCGGGCAGGCTGGCGCCGACCGATACCGGCTCGGCGTCGCGCTCCTTCGCGGCCTCGTCGGCGGGCAGCGCCGGCATGGCCGGTGCCGCTGCCACGCGTGCGGCCGTGATGGGCTCGATGCGGGTGAGCGGCTCGCCGCCGTCGAAGCCGGCGGCGATGACGGTGACGCGCACCTCGTCGCCGAGGGTGTCGTCGATCACCGTTCCGAAGATGATGTTCGCCTCCGGGTGGGCGGCTTCCTTGACCAGCTGGGCGGCGTCGTTGATCTCGAAGATGCCGAGGTTCGATCCACCCTGGATCGATAGGAGCACGCCGTGCGCACCTTCGATCGAGGCTTCGAGCAGCGGCGACTCGACAGCGAGCTCGGCGGCCTTGATGGCCCGGTCGGCTCCGCGCGCGGAACCTATGCCCATGAGTGCCGAGCCCGCGCCCTGCATGACCGACTTGACGTCGGCGAAGTCGAGGTTGATGAGACCGGGAGTCGTGATCAGGTCGGTGATGCCCTGCACACCGGCGAGGAGCACCTGGTCCGCCGTCGCGAACGCCTCGATCATCGAGATGCCGCGGTCGCTGATCTCGAGCAGACGGTCGTTCGGCACCACGATGAGGGTGTCGACCTCTTCCTTGAGCTTGCTCACGCCGGTCTCGGCCTGCTGCTGACGGCGGCGGCCCTCGAACGAGAACGGCTTGGTGACGACACCGATGGTGAGCGCGCCGATCGACTTCGCGATCTTGGCGACCACGGGTGCGCCACCGGTGCCGGTGCCGCCGCCTTCGCCCGCGGTCACGAAGACCATGTCGGCACCGCGCAGCGCCTCTTCGATCTCTTCCGCGTGGTCCTCGGCGGCGCGACGGCCCACCTCAGGATCGGCTCCAGCGCCGAGTCCGCGGGTGAGCTCGCGGCCCACGTCGAGCTTGACGTCGGCGTCGCTCATGAGCAGCGCCTGCGCGTCGGTGTTGATCGCGATGAACTCGACCCCGCGCAGGCCGAGCTCGATCATCCGGTTGACGGCGTTGACGCCGCCTCCGCCGACTCCGACCACCTTGATGACGGCGAGGTAGTTCTGGTTCTGGCTCATGCCGGCCTCCGTAGCCCTGGACCTTGTTCTAAACCTTCAACCTCTAGTAGAGGTATAAAGAATTGCCGAGTATGCAATTCCTTGACTTGAAAGTAAGCGGAGCCTGCCGCCGCCCCGGGAGCGAAACGGCGTGTCGCGACAACCCACCGCGGAAGTCCTCGGAAGTCTCGACCAGGGGTCGAAGGTGATCAGCGGACGACGACGGCGCCCGGCGAGGACACGTCGTAGACGCTCACCGTCGACGGCGGGCGCGAGGCCATGATCTTCTCGAGGTTCAGCGCCTTCTGCGCGGAGTCCTCGGCGCTGCCCCAGACCACCTGGGCGCTCGCATCGCCGAGGGTGAGCGTGACGTCATCGGGGGTCGTCGCGGTCACGCCGGTGACCTGCGCGCGGACGCTCGCAGGCAGCGAGTGCAGCACCTGTCCGGCGGCCAGAAACGCCTCCGAGTCGACACCGCCGCGGATGTCGAGCACGGGCGTACCGGCGGCGGGAGTCGCGGTGGTCGACAGCGCCACGCCGGCCGCGTCGACCAGGGTGTAACCGGCGCGCGTCTCGATGACGCCGACCGGTGTGCGCTCGACGATCCGCACCACCAGCTCGTGCGGGGGTCGCGCCTCGAGTGTGTAGGACTCCACCAGCGGGAAGCCGACCAGCGCCGCCTTCACGGCGCTCTCGTCCACCAGGGGCATCGGCGTGCCGAGCTGGTCGGACAGCGCCGCGCGCACCTGCGCCTCGTCGAGCTGCTGAACGCCGGCGATCGTGAGGGTCTGCACGGCGAACAGCGGGCTGTACGCGGCCCCCACCGTGGCCGCCGTGACGATCAGAAGAGAGGCGGCGACGCCGATCCAGAGCCACCGGCGGCGGCGCTGGCGCACCGTGAAGCGGCGCACCTCCGCCCGCAGCGCCCTGCGCCGAGCGCGGGAAGCGCTCCACACGTCGCGCAGTCCGACGCTCTCCCCCGCTGACTCGTCGACCTGGGGCGCCGGGGTGCTGACCGATCCCGTCGCGAGCGGAATCACCGGCGCGGTGGGTGCGGCATGCGATGCAGCGCTGCGCGGGGATCGCCTCGCTCGAGCCGCCGTCCGCCGGCGAGGCGACCTTCGCCGTGCGCGCGGACGGCTGCGGCAGGGGCGCCGGCCGTTTCATGCCGGCCTACTCCCCCGCGTCGGCGCGTGCGGCGCCCGACTCGTCGGTGCGGCCCAGCGCGTCGAGCACCTGCGGGATGATCAGGTTGACGTTGCCGCAGCCGAGGGTGACGACGTAGTCGCCGTCACGCGCGACGGTGGCCGTGTAATCGGCGGCGGCCTGCCAGTCGGGCACGTAGTGCACGTGCGATGGGTCGGCGAAGGCGCCGCTGACGAGCTCCCCCGTCACACCCGGGACCGGGTCTTCCCGTGCGCCGTAGACGTCGAGCATCACGGTGTGGTCGGCGTAGTGCTCGAGCACCTCGGCGAACTCGCGGTACATCTCCTGCGTGCGCGAGTACGTGTGCGGTTGCTGGATCGCGATGATGCGCCCGGCGCCGACGACCGTGCGCGCCGCCGCCAGAGCGGCCGCCACCTCGGTGGGATGGTGCGCGTAGTCGTCGTACACGCTCACGCCGCGCTCGGTGCCGTGCAGCTCGAAGCGGCGGACCGTGCCGGCGAACTCCTCGACAGCGCGCACGGCGGGCTGCAGCTCGAAGCCGAGGGTCAGCAGCACCGCGACCGCACCGGCGGCGTTGATCGCATTGTGCGCACCGGGCACCGGCAGTCGCCCTGCGACCGTCTCACCCTGGTGCGAGATCGAGAAGGCGACCGGGCCGTCGGTGCGGATGTCCGACACGCGCACCGTCGCGTCCGCAGCCTCGCCGAAGGTCACGACGCGGGGATGCGTGAGCTGCTCGGCGACGACACGGGCTCCGGCATCGTCGGAAGAGATCACCACCGCCTCGCCTGCCCGGTTGCCGAACTGCGCGAAGGCTTCGTAGAACGCCTCGCGCGAGCCCCAGTGATCGAGGTGATCGGGGTCGACGTTCGTGATGAGCGCGACGGAGGTGTCGTACAGCAGGAACGTTCCGTCGGACTCGTCGGCCTCGATCACGACGAGATCGTCCGAGCCGCTTCCGCTGGACACACCGAGCTGGGCGATCACTCCACCGTTGACGAACGTGGGGTCTGCGTCCAGGGCGCGCAGTGCGGTGACGATCATGCCGGTCGACGTGGTCTTGCCGTGCGCACCGGCGACCGAGACCAGGCGGCGCCCGCCGATGAGCCAGTGCAGCGCCTGCGAGCGGTGGATGACGTGGAGCCCACGCTCCGTGGCCAGCACGAACTCGGGGTTCTCCGGCCAGATCGCTCCGGTGTGCACGACGGTGTCGACGTCATCTGCGAGATTCGCGGCATCGTGGCCGACGTGCACCGTTGCGCCGAGTGCGGCGAGCTCGCGCAGCGCGGGGCTGTCGGCGCGGTCGGATCCGGACACCCGGATGCCCCGCTCGAGGTACATGCGAGCCAGCCCCGACATGCCGGAGCCGCCGATTCCGATGAAGTGGGCGGCCTCGATGTTCTCGGGGATGGGCAGGCTGAGGTCGGGTCTGATCATGACCCGTCAATCCTAAGTTGGGTGACGGATGCCGCGGCCCCGGCGCGCTGTCGGCGAGACCGTCCGGCCACGGATACTTTTGTATTGACACACGGCGAGCCCGTGACGCAGCATGAGGCCATGATCGTCATCGATCCCGCCTCGCACGTCCCGCCGTTCGAACAGCTGCGCGCAGGGCTCGTCGACGCAATGACGTCCGGAGAGCTCGCCCCCGGCGACCGTCTGCCAACCGTGCGCCGACTGGCCGAGGATCTCGGCATCGCGCCGGGCACCGTCGCGCGCGCATATCGCGAGCTCGAGACATCCGCCCTCATCGAGACGCGCGGACGCAACGGCACCTTCGTGGCGTTCACCGGCGACCCGACCCGCCAGCAGGCGCAGCAGGCCGCCGCGGTGTTCGCCGAGCAGATCCGCGCCCTGCGGCTGGACACCGACGAGGCGCTCGCACTCGTCGCGGCCGCCCTGCGCGGCGGCGGAGACGTCGCCTCCGCCTGAGCGCTCAGCGCCCGAGAGCCTCGTCGATGAGCGCGACGACGTTCTCGGTGCCGGTGCGCGTGCCGACGGATGCCGCAGCCGCCGTCATCGCCGCTGCGTCGTGCCTCGTCGGTCAGCAGGGGCAGGAGCTCGGAGCGAATCCGATCGATCGTGAACTCGGCGTCCGGGATGATGACGGCGGCGCCGGCTCGGACGGCTGCCGCGGCGTTGAGCGCCTGCTCGCCGTTGCCGACGGCGTAGGGCACGTACACCGCCGGAATCCCGAGCGCGCTGATCTCGCTGACCGTGGCGGCACCGGCCCGAGAGACGATGACGTCGGCGAGGGCGAAGGCGAGGTCCATGCGGTCGACGTAGCGGCGTATGACGTAGCCGTGCTCGCCCGGGTCCTCGAGATCGGACCGCTCCCCGGTCACGTGGAGCAGCTGCCAGCCGACGCGCAACACGTCGCGCCAGCCGGCGGAGTGCCCCTCGCCGAACGCGGTGTTCAGCCGCTGTGCGCCGAGTGAGCCGCCGAACACGAGGAGCACCGGGCGACCGGCATCCAATCCGAAGTGGGCCGCGGCCTCGGCACGGAGCGCCGCGCGGTCGAGCTCGACGATCTCTCGGCGCAGCGGCATCCCCACCACGCGCGAGCGCGTGAGCGGCGTGCCCTCGAACGCGACGCCGACCCGGGCCGCCGAGCGCGCGCCCAGGACGTTGGCGAGTCCGGGGCGCGCGTTCGCCTCGTGCACGACGAACGGCACCCGCTCGCGGCGCGCGGCCACGTAGGCCGGTGCCGAGGCGTAGCCACCGAAGCCGACGACGACATCGACTTCGCGCTCGGCGATGTGTGCGCGGACCTGTGCGATGGCACGGGGGAACCGGACCGGGAACGCGGCCGCAGCGCGGTTCGGACGCCGCGGGAAGGGCACCTTGTCCACGAACAGCAGCTCGTAGCCGCGCTCGGGCACGAGACGTGCTTCGAGTCCCTCGCGTGTGCCGAGGACGAGCACCACGGCGTCGGGCTCACGGGCCTTGAGCGCGTCGGCCACGGCGAGCAGCGGGTTGACGTGTCCGGCAGTGCCGCCGCCGGCCAGCAGATACGTCGTCACCCCGAGAGCCTAGCCCGACGACCTGCGCCGTCAGCGCGCGGAGACGGTCTGACGCGCCGCGCGGGCGTCCCGCTTGGCTCGCTCAGCGCGCACCTGCTGGATCGCCGCTTCACGTCGAGCGACGGCGGCGGGGAGGGTCCGCGCGAACGAGAGCAGCACGCCGCAGGCGATGAGCACCGACAGCAGCGACGTGCCGCCCTGCGACATGAACGGGAGGGGCACGCCGAGGACGGGGAACACCCGGAGCACGACGCCGATGTTGATCAGGGCCTGACCCACGACCCAGACCGTGATGCCGCCGGCGGCGATCCGGACGAACGGGTCGTCCGTCTTGCGGATGACGTGGAAGGCGCCGACCGCGAACAGCGCGAACAGGCCGAGCACGATGATGCAGCCGATGAGTCCGACTTCTTCGCCGACGATGGCGAAGATGTAGTCGTTCGCCGCGGCCGGCAGCCAGTCGTACTTCTCGCGGGAGTTGCCCAGTCCCAGACCGAAGATCCCGCCGTTGGCGAGTCCCCAGATCCCGTGGAGCGGCTGGTAGCAGTCGTTGAAGTAGTCGTCGAGGCAGTTGGGGTTGAGGAAGCTCAGGAACCGGCGCATGCGGTCGGGGCTCGTGACGGCGAGGACGGCCACTGCGACGACGGCGAGGATCGCGGGGATCACGAAGATCCGGAACTTGACCCCGGAGAAGAACAGCGCGCCGAGCACGACCAGCACGAGGATCATCGCCGTGCCCAGGTCTCGACCGGCGAGCACGGTCACGATGGCGAGTGCCGCGACCGGGACGAGCGGGATGAACACGTGCTGCCACTTGCTCAGCAGCGTCTGCTTGCGGAACAGGACGTAGGCGACCCACAGGGCGAGCGCGAGCTTCAGGAACTCGGACGGCTGCGCCTGGAAGCCGCCGATGATGATCCAGTTGCGGTTGCCGTCCGCGCCGTGCCCCAGCGGCGTGAATACCAGCAGCTGGAAGGCGATCGCGAAGATCAGGGCGGGCCATGCGATGCGCTTCCAGAACGACAGCGGAAACCTGCTGGCCACGAACATGAGCGGGATGCCGATCATGGCGAACAGCCCCTGCTTCAGCACCGCGTCGTACGGGGCCTCCCCCGCTGCCGTGGCCACGGCCGACGTCGCGGACAGGATCATCGCCAGGCCGAAGAACGTCAGCAGCAGCGCCGTCGAGGAGATCAGCAGGAACTCGCTCGGAACGGGAGCGAACATGCGGCCGAGTGAGACTCGAGCTGCCAGGCCGCGCCGGGCGGCGGGATCAGGCGGGGTCTGCGGGGTCCGCGCGGTCGTGCTCATCGCCGGCCCCCGTTCCCAATCGTTCTCTCACCGCTGCCGCGAATCGCCGCCCTCGGTCCGCGTACGAGGCGAACTGGTCGAACGATGCCGCGGCGGGGGCGAGAAGCACCACGTCCCCGTCACGCACGATCCCCGCTGCCAGCTCGACGACGCGCGTCATGACCTCTTCAGTGTCACCGGCGTCGACCTCGAACACGGGCACCCCCGGCGCGTGTCGCGAGAACGCCTCGACCACGGCTGCCCGGTCAGTGCCGATCACGATCGCCGCCTTGGAACGCGCGCCGCGAGCGGCCACGAGCTCGGAGATGTCCACGCCCTTGAGCAGTCCGCCGACCACCCACACCGCGCCCGGATAGGCGGTGAGAGAGGATGCCGCGGCGTGGGGGTTCGTGGCCTTCGAGTCGTCGACCCAGGTGATGCCGTCCTGCCGGGCGACCACCTCGATGCGGTGGGGGTCCAGCCGGAAGCCGCGCAGAGCCTGCCGCACGTCCGCCGGGGCCACCTCGAGCGAACGGGCGAGCGCTGCGGCGGCAAGCACGTTGGCGGCCATGTGCGGCGCCGAGAGGCCGAGTTCGGCGAGTTCGGCGACGGTGGTCAGCTCGAGAGCGCTCGTGCGACGGTCCTCGAGGAACGCCCGGTCGACGAGGATGCCGTCCACCACGCCGAGATCGCTGGGGCCGGGCACGCCCAGGTCGAACCCGATGGCGCGTGCGCCGTCGACCACCTCGGCCTGCTCGACCATGCGCCGGGTCGCGGCATCCGCCTTGTTGTACACGCACGCGACGCGGGTGTTGTCGTAGACGTGGCCCTTGGCATCACGGTACGCCTCGAAGGATCCGTGCCACTCGAGATGATCGTCGGCGAGGTTCAGGCAGACCGCGGCGTGCGGCGACACCGGCTCCGCCCCCTGCTGCAGGCTCAGATACCAGAGCTGGTGGCTGGAGAGCTCGACCACGAGGGCGTCGAAGCCGCCCGGATCGCGCACGGCGTCGAGCACCGGGGTGCCGATGTTGCCGACCGGGGCCGCCCGCACTCCCCCGGAAGCGAGCATCGCGGCCGTCAGCCGAGTCGTGGTCGTCTTGCCGTTGGTGCCGGTGATCAGGATCCAGTCCGCCGGACGGCCGTCGGCGCGCGTCACCTTGTCGCGGACGCGCCACGCCAGCTCGATGTCGCCCCAGAGGGCGGCATCCGATCCCTGCACCCAGGAGATGAGGGGATGCCCCGGCGCGAAGCCCGGTGAGGCGACGACGACCTCGGGCGCGAAGTCGATCAGCTCCTGCGGCACCGTCTCGAGCGGCCCGGTCCACAGTCGTGCGCCGATCACCGGGATCAGTCGCGCGTACTCCTCGTCGGCGCGCTCGCTCACCACGAGCACGTCCGCGCCGAGCTCGGCGAGGGTGTCGGCCACAGAGAATCCGGTGACCGAGAGCCCGAGCACGGCGACACGCAGGCCCTTCCAGTCCGCGTACCAGCTGTTCAGCGCGGGCAGGCGCTCAGAGCTCATGTGCGCGACAGCCAGTCGACATAGAAGAAGCCGATCCCCGAGACGGCGAGCAATCCGGCGATGATCCACATCCGCACCACGATGGTCACCTCTGACCAGCCGCGCATCTCGAGGTGGTGATGGAACGGGCTCATGAGGAACAGCCGCCTGCCGCGACTGGCCTTGAAGTACAGCCGCTGCAGGATCACCGAGCCCGGACCGATGATGTACACGCCGGCGACGACGACGCCCAGCAGCTCGGTGCGGGTGAGGATCGACATCGCCGCGATGACGCCGCCGATCGCCATCGACCCCACATCACCCATGAAGACGTTCGCCTTGGGGGCGTTCCACCACAGGAACCCGACCAGGGCGCCCGAGAACGACGCCGAGACGATGGCGAGGTCGAACGGGTTCGGGGTCGGGTAGCACGCTGACAGCGCGCCCGGCGAGAGGCCTTCCCCGCCCCAGCAGGCCTGGTTGAACTGCCAGAAGGCGATCAGGCTGTAGGCGCCCGTGACGAAGATCCCGGCGCCGGCGGCCATGCCATCGAGCCCGTCCGTGACGTTCGTGCTGTTCGACCAGGCCACGCCGATGAAGGAGACCCATGCCAGATAGACCAGAAGGCCGAGGATCGGACCGAGCGCGAGGAACGACAGCACCGGGATGTCACGGAAGATCGAGACATACGGCGAAGCGGGAGTCTCTCCCCACGCGTTCGGGAAGTTCAGCGCCACGATGCCGAACGGCACGACCACGAGGATCTGCCCTACGACCTTGCGCCAGCCGCTGAGTCCGAGGCTGCGCTGACTGCGCACCTTCATGTAGTCGTCGATGAACCCGACGACGCCGAAGCCGACCATCATCCAGACCACGAGCAGGCCCGAGACGGTCGGAGGGTTGCCGCCCACATAGCCGCCGATGACATACCCGACGATCGTGCCGACGATGAAGATCGTTCCGCCCATCGTGGGCGTGCCGCGCTTGGCGTGGTGGTTCGGGTTGCGGATGTCCTCGGGAGTGCGGATCACCTGCCCCCAGCCCCACTTGCGGAACAGCCGCAGGAAGACCGGGGTGAGGAAGAGGGTGAATGCCAGCGAGATCGCTGCGGCCGTCAGGAGTGATCTCACGAGAACGATTCTCCCAGACGATCGCCGAGGAACCGCAGCCCCGCCGAGTTCGACGACTTCACGAGCACGCGGTCGCCGTCCCGCAGCTCACCCTGCAGGTAGTCGAAGGCCTCATCGGCGGTCGCGAAGAAGATCGCCTCGGCGTCCCAGGAGCCCTGGGCCACGGCCTCGAGGTACATGCGGCGGGCATCCTGCCCGACGACGACGATGCGCTTGATCCCCAGGCGGACGGCGAGGAGGCCGACACGGTCGTGCTCCTCCTCGGCGTGCTCGCCGAGCTCGCTCATCGCGCCGAGCACAGCGACCGTGCGCTCGTCCGGCGCCGTGATCTGGGCGAGGGTGCGCAGCGCCGCCGCCATCGAGTCCGGGCTGGCGTTGTACGCGTCGTTGATGATCCGCACGCGGTCGGAGCCGAGAGGCTGCATCCGCCAGCGCTCCGCGATCTCGACGGTCTCGAGGCGCTCGATGCAGTCGGCGAGCGAGACGCCGAGCGAGGTCGCAGCGGCGATCGCCGCCAGCGCGTTCATCACGTGATGCTCCCCGAGCACGCGCAGGCGCAGCGGCGCCGAGACGCCGTCGACGGTCACCACACAGGTGGTTCCGGATGCCGTGACCACGACGTCGTCCGCACGCACCTCGGCGTCGGGACCACGGCCGAACCAGCGCACCGCGACATCGCGCTCGGCCGCGATCGGCGCCATGGCGGCCACGCGGGCGTCGTCGGCGTTGAGGATGGCGACGCCGCCGGAACGGATGGCGCGGACCAGCTCGGACTTCGCCGCGAAGGTGGCCTCGATCCCGCCGAAACCGCCGGCATGGGCCATGCCGACCATCAGCACCACGCCGATGTCGGGGTCGACGAGGCCGGCCAGACGGGCGATCTCGCCGGGCGCGCTCGCGCCGAACTCGCTCACCAGGTATTCGGTGCGATCGGTGAGCCGCAGCATGGTCAGCGGAGCGCCGACCTCGTTGTTGAACGAAGCCTTGGGCGACACCGTCTCGCCCTCGCCCTCCAGGATCCGGGCGAGAAGGTTCTTCGTCGTGGTCTTGCCGTTGGACCCGGTGATGCCCACGACGCGCAGGGCTCCGGCATCCCGAACCGACGCCACGACGTGGCGGGCGAGCTCGGCCAGCGCGGCGACCACGTCGGGAACGACGATCTGCGTCACGGGGGTCTCGGTCGGCACGACGTGCTCGACGACGGCGAGTGCGGCGCCGCGCGCCACGGCGGCATCGACGAACCGGTGGCCGTCGGTCTCCTCACCGGGCTTCGCGACGAAGATGCCGCCCGGCTCGATGAGGCGGGAGTCGGTGTCGACAGCGCCGGAGACCAGCGTGTCGGCGGTATCGCTCGGGGCGAGGTGGACCTCGCCCGCGAGGGCATGGGCGAGTCGGGTGATGGTGAGGGCGATCATGAGTTCTCCGGCAGAAGGGAGCGTCACCCGAATTTGGGCAGCAGCTCCGGCGCCGACGTCGCGGGAAGGACGCGATAGGTCTTGAGCACCTGAGTCATCGCCCTCTGGAACGCGGTCGCGTTGGCCGCTGACGATGTTACCTTCGTCGGCTCGTCCATGGTCACGACGACGACGTACTCGGGGTCGTCGGCCGGCGCGAATCCGACCATCGTGGTGTAGTAGACGCCCGACTTGTAGCCGCCGTTTCCGTCCGACTTCTCGCCCGTTCCCGTCTTTCCAGCGAGGCGATATCCCGATGTGGCCACGGACTTCGAGTATCCCGCCTGGACGAAGACGTTCTCGAGCATGGACTGCACCTGCTGCGCGGTCTCCGGCTTCAGGACCTGCTCGGGCTCGGCGGCCTCGGGCCGCACCACGGCGCCGTCGGCGGCCGTGCAGGACTCCACGAGCGAGAGCGGCATGCGCACCCCGTCGTTGGCGATCGCGGCGTAGGCGCCGGCGAGTTCGGGCATGGTCGTGGTCACCGCCTGACCGAACGAGGTGTTGTACGTGCCCTGCGGACCCCACTCCTCGATCGGGTTGAGATCGCCGTACCATTCGCCCGGGTAGCCGGTGTCGGTGCCCTGACCGATACCGAACTTCTTGAAGTAGTCGTACCGCGTCTGCGGGCTGACCTTCTCGCTGAATTTCGAGATGCCGGCATTCGAGCTGTCCACGAGTACGCCGGTGAGGGTGTATTCGTAGGCGGGGTGCCCGAAGGCGTCGTTGACGCGAGCGCCGTTGGGGAAGGTCTCCCGACCGGACGCCGTCACCGTCGACAGCGGCGACTGCCCGCCGGCGTCGATCACCGTGGCCGCGGTCAGCGACTTGAACGTCGAGCCCGGCTCGAAGGTTCCTCGGAAGATGCGGCTTCCGCGGTCGCCCTCCGCCGAGCTGTCGACGGCGTTGGGGTCGACGGTCGGGTACTCGGCTGCGGCTCGGATCTTTCCGGTCGCGACCTCGACCACCAGGATCGCGCCGCTCTGGGCCGCCATGTTCTGCACCTGCTCACCGATGAGCTGCTGCAGGTACCACTGCAGGTCGCGGTTGATGGTCAGCTCCAGCGTGCCGCCGTCTACGGCCGGCTGCTCGCGCACCGTGCCGGGGATCACGACGCCGTCCTTGCCCTGCTGGTATGCCAGCGCGCCACTCGTGGCGGACAGGCAGTCGTCGTAGCTCTTCTCGAGTCCTTCGAGGGGCGCGCCGTCGGTGCCGACGAAGCCGACGAGGTTGCCGGCGACGGCCCCGTCGGGGTACGCGCGCGCCGGATGCTGCAGGCAGGCGATGTAGTTGGCACCCAGCTCCGCGAGGTCTCGGTACTGCTGCGTGCTCACGCCCTTGGCGAGGTAGGCGAACTCGGAGTCGGCGTTGATCGCCAGCTCGTCGGCGACGATGGCCCGCACCTCGTCCGGAGTGCGGCCGATGATCTCGGCGACGTCCTCGGAGACCTCCGACCACGGGCGGGCGCTCGAGGTGCCGGCTTCGATGTCGTCATCGATCTGGCTCACCAGCTGCGGGGAGATCTGGCAGTCGTAGAGCAGCACGCTGCTGGCCAGGGTCTGACCCGTCGAGTCGATGATCTGGCCCCGTGTGCCGTGCAGCACCTGCGACCCCCGGAAGGCTCGCTCGAGCGAGTCGGCCACATGCTCATCGGCGTTCACGACCTGGATGTCGACCAGGCGGACGGTGAAGCCCGCCAGGACGGCGAGCACGACAGCCAGCGCGACGACGGTGCGTCGGCGTGGGCTCCGGGTGCTGCGGGTCGTCATGCGATCAGTGTGTGCTCGGTGTGGGCAGTCCGTCGGTCAGCGGGGGCGGAGTGTTGGATACTCCCCCGTCTTCCGGTGCGACCTCGACGGGCGCGACGGGAACGCCTTCGATGGTCGCCTCCGGGACCGTCACCAGGGCGATGTCGGAGATGAGGGCGTTGGGCACCGTGCCCCGGCCGATCGCATCCACCGACGATGCCCCGAACGAGACCCCGCCGGTTCCGAGCAGAGCGCCGTCGCTGAGACGCAGATAGTTGGGTGACTGGTCGATCACCATTCCGAGCGCCGACGCATTGGCCGCGAGGTACTGCGGCGAGCTCAGGCCGGCCACCTCGTCGTACAGGATCTGCTTCTGGAACGTGAGGGTGCGGGCCTCCTGCGTCAGGGCCGACAGCTCGTACGAAGCCTGTGTCGTCATGATCGACAGCACCATCTGCGCCGAGGCGATGACGAACGCGCCGACGACCGCCACGATGCCGTAGAGGAGCCGGGGACGGCGGCGAGCGGGCGCGTCGACGACGCGGAGGCGGCGCGCAGGACCGATGCTGCGATCAGGGGCGACGGCGGGCGCGGTGAGGACCGCCGTGGAGAGCGTGCTCACGAGTCCTCCCGGATCCGCTCGGCGGCGCGCAGCCGCACCGGCGTCGCGCGGGGGTTGACGGCCCGCTCCTCCTCGGAGGCGAGCTCGGCGCCCTTGACCAGGAGCCGGAACTTCGGGGCATGCTCGGGAAGCTCGACCGGGAGACCGGCGGGAGCGGTCGACGCCGTGGCCTCGGCGAAGGCGCGCTTGACCAGGCGATCCTCGAGTGACTGGTAGGCGAGTACCACGATGCGGCCGCCGACGGGCAGGACGTCGAGCGCTTCGGGGATCGCGCGCTCGAGCACCGAAAGCTCGCGGTTGACCTCGATCCGCAGTGCCTGGAAGACGCGCTTGGCCGGGTGCCCGGTGCGCTGCGCAGCGTAGGGCGTGGCGGCGATGAGGATCTCGACGAGCCGTCCCGACCGCTCGATGGGAGCGTCGGCTCGTGCCGCGATGATCGCGCGGGCGTAGCGCCCGGAGAGCTTCTCCTCGCCGTAGCGCTCGAAGATCCGGCGCAGGTCGCCCTCGCCGTACGTGGCGAGGATGTCGGCCGCCGTCGTGCCGGCGGACTGGTCCATCCGCATGTCGAGCGGGGCGTCCTTGGAGTACGCGAACCCGCGGTCCGCCTCGTCCAGCTGCAGCGACGAGACGCCGAGGTCGAACAGGATCGCGTCGGCCGCGCCGAGTCCCGCCGACGCCACTGCGTCGCCGATGCCGTCGTACACCGTGTGCACGAAGGTGACGCGGTCGCCGAAGCGGGCGAGTCGCTGCCCCGCGATGCGCAGGGCGTCGGTGTCGCGATCCAGTCCGATGAGACGGATGCCGGGAAAGCGCTCGAGGAAGGCCTCGGCGTGCCCGCCCATGCCGAGCGTCGCGTCGACGAAGACGGCGCCTTCGCGCTGCAGGGCGGGTGCCAGCAGCTCGGCGCAGCGGTCGAGGAGCACAGGGGTGTGGATGTCGCGGAGGTTCATGATCAATCGGATTCGGGGGCCTCAGGCCCTGATCCCCATCCGCTCCGACCTGGCACCGGGGAAGTGGTGTCAGGGCACGAGCAGCTGGGAGTCAGGACCGGAGGGCTCAGAACAGGCCCGGGATCACCTCCTGCTCCAGTTCGGCGTAGGTCTCTTCGTTGGCGTCGGCGTAGGCGTTCCAGGCGCCGGCATTCCAGATCTCGGCGTGAGCGCCGACGCCGGTGACGACGAGGTCGCGCTCGAGCCCGGCGTAGGCCCGCAGCGGCGGAGGGATGGTGATGCGGTTCTGGCTGTCGGGCTTCTCGGCACTCGCGCCGGAGAGGAACATGCGCAGGAAGTCACGAGCCTGCTTGTTGGCCAGCGGCGCCTCGCGGATGCGCTCATGCACGCGTTCGAACTCCTGCGTGCTGAAGACATACAGGCAGCGGTCTTGTCCTCGTGTCACCACGACGCCCCCGCCCAGATCGTCCCGGAACTTCGCCGGGAGGATGACGCGGCCTTTGTCGTCGAGCTTCGGAGTGTGCGTGCCCAAAAGCATCTGTCCACCACACCCCCTTCAGCCGGCCCCCCGGGTTGCACGCCACTTTACTCCACTTCACTCCACTTTGTCACTCAAAGCACGACGAATTGCTCCCTCGCGCTCCCAGAAAGGTGCGAGGAGGGAGAATCGGGCAACAAAAAAGCACCGACCCGAAGGTCGGTGCTTGTCTTGCCGGCTCGGCCGGTGGTGGCTCAGCGCCCTTCTTGGCGCTTGTCCCATCGGTCGTTCATGCGGTCCATGAAGGAGACGCCCTGACGGGCGGTCGTCGGGGCGGCGGCTTCTACGTGGACGGGGCCGGAGCCTCGCGACGGGGTGACCGCGAGAACCACGCCGCCGAGCATCACGACGAAGCCGATCACGCCGACCGCGATCATCTGGAGTGAGACACCGACGATCAGGCCACCCAGGCCCACGAGCACGAGGATCGTGCCATAGACGATGTTGCGGTAGCTGAGGCTGCGCCCGCCGCGGGGCGCGCTGACGACATCCGCGTCGTTGCGCATGAGATGGCGTTCCATCTCATCGAGCAGGCGCTGCTCCTGTTCGGAGAGTGGCATGCATCCCCCTCTGTAGCTCGAGTGCTTCGATTCTACGCGTGCCGTAGATCACTAGGCTAGGCCCGTGTCAGCCTCTCCGGACCCTGTCGAAGGCATTTCCCAGCGTCTGGACACTTTCGTCTCGGCTCAACGCGCTCATGCGGCCTCCCTCGGTCCCGAAGCGGTCCTGCTCGTCGAGGCGGCATCCTCCGCCGTCACGGGCGGCAAGCGGCTGCGAGGACGCTTCTGCATCGCCGGGTGGAGCGCTGTGGAGGAGGCGTCCCGATCGTCGTCCCCTCCCCCGGAGTCCGTCGTCACCGCGGCCGCCGCGCTCGAGGTGTTCCATGCCGCCGCGCTCGTGCACGATGACGTCATCGACAACTCCGACACCCGTCGCGGACGCCCGGCAGCTCATCGGGCGCTCGAGGGATCTCACCGCGATGCGCGGTGGGCGGGGGATGCCGCAGCCTTCGGTCGCTCCGCGGCGATCCTCCTCGGCGACCTGCTCGTCGCCTGGAGCGCCGACCTGTTCGAAGAGGGACTGGCCGCAGCGCCGTCCGCTGCCGCATCGTCGGCGCGCAGCGAGTACTCCCTCATGCGGCGTGAGGTCACCATCGGGCAGTTCCTCGACATCGCCGAGGAGTCCGCGTTCGCCACCGAGCCGGACAGCCGGCACGCGGAGCGCGCGCTGCGGGTGGCGTCGCTGAAGTCCGCGCGCTACAGCATCCAGCAGCCGCTCGCGATCGGTGCGGCTCTGGCCGGTGCGAATGCCGCGCAGGCCTCGGCCCTCGCCGCTTTCGGGCATCCCGTCGGGATGGCGTTCCAGCTGCGCGACGACGTCCTCGGCGTCTTCGGCGACGAGCGCGAGACCGGCAAGCCCGCCGGCGACGACCTTCGCGAAGGAAAGCGCACCGTCCTGATCGCCTATGCGCGCGAGGCGCTCGCGCCGTCGGCGCGGCGGATCGTCGACGAGATGCTCGGCGACCCGGAGCTCGAAGCAGCGCAGATCGCATCGCTGCAGCAGACCATCGTCGACAGCGGCGCACTCGAACGAGTCGAGCGCCTCATCGCCGACTACGCCCGCGAGGCGGAGCGGTCCCTCTCCGGCGCTCGCCTGGGCAACGCCGCCGTCGGCGAGCTGCGAGATCTCGCGCGGGCAGCGACCGTTCGAGTCACCTGACGAGCGAACGCCGAATCAGGCGACGGTCTGAGCCACGCGGCGGACCTCAGCCTTGCGCCCGGCCCGGAGAGCCTCGATCGGCGGCATGCCGATCGACTCCTCAGGGGAGAGGAGCCAGTCGATCGTCTCATCGTCGGAGAGCCCGGCGTCATGCAGCACGATGACAGTCCCGCGGAGCGACGCGATCGGATGGCCGTCGAGGATGAACAGCGCCGGAACCCTGAGCGGTCCGTCTCGCCGGGATCCGACGAGGTAGGACTCGTCCAGGAAGCGGCGGACTCGCCCGAGCGGCTCACCGAGCACCTCCACGAGGTCGGGCAGGCTGAGCCATTCGGTTTCGATGCGCGGCGCGTCGTCAGGTGTCACCCAGCAACTATCGCACCCCGGCGCAGCGACCCGCACCTTCCCGAGAAGGTGCGTGAGTCACACCAGCAACAGCAGCATCTCCTGCCACACCTGTTGACACGAGTTCACTTCCGTGTCACGGTTCTGGCAGTCCGATGAGGGGGAAGCTCATGCGAACCGATCACCGCACGCCGCGCGCGCGTCGCGCGCCCACCGCTGTTCTGACCGCGCCTGTGGCCGTCTTGGGCACCATCGCGCTCGCTCTGACGGCCGCGCCGGCTCACGCCGCTCCGCCCGAACGGACGAGCTATCCGGGCCAGTCGCCGTTCTCGCTGTCGAAGTCTCCGGCGAAGCCGGCCGACATCCGGGCCTTCAAGGTCTTCATGACCAGCGCACCCACGAGCTACACCGTCGTCAGCGGTGACACGATCAGCGCGATCGCGGCTCGGCATGGCCTGCGCACGGTCGACGTCCTCAACCTCAACGGCCTGTCGTGGTCGTCGGTGATCTACCCGGGCCAGGTCCTCCTGCTCTCCGGCGCGCCCGCACCCGCTCCGGCACCGCCCGCCGGCGCCTGCACCGTGGTCGCCGGCGACACCATCAGCGGCATCGCCTCGCGGCACGGCGTCACGACGCAGGCCGTCCTCGCGGCCAACGGCCTCACGATGTCCTCGATCATCTACCCCGGACAGACGTTGGCGATGCCGGGCGCGGCGGCTGCGGCATCCCCCGCTCCTCCGGCTCCGGCACCGGGCCCCGCCCCGGCATCCGGGTACGTCGTGCAGGCAGGCGACACCATCAGCGGCATCGCCTCGCGGCACGGCGTCACGACGCAGGCCGTCCTCGCGGCGAACGGCCTCACGATGTCCTCGATCATCTACCCCGGGCAGACGCTCGCCGTTCCGACGGCGACGGCAGCTCCGGCAGCTCCGGCAGCGGTCAGCGTGCCCGGACTGGACGCCGAGCAGATCGAGAACGCGCGACTCATCATCCAGGTCGGCCGGGAGCTCGGCGTGCCCGACCGCGGCATCGCCATCGCGCTCGGCACCGCGATGCAGGAGTCGTGGATCCGCAATCTGGACGGAGGCGACCGCGACTCGCTGGGGCTCTTCCAGCAGCGCCCGAGCACCGGCTGGGGAACCCCCGAAGAGATCCGGGACCGCGTGCGCTCCATCAGGGTGTTCTACGGCGGCACCTCCGATCCGAACGGCGATCGGACGCGAGGGCTGCTCGACGTCCCGGGATGGCAGCACCTGTCCTTCGCGGACGCCGCGCAGACCGTGCAGATCTCTGCGCACCCCGACCGCTACGCGGCCTGGGAGCAGCCCGCGTATGCGTGGCTCGCCGCCCTCGGCTGAGCCGGATCGGCCACGAGCAGTGGTGAGCCGCTCCGCGGGCTCGCAGGTCCGCGTCCGTAGACTCTGTACGTGAGCACGAGCCAGCAGACGGACCCGCTGATCGGCCGTCTGGTCGACGAGCGGTACCGGGTGCGTGCGCGCATCGCGCGAGGCGGGATGGCGACCGTCTACGTTGCGACGGATCTGCGGCTCGAGCGGCGCGTCGCCCTCAAGGTGATGCACGGCCACCTGAGCGACGACACCGTGTTCCAGAGCCGGTTCATCCAGGAGGCGCGGGCAGCTGCGCGACTGGCGGACCCGCACGTGGTGAACGTCTTCGATCAGGGCCAGGACGGCGACATGGCGTACCTCGTCATGGAGTACCTGCCGGGCATCACGCTGCGCGACCTGCTGCGCGAGCAGCGCCGTCTCACGGTGCCGCAAGCCGTATCGATCCTCGATGCGATCCTGTCGGGCCTCGCCGCCGCGCACCGCGCCGGCATCGTGCACCGCGACGTCAAGCCCGAGAACGTGCTGCTCGCCGAGGACGGCCGGATCAAGATCGGCGACTTCGGTCTCGCCCGTGCCACGACCGCGAACACCGCGACCGGCGCCCAGCTGCTCGGAACGATCGCCTACCTCGCCCCCGAGCTCGTGACCCGCGGCACCGCCGACGCACGGAGCGACATCTACGCCCTCGGGATCATGCTCTACGAGATGCTCACGGGCGAGCAGCCGTACAAGGGCGAGCAGCCGATGCAGATCGCGTTCCAGCACGCCACCGACTCGGTGCCGCGTCCGAGCGTCAAGAATCCTGGTGTTCCCGAGCCGCTCGACGAGCTGGTGCTCTGGGCGACGGAGAAGACCCCCGACGACAGGCCCTCGGACGCGCGCGAGATGCTCGAGCGCCTGCGCGAGATCGAGCGCGAGCTCGCGATCACCCCCACCGTGACCCGCACGGCTCCGCAGCGCGCGCAGCGCGACGAGGGCGCCGCTTCGGGCGACCTGACCGCCGTCATGCCGCTGCCGACCGAGACCGCACCCGGCCCGACCGACGTCGTCGACAACGCCGCGCGACTGCGCAGCGCAGCTCGGCGACGCCGGGCGAAGGGCGGCTGGATCGTCGCGGCCGTGGTGCTGCTGGCCGCACTCGCCGCGGGCGCCGGCTGGTGGTTCGGATCGGGTCCGGGCTCGCTCGTTCCGGTCGCCGACGTCTCCGGGCTGACCTTCGTGCAGGCGCAGGAACGTCTCGCGCAGGACTCTCTCGTCGCGGTGGAGCAGGGCGAGAACAGTCTCGACATCCCCTTCGGCGAGGTCGTGCGCACCGACCCCGGGTCGGGCGCGCGCGTCGAGAAGGATGCGACCATCGACGTGTACGTCTCTCGCGGCCCCGCCGAGGTGACGATCGCCCCGCTCGCGGGGATGACCGAGGCGCAGGCGCGCGAGCTTCTCGACGCGAACGTCATCGCCGTCGGCGAGAGCGCGCGGCAGTTCTCCGCCGATGTGCCGAAGGACGCGGTCATCGCGGCATCCGTCACTCCGCGGGGTGCGGTGGACGCACAGGACTGCACCGGCGGGTGCGTCGCGCATCAGGGCGACAGCGCGGCTCTCCTCGTCTCTGCCGGTCCGGTGCCTGACGTCGCGGGACTGTCGGTCGGCGACGCCACGGCAGCGCTCGAGGGAGTGGGGCTGGCCGTCTCGGGCGACCGCCCGGAGGAGCCCAGCGACACCATCGAGGACGGGCTCGTGATCCGCATCGGCGAGAAGGAGGGCGGCGCAGCCTGGGTCCCCGGAGACACCGTCACGCTCGTCGTGTCGTCCGGTCCCCCGCTGTTCGCCGTTCCCGACCTCTTCGGCATGACGCTCGCTACGGCCCGCGAGACAGCTGAGTCTGCCGGTTTCACCATCGGCTACGACGAGCTCTGGGACGCGTTCCCCGACCCGTTCACCCAGGTCGAGTCGCAGGACCCCGACCCGGGCGCCATGAAGCGCAAGGGCACCGAGATCTCGATCCGGATCGGCGCGACGCTCTAGCGATCCGCCGGCGACTCGACGGCTTCGAGTCGGGGATGGCGCCTGCGGACGGGGATTCCGCCGGCCCGCGCGCGGACGCCGCAGCCGGAGCAACCCGCCACTTCCGCCGAAACCGCACGAATGCACGTCCCACGCGGCGATCGGCGTGCATTCGTGCGTTCTCGGCGGCAGTCCAAGACGCCAGCCCGCGGGTCGGGGTGTCTCTGCGTCAGCCGGCGGACAGTGCCCGGCGCACCCGGGCAGCCAGCGCGGCGCAGCTGGGATGCAGGTCGTCCGCGCCGATCATCATCACCCGGTAGCCGGCATCCTGGAGCAGCTGGATCCGGGTGAGGTCCTCGAGCCAGCGCCTGCGGGATGTCCGGTGCTCATCGCCCTGGTACTCCAGCAGCAGCCGCGCCTCCCGGTAGCCGAGATCGGCGTGCCGGATCCCCGCTCGCGTGAGGATCGGCAGCTGCACCTCCGGCTCGGGCAGCCCATGGGCGACGAGTCCGAGGCGCAGCAGGGTCTCCCGTGACGAGTCGACCGGGTGACGCACGTCGGCCAGCGCTTGCTCTACCGCCCGAACGCCTCTCGCACCGCGTCTTCGGTCCACCGCGGCGCGGAGGTCCTCGATCGTGCACAGGGGCGCTCCGCGACGACCTCCTCCGGTCCGCGGGCCTGTCAGCAGGAAGTCTCCCGCCGCGACCAGCCATTCGTGGCCGATGGTCCGTCGCGGAACGACGGCATCCCGAATCGCGAGCTGACACCACACGTCCGCCGGACCGACCACCGGAAGCCCGGCGACGACTCGCCGATCGAGCTCGGCGTCGCTCGTCACCCAGCCCACCGTGCCGCGATGGCGGAACGCGACGCCGCTGCCGACCGACATCACGTGCAGGACCTCGTCGGGGCGGTAGCGATGCGGCAGCGGGATGCCCCAGATCCGGGCGGCGGTGCCATGTGTGAACCACCGCCCCGGCTGCAGTGCCGGCAGCAGACGGCGGCACCTCGCCACCACATCGTCATCCGGCGACAATTCGGCGTGCACGCCGTGGTGCGGATGCATGAGGTCCCCGCCTCGCAGGCGCGCCCGCCCGAGTCCCGCCTCGTATGCGTCGGCCGTGCTGAACGCGGCGCCGCCGAGCTCGGGCGGCAGAGGAGTCCGAGGCATCCCCCGATGATCGCCGCATTCCCCGTCGTCGGTGTCAGCTATCCACAACCCTCGCCGAGACCGCACGAATGCACCGAATCAGTCCGCAGAACAGTGCATTCGCGCGTTCTCGGCGAAGAGAGAAGCCAAGGAGAGACGGATGCCGCGGCTGCGGCATCCGTCTTCCACAGGTCAGCGCTTCTCGAGCTCCTCCGCGACGAGGAACGCGAGCTCGAGGCTCTGCATGTGGTTCAGGCGCGGGTCGCACAGCGACTCGTAGCGCGTGGCCAGGGCCGCCTCGTCGATCTCCTCGGAGCCTCCGAGGCACTCGGTGACGTCGTCGCCGGTGAGCTCGATGTGGATGCCGCCGGGGAACGTGCCGACGGCACGGTGGGCCTCGAAGAAGCCGCGCACCTCGTCCACGACATCGTCGAAGCGACGGGTCTTGTAGCCCGTGGGGGTCGTCATGCCGTTGCCGTGCATGGGGTCGGTGACCCAGAGCGGCGTCGCACCGGAGTCCCTCACTGCTTCGAGGAGCGGCGGCAGCGCATCGCGGATCTTGCCCGCGCCCATGCGCGTGATGAAGGTGAGGCGGCCCGGCTCGCGGTTCGGGTCGAGCTTGTCGATGAGTGCGAGCGCGGTCTCGGGCGAGGTCGACGGGCCGAGCTTCACGCCGATGGGGTTGCGGATCTTCGAGAAGTAGTCGACGTGCGCGCCGTCCAGGTCGCGCGTGCGCTCGCCCACCCACAGGAAGTGCGCCGACGTGTTGTACGGCGTGTTCGTGCGGGAGTCGATCCGGGTCATCGGCCGCTCGTAGTCCATCAGCAGGCCCTCGTGGCCGGTGTAGAACTCGACGCGCTTGAGCTCGTCGAAGTCGGCCCCGGCTGCGCCCATGAAGCGGATCGCGCGGTCGATCTCGTTCGCCAGGCGCTCGTACTTCTGGTTGGCCGGGTTCTGCGCGAACCCCTTGTTCCACGAGTGCACCTCGCGGAGGTCTGCGAAGCCGCCCTGGGTGAAGGCGCGGATCAGATTGATCGTCGACGCGGCCGTGTGGTAGCCCTTGAGCAGCCGCTGCGGGTCGGCCTGCCGGGAGGCTTCGGTGAAGTCGTAGCCGTTGACGATGTCGCCGCGGTACGCCGGCAGAGTCACGTCGCCCCGCGTCTCGTTGTCGCTCGAGCGGGGCTTGGCGAACTGACCCGCCATGCGCCCCATCTTCACGATCGGCATCGATGCGCCGTAGGTCAGCACCACCGCCATCTGCAGGACGGTCTTGATGCGGTTGCGGATCTGCTCCGCGGTCGCGCCGGCGAACGTCTCGGCGCAGTCGCCGCCCTGCAGCAGGAAGGCGTTGCCGGAAGCCGCGCGCGCGAGGCGCTCACGCAGGTTGTCGACCTCGCCTGCGAAGACCAGCGGCGGCAGGGTGGCGATCTCGGCGGAGACCGCAGCCACCGCATCGGCGTCCGGCCAGGCCGGCTGCTGCTTGATGGGCAGGTTGCGCCAGTGGTCGAGGGTGTCCAGCTGCTGAAGCATCCCTCGAGTCTACCGGCGGGGCGGGGTCGGATCGGCGCGCATGACGCGGCTCAGCGCGTGGGTTTCAAGCGGTCCTTGACGGTCGAGGCGTACACGTCCTCGTACTCCTGCTCACCCAGCCGCTGCAGCGCGACCATGATCTCGTCGGTGATGGAGCGGAGGATGTACCGGTCGCCCTCCATGCCCTGGAAGCGCGAGAAGTCCAGCGGCTCGCCGATCACGACGCCGACCCGCACCACGTTGGGCAGGCGGCGGCCGATCGGCATCATCGTGTCGGTGTCGACCATCACCACCGGAACGACGGGCACATGGGCCTCGAGAGCCATGCGGGCGATCCCGGTGCGGCCGCGGTACAGCTTGCCGTCGGGGCTGCGGGTGCCCTCGGGGTAGATGCCCAGCAGCTCCCCGCCGCCCAGCACCTGCAGACCGGTGTTGAGGGATGCCTCGGAGGCCTTGCCGCCGGAACGGTCGATGGGCAGCTGACCGGTGCCCTTCAAGAACATGCGCGTGGCCCAGCCCTTGGGGCCTTTGCCGGTGAAGTAGTCGCTCTTGGCGAGAAAGGCGACACGGCGATCGATCATGAGCGGAAGGATCACCGAGTCGATGAACGAGAGGTGGTTGCTCGCGAGGATGGCCCCGCCCTCGACGGGGATGTTGCGACGGCCGACGATCCAGGGGCGGAAGATCGCCTTGACGATCGGTCCGACCACCACGTACTTCATCAGCCAGTAGAACATCGGGCTACGCCTCCGCCGCCGCGAGGTCGGCGACGCCGATGAGTCCGGCGTCGTTGCCGAGCTGGGCGATGGCGAACTGAGCGATCGGGCGATCGCCGTAACCAGGCAGTGAGGTCTCGTACGCCAGCCGCACCGGCGTGAGCAGATCTTCGCCGAGCTGGGCGACCCCGCCGCCGATGACGAACAGTTCGGGGTCCAGCACCGCCTGGAAGCCGCCGCACGACTCGCCCAGCGCGGTCGCGACGCGCCGCAGCGCCTCTGTCGCACCAGGGTCCCCGGCCAGCACGAGTCGCGACACCGCGGGGCCGCTGATCGTTCCGGACTCGGCGCGCAGCGCCGCGAGGGCCGATCCGATCCCGCCGCCGTCGGCGAGGGCGTTCGCCTCGCGCTGCAGCGCTCGGCCCGACGCATACTGCTCGAGGCATCCGTTCTGGCCGCAGCCGCACGGCAGGCCGTCGCGCATGAAGCGGATGTGACCCAGCTCCGCGCCGATGCCGTGACCGCCGCGGAACAGCACGCCGTCGAGCACGACCGCTCCCCCGACCCCGGTACCCATGGTGAGCATCACCATGTTCTCGACATCCTTGCCTGCACCGAAGCGGAACTCGGCCCACCCAGCGGCGTTCGCGTCGTTCTCGATGGTGACCGGCAGGCCGATGCGCGATTCGAGATCCGCCTTGAGCGGCTCGTTGCGCCAGGCGATGTTCGGAGCGTGGATGACGACGGCCCGATCGCGGTCGATGAAGCCGGCGGCGGCGACGCCCACCGACCCGATGTCGTAGGCGGCCCGGAAGTGCTGGACCATGTCGGTCACGGCGGCGGCCAGCGCGCGGGTGTCGGTCGGGGTGTCCACGCGCAGCTTCTCGACGATTCTGCCGCCGGCGTCCACGACGCCTCCGGCGATCTTCGTTCCGCCGATGTCGATTCCGACCCTGAGCACCGCACTCCCTCCGGCCGGCGCGCTCGCGACGGCGCTGTGCAGTCTATCGGCGCCGGCCAGTGCACACCGGCGGCTGAGATCACAACCCATGGCGCCGCCGGGTGGCTGATGCCGGACCCCTGGTGCGGATTAGACTCGCATGAGATCGACCCGAGATATTCCGTCCGGTACCGAAGGAGCTGCCGTGGTCCAATTCGAAGTCCCCGCGATCGTCCCCGCCGACCCGAAGGCGAACGTCACCGACCTTCTGGTCGCTCGCGTGAAGGCGACGCCCCAGCTCGCGCTGTTCGCCGTGCCCGATGGCGAGGGATGGCGCGACATCACCGCCGCCGATTTCCACGCGCAGGTGATCGCGCTGGCGAAGGGCTTCGTGGCCGCCGGCGTCGAGCCCGGCGACAAGGTCGGCTTCATCGCCCGCACGACCTACGACTGGACCCTGGTCGACTTCGCGCTCTTCTTCGCGGGCGCGGTGATGGTCCCGGTCTACGAGACCAGCTCCCCCACGCAGATCGGCTGGATCCTCACCGACTCCGGCGCAGTGGCCTGCATCACCGAGTCCGCCGATCACCTGGCCCGCCTCGACGAGGTTCGCGCCGACCTGCCGCTGCTCCGTTCCACGTGGGCGATGCACAGCGGCGACCTGGACAAGCTCATCGCCGAGGGCAAGGCCGTCACCGACGAGGAGATCGAGCGCCGCCGCAACCTCGCCAACGGCGCCGACATCGCGACGCTCATCTACACCTCCGGATCGACCGGCCGGCCCAAGGGATGCGTGCTCACACACAGCAACTTCGTCGAGCTGATCCGCAACTCGTCCAAGGCGCTGAGCGAGGTCGTCGAGACGCCCGGCGCGTCGACCCTGCTGTTCATCACGACGGCGCACATCTTCGCGCGCTTCATCTCGATCCTCGACATCCACGCCGGGGTCAAGACCGGCCACCAGCCCGACACCAAGCAGCTGCTTCCCGCGCTCGGCTCGTTCAAGCCGACGTTCCTGCTCGCCGTCCCGCGCGTGTTCGAGAAGGTCTACAACTCGGCCGAGCAGAAGGCCGAGGCCGGCGGCAAGGGCAAGATCTTCCGCTCCGCCGCCGCACACCGCCGTCGAGCACTCGACGCTGCTGCAGGACGGCAAGAAGGTGCCGCTGCTGCACGAAGATCAAGTTCGCGCTGTTCGACCGGCTCGTCTACAGCAAGCTGCGCGCCGCCATGGGCGGCAACGTGGTGTACGCCGTCTCGGGCTCGGCTCCGCTCGGACCGCGTCTCGGACACTTCTTCCACAGCCTCGGCGTCACGATCCTCGAGGGCTACGGCCTCACCGAGACGACCGCTCCCGCGACGGTCAACCTGCGCGACGAAGTCCAAGATCGGCACCGTCGGCCCCGTGCTCCCGGGCGTCGGCGTCCGCCTGGGCGAGGACGACGAGATCCAGGTGCGCGGCATCAACGTCTTCAAGGAGTACTGGCGCAACCCCGAGGCCACGGCCGCGGCGTTCGACGGCGACTGGTTCCGAACCGGCGACATCGGTTCGTTCGATGACGAGGGCTTCCTCAAGATCACCGGTCGCAAGAAGGAGATCATCGTCACCGCCGCCGGCAAGAACGTCGCCCCCGCGGTGCTCGAGGACCCGATCCGTGCGAACCCGATCGTCGGCCAGGTGGTCGTCGTCGGCGACCAGAAGCCCTTCATCTCGGCGCTGATCACGCTCGACCCCGAGATGCTGCCGACCTGGCTGGCCAACAACGGCCTCGACAAGGGCATGAGCCTCACCGATGCCGCGGGCGACGCCGCTGTGCGCGCCGAGGTGCAGCGGGCCATCGACGAGGCGAACAAGCACGTCTCGCGGGCCGAGTCGATCCGCAAGTTCACGATCCTCTCCACCGAGTGGACCGAGGCCAGCGGTCACCTCACGCCGAAGATGAGCATCAAGCGCAACGTCATCATGGACGACTTCGCCACCGAGGTCGACGAGCTTTACAGCGTTCCGGTCAACACCTCGAACGTCGCGCTTTCCTAGCGGGAGCGGATGCCGCAGCCCCGGCCCTCGACGGAGGTCCGGGGCTTCTGCGTGCCGGGCTCAGAACCAGTCGGACTCGCGGATCTCGCGCATCGCGATGCGGCGCTCCTCGGGCGTGAGGCGGTCGAGGTAGAGCGTGCCGTCGAGGTGATCGGTCTCGTGCTGGAGCGCCTGGGCCAGCAGTCCCTCCCCCTCCAGCACGACCTCGTTGCCGTCCAGGTCGCTGCCGACCACCTTCGCCCACGGGTAGCGCACGGCGTCGTGCCAGAGACCCGGGACCGACAGGCATCCCTCGCCGATGGCGGCGGGCTCACCCGAGACCTCGACGAGCACGGGGTTGAGCACGTAGCCGATGTCGCCGTCGATGTTGTAGCTGAACGCGCGCAGGCCCACGCCGATCTGCGGCGCGGCGACACCGGCTCGGCCGGGGAGCTCGACGGTGTCGAGCAGGTCGCGCACGAGCGCGCGCACGCCCTCGTCGACCTTGCCGATGGGTGTGCTGACGGACTTCAGGACGGGGTCGCCGAAGACTCGGATGGGTCGGACAGCCATGATCGGGTCACGCCGCGGCGCTGAGCGAGCGGAGGCCCTCGACGACGGTCGCGGCGAGGTCGCGGGCAGCCTGCCGGGTCTCGGGCTGGAGGTCGCGGTAGACGATCGCACTGCCGGCGGCGATGTGCGCGTCGTACGGCACCCGGACGACCGCGCGGACGCGGGTGCGGAAGTGCGACTCGAGCTCTTCCGGGCGGATCAGCGGCGTGCCGGGACGCGCGGTGTTGAGCACCACGACGGCGTTGCGCACCTTGTCTGCGTAGCCGTTGCTCTCGAGCCAGGTCAGCGTCTCCGACGCCAGCCGGGCCTCGTCGACGCTCAGGCCCGAGACGACGACCAGCTGATCGGCGAGCTCGAGCGTCGCCCCCATCACCGAGTGGACGATGCCTGTGCCGGTGTCGGTGAGGACGATCGAGTAGTAGTGCGCGGCGAGGGTGGCGACGTCGTCGGTAGTCCGCGTCGCTGAAGGCCTCGGACACGTGCGGGTCGGAGTCCGACGCCACGACGTCCAGTCGCGTCTCGTCACGGGCGACGATGCTCGACAGATCGTTGAAGCCGACGACGTCGCGACGGATGCGGATCAGGTCGCGCACCGTCTTGCCGCTGCTGCGGGCGATGCGCTCGGCGAGAGTGCCTCGGTCGGGATTGGCGTCCACGGCGATGACGCGGTCGTCGCGCGCATCGGCCAGCGCCATGCCGAGCAGGGTCGTGACGGTGGTCTTGCCCACGCCGCCCTTGCGCGAGAGCACCGGCACGAAACGGGCTCCGCCGTTCAGCGGGGCGGCGATACGGCGGTCGAGCGCCTTGCGGGCCCGGACGCGCTTGCTGTCACCGAGGTTGATGCGCCGGCCCGAGACCGAATAGACCAGGTGCTGCCAGTAGCCTTCCGGCTCGGATCGCACGATCTGGTGCGGGTCGAGAAGCCGGTCGGCGGTCAGCAGGTCGGCCGTCTCGCGGCCGGGTTCGAACTCGCCGAGGCGCTTCGACGTCAGCGAGACCTCGGGGAACGTGCTGGTGCGAGCGACGGCCTGCGCCGGTTCGGCCGGCGCCTGAGGTTCCGCGCGCGGCGCAGCCGGCTCGGTGGATGCGGCCGCGGCGGGCTCGGCCACGACGGTGGCGAGGTCCTCGTCCACTTCGACCGCGGTGACGATGTCAGCGGTGTCAGCGGTGGCGACCCCGTCGTCCTCGAACGCCCAGTCCTCGTACGCCGCGGCGTTGTCGACGATCTCCGCCTCCGCCGTGTCGGCGGGGATCTCCACGACGAAGGGAACCTCGTCGCCGATCACGTCGTCGTCGACGAAGTCGTCGTCGGACTCGGTGGGCAGCTCCACGTTGACCTGGGCGGTCGTGCCGCCGAGGATGCCGAAGCCGGCGGTCTCGATGCTGCCGGTGTCGGACAGCACGCCGTTCTCGGATGCTTCGGGCGTGTGGTCGGGGCGATCAGGCGTCACTGCGGCGTTCTCCAGGGCAGAAAATGGCGTGCTTCGGGCGGGTGCCACCCTCCAGGCTACTGCGCGGGGCGGATGACGACCAAAAGGTCGCCTGCCTCCACCTGCTGGGTGTCACCGATCGCGACCCGCTCGACGACTCCGTCGACGGGCGCGGTGATGGCCGCCTCCATCTTCATCGCCTCGATGGACGCGACCGGCTGGCCGGCCGCCACGACGTCGCCGACGACCGTCTTGAGGGTCACCACACCGGAGAAGGGGGCAGCGACCTGGCCCGCCTTGGAGGTGTCGGCCTTCTCTGCCTGGCGCGACTCGACATCGATGCTGCGGTCGCGCACGAACACCGGGCGCAGCTGGCCGTTCAGGGTGGTCATGACGGTGCGCATGCCCTTGTCATCGGCTTCGCCGATCGCCTCGAGACCGACGAACAGCTGCACGCCGCGCTCGATCTCGACCACGTGCTCGGTGCCCGGTGCGAGCCCGTACAGGTAGTCCGAGGTGTCGAGCAGGCTGACGTCGCCGTACAGGTCGCGCACCTCGCGGTATGCCTGGGTGGGCCCGGGGAAGAGCAGCTTGTTCAGCATCTCGCGGCGGGCCGCGGCATCCCCCTCCAGGGCAGTCGTCTCGGCGGCGGTGAGCGGCGTGACCGCGATGTCGACGGTTCGGCCCTGCAGCACCTTGGTGCGGAAGGGCTCGGGCCAGCCGCCGGGAAGGTCTCCGAGCTCGCCGGCCATGAAGCCGACCACCGAGTCGGGGATGTCGTAGTTCTGCGGGTTCTCGGCGAAGTCGTCGGGATCGGCCTTGACCGCGGCGAGGTGCAGGGCCAGGTCGCCGACGACCTTCGACGACGGCGTCACCTTGGGCACGCGGCCGAGGATGCGGTCGGCGGCGGCGTACATGTCCTCGATCAGCTCGAAGTCCTCGGCGAGTCCCAGCGCGATCGCCTGCTGACGCAGGTTCGACAGCTGACCGCCGGGGATCTCGTGGTGGTACACGCGACCGGTCGGACCCGGAAGCCCCGACTCGAACGGCGCGTACAGGTGGCGCATGGCCTCCCAGTACGGCTCGAGGTCGCTCACGGCGTCCAGGTCGATGCCGGTGTCGCGCTCGGTGTGCGAGAGCGCTGCGACCAGGGCCGACAGCGACGGCTGGCTCGTGGTGCCCGACATCGGGGCGGCGGCCGCGTCGACGGCGTCGGCGCCGGCCGCGCTGGCCGCGAGGAGCGTCGCGAGCTGTCCGCCGGCGGTGTCGTGGGTGTGGACGTGTACGGGCAGGTCGAAGTTCTCGCGCAGCGCGGAGACGAGACGGGATGCCGCGGCCGGCCGCAGCAGGCCCGCCATGTCCTTGATCGCCAGGACGTGCGCGCCTGCGTCTGCGATCTTCTCCGCCAGGCGCAGGTAGTAGTCGAGCGTGTAGAGGTCCTCGCCCGGGTTCAGCAGGTCGCCGGTGTAGCAGACGGCCACCTCCGCCACCGAGGTGCCGGTGGCCAGCACGGCGTCGATCGCGGGACGCATCTGCGACACGTCATTGAGGGCGTCGAAGATGCGGAAGATGTCGATGCCGCTCGCCGCGGCCTCGCGCACGAAGGCGTCGGTGACCTCGGTCGGGTACGGGGTGTAGCCCACCGTGTTGCGCCCGCGCAGCAGCATCTGGATCGCGACGTTCGGCAGCGCGGCGCGCAGGCGGTCGAGGCGCTCCCACGGGTCCTCTCCGAGGAAGCGGAGCGCGACGTCATAGGTCGCACCTCCCCAGGCTTCGACCGAAAGGAGCTGCGGAGTGAGCCGGGCGACGTAGGGCGCGACCGTCACGAGGTCCTTCGTGCGCACACGGGTCGCCAGCAGCGACTGGTGGGCGTCGCGGAACGTCGTCTCGGTGACGGCGAGGGCGGTCTGCGCGCGCAGGGCCTGGGCGAAGCCGGCAGGACCGAGTTCGAGGAGGCGCTGCCGCGAGCCGGGAGCGGGCTCGCTGAGCAGATCGAGGACGGGAAGCTTGAGCCGCGGGTCGATCGTGACGGGGTTCTCGCCGTGGGGCTTGTTGACCGTCGTGTCGGTGAGCCAGTTGAGGATCTTCGTGCCGCGGTCCTTGGACTCGCGGCCACGCAGCAGCGCGGGGCGCTCGTCGATGAACGACGTGCTCACGTCTCCCGCGACGAACGAGGGGTCATCGAGCACGGCCTGCAGGAAGGGGATGTTCGTGGAGACGCCGCGGATGCGGAACTCCGCCAGCGCGCGACGGGCGCGCAGGACGGCTGCGCCGAAGTCGCGGCCCCGGCAGGTGAGCTTCGTCAGCATCGAGTCGAAGTGCGGGCTGACCTGCGATCCGGCGGCGGTGGTACCGCCGTCGAGTCGGATGCCGGCACCGCCGGGCGAGCGGTACGTCGTGATCTTCCCGGTGTCGGGGCGGAAGCCCTGCGTCGGGTCCTCCGTGGTGATGCGGCACTGCAGGGCCGCACCGCGCAGATGGATGCGATCCTGCGTGAGGCCGAGGTCGGCGAGGCTCTGGCCGGCGGCGATCCGCATCTGCGACTGCACGAGGTCGACGTCGGTGACCTCCTCGGTGACGGTGTGCTCGACCTGGATGCGCGGATTCATCTCGATGAACACGACCTCGCCCGTGCGAGGCCCCGCGGTCTCGAGGAGGAATTCCACGGTGCCGGCGTTCTGATAGTCGATCGACCGGGCGAAGGCGACGGCGTACGCGTGCAGCGCATCGCGCACGGTCGGATCGAGGTTCGGCGCCGGGGCGATCTCGATGACCTTCTGATGGCGGCGCTGCACCGAGCAGTCGCGCTCGAACAGGTGGACGGTCTCGCCCGACTGGTCGGCGAGGATCTGCACCTCGACGTGGCGCGGGCGCTGGACGGCCTGCTCGAGGAACACGCGAGCGTCGCCGAACGCGCTGCCGGCCTCGCGCATCGCCTCGGCCAGTGCCGGTGCGAGCTCGGGGGCGTTCTCGACCCGACGCATGCCTCGTCCGCCGCCACCGGCGACGGCCTTGACGAAAATGGGGAATCCGATGCCCTCGGCCTGAGCAACCAGCGCGTCGACGTCATCGGAGGCCTCGGTCGAGCGCAGCACGGGAACGCCGGCCGCGACGGCATGGTGCTTGGCGGTGACCTTGTTGCCGGCCATCTCGAGAACGCGCGCAGGCGGGCCGATGAACGCGATGCCGTTGGCCGCGGCCTTCTCGGCCAGTTCGGGGTTCTCCGAGAGGAATCCGTAGCCGGGGTAGACGGCGTCGGCGCCGGCTTCCTTCGCAACGCGGATGATCTCGTCCACGTCGAGGTAGGCCCGGACAGGGTGGCCCTTCTCGCCGATGAGGTACGCCTCGTCCGCCTTCAGACGGTGCAGCGAATTGCGGTCCTCGTAGGGGTACACGGCGACTGTGCGTGCACCGAGTTCGTAGGCGGCGCGGAACGCGCGAATCGCGATCTCTCCACGGTTTGCGACGAGGATCTTGCGGAACATTCGACCTCCGGAGACGGCGACGCGGGCGGGCCTGAGTGTGCTCACAGCCTACGGGACGGTAACGTGGTGCCTTGTGCACGTCCTATCCGTCAGCTCGCTCAAGGGTGGAGTCGGCAAGACAACCGTGACTCTCGGACTCGCGTCGGCGGCTTTCGCCCGCGGTGTCCGCACGCTCGTCGTCGACCTCGATCCGCAGTCCGACGTCTCGACGGGCATGGACATCCAGGTGGCCGGTCGCCTGAATGTCGCCGATGTCCTGGCGAATCCGAAGGAGAAGACGGTCCGTCAGGCCATCACCTCCAGCGGCTGGGCCAAGGTGCACCCGGGCACCATCGACGTCATGATCGGCAGTCCGTCTGCCATCAACTTCGACGGGCCCCACCCGAGCGTGCGTGATGTCTGGAAGATGGAAGAGGCCCTCGCGACGATCGAGGCCGATTACGACCTCGTGCTGATCGACTGCGCCCCGTCGCTCAACGCGCTGACCCGCACCGCGTGGGCTGCGAGCGACCGCGTGATCGTCATCACCGAACCCGGACTCTTCTCCGTCGCCGCCGCGGATCGTGCGCTGCGGGCGATCGAGGAGATCCGCCGCGGCCTCTCCCCCCGGCTCCAGCCGCTGGGCATCGTGGTCAACCGCGTGCGTCCGCAGTCGATCGAGCACCAGTTCCGCATCAAGGAGCTCCGCGACATGTTCGGTCCGCTCGTGCTCTCGCCGCAGCTGCCCGAGCGCACGTCGCTGCAGCAGGCTCAGGGCGCGGCCAAGCCGCTGCACATCTGGCCGGGCGACTCCGCTCAGGAGCTCGCCGCCGACTTCGACTCGCTGCTGGACCGCATCATGCGCACCGGACGCGTGCCCGTGCCCGGCGAGGCGCAGGTTTAGAGCGGCGCCAGCACGCCCGCGCCCTCGCGCACCTCGAACACCAGCTGCGTTTCGGTCTTCGTGACCGCGGGATGGCTGGTGATGTGCTCGAGGATGACGTCGCGCAGACGCTCCGGGCCTGCCACGGCCACGTGCAGGTGGAAGTCGTTGTCGCCCGCGACGTGCACCACGGACAAAGCGCCGGGGATCGCGACGAGCAGATCGAAGAGCTCATCGATGTTCACCCTGTTGTGACTGGACAGATGCACTTTCACGACGGCCTGGATCGGACGCCCGATGGCCGCGAGGTCGATCCGCGCGTTGATGCTGGAGATGACGCCGCTCTCACGCAGGGCACGCACGCGGTAGGCGCACGTCGACTCGGCGATGCCGACGCGCGCGGCCAGCGCCGCGTTCGTCATCCGCCCGTCCGCGACGAGGAGTTCGAGGATCGATCGATCCGTGGCATCGAGCGCGGCGGCCTGCGGAATCTTCGATGATGACGCCATTGATCGGCCCCTCCGTTGTGGAATCTGCAGGACATGCTTCACCAAGGTGGCCCACTGCGCAAGTCGACTTGCCAATCGTTGCGAAATCACCGACGATCACTCCATGACACCGAAGTCGCTGCACCCTGACAGCCTCGCCGTGCACGCCGGCCGCGACGATCTCGCGAGCCTGGGCGTCCACGCTCTCCCCCTCGATCTCTCGTCGACCAACCCGCTCCCGGACATCGAGGTGGGCGGACTCTCCTACGAGACCCTCGCCACCGGCGGTCATCCCCTCGAGGGCGGCTCTCACGTGTACGCCCGGCTCTGGAACCCGACCGTCGCGCGGTTCGAGCAGGCCCTCGCCCGCCTCGAGCGGGCGGAGGAGTCGGTAGCCTTCTCATCGGGCATGGCCGCAGTGACCGCCGTGCTGCTCGCGCTCTCGCACGAGCAACGAAAGCACCACGTCGTCGCGGTGCGCCCGCTCTACGGCGGGACCGATCACCTGCTGGCCTCGGGTCTGCTCGGCGTCGAGGCGACGTACTGCACGCCCGACGGCGTCCGCGAGGCGCTCCGCCCCGACACGGCCCTGGTCATCCTCGAGTCGCCCGCCAATCCCACGCTCGAGCTCGTCGACATCCGCGCGGTCGTGCAGGCGGCCGGCGAGGTTCCGGTGCTCGTCGACAACACGTTCGCCACGCCCGTGCTGCAGCATCCGCTCGATCTGGGCGCGGCGATGTCGCTGCACAGTGCGACGAAGTACCTCGGCGGGCACGGCGACGTCGTGGGTGGCGTCGTCGCGTGCGATGCGCGTATCGCCGCGGCGCTGCGCCGCACCCGGGCGATCACCGGCGCCATCATGCATCCCCTCGCCGCGTATCTGCTGCACCGTGGCCTCGCCACTCTGCCGGTCCGGGTGCGGGCGCAGCAGGAGGGCGCTCGCGTGGTCGCACAGTGGCTCACGACCCGGCCGGAAGTGGCGCAGGTGCACTTCCCCGGCTTCGCCGGCTCGGACCCTCAGGGACTGATCGGCACACAGCAGTCCGGCCCCGGCGCCATGATCGCCATAGAGCTGGCCGGCGGGTTCGCCGCGGCCTCCGCGCTGACCGCCGCGGTCGAGCTCTTCACGCACGCCGTCTCGCTCGGCAGCGTGGACTCGCTCATCCAGCATCCGGCGGCGCTGACCCACCGGCCCGTGCAGTCGGACGCAAAGCCGTCGGACGCGCTGGTGCGCCTGTCGATCGGCCTGGAGAGCCCTGACGACCTGATCGCGGATCTTGAGCGTGCGTTCGCGGGATCACAGGCGCGTACGGACCGCGAAGCCACCTTCGCCTGAGGCTGGTCGCGGCGCCCGTGCCGTCAGGCGGTGCGGGCGGCGCGACGAGCCGAGAGCTCGTCCATGGCCTCGGGCGCCTGCGCCTCGAATGCCACGAGTTCGGTCTCGACCTCGCGGAGAACCTTGCCCACGGCGATGCCGAAGACGCCCTGACCGCGGCTGACGAGGTCGATGACCTCGTCGTTCGACGTGCACAGGTACACCGAGGCGCCGTCGCTCATGAGCGTGGTGCCGGCGAGATCGCGGATGCCGGCGGCGCGCAGCTGATCGACGGCGGTGCGGATCTGCTGCAGCGAGATGCCGGTGTCGAGCAGGCGCTTGACCAGCTTGAGCACCAGAATGTCGCGGAAGCCGTAGAGCCGCTGCGATCCGGACCCGCTGGCGCCGCGGACGGTGGGCTGCACGAGTTCTGTGCGGGCCCAGTAGTCGAGCTGGCGGTAGGTGATGCCGGCCGCGCGGGCGGCGACCGCTCCGCGGTAGCCCACCTCGTCGTCCATCGCCGGCATGCCGTCGGTGAAGAGGAGTTCCGCAACGAACGGCTCGTTGTCGGCCGCATCTCGAGCAGTCATGCTCGTCCCCCTCAGCTGTCGGATACTTCCACGCTAGATGAGCCACCCCACTCGGGCAACGACATCCGCTGTTGCGCCCCGGCGTGTCGCGCCGGGGGGCTTTCGGACCTCAGGAAAGAAGCCGCTCGAGGGCGGATCGCACGAAGATCGCGCGCACCTCGTCGAGGCGCTTCGCGAGCTCGGGGGCGACCTCGCCCGCGCGTCCGCGGGATGCCGAATCGGTGCGTCGCAGCAGCGGTGCGAGCGCCTGTTCGACCAGAGCGACGTCGCGTTCGGCGTTCTGGCGCAGTGCCCGCACGTGCCGCGGCTCGATGCCGTGGCGGTCGAGTGCCACGAGCGCACGCAGCAGAGCCACGGACTGCTCGGTGTAGGCGTCGGATCCGGTCAGCACACCGGTGCTGATGGCGTCGTTGAGCAGCTGCGGCGCAGCGCCGGCGGCCGCCAGCAGCTCGTCTCTGCGGTAGCGGCGAGGCGCCGGCACGATGGAAGGCGGCGGGACCGCGGTCGGCGTCGCCGGCTGACGTCCGGCGTCGACGTCCTCCAGGTACTCCCTGATGACCACGAGCGGCAGGTAGTGGTCGCGCTGGAGCGTGAGGGCCAGGCGCAGCCGCTCGAGGTCATCCTGCGAGAACTTGCGGTACCCGGACTCGGTGCGAGTGGGCGTGACGATGCCCTGAACCTCAAGGAAGCGCAGCTTGCTCGAGGTCAGCGCGGGAAACTCCGGAGACAGCCGGGCGAGCACCTGTCCGATGCTCAGGAGACCCGCGGACGATGATCGTTCGCGGGCGGAGGCGGCCGGCATCACCCTTCTGCGGTCTGGGGGAGGTCGGCGGGCGAGACGAAGAAGTTCAGCCGGAACTTGCCGACGCGGACCTCGGCGCCATTGGCCAGCACTGCACGGTCGACGCGCTCGCCGTTCACATAGGTGCCGTTGAGGGAACGCTGGTCGACGAGCTCGAACGAGGAGCCGGACCGAGTGATCTCCGCGTGACGTCGCGAGACGGTGACGTCGTCGAAGAAGATGTCGGCCTCGGGGTGACGCCCGACGGTCGTCACGTCGGTGTCGAGCAGGTAGCGGGCCCCTGCGGTCGGACCGGAGCGCACGAGCAGCAGCGCCGCGCCGGTGGGCAGCGACTCGATCGCTTCGAGTTCAGCAGTGGCCAACTCGCTGCCGAACGGCACGAACGACAGATCCGAGTCGTGCCCGAAGGTCTGTGTCGTATCGGTACCGCGGTCGAAATCGCCGCCTTCGGCGCCTGCACGGCGGATGTCGCCCTCTTCGGGTCGGCGGTTGTCTTCCACGGTTCCTCCTTCGCGTGGCCAGCCTATCCGATCACCGGTCGGACGAAAGAGCCGGTTCCGGTCTGTGGACCCGACAGTCGATGTTTCGTCTCGTGTCGATCGGCGCGACACCGGGCGACGGCTTCCCTAGCCTGGTCGCACATCGATCCCGCCGGATCGGATCCCGCCGAAGGAGTCCGCATGTCGAGCCCGCACCGCCCGTTTCCGCCTCTCGAGGTGCGTGAGCGTGCGACGTGCATGTGCGGTCACGGCGACGTCTGCTCCTCGTACGAGCCCGGCCACGCGCTGCATCTCATCCAGGCCCGCCTCGCCGCGGCGACGCCGTCGAACTGGGCGGACGCCATCGTCGAGCAGGCGGATGTGGCGACCGGCGTGATCCTGCTGCGCACGCTCGGCGACGGCGACCTGGTGTCGGTGTGGAGCGGAGCCGGCGCTGCTGCCGGACTCTCCGCCGGAACTCCGGTGGCACTTCACGCGCGCTACAACGTGCTCGCGATCGGTCGCGTTCGCTTCAACGTGCTGCGGGGCTGAAGCACCGCAGCACGGCCGGAAGGCGGCCCTCAGGCCGCCTTCATCATCATGTCCTTGACGGCCACGCAAGCCTCCATGCACGCCTGGCAGGACTGCGCGCACATCTTGCAGACCTCGCTGTGGTCCGCGTGCTGCATGCACTCGTCCATGCACGCGCGGCACATCTCGATGCACGCGTCGAGCATCGCCATCATCGACGCGGACGTCATGCCTTGCATGCGCATCAGGGAGCGCATCATCGTGTTGCACATGTCGGCGCAGTTCATGCACGCCGGCGCGCACGACATCATCTGCGTGGAGCACACCGTGCACGCCTGCTCACAGGCCGAGCAGGCGTCCATACAGGCCTGCAGGACCGACATGTCCATCGTGTCCATGCCGGGCATCGACTTCATGTCCGCGGCCATGGCGTCCATCATCAGGGAGTCCATCCGCCACCTCTCGTCCGTTCCGGGTCGAAGAGCGGGCAGGACCGCCCGCCTGCGGCCCATGCTAGACGCCGCGGCCCGCGGATTGAAGGGGCTTGGCTAGGGTTGATCGGGTGAAGACTCCGGCACGCCCCGTTCCCCGTTCGACACGACTCTCGGCACTGATCGCGGGGATCCTCGTGGCCTTCGCGGTGCTGGTGGCACCGGCATCCCCTGCCCTTGCCCACGACGAGCTGATCGGCAGCGATCCCGCCGCAGGCACACAGCTGGACGCCCTCCCCGGTGCACTGACGCTCACCTTCAGCGGAGTGATCGCCCCCGACGCGGGCGCGTCGGTCGTGGAAGTGACGGATGCCGCCGGCACGGCGCTCGCCGACGGCGAACCGTCCGCTCAGGACAACGTGCTGACGCAGGCACTCACGGGCGAGGCATCCGGTGTCGTCACGGTGCTCTGGAAGGTCGTCTCCAGCGACGGCCACCCGATCTCGGGCGAGTTCTCGTTCACGGTCACGGGCGAGCCCGCACCGAGCGAGAGCCCCGAGCCGGTTCCGACGGCGACCGACAACGCCGTCGCTCCGGTCGAGACGGTCCAGGCGACCCCCGAGCCCGCGCCCGCGTCGAAGACGGACTCGGCTCCCTGGGTCATCGGCGGGATCGTGCTCCTGGTCGCCGGAATCGGCGCGCTGGTGTACTCGCTGGTCACCCGATCGCGCCGCGAGAAGGCCCGCCTCGCGGCCGATCCGACCACGACCCCGGCCGAATCTGAGCCCCCGGCCGCGGGATAGGCTGGAGACATGCCTCACTACGACGTCGTCATCCTCGGCGCGGGCCCCGGCGGGTACGTCGCGGCCGTGCGCAGCGCACAGCTCGGCCTGTCGGTCGCGATCATCGAAGAGAAGTACTGGGGCGGTGTGTGCCTGAACGTGGGGTGCATCCCTTCCAAGGCGCTCCTGAAGAACGCCGACCTCGCCCACCAGTTCCACCACAAGGCGGAGCTGTTCGGCATCTCGGGCGACGTGCACTTCGACTTCGGCGTCGCGTGGGATCGCAGCCGCAAGGTGGCGGACACCCACGTCAAGGGCATCCACTACCTGATGAAGAAGAACAAGGTCACCGAGTACGAGGGCCGCGGGTCGTTCACCGGCCCCCACGCCATCACGGTGACCAAGTCCGACGGCTCCACCGAGGATGTGACCTTCGACAACGCGATCATCGCGACCGGCTCGAAGGTGCGCCTGCTTCCCGGCGTGAACCTCAGCCAGAACGTCGTCACCTACGAGGAGCAGATCCTCACGCGTGAGCTGCCCACCTCGATGGTGGTCGTGGGCGCCGGTGCGATCGGCATGGAGTTCGCCTTCGTGCTCGCCAACTACGGCGTCAAGGTCACCATCATCGAGTTCCTCGACCGCGCCCTGCCCAACGAGGACGCCGACGTGTCGAAGGAGATCGCGCGCCAGTACAAGGGCTACGGCGTCGAGATCCTCACTTCGACGAAGGTCGAGACCGTCACCGACCACGGCGACAAGGTCACCGTGACCTACACCGCCAAGGACGGCAGCGCCGGATCCATCGACGCCGACAAGGTGCTCATGTCGATCGGCTTCGCCGCGAACGTCGAGGGCTTCGGCCTCGAGAACACCGGCGTGAAGCTGACCGACCGCGGCGCGATCGACATCGACGACCACATGCACACCAACGTGCCGCACATCTACGCGATCGGCGACGTCACCGCGAAGCTGCAGCTGGCCCACGTGGCCGAGGCGCAGGCCGTGGTCGCCGCCGAGACCATCGGCAAGGCCGAGACGATGACGCTGGGCGACTACCGCATGATGCCGCGCGCGACGTTCTGCTCGCCGCAGGTGGCCTCGTTCGGCCTCACCGAGCAGCAGGCGCGCGACGCCGGCTACGACGTCAAGGTCGCGAAGTTCCCCTTCTCGGCCAACGGCAAGGCCAACGGCCTGGGCGAGCCCATCGGGTTCGTCAAGCTCATCGCCGACGGCGAGCACCTCGAGCTGCTCGGCGGGCACCTCATCGGCCCCGACGTCTCGGAGCTGCTCCCCGAGCTGACGCTGGCGCAGAAGTGGGACCTCACCGCGCTCGAGGCCGCCCGCAACGTCCACACCCACCCGACGCTGTCCGAGGCCGTGCAGGAGGCCTTCCACGGTCTCGCCGGCCACATGATCAACCTCTGACCCGCGCCGCCACGACGGCCCCGGATCCCTGGATTCCGGGGCCGTCGTCGCGTGCGGATCAGGCGCCGAGGGCGCGCGCGAGTTTCGAATCGGATGCCGCGGCGCGGGCACCGGCACGGGTCGCGGCCGCCGCGATCGCGGTGAAGAACTCCGCGCGCCAGGCCGGATCGTCCGGCGCAGCGGCTCCGAGCTCGATCTCCCATTCCCGCCATGACCGTTCGGTGCCATCCCGCTCGTCGCGCGTGCGCACCCGGTCGTCGGCGAACTCCGCGAGCACAGCGCCCCCGCCGACGCTCAGCAGATACGCCACCCGCTCGTTGCGGATGCGCGCGAGCGGCGCGAGCGGCGCGTCGCCGAGGACGTGCGCCACCTCGCGCAGGGCGGATGCCGGCACCACGCCGGACTCGCCGAGCGGCCAGTGCAGTTCGACGCGCCCGCCGTCGGAGCGCCGGGGGCCCTTGATGTGCCAGCCCGCATCCGGACCGCCGGTGCGGCGACGCAGGGCGTAACCCGCACGGGCGAGCGCGGCATCCGCGGTGTCGAGGTAGGTCGCATCCAGCGAGCGCGGCTCGCCGGCGCTCACCTCGGCGACTCCCGGCACATCAGCCCAGTCCGGCACCGCTGCGTCGTCGTCGACATCGAACTTCAGCTCGATCTCGATCGAGCGGGTCGGCTCGCCGCCGGAGGCCGCCTCAGCGACGGTCACGCGCCATGTCGCTGAACGGATCGATCTCGTCCTGGGACTCCACGAACCAGAAGGCGGCCTCGGTGGGACCGTCGTCGTCGCCGGTGTTCTCAGCGTCGCCCTTGCGCTCGTACACCACCTGCGTCTCGCTGTACGGGACGATCATGCGGTCGAGGTCCAGGTCTTCCAGGGGAAGGAGCTGCCCGTCCAGCGGGCCTCCGTGCAGTCGTGCGATAGCCATGAGGCGAGCCTAGCCCCGCCGCCCGCGCGAGCACGGGGCCTTGACGAGGCGGCGCACCTCCCCCTCGGCATCCGCTCCGCCACCGCTGCCCCCATCACCGCTGCGCCACCGCTGCACCTCCGCTGCGCCCGCCACTGCGCTGCGAGAGCGCACACTTCCCACGAGAGCGCACACTTCCCACGTGGACGCGATGCGCGCTCGGGGCGGGAGTGCGCTCTCGGCAGAAGGTGCGCGCGGGGAGGGAGGTTCCTCGCGTGGACCCATCGCGTCGCGGCATCCGGATCAGTGCAAGCGTTTTCACTTCCGACCCCTAGAATCGCTCGCGTGAAGGCCATCCGAACGTTCACCGTCCGTCCCGTCCTCTCCGAAACCCTCGCTCCCCTGGACCGTCTCGCCGCGAACTGGCGCTGGTCGTGGAGCCGGGCGACGTATGCGCTCTTCGCGTCGATGGACCCCGCGCTGTGGTCGGAGATCGGCGCGAACCCGGCCCGCATGCTCGGTGCTCTGGGCCAGGAGCGCCTCGACGAGCTCTCCCGCGACGAGGAGTTCGTCCAGCGGGTGCGCGACGAGGACGAGCGCCTGAGCGCCTACCTCGACGGGGACCGCTGGTTCCAGCATCTCGAGGGGCCCAAGCCCGCGCACATCGCGTACTTCTCCCCCGAGTTCGGGGTCGACGGGTCGCTCCCCCAGTACTCCGGCGGGCTCGGCATCCTGGCGGGCGATCATCTCAAGAGCGCCTCGGACCTGGGGGTTCCGCTCACCGGCGTCGGCCTGTTCTACCGGGCCGGCTACTTCCGCCAGTCGATCGGCGACGACGGGTGGCAGCGCGAGAGCTACCCCCTGCTCGACCCGTACGGCCTCGGGCTCACGCTGCTGCGCGACCAGGACGGCTCGCCCGTCGAGATCGGCCTCGACCTACCCGGCGACCGACGGCTGCACGCCCGCGTGTGGGTGGCCGACATCGGCCGCATCCCGCTGCTGCTGCTGGATTCCGAGACGCCGTCGAATTCCGATGAGCTGCGCAAGGTCACCGACCGCCTCTACGGCGGCGGCGGCGAGCACCGCCTGCTGCAGGAGCTGCTGCTCGGCGTCGGCGGCGTGCGGGCGGTGCGCGCGTGGTCGCGGCATCACCGGCCGACCGGCGCCCGACGTCTATCACACGAACGAGGGCCACGCGGGATTCCAGGGCCTGGAGCGGATGTCGGAGCTCATCACGCAGGAGGGGCTCGACTTCGACGGCGCACTGGCCCAGGTGCGGGCCTCCACCGTGTTCACGACGCACACGCCCGTGCCGGCCGGCATCGACCGGTTCCCGCGCGACATGATCGCCGACTTCCTTTCGAGCGGCCTCTTCCAGAACCTCGACGCCGGCCGCGCCATCGCGCTCGGCCTCGAGACGTGGGACGGCGGAGACCAGGGCGTCTTCAACATGGCCGTGCTCGGCCTGCACCTCGGCCAGCACGCGAACGGCGTCTCGGTGCTGCACGGCGAGGTCAGCCGCGGGATGTTCGGGCAGCTGTGGCCCGGCATCGACACCGCCGAGGTGCCGATCACCTCGATCACGAATGGCGTCCACGCCCCGACCTGGGTGCACCCGGCGCTCAAGGCCGTCAGCGAGCGGGTCTTCGGCGACGCCCACACCGACACTCACGACTGGACGAACCGCGAGGCGGTATCGGATGCCGAGCTCTGGGGCGTCCGTCAGCACATGAAGGGCGAGCTCGTCGCCGAGGCGCGGCGGCGGGTCGCGGCATCCGTCTCTTCGAATGGCAATGGCGTCGCACCGGCCTGGATCGACGAGCTGCTCGACCCCGAGGTGCTCACGATCGGCTTCGCGCGACGCGTGCCGACGTACAAGCGCCTGACGCTGATGCTGCGCGAGCCGGAGCGCCTGACGCGCCTGCTGACCGACCCCGAACGTCCCGTGCAGATCGTGATCGGGGGCAAGTCGCACCCCGCGGATGACTCGGGCAAGATCCTCATCCAGCAGCTCGTGCGCTTCAGCCGCGACCCGAAGGTGCGCGGACGCATCGTGTTCCTGCCGGACTACGACATCACGCTCGCCAAGGACCTCTACCCCGGCTGCGACGTGTGGCTCAACAACCCGCTGCGGCCGCTCGAGGCGTGCGGGACGAGCGGCATGAAGGCCGCGCTCAACGGCGTGCTGAACCTCTCCATCCTCGACGGCTGGTGGGACGAGTGGTACGACGGCGAGAACGGCTGGGCGATCCCCACCGCCGACACCGCCGCGAACGACGAGGAGCGCGATGATGTCGAGGCGTCCGCGCTGTACGACCTGATCGAGCACCAGCTGGTGCCGCGGTTCTACGAGCGCGAGGGCGGCATTCCGCTCCGGTGGCTGCAGATGGTGCGCCACACCATGACCGAGCTCGGCAAGAAGGCCACGAGCGACCGCATGGTGCAGGACTACGTCACGCGGCTGTACGTGCCGGCTGCCTCGCACGATGCGGCGCTGCGGGCCGACGGGTTCGCCGAGGCACGGGCTCTCGCAGCCTTCGTCACACGAGTGAAGGATGCCTGGTCCCGGGTGTCGATCGCGAACGTGGACTCGTCCGGCATCCCGTCGCAGGCCCACGCCGGTGACACGCTCGAGGTGAGCGCAGGGGTGCGCCTGGACGGCCTGTCGCCCGACGACGTCGCCGTCGAGCTGGCGTACGGCCGCACGAACGAGGACGACGCGCTCGCGCGCGAGCACTCCGTGCACCGCCTCTCCCCCGCCGGGCCCGCCGTCGACGGCGTGACGACGTTCACCGGAACACTGCCGCTCACCGTGACAGGCACCTTCGGGTACACCGTCCGGGTCGTGCCGCGGCATCCGCAGCTCGTCTCCGCCGTGGAACTGGGGCTTGTGACCTACGCGTCCTGACCTCGCGAGATCCGCCGGTCGGTGAGCGAGGCGCGAAGCGACGAGAAGAGACGAGCTACGCGACCCCGCAATGCGTGTCGCCCCACTCCGCTCGCTCGACGAACGGGCGGGCGCGCATCATTAAAACGTTCCAATGAACGTTGACCCGGGATGGGGGGCGAACTAGCCTCGACGGTGGAAAGCGCATTCCGCGCTCGCTACCGACATGGGAGAACGATTCGACGATGAATCTCCGCAGCACATCCGCACGCACCCTCGCAGCCGGCGGCATCGCCGGCGCCCTGATCCTCGGTCTGGTCCAGCCTGCGTCGGCGCACGCCGACGACGCGCGACCGCAGCTCGAAGCTCTCGACCGCGGCCTCGTCGCGGTCTCGACGACCGACGGCGTCTTCCTCAGCTGGCGCCTGCTGGGGCCCGAGGCCGGACCTGCCACCGACACCGGCCTCAGCGGACCATCGTTCGCAGTGTTCCGCGATGGTGAGCGCATCGCCACGGTCGACGACAGCACGAACTTCGCAGACCCCGGCGGCACGGCGGCCTCGGTCTACACCGTCGCTCCGGCGTGGCACGACGTCGTCGGCGACCAGTCGAGCGAAGTCACGGCGTGGCAGAGCGGCTCCTACGACCTGCCACTGCAGAAGCCCGCGGGCGGCACGACCCCGGTCGGCGAGGCGTACACCTACTCGGCCAACGATGCCTCGGTGGCCGACGTCGACGGCGACGGCGCGTACGAGTTCATCGTGAAGTGGGACCCCTCGAACTCCAAGGACGTCTCGCAGCGCGGCTACACCGGCCCGGTCTACATCGACACCTATGAGTTCGACGGCACACTGCTCAACCGCATCGATCTCGGCGTGAACATCCGTGCCGGCGCGCACTACACGCAGTTCATGGTCTACGACTTCGACGGCGACGGCCGATCCGAGACCATGCTGAAGACCGCGCCGGGCACGACGTCGACGCGGTACAACGCCGACGGGTCGGTGGCGGCATCCGCTGACATCACCATGCTCGCCGACGACATCGCCGCCGGGTACTCCCCGGACGACGACTACCGGCTGAGCGCCGACGGCTACCGCACCCACCTCATCGAGATGTTCCAGGGCTGGACCGAGCACCCCGAGGTCGCGGCCGGCAACTGGCCCGCGACGCTCGAAGAGGCGTGGGGCATCCCGGTGGCGCACGAGTACCCGCTGTCGGAGGCCGCCGCCGGCGAGCTCGCGGACTACTTCCTCGACGTCTACGCCCCGACGCGCAGCGCCCGCAACGAGCTGCGCAAGTTCGAGGGCTTCATCGTCGACGGTCCCGAGTACCTCACCGTCTTCGACTCGGCCACCGGCGCAGAGCTGCAGACCGTGGCATATGAGCCTGGACGCGGCGACGACGGGCTGCTGTGGGGCGACTACGCGATGTCGCGCATCGAGCCCGGCAACCGCGTCGACCGCTTCCTCGCCGGCGTCGCCTACCTCGACGGCACGCACCCGTCGGCGGTCTTCGCCCGCGGCTACTACACGCGCTCGACGGTGGCGGCCTACGACTGGGACGGCGAGGCGCTCACCCAGCGCTGGTTCGTCGACAGCGGACACGTGCCCCTGACGAATCCGTTCAACGACGGACCGCACGGCCGCGACGGCACCGACCCGGAGTTCGGCACGCTCACCACGCAGGGCTTCCATTCGCTCAGCGCGGCCGACGTCGACGGTGACGGCAAGCACGAGATCGTGTACGGCTCCGCGACGCTCGACGACGACGGCTCGCTGCTGTACAGCTCGTTCGACGTGCTGCCCGAGGGCAGCGCGGCGCCGGGCGAGAGCGTCCGCCTCGGACACGGCGACGCGATGCACGTGACCGACATCGATCCGGCGCGGCCGGGGCTCGAGATCTGGACCGCGCACGAGGGCGGCACGTCCGCCCCGTACGGGTCGGCGATGAGGGATGCCGCGACCGGCGAGGTCCTGTTCGGGGCGTACTCCGGGCGCGACACGGGCCGCGCGATGATCGGCGACGTCCGCAGCGACGTCGCCGGCGTCGAGGTCTGGGCCAGCATGCCCGGCGGCACCGAGGCATCGGGGCTGATGAGCGCGACCGGCCAGGTGCTCGGCGCGACCATTCCCGGTACGAATCAGTCGATCCGCTGGGCCGCCGACCTCACGACGCAGATCGTCAACGGATCGGGCGACCAGGACGTCACGATCGACGACTGGACGCGCGGCCGCCTCGTGACGGCGACCGGCACCCGCACGAACAACGGCACGAAGGGCAACCCGGCGCTCGTCGCCGATGTGCTCGGCGACTGGCGCGAGGAGCTGCTGATTCGCACGGCCGACTCGTCGGCCCTGCGAATCTTCACCAGCACCGAGGTGACCGGGCACAAGCTCACGACCCTGATGCACGACGTGCAGTACCGGGCCGAGGTCGCGCGCCAGAACACGACGTACAACCAGCCGTCGTACACGAGCTACTACCTGGCCAGCGACATGGACTTCGCGAACGTCCCGCTGCAGACAGCGGCCGCGACGCCCAAGACGCCGAAGTTCGTCGACCTTCCCAAGTCCAAGCCCGACAAGGTGATCGTGCCGAACGACAAGGCGTTCGACTACTACGTCGACGGTGAGCCGGTCGGCCACGGCCCGCACCAGGTCCAGGCCGGCGCTGAGGTGACGGTGACAGCCGTGCCGAAGCCGTACGTGTCGGTCGAGCCGGGCGCCGAGTCGTCCTGGACGAAGGACTACCGCGGCTGAGAGGCGAGCACGGAATCGGAGATCTCCATCGACACTCCGGGGCAGCCGCCCCACGCGCGGAGTGTCGGGCACGATCTCCGATTCCGTGCACGTCGATGGGTGAGACGGAGAGCGGATGCCGCGGCGCGAGTCGCGGCATCCGCTCGCCCGTAGGCTTGGGGGGTGAAGCCGTTCGTCCTCCTCGCCACGCGGGCCGAAGACGTGCCCGCCGACGAGGAGTACGCGCTGTTCCTGCGCTACACGGGCCTCGCGGAGCGCGATCTCATCCGCGTCCGGCTGGAGGCGGGTCCGATGCCCCGATTCGATCTCGACGAGCTGTCGGGCATCTTCGTCGGCGGCGGACCGTTCAACGCGTCCGACCCGGACGAGTCGAAGTCTGCCGTCCAGCACCGGGTCGAGGCGGAGTTCGACAGCCTGCTCGACGAGGTCGTCGCTCGGGACTTCCCCTTCCTCGGCGCCTGCTACGGCATCGGCACCCTCGGAGCACACCAGGGCGCCGTCATCGACCGCACCTACCCCGAGCCGATCAGCGTCGTGCCGGTCACGCTGACCGAGGCCGGGGCATCCGATCCCCTGCTCGCGGATCTGCCGCGTGAGTTCGCCGCGTTCGTCGGGCACAAGGAGGCGATCACGGCGCTGCCCGAGGCGGCGACCCTGCTCGGCTCGTCGCCGAACTGCCCGGTGCAGATGTTCAAGGTCGGGCAGAACGTGTACGCGACGCAGTTCCACCCCGAGCTCGACGTCGACGGCATCACCACGCGCATCCACGCCTACGCCGGCTACGGGTACTTCGCCGCCGACGAGCTCGAGCTCACGCTGGCGGCGGTTCGCCGCGCTGCCGTATCTCACCCGAGCCGGATGCTGCGCACCTTCGTCGAGCGCTACGCGCGGTAGCCGGGGCCAACGGCCCACCCGGCGCTACTCCGCTGCGGTCGCCTTCGGCTTCGACTTCTCGCGCGCCTTCGCAGCGGCCTCGTTGGCGACCCGGAGTTCAGCCGCCGCCACACGCACGGCATCCTCGGCCCGCTTCACGCGACGAGCCTCGAATGAGGGCGCACCGAACTTTTCGCGTACCCGGTCGGCCTGCTCATGAACGCCGACGATGATCCAGGTCGAGGCGAGCAGGATCACCTGGGCCGACAGGTTGAACCAGATCAGCAGGGCGATGAGCGCCGCGAACGAGGTCAGCAGCGGGTTGGCGCCCGCGCCGCGGACGAACAGGCCGGACAGCTGCTGCAGCACGGTCAGGCCGATTCCGCCGATGAGCGCGCCGACGATGAGGGTGCGCGGCCGGGCCTTGACGCCGCTGAGCACGACGAACGCGAGGGCGACGATCCCGGCGTCGAGCACGAACACGGCGACCAGTGCGAGCGTCTGGGTGGCGGCATCCGCCACGAAACCCTCGATCCCGAGCGCGTCAGCCGCCGTCTCGATCAACGTGCCCCCGTAGAAGGTGACCGCCGCCGACAGCACGAAGCCGCCGCCCACGGCGAGCGCGAGCAGCAGGTTGCGGACGATCACCCAGATGAACAGCACGTCGTCGTGGATCTCGTCGGCAAGCGTGCGCAGACCGGCTCGCAGCGACCCGACAGCTCCGATCGCGGCGCCCACCAGCGCGACGCCGGCGAGGGCACCGGCGACGGTGAGGCCTGCCGGCGCCTCGATCTCATCGACTTCGATGATGCCGTCCTCGCCGAGAAGCCCCGGGATGGCGGCATCCACCGTGTTCACCAGCGCTGCCCACGCGGCCGGATTATCGGCGAGCCAGACGGCGGCCACGGTGAAGCCGAGCAGCACGCCGGCGAACACCGAGAACAGCGCGCGGTACGTGATGGAGTCCGCCAGCATGAGGCCCCGGCGCTCGAGGAAGTGGAACCAGACCCGCACCGGTTTCAGGGACAGCGCCCATGCGGTGACTTTGGCGATCAGCTCAGCCATGGCGCCACCCTACCCAAGGGTTTGCTCAGGCAATGACGGGATGGACACCGTGCCCCTAGTATGACAATTTGGGGATAGGGGATTCATCATGAGAGGACTCGCTCAGACTCTCGTCGATGCAGGGATCGTCGACGCGGACGAGATGTCGGTCGCGCTCAGCGCCTCCGACGACGGCGATCTGCGCCAGCATCTGGTCGCTGCGCATCTGGCCACCGAGACTCAGATCGCAGAGGCCGTCGCCGCAGCGACGAGCCATCGGTTCGTCGACCTGAACGGCGTGGAGCTCGACGCAGAGGTGATCGCCACCGTTCCCCCGGCCCTCTGCCGGCGATATCACGTCATTCCGATCTCACGCGGCCGACGACGCCTGACGATCGGGATGATCGATCCGACCGATCTGATCGCGCTCGATGACATCGCGACCGCGACCGACCTCAACATCCAGCCGGTCGTCGTCGCCGCCGATGCGCTGCAGTCGGCGTTCTCGCGCTTCCTCCGCTCCGACGTGGAGCTCAGCGACCTGTCCGAGCAGATCGGCGAGATCGCCGCCTCGGACGGCGGGACGGGCAGCACCGAGTCCCTCGAGGAGCAGGTCGACGACGCCCCGATCGTCCGGTTCGTCAACCTCTTGATCACTCAGGCGATCAATGACCGCGCCAGTGACATCCACATCGAGCCCGGAGAACGCCAGCTGACCGTGCGCTACCGCATCGACGGCGTGCTCCACGAGATGCAGAAGGCGGACCGGTCGATCCAGGACGGGGTCATCTCACGGTTGAAGATCATGGCGTCCATCGACATCGCCGAGCGGCGCAAGCCCCAGGACGGACGATTGAGCGTGGCGCACGAGGGCCGGCAGATCGACCTCCGCCTCGCCACCCTCCCGACGGTGTGGGGCGAGAAGATCGTCATGCGCATCCTCGACAACTCCGGCACGGCGATGGAGATGGCCGACCTGCGCTTCTCGTCGATCAACGAACAGCGCTTCCGCACGGCGATCACGCGCCCGCACGGCATGGTGCTCGTGACGGGTCCGACCGGCTCGGGCAAGTCCACCACCCTGTACACGGCGCTCAACACCGTGGCGAACTCGCGCATCAACGTCATCACCGTGGAGGATCCGGTCGAGTACCGCATCGCCGGGATCAACCAGGTGCAGGTGAACCAGCGCGCCGGCATGACGTTCCAGGCCGCACTGCGCTCGATCCTGCGCTCGGACCCCGACGTCGTCCTGGTCGGCGAGATCCGCGATCAGGAGACAGCGACGATCTCGATCGAGGCAGCTCTGACCGGTCACCTCGTGCTGTCCACGCTGCACACCAACGACGCGCCGAGCGCGCTGACCCGCCTGACCGAGATCGGCTGCGAGCCGTACCTCGTCGGCACCGCACTGTCGGCCGTCGTGGCGCAGCGACTCGCACGGCGGCTCTGCATGAAGTGCCGCATCCCGCATGTGGAGAGCGCCGAGACGCTGCGAGGCGTCGGGTTCCCCTTCGACCCCGCGGATCTTCCGCAGCTCTTCCGCGAAGGCGGCTGCGCGGCCTGCTCGAACACCGGGTTCCGTGGCCGCGTCGCGCTCCACGAGGTGATGACGCTCAGCGAAGGGCTCGAGCAGATGGTGGTCGCCCGCGCGACCGGCACCTCCATGCGTCAGCTGGCGCTCGAAGAGGGCATGGTGGCGCTGCGCGACGACGGCTTCAGCAAGGTCGCCCAGGGCATCACGACCATCGAAGAAGTGATGCGCGTCGCGATCTGACGTCGGTCAGCCGGCCTGCCCGATCTCTCCGTAGATGGAGAAGATCGGCATGTACAGCGAGATGACCATGCCGCCGATGATGATTCCGATGCCGACGATGAGGATCGGCTCGATCGACGCGGTCAGCTGATCGGTCGCGGTCTCGACCTCGTTCTCGTAGAAGTCGGCGATGCTCGCCAGCATGTCGGCCAGCGTGCCCGACTCCTCGCCCACAGCGATCATCTGGGCGACCATCGGCGGGAAGACCGCGGCTTTCGCGAGCGGCGCCGAGAACGATCGGCCCTGTTTCGACCGACTCCTGGATCTCGCGCACGGCCTGCTCGATCTTCCAGTTGTTCGACGCGCTGCCGACGATCGAGAGCGCCTGCACGAGCGGAACGCCCGCGTTCAGCATCATCGACAGGCTTCGGGTGAACCGCGCCACCGCGATCTTGGTGGCGAGCGGTCCGATCACGGGAAGCTTGAGCTTCCAGGGGTCGACGACCTTGCGCACCTTCTCTTCGCGACGGTTGCGCACCCACCACACCCACCCCGCGATCGCCAGCACGATCCCGACCGGCAGCATCCAGATCATGTTGTTGGACAGCGTGACCAGGATCTGGGTGGGCAGCGGCAGCTGCGATCCCAGGTTCTTGAACATGCCCTCGAAGATCGGGACGACGAAGGTCACCATCGCCACGACACCGAGAATCGCGATGACGAACACGATGACGGGGTACGTCGTCGCCGACTTGATCTTGCCCTGCAGCTCGGCCTCGCCCTGGTAGGTCTCGGCGATCGTCGAGAGCGACTGCCCGAGGAAGCCGCCCATCTCGCCGACGCGGACCATGCTGATCATGAGCGGCGGGAACACATCGGGGTAGAGGCCCAGCGCCGTGGAGAACGACGACCCGGACTCGACACCCGCGTGCACGCCGACGAGCGCACGCTGCAGCTTCTTGTCTTCGGACTGCTCGATCAGGATCGAGAGCGTGCGCATCAGCGGGAGGCCGGCGTTGATCAGGCCCGCCATCTGCTTGGCGAAGACCGCGAGCGCCCCGACCTTGACCCGCTTCTCGAATCCGGGGATCGAGATCTCCTGATTCAGCCCGGTCTTCGAGGTGAGGGTCACCTCGATCGGCGTGAGCCCCTGGGCTCGCAGCTTGGCGGTGACCGCGTTCTCACCCGCCGCCTCGAGCGTGCCCTTGACGATCGCGCCGCCCGGCCGCGTCGACCGCGCGGTACGTGTACTCCTCGAGGAGTGCCATCAGTTGCTCCAGCTCTCGGTCTGCGACGAGTGCAGGGACCACGCTTCGGCATCGAGGTTGCGCGGGCGCACCCGCGCGTCATCGAGCGATGCGGGGTCCGAGGCGTAGGCCTTGGCGATCGCCATCGAGATGGTGCCGCTTCTCGACGAGGCGCCGCAGGTCCTGATCGAGCGTGTGCATGCCGAGCCCGCCGCCGGCCTGCAGCATCGAGTAGATCTGGCTGACCTGTCCTTCGCGGATGAGGTTCGCGATCGCGGGAGTATTGATCAGCACCTCGGTCGCGATCGCCCGGCCGTCGCTCTGCGCCATCGGCAGAAGCGTCTGGCTGATGATGCCCTGCAGGGTGTCGCCCAGCTGCGTCCGCACCTGCGTCTGCTGATCGGGTGGGAATGCGTCGACGATGCGGTTGATCGACTTCGCCGCGCTCTGGGTGTGCAGCGTCGACAGCACGAGGTGGCCGGTCTCGGCGGCAGAGAGAGCGGTCGAGATGGATGCCGGATCGCGGAGCTCGCCGATGAGGATCACGTCCGGGTCCTGACGCAGCACGCGGCGCAGCGCTTCGGCGAAGGACGCCGTGTCGCTGCCGATCTCGCGCTGGTGGATCAGCGACTTGCGGCTCGTGTGCTGGAACTCGACCGGGTCCTCGACGGTGACGATGTGGGCCGGCAGCGTGCGGTTGACGATGTCGATCATCGCGCTGAGCGTCGTCGACTTGCCCGACCCCGTCGGGCCGGTGACGAGGACGAGTCCGCGCGGCCGCAGCACGAGGTCGCGCGCCACGTCGGGCACGCCGAGCTTGTCGAGGCTGAACGCCTGGGCGGGGATGAATCGCATCGCGACCGCGACGTCTCCCAGCTGCCGGAACACGTTCACGCGGAAGCGGGCGACGCCGGGTACCGAGTACGAGAGGTCGACCTCGCCGTTCGCGCGGAACTCGGTGATCTGCTCGGACGGTCATGAGCGAGCCGACGGCCTGCTCGAGCCAGTTCGTGCCGGTCGCCTCGGTGTGGCCGGTGATCGGCAGTGAGATCGCCGTCCACGCGCATGAGGGGCGGGTGATTCGCCGTGAGGTGCACGTCGGATGCCCCGGCCCGGCCCGCGACGGCGAGCATCTCGGCGAGAGAGTCGGAGTGGTAGGTCATGTCAGTCCCCGATCCGGACGAAGGCGAGCGCGGCGACGGTGAGCGTTCCGTCTTCGAGGGTCGCGTCGATGGGCGCAATCAGGCGCGGCCCGGTGCGCAGCGCGTCGACGAACGCTGCAGCGGCCGCGGCATCCGCGATGGTGACCTCGATCGTCACTGGGATCTGCCGCTGCGGCGAGTCGGCTGCGTCCGCGGGCGGCGTGACGGCTGCTGCTGCGTCGGCGGGCGCCTCATCTGCGGCGGTGGCCTCCCCTGAGGGCTCCGTCTCCGTGGGGGCTGCCGAGGTGTCGGCCTCCGAATCGGACAGTCCCGTGCGCGGACTCCACGCCTCGGGGTCTGCGACTGTGACGCTTTCGATCGTGGCGCCGTTCGCGGCCGCCGCGGCGACGACGAGCTCCATGACGTCGTCGAGCTGGGGGATGTCCGTGATCTCGCGGCGGAGCTCCGCGACATCCGCGTCGATCTCGTCGATGCGATCCTTGTCGGCCGAGAGCTGGGCCACTTGGATCTGGTAGATCTCGTTCGTCTGAGCGACCTGGCGGGTGGATGCATCCGTCGCCTGTGCGTTGCTGTACAGCGGCAGCGCGATGAGGGCGATGCCCGCCACGACGATTCCCACGACGACAACGATGCCCAGGACATTGATCAACTGCTTCGAGGTGTTCATTCGTCTCCCTCCACGGCGTAGGCGCCGGTGTAGACCGATTGGTCGAACACGATGCGCAGCTCGTACTCGTAGACGCCCTGCTCCGACGTCTGCTGCCAGCCGTCGGCCTCGATGATCCCGGCGATCGGCCGCACCGCGCGAACGAGAGGGACGATCTCCTGCGGAGTCGCGCTCGTGAGGAACACGGAGCCTCCCGCGCCGATCTCGGCCGCCGGATCATCTCCCAGCGGCATGCCCCCGGGCGAGAGTCTGAAGCCGCTGACCACCACACCGGGCGGCAGGACGCCGTTCACGGCCGCGACGAGCCCGCTCCACTCGAGGTCCGTGGCCATCGCGTCGCGCCGGAAGGCCGTGAGCTCGGCCTGCAGATCCACCGTCGCCCGCACATCCGAAAGACCCGCGAGATTGGACAGCAGTGTCTGCGTCCGTGCGGTCTCGGCTCCCAGACGGAACGTGGCCGTCATCTGCATCCAGAAGGTGCCGGCGGAGATGACGGCGACGAGGATGAGCGCGGCGACGATGCCACCCACCCAGCGACGGATGATCGACTTCTTCTCGCGCCTATCGATCTCGCTCCGCGGCATCAGGTTGACGCGGGGCAGAGTGACGTCGCCGAACGCGACTGCAGCAGGCATCAGCGGACCTCTCCCAGAGCGAGTCCGACGGTCGTGAGCAGGTCGAGGCCGATCTCGCCGGACGGAACGCCGCCCTTGCCGGAGATCACCTCGGCGGCGCCGACAAAGGAGACGGGAAGGGGGAGGCTCGCGCTCAGCGCGTCGGCCACCCCGGCAGCGGCTGCGCCCGCACCGCTGAGCAGCACGCGCGTGACCGGCTCGTCGCCCGCGCGTCCCGCATAGAACGCGAGAGTGCTGCGAAGTCGCGCAACGAGATCCGCCAGAGCGGAGTCCGTCATCCCCACTTGCCTCGCCGTCCGGGCTAGGGAGCGACTCCGGCGCCCGGGCGCAGACTCGGAGGGCGGCACGGTTTCGAGCACTTCCTCTGACACAGGCATCGCTGGCTCGGCTTCAGCCGTCAACGCCGCCAGCTCTCGCTGCCGGACAGCTTCGGTCACGATCTCGATCGGGATGATGCGGACGAAGCGGGGCACGCCGTCACGCAGGATGACGACGTAGCTCGTGTGGTCGCCGAGGTGAAGAGCCGCGACTGTCTCTCCCGGAGCTGCGACGCGACTCACGGCACGGGCGAGGCCGAACGGGGCCAGGTCGACGACGTCGACGGTGATCTTCGCCTTCGTGATGGTGGAGATCAGCTGCTCCACGGTCTCGGCGACGGCCGCGACGAGCAGGCCGCTGATCTGCCCCGCCTCCTGCGAGGTGGAAAGAAGTCGAGGACCGCCTGATCTGCCGGCACCGGGAGCAGGTCCTGGACCTGAAACGGCAGGGCCTGCTTCAGCAAATCCGGACGCATCGCGTTCGTGGTGTACTCGCGGACGAGGATCCGCCGGCTCCCGATCCCGAGGACGACCTTCTGGCCCTTGAATCCCGCACGGCTCCACAGCTGGCGCAACGCGAGCACCACGGCATCCGCATCGAACACCTCCGAGTCCTTCGCGGCTCCAGGAGGTAGCGGCACGGCACCATAGGCCACGAGGCTCGGGGCGCGTCCGGCGGTCACCTCGGCCGCGCGGACACCTTCCTCAGTGATCTCGAGGCCGACGGTCGTCTTCGCCATGATCAGTTCCTATCCTTCTGCGCGACCGCTCAGGCGACCGCGAACAATCCGATGTACCAGTCGGCGATGGCCCGCCCGCCGAAGATGCCGGTCCACGCTCCCGCGAGCATCCACGGCCCGAACGGGATCGCCGTCTTGCGCCCCGCACGCCGACCGAGCAGCAGCACGATGCCAAACACTCCGCCCAGGACGAACGCCGCGAAGGCGCCGACGACGAAAGCCCCCCAGCCGAGCCAACCCAGGTAGACGCCGATGACTCCGGCCAGCTTGACGTCTCCGCCGCCCATCCCACCGGGGCGGATGAGGCGAAGGACGAAGTAGAACGCGTAGAGAATCAAGCCGCCGCTCGCCGCGCGCAGCAGCGCATCCCACGGCGCGCCGAGCACGCACGCGAGGGTGAACAGGATGCCGACCACGAGGTAGCTCGGCAGCACGATCGTGTTCGGCAGACGATGCGTGTCGAGGTCGATGAGCGTGAGAGCGATGCTGATCGCCGCGAAGTAGAGGTACGCAACGATGACCACCGTGGTCGCGAGCACGGGAAGCGTCGAGTTGACGAGGACGAACCACGTCACCAGGACGAAGGCGGCGCCCGTGGCAAGCTCGACGAGCGGATACCGCGCCGAGATCGGCGCCTTGCAGTTCGCGCACTTGCCTCGCAGCACGAGCCACGACACGACGGGCACGTTCTGCCACGGCTTTACGGGGTCGTCGCAGGTTGGGCAGCGGCTCTCGCGCGTGAGCGGGACGCCGGCAGGCACCCGGTAGATCACGACGTTGAGGAATGACCCGATGACGAGGCCGAGGAGGCCTGCGAAGACGAGGATGACCGTGACAAGACCAGGATCCGTCATGGCACATCCCGCAGCGAGAGAAGCTCACCCAGCCCGGAAGCGATGCCGCCGCCTCCTCCTCCGCCTCCGCCTGGCCAGGGCTCGACATCCTTCCCGAAGTCGTAGCCCGGGATGTTCCGGGGCGCGAACGCCACCTTCACTCCCCCGCCGAACGACAACTCGCCCGCGTAGACCTGACCCCGGAAGGTTGCCGTACCGCTGTTGAACTTCATCAGGCACGGCGTGTAGATGTACATCGCGATCTTCGGATCAACGGTTGAGTCGTTCAGCTGCTCAGAGCCACTCGCCGGCGAATCGCACTGCGGGCCGGCGACAGTCGGCTTGCTGTCCGGGGTGATCAGGAAGATCGTGTGGGGATGCCCGTCAGCACTTCGGAACTTGGTTCCGGAAAGGAACCACTTGTTCGCGATGATCGCGATGTCTTGGTTGATCTTGACTTCCTTGTTGGCGCCGCCGGCGTTGGTGTCGAAGTTCCCAGAACAGGCGCGGATGTCGAAGATCATCCTGGTGCTGAGCGAACCTGCCAACGAGGTGACGTCGGCCGAGTTGCCCGACCACTTGCTGCATGCGGAGCCTGTCACCGTGGTGAGCTGGTATCCCTCGTCCGTCCATGTCTGCGGCGGGGTCGTCGCATTCACCGGTGTGAACGTCACGTCCTGCCACGGCGGGATCTCGGGGAGTGTCGGGGCTCCCAGCCCGGTGTTCTTGACGATGGCACCCTTGACGATGGTGCCGGCGGGAGTTCCCCAGGTGCCGTAGCCGCCCCGGTAGATGAAGTTGCCGAAGATGGTGCCGCTGCCCAGTGTGCTGTTTCCCGCCCCGGCTGCGCTCACACTGCCGTGCACTGTGCCTGCATTGAGTGTGAAAGTGCCGCCGAGAAATACATTCCCCTCGCTGCCGCCTGAGGTGCCGACAATGCCCGAGATGGTGTGATTGTCATTCTTCGGTGCGATCAGGCTGCCTTCGATCTTGCCGCCGTTGACGAAGGCTTTCCCACCGATGTAGGCGTTGCCTTCGACGAGGCAGCCGCTATCCAGTTGAAGATCGCCGGTCTTGGTGTAGATGTCGCCGGGGAACACCGAGCCCGAGCCGCATGCGATCTTCCCCGTCGACGCGTACACGCCGGCAGAGCCTGTGAACTCATCGATCCCGACTTCGCTGTTGACGTCGTCGAACACATAGGAATTCAAGCGGGTGTTCAGTCCGTAGGTGTAGAACAGGCCGGGCCCGCCCGCCGTGGGCGGAGTCGCGCCCGGGGTGACGTCGAGCTCGTACACGGCTCTTACCGTGGTGCTGCTGCCCTGACCAGACGTGCCTGTCGATTCGAAGACCACGAGCCCGGTGGCCTCGTCGCACGCGCTGGTGCCCGTGTAGGTCGAACCCGCTCCGAGTTCGACGTCGGGCAGTGTCTGGTCGCACACGTCACCTCCTGCGGCGGCAGCGACCATCTCGGCGATGCCTGCATCGGCGGCAGCACGCGACTGCGCAGCACTGCGGCTGTCGACGGCGACGCCGGTGGTGTTGGTGACAATGACAGCGAGCGTGAGCGCTCCGATGCTGAGCACGAGCATGATGACGAGCACGGAGACGAGGGCCGAGCCGCCGTCATCCCGCTGCATGCGCAGTCGTTCTGCGAGATCTACCAGCATGTCGGCGCTCCTCCTCCTCGGGCGACGGCCTGTGCCGTGACGCCGTTCGTGATGGGCACCGTCGCGTCCGCGACCGAAACGGAGATGCCCACATCCATCCCTCGTGCGCCCGCAGGGGCGAATGCCTTTCCTCCGGCGAGGGTTCCCCGTGCGCCCTCGATGAGCGCACTCCAGCCGCTGCTGTCGGCGCCGCGGGCGTCGTCTCCTGCGCTGTACCGCAGCGCGCCGCTCGGGTCGATCGCCCACGCGCGGCACTCGAAGTCTCCAGCCCGCGTGATGACGACGGCGTCGACGCGCATGCCACCCCCGTCGACCGCGATTTCGGTGGCATTGCGGATGGACGACTGCAGCGACGCGCTCACGATGTTGGCCCTTCCGGTAGCGCTGTCACGCGCAGTCGTCCGTTCCTGGGCGGTGAGCCCGTTGATGAAGAGCAGCGCGAGCAGGCCGAGGAACAGCCCCGACGTGGAGATGTAGACGATCAATTCGACGAGCGTGACCCCCTCTTCGTCGCGGCGTGCGCGGCGGAGGCTCATAGCTGCGACACCAGGACGAGAGTGGGAATGGCCACGAGCGAGCGGCCCGCGGCACTGCGCACCTCGACCGTCACGGCCACCGTCGCCGGATAGAGCGACGGATCCGTGGGACAGGCGCCGATCTCGAGGGTCGCAGTCAAACCCGTGCCCGCAGGGTCTGAGATCACGCCACCGGTGGGTGTCGCCCGCGCAGCAAGCTCGGAGCATGTGGCCGACCCTTCGATGCCGAACTCTGCCTTGATCGGAGCGAGCTGTGCGCTCGCGAAAGCAGTCGCGGCAACGAGGTCGCGGTTGACCACGCTGGTGCGGGTCGCACTGATGGTGAGCGGCAGCACCGCCAGTGCGAGCACCATGAGGAGGAACATCGCGATGATGACCTCGACGAGACTGAAGCCGCTCTCACGAGTGGACACGATGCTCACCTCCCAATGGTGTGTCAGCCGGGCAGGGCCGCCCCAGGCATGAGGCGGCCCTGAAGGGTGCAGCATCGCGGCGTGATAATAGCCTCACTCGCCGATGCGCACTGGACGCGTTACCCCGCAGGCGGAGCCGCGGGGGCCGTGGTGCAGCCAGGTCCGGACGTCGCGGTGTCAGCGCCCTCTGTGACGGTCACGCAGAACTCGTCGAGGCTGGTGGGGTCGGCCACGGTGATCACATACGTGTCGCCGTCCTCAAGGTTCGTCAAGTCGAGCGCTTCGTCGCTGTCAGAAGCGATGTGGGCTGCCACCTGAGTCGCTCCGTTGGCGGCAACTGCCTGCCGCGCTTCTCCTTCGGCTCGCTCCTGGAGGCCGAGGAACACCGGGATCGCGACAGCGGCAAGGATGCCGAGGATCACGACGACGACGATGAGCTCGATGAGCGAGAAGCCCTCGGCATCCTCGCCACGCTCTTCGCGCTGCTTCTTGAGCGCGTCCATGTAGTTCTTGATCGATGCACGCATGTGCTGGGTCCCCTTACGGCGGTGGTTGGTTTTGGACAGCATCGATGAAGCCACGAACGTGACTGAACCGAACACAACAAATCCCCAGTACTGCGTCCCCAGCTTCATCAGAGCTGGGGCGAGACCCCCGCTGTGAGGCGAGTTCCTCTCCCAGAAACGATCATGAGATCGCTCTCATACTCGTGTCAACGAAACCTCGCCCAGCGTTCTCTCAGGAACGGCTCAAGGGACGGTTTTCGCTTGAGACTGGCTCAGTATTCACCCGAATAGAGCCTGATTGCTTTTCATAGCTCCGGCTGACTGATAAAGCAACAAACTCCACGAATGAGCGGTTTCACCCCTCCAGCACGTCGAGCCGCACCACCACCACCCCGCCGGCGACCAGGCCTTCGGCATCCCTCACCGCCTTCTTCAGCGGCAAGACATACCCTCCGCGCGATGAGTCGGGAAAGATCGACGTCGCCCATTCCGAGCCGCCGATCCGGGCGCGCACACGCACCGAGCCGAAGCCGCGTGAGGGGCGCGGGATCTCGCGGATGTCGTCGCTGAGCTCGGGCGGCACCGCGGCGAAGAACCAGGAGGCGTCGTCGCGGGCATCCCATCGGAAGACCTCGCCGTCGAACTCGATGATCATGCCTCGACGCTATCGGTCGGGCAGGACATAGTCCCGCACCAGCGGGATCATCCCGACGAGCGCGCACAGCGTCAGTGCCGGCAGCGCGATCACCGGCACGAGCGAACAGGGGAAGAGGATGACCAGCAGCACCGTGACCAGACCCGGCGCGCCCACCACGACCGCCCAGGGCGCCGAGCCCATCACCACTCCCCCGATCGTGGCGACGATCGCGAGCGACACGGCGCCGACGACGAGCGGCAGTCCGTTGCTGATCGTGCAGCGGGTGCCTTCGAGGTGCATGGGGCTCACCAGGTACATCCCCCACCACAGCACGCCGAGCGCAGCGACCACGGCCGCGCACCAGATCACCGCGAAAGGCAGTCGCGCCCAATGCGGCGGCGGGCGGTCACCCGAATGACGAAACTCCACCATGACGTTCGACCAGCCGCTGCAGGCAGTTCGACCAGCCCTCGACGTGGCTCTGCCGCTCGTCGGCGGAGAGGAAGCCGGTGTGCCGCACGATGACGCGGGTCGCGGCATCCGCTGCCGTTTCGAGCGTCAGCTCGGCGTCGGTGGCGTGCTCCTCGCCCTCCCAGCGCCACTCGAGGCGCAGGCGCCTCGGCGGATCTAACACGAGGATGCGACCCTCGACCGCGAGCCCCGCGGCGGCGGAGCGCACCTCCCAGCGCCCGAGCTCGACGGGATGGACGAGGGCGATGGTCTCGAAGCGCGGCGGCCAGATCCACTCGGCCAGGCTCGCGGCATCCGTCAGGTCGTTCCAGACGGTGCCCGGGGATGCCGCGACCAGAGCGCTCTCGGTCATCTCGAACATGCCGCCACGGTAGCGCAGCGCGAGACGGTTCGCGCGGGTCACGTCGTGAATCTCAGCGCCGAGGACAGAGCCTGGCATCCCGCCGCCGCTGTCGAACGGCGACGCGGTCGACGACCTTCTCTTCCAGAGATCGTCACGCCGTCGACCGTCGCCGGATAGCCCGAAACCAGCGACACACCTGCGGCGGATCGTCGGCCTGGGCGGGAGAGTCACTCAGCACGTGCGCCGGACCAACGGGGGCCGAAGCGCCCGTGCCGATCGCTCGCGCATGTGACCTGGGCATGACCCGCTCCCCTCGTCAGCGATGCTTCCCCGCACCGCGACCGCAGCGCGTCCCCCGCGCCGCTCCGGCGATCCCCAGCACGCCGGTGGCGCAAATGATCCGCCTCGCAGCGACCATTGTCAAGAGGGAGAGGATGCCGCAGCCCCGCCACCGCGATGCAGGTCAAATAGCATCCCCGCTCGGCGGAGGTACCCCGTCTGTGGGCGGCACCGCGGGGCAGACCCCTACCGCCGGATCCGGGACCTTGGTCGACCGGTGGCGGCGATCGACTACCGGCCGAACTCGGGAGTCCAGTCCTCGCCTCCGGACGCCCATTCGGCGGCGGCGGGTGCGGCATCCTCTGCTTCTCGAGTCTTCTCGCGCCGCCACGACGCACCCTCGGGCCAGCTGGCAGCGAAGGTCGTCACAACCCGGAAGATCCGGCGCGACAGACCGCTCACCGTCTGCACCGGGCGAGCCGAGACCGGCATGCGCAGCTGTGGATCGTATCGCACGCCGTCAGCGGGCCGGAGCCGGATCGTGAGGTCGAGGTCATCGTGAATGGCGGCATTCTCGCGGTCGACGACAGTCGCGCACACGCTGCCAGACCGAGGTGCGCATCGCGAAGTTCGAGCCGAAGACGAGCGGGATCCCGAGCCACTTGCGGATCCAGAAGTGCCCGCCGCCGATGTACCAGTGCTCGCCGAGATGGTTGGCGAGACGACTGCCGCCGTAGAACTCGGCGCCGCCGGTGAGGACCCCGAGACGGGAATCCGCGACGAAAGCCCGCACGAGGCGCGCGATCCAGTCGGGGTGCGGGCGCGAGTCTGCGTCGAGGCGGGCGATGATGTCGGCGGTCTCGCGCGCCTCGTCGTAGCCGCGGGCAGCGGCCGGCCAGATGCCGATCTGCTCCTCGTAGACGACGTCGGCGCCGTGGCGGCGGGCGACGGCGGCAGAGGCATCCGTGCTGGCGTTGTCGATCACGAGGATGCGATCGGCCGGATGCTCCTGCGCGGCGAGCGCCGTCAGGCAGGCGTCGAGGTACTCGGCATCGTCACGGCACGGGATGACGACCGTGACACGTGGGGCGAGGGGCACAGGCGACACCATACTCCGGGGAGGTTGCGCGTCCATTGCGGTGCGGGCGTGTTTGGGGGTCTGGGGTGCGGGGGTCGCGGGGCTTTCGACGTTCGGGGTTTCCGTTGCGCGCGGGCGCCGATGTCGGAGGCCCTCCGTAGAGTGAGATTGTTCGAACTCGGGAGTGCCCACCGCGAGTTTCGGCGGCCTGTGACGGTCGCCCTGGCGGAAGGCGCACCACCATCGACGATCTGATCGACCCCGTCGCCGCCCTCACCGAGGCGCTGGCCGTGGTCGCCGGCGCGTGGCCCGAAAGTGGGCGAGCGCGGGTCGATGGGTTGACGCATCCGCAGCTGGTGAGATTGAACGGGGCGCTCGGCGCCCTGCGGCGCCGGGTCGAGGCCGCGCATGCTCAGGTCGCCGTCGAGATCGCGCGGCAATCGCGGCCCGAGCTCGGGGCCGAGGGCCTCGCCAAGAAGAACGGGTACCGCAACCCTGCCCTGCTCATCGCCACGACCACCGGCACCACCGTCGGCGATGCGTCACGACTCGTCGCCGTGGGTGAGGCCACGGCTCCGCGGCGCACGTTCAGTGGAGCGGATGCCCCGGCCCGCCACCCGCATGTCGCCCAGGCACTCGCGGCCGGCCGCATCGGCATGAGCGCAGCGGCAGCGGTCATCGGGATGCTGGACCGGGTCGCGCTGCGCGCCGCGCCTGACGCCGTCGACGGGGCGGAGCAGACTCTGGCCTCCCAGGCGGTCGGCCTGTCGCTGGATCAGCTGGGCCGGGTGCTCGCCCGGGCCGAGGCCTACCTCGACCCCGACGGCCTCGAGCCGAAAGAGGAGCAGCTCCGCGGCGAGCGCAGCCTGGTCATGTTCGAGCGGGCGGGAATGGTCCATCTGAACGCGAAGCTCGACCCCGAATCCGCGGCGCCGGTCAAGGCGGCGATCGAAGCGATCGTGACGTCCGAGTTTCGCAATGAGGCGGGGCGGAGGGGCGCGGGTCCGGGTGCCGCAGGCGACCCAGGCGGCGGCTCGCGTGCGGCGGGTGCCGGTGCGGGCGCGGGTGCGGGCCAGAGCGACGACGCCGATGCGCCGAGGCGCACTCTCCCCCAGCGCCAGGCCGATGCCCTCGTCCAGCTCGCGACGCATCGGGCCGGGTGCACCGCCGCCGAGCACCCGATGGAGGGCGCCACCGTGATCGTCCGAATGACCCTCGCCGAGCTGGAGTCCGGCAGCGGCGTCGCCACGGTCGACGGACTCGACCAGCCCATATCGGTCGCGACCGCGCGTCGCATGGCCGCATCGGGCGGGGTGATCCCCTGCGTCCTCGACGGTGACAGCGAGATCATCGACTGGGGCCGGCAGCGGCGTCTCTTCACCCAGGCCCAGCGACGCGCCCTCGCCGAACGCGACGGAGGGTGCGCGATGTGCGGCCTGCCACCCGGAATGACAAAGGCACATCACATCCGGTGGTGGTGTCGGGATGCCGGACCCACCGACCTCTCGAACGGCGTCCTGCTGTGCGAGACCTGTCACCATCGCATCCACGACAACGGGTGGGAGATAGAAGTCGAAGGACGCGGTGTGAACGGGCGGGTGTGGTTCATCCCTCCGGCGCACGTCGACCCGGACCGGGCGCCCCGGCCGGGCGGCAATGCGCGTTTCTCCTTCGTGGCATAGCTGCTGACGCGTCAGGCCTCCACTTCACCCCGATCGGGTGACGACCTGCGTCCACCCCGCGAAGGACGATGGAGCGTGCGGAAAAACCTCCGCATTCCTCGCCGACCCTCGAAAGGGACTCACCACTATGTCCAACACTCAGCAACGCTCAGGATGGGCCGGCTGGGCCGTGTTCGCCGGAATCGTCATGATCATCGCCGGCGCTTTCGACGCGCTCCTCGGCCTGGCAGCGATCATCTCGCCCACGAGCACCCTCTTCCTCGCCGGTGAAGAGCACGTCCTCCTCTTCGACCTGGCTGGTTGGGGCTGGTGGCACCTGATCATCGGCCTCGCGATCGTGCTCGTGGGCGTCTTCGTGCTCCGCGGCGCCACCTTCGCCCGTGTCATCGCGATCATCCTCGTCGCGCTCAACGCCATCAGCCAGCTCGCCCTGCTCGGGGTTCAGCCCTGGTGGTCGATCATCGTCCTCGCGCTCGACGTCGTCGTGATCTACGCGCTCACCGTCCACGGCCGGGAGCTCAAGGAGAGCTGACACTCGCCGCAGCAACGCCTAGGGCGCGTATCCCCGTCGGGGTGCGCGCCCTTCGTGTTGCCGGCGCGTCCTCGACCGTCGTCCGGGCTCGGCGAGTGCGCCGGCCTCCTGGCATTGTCGGTTGACTCGGCGGACGCTCTCCTGGCGATGCCTCTTGAATCCGCTCCCACCATTTGGTTACAGTCTTGTAAGTAAGCGGCAAACCTGCCGCGCGACATCCCTCGACGAAGAGAGAATCTCGCATGACCAGCCACTCCCCCCACCGCTCCAGGACACGGCTCGCCGCCGTGCTCACCGGTGCAGCGCTCATCGCAGGAGCGCTCATGGCCAGTCCGGCCGCAGCCGCCCCGCCCCAGAAGATCGACCCGTTCAACCCCGACCTCGGCCCCAACGTCACCGTCTACGGCCCCGAGACCCCCCAGGCACAGATCCAGTCCGAACTCGATGCCCTCCACGCTCAGCAGGTCGATGCCGAGATGAGCACCGAGCGCCGCGCGGTGTTCTTCCTCCCCGGCGAGTACGGATCTACCGCCGACCCGCTGCAGTTCAACCTCGGCTATTACACCGAGGTCGCCGGCCTCGGCGCCTCGCCGGAGGACGTCACCGTCCACGGCGGCATCGAGGTCTACAACCGCTGCCTCACCGACGGCGGCACGGGCAACTGCCTCGCGCTGGTGAATTTCTGGCGCACCATCTCGAACCTTTCGATCGACGTCGACAAGGCCGGCCAGGACGGCTGCCGCGCGAGCGCCAACTTCTGGGCCGTCTCGCAGGCCGTCTCGATGCGCCGCGTCGACGTCTCGGGCGCGAACCTCTCGCTCATGGACTACTGCACCGCCGGCCCGCAGTACGCCAGCGGCGGCTTCATCGCGGACTCGCGACTCCCCTACGTCGTCAGCGGCTCGCAGCAGCAGTGGCTGATCCGCGACAGCGAGGTCGCCGGGTGGTCCAACGGCGTCTGGAACCAGGTCTTCTCGGGCGTCGTGGGCGCCCCGGATGACGCCGACTTCCCGACCACGCCGTACACGACGATCGACGAGACGCCGATCAGTCGCGAGAAGCCGTACCTCTACGTCGACGCAGACGGCCGCTACAACGTCCGGGTGCCGGCCGTGCAGCGCGACTCCAGCGGCGTGAGCTGGGCCGACGGAGAGACCGCGGGGCGCAGCATCCCGATCACGGACTTCTTCATCGCGCAGCCGGGCGACTCCGTCAAGGACATCAACAACGCGCTCGCGCGCGGCCAGCACCTGCTGCTGACTCCCGGCGTCTACGACATCGCCCGCACGATCGAGATCAAGCGCGCCGACACGGTCGTGCTCGGCATCGGACACGCGACGCTGACGGCCGTGGGCGGCGCTGTGCCGCTCGAAGTCAAGGATGCAGCGGGCATCGTCGTCGCCGGAGTCACCATCGACGCCGGCACCGAGCTGTCTCCCGTGCTGCTGCGCGTCGGCAAGGAGAAGGGCGGCAAGCCGCTGGGCGCCGAGAACCCGATCACGCTGAGCGACGTGTACTTCCGCGTCGGCGGACCGCACATCGGCAAGACGACGACCGCGCTCGAGGTCAACTCCGACAACGTGCTCATCGACCACACATGGGTATGGCGCGGCGACCACGGCGTCGAAGGCTTCACCGAGGGCTTCAACGGCGACACCGACCGCTGGAACACCAACACGGGAACGAACGGCGTCATCGTCAACGGCGACAACGTGTCGGCGACCGGCTTGTTCGTCGAGCACTTCCAGAAGTACAACACGCTCTGGAAGGGCGAGAACGGCCACGTCATCCTGTACCAGAACGAACTGCCGTACGACCCGCCGACCCAGGCGGACTGGACCCAGCCCGACGGCACGCTCGGCTACCCGGGCTACGTCGTCGACGGAAAGGTGAAGAACCACCAGCTCTTCGGTGCCGGCGTGTACGTCTTCAACCAGAACAACCCGTCGATCATCACCGCCAACGGGTTCTCGGTGCCTGAGACCCCCGGAGTGAAGCTGCACCACATCATGACGGTGAACCTCAGCGCCGGAACGGTCCAGCACGTCGTGAACGGCATCGGCGGGCAGGCCGACAACACCAACACCGGCACGCCGCAGTACATCGTGGACTACCCCGCGCCGTAGCGACGACGCGATAGCGGATGCCCCGACCCGGCCACCCACGCCGGGCCGGGGCATCCGTCTGTCCAGCCCTATGCAGCCGGCCTCATCGAGCGTGAGAATCGCTCTCGCGCCCGAGAATCGCTCTGGTCTCGGGCGCTCGACCGATTCTCAGACGCTTCGTCGGGGGCGGAGCAGCTCGCCCGTCACCACTGCGGGTGGATGGCCTCGCGCAGATCGCGGTCGTAGACCTCGCGCACCACACGGTCGAAGGCAACGACATCGAACCCGCCGTCGAGGAGGGCCGCGGCATCCGCATTCGATGTGGCCTGCCGCACGTTCCGCGCACCGGGGATCACACTCGTCACACCGCGCTGCGAGGCGATCCACGCGAGCGTCGCCGCGGGCAGCGACACGCCCTCGGGCAGCGCCGCGGCGAGCTCGTTCGCGGCATCCACTCCGACGGAGAAGTCGACGCCCGAGAACGTCTCGCCGCGATCGAACGCCTCGCCCTGCCGGTTGTACGTGCGGTGGTCGTTCTCTGCGAACGTGGTCGACGCGGTGTACTTGCCCGACAGCAGACCGGAGGCCAGCGGCACGCGCGCGAAGATCGCCACACCGGCAGCGGATGCCGCGGGCAGCACCTCATCGAGGGGCTTGAGGCGGAACGGGTTGAAGATGATCTGCACATTCGTCACGTTCGGCCGCGCGATCGCGGCGAGCGCCTGCGCGGTGGTCTCGACCGAGACGCCGTAGGCGGCGATGGCGCCGTCCGCGACCAGCGCGTCCAGCGCGTCGTAGGTCGTGTCGTCCTCGATCACCGCGGACGGCGGGCAGTGCAGCTGCACGAGGTCGAGCGTGTCGACGCCGAGGTTCTGGCGGGAGCGGTCGGTCCATGCCCGGAAGTTGTCGGGCGAGTAGTTCTCGGGCTCCTGCGCGAGGCGGCGACCCATCTTCGTCGCCACGGTGATGCCGTGATCGGGGCGGCCCGCGAGGAAACGCCCGATGATCGACTCGCTGCGCCCGTCGCCGTAGACATCGGCGGTGTCGAAGAGCGTCACGCCCTGATCGGCGGATGCCGCGAGCACCGCCGTCGCGTCCTCCTCGCTGACCGCGCCCCAGTCCGCGCCGAGCTGCCACGTGCCGAGCCCGATGGCGGAGACGTCGCGGCCGATACGGCCGAGGGGGCGCTGCTGCATGAGGATCCTTCCGATACCGAGCTGCGGTGTTCGTGCTCCTCTCCAGCCTCTCACGCGATCCGCAGCAGCGGCCTCGTCCGTGGCCGCTTCGCATCCCGAGGGCGTGCGCGACAACGACCCCTTACTCGTGCTGGGCACCCTCGAAGAGAAAGGGATCTCACCCTTCGCGGGTGATGAGGCGCGTCCCCCGCGAGAGCAGTGTCAAAGGCACGCTGACCATTCGGACACGAATGCAGGGGGGTGGACGTGGTGCGTATGCGTCTGTACATCACGGTTCTGGCGATCTTCGGGTTGCTTCTCGGAGCACTGACACCGGCGACTGCTGTCGCGGGTCAGGGCAGTGTCATCAGCGGCACCGTCTGGGTCGACGCGAACGGCGACGGACTGCCGGGCCCCGCCGAGCTCGAGCCCGCCCGGGCGGCCGTGCCCGTGCACTTGCACTCGTCGCCGGACGGCGCCCTCATCGCCACGACCGCGACCGACGGGCAGGGCGTCTACAGGTTCGCGGACATGCCGGACGGCTCCTATGCCGTCCGCGCTGATGCACCGGAGGGCTTCCGCTTCTCCGACGCGGCCACGGGAGGGAACTCCTTCGTGCGCGCGCCAGACGCGCCCGAGCGGGGTACGACCGCACCGGTGATCGTCACCGAGGCCTCCGCGGCAGCAGGGCTCGACGCGGCTCTGCAACCCGTGCCGGAGAAGCCCGCAGACGACGTCACGGACCAATCCGGTGGAGAGAACGAGGTCGCGCCTGAGCAAGGCGACGCCGAGGCGGCGCCAGACGCATCCGACGCCGCCCCGAACGCGGCGGCCCCCGACGCAACGGCAGACGACGCACCCCAGATCTCCGCCGCTGCCGCCGCAGACGAGGTGGCCCTCGCGATGCGGAAACTGGCGCGAGCGGACGCGTGTGACGGGTTCGCGACGACGGGACAGCCCGCCTTCGACGAGGTCGACGGCCCGGGTCAGGACTCGGGCCCCGCCAACTGCATTGTGCGTTTGAACGACCTCGTCGTGCAGGATTACGGCGTCTCCCTCACCGGCCTGCCCAACGGCGAGTCGGTGAACAACGTGGTCGCGGAGTTCGTCCTGACGCCGACCAACGGCGGCCGGGTCGCGTTCGCGGGTCCGGGCGCGGGAGGGATGCCGGGCGAGTGCCTGACCTCGGCGAACGGAGCCAACCCGACATCGCGGGTGACCGCACCCGCTGCGGATGGATCGGTGACGTTGATCTGCAACATCGGGACGATGGCTTCCAACGTCGCGGGAATTCAGGTGACGTACCGATTCCTCACGAACACTCCCCTGCCCGCGACGGTCGAGCTCTCGGGACACGCCTATGCAGCACAGGGCGGCGCCGCCGACTCCAACGCCGTGACGGGCCCGGTCGTGACGGCGACCGGCGCTGCCGAGTGGGAACTCGTCAAGGCCGCGTACGGCTACGCCACGAGTCCCGCGCCGCGAACCCACGATTCGTCACCCGGGACGGCCAGCCGGGCTACACGGTGCGCTACCGGTTCGACATGGAAGACAAGCTCGCAGGAAAGGGAGCGGACCTGCAGTGGCCCGTCTCCTTCAACGATGTGATGCCCGACTTCCCGAACGCGGTGATCCACAGATGCCAGCAATGGGGCTTCTACGACGGCGGTCCGTACCCGTACGGCCACGACTGGACGATCTCCTGCCCGATCGGACAGACCCAGGGCCCGGACGGCTGGGAGATCCGCATCGGCAAGGGCACACGAACCCCCACGTTCGGCCGCACGCTCATGGAGGTGTGGATTCCCGCAGAGGACATGTACCGCAAGATCGACCCGACGTGGCAGCCGGGTGAGCCGACCCCGACCGGTCCGTACGCGTTCGAGAACGCCGCGAAAGACACCGACACCTGGTCGATCAACGGCGGGCAGCTGAACTACCTCGACGGCGAGGAGCCAGGCTTCGACGGCACGGGCGACAACCTCGCTCCGTTCTCAGGCGAGGCGAAGGAACCCGCAATGGGATCTGCAGAAGCACGTTCAGGGGAACCCCGTCTTCGCCACCGTCGACGTTGACGGAACGCCCACCACCGGGTATCGGCAGCGGTATCTCCTGCGCGCGATCGATCTGACCGGAGCACCGAACGTGGCGCCCTTCCTCGATGAGCCGCTGTCGTTCAAGGACAAGTTCTTCCTCGACGGCCAGTTCCAGCCCAACGCGATCCTCACCGCCTGCCACCCCGTGGGGTTCACCATCTGGCGGGTCAACAACACCTACGCGGGCGACACCGGCGTACCGACCTGCGACAAGGGTGCGCAACCCGGGACGGGTGACGACATGGACACGGGGTGGGAGCTGACGTTCCACCCGAACCAGTGGGCGTACGACTTGCGCCGCGCAGACATGTACGTCGACATCTTCGTGCCGCTCGAGGACTTCGAGGTCGATCCGTGCACCGACCTCACCGTCGACATCGAGTTCAAGAACATGGCGGTGCAGAGCGACGGCTGGACGGCGTCGGGCCTGCCGATGAACGGCACGGGGCTCGAGCCGGGCTGGGACGGCTCTGAGGCGACGGGCAACAACGTCGTCACCCACAAGCCGAACTTCTCGAGTCAGTGCGGAAGCCTCGCCGGCAGCAAGGTGTATGCCGCGTGGGCGGACGGTCAGAACGACCACACAGACCTGGCCGGGACGCGTGCATCGGATCGCAGGTGCGGAGCCTCGCCGACAACGCGCGCGTGGAAGTGGCGAACTTCCAGATGTGCGATGTGTTCGACGTCTCCACGTTCGAGCTCGCGCCGCCTCGCGGCAGCTTCCCCCGGTTCGTCACCGTGAACACTCCGGCATCCAATCTGAACATGGCGGATTACGTCCTCGAGTACGCGATCGGTCCCAACGAGGTGGACACCCAGGCGGGCCCGATCGGCGGAAACGGCCAGTACCCGCTGGACGCGTCGTCGCTGGATGCCGCCGCCGGCGCGTGCCGCACCCACACGGGACCGTGGTCCACCGATCCATCGAGCTTCGGCGCCGACTGGAAGGACCGCGTCAACATGGTCCGGGTGCGCCCGATCGATCCGGCCACCGTCGCGACCGGCCCGTTCGACGCCTACATCCAGTTCGAGCTGAAGTCGCGCTACGCGTACAACGGCGGGCCGAACGACGGGGAGCCGATCCCCACGGGCGTGCTCTCACGCAACGACGGCGCCTTCCCCACGGGCATCGATGGATCCGGGATGGCGAGTTCAGGCTCAGAACGTCGCTGACGCGCGAGCCCGCTGCTGGAGCTGAGCAAGGTCGCCGAGCAGCAGACTTATCTGCCGGGCAACCAGATCAAATGGTTCATCGCGGCGAATGCCGTCTACGTCGGCTCCGGACAGGTGATCGAGAACGTCAGGATCGTCGACACCATCCCGGCGGGCCTGACCTACGACGCTGCGTGCACCCAAGCAGCTCTGCCCGCGGGAGTGACCGTCAGCTTCAATCCCGGCACCCGACAGGTGACCTTCAGCGCCGGCGACATGACGATGAACACTGACCTGCGCACGTTCCTGTTCAACACGCAGGCGAACGCTCTGCATCCGCGACTGACCTTGTGCACGACCGCGTCCACGCTGGCGCAGCCCGGCGAGATCTACCGCAACACCGTGTCGATCAGCGCCGACAACGCGACCTCGCCCGCACCGGTGACCGCGCAGGTCCGGATCGTCGGGGCGGGCCAGCTGGGCATCGACAAGCAGGTCGACAAGCCGTACGTCGGAACGGGCGAGTCGTACACGTGGTCGCTGGAATGGGGCAACAGCTCGACGGTGATCACGATGCAGGCGCCGGACCTCATCGACGTGCTGCCGTGGACGGGTGACGGCGAATCCGGCTCACTGTCGGGTCGTTCTCCGGCGGGCTCGGACTACGTGGGCCTGGCGATGCTCACCGGCCCGCTGGCATCGCCGACGTACACCGTCGGCGGCTCGGGCATCGGCGACGCGGTCCCCGGCACGTGGTACTACTCGACCGACGCTCCGGCGACGATCAACCACGATCCCCGGGATGCGTCCAACACGACGCCTGAGCAGCCCAACGGACGATGGAAGACCGCGGCCGAGATCACCGAATTCGGTGCGGTCACCGCGGTGCGATTCGTCTCGGCCGGGCCGCTGACGACGTCGACCAGGATCCACTCCGAGATCGACATGGTGTCCACGAGCAGCACCTTCGGCAACTACTACGTGAACCGGGCGCAGATCTACACCGCCACGTTCCCCGACCAGCCGCTGCTGTCGAACCAGCCGTACACGATGATTCCCGGGTTCTCGCTCGGCGATCTCGTCTGGCTCGACTCGAACTTCGACGGCCGCTACCAGGCCGGAGAAGCCCCCATGGTGGGTGTCGCGATCGAGGTGCTCGATGCCGACGGAGATGTCGTCGGCACCGCCGTGACCGACGCAGCAGGCCGCTGGTCCGTCGACAGCCTGCCACCGGGCACCTACCGCGCGCGGATTCCGGCGACCCAGTTCCGGCAGGGCGGTCCGCTCGCGAACGTCGTCCCCTCCCCGTCACGCAACGGCGACGGCCTCGGCACGAACGAAGGCGCCTCCAACAACAACACCCCCACCGTCGACGCCAGGGTGACAGGACTCGTGAGCACGCCGGTGACACTGGCCTATCGCTACACCGGTGCAGGGAGCCGACGCGCGCCTGGCGGGCGGCAACGGCACCGGCTTCGATGCTGCCGGGCTCGCCCCCGCGCTGCTGCCGAACGAGTTCGGCGAGTTCACGATCGACCTGGCGCTCGCGCCGATCGGCGCCGTCGACATCGAGAAGAGCACCAACGGCCAGGACGCGGACGCCCCGACCGGCCCGTACATCACTCCGGGCGGCGCGGTGACGTGGACGTACCTGGTGACCAACACCGGCGACGCCGACCTGCACGACGTGACGGTCACCGACGACCGGATCGCCGCAGCCCGGATCGACTGCGGCGGGACCGGCTCGAACGTGGTGGCCGGACCGCTGGCGCCCGGAGGCACGGTCACCTGCGTGGCCACGGGCACCGCGGTGGCCGGACAGTACGAGAACACGGGCTCGGTGACGGCGAACGAGCCGGACGGCGTCGACGCCGACGGCGGGGTGATCCCGGGGATCGCCCGCACCGACGCGGATCTGTCGCACTACTTCGGCTCCGTTCCGGCGGTCGAGATCGAGAAGCACACGAACGGGCAGGATGCCGACACGCCGACGGGTCCGCTCGTGACCGTCGGCGGGGCCGTGCGGTGGACCTACATCGTCACCAACACCGGCAACGTGCCACTGACCGGTGTGACGGTCACCGACGATCAGATCGCGGCTGCCCTGATCGACTGCGCCGGGACAGGCAGCAATGTCGTTCCCGGGTCGCTCGCGCCCGCGGCATCCGTCACCTGCGTGGCGAACGGGGTCGCGACGGTGGGCCAGTACGCGAACCTGGGCGCGGTAGCCGGCACCGGACCCGACACGACGGATGTCGACGGCAACCCCGTGCCGGGCGTCGAGGTGACCGACGACGATCCGTCCCACTACCTCGGCGTCGTGCCGGCGGTCGACATCGAGAAGGCCACGAACGGGCAGGACGCCGACACCGCACCCGGAGTGCAGACGTCGGCGGGCGCAGCCGTGACGTGGACCTACGTGGTCACCAACTCGGGTACCGCGCCGCTGACGAACGTGACGGTGACCGATGACATGGTGTCCGCGTCCGACATCGACTGCGACGGCACCGGATCGAACGTGATCCCCGGTCCCGTCGCGGCGGGGGCCGTCTTCGAGTGCGTCGCGACGGGTATCGCGATCCGTGGTCAGTACGCGAACACGGGCACCGTCGCCGGCATCGGGCCTGAGACCACCGACGTGAACGGCGATCCGGTGGCCGGTCAGCCGGTGACCGATGGTGACCCGTCGCACTACTTCGGCAACTCCGCGGGCATCGATCTCGAGAAGGCGACGAACGGCGAGGATGCGGACGAGCCCACCGGTCCTCACGTGGCGGTCGGGCAGCCGGTGGAGTGGACGTACGTGGTGACGAATACCGGCACCGTCGACCTGTTCGCGGTGACCGTCACCGACGACCGGGTCGCCGCCTCGGCGATCGACTGCGACGGCACCGGCTCGAACGTCATTCCGGGTCCACTCGCCCCGCAGAGCTCGCTGACCTGCGTCGCGTCGGGTGTGGCGACCGCCGGACAGTACGCGAACACCGGCGCGGTGGTCGCCGAGGCGCCGGACCTGCTGAACCCGGATGACCCCCAGCTGCCGGTGACCGTGACCGACGACGACCCGTCGCACTACTTCGGGGCGGCGCCGGCGATCGACATCGAGAAGAGCACCAACGGAGAGGATGCCGATGCCGCGCCGGGTGCGCAGCTCACGGTCGGCGACCCGGTGAGGTGGACGTACGTCGTCACGAACACCGGCAACGTGCCGCTGACGAACGTCACGGTCACCGACGACAAGGTCGAGGCGTCGAGGATCTGGTGCGACAGCACCGTTTCGAACGTCGTTCCCGGTCCACTGCAGCCGGGCGCCTCCGTCACCTGCACTGCCCTCGGCACTGCGACGGCAGGGCCCTACGCGAACACGGGCACGGTCCGGGCTGACGTGCCGAGCCTCGGCACCTCGGTGACGGACACCGATCCCTCGCACTACACGGCGTCGGTCACGGCCGGTCTGTCGGCCACCGGCGGCACCGTCCCCTGGACGCTGCTCTTCGGCGGCGGGATCCTCGGACTCCTCGGACTGCTGCTTCTGTTCCGATCCCCCCGTCGGAAGAGCTGACGCCGCGCCCGCGCAGAAGGGCCGGAGACTCTTACGAGTTTCCGGCCCTTTTCTGTCGGGATGACAGGATTTGAACCTGCGACCCCTTGACCCCCAGTCAAGTGCGCTACCAAGCTGCGCCACATCCCGATGCCCGCGCTCGCGCGTGGACAACTCCCCCATCCTACCCGGTCGGCGGACCGGTCGCGAACGCGGATGGGACGCTCGCGCGTGTCGGATCCCGCGGGTAGCGTCGCGACATGGCGAACATCACCATCGAACCCGCGACCGCCGATCGCTTCGACGATGCACAGCACGCGCTCACCGGCGGGGGCGACGGCCCGACCTGCCAGTGCCAGTGGTGGACCCTCACGAACGCGCAGTTCACCGCGTCGTCGAACGACGAACGGTGGACCATGCTGCGCGACGAGATGGAGTCCACCCGACCGCCCGCCCTCATCGCCTACGTCGACGGCGAGGCCGCCGGCTGGGTGCGCGTCGGGCCGCGAACCGATCAGATCCGTCTGGGTCGCACCCGGAACTACACCGCGGTCTCCCCCGAGCCGTGGGACGACGAACGCGTCTGGGCGGTTTCGTGCTTCGTCGTGCGAAAAGAGCACCGCGGCAAGGGCCTCAATGCCCTCCTGCTCGACGCCGCCGTCGACTTCGCCCGCGCGGGCGGCGCACGAGTCATCGAGGCCTACCCGATCGATCCGCACGCGGGGACGAAGCACTCGTCGGACGACCTGTTCCACGGCGCCGTGTCGACGTTCGCGAACGCCGGCTTCCGAGAGATCGGGCGCCCTCGCCCCGACGTCGCGGTGGTCGCGCTCGAACTCCGGGACTGACCACGCTCTTCGACCCGACGCCGCCGCGCCATCGGCGATCGCGCCGTGCGACGATGGTCACTGCCCCGCCCATCGAGGAGGATCATGCCGCGGCTCTGGATCGCCTTTGCTCCGTACATCGCGGTCTCGCTGCTCCACGTCGTCGCCCTGGCTGGGCACGCAGAGACGATCGCCGGTCCGACCAAGCTCCTGCTCATGCCGTTGCTGGCTGTCGCGGTCGTCTGGGGCGCGCGCGGCGCCCCGTGGTCGCGGACGCACACGCTCCTCGTAGCCGCGATTGCGCTGTCCTGGCTCGGCGACGCGGCGGGAGTGTTCTTCCCGTGGGCTCCGACCGTGCCGATGATGCTGCTGTGGTTCGGTCTCGCCCACCTCTGCTACATCTGGCTGTTCTGGCGCGTACTCGCGGTGCGACGCCTGCCCGCGTGGGCGGCGGTCTATGCCGTGTGGTGGATGGCTCTGCTCGCCGTGCTGTGGAGCGATCTCGGCTCGCTCCTGATCCCCGTCGCCCTCTACGGCCTCGTACTCGGGGCGACCGCTGCGGGCGCTGCCCGCTGCCACCCCGTCATCGCCTGGGGCGGCGTGTTCTTCCTCGCCTCCGACACGATCCTGGCCTTCCGGCTGTTCGTCCCCGATGCGATGCCCGACTGGACGAGCCCGCTCGTCATGCTCACCTACTGCCTCGGACAGGGGCTGATCGCTGCCGGTGTGCTGCGGGCGGAACGACTTCGCTCCGAGCCGCTCCAGGCAGCGGGCACCGAGGTACCGGCATGACGGATGCCTCGGCCCGCGTCGACGCCTGGCTCTGGGCTGTGCGCGTGTACAAGACGCGGTCCGCCGCGACCACGGCATGCCGCGCCGGGCATGTGCGGGTCAACGGCGAGCGTGCGAAGGCGGCGCAGCCGGTGCGTCCGGGCGACGAACTGCGAGTGCGGATCGCCGGATTCGACCGCACCCTCATCGTGAAGAAGACGATCACCAAGCGCGTCGGGGCCGTCCTCGCCGCTGAGGCCGTGGACGATCGCACCCCTCCCCCGCCCCCGCGGGAGCTCACCGCGTTCGTTCCGGTACGCGATCGCGGCGCCGGGCGCCCGACCAAACGCGAGCGGCGTGACATCGATCGCCTCCGCGGACGCGAGGAGGACTGACCGCTCCCGGCGGGACGCTCAGTGCGGGGAGGCCTCGATCAGGTCCAGCAGCCACCGCGACCCGCGAGCCGTCGCCCCGGATCGAGTGACGCGCTCGGCCAGCTCCCGGTCGCTCGTCACGACGGTGACGACCTTCCCCGCCGCCAACAGGCCCTGAGCCTGCCGGACGATCTCGTCGTCGCCCGACGCCTCAGCGCGCACCACGTCAAGGCCAGCGACGTCCCCGGCAGCTCGCGCCGCACCCTCGAGCACGACAGTCCAACGAGGGAACCACGTGTGCTCGGGCAGTTCGAGGTCCTCGGCGGGCACACCGGCCGCCGCCCGGACTGCAATCCGCTGCAGCAGGCGCCCGGCAGCGCCGGGCCGATCACGCCACCACCCGTCCGGCACCGACCCCACGACGTTCGCCGCATCGACGATGACGACGGGCGCGAGCGACAGCAGCGATCGCAGGCGCTCCCACGCGGCGCCGAATCCAGGATGCAGCGGCCGGTCCGCGACCTCGTCGACCGGCACCCACGCGAGCGCGACGCTCTCGGGATCACTGATGACCGGCTCGAAGGGCACGTCGACGTCCCCGACGAGCGTCACATAGCTCCAGTAGCCGAGGTCGAGCACCGAGAGCAGCCGCGGCCGGATCACGGCATCCGGAACACCCGCCTCTTCCGCCGCCTCCCGCAGCGCCGCGTCGACGGCCGACTCTCTCTCGTGGCGCGCACCGCCCGGCAGCGCCCAGGTTCCGCCGAAGTGGCTCCACGACACCCGGTGCTGCAGCAGCACGCCTCGGTCAGGGTCCAGCGCCAGCAGTCCCGCCGCCCCGAACCGTCCCCAGTACCTCTCTCCCGACGGCGCGATGACCCAGGCATCGCCCGGGTCGCGAGGACCCTGCGGGCGCCGGGGCTCCGCTGTCGCGGGGGGTTCGATACTCACCCTTCCACCCTGACACAGCACGGCGCTGCAGGGCCGCCTCGACTGCGGGAGCGCCGCACAACGCGGGTCACCCGTACCGGGAAGACGACCCTCGCGCGGAACAATGGGAGCGTTCCGGCGCGGACACGGCGAAGCAGAGGTGCCCGACCACTGCGGTCGGACACCTCTGCTTCGCGCCGGCGTCAGCGCTGGCGCTTCTCGCGCACGCGCATGTTGATCACGATCGGCGAGCCCTCGAAGCCGAACAGCTCGCGCAGCCGCCGCTGGATGAAGCGCCGGTAGCCCGGGTCGAGGAAGCCCGTCGTGAAGAGCACGAAGGTCGGCGGGCGCGTGGACGCCTGCGTGCCGAACAGGATGCGAGGCTGCTTGCCGCCGCGGAGCGGGTGCGGGTGCTCGTTGACGAGCTCGGACAGGAAGGCGTTGAACTTGCCCGTCGGAATGCGCTGGTCCCAGGAGTCCAGCGCCGTCTCGAGTGCAGGCACGAGCTTGTCGAGGTGACGGCCGGTGCGCGCGGACATGTTCACGCGCGGGGCCCAGGCCACGTGCGCGAGGTCCTGCTCGATCTCGCGCTCCAGGTAGCGGCGGCGCTCGATATCGGCCATGTCGTCGTCGGACAGGCGGTCCCACTTGTTGAACGCCAGGACGAGCGCGCGGCCCGACTCGAGCACGAGGTCGATGATGCGGATGTCCTGCTCGCTGATGGGCTCGCTGACGTCGAGCATCACGACGGCGACCTCCGCCTTCTCGAGCGCCGCCGTGGTGCGCAGTGACGCGTAGAAGTCGGCACCCTGCTGCAGGTGGACGCGACGACGGATGCCGGCGGTGTCGATGAACCGCCACAGCTTGCCGCCGACGTCCACGACCTCGTCGACCGGGTCGCGCGTGGTGCCGGCGAGTTCGTTGACGACCACGCGCTCCTCGCCCGCGGCCTTGTTGAGCAGCGACGACTTGCCGACGTTCGGCCGTCCGAGGATCGCCACGCGGCGCGGGCCGCCGATCTCCTGCTTGGCGACGGCCGACACGCTCGGCAGCACGCCCATGACGGCGTCGAGCAGGTCGGCCACACCGCGGCCGTGAATGGCGGACACGGGGTGGGGCTCGCCGAGGCCGAGGTTCCACAGCACAGCGGCCTCGGGCTCGTGGCGGGCATCGTCGATCTTGTTGGCGACGAGGAACACCGGCTTGCCGCTCTTGCGCAGCAGCTTCACGACGTGCTCGTCGGTCGAGGTGGCGCCGACCATCGCATCGACCACGAAGATCACGACGTCGCACAGATCGATGGCGATCTCGGCCTGCAGCGCGACGGAGCGGTCGATGCCCTTGGCGTCGGGCTCCCAGCCGCCGGTGTCGACGAGCGAGAACCGGCGGTCCATCCACTCGGCCTTGTAGGTGACGCGGTCGCGCGTGACACCCGGGGTGTCTTCGACGACGGCCTCGCGCCGGCCGAGGATGCGGTTGACGAGGGCGGACTTGCCGACGTTCGGGCGGCCGACGATCGCGACCACCGGCAGCGCCGGCAGGTACTCGATGCCGTCTTCGCCGACGGCGAGGCCGGCGAGCAGCGCGGCATCCTCGTCGTCGAGGTCGTAGTCCTCGAGGCCCTGGCGCAGGGCGACCGCCCGCTGCTCGGCGAGGGTGTCGTCGACGGCGGCGAGTGTCTCGGCGAGGTTGTCCTCCACGCCTTCGTAAGGTTCGGCGTCACGGCTGTCAGATGCCATCGTGCGCTCCCGTCTGTACTGGCACGTTCGTGCGGATGACGCCGATGACGGCGTCCACGGTCTGGTGGAAATCGAGGTGGGTCGAGTCGACGACCTCGACGCCGGGGGCGGCGGTGAGGAAGTCGACGACGGCCGAGTCGGAGGCGTCGCGGCGGTGCAGGGCCGCGGCGACGGCCGCGGCATCCTGGCTCGTCAGCTCTGCGCTGCGGCGAGCGGCGCGCACCTCCGGGGCGGCGGTGAGGAGGATGCGCACGGGCGCATCCGGTGCGACGACGGTGGTGATGTCACGACCTTCGACGACGACACCCGGAAGACCGGATGCCGCGACCAGCGACCGGAACAGAGCGTTCACCGATTGCCGCACCGCAGGCACGCGAGCGACGCCGCTGACGGCCTCGGACACCTGCGGCTCGCGGATCGCCTCGGTGACGTCGGTGGCGCCCACGCGCACCCAGAACTCGTCGGGGTCGAGCGAGATGGCGTAGTCGAAGTCGCCCATGACGTCGAGGACCGAGGTGGAGTCCGAGGTGTCGGTGCCGCGGTCCAGCGCGAGCCAGGCGAGCGCGCGGTACGCCGCCCCGGTGTCGAGGAATCCGTAGCCGAGGCGACGGGCCACCTGCTTCGAGACGCTGGACTTTCCGCTGCCCGCAGGCCCGTCGATCGCGACGATCATCGTCCCGGACGGGTTCGTGGCGTCAGTCATTGGTGGTGCTCGCAATCTTCCAGCCGCGGGCCTCGAGGCCCTCTACCGCGCGGCGCACGGCGCCGGGGACGACACTGATCTCGGCCAGGCCGAACTGCGCACCGGGCGAGTGCTCGAGGCGCAGGTCCTCGACGTTCACCTCGAGCTCGCCGAGCTCGCCGAAGAGGCGGCCGAGCTGGCCGGGCGTGTCGTCGACCATGACGACGACCTGCTCGAAGCGGCGGTTCTGGCCGTGCTTGCCGGGAAGCCGCTCGACGCCGTCGTTGCCGCGGCGGATGGCATCGGCGACGGCGCGCCGGGCGCCGGGCGCATCCGGGGTGCGCAGCGCGGCGGCGACGGCAGAGAGGTCGGCGGCGAGCGCGTCGAGCACATCGACCACCGGGGCGGAGTTCGCACCGAGGATCTGCACCCACAGTTCGGGAGCGGATGCCGCGATCCGCGTCGTGTCGCGGACGCCCTGGCCCGCCAGGCCGAGCGATCCCTCGGGCGCGTCGGCGAACCGGCCTGCGAGCAGGCTGGCGACGAGCTGCGGCACGTGAGAGACGAGCGCGACCGCACGGTCGTGCTCTTCGGGGCCCATCTCGATCGGCATGGCGCCGAGATCCAGGGCCAGCGCCTCGACGACCGCGAGGTCGGCGGCCGGCGTCTCGCCGTCGCGGCAGACCACCCACGGCCTGCCGACGAAGATGTCGGCGCGCGCGGCGATGGCTCCGCCGCGCTCGCGACCGGCCAGCGGATGCGATCCGATGTAGTGGGTCAGGTCGACGCCGCGCTCGCGCAGGGCGCGCAGTGGCTCGAGCTTGACGCTCGCGACGTCGGTGACGACCGCACGCGGGTGCGCCGCGAGCTCGCGTTCGATCACCTCGGCGACGACATCCGGCGGCACCGCGACCACGACCAGCGTCGGGTCGTCCCCGGCATCCGCGCGGCGTCCGGCGCCGTAGTCGACTGCGAGTCGCAGCTGAGCCGGCGACGTGTCGTCGAGTGCGACGTCCACGCCGAGGGCAGTCAGCGCGTGACCGATGCTGGAGCCGAGCAGACCTGCGCCGACGACACGCACCGTGCCGTGCACCCGGGGCGGCACGCACGCGCGCAGAGGCCTGCGTGGAATCGGTCACTCGTTCTCCTGGTCGCTCCGCGATTCGGAGTCTTCGCGGGGCTCGGACGCATCCTGGCCCGCGCGACGCGCGAGAGTCAGCAGATCGCCCCGCTCCACCTTAGTCAACTCACGGGTGCGCCCAGCTGGCAGAGTTCCCAGGTGCAGCGGCCCGAACTGCCGGCGCACGAGTTCGACGACGGGATGCCCGACCTCGGCCAGCATGCGCCGCACGATCCGGTTGCGACCCGAGTGGAGGGTCAGCTCGACGAGCGAGCCACCACCCTCCGCCGAGCTGGAGAGCAGCCGGGCCCTGTCGGCGGCGATGGGTCCGTCCTCCAGGACGATCCCCCGTGTGAGCGTCTGGATCGTCTGCGGCGTCACGCGGCCCTCGACCTTGGCGATGTAGACCTTGGTGACCCCGAACGAGGGGTGCGCGAGCACGTGGGCCAGCTCGCCGTCGTTGGTGAGAACGAGGAGACCGCTGGTCTCGGCATCCAATCTCCCGACGTTGTAGAGGCGCTCCTCCCAGTCCTTCGTGAAGCGGCGGAGGTCGGGGCGACCGCGGTCGTCCTTCATCGAACTCACCACACCCGTGGGCTTGTTGAGCATGACGTAGCGCTTGGACTGGTCCAGCTGGATCGCCGTGCCGTCGACATCGACCAGGTCCGTCTCGGGGTCGATCCGTCGATCCGAGCTCGGTGACGACCTCGCCATTGACACGGACTCGTCCTGCGACGATGAGATCCTCGGCGACCCGGCGCGATGCCACCCCCGCGCTCGCGAGGACCTTCTGGAGCCGCACGCCCTCGGGGGCGGCGAACGGGTCGTGGTGCTGTGCCGTCATCGACGGGCCTCCTCATCGAATCCGTCTGCGCCGTCGTCGAGGAGCGGCGAGATGTGGGGCAGCTCGTCGAGCGAGTTGATGCCGAGATGCACGAGCAGCGCATCTGTGGTGCCGTAGTTGATCGCGCCGGTCTCGGAGTCCGTGAACAGCTCGGTGATGAGCCCGCGCGCGAGCAGGGTGCGCACGACGGAGTCGACGTTCACCGCGCGGATCGAGGCGACCTGGCTGCGGGTGACGGGCTGCTTGTAGGCGATCACGGCGAGCGTCTCGAGCGCCGCCTGCGACAGCCGCGAGGGCGCCTGCTGGTTGACGAAGTCGCTGATGAGGTCGTCGTGCTCCTCGCGGACGTACAGCCGCCAGCCGCCGCCCACCTCGCGCAGCTCGAACCCGCGCACCGGTCCCCCGGTCTCGCCGTCGTAGTCGGCGACCAGGCTCTCGATGGCCTGGCGCACCGCGGGCACGGGCGAACCCACCGCGGCGGCGAGGCTCACGAGACTCTGCGGCTCCTCCACGACGAGCAGGATCGCCTCGAGCCGGCGCGCGACGTCCGTCGGCGGCACGGATGGCTCAGCGGGTGGCGCGGCGGATGGCTGAGCGGGCTCGGCTGACGCGTCATCGGTCATAGTCGGCTCCCAGGGTCGCGAGGTTCTCGTCGGACCACCGCGGCGCGCTCCAGCGCAGGGTGAGCTCGCCGAGAGGCTCGAGCTGTTCGAAGGACAGGGCGGCGTGGCGATACAGCTCCAGCACCGAGAGGAATCGGGCCACCACGACGCCGGACTGCGTCACGCCGGCGATGAGCTCGCGGAAGCTCAGCGAGCCGGCGCTGCGCAGCAGGGTGACGACGACGGCGGCCTGCTCGCGGATGCTCACCAGCGGCGCGTGCAGATGGTCGAGGCCGACGTGCGGGATCTCCTTGGGCGTCATCGCGAGCAGTCCCAGCGCGGCGAAGTCGTCGACGCTGAGCGACCACACCAGTTCGGGCACCGCGTCGCGGTACTTCGCGTCCAGGCGCACCGAGCGCGTGTGGCGTCGCTCCTCGCGCCGCAGGCACCGCTCGAACCACGCCGAGACCTCTTTGAACGCGCGGTACTGCAGGAGCCGCGCGAACAGCAGATCGCGCGCTTCGAGCAGCGCGACCGACTCGGCGTCGACGAGCTCGCCCTGCGGCAGCAGTCCGGCGACCTTCATGTCGAGCAGCGTCGCCGCCACGACGAGGAACTCCGACGCCTCGTCCAGCTCCTCGTCGGGGCCGAGAGCCGCGCAGATACGAGATGAACTCATCGGTGACCCGCGACAGCGAGACCTCGGTGATGTCGAGCTCGTGCTGGGAGATCAGGGTGAGCAGCAGGTCGAACGGGCCGTCGAACACGCCGAGCGAGACTCGGAACCCCTCGCTCGGCTCCGGCCCTGCAACGGCCTCGGGTGCGTCGGACCCGTCAGGCGACGGCGCCACGGACGACCAGCTCCCGCGCCAGCCGCATGTAGGCCTGGGCGGCGGCGTGCTCGGGCGCGAACTCGGTGATCGGCATCCCCGACACCGACGCGTCGGGGAACTTCACGGTGCGGCCGATGACGGTCTCGAGCACATCGTCGCCGAAGGCGTCGACGACCCGCTCGAGCACCTCCCGCGAGTGCAGCGTGCGGGAGTCGTACATCGTGGCGAGCACGCCGTCGAGCGTGATGGTGGGGTTCAGACGGTCGCGCACCTTGTCGATCGTCTCGATCAGCATCGCGACGCCGCGCAGGGCGAAGAACTCGCACTCCAGCGGAATCAGCACGCCGTGGCTCGCTGTGAGCGCGTTGACGGTCAGCAGACCGAGCGAGGGCTGGCAGTCGATGAGGATGACGTCGTAGTCGGGCGCCAGGCGGCGCAGGGCGCGGGCGAGAGTCTGCTCGCGCGCGACCTCGTTGACCAGGTGCACCTCGGCCGCCGAGAGATCGATGTTGGCCGGGATCACGTCGAGGTTCTCGACACGCGAGTGGACGACGACCTCGCTCGGGTCGCGCTTGCTGTCCAGCAGCAGGTCGTAGATGGTCGGGATCTCGTGGGTCTGGATGCCGAGACCGGCCGACAGCGCGCCCTGCGGGTCGAAGTCGACGGCGAGCACCTTGCGTCCGTAGCCGGCCAGCGCGGCAGCCAGGCTGATGGTGGTCGTCGTCTTGCCGACGCCGCCCTTCTGGTTGCACAGCGAGATGATGCGTGCGGGCCCGTGGCCGGTGAGCGGCGGCGGGGTCGGGAAGCCGTGGTAGGGACGACCGGTCGGACCCATGGGGATGCCGTCGTCAGAGGCCTTCGTCGCGCCCCGCTTGCTGACCGCCACAGACTCTCCTGACTTCGCCATGCCGTGAACCGATTCTAGTCACGGCGACGCTGGAGTCCCGGAAGGATCAGCGGGCGCGCGGATGCGAAGTCGCGTACACGTCGCGCAGCGCATCCACCGAAACGTACGTGTAGATCTGAGTGGTCGCGACCGACGCGTGGCCGAGGAGCTCCTGAACCACCCGCACGTCCGCGCCGCCCTGCAGCAGATGCGTCGCGAACGAGTGTCGGAGGGTGTGCGGCGACACGTGCGCGGTGAGCTGCGCGCGCTCGGCGGCGTCGTGGATGACGAGCCACGCGCTCTGGCGCGACAGCGGCGCACCACGGGCCCCGAGGAAGAGCCGGGCGCTCGCCCTGCCGCGGCGCGAAAGCTCCGGCCGTGCACGCGTCAGGTAGGCGTCCACCGCCGCGCGCGCATACGATCCGACAGGCACGATGCGCTCCTTCGAGCCTTTGCCGCGCACGCGCAGCACGTCGCCATGACCGACGTCGTCGACGTCGAGCTGAACGATCTCCGAGACCCGGGCGCCCGTCGCATAGAGCAGCTCGAGCAGCGCCCGGTCGCGCAGACCCAGCAGATCGCCGGGCGCGGCGCCGGTCTCGTCGCCTGTGGCCGTCGGGGGCGGCGGGCCCGCGGCATCCAACAGTGCTTCGACCTGATCGATCGTGAGGGCCTTGGGCAGCCGGCGCGGCTGCTTGGGCGGTCGCAGGCGCACCGAGGGGTCGGCATCCTCGATGCCCTCGCGCGTCAGGAACCGGTGCAGCCCCCGCACCGAGGACTGCAGCCGGGCGAGAGAGGATGCCGCGACCGGCGGCTGCGCGGCGGATCGCTCGGCGATGAACCCCGCGACGAGCTCGGGCGTCACCGCACTCGACTCGTCGATGCCCTGCGCCGTCAGCCAGGCGGCGTAGCCCGCGAGGTCGCGACGATAGGCCGACACGGTGTTCTCCGACAGCCCGCGCTCGATCGAGATGTGGCGCAGGTACGAGTCCACCGCACGAGCCATCTGCATGTCAGGCGAGCCTCCTCACGCGACGGCGGACTCCGCAGCACGCCGCAGTCGCTCGGCCGCGGCGAGGACGCCGACGGCGAGGATGCCGTTGCGCAGCCGGCCTGCGAGCACGCCGTCGACGGCCTCGGCCAGCGGCACCCACTCGAGCGTGATGTCGGCCTCCTCGCCTTCGCGCGGATGGGCGTCGGCGATCGGCGTCAGTCCGCGAGCGAGGAACAGGTGCACGACCTCGTCGTTGCCGCCGGGCGTGGTGAAGATGCTCACGAGGGGCTCCCACGTCGAGGCGGCGAGGTCGGCCTCCTCGGCGAGCTCGCGCCGGGCGGCATCGATCGGCGGCTCTCCCGGCACATCGAGCAGGCCCGCCGGGACCTCCCAGTCGCGATGACGGATCGGATGCCGGTACTGCTGGATGAGCAGCACCCGGCCGTCGTCGTCGATCGCGACCACCGCCGCGGCACCCGGGTGCGCGACGTACTGCCGGACGATCGTCGTGGCCGTTGTACGAGAGGGTGTCGCTGCGCACGTCCCATACGCGGCCCTCATAGACGAGCTCGCTGTCGGTCACCTCGAGCGCGACGGGTTCGTCGGTCAGGCCTGCGCCCGCCGCATCAGCCATTGTCGACGTCGAACAGCTCGCTCGCGCGGTGACGCTCGAGGGCGGCGCCGACCAGGCCCCGGAACAGCGGGTTGCGCGTCGGTGGGACGCGACCGCAGCTCGGGATGCGCCTGCGTGGCGATGTAGTACGGGTGCACGTCGCGCGGCAGCTCGACGTACTCGACGAGGTCGAGGTCGGGGTTGAGGCCCGAGAAGACGAGGCCGGCCGCGGCGATCTGGTCGCGATAGCGGTTGTTCACCTCGTAGCGGTGGCGGTGACGCTCGGAGGCCCGGTTCGCGCCGTACACCTCCGCGGCGATCGAGCCCTCGGCGAGATCGGCCGGGTAGAGTCCGAGGCGCATGGTGCCGCCCAGGTCGCCGCTCTCGATGATGTCGACCTGTTCCGCCATCGTCGCGATGACCGGGTGCCGTCGTGTCGGGGTCGAACTCGCTCGACGAGGCACCCTCGATGCCCGCGACGTGGCGGGCGTACTCGATGACGATGCACTGCAGGCCGAGGCAGATGCCGAGGGTCGGGATGCCCTGCTCGCGCGCGAACTTCAGCGCGCCGACCTTGCCCTCGATGCCGCGGATGCCGAAGCCGCCGGGGATGACGATGCCGTCCAGCGGAGCCGAGCGCCTTCTCGGCGCCTTCCGGGCGTCTCGCACTCGTCCGACGGGATCCAGCGGATCTTGACGTGCGTCTCCTGCGCGAACCCGCCGGCCTTGAGCGCCTCGGTGACCGAGAGGTAGGCATCCGGCAGATCGATGTACTTGCCGACGAGACCGATCGTGACCTCGTGCTTGGGGTTGTGCACGGCTTCGAGCACACGCTCCCACCGCGACCAGTCGACCTCGGCGGCCTTCGTGAGGCCCAGGGCGCGGACGATGTAGCTCGTCGAGACCCTGCGTCGTTGAGCATCGTCGGGATGTCGTAGATGCTCGGCACGTCGACCGCGTTGACGACGGCGCTCTCGTCGACGTCGCACATGAGCGCGATCTTGCGCTTGTTCGACTCGGTGACGGGGCGGTCGCTGCGCAGCACGAGCGCATCGGGCTGGATGCCGATCGAGCGCAGCGTCGCGACGGAGTGCTGCGTGGGCTTGGTCTTCTGCTCGCCCGAGGCGCCCATGAACGGCACCAGCGAGACGTGTACGAAGAAGACGTTGTTGCGCCCGAGCTCGTGGCGGATCTGGCGCGCCGACTCGATGAACGGCTGCGACTCGATGTCGCCGACGGTGCCGCCGATCTCGGTGATGATGACGTCGGGACGGGGATCTTCCGACGCCTGCAGGCGCATGCGGCGCTTGATCTCGTCGGTGATGTGCGGGATGACCTGCACGGTGTCGCCGAGGTACTCGCCGCGGCGCTCCTTCGCGATGACCTGCGAATAGATCTGGCCGGTCGTGACGTTCGCCGCCTGGTTGAGCTCGATGTCGAGGAAGCGCTCGTAATGGCCGATGTCGAGGTCGGTCTCAGCGCCGTCGTCGGTGACGAACACCTCGCCGTGCTGGAACGGGTTCATCGTTCCCGGATCGACGTTGAGATACGGGTCGAGCTTCTGCATGACGACGTGCAGACCGCGGGCGGTGAGCAGGTTGCCGAGGCTCGCGGCGGTGAGACCCTTGCCCAGCGAGGAGACGACACCTCCGGTCACGAAGATGTGCTTGGTGGTGTCGCTGTGGAAGTCGCCGCGGAAAGAATCAGAAGTCTGCATCACGGGCTTTGATCCTATCAGTGGGCTTCGGTGCGAAGTCTGAGCAACTCACGTGCATGGCTGAGCGCGGCGTCGGAATCCGGCATGCCCGACAGCAGCCGAGCCATCTCCGCCTCGCGGTCGGCGCCCTCGAGGCGGCGAACGTCCGAGGCGGTGACCGAGCCGTCGCTCGGCCTTGACCACGGTCAGGTGATTCGAGGCGAAGGCGGCGACCTGGGCGAGGTGAGTGACGGCGATCACCTGCGACGACTGCGGCCAGGCGCGCCAGGCGGCGCCCCACCTCGATGGCGGCAGCACCGCCGATTCCGGCATCCACCTCGTCGAAGACGAACGTCGGCACCGGGTCGGCCGCGGCGATCACCACTTCGATCGCCAGCATCACTCGGCTCAGCTCGCCGCCGGAGGCTCCCCGGGCTACCGGCCGCGGATCGGCGCCGATGTGCGGGGACAGCAGGATGGCGACGTCGTCGCGGCCCGCGGCCGTCTCGGCTCCCGGCGAGACGGCGACCGTCAGCGACGCGTCGGGCATGGCCAGGGCGCGCAGCTCGGTCGTCACCGCGGTGCCCAGCCGCTCGGCGGCGGCGGTGCGGGCGGCGGTGAGCGCTGCGGCGGCATCATCGAGGACGGATGCCGCGGCATCCCGCTCCGCCGCGAGCCGCTCGACGCGATCGGAGTCGTCATCGAGCTCGGCCAGTCGCGCCGATCCGGTGCCGAGAAGCGCGATCGCCTCATCGAGGGAGCCGTGGGCGCGCACCAGCGACGAGATCACGGCGCGGCGCTCTTCCACCGCCGCGAGCTCGTGCGGGCCGGTCTCGTCCAGATCGGCGAGGTAGCCCGACAGCGCCGCGGCGACGTCGGCCGCGCGGTAGCCGAGATCGGCGACCTGCCCGGCCAGTTCCTCGAGAGCAGGATCGTGGGCGCGCTCGAGCGCACGCCGCGCTTCCGCGATCAGAGCGGAGGCATCGGGCACGTCGCCCTCCGCCCGACAGGGCATCGTGAGCGGATGCCGCGGCCAGGCGCAGCTCTTCCGCATTCGCCAGGCGCTCCGCGCGCACGGCGAGGTCGGCGTCCTCGCCGGGCTGCGGGTCTGCCTGTTCGATGTCGGCGATCTGAGCCCGCAGCTCGTCGGCCTCACGGGCGCGGGAGTCGCGCTCACTCGTCAGCGACGTCAGCTCGCGCTCGACGGCGCGCCAGCGCTCGAAGGCCTGCTGATACTCGGCACGGACGGACTGCACGGCCGCGCCGCCGAAGCGGTCGAGCGCCTCGCGCTGCGCGGTGGCCGAGCGCAGCCGGAGCTGTTCGGACTGCCCGTGCACGACGACGAGATCATCGGCCAGGTCGGCCAGCACGCCGGCCGGCGCGGCGCGTCCGCCCACCGACGCCCGTCCCCGGCCCTCGCTCGAGATCGACCGGCCCACCAGCAGCTCCGCGCGGCCGTCGCCGAGCGACTCGAGCTCGCCACCGGCCTCGCGCACGCGATCGGCGACGGCTCCCGTCTCGGGAACGATCCAGATGCCGTCGACACTGGCCTGCGAAGCCCCCGAGCGCACGGCGCCGGAATCGGCGCGCTGGCCGAGCAGCAGGCCGAGGCCGGTGACCACCATGGTCTTGCCCGCGCCCGTCTCGCCGGTGATCGCGGTGAAGCCCGGGCCGATGGTCAGCGTCGCCTCGGCGATGACTCCCAGATCCCGCAGGCGCATCTCCTCGATCACGACAGCGGACCGGAAGTGATCGCGTCAGGGCCTCGCCAGCCGACGACCGGCAGCTGGAACTTGCGCACCAGGCGATCGGTGAACGCAGCGGGGTGCAGCCGGGCAAGTCGCACCGGACGCTCCGAGCGTCGCACCGAGACGCTGGCGCCCGGCGGAAGATCGTGCGAGCGCCGGCCGTCGCACCACAGGATGCCGACGCCGTTGGTGCGCTCGAGCACTTCGATCGCGACAGCCTGCTCGGGTCCGATGACCAGCGGCTTGGCGAACAGCGCGTGCGCCGACAGCGGCACCACCGAGATCGCCTGGACCGTCGGCCAGATCACCGGGTCCGCCGGCGGAGAAGTTGTACGCCGTCGAACCGGTCGGTGTCGGAGACCACGCACGCCGTCGCAGCCGAAAGACGAAAGCGGCCGACCGTCGATCTCGATGACGACCTCGAGCATGCGCTCACGACTGGCTTTCTCGACGGTCGCCTCGTTCAGCGCCCACGTCTCGTAGATGACCGCGCCGCCGGCATCCTTCACCCGCACTTTCAGCGCCATGCGCTCTTCGACGCCGTAATCGCGTCCGATCACGCGACGGACGGCGTCATCCATGTCGTCGCGCTCGATCTCAGCCAGGAAGCCGACGTGGCCCATGTTGATGCCGAGCACCGGCGCGGTGCCCTCGCGGACCAGCTCGGCCGCGCGCAGGATCGTGCCGTCTCCGCCGAGCACGATCGCCAGCTCGATGTCTTGCACCGGCACGTCATCGCCCATCGTCGGCACGTCGGCGAGCGAGGGGCGCACGGCCGCGAGCTCGTCGCGGTCGTCGGCCGCCAGCACGGGGCGCGCGCCTGCCCCTCGCAGCGCTTCGACGACGCGCTCGGCCGCGATCACGGTGTCTTCGCGGTGGGCGTGCGCGACGACGAGGATGCTGCGGTCTGTGCGCTCGTCGGTGTGTGTCATCGGCTCCCCGCCAGTGTGTTCACAGTGCCCAACCATTCTGTCGGATTGCTGCCGCGGCCCGGCGCGAGGTGTGCGATGAACTCCGCGTTGCCGTGCGTGCCGAGGAGCGGGGAGGAGACGACGCCCAGCGTGCCGAGCCCCAGGTCCCACGCCGCCCACAAGACTCCTGCGACGGCATCCGCCCGCAGATCGGGGTGGGTGACGAGACCGCCCTTGACGGCGGTACGGCCGACCTCGAACTGCGGCTTCACGAGCAGGACGAGATCGGCGTCGGGCGCGGCGACGTCTTTCACGGCCTCGAGCACATGGGTGAGCGAGATGAAGGACAGGTCGCCGGTGATCACGGAGGGCGCCACGTCGACACCGCTCACCTCGGCCAGCGAGGTGGGCGTCATGTGGCGCACGTTGAAGCCTTCGACGGCGATCACGCGAGGATCTGCCGCGACGGATGCCGCGAGCTGTCCGTGGCCGACATCCACGGCGATCACGGGCTCGGCGCCACGCTCGAGCAGCACCTGTGTGAATCCGCCGGTCGAAGCTCCCATGTCGAGTGCGAGGCGTCCGCGAACGTCGATGCCGAAGGCGTCGAGCCCGGCGATCAGCTTGTGTGCGGCGCGGCTGACGTAGTGGTCGGACCCGGCGACCTCCAGCACGGCGTCTTCCGCGACGGGTGTGGAGGCCTTGACGACGATGCGCCCGTCGACGGTGACGAGCCCGTCGGCGATCAGAGTGCTCGCATGCGTGCGTGAGCGCGCGTATCCGCGGGCCGCCAGAGCGGCATCGAGGCGCATCGTCATGACGCCGTGGCGGCGCCGGGAGCGGACTCGAGCCGACGCGCGAGGGTGTCGTGCAGCGCGTCGTACCCCTCAGCGCGCGTCGCGAGCGGCTGCGCCTCGATCACGTCGAGCGTCGACAGAAGGTCGCTGCGATCGGGATGGTGCTGCTGCTCCTGGACCATGCCTCCCAGGATACGGGGATCCTCCCCCGCGGCCGGGAGCTCAGGGCCTGTGGAACGGGTCCGCGTAGAGCCGCTCGGGCACACGGAAGCCGAAGATCGCCCGGCCGGTCGACCAGATGGCGGCTGCTCCGGCGCGGAGCAGGTCGACCGGGCGGTCGCCTTCTGAGACGATCCGGACGTCCGCGCCATCGATCGCCACTCTGGCCCCTCGCACCGTGGCGACGCCGTCCTCGACGGTCACCTCCGGGTAAGGCTCGTGCAGCTCGCGGAGGTCGCCGAGGATGAAGGTCGGCTGCGATCCCGCGGGGGCGGCGAGCACGTGCTTGGGCCGGTCGATCCCCGTGAGCACGAGCGCCGAAGCGATCCCCGCACGGTTCGCGCCGAGGATGTCGGTGTCGAGGCGGTCGCCCAGGAAGAGCGGATGCCGCGCCCCGAACCGTGCGACGGCTTCCTCGAAGATCGGCACCTCGGGTTTGCCTGCGACGGTGGCCAGGCGACCGATCGCTGTGTGCACGGCGGACACGAGGGTGCCGTTCCCCGGAGCGACGCCCCGAGACTGCGGGATGGTCCAGTCGGTGTTCGTCGCGATCCAGGGGATCCCGCCCTCTTCCTCGGGGACCTTCAGCGCGAACGCGGCCTCTGCGAGCTGGGTCCAGCCCACCTCGGGCGCGAAGCCCTGTACGACGGCGGCCGGCGCGTCCTCGGCGCTGCGCGTCATGACGAAGCCCGCTTTGGCCACCTCGTCCACGAGTCCGTCGCCGCCCACGACCAGCACGGTCGAGCCGGGTGCGATGAGATTCGCGAGCAGACGCATGGCGGCCTGAGGGCTCGTCACCACTTCGTGCGCAGCGGTGGGCAGACCCAGTTCTGAGAGGTGACCTGCGACCGAGGCATCCGTCCGCGATGCGTTGTTGGTGATGTACCCCAACGCGCGTCCGTCGCGGGCGCGGGTGAGGCTCTCGACAGCGTGTGGGAGCGCGCCGGCGCCGGCATATACGACGCCGTCGAGATCTGCGAGCACGACATCGACGCCGTCGAGCGGCGTCGGGCCGTCGGATCGGCGACCGAACAGACGCATCAGCGGCCGGAGCCTTCTTCTTCGCCGTCCGCTTCTTCGGAGTCGTCCACGTTGTCCGAGTCATCCGACTCGTCGGCGTCATCGATGCCGGCCTCGGCAAGGATCTCGGCGACCTCGTCTTCGACGCTGACCGTGCGCGCACCCGGCTCATCGACTGTGGCATCGCCGTCAGCGCTCACGACGACGGGCTGGTCATCCACGTCACCATCGCCGGAGTCATCGTCATCATCGGAGTCGCTGTGCTCGTCGTCGGGGTCGTCGTGCGTCAGCTCGACTCGTCCTCGCGGTCGGAGTGGTCCTCCTCGTCATCAGAGTCGCCGTACTCGTCAGACGAGTCATCGTCGTCGTCGTAGACCTCGATCTCCTCGAGGACCTCGTCGACGAACACCGTCTCGAGATCCTCGGCGCCCGACGCCGCATACAGTGCGTCGGCTGCGACCCGCGCACGCTCGTGCCAGCGCGCAGCCTCGTCCTCGCGACCCAGCTCTTCGAGCACGGTCGCGCGTGCGGCGAAGAGCCCGGGGCTCCACTCGAACGCGCGGTCGGGATCCAGTTCGGGAATGTCGAGCTCCTGGAGTGCACGCTCGGCTTCGCCCAGGTCGAGGCGCGCACCGGACATGGCGATCGCCAATTCCACTCGCACGTCGGTCGGGAGCTTGGCGCGATCGACGCTGCGACCGACTTCGAGCGCACGGTCAGGACGCCCGACGCCGCGCTCGCTGTCGACCATGAGGGCGATCTGGTCGTCCTTGCCGGAGATGCGGCGGTAGGTGCGCAGCTCGCGCAGCGCGAGAGCGAAGTCGCCGGTCGCGTAGGCGGTGATGGCCAACGTTTCGCGGACGATCGCGATGCGCCCCGCCCGACGCGAGGCCGATACGGCGTGGAGGTGCGCGAGTTCGGGGTGCTCGTCGATGAGCTTGGAGGCCATCGCGAGGTGACGTGCGACCTCGTCGGCGTTCTCCTTGCTCAGCGTCTTCAGCTCGTTGCGAGCGCCCTGGTTGAGGTCGTTCGGCGTGATCTCGTCCGGGATGATCGGGTCGTCGTGGCGTGCGCGGACCGGCTTGTTCTCCTCCGGGCGCATGGGGTTTTCGACACGGCCCACTCCCCCGCGCTCGGGCCGATCGCCGCGCGAGCCGGCGTACATCGGTCGACTGTCATCACGGTTGCCGTATGAGCGGTCGCCTTCACGCTTCTGGTACGGCTTCCGGTCCCCATCTCGCGGCGTGTACGGCTTCCGGTCCCCACCATCGCGAGGCGTGTACGGCTTCCGGTCCCCACCATCACGCGGCGTGTACGGCTTCCGGTCCCCACCGTCACGCGGCTCGTAAGGCTTGCGGTCACCACCGTCACGCGGCGTGTACGGCTTCCGGTCACCGTCACGCGGCTGGTAAGGCTTGCGGTCACCACCGTCACGCGGCGTGTACGGCTTCCGGTCACCATCACGCTTCTCGTAGGGCTTGCGGTCACCAGCATCACGGGACGTGTACGGCTTCCGGTCTCCACCGTCGCGGGGCGGGTAGGGACGGTCGCCTTCACGCTTCTGGTAGGGCTTCCGGTCCCCACCATCGCGAGGCGTGTACGGCTTCCGGTCCCCGCCATCGCGAGGCGTGTACGGCTTCCGTTCACCACCATCACGCTTCTCGTAAGGCTTCCGGTCACCATCACGGGACGTGTACGGCTTCCGGTCCCCGCCATCACGCGGCGTGTACGGCTTCCGGTCACCGTCACGCGGCGTGTACGGCTTCCGGTCCCCACCGTCACGCGGCGTGTACGGCTTCCGGTCACCATCCGTCGCGCGACGTGCCGGCTGCGGTCCCCGCGATCACGCGGCGTGTACGGCTTCCGGTCGCCACCGTCACGCGGCGTGTACGGCTTCAGCGCCGTCACGCGACGCTGCTCAGCCTCTCGGCATCCGTCACCGCAGGGCTTGTTACGCGCTCGCCACTATAGGGCTTGCGCTCGCCACCATCACGGGACGTGTACGGCTTCTGCGAGCCGTCGCGTTTGCCAGCCGGCGGACGGGATCGGCCGTCGTCGGATCGAGGAGGACGCGCGCTGCTGTCGCGTCCGCGCGCCTCACGGTCTGCTGCGCCCTCGCGCGGCTCGTGTTCGGCCATCTCTCGGTCCTTCCCGGGGGCTTTCGAATGCCTTGTTAACGCGAAATGGCCACCCTGCTTTGGGTGGCCATTTCGGTAATGGAAGTCCGGCGGTGTCCTACTCTCCCACAGGGTCCCCCCTGCAGTACCATCGGCGCTGAGAGGCTTAGCTTCCGGGTTCGGAATGTGACCGGGCGTTTCCCTCTCGCTATGGCCGCCGAAACACTATTGATGTTTCAGTCTGCAACAACGAAGTACGTTGGTGCGGTTCTCGACCGTACATCGAGAACCACTCAGTGGACGCAAGCACCTAGAACGGTGTGTTATCAAGTCATCGGCTTATTAGTACCAGTCAGCTGCACGCATTGCTGCGCTTCCACATCTGGCCTATCAACCCAGTAGTCTGGCTGGGAGCCTCTCGCCCGAAGGCATGGAAGTCTCATCTTGAGGCCGGCTTCCCGCTTAGATGCTTTCAGCGGTTATCCATCCCGAACGTAGCTAATCAGCGGTGCTCCTGGCGGAACAACTGACACACCAGAGGTTCGTCCAACCCGGTCCTCTCGTACTAGGGTCAGATCCTCTCAAACTTCCTGCGCGCGCAGCGGATAGGGACCGAACTGTCTCACGACGTTCTAAACCCAGCTCGCGTACCGCTTTAATGGGCGAACAGCCCAACCCTTGGGACCTACTCCAGCCCCAGGATGCGACGAGCCGACATCGAGGTGCCAAACCATGCCGTCGATATGGACTCTTGGGCAAGATCAGCCTGTTATCCCCGAGGTACCTTTTATCCGTTGAGCGACAGCGCTTCCACAAGCCACTGCCGGATCACTAGTCCCGACTTTCGTCCCTGCTCGACCTGTCAGTCTCACAGTCAAGCTCCCTTGTGCACTTACACTCGCCACCTGATTGCCAACCAGGTTGAGGGAACCTTTGGGCGCCTCCGTTACTTTTTGGGAGGCAACCGCCCCAGTTAAACTACCCACCATGCACTGTCCCTGAACCGGATTACGGTTCGAAGTTAGATATCCAGAGTGACCAGAGTGGTATTTCAACAATGACTCCACATGAACTAGCGTCCCTGCTTCACAGTCTCCCACCTATCCTACACAAGCCACACCGAACACCAATACAAAGCTATAGTAAAGGTCACGGGGTCTTTCCGTCCTGCTGCGCGTAACGAGCATCTTTACTCGTAATGCAATTTCGCCGAGTTCGCGGTTGAGACAGTTGGGAAGTCGTTACGCCATTCGTGCAGGTCGGAACTTACCCGACAAGGAATTTCGCTACCTTAGGATGGTTATAGTTACCACCGCCGTTTACTGGGGCTTAAATTCTCAGCTTCGCCTTGCGGCTAACCGGTCCTCTTAACCTTCCAGCACCGGGCAGGCGTCAGTCCGTATACATCGTCTTGCGACTTGGCACGGACCTGTGTTTTTAGTAAACAGTCGCTACCCACTAGTCTCTGCGGCCTCCAAACGCTTTCGGGAGTAAATCCCTATACGCCGAAGGCCCCCCTTCTCCCGAAGTTACGGGGGCATTTTGCCGAGTTCCTTAACCACGATTCTCTCGATCTCCTTAGTATTCTCTACCTGACCACCTGAGTCGGTTTGGGGTACGGGCAGCTAGAACCTCGCGTCGATGCTTTTCTTGGCAGCATAGGATCACCCACTTTTTATCCGCATCGTGTCTCAGCCTGTATGAGCGACGGATTTGCCTATCGCTCGGCCTACGCACTTGCACCAGGACTACCATCGCCTGGCTTGGGCTACCTTCCTGCGTCACACCTGTTAATACGCTAACCGCCTCAGCATAGGGTCGTGTGCTAGGCCCAACGCGTCACCCCGAAGGGATCGGTCACTGGGATTCAGACACTTAGCATTACTGGATTGGTTGGGGCGGTTCTTCGCCGGTACGGGAATATCAACCCGTTGTCCATCGACTACGCCTGTCGGCCTCGCCTTAGGTCCCGACTTACCCAGGGAAGATTAGCTTGACCCTGGAACCCTTGGTCTTTCGGAGGACGTGTTTCTCACACGTCTTTCGCTACTCATGCCTGCATTCTCACTCGTGTAGGCTCCACGGCTGGTTCACACCGCCGCTTCACTGCCCACACGACGCTCTCCTACCCATCAATACGGCTGGACCACGAAGGCCTACCAATAATATCAATGCCACAGCTTCGGTGGCGTGCTTGAGCCCCGTTACATTGTCGGCGCGGAATCACTTGACCAGTGAGCTATTACGCACTCTTTCAAGGGTGGCTGCTTCTAAGCCAACCTCCTGGTTGTCTAAGCAACTCCACATCCTTTCCCACTTAGCACGCGCTTAGGGACCTTAGATGGTGGTCTGGGTTGTTTCCCTCTCGACTATGAAGCTTATCCCCCACAGTCTCACTGCTGCGCTCTCACTTACCGGCATTCGGAGTTTGGCTGACGTCAGTAACCTTGTAGGGCCCATCGGCCATCCAGTAGCTCTACCTCCGGCAAGAAACACGCAACGCTGCACCTAAATGCATTTCGGAGAGAACCAGCTATCACGAAGTTTGATTGGCCTTTCACCCCTATCCACAGCTCATCCCCTCAGTTTTCAACCTAAGTGGGTTCGGTCCTCCACGACGTCTTACCGTCGCTTCAACCTGGCCATGGATAGATCACTTCGCTTCGGGTCTAGGACATGCGACTGAATCGCCCTATTCAGACTCGCTTTCGCTACGGCTACCCCACTCGGGTTAACCTCGCCACATATCGCTAACTCGCAGGCTCATTCTTCAAAAGGCACGCTGTCACCCCTACTAGGGAGGCTCCAACGGTTTGTAAGCAAACGGTTTCAGGTACTATTTCACTCCCCTCCCGGGGTACTTTTCACCTTTCCCTCACGGTACTTGTCCGCTATCGGTCATCTGGGAGTATTTAGGCTTATCAGGTGGTCCTGACAGATTCACACGGGATTTCTCGGGCCCCGTGCTACTTGGGATACTCTTCGCGCCAAGGGAGGCATTTCGACTACGGGGTTCGCACCCTCTCTGACTGGCCATTCAAAGCCATTCGTCTATACCTTCTTGTAACGCCGGCTGCTCGGCAGAGCAGCCTGAAAAGTCCCACAACCCCGAATACGCAACTCCTGCCGGATATCACACGTACTCGGTTTAGCCTGTTCCGGTTTCGCTCGCCACTACTAACGGAATCGCGGTTGCTTTCTCTTCCTGTGGGTACTGAGATGTTTCACTTCCCCACGTTCCCTCTACCCGCCCTATATATTCAGGCGGGAGTCACTAGGTCGGCACGCCGCCCAGCGGGGTTTCCCCATTCGGACACCCTCGGATCAAAGTGTGCTTATCCACTCCCCGAGGCTTATCGCAGATTGCTACGTCCTTCTTCGGCTCCAGATGCCAAGGCATTCACCGTTTGCTCTTAAAGACTTGAAATCACATGAGTTTCATCAAAGAATCGGACCCGGACTAAAAGTCCGGACTCGAAATTGACTAATGATCTTTAAGATCATCAATAGAGCTGAATAAATCAGCTCAAAAGATGCTCGCGTCCACTGTGTAGTTCTCAAAGTACGGGCGGTCCCCTCCCCACACACCAGCAACAGCCAGCGCACAGAAAGGGCCCAGAGAGTCAGGCGCCACGAACCAACCGGTCCGCGACATCCGGTCCCTCAGGACCCAACAGCGTGCATGTGCAAGACGTTCAAACCCCCACCGTTCCCACCGCAAGCGGTGTACTAAGCAGGACTTCGCAGCCCCCGCACCTTGTCTAATGTTCCACCCATGAGCTACCAGCTGAGACATTCGCTCAGATCTGGCGCCTGGACAACACCCACGCCACAAGGACGCGAGAGTGCCAGATGCTCCTTAGAAAGGAGGTGATCCAGCCGCACCTTCCGGTACGGCTACCTTGTTACGACTTAGTCCTAATTACCGATCCCACCTTCGACGGCTCCCTCCACAAGGGTTGGGCCACCGGCTTCAGGTGTTACCGACTTTCATGACTTGACGGGCGGTGTGTACAAGACCCGGGAACGTATTCACCGCAGCGTTGCTGATCTGCGATTACTAGCGACTCCGACTTCATGAGGTCGAGTTGCAGACCTCAATCCGAACTGGGACCGGCTTTTTGGGATTCGCTCCACCTCACGGTATTGCAGCCCTTTGTACCGGCCATTGTAGCATGCGTGAAGCCCAAGACATAAGGGGCATGATGATTTGACGTCATCCCCACCTTCCTCCGAGTTGACCCCGGCAGTATCCCATGAGTTCCCACCATTACGTGCTGGCAACATAGAACGAGGGTTGCGCTCGTTGCGGGACTTAACCCAACATCTCACGACACGAGCTGACGACAACCATGCACCACCTGTTCACGAGTGTCCAAAGAGTTCTACATTTCTGCAGCGTTCTCGTGTATGTCAAGCCTTGGTAAGGTTCTTCGCGTTGCATCGAATTAATCCGCATGCTCCGCCGCTTGTGCGGGTCCCCGTCAATTCCTTTGAGTTTTAGCCTTGCGGCCGTACTCCCCAGGCGGGGAACTTAATGCGTTAGCTGCGTCACGGAATCCGTGGAATGGACCCCACAACTAGTTCCCAACGTTTACGGGGTGGACTACCAGGGTATCTAAGCCTGTTTGCTCCCCACCCTTTCGCTCCTCAGCGTCAGTTACGGCCCAGAGATCTGCCTTCGCCATCGGTGTTCCTCCTGATATCTGCGCATTCCACCGCTACACCAGGAATTCCAATCTCCCCTACCGCACTCTAGTCTGCCCGTACCCACTGCAGACCCGAGGTTGAGCCTCGGGATTTCACAGCAGACGCGACAAACCGCCTACGAGCTCTTTACGCCCAATAATTCCGGATAACGCTTGCGCCCTACGTATTACCGCGGCTGCTGGCACGTAGTTAGCCGGCGCTTTTTCTGCAAGTACCGTCACTTTCGCTTCTTCCTTGCTAAAAGAGGTTTACAACCCGAAGGCCGTCGTCCCTCACGCGGCGTTGCTGCATCAGGCTTTCGCCCATTGTGCAATATTCCCCACTGCTGCCTCCCGTAGGAGTCTGGGCCGTGTCTCAGTCCCAGTGTGGCCGGTCACCCTCTCAGGCCGGCTACCCGTCGACGCCTTGGTGAGCCATTACCTCACCAACAAGCTGATAGGCCGCGAGCCCATCCCCAACCGAAAAATCTTTCCAAACGTTGACCATGCGGTCACGTCTCATATCCAGTATTAGACGCCGTTTCCAGCGCTTATCCCAGAGTCAGGGGCAGGTTGCTCACGTGTTACTCACCCGTTCGCCACTGATCCACCCAGCAAGCTGAGCTTCACCGTTCGACTTGCATGTGTTAAGCACGCCGCCAGCGTTCATCCTGAGCCAGGATCAAACTCTCCATAAAAGAAATTTGCTCACCAAGACCGGAATAGGTCAAGACAAGCGAGCTTGATCTGACGATCGGATGTCATTACTGACAAATCCGTTTAATCTCAAAAGAATCTCACCGGCCAGCCCGAAAGCTGACCGCGAGGTATTTTGGCATTTGACAAGTGCACGCTGTTGAGTTCTCAAGGATCGGATGCTCCCACCAACCAGCCTCACGACCAGCCCAGCAGGGCAACTTCACTATCTTATCCCCTCCGGACTCGCAGGTCAAATCGGCGCTGCTCGGATCCGAAGATCCTCTGCGACGGCGTGAGACCGCGCTTCCAAGGAGGAAGTCCCACCCGAAGGGCCGCGAGGCCGCACCACTCGAGGAGTGGATTTCGGGGAGGTGGTCCGCCGCTTGAGGGGGGTAAGGCTCTCAGCCTCTCCGCTTCCCTGTGGGGCGAACAAGAAGAACGTTACGTGAGAACCTCCCGCCCCGCCAATCCGCACCACACCCCGGGCGTGTCGCTTGCCCACCCATCCAGCGCCCACGCTCAAAAAGCCCCGATCAACGCGATCATGGACCGCTGCAGCATCCATTCCGGCAGACGAGGGTGGCGCAACGCCGCGGAACCGGCTCGAAGTCAGCGCTAGCGTTGAGACATGAGTGATCAGCGATGGGTCTGGGGTGTCGGTCTCGCCACGGCAGCAGCAGACGGCACGGTTCTCGACACGTGGTACCCCTCCCTCGAGAGGGGGCGCATCCCGCTCGGCTTCGACCCGGCCATGCCGCCCGATGAGCTCGAGCGCCTCGCGGTGCCTGACCCGCGCCGCGCCGTCACCGTCGAGGTCGTGACCATCGAGATCGACGTCGACGCGCCTCCGGCGTCCACGCCCGACGCCTACCTGCGCCTTCATGCGCTCTCGCACCGGCTGTTCGCCCCCAACGAGATCGATCTGACCGGGATCTTCGCTCACCTGCCGAACGTCGCGTGGACCAATGCCGGGCCGATGCACCCCGACACACTCACCCGTCAGCGCGCGTTCCTCGCTCGCGACGGGGTGCAGGTGCAGGGCCTGGACAAATTCCCCCGGCTGCTGGACTACGTCACACCGCCCGGTGTCCGCATCGCCGACGCCTCCCGCGTCCGCCTGGGCGCCTACCTCTCCCCCGGCACGACGGTCATGCACGAGGGTTTCGTGAACTTCAACGCCGGCACCCTCGGCCAGAGCATGGTCGAGGGCCGCATCTCGCAGGGCGTCGTCGTCGGCGACGGCAGCGACATCGGCGGAGGCGCCTCGATCATGGGCACGCTCTCCGGAGGCGGCGCGCACCAGGTCTCGGTCGGCGCACGCACTCTGCTCGGCGCCAACGCCGGCATCGGGATCTCGCTCGGCGACGACTGCATCGTCGAGGCGGGGCTGTACGTCACGGCCGGCTCGAAGATCGTCCTCGCAGACGAGCCCGTGCGCGCCGACGGCACGCGACCCACCGTGAAGGGCGCGGAGCTCTCCGGCCGTGACGGCATCCTGTTTCGCCGCAACTCCCTCACGGGCGCGGTCGAGGCCGTCCGGCGCGCCGGCGCGGGCGTGACCCTCAACGAGGCACTGCACGCCTGACATCCACGAAGAAGGCCGCGTACCCGAGGGTCCGCGGCCTTTCTCGTGCGTCGGTCAGCGGCGCGGGTAGTCGCGCTGGCCGGCGCCGATGTACAACTGCTGCGGACGGCCGATCTTGGTCTGCGGGTCGCTCGCGGCCTCGCGCCAGTGCGCGAGCCAGCCGGGCAGCCGGCCGATCGCGAAGAGCACGGTGAACATCCGCGTCGGAAAGCCCATCGCCTTGTAGATGACGCCGGTGTAGAAGTCGACGTTGGGATAGAGACGCCGCTCGCGGAAGTAGTCGTCGTTGAGCGCGATCTCCTCGAGCTCCTTCGCCAGGTCCAGCAGCGGATCGCTCACCCCCAGGGCGCCGAGCACCTCGTCGGCGGACTCCTTGACGAGCTTCGCGCGCGGGTCGTAGTTCTTGTAGACCCGGTGGCCGAAGCCCATGAGCTTGACGCCGTCCTCCTTGTTCTTGACCCGCTCGACGAAGCGCTGCACGCTCTCGCCGGAGTCGCGGATGCGCCCCAGCATGTCGAGCACGGCCTCGTTCGCGCCGCCGTGCAGCGGGCCGTAGAGCGCGTTGATCCCGGCGGAGATCGACGAGAACTGATTCGCGCCGGTGGAGCCCACCAGGCGCACCGTCGACGTGGAGGCGTTCTGCTCGTGGTCCTCATGCAGGATCAGCAGGCGCTCGAGGGCCCGAGACATCACCGGGTTCACCTCGTAGACCTCCGACAGCACCCCGAAGTTGAGCTTCAAAAAGTTATCGACGAACCCCAGGCCGTTATCGGGGTAGAGGAACGCCTGACCGACGCTCTTCTTGTGCGCGTACGCCGCGATCACGGGGAGCTTGGCGAGCATTCGGATCGTGTTGAGCTCGACGTGCTCGGGATTGTTCGGGTCGGACTCGTTCTCGTAGTACGTCGAGAGCGCAGAGACAGCCGAAGAGAGCACCGACATGGGGTGAGCGGTGTGCGGCAGCGCCGAGAAGAAGCGCTTGAGGTCCTCGTGCAAGAGGGTGTGGCGACGGATCCGCTCGTCGAACTGGCCGAGCTCGTCCGAGGTCGGCAGCTCGCCGTAGAGAAGCAGCCACGCGACCTCGAGGTACGTGCTGCTGGTCGCCAGCTGGTCGATCGGATACCCGCGGTAGCGCAGGATGCCCTGGTCGCCGTCGATGAAGGTGATGGCGGACTTCGTGGCCGCGGTGTTGACGAAGCCGTAGTCCAGCGCGGTGTGGCCGGTCTGGCGGGTGAAGGTCGACAGGTCGACGCTCGGCGCCCCGTCGGTCCCGCGCAGCACCGGGAATTCGGCCGTCGTGTCACCTATCGAGAGGGTGGCCTTCTCCTGCTCAGTGCCTGCGTCGCTCACGGCGCCTCCTCGCGATTTCTGGTCGTGTTCGGGGGTGTCGTCCGCCTCGCAGACGCATGAGAAGCGCCTTCCAAGGACGGCAGCGGGGGCGGAGATACCGCGCCGCCGCGTTTCTTACAGCCTAGTGCGCGCGGACGCCTACTGCCGACACCGCCAAAGGCTCACGGCATCCGATGGAGGAATCCTCAGATCGCGGCCCGAAGACGAGTCGCGGCCGCGGCGATCCGCTCGTCCGAGGCAGTCAGCGACAGCCGCACGTGCTGCGGGAAGTGCGCTCCGTAGAAGAGACCGGGGCCGGCGAGGATGCCGAGATCCGCCAGCCTGCCGATGCTGTCCCACGCGTCGCGCCCCTCGGTCGCCCAGAGGTACAGACCCGCCTCGCTGGCGTCGATACGGAATCCGGATGCCTCGAGCGCTGGTTTGAGCACCTCTCGACGCCGGCGGTACCGCTCCTTCTGCACCGCCACGTGCTCGTCGTCGCGCAAGGCCGCCACCATGGCGGCCTGCACCGGCGCGGGGAGCATCAGTCCGAGGTGCTTGCGGGCCGTGAGGAGACGCGCCACGATCGCCGGATCACCGGCGAGGAATGCGGCGCGGTAGCCCGCCAGGTTGGACTGCTTGCTGAGGGAGTAGACCGCGAGCACCCCCTCGAGCGAGGCTTCGGTCACTCGCGGGTCCAGCGCCGAGGGAATGGGCTCGGCGTCCCACGGCGACTCCCAGCCCAGCTCGGCGTAGCACTCGTCCGATGCCAGCACGGCCCCGAGCTCGCGCGCACGCCCGACGGCGGATCGCAGCGCTCCGACATCGAGCACGCGGCCGTCGGGGTTGCCCGGCGAGTTCACCCAGGCCAGCCGCGTGGCGGCAGGCCACTCCCCCGGATCGTCCGAAGCCACCGGCGTGGCGCCGACCAGGAGCGCACCGACCTCGTACGTCGGATACGCCGCGCGCGGATGCACCACGACATCGCCGGGCCCGAGGCCCAGCAGCAGGGGAAGCAGCGCCACCAGCTCTTTCGAGCCGACGGTCGGCAGCACGTGGTCCGCGCTCAGCCCGGCGACGCCGCGACGACGCTCGAACCATGCGACGATGGCCGCGCGAAGGTCAGGGGTTCCCATGGTCTGCGGGTAGGCGTGCGCGTCCGTCGCGGTGCGGAGCGCCGCTGCCACGACCTCAGGGGTCTCGTCGACCGGGGAGCCGATCGACAGATCGACGATGCCGTCGGGGTGAGTCCGGGCGCGGGCGGCGTAGGGAGCGACGGCGTCCCACGGGTAGTCGGCGAGGTCGGCGACTCCCATGTCAGCGCGCGGTTCCGACGGCGCGGCTCACGGTGCCTGCGGAGGCAGTTCGGAGATGACGGGGTGGTCCTTGTGGATCACGCCGACCTTGGCGGCGCCGCCGGGCGAGCCGATGTCGTCGAAGAACTCGACGTTGGCCTTGTAGTAGTCCTGCCACTCGTCGGGCAGATCGTCCTCGTAGTAGATCGCCTCGACGGGGCAGACCGGCTCGCAGGCACCGCAGTCCACGCACTCGTCAGGATGGATGTAGAGCGAGCGGTCGCCCTCGTAGATGCAGTCCACCGGGCATTCGTCGATGCAGGCTCGGTCTTTGACATCCACACAGGGAAGGGCGATCACATACGTCACGCACTCAGTCTAGTTGCGTCGTCCGAGTGGTAGCCGCGTGCGACGATGCGCACGGCGCTCAGTGCGACGAAGGGCGGATGCGGTCGGGCCAGCCCACCGCGACCGCCACGATGACCGGCAGCGCGAGCGTCCAGACGGCGCCCAGCGCGCTCTCGGGAACGATCACCGAACCGCCGGGCCCGCGTCCGGAGAACACCAGCGCGGCGACCATCATCCCCAGCCCGGTGGCCAGCGCCGCCCACCGGTCGGACGTGAGCAGGCGGACCGCGGCAAGAAGCGCCGCACAGCCGAGCACGGCGAGGATCATGCCGAGGGGCAGCCCCAGGAGCTCGTACGAGTGCGCGATCGTCCCGGCGAGCCCGTACACCGCTCCGACCAGGAAGGCCACGAACCAGGTGCCGAGGCGGGCAAGGGCCGAAGATCGCACCCGATGACTCTACCCGGGTGCGGTGCGCTCAGACGGCCCAGCCGACCAGACGCAGCAGCGCAGCCGCGAGAGCGGCACCGGCGACGACCACGAGGAAAGGCGCCCGCAGCAGCAGCAGTCCCGCCGCGACCGCCAGAGCGGGCACGCGGGCGTCGATCACGATCGCCTGACCTGCACCCAGCGTCTGGACGGCGACGAGTGCGGCCAGCAGGGCCACGGTGAGCAGGTCGGCGATGCGCATCGGCCGGGGCGCCTCGAGCCAGCGCGGCGGGATCAGGTAGCCGACCGTCTTCAGGGCGACGCAGATGATCGACGCGATCAGGATGGCGCTCCACATGGTCACGGCAGACCCTCCCGCTCCGCGACATCGACCGGCTCTTCCCCCGGCTGCTCCGGAGCGCCGAGCCAGTTGAACCAACCCACCACGATCGCGACGACCGCAGCGACGATGACGGGGACGCCGGGCATGAGGACGGGCGTGAGGATCGTCGCCACGACGGCGGCGGCGATTCCGACGACGATGGGCTGACGGCGGCGCAGGCGCGGCCACAGCAGTGCGAGGAAGGCGGCGGCGGCCGCGGCATCCAATCCGTACGCCCTGGGGTCTCCGAGGACGTCACCCAGCAGGGCGCCGGCGAGCGTCGAGAGATTCCAGCCGACGTAGATCCCGATGCCGGTCACCCAGAAGCCGAGCGCGCGCGCATGCGGCGTCCGCTGCGCCAGCGAGACAGCCGTGGACTCATCGATGGTGAAATGCGCGGCCGCCGCCCTGCGCCAGAAACCCCGGCCGACGACGGTCGACATGCGCATGCCGTACGCGACGTTGCGCACCCCCAGGAGCCCGGCCGACGCGATCGCCGACGGCGCCGCCGCGACTCCTCCCGCTCCGACGACCCCGACGAAGGCGAACTGCGAACCGCCGGTGAACATCAACAGGCTCATCACACACGTCTGCCAGATATCGAGCCCGGAAGCCACGGCCAGCGCCCCGAACGAGATGCCGTATGCGCTCGTCGCCAGAGCGACGCCGAGGCCCTCGCGCACGGCGCGTCGCGCCTCGCCGGCGCTGTGAGCGTCGTCGAAGTGCGGATCGTGGCTCACGACCTCGATGCTACCGAGAGCGGATGCCGCGACCGCCGGTCCGGTCGGCCAACGGTGGCATGATCCCTGCCACGCCGGATCACGATCCGCGCCGGGCGCGGCATCCGGAACTCACGACGGGCGGGTCCCCGCACCTCTGGGTGCTGAGGACCCGCCCGTCGTCGGAAGTCAGGCGCCGGCGTCCTGGCGCTTCAGGCGCGACGCGGCACGGCCGCGCGAGGTCGCATCCAGGTCGACCTTGCGGATGCGGACGATCTCGGGCGTCACCTCGACGCATTCGTCGTCGCGGGCGAACTCGAGGCTCTCCTCCAGCGTGAGCAGGCGGGGCGGCGTCATCGACTCGAACGTGTCGGAGGTCGACTGGCGCATGTTCGTGAGCTTCTTCTCCTTGGTGATGTTCACGTCCATGTCGTCGGCGCGCGAGTTCTCGCCGACCACCATGCCCTCGTACACCTCCTGCGTGGGCTGCACGAAGAACGACATCCGCTCCTGCAGGGCGATGATCGCGAACGGCGTCACGACGCCGGTGCGGTCGGCGACGATCGAGCCGTTCTGACGCGTGACGATGTGACCCGCCCACGGCTCGTAGCCGTGAGAGATCGCGTTGGCGATGCCGGTGCCGCGCGTAGTCGTGAGGAACTCGGTGCGGAAGCCGATCAGGCCGCGCGACGGGACGATGAACTCCATGCGCACCCAGCCGGTGCCGTGGTTCGTCATGTTGTCCATGCGGCCCTTGCGGGCGGCCAGAAGCTGCGTGATGGCGCCGAGGTACTCCTCGGGGGCATCGATCGTGAGGTGCTCGAAGGGCTCGTACGTCTTGCCGTCGATCTTCTTCGTGACCACCTGGGGCTTGCCGACCGTGAGCTCGAAGCCCTCGCGGCGCATGTTCTCGACGAGGATCGCCAGCGCGAGTTCGCCGCGACCCTGCACCTCCCAGGCGTCGGGGCGCCCGATGTCGACGACCTTGAGTGACACGTTTCCGACGAGCTCGCGGTCGAGGCGGTCCTTGACCATGCGGGCCGTCAGCTTGTGGCCCTTGACCTTGCCGACGAGGGGCGAGGTGTTCGTCCCGATCGTCATCGAGATGGCGGGGTCGTCGACGTGGATCTGCGGCAGCGGCCGCACGTCGACGGGATCGGCGATCGTCTCGCCGATCGTGATGTCGGGGAACCCTGCGATCGCCACGATGTCGCCGGGGCCGGCGTCGTCGGCGGGATAGCGCTCGAGCGCGCGAGTCTTGAGCAGCTCGGTGATGCGTGCGCTGCTGACGGTGCCGTCCGCGCGCACCCAGGCCACGGTCTGGCCCTTCTTGAGCGTGCCGTTGAAGACGCGGAGCAGTGCGAGGCGACCGAGGAACGGGCTCGAGTCGAGGTTGGTGACCCACGCCTGCAGCGGGGCCTCATCGTCGTAGACCGGCGCAGGCACGTGCTCGAGGATCGCCTCGAACAGCGGCTCGAGGTCGTCGTTGTCGGGAAGCGACCCGTTGGCGGGGCGATTGCGGGATGCTGCGCCCGCGCGACCGGAGGCGTAGACGACCGGCACATCGAGCAGCGCATCGACGTCGAGGTCGGGCACGTCGTCGACGAGGTCCGAGGCGAGACCGAGGAGCAGGTCGTGCGCCTCTTCCTCCACCTCGGCGATGCGAGCATCGGGGCGGTCGGTCTTGTTGACCAGGAGGATGACGGGGAGCTTGGCCTCGAGCGCCTTGCGCAGCACGAAGCGCGTCTGCGGCAGGGGACCCTCGCTCGCATCGACGAGCAGCACGACGCCGTCGACCATCGACAGGCCGCGCTCGACCTCGCCGCCGAAATCGGCGTGGCCGGGAGTGTCGATGACGTTGACCGTGACCGGAACCTCGGTGTGGATGCCCTTGTACGTGATCGCCGTGTTCTTGGCGAGGATCGTGATGCCCTTCTCACGCTCCAGGTCGTTGGAGTCCATGGCGCGTTCTTCCATGTGCTCGTGCGAGCCGAACGAGCCGGTCTGGCGCAGCATCGCGTCCACGAGAGTCGTCTTGCCGTGGTCGACGTGGGCAACGATCGCGACGTTGCGGAGGTCTGAACGGAGGGCGCGCGCCATGAATGTTCCTTGTACAAAGAGGGAGGGGCCGGGATGCCGGCACCGAGGAGTCTACCGGGCGAGGCTGAACGCCGCCCGCGCACGCACGCGTGCCGCCCGGCGGAGGCCGGACGGCACACGAGATGCGCGGCTGCGGGTCAGCTCGCCGCGGGGGCTTCCCGCAGGAGCGCGGCGCGGGCCTCGCGGCGGATGCGCTGCTCTTCGGGCGACGGAACAGGCACCGCGGCGATGAGTCGCTGCGTGTACGGGTCCTTCGCTCCACGCAGGATCTCGTCGCGCGTCCCGAACTCCACGAGACGTCCGTGGTGCATCACGGCGATGCGGTGGGCGAGGATGTCGACGACCGCGAGGTCGTGGCTGATGAAGAGGCAGGCGAACTGCAGCTGCTGCTGCAACTCCTGCAGCAGGTCGAGGAAGCGCGCCTGCACCGACACATCCAGTGCCGACGTCGGCTCGTCGGCGACGAGCAGCTCGGGAGCGAGCGCCAGAGCGCGCGCGATGCCGACGCGCTGCCGCTGACCGCCGGACAGCTCGTGCGGGAACCGGTTGCGGTAGGACGAGGGCAGCTCGACCTGGCTGAGGAGCGACTCGACGCGGCGGTCGAGATCCTTGCCCTTCGCCTCGCCCGAGAGCAGAAGCGGCTCGCCGATCGACTGGCCGATCGGCATGCGCGGGTTCAGCGACGACGCCGGGTCCTGGAACACGATTCCCGTACGCCGGCGGATCGCGAACAGGTCCTTCTGCGATGCGTGCGAGATGTCGGTTCCGACGGCCGTGAGCTTGCCTTCGGCGATCGGAATCAGACCGATGGCGGCACGACCGAGCGTGGTCTTGCCTGAGCCCGACTCACCCACGAGGCCGACGATCTCGCCCGGGTAGATCGCGAGGTTGATGTCCTCCGCCGCACGGAACGCCGGGATGCGCCCGCGCTTGGGGTACTCGATCGCGACGTTCTCGAACGAGAGGATGGGGTTGCGAGCGTCGACGATCTCGGCGTCCCGCTCGCTGGCGCGTTCGCGGATCGAGGAGATCGCGGGCACGGTCGAAGTCTCGGTCGTGACCTCGGCGCTGACCGTGGCATCCGCGGTCTCCAGAACGCCCAGACCGAGGTGCGGCACGGCGGCCAGCAGCTGCTGGGTGTAGGGGTGCTCGGGCGCGTGGAAGATCTTCTCCACCGAGCCCGACTCCACGACCACGCCGTTCTTCATCACCATGATGCGGTCGGCGAGGTCGGCCACCACGCCCATGTCGTGCGTGATGAGGATGATCGCCGAGTCCAGTCGCTTGTGCAGGTTGCGCAGGAGGTCCAGTACCTCCGCCTGCACGGTGACATCGAGGGCGGTGGTCGGCTCGTCGGCGATGAGCAGCAGCGGGTCGCACGAGATCGACTGTGCGATCATGGCGCGCTGACGCTGGCCGCCGGAGAGCTGGTGCGGGTACTTGAAGAACGACTGCTCCGGGTTGGGCATCTCGACCATGCCGAGCAGCTCGATCGCCCGCGCCTTCGCCTCACTCGGTGCGAGCGAGCGGTTGTGCGAACGCAGCGACTCCATGATCTGGAAGCCGATCGTGTAGACCGGGTTGAGCGCGGTCATCGGCTCCTGGAAGATCACCGCGATGTCGTTGCCGCGCAGCGACCGCAGCGTGGCCTCGTCGACGCCGCGCAGCTCGCGACCGAGGAGCTTGATCGAGCCGGTGACGCGGGCGTTCTCAGGCAGCAGGCCGAGGAGCGCCATCGAGCTCGTGCTCTTGCCCGAGCCGGACTCGCCGACGATGGCGAGGACCTCGCCACGGCGGACCTCGTAGTTCATCTCGATCGCGGCGGGGTAGAACTCGCCCTCGACCCAGAACTCGACGCCGAGGTTGTCGACCTCGAGGATCGTCTCGGGAAGAGCCTTGTGCATCGTCGCGATCTCGGCGTCGATGCCCGTCGTGTCAGTCATTGGTGGGTTCCCATCTGCGAAGCTTTCAGTCATGTCTTTCCAAGAGGTGCTCTATCGGCCCGTGCTGGGCCGGATCCTCGCTGTCGTGACCGTCGTGGTGTGCGCGTTCGGAGTCGTCGCGCTGTTCGGAAGCGACGTGGTCGCCGGCATCCGCTACGTCTGGTCGATCCTGCTGGTGGCGGTGCTGGCCTGGGCGGTGTTCTGGCGTCCGAGCCTGCGCGTGCAGGAGCACGGGATCACCGTCCAGAACGTGCTGCGCACCCACTTCGTCCCGTGGCCCGCGATCACGGATGTCGACACCCGGTTCTCGCTGACCCTGCACACGGCCGCCGGCAAGATCAACGTGTGGGCAGCCCCCGCGCCGGGCCGTCATCGCACCCTGGGGCTGGCGAGCAAGGACTTCGACGGGGTCGCCGATTCCGCTCGCGGCGAGCTCGGCGGCCTGCGGCCGGCCGATGCGCTCACCGTTCCCAGCGGCAACCTCGCGCAGCTGATCCGCGGCCACTGGGAACGCCTCCGCAGAGCGGGGACGTTCTCCAGCGGCATCGATCCGGAGGCGCAGACGACGACGTGGCATGTGGCCACGATCACGGCGATCGCAGGCCTCGCGGTGGCGACGACGGTCGGCCTGCTGATCTAGCAGCGTCACCGGTTCACCGATCCGGATTGAGCGGTTCATTCGTCGGGTCGCCGGGGTGCTCGGGCCGGATGTCGCGATAGCCCACGATGTCCTCGCTCGCGTATGCCGTCTGCATCCCGACCGTGACCGACGGGGCGTCCGTCGACGGCGTGGTGTCCACGTCCGTCGGGCGGGGGCCACTTCCGCGACCCGCGCGAGCCATCGCGCGCTCGGACGGCATCTTCTTCTGGCGCGGGTCGAACGCGTCGCGCAGACCGTCGCCGATGAAGTTCACGCACAGCGCGATCGCGATGATGAAGATGCCGGGCCACCAGAACAGCCAGGGCCGGGTGGAGAACGCGGCCTGGTTGTCGGAGACGATCTTGCCGAGCGAGGTGTCGGGCGACGTCACTCCGAAGCCGAGGTAGCTCAGCGCCGACTCGAGCAGGATGGCGCCGGCCATCAGCAGCGTCGCGTTGACGACGATGACGCCGACGGCGTTGGGCAGGATGTGGCGGAAGATGATCCGGCGGTCACGGGCTCCCGACACGCGCGCGGCGTCGACGAACTCGCGCTCGCGCAGCGTCAGGAACTCACCGCGCACCAGGCGCGACATGGTCGTCCACGCAAAGAGACCGATCACCACACCGAGGACGGCCGCGCCGAGGCTGCCGAACGCGCTGCCGAGCACCGCGCCGATGACGATCAGCGGGATGGTGATGACGATGTCGGTGAAGCGCATGAGCACCGAGTCGGCCCACTTGCCGTAGTACCCGGCCACAGCGCCGATGACGACGCCGATGATCGTCGCGACGACGCCGGCGATCACCATCACCATGATCGACTGCTGCGCACCGCGCATGACGACGGCGAAGATGTCACGGCCGACCTCGTCCTGGCCGAACGGGTGCTCGCCGATCTGCAGCGGCCACAGGCTCAGCGTCGGGATGCCGTTGTTGATCTTCGGCGGGATCTCGTACCAGTTCCAGAGCCACCAGCCCGGGATGCGCAGGCCCCACAGGTCCACGCCCACCGAGGTGAAGGCCATGATGACGATCAGCGCGAGCACGATCATCGAAACGAGGGCGCCGCGGTGCCGGAAGAACCGGCGACGGACGATCTGTCCCTGGCTGAGACCCTCGGTCTCCCTCTGCTCGATCGAGACCTCGGCGGCCGCCTCGGTTTCTCGCGAGTCGGATCCGTTGATGACTGTGGTGTTCATCTAGCCCACCTTGATTCTCGGGTCGAGCGCCGCGTACACGAGGTCCGCGATGAGGTTGAACAAGACCGCCAGGGCACCGGTGACGATGAAGAACGCCATGACCGGGTTCGGGTCGTGCGCCCCCAGGCCATCGATGAAGAGGCGTCCCATGCCGGTCCATCCGAAGACGGTCTCGGTGATGACGGCGCCGCCGATGATCGCGCCCACATCGAAGGCGATGATGGTCGTGATCGGGATGAGGGCGTTGCGGAATGCGTGGCGCACGACGACGGTGCGCCCGGTGAGGCCCTTCGCGCGCGCGGTGCGGATGTAGTCCTGGTTCATGACCTCGAGCAGGCTCGCCCGCGAATAGCGCGTGTAGCCGGCGAACGAGATCAGAATGATCGCGATCGTCGGCAGCAGGAGGTGAGTGAACAGGTCGATGCCCTGCACCCAGAAGTTGCCGCCCAGGCCGGGCGTGGACGCGCCGACGGTGGCGATCGGGCGACCCCGTACGCGGCTGGAGTTCGAGTAGGCAGCCCAGTACGACATGTACTTGTCGAGGGCGATCATGCCCGCGATGAGGAACCCGACGATCGCGGTCGTCCGGACCACGGGACCGCGGTCCGGCGCTCCCATGAACCAGCCGATCGCACCGCTGACCACGACCGTGAGCACTGCGAGGACCAGGAAGAACCACATCGTCATTCCGTTGAGGATGTAGTTCAGCATCGGGTAGTACAAGGCGATCCCGATGGCCGCGACGATCAGCGAGGCGTAAAGCGCCTTGCGATTGGCCAGCCCCGTCGAGATCGCCGTCACGCCGACGGCGATGCCGAGGGCGAGGAACGAGAAGACCACGATGCCGATGCTCGGATCCGCGAACCATTCGGTCACGGAGAGGAACGTCACCACCGCTGCAGTTGCGAGAGCCGACACAGCGAACACGGTGAGCCGGCGTCGCCAGCGGCCGCCGAGAAGCGACATCCAGATGAGACCGGTGAAGAGCGATATCCCGGCGATGACCGGCACGGAGATCGTCGGATCGGCGAGCCAGTTGTTGATCTGGATGGCGCCGTACTGCTTCAGGAGCACCGCGACCCAGAAGATCGGCAGCGAGAAGAACAGGAACGACATGAGCGTCACGCCGTAGTCGAAGCCGGTGTACTGACGCAGCGCCGAGACGATGCCGACGATGAGGCCCAGGACGATGGCGACGATGGTGGCGGTCGTGACCAGCGTCAGCGTTGACGTGATCGCGTTGCCCAGGAGGGCGTTGACCGGCTGGTTCTGGATGCTGACGCCGAAATCGCCGCGGAAGATCCCGCCGAGCCACAGGAAGTAGCGCAGCGGAGGGGCGACGTCGAGGTTGAGAAGCTTGGTGCGAGACTCGATGAGCTCGGCTTTGTTCGGGGCATTCCCCTGCCTGAGGTCCTCGAGCGGGTCACCGGAGAGCGCCGTGAGGATGTACATCAGGAACGTGGCGGCGAAGAGCACGAAGATCGATGCGATCAATCGCCGAATGATGAATGAAGCCATGGTGTGGCTGCCTGCCAATCCGTGATTCAGCGCAGAACAGGAGACCGGTTCGTGTCCGGCCCCGTTGCTCAGCCACTGGGAGGAGTCTAACGCGGTGGGGTGCAGGCCCCCAGGGGACCTGCACCCCACCCGATCCGCGCTCAGCAGGGCTCAGCGCGGACCGTGCTGTCGGATTTACTCCTCCGTGCCAGCGTCAGCGTCGGTCACTGCCCAGTCCCACGCGTTCCAGAAGATCGTGGGAGCGAGGATCGACGGGTCGATTCCCTCCACACGCTCGCTGAAGGCGGTGACGCCGGGGAACTGGAAGATGGTCACACCGTAGAAGTCCTCCCACAGGAGCTTGTCCATCTCCTGCTGGAGCTCGATCTGAGTCTCCGCGTCGAAGGTGCCGTTGAGCTCCGAGATGATCTCGTCAACGCGCTCGTTCGAGTAGAAGTTCAGGTTGTTGATACCACCGGTCTCGAACGTCGGCAGCGAGTTGGTCACGCCGAGGCTCGTGGACTGCCATCCGAACAGCGAGGCGTCGTACGCGCCGGGCGTGCCCAGGAGGCCGCCCCACTCGGGCGAGCCGCAGTCGGTGACGTTGAAGCCGGCCTGTGCAGCCGACGCCTGGATGAGCGCGAACTCGTTGACGCGACGGGGGTTCGTCGAGGAGTACAGGATGCAGACCGAGGTGTCGGTGATGCCCGACTCGGCCAGCAGCGCCTTGGCGCCCTCGATGTCGACCTCGGCGTAGTCCGCCGACGTGTTGTTCGCGACCGACTCGTCGTAGCCGTCTGCGCCCGGAACGAACAGCTGCGAGTCACGCAGGATCGCGTCGTCGCCGATGATCGGCTTGATGAGCGTCTCGACGATCTCCGCACGCGGGATCACCTTCATGAAGGCCTCACGAGCCTTCGCGTTCGAGAAGATGTTCTCCGGGTTCTTGCCCTGGTCGAACTGCAGGTCGACGTGCTCGTAGGTGCCCTCGAGACCGGTCAGAACGGTCATGTTCTCGATACCGTCGAGCGCCGTCTTGATGTCGGCCGTGGCCTGGGGCGAGATGATGTCGACCTCGCCGTTCTCCAGTGCCTGCACCGCAGCGAGCGGGTCAGGAATGAAGCGGACCGTGATCTCTTCGATGTTCGCGGAGTTGTCACCCTTGTACTCAGGGTTGGCCTGGAGGGTGATGTACTGGTCCGCGACGAAGTCGGTGATCATGTACGGGCCGCTCGCGGTGACGAGCTCAGGGTCCTCGGGCATCTCGGTGAAGTTGAAGCCGTTGTTCCAGAAGCTCGAGATGGGAGCGAGCGCCTCGGCGTCGTTGGATTCGATCGCCTCAAGGAGGGCCGTCTTCGCCTCTTCGTTGTCGTCGAGACCGAGAGCGTTCTTGGCCACGACGTGCGCCGGAAGCATCTCACCCATGGTGGCGAACGTGACATCCCAGTCGACGAACGGCTTGTCGTAGACGAGCGTGATCGAACGGCCGTCATCGCTGATCTCGGGAGTCTCCGAGACGAGTCCGAGGCCCGAGTCGGGCGTCGCGCCGGAATCGAAGTAGACGACATCGGTCGGGAACGCGTCGGTGAACTCACCGGTGTCCGGGTCCGTGAAGTCGGCCGGGTCGAAGTCCGGAGTGTCGAGCGCGCGCGACTCAGCTGCCCAGTAGAGCAGGAAGTCGGCCGCGTCGATCGGCGTGCCGTCAGACCAGTTGACACCCTCGTTGACGGTGTACTTCACCGTGAGCGGGTCCTCGCTGACCAGCTCGTAGCTGCCGAAGGACTCGTTCTTCACCAGCTCGGGGGTGTTGTTGTAGTAGTTGAAGCCGTCGAGCGTCAGGTAATTGATGTTGTTGTTGGCCGTGGCGTTGCCGAACGACGTGTTGCCGTTCATCGAGTAGAACGGCTGGTTCCACGCAGCGGTGATGGACGAGCCTTCGACGAGACCGGAGTCGTCGCCCTCTTCGCCGCCACCGGCGGCGCAGCCCGAAATCACCAATGCGCCCGCCGCGGTGAGCGCCACCGCGGCCGAGATGCGCTTCATTCTCACTGTTCCTCCTGTGCAAGGTTGTGCGCGCACGTCAGACCGGAGTCGGGCGGCGCGCGGATGGGAAAACCCTAAGCACCGATGGTGAGATGGTCAAAACGATCGGCGAAAACGTTACAGAGCCTTAACTCAACTGACGCTTGATGTGACAATCTGACAAAGTGAGCCCATCCGAGTCGCACTCAGGCGTCAGGTTTCCCACTGTTGCACCCGTGCCGCCAGGATACGAGCGCACCCGGCTGCGGTGGGAGATCTGGATCGTCCTGGCGATCACCGTCGGTCAATCGGCCGTGTACTCCGTGCTGTCGCTGGTGCGCGCCCTCCTGCGCCCGACCCCCATCGGATCCCAGCAGACCCAGCTGAATCCGCGTCGGGATGTCGCGGCGTTCTGGGATGTCCTCTACCAGGGTCTCGCCGTGTTCTTCGCGCTCGCCCTCGTCGCGCTGGTGATCTATCTGCTCTGGGAGCCGGGCCACAGCGCGCTGCGCCGCATCGGCCTGGACTTCACGAACTTCGGCGGTGACGCCGGCCGCGGCATCCTGCTCGCCCTTGCCATCGGTCTGCCGGGACTCGGGCTGTACGCGGCGGGGCGCGCGCTGGGCATCACGGTCCAGGTGCAGGCTGCGCCGCTGGATGCCGCGTGGTGGACCGTCCCGCTGCTGCTGCTCGCCGCGCTCCGGGCCGGCCTCACCGAGGAGGTCATCTTCATCGGCTACCTCTTCGATCGCCTGCGGCGGCTCGGCTGGGGGTGGTGGTCGATCATCCTGACCACGGCGGCACTGCGTGCGGCGTACCACGCGTATCAGGGGATCGGCCCCATCATCGGCAACTTCGTGATGGGCGTTGTCTTCGGCTGGTGCTACCGCCGCTGGGGCCGCGTGATGCCGCTGGTGATCGCGCACACCGTCATCGACATCGTCGCCTTCATCGGCTACCCGCTGGCGGTCGCCCTCTGGCCGGGTCTGTTCGGGCCCGTCCCCGCCCAGTCCCCCACCCCCACGCCCACGCCCACGCCCACGCTCACACCCACCCCCACGCCGTGAGAATCGCTCCGGCGGCTCAGACTCGCGCGAGTCCGGGCCGCTCGAGCGATTCTCGACGAAGGTGGGCGTGAGCCGCGCCCGAGCTCTCCACAGGAGGCCCGGAGAGGCGGATGTGCACGGGTGGGGCGGGAGCGGACGGGGCGCGGCATAGCGGGGGCGAACATGTGGGGATGCCGCTGGTCCGGGGTGCACGCCCCTCTCCCGTCCCGCTCCTCGTCGCGACCGACGGGATGCCGGTGCCCAAGGCCCGCGGCGACCGCACGCTGAGCCGCGTGCGGCATGGCGTCTACGCGGCGACCGACCGCTGGCGTGCCCTGCTGCCGTGGGAACGCTATCTCGCACGCGTGCACGCCGTCGCCCTGGTGCGCCCGGGCACGGTGTTCTGTCTCGAGTCGGCGGCGGCACTGCTCGGGATGCCGCTGTTCGGCGAGCCCCGCGACATCCATGTGCTCGATTCCCGGCCGCGTTCGTCCCACCGCCAGGGCGACGTCGTGCTGCACACCAGCCTGGATCCTCGGGCCACAGTCGCACTCGGCGAGATCACGGTCACCGCGCCCGCCGAGACCGTCGTCGACCTGGTGCGGGTGCTTCCGCCCGCGTTCGCGCTGGCTGTCGCCGACGCCGCGGTCTCGGCGCGGCAGCTCGGGATGTGCCGACTCGAAGACCTCGTCGGCATCGGCGACCGTCAGGTCAATCGTCGTGGGCGCCGGACGCTCGAGTGGACGTGGCAGCGCGTCGACGACCGCATCGAATCGGTGGGCGAGGCCGTCAGCCAGGCGGTCATCGAGTGGCTCGGCTTTCCCGCGCCCGCGCCGCAGCAGACCTTTCACTTCGAGGGCTTCGAGGATCGCCCCGACTTCTTCTGGGAGGACTGCGACGCGATCGGCGAGTCCGACGGCTACGGCAAGTACGACGGACAGGATGCCGCGGCATCCCGATCGCTGTTCGTCAAGGAGAAGATCCGCGAAGACCGGCTGCGCCGGCACGTGCGAGGGTTCGCCCGGTGGGACTGGGCCGACGTCATGCGCGCGGCGCCGCTGCGCCAGAAGCTGCTGTCCGCCGGCATCCCCCAGCTCTTTCACCCTCAGCCCGCGATGCTGGCTACCCTCACGTCGCGCCGGCGCCCCTCCGCCTCCCGTGACAATCGCCCGAGCGCCTGAGACCCGCGCGGGTTTCAGGCGCTGGAGCGATTCTCAGCGAAAAGAGGGGGACGCGGGGGCTAGGCGAAGGCCTCGATCGGCGGGCACGCGCACACGAGGTTGCGGTCGCCGTAGGCCTGGTCGATCCGGCGCACGGGGGGCCAGTACTTCGTGCGGATCTGCGTGTGCACGGGGAACACCGCCGTCTCGCGCGAGTACGGGTGCTCCCATTCGCCCACCACCACGGTCTCGGCCGTGTGCGGGGCGTTCACCAGCGGGTTGTCGCCGGCGGGCCACTCCCCCGCGGCGACGGCGTCGGCCTCGGCCTTGATCGCGATCATCGCCTCGATGAACCGCTCGATCTCGCCCAGGTCCTCCGACTCGGTCGGCTCGACCATGAGCGTGCCCGCGACGGGGAACGACATCGTCGGCGCGTGGAAGCCGTAGTCGATCAGGCGCTTGGCCACATCGTCCACGGTCACGCCGGTCGCCTCGCGCAGCGGGCGCAGGTCGAGGATGCACTCGTGCGCGACGAGCCCTCCCTCGCCCGCGTACAGCACCGGGTAGTGGTCCTTCAGCCGCAGCGCGATGTAGTTCGCCGACAGCACGGCCGCCGCGGTCGCATCGCGGAGCCCCTGGGCGCCCATCATGCGCACGTAGGCCCACGAGATCGGCAGGATGCCGGCTGAGCCGTGAGGCGCCGCCGAGATCGCCCCGCCCTCGAAGACTCCCCCGGCGTGGTCCTTGCGCTGGGCGAGCGGATGCCCGGGCAGGAACGGCGCCAGGTGAGCCTTGGCCGCGACCGGCCCGACGCCCGGTCCGCCTCCGCCGTGCGGGATCGCGAACGTCTTGTGCAGGTTGAGGTGCGACACGTCGCCGCCCAGGTCACCGAAGCGGGCGTAGCCGAGCAGGGCGTTGAGGTTGGCCCCGTCGACGTAGACCTGACCGCCGGCGTCGTGCACCGCCTGCGTGATCTCGAGCACGTCGTGCTCGTACACGCCGTGCGTCGACGGGTACGTGATCATGAGTGCGGCGAGCGCGTCGGCGTGCGCGGCGATCTTCGCGCGGAGGTCGTCGAGGTCCACGTTGCCGGCTTCGTCGCACGCGACGACGACGACTTTCATGCCTGCGAGCACGGCCGAGGCCGCGTTCGTGCCGTGCGCCGAGGACGGGATCAGGCACACCGTGCGCTCGAGGTCGCCGTTGGCACGGTGGTAGCCGCGGATCGCCATGAGCCCCGCCAGCTCGCCCTGCGAGCCGGCGTTGGGCTGCAGCGACACCGCGTCGTACCCGGTGACCTCGGCCAGCCAGACCTCGAGCTGCTCGATCATGGCGAGGTAGCCGTGCACGTCCGCCTCGGGGGCGAACGGGTGCACGCGTGAGAACTCCGGCCACGACACAGCCGCCATCTCGGTCGCGGCGTTGAGTTTCATGGTGCATGAGCCCAGCGGGATCATGCCGCGATCGAGCGCATAGTCGCGGTCGCTGAGCTGCTTGAGGTAGCGCATCATCGCCGTCTCGGACCGGTGCGTGTTGAACACCGGGTGCGTGAGGAACTCCTCCACCCGCGCCAGCGACGAGGGCACGCCCGCGAGCGGCTCTGCACCGTCGAACGGGATGCCGCGCACGCCGTGCTCGTCAGCGTCCGGCAGCCCGAAGGCCGAGGCGATCGCCGCGAGGTCGTCCTGGGTCGTGGTCTCGTCGACCGAGATGCCGACCGTCGCGTCGTCGACCCAGAAGAGCTGGAAGCCCCGGGAGCGCGCGCGGTCGACGACCCGGCTCGACGGGCCCGGGGTGACCACACGGATCGTGTCGAAGAACGAGTCGGACACGAGGTGCAGGTCGTGCTCGCGCAGCCGCTGCGCGAGCGCCTCGGCCTTGCGGGCGACGTCGGTGGCGATCGCGGTGAGCCCCTGGGGGCCGTGGTAGACGGCGTACATCGACGCCATGACGGCGAGGAGCACCTGCGACGTGCAGATGTTGGAGGTCGCCTTCTCGCGGCGGATGTGCTGTTCGCGGGTCTGCAGCGCGAGGCGATAGGCGGGGTGGCCCGCGGCATCCTGCGACACCCCGACGAGGCGTCCGGGAAGCTGGCGCTCGAGGCCCGCGCGGACGGCCATGTAGCCGGCGTGCGGGCCGCCGAAGCCGAGGGGCACACCGAAGCGCTGCGTGGTGCCGACGGCGACATCGGCGCCGAGCGAACCCGGCGAGCGCAGCAGCGTCAGCGCGAGCAGGTCGGCGGCGACGACGACGAGTCCGCCCGCCACGTGCGCGGCGTCCACGACGCCGGCGGGATCCCACACGCGCCCTGACGCACCGGGGTACTGCACGAAGACGCCGAACAGCTGCTCGGGCAGCGTGGCACCGCGCGCGAGGTCGAGCTCGACCAGCTCGATGCCGACGGCCTCGGCGCGGTGCGAGAGCAGCGCCTTGGTCTGCGGCAGCGCGTCCGCGTCGACGACGAAGACGTCCGACGGCGACTTCGACGCGCGGCGGGCCACGAGCATGCCCTCCACGACGGCCGTCGACTCGTCGAGCATCGACGCGTTGGCCGTCGTCAGGCCGGTGAGGTCGGTGACCATCGTCTGGAAGTTGATGAGCGCCTCGAGCCGGCCCTGCGAGATCTCCGGCTGATACGGCGTGTAGGCGGTGTACCAGGACGGGTTCTCGAGCACGTTGCGCGCGATCACCGACGGCGTGAACGTGTCGTAGTAGCCGAGCCCGATCATGGGCCGGGCGACCCGGTTCTGCGACGCGAGCACGCGCAGCTCGGCGAGCGCCTCGGCCTCGGTCGCGGCGGGCGGGATGTCGCTGGTCTCACGCGGCTTCACATGGATGGATGCCGGGACCGCGCGCTCGACGAGGGCGTCGACGGTGTCGTAGCCCAGGGCATCGAGCATGACGCGCTGGGCTGCGGCATCCGTCCCGATGTGCCGTGCCGCGAAGGCCCCCGTCATGCGTCGCCGCCGGTGAGCGCGACGTACGCGTCGCGGTCGAGCAGGTCGGCCACTGCGGCGGCATCGACCTTGAGCTTGATGAGCCAGCCCTCGCCGAACGGCTCGGAGTTGACCAGCGAGGGGTCGTCGACGGCAGCGTCATTGACGGCGACGACCTCGCCGGTGAGCGGGGCGTAGAGCTCGCCGACGGACTTCGTCGACTCGATCTCGCCGCAGACGTCGCCCGCGGTGACGGTCGAGCCGGCGGCGGGGAGCTCGACGAAGACGACGTCGCCGAGCTTCTCGGCGGCGTAGTCGGTGATGCCGACGGTGGCCACATCGCCGTCGAGGGCGATCCACTCGTGCTCGGCGGTGTACTTGAGGCTGTTGAGATCGGTCACTGGTTCCTCCGGTGGATGCTCGGGACGGTCACTGGGCGCGGCGGTAGAACGGAAGGGCGGTCACGGTGGCGCGGATGCGGGTGCCGCGCACGTCGATGTCGAGCTCGGTGCCGGGCTCGCTCACGGCGGGTGAGACGAAGGCCATCGCGATCGGGTGGCCGAGCGTCGGGCTGAGGGCGCCGCTGGTGATCTCCCCGACGCGATCGTCGCCGTGGAGCACGGCGTAGCCTGCGCGGCCGGCGCGCTTGCCCTCCGACACCAGGCCCACGAGCACGGGGGCGTCGGCGGACGCATCGGCGGCGAGGCCGGCCTTGCCGACGAAGTCGCTCTTGTCGACGGCGACGACGCGGCCCATTCCGGCCTGGGCGGGAACCATGTCGAGCGACAGCTCGTGGCCGTACAGCGGCATACCCGCCTCCAGGCGCAGAGTGTCGCGCGCTGCGAGTCCGGCGGGGACCAGCCCGTGAGGCTCGCCCGCCGCAAGCAGCGCGTCCCACAGCGCCGGAGCAGCTCGGTTGGCGACGAGCAGCTCCAGACCGTCCTCGCCGGTGTAGCCGGTGCGGGCGACGAGCACCTGCTCACCCTCGAAGGAGGCGGAGGACCAGGCGTAGTAGCCCAGCTCGGCGAGTGAGGGCTGCACGTCGGACACGTGGGTCGCCTCGAGGATGGCCTGCGCCGACGGTCCCTGAACGGCGATGAGCGAGAACTCGTCGGTGAGGTCCTCGACGGTGGCTCCTCCGCTCACGCCCTCGATGTTCGAGAAGAGCTGCGTCCCCTCCCCCTCCGGAAGCGTCTCGACGAACGCCGCGGCGACGGGAGCGCGACGGGTCCGCTCGGCGAACGCCTCCGCCACCGCGTCCCGGTTGCCGGCGTTGGCGATCACGAGAAACCGGTCCTCGGCGATCCGGTAGACGATGACGTCGTCGACGATGCCGCCCGACTCGGCGAGGACGAGCGAGTACTTCGCCTTTCCGATCCGCATCGGCGAGATCGCCCCGGCCAGCGCATAGTCGAGGAACACGCCGGCATCCCGGCCCGTGACGAGGAACTCGGCCATGTGGGAGATGTCGAACAGGCCCGCGGTGGTGCGCACGGCGTGGTGCTCGGCGAGGTCCGAGCTGTAGCGGACGGGCATGGACCAGCCGCCGAAGTCGGTGAACGAAGCGCCGAGCGCGACATGGCGCTCGTACAGGGCAGTCGTGCGGGGTTCTGACAGGTTCTGTTCGGTCATGAGTTCTCCCGTTCGCGGTCGGGTGGACGCCGGACGGCGCCCTGGAACTCCCCCTCTGTCATGGGCCTGAGAGTTTCGCTGCGGCATCCGTCTCCGAAGAGAGCGGATGCTGCGACTTTCACCTTCGGCGGGATGCGGGCAGGCGCTCGCAACCACTTTCCAGAGTCGGCCTCACCCGAGCGGTACGCGTACCTGAGAGATTGGCGGGGAGGCTTGCTCCTTCGGTGCCCGGCATGACGTCTGCCGAGGCTCTCCCGCCCGGGTCATGGGCCGTATTGACTTGCCGTGCCAGCATAACGGGTCACCCGGCCGCGGCCGGGCCGCTCCGACTCAATCGACGCAGCGTCCCGTCGAGACCGGATCGGTGAGCCCGGCCGCCTGATCGGCGACGGGGGCGAGCTCGGCGATGGTCATGGCGTATCCGCGCTCCGGGTCATCCTCACCCCGGGCGAAGACGACGCCCGCGACGGTGCCGTCCTCGGTCAGCAGCGGACCGCCGGAGTTGCCCGGACGCACGGCGGCGCGCAGCGCGTACACATCCCGCGGCGAGACGGATTCGCCGTAGATGTCGGGCACGGGTGCGACGCCGGCGGACTCGACGCCCGCCGAGATCATCGAGAACGGTCCGCCTAGGGGATAACCCTGGACGGCAGCCGGCGCTCCGGGGCTCAGCGGGGCGGCGAAGGCCAGCGCGGAGGCGTCGAGGCCGTCCACGGCGATCAGAGCGAGGTCGTCCACCGGATCGAAGTACACGATGCGACCCTCCCGCGCGCCGAGTCCCGGCAGCTCGACCACAGGCGTCTCCACGCCGGCCACCACGTGCGCGTTCGTGACGATGCGGTCGGGCGCGACCACGAAACCCGACCCGGTCGAGCTGCGCCCGCACGCGTAGGCGGTGCCCGACACGCGGGCGACGGAGGCCGCGGCCGCCGCCAGCTCGGGATCGGCCAGGTCGACGGGTTGGATGGTGACCGGCCCGGTTTCCAGCAGGTCGCCGAGCGCGGGAAGGCCCTCATCGAGCACGAAGCCTCGAAGCTGCGCGAGGGCTGCGGCGACCGGCGCGGGGGTGAAGCGGTCGATGGTCCGCAGCACGGACGACGACGCGACCGCGGAAGACACGACGGGCATGCCGGTCGCGGCGATGCTCACCCCGGCGAGCGAGATGACGAGGGCCGCGACGAGGGTTCCGGCCACCCCACCCAGCACGCGGTCGACGGCGCGCAGCGGAGTGCGGTCCACTCCCCGGCGCAGAGCGGATCCCGCCGCGGCGCCGGCGACCGCGCCCGCGATCACGAGGAGGATCGAGCAGGCGACCACGAGGGCCGGCCGGAACTGCAGGGGCAGCGCGTCGTTGATCAGCGGGACGAGCCAGTACGCCGCGGCGCCGCCGGCCACCAATCCGAGGAGCAGCCCGACGCTGCCGGTGAAGCCCCGGCTCACACCTGCGATGAGGCCGGCCAGCAGCAGCGCGCCGAGCAGCAGGTCGACGACGATCAATGGTCCTCCTCGGGCAGGATGACGGCGATTCGGAGGCTCAGCGTACGCATCGAACCTGTGCACTCGCCGTCGTTTGCACTTCGTGTCACAGTGACACTAAGATGGCTTTCAGGAGTAATAGTCACCATGACCAGAACCAGCACCTTCCCCGGAACGACGGAAACCGCCGTCGATGCCACGCGCGTGGCCGTCTCGACGGTGATCTTCACGCTGCGCCGGCATCCGGGCAGCGAGACCGCGACCGTCGCCATCCCCTTGGTGCGGCGCACGCGAGATCCGCACGAGGGCCAGTGGGCGTTGCCCGGCGGCTGGCTCGATGTGGCCGAGGGGCTGGATGCCGCCGCCGCCCGCACCCTCGGCGAGACGACCGGACTGGCGCCCAGCTACCTCGAGCAGCTGTACGCCTTCGGCGACGTGGACCGCTCCCCCAGCCGTGTCATCTCCATCGTCTACTGGGCGCTCATCCGGCCAGACGAGATTCCGGACGAGAACGTCGAGAACGTCCAGTGGTTCAACGCGACCGGTCTGCCCGAGCTGGCGTTCGACCACAACGCGATCGTCGACTATGCGCTGTGGCGCCTGCGCAACAAGGTGGGCTACAGCCGGATCGCCCACGGCCTCCTCGCCGACGAGTTCACCCTCGCCGAGCTGCGCGAGGTGTACGAGGCGATCCTGGGCAAGCGCCTGGACCCTGCGAACTTCCGCCGCCAGGTCGAGAACTCCGGAACCCTCATCCCCACCGACAGCTTCCGCACCGGCAGTCACCGGCCGGCACGGCTGTACCGCTACGACCAGGGCGTCGAGCTCGCCGACCGCGGTCCCCTCGGCATCCCCCACTGAAAGAGCACGACATGCCCGCAGTCAACATCACCCTGCAGCCCCGGCCCGCCGCCGACGCCTCCGTCGATCACGCCATCCAGGCGATCGTCGCCGGAGCCTCGACGGCCGAGACGTGCAACACCGATCTCGCCTCGGGGCCGTGGGACTTCGACATCCGACCCGGGTACGGTCCGGGCTCGTCCATGGGCGACGTCATCCCGACCGGATCCCCGCGTCAGGGTGAGCTGCCGCGGGAGTACCGCGACGCGTCCGAGGCCGAGCTCGACGCGCGCATCGTCGCAGCCAAGGCGATTCTCGGTGAGCGCGTCGTCGTGCTGGGCCACTTCTACCAGCGCGAGGAGGTCGTGGCCCACGCCGACTACGTGGGCGACTCCTTCCAGCTCGCGAACGCCGCCAAGGCCCACCCCGAAGCCGAGGCGATCGTGTTCTGCGGCGTGCACTTCATGGCCGAGACCGCCGACCTGCTCTCGCAGCCGGAGCAGGCCGTGATCCTCCCGAACCTCGCCGCCGGCTGCTCGATGGCCGATATGGCCGACATCGACCAGGTCGAGGAGTGCTGGGAGCAGCTCGCCGAGGTCTACGGCGACATGGACGCCCCCGACGCCGACGGCCTGGTGCCGGTCATCCCGGTCACGTACATGAACTCCTCCGCAGCCATCAAGGGCTTCGTGGGGCGGCACGGCGGCATCGTGTGCACGTCGTCCAACGCCCGCACCGTGCTCGAGTGGGCCTTCGAGCGCGGACGCCGCGTGCTGTTCTTCCCCGACCAGCACCTCGGCCGCAACACCGCCAAGGCGATGGGCGTGCCGCTCGAGCAGATGCCGATGTGGAACCCGCGCAAGCCGCTCGGCGGGTCCTCCGCCGGTCGAGCTCTACAACGCCACAGTCATCCTGTGGCACGGGTTCTGCTCGGTGCACCGCCGCTTCAGCGTGGAGCAGATCGAGAAGGCCCGCGTCGACCACCCCGGCGTGCGCGTGATCGTGCACCCGGAGTGCCCGATGGACGTCGTGGACGCCGCAGACGAGTCGGGCTCCACCGACTACATCCGCAAGGCGATCGAGGCGGCGACCGAGCCGACGACCTTCGCCATCGGCACCGAGGTGAATCTCGTGCAGCGCCTGGCCGCACAGCACCCGCAGCACGAGATCTTCTGCCTCGACCCGGTGGTCTGCCCGTGCTCGACGATGTACCGCATCCACCCGGGATACCTCGCCTGGGTGCTCGAGGGCCTGGTGGCCGGCGAGGTGCGCAATCGCATCACGGTGCCCGCCGATGTGGCAGGGCCCGCGCGCCTGGCGCTGGAGCGCATGCTCGCCGCCAAGCCGCCGGCAGCGCCCGCCTCGGGGTGGGAGAACGCCTCGTGACCGATCCCGGCCGGGCCGTGCACGCGATCGTCGTCGGCAGCGGCATCGCCGGCCTCACGGTCGCGCTGCACGCCGTCGAGCACGGCTGCCGGGTCACGCTCGTCACCAAGGACGTCCTCGAGCACGCCAACACCCGGTACGCCCAGGGCGGCATCGCGGGCGTGATGTTCGAGGACGACAAGGTCGAGGACCACGTCCGCGACACCCTCGTCGCCGGCGCCGGACTGGCCGACCCCGCGGCCGTGCGCGTGCTCGTCGAGGAGGGACCCGCCCGCATCCGCGAGCTCGTCGACCTCGGCGTGGCCTTCGACCGCGGCGCCGACGGCGCCTACGTGAAGGGGCTCGAGGCCGCGCACTCCTACCCGCGCATCCTGCACTCCGGCGGCGACGCGACGGGGACCGCGATCGAGAAGGCGCTCGTCGCCCGGCTCCGCGCGAGCGGCGCGCGGGTCATCGAGCACGCGTTCCTGGTCGACTTCGTGATCGAGGCCGGCCGCGTCGCCGGGGTCGAGCTGCTGATCGACGACCGGGAGGAGACGGATGCCGCGCCCGCCGTCGCGGGAACCCACGAGCGCGTCACGGCCGACGCCGTGGTGCTCGCGACCGGCGGCGCCGGCGAGCTGTACGCGCACACGACGAACCCGCCGGTCGCGACGGGCGACGGCATCGCCGCCGCGCTGCGCGCCGGAGCCGATGTGCGCGACCTGGAGTTCTTCCAGTTCCACCCGACGATCATCGGCGCCGGCGAGGCGTTCCTCGTCTCCGAGGCGGTCCGCGGCGAGGGTGCGACCCTGATCGACGAGCACGGCCGGCGCTTCGCCTTCGACGCGCACCCCGACGGCGAGCTCGCGCCGCGTGACATCGTCGCCCGGGCGATCGCGCGTCAGATGGACCTGCAGGACGGGCGGCCGGTCTTCCTCGACGCCACCGGACTGCGCCCCACCGAGGCGGAGCGCCGCGAGTTCCTCGCCCGCCGGTTCCCCACGATCGACGCGGCCGTCCGCGCCCGCGGACTGGACTGGGCCGTGGCGCCGATTCCGGTGACGCCCGCCGCGCACTATCTGATGGGCGGCGTGACCACTGATCTGCACGGACGCACCTCGATCCCCGGGCTCTACGCCGTCGGCGAGGTGGCGCGCACCGGTGTGCACGGCGCCAACCGCCTGGCCTCGAACTCGCTGCTGGAGGGCGCCGTGTTCGGCGCACGTGCCGGCGACGTGATCGCGGCGGACGCGGCATCCGGAATCTGGCGGGCTCCCGCCGCGCGCCACCGCCCCCGTCACCGCCGTAGCCGAACCTGTTGCGGGCGCCCCGGCGTTCAGCCGCGAGGCGCTGCAGCACCTGATGTGGGACCACGCCGGGCTGGTGCGCGACGAGCGGGGCCTCGGGCATGCGGCATCCGTCCTCGCGGCCTGGGCGGCGGAGGATCGCACTCCCCGCACCGAGCGCGAGTTCGAGGACGCGAACCTCCTCGCTGTGGCGCAGCAGCTGGTCGCCGCGGCGCAGGCCCGGCGTGAGTCCGTGGGAGCGCACTGCCGTTCCGATGACCCCGATGCGCTGAAGACGCCGGTCTCTCCCCGTGCTTTCATCGCCGTCGAACCACCCCGGAAGGAAGCCCTCGCATGCTGAACCGCGCCACCATCGACCGCGTCGTCGGCGCCGCGCTCGAAGAGGACGCGCCCTGGGGCGACCTCACGAGCGAGTACCTCATCCCCGAGAACGCCGTCGCCACCGCCGACCTCGTCGCGCGCGAGCCCGGCGTGTTCAGCGGCGGCGAGGTGTTCGCCGCCGCCTTCCGGCTGACGGATCCGGCCGTCGAGGTGCGGCTTCTCGTCGAGGACGGCGAGTTCTTCGCCACGGGCGCGGTGCTGGCCGTCGTCTCCGGACCGGCCCGAGCCGTGCTCACCGCCGAGCGCATCGGCCTCAACTTCGTGCAGCGCATGAGCGGCATCGCGACCCTGACGAATCTCTACGTCGCCGAGGTCGCCGAGTCGGGCACCCGCATCGCCGACACTCGCAAGACGACGCCGGGCCTGCGGGCGTTCGAGCGCAAGGCGGTGCGGGACGGCGGCGGCCGCAACCACCGCTACTCGCTGTCGGACGCCGTCATGGCCAAGGACAATCACCTCGCCGTACTCGCGCACACGCACGCGTCGATCACCGACGCCCTCGTCGCCGCGAAGGATCGTCTGCCCCACACCGCACACCTCGAGGTCGAGGTCGACCGGCTCGAGCAGATCGAGCCGGTGCTCGCAGCCGGCATCGGCACGATCATGCTCGACAACTTCTCGCTCGACGACCTCCGCACGGGCGTCGCCCAGGTGGCCGGCCGCGCGACGGTCGAGGCATCGGGCGGGGTCTCGCTCGAGACCGTCAAGGCGATCGCCGAGACCGGCGTCGACGTGATCTCGGTCGGCGCCCTCACCCACTCCGCCCGGGCGCTCGACCTCGGCCTGGACGTCCGCATCGACATCGCCTGAGCCCACGGACATGAGCATGCTCTACCTCGACAACGCCGCCACGACGCCCGTGCGCCCCGAGGTGCTCGAGGCGATGATGCCGTACCTCACGCAGTGGTACGGGAACCCGTCGAGCCACCACACCGTCGGGGAGGCAGCCGCCGACGCCCTCGCCGACGCGCGCTCGCGGGTCGCGCGCGTGCTCGGCCTGCGCGCGAGCGACATCGTGTTCACCTCGGGCGGCACCGAGGCCAACAACCTCGCGCTCAAGGGCATCGCGATCGCGGCCGCGCAGGCCGGCCGGCGGCACGTCGTGACCAGCCCGATCGAGCACGAGTCGATCCTCGAGTCGGTGGACTACCTCGAGCGCGTCCACGGTTTCGAGTCGACCCACGTGAGCGTCGATCGCGTGGGCAGGATCGATCCGGATGCCGTCGCCCGCGCGCTCCGCGACGACACCGCGCTGCTCAGCATCGGGTACGCGAACAACGAGGTGGGCACGGTGCAGGACGTCGCCGCGATCGCCGCGGTGGCGCGCGAGCACGGCGTGCCCGTGCACATCGACGCGGTGCAGGCGGCCGGCTGGCTGCCGCTGTCGGCCGCCGACCTCGGGGTCGACGCCATCTCGCTGGCCGGGCACAAGCTCGGAGCCCCCAAGGGCACCGGGGTGCTGGGCGTGCGCGGACGCATCCCGCTGGAGCCCCTCCTGCACGGCGGCGGGCAGGAGCGCGGCCGCCGCAGCGGCACCGAGGACGTCGCCGGAGCCGTGGGCCTGGCGACCGCGCTCGAACTGGCTGAAGCCGGCCGGGCCGAGGCATCCGCTGCGGTCACGATGATCCGCGACCGCTTCATCGCCCGCGTCCTCGCCACCGTGCCCTCGGCCGAGCTGACCGGCGACCCCGTGCACCGGCTGCCCGGCACCGCGAGCTTCACGTTCGCCGGCACCAGCGGCGAGGCGGTGCTGCTCGAGCTCGAACGACGCGGCGTGGTGTCCTCGAGCGGGTCGGCCTGCGCGGCCGGCAGCGACGAGCCCTCCCACGTGCTGACGGCGATGGGCATCCCTGCCGAGGTCGCCCAGACCGCCGTGCGGTTCACCTTCCCGCACTGGCTGCGCCAGCCGCTGGATGCCGTGGCAGACGCGGTCGCGGCGTCCGTCGCCGCCGTATGATCGGGCGGGTGACCTCGCCGCTCGCCCCCGTCGTCACAGTCATCGTGCCCGGCTTCGACGTCGCCGCCTACGCGCAGGAGGCGATCGATTCGCTGCGGGCCCAGACGCTGACCGACTGGACCGCCGTCCTCGTGAACGATGCGTCGGCAGACTCGACCGGCGCGATCTTCGACGCCGCGGCCGCTGCCGATCCGCGGATGAAGGTGGTGCACCACGACATCCGCGGCGGGCTGAGCGCGGCGCGCAACACCGGACTCGACCTCGTCGAGACGCCGTTCGTGGCCTTCCTCGACGCCGACGACCGGTACACGCCGTCGGCACTCGAACGCCTCGTCGCCACGGTGGACGGGAGCGGCAGCGACTTCGCCGTCGGCGCCTACGTGCGGCTGCGCCCCGACCACGCCGGTGGCGTCGCGACGGGCGCATATGTGACCGGTGTCGTGCAGCCGTGGGTGACGGCGGCCACCGACCCGGCGCGCGTCGCGACGACTCTGGCGGAGCACCCCGACGCGTCGGGCAACATCGTCGCCTGGTCGAAGGTCAGCCGCACCGACCTGTGGCGCCGCGAAGGGCTGCGGTTCCCGGTCGGCAAGTCGTACGAGGACCAGATCGTCGCGCAGCAGATGTACACCCGTGCTCGCTCGTTCGACGTCATCCCCGACGTGGTCGTGCAGTGGCGCGAGCGGTTCGACGGCTCCTCGATCACCCAGCACAAGGGCGAGCTCCCCGTCCTGCGCGACTACCTCGAGGCCCTCGCGGGCGGAATCGCGGTGCTGGATGAGGCGGGCCAGCCGCGGGCCGCGGCATCCCGTGTCCGTCTCATCCTGTCGATGGACCTGCCGCCGCTCGTCGACATCGGGCGCGTGCACGCCGACGACGCCTACCGGCGGGAGCTCGGAGCCTTCACGCGCGAGCTCTGGGACCGAGCGGGCGATGCCGCGCGGGAGCTGGACCCCTCGGTCGCCGATGTCCTGGCCGCGGCCCGCCTCTGGTAGCGGGCGGTTGGCCCGCTGCCCATCCCTCGGCGCGGGTATGGTCAGACGTCGTACAGCCTGGCCACAGCGGTGATGTTCGCCGCCCCGTGGCCCGCGGCCACCGCCCGCTCGAACACCGTGAAGGCTGCCGTGGTGATCGGGGTGGCGGGGTCGGCGACGTACCCGAGGTCCTTCACGACCAGCTCCACGGGGAACGACGGGACGTGCGCGCCCGCCAGCATCGCCTGCGCCGCCGCAACGACTGCCGCGCTCGCGACGGGTGTGGAACCGACGGCGTCGGCGATGGCCTGGGCAGGCAGTCCCGCGCGCGCGGCCGCGCCGAACAGTTCGGCGACCGCGGCGACCTGAATCGCGAACAGGGCGTTCACCGCCAGTTTGGACTGGGCGCCCGCGCCCGCGGGGCCAATGTGATGGACCGCAGCTCCCATCGCCAGAAACATCGGTTCGGCACGGGCGAGGTGCTCGACCTCGCCGCCCACCAGAAAGATCAGCGCCCCCGCTGCGGCCTGCGGCCGGGAGCCCACCACCGGAGCGTCCAGCACGGCGACGCCGTGATCGCGACCACGCCGGGCCAGCTCGCGCGCCCAAGCTGGGGTCACCGTCGAGCTCTCCACCGCTAGTGCGGACGCGGACATCCCGGCGAGGGCCCCGATCTTCGGGTCGAGCCAGACGGTCCGGGCGCCCGCGTCGTCGCGGACCATGCTCAGCACCACATCGCGGCCCGCGGCGGCGGCTCGCGGTGTGGCCGCAGCGCGGGCCCCCGCATCCAGCAGCGGCTCGGCGGCTGCTGCAGTGCGATTCCACACGACCACGTCGTGGCCCGCCGCCACCAGGCGGGCGGCCATACGGGAGCCCATCGACCCCAACCCGAGCACGGCTATACGGGACACCGTCACGCTCCCATCGCGGCGAACTGCGCGGCGAAGGCGCGCGGGTCCCTGCTCCAGAGTTCGCTCATCCCGGCCGACACAGGATCGGGATAGATGTCCTCGTCTCCCCTCCCGATGCCGGCGAGGATCTCAGCGGCGACGTCAGCGGGGGCGGCCTTGGTAACGTCCCACCCGGCGAGCATGTCGGTGTCGATGCCGCTGGGGTACACACCGTGCACCGCGATCCCCTGCCTCGCCAGGGTCGAGCGCAGCGAGAGGGTGAGGGAGTGAGCGGCCGCCTTCGCCGCGGAGTACCCCGCCATCGACGGAGCCGGAGCGTAGGACAGCAGGGTCAGGACGTTCACCATCGCGCCTCGGTTCGCAGCAAGTACCGGCGCGAACGCACGGGCCACGGTGGCCAGACCGGTGTAGTTGACGGCGAGCTCGTGAGCGACTGCGGCGAGATCGGCGTCCAATGGCGAGGCGAAGGCGGCGGCACCGGCGTTGTTGATCAGCAGCTCGGTGTCGGGGGCGGACGATGCCAGAGCCGCCACGGAGGCCGGATCCGTCAGTTCCAGGCGCAACGGCACGACGCGATCGTGCGTGGGCAGTCCGCTGAGATCCCGGGCCGTGGCATAGACCTTCGCCGCGCCGACGTCGAGCAGCGCGGTGACGAGAGCGCGGCCGAGGCCGCGATTGGCGCCGGTGACGAGCGCGGTGCGTGCTGTGATGTTCATGAGTCCAGGCTGGACCAGTCCGGTGAGACTGTGAATGCCTGGAAGGGGCGTTTTCTTGTCTCATCGTCTCACCGACCATCGACGTGTGCGATAGCGTGGCGACGTGGATGTCCTGGGTGATGTGCTCGACCTTGCACGGGTGCGTGGCGCACTGATGGCCACATTCGTCGGGGCCGCACCGTGGGCGATCGAGCTCCCTTCTCGCCGCGGCGCCTCCTTCCACGCCGTGCTCAGAGGGACGTGCTGGTTGATCACCGACGGAGCAGCACCGCAGTTGCTGTCGCCTGGCGACGTGGTACTCCTGCCCGCCGGCTCCCGGCACCAACTGGCCAGCGAGACCGGCCTGTCCCCGCGCCGCCTGGACGAAGATCTCAAAGCGGCCCTCATCACCCCCGAGGGCGAACTGGTGCTCGAGGGCACCGGCACACGCACCCGCATCCTGTGCGCGGGCTACACCTACGACACCGACGTCGCCCACCCCCTGCTCAGCCTGCTGCCCCCGGTGCTGCATGTCCCCACCGCAGATTCGGAGCAACTCCCGGCTCTGCGGGGCCTGCTCGATCTGTTGGCGCACGAAACCGGCTCTCGTGCCGAGACCGGATCCGACCCCGCAGTTTCCCGCCTGCTCGACCTATTGCTCATTCACGTCCTGCGCATCTGGCTGCGTGCAGCACCCGCACCCTCATGGCTGGGTGCCATGCGTGACCCGATCACCGCAACCGCTCTGGGCCTGCTGCACGCCCAGCCCGCCGCGCCGTGGACCCTCGACCGCCTCGCCGCGGCCGCCAACGTCAGCCGCTCCACGCTGGCCCGCCGCTTCACCCGCCATGTCGGCGAACCGCCCCTCGCCTACCTGGCCCGCTGGCGCATGGACCTCGCCGCCCGCCTCTTGCGGCAGACCGATCAGCCCGCCGTCATGATTGCCCGCGCGGTCGGCTACACCAGCGAGTACGCGTTCAACCGCGCCTTCACCCGCCACCGGGGCAGCCCGCCCGGTCGCTACCGCACCTCGACGACCTTCTGACCGGCGCGACAGCGGAGTCGACTCCCTGCTCCTGCCGGATTGGACGTCATAGTCCCAGGCCTGGCGTCTCGGGAAGCGACTGGCCTGTGAGCCCCGTGGTCGGCGCGTCTGCCTCGCGCACCCCACCGGCGGGAGGACGGTCCGCGCGGCGGTCCGGATGGTCGGCGGGCGGATCGGATGCCTCGGCCTCGAGGATCCTGGACGTGGCCAGCTGCTGCGCCGCGAGCTCGGCATAGAGGCCGTCGTGCGCGAGCAGCTCGGAGTGCGTGCCCGACTCGACGATGCGCCCCGCCTCGATCACGTGGATGACGTCGGCGGCGATCACGGTCGACAGGCGGTGGGCGATCGAGAGGGTCGTGCGGCCGCGGGCCGCGGCATCCAGCGCCTCCTGGACCACGCGCTCCGAGACGGTGTCCAGCGCAGACGTCGCCTCGTCGAGGAGGAGCACCGGCGGATCCTTCAGCAGCACGCGGGCGATGGCGATCCGCTGCTTCTCGCCGCCGGAGAGGCGGTAGCCGCGCTCGCCCACCACGGTGTCGTAGCCTTCGTCGAAGCGCTCGATGACGTGGTGGATGTTCGCCGCGCGGCACGCCGCCACGAGTTCCTCGTCGGTCGCGTCCGGCTTGGCGTAGCGCAGGTTCTCGGCGACCGTGGCGTGGAACAGGTAGGTCTCCTGCGACACGATGCCGACGCTGTCGATGATCGACTCCTGGCGGAGGCGCCGCACGTTCTCACCGGCGAAGAGCACTTCGCCGCCCGATGCCTCGTACATGCGCGGCGTGAGGTACAGCACCGTCGTCTTGCCCGCCCCGGACGGGCCCACGAACGCCACGTGCTGGCCGGGCTCGGCGGTGAAGGTGATGCCCTGCAGCGTCGCGCGGGTGTCGGCCGCGGCATCCGGATAGCGGAACACGACGTCGCGGAACTCGATGCGGCCCAGCGGCCCCGGCGCGTCCTCAGCGGCGATCGCATCGGGAGCGTCGCGGATCGCCGGCTCGAGGTCGAGGTACTCGAAGATGCGGGCGAACAGCGCGGCAGAGGTCTGAAGGTCGAGCGTGACCCGCATGAGGCCCATGAGCGGCATGAGCAGCCGTGCCTGGATGGCGGTGAAGGCGACGACCGTTCCCGCCGTGATCACGGCGTCGCCGCCGGTGATGAAGTAGCCCGAGACCAGGTAGATCACGGCCGGAACGCTCGCCATGAGCACCTGCACCACCGCGAAGAAGCCCTGGCCGCTCATGGCCCGTCGCACTTGCAGACGCACCTGGTTGCGGTTCTCGTCGGCATAGCGCGCGGACTCGGTGCGCTGGCGGTTGAACGACTTCGACAGCAGGATGCCCGAGACGCTCAGCGTCTCCTGCGTGATGGACGTCAGCTCCGAGAGCGACTCCTGCGTCTCCCCCGCGATCCGCGCCCGCACCTGGCCGACGCGGCGCTGCACGATGATGAGCACCGGCATCATGACCACGGCGATGAGGGTCAGCCGCCAGTCGATGATGATCATGGCGATCAGGGAGGCGATGACGGTGACGGCGTTGCCGAGGATGCTCGTGAAGGTGTTCGTGAGGACACCCGAGACGCCGCCGACGTCGTTCTGCAGGCGGGACTGGATGACGCCCGTCTTGGTTCGAGTGAAGAACCCGAGCTCCATCGCCTGCAGGTGATCGAACAGCCGCACGCGCAGGTCGCCGGTGACCTTGTTGCCGACCGTCGAGGTGAACCAGGTCTGCAGCACGCCCAGGCCCGCCGAGGCGAGGAACAGCGCCACCATCACGAGCACGAGACGCCACAGCAGCGGCATGTCCGGGGCTGCGCCATCGGGCGGGAACAGCGCCTCGTCGAAGATGCGCTGCACGATGAGCGGCGGGATCACGGCGAGGCCGGCTCCCACCACCACGATCACGCCGGTGATCGCGAGCGGCCAGCCGTAGGGACGGAACAGCGCCAGCACACGCCCGCGCAGGTCCGGGATCCTGGGCGCCTCGGCGTTGATGCGCTTCTGCGTCGCGATGTCGACCCCGCGGAAACCGGCGTGGCCGCTCATCCCGGCCCCTCCGCCTCCGCCTCCGCGCATGCTCACCCTTGCGAGCCTACTGACGCGCGGGAGGGTGCGGGCTAGGCTGACGCCATGACCTCGACGCCCCACAATCCCCCGCATGACGGCTCCGATCTGGCGGCCCTGCGCAAGGAGATCGACGAACTGCAGGCCATCCCGCACGAGGAGATCGTCAACCCCACGCCCGCGGGCCTGAAGGATCGCGAGCCGACGCCCCATTCGACCAACGCCATCGGCTCCGAGAAGTGGGACGTTCCGGTCGACCAGGAGTCGCTCGAGCAGTAGTCCGCTCGCATTCCGTCACGTCGGGCGGGAATGGGATGTCGGAGCCGGTGGTTACCCTGGAGGCTTGCCATCTTTCGGGTGGCCTCTGACTTCGCCGATTCCCGAGGAGACGCCGTATGGCCTCGACCACCACGCAGCCCGCCACCGACAGCGTCCCGGTAGCCGCAGCTTCCGCCCCCGTTCTGGGAAGGCAGGAGAGCCGCGTCATCTGGCTGCTCCTGGCAGCCGCCTTCGTGGCGATCCTCAACGAGACCACGATGGGTGTGGCGATCCCTCACCTCATCACCGATCTCGGCATCACGGCGCTGGCTGCCCAGTGGCTGACCACCGCGTTCATGCTGACGATGGCCGTGGTCATCCCGATCACGGGCTTCCTGCTGCGCCGCTTCACCACGCGTGCGATGTTCATCGCCGCGATGGGACTGTTCTCCGTGGGAACACTGATCGCCGTCCTCTCCCCCGGCTTCCCGATGCTGCTGGTCGCCCGCGTCGTGCAGGCTTCGGGCACGGCGATCATGATGCCGCTGCTCATGACGACGATCATGACCGTGGTGCCCCCGGGCATCCGCGGCCGCATGATGGGCCGTGTCAGCATCGTCATCTCGCTCGCTCCCGCGATCGGGCCGACCATGGCCGGCGCCGTCCTCCAGAACCTCAACTGGCGCTGGATCTTCGCCATCGTGCTTCCCATCGCACTGGTGGCGCTGGTCATCGGCGCGCGCTGGATCCACAACCTGGGCGAGACGACCAAAGCACCCATCGACGTTCTCTCGGTCATCCTCTCGGCGCTCGGCTTCGGCGGGCTGGTGTACGGCCTGAGCCAGCTCGGCGGCGGCGGTCACGGCACCGGTGAAGAGGCCGTGGCGGCCCAGAACCTGTCGACGGCGTCGCTCATCGTCTCGCTCACGGTGGGCCTGATCGCACTCGGACTGTTCGCCTGGCGCCAGGTCCTGCTGCAGCGCAAGGACGACGCGCTGCTGGACCTCCGCGTCTTCCGCTCGGCGAACTTCTCTCTGTCGATCGGCCAGATGGTCATCATGTCGATGGCGTTCTTCGGCGCCATCACGATCCTCCCGCTGTACCTGCAGCGCGTCGTCGGAGTCTCCGCTCTGGACACCGGCCTCATCGTGCTGCCGGGCGCGCTGGCGATGGGACTCGCCGGGCCCTGGATCGGCCGCATCTACGACCGCTGGGGCACGCGGGTGCTGCTCGTGCCGGGCGCGATCATCACCACGTCGGTGCTGTGGTTCTACACGACGTACACGCCGACCACCCCGGTGTGGGTCATCGCGATCGCGCACACCGTGCTGTCGGTCGGACTGGCCTTGTCGTTCACTCCGCTGTTCACGGCGTCACTGGCCTCCCTGCAGCCGAAGTTCTACTCGTACGGCTCTGCCGTCGTCGGAACCGCGCAGCAGGTCGCCGGCGCAGCCGGAATCGCCCTGATGTTCGGCGTCATGTCGTCGGCGACGGCGGCCGCGAGCGACTCGGGAGCCGATGCGCTGGCGGCCGAGGCTGCGGGCACGCACGCGGCCTTCCTCATCGCAGCGATCCTCTCGCTGCCGCTGCTGGTCGGGGCGTTCCTCGTCCGCAAGCCGGTCGACCAGCCCTTCACACCGCCGGTCTCGCACTGACGTGAACGACAGAGGGCCCACTCGGAGTGATCCGGTTGGGCCCTCTGTCGTTCTGGCGCAGGGTCAGTGGTGGATGATCGCCTTCAGCGCGATCAGGATGCCGCCGAACCCGGCCGTCAGCAGGGCACTGAGAATCCGCGGAAGCCAGTGCGTGCTCCAGCGTGCGACGGCGATCCAGCCGAGCGCGCCGAGGATGACAGTGTCGACGATGAGCGCCGTCCACAGCGCGGTGGTGTCGTCGATCACCTGCGTCGCACCGAGAAGGAGCACGACCAGTGGGGCGACCGAGGCCAGCAGCATTCCGCCGGACTGGCGAAGCGAGGCCCGCAGGCTTGCGCGCAACCCCGCGTTCCCGTCGGTCGCCGCGAGGCGCCCGAGGGTGCCGGCGTACACGTGGGCCGCGAAGAAGACGATCACCGTGACCGCCACGGTGGTGAAGGCGTTCAGCGCGGTTCCCGAGTTCGTCCCGCTGACCACGACCATCCCCGACACGAGGATCAGGCCGTAGATCGCCTCCTCCGACATGAGGATGCGGCCGAGCCGCGGGGTGATGTGAAGCTGCTCGTCGGTCATCGAGGCCTCGACCTATCGCCGGCGGAGTGCGAGATCAGACGGTGCTGCAGCTGCTGCCGCCGCAGCACGATCCGCCGGACTCGACCTGAGTGAGCAGGTTCTTCTCGTCGGAGATCGGCTGCAGGGCGACGGGGGCGGGGGTCTGCGAAGAAGTCATGGCCCCCATGCTACCCGCGGTGCAGGGCATGGCCGCCGACGCCGCCGGCCTCACAGCGCCACGCCACCGGTCTGGCAGGTCGGGCAGTAGTGCGCCGCCGCGCCGCTGAAGGTCAGCTCGCCGATCGTGTCGCCGCAGACCGGACAGGCCTCACCCGGGCGACCGTGCACGCGCATCGCCTCGACCTTCGCCGCCTTCAGCTGATCGATCGGGATGCCGCGCCGGGCGTCGATGGTGCCGCGGACCGTCGCGACGATCGCCTCGTAGAGTCGTTCGCGCGCGCCGTCGTCGAGCGCGGCGGCGTGGACGACGGGCGAGATCTTCGCGAGGTGAAGGATCTCGTCGGAATAGGCATTGCCGATCCCCGCGATCGACTCCTGCTCCTGCAGCACCGCCTTGACCTGCTTGCGGCGGCCGCCGAGCGCCACGTCGAGATCGGCCGGGGAGTACTCCGAGGCCGCGGGATCGGGGCCGAGTTTGCCGATCGCGGGCACTGCCAGCGCGTCGTCGACCACGAAGAGACCGAGCGAGACCCAGCTGCCCGCGTCGGTCACCTCGAACCGGTCGCCGCCGTCGAGACCGAACTCGGCCAGCGCCGGGGGCGCCCCCGCGGGCGGGGGCTCGTCGGTGCCGGCGGGACGCCATCGGATCCACCCGTGACGGCCGAGTGAGACGACGAGCCGGGTGCCGTCTTCCAGGGCGAGGGCGACATGCTTGCCGTGACGCTCGGCGCCGGTGAAGGTCCGGCCGACCAGCCCCGTCGGCGGCGCAGTGCGCGTCTTGACCGCGCGGAACTCGAGCACGTCGGCGTGGGCGAGCGTTCGGCCAGTCACGTTCTCGGCCAGGAACTCGACCAGCACCTGCACCTCAGGAGACTCGGGCATGGCCCCATCCTGGCACCGGCCACCGACGCTGTGGAGCGGCGTCTACGCCGGTGAGCCGGCCAGCGGCTTGCGCAGGAAGACCTGCTCGACGCCGTCGTCGCCGGCGACGCGTGTGGTCTCCCGGTAGCCCTCGCGTTCGTACAGGCGAAGGTTCGCTTCGCTGAGCGACCCGGTGAAGAGCTCGGCCTCGCGGCATCCCACGGCGCACCCTCGCTCCTCCACGGCGGCCAGCAGACGCGTGCCCACACCGCGCCCCTGAGCGTCGGGGGCGATGGCGAGCCGTCCGACCAGCAGCAGGTCTCCGTCTCGCCGCGCGCGGGCGGCGCCGATCATCCGGTGGCCGGCGCGCACCACGCAGCCGAGATTGTCGACGAGTTCAGCGCGGAGCTCATCGAGCGTCTGGGTCAGCGGAGGCATCTGCACGGTGCCGTAGATCAGAGCCTCCTGCACGAAGGCCGCCCGCTGCAGCGTCAGCACCTCCGCTGCGTCCTCCGGCCTGATGTCAGTGATCGTCAGATCGTCGTGATCATCGTCGAGGTCGTGCTGAGGCATACGTCTTCGGTACCGGGGGTCGCGACGAGTGTCAAGCCCCTCGCCCTGGCGACCGGCACGGACGGATGCTTCGACCGTCGGTCGAACCACAGACCGACGCTGCGCCCGCCGCACGGAGCGGTCGGCTCTCACAAGGAGATGAAGATGACCATGGGAGACGTCCACCGATTGGAGCTCATGCCGCTGGGCGAGGAATCATGGCGGCTGTGCGACCGCCCCGCCGACGACGAGACGGACGAGGCGCTGATCGCCTACGTCGAGCGGACCGCAGACCACCGCTACGAGACGGTGTGGGTGTACGGCGGACCGCGAGTGGAAACCTATCCCGCACTCGAGGATGTGCTGACGACCGCCGCCCGACGCCTGGCTCACATGGTCTCGACCGATTCCAAGCCCATTCCGATCCCGCACCGGGCACCGCTTCGTGCGAGGTGATCTACGGCTGCGGGGAGGCCTCGCCGTCCCCCGCTGAATCGGTCTGCGCCTCGTCGCGGAAGAACTCCGGCATCATCACGATGCTGCCGGTCGACCATACGACACTCGCGCCGGGGCAGCAGCGTCAGGCCCCTGGCGGCTACTCTGCGCACCATCGGGTGTCAAGGGCATTGGCGCGGGTGCTCCGGCACGAAAGCATGAACACAGGTGCCACCCGCAGCTGCCCCCGTCTGCTGCATTCGCCCGACGGCACGCGGAGGTCGCGGTGGGAAAATTCATCTACGACGGAACGGTCAAGGTCGACTTCGACGACCGCACGCTCGCTCATCTGCAGCTCGTGATCGGGACGAAGCTCCGCCGTGGGGAGCCGTTCCACTTCACGTGGAAGGACGACACGAGCATCGGGGACGGCCGCACCACTGTGTGGGTCCACCCGCGCAGTTCGCTGGTCTACAAGTACTACGGCAGCCGCAAGCCGCGGCTGAACATGGCCTGGATCGACGCGCTGGTGTACACGGCCAACTCCCCGGCCGGGCTCTACCTCGTCCCGGAACCCGCCGAGAGCACGGCGAGCGAGACCAGCGATGAAGCGCATTGACATCTTCTACGGCGGCGAGCATTACAGCGTCGGCGGTCGCGACCTGAGTGACCTGCTGGACGAGATCTCGACGGGGATCGCCGCGGGCGTGCACTGGCTGTCCGTCAACGATGGCGAGGGCGCGCCGCGCCAGGCGTATCTGCTGCTGACACCGGGGACGCAGATCGCCGTCGTCCCGATTCCGGACGGCGCCATCGATCCCTGACGTGCCATGCTCGGCCGGACCGAGGACCGGCCGAGCACGACTGCCCGCTACTCGTACCTTGCGGCCGGCAGCAGGCGGTGCGTCGGCTCTTCCCAACGACGCGGACGGCGCGGCACGAAACCGGACTCCGCAGAACGCTCCTGCGCCCGGGTCCAGCCGCCGGAGCCGTCGTCCCCGTCTTCCCGCGCGCTCTTTCGCGTGTGGTCCGTCTGCGACCTGTTCATCGGCGACACCTCCTCTCCTCGAGCATGCTGCGCCGCATGTCCGGGCCCGAGGGGGTTGACACGTGAGGCATGATCAGGCACGCCTAGCGAGCACCGCCGGTCCACGCAACCCCCCGTGCGGATCCCCCGACATCGGGTAGAAAATCAGCATGATGGTGGTGAATTACGCGGGGGGCGAGTTCATGACGAGCGATGCGATCGCCGATGCGCTGATGCAGTACAGCGCTGCGCTGGCCGAGGGGCATGACGCAGCGACGATCGACCTCCCGATCGTGACAGAGGACGGTAGCGCCGGCAGGGCGGTCTTCCTGGTCGGACCCGCCAGCCAGATCGTCGCCAGGACCGTCACGACCGACCTTCCGGAGCCGGATGATGCCGCCGACCTCGAGCACTTGAGGGCCGCGACCCGCAGCCTCCGGCCATCGGCCTCGGTCGAGACGGAGGCCGACGGCCGCGACCAGGTCGAGTGGAACTGGGAGAACTGACCCGCGTGTGAGCGCCTCGGAGCAGGCCCGCACGCGGCAGGCTGGATAAATGACCCGCATACGGCCGATGGAGCCCCTTGACTGGCCCGCCGTGGAGGCCATCTACGCCGAGGGCATAGCCGACGGTGAGGCGACCTTCGAAGCGGCGACGCCCACCTGGGAGTCGTTCGACGCGGGGCGACTGCCCGGCCTCAGGCTGGTCGCCGTGAACGACGGCGATATCGTGTCGGGCTGGGTCGCGGCATCCGCCACGTCCACACGGCCCGCGTACAGGGGCGTCATCGAGCACTCCGTGTACATCGCGCGCGATGCCCGCGGGCAGGGCGTCGGCCGGGCCCTGCTGGAGGCGTTCATCGCGGCGGCAGAGGGCGCCGGAGTCTGGACCATCCAATCGAGCATCTTTCCCGACAACGCCGCCAGTCTGCGTCTCCACGAGGCGCTCGGCTTCCGCGTCATCGGCACCCGTGAGCGGATCGCCCGCTCGGCCGCGGGACCGCGCGCAGGGGCATGGCGGGACACGATCCTGATCGAGCGCCGCAGCACTGTCGTGGGGACGGACTGAGTCAATCGCCCGTGCGGCGAGGCCGCGAGGGCGGTGGCGGGGGCACTTCCTTGCCGGCGATGATGTCGGCACGCGGGATGCGCTCGATCCCGCGTTTGCCGTCGACGACGACCTCGGACTCATCCGCGCTCAGCAGCTCGCCGAGGGCGTCCGTCGCCTGGCCCGACGGCAGCAGGTAGCGCACGACGACGCGGCGGCCGGGTACGGGCAGGTTCACCATGCGCCGGGCGCGTAGTCCTTGAGGAACACCCCGAACAGGTCTTCGCCGGCCTCGCCGCGAACAATGGGGTCGTACACGCGGGCTGCGCCGTCGACGAGATCCAGCGGTGCGTGAAACCCTTCCTCGGCGAGGCGCACCTTGGTGGGGTGAGGGCGCTCGTCGGTGATCCAGCCGGTGTCGACGCTGGTCATCAGGATGCGGTCGGTCTCGAACATCTCGCGGGCGCTCGTGCGCGTGAGCATGTTCACGGCCGCCTTGGCCATGTTGGTATGCGGATGCCCCGGCCCCTTGTAGCCGCGCTGGAAGACCCCCTCCATCGCGCTGACGTTGACGACGTAGGTGCGCCGGGCGTCGCTCGCCGCCAGCGAGGGTCGGAGCCGGGAGACCAGGAGGAAGGGGGCCGTCGTGTTCGCCAGCTGCACCTCGAGCATCTCCAGCGGATCGACCTCGTCGACGCGCTGCGTCCAGGAGTTGACGTCGTGAAGGTCGGGCACCAGTCCCCCGGCGTCGATGGCCGTTCCCGCGGCGAGCCGCTCGAGCGAGCTGGACCCGGCGGCCATGGCCTGCTCGGTCAGCTCGTCCGCGCGCGCGGCGGCCGCCGCGAGGATGGGATGAGCGGTCACCGATCGCTCCAGCGCCTGCGGATGCTGGTCGTTGGTGTGTCCGAACGTGACCAGCTCGGGCAGCGGGCCGCTCGGCAGCGGCGCCAGCTCGGCGTCGACGAGCGGCTGGTAGGCCCCCGGCGAGCGCCGCACGGTCTGCGTCGCGTTGTTGATGAGGATGTCGAGGGGTCCCGCCGCCGCGACGTCCTCGGCGAGGCCGATCACCTGGGCAGGATCGCGCAGGTCGATGCCGACGATCTTGAGGCGGTCGATCCATTCCGGCGCGTCGGGAAGGCTGCTGAAGCGGCGGACGGCGTCGCGCGGGAAGCGGGTCGTGATCGTGGTGTGGGCGCCGTCGCGCAGCAGCCGCAGCGCGATGTACATGCCGATCTTGGCGCGTCCGCCGGTCAGCAGAGCGCGCTTGCCCGTCAGGTCGGTGCGCGCGTCGCGCTTGGCGTGGCTCATCGCCGCGCAGCTGGGGCACAGCTGGTGGTAGAACGCGTCGACCACGGTGTACGGCTGCTTGCAGATGTAGCACGCACGGGCCTTCAGGAGCGTGCCGGCCGTCGGTGCGGTGGTGGCCGTGCTGATCGGGATGCCGCGGGTCTCGTCGTCGATCCGGTCGGGGGCACCCGTGGCCGTCGCCGCCACGACGGCGCGGTCGGCCTCGGCGATGGCGTCGCGGATCTCGCGGCGGCGCACCTTCTTCACGGCCTTGAACATCTTCGCGGTCGCCTGACGCACCGCCACGAAGTCGGGGTGGGTCTCGTCGAGGCCCGCCATCCCGGCGAGCACCTTGAGAGTGACGGCGAGCTCGGCCGGATCGATGCCGCTGGCCGGCAGGTCGGGCGTGGCAGGGGTCTCGGAAGGCACACGCGATTCTACGTCGGCCCGCATGGGCGCGACCTGTTACCGTGCCACCGTGACCTCACCCACCGCCGACCACGCCCAGCCGCGCCTGATCCACGTGTCGGCAGCCGTGATCACCGACGAGGCCGGGCGGCTGCTGCTGGTGCGCAAGACCGGCACCACGGCGTTCATGCAGCCGGGCGGAAAGCCCGAGCCCGGCGAATCGGCGAGCCAGACGCTCAGCCGCGAGCTCGCCGAGGAGCTGGGCGTCTTCGTCGATCCGCATGCGCTTCAGCCGCTGGGATCCTTCACCGCTGCGGCGGCGAACGAGCCCGGGCACCTGGTGGTCGCCGACGTTTTCACCGCCGACATCGGATCCCAGGGACCGGAGGTCGGCGCCGAGATCGCCGAGCTGCGATGGATCACCCGCTCGGACGCCGAGCACCTCGAGATCGCGCCGCTGGCGCGGACGTACTTCCTCCCGCCGGACTAGCCCCTTCGGGTGGCTGCTGCGGTCCTCGACCCTGTCGCGGGTCACGCATTCTGGAAGCGCGATTCTCCTGTTGAAGCGGTCTGAGCGACTGCGGAACCAGCTTCTGGGTGGATGATCGAGGATGCCGCGGCTGCGGCATCCTCCTCCGAAGGGATCTCCATATGAAGGCCACCCTGATGTACGGACCCGGCGATGTGCGCGTCGAGACCGTGCCGGACCCCTCGATCCTCGAGCCCACCGACGCCATCGTGCGCGCGGTCCGGGCGTGCGTGTGCGGGTCCGATCTGCACCCGTACCACTCGATGAAGCCCGACCCGCAGGGCCGCACGATGGGCCACGAGCTGATCGGGGTCGTCGAGGACACCGGATCGGCCGTCTCGACGGTCCGCAGGGGCGATTTCGTCATCGTGCCGTTCGTCTACAGCGACAACACGTGCGTCTTCTGCCGCGAGGGCCTGCACACGTCGTGCCTCCACGGCGGCTTCTACGGCACCCGCCGGGTCGGTGGTCTGCAAGCGGAGTTCGCGCGCATCCCGCAGGCCGACGGCACCCTCGTCGCCGTGCCCGGCGTCGACGAGCGCAGCGAACTGCTCCCGTCGCTGCTGACACTGTCGGACGTCTATCTGACGGGCTACCACGCCGCCTTCATGGGCCGCGTCGAAGCAGGCAAGACGGTCACGGTGATCGGCGACGGTGCGGTCGGGCTCTCGGCGGTGCTCGCGTCGCGTCAGCTGGGTGCTGAGCGGATCATCCTGATGGGCAGGCACACCGTGCGCACCGACCTCGGCGTCGAGTTCGGCGCAACAGACGTGGTCGCCGAACGCGGCCAGGAGGGCATCGCGAGGGTCAGGGAGCTCACGGGCGGCGAGGGCAGTCACGTCGTGCTCGAGGCGGTGGGGCACATTCCCGCCTACGAGCAGGCGTACGGCGTCGTCCGCCCCGGCGGGGTGATCTCACGCGTCGGAGTGCCCCAGTACGAGTCGGCGCCGATCGGCTGGGACTCGCTGTTCGGCAAGAACGCGATGCTCGCAGGCGGCCCGGCGCCGGTGCGGGCCTACCTCGAGGAGGCGGTCGGCCAGGTACTGAGCGGCGACATCGATCCGGGCCGGGTGTTCGACCGCACGGTCGGCATCGACGATGTCCCGGCCGGCTACGCCGCGATGGACGCGCGCGAGGCGCTCAAGGTGCTCGTCGCGTTCTGACGCGAGGCCGTCCGGGTGTGAAACCGCGGGGGCCGGCCGCGTCATCCCAGGTGCCGGACTCGACCCACCTGATCCGGCGATCCACCAGAGCGCCGGGCACGAGCCCACCCGCTGTGCGCCTACCCTGGGGTGGGGCGGCGATCGGATGCCCCACCGAGAGGACCCCCGTGAAAGTCGCCCAGCTTCAGCGGTTCCTGGCCGTGGCCGAGGAGCTGCACTTCCCCCGTGCGGCGGCATCCCTCGGCATCCCACTCGCCTCGCTGTACACGTCCATCGAGAAGCTCGAGGACGAGGTCGGCTCACCGCTCTTCACGCGCGACAACGGACCGACGCGCCTGACGAAGGCCGGATTCCTCCTGGTTCCGGAGGCTCGCGCGAGGGTCAAGGCGGCGCCGCAGACGCGCGCCGACAAGCCCGCCGCTTCGAAAGGCGGCAAGGCGAAGGCCTCCAAGGGCAAGGGTCGCGCGCCGGCGGTCAAGGGTCAGCCGAAGCCGTTCAAGAAGCGCCAGGGGCGCTAGGGGCTCTACAGCTCCGAGACGACCCCCGCCTCGACGCGCCACTGACGGTCGATCTGCACGGTGTCGAGCATCCGCCGGTCGTGCGTCACCAGCAGCAGCGTGCCGTCGTAGGACTCGAGCGCCTGCTCGAGCTGCTCGATGGCCGGCAGGTCGAGATGGTTCGTCGGCTCGTCGAGCACGAGCAGGTTGACGCCGCGCGCCTGCAGCAGCGCCAGCCCGGCGCGGGTGCGCTCCCCCGGCGAGAGCTCGTCGACCGGGCGATTCACGTGGTCGGCCTTCAGTCCGAACTTCGCGAGCAGCGTGCGCACCTCGCCCGATGCCATGTCGGGCACGTGCTCCTCGAACGCGTCGACGAGCGGCCGGGCCCGACGAGCAGCGATCGCGCCTGGTCGATCTCGCCGATCGCCACGCTTGCGCCGAGGCTCGCGGTCCCCGTCGCGGCTCCTGCCGCCCGAGCAGCGCGCGCAGCAGCGTCGACTTGCCGGCGCCGTTCGGACCGGTGATGCCGATCCGCTCCCCCGCGTTGACCTGCAGCGACACCGGTCCGAGCGTGAAGTCGCCCTGCCGGAACACCGCGTCGCTGAGCGTCGAGACGACCGAGCTCGACCGCGGCGCGGCGCCGATCGGTGAACTCGAGCTGCCACTCCTTGCGGGGCTCCTCGACCTCGTCGAGGCGCGCGATCCGGCTCTCCATCTGGCGCACCTTCTGCGCCTGCTTCTCGCTGGACTCGGTGGAGGCCTTCCGCCGGATCTTGTCGTTGTCGGGCGCCTTCTTCATCGCGTTGCGCACGCCCTGGCTCGACCACTCCCGCTGCGTGCGGGCACGCGAGACGAGGTCGGCCTTCTTGTCGGCGAACTCGTCGTACTTCTCGCGCTGGTGGCGACGCACCGTCGCGCGCTCCTCGAGGTACGCGTCGTAGCCGCCGCCGTAGACCCGGTTCGACGCCTGCGCGAGGTCGAGCTCGAGCACCCGGGTCACGCTGCGCGCGAGGAACTCGCGATCGTGGCTCACCAGCACCACGCCGCCGCGCAGCCCGCGCACGAAGCCCTCCAGCCGCTCGAGCCCGTCGAGGTCGAGGTCGTTGGTGGGCTCGTCGAGCAGCACGATGTCGAACCGCGACAGCAGCAGCGCCGCGAGGCCGACGCGCGCCGCCTGACCGCCCGAGAGCGACGGTCATCAGCGCGTCGCTCGTCGACCTCGAGCCCGAGATCGGCGAGCACGACCGGCAGCCGCTCGTCGAGGTCGGCGGCGCCGCTGGCGAGCCAGCGGTCGAGCGCAGCCGAGTAGACGTCGGCGGGTCAGGGCCGCCGGCGCGACGCGCCGGTTCGGCGAAAGCGGCGGCCGCGGCATCCATGTCCTGCGTCGCCTCGGCGCAGCCGGTGCGCCGCGCGATGTAGCCGGCGACCGTCTCGCCGGCGACGCGCTCGTGCTCCTGCGGCAGCCAGCCGACGAACGCGTCGGCCGGAGCCAGGCGGACCGTGCCGGCCTGGGGCTCGTCGATGCCGGCCAGGATGCGCAGCAGCGTGGACTTGCCGGCACCGTTGGCGCCGACGACGCCGACGACGTCGCCGGGCGCGACGGTCAGGTCGAGCGAATCGAAGAGCGTGCGGTGGGCGTGCCCGCCGGCCAGGCCCTGCGCCACGAGCGTTGCGGTCATGTCGTCGGTCAGTCCCAGTCGAGGTATTCCTCGATGACGACGGCCGTCTCGATGGGATGCGTCGCGGGGAAATCGTGGTCGCCGCCGTCGATCGTCTTGATGCTGGCCCGCTCGGGCGCTGCCGCCTGCAGCAGCTCGCCGTGCGCCGGCGGCGTGATGACGTCGTCGGTGCCCTGGACGATCAGCACCGGGATCGCCGGGGCGAGCGGGACCTCGATCTGCTCGACGCCGAGCAGCAGCACTCCGTCCGCGCGGTCGGTGTGTGCAGCGGCGAACGCGCGTGCCACAGTACCGCCGAAGCCGTGCCCGCCGATCCAGGCGTGGTCCAGGCCCAGGTGGTCGATGACCGCCGCGGTCGCCTCGACGCGGTCGTCGAGCGTGCACTCGTCCGAGTCGGCGCCGGTGCCGATGCGCACGACGTGGAAACCGGCCTCTTCCGCGAGGTAGTGCGCCACGACGCCCAGGGCATCGCCGGCGAGGCCGCGCTCGGGGATGAGCACCAGCTTGACGGGGCCGTCGCCCTCCACGGCGTACGGCACGGCGCGGCCGTCGGGCTCGAAGATCTGGGTATCGGTCATGCTCTGTTCCCTCGTGCCCGTCGTGTCAGACGTTGAACCGGAATTCGACCACGTCGCCGTCCTGCATGACGTAGTCCTTGCCTTCGAGGCGGGCCTTGCCCTTCGCCCGCGCTTCGAGGATCGAGCCCGTCGCGACGAGGTCGTCGAACGAGATGACCTCCGCCTTGATGAAGCCCTTCTCGAAGTCGGTGTGGATGACGCCCGCGGCCTGCGGAGCCTTCCAGCCCTTGCCGATCGTCCACGCTCGCGCTTCCTTGGGCCCCGCGGTGAGATACGTCTGCAGTCCGAGCGTGTCGAAGCCGATGCGGGCGAGCTGAGTGAGGCCGGACTCGTCCTGGCCTGTGGACGCCAGCAGCTCGGCGGCGTCCTCGGGGTCGAGATCGATCAGCTCGGACTCGATCTTCGCGTCGAGGAAGACGGCCTGGGCCGGAGCGACCAGAGCCTCGAGCTCGGCCTTGCGTCCGGCATCCGTCAGCACGGCCTCGTCGACGTTGAAGACGAAGATGAAGGGCTTCGCGGTGAGCAGGCCCAGCTCGCGGATCGGCTCGAGGTCGATCTTCGAGGCCGACAGCAGCTCCCCACGCTGCAGCGCATCGCGTGCCTCGACGGCGGTGGCGAGCACGGAGGGATCGAGCTTCTTGCCGCGCACCTCCTTCTCGTACCGCGTGATCGCCTTCTCGAGCGTCTCGAGGTCGGCGAGCTGCAGCTCGGCGTTGATCGTCTCCATGTCGTTCTGGGGGTCGACCGTGCCCTCGACATGGACGACATCGTCGTCGGCGAAGCCGCGCACGACCTGCGCGATCGCGTCGGCCTCGCGGATGTTCGCAAGGAACTTGTTGCCGAGCCCCTCCCCCTCGCTGGCGCCGCGCACGATGCCGGCGATGTCGACGAACGACACGGCGGCGGGCAGAATCCGCTCGCTGTGGAAGATCCCGGCGAGCGTCTCGCAGACGCGGGTCCGGGAGGTTCACGACCCCGACGTTGGGCTCGATCGTCGCGAACGGGTAGTTCGCCGCGAGCACCGCGTTCTTGGTGAGGGCGTTGAAGAGGGTGGACTTGCCGACGTTGGGCAGTCCGACGATTCCGATGGTGAGAGCCACGGGCACTCAGTCTACGTGGGGCAGGATGCCGCGCCCGCCGCCCTGGTAGGCGCATCGGTCGACCGGGCTCCAGGTTCACCAAGAGATTGCCGTACTCGAACATATGTACTAATATTGAACCATGATCGACGGCCCGCCTCCCCCGCATCCCGAGCCGGGAGATGCCGACGTGGCCTGGTTCGACGGAGGATCCGCGCCGATCCCGGACAGCGTGGACCTCGTGGTCGAGGCGGCTGCCATGGAGTCCGTGTTCGCCGCCCAGCGACTGCAGCGGGTGCACGCCATGCGGCGGGAGCTGCTCGAGGATGCGGTCGGACGTGGCGCAGGTGTGACGGAGATCGTCGAGCGGTCGATCCGGCTGGAACTCGCGGCGGCGATGCGCGTGACGGAGTACGCCGCCGGAAGGATGATCGCGCACGCCGAGGCGCTCGTGCACCGATATCCGGAGGCTCTCGACTCACTCGGCGGCGCGCGCATGACGGCGAGGCACGCCGAGATCCTGGTCGATCTAGTCGATCAGATCCCTGCCGAGCTGCGCGCCGGCGTCGCCGCTCGGGCGGTCGAATTGGCGGAGTCCGAGCCTGTCGGCACCTTCCGCCGCGCGCTGCGGGCTCTCGTCGAGACCGCACAGGCGACGACGCTGCCCGAGCGATACCGCGCGGAAGTCGAGACGCGGCGCGTGGCGATGGAGCTCGGCGCCGACGGGATGGCCCTGCTGCTGGCGTACGCGCCGGCGGTGGAGGTGCAGGGCATCTTCGGCCGGATCACGGCGATGGCCAAGACCATCACGGGTCGCGAAGACGAGAAACGCACTCTGGATCAGGTGCGTGCCGATGTACTCACCGACCTCCTGATGGATGGTGTCACCGCGTCGGTTCCGCGGGAGGCGCGGGGCATACGCGCATCGGTGGTGGTGACAGTGCCCGTCCTCTCCCTTCTCACCGACAACGCTGAATCCGCGGATCCGCCGGTAGTGGAGGGCCTCGGACCCATCTCCCTCGACCGTGCACGCGAGCTCTGCGGTGGGGACGCCTCCTGGATGCGCGTGCTCACCCACCCAGAGACCGGCATGGTGCTCTCCGTCGGGCGCGAGCAGTACCGGCCCCCGCCGTCGCTTCGCAAACTGACGAAGTGGCGATCCGATCGCTGTATGGGACCGGGATGCGGCATGCCTGCTTCCCGATGTGAGATCGATCATCAGCTCGCATGGGAGCACGGCGGCTCGACGTCACTCGCGAACACCGCACCGCTGTGCAAGGGCCATCACATCGTGAAGCATCACGGTGGCTGGAGAGTCACTCAGATCGAGGGCAGCGGCGGCTCGATCGAGTGGATCTCGCCCACCGGGCGCCGCTACGTCGTGCATCCTGAGCGTCGAGTCCCGGTCTTCCGTGCGAGCGCGGCCAGTGGTGCACCGCCGCCTTTCTGACGGGCTCCCCGAACGATGCACCGTCGTCAGGCGGGATCCACCTGCCAGCGCATCAGCACGTTGCCTGAGCTCTCCCAGGCCCGCGTCTCCAGGAGCTTCAGCGCGACCGGAGGCCGGGAGTCGAAGAGCGGCACGCCCGACCCCGCGATCAGCGGGAACGTCACGAGGTGCAGTTCGTCGACGAGTCCCGCGTGCATCAGATCGTTCCACAGCACCCGCCCGAGGAGGATCAGGATGCCGCGCCCCTTCCCTTCCTTCAACGCTGCGACCTCGCGTCTGGCGTCGCCCACCCGCACGATCCGCACGTTCTCGTACGCCGCGAGGTCGTCCGCGGTGATCGTGTCGGACACGACGACCTTCTCCCCACCGAGAATCAGTTCGGCGAACTCGCGCCGGATGGCCGTGGCGCCAGAGTCCTCCCGCACTCCGGTCCAGTACTCCAGGTTGCCCAGCGCCGAGCGGCGGCCCGAGAGCACGAGCGTGCCCGACTCGCGCAGCAGGCTCGTCGTGTAGTGGTCGAAGCTGTCGGCACCGGCGTAGTCAGGGTGCTGATGCTCGAAGAGCGAGGCGATGTCGTGGTCGTCGTCCTCGTATCGGCCGTCGACGGTGACGAAGTTGCAGACGGTGAGCGTGCGCATGCCGTCACGTTAGCGACAGCTAGAGACGGATGCCGCGAAACGCCTCCGTGCGATACGGCAGGTCGACGACCTCGACGCCGCCCTCGACCCGGCAGCTCTTCTCGAACAGGGTGCCGACCCCGCCGAGAATCCGGTCGCGGTCCTGCGGCGCAGCCGTGATGACGTAGCTGCGCGAGGCGACCATGTTCAGTAGCTCTGCTCGAGCCATCGTCCGGACCCAACGCCAGGTCCGGCCCTCGAGCCGGCCGAACGGCTCACCCACCGCCGGCCCGCCCTCGGAGATCAGCCGCTCGGCCTCGCTCGCGTGCATGATCGCCGTCAGTCCGCGGGCGAACGGGTCGGACTCGTCACGGATGTTCCACACGAGCCCGAGCACCCCACCCGGCCTCAGCACGCGCCCGAGCTCTGCCGCGGCAGGCTCGGGGTCGACCCAGTGCCAGGCCTGACCGAGAAGCACGGCGTCGACGGAGGCGTCGGGCAGCGGCATCCGCTCGGCGCTTCCCACGAACGTGGGGACGCCGTGGACGTTGGCGCGCAGCGCGGCCAGCATGGCGGAGTCGGGATCGACCGCGACCACCTCGGCTCCGATCTCGACGACCGTGCGAGTGAGCTTTCCCGTACCCGCTCCGACATCGGCGACCCGCAGCGCGTGGCCGTCGCGACGACCGGGGGCGAGCAGCCACTCCACGGCCTCGCGGGGATACTCCGGCCGGCCGGACTCGTAGGCGCTCGCGGCTGCTCCGAACGAGGTCGACATCTCTTCGCGGTCCGCCACGATCCGAGCCTAGGCCGATCGAGTGCGGCGCGCCTGGGCCGAGCCAGGCGGCGTCCGGGTGAGTCTGGGCACGTGCCACTGGACTTCACCGCGATCGACTTCGAGACGGCGAACTCCAGCAGCGCATCGGCCTGCGCCGTCGGCCTGGTGCGAGTGCGCGATGGCGAGATCGTCGCCGAGACGGGATGGCTGATCCAGCCGCCGGTTCCGCACGACCGGTTCTTCGAGCTGAACACCCGCATCCACGGGATCACCGCCGAGGACGTGGTCGGCGCGCCGACCTGGAGCGCACAGCTGCCCGACATCGCCGCGTTCGTCGGCGCCGATGTGCTCGTCGCACACAACGCCGGCTTCGACATGGCAGTGATCAAGCGCGCCTGCGAGGCGACCGCGGACCTCACGCCGGCCTACCGCTACGCCTGCAGCCTGCAGGTCGCCCGGCGCGTGTATCAGCTCGAGTCGTACCGCCTGCCGTTCGTCGCGGCCGAGGCCGGGTTCGGCGCGTTCGCCCACCACAACGCCACCGCCGACGCCCTCGCGTGCGCCCACGTCATGATCGATGCCGCCCGGCGCCTCGCCGCCGAGGACATCGACGCGCTCGCCCTGGCCGCCGGCGTGCGCGTGTCGCAGATCGCCGTGGCCGAGCTCCCCGAGCCCACGTTCGCCGTCGCCTGACATCGCTCCCATGTCGGAGGCCCCCGGCATCCTGATCCCATGGACACACTCCTGATGTCGATCATCGCGCTGGCGACGCTGTTCCTCGGCGCTCTGGCGGGCTGGGCGGCCGGTCTCGCCCGCGGGAGCGCGCGCGCAGCGCGGCAGCACGCCGACCTGCAGGCCCGCCTCGCGGCGGCCGACGCGACCCGGCACGGCGTGCAGGCGCAGCTCGAGCACCAGCAGCTCCTCTACCGCGAGCTCGCCGCACAGGCCCGGCATGACCAGGCCTCGCGCGAAGAGCGCGAGCGCCGCGAGCAGTCGGTGCTGCGCGCCCTGGCGCCCGTGCACGAGACCCTGGTCGCGATGCAGAACAAGGTGAGCGAGCTCGAACGCGAGCGCCACACACAGTACGGCTCGCTCGCCGAGCAGCTGCGACGCGCCCACGAGTCCGACGAGGCGCTGCGGGCGACGACCGAGTCGCTGGCAGGAGCCCTGCGCTCCGGCGCCACCCGAGGCGTCTGGGGCGAGACCCAGCTGCGCCGGGTGGTCGAGGCCGCGGGCCTCACGCGATACGTCGACTTCGATCTGCAGGCTTCGCTGGTATCGGATGCCGGAGCCGGCCGCCCCGACATGGTGATCCGCCTCCCCGGCGACAAGGCGATCGCCGTCGACGCGAAGGTGCCGCTCGACGCGTATCTCGAGGCGAGCGCGATCCCGTTCACCGCACAGGGTGCCGAGGCCGGTCGACGCCGCGCGCTCCTCGACAAGCACGTCAAGGCGGTCCGAGCGCACGTCGACGCGCTGGCGAAGAAGGCGTACTGGTCCGGTCTGTCGTCCAGCCCCGAGTTCGTGGTGTGCTTCCTGCCGAGCGAGTCGCTGCTGGCCGCCGCGCTCGAAGAAGATCCGTCGCTGCTCGACTACGCCTTCGGCAAACGGGTGGCGCTGGCGTCACCCGTCAATCTCTGGGCGGTGCTCAAGACGGTCGCCTACACGTGGACGCAGCAGGACGTCTCGGCCGAGGCTCGCACGCTGTTCGACCTCGGGAACCAGCTGTACGAGCGGCTCGGCTCCCTCGCCGGGCACGCCGACGATCTGCGCCGCGCGATCGAGCGCACCGTCGACAGTTACAACCGCTTCGCGGGCTCGCTCGAGTCGCGCGTGCTCGTCAGCGCGCGGCGCTTCCCGGGCATCGATGCGACCAAGCTCGACGCGATGAGCGAACCCACCGCCATCGAGAAGTCGCCGCGCCGGCTCACGGCGCCGGAGTTCCTCGACCAGACCCTGGCCGTCGACACCGACACGCACGATTCGAAGGCGAACACGGTGACGGCCGACCTCGGCGACCTGCGCGCGAGGGTCGCCCCGGGTCCCTGAGCGCCACCCCGACGCGGTCAGGGGCGAAGCTCAGGCGCCGCCGGGAACGAAGCTCAGCAGGGCGATGACGGCGAGCGAGACACCGACGAAGGCGCCGACCATCCACCACGCGCTGACCTCGTGACCCTCCTCGCGGCGCACGCGCAGCAGGACGTCGGGACGCCGTGAAGGATCGACGGCGTTCGTGACGACCGCATTCTGGACCACGGCATGCGCACCGGTCTGGGGCGAGGAACCGCCCAGCTGTCCGGACATCGAAAACTCCCTCGCATCGGAAACACGAGTCGGCGTCGACCCGCGTCCGATTCTGCCAGAGTTCGCTCACGGGGTCGTCACGAAACGGCCACAACGCGCACACGCGTCGCGTGCCCCAGGATTCCGGGAGCTCGCGGCGCCCGTCAGAGCCACTTCGAGACGAGGTGCTCCGACGAGATGCGCCGCAGGGTGCCCGAGGCACCGCGCAGCACGACGCTCTCGGTGTACACGTAGCCGCCCTCGCGGCGCACGCCCGCGACGAGCTGACCGTCGGTCACGCCGGTCGCGACGAAGATCGTGTTGCTGCCCTTGACGAGGTCGTCGGCCTCGTAGACGTGGCCGTCGAACCTCAGGCCCGCGTCGACGCCCTTCTGCTGCTCGTCGTCGTCGCGCGGCCACAGCCGGCCCTGGATGTGACCCCCGAGCGCCTTGATCGCGCAGGCCGTCACGATGCCCTCCGGACTGCCGCCGACGCCCACGCACATGTCGGTGCGAGCGTTGTGGCGCGCAGCGTTGATGCCGCCGGCGACGTCGCCGTCGCTCATGAGACGCGTCCCGGCGCCGGCCTCGCGGATCTCCTCGATCAGCCTGTCGTGTCGCGGACGGTGCAGCACCGAGACGACGATCTCGTCGACGGGCTTGCCGAGCGACTTGGCCAGGCGGCGGATGTTCTCACCGATGGGCAGCCGGATGTCGACGACTCCCGACGCCGGCGGGGCCGGTGACGAGCTTGTCCATGTAGAACACGGTCGAAGCGTCGAGCATCGTGCCGTGGTCCGACACCGCGATGACCGAGAGGGCGTTGTTGCGGCCGGCGGCGGTCAGCGAGGTCCCGTCGATCGGGTCGACCGCGACATCCGCTTGCGGCCCGCGGCCGTTGCCGACCTTCTCGCCGTTGTAGAGCATGGGCGCTTCGTCCTTCTCGCCCTCGCCGATGACGATCGTGCCGTCGAAGTTCACCGTGGTGAAGAACGCGCGCATCGCGTCGACGGCCGCCCCGTCCGCCAATTCCTTGGCGCCGCGCCCGATGAAGGGCACCGCGCGGATCGCCGCTGCTTCGGTCGCGCGCACGAGTTCCAGCGCGAGGTTGCGGTCGGGATGGAGGGGACTCATGTCCGCGGTCAGGCTCACCATGTCGTCACTCTAACCAGGCTCCTCCAGGCGAATCAGCGGTTTCCGCCCACATGACACGAAGGAATCGTCATTCTTTCACCAGCGGCAGATCGCCCACTCGCGGGGGCCAGGGTCCGTGCCCGCCTCGGGTAACCGATGTTGCGCCGTTCGCTAGGCTCGTTCCCGACGAACTTCTCCGATCACACCCGAGCAGAACCAGAACTAGGGAGCACTCATGCCCGTCGCCACCCCGGAACAGTATGCCGAGATGCTGGACCGCGCGAAGGCCGGAGGCTTCGCGTACCCCGCGATCAACGCCGCCAGCTCGCAGTCGATCAACGCCGTCCTCCAGGGCCTGACCGAAGCCGGATCCGACGGCATCATCCAGGTCACCACCGGCGGCGCCGACTACTTCGCGGGCCACACCGTGAAGGCCCGCGCTACCGGCGCCCTGGCGTTCGCCGCGTACGTCCACGAGGTCGCCAAGAGCTACCCGATCACCGTCGCGCTCCACACCGACCACTGCCCCAAGCCGGCGCTCGATGACTTCCTGCTGCCGCTCATCACGGCATCCGAGTCGGTCGTCGCCGACGGCGGCAACCCGATCTTCCAGTCGCACATGTGGGACGGCTCGGCCGTGCCTCTGGCCGAGAACATCGAGATCGCCCAGCAGATCCTCCCCCGCATGAAGGCGATCAACTCGATCCTCGAGGTCGAGATCGGCGTGGTCGGCGGCGAAGAGGACGGCGTGCAGCACGAGGGTTCGAACGACGCCCTCTACACCACCACCGCCGACGTGACACAGGTCGTCGAGGCCCTCGGCCTGGGCGACCAGGGTCGGTGGATCGCGGCGCTCACCTTCGGCAACGTGCACGGCGTCTACAAGCCGGGCAACGTCAAGCTCAAGCCCGAACTGCTCGGCGAGATCCAGGAGGGCATCGCCGCGAAATTCGGCACCGGTCCTAAGCCGCTCGACCTCGTCTTCCACGGCGGCAGCGGCTCGACCGACGAGGAGATCGCTCTCGCGGTCGCCAACGGCGTCGTGAAGATGAACATCGACACCGACACCCAGTACGCGTTCACGCGCTCGGTCGCCGGCTTCATGTTCGCCAACTACGACGGCGTCCTCAAGGTCGACGGTGAAGTGGGCAACAAGAAGGCCTACGACCCGCGCGCCTGGGGCAAGATCGCCGAGTCGGCGATGGCGGCCCGTGTCGCCGAGTCGACCCGCCAGCTCGGCTCGCACGGCAAGAGCCTCGGAGCGTAAGCACCGAACATCGGATGCCCCGGCACACGTCCCGCGAGGGGCGCGATGCCGGGGCATCCGTCGTCTGTCGCAGCGATCGGCGGATTCCGACGGGTCCGGGTTCGCGCCGCAGCCGCTCGATCCCCGGTCGATCCGCCCGAGCTCAGCCCAGGCTGCCGACCAGGATGTCGCGGACCGCCGGATCGTTCATGAGCGGCACCAGGACAAGGGTCGCGGAGATGAACGTGAACACGATCCCGCCGACCAGCGGTATCCACCAGGAGAGGCGACCGCGCCGCATTCGCGCCCACGAGAGCGCCGCAGTGATGAGCCAGCCGAAGATCTGCACGAGCGCGGCGGCCATTCCCCACGGCTTCGCCGCCTCGGGATCGCTCAGCGTCGCCTCGACGCCGAGCATGTCGAACATCGTCTGGGCGTAGGCGACGTAGCCCCACAGCGCCGGGACGACCGAGACGACGTTGATGAGGCCGTAGACCAGCAGGGCGAACGTGACGATGCGGTCGATCAGGCGCGACCGCGCACGGGTGGCGTCGACGGGCAGCGGCGCAGCGGAGGCAGCAGGAGCGGCGGGAGCGGCGGTCTCAGCCAGCACGCCGGTCTCGAGAGCCCACGACACGTCGGGCTGCTGGATGCGGGCGCGCTGCTCCTCGGGCGAGGCGTACTCGCCGTACTGCGGACGGGGGCGCGCGTCGCCCGCCGGTGCCGCGCCGTCGGTCATGCGCTGACCCGGCCGCCGAGGGCGCGGTCGTCGCGGTTGCCCGCGGCATCCGTCCGCAGCTCCTTGGGGAGCGAGAACATGCAGGTCCTCCTCGGCGGTGCGCACCTCTTCGACGTCGATGTACCCCGCGGTGGCGAGGTCTTCGAGCACCTGCTGCACGAGCACGTCGGGCACGGAGGCGCCGCTGGTGACGCCCGACGGTCTCGACGCCGTCCAGCCAGGCCTGCTCGACCTCGTCGGCGTAGTCCACGCGGTACGCGGCCTTCGCGCCGTACTCGAGCGCGACCTCGACGAGCCGCACGCTGTTGGACGAGTTCGCCGACCCGACGACGATGACGAGATCGGCGTCCTTCGCGACCTTCTTGATCGCGACCTGGCGGTTCTGCGTGGCGTAGCAGATGTCGTCCGACGGCGGGTCCTGCAGCTGGGGGAACCGCACGCGCAGGCGACGCACGGTCTCCATCGTCTCGTCGACCGACAGCGTGGTCTGCGACAGCCAGACGACCTTCGACGGGTCGCGCACCTCGATGGTGTCGGCCTCGTCGGGAGAGTTCACGATCGTGACGTGATCCGGCGCCTCGCCCGCAGTGCCCTCGACCTCCTCGTGGCCGGCGTGGCCGATCAGCAGGATCTCGAAGTCGTCGCGCGCGAAGCGCACCGCCTCGCGGTGCACCTTCGTCACGAGGGGGCAGGTGGCATCGATGGCCTGCAGGCCGCGGTCGGCCGCCTCGTTCACGACCGCGGGCGAGACCCCGTGCGCGCTGAAGACGACGTGAGCACCCTCGGGCACCTCGTCGACCTCCTCGACGAAGACGGCCCCCTTGGACTCGAGCTCGGTGACGACATGGATGTTGTGCACGATCTGCTTGCGCACGTACACCGGCGCGCCGAAGCGCTCGAGCGCCTTCTCGACGGCGATGACCGCCCGGTCGACGCCCGCGCAGTAGCCGCGCGGCGAAGCCAGCAGCACCCGCTTCTGTCCCTGGACGGGGTTATCCTGGAGGCGTTCGCGCCGCCGCGGGACGCGGGGAACGGGCATACTCACAGGTCGGCTGCCCACGGTGCTGGTGCTCACCCGACGATTCTACGGGCGGCCTCCTGAACGCGGGCCGAGCACCCGCCGCCGGGGCACCCCGGCGCTCAGCCAGCCGAGAGCCGACAGACCGACGGAGCCGCGCATGACGACCTTCCAGCCCGAGCACGTCGCCGGCGAGGCGCCGCCGCCGGACTCGGTGCGCCCCAAGGACTCCTCTCCTCAGACGCCGACCTCGGTGTCCCGGCTGAACGAGACGATCCGCGGGTTCATTCAGACGTGGGGATCAGTGTGGGTCGAGGGTGAGGTCACCGCCTGGAACATCCGCGGCGGCAACGTCTTCGGACGACTCAAGGACAACGTCGCCGACGCGACGATCTCGTTCCGCATCTGGTCGTCCACGCGCGACCGCCTGCCCACCGACCTCAAGGTCGGCGACCATGTCGTGGCGTGCGTCAAGGCGGACTTCTTCGCCAAGTCGGGCGACTTCAGCTTCGGTGTCTCGGCGATGAAGCACGTCGGACTCGGCGACCAGCTGGAGCGGCTCGAGCGCCTGCGCACGCAGCTGCGCGCCGAGGGACTGTTCGACCCGTCGCGCAAGAAGCCGCTGCCGTTCCTCCCGCACACCATCGGGCTCATCACCGGTGAGAATTCGGATGCCGAGAAGGACGTCCACCGCAACGCCGAGCTGCGCTGGCCCCAGGTGCGGTTCGTCACGAAGTACGCCGCCGTGCAGGGCGACCGCTGCGTGCCCGAGACGATCGCCGCTCTCAAAGCGCTCGACGCCGCACCAGATGTGGACGTCATCGTCATCGCGCGCGGCGGTGGTGACCCGCAGACGCTGCTCGGGTTCAGCGACGAGCGCCTCGTGCGGGCGGTGGCCGCGGCATCCACCCCCGTCGTCAGCGCGATCGGCCACGAGAACGACCGCCCCCTGCTCGACGATGTCGCCGATCTGCGCGCCTCGACCCCCACGGACGCCGCCAAGCGCGTGGTGCCGGATGTCGCAGAGCAGCGTGCACTCGTCGCTCAGCTGCGCTCGCGCCTGACCTCCCGACTCACCCAGCGTCTGACCCACGACATCAGCCAGCTCGAACAGCTGCGCTCACGTCCCGTGCTGCGCGCACCTGAGACGATCGCCGCCTCGCGGGCACAGGAGATCGAACTGCTGGTGGGACGCGGCCGGGCGCGGATCGACCGCACGATCGAGTCGCACACGCGCCGGACCGCCGAGCTGGGGGCGACGCTGCGCGCCCTGTCGCCCGCGTCGACGCTCGCGCGCGGCTACGCGATCGCGCACCTCGCCGACGGCGTGATCGTGCGCGACGCCGCGCAGGCTCCCCCGTCGGCGGCGATCATCGTCACGGTCGGGCGCGGATCGTTCGCCGCCCGCTCCGAGGGCGAGATCGCCGAATCCGCTGCCGCCTCGGCCCCGTCCGAGGCCGCAGGCGACGTCCCGGCGCCGAACTAGGATGGATCGTATGACCGAGTCGAGGCAGGCCGCCCCCGACGTCGCCGCACTCTCGTTCGAGCAGGCGCGCGATGAGCTCGTGCGAGTCGTCGCCGAGCTGGAGCAGGGCGCCCCGACCCTCGAGCAGTCGCTCGCCCTGTGGGAGCGCGGCGAGGCGCTGGCCGCCCGCTGCGACGAGTGGCTCCTGGGCGCCAAACGCCGGCTCGACGCCGCCCGCTCGTCCGCCGGGACCGGCGCCGCCGAGGGCGCATGATGGCGAAGTCGCCCCGCGTCGTCGCCGAACTCGGCCGTCCGGAGACCCCCGGTGAGACGGCGGACCGCAAGGCCGCGTCCTCACGGGTGCACCGCGAGAGCCAGAACACGCGCAACCTCGTCGCGGCGCTGATCGTCACGATCGCGGTCGTGATCGTCATCATCTTCGCCGTGCCGCGCGGCACGCCGCCAGAGCAGGAGCCGATCGACGTCGCCGCTGTCGCCGAGCGGATCGAGTCGGCTGAGGGCCGGCCGATCATCGCGCCCGACGCCCCCGAGGACTGGCGGGTCAACGTCGCCCGAGTCGAGGGCGACGGACCCCGCGCCTGGACGATCGTCTACGCCGCCGACACATGGTTCCTCCGCGTCGCGCAGGGCTTCGACGCCGATCCGGCGTGGCCGACGCGCATGCTCGCCGGTGCGAGCGTCGACGGCACCGTGACGGTCGACGGCGTCACCTGGGACCGCTACGACATCCCCGATCCCTCGCGGGCGGGCAACGTGTCCGCAGCCCTGGCCACGCAGGCCGGCGATGACACCGTCCTGATCTACGGCAGAGCAGACGAGAAGGAGCTCGAGGAGGCCGCGTCCGCCGTCGCGGCGCAGATCCTCGAGCTGCGCAAGGAGGCCGAGTGAGCGAGCACCCCTCGCCCCGCAAGGTGTGGCACGAGATGGTTCGCGGCAACGAGCGGTTCATCTCGGGCGCACCCAAGCACCCCCGCCAGGACGTCGAGCGACGCAACGACCTGGCCACCGGCCAGAGGCCGCGTGCGGCGCTGTTCGGCTGCTCCGACTCGCGCCTCGCGGCCGAGATCATCTTCGACCAGGGGCTCGGCGACCTCTTCGTGGTGCGCAACGCCGGTCAGGTCATCTCGGACTCTGTCATCGGCAGCCTCGAATACGCGGTCGCGGTCCTCGACGTACCGCTGATCATCGTGCTCGGCCACGACGAGTGCGGCGCCGTCAGCGCCGCGATCGAGAGCACGAGAGCGGATGCCCCGGCCCTCCCGCCGCACATCTGGAAGCTGATCGCCCCCATCGTCCCCGCCGTCCGGCGCGTGCAGCGCCAGGGCACGGTCGAAGGCGTCCCGCCGGTCACGATCGATCACCAGCAGGTGGTCCGCGAGCACCTGCGCGACACCGTGGGTGAGCTTCTGCACTCGTCCGAGCTCATCAGCGACGCCGTGGCCGAGGGCCGCCTGGCGATCGTGGGAGCCAATTACCGCCTCGCCGAGGGCACCGCCGTCCCCGACATCATCGTCGGCGACGTGCCCGAAGACGACTGACACACATTCGCACTGTACGGAGGAACGACGACGTGACCGACATCGAGTACCGCATCGAGCACGACACCATGGGCGAGGTGCGCGTGCCGCGCGACGCGCTGTACGCCGCGCAGACCCAGCGCGCGGTGGAGAACTTCCCGATCTCGGGCGACCCGCTCGAGCCGGCCCAGATCGTCGCACTGGCGCGGATCAAGAAGGCCGCCGCGCTCGCGAACAAGGACCTCGGCACGCTCGAGGGCGAGATCGCCGACGCGATCGCCCGCGCAGCGGACCGGATCATCGCCGGCGAGCACGCCGATCAGTTTCCGATCGACGTCTACCAGACCGGCAGCGGCACCTCCTCGAACATGAACATGAACGAGGTGCTCGCCACGCTCGCGACACAGGACCTCGGGCGCACCGTCCACCCGAACGACCACGTCAACGCGTCGCAGTCCTCCAACGACGTCTTCCCGACCTCCGTGCACATCGCGGTGACGCAGGAGCTCATCGACGATCTCATTCCCGCGCTCGACCACCTCGCGGTCGCACTCGAGGCCAAGGCCGAGGCATGGAAGTCGGTCGTGAAGTCCGGCCGCACCCACCTCATGGACGCCACGCCGGTCACACTCGGCCAGGAGTTCGGCGGCTACGCGCGTCAGATGCGGCTGGGCATCGAGCGCGTGCAGTCCGTGCTCGCCCGCGTCGCCGAGGTGCCGCTGGGCGGCACCGCCGTCGGCACCGGCATCAACACTCCGCTCGGCTTCCCGCAGAAGGTCATCCAGCTCATCGTCGAGGACACCGAGCTGCCCATCACCGAGGCGAAGGACCACTTCGAGGCGCAGGCGAACCGCGACGGGCTGGTCGAGGCATCGGGCGCGCTGCGCACCATCGCGGTCTCGCTCACCAAGATCAACAACGACATCCGCTGGATGGGCTCGGGCCCCAACACCGGCCTCGGCGAACTGCACATCCCCGATCTGCAGCCCGGCTCCTCGATCATGCCCGGCAAGGTCAACCCGGTCGTGCCCGAGGCGACGCTCATGGTGTGCGCCCGCGTCATCGGCAACGATGCCACCGTCGCGTGGGCCGGCGCCTCCGGCTCGTTCGAGCTCAACGTCGCGATCCCGGTGATGGGCACCGCCGTGCTCGAGTCGATCAGCCTGCTGGCCAACGCCTCGCGCCTGCTCGCCGACAAGACGATCGACGGGCTCCAGGCCAATGTCGAGCGCGCCGCCGCCTACGCGGGCATGTCGCCGTCCATCGTCACGCCACTGAACAAGCTCATCGGCTACGAGGCCGCAGCGAAGATCGCCAAGCACTCAGTGGCCCAGGGCATCACGGTGCGCGAGGCCGTCATCGACCTCGGATACGTCGAGCGCGGCGAGCTCACCCTCGCGCAGCTCGACGAGAAGCTCGACCTGCTTTCAATGACTCACCCGGGCTGATCGCTGCCCCCATGCCGCCGGAGGCCTCCCGGCAGGATAATCAAGGGATGACCCGTCCGTCGCGGCCGATCCCGGCCCAGGTGAGGATCCTCGCTGCAATCCTCGCCGTGGCGTGCGTCGGGTTGGCGATCGTCGGCAGCGTGACCTTCCTGGTGCAGCGCGAACGGGTTCTGGACGAGGTCGATCAGCGGTTGAAGATGCAGGTCGGGAGCCTGCAGACGGTCGCGTCTGCGGCGTCATCCCCCGCCGCGGACGATGTGGGGGCGGCGACGGCCAGCGAAACGCTGGACATCGACCGGTACGACTCGGTCGCCGAGTACCTGCACGATGCCGTCGCGCGGCTGGTCCCGGGGCGCAACGAGGCCTCGGTCGCGATCATCGACGGGACGGCGCGCTACAAGCCGGCGACGCTCTCCGGGTTCGACATCTCCGACGACGCGGCGCTCATCGAGCGCGCCGTCCGCGACACCGCCGATGGCAAGACGCGCATCGGCACCGCCGCCACGGACGACGGCTCGCTGCGGTACATCGCGATCCCGGTCGAGATGGAGCACGGCGGTCCGTCAGGCGTGTACGTGCGAGCCGTCGACCTGGGCGCCGAGCTCGCTCCCGTGACCGCGGCGATGGCGACCTACGTCCTGGCCGCTCTGGCGGTCCTCGTGGCGATCGGGGTCGTCGGGTGGTTCGTGACCGGCCGGCTCCTCTCCCCCATCCGCCTCATGCGCGAGACCGCCGACGCCATCTCGATCACCGATCTCTCGCCTCGCCTGTCCACGCAGGGAAACGACGACATCTCCGACCTCTCGCGCACCGTGAACTCGATGCTGGACCGCATCGAAGGCTCCGTCGACGTGCAGCGCCAGCTTCTGGACGATGTGCGCCACGAGCTCAAGACGCCGATCACGATCGTGCGCGGCCATCTTGAGCTCATGGATCCGCGCGACTCGCGCGACGCCGCCTCGGCACGCGAGATCGGCATCGCCGAACTCGACCGCCTCTCACGGCTGGTGGACGACATCGACCTGCTGGCCGCGGCTGAGGCCGACTCCTACGCCCTCAGCGATGTCGACCTCGAATCGCTCACGGCGCGCGTCGGCGAACTCGTCGCCGTGATATCCGGGCACACGTGGAGCGTCGAGGCCCACGCGCAGGGCGTCGTGCGCGGCGACCCCGACCGTCTTCTGCAGGCCTGGCTGCAGCTGGCCGACAACGCGGCCAAGTACACCGCTGCGGGCACTCCCATCGAGATCGGCAGTCGGCTCGACGCCGGTGGCGCTCAGCTGTGGGTCCGCGACCACGGGCCCGGCATCCCTCCCGCCTTCCGGCACCGCATATTCCGCCGCTTCGACCGCGCCGACGGCAAGCGGGCGGTGGGCGGGTCCGGCCTCGGGCTGGCCATCGTCGACGCGATCGCCAAGGGCCACGGCGGCTCGTGCGCGGTGACGGACACCCCCGGCGGCGGCGCGACCTTCACGATCCATCTCCCCCGGACCGCTGCCGAGCTTCCGGCACCGGTGCGAGCGGGCGACGTCCTGCAACGAGAGGCGAAGGCATGACCAAGATCCTCATCGTCGAAGATGAGCCACGCATCGCCTCCTTCGTGAGCCGCGGCCTCCAGAACGCGGGGTACGAGACCGTCGTGATCGAGGACGGCGGCGCGGCCCTCGCGGCCGGCCTGCGCGGCGACGTCGATCTCGTGCTGCTCGATGTCGGGCTGCCCACGATGGACGGCTTCGAGGTGCTGCGTGAGCTTCGGGCCCGCGGGTCGGCTGTGCCGGTGATCATGCTCACCGCCCGCTCCAGCACCCGCGACACCGTCGAGGGCCTCGACTCCGGGGCGAACGACTACATGCCGAAGCCGTTCACGTTCGAGGAGCTGCTCGCACGGGTGCGCTCACGGCTGCGCGAGACCACGGCAGCGATCGGCGTGTCGGTCTCGCACGGCAACGTGACGCTCGACATCCTCGCCCGTCGCGCGACGGTCGACGACAGAGAGGTCGACCTGTCGGCCCGCGAGTTCGCCCTGGCCGAGCAGTTCCTGCGCAACCCCGGACGCGTGCTCAGCCGCGAGCTGCTGCTCAGTCGCGTCTGGGGGATGGACTTCGACCCTGGTTCGAATGTCGTCGACGTGTACGTGCGGTACCTCCGCGGCAAGCTGGGCCCCGAGCACATCGTCACCGTCCGCGGCGCCGGCTACCGCTGGGAGTGATTCCGTCCATGAGGAAGCCCCCGACGGTGGGGGCCGCCGGGGGCTGGGAACAGCCGGAGTGGGGGCTCCGGCCGATCACCGATCTCGTCGCTCGGAAGAGTCGCGAGATCGGTCGTCTTTCTTCACCTGCCCGGGTGGCGCGGGCTTCGCCGGCAGCTCTGAGCTCGCCTTCTTGCCGTGCGAGCGGCCGGAGCGCTGCCGATCGCCGTCGCCGGGAACCTGCGAGTCGATGCCGCCGCCCGGGCGCTGCTGATGCCGGCCATCGGTGCCCGGCGCAGGCGTGTCGGACTTCTCGGGCGGGACGTCGACCGTGCCGGGCGGAACGCCGACCGTGCCGGGCAGGACCGGGACATCGGCCTTCTCAGGCGGGACGACCGGCAGCCCAGGCACGACGCCGTCCGACTCGATGATCTCCGCCGGTGAGTCAGCGGGCGGGGACGTGTCCTCACCGCCTGCGTTGAGGATCTCGGGGGCGGGCGCCTCCACCGTCACCGCGATGGGTGCCGGTGTCGGAGCCTGCTGGCCCGCGTCGGCCAGCGGACGCGTCGACGGCGTGTGTCCCGATGAGGGGATAGTGATCCGGGGCGCCGTCACCGATGTGGCCGGCGAATCGGCGAGCGCGACGGAGTTGGTGACGGCCACGGCACAGACCACGGCGATGCTGGCCGCCACCGTGGCGGCTGCGCCGATCGCAAGTCGTGTGCGTCCCTCCACGGCGACTCCATCCTCTCCGGTGCTGAAATGCGCCACATCGATGCTTGCAGAGATGCGGCTCGCGCCGGCCGCTCGGGTATGAGACTCCTCTCATGCCCGAGCGATGACCGAGCCGATCCGCGAGCACGTCGAAGGGGCCGGGATGCGGCATCCCGGCCCCTTCGAACGATCAGGCGAGCTCGCCCGCCTCGAGCAGTTCAGTGACCAGGGCGGCGATCGCCGAGCGCTCCGACCGCATCAGTGTCACGTGTCCGAACAGGCTGTGGTTCTTCAGCGTCTCGATCACGGAGGCGACGCCGTCGTGACGGCCGACCCGGAGGTTGTCGCGCTGGCCGACGTCGTGGGTGAGCACGACGCGCGAGTTCTGCCCGATGCGGCTGAGCACCGTGAGCAGCACATTGCGCTCGAGCGACTGGGCCTCGTCGACGATCACGAACGCGTCGTGCAGCGAGCGACCGCGGATGTGCGTGAGCGGCAGCACCTCCAGCAGTCCGCGCTCGACGACCTCTTCGAGGACGTTGGAGGAGACGACGGAGCCGAGCGTGTCGAAGACCGCCTGTCCCCACGGGCCCATCTTCTCCTGCGCGTCACCAGGGAGGTAGCCGAGTTCCTGGCCGCCCACGGCGAACAGTGGGCGGAAGACGATGATCTTGCGCTGCTGCTGGCGTTCGAGCACCGCGTCCAGCGCCGCGCACAGGGCGAGCGCCGACTTGCCGGTGCCGGCACGCCCGCCGAGCGAGACGATGCCGACCTCCGGGTCGAGCAGCAGATCGATCGCGATGCGCTGTTCCGCCGAGCGGCCGTGCAGCCCGAAGACCTCGCGGTCGCCGCGGACGAGCTTGAACTCGCCGTCGCCGATCACTCGCCCCAGCGCCGAGCCGCGCTCGGAGTGGATGATCAACCCGGTGTTCACCGGCATCCCCCGCACGTCCTCGCTGCTGGCGACCTCGCTCTCGTACAGGTCGCTGATGTCGTCGCCCGATACGTCGATGGTGGCGATGCCGGTCCATCCCGAGTCGACGGCCTGCTCGGCCAGGTACTCCTCGGCCGAGACGCCGAGCGAGGCGGCCTTGACGCGCATCGGGAGGTCCTTCGAGACGACGGTGACCTCCTGACCGTCCGAGGCGAGGTGCATGGCGACGGCGAGGATGCGGCTGTCGTTGTCTCCGAGCCGCATGCCGGACGGGAGGACCGAGGCGTCGGTGTTGTTCAGCTCGACGCGGAGCGTGCCGCCTTCCCCCACGGGCACCGGGAAGTCGAGGCGACCGTGCTCGACCCGCAGCTCGTCGAGATGGCGGAGCGCCTGCCGTGCGAAGTAGCCGATCTCGGGATCATGCCGCTTGCCTTCGAGCTCGGTGATCACCACGACCGGGATCACGACGTTGTGCTCGGCGAAGCGGAAGAAGGCCCGCGGATCGCTCAGCAGCACCGAGGTGTCGAGGACGTAGGTGCGCAGATCCTGATCGAGATCGCCCATCTGCTCGACATGCTGACTGTGCTGCTTGTGTGGTGCTCGTGTGGTCACAACCCACTCCCGCCCCGGGTGGAGAACCCGGCAGTCACGAGTCGACCTGGGTCACGAGTCGTGATCCTGAAGGCCGACTCGAACGGACACCTTGCCCGATGTGATGAACGTACGACTCACCGCCGACACCGCCCTCGCCGACACGCGGAATGCGGATTAAGCGTGGGTGAACTGCGGGTGCCTCACCACACGCGCGTGGACGAGAACGCCGCGAGCGCGTCGCCGAACAGGCGCAGGGTGTCGGCACCGGTGCCGACGTGCGGGGAGACGCGGACCAGCCCGTTGCGCACCGTGACCACGAGACCGTGGTTGGTGAGGGATGCCGCGAGCGGGGCGGTGTCCTGGGGCGCGGGAGCGAGCGTCACGATCCCGCCGCGACGCTCGGGCTCTCGGGGCGTCAGGACGGGCACCTCGTAGCGGTCGGCGAAGAACATGACGTCGCGCGTCCGGGCCGACAGCTCGGCATCGATCGTCGCGACGCCGACATCGACGATCTCGCGCAGCGATGTCGCCAGACGCGCGGCGGCGAGGGCATCGAAGCCGCTCACCGTGAAGGCCTGCGCCGACGATGCCGGAAGCGGGACGACGTCGACCGGGAGGTCGCCGTCCGTGCCGGACCAGCCAGAGAGCACCGGCGCGATGCGCTCCAGCGCGCGCTCGCTGAACCAGGCGAAGCCCGTGCCGCGGCCGGCGCGCAGCCACTTGTACCCATTGCTGCTGACGACATCGGCGGCCTGGTAGTCCACGTCGACCATGCCGAAGCCCTGGATCGCGTCGACGATGAGCAGCCGGTCGCCGATCACATCACGGATGCCGGAGAGGTCGGCGCGGTAGCCGGTGCGGAAGTCGACGAGGCTGACGGCGACGGCGCGCGTGTCGTCGGTGAGCGCGTCGCGGACGACGTCCGGTGTGATGAACCCGTCCTCGGGCTCCAGCCACTGCAGGGAGATCGAGCCGAGGGCATCCGATGCGCGTGTGGCTGTCACGGTGAGGCTCGGGAACTCGCCGCGCCCGACGAGCAGCTCGCCGGCGAGCCCGTACATCGCCTGCATCAGGCCGTAGGTCGTCGACGGCTGCAGGACCACCTGCGACGCGTCGGTGCCGATGAGCTCGGCGATCAGCTCGCGGGCTTCACGGATGTGAGCGCCGACGAGCTCGATGCTCGAGCGCCGACCCGAGCCGAGAAGCTCGGTGTCGGCCTGCGCCTCGGCACGCACCGCCGGGGAGAGCGGTCCGAAGGCGGCCCAGTCGAGATACCCGGGTTCCCCGTCGAACGAAGCCTGATACGCGTCCAGATCCGTCACGGACTCAGTCTGGCACGGGCGCCGCTTCGGGGAGGTTCTGAGTCCTCAGCGCCCGAGTCAGCTGCCGAAGCGCCGATCCCTGTCCGCGAAATCGCGGATCGCGCGAAGGAAGTCGACCTCGCGGAGATCCGGACCCAGGGCCTCGACGAAGGAGACACTCGATGTGGGAACGATGCGTGCGCCTCAGCTGCCGAAGCGACGATCCCGGTCCGCGAAATCGCGGATCGCGCGAAGGAAGTCGACCTCGCGGAGATCCGGACCCAGGGCCTCGACGAAGTAGAACTCGCTGTGCGCGCTCTGCCAGAGCAGGAAGTCGCTCAGCCGCTGCTCCCCCGACGTGCGGATCACGAGGTCGGGATCGGGCTGACCCCCCGTATAGAGATGCTCGCCGATCTGCTCGGGCGTGAGGCTCGCCGCCAGCTCTTCGAGGGAGCCGCCGCCCTGGTCGTGCTGGGCGATGATGCTCCGCACGGCGTCGACGATCTCGCTGCGACCGCCGTAGCCGACGGCGAGATTGACGTGCAGTCCGGTGTTGGCGGCCGTGCGCTGCGCTGCCTCGGCGAGAACCCGGGCGAGGTCGGGCGGAAGCAGGTCGGCGCGTCCGACATGCTGGACACGCCAGTCGCGTTCGAGCGACAGACCGTGGGCGAGCTCGGCGATGATCTCGATGAGGTCGGAGAGCTCCTGCGAGTCACGCTTGCGCAGGTTGTCGGTCGACAGCAGGTACAGCGACACGACGCCGACGCCGACGTCGTCGCACCACTCGAGGAAGTCGCGCATCTTCGCGGCGCCGGCACGATGTCCGTGGGCAGCGGAGTCGAATCCGAGCTGGCGCGCCCACCGCCGGTTGCCGTCGATCATCATCGCGACGTGATGCGGCACCACCTCGGGTGCCAGCCGCCGGCGCAGGCGGTTGATGTAGAGCCGGTAGAGGGGCCCCCTGCCCTCGTTCGACCTCGTGCGCGCCACAGGCCTACGCTACCGCGCCGCGGAACCTGTCCCTAGCGTGAGACCGAGTGCCAGCATCCGCGGCACTGAGTATGTACGTTTCCCCGCATGCGCCGCGCCCTAGTCTGGGAGGATGAGCAGCAGCCGGCCTGAGGGCCCCGACGTTCCTGAGCTTCCGCTGATGGATGCCGCGGATGTCGACGCCGCCTCCCCAGAGCTCAAGCCCTCCTGGCGGGGATGGATCCACGCCGGAACGTTCCCGGTCGCGATCGTGGCGGGCATCGTTCTGGTGCTGGCGGCGCAGGGCGCCGCAGCGAAATGGGCCTGCGTGGTGTTCGCCGCATCTTCCCTGCTGCTGTTCGGCAACTCTGCGCTCTACCACCGCTTCAACTGGAATCCGAAGACTCGTGCGGTGCTCAAGCGCATCGACCACGCCAACATCCTGCTGCTGATCTCCGGCACCTATACGCCGATCGCGGTCCTCGCGCTGCCGCCGGACCAGGGCGCGCTGCTGCTCGTCATCGTCTGGTCGGGCGCACTGATCGGCATCCTGTTCCGCGTCTTCTGGATCAACGCCCCCCGGTGGCTCTATGTCGCGCTCTACCTCGCGCTCGGCTGGGCGGCCGTGATGTATCTGCCGGAACTCCTGCGGGCCAACGCCGTGATGATGATCCTGGTCGCCGTCGGAGGCCTGCTCTACACCGGTGGAGCGATCGTCTACGCCATGAAGAAGCCGAACCCGTGGCCGGGCCACTTCGGCTTCCACGAGATCTTCCACGTGTGCACTGTGCTGGCATTCCTCTGCCACTGGACGGCGTGCCTGCTCATCGCCCTCGACCCGCTGTCGCCGTCGCTGGGGCTGCCCGGCTGATCCGGCTCGGCCGGTCAGGCCCCGGGCTTCCCCTCGGGCGCATCGTCGCCCGCACCGGATTCGTCGGCGGTGCGCTGCTCGGCCTCCAGCTCGTCGAGCTCTTCATCGATGTCGGCGCGGACGCGGCCACGGCGGATGCGACGCATCATGTCCCACACCAGGAAGATGACGGCCAGCGCGACGAAGGTGATCGCGAAGAAGCCCCAGGGGCCGGGGGTCACCAGCTCGGGGTCGATCAGCGTCGGGGTGGGGCTCGGCGTGGCCTCAGCCGCGATCCTTGCGAGGGCGGTGATCGCTTCGTGCATGGGAGTCCTCGTTCTGCCGGTTGCGCGGCGTCCCGCTGGCGGCGGCCGCGCCCGGGAGCGCATAGCCTGGTAGCACCAGCCTAAATCTTCCGACGGACCGGCGATGACGACACAGGACATGCTCGACGAGCGGTACGGGCGGCGACGCTCGCCTGCTCGCCGCTGGCTCGTGGGCATCGCCGCCGCTGTCGGGGTCGCCGTCGTCGCACTGTTCGGCTGGTTCGCCGTGTCGAGCTCGCTGGACGCCGTCGACGCCGACACCACCGGCTTCGAGGTCGTCGACGCCCACGAGGTCACCCTCACCTTCCAGGTCGTCGCGCCGGTCGGCCGCAGCGTCGCGTGCGCCATCGAAGCGCAGGACGTCGAGCACGGCGTCGTGGGGTGGCGGATCGTCGAGTATCCGGCATCCGATCAGCACGCCCGTGCTTTCCGGGAGTCCATTCCCACCACGGCCGAGGCGACGACAGGTTTGGTCAACTCCTGCTGGGTGACATAGTCTGGCTCGACTGATCGATATCTCACGCCCTGGCCGGGAGCCGGGGCGTTTGACATATCGCCCCTGCCCCCGCAGACCCAAGGAGTCAGACGTGTCCGCCGATGCCCCCGTGACCTTCCTCACCCAAGATGCCTACGACCGCCTCGCCGCCGAGCTCGAGCAGCTTTCGACCACGGGCCGCGAAGAGATCGCGAAGAAGATCGAATCGGCGCGCGAAGAGGGCGACCTCAAGGAGAACGGCGGGTACCACGCGGCCAAGGACGAGCAGGGCAAGCAGGAGGCGCGCATCCGCACCCTCCAGCACCTGCTGAAGACCGCCACCGTCAGCGAGGCGCCCGAGAGCAACGGCGTCGTCGAGCCCGGCACCGTCGTGACCGCGATCGTCGCCGGCGGCGAAGAGGTCTTCCTGCTCGGCAACCGCGAGATCGCGGTCGGCTCCGAGCTGGACGTCTACAGCGAGGCCTCTCCCCTGGGCGCGGCCATCCTCGGGCGCAAGGAGGGCGAGAAGACGTCCTACACCGCGCCGAACGGGCGCGAGATCGCCGTCGAGATCGTCAAGGTCGAGACCTACCTGGGTCAGTAGGCGCTTTCGCCTCCCCCGGCACCGCTAGTCGGGTACGACGGTCGGAGCGTAGCCGGCCTGCTCCAGCGTCGCGATGACGTGCGCGCGGTGCTCCTCGCCGCGCGTCTCGACGCTCAGCTGCAGGATCACCTCGCTGATCTGCAGGCCCTGTCCGTGACGGGTGTGCAGCACCTCGATGACGTTGGCGCCCGCCTGTGCGAGCAGCTCCGACACCCGCGCCAGCTGCCCGGGACGATCCGGCAGCGGCACCTGCAGCGTCATGTACCGACCGGATGCCGCGAGGCCGTGTGCGACGACGCGCTGCAGCAGCAGCGGGTCGATGTTGCCGCCGGACAGCACGCTCACGGTCGGGCCGGACGCGCGCACCTTGCCCGCGAGGATCGCGGCCACGCCGACGGCGCCGGCGGGCTCGACGACTTGCTTGGCCCGCTCCAGCAGCACCAGGAGCGCCCGCGCGATGTCGTCCTCCGACACCGTGACGACGTCGTCGACGAGGTCGCGGATGATCTCGAACGGCAGGTCACCGGGCCGCGCGACGGCGATGCCGTCGGCGATGGTCGGGCGCGTGACGACGTCGAGAGGGTGCCCTGCCGCGAGCGAGGCCGGATAGGCCGCGGAATTCTCGGCCTGGACGCCGATGACGCGCACGGTGCGCCCTTCCCGCGCCGCGCGGGCCTTCACCGCGGCCGCGACTCCGGCGATGAGCCCGCCCCCGCCGATGCCGAGGACGATCGTGTCGAGGTCGGGCAGCTCGTCCATGAGCTCGAGCCCGAGGGTGCCCTGACCCGCGATGACGTCCGGATGGTCGAAGGGGTGGATGAAGACGGCGCCGGTGCGCTCGGCGAACTCGGCGGCCAGGCGCAGCGGCGTCTCGACCGTCGCGCCATCGAGGATCACCTCGGCCCCGTACCCGCGGGTGGCGAGGAGCTTCGGAACGGGCACGCCCAGCGGCATGAAGATGGTCGCCGAGATGCCGAGCGACTTGGCGGCGAGCGCGACGCCCTGCGCGTGATTGCCGGCCGAGGCCGCGACCACTCCGCGCGCGCGCTCCTCGGGAGTGAGCCGGGACAGGCGATACGTCGCGCCGCGGATCTTGAAGGATCCGGTGCGCTGGAGGTTCTCGAGCTTGAGGTGCACCGGCGCACCGAGCTGCTCCGACAGGTGGAGCGACTCGTCGAGCGGCGTGCGCGCGATCACGCCCTCGAGGGTGGCGGCGGCATCCGCGAAGTCCTCGAGCGTGGGGCGGGCGAGATGGCGCGCGGGGGTGTTGCTCAACTGCGGGTCCTCCTCGGACGCGGAACGGTGCTCCAGATCAGATCGCCCACGGGTGTGACACCTGTCTCCCAGGAGCGCTGGGTCAGATAGACCGCGACGACGTTCACGAAGGCGGCGAGCGGCACCGCGAAGAGGGCACCCGGGATGCCGGCGATCATCGCGCCGCCGGCCACCACCAGCACGACTGCGAGCGGGTGGACCTTGACGGCCGAACCCATGAGGAGCGGCTGGAGCACGTGGCCTTCGAGCTGCTGGACTCCCAGCACGACCACCAGCATCCACAGCGCGATCCACGGGCCGTTGTAGACGAGCGCGAGGAACACGGCGACGGTGCCGGTGAGCACAGCACCCACGATCGGCACGAAGGCGCCCAAGAACACCAGGACGGCGATCGGGATGGCCAGCGGGACGCCCAGCAGGAACGCACCGAGACCGATGCCGACCGCGTCGATGCTCGCCACCAGCAGCTGGGTGCGGGCGTAGTTCACGACGGTGACCCATCCGGCGCGTCCGGCGCCGTCCGCGGCCGGGCGGGCGCGCTGGGGGAACAGGCGCAGCGTCCACCGCCAGATCCCCGCGCCGTCGGCGAGCAGGCAGAGCAGGATGAAGAACGCGAGGATGCCGCCGGCGAGCACATGACCGACGGTCGAGCCGATCGCCAGGGCGCCCGACCAGAGCAGCTCGGCCTGCTGCTGGACGAAGGCCCAGCCCTGGGCGAGGAGATCGTCGATCTGGTCCTCGGTCAGGTGCAGGGGCCCTTCGATGAGGTACTGGCGGAATCGCTCGATCGACTCCACGGTGCTCGCTCGCACCGACGACCACTGGCGCCCGACCTGCCAGGCCACGAGCCAGACCAGACCGGTGACGATCGCCAGGGTGCCGGCGACGGAGATGACGATGGCCAGCCAGCGGGGAACGCGGTGGCGCAGCATCCACGTGAAGACCGGCCAGAGGAGTGCGGTCACGAGGATCCCGATCAGGAGCGGGATGACCAGGAGCTTGAGCTGGATGACGAGCCAGATCGCCACGCCGATCGCCGCGGCGACCACGAGGAAGCGCCACGAGTACGCGGTGGCGATGCGCAGACCGCGCGGAACGCTGCCGGAGAGGTCGGTCGTCACGACGCGTCTGCGATCGCGGAGGGCGTCGAAGAGCGACCCGTGTGGCTTTTGCTCGGAGCCGCTCATGCCGCCAGTCTAGGCGCGACGCATGCCGCTGCGGTGATGTGACCAGGGCGCTCGACAGCCTGGCCGCCTCAGGTGTCCGGGGCCCTCGCTAGGCTGACGCCCGTGAAGAGCACGCTCAGCGGCCCCGAAGCCCGGCGCATCGCACTCGCGGCCCAGGGGTTCGCGAGATCCCGGCCGGCTGAGCCCGGAACCCGGCAGCTCAACCAGGCGATGACCCGCATGGCGACGCTGCAGATCGACTCGGTCAACGTGTTCGCCCGGTCGCACTACATGCCGCTCTTCTCCCGGCTCGGATCGTACGACACCGCCGCGCTGGACCGACTGCTGTTCGCCCGGCGCCCCGCCTACGCCGAGTACTGGGCCCACGTGGCCGCCTTCATCCCCGCGGGCGACTGGGCGCTGTTCGGCTTCCGCATGGAGGCGCTGCGCGCCAAGTACGGCAGCGCGGCCGGCGGCTGGTTCGACAGCCACCGCGACATCGTCGACTGGGTGCGCGCCGAGCTCACCGAGCGCGGACCCCTGCGACCGGCCCAGATCGAGCACGACGCCCGGAAGGGCGGCGCACGTGGCCCCTGGTGGGACTGGGACGTCATCAAGCGCTCCCTCGAGTACCTCTGGATGTTCGGCGAGGTCGCCGTCGCCGGTCGCCGCGGGTTCGAGCGTCGCTACGCGATGGCCGAGGACGTCCTGCCGGCCGAGGCCCTGACCACGCGGATCGACCGCGACGAGGCCATCCGTGAGCTCGTGCGCCGGGCAGCCCAGGCGTACGGCGTCGCCACGGCGGCCGATCTCGCGGACTACTGGCGCATCAACGACCGGCGCGCCATCCTCACCGCGGTCGCCGACCTCGAGAGCTCGGGCGAGCTGCAGGCGGTGACGGTGGACGGATGGACCCGCGGCGCGCGCCCGATTCCGGCCTGGGTGCACGCCGAGGCCACGCTTCCCCGGCGCGTCGACGCCGCCGCCCTGCTCACGCCCTTCGACCCTGTCGTCTGGTTCCGCGACCGCGCCGAGCGGATGTTCGACTTCGAGTACCGCATCGAGATCTACACGCCGGCCCCCCGACGCCGCTTCGGGTACTACTCGCTGCCGGTGCTCGTCGGCGACGGCATCGTCGGGCGCGTCGACCTCAAGGCCGACCGCGCGCGCTCGACGCTGCTCGTGCAGTCCGCCTGGTGGGAGCAGATCGTCCCCGCCGGCACCGCCGCACGCGTGGCCGACGAGTTGCGGACGGCGGCCCAGTGGCAGGGGCTCGAGGCGATCTCGGTGTCGCGGTGGGGTGACGCCGTCGACGATATCGCCGATGTGCTGCCCGAGGCCGCGCGGCACGAGACTCGGCCCGAGGCTGCCCCGGTCGTGGCCGACGAGCCCGCGGGCTAGCGTGGGGGGGTGAAGCGGAAGACGGTCGTGGGGATCGGCGTCGCGGCGGTCGTCGCGATCGGCGTGGCGGTGGGATCCGCGCTGCTGCTGAACCGCCCGGAGACACCGGATGCCGCCGCCCGAGCGTTCGTGGCCGCACTGGCCGACGGCGACGGCCCCCGCGCAGCGAGCCTGCTCGCGGCCGCACCGGACGGGGTCGATCTCGCGGCGGCGCTCGAAAGCGCGTCCGAGCTCGTGGCCGAGCCGTCCGTCGAGTCGATCGACACCGCCGATGCCGGGCATCCGGTCGCGACGTTCTCGTTCCGGCTCGACGGCCGAAGCCGATCCGCCTCCTTCCACCTCGTCGAGACCGACGCGGGGTGGCGCGTGGACTCGGACGCGCTCGGCACCGTGACGGCGACCACCTCCCTCGGCGACTCGGTCGTCGCGGGAGCCGTGCTGATTCCGGCCGGCAAGGCGACGCCACTCCTCCCGGCGATCTACGACCTCGAGGCAGCCCCGGCCCCGGTGCTGGACGGCACGACGTCGGTGATCGTGCTGCCCGGGGAGTCGGAGACGGTCGACGTCGCGGCATCCGTCTCCCCCGACGCCGCCGCTGCCGCACAGGAGCAAGTCGACGCCTATGCCGATGCCTGCGCCACCGCGGTCGACGCCGTTCCAGACGACTGCGGACTGCGCGTGCCCTGGGCGGCCGACCTGGTCGCGCTGGAGTCGATCGCCTTCCGCATCGAGCAGCATCCGGCTCTCGCGCTCACTGACGACGGGTCCTCGTTCGACGCGACCGGCGGTGTGATCGTCGCCACCGCGCACGGCACCACGCACGCCGGCGCGCCGGGTTCGTTCACCTACCGGGCCGACGACTGGGCGCTCCGCGGCGCGGTGCGCTTCACCGGCGACGAGATGGTGCTGCTCGTACGCTGACTTCGGGACCGATGGGTGCGAGGCTCGCGCCCGCCTCGGACGCCGGCCGCGGCATCCGTCCGCTACGTCAGAACTGGACCCGCGGCGGCTCGGAGATCGCGGCCCCGTCGACGACCTCGAAGAACTCGCGCTCGTGGAAGCCGAGGTTGCGGGCGAAGAGATTGTTCGGGAAGACCTTGATCTTGGTGTTCAGCTCGCGCACGCCGCCGTTGTAGAACCGGCGTGACGCCTGGATCTTGTCTTCGGTGTCGACGATGGACTGCTGCAGCTGCAGGAAGTTCTGGCTCGCCTGGAGCTGCGGGTAGGCCTCGGCGACCGCGAACAGCGACCGCAGCGCCTGCTGCATGTGACCCTCGGCGACACCCGCGTCGGCGGGCCCGCCTGCGGTGAGCGTTTCGGCACGGGCACGGGTGACATTCTCGAACACGGCCTTCTCGTGCGCCGCGTAGCCCTTCACCGCTTCGATGAGGTTGGGAAGCAGGTCGGCCCGGCGCTTGAGCTGGACCGTGATGTCGCTCCACGCCTCGTCGACGCGCACGTTGAGCTGGACGAGCGAGTTGTACGTCGCCCAGAGATAGATCCCGCCGATGACGACCAGCGCCACCACGATCAGTACGGGGATGAGCCATTCCCACATAGCAGTGACTCCGTTCGAGGTTTCCCTCATCCTAACCAGGCGGGTCCACGCGGCATGAGCCGCTGTGGAGGACTCTCAGCCGTTACCCATCGAGGACGCGCGCCAGGTACGGGTTCTGGAAAAGGCGGCCGGGATCGAGCCGGTCGCGCAGCGCGACGAAGTCATCGAAGCGCGGGTACCGCTCGCGCAGGACCGCGGCGTCCAGGGTGTGCATCTTGCCCCAGTGCGGACGCCCGTCGTGCGCGAGCATGATCTCCTCCACTGCGGCGAAGTAGGCGGCGGGGTCCTCCCGCCAGTAGCGATGCACGGCGATGTAGCCGCTCGCCCGACCGTGGGCCGTGGACAGCCAGCGGTCGTCGGCCGCGGCGAAGCGGACTTCGACGGGGAACGAGATGCGCCAGCGGCGCTTGTCGATGAGGACGCGCAGCGCGTCGAAGGCGGGGGCGACGTTCTCGGCGGGGAGCGCGTACTCCATCTCGCGGAAGCGCACCGAGCGCGACGTGGCGAAGACGCGCGAGGAGAGATCGGTGAATTCGCGGTTGCCCCACATCTTCACCGAGAGGCGGTTGATCGATGGGATCGTAGGCGGGATCGTCTTGGCCACGCTGCAGGCGATCTGATGCAGCCCACTACCGACGAGGGTGTCGTCGACCCATCTGCCCACAGGCGAGAGCGGATGCCGCGGCGCGCTCTCCGGAAGCCGGGTGTTGGTCTTCGTCATGGCCCTGTCCGTGTGCGGGAACCAGTAGAACTCGAAGTGGTCCGCGTCGTCGACGCGCTCGTCCAGATGCGCGAGGACGTCGTCGAGCGCCTCGGACCGCTCGACCGCGTGCAGCACGAACGCCGGGACGCACTGCAGGGTGACCTCGACCAGGATGCCGAGTGCGCCGAGTCCGAGCGCAACGGCAGGAAGCAGGTCGGCGTTCTCGGTCTCGCCGACCACCAGGAGCTCGCCCGATGCCGTCACGAGCGTCGCCCCCACGACCTGGGTCGCGATGCCCCCGAACCGCGCCCCGGTGCCGTGGGTGCCGGTCGAGATCGCCCCGGAGATCGACTGGCGGTCGATGTCGCCGAGGTTCTCCATCGCCAGGCCGTAGGGAGCGAGGATCGCCGGCACCTGGTGCAGGCGTGTACCGGCGCGCAGGGTGACGCGGCTGCGCTCGAGGTCGATCGCGGCCATACCGGTGAGGTCGCTCAGGTCGAGCAGAACGCCCGGCGCGACCGCGATCCCTGTGAAGCTGTGCCCGGCGCCGACCGCCTTGACCTGCAGGCCGCTCGCCGCCGCCGCCACGACCGCCCGCTGGACGGCCTCTGTCGTCCGCGGGAATTCGACCCGCCGGGGACGGACCGACTCGGACCTGCCCCAGTTCTCCCACGTGCCACCGGGTCGTGTCACAGGAACGCCTTTCCCTCACCGCGATACGTCGGCACCTCGCCGACGACTCGGTCTCCGTCGACGACGTGGTACCGATCGACGCGCTCGGCCAGCTCACCGCTCTTGGAGTGCCGGAACCACACACGATCGCCGACCCGCAGCCGCCGGGCGGACTCCCCCTGAAGCGGCGTCTGCACCTCCCCCGCGCCCTCGCGTGCCATCGTCCGCAGCCCGGGCGGCCATACCGGAAGCGGCTGCCTCGAGGCGACCGCAGGTCCGGACGCGATCCAGCCGCCGCCGAGCACTGTGGCGATGTCGGCCTGCGGCTTGCGCACCACTTCGAGGGCGAACGCGGCCGCAGGGGCGAGATCGAACGACCGGTAGCCGTCGAAGAGATGGCCGGCGAGGAGTCCGCTGCCGGCGGTGATCTCGGTGACGGCCTGATCGGATGCCGTGAACTCCAGCGATCCGGTGCCACCGCCGTTGACGAACTCGAGCGGCGCGATGTCGCGCAGCGCGGCCACGATCGCGGAGCGGCGGGCGAGCAGCTCGTGGGACGAGCGGCGCTGCATCCAGCGGATGAGCGCGTCGCCCGAGCCGGTGTCATCGCCCTGTCCGGCGATCTGGGCCTCGTACATCATGAGCCCGACGAGCCGGAAGCCCGGTCGGGCGGCGATCGTCCGCGCCAGCGCCGCGACCTCGCCAGGATCGTGCACCGGGGAGCGGTGCACGCCGATGTGGCCGAGCCCAGGGGCGCGCCAGGACGCGTCCGCGTCGATGGCGACGCGGATCTCGGGTCGGGTGCCGGCCGCGGCGACGGCATCGACGAGGTCGAGCTGCGCGACATCGTCCACCATCAGCGTGACGCGCGCAGCTGCGCGCTCATCGGCGACGAGCGCGGCGAGCGCGGCGCGGTCCGCCGTCGGGTAGCCGAGCACGACGTCGTCGCGCGTCTCTGCGAGCCACAGCGCCTCGGGCAGGGTGAACGCGAGGATGCCCTGGTAGCCGGCCAGCTCGAGGGCGGCGTCGATCACCTCGCGCACGCGGACCGACTTGCTCGCGACACGCAGGGGCACTCCCCCCGCGCGGACGACCATGTCGAGTGCGTTGTAGCGGAGAGCAGGGAGGCTCAGAGTGGCGACCGGACCGGACACGGCGGAGACGGCATCCTCCAGTCCGCGCCAGTGGGCGGACTGGTCCTTCCACGGCTCGGCGGCGGCTGTCGCCGACAGCAGGTCGAGGCTCATACGTCCCGGCTCTGGTGCGCGCGCATGGGCACCAGCCTAGACTCCGCACGGCGCCGTCACCGGCACCGCCGCGAACCCGGTACCCCCGCTGGGACTCGAACCCAGACTGAAGCGATTTTAAGTCGCCTGCCTCTGCCGATTGGGCTACGGGGGCGCTGCCGAAACGCACGCCCCCACGCTACCGCCCGGATCGGCCACCGAGAATCGACGGGGAACTCGACCTGTCAGCGCGCGACGGCCGCCTCGGCCGTGGCCTTGTCGGACTCGACCTTCTCAGGCTGGTCGGCCTGCTTGCCCTGCTCGCGCGGCACGGCCGGCGGCGTCACCGCGGGCTGGACCGGGCGGGGACGCGCGGCGAACTCCTCGAACACGTACCGGGGGTTCTGCACGGTCGACAGGTTCACGAGATCGCGGCCGAGCCAGAGGTTGTTCCACCAGCCCCCCAGCACACGCCACTTGCGCTCCCACGTCGGCATCGCCAGACCGTGGTAGCCGCGGTGGGCGATCCACGCGATGAGGCCCTTGAGTGCGATGTTGCCGGACTGGAACACGCCGTTGTACAGGCCGAGCCCCGCGACGGCGCCCAGGTTCTTGTGGACGTAGTCGCGCGGAAGTTCGCCGCGAAGGACTGCCACCAGGTTCTTGGCGAGCAGCTTCGCCTGACGCACAGCGTGCTGCGCGTTGGGAACGCAGTAGCCGCCCACACCGCCACCCGAGAGGTCGGGCACGGCCGAGATGTCGCCGGCAGCCCAGGCGCCCTCGACGATCTCCTCTTCGGACCCGACCCGCAGATCGGCGCGCGTGCGGATGCGGCCGCGCTCCTCGACCGGGAGATCGCCGCCGCGGACGACCGTCGGATTCGCCATGACACCGGCGGTCCAGACGATGAGATCGGTGGGGATCGACTCGCCCGTGGACAGCTCGACCACGCCGTCGACGGCGCTCGTGAGCTGAGTGTCGAGGTGCACCGAGGCGCCACGCTGGGCGAGGTTCTTGAGAACCCACTCGCTGGTCTTCAGCGAGACCTCGGGCATGATGCGGCCCATCGCCTCGATCAGGTGGAAGTGCGTGTCGTCGAAGGTGAGCTGCGGGTAGTTCTTGACGAGCGAGGACGCCAGCGAGCGCAGCTCGGCGAAGACCTCGATGCCGGCGAATCCGCCGCCGACCACGACGACGGTCAGCAGGCGATCGCGCTCGGGGCCGGCAGGCAGCGTCGCGGCTTTGTCGAAGTTCGACATCAGGCGGTCACGGATCGCGACGGCCTCTTCGATCGTCTTGAGGCCGATCGCGTTCTCGGCGATGCCCGGGATCGGGAAGGTGCGAGAGACCGCACCCGCCGTGACGACGATCTGGTCGTACTCGAACTCGTAGGGCTCGCCCACGAGCGGCGTGATCGTGGCGACCTTGCTCGGCGTGATTGATGCCGGTGACCTTCGCGGCCACGACGGTGGTCTTCTTCAGGTGGCGACGCAGCGCGACCACCGAGTGACGTGCCTCGATGGACCCCGCCGCGACCTCGGGAAGGAAGGGCTGGTACGTCATGTAAGGCAACGGGTCGACGATCGTCACCTCGGCCTCACCCCGGCGCAGGTGCTTCTCGAGCTTCCACGCGGTGTAGAAGCCTGCATAGCCGCCACCGACGATGAGGATCTTGGGCACGGTGTTGGTCACGGTTGGAGAACTCCCCTGAGTCAGCTCGGCGTTCGGGACGCCAATCGGATGCGTCGGACAGCTGCGGTGACGCCGAGCGCCACCAGTATAGCCGTCGCGGTGAGCACCGAGAGCGGCAGGGTGCCGTAGAGCATCGTCGCCTGCGAGGGCAGCAGCGGTGACGTCTCGCGCTCCGCCGTGTCGGCGGGCGGGAGCGGCTCGACAGCCACGGGCTCCGCGGGCAGGGCCGGTGACGGGTCGCTCGCGGCCCGCCGATGCACCCGGATCCATTCCGTGAGGCTGCCCATCGGATTCTCGGTGACGACGGGCACGTCCGCAGTGACGGCGGCCGCGGCATCCACCAGTCCGAAGCCGTACAGCGGGTCGGGGACCTCGGTGGCACTGGGAGCGGGCCGGGCGGTGGCCACGATCCGATTGATGACGTTGTCGGCGTCGAGGTCCGGATGCGCGGCGCGCACGAGCGCAGCGATGCCCGCGACGATCGGCGCCGCGCCGCTCGTGCCGTTCCAGAGCACGAGGCGCCCGTCCGCCGACACCCCGACGAGGTCCTCGCTGGGCGCGGAGACGCCGATGGTGATGCCCTGGGTGGAGGCCTCGACGCTGGCGCTTCCCGTTCGGGTCGACGCCCGCGACCGTGAGCACGCCGGGAATCGTCGCCGGGGCCCCCACCAGGGTGGTGCCGCTCCCGCGGTTGCCCGCGGCGACGATGACGACGACGTCGTGCTCGAAGGCATAGAGGAACGCCTCGTCCCAGCTCTCGTCCCAGCCGGGCGTGTTCGTCGTGAGCGACATGTTGATCACGTCGGCACCGTGGTCGACCGACCACCGGATCGCCTCGGCGATCTGCTCGGTGAAGGGCTTCGTCGCCGCCGAGCCGAAACCGACGGACACCGAGAGCAGCTCAGCCTCGGGCGCGGCTCCGATCATCCCCGTCTGGGGCCCGGTGCCGCGACCGGCGGCGAGCGAGGCGACCCAGCTGCCGTGGTTGGCGTCGACCGCGCCCACGGGGGTTCGCCCGTCGGAGGTTCCGGCGCCCGACACGTCGGTGCCCCCGACGACGGCGCCCTCGAACTCGATCGGGCCCTTCCCGATGCCGGTGTCGATCACGGCGATCCGCACGCCCTTGCCGCGGGTGGTCTCCCACGCCTTCTCGATGCCGTAGTCGGCGAGCCAGTACTCCGCGTCCCGCACCGGATCGGTCGTCGGCGCCTCTTCGGGCAGCGTCACCGCCGCGGCCGGAGCCGCGGTGATCAGCGTCAGTGCGACGGCCGCGCCGGCGAGCACGGCGGCAAGCGGTCGGATCATCCGGCGTTCCCGGGTCGTTCGCACACGCAGCGGTCGGGCGACCACGTCGAGAGCTCCAGCGCCCGGTCGCCGATGGGGTTCACCCCTGGTCCGGCGGCGAGCGCGTGTCCGGCGAGGGCGTGCAGGCACTTGACGCGCGTGGGCATGCCGCCGGCCGAGATGCCGTCGATCTCGTCGACCTCGCCGTGCACCGCGCGATCGCGCAGATAGGCCTCGTGCGCAGCGGTGTATGCGGCGGCGAGTCCCTCATCCTCGGCGAGCTCGTCGTTGAACGTCCGCATGACATGGTCGGCTTCGAGCACCGACATCGCCACCGTCGCAGCCGGGTGCGTCAGATAGTAGAACGTGGGGAACGGGGTGCCGTCGGGAAGCCGCGGAGACGTGGCCACCACGGTGGGGTTGCCGCAGACGCAGCGCGCGGCGATGCCGACGGCCCCGCGGGACGGGCGGCCCAGCTGCTCGCGCAGCACCTCGAGGTCGGCGTCACTGACAGGGGAGAGCGGCACGGTCGTCACCTCGCCAGGGTATCGGCGCCGCCTGGGACGGTGCTGGATCGTGACGGGAGTCGGCGGACCTCAGGATGTCGGCGCAGGGGTGTCGCCGGGCAGCGGCGCGTCGGGCACCCCGATGGCCGGCGCCTTCACCGTCTGCGCCAGTCCGGCCGCCGTCACGGACCGCACCAGCTGCGACATCCAGTCCGTCCGGGTCTGCTCGATCTCGTCGCTGACCGGCGCCTGCTCCTGCGGCCGGAGCTCGGGCGGCAGATCGTTGTCGACCAGGTAGACGACCTCACCCGGGCGTACGTAATACAGCCGCTCGCGCGCCTGCGTCGTGATGTACGCGGGATCCGCCCAGCGATCGCGCTGCGACTCGAGCTGCTCCACCTCGTCGCGGCTGATCTCGACCGCCGCCGCGAGCGCGGCGATCTGCTGCCGCTGGTCGACGTAGGTCCCGATGGTCGGAACGAGGACGAAGGTCGCGAGGACGACCAGGCCGAGCATGATGACCATGAAGCCCGACAGACGGATGCCGCCGAGCCAGGCCCGCACATCGACCGGACGTCGTTCGGCACGGCGGCCGGGGGGACGAGAAGGGGGAGCCGTCGTCTTCGCCACGGCTCCCCCTCTCTTCAGTGCTCTGTCAGAGCATCAGGCCTTGTAGCGCGGGAAGGCGCCGCGGCCGATGAAGGTCGCCGCGTCGCCGAGCTCCTCCTCGATGCGCAGAAGCTGATTGTATTTCGCGACGCGCTCGCTGCGAGCGGGCGCGCCGCTCTTGATCTGACCGGCGCCGGTCGCCACGACGAGGTCGGCGATCGTGGTGTCCTCGGTCTCACCCGAGCGGTGCGAGAGCATGGCGGTGTAGCCGGCGCGGTGGGCCATGTCGACGGCGTCCAGCGTCTCGGACAGCGTGCCGATCTGGTTGACCTTCACCAGGAGCGAGTTGGCCACGCCGCGGGCGATGCCGTCGGCGAGGCGCGTCGGGTTGGTCACGAAGAGATCGTCGCCGACCAGCTGGATCTTCGAGCCGAGCTCGTCCGTGAGGTGCTTCCAGGCGTCCCAGTCGTCCTCGGCGAGGGCGTCCTCGATGGTGACGATCGGGTAGGCGCCGGCCAGCTCGACGTAGTACGCGGTGAGCTCCTCAGCGGTCCAGTTCTTCCCCTCGAAGACGTAGGCGCCGTCCTTGAAGAACTCCGTGGCCGCGACATCCATGCCGAGGGCGATGTCGGTGCCCGGCGTGAAACCGGCCTTCTCGATCGCCTGGATGAGGAAGTCGAGTCCCTCGCGGTTGCTCTGGAGGTCCGGCGCGAAGCCGCCCTCGTCGCCGAGGCCCGTGGCGTAGCCGGCCTTCAGCAGCTCGCCCTTGAGGACGTGGTAGACCTCGGTGCCCCAGCGCAGCGACTCGGAGAACGTCTCGGCCCCGATGGGCGCGAGGAAGAACTCCTGCATGTCGATGCCGTTGTCGGCGTGCGAGCCGCCGTTGATGACGTTGAACAGCGGCACGGGCAGGACGTGGGCGTTCGGGCCGCCGAGGTAGCGGAACAGCGGCAGGTCGGCCGAGTCCGCCGCGGCCTTCGCGACGGCGAGCGAGACGCCGAGGATGGCGTTGGCGCCGACACGGCCCTTGTTGTCGGTGCCGTCGACCTCGATGAGGATCTCGTCGATGATGCGCTGCTCGCTCGCGTCGACGCCCTCGATGGCGGGGCCGAGCTCGTCGATGACGGCGGCGACGGCCTTCAGCACGCCCTTGCCGCTGTAGCGGCTCTTGTCGCCGTCGCGCAGCTCGTACGCCTCGAAGGCCCCGGTCGATGCGCCGGAGGGGACGGCCGCGCGCTGGACGATGCCGTCCTCGAGCAGCACCTCCACCTCGATGGTCGGGTTTCCGCGCGAGTCGAGAATCTCGCGTGCGCCTACAGCCTCGATCAATGCCACGGGAAAGCTCCTAGTTCGTGGTGGGAGTTGTGATGCGGAGCGTCGTCGGTCCGCAGACGAGTCTAGTGACGCGATGCCGCGGCCGCTGGCGTGCGTCATCGTCTGTCTTCTCACACCACGATGGCGATCGCGACCCCGTCGTAGCCCTTGAGATCGAGGGTCTGCAGGGCGGTGGCGTCGAAACGGGGGTCCCGACCGAGCATCTCGAGCCCGCGCTGCACACCGATCACCTGCGGGTTCTCGGTGGCCGGGTTGGCCACCTCTCCCCCGCGCACGGTGTTGTCGACCACGACGACGGTGCCCGGCCGCCCGAGACGCGCCGCCCAGTCCAGGTAGATCGTGTTCGACTCCTTGTCGGCGTCGATGAAGACCAGGTCGAACGGCTCCTCGCCCGCGAGCGTGGGGAGCACGTCCGCACCGCGCCCGAGCTTGATCTCGACCTTGCCGGCCACTCCCGCACGCTCGAGATTGGTCCGGGCGATCTCGGCGATCCGGGGCTCGGCCTCGATGGTGACGACGAGTCCGTCGTCAGGGATGCCGCGCGCCATCCAGATCGTCGAGTAGCGCGCCGAGCGTGCCGACCTCCAGCACCCGCCGTGCGCCGCTGATCCGGGCGAGCAGGTTCAGCAGCTTGCCGTTGACCGGCGCCACCTCGATGGCGGGCAGACCCGCGGCGTTCTGATCGGCGACGGCCAGCTCGAGCGCGGCATCCTGCCCGACGAGGGTCTGCGGTGAGGTACGCGTCGACGCGGCGCCACACGTCCGGAGTGGGATCGGTCATGGGTTCAGCAAACCGGTGCCGGCCGCGCCGGTCAAGCGGACGGGGATGCCCCGGCCTGGCGCGGTCGACGAAGCGCATCGCTCCGGTACTGTCCGCGCGCCGCCCGGTTCACCCGGGGGCGCTATCGTGCCCGCATGACCTCGCCCTCCCTGCAGCGGCGCCTCGGACTCGGCGACGCGGTGTTCATCGGCCTCGGCTCGATGATCGGCGCGGGAGTGTTCGCCGCGTTCGGGCCCGCCGCGGCGGCCGCCGGCTCAGGACTCCTGATCGGGCTCGCCATCGCAGCCGCCGTCGCGTTCGGCAACGCCACCTCGACCGCGCAGCTGGCTGCGGTGCATCCGACCTCTGGCGGCGTCTACGCCTACGGCCGCGCCGAGCTCGGACCGTGGTGGGGCTTCATCGCCGGCTGGGGGTTCGTGATCGGCAAGCTCGCGAGCTGTGCGGCGATGGCGCTCACCTTCGCCGCCTATGCCGCTCCCCCCGGCTGGGAGCGTCCCGTCGCGATCGTCGCGGTGGCGGCCCTCGCGACCGTCAACTGGTTCGGCATCACCCGCACCGCCCAGCTCACCCGGATCATCGTCGTCGGAGTCCTGCTCACCCTCGCCGTCGCCGTCGCCGCCGGAGCATCGGCGCCCGACGCCCCCGGCTGGCTGAGCTCGGACGCGCTGTGGTCGGGCGGCTGGTACGGCATCCTGCAGTCGGCGGGCCTGCTGTTCTTCGCCTTCGCGGGTTACGCGCGGATCGCGACGATGGGCGAAGAGGTGCGCGATCCCGCACGCACGATCCCGCGAGCCATCATCCTGGCCTTCGCGGGGGCGCTCCTCGTGTACGCCCTCGTCGCCTTCACCGTGCTGTCGACGCTCGGCCCCGAGGCGACCGCGGCTTCGACGGACCCGGTCGCCGCCGCCACAGCAGCCGCCGGCTGGGATTGGGCGGAGCCCGTGGTGCGCGTCGGAGCGGCCGCAGCATCCCTCGGCGCTCTCCTCGCGCTGATCGCCGGCATCGGGCGAACCAGCTTCGCCATGGCGCGAGAAGGCGACCTGCCTCGGTTCCTGGATGCGGTCCACCCGCGCTGGCACGTCCCTCACCGCGCCGACGTGGCGATCGCTGCGATCGTGATCGCGGTCGTCGCCCTCGTGGACCTCCGTGGCGCCATCGGATTCTCGTCGTTCGGCGTGCTGCTGTACTACCTCGTCGCGAACATCGCGGCGTTCCGCCAAGCGCGCCCGGTCCGGCGCTTTCCGCGAGCGCTCCAGATCCTCGGCGGCGTCGGCTGCGTCATCCTCGCCGCCACGCTGCCGTGGCAGAGCGTCGTCGGCGGCGTCGTCGTGGTGATCGCCGGGATCGTCTACCGGATGCTGCGGCTGCGGTTCACGCGAGCGGCTTGACCTCGAGCGTGCCGGGCGCGGCGCCTGGAGACAGCGTCGCGAAGGACGAGTAGCCGTCGGCGGCCGCCCGCTCGAGCAGCGCCTTGAGGTTCTTCGTGCGGTGCTCCAGGCGCACCCGCGAGCCCGCCGCGACCAGAGCCGCCTTGTGCGCGAGCAGCTCACCCTCGGTCACGTCGCGGTCGTGCACCAGCACCACCGCGGCGCGCGCGGCATCGTCGGCCGCGTCGACCAGATCCACCAGCCGCTCGAAGCCGATCGAGAAGCCGACCGCCGGCACGTCCTGGCCGAGGAAGCGCCCGATCATGCCGTCGTACCGGCCGCCACCGCCCAGCGAGTAGCCGACCGATGGGTGGGCGAGCTCGAAGATCGTGCCGGTGTAGTACCCCATGCCGCGCACCAGGAAGGGATCGAACACGAGCGGGATGTCGGCCGGCGCCGCTTCTGCGCCACTGACCACCGCACGCGCCGCAGCGACCGCCTCGCCGATGCCCACGAGGTGCGCGACGATGTCGGCGGGCGCATCGGCCGGCAGGAGCTTGCGGATCTGGGCCTCGCCGTACGGGTGGTACTCCATCGTCATCGGGCGGGTGAGGAACGCCTCGAACGCGTCCACGGCGGCGGCGGTTCGCGCCGCGTTCGCGCAGCTCCGCGGCGACGCCGGACGGCCCGATCTTGTCGAGCTTGTCGATCGTGATGAGTACGCCCGGACGCTCGTCGGGGGTGAACCCGAACGTGTCGAGCATCCAGTCGAGCACCCGGCGGTCGTTGATGCGAACGCTGCCGCCCTCGAGCCCGAGCGCGTCCAGCGTGTCGAGCGTCGCGACGATGAGCTCCGACTCGGCGCGGGCCGAGGCATCCCCCATGATGTCGATGTCGCACTGCACGAACTGGCGGTAGCGGCCCTTCTGCGGCCGTTCGGCGCGCCACACCGGCGCGATCTGAATGGAGCGGAACACCGTCGGCAGCTGGCCCCGGTTCGTCGCGTAGAAGCGCGCGAGCGGCACCGTCAGGTCGTAGCGCAGGCCGAGATCGGTGAGCTGCGTCTGGTCGTCAGCGGCAGCGCGCACCGCGTCGGCGTCGAGCCCGCGCTTGAGCACGTTGTACGCGAGCTTCTCGTTGTCGCCGCCGATGCCGGCGTGCAGGCGCGAGTGCTCCTCCATGACCGGGGTCTCGATCTCGTCGAACCCGTGCACGCGGTAGCGGTCGCGGATGACGGCGAGAACGCGCTCGCGGCGGGCCTTGTCGGCGGGAAGGAAATCGCGCATGCCGCGCGGCGGGTTCACGGATGCCACGGCCCTATTCTTTCAGGTCGCTCAGGCGCGATCCGCCTCGGCTGCTCGCACGTCGGCGGTCAGAGCGCGCAGGCGCTCACGGAGAGCCCGCTCGGCGTCCCAGCCGTTCGCGCGCGCGGCGGCGACGAGCTCGAGCAGGGCATCGCCCAGCTCGGCCTCGGAGTGCGGGCCGCCGGCGGGCGGCTCGACGTCGACGTCCACCCGGGCTGCCTTCGACACGAGCTTCTGCGCGAGCGCCAGCGACGGCATCCGCTCGCTCACGCCGTCCAGCACGCTGGTGCGCGAGCTCTTCTCGGCGGCCTTGGCGGCGTTCCAGTGGACCAGCACCTCTTCGGGAGTGCGAGCGACCGCATCGCCGAAGACATGCGGATGCCGCCGCACCATCTTGTCGGTGAGACCGCGCGCGACGTCATCGATGTCGAAGGGATCGTCCTCGTCGCGAGACGCGATCTCGGCGTGGAACAGCACCTGCCACAGCAGGTCGCCGAGCTCTTCGCGGAGCTCGGCGCGATCGCCCTCCTCGACGGCGTCGATCAGCTCGGCGCTCTCTTCGACGAGGTACGGCACCAGTGCCCGGTGGTCGATCTGCTGCGTCCACACGCACCGGTCCCGCACGGCACGCATCGTGTCGGCCGCCTGACGCAGCGCGTCGCCGGGAAGGGCGCCGTCGGCCCTCACGCGATCTGCCCCGGGCGGTCCCCGATGGGCGGCACTTCCTCGTCGCGGGACTCGGGCGACGTGCGACGGTAGTGCCGGGCGCGGAGGCTGATGAGCACGACCGCGAGGACGATCGAGATGGCCGACCCGGCGAGGACGCCGAGCGTGGCTTCATCGCGCACGAGCGGTGCGCCGACGAAGGCCAGCTCCGACAGCAGCAGGGAGACGGTGAAGCCGATGCCGCCGAGCGCACCCGCCGCGATGAGGTCCGCGAACGTCAGGTGCGGAGCGGCTCCGCGGTTGCCCACCCGCAGCGAGAGCCACCCGGCGAGCGCGATGCCGACGATCTTTCCGACGGGCAATGCGACCAGGACACCCCAGAACGCGGGCGACAGCTGCGCGGGCGAGACGGCAGGAATGACGACGAACGCAGCCGAGAAGGCGAAGAGCGGCAGCACGACGCCGTTCACCCACGGCTCGAGCTCGTGACGCGCCCGCAGGGCGGGCTGCTGTGCCATGACCAGACCCAGGCCCACGCCGGCGATCGTGGCGTGCACACCGGACAGGTAGACGAGGACCCAGGTCACGATCGCCAGCACGATGAGGATGACGATGAGCGGCAGGCGGGCGCGGGAGTCGAGCTGCCGGCTCAGGAAGCCGAACACGATCAGCGCGAGCGCCGCCAGCGCCAGCAGGCCCACGTTCACGCCGTCGGTGAACAGGACGGCGATGAAGATGATGCCGACGATGTCGTCGAGGATCGCCAGGGCGAGCAGGAAGATGCGGATGGCGGGTGGCAGCCCCTTGCCGAACAGCGCGAGCACACCGAGCGCGAAGGCGATGTCGGTCGCCGTCGGGATGGGCCACCCGTCGGCCGCGTCCGATCCCGCCGCGAAGAGGAGGTAGACGCCGATGGGAACGAGGACGCCGCCTGCAGCGGCGATCGCGGGCTGGAGAGCCTTACGGGCCGAGTTCAGCTCACCGCTGGTCAGCTCGTACTGCAGCTCGACGGCGACGAGGAAGAAGAAGATCGCGAGGAGCCCGTCCTGGATCCAGTGCCCGACTGACATCTCGAAAACGCCCGGGATGCCCAGATACGTCTCTTTCACACCCGCGATCGCAGGTCCGAGAGGAGAGTTCGCCAGCACGAGCGCGAGCAGTGCTGAGGCGAGGAGAACGATCGCCGGGAATCGGGCGGATCGTAACAATGACATCTGTTTCCTTCCGTCACCGTCGCTGCGAGGGTCGCCGCGACATCGCCGACCAGACTTCCCGGCACACCTGCGGGCAGTCTAACCATCCCCGGGCGTCATACGCGGTCGTGCGTGACGGCGCGGAAACACAGCGGGGTTAGCGTTGGAGGCATGCGCGAACTGACCCAGACCGAGGCGATCGACCTCGTCGGCCGCTACGAGGCCGAGCAGGAGATCCCCGAACGAATGCGCGGGGATGTTCGGATGCTCGGGTCGCTGCTGGGCCAGGTGCTGCGCGAGAGCGGCTCCCCCGGTCTGTACGACGACGTGGAGCGACTGCGGACGGCGACCATCCAGGCGTACACCGACGAGACTCCGGAGGCGTTCGCGCGGGCTGCGGCGATCGCCGACTCGTTCACGATCGAGCGGGCGGACGAGGTCGCTCGCGCCTTCACCGTGTACTTCCACCTCGTGAACCTCGCCGAGGAGCACCAGCGCGTGCGCGTGCTGCGCGAGCGCGACGGGCGACCGGACCGCGAGCACGCCACCGACTCGCTCGCCGCCGCCTTCGTGCGCCTGGCCGAGGAGGTCGGGGACGACACCGCGCTCTCCCGCCTGCAGGCGATGCGATTCCACCCGGTGTTCACCGCGCACCCGACCGAGGCGCGCCGCCGGGCGGTGTCCGAGAGCATCCGGCGCCTGGCCGGCCTGCTCGAGCAGCACGATGCCGCCCTGCGCAACGGCGCCGACGAGCGACGCGCGTCCCGGCGGATGCTGGAAGAGGTCGACACGCTGTGGCGCACCGCCCCGCTGCGGCCCGAGAAGCCCTCGCCGACCGACGAGGTCCGGGCCGTGATGGCGGTGTTCGACGACACGCTCTTCACCGCCGTCCCCCATGTCTACCGCCGCGTCGACGACGCGCTCCAGGGCCCGGGAGCCGGCGGTCGCGCCCCCGTCATCCGGCCGTTCGTGCGCGTCGGCTCGTGGGTCGGCGGCGACCGCGACGGCAACCCGTTCGTGACGGCATCCGTCACCCGTCAGGCCGCCGAGATCGCCGGCGATCACGTGCTGCTCGGACTCGAGAGGACGACGAACCGCATCGGCCGCACGCTGACGCTCGATGCCGCGACCACTCCCCCGAGTGCCGCTCTCGTGGCTCTCTGGGAGCGCCTGTCTGCCGCCGACGCCGAGGCCTCGCTCGAGATCGCGAAGCGCTCACCCGACGAGCCTCACCGGCGCATCCTGCTGCTGCTGGGCCGGCGGCTCGCCGCGACCCGTGTGCGCGACGAGGCTCTCGGCTACCGCGATCCCGAACACTTCCTCGCCGACCTGCGCGTGGTGCAGGATTCGCTCGTCCAGGCAGGGGCTCCCCGCCAGGCATACGGCCACCTGCAGCAGCTGCTGTGGCAGGTCGAGACGTACGGTTTCCACCTGACCGAGCTCGAGGTCCGCCAGCACTCGGCCGTGCACGCCAAGGTGCTCGCCGAACTCGACGTACAGGACGGCACGGAGACCGGGACGCGCAGCGAGCAGGCCGAGGAGGTCCTCGACGTCTTCCGGTCGATCGCCTTCCTGCAGGAGCGCTACGGCCCCCGGGCGGCCGGACGCTACATCGTCTCGTTCACGCAGTCGGCGGACGACCTCGCGAACGTCCACCGGCTCGCCCGTCACGCCGCGGGCGACGGCACGCCCACCCCGGTGCTCGACGTCATCCCGCTGTTCGAGACCTTCGCCGACCTGCAGGCGGCCCCGCGCATCCTGGCCGAGATCATCCAGGACCCCGACTTCGCCGCGCGACTGGACGCCACCGGTCGCCGGCTCGAGGTCATGCTCGGGTACTCCGACTCCTCCAAGGACGTCGGCCCCGTCGCGGCGAACCTCGCCCTCTACGAGGCCCAGGCGGCGATCTCGGCGTGGGCGCGCGAGGAGCGCATCGAGCTCACCCTGTTCCACGGTCGCGGCGGCGCGCTCGGGCGCGGCGGCGGGCCCGCCAACTCCGCGATCCTCGCGCAGCCGCCGCACTCGGTCGACGGACGGTTCAAGCTCACCGAGCAGGGCGAGGTCATCTTCGCGCGCTACGGCGATCCGGCGATAGCGATGCGGCACATCGAGCAGGTGGCCGCCGCCATCCTGCTGGCATCCTCTCCGTCGAACGAAGAGCGCAACCGCGCGGCCGCCGAGCGCTACGCCGGAGTCGCCGCGACGATGGATGTGGCCTCCCGCGACCGCTTCTTCGCCCTCGTGAAGGCTCCGGGCTTCGCGCCGTGGTTCGCGCGCGTGACGCCGATGGAGGAGCTCGGTCAGCTCGCGCTCGGCTCGCGCCCGGCCCGCCGCGGCCTGTCGGTGGAGTCGCTGGAAGACCTGCGAGCCATCCCGTGGGTGTTCGCGTGGACCCAGGCTCGCATCAACCTCGCCGGCTGGTTCGGGCTCGGCAGCGCCCTCGAAGCCGTCGGCGACGAGGCGCTCCTGCGGGCCGCGTACGACGAGTGGCCGCTCTTCCGCACCATGATCGACAACGTGGCGATGAGCCTCGCCAAGGCTGACGACCGGATCGCACGCCACTATCTCGAGCTGGGCGACCGAGACGATCTCGCCGGCCTCGTCCGCACCGAGATGGCGCTCACCCGCTCCTGGGTGATCCGCGTGACCGGCGGCACGGAGCTGCTCGGCAACAAGCCGGTGCTGCAGCGGGCGGTCAAGATGCGCAGTCCCTACGTCGACGCTCTCTCGCTGCTGCAGCTGCGGGCGCTGCGGGCGCTGCGTGACGCCCCCGAGGGGGCTCCCGTCGATCCCGAGCAGCAGCGACTGCTGCTGCTGTCGGTCAGCGGCGTCGCCGCCGGGCTGCAGAACACGGGCTGACACGCGCGTCGCTTCCGGCGATCCCGCGCGGCAGGGCTACCGTGTCGGGCATGGCACGGATCGTCGTAGCCGAAGTCTGTCCCGCATGCGGGTCGCTCGCCGTGCGTGCGACCGAGCCGAGGTGGTTCCGCGTCGAGCTCGACCGACGCGACGACCTCGACGACGGCTGGGTGGAGCGCCTCGAATTCGAGTGCCGCGACTGCCTGCTCGTCTGGGATTGAACGGCGGAGGATGACGGATGCCGCGGGCCGCGGCATCCGCTCAATCGAGCCTGCGGTCTTCGGCGTGGCGGGCCAACCCGCGCCCGTACCGCTCGGTGAGCTGCACCATGAGGTCGGGCGTCTCACGGTCGAGGCCGAAGACGTAGCCGGGGAAGTCGAGCTCGCGCTGGGCGGCCCAGATCTGCTCGTGCTCGTGGGGCGGAAGGATCTGCGCGGGCTCGCCGACGGCGACCCAGCCGATGGGGACCGTGCTCTCGGGCGGCAGGGTGGTGCGCAGATGCACGACCGCATTGATCCGCACCTCGCTGCGCCGGCCGATGCGTGCGCCGTTGAACACACGGGTACCCGTCGCCAGGAACACCTCGTCCTCGACGACGGCACCCGAGACGCTCGCCATCGGGCCGACCAGCACATGATCTCCGATGTGCACCGGGTTGGTCGAGGTCGCGCGGATGAGGGCGTTCTCCATCACGATCACATTGTCGCCGAGCGTGATCGGACCGCCCTCCGCCGTGATGACAGCGCCGTGGAGGATCTGGCAGTCGGCGCCGATCTCGACATCGCCGCTGATCACTGCGGTTGCCGCGACGACCGCGTCCGGGTGGATGCGGGGCTGTGCCCCGAGGTGCTCGAATCGCATCGCTGCTCCCGTCGGTGGTGGGTGCCAGCGTAGCCGCGCCGGATGCGACACGCAGCGCTTCCGCCCCGACGCGCTGGCCTAGGCTGGCATCACCCGTCCTCGGCGCGACTTCGCGCTCGCCCGGCGCCGCGTGCCACAGCACGGAGCGCCCGGATGTCCCGCTCACCCGCGGGCCGGCCCTGATCGGCGGGAACCCCGATCGTCCCGCAAGAAAGCTCCACCTCGTGACCGATACGCTCGTCGCCCTGCCCACAGCCGTCCGCCCCGTCTTCGACTCGGTGCAATCCCGAAACCCCCATGAGCCCGAGTTCCAGCAGGCCGTGCACGAGGTGCTCGATTCGATCGTGCCGGTGCTCGAACGGCATCCCGAGTTCGTCTCGGGCGGGATCGTGGACCGCCTGGTCGAGCCGGAACGACAGATCATGTTCCGTGTGCCGTGGGTGGACGACGCGGGCAGGCTCCAGGTCAATCGCGGCTTCCGCGTGCAGTTCTCATCGGTGCTGGGGCCGTACAAGGGCGGGCTGCGCTTCCACCCGACCGTGAACCTGTCGATCGTCAAGTTCCTCGGTTTCGAGCAGATCTTCAAGAACGCCCTCACCGGCCAGGGCATCGGCGGTGCCAAGGGCGGCAGCGACTTCGATCCGCACGGCCGATCGGACGGCGAGATCATGCGGTTCTGCCAATCCTTCATGAACGAGCTGTACCGTCACCTCGGCGAGCACACCGACGTGCCCGCGGGAGACATCGGCGTCGGCGCCCGCGAGATCGGGTACCTGTTCGGTCAATACCGCAAGATCACCAACCGCCACGAATCCGGCATGTTCACCGGCAAGGGCGTGCAGTGGGGCGGCGCCGAGGTGCGAACCGAAGCGACCGGCTATGGCACGGTGTTCTTCGTCCAGAACATGCTCGCCGTGCACGGCGAACAGCTCGCCGGCCGTCGGGTCGGGGTGTCGGGATCGGGCAACGTCGCGACCTATGCCATCGACAAGATCCATCAACTCGGCGGGATCCCCGTGACGGCGTCCGACTCGTCGGGGCACGTGGTCGACGATGCCGGCATCGACGTCGCCCTGCTGCGACAGGTCAAAGAGGTCGAGCGCGGGCGCATCTCCGAGTACGCGGCGCGGCGCCCGGGAGCTCGCTTCGTGGAAGGCGCGCGACCGTGGGGGGTCCCGATGGACATCGCCCTGCCCTCGGCCACCCAGAACGAGATCGACGAGCTCGACGCCGCGGCGCTCATCGGCAACGGCGTGCGTGCGGTCGCCGAGGGCGCCAACATGCCGTCGACACCAGGAGCCGTTGCGGCGTTCCGGTCTTCGGGGGTGCTGTTCGGGCCCGGGAAGGCCGCCAACGCAGGCGGTGTGGCCACGTCGGCGCTGGAGATGAGCCAGAACGCCGCGCGCCAGCGTTGGAGCTTCTCCCACAGCGAGGAGCGGCTGCGCTCGATCATGTCGGACGTCCACGACGCCGCCTTCGCTGCGGCGGAGCGCTACGGGCACCCGGGCGACTACGTCGTGGGCGCGAACGCCGCCGGGTTCGAGCGCGTCGCGCACGCGATGCTCGCGCAGGGCGTCATCTGACGTCGCCCGCCGGCACCGCCCGGCGGGTCAGGACGAGGCGGCCGCCTGGGCCGTCTCGGTCTTGGGTGCGGGCCACAGCTGGTCGAGCAGCTGGTCGACCCACGCGATGAGGTCGGCGTCGGACACGCGTTCTCCGCCGACCGTGGGCAGCGGCACCACGAGCGCGTCGCCGCCCGCGAGCAGCTTCGCCTTGGGGTACAGCCGCTGCAGGCGCACCCGCATCGAGTCCGGAAGATCCGCCGGCGCGATGCGCAGGTTCGGGCCCATCGCGACGACGTCGGCCAGACCGGCCTGCGCCGCCCGGCGCCGCAGGCGCGCGACGGCCAGCAGCCCCTCGACATCGGCCGGCAGGTCGCCGTAGCGGTCGGTCAGCTCATCGACCACGAGGTCGAGCGCATCGTCCTTGGCGGCGACGGATGCCGCAGCCGAGAGCTTCTGGTAGGCCTCGAGCCGCAGCCGCTCGCTGTCGATGTAGGACTCCGGGATGCGCGCCTGCACCGGCAGCTCGAGCCGCAGCTCGGTCGGGCCTTCGACCTCGTCGCCGCGGAAGGCCGACACGGCCTCGCCGATCATGCGCAGGTACAGGTCGAACCCGACACCGGCGATGTGCCCGGCCTGCTCGGCGCCGAGGAGGTTGCCCGCGCCGCGCAGCTCGAGGTCCTTGAGCGCCACCTGCATGCCGCTGCCGAGGTCGTTGTTGACCGCGATCGTCTCGAGCCGGTCGGCGGCCGTCTCGCGACAGCGGCTTCATCTCGTCGTACAGGAAGTACGCGTAGGCCCGTTCGCGGGCGCGTCCGACGCGGCCGCGCAGCTGGTGCAGCTGCGACAGGCCGTACTTGTCGGCGCGATCGATGATGATCGTGTTCGCGTTGGAGATGTCCAGGCCCGTCTCCACGATCGTGGTGCACACCAGCACGTCGAAGCGACGCTCCCAGAACGCATCCACGACCTCTTCGAGCGCGTGTTCGCCCATCTGCCCGTGGGCGACCGCGATGCGCGCCTCGGGAACGAGCTCGGCGAGTTCTGCCGCGACCCGCTGGATCGACTACACCCGGTTGTGCACGAAGAACACCTGACCCTCACGCAGCAGCTCGCGGCGGATGGCCGCGGCGATCTGCTTGTCGTTGCGCGGACCCACGAACGACAGAATCGGATGCCGGTCCTCCGGAGGCGTCTGCAGCGTCGACATCTCGCGGATGCCGGTCACCGCCATCTCGAGCGTGCGCGGGATCGGCGTCGCGCTCATCGCGAGGATGTCGACGTTCGTCTTGAGCTTCTTCAGGGTGTCCTTGTGCTCGACGCCGAAACGCTGCTCCTCGTCGATGATCATGAGGCCGAGGTCCTTGAAGTGGACCTTCTCGGTGAGGATGCGGTGGGTGCCGATCACCATGTCGACCGTGCCGTCCGCGAGCCCGTCGACGACCTCGCGCGCCTGCTTGTCGGTCTGGAAGCGCGAGAGCGCCTTGACCTTGACCGGGAATCCGGCGAAGCGCTCGGTGAACGTCTCGAGGTGCTGCTTGACCAGCAGTGTGGTCGGCACCAGCATCGCGACCTGCTTGCCGTCCTGGATCGCCTTGAACGCCGCGCGCACGGCGACCTCGGTCTTGCCGAAGCCGACGTCGCCCGAGAGCAGCCGGTCCATCGGGATCGGCTTCTCCATGTCGGCCTTGATCTCGTCGATCGTCTGCAGCTGATCGGGAGTCTCGGCGAACGGGAACGCCTCTTCGAGCTCGCGCTGCCACGGCGTATCGGGACCGAACGCGTAGCCCTTGGCCGACATCCGCGCCGAGTAGAGCTTCACGAGCTCGACGGCGATGTCGCGCACCGCCTTGCGCGCGCGTCCCTTGGCCGCCGCCCAGTCGCTGCCGCCCATCTTCGACAGGCCCGGAGCCTCGCCGCCGACGTACTTCGAGAGCAGGTCGAGCTGATCCGTGGGCACGTAGAGCTTGTCGCCGGGATGCCCGCGCTTGGAGGGCGCGTACTCCAGCACGAGGTACTCGCGCACGCTCTTGACCGCGTTGCGCCCGCCGCTGGAGACCTCGCGCTGGGTCATCTCGACGAACCGGCCGATGCCGTGCGTGGCATGGACGACGTGGTCGCCCGCCTTCAGCTGCAGCGGATCGACGACGTTCTTGCGCCGCGACGCGAGCTTCTTGACCACGCGCTGGTCGCCGCCGATCGTGCGGCCGTAGAACTCGGTCTCGGTGAGCACCGCGAGCTTCGCATCGGGCGCCTCGAAGCCCCGCTCGAGCACCGACAGCACGACGTGCGCGACACCCGGCTCGGGCGCGGTGAGGACCCCGTCCACGCGTCGCGCGGCGATGCCCCGCTCGGCGAGCACATCACGCGCGCGTTCCACGAGGCCGGTTCCGGATGCCGCGACCACGACGCTCCAGCCGTCCGCGAGCAGCTGCGCCGACGTGCGCGGTGGCACCGTCGACGTTGCCCTGGAAGGACGGCACCGGGCTGGCCGCGCACGCGCACCACGGCAGCGGCTTGGAGCGCCACGTCGATGTCGGTGTCGAGCAGGCCCTCGGCCGCGGCATCCGCCTCTCCCGAGTCGAATGCGCTCAGCGTCCACCACACGTCGCCGCGCGCGTGCGCCGCCTCGCGCAGCGCCGGCAGGGTGAGGAAGTCGCCGGCACCGAGGTCGATGGGCGTCTGGGCACCGGCGGTCGCCGCGCTCCACGCCGCCTCGAGGAACTCGCGGTTCGTGTCGCCGAGCGTGATCGCGCGGGTGACGGCGCGCTCCGGGTCGACCAGGGCGACCGCCGCGTGCTCGGGCAGGTAGTCCGCGAGGGTGACGAGGCGATCGACGACGGCGGGCAGGAGCGACTCCATGCCCTCGACCGGGATGCCCTCGGACATCTTCTCGAGCATGCCGGCGAGCCCGGGGAAGTCGGTCTTGAGGTCGCGGGCGCGCTCGCGCACGGCCTGCGTGAGGAGCAGCTCGCGGCTGGCGAGGAGCGAGACCTCGCGCACCTCGCCGGGAAGCGAGCGCTGATCGGCGACCGAGAAGGCGCGGATCTGATCGATCTCGTCGCCGAAGAACTCGACGCGGCAGGGGTGAGCGGCCGTCGGGGGGAAGACGTCGAGGATGCCGCCTCGGACGGCGAACTCGCCGCGGCGCGAGACCATGTCGACGCGGTGATAGGCCAGCTCGACAAGACGCAGCGACACCTCGCCCAGGTCGTGACCGCGTCCGCCGACGGCCAGCTCGACGGGCGGAACGTCGGTGAGCCCGGCGGCCAGCGGCTGGATGGCGCCGCGCACCGATGCCGTGATCACCAGCGGTGTCGCGGCATCCCATCGCGCAACGCGCCCGAGCACTTCGAGCCGGGTGCCGACGATCTCGGCACTCGGGCTGAGGCGTTCGTGAGGCAGCGTCTCCCAGGCGGGGAAATGCAGCACCTCGGCGCCGGGGAGGAGCTCGCCGAGAGCGGGTCCGAGCGACTCCGCGCGGCGGCCCGTCGGCGTGATCAGCAGCACGATGGGCGGCTTGCCTGCGGCTCGGCGGCGTTCGATGAGCGCCGCGAGCAGCGGAGCACTCAGCCCTTCGACGAGAGAGAAGTCGGCGTCGACAGAGGAGGCGGCCACCGCGTCCCGGAACGACTCTGCCTGCTCGAGGGCGCGCACGATCCCGGGAACTGTCACCGGACGAGTCTAAGCGCAGGCCCCGACACCGGGCGCGGCCGAGTGACGACCCGGGCGGCTCCTAGGATGAACGCGTGAGCGACCCCGCCGAGCAGGCCTCCCCGCAGACTCCGCCCGCGCAGATCCCGCCCGCGCCGGTCGCTCCCTGGACGCCGCCCGGCGCTCCGCCGTTCGGCGACGCCTGTGCCGCAGCCCGGCTACGCGGCTCCGGCGGGCTACGGCTATCCCGGCGCTCCCGCGCCGACGCACGCCCGCAGGCGTGCGGCCCCTACGCCGGCGCTCCGTCCTACGCTATGGTTCCCTCCCCCGCGGCCGGCCCGCCCGCTCAGGGGCGCGCGCTCGGGCTCGTCGCGCTCATCCTCGCGCTCGTGGCGGTCATCGGGTCGTCGGTGGTCGGAGCCGTCGCTGGCACTTCAGCCGGGCTCGTGCTGGGGCCCGGGCTCGTGTACGCGCCGCTGGACTACTCGGCCGATCTGTCGATGTACTCCCCCGTGCGAGGGTGGGTGCTCGTCGGCGAGATCGCGTTCTGGGTCGGGACCGTGCTCGGCACCTGGGCTCTGATTCAGGGCATCGTCGCCGCGGTGAAGCGGCGGGGCCGCGGCTCGGGGATCGCCGCCATCGTCGTCGCGGCGATCGGCCCGCTGGTGTTCTTCACCGTCACGTGGGGTGCGTTCGCGGTGGGCATGGCGACCAGCGCGGCCTCCGGAATCTGAGCAGGTCTCCGCAGTCTCAGCCGCGTTCAGCCGCGCGGCGCGTGGTGCTTCTGCTGAGCGGCGAGCAGACCCTCGTCGACGAGCTGCTCGACGGCGTCGGCGGCGTCGGCGAGCAGGATCGGCAGATTCTTGCGCTCGACCGCACCGAAGGGGTCGAGCACCCAGTCCGCCGGGTCCTGGCGCCCGGGCGGACGCCCGATGCCGACGCGCACGCGGGCGAACTCACCGGAGTCCAGCGCCTTGGCCACGTCGCGAACGCCGTTGTGGCCACCGTGCCCGCCTCCGGTCTTGAGCTTGATGGTGTCGAACGGGATGTCGAGCTCATCGTGGACGACGACCACGTGCTCGGGCTCCACGCCGTAGAACTTCGCAAGCCCGGCGACCGGTCCGCCCGAGACGTTCATGAAGGTGTTGGGCTTGGCCAGGATGAGCTTGGCTCCGCCCGGGCGCAGCCAGGCCTCGGCGACACGTGCGTTCGCCTTGTGGGATCGGAAGCCCTCGCGCCGGCGCGCGGCCAGCTCGTCGAGCACCATCTGTCCGACGTTGTGGCGGGTGAGCTCATAGCGCGGTCCCGGATTGCCGAGCCCCACGATCAACCAGGCCTGTGCCATCTGCCCTTGCCCTTCCGACGGCGAAGCCCGCCCCCTCAAGTATCGGGGACGGGCTTCGTCGATTGATGCGGTGCTTACTCGGACTCTGCCTCGGTCGCGGCCTCGGTGGCCTCGGACTGCTCGGCGGCGACAGCTGCGTCGGCTGCGGCGATCTCCTCGTCGGCGGCACCGGACGGAACGGAGATCGCGATGATCAGCGTCTCGGGATCGACGGCCAGCGAGGCGCCCTTGGGCAGCTTCAGATCGGCGGCGGTGATGTGGGTGCCGTCTTCGAGGCCGTCGATGTCGAGCTCGACGCGCTCGGGGATGTGCGTCGCCTCGACCTCGAGAAGGACGGTGTTGGCGTCCTGCGCGACGATGGTGCCGGGGGCGGACTCGCCGATGAGAGTGACGGGAACGTCGACCTGGACCTTCTCGCCCTTCTTCACCACGAGGAGATCGATGTGCTCGATGATCTGGTGCACGGGGTCCTTCTGGACGTCCTTGACCAGGGTGAGCTCCTGACGGCCCTCGACGTCGAGCTCGAGCACCACGTTGGCGCGGCGGATGAGCAGCGCGATCTGGTGGCCGGGCAGGGCGACGTGCACCGGGTCGGTGCCGTGGCCGTAGATGACGGCGGGGATCTTGCCGGCGGCGCGCAGGCGGCGGGCGAAGCCCTTTCCGAAGTTCTCGCGGACTTCGGCGTGGACCTTGGTGTCGGACTCAGTCGACATGGTTTCTCCTCGCGGGCGTGCGCCCGTTCTGATCGCGGGTCCGCTCAGATGGCGGGCCCAGGTATGTGGGGTTTGTCTCGACTCGAACGCACACGCGTGAGGAAAGCCCAGGGGCCCGCTCCACCGCGTCGATCACGGATGCCGCATCCCGCCGTCAGGCGGGCGCGAGGCATCCCTCGCCGAAGTTCAATCATCGAGTCTACCAGGGGCGCGGTGTGGCTGTTGCCGAGCCCCGCTACGATGAGGAGCGCACCCGAACCGCTGCGGAGGACACTGATGGATCACGGCTTCATGACGCACGCTCTGCTGTGGCTGATCGGCGCGATGACCGCCGTCGGCGGCCTGCTCACGGTGGCTGCCTTCTGGTCGATGGGACGCGCGAACTACCGCGGCGACTGAACGTCGCCCCTCACAACGCCGCCCGTGCGGCAGTGAGGATCACGCACTTCCCGCGTAACACGAGCACGCCAGACTCTAGGCTGGAACCCTTCCCTTCCCGACTTTCAGGAGTGCGTGTGTCTTCGAACGAGCCCTCGGCGCCGACGAACATCTCTACCGATCGCGACGACCAGCCCGGCTCGACGCGCGAACACGAAGGTGCTCCCGCACCCGAGGACGTCTCGCGCCCGGCTCCCGAGCCGACCGGCCCCGGCGTCGCCGAGACCGCAGTCGCGAACATCGGCGTGGTCGGCCTTGCCGTGATGGGCTCGAACCTGGCCCGCAACCTCGCCAGCCGCGAGGGCAACACGGTGGCGATCTACAACCGCAGCCGTGAGAAGACCGACATCGTCCTCTCCGAGCACCCCGAGGCAGGGTTCGTCCCCGCCTACACGTACGCCGAGTTCGCCGCGTCGCTGCAGAAGCCGCGCACGGCGATCATCATGGTCAAGGCCGGTGCCGGCACGGATGCCGTGATCGACGCCCTCGTGGACGCGTTCGAGCCGGGGGACATCATCGTCGACGGCGGCAACGCGCTGTTCACCGACACCATCCGTCGCGAGAAGGCGGTGCGCGAGACCGGCATCAACTTCGTCGGCGCCGGCATCTCCGGCGGCGAGGAGGGCGCCCTCCTCGGCCCGTCGATCATGCCCGGCGGCTCGGACGAGTCGTGGGTGACACTCGGACCCGATCCTGAAGTCCATCGCGGCGATCGCCGAGGGCGAGCCGTGCGTGACGCACGTCGGCCACGACGGCGCAGGGCATTTCGTGAAGATGGTCCACAACGGCATCGAGTACGCCGACATGCAGCTCATCGCGGAGGCGTACGACCTCATCCGCCGCGGCACCGGCAAGTCCCCCGCCGAGATCGCCGACGTGTTCGCCCAGTGGAACGCCGGCGAGCTCGAGTCGTACCTCATCGAGATCACCGCCGAGGTGCTTCGCCAGGTGGATGCCGAGACCGGCCAGCCGCTCGTGGACGTCATCCTCGACCAGGCCGGCGCCAAGGGCACCGGAGCCTGGACCGTGCAGACCGCGCTGAACCTGGGCGTGCCCGTCTCCGGCATCGCCGAGGCCGTCTTCGCCCGGTCGCTGTCGAGCCACCCCGAGCAGCGCGCGGTCTCGGGCGGCCTGCCCGGCCCGGCCGAAGGGCTGCAGGTCCAGGACGCCGACGCGTTCATCGAGGATGTGCGCCTGGCGCTGTACGCCTCCAAGATCGTCGCCTACTCGCAGGGCTTCGACGAGATCCGCGCCGGCGCCGCCGAGTACGACTGGAAGATCGATCTCGGCGCGGTGTCGAAGATCTGGCGCGGCGGCTGCATCATCCGCGCCCAGTTCCTCAATCGCATCGCCGACGCGTACGGCGAGACCCCGGAGCTGCCCGTGCTGCTGACCGCGCCGTACTTCGTCGAAGCGCTCGGCCGCGCACAGGACGCATGGCGCCGGATCGTGTCGACCGCCGCCGGTGCCGGCATCCCGGCTCCCGCATTCTCGTCCTCGCTGGCCTACTACGACGGCCTGCGCGCCGAGCGCCTGCCCGCCGCCCTCGTGCAGGGCCAGCGCGACTTCTTCGGCGCCCACACCTACCAGCGCATCGACAAGCCCGGCACCTTCCACACCCTGTGGTCGGGCGACCGCACCGAGATCGAGGCCGAAGACACGCACTGAGCGCGTCCCGGTACGACCGAGGCCCCCGTCGAGCAATCGGCGGGGGCCTCGGTCCGTTCGGTTTCTAGGCCGGGACGACGTTGTGGTTGCGGCAGAACAGGTTCTGCGGGTCCCACTCGCGCTTGATCGCGGCCAGCCGCGCGCTGGTCTCGGGCGTGTACATGCGTGAGACGAGACCCGCATCGGTCGAGGGCGTGAAGTTGCCGTACAGCGCCTCTCCCAGGGCCTCGACGGCGTCCCACTCGGCCTGGATCTGCGGCCGGTTGCCGTCGTGGACCAGGCCCGGCACGTCGAAGGCGCCGGCCATCGCGAACCAGGTGGCGTTGCGCGCGGGGAACGCCGTGCCTTCCTGCGCGACGTCGCCGAACGCACCCCCGAGCGAGCGCAGGAAGAGCACCGAGGCCGCGTTGGCCTCACGGAAACCGACGAGTCGCTCGATGGCCTCGTCGGAGAGCTCGACGAGCAGGGTATTTCCGCCGACGAAACCCGGAAGCGGCTGGTCGGGGTCGGCCGCGGGCGTCTCCATCAGGATGTCGGGATACGACCGGACGCCGAACTCGGTCTCGGTGATGCCTTCGAGTGCCAGCAGAGGCGACAGCGCCCTGCGCGCCGCGTCCTCGTCCTCGCCGATCCAGCACGCGGTGATCGTGGCGCCCGCCGGCGCGCTCGGATCCATCGCCGGAACGTCCATGTAGGTCACGGTGAGGTCGCGGGGGGCATCCCGCAGGGTGTCGCGCAGCGCAGCGAGGACCGGACGAGCATCGCCGGACACCGCGAGAGTCGCGAAGACCACGGCACGCAGCTCGTGCGCGCGGAAGTCGAAGCGCGTGACGACTCCGAAGTTGCCCCCACCGCCGCGCAGTGCCCACATCAGATCGGCGTGCGATTCGTCGGAGACCTCGAGCACATCGCCGCGCGCCGTGACGAGCTGGACGCCGACGAGCTGGTCCGCTGCGAGCCCCCAGGAACGCACCATCCACCCGATGCCGCCGCCCAGCGTGAGACCCCCGACGCCGACCGATGACGTGTCGCCCGAGCTCACGCCCAGGCCGCGCTGCGACAGCTCGTGCGCGACCGCGCCCCACGTCACGCCGCCGCCGACCCGGACGACGTCGCCCTCGACGCGGATCTCGTCGAGGGACGCGAGATCGAGCGTCAGTCCGCCGGGCACGGCGCCCCACGCGCTGTGCCCGCCGCCGCGCACCATGACGTCGAGCCGTTCGGAAGAGGCATAGCGGAGGGCTGCGCGCACGTCGTCGACGGACGATGCGCGGACGACCACCGTGGGATCGCCGATGCCGGAGTGGAACCTCCGCGCGGCGTCCCAGTCGTCGTCGCCCGGCATGACGACGGTTCCGGACACGAGATCTGAGAGGGAGGGATCAGTCACCCGCGCCACGGTAACGGGCGCCACCGACATCCGCTAGAGCCAGCCCTTGCGCTTGAAGACCACGTACAGCGTCAGCGATGTGGCGGCCATGAGCCCGATCGCCATGGGGTAGCCGAGAGTCCAGTGCAACTCGGGCATGTGATCGAAGTTCATGCCGTAGATCGTGCCGACGAGGGTCGGCGCGAAGAGGATCGCGGCCCACGCCGAGACCTTCTTGACCTGCTCGTTCTGCTCGAGCCCGAACTCTGCCATGCGCCGCATGGCCTCGCTGTTCTCCTGGTCGACCAACGTGGCGTGGACGGTGAGCGCGCTCTCGAGGGTGGGACGGAATCCCTCGACCTTCGTGACGATGCGGCGCGCGTGGTCGTCGACATCGCGGATGGCAGGCGCTTCGGCGGCGCCGGAGGACTCCAGCACGATCTCCTGGAGCCGGTCGAACATGTCCACCAGCGGCGTGGTCGCGTGGTGCAGGTCGATGACTTCGCGCTGCAGGCCGAAGATGCGCTTGCCGACCGCGGGGTCACCGGTGAACAGCGCGTCCTCGATCTCGTCGATGTCGTTCTCGACGCCCGCGACGACCGGCTGGTACTGGTCGACGATGTCATCGCACACCGCCCACACCACCGCATAGGGCCCGTGGGCCAGCACGTCCGGACGCCCTTCCAGGCGGTTCCGCACCGTGGCGAGGTCGGGGTTCTCGGCGTGGCGGACGGTGATGACGTAGTCGGGTCCCGCGAAGACGTGCACCTCGCCGAACTCGACCGTCTCGGTGGCGTCGAGGTAGCGCGCCGGCTGAAGGACGAGGAAGGTCATGTCGTCGTAGCGCTCGAGCTTCGCGCGCTGGTGGCCCTTGAGCGCATCCTCGACCGCGAGCGGATGAAGCCCGACCAGCCCGGCGAGCTCATTCATCTCGGCCGCGTCCGGCCGGTACAGTCCGATCCAGGCCATGCCGCCCCGCGTGCGCGCCTCGGTGAGCGCCTCGGCGGCCGTGCCGCTCGCGACCCGCCTGCCGTCGACATAGACGGCGGCATCGACGAGGGTCATGCGTCCACCATAGATGCCGCCCGGACTAGGGTCGGATACGTGACAGGCCAGCGAGTGCTCTACATCGGCGGAACCGGAACGATCAGTGCGGCGTGCGTGCGGCGCAGCGTGGAAAAGGGTGACGAAGTCACCGTCCTCAACCGGGGATCCTCCCGCCGTCCGCTTCCCGACGGCGTGCACGAGCTGGTGGCGGACGTGCGCGACATCGACGCGGTGCGGTCGGCGCTGGCGGATGCCGAGTTCGACGTCGTCGCCGAGTTCCTGGCCTTCACCCCCGGCCACGTGCAGCAGGACCTCGACCTGTTCGACGGCCGGACCGGGCAGTACGTGTTCATCAGCTCCGCGTCGGCGTACCAGAAGCCGCCGGCCAGCCTGCCGATCACCGAGTCGACCCCGCTCGAGAACCCGTTCTGGCAGTACAGCCGCGACAAGATCGCGTGCGAGGACCTGCTGGTCACGGCATCCCGTGATCGGGGTCTCCCCCTGACGATCGTGCGCCCCTCGCACACGTACGACGAGCGCATGATCCCGACCCTGGGCGACTGGACCGACATCGCCCGCATGCGTGACGGCCGGCCGGTCATCGTGCACGGCGACGGCACGAGCCTGTGGACCATCACGCACGCCGACGACTTCGCCGTCGGCTTCACCGGGCTCCTGGGCAATCCCGCCGCCGTCGGCGAGGACTTCACCATCACGGGCGACCACACCCCGACCTGGAACCAGATCTACCGCTGGCTGGCAGAGGCTGCCGGCGTCGAGCAGCCGGATCTCGTCCACGTCGCCTCCGAGACGATCGCGACGTTCGCGCCGGAGCTCGGCCCCACGCTGATCGGCGACAAAGCGCATTCGGTGGTCTTCGACAACAGCAAGCTGCGGGCGCTCGTCCCGGAGTTCGCCACCACGGTCACCTTCGACGAGGGCGCCCGCCGCATCATCGCCCACTATGACGCTCATCCCGAAGAGCAGCGCGTCGATGCAGGCCACGATGCGCTGTTCGATCGCATCGCTGCCCACGCGCGGTCCGCCGGCTGAGCGCACGCGGGATCTCACAGCCACCGCATAGCGCGCTCCATAGGAACCCCATAGCAACGACGGCACAATGGTCTCATGACCAGCGCTGCGCCCACTCTCCTGCGTCCCGATGGCACCGCCCTGAGGGTGCTCGTCGTCGACGACGAGCAGATGCTCACCGACCTGCTGTCGATGGCGCTGCGGATGGAGGGCTGGTCGGTGCGCACCGCGGGCTCGGGGTTCGAGGCGCTGCAGGCCGCCCGCGAGTTCGACCCGGACGCGATGGTCCTCGACGTCATGATGCCCGACCTGGACGGCATGGCCGTGCTGCAGCGGCTGCGCCAGTCGGGAGACGATGTCCCCGTGCTGTTCCTCACCGCGAAGGATGCCGTGACCGACCGTGTCGCCGGGCTCACCGCGGGAGGAGACGACTACGTCACCAAGCCCTTCAGTCTCGAAGAGGTCGTCGCACGCCTGCGCGGCCTCATGCGTCGGGCGGGAACCGCCCACGCCGCGGGCGCCGAACCGATCCTCCGTGTGGCCGATCTGACGCTCAACGAGGACAGCCACGAGGTCGAGCGCGCCGGCGATGAGCTCGAGCTGACAGCGACGGAGTTCGAGCTGCTGCGCTACCTCATGCGCAACCAGCGTCGTGTCGTGTCCAAGGCGCAGATCCTCGACCGCGTGTGGAACTACGACTTCGGCGGACGGTCGAGCGTCGTCGAGCTGTATATCTCGTACCTGCGCAAGAAGATCGATGCCGGCCGCGAGCCGCTCATCCACACCGTGCGCGGCGTCGGCTACATGATCAAGGCGCCGCAATGAGCCGGCCGTGGACACTGCAGCGCAAGCTGATCGCCACCGTCGTCGGCATCACGTCGCTGATCATGGTCTTCGTCGGCGTCGCCATCAGCGTGATCCTCGGCTCTGTGCTCGAGTCCCAGCTGAGCGCTCAGGTCGACTCGCTGCGCAGCCGCACGGAGAGCATCGGCTCGCTGATCGCCGCCGGCCGGAGCGCCGAGGACATCCTGCAGGAGCTGCCGGTCGGTCCTGGCACGCTGCTGGCGATCGAAACGGTGCCCGCCGAGCCCACCGCCGCCGTCACCGACGCGCAGGGCGACGTCGTGGCGCTGACCGCGACGCAGATCGACCAGCTCGCCGACGGTCTGAGGCAGGATCGCGCCCCGGAGTCGCTGGTGGTCGATCTGGACGACCTGGGCACCTATCGCGTGGGCGGCTACCAGACCGGGCCCACGGTGGTCGTCGCGGGCGTCTCACGCGCGGAGCTCGTGGCCACGACGGGCCAGATGCTCCTCACGATCGGGCTGCTGACGGCGGGCGGGCTGCTGCTGCTCGCGGCGGCCACGGCCTGGACGATCCGCGCGGGTCTGGCGCCGCTGCGGGCGATCGCCGACACCGCGACCCGCGTGTCACGGCTGCCGATGGACCAGGGCGACGTCTCGATCCCGGAACGCGTCCCGCCGCGGCAGGCCGACCCCCGCACCGAGGTGGGCCGGGTCGGTGAGGCGCTCAACACGCTGCTCGACCACGTCGGCACCTCGCTGTCGGCCCGGCAGCGCAACGAGGAGCGGATGCGGGCCTTCGTCGCCGACGCCAGCCACGAGCTGCGCACGCCGCTGGCCTCGATCCGCGGCTACTCCGAGCTGTCGCTGCGCGCTCTCGGGCGCGACCACGAACCGCAGACCGTCGACACGGCGGAGTCATCGCTCGAGCGGATCCAGGCGCAGTCGCTGCGCATGACGCGGCTCGTCGAGGACCTGCTGCTGCTCGCCCGTCTCGACGAGGGCAAGGAACTCGTCTACGGAACCGTCGACCTGACCCGGCTCGCGGTCGAAGCGGTCGGTGACGCCAGGCCCGCCGGACCCGATCACCGCTGGGTCCTCGACGTCGCGGATGAACCCGTGCTGATCGCGGGCGACGCCGGCCGGCTGCACCAGGTGGCGGCCAACCTGCTCGCCAACGCCCGCGCCCACACCGCCGAGGGCACCACCGTGACCGTCACCGTCGCACGCGAGGACGACTGCGCCGTGCTGCGCGTGCACGATGACGGTCCGGGGATCGATCCGGCGCTCGGCGACGACCTGTTCGGCCGGTTCTCGCGCGCCGACGGGTCCCGGGCGCGTCAGGCCGGCACGACCGGCGGCAGCGGGCTCGGCCTGTCGATCGCCCGGGCGATCGTCGACGCCCACGGCGGCACCATCACCGCCCGGAGCACTCCGGGCGACACGACCTTCGAGGTCCGCCTCCCGGCGCGCCCGACGGCCCCGGTTGAGGCCCCGGCGCCCGAGGCGGTCAGTACCCGCTGAACGCGTCGGTCGTGATCGACCGGGCGCGCTCGAGCGCCGGCGCGAGGTCGGCGATCAGTCCTGCCGGTCCCGAGATGTATGCGTGGCGCGCGGCGATGTCGGGAACGACCCGCAGCAGCCCCTGAGCGTCCAGGCGCACGCCCTGCGCCCACGTCCAGTGGCTCGGCAGGTCTGCCGGCCGGTCGCGGGTGAAGACGATCACCGGCACGCCCGACTCTTCGAGGTCGGCGCGGTAGGCCAGCTCCGAGGCGTCCGAGGCGACGTAGACGAGCACGATGTCGCGCTCCTGCCCGGCGGCACGTGCGTGGCGCAGCTGGGCCACGAAGGGAGTGACGCCGATCCCGGCGGCCACCATGAGGATGGGTGCCGCCTCGCGCTTGGGCAGCACGAAGTCGCCCCACACGCCGGTGATGGCCAGCCGCTCCCCCTCGTCGACCCGCGCCAGCGCCTTCTTGAACGAGCTCTGCGGCTTCGAGCTGGTGCTCTCCTTGAAGGCGACCCGCAGCAGCGGCAGATCCTCCGGCGCCGACGCGATGCTGAACTCGCGGCGGGTGCCGCGCGCGTCCGGGTGCGAGTGCGGAACCTCGAGCTCGAGGTACTGGCCGGGCACGAACGAGAGCCGGTCGTGCACCCGGAAGGTCAGCTCTTTGACGGTCGGGGTGCGCTCGGCGCGTGAGGCGAGCGTGAGACGCACCGCCGTGCGCACGGCGAAGGCGAACGCGATGAGGTTGCCGATCAGGAGCGCGCGCTCCTGCCCGAGCGAGATGTCGCCGACCGGGATGGGCCATCCGGCGAGCACGCCGACGATGCCCGCGACGGTGAACTGCTGCCAGCGGCGCGGCGGCAGCGTGAGCGGTTCCGAGAGCATGAACGCGCCGAGGAACAGGAACGGCGAAGACCACAGCAGGCGCCAGACATCGTCGGATTCGATCACGCTCCCGGCTGCCTGCAGCTGGATGGCGGTGCGCATGATCGCGACCGTCATGGCGACGACCAGGAACACCGCGACGACGCGGATCTTCTCGGTGCGCCACAGCACGGCCACCCCGAGCAGGATGACGGGCGCCGCCATCGCGGGGGTGCCCACCCACCACGCCGACGCGCCGAGTGACGGCCAGACGAGGCTCAGCAGCGTCAGCACCGTCGCGCCGACGGCGGCAGGGTTGAAGATGTGGCGACCGCGCCAGACCAGCAGGTACTTCGACAGCGATGCCGCGGCTGCGGCGAGCGCGATGCCGCCGAGAGCGGCGATCTCGAGCGACGGCCGCAGCACGAACAGCAGGATGTGCGCGGTGATGAGCGAGGATTCCAGGCGCCAGGGCAGGCTCAGCAGGCGCTGGGCCGCGGCATCCATCCCCACGCACACGGCCGACAGCACCGCGAGCGTCGCGATCAGCTCGAGCGGCGAGGGCCCGACCTGGCCGAACAGCGAGAGCACCAATGCGATGACGGCGAGGGCCGCGAGCGCGAGGTAGACCACGCGGTACATCGAGATCTGACCGAGGAACGCGAAGACCCGGTTCCAGAGCGCGGTGAATCCGGTCACCACGTCACACTGCCTGGAGAGGCTCGTGGGCTCCCGAGGGCAGGATCACGCGGATGCCGTCTCCCGGGCGCACGACGCCACCCGAGACGACGATCGACATGACACCGGCGAGCCGCACCGTCTCTCCCGCCTCGTCGACGTGGACGAGCTCCTTCATGAGGCCCTTCGACAGCCCGTTGATCTGGAAGCAGGGGTTGCGGAGGCCGGTCACCTCGATCACCGCGGTCTCGCCGATCTCGAGCCGCGACCCGCGCGGGAGTCCGAGCAGGTCGACGCCGACGGTCGTGATGTTCTCGCCGAGAGCGCCCGGGGAGACGCCGTGTCCGAGTTCGGCCAGGTCGTCGAAGAGCTCGGCGTGCATGAGGTGCACCTGCCGGAGGTTCGGCGCCTCAGGCGTGCGCTCGACGCGGGAGCGATGCTGCACCGTGGCGCCGGCGTGTGCGTCGCCTTCGACGCCGTACCCGGCGATCAGCGTGATGCTCTCGTGCGTGGGCTTGCTGAAGCGATGCGCATCGTCGCTCGCCACGGCGAGGACGTGCGCGGCGGTAGGGTCGGTCACGGTTCCACGCTAGCCGGTCCGGTGAAGAGGTCGGCGCGGCAGCCCGGCGACCATTCGACCCGGCCGTCCGTCGTCATGCGCACCCACTCCACGCCCCAGGCGAAGGCCAGGCGCGGTCCGCCGTCGAAGAACAGCGCCGTCGCGACCGCGTCGGCGTGCATCGCGTCCGGTGCCACCGCCCACGTCGCGGCGATCGTGCGGACCGGCAGACCGGTGCGCGCGTCGAGGACGTGGTGCAGCCCGTCGCCCCACGCGCGCCGGTCGACGGCGGACGCGCAGAGCGCGGCATCCGTCACCTCCCACACGCCGATCGCGCGCCGGTGATCGAACGGATGCTGCAGCCCGACGCGCTGCGGGAGGCCCCGCACGCGCAGATCGCCGCCGGCATCCACCAGGTGCTGCGGGTGTCCGGCACGCGCCAGGATGCCGGCCACCAGGTCGATGAGGCGCCCCTTGCCGAGCGCGCCGACGTCGATCACGGCCGGGCCGCGGAGGGTGAGGCGGTCGCCGTGCCACTCGAGGACGTCCGCCCACGCGGGCGGCGCCGGCAGCGGATCGCCGGGCGCGAACGAATACTCGCGGTCGTAGCCGAGACGCTCGAGCGACGCGCCGATGAGGGGGTTCACGGCACCGTCCGTGGCCGCCGAGAGCTCGGCGTAGAGCTCGAGCATCGCGGCGCCGTCGGGCGGGAGCGGCGCGTCACCGCCCTCACGGCCGAGCCGGCAGACGACCGAGTCCACGCGGAACCTGGACCACGTCGCGTCGAAGTCGGCGATCGCGGCGGTGACCGCCGCGCGCGTCGCGAGCGCGAGCGGCTCCGCCGTCTCGATCTGCCACACGGTGCCGATCGCGTCGAACCGCCACGGCGCCGGCCGGGCTCCGGGCATGGCCTAGAGAGCCGCGTCGGCCTTGATCGACTCGATCGCTTCGTTGAAGCCGCCGCTGGTCAGCGAGGACCCGGCGACGCGGCTGACCGAGATCTCGTCGATGTCCTGACCCACGACGACGTCGGAGATCCCGCCGATGAACTGGCCCTGGTACTGCTCGGACTCGGTCTTCTGCGGGTCGCCCTCGACCTGGACGTCGGTGATGACGTCCGCCTCGAGCGTCACCGTGACGCTGATCGTCTCGACGGACTCGGGCGTGCTGTACGTGCCGTCCGCTGTGTACGTGCCGTCGGCGTAGGCCGGCTCGTCGTCACCGCCGCCGGCGGCGGGCTCATCGGCGTCGGTGGTGGCGGGCGAGCACCCGGCGAGCAGGATGATGCCCGCGACAGCGGCGACGGAAGCCCCGGCGCGGAGGGAGCGGACGGGGCGTGTGGCGACGTCGGTGCGGATCATCAGGCGGCGCCGTCGAACATGCTGGTCACAGAGCCGTCCTCGAAGACCTCGTGGATGGCGCGGGCGAGCAGCGGTGCGATCGGCAGCACGGTCAGCGTCGGGAAGCGCTTGGAGTCGGGGATCGGGATGGTGTCCGTCACGACGACCTCGTCGATCGCCGTGCTCTGCAGACGCTCGGCGGCCGGGTCGCTGAAGATCGGGTGGGTCGCGGCGACGATGACCTTGATCGCGCCGTTGGCCTTGAGCGCCTCCGCAGCCTTCACGATCGTGCCGCCGGTGTCGATCATGTCGTCCACGAGCAGGCACACGCGGCCGCTCACATCGCCGACGATCTCGTTGACGGTGACCTGGTTCGCGACGTTCGGGTCGCGTCGCTTGTGGATGATCGCCAGCGGCGCGCCCAGGCTGTCGGACCAGGTGTCGGCCACGCGCACGCGACCGGTGTCGGGCGAGACGACGGTGAGCAGCGCGCGGTCGGCGTCGCTCAGCGTCCTCTGGAAGTACTCCAGCAGCACGGGCTTGGCGAACAGGTGGTCGACGGGCCCGTCGAAGAAGCCCTGGATCTGCGCGGCGTGCAGGTCGACGCTCATCACGCGGTCGGCGCCGGCCGTCTTCATGAGGTCGGCGACCAGGCGGGCGCTGATGGGCTCGCGACCGCGGCCCTTCTTGTCCTGCCGGGAGTACGGGTAGTACGGCGCGACGACGGTGATCCGCTTGGCCGACGCGCGCTTGGCGGCATCGAGCATGATCAGCGTCTCCATGAGCCACTCGTTCACCGGCGGGCCGAAGCTCTGGATGAGGAAGAAGTCGCAGCCGCGGATCGACACCTCGAAGCGCGTGAGGATCTCCCCCGACGCGAAGGTGCGGTATTCGGTCGGGACGAGCTCGGTGCCGAGGTGCTCGGCTACGTCGATCGCAAGGGTGGGGTGAGAGCTTCCCCGGGCGATGACCAGACGCTTCTTCGTCTTGGCGACCAGGCCTGGGGCGATGTCGTTCTCTCGGTCGAGCTCAACGGTCTTCTTCTTGCGACCCATCGTCTGCCTTCTGTGCCGACCGCGCCCTGGCAGCGACATCCGCTGCGCCGGTTCCCGGTCTGTTGGACTCGACCCACCCCTCGATGTTGCGCTGAGGGGCGATGCTGAGGGCCAAGGCGCCGGCGGGCACATCCTTGCGGACGACCGCTCCGGCCCCTGTCTTCGCGCCGTCTCCGATCCTAACGGGCGCGACGAAGACGTTGTGCGAGCCGGTGTGGACCTCGTCGCCGATCTCGGTGCGGTGCTTGGCGATGTCGTCGTAGTTCGCCGTGATCGCTCCGGCGCCCAGGTTCACCCCGGTGCCGATCGTGGTGTCGCCGATGTAGGACAGGTGCGGGACCTTGCTGCGCTCGCCGATGGTGGAGTTCTTCGTCTCGACGAACGTGCCGATCTTGCCGCGCGCGCCGAGGTGCGTGCCCGGGCGCAGGTACGCGAACGGGCCGACCGTCGCGCCCGCGCCGATCACGGCGAGCGTCGCGTCGGTGCGCGTGACGACGGCGTTCTCGCCGACCTCGCAGTGCACGAGGCTGGTGTCGGGGCCGACGGTCGCACCGGTGTCGATGACCGTGGCGCCCAGGATGTGCGTGTTGGGCAGGACCGTGACGTCGGGCGCGAGCTTGGCGTCCACGTCGATCCAGGTCGTCGCGGGGTCGAGGATGGTCGCGCCCTCGAGCTGCCAGCGCCGCACCGTGCGGGCGTTCAGCAGCCGCGCAGCCTCGGCGAGCTGCACACGATCGTTCACGCCCAGCGCGGCGGCGGCATCCGGCGCGCTCGCTGCGGCGACGGTCAGCTGCGCCCCGCGCAGCAGCGCCACGACGTCGGTGAGGTATTTCTCCCCCTGTGCGTTGGCGGTGCCGACGAGTGACAGGTGCGCCCGGAGCGCCTGCACCTCGAAGACGTAGACGCCGGCGTTGATCTCGCGGACGGCCGCCTCGTCGGGCGTGGCGTCCTTCTGCTCGACGATGCGGACCACGACTCCCTCGGCGTCGCGGATGACGCGGCCGTAGCCCGTGGCGTCGTCCAGGACGGCGCTCAGCACTGTCGCGGCGGCCGACCCGTCGCGGTGCGCGCCGATGAGACCGGAGAGCGTCTCCGCGTCCAGGAGCGGCACGTCGGCGCTCAGCACCAGCACGTCGCCGGCGAAGTCTCCGAGCGCGTCGAGGGCCAGCTCGACCGCCCGGCCGGTGCCGGGGATGTCGTCCTGATCGACGATCACGACGTCGGGGGTCTGCTCGATGACGGTGCCGGCGACGAGGTCGCGCTCGTGCCGGACGACGAGGACCACGCGATCGGGGGCCAGCGCACCCGCGGTGTCGATGACGTGGCCCACGAGCGGGCGCCCGCCGATGCGGTGCAGCACCTTGGGCAGAGACGACTTCATGCGCGTGCCCTGGCCGGCGGCCAGCACGATGACGGCGAGTCCTCGGTCGGTGATGTTGTGGGTCATGCTCCGCCGCCAGGATTCGAACCTGGGCCTAACAGCTCCAAAGGCTGTCGTGCTGCCGTTACACCACGGCGGACCACCGTGTCGCGCACGGCCGTCGTCAAGTCTGCCAGACCCGCCCCGCACGCCTGCCCGTTCGCGGTGGCCCCGGCCGTCGATAATGGGAAGCATGGCCAAGGAGACCGATGAGGTCGATCGCATCGTCGAGGCGTGGATCGCACAGCGTCCCGATCTCGACTTCTCACCGCTCGGGGTGCTCTCGAGGGTCGATCGCCTCTCGCGCCATCTCGACCGCGCGCGCCGCGACGCCTTCCGGCGCAGCGAGCTGGAGCCCTGGGAGTGGGACGTGCTGTCGGCGCTGCGCCGCGCGGGCGAGCCGTTCCAGCTCAGCCCCAAGCAGCTGCTGCTGCAGACCCTCGTCTCCAGCGGCACCATGACCAACCGGATCGACCGGCTCGTCGAGCGCAGGCTCGTGCGGCGCGAAGCGGACCCCGACGACGGGCGCAGCATCCTGGTCGTCCTCACCGATGAGGGCAGAACGAGAGTGGATGCCGCGATCACGCGCCTGGTCGACGCCGAGGCCGTGCTGCTGGCCACCCTGTCGCGCGGCGACCGAGAGCGCCTGGCGGGCCTGCTGCGAAAGCTCAGCCTCGGCTTCGACGCCTGACCCGGCCGGCCCGGACGTCAGCCCAGCTGCTCGGTGAGCTCGAACCAGCGCTCCTCCACGCCGTCGCGCTCCTTCTCGAGCTCGCCGATGCGCGCCATCTCGGCGCTGATTCCGGCGTAGTCGGACTGGTCGTGGTCGGCCAGCGCGGTGCGCGCCCGGGCGATCTGCGACTCCAGCTTCTCGAGGCGGCGCTCGAGCGCCGACACCTCTTTCTGCGCTGCGCGCAGCTCTGCACCTCCCAGTCCGGGTGCCGGGGCGCCGGGCGCCGCAGCGGACGAGCCCGCCGCGGGCGCTTCGCGCTCACGCGTGCGCAGCCGCAGGTACTCGTCGACGCCGCCCGGCAGGTGGCGCAGGTGCCCGCCGAGGATCGCGTACTGCTGGTCGGTGACGCGCTCGAGGAAATATCGGTCGTGCGAGACGACCAGCAGCGTGCCGGGCCACGAGTCGAGGAGATCCTCCATCGCGGCGAGCATGTCGGTGTCGAGGTCGTTGGTCGGCTCGTCCAGGATCAGCACGTTCGGCTGCTCGAGCAGGATCAGCAGCAGCTGCAGCCGGCGCTTCTGGCCGCCGGAGAGATCCTTCACCGGCGTCGAGAGCTGCGCACTGACGAAGCCCATGCGCTCGAGCAGCTGACCCGGAGAGAGCTCCTGCGACTTCGAGCCGCTGCCGAAGCTGTAGGTGGTCCGCAGGCCGGCGATCACGACGCGCACCGGGTCGGAGAGGTGCTGCTCCAGCTCGTCGAGCCGCTGGGTGAGCGTCGCCACCTTCACGGTCTTGCCGCGCTTGACCGTGCCGCCGGTGGGCAGCACGTCCCCCGAGACGAGTCCGAGGAGCGTCGATTTGCCGGCGCCGTTGACGCCGAGGATGCCGGTGCGCTCACCGGGCGCGATGCGCCACTCGACCGGGTGCAGCACTTCGCGCGCGGAACCGCCGTCGGGTGACGGGTACGAGACGGAGGCATCGAGGAGATCTACGACGTCCTTGCCGAGGCGCGAGACCGCGAGGGACTGCAGCTCGGTCTTGTCGCGGATCTCGGGGACATCCTCGATGAGCGCGTTGGCGGCGTCGATGCGGAACTTCGGCTTCGAGGTGCGTGCGGGCGCGCCTCGGCGAAGCCAGGCGAGCTCCTTGCGAGCGAGGTTCTGGCGGCGCTGCTCGATGGAGGCGGCCTGGCGATCGCGCTCGACCCGCTGCAGGATGTACGCCGCGTAGCCGCCCTCGAACGGGTCGACGATCCGATCGTGCACCTCCCACGTGCGGGTGCAGACCTCGTCGAGGAACCACCGGTCGTGCGTCACGACCAGCAGCCCGCCCTGGCTCGCCGGCCAGCGGCGCTTGAGGTGCTGGGCCAGCCACGCGATCGCCTCGACGTCGAGATGGTTCGTCGGCTCGTCGAGGAAGATCACGTCGTGATCGCCCGTGAGCAGCGCGGCGAGCGCCACACGACGGCGCTGGCCGCCGGAGAGACCGGTGACAGGGCCGTCCCACGGGATGTCTGCGAGCAGCCCCGCGATGACGTCGCGAGTGCGGGAGTCCCCCGCCCAGTCGTGCTCGGCACGATCCCCCACGACGGACTGCGCGACGGTGAGGGTGTCATCGAGCGTGTCGGCCTGGTCGAGCACCCCGACCGTCACGCCGCTGCGCACCGTGACGCGACCGGAGTCCGGCTGCAGGCGCCCGGCGAGCATCGCCATCAGGCTCGACTTGCCGTCGCCGTTGCGGCCGACGATGCCGATGCGGTCGCCTTCGTCGATGCCGAGCGAGATGCCGTCGAAGACGACCTTCGTCGGGAACTCCAGGTGCAGGGCCTCGGCCCCCAGAAGATGTGCCATGTCCCCTCAAGGCTAGGCGAGAGCGGGACCGGCGCTCGCCGCGCGACGGCCGACCGGGTGATCAGTACCAGATGCTCAGCTTCGGCGCGGTGTGCCAGGAGAACACGCGCGCGGCGGTGGCGGCATCCGGAGTCTGCACACGCCCTGCCGCGGCGAGCGTCGCGAGCGACACACCGCCGAGGTAGACGGCGGACAGCTCCTCGATGCCGAGTGCCACCTGGACGGTGCCGTCGGGCGCCGTATCGCCCTCCCACGGCGAGACCCGGCCGCGGCCGTCGTCGCCGACCTCGAGGAGGAACCGGCCGCCGGCGAGACCCAGCGGGTCGGACACGTCCAGCGCGATCCGGCCCGGCGCTCCGAACGACCGTGCCTCGAGCGCGACCGGAACGTCGAGGATCCGCACGTACTGGTGATCGCGGAGCGACACGATCGCCGCTCGCTGATCGGCGATCATCCAGCGCAGCGGCTCGTCCGCCGACAGCACATCGGCGTTCACCTCGGCGACGAGATCCAGCTCGAGGAGGAAGCGCCACAGCGCCGCATAGGCGTCATGCGTCTCGGCCAGCAGGTACGACACCTGCACCGTCGCCTTGGTGAAATCGTCGTGATTCTCCCTCACCGAGTACAGCGCGAGCCCGCGCACCTCGCCGGATTCGTCCGTGTACTGTACGGCTCGCTTGTCGCCCGGCTTCTCGGCATCCGGCCGCGTGCCGGCGAAGTTGTCCCAGTGACCGCCGGGAACGTCGATCTCTCCGGCGGCGTCCAGCCGCACCCGCTCGTGCAGTGCCGGGATCATCTCCCGCAGTCGCTCGCGCGAGATGAAGTCGACGCGGCCGCCCGGGCGGGGACCGATCCACGCCGCCCGCCGCGTCTCGATCTTCCACGACGCGCTGGCCGCCGCCGAGGCGAACCCGTACCGGCCGTACAGCGTCGACTCGCTCACGGTCAGCATCGCCATCGGCGCGCCCGCCGCGACCGCCGTGCGCAGTTCGCCCTCGAGCATCGCGCGGGCGATCCCCCGCCGGCGGTGCGTGGGAGCCACCGTCACGGCCGAGATGGCGCAGGACGCGATGTCGGCGCCGCCGGGCACGGTGAGCCGCCCGATCCACGACGCGATCGAGGCCACCGGGTGGTCTGCCATCGGCGCCGCCGGGTCGTAGACGCCCGTGTTCCTGCGGTAGCGGCTGCGCTCCCGGGTGGCCGCGACCTGCTCGTCGCTGCGTTCGCCGTCCTGAAACCCGCGGGCGACCACCTGCAGCCACGCAGGAAAGCCGTCGCCGTCGACGGGGACGAGCCGGTAGTCCAGCCCTCCTGCGGCGAGGCGATCGTGAGACACCGGGTCGAGCGGGGCCACCACGAACGTGGCCGGATCAGGGCGGTCTTCGGTGTGAGAGGTCATGTCGACTCCTTCCGAGGTTCGGGGGTTCAGGACGAGTTCGTGGGTTCGCAGTGTTCAGGCCACGACTCGGGCGCCGGCGACCGGTCCGTGGACGTGGAGCACCCTCAGCCCGGCGGCCGAGAGCATCACCTGCAGTTCGAGCGCAGCCTCCGGGCCGCCCGCCAGGAAGGCCAGCGTGGGCCCGGACCCCGACACCATGCCGGCGAGCGCTCCCGCGCGCTCGCCGATCTCGAGCACCTCGCGCAATTCCGGCCGCAGGGACAGCGCCGCCGTCTGCAGGTCGTTGCGGGTGTGCTCGGCAAGCGCCGCAGGATCGCCGGCGCGCAGCGCCTGCAGCACCGCGGGGTCGACCTCGGGTACGCGCGCGTCCACGCCGATGTCGTGCTGGGCGCGGAGCGCGTCCAGGTGTGCGTAGACCTCCGGGGTGGACAGCCCCTCGTCCGACGGAACGACCACCCAGTCGAAGCGGCCCTTCGCGAGCGCGGGGCTGAGCTGATCTCCGCGTCCGGTGCCCACCGCCGTGCCGCCCATCAGGGCGAACGGCACGTCGGCCCCCAGGCGAGCGGCGAGCTTGTGCAGCTCGGCGATCCCGAGGTCGGCGCGCCACAGCGCGTCGCACGCGACGAGGGCGGCCGCGGCATCCGCTGATCCTCCGCCCATGCCGCCGGCGACCGGCACGCTCTTGAGAATGTCGAGGTGCACGCCGCCGCGATAGCCGATGCGTCGCGCGAGCAGCCGGGCCGCGCGCACCGCGAGATTGCGGTCGTCCGCGGGCACGCCGGCGATGTCCACGGCGCCCGAGACGGTCACCGTGAAGTCGTCCGAATGGCTCGCCCACACGTCCTCGTAGAGCGAGACCGCCTGATAGGCCGACGCCACGTCGTGGTACCCGTCGTCCTGCACGCCGCCGACCTCGAAGAAGAGGTTCAGCTTCCCCGGCGCGCGCACGTGGACCCGTTCGGTCGCGTAGGCCTCGCTCACCTCTGGGCCGACTCCGCCCAGAGGTCCACGTCGATGCCGTCCGACAGGGCGTCGATCTGCTCGAGCTCCTCGGTCGTGAAGCCGGGGCCGTCGAGCGCCGCGAGGTTCTCGTCGATCTGCGACGGGCGCGAAGCCCCGATGAGGGCCGAGGCCACCACGCGGTCGCGCAGCACCCACTGCAGGGCCAGCTGGGCCAGGCTCTGCCCGCGCTCCTGGGCGATCACGTTCAGGCCTCGCAGGCGCGAGAGGCCCTTCTCGGACAGCGACCGGTCCGGCACCGACGAACGCTGCTGCGCGCGGATCGCGGGGCCTCCGCCGAGGTACTTGTCGGTGAGGAGGCCCTGCGCGAGGGGTGTGAACGCGATCGCTCCCATGCCCTCCGCCTTCAGAACGCCGGTCAGGCCGTCCTCGACCCAGCGATTGAGGATCGAGTAGGCCGGCTGGTGGATCACCAGCGGCGTACCCAGCGAGCGGGCGACGGATGCCGCGACCGCCGTGCGCTCGGCGCTGTAGGACGAGATGCCCACGTACAGCGCCTTGCCCTGGCGGACCAAGGTGTCCAGGGCGCCGACGGTCTCCTCGACGGGGACGTCGGGGTCGACGCGGTGGGAGTAGAAGATGTCGACGTAGTCCACGCTCATGCGTTTCAGCGACTGCTCGGCACTCGCGAGGATGTACTTGCGCGACCCGCCGTCGCCCTGGGGACCGTCCCACATGTCGTAGCCGGCCTTGGACGAGATGATGAGCTCGTCGCGGTACGGTGCGAAGTCCTCGCGCATCATGCGCCCGAAGTTCGTCTCGGCCGAGCCGTAGGGCGGGCCGTAATTGTTCGCGAGGTCGAAGTGGGTGATGCCCTTGTCGAAGGCGTGGCGCAGCAGCGACCGCTGGCTGTCGAACGGGATGTTGTCGCCGAAGTTCCACCAGAGGCCGAGCGAGATGGGCGGGAGCGTGAGTCCCGAGGTCCCGACGCGGCGGTACTCCGAGATGTCGTAGCGGTCATCGGCGGCGGTGTATGGACGGTGGAGATCCCCACCTCGGGAACGGTAGCGCTGCTCATCGGTCACCTGCCCAGGCTATCGGCGCCGACGGGTGCGCGCGCAGGACGGCGCCGAATCCGCCCACGCACAGTCGCTCCTCGCATGTCAAGGGACGTGCGCGGAAACGTCCATGTCACAGAAGGTGCTTAGAGTGAGCCCAGAGGGATGCGGCATCGGCCGCGTCCACTCGCAAGGAGGACCCCCTTTTGACCGCACTCTCTGTCGTCCCCGCTCCGCAGGACACCTGGTCGGCGCTGCTCGATCGCCCCGACATCGCCGTCGAGGGCGGCCTCCTGCATATCGTGCACGACACGGTGACTCCGGAGGAGGCGCGACGCGCCGACATCCTCCTGGTCGCCGAAGCCCTCGAGCGGGCGGGCGTCGAGGTGACGCTCATCCGTCACGACCGCTCGACCCTCGCGCTGGTCGTCGATCTCGAGCAGCGCGACGCGGTCATGGCGGCTCTCGCCGAGCTCGGCGAGCAGGAGCCGGTGTACATCACGCAGAAGCGCCGCGCGCCCGAGCGCGCCAGCGGCGCGCAGTTGCGCGGCGAAGGCCCGGCGACCCTCCGCGTCTTCCGACCGCGCATCGCCCGGTCGGGCGGGCTGCGCTACGGAGCCTCGCTCGGGGCGCGCCTGGAGTTCTGGCGTTTCGGCGAGGAGCTCGTCGAGGCGCCGCGCGACAACGCCCTGATGCGGCGCCTCACGCCCACGCCCGACCTCTCGTTCACGGCCATCGAGCAGCTGGGTCGTCGCTGGCGCACGATCGACGGCATGTTCGACCCGCAGCCTCACGAGTTCACCGAGGACGTCGACCTCGTCTTCTCCTGGGTGGACGGCTCGGCGAGCGACTTCCAGCGTCAGCGCGCGGCACGCATGGCCGAGTACGTGGTCGGCGAAGGCGACGACGGACCGGCGCGCTACCGCCAGCTCGACGAGCTGCGCTACGCACTGCGCAGCGTCCACATGTACGCCCCGTGGGTGCGACGCATCTTCATCGCGACCGACTCGGCGGCGCCCGCCTGGCTCGTGGACCACCCGAAGGTGACGATCGTGCGCAGCGAGGAGTTCTTCGCAGACCCCTCGGTGCTCCCCACGCACAACTCGCACGCCGTCGAGGCGCAGCTGCACCGCATCCCCGGGCTCGCCGAGCATTTCCTCTACTCGAACGACGACATGTTCTTCGGGCGGCTGACCGAGCCCGAGCTGTTCTTCACGCCCGCGGGGGTGTCGAAGTTCGTCGAGTGCGAGGTTCGGATCGGCTCCGGCGACCCGGCCGCGCATCGCAGCGGTCACGACAACGGGCTGCGGGTGAACCGCGCGCTCCTCAAGGACCGCTTCGGCCGGACGATCGTGCGCGACCTCGAGCACTGCGCGACGCCGCTGCGCCGGAGCGTCATGGCCGAGCTCGAGCTCGCGTTCCCCGACGACTTCGCGCGGACCGCGGCATCCCGATTCCGCTCCGCCACCGACATCTCGGTGACCAACAGCCTGTACCACTACTACGCGCTCATGACCGGCCGTGCGGTCGCCACACGGCAGCCGCGCGTCAGGTATGTGCAGACGACCCTCGCGGCCTCGCTGCGGCGGATGGAGCGTCTGGCCGAACGCACCGACGTCGACATGTTCTGCCTCAACGACGGCGGCGAGACCGAAGTGCCCGAGCAGCTGCGCATGCGCGTGGTGCGCGAGTCCCTCGAGCGGATGTTCCCGGTGCAGGCGCCGTGGGAACGCGCAGAGGTCAGCGCGGCAGAGAGATCGGCTCGGTCGGCGCACCCTTCGGCACGCGGCTGAATCCGCCGATCCCGGCGAGGAGCAGACGGCGCTGAGCCTCGTCGGCATCGATGTGCTCGAGCACGTTCGGACGCTTCGATCGGCACCACCGAATGGACGACGGTGTCGTCGAACAGGTGGATGAGGTTGAACGCCTGGGCGCCGTCCTGCGGGCGCGTGCCGCCGGTGGGCACGGTGAGGTCCTGGGCGTAGCAGGTGGAGGACGCCACCGAGACGGGGATGCCCGCGAACGTGGCGAACGTCGAGTAGTGCAGGTGCCCCGCGATGATCGCGCGCACGTCGCTGCCGCGCAGGACCGCGGCCAGACGCGACTGGTCGCGCAGCTCGACGCTGGTGGCCAGTGGCAGCACGCTCGGCACCGGTGGGTGGTGCAGGGCGAGGATCGTGCCCAGCGGCGCGGGCGTCGCCAGGACGCCGGACAGCCACGCGAGCTGCTCGTCCGCGAGCTCGCCGTGATGCCGGCCGGGCACGGTGGAATCCAGTGTGATCAGTCGCAGGCCGTCGAGTTCGAGGACCGAGTCGACCGGCGCGGTGTGGCCCAGCTCTCCCAGGAGGGTCTCGCGGAACGCCGCCCGGTCGTCATGGTTGCCCATCACCCAGACGACCCGGGCGCCCAGACGGGCGGCGAACGGGTCGACCAGTCCGCGCAGCCGCGCGTAGGCATCCCGCTCGCCGAGATCGGCCAGGTCGCCGGTGAACACCACGGCGTCGGGCTTGATGCCGCTGGCCTCGATCACGGCGAGCGCTCGCTCGAGGTGCGAGGCCGCGTCGACCAGATCGAACAGCCGCGAGCCGCCTGCGCGCAGGTGGGTGTCGCTGAGGTGCAGCAGGATCCGCTCGGGCTTCGGGTACTCGGCGGTGCGCATGGGCTCGTCTCCCCCGCCCCGGGCGGTCGCTCGGGACTGCCGAAATGTTACCGACATGTTTCGGCGGATCCGGGGAGGCTCGGTGAACCTTGAGGGAACACTCGGCGCACACTGTGCCGGCGCGGGGTCGCAGACAGCGGCCCCGGAGGCTCGTCAGAGGGCGCGAGCGATCCGCACGAAGTCCTCGATCGACAGCTCCTCGCCGCGGGCTGTAGGGGCCACATCGGCACGTTCCAGAACAGCGGATGCCTCGGCCGCCGTGCCCCCGAGAACCACCGCCAGCGCCTGCCGGAGCATCTTGCGGCGCTGCTGGAACGCCGCGTCGACGATCCGGAACGTGCGCAGCCGCTCGTCCTCGCTGCCGCGCGCCTCGGCATCGCGCCGGAAGGCCACGAGCACGCTGTCGACGTTGGGGACCGGCCAGAACACCTGCCGCGAGACGGTGCCCGCGAGGCGCCACGACCCGTACCAGGCGGCCTTGACGCTCGGAGCGCCGTAGGTCTTCGAGCCGGGGGGCGCGGCGAGACGCTCGCCGACCTCGGCCTGCACCATGACCACGCCGCGCTCGATCAGCGGGAAGTGCTCGAGGAAGTGCAGGATGACCGGGACGCTGACGTTGTACGGAAGGTTCGCGACCAGCACCGTCGGCTCGCCGGGGAGATCCTCGATCCGCAGGGCATCGGCGTCGACGACGCGCAGTGCGCCGTCGGTCACGCCATGGGCGGCCGCCGTGGCCGGCAGTCGCTCGGCGAGACGGTGGTCGATCTCGACCGCGGTCACCGACGCGCCGGTCTCGAGGATCGCCAGCGTGAGGGATCCGAGCCCCGGCCCGACCTCGACGACGCTCTCCCCCGCCACCACACCCGCGACGTGCACGATCTTGCGGACGGTGTTGGCGTCGACGACGAAGTTCTGACCGAGCTTCTTGGTCGGCGTGACATCGAGGTCGGCGGCGAGCGCCCGGATCTCCGAGGCGCCGAGCAGGGTCACGGGCATGCGTTTCACTGTAGCCGCGCGCGGACACTCCCCGTTGCGGTGCGGTTCCTTGACACGTTCGGGCGGTGGGTCCAGGGTAGGCGAACGGGCGGTGACCCTGCCTGTCAGCTCGAAACGAGGAGGTTCCCATGAGCGCGACTCCGGCACCCGGCGCCGACATCTCCGTCCCCATCGCTCGAGTCGTGCTGGTGGCGGCGACGGCGGCCCTGGGCGGGTTCCTCTTCGGCTTCGATACCGCCGTCATCAACGGAGCCGTGAGCGCGATCGGCGAGCAGTTCGACGCCGGCCCGTTCCTTCTCGGCTTCTCCGTCGCCTCGGCGCTGATCGGCTGTGCGATCGGAGCGTGGTTCGCCGGCCGCATCGCCGATCGGTTCGGGCGGATCCGGGTCATGGTGATCGCGGCGGCCCTCTTCATCCTCAGCGCGCTGGGCTGCGGCCTAGCCTTCGGCATCTGGGATCTGTCGTTCTGGCGCATCGTAGGTGGGCTCGGCGTGGGCGCGGCATCCGTCATCGCCCCCGCCTACATCGCCGAGGTCTCCCCGCCCGAACACCGCGGGCGGCTCGGCTCGCTGCAGCAGATGGCGATCGTGACCGGCATCTTCATCGCGCTGCTCACCGACGCCGCCATCGTGGCGGCCGCGGGAAGCGCGACCGAGCCGTGGCTGCTGGGCCTCGAGGCATGGCGGTGGATGTTCCTGTCCGAGCTGGTGCCGGCCGTGATCTACGGCCTCCTGGCCCTCACGATCCCCGAATCCCCGAGGTACCTGATCGCCCGCGGTGAGCTCGCGAAGGCGAAGGCGGTGCTCACGCGCTATGTCGGCGGAAACGTCGAGAAGACCACGACCGACATCCTCAAGACGGTCGAGGGGAAGACCGACAGGCCCCGCTTCGCCATTCTGAGGGGTTCCCGGTTCGGACTGCTGCCCATCGTCTGGATCGGCATCGGACTCTCGGTGCTGCAGCAGTTCACCGGCATCAACGTGATCTTCTACTACTCCTCCACGCTGTGGCAGGCGGTCGGCTTCACCGAGCAGGACTCGCTCACCATCACGGTGATCACGTCGGTGACGAACATCCTCACGACGATCGTCGCGATCATGCTCATCGACAAGGTGGGCCGCAGGCCCTTGCTGCTCTTCGGCGCGATGGGGCAGTTCGTCTGCCTCGCCGTGCTCACGGTGATCTTCGCCACCGCGCCGATCGTCGACGGCGAGCCCGTTCTCGAGGGCGCAGCCGGCACGACGGCGCTGATCGCCGCGAACCTCTACGTCGTCTTCTTCGGCGCGTCCTGGGGGCCCGTGGTGTGGGTGCTCCTCGGAGAGATGTTCAGCAACCGCATCCGGGCCGTGGCCCTCTCGGTCGCGGCCGCCGCGCAGTGGGCGGCGAACTTCGTCATCTCCACGACTTTCCCCGCGCTCGCCGCCGTCGGCCTCGGGCTCGCGTACGGGATCTACACGTTCTTCGCATTCGTGGCGATCTTCTTCGTCCTGAGATTCGTGCGCGAGACCAAGGGCCGCACGCTCGAGTCGATGTCGGACGACGGCCGGACCGAAGTCTCGAGCTGACCTCTCGCGGCCCTTCGCTCGTCTTAGGATGAGCGGATGCCCTCTCTCGGCGATCTGATCGCGCCCCGGCGCCTGGGAAGCGACTTCCGCTGGCTGCTCGCCTCGTCCTGGACGAGCAACATCGGCGACGGCATCGCCCTGTCCGCGGCGCCGCTGCTGATCGCGTCGCTGACGTCGTCGCCGCTGCTGGTGGCCGCCGGCGCGATGATGCAGTTCCTGCCGTGGCTGCTGTTCGGCCTGCTCGCCGGCTCCTTCGCAGACCATCACGACCGGCGGCGCCTGGTCATGATCGCCAACGGATCCCGCGCCGTGATCGTCGGCGTTCTGGTCGTGTTCCTCGTCACCGGGCAGGCGACCGTGTGGATCGTCTTGGCGACCGCGTTCCTGTACGGCACCGCGGAGGTCTTCGCCGACTCCGCCGGGAGCACGCTGCTGCCGATGCTCGTCAAGCCCGCCGATCTCGGCCTCGGCAACGCGCGCATGCAGGCGGGCTACCTCGTCGCCAACCAGCTGGCCGGGCCGCCCCTGGGCGCGTTCCTCTTCGCGGTCGGCTCGTTCTGGCCGTTCCTCGTGCAGATCCTGTGCGTGTCGCTGGCTGTCATCCTGATCTCACGGATCGCCCGCACGCCGATCCCCCCGCAGGAGGAGCGCGAGCCGGGCGTGAAGCCGCATCCCATCCGCGAAGGCCTGCGGTGGCTGCGCGGCAATGCGCCGGTGCGCACGCTCGTCCTCATCATCCTGGTGTTCAACGTCACGTGGGCCGCGCCCTGGGGTGTGCTCGTCCTCTATGCCACCGAGTACCTGAACATGGGGGCGGTGGGCTACGGAGCTCTCACCACCGCGTCCGCGCTGGGCGGGCTCGTCGCCGTCGGATCCTTCGGCTGGCTCGAGAAGCATGTGTCGTTCTCGACCCTGATGCGCGTGTGCCTCGCACTCGAGGTCGTCATGCACCTCGCCTTCGCGCTGACCACGTCGGGCATCGTCGCCCTCGTCATCATGTTCGGCTTCGGCCTCTACGCCTTCGTGTGGGGCACGATCTCGACGACCGTGCGCCAGCGGCTCGTGCCGATGGAGCTGCAGGGGCGCATCGCCTCGGTCAACATGGTCGGCGTCTTCGGCGGCCTGGTCATCGGCCAGCTCATCGGAGGGCTGCTCGCCCAGGCCTGGGGCCCCACGGCGCCGTGGTGGTTCGCGTTCGGCGGGTCGGCCATCACGCTGGCGCTGGTGTGGCGCCCCATCTCGCACATCGCCGCGGCCAAGCCCGTGCTCAGCGAGCAGGAGGCGAAGGACGTCTCCGCCGAGGACGAGCCCGGCGCCGGCGGCATGCCGCTGCCCGACTGAGGCCGCTCAGCCCTCGCCCTCCCACGAGAGCTCGACGGTGGGCAGGATGAGCACGCGTCCAGCCGACGCTGTCGGATGCTTCGCCATGTACGCCGCTGCCTCCTCGATCGAACCGGCCTCGAGCAGGTCGTAGCCGGCGAACCACTCCTTGAACTCGGGGAATGGGCCGTCGGTGACGATCGTCCGGCCGTCGCGGACGACGACGGACTTGGCCCGATCCCGTCCCGCGACGGGCGCACCCTCGCCGACCGTGCCGGCCTCGACCCCCTCCTCGGCCCACGTCTCGAGCATCCGTCGGTCCTCCCCCGGTGCGAGCTTCGAGCCGGTCGAGTCCGTCAGGTGGAGCACGAGGTACTGGTGGGTGGTCATTCGGATTCTCCTTCGGTACGTGCCGCGAGTTCGCCGCGGCGGCGGATGAGGTGGGCGACCTCGGCGGAATTCCCCGCCAGCTCGATCGCCCGGTCGTAGGCGCTGCGCGCGTCCGTGTGGCGGCCGACGCGCCGGAGCAGTTCGGCCCGAGTGGTGTGGAACGCGTGATGGCTCCCGAGCGATTCGGCGAGACGATCGACCAGCGCCAGGCCGACCTCGGGCGAGTCGTACTCCGAGACGGCGATCGCTTTGTTGAGAGTGACGATCGGGTTCGGATCCATCCGCTCGAGGTCGCCGTAGAGCGACACGATCCGTGACCAGTCGGTGTCGCGCGCCTGCGAGGCCGACACGTGCACGGCGTTGATCGCGGAGAGAATCTGGTACCTGTCCAGCCCGACACCGCCGCGCGTGGTCGCGTCGGTCCGCTCGCGCACCAGGGCGAGTCCCTCGTCGATGAGTGCGCGATCCCAGGCTCCGCGGTCCTGCTCGTCGAGGCGCACGAGCTCGCCGTCGACCGAGACGCGCGCGCCCGCACGCGCCTCGGTCAGGAGCATGAGCGCCAGCAGCCCGGTGGCCTCGGCACGCTCCCCCGACCCCGTCGGGAGGAGGTCGCGCACGAGCCGTGCGAGCCGTATCGCCTCCCCCGTGAGGTCGGGGCGGAGGGGATCCGAGTCCTGACCGGAGGCGAGATATCCCTCGTTGAAGATCAGGTACAGCACAGCGAGCACGCCGTCGGTGCGGCCGGGCAGGTCGCCCTGCTCGGGCACGCGGAAGGGAACCCGCGCGGCCTTGATCTTCGCCTTGGCGCGCGTCAGCCGCGCACCCATGGTCGTCTCCTGCACCAGGAACGCGCGCGCGATCTCCGCGACGCTCAGGCCGGCGACGATGCGCAGCGTGAGCGCGACCCGCGCCTCCATCGACAGCACGGGGTGACAGCACACGTACATCAGGCGGAGTCGATCGTCGCCGACGGCGCCCACCTCGGCGGCGGACGCATCTTCTGCGAGCACGAGCGCCTCCCGGTAGAGCTCGTCACGGCGCGCTTCCCGCCGCAGCCGGTCGATCGCCTTGCGGTGCGCGGTCATCGTGATCCACCCCCCGGGGTTGGGCGGGATGCCGTCGCCCGGCCACCGCTCGATCGCCACGGCGAAGGCCTCCGCTGCGGCCTCCTCGGCGATGTCGAGGTCGGCGAAGCGCCGCGTGAGCCCGGAGACGACGCGGGCCCATTCCTCCCGGTGGGCGCGAGCGATGGTCGCGGCGACATCTGCGCGCACGGTCACTCGGCCTCCTCGTGGTCGCCCGGTGGCGACCCTCATCTGATCAACGAACGGGACTCGTCCGATTCGACACCGGAGCGCACAAGAGATTCAAGTGCCCCGTGACGATCACCGCTGTCGAAATACCGGTCCGTCATTCGTGGCAGTGATGAGGGCGGATCACCGGATCGGCCAGCGAGGAGAGGTGAGCGACATGATGTACAGCCGCATGAGCGCCGACGACGTGCGCGAATACGCCGATCGGATCGTGGAGGCCCGGCAGCAGCACCGCCGGGATCGTCGGGCGCGGCGCCACGCCTTCTGGAACGAGTTGAGCGAGTTCCTCCTCTCGATCCCCGCAGGGATCGGGATCCGCATCGGCGGCTGACGGGCGAGGAGTCAGTCCTCGAACGCGCCGTAGACCTCGAGCGTGTTCGCGGCGAGCTGTGCGCACAGCTCGTCCACGTCCACCTCGAGCTCCACCGCCATGAACCGCACGGTGACCGGCACCAGGTACGGCGCGTTCGGGCGGCCGCGGTGCGGAATGGGCGTGAGGAACGGGGCATCCGTCTCGACCAGGATCCGCTCGCGCGGCGTCACCTTGAGCGCATCCCGCAGGTTCTGGGCGTTCTTGAACGTCACGTTGCCGGCGAACGACAGGTAGTAGCCGCGCTCGGCGGCGATCTCGGCCATCGCCGCGTCGCCCGAGAAGCAGTGGAACACCGTGCGCTCGGGGGCGCCGACGCGCTCCAGCGTCTCGAGCACGGCGTCGTGGGCGTCACGGTCGTGGATCTGCATCGCGACGCCGTGCTTCTTGGCCAGCTCGATGTGCGCCTCGAACGACCGGGCCTGCGCGGCGAAGCCCTCGGGCTCGGTGCGGAAGAAGTCCAGCCCCGTCTCGCCGATCGCCCGCACCCGCGGCTGCGCGGCCAGCTCGTCGATCACCGCGATCGCCTCGTCGAGGCGCCCGGCCTGCTCGTAGGCCGGCGCCTCGTTGGGGTGGATCGCCACGGCTGCCAGCACGCGGGGGTGGGATGCCGCGGCCCACGCCGACCAGCGGCTCGAGTCGATGTCGCCACCGGCCTGCACGACGCCGATCACGCCGACCTCATCGGCGCGCTGCAGCTGCGCCTCGAGGGAGAGCGGTTCGTCGCCGTCCGCGATCTCGAGGTGCGCGTGGTTGTCGTACACCGGCACCGTCAGCCGCTCGGGCGCGTCGGGGCGGCGCACGTCGCGGGTGCCGTCGTTATGGCGCTCGCGGACGTAGCTGCTGGGGTCGCTCATGGGTCTGAGCGCACTCAGACGCTCTGCTCGACGCGCGGGAACAGCGGCGAGAGGGCACCTGCCGACGTGCCGGGCTTCAGCGCTCCCCAGCCGCCCGCCTCGCGGATCGGCTGATCGATCAGGCCTCCGAGGGACTCGGCGGCGCCCAGAGCGATCCACAGCTTCTCGGTCGCGACAGGCATCACGGGCGACAGCAGCACCGCGAGAGCGCGAAGGCCCTCGGCCGCCGTGTACAGCACCGTGCCGAGACGCTCGCGCTGCGCGTCGTCCTTGGCGAGGCTCCACGGCTCGTTCTCGGTGATGTACAGGTTCAGCGCGTCGACGATCGTCCAGATCGCGCTGATCGCCTCGTCGATGCGGAAGCGCTCGATCGCGGCGTCTGCGGCGGTCGCGGCATCCGCCACGGTCTTCTGGATGTGCAGGTCGGCCTCGGTGTACTCACCGGGCGGCGGAACGATGCCCTCGAAGTACCGCTCGATCATCGCGATCGTGCGCGAGGCGAGGTTGCCGAACCCGTTGGCGAGCTCGGCCTGGTAGCGGGCGGAGAGGTCTTCCCACGAGAACGAGCCGTCCTGGCCGAACGCGATCGCCGACAGGAAGTAGAACCGGTACGCGTCCGAGCCGAACACATCGGTGATCTCGGTCGGCGCGATGCCGGTGAGCTTCGACTTCGACATCTTCTCGCCGCCGACGAGCAGCCAGCCGTGCGCGAACACGCCCTGCGGCACGTCGACACCGGCAGCCATCAGCATGGCCGGCCAGATGACGGCGTGGAAGCGCAGGATGTCCTTGCCGACCACGTGGTACGCGGGCCAGCGGCGGGCGAACTCCTCGGGGTCCGAGCCGTAGCCGACCGCGGTGGCGTAGTTGAGCAGGGCGTCGACCCACACGTAGATGACGTGCGAGTCATCCCACGGGACCTTGATGCCCCAGTCGAACGTCGACCGCGAGATCGAGAGGTCCTTGAGCCCGTTCTTGACGAACGAGACGACCTCGTTGCGGGCCGACTCGGGACGGATGAAGTCACCGCCGGAGTACAGCTCGAGGAGCTTGTCCTGGAACTCGCTGAGCTTGAAGAAGTAGTTCTTCTCCTGCAGCAGCTCCAGCGGCTTCGAGTGGATCGCGCAGACCTTGAGGCCCTCGAACGGGCCGGTGCCGTCGACGATCTCGGACTCGGTCTTGAACTCCTCGCAGCCCACGCAGTACAGCGCCTCGAACTCGCCGGCGTAGATGTAGCCGCGGTCGTAGATCGCCTGCACGAACGCCTTGACGCGCTCTTCGTGGCGCGGCTGCGTGGTGCGGATGAAGTCGTCGTTGGCGATGTCGAGCGTCTTCAGCATCGGGAACCAGGAGTCGCCGACGAGACGGTCGACCCACTCCTGGGGCGTCGCGCCGTTGGCCGCGGCAGCCCGCATCATCTTCTGGCCGTGCTCGTCGGTGCCCGTCAGCATCCAGGTGTCATCGCCCGCCTGGCGGTGCCAGCGCGCGAGCGTATCCACCGCCACGGTCGTGTAGCCGTGGCCGATGTGGGGCACGTCGCTCGGGTAGTAGATCGGCGTCGTGATGTAAAAGGATCGGCCGGAAGTCACCCGAGGATTCTAGTCGGGCAGGATGCCGCGCCCCGCCGCCGTGACGAGGGGCAGGCGTCAGCGGGCCGTGGGAGGGCTGTTCGTCACATTCGAGCCCTTCGCGGCGAGCGCGGCCTGATACAGCTCCCGCGAGGAGTGGCCGGTGTGCGCGGCGACCTCGCCCGCGGCATCCTTCAGTCTCGTCCCGCCCCCGACGAGCTCGAGAACCTGGGTGACGGCGTCGGGGAAGGCGACCTCGCGGGCTGCCGCCCCGGCGACGACGATCACCAGTTCGCCGCGCACTCCGTCGGCGGCCCACTCGATGAGCTCGGCGAGCGTGCCGCGCGCGACCTCTTCGTACAGCTTCGTCAGCTCGCGGCAGACGGCCGCCTGCCGGTCGGTGCCGAACGCGGTCGCCATATCGGCGAGGGTCGCGCTGACGCGCGTGGGCGCATCGAAGAAGACCATGGTGCGGGGCTCGTTCGCCAGTGCCCGCAGAGCGCCGGCGCGCTCCCCCGGCTTGCGGGGAAGGAAACCCTCGAACGTGAAGCGGTCCGTCGGCAGGCCCGACACCGCGAGCGCGGTCAGCACTGCGCTGGGTCCCGGGATCACCGTGACCGTCACGCCGGCGGCCGCAGCGGCGGCGACGAGCCCGTAGCCGGGGTCGCTCACCGTGGGCATGCCCGCGTCGCTGAGCACGAGCACATCCTGCGTGCGCGCGAGCTCGACGAGCTCGGGCGCGCGGTCCTTCTCGTTGTGGTCGTGCAGGGCGATCAGGCGCGGGCGGTTGTCGATCCCGAGAGCGGCGAGAAGCCGCTGCGTCGTGCGGGTGTCCTCGGCCGCGACGACCGTCGCGGTCTGGAGCGCTTCGACGAGGCGCCGCGAGGCGTCTCCGAGATTGCCGATCGGAGTCGCCGCGAGGATGATCACGCCCTCAGCCTAGGTGTGCGAGGGCTCGACCTGATCGACGGCGTTCTGCAGCCGGGCGAGGCACTCCATGACGATGCGCGTCTCATCGGGCGTCATGTCGATCACCGCATCGAGCAGGCGCGTGTGCATCGCGCCGAGGGTGCGCCGGACCTCGTCGTCGGTCTCGACGGTGGGAACCACCACGATGCTCCGGCGATCGGTGGGGTGCGGGCGCCGTGCGACGTGCTGCGACTTCTGCAGCCGGTCGATGATCGCGGTCGTCGAGGCCGTCGAGACTCCGAGGTACCGGGAGAGTTCCGCGGGCGAGACCAGCCGGCCCTCGCGCTCCGCCTTGAGGAGGTAGCGCAGCGCCAGCAGGTCGTTCTCACCCATGGCCATCGAGTCGCGCGTGCGGCGGCGCATCGCGACCTCCGAGGCCCGGTAGAGCCGGAACGCCTGCAGCAGCTCCACCGCGCGGCGGCGCCGAGCATCGGCATCCGTGCCGTACCAGTACCCGCTGTCGCCGTCTGCCACGACACGAATCATACGGACACGCCCGCCTAGACTTGCCGGGTGACGCACGCCGCGGGGCTGGACGCCGACCCTCCCCCCGCGCCATTGCTGCCGCCCGCGCGCCCGAGCCTGTATGACCGGTTCACGCTGCGTCTCGAGCAGGACGAGCGCGCGCTGCGCCTCTACCGCTGGCTGGCTCCGACGCTCGTCGTGCTGCTCGCCGCCGCCCTGCGACTGTGGAACCTCGGCGCGGCGCACGACCTGATGAACCAGTTCGACGAGACGTACTACGTCAAGGACGCCTGGACCCTGTCGCAGCTCGGCTACGAGGCGGCGTGGCCGCCGGACGCGAACGATCGGTTCCTCGCGGGCGAGACCGGCATCTTCACCACCGACCCCGCCTTCGTCATCCACCCTCCGCTCGGCAAGTGGATCATCGCGCTCGGCATGATCGTCCTCGGGCCCGAGAACGGGTGGGGCTGGCGTATCACGACCGTCCTGCTCGGCACCGCCGCGGTGCTGCTGCTCATGCTGATCGCGAAGCGACTGACCGGATCGACGACCTTCGCCACGGTCGCCGGGCTGCTGATGGCCGTCGACGGGCTCGCGATCTCGATGAGCCGCGTCGCCCTGCTCGACACGCCGCTCACCTTCTTCGTCCTGCTCGGCTTCCTCTTCGTGCTGCTCGACCGGGATCGCACGATGACCCGGATCGCCGAGACGGTGGCCGCGCGCTTCGAGGACGGCGAACCGCCGTCGTGGGGGCCGCTGCTGTGGAACCGCCCGTGGATCCTCGCCGCAGGGGCGGCGCTCGGCGCCGCCTGCGCCGTGAAGTGGTCGGGTGCGTGGGTGCTGGCGGGGCTGGGCGTCTACCTCGTCGTGACCGATGCGCTCGCGCGGCGTCGCGCGGGTGTGCAGCTGTGGCCGACGGATGCCGTACGTCAGGGCGCCGTGACGTTCCTGCTCCTCGTGCCGGTCGCCTTCGCCGTGTACCTCGCGTCGTGGACGGGGTGGCTCGTGACCGACGGCGGCTACGACCGGCACGCGGCCGACGCCGAGCCGGCGACCGGCTTCTGGTCATGGGTGCCGTTGTCGCTGCAGAGCCTGTGGATCGACCACGCGACGATGCTGAACGCGGCATCGCAGATCAGCTCCCCGCACGCCTACTCGAGCCCCGCGTGGCAATGGCCGCTGCTGCTGCGGCCGACCAACATGTACTACCACCACGACGCCCTCGGGGCGGACGGCTGCGGGGCGGCAGCCGGCTGCTCGCAGGTGGTCTCGAGCATCCCCAACCCGCTCGTCTGGTACGCCGGCGTGGCCGCCGTGCTCTACCTCGCCTACCGCTTCGCCGTTGCCCGCGACTGGCGATACGCCTTCGTGCTGACCGGCCTCGCCGTGACCTACGTGCCGTGGCTGTTCTTTCCCGAGCGCACGATCTTCCAGTTCTACACGGTGCTCGTGCTGCCCTTCCTGCTGCTCGCCTTGACGTTCGCACTGCGGGACGTCGCCGGACCGCGGCACGCCGACGCGTATCGACGGCACACCGGACAGCGCCTGGTGATCGTGTTCCTCGTGGTCGCGCTGGCGCTGGCGGCGTTCTGGTATCCGGTGATCTCGGCCATGAATGTGCCGTACGACTTCTGGCGACTGCACAATTGGCTGCCGACCTGGGTCTAGCCGGTCGCCTGGCTAGGCCTCGACGAGGTCTGTCGGGTCGGTGACCGGCAGGCGGCACGCGAACGCGCGGCAGTCGTACGCGGTCGACGCGCCGTCGCGCAGCTCCTTCGCCGCGAACAGCTCGAAGCCCGCCTCGGCCAAGGCGACGGCCTGCGCCGGCGTGACGACGGCGACGAGGTCGGCAGGGATTCCCCGGGCTGCCTCGGTCAGCGCGTCGCCGGCGTCGGCGGTGACGACCACGACCTGTCGCGGCGGGACCGCGAGGAGGGCGGCGACGCGCAGCAGCGCGCCGTAGGCCAGCGGCTGCGCGAGCGCGGCGTCGGCTCGGAGGGCGACGAGGCGCTCCGCGCGTTCGCGGAACCGCTCCCCCGCACCGGCCAGCCACAGCGCGGTCGCGGCGCCGGCGAGGGCGGCGGGACCCGAGGGCTCGTCGCCGTCGGACGCGGCATCCGGAGCGCCGACGCCCTGTGCCGCGAGCACGGGATCTCCGCCGCCGGGCAGGACCGCCGCCCCGTCCTCGTCGAAGCACGACTCGACGAGGGCGCGGGCACGCTCGGCATAGGCGGGGTCGCCGGTCGCGACGGCGAGCGCCACGAGTCCGTCGGCGAGATGGCCGTAGTCGGCGAGCACTGCGCTCGCGCGCGAGGCGGTGCCGTCGAGCGAGGTCCGCACCAGGCGCCCGTCGGCGGCGACGTTCGTGGCGAGCACCGCATCGGCGGCGCGCCGTGCGGCATCGATCCAGGGCGCCTCGCCGAGCCGCACGCCCGCCCGCGAGAGCGCGCCGATCGCCAGCCCGTTCCAGCCGGTCACCACCTTGGCATCGACGGCGGGAGGTTCGAGCTCTCGGCGGGACGCGGCATCCGGCAGGTAGTAGCCGCCCTCGCTGCGGGCGCCGTCGATCCAGGACTCCGAGTCCTGCGCGGCCCCGAAGCCGCCGCCCGGGCGCTGCAGCACCTCGACGAGGAACCGGGCGACGCCCCGTGCGGTCCCCTCGTCGCCGGCGTCGAGGGCGACGTCGAGCAGCTGGGCGTTGTCGGTGAGCATGCGCTCGTAGTGGGGAACGCTCCAGTCGCGCCGGGTGGCGTACCGGAAGAAACCGCCCTCGACGTCGTCGCGCAGCGGAGAGGCCGACATCGCACTGAGCGCGCGTTCGGCCGCTGCCGTCGCTTCGGGCGCTGCACCCCGGACCGCGCGCGTCTGCAGGAAGCGCAGCGCGGTCGCGACCGGGAACTTCGGGGCGTTCGGATCGCTCCCGAATCCACCGAACTCGCGATCCTCGCGCGCGGCGAGCGCGCGCGCCGCGGTGCCGAGCGCCTCGGCCGTGGGAAGAGCGGATGCCGCAGCCGGCGCCTCCCGCACTTCTGCCAGCGCCGACACGACGGCGTCGGCCGTGCCGTCGATCTGGTCACGGCGCTCCGTCCAGGCCTCGCTCACGGCGGCGAGCACCTGCCGGAACGCCGGAAGGCCGCCGCGCGGCTGGGGCGGGAAGTACGTGCCCGCGTAGAACGGTCGCCCCTCAGGCGTCGTGAAGACGGTCAGGGGCCAGCCGAGGCTCTGCGTGAACGCGCCCGCGGCCGCCATGTACGCGGCGTCGACCTCGGGGTGCTCTTCCCGGTCGACCTTGATCGCGACGAACCCCGCGGCGAGGTCGGCGGCGGTCGCGGCATCCTCGAAGGACTCCCGTGCCATGACGTGGCACCAGTGACACGTCGAGTACCCGATCGAGACGAGCACGGGGACGCCCCGCTCGCGGGCGGCGGCGAAGGCCTCGTCGCCCCACGGGTACCAGTCGACCGGATTGCCGGCGTGCGCCCGCAGGTACGGGCTCGCAGACTCCGCCAGACGCCGGTTCATGGCCCTGTCCCGGTCAGTTGACCTCGTCGGGGTGGGCGCTGACGCGACCCGACCCGTCGGGCTGGTCCATGTCGTCGATCGCGGCGATCTCGGCGTCGGTGAGCTCGAAGTCGAAGACGTCGAGGTTCTCTTCCAGGCGCTCGCGGCGCACCGACTTGGGGAAGACGATGAAACCCTTCTGCAGGTGCCAGCGCAGCACCGCCTGGGCGGGGGTCTTGCCGTGTGCCTCGGCGGCCGCGGCGATCGGGCCGGCTTCGAACAGGTCGTACTTGCCCTGTCCGAGCGGGCCCCACGACTCGATCTTCACGCCGTGCGCGGCGGCCCACTCAGTGATCTCGCGCTGCTGGTAGGCGGGGTGCAGCTCGATCTGGTTGACCGCGGGGGTCACGCCCGTCGCGGCGACGATGCGCTCGAGGTGCGGCACGAGGTGGTTGGAGACGCCGATGCTGCGGGTGAGACCGGCGTCGCGCAGCTCGATCACCTTCCCCCAGGCGTGCACGTAGTTGTCGCGGGCCGGGGTCGGCCAGTGCACGAGGTACAGGTCGACCCTGTCGAGGCCGAGCTTGTCGAGGCTCTCGCCGATGGCGGCGCGGGGCTCGTCGCCGTCGTGGCGGTCGTTCCACAGCTTGGTCGTGAGGAAAAGCTCGTCGCGGGCGAGGCCGCTCGCCGCGATGGCGGCGCCGACGCCCTCCTCATTGCCGTAGATCGCGGCGGTGTCGATATGCCGGTAGCCGAGCTCGAAGGCCTCGGACACCGCACGCTCGGTGTCTGCTGGCGGAACCTTGAACACGCCGTACCCGAGCTGGGGAATCGTGTTTCCGTCATTGAGTGTCACTGCGGGAGTCGAAACCATGGATCAAGCCTAAGAGCCCCAGGCTCGGGTGGCACCCGGTAGAGCCCGAGATCCGGATCGCTCGCCGGCTCGGGTGGATCCATCTGCCGACCGCGGGTGCCGCGTCGGTAGCCGCGTCCGGGGCCTTTGAAGGGCACACGCGCCCACGTCGGCGGCTCGGCGAGCGGATCGTGGTCGCGCAGCGCATCGGGGTTCCAGCCCACCTGCCGGATCAGTTTCTCGTGGAGCTCGTCGACCTCGCGCTCGATCAGTTCCACGCCGGCCGAGGACAGCCGGTACCACCGCCATTGGAGGTCGGCGCGGACGTCGGCGATGCCGGCGTCGCGCAGGACACGGAGGTGTTTGGACACCGCGGTACGACAGATGCGGAACTCTCCGCCCACGACTTCGGCGAGCTGACCGGCGGTGTGCTCGCCGCTCGCGAGGATCTCCACGATCCTGCGCCGTGCCGGCTCGGCCAGAGCCTCGAAGGGGTGCATGCCACGGCACGCTACGGCGCAATGTCGCGCTCCGGTCCGCGGGGGTGCCGTGTGTGGACAGAGTTGCGAGGGAACGACTCGGTGGAGAAGCCGGCGCCGGGGTTGATCGCCCGCCTGCCTGCCTGCCTGCCCGCCTGCCCGCCTGCCCGCCTGCCCGCCTGCCCGCCGAGAGTCAATCAAAACCGTATGTGAACTCCCGCTCACACAGCCCCGTTCAAGCCCCGCGTGAACTCACGCTCACACAGCCCCGTCGAAGCTCCGTGTGAACTCAGCTCACACACTCCCGTCGAACCCCCGTGTGAACTCACGCTCACACAGCCCCGTCGAAGCTCCGTGTGAACTCATGCTCACAGAGTCCGGATTCGGCCCGGCAGATCTCGCGCGCCGCAGTCCTTGCGCACTATGTGAGCGTGGACTCACATGGAGTTTACGGAGCGGTGGCGGGCGGCGAGGCTCGCGGACGGCTCGACCTCACCCCTCACCCCCCCGGGTGTGTGAACGTGAAGTCACATGCGGATTCGAGCGGGTATCGAACCGGTCGGACGATCTCGTCGCCGTCAACGTCAGTGACGAGATCCGAGCGCAGAGCGTGGGCATAGCGTCACCGCGCGATACGATCGAAGGCTATGTCCTCGCCCGAGCCCGTGATCTCCTACCCGCCGGAGCTGCCCGTCAGCGCCGCCCGGGACGAGATCTCGCGCGCGATCCGCGATCACCAGGTCGTGATCGTGGCCGGCGCCACCGGATCGGGCAAGACGACGCAGCTGCCCAAGATCTGCCTCGAGCTCGGCCGCACACGCATCGCGCACACCCAGCCCCGCCGCATCGCCGCGCGGACGATCGCCGAGCGCGTCGCCGAAGAGCTGCAGGTCCCTCTCGGCTCGGCGGTCGGCTACAAGGTGCGCTTCACCGACAAGGTGTCCGAGGACACCCGCATCGCGCTGATGACCGACGGCATCCTGCTCAACGAGATCCACCGCGACCGCCTGCTCAAGCGCTACGACACGATCATCGTCGACGAGGCCCACGAGCGCTCGCTCAACGTCGACTTCCTCATCGGCTACCTCAAGCGCGTCCTGCCGAAGCGCCCCGACCTCAAGGTCGTGATCACGAGCGCGACGATCGACCCGGAGAGCTTTGCGAAGCACTTCGCCGACCGCCACGGCAACCCGGCGCCCATCGTCGAGGTGTCCGGGCGCACCTACCCGGTCGAGATCCGCTACCGCCCCGCGGCGAAGTCGGCGAAGGACCAGCCCGAGGGCGACGACGTCGACGGCATCACCACGGCGCTGCGCGAGCTCGATCGCGAGCCTTCCGGCGATGTGCTGGTCTTCCTTCCGGGCGAGGCGGAGATCCGCGACGCGACAGATGCCGTCCGCGGCATGTATGCGAAGGATGCCGCGCCCACCGAGGTCCTCCCGCTCTACGGCCGGCTCAGCTCCGCCGAACAGCACCGCGTCTTCGAGCGCTCGGCCATCCCCGGCGTGCGCCGTCGGGTCATCCTCGCCACGAACGTCGCCGAGACCAGCCTCACCGTGCCCGGCATCCGGTATGTCATCGACACCGGCACCGCGCGCATCTCGCGCTACAGCAACCGCAGCAAGATCCAGCGGCTGCCCATCGAGGCCATCTCGCAGGCGTCCGCGCAGCAGCGCTCGGGTCGCGCCGGGCGCACGAGTCCCGGTGTCGCCATCCGGCTGTACTCCGAAGAGGACTTCGCGAGCCGCGACGAGTTCACCGAGCCCGAGATCCTGCGCACGAGCCTCGCCTCCGTCATCCTGCAGATGCTGTCGCTCGGCTTCGGCGACATCTCGTCGTTCCCGTTCCTCATGCCTCCGGACTCCCGCGGCGTCAAGGCCGCCTTCGACCTGCTCATCGAGCTCGGGGCGGTGCGCGCGTCGCGCGAAGGCGATCGCTCCCCCGCCCTCACCGACCTCGGCCGCGAGATCGCGCGCCTTCCCATCGACCCGCGGTTCGCGCGCATGCTCATCGAGGCGCGCAAGACGAACGTCCTGCGGGACGTCCTCGTCATCGTCGCCGGGCTGTCGATCCAGGACGTGCGCGAGCGACCCGAGGAACGACGCGAGGAGGCCGACCGCTTCCACGCCCGGTTCACGGACCCGACCAGCGACTTCCTGAGCCTGCTGAACCTCTGGAATCACCTGCAGGAGAAGCAGTCCGAGCTCGGCTCGAGCGCGTTCCGCCGCATGTGCCGCCAGGAGCACCTCAACTACGTCCGCGTGCGCGAGTGGGCCGACGTCCATCGTCAGCTGAGCGCGATCCTCGGCTCGTCGCGCAAGGCCGCCGCATCGACCACGACCGCCGATCCCGACGACGTCCACCGCGCGATCCTGTCGGGTCTGCTCTCCCAGATCGGCATCCTCGACGATCGCACTCCGGCGAAGGCCGGCGGCAAAGGCGCCGTCGCTCGGCGCTCTGCGGAGTATCTCGGCGCCCGCGGCACGCGCTTCGCCGTCTTCCCGGGCTCGGGGCTCAAGAAGCAGCGGCCGTCCGCCGTCATGGCGGCCGAGGTCGTCGAGACCTCCCGGCTGTTCGCCCGCACCGTCGCGGCGATCGATCCGGAGTGGGCCGAGCCCCTCGCCGGCGACCTCGCCAAACGCCAGCTGGGCGAGCCGCACTGGTCGAAGGCGGCGGGTGCGGCATCCGCCTACGAGAAGGTCACGCTCTTCGGGGTGGAGATCATCCCGCGGCGCCGGGTGCAGCTGGCGCGGTTCGACCGCCCCTTCGCCCGCGAGCTGTTCCTGCGTCACGCGCTGGTCGAGGGCGACTGGGATGCCGCAGCCCTCGACAAGCGCCTGACGGCGTTCGAGCGGCGCAACCTCGAACTGCGCCGGCGCCTCGAGAAGATCGAGGAGCGCGAGCGCCGCCGCGACATCCTCGTCGGCGACGAGGCGGTCTACCGGTTCTACGATGCGCGCATCCCGCGGGACGTGTTCGACGTGCGCTCGTTCGAGGCCTGGTGGCGGGATGCCGCGGCCCGCACGCCGCGGCTGCTCGACATGACCGAGGCCGACCTCGTCGACGAGGCCTCGCGCGGCGACGAGCGCGACTTCCCCGCGCGGTGGCAGCAGGGCGATCAGGTGCTCTCGCTCGCCTACCGGTTCGAGCCGGGCGCGCCGGACGACGGCGTCACCGCGGTGGTGCCCCTCGCCCTGCTGGCGCAGCTGCGCCCCGACGGCTTCGACTGGCAGGTCCCCGGCATGCGCGACGAGCTGATCACCGCGCTCCTCCGTTCGCTGCCCAAGGCGATCCGCCGTCACGTGGTCCCCGCGGCGGACTGGGCCGCGACATTGGCGTCCGAACTGGCCGGCCAGGGCCCGGAGTCCCACGCCGGCCGGCCGCCGGCCGGGCTGCGCGAGGCGCTGGCCGTACGCATCCAGCGGGTGGCGAACCAGCCCGTGACGGCCGCGGACTTCGAGCTGGACCGCGTCCCGCAGCATCTGCTCGTCTCATTCCGGGCCGTCGACGAGCGCGGGCGCACCGTCGGCTCCGACCGCGACCTCGTGTCGCTGCAGGACCGGCTCTCGGGGCGTGCCCGCGCCTCCGTCGCGAAGTCGGTCGCCCGCGCGCAGGAGAGCCGGCCCGGTCCCGCTGCGCTCCTCCCGGTGCGCGGCGAGAGCGACGCCCCCGCGTTCGCGGAGCGCACCGGTCTCACGCAGTGGTCGTTCGGCGACCTACCCGATGTGGTGGACACCCGTGTCGCCGGCGGGATCGTGCGCGGCTACCCGGCGCTCGTGGACGACGGCGCCACGGTGTCGCTGCGCATCGAGTCCACGCCAGAGGCTGCGGCCCGCGCCACGCGGGCGGGCGCCCGGCGCCTGCTGCTGCTCGCGGTGCCCTCGCCGTCGGCGTACGTCCTCGAGCACCTGACCTCGGCCGAGAAGCTCGCGCTCGCGGCATCCCCCTATCCGTCCGCGAAGGCGCTCGTCGAGGACTGCCGGGTCGCCGTGGCCGACGCCGTGATCGCGCGCTCCGCCCCGGGCGGCATCATCCGCACCGTCGCCGGCTTCGAAGCGGTGCGCGAGGCCCTGTCGGCCGTCATCGTCGACGAGCTGTTCCAGACGGTGTCGCTGTGCTCCCGGATCCTCACCGCCGCGCGCGATGTCGAGCGCGCGGTGCGCGAGCAGAACTCACTCACCCTGCTCGGCGCGCTGGGCGACGTGAAGAACCAGGTCGCGGGGCTGGTCCATCCGGGCTTCGTCGCCCGCACCGGCGCGTCGCGCCTGGCCCATCTTCCCCGCTACCTGCGCGGAGCGCTGGAGCGAGTGAAGACCCTGCCCGACAGCCCCGGTCGCGATCGCCAGCGCCTCACCGAGTTCGAGCGCGCCGCCGCGGTGTTCACGGAGGCCGGTGGAAGCATCCCGCTGCCCGCCGACGCGCCGACCTCGCTGGTGCACGCCCGCTGGCTGCTCGAGGAGTACCGCGTGAGCCTGTTCGCGCAGCAGCTGGGCACCGCCGAGGCCGTGTCGCTGCAGCGCATCCAGCGTGCTCTGCGGGAAGAGCGCGCGCCCGGCATTCCCTGACCCGCAACAGTTCGACACACGGTGGTCGGCGCGACGGCGTCCCTCGATAATCGACGCATGTCACACGCGTCCGCTGCCCCGGCCCCGCGTTCCTTCGCGACGGCGCAGATCCAGGCGGGCTACGACCCCGGCATCGCCGAGAACACCGCGGTGCCGTCGATCCACCAGTCCAACGCCTTTCAGTTCCGGTCGCTGACCGAGGCCCGCGACCTGTTCGCGCTGCGCCGCGACGGCAACATCTACAGCCGTGCCGCGAACCCGACCGTGCTGGTGTTCGAGAAGCGGGTCGCCGAGCTCGAAGGCGGCATCGCCGCTGCGGGTGTCGCGTCCGGTCAGGCCGCCGTGGCCCTCGCGCTCCTGGCGCTGGCCAAGCAGGGCGAGCACATCGTCGCCGCCCGTCAGCTCTACGGCGGGACCATCGACCTCCTGCAGGACACCTTCGCCGACTGGGGCATCGAGGTGACCTTCGTCGATCAGGACGACCTCGGCGCATGGGAGGCGGCCGTGCGGCCCACCACCCGCGCGCTGTTCGCGGAGTCGATCACCAACCCGATCGCGCAGGTGCTCGACGTGCGCGCAGTGGCCGACATCGCCCACCGTGCCGGTGTGCCGCTCGTGATCGACCACACCGTGGCGACGCCGTACCTGCAGCGCGTCAAGGACCACGGCGCCGACATCACCGTGCACTCGGCGACGAAGTTCCTGGGCGGACACGGCACCTCCCTCGGCGGCGTCATCGTCGACCTCGGGACCTTCGACTTCACCGCCGAGCCGGCGCGCTGGCCGCAGCTGACCCAGACGTACCCCCGTGTTCCGAGCGGCAGCCTGGTGGAGCGCTTCGGTGCGACTGCCTCGCCGTACATCGCGCTGGTCAAGACCAAGTACGTGCACGATCTCGGCCCCTCGCTGTCGGCGTTCAACGCGTTCCAGCTGCTCCAGGGACTGGAGACCCTCGACCTGCGCATCTCCCGGCACTCCGCGAGCGCGCTCGAGGTCGCCCGCTTCCTCGAGGAGCAGCCCGCCGTCGCCCGTGTGCACCATCCGGGCCTCGAGTCGAGCCCCTGGCACGCCAACGCGACCGCCTTCCTGCCCAAGGGAGCGAGCTCGGTGTTCGCGTTCGACCTGCCCGGCACCGGCGACACCGAGACCGACTTCGCCCTCGTCGAGGCGTTCATCGCGCGTCTGGAGGTCGTCCGGCTCGTCGCCAACATCGGCGATGCGCGCAGCCTCGTCGCCCACCCCGCGTCGATGACGCACAGTCATCTGAGCCGCGTCGCAGCTGGCCGATGCCGGCATCTCGTGGACGACGGTGCGCCTGTCGATCGGGCTCGAGGATCCAGTCGACATCATCGCCGATCTCGCCCGCGCCCTCGCAACGGTCCCCGTTCCCGCAGACTCCGAGCGTCGCCTGCCAGCTACGCTCGGTGCATGACCTCGACTCCCTCGTCCGCCCTGCGCTGGGGCATCCTCGGACCCGGCGGGATCGCCCACGCCTTCGCGTCCGACCTCCGCACCGCCGGCCTCGACCTCGCGGCCGTGGGTTCGCGCAACGCCGACTCCGCCGCCGCCTTCGCCTCGGAGCACGACGCCGCGCGCTCCTACGGCTCCTACGACGAGCTGGTGTCCGACCCCGACGTCGACATCGTCTACGTCGCGACGCCGCATCCGTTCCACGCCGAGCACGCCCTGCTCGCCCTCGAGCACGGCAAGCACGTCCTCGTCGAGAAGCCGTTCACGCTCACCGGCGCCGAAGCCGTGGCGGTGCGCGACGCCGCCGCCGAACGCGGCCTGCTCGCCATGGAGGCGATGTGGACGCGGTACCTGCCGCACATGGTCCGCATCCGCGAGATCATCGCCGCCGGCACGCTGGGCGATCTCCGCCTGGTCACGGCCGACCACACGCAGAAGATCTCGGACGACCCGCTGCACCGCCTGAACGCCATGGACCTCGGCGGCGGCGCGCTCCTCGATCTCGGGATCTACCCGATCTCGTTCGCGTGGGACCTTCTCGGCGAGCCCCTGTCGCTCACGGCCACCGCCCGCCTCGGCGACACCGGGGCCGACAGCGAGATCGCGACGATCATGACCCACGACTCCGGTGCGATCTCGACCTCGCTCACGTCCTCGCGCGCCGCCGGGCCCAACACCGCCAGTGTGATCGGCACCGACGCCCGCATCGACATCGACCGCGTCTGGTACACCCCGACGTCCTTCCGCGTGATCGGCCCGGACGGGACGATCCTCGAGGACTACGTCGACCTCCATCGAGGGGCGCGGCATGCAGTATCAGGCGCTGGCCGCCGAACGGCTCATCGCCGAGGGCCGCACGGACAGCGACATCCTCCCCATCGACGAGACTGTCGCGATCATGGCCGCTCTCGACGAGGTGCGTGCGCTCGTGGGCGTCCGCTACCCCCAGGAGGACTGACGACATGCCCGATCCGCAGAATCCCCGCGTCGCCGTCTACCTCGACTTCGACAACATCGTGATGTCCTGGTACGACCGCGTCCACGGGAAGAACTCGTACTCGCGCGACCGCCAGCGCATCGCCGAGACGCCCTCCGATCCCGAGATCGCCGAGCGACTCTCCGCTGCGACGATCGACGTCGGCGCCATCATCGACTTCGCCGCGTCGTTCGGCACGCTCGTGCTGACGCGCGCGTACGCCGACTGGTCGTCTCCGGTCAACGCGATCTACCGGTCGCAGCTCGTCGCGCGTGCCGTGGACCTGGTCCAGCTGTTCCCCGCCGCGGCCTACGCGAAGAACGGTGCGGACATCCGCCTGGCCGTCGACACCGTCGAGGACATGTTCCGCCTCCCCGATCTGACCCACGTGGTCATCGTCGCCGGTGACTCCGACTACGTCCCGCTGGCGCAGCGGTGCAAGCGCCTGGGACGCTACGTCGTCGGCGTCGGCGTGGCCGGCTCCACGGCGAAGTCGCTGGCTGCCGCCTGCGACGAGTTCGAGGCCTACGACTCGCTGCCGGGAGTTCCCCGCGTGGCACGGGTGCCCGCCGCGAGGTCCGGGCGGGCGGCGGACAAGCCGGCCGACAAGACGGCGGACGCGGCATCCGAGAAGGCGCCGGCCAAAGCCTCGTCTCGCTCACGCTCCACCAAGGCGAAGGATGCCGCGGCCGCCGCATCCGCCGCCGACGCGAGACGGCGACGGAGGCCGTCGCTCCCCCGGCCGCCCGTTCCGGCGGGCGTCGCGCGAAGGCCGCCGCGACCCCGGATGCCGCGACCGGCCGCGACCCCGGAGGCACGGTCCGAGCACCGCCACCGAGGCGCCGGCCGACGTCGAGGCGCCGGCCGACGTCGAGGCCTCGCTGAACGCGGCGCTGCTGGCAGCGGCGCCGCCGAGGCGGACGAACCGGCGCGTGTCGTCCAAGAGCCTCGCCGCGAAGGCGGAGGCGGCGCCGGACGAGCCCGAGCCCCTGCAGGCGGAAGAGCCGGTCGAGGATCCGCAGGACACCGCGACCCGTCTCCTCGAGCGAGCCCTGCGACTGGGCCACGACAAGAACGACGACTCGGAGTGGCTGCACAGCTCCGCGGTCAAGACGCACATGCGCCGCATGGACCCGTCCTTCAGCGAGAAGGCGCTCGGCTACCGCTCGTTCAACGACTTCGTCAAGGCGCGCGAGTCGATCGCCGAGCTCGAGGAGTCCGGCCACGAGCGTCTGGTGCGCCTGCGGGAGTAAGCGCCTCGACAACCCACGCCGGGCCCGGAAAAACGCGGGTCCGGTACAGTGTCGTCTGTGGCACGCCGTAACGCCCCGCCGGGCTCGCAGACCTCGCTCCGCGAGGCCAATCGCGCGCGCCTCGTCGAATCGCTCAAGCGGCACGGCCGACTGACCCAGGTCGAGCTCGCCGGCAGCACCGGACTCTCACCGGCGACGGTGTCGAACATCGTCAAGGAGCTCACCGCCTCGGGCCTGCTGCACACCTCGTTCACCTCGCGCAGCGGCCGCCGCGCGACGCTGGTCTCGCTGGCGCGGCAGCTCGGGCTCGTCGCCGGCGTGCACTTCAGCTCGCGCCAGCTGCACATCGCGATCGCCGACACGGCGCGAGCGATCGTCACGCAGACCTCGCTCCCGCTGGCCCTGGACCATCGCCACGACGCGGAGCTCGACCGGCTGGGACTGCTGCTCGGCGACATGATGGAGACGCTCGGCGGCTCCCTCTCCGATCTGCTCGCAGTGGGGCTGGCCGTCCCCGCGCCGATCGATCCTCGGACCGGTATGGTCTCGACGCCGGGGCTGCTGCGCGGCTGGGAAGGCGTCGACGTCGCCGAGAGCCTGTCCTCGCGCATCGGGCGACCCGTCTTCGTCGACAGCGAGGCGAACCTCGGCGGCCTCGCCGAGGCGCGAGAGGGAAACGGTCGCGCCGCCTCCTCGTCGGTGTTCATCCGCGTCGGGCACAGCATCAGCGCGGGCCTCATCGTCGGCGGCGACCTGTTCCGCGGCGTCAACGGCAAGGCCGGGCAGATCGGGCACGTGACGATCGACGAGAACGGGCCGATCTGCCGCTGCACCAACCGCGGCTGCCTCGAGACGTACGCTGGCGGGCCCGCCCTGCTGTCGCTGTTCCCGCCCGGTGAGGGCATGCAGCGTCTCGGCGACCTGCTGCACGCGGCCGAGGCCGGCGACAGCAGCGCCCGCCGGGTCATCGCCGATGCCGGACGCCACATCGGCATCGCGGCTGCAAGCCTGTGCAACCTGTTCGACCCCGAACTGATCATCATGGGCGGAGAGCTCTCACAGGCCGGCGAGATCCTGATGGCGCCGATGCGGCACTCGCTCGAGCGCGCCGCGCTCACCTCCGTCGCAGGGCTGCCCGAGATCGTCGGCGCATCCTTCGGCGAGTGGGCGGAGACGCGCGGCGCCATCGCCGTCGCACTCGATCACGTCACCGTCGACGCGCAAGCCCTTCCCTACTCGGCCTGACGCGTGCGGATGTCACGACCCGGACGACCGGTTCTGCGCACGGCGCTCGCGCGCGTCGCCGCGGCGACGCTGCTCGCCGGTGCCGTCGCCGTCACCTCCGGATGCACCGATCAGCAGCCGCCCCCGGCCGACGGTGCGGGCTCGATCGCGCTGCTGCTGCCCGACGCCGAACACCGCTCGCTACGAGACCTTCGATCGGCCCGTGTTCGAGGAGCGCGTCGCCGAGCTGGGCGACTACGAGGTGCTCTACGCCAACGCCGATCAGGACGCCGCGAAGCAGCAGCAGCAGGCGGAGTCCGCCCTCGCGGCCGGCGCCGGCGTGCTCGTGCTCGACCCCGTCGACGCCAACGCCGCCGTGAGCATCGTGCGCTCGGCCAACGATCGGGACGTGCCGGTGATCTCGTACGACCGCCTCATCGCCGGCGGCGAGCTGGCGTACTACATCTCGTTCGACAACGAGAAGGTGGGCCGGCTGCAGGCGGAGTCCTTCGTCGCAGCGGTCACCGAGGCGGACGCCGGGGACGGCATCCTGATGGTCAACGGCTCCCCCACCGACAGCAACGCGGCCCTGTTCCGCGAAGGCGCCCACAGCGTCATCGATCCCAGCGGCCTGCGCGTGCTCGCGGAGTACAACACCCCGGAGTGGAGCCCCGACGAGGCGCAGGACTGGGTCGCCGGCCAGATCTCGCAGTTCGGCGACGAGATCGCGGGCGTGTACGCCGCGAACGACGCCATGGCCGGCGGCGCGATCTCGGCGCTGAAGGCCGCGGGCGTCGATCCGTTCCCCATCGTCACGGGTCAGGATGCCGAGCTCTCGGCGCTGCAGCGGATCATCACGGGCGACCAGCACATGACGGTCTACAAGGCGATCAAGCCGCAGGCCGAGCTCGCCGCCGAGGTCGCGGTCGCCCTGCTCGAGGGCGAAGAGGTGACCGCGCCGTCGCAGACGAACGGCGTCCCGACGACACTCCTCGATCCGGTCGCGGTCACCGTGGACGACATCCTCGGGACCGTCGTCGCGGACGGGTTCTGGACGGTCGACGACATCTGCACCCCGGCCTACGCGGATGCGTGCGAAGCCGCCGGCATCCGGTAGGGTCCTGACCTTGGCGAGGAGGGCGTGAGGCGATGTCGATGACGCAGCCGCGAGGCGGACGAGCGCGCGAGCGCGTCCTCACCATGCGCGGGATCGGCAAGCGGTTCGGCGCGGTCAGAGCGCTCACCGACGTCGACTTCTGGGTGAACGAGGGCGAGGTGGTCGCCCTCGTCGGCGACAACGGCGCCGGCAAGTCGACGCTGGTCAAGGTGCTGGCCGGGGTCCATGCGCCCGATGCCGGCACCATCGAGTTCGACGGCGAGCTCGTCGAGATCCCGAGCCCGGCCGACGCGCAGGAGCTCGGCATCGCGACGATCTTCCAGGACCTCGCGCTCTGCGACAACCTCGACGTCGTCGCCAACCTGTGGCTCGGCCGCGAGCTCGTCGAAGGCGCGATGCTCGACGAGGTCGACATGGAGCGCCGCACCTGGACGCTGCTGCGCGAGCTGTCCGCCAAGATCCCGTCGGTGCGCACCCCGGTCTCGACGCTCTCGGGCGGACAGCGCCAGACGGTGGCCATCGCGCGCTCGCTCATCGGCGATCCGCGCGTCGTCATCCTCGACGAGCCGACGGCGGCGCTCGGGGTCGCGCAGACCGCCGAGGTGCTGAACCTCATCGAGCGGCTGCGCGAACGCGGCCACGGCGTGATCCTCATCAGCCACAACATGGCTGACGTCATGGCGGTGGCGGATCGGGTCGTCGTGCTCCGGCTGGGCCGCAACAACGGGGTGTACAACGTCGCCGAGGTGACCACCGAGACCCTCATCGCCGCGATCACCGGCGCCGCCGACAACGCCGTCACCCGTCGCGCCGCCGAGAGGCCCGTCGCCGCCGACGAGATCGACCTTCCCGAGCCCGCGCCGAGCCCCCGCGCGCCGGGCGAGCACGACGCCGAGATCATCCGCATGCCGACCGGCGGCAGGCGCCGCCCGTCCGATCCCGGGAGCGGGCGCTCGTGAGCCTCGGCCGCGATGCCCTCGTCGGAGCGGATGCCGTTCCGCCGCCGCTGCTGAGCGGCGCCGGCGTACGCGCGGCGATCGCAGCGCTGGTCGCACGCATCCGCGGCGGCGACCTCGGCCCCGCGCCCGTGATCGCCGGCCTCGCCGTGATCTGGATCGTCTTCCAGGCCCTGAATCCCGCCTTCCTCTCCAGCGAGAACCTCTGGAACCTCACGATGCAGTGCGCGGCGATCGGCACGATCGCCCTCGGCGTCGTGCTCGTGCTCCTGCTCGGCGAGATCGATCTGTCGGTCGGGTCCGTCTCGGGCCTCGCCGCCGCGATCCTGGCGGTCGCGTTCGTGCAGCTGCAGTGGCCGCTGGTCCTCGCGCTGATCGCGGCCGTCGTCGCGGGCTGCCTCGTCGGGCTGCTCTACGGCACCCTGCTGACGCGTTTCGGCCTGCCCAGCTTCGTCATCACGCTCGCGGGCCTGCTGGGCTTCCTCGGGCTGCAGCTGTGGGTCCTCGGCGACACCGGGACCATCGGCATCCCGTTCGACTCGTGGATCGTGGAGTTCGCCCAGCAGATGGTGCTGCCGGCATGGGCCACCTACGTCGTCGTGGTGCTCTCGGTCGGCGCGTATGCCTGGACGCTGGTGCGCCGCGCTCGGCGGCGGTCGGCGGCTGATCTGGCGAGCCAGGGCTACCTCGAGATCGGCCTGCGAAGCGCGGGGCTTCTGGCGTTCCTGCTCCTGGCCGCGTGGTATCTGAGCCTGTACCGCGGCGTCGGCGTCATGTTCCTCTTCTTCGTCGCGCTCGTCGTCCTCATGCACCTCGCGCTCACCCGCACCCGCTGGGGGCGGGCCGTGTATGCGGTGGGCGGTTCGGTCGAGGCAGCCCGACGCGCCGGCATCCGCGTCGATCGGATCTACCTCTCGGTGTTCGCGCTGTGCTCGACACTCGCCGCGGTCGGCGGCATCCTCGCCGCTGCCCGCCTCGCCTCGGCGAGTCAGGCCTCCGGCGGGGGCGACACGAATCTCAACGCGATCGCTGCGGCCGTGATCGGCGGCGCGAGCCTGTTCGGGGGGCGGGGATCGGCCTTCGCCGCGCTGCTCGGGGTCATCGTGATCCAGTCGATCTCCTCCGGGCTGACGCTGCTGAGCCTGGACTCGTCGGTGCAGTTCATGGTCACCGGGGCGGTGCTGATCCTCGCCGTGATCGTCGATTCCGTGTCGCGCCGCGCGCGGGCGGCGACCGGCATCGCGTAGCAACGCTGGCTTCATTGCACAAACGCTTAATCGCCGTTGCGAAAGCGTTACGTTCAAGACTTGACGCCATGATCCGATCCCGGCGATGATCGCATAGCGCGACATGCGGCACAGATGCTGCTGGGGGTCGCGCATTTCAATGACGAAAGGCGAATGATGAAGAAGTCTTCACTCCTCGCCGCGGTTGCCCTCAGTGGCGCTGCGGTGATGCTCGCGGGCTGTTCCGGCAATGCCGGTGGCGGCGAGACGGACAACGGCGGCGGCGACGCCGAAGCAGGCCGTGCCTGTGTGATCCTGCCCGACGCTGCCTCGTCGCCGCGCTGGGAGAACTTCGACGCCAAGTACCTCCAGGAGGGTCTGGAGGGAGCAGGCTTCGAGACCGACATCCAGAACGCTCTGGGTGACGTCAACAAGTACTCGACGATCGCCGACCAGCAGCTCGCACAGGGCTGCGGCGTCATGCTGCTCGTCGATTACCAGGGCGCCGCAGAGGCTGTGGCCACCAAGGCCAAGGCCGAGGGCATCCCGGTGATCGCCTACGACCGTCCGTTCGCGGGCGCCGACTACTACGTGTCGTTCGACAACGTCGAGGTCGGCCGCATGGAGGGCCAGACGGTCCTCGACGGCCTCGAGGCCAAGGGCGTCGACCCGGCCTCGGCCACCGTCGTCTACATGGGCGGCGACCCGACCGACGGCAACGCCGCGATGTTCAAGGAAGGCGCTGTCGAGGTCATGGAGGCCGCGGGCATCGCGCCGGCCGCCGAGCCGCCGGGGGTCTGGGACCAGGCCAAGTCGCAGACCAACTTCGAGCAGGCGCTGACCTCGCTCGGTGGACAGGTCGACGGCGTCTGGGTCGCCAACGACACGAACGCCGCGGGCGTCATCAAGGTGCTGCAGGACAACAACCTGAGCGGCGTCGCCGTCTCCGGTCAGGACGCCAACGTCGCGGGCCTGCAGAACATCCTGCTCGGCTGGCAGACCGCCACGGTCTACAAGCCCGTGAAGGACGAAGCGACCGCCGCCGTCGAGACCGCCATCGCGCTGCTCAGCGGCGAAGAGGTCGAGACCGACGCCGAGCTGGAGGACGGCACGCCGTACATCCAGGTCACGCCGATCCTCGTCGGAGCCGACAAGGTCAAGGACGTCATCGCCGCCGGCGACGCCTCCTACGACGACGTCTGCACGCCTGAGGTCATGGCCGCGTGCGAGGAGTTCGGGGTCACGGCCGAGTAAGTTACCGGTCAAAGCCGCGAGGGCGTCGCGTCATCTGGCGCGGCGCCCTCTGCGCGCCCACACCGACACACTGCAAGGAAGCGAGTATGTCAGAGACCATCACAGCCACAGAGCCGATCATCCAGCTGGTCGGCGTCAAGAAGTCATTCGGTCCGGTCAGCGTCCTCAAGGGCGTCGACCTCAAGGTGTACCCCGGCAAGGTGACCGCCCTCGTCGGCGACAACGGCGCCGGCAAGTCCACGCTCATCAAGGGACTCGCCGGAGTCCAGCCCTACGACGAGGGCGAAGTCCTCATCGACGGGCAGCATCGCGACCTGCACGCGCCCCGGGATGCCGCGCACCTGGGCATCGAGGTCGTCTACCAGGACCTCGCACTGTGCGACAACCTGGACATCGTCCAGAACATGTTCCTCGGTCGTGAGGAGACCTCGTTCGGCACCTTCGACGAGGGCCGCATGGAGAAGGACGCCTCCGACACGCTGCGCTCGCTCTCGGTGCGCACCGTCAAGTCGGTCCGCCAGAAGGTCTCGTCGCTCTCGGGTGGCCAGCGCCAGACCGTCGCCATCGCCCGCGCGGTGCTGAAGAAGGCCCGGGTGGTCATCCTCGACGAGCCCACTGCCGCGCTCGGCGTCGCCCAGACCGAGCAGGTGCTCAACCTGGTGCAGCGCCTGAAGGAGCAGGGCGTGGCCGTCATCCTGATCAGCCACAACCTTGCGGACGTCTTCCAGGTCGCCGACGACATCGCCGTGCTCTACCTCGGCCAGATGGTGGCGCAGATCGATGTCGCCGACACCACCCGCGACGACGTCGTGGGCTACATCACGGGAACCAAGACACTCGGCGGCGTCGGCATCATCGACACGTCGACCCTTCGCACCGAGGGAGGAGCGGAATGAGCAGCAACACCCGCACAGAAGCATCGCCGGACCCGCTCACGAGCGACCTCATCGGCAGCGGAGTCGAGGGCGGCCTGGTCGACCAGGTGCAGGCCTGGTGGCAGCGGGTCCGCAGCGGCGACATGGGCGCACTGCCCGCCGTCGGCGGCCTCGTGGTGCTCAGCATCCTGTTCTCGATCCTCAGCCCGTTCTTCCTCACCGAGCGCAACTTCGCCAACCTGCTGAATCAGGCGGCGACGCTCGTCGTGCTCGGCATGGCGCTGGTGTTCGTGCTCCTGCTGGGAGAGATCGACCTGTCTGCCGGCGTGACCGGCGGCGTCGGCATGGCCCTGTTCGTCGTGATGGCGTCCCAGGGCGTGCCGTGGGCGCTCGCGCTGGCGATCGGCTTCGGCTTCGGCTTCCTGATCGGCGCACTCATCGGCTTCTTCGTCGCGAGAGTGGGTATTCCATCATTCGTCGTGACGTTGGGCCTGTTCCTGGGACTCCAGGGACTGGCGCTGGTGGTCATCGGCCCCGGCGGTCTGTTCCGCGTCGAGGTGCCCGAGCTCATCGCGCTCCAGAACGGCAACCTTCCGGTGTGGGCAGGCTGGGCGATGCTCGTCGTCATCCTCGCCGTCTCGGCGGGCATGTCGTTCTGGGACCGCGCACGTCGTGTCCGGGCCGGCGTCCCCAACCGCGACATCTCGCTGGTGTTCATCAAGCTCGGCGTCATCGCGGTGCTCGGCGGTGCGGTGGTGTTCATCCTCAACCAGGACCGCGGTCAGGGCCCGATCGCCGTGCAGGGCGTGCCGAACGTGGTGCCGATCGTGCTGGTGATCCTGTGGATCGGCACGTTCGTGCTCGACCGCACGCAGTTCGGCCGGTACATCTACGCGATCGGCGGCAACGCCGAGGCGGCGCGTCGCTCCGGGGTGAAGGTGCGCTGGATCAAGTGGTGGGCCTTCGTGATCTGCTCCAGCCTCGCGGTCTTCTCCGCGCTGCTGAGCGTCTCGCGCGTCGGCTCGGTGGACGCGACCGTGGGTCGCGACATCGTGCTGAGCGGCGTGGCGGCAGCGGTCGTCGGCGGCGTCAGCCTCTTCGGCGGACGCGGACGGCTCGTGCACGCGGCCATCGGCGCGCTCGTGATCGCGGTGATCACGAACGGTCTCGGTCTGCTCAACCTGCCGGCAGGCATCAACCTGCTCGTGACCGGCGGTGTGCTGATCCTGGCCGCGACGGTGGACGCGCTGTCGCGCATCCGCTCCGGCGGCGTCAGGCTGTAGCGAACCTCATGTGAAGGCGCCGGGCGGAGTTTCCGCCCGGCGCCTTTCGTGTGCGGCGAGGATCTCGTCGACCCACAGGGGAACGAGCTCGCTCGCCCGGCCCTGCCGCGCGTCGTCGAACGGGATGACCGCATCGCTGGGTTCGAGGTTGAGCTCGATCGTGCGGGCACCGAACGCCGAGGCGAGAGCGACGTAGCCGGCTGCCGGGTAGACGGCTCCCGAGGTGCCGATCGACACGAACACGTCGCACGCGGCCACCGCCTGTTCGGTGCGGTCGAGTTCGTACGGCATCTCGCCGAACCAGACCACGTCGGGGCGCAGCATACGCTCTCCGCACGCCGGGCACGGGGGCCGGGTCGCCAGGTCGGCACCCCACACCGGTCGTGCGCCGCACGCCCTGCACAGTGCGCGCCGCAGCTCGCCGTGCATGTGGACCAGGTTGCCGGTGCCCGCGCGCTCGTGCAGGTCGTCGACGTTCTGCGTGACGACGAGCAGGTCCTCCCCCAGCGCGCCCTCGAGGCGTGCGAGCGCGCGATGAGCGGCGTTCGGCTGGACGGATGCCGCGGCCCGCCGCCGCGCGTCGTAGAAGGCGTGCACGAGATCGGGGTCCCGCTCGAACCCCTCCGGCGTCGCGACGTCCTCGACGAGGTGTCCCTCCCACAGCCCGTCGGCGTCGCGGAAGGTCGGCACTCCGCTCTCGGCGGAGATGCCGGCTCCCGTCAGGACCACGATGCGCACGTCGTCGGACTCTTCTCGGCGCCTCAGCCGCGCAGGAGCGCTTGAAGGGACTGGATGGTGTCGGCCTCGGCGGGGCCCTTGTCGGGCCGGTAGCCCTTGACCCGGGCGAAGCGCAGCGCGACACCGCCGGGATACCTCGTCGATCGCTGGACGCCGTCGATGGCGATCTCGACGACCGTCTCGGGTCGCACGTGCACCGCGTGGGCGGAGCGATGGGTCTCGATCGTCGGGAAGTGCGCGGTCTGCCACCGCAGCAGCGCGTCGGTGAGCCCCTTGAACGTCTTGCCCACCATGACGAAGCTGCTCTCGCCGGCGCCGCGCCTCGGGGTCGCGGGCGCCGAGATGCAGGTTCGACAGCTGCCCGGCCCGGCGCCCCGAGCCCCACTCGACCGCGAGGACGACGAGGTCGAAGGTCAGCACGGGCTTCACCTTCAGCCAGCTCTTGCCCCGGCGGCCGGCCGCGTAGAGCGAGTCGACGCCCTTGACCATGACGCCCTCGTGCCCCGCGGCCAGCGCCTGGCGCGAGAACCCCTCCGCGACCTCCGGATCGGCGCGTCACGATGCCCGGCATGCGGTGATGCCCCGGCCACCCGCTCCAGAACCTGCGAGGCGCGTGCGACAGCGGCCGGTCGATGAGATCGTCGCCGTCGAGGTGGAGGACGTCGAAGAACCACGGCCGCAGCACGACCTCGGCGCGCGTTCTCGGAGCCGAAGCGCGACATGGTGTCCTGGAACGGCCGAGGACCGCCGTCCTCGTCGAGCGACAGCGTCTCGCCGTCGAGGATCACCTGGCGTGCCGGCAGCTTGCGGACGGCGGCGACGATCTCGGGGACCCGGTGGGTGATGTCGGCGAGGTTGCGGGTGTACACGCGCACGGCGTCGCCGTCGCGGTGCACCTGGATGCGCGCGCCGTCGAGCTTGTACTCGACCGACACCTCGCCCGTCACCGCGCCCAGAGCGTCCGCGACCGACGACGCCGTCGAGGCGAGCATCGGCATGACCGGGCGCCCGACGACGAGCCCCACGGCACCCAGTTCGTCCGCGGTGCCGGTCAGCGCGATCACGGCGGTGTCGCCGAGGTCGCCCGACAGCATGGCGGCGCGGCGGACGGCCGCGGCATCCCTCTCCGCCGCCTTCGCGATCGCGTCGATCAGCACGCCTTCGAGAGCTCCGGTGCGGAGCTCGCCGAGCATCACGCGGGTGAGGAAGTCCCATTCCGCGGGGGTCGCCCGTTCGGCGAGCGAGACCAGCTCGGTGTTGCGCGCCGCCACCGAGCCCGCGCCCGCGGTGGCGGCGAGGCGATCGAACGCCTCATCGACCTCGGCGATCTGCAGCAGGGCTCGCCGGCATGAGTGGTGTCGAGGGCGGTCAGCCCGCGCCACCCCACGCCGAGGCGCCCCTGCCGAGGGCTCGCTGTCAGGAAGCCGATCACCGGGGCGATCTCGTCGGGCTCGAGCCCGCGCAGCACGACCGCGAGCGCCGCGATCTTGGCGAGTCGCGACGAGGTCGCCGTCACCGCTTCGGCCCCGGCGACGACCTCGATCAGCTGCATGACGGCATTCTGCCACCGAGCCACGACACCGAGGCGGCGGATGTCGGTGCCCGCGCATAGCCTCGGTTTCGTGCACACCACCAATTACTTCGACACGTTCATCGAGGTGGCCGACGACTCCCCCGCCGAAGCAGCCGTCGAGCCGCCTGCGAGGGACGAGCCCACGATCGCAGCGCTGCACTACGAGCTCATCGCGGCGGCGCCGTACGCACTCACATCCGATGACGTGGTGTTCGAGACGTACGCCCGGCGGGCGGGAGTCGCCGCGGACGACCGCGAGAGGGCACGCGGAGAGTTCTTCTCCCGCGGCCAGCCGTGCCTTCGCTCGTCGCCGCTCACCAAGCGGTACGGGTGGGGCATCCACTCGGATGCCGAGGGCCGTGTGGCGCTGTACCCCCTCGAGTCCGACGACTACCGGCGCCTAGCCGGTGACCCTGACCTCGCGCACACGAAAGCCATGCGGAGCAAGCGCGGCTGAGGTCACCGTCGCGCGTCCGACGAATCCCGACCCGCCCGCGATGACTGCGACCGGACGTTTCATCGCGTGGACCACAGGGTCCACGCCACGAGGACGGGCTGGAAGAACAGCCGGACGAACCGGGCCCGGTCGGTGCGCAGCAGCGGCGCCGAGCGCCCGGTGCGCCACTGATGGACGTTGCCCGGGAACACCGCGACGAGGAACGCGGCCACCAGGGCGCCGACGCGGCGCTGATCGCGGGGCAGGGCGATGAGGGCGCCGCCGAGCATGAGCTCGACCGCCCCGGACGCGACGACGACGGTGTCCTTGTCGGTGTGCAGCAGCTCGGTCGCCCAGTCGGGCACCACGATCCGGTAGCCGCGACGACCCCAGGTGAGGTGGGATGCCCCGGCCACCAGCAGCAGCGCCGCCAGGGCGATGCGAGCGACGGCCTTCACCGCGCCGGACCGGTCGCGACGAGCCGTGCCACCTCGCCGGCCTGCGCGTAGAACTCGGGCAGCTCCGTGCGGGACGCGGGAAGCAGGATCACCTCGTCGACCCCGGCGTCGAAGAACGGACCTGTGGCTGCGGCCACCTGCGCGGCGTCGCCCCACACGGCCCGGCGGTGGGGCTCATCGCGGTCACCGACGTCGGTCGACCGCGCGCTGCTCGGCACCGGGCCGAAGGCGGCGATGACGTACGCGACGATGTCGTGGGCACCGTCACGACCAGCGCCGGCTCGTGCGTCCCGGATCGCACGGACCGAGGCGGCGATCTCTTCAGGCGTGTGGCCGCTGTCGAGCACGGTGCCGTCGGCGACCTCGCCGCTGAGGTGCAGCGTCTTCGGGCCCTCGGCAGCGGCGTACACGCGCGGGGCGGCCTCGGGTGGGTAGTCGAGCCGGACGCCGCGGAGCGTCACGTACCGGCCTTCGACATCGAGCTCGTCGCCGGCGAGAAGCCCGCGCAGAGCGGGGACGTACTCGCGCATGAGCGTCAGCGGAGAGGCGACACGAGCGCCGACCTGACCCATCCACGGCAGCACACCGTGGCCCACTCCGGGCAGCAGGCGCCCGGGGAAGAGCCGCTCGATCGTGGCGATCTCCATCGCGGTCGCGGCGACGTTGCGCAGGGGCATCGGCGCGATCCCGATGCCGATGCGCAGCCGCTCGGTCTGCGCCAGCGCCGCAGCGGCCGCGGCGAAGGCGGACTGCCGGAAGCAGTCCTCCCACAGCCACAGCTCCGGGACGCCACAGTCCTCGGCGGCACGGACCGACGCGAGGAACTCGTCCGGCGAGTGGGTGTACGGATTGAAGATCGCGCCGATGCGGGCCATGGAACCACTCTGTCAGGTCGGACCGAGGTCAGGGCACGCGCAGGACGACGGACCCGCGCTTGCGTCCGGTGTCGACGTACCGATGGGCGGCCACGATGTCGTCGAGCGAGAACGTACGGTCGATCACCGGGCGCACCCCGCCGTCCGCCGCGAGGGCGAGCAGCCGCTGGAGCACGGGCTTGTCGAAGATCGTGCCGCTGTAGGTGACCAGCATCCCCGATCGACGGGACTGGCTCTTGGCGCTCAGCATGGCCGGTCCGTCCGCGATCACGAGCAGGAGGGCGCCACCGGGGGCGAGTACGCGCTCCACCCGGGCGAACGGGGCGTTGCCCACGCACTCCACGATGACATCCCATCGCCCGCTCCCTGCGGCGAAGTCCTCGCTCTCGTAGTCGATGACCCTGTCGGCGCCGAGCCCGCGGACGAGGTCGGCGTTTCGGGCGCTGGTGACCGCCGTCACGCGCGCTCCGGCGTGGACTGCGATCTGGACGGCGGCGGAGCCGACCGCACCGGATGCGCCGTTCACCAGTACTTCCGTACCCGGTCCGAGCGAGACCTGATCGAGGAACGAGATCGCGGTGTAGCCGCCGAAGACCAGGGCCGCGGCATCCTCGAAGGACATGTCGTCGGCGATCCGCACGACCGATCCGGACGCGCGCGCCGTGACGTACTGGGCGTGGCACCCCATGCGCGCCCCTCGCATGACCATCACGCGGTCTCCCACCGCGAACTCCGTCACGTCCGCGCCGACCTCGGCGACCTCGCCGGCGCCCTCCATGCCGAGGATGCGTCGCCGTGGCCGGAACGCTCCGAGGGCGACGATCCGCAGGAAGCCGAGTCCGCGCGGGAGATCCGCCGCCCGCATCCTGTGGTCGGCGATGCTGACCGTCGAGGCGCGCACGCGCACGAGCACCTCGTCGGGCTTCGGCCGCGGACGGGGCTGCTCCGCCACGCGCACCACCTCGGGTCCGCCGAAGCGATCGGCCACGGCCGCAGACATCATGGTCATCCTGTCCCCTTACGCTGTATGCTTACGACGTAAGGTACCACTCGCGGCGTCGCGCGTCCACTCCCCGCCGCGACCGACCTTGTAGCGTGGGACAGAGGAGGTGAGCGGATGCCGCAGCGCAACCTCGCCGAGCGTCCGGCGCTCACGCGTGACCTCGTGATCGCCACGGCGATGACGATCGCCGACGACGGCGGCCTCGACATCCTCACGATGCGCCGCCTCGCGGAACGTCTCGGAGTCGAGGCGATGTCGCTCTACCACCACTTCCCCAACAAGAACGCGATCCTGGACGGCCTCGTGGAGCGCACCTTCGCCGAGATCGAGGACGAGGTGCGCGGCCTCGCGGAGATCGCCGGCGACGACACGTGGCAGCGGCTCCTGCGCGAGCGGGTTCTCGCCGCCCGCCGGGTGATGCTGCGCCACCCCTGGGTTCCCGAGGTCATGGAATCCCGCTCGGTCCTCGCGCCCGCGATGGGTCGCTACATCGACGCCCAGGTCGGGGTGATGCGAGGGGGCGGCCTCTCGCACGACCTCATCCACCACTCGATGCACGCCTTGGGCAGCAGGCTCTTCGGGTTCAGCCAGGAGCTGGTGCTCGACGGCGGTGGATCGACCCCCAGCGGCGCCGATGCCGCGCGCATGGCGGAGCTGCTCCCGAACCTGTCGGCGATGCTGCAGGACGTCGTGCACGACGATCCCGACTCGACCCTGGGCTGGTGCGACGATCAGACCGAGTTCGAATTCGGCCTCGACATCCTGCTGGAGGGCATCGCCCGACGTCACGCCATGGCCTCGCGCTGAGCCGAGCTGTCCGGAGCCACCGACGCACTACCGTGGAACGGTGACCTTCGACCTTGCCGCGCTGCGCCGATGGCCCGATCTGGAGGGCCCGGATCTGCCGGCAGCGGATGCCGCGGACCGGCTGATCCTCGATGAGTCGGCGCCGGCGCGATCGGAGGCCGATCCCGGCACGATCAGCGTCATCGGCGACGGCTACGGTGCGCTCACCCTGGGCGCCGCGAGCGACGGCGGGCGCGGCATCCGGGTCCACATCGACGCCTTCACCGGCGAGCAGGCGCTCGCGGCGAACGCGGAGCGCCTCGGCGGGGCGGACGCCTTCACCACCCGCGCACTCACGCCCGAGGTGGTGCGGGACGCGCGCGTCGTGCTGCTGCGACTCCCCCGGTCGCTCGACGCGCTCCGCGACATCGCCGGACTCATCGCGGCAGCCGCTTCCCCCGAGGTCGTCGTCTACGCCGGCGGACGACTCAAGCACATGACGCCGACGATGAACGACGTGCTGCGTGAGCGGTTCGACCGCGTCGACGTGACACATGCCCGCCAGAAGTCGCGCGTGCTGATCGCGAGGGGACCGCGCGACGGTGGCGTCCCCTCACCGCGGAGCGAGCAGCACGACGGGCTCGTGGTCTGCGCGTTCGGCGGCGCGTTCGCCGGGACGTCGATCGACATCGGCACCCGGTTCCTGCTCGAGCATCTTCCGGCGGTGGCGCCGGGCGCGGGCACCGTGATCGACCTCGCGTGCGGGACCGGCATCGTGGCGACGACACTGGCGCTGCGCAACGACGCGCTGCGCGTCTACGCGACGGATCAGTCGGCGGCCGCGGTGGCGTCGGCGCGGGCCACGGCCGAGGCGAACGGTGTCGCCGACCGGGTCGACGTGGTGCGTGAGGACCTGCTGCGCGATCTGCCGGACGACACAGGCCGGTTCATCGCGCTGAACCCGCCGTTCCACGTCGGCGGAGCCGTCACCGACGGCATCGCACCCCGGATGTTCGCGGACGCCGCGCGCGTGCTGAGCCCGGGCGGCGAGCTGTGGACGGTCTGGAACTCGGCGCTGCACTACCGTCCGGTGCTGGAGCGGCTCGTCGGTCCCACCCGTCAGGTCGCCCGCAATGCGAAGTTCACCGTCACCGCCTCGACGAAGCGCTGAGCGGCGCCGGGGTCAGCGCTCGCGCGTCGACCACACCGCCCACGCCACGAGGACCGGCTGGAAGAACAGCCGCGCGAGGCGCTTGGCGTCGGTGTCGAGCCGGAACCCGTCACGGCGCTTGGCGTACTGCTCGATGTTGCCGGGGAAGACAGCGACGAAGAAGGCGGCGAGGATCCAGCCGATCGTGCCCCGCGACCTCGGCAGCGCGACCAGCGACGCCCCGAGCATCACCTCGACGACGCCCGACGCCACGACGACGCCGTCCTCGCCGAGCACCTCGGCGGCGGCATCCGGAACCTGCGCCCGGAACTCGCGGCGCGCCCAGAACAGGTGACTGAGGCCCGCGAAGACCATCGCGGCGGCCAGCGCCCAACGTGCAAGGGATCTCATGGCTTCACCGTGCCAGAACGGATGCCGGGAGCGCCAGGCCTTGCGGTCCGGCGCTCCCGGACTCTCACTCCTGCGGAGCCTCGTCGGTCGTCGGCGGACCGAAGGACTGCCAGGCGCCGTCCGAGCACTGGTAGAACATCGGCGCCTCGGTGTCGATGTAGATGTCATCGCCGTCGCACTCGGCCTCAGCGGGTTCGCCGACGCCGAGGGTGACCGAGGTGCCGGACTCCCCCGGTTCGCCGGCCGCACCGGTCGCCCCCGTCTCGCCGGTGGCGCCCGCGGCGCCGGTGGCACCAGTCAGGTTCTCGGCCGCGGACTTGCGGATGTTGCCGGCGAACGTCCAGTTGCCGTCCTCGAACACGTACACGTCCGACGTCGTGACGTCGATGTAGACGTCTCCGTCCGACCCCTTGCCGGCCTCGGGCACTCCGGAGCCGGCGCGCACGGCGGAGCCGGCCGGGAGGATCTCCTCGAGCGCGGCCTCGTAGTCCTCGACGTTCAGGGTCTGCGTCGGCGCCGGGGTCGGCGTCGGCGCGGGCTCGGCCGTGTCCATGGAGCGCGCGAGCCACGAGCCGAGGAACGCCGCGACGAAGGAGAGGACGACGACGGCGACCGCCAGCCAGATGAGCCCCGCGTGGCTGCGATGCGGCGGCTCGGGCGCCACCGGCGACGGCTTCGTGATCGGCGGGGTTTCCGGCTGCGAGGTGGGGTCCGACATAGGTCTCCCTTCGACCGCTCCGAGTGCGCGCACGAGGGCGGCGCGCGGCGGCGTGACGTTCACCCTAGGGAGAAAGACCAGGGCCCGGCCTCACCCGCTCAGGATGATCCCGGCCCCCGAGGGATCCGCCACCTCGATCTCGGACGGCAGCATTTCGGGTACTCGGCCCGCGATCCAGGCGATAAATTTGGTCCCGTTCCACGACCGCAAGGAGATTCCACAGTGAGCCCACCAGACGAGAGGCGGGCTACCCCAGATCTCGCAGCCGACATCCTGATGTGGACCGACGGTTGGGTCCGCTCCCGTGGCCTCGCACCACCGACTCCAGTCAACGGTGGCGTACACATCCATGTCGGTTCGGAAAGTGAGTTCGCACGCTACGTGCTGACCACTCGCGAAGCGGAACGCGCGAGCGAGCTAGCGAGGAACGTCGGCGGATCTCCTTTCTGGATCAAATGGCCGGCCGCTCCCTGTGAGGCAGAGCCGACGATGCCCAGCGGATGGAGAGTCATCGAGCACCAATTCCTCATGAGCGCTCGGCTCGAATCGTCCGCACTGCGCCTGCCGGACGGCTACCACCTCACCCTGGACGATCAATGCGATGCGCTAGAGGCACGCGTGACGACGGACTCGGGTGCGTTGGCCGCGAGCGGCCGTCTGGGCTTGGCTGCACTCGCCGTGCCTGATCAGATCGTCACCCAGGTCGCTCATCAGCGGCGCGGGCTGGGGAAGGCAATCATGGGGGCGCTGTCGAACGCCGCGTTGGATCGGGGACGAACCGGCGCCATCCTGCTCGCCAGCGGGCAGGGACGCCACCTTTACGAAACGCTGGGGTGGCGCGTGCGCTCACCGTTCTGGGCAGCGGTTCATCTGCCCTGAGCCAACGGCAGGACAGGCGGCCGCGAGGCCCCGGCCCGGCGATGAGGTCGCCGATCAGTCGCCGGTTCGCACGATCGGCGCTGATTGCCCGCTCATGCCCCACCCTCCGGGACCGACGTCGGCAGCTGCGCGATGAGCGGATTGCGGTCGAGCGGATCGATGACGATCCCCGCGACGTCTTTGAGTCCGATGATCGGGAAGTTCGAGACAGCGCCGATCTTCTCCTCACTGCCAAGAACGAAAGTCCTTTCGCACTGGCCGGCGATCGCTCGTTTGGTCACGGCGTCATCGAGGTTCCCAGTGGTCAGGCCGCGCACGGGATCGATGCCCGTCGCGCCCATGAAGAAGATGTCGGCGGCGAGTCGGTGAATGGCCTCCATCGCCAGCGGCCCCGCGGCGACCATCGAAAAACGTGCGATTTCCCCACCGATCATCACCACGCGAGCGTCGGTGTGCTCCGCCACCGCGATGGCAACGCCCGGACTCGGAGTGATCACCGTCAGATTCCGCGAGCGCGGCAGCACCCGTGCAAGTTCGAGAGCCGTGGTTCCCGCGTCCAGCGCGATGGTCGACGAGGGGCCGATGAGCTCGACCGCCCGGGTCGCGACACGCTTCTTGCTATCGGTTGCCAGCGCATGGCGCTGATCGACGGGCCGGTCCGCTGCGGGCACGGGCAGCGCCCCTCCGTATACCCGCACGAGCTTGCCCTCGTCGGCGAGCTCGCGGAGGTCGCGGCGGATGGAGTCCTCCGACAGTCCAAGTTGCTGGGCGACAGCCTTCGCCACAACCCTTCCGTCCCTGGAGAGGACCTCGAGCAGGTGCGCCTTTCTCTGGGCAGTCAGCATCCGATTCCTTTACGAAGTTGCACGTTTTTACACGTTCTAGCCTACAGTGAGCATATGGAAAAGCCAATGTTGATTCTGATCGCCGGCCCCTACCGCTCCGGAACCGGTGGGGATCCGGTGCGGATCGCCGCGAATCTTGCACGTCTCGAAGAGGCGGCCGCCCCCATCCATCGCCTCGGGCACGTGCCGATGATCGGTGAATGGGCCGCCTTGCCGATCCTCCGCGGGATGAGCGAACAACAGACAGCTGCAGGCGACGTCATGTACGAAACAGCCTTCCGCTTGCTGCAGCACTGTGATGCGGTGCTGCGACTCCCGGGAGAGTCGACCGGCGCGGACAAGGACGTCGAGATCGCGCGCGATCGCGGTCTCCCCGTCTATACCCGCATCGATGAGATTCCCGCCTACTGAGAAGGAGCAGGACGGATGGATGCAACGCGCGCCGCGGAGACCCTTCGAGCATGGGCACTGGATGAGAAGGCGAAGGCCTACGTGATGAGCAACCCGGTGCTCGCGGAGAACGCTCGACGAGTAGCCGCCCGGTACGTCGCTGGAGAAGACATCGCCGCGGCGGAACGTGCCGTTACGAGAGCAATGGCTCGCGGGCACCAAGGCAGCATCGAGTTCGCAGGCGAAAGTGTCAGGGACAGTGCCGAGGCCGTGGCTGCCACCGAGACCTTCATCACTGCCGCGCAGCGAATCGGTGAAGCCGCACTCCCCTCGACCGTGTCTGGCGACCTGTCGCACATCGGCCTGCTGGTGTCGCCGGATCTGGTGCGCGCAAACGCTCTCGCAATCGCGCAGGCGTGCGAGGCTGCGGGAACGATCTTCATCGTCTCCGCCGAGGGGTCAGACCGCACAGGCGCCGTACTCGATGTGTTCGAGTGGCTCTCCGCTCGCACGTCGAGTGTGGGTATCACCCTGCAGGCTCGCCTGCATCGCTCCCTGGAAGATGTGGATCGGCTCCTCTCGCTCCCGGGGCGTATTCGTCTCGTGAAGGGAGCTTTCCTGGAACCGCGCTCGGTAGCCCTCCCTCGGGACAGCACCGAGCTTGGCGCCCGCTATAGGGCTCTCGCCGCCCGCATCGCCGATGCTCGCCACAGCGTGACCCTGGCCACTCACGACGAATCGCTGGTTCGCGCTTCGCTTTCTCTCGTGCCGAACGCTGCCGACGTCGAGGTGGAAATGCTCATGGGCCTCGGCGACGACCTGCTGGACCGCCTGCGTGCCGAAGGCTACGCGACGCGCGAGTACTGCATCTTCGGAGACGAATGGTGGCTGTATGTGCTCAACCGAATCGCTGAGGACCCTGTGCGCGTGTTCGACGCGATCACCGACCTCGGGCGATCGCAGTGATCAGTACTGTCTTGTCGAAGACGGCACGAGAGAGGCCCGAACTCGCGAGATTTCGCGGATCCGGGCCCCTGACCAGCTCTTCGCCGGAAGCTCAGAGATAAGCTCTCAGAAGTCCCAGTCCTCGTCTTCGGTGGCCTCGGCCTTGCCGATGACGTACGACGAGCCCGACCCCGAGAAGAAGTCGTGGTTCTCGTCGGCGTTCGGCGACAGGGCCGACAGGATCGCCGGGTTCACGTCCGTGACCGTCGCCGGGAACATCGCCTCGTATCCGAGGTTCATGAGGGCCTTGTTGGCGTTGTAGTGCAGGAACTTCTTGACGTCCTCGGTCAGACCGACGCCGTCGTAGAGGTCCTGCGTGTACTGGATCTCGTTGTCGTAGAGCTCGTACAGCAGCGAGAACGTGTAGTCCTTGATCTCGTCGCGCGTGGCCTGATCGACCTTCTCGAGCCCCTTCTGGAACTTGTAGCCGATGTAGTACCCGTGCACGGCCTCATCGCGGATGATGAGACGGATCAGGTCGGCAGTGTTGGTGAGCTTGGCGCGGCTCGACCAGTGCATCGGCAGGTAGAAGCCCGAGTAGAACAGGAAGCTCTCGAGCAGGGTCGAGGCGACCTTGCGCTTGAGCGGACTGTCGCCCTGGTAGTACTCCATGACGATCGCCGCCTTCTTCTGAAGGTTCGGGTTCTCGACGGACCAGCGGAACGCCTCGTCGATCTCCTTCGTCGAGCACAGCGTCGAGAAGATCGACGAGTAGCTCTTGGCGTGCACCGACTCCATGAACGCGATGTTCGTGTAGACGGCCTCCTCGTGAGGGGTGATCGCATCAGGGATGAGCGACACGGCGCCCACCGTCGCCTGCACGGTGTCGAGCAGGGTCAGGCCGGTGAAGACGCGCATCGTGAGCGTCTGCTCGTCGGGGGTCAGCGTGTTCCACGACTGGATGTCGTTGGACAGCGGCACCTTCTCGGGCAGCCAGAAGTTGTTCACGAGGCGGTTCCACACCTCGAGGTCCTTGTCGTCCTCGATGCGGTTCCAGTTGATCGCCTGGACGTGTGAGAGGAGCTTGAGGGGTTCGGGAGTCATCGGTTCGTTCCTAGAGGTCGTTCAGGACTAAAGCGTGCAGCTGACGCACATGTCGAGCTCGGTGCCCTCGAGGGCCATCTGCCGCAGGCGGATGTAGTAGATCGTCTTGATGCCCTTGCGCCAGGCGTAGATCTGAGCCTTGTTGATGTCGCGCGTGGTGGCGGTGTCCTTGAAGAACAGCGTCAGCGACAGGCCCTGGTCCACGTGCTGCGTGGCGGCGGCGTACGTGTCGATGACCTTCTCGTAGCCGATCTCGTAGGCGTCTTCGTAGTACTCGAGGTTCTCGTTCGACATGAACGGCGCGGGGTAGTAGACGCGGCCGAGCTTGCCTTCCTTGCGGATCTCGATCTTGGACGCGATCGGGTGGATCGAGCTCGTCGAGTTGTTGATGTACGAGATCGAGCCGGTCGGCGGCACCGCCTGCAGGTTCTGGTTGTAGATGCCGAACTCCTGGATGCTCGCCTTCAGCGCGGTCCAGTCCTCCTGCGTCGGGATCGGGATGCCGGCGAACAGCTCCCTGACCTTCTCGGTCTGCGGCTGCCACGCCTGGTCGGTGTACTTGTCGAAGAACTCGCCGCTCGCGTAAGTCGAGTCCCAGAAGCCCTCGAACACCTGACCGCGCTCCTTCGCGATGAGGTTCGACGCGCGCAGCGCGTGGAAGACCACCGTGTAGAAGTAGATGTTCGTGAAGTCCAGACCCTCATCCGAGCCGTAGCGGACGTGCTCGCGGGCGAGGTAGCCGTGCAGGTTCATCTGCCCCAGGCCGATCGCATGCGAGCGGTCATTGCCGTCCTCGATCGAGCGAACCGAGCGGATGTGGCTCTGGTCGCTCACCGCGGTGAGCGCACGGATCGCCGTCTCGACGGTCGTGCCCAGGTCGCCGCCGTCCATCGCGAGGGCGATGTTCATCGAGCCGAGGTTGCAGGAGATGTCCTTGCCGATCTCGGCGTAGGAGAGGTCCTCGTTGTAGGTGGTCGGCGTGTTGACCTGGAGGATCTCCGAGCACAGGTTGGACATGTTGATCCGGCCCTTGATCGGGTTGGCCTTGTTCACCGTGTCTTCGAACATGATGTACGGGTAGCCCGACTCGAACTGGATCTCGGCGAGGGTCTGGAAGAACTCGCGCGCGTTGATCTTGGTCTTCTTGATCCGCGCGTCGTCGACCATCTCGCGGTACTTCTCGGTGACCGAGATGTCGCCGAACGGCACTCCGTAGACCTTCTCGACGTCGTAGGGCGAGAACAGGTACATGTCCTCGCCGTTCTTGGCGAGCTCGAACGAGATGTCGGGGATCACGACGCCGAGCGAGAGCGTCTTGATGCGGATCTTCTCGTCGGCGTTCTCGCGCTTGGTGTCGAGGAAGCGCAGGATGTCCGGGTGGTGCGCGTTGAGGTACACCGCACCTGCTCCCTGACGGGCGCCGAGCTGGTTGGCGTAGCTGAAGCTGTCTTCGAGGAGCTTCATCACGGGGATGATGCCGCTGGACTGGTTCTCGATCTGCTTGATCGGCGCGCCGGACTCGCGGATGTTCGAGAGCAGGAGCGCGACGCCGCCGCCGCGCTTGGACAGCTGCAGCGCGGAGTTGATGCCGCGGGCGATCGACTCCATGTTGTCTTCGATGCGCAGCAGGAAGCACGACACGAGCTCGCCGCGCTGCGCCTTGCCGGTGTTGAGGAACGTGGGCGTCGCCGGCTGGAAGCGGCCGGAGATGATCTCCTCCATGAGCTCCATGGCGAGGTCCTGGTCGCCGTCGGCGAGGCCGAGGGCGGTCATCACGACCCGGTCCTCGAAGCGCTCGAGGTACCGCTTGCCGTCGAAGGTCTTGAGCGTGTAGCTCGTGTAGTACTTGAACGCACCCAGGAACGTCTCGAACCGGAACTTGCGGTCGTAGGCCGTGTCGTTGATCTTCTGGATGAACTCGAACGGGTACTTCGCGAGCACCTCGGGCTCGTAGTACTCCTTCTCGACCAGGTAGTCCAGCCGCTCCTTGAGGGAGTGGAAGAACACCGTGTTCTGGTTCACGTGCTGCAGGAAGTACTCCCGCGCGGCCCGCTTGTCGGCGTCGAACTGGATCTTCCCGTCGGCGTCGTACAGATTGAGCATCGCGTTGAGGGAGTGGTAATCCATCCCCTCGAAGCGGGCCTCGATCTTGAAGTTCTTCTCGGTCACTGCAGCTTCTGCCATCGTTCCAATCCCTCGCTCACGCGTTCAACGTCTTCCGGCGTGCCGAATACCTCGAGCCGATACAAGTGCGGCACGTTGCACTTGCGGCTGATGATGTCGCCGGCGACACAGAAGTGCTCGCCGAAGTTGGTGTTTCCTGCCGAGATGACTCCGCGGATCAGGCGACGGTTTCGCTCGTCGTTGAGGAACCGGATCACCTGCCGGGGAACGGCGCCCTTCTCCTCACCTCGACCCTGGCCTCCGCCATAGGTCGGTGTGACGAGGATGAAGGGTTCGTCGACCACGAGAGCCGGATCCGTCGAATGCAACGGGATCCGCACAGCCCTGGCCCCGAGCTTCTCGATGAAGCGCGCGGTGTTGCCCGAGACGCTCGAGAAGTAGACGAGGAGCGGGGTCGCGGTCGCCCGCCCGGCAACCGCGTCTCGCTGTGCGACCGCGGCTGTCATGGCTTTACGCGAGTCGCGAGGCGAGCTCGTCGATCTTGTCGGGACGGAAGCCCGACCAGTGGTCCTCATCGGTGATGACGACCGGCGCCTGGAGGTACCCCAGCGCCTTGACCTGCTCGAGGGCCGAAGGGTCCTCGGAGAGGTCGTGGATCTCGTACTCGATGCCCTTGGAGTCCAGGGCTCGGTAGGTGGCCGTGCACTGTACGCACGCGGGCTTTGTGTAGACGGTGATCGTCATGGTGATCTGGTCTCTCCCCTCACTTCGGCTGTCTTCCCGGGCAGGCCCCCCGCCGGGAGTCCAATACTACATATGGGTACCGACATTCGATACCACCACAAGGGCTAGTAGTTACATCGGTGTGATTTTCCACCACTCTCCCCAGATACAACACAGGTTCTCCACCGTTTCATCCACAGGAGAGGCCTCGATTCCGAACCTGGAAAAGGCCTGAATCACGCGCGTTTCGCTGCTCTTCGCGGCGTCTGTCCACAGGTTGATCCTGAAGCGAGGCTCCGACATCGGATCCGCCTGTGGAGAGCGCGCTTGGGCGTGTCGCGGCGTGTCGCCCGCGATAGCGTTGGGGAGTGGCTGGCTACCGGGATCTTCTGCGCACTCCGGGCGTCGGTCGCATCATCGCGGCACAGCTCACGGCCCGTTTCCCGAACGGGATGACGAGCCTGGCGATCCTGCTGCACATCGAGTTCGTGACCGGCTCGTACGGCGCCGCGGGCCTCGTACTCGCAGCAGCCTCCATCGGCCAGGCCATCGCCGGCCCGGTGACGAGCCGCTGGATGGGCCGGTGGGGCATGCGTCCGGTCATCACGGCGACCCTCGCGGTGTGCGCGGTGTCGATCACGGCCATCGCACTGCTGCAGCTCCCCCTGCCCGGCTACATGGCGCTGGGGTTCGTCGCCGGCCTGTCGACGCCGCCCATCCAGTCCGCCGCGCGCACCATCTACCCGAAGCTCGTGACGTCGAAGCAGCTGACACCGCTGTTCTCGCTCGATGCCTCGCTGCAGGAGATCATCTGGATCGTCGCGCCGGTCGTCATCACCGTCGTCGCGACGCAGGTCGGCACGGTGCAGGCCCTGCTGCTCATCGTCGTGATCCTCATCGGCGGCGGGGCGTGGTTCATCCTCTCCCCCGAGGTCGGGCGCGTGCGCATCCCGCGCAGCCGTCGCAGCATCGGCAAGGTCCTCACGAAGGCGCCGGTGCTGCTCGCGACGGTCGTCGGCTTCCTTCTCATCGGCGCGTGCGCGGCTGTCGAGGCCGGCGTGGTGGCGACCTTCGACCACGGCGGACTCGAGGCCGGCATCGTCCTGGCGGTGTTCTCAGTGGGCAGCCTGGCCGGCGGCCTGTCGTTCGGCCACCTGCCGATGGGCCCGTGGGCCATGGCGCGGCGCATGGCCATCGTGACGATCGGGCTCGCCCTCACGATCGTGTCGCTCAACGTGTTCTGGCTCGGAGGCACCCTGGTGCTGGCCGGCATCGGCATCGCCCCCGCACTGGCCGTGCTGTTCGCCATGACCTCGGCGAGCGTCAAGTTCAGCGACACCGCCGAGGCATTCGGCTGGGTCGGAACGGGTCAGCTCATCGGCGCGGCCGCCGGCTCGGCGATCGCCGGCTTCCTCATCGACGACATGGGCCCGACCGGCGCCTACATCGCGGCGACCGCGTTCGCCGCGGTGGGGCTGATCGTCGCCGTGGTCTTCGTGAAGGGCTTCCCCGACCTGCGCAACCGCGACGCCGCTCCCATCCCCGACACCGAACCCGTCCACACGATCACCTGAGGACCGAGAACCGGGTCAGGCGATGCGCCGCAGCACCTCCAGCAGGGCGAGCGCGTACGCGTCGGCCGGCTCGGGGAACTCGAACACCCGGCGCTGCCCTGCGAGGACGACCTCGACCTCGTACGTGTCGGGCAGCCGGCGCAGCGATCGGAAGGCGCCGCCGAGCATCTCGCGCAGCTGGCTCTCGTGCGGCAGCCACAGGGCGTCCTCGAGCGCGACCGAGTCCAGCGCCCACTCGGTCGTGCCGTTGAAGGCGAGAATGCGGCCGGTCGGATACTCGCGGGGCTCGATCGTCATCTCGCTCACCGTGAACACATCGGCCTCGAACTCCGGCTCGTCCAGCTGGAACCTGTCGCCCGACCGCGGCCGCCACACCAAGCCCGCTTCACGCAGCGCCGCCGCCAGCTCGGTCGAGATCATTCCCCCATCATGACGCGGGATGTCCGGGCCGCGGGCCGCTCGCGGCAACCGGGCAGGGCCGCTTCTAGGCTGAAGGCATGCCCGCACCCCTCACCCTCCCCCGCATCTCGTGGGGAGATCCCGCTGCCTCGCGACGCGCGCTTCTGGTCCACGGCCTCGGCTCCAACGGCCCGCTGATGTGGCGCTACGGGGTCGCGCTGGCAGGCGCCGGATGGCATGCGGATGCCGTCGACCTGCGCGGCCACGGCACCGCCCCGCGCGCGCTGGACTACACGCTGGCCGCCTACGCCGCCGATCTGGCCGCGACCACATCCGGCACCGGCGGGTGGGATCTGGTCGTCGGCCACTCCCTGGGCGGAGCCGCGGCCACTCTCGCCGCGGCATCCGATCCCGCCTGGGCCCGCCGCCTCGTGCTCATCGACCCGGCGATCGCGCTGACCGATCGCGACCGCGAGATCGTGCGGGCGAGCCAGGAGGCGTCGTTCGCCGATCCGACGCAGCGGGCCGTCCGCGAGGCGCATCCGGACTGGCACGAGCACGACGTCGAGCTGAAGGCGCTGTCGGCGCAGCAGGCCAGCCAGTGGGCGGTACGGCAGACCAGCGTCCAGAACCCGCAGTGGGATGTTCGGGATGCCGCCACCGCCCTGACCGTGCCCACCCACGTGATCGCGTCCGACCCGAAGGTGTACAGCATCTTCCGCGGCAAGCCGGCCGAGGCCGTCGTGGCCGCCAACCCGAACATCACGATGTCCGTCATCACGGGCGCCGGCCACTCCCCGCACCGCGACAAGCCGGACGCCACCATCGCCCAGTTGCTCGACGCGATCGCGCGCTGAGAGTCGCCCACGCGAGAATGGTCTCGTGACCTCCTTCGATCCGGCCGCCTCCCTGCCCGACGACCTGCTGGAGCGCATCCGCCAGCGGGCGCCGATCCACGATCGGGACAACACCTTCCCCGACGCCGATCTGGCAGAGCTGCGGGATGCCGGGTACCTGGCGATGCTCGTGCCCCGCGAGCTGGGCGGGGGCGGACTCGGGCTGGCCGCGGCATCCGCTCTGCAGCAGCGTCTCGCCGGCGCCGCACCCGCGACCGCCCTCGCGATCAACATGCACCTCGTGTGGACCGGGGTGGCCAAGGTGCTCTCGGACCGCGGGATCGACGACCTCCGGTTCGTCCAGGAGGGCGCCGTGGCCGGCGAGGTGTTCGCGTTCGGGATCAGCGAGGCGGGCAACGACCTGGTGCTCTTCGGGAGCGGGACGGATGCCGCGCCCCAGCCGGACGGCGGCTACGCGTTCACCGGCACCAAGATCTTCACCTCGCTCGCCCCGGTCTGGACGCAGCTCGGCCTGCACGGCCTCGACACCACCTCGCCCGACGCGCCGAAGATGGTCTACGCGTTCGTGCCCCGCTCCGAAGAGGAGGAGGGCCGCGTCGTCACCGCCGACGACTGGGACACGCTCGGCATGCGCGGCACGCAGTCGCGCACCACCCGGCTGCGCGGCGCCATCGCTCCCGCCGAGCGGGTCGCGCGCCGGATCGATCCCGGCCCGAACCCCGATCCTCTGGTGTTCGGCATCTTCAGCGTCTTCGAGATCCTGCTGGCGTCGGTGTACACCGGTATCGCGCGGCGCGCGCTCGACCTCGCCGTCGAGGCGGCGGGCGCCCGCACGTCGAAGCGCACGGGCAGGCCGTACAGCCAGGACCCCGACATCCGCCGGCGCATCGCCGACATGGCGCTCGCGTACGACGCGCTGCCGCCGCAGCTGGAGTCACTGGCGCGCGACGTCGACGGTCTCGCCGACCACGGCACGCGCTGGTTCTCGCTGCTGGCCGGGCTCAAGCACCGGGCGGTGACGGCCGCGAAGGAGATCGTCGACGAGGCCGTCCTGGTGGCCGGAGGGTCGTCGTACTTCTCGTCGCACGAACTCGGTCGCCTCTATCGCGACGTGCTCGCCGGGCTGTTCCACCCGAGCGACCCCGAGTCCGCCCGCTCGACGGTCGCGACCGCCTGGCTCGGCCCTGTGCAGGACTGACGCATGCGAGGATGACGACATGGCGCGCACTCCCACGGCCCTGCTGAGTCCCGCAGACCAGGAGCGCCGTCGCGGGCTGAGGGTCATGAAGGGCGTGGCGCTGGGCGCCCTCATCTTCATGGCGATCCTGTTCGCCTTCTCCTTCGCCTTCCAGCAGCAGGTGCCCGCGCTCGCGTACGTGCGGGCTTTCGCGGAGGGCGGCATGGTCGGCGCGCTCGCGGACTGGTTCGCCGTCACGGCGCTGTTCCGGCATCCGCTGGGGATCCCCATCCCGCACACCGCGATCATCCCCCACCGCAAGGACGAGATCGGCAGCACGCTCGGCGAGTTCGTCGAGACCGAGTTCCTGCGCAGCGATGTCGTGCGCACCAAGCTGGAGGCGACGGCGATCTCGGCGAAGCTCGGCGACTGGCTGCGCGACCCGGTGCATGCCGAGCGGGTCTCTGCCGAGGCATCCGTCATGGCAGCCGGCGTGCTGCAGGCGCTGAGCGACGACGACGTGCAGGGCATCATCGAGGATCTCGCCCGCGAGCACCTCATCGCCCCCGAGTGGGGACCGCCGCTGGGCGCGTGGCTCGGGAAGATCGTGGAGTCCGGTGCCCATCACGGCGCCGTCGACATGGCCGTCGAGAGCATCGGGCTGTGGCTCGCCGCCAACCAGACGGCGTTCACCGGACTGGTCTCGCGCCGCCTGCCGTCGTGGGTGCCCTCGATCGCGCATCGCCTGGTCGACGACACCGTCTACAACGAGGCCGTGAAGTTCGTGGCCGCGGTGCGGGCGGATCCGCAGCATCCCGCCCGCATCGCCGTCGACGGCTACCTCGACCGGCTCGCCGACAACCTGCAGCACGACCCCGCGACCATCGGCCGGGTCGAAGACGCCAAGTCGACGATGTTCGACAGCCCGCGCGTGCGCGAGCTCGCCGCACAGGCGTGGAACACCGCCAAGGCCGGGCTGCTCGCCTCGCTGGCCGACCCCGAGAGCGGTCTGCGCCGACGCGCCGCAGTGGCGCTCGCCGAGATCGGCGAACGACTGACGACGGATGCCGCGCTCCAGCGCCGCGTGGACTCGTGGGTCGTCGACGCGGCCGTCTTCCTCGTCGACCGCTACCGTCACGACATCGCCTCGATCATCACCGACACCGTCGAGAAGTGGGACCCCGCCGAGACCACCGAGAAGATCGAGCTCATGGTCGGGCGGGACCTGCAGTACATCCGGCTCAACGGCACGATCGTCGGTGCGCTCGCCGGCCTCGTGATCTACTCGGTCGCCCACGCTCTGCTCGGGTGACCTGCGGGGTGCGGACCGCTAGCCTGATCCCGTGGCCGACGATGTGAGCCAGACCGAGCTGCCCGACCAGCTGCTCTTCAGCTACGGGATGCTCCAGCACCCGGACGTGCAGCTCGACACGTTCGGGCGCGTCCTCGAGGCCGACGACGACGTGCTGCCCGGCTACACCATCGACTACGCGAAGAACGTGCGGGCGACGGGCAGCGCGCGCGACAAGGTGGTCGGCAAGGCGCTGCGGGTGACCGAGTCCGAGCTGGAGGCCTCGGACGAGTACGAGGTCGCGCAGTACCGCCGCGCATCGGTCGTGCTGGCCAGCGGGCGCACCGCGTGGGTCTACGTCTCGGTCTGAGTCGCGAGTAGCGTCGGGATGTGACCCTCCCACACGATCCGCTCTGGCCTCGAGCCGGCGCCTGGCCCGCTCCCGACGACAGGACCGGATGGGATGCCGTGATCCTCGGGGTCCCCGCGTGGCGGACCTCTCTCTCCCCCACCGGCGCCCACGCCACTCCGGCCGCCGTCCGCGAGGCGCTGCGGCGGTTCAGTCCCGCGCTCCTCGGACCGCCCCCGATCGATCTGTCGAAGGTGCTGCGGATCGCCGACGCCGGCGACATCGCGTCGCCCGACGGACCGGAGGGCGAGGCATCCGTCCGCGCCGCGGTTCGAGAGCTGAGCGCCACCGCCGGTCTCGTCATCGCCCTCGGCGGCGACAACTCCGCGACGTACGCCGTGGCGCAGGGCGCCGGCTCGACGGGGCTCATCACGATCGACGCGCACTTCGACCTGCGCGACGGCGTCTCGAACGGATCGCCGGTGCGGCGCCTGGTCGAGGACGGACTGGATCCGCGGCGCATCGTGCAGCTCGGCATCGCCGACTTCGCGAACTCCACGACATACGCGCAGCGTGCGATCGACCTGGGCATCACGGTGATGACGCTCGACGAGGTGCGGCGCCGGGGTGCGGCCGACGTCGTCGCCGAGGCGCTGGAGATCGCCGGCGCCGGCGGCGGGCCGGTGCACCTCGACATCGACGTCGACGTGTGCGATCGCTCGGTGGCTCCGGGATGCCCCGCGTCGGTGCCCGGCGGCCTCGCGGCCTGGGAGCTGCGCGCGCTGGTGCGGGCCGCGGCATCCGATTCCCGCCTGCGCAGCGCCGACATCGTCGAGGTCGACGCCACCGCCGACGCCCCCGACGGGCGCACCGTGCGCCTCGCCGCCCTGTGCGTGCTCGAGCTGCTCGCCGGCAAGGCGGTCGCGACGTGATCCGGCTCGCGCTCGTGCGCCACGCCAAGTCGGACTGGGGCGACCCTGGCCTGGACGATCACGACCGGCCGCTCAACGGCCGCGGACTGCGGGACGCGCCGCGCATGGCGGCGGGGCTCGCGGAGACGGGCTTCCGGCCGGCGATGATCCTCTCGAGCACGGCCGTGCGCGCCAGGACCACGGCGGAGTTCTTCGCCGAAGCGCTCGGCGTTCCGCTCGAGCTTCAGGAGCGGCTGTACGGCGCTTCGGCATCGGCCCTGATGGATGCGGCGGCGGCTTCAGGCCATGCGTCGGTGATGGTGGTCGCGCACGACCCGGGCATGAGCGACTTCGCCGCGCAGCTGTCCGGCGGTGGGATCTTGCACATGCCGACGTGCGCCGTGGCGACGTTCACCTGGGGCACCGACGACTGGGATGTCGCGACCGCGATCGACCCCGACGACTGGACCTGGGACACCCCGCGCTGAGGCGGCCGCGGTCAGAGGCGCGCGCCGTCCTTGAAGACCTCGCGGATGAGCGGCACGCCGGGCCGATAGGCCAGGTGCACGCGCGTCGGCGCGTCCAGCAGCACGAGGTCGGCGCGCGCCCCGGGCGCGATGACGCCGACATCGTCGCGGCGCAGGGCGCGGGCCCCGCCGGCGGTGGCGGCCCAGACGGCCTCGGCCGGCGTCATGCCCATCTCGCGCACGGCCAGGGCGACCATGAGCGGCATCGAGCTGGTGAAGCTCGACCCGGGGTTGCAGTCGCTCGCGATGGCGACGGTCACCCCGGCGTCGAGCAGCCGGCGGGCGTCGGGGTAGGGCTGGCGCGTCGAGAACTCCACTCCCGGCAGCAGCGTCGCCACGGTGTCCGATCCGGCGAGGGCCGCGACATCCGCGTCGTCGAGGTACGTGCAGTGGTCCACGGAGTACGCGTCGAGATCGACCGCGAGCCGCGCGCCGCCACCGTAGCCGAGTTGGTTGCCGTGGACGCGAGGGAGGAGCCCGGCCTCGATGCCGGCGAGGAGGATGCGACGGGACTCCTCCACGGTGAAGGCTCCTCGTTCGCAGAAGACGTCGATCCAGCGGGCGTGAGGGGCGACGGCGTCGAGCATCTCGCCGATGACGAGGTCGACGTACTCGTCGCGGCGTTCGGCGTACTCGGCCGGCACGACGTGCGCGCCGAGGAAGGTGACCTCGGGTGTGACCTCGGCCGCGAGCCGGGCCAGGCGCTCCTCGTCGTGGACGGTCAGCCCGTACCCGGTCTTGATCTCGAAGGTCGTCGTGCCCTGCGCGTGCAGCTCGGTCACGAAGCCTGCGAGCCGGGCGCGCAGTTCGTCGTCGCTCGCGGCGCGGGTGGCCGCGACGGTGCGCCGTATGCCCCCGGCGGCATAGGGCGTGCCCGACATGCGCGCCTCGAACTCGTCAGCCCGGTCACCGCCGAACACCAGGTGTGTGTGACTGTCGACGAAGCCCGGAATCATCGCCCGCCCGCCCGCGTCGACGACCTCTCCCACGCCCCTCTCCCCGGCGTCCGCTTCCGCTGACGCTTCCGCTGAGAATCGCCCTCGCGGCTGAGGATCGCCGGGGTCTCGGGCGCCCGAGCGATTCTCACGGGCGGGGGCGGGGGCGGGGGCGGGGGCGGCGGACGCGGGGCCGACCCACGCGATCCGCCCATCCTCGATCAGCACGGCCGCGTCGGTAAGCGTGCCGCATGCATCGGCGCCCTGCGCGACGTTGGTCGTCAGCTCGCCGATGTTCGTGATGAGCGTCGTGGTCATGCCGGTGCCCCTCAGCGGTCCAGCATCGGCACGTTGAGGCCGCGCTCGCGCGCGACCTCCTTGGCCCGGTCGTAGCCGGCGTCGACGTGACGCATCACGCCGGTGCCGGGGTCGTTGGTGAGCACGCGCGCGAGCTTCTCGGCGGCGAGCGGCGTGCCGTCGGCCACGGTGACCTGCCCGGCATGGATGCTGCGGCCGATGCCGACGCCGCCGCCGTGGTGGATCGAGACCCAGGACGCTCCGCTCGAGGTGTTCAGCAGCGCGTTGAGCAGCGGCCAGTCCGCGATCGCGTCCGAGCCGTCGGCCATGGCCTCGGTCTCGCGGTAGGGGCTCGCGACCGAGCCGGAGTCGAGGTGGTCGCGGCCGATGACGATGGGCCCGGCGAGTTCGCCCGAGGCCACCATCTCGTTGAACCTGAGGCCCGCGAGGTGACGCTCCTGGTAGCCGAGCCAGCAGATGCGCGCCGGGAGTCCCTCGAAATGGACGGTCTCGCCGGCCTTCTCGAGCCAGCGGACGAGCCCGGCGTTGTCGGGGAACAGCTCCCTCACGGCGTGGTCGGTCTTCGCGATGTCTTCCGGATCGCCCGAGAGCGCGACCCAGCGGAACGGCCCGCGGCCCTCGGCGAACTGCGGGCGGATGTACGCCGGGACGAATCCCGGGAAGGCGAAGGCCCGCTCGAACCCCCCGAGCTCGGCCTCGCGCCGGATGGAGTTGCCGTAGTCGAAGACCTCGGCTCCGGCATCCTGGAATCCGACCATCGCCGCCACGTGCGCGGCCATGCTCTCGCGGGCCCGGGTCGTGAAGCCCTCGGGGTCGCGCTCGGCCTCGGTCTTCCAGTCGTCGAAGGCGACGCCTGCCGGCAGGTACGCGAGCGGGTCGTGCGCGCTGGTCTGGTCCGTGACGATGTCGATCGGGATGCCGCGGCGCAGCAGCTCCGGGAAGACCTCGGCCGCATTGCCGAGCACACCGACGCTGCGAGCCTCGCCGGCCGTCGTGGCCGCGAGAACGCGGGCGATGGCGTCGTCGAGATCCGTCGTGTACTCGTCGAGGTAGCCGTGCTCGACGCGGCGCGCGAGGCGCGTCTCGTCGACGTCGACGATCAGCACGGTGCCGCCGTTGAGGGTGACAGCGAGCGGCTGGGCGCCGCCCATGCCGCCGCAGCCGGCTGTGAGGGTCAGCGTGCCGGTCAGGTCGTCGCGGCCGAGCTCGCGGGCGACGGCGGCGAAGGTCTCGTACGTGCCCTGCAGGATGCCCTGCGTGCCGATGTAGATCCACGACCCGGCCGTCATCTGGCCGTACATGGTGAGGCCGAGCTCTTCGAGCTTGCGGAACTCGGGCCACGTCGCCCAGTCGCCCACGAGGTTCGAGTTGGCGATGAGCACCCGCGGCGCCCACTCGTGCGTGCGGAAGACGCCGACGGGCTTACCGGACTGCACCAGCAGCGTCTCGTCGGGTTCGAGCTCGTCGAGGGTGCGCACGATGGCGTCGAACGCCTCCCAGCTGCGGGCCGCCTTGCCCGTGCCCCCGTAGACCACGAGCTCTTCGGGATGCTCGGCGACCTCGGGGTCGAGGTTGTTCATGAGCATGCGCTTGGCGGCCTCGGCACCCCAGCTCTTGGCGGTGCGCTCGTTGCCGCGCGCGGCCCGGACGGTGCGGGCGCCTGCCGCGGGGGTGTCGATGGTGTCGGTCATGATCACTCCTGGGTGGTGGTGTCGAATGCTGCCCGGGCCACAGCGCCCGATGCCACGAGCTCGGTCACGGCCTCCATGTCGGGCGAGAGGAACCGGTCGGGGCCGGGGCCGCCGGCGACGGTGCGCACCAGGTCGCGGACGGCGCCGGTCGCGGGTCCGGGCTGCAGCGGCGCGCGCAGGTCGAGCGCCCGAGCGCCGGTGAGCACCTCGATCGCGAGCACGCGGGCGAGCCCGTCGATGCCGCGGCGGAGCTTGCGGGCCGCCGCCCATCCCATCGAGACGTGGTCCTCCTGCATCGCGGAAGACGGGATCGAGTCGACGGATGCCGGAACGGCCAGGCGCTTGAGCTCGGACACGATCCCGGCCGCGGCGTACTGCGCGATCATGAGGCCCGAGTCGACGCCGACCTCGTGGGCGAGGAACGGCGGCAGCCCGTTGCTGCGGGTCTTGTCGAGCGCCCGGTCGGTACGGCGCTCCGAGATCGAGGCCACGTCGGCGACGGCGATCGCGAGGAAGTCGAGGACGTAGGCCACGGGCGCGCCGTGGAAGTTGCCGTTGGACTCGACGCGCCCGTCGTCGGTGATGACCGGGTTGTCGACGGCGGCCGAGAGCTCGCGGAACGCGATCGTGCGGGCGTGGTCGACGGTGTCGCGCGCGGCGCCGTGCACCTGCGGCGAGCAGCGCAGCGAGTAGGCGTCCTGCACCCGCGTGCACACCGCGGGGTCGCGGTGCGACGCGACGATCGGCGAGTCGGCGAGCACCGCGCGCAGGTTCGCGGCCGAGACGGCCTGTCCGGCCTGGGGACGCAGCGCCTGCAGGTCGGCGGCGAAGACGGCGTCGGTGCCGAGCTGCGACTCCACCGACATGGCCGCGGCGACGTCGGCGGTGTCGAGCAGCATCTGCAGATCGTGCAGCGCGAGCAGCAGCATCCCGAGCATGCCGTCGGTGCCGTTGATGAGGGCGAGCCCTTCCTTCTCGCGCAGCACGAGCGGGGTGAGGGATGCCGCGGCCAGCGCATCCGCCGCCTCGACCTCGTCGCCTCCGGCGTCGCGCACGCGCCCCTCACCCATCGCGGCGAGCGCGACATGCGACAGCGGAGCGAGGTCGCCCGAGCAGCCGAGCGAGCCGTACTCGCGCACGAGGGGAGTGATCCCGGCGTTGAGCATGGCCGCGTAGGTCAGGGCGACCACCGGGCGCACGCCGGTGTGACCGGTGGCGAGGGTCTGGAGCCGCAGCAGCTGCAGCGCGCGCACGACCTCGCGCTCGACCTCGGGCCCGGTGCCGGCGGCGTGCGAGCGGATCAGGCTCGCCTGCAGCTGCAGCCGGCGCTCCGGGGCGATGAAGGTGGTCGCGAGAGCGCCGAAGCCGGTCGAGATGCCGTAGTGCGGGTCGGCGTCATCGGCCAGTCCCTCGACGAGCGTGCGGTTCGCGGCGACGCGGGCGAGGGCTTCGGGTGCCACCTCCACGGGCGCTCCGTGGCGTGCGACGGCGACGACGTCCTCAGGGCGCAGCGGGGAAGCCCCCACGGTGACGGTGCTCATGGCTCGATTCCACACCTCGGGGGTGGCGCCGCACACCCGGTGGTGCGATCCTGTGTCTGTCATGCCAGACGAACCGCGGACCCGACCGCAGGTTCCGGCAGCGGATCAGACGCTGCGGATCCTGTCATTCCTCGCGCACCAGCGCGGTCCTGTGGCGGCGAGCACCATCGCCACGACGCTCGGCATCGCCCGGTCGAGCGTCTACCACCTGCTGGATGCGCTCGAGGCGCACGGGTTCGTGATCCACCTGACCGCCGAACGGCGCTGGGGCCTGGGGACGGCGGCCTTCGAGCTCGCGGGCGGCTACTCGCGTCAGCAGCCCCTCGCGCGCCTGGGCCGCCCCCTGGTGGCGGCGCTGGCGGACCGGGCCGGTGAGAGCGCGCACCTCGCGGTGATGACCGGACGCGATGTGCTCTACATCGTCGAGGAGCGCGCTCCGCGGCGCCCCGCCCTGGTGACCGATGTCGGCGTGCGACTCCCGGCTCATCTGACGGCGACCGGCCGCGCGATGCTCGCCGTGCTGCCGCGCGAGCAGGTGCGGGCGCTGTATCCGGATGCCTCGGCCTTCGCCGATCGCACCGGCCGCGGTCCGTCCGGTCCGTCCGAGCTGCGCGAGGTGCTGCGCGAGGTGCGGGCCCGCGGCTACGCGACCGAGGACGGCGAGGTCACCCTCGGCCTGCGCTCGATCGGCGTCGCGGTGCGGGACCACGCCGGCTGGCCCGCGGCGGCGATCGCACTGACCTGGCCGACGGATGCCGCGCGCGATGCGGAGCCTCTGGCGGCGCTGATCCGGGACGCCGCGGCCGAGCTCGAACGGCGCATCGGACGCACCTGAGCCTCAGTCCACCTTCATGACGGTGCCGCCGGTGAGCGTCACGAGTTCGTCGAAGGTCAGCGGGAACACCGTGTGCGGGGTGCCGCCGGCCGCCCAGATCTCGGCGAAGGCCGCGAGGTCCTCGTCGACGACGGTGACCAGCGGAGCGGGATGCCCGGTGGGGGCGACGCCGCCGATGGCCTGGCCGGTGGCTTCGCGGACCTGATCGACGGTGGCGCGGGCGATGCGCTCGCGTCCGAGACGGTCGGCGAGGGCCGCGGTGTCGACGCGGTGGGCCCCACTGGTCATGACGAGCAGCGGCTCGCCGTCGGACCAGAACACGAGGCTGTTCGCGATCGCGCCGACCTCGATGCCGAGCGCGGAAGCGGCGAGCGCCGCCGTGGAAGCGGCATCCGGAAGCACCACGATCTCGCCGGTGATGCCGGCGGCGCGCAGAGCGTCGTGGACGAGGCGGCTGCGGGCGGGAAGATCAGCCACGGGCGAGCACCTCCGCGTGCGGCATGAGCAGCCATCCGTCGGGAGACGCCGCCCACTCCCGCCAGCCGGCGGCGATGCGTTCGAGCGCCGCCCGGTCGGCCAGTCCGAGCGAGACGGCGTGCTCGGCGAACTGCGAGTCCAGCGTGCGCACGGCCCACGATCCGCCCCACCATTCGCGATCGGCGTCGTCCTCGAACAGCCAGGTCGAGACCGACGAGGTCACCTCCGTGAACCCCGCTTCGCGCGCCCACGCCTTCAGCCGGCGCCCTGCGGCGGGCTCGCCGCTCACGGCGCGGTGCACCTTCAGGTACAGCTCGAGCCATTCGTCCAGCGCGGGGAGGAGCGGGTACCAGATCACGCCCTCGTAGTCGACGTCGCGGGCGGCCACGACGCCGTCCGCCCGCACGACCCGGCGGAACTCCCGCAGCGCGTCGACCGGACGCTCGAGGTGCTGCAGCACCTGGTGCGCATGGACGACATCGACGCTGTCATCGGCTTCGGCGAGCGCATAGGCGTCGCCGACCTCGAAGGTGAGGTTGCCCAGTCCGCGCTCGGCCGCGACGCCGCGGGCCTTCTCGACGATCTCGGTCGAGGCATCCATTCCCGTCACCTGGCCGGGAGCGACCAGGTCGGCGAGATCCGCCGTGATGGTGCCCGGACCCGCACCGACGTCGAGCAGGCGCTGACCCGGACGGAGACAGGGAAGCAGATAGGCCGCCGAATTCGCGGCAGTGCGCCACTCGTGCGAGCGCAGGACGCTCTCGTGGTGACCGTGGGTGTAGGGAGTCGCCATCACGCGAGCCTATCGGCGGGCTGAGTTGAACAGATCGCGCGGCAGTGGTGCAATGGAGACGGATGCCGCAACGCCGTGGCGTCCGCAGCGCACTGCCCACAAGGCCCGCCGAAGGAAGAATGCGATGACGCACACCCTGCCCCTGCCCGACTTCACCCACGAGCGCGTGGAGGTGATCACGGGACGGCGCAGCGGACTGTTCCTCACCGTCGCGCTGCACTCCTCCGTTCTCGGCTCCGCACTCGGCGGCGCGCGCCTGTGGACCTACCCGCACTGGAGCGACGCCCTCGGCGACGCCCTGCGCCTGTCCGCTGCGATGACGCTGAAGAACGCTGCCGCAGGGCTGGATGCCGGTGGCGGCAAGTCCGTCATCGCCCTGCCCCCGGGCACGGTGCTCGACGCCGAGCGCCGTCGGGCCGCCTTCCTCGACCTCGGCGACGCCGTCGAGTCGCTGCACGGCCTGTATCGCACGGCCGAGGACGTGGGCTCGACGACCGAGGACATGCTCGTGGTCAGCGAGCGCACCGAGCACGTGGTCGGCCTCCCCGACGCCGTCGGCGGTTCGGGCGAGCCTGCCGGTCCGACGAGCCTGGGCGTGTACGAGTCACTGCGGGCCACGCTCGAGCGCATCGGCGGCAGCGCAGATGTCGCCGGCCGTCGCATCACCGTCTCGGGCCTCGGCCAGGTCGGCAGCCGTCTCGCCGTGCGCCTGGCGGCCGAGGGCGCCGTGCTCACGGTGACCGACGTGAACCCCGCCAAGCGCGACCTCGCCGCCGAGCTCGGCGCCGCCTGGGCGCAGCCCGGCGAGGAGCACCTCGTCGCCTCCGACGTGTTCGTGCCCGCCGGCATCGGCGGACTCCTCACCGACGAGGTCATCGACGCGCTCGACGCCCGGGCCGTCTGCGGTCCCGCGAACAACCCGCTGGCCGATCGCACCGGCGCCGAGCGGCTGGCCGCGCGCGGCATCCTGTACGCACCCGACTTCGTCGTCAACGCGGGCGGCGTCATCTACCTCGACCTCGAGGCGAAGAAGATCGGCACCCGCACCGAGATCATGGACCGCGTCGCGCACATCGGCGACACCGTGCGCCGCGTCTTCGACGAGGCCGAGGCTCGTGGCGTCACCCCGCTCGAGGCTGCCGAGGCCCTCGCTGCCGAGCGCCTGTCAGCCGGCGAGCGCGGACACGCCTTGGCTCGCTGACCGTTACCCGCGCGCCACCGGCACCTGAAGCTCGGTGACCCACTGCTCCTGGGGCAGATCGTCGTCGGCATCGAGGTACACCTCGCGGCACGGACCCACCATGCGGTAGCCGTCCTCGATGAGTCCGTTCATAAGCCTCGAGTACGAGTCGCCGATGCTCGGCATGTCGCCGTGGTGCGTCAGCACCGCCGCGAGAGGCACGGCGGGCAGCTCGACGACGGCGTAGCCGTCGCCGGCCTGCGGAACCGGGTCGGCGGTGAACGACACGTGCACCGCGAGTTCATCCGAGCCCTCGACGTCGTCGTACCAGAAGACTCCCGGCTCCAGCGGGTCCCGGCCGGCGCCTTCTATCGCGCCGATCAGGCGCGGGAGCAGCTGGTCGATCACCGGGCTGACGTTCTCGGGGCCGGCGCCGGGCGCTCGGCCTTCGAGCGCGTACACGGTGACCGGCTCCAGGGGCCGGTATTCGATGGGTGCGGACATGGTGTCTCCTTCGATCTCGTGGAGTCGTTCGCCGATGCGGTCCAGACGGGCACGGTCGGCGGCGACGGACGCCTCGAGCTCGGCGCGGCGGCGAACAAGCAGGTCGCGGAGCGCTCCCTGCTCGTCGTCGGCGTCGAGGACGACGGCGATCTCATCCAGTCCGCACCCGAGCTGTCGCAGCTCGACGATGCGCAGCAGGTCGCGCAGCTGCTCGGTGCGGTAGTACCGGTAGCCGCTGCGGTCATCGACGCGCGCAGGCTCCAGCAGCCCGATCGCGTCGTAGTGGCGCAGCATCCGCACGCTCACCCGCCCGAAGGCGGCGAACTCTCCGATGGTGTACATGATGGAGACCACGTTCGACCCTGACACAGCGTGAGGGTCAACCGGAAGGCGAAACCGGGCCGGGATCAGGCGGGGGTCGACCAGACCTGGTCGGCGGACGGCTCTTCGCCCTCGACCGTGAGACCGTGGAGCGTCTCGAGCGCGGCCTGCGCCTCGTCGATGCGACCCTCGACCGCGAGTTCGCGAATGCGCACCGACGGCCGGTGCAGCAGCACGCCGGCGAGGTGACGCAGCGCAGCCTCGGTCTCATCCCCGGCGCCGCGCGCCCGGGCCCGGGCGATCTCCTGCTCGACGATCCCGAGCACTTCTCCGCGCAGCGCGGTGATGGCGGGCCCGGCGGCGCGGTCGGCGGTGAACTCGGCCGCGGCGTCGCCGACGAGGGTGCGGGCGTCCGAGTGGGCGCTGAACTCCTCGAGCGGAGCGTGCAGGCGGATCGTCTCGAGGTCGAGCAGCTCGACCCCCTGGACGCGGCCCACGGCGGGGTCGACGTTGCGCGGAAGACCGAGGTCGATCACCAGCACCCGGTGCCCGGCGGTGAAGGCGTCGGCGTGGACGACGGCATCGGCGGTGCACGTGATGACGACGTCGGCGGCGGCCGCGGCATCCGAGAAATCCGTCTCCGGGCGCAGCCCGTGCCTGGCGGCGAAGGCGGCGGCGCGGCCGGACGGCGAGAACACCCGTACGTCTGCGGCACCGCGGGCGCGCACGGCGTCGACGGTGGTGGCGGCGTAGCGGCCGGTGCCCACGATCACGACACGGGCGGCCGACCAGTCGGCGACACGGCTCGAAGCCAGTTCGAGGGCGAAGCGCACGAGCGAGCGGTGGGAGCCGCCCAGGCGCGTGGCGCTGCGCACACCGCGGCTGGTGTGCGTGGCCTTCTGGAACAGGCGCTCGAGCTCACCGCTGGTCGTGCCGTCGGTGCGGGCGGAATCGAGCGCCCGGCGCACCTGGCCGGAGATCTCGTCCTCGCCGACGACCATCGACTCGAGGCCGCTGGTCACGGCGAACAGGTGCGCGGCAGCGGCCGATCCGGAGTGCACCGCGACCGACGAACGCAGGTGCTCGACCGGGATATCGGATGCCTCGGCCATGGCCTCGACGACCGACTCGACCGCGACGGCCTCGCCGCCGGTGAGCGGCTCGTCGATGTCGAGGTAGGCCTCGAAACGGTTGCAGGTGGCGAGCACGACGGCTCCGGCCACGAACAGCTCATCGTCCACCAGGGCGCGCGTCGCCGCGGGCGCCCCCACCGAGAGGCGCTCCAGGATGTCGAGGCTCGCGTTCCGATGGTTCGCGGTGAGACAGAGAAGCACGACTCTAATGTTAACGTGTGCCGCTGCATGAATCTCACCCGCTCGTCGTCCGCCGAAATGACCCGCCCGCGCTGATCCGCGCGTACCGGGGTGATCGGCCCGACACACCGCCGGTCTGGTTCATGCGCCAGGCGGGCCGGTCACTGCCGGAATACCGCGAACTGCGCGTCGGCACCGACATGCTCGACGCCTGCCTGAACCCCGAGCTGGCGAGCGAGATCACCCTGCAGCCGGTGCGCCGGCACGGCGTCGACGCGGGCATCTTCTTCAGCGACATCGTGATCCCGGTCAAGCTCGCCGGCGTCGACGTGCGCATCGTCGCCGGACGCGGGCCCGTGCTCGAGAGTCCGGTGCGCACCGCCGCCGACGTCGCCGCGCTTCCCCCGCTCGACCCCGCGGCGCTCGCGCCGATCCGCGAGGCCGTGGCGATGACCGTGGCGCAACTCGGCGACACGCCCCTGATCGGCTTCGCCGGGGCTCCGTACACGCTGGCGTCGTACCTCGTCGAGGGCGGCCCCTCGAAGGAGCAGCTGCGCACCCGCGCCCTGATGCACTCCGACCCCGAGACGTGGGCGGCGCTGCTGTCGTGGTGCGCCGACATCACGGGCGCCTTCCTCGAGGCGCAGCTCGAAGCCGGCGCCTCGGCCGGGCAGCTCTTCGACTCATGGGCGGGCTCGCTGAGCCTGTCGGACTACACCACCCACGTCGCCCCGCACTCGGCGCGGGCGCTCGAACGCGCCAAGGCCCTCGGCGTTCCGCTGGTGCACTTCGGCGTCGGCACCGGCGAGCTGCTCGCCGCGATGCACGGCGTCGGCGTCGATGTGATGGGCGTGGACTGGCGCATTCCGCTCGACGTAGCGTCCCGCCGACTCGGCGCGGACGTGCCGCTGCAGGGCAACATCGACCCGGCGCTGCTGGCCGCGCCGTGGCCGGTGCTCGAGGCGCACATCCGCGACGTCCTCGAGCGGGGTCGCGCTGCGAAGGCCCACGTCCTCAACCTCGGCCACGGCGTGCCGCCCGAGACCGACCCGACGGTGCTGACGCGCGTCGTGGAGTTCGTCCACTCCCATGGCTGACTTCTCCGTCGTCGGAGGCGGCGTCGCCGGGCTCGTCGTGGCCCGGCGCCTGGCGCTCTCCGGCGCGGATGTCGTGCTCTTCGAGGCCTCCGACCGCCTGGGCGGCACCGTCGCCCGTCATGAGGTCGGCGGAATCGCGTGGGATGCCGGAGCCGAGAGCTTCGCCGTGCGCGGGGGCGTCGTCGCGGCCCTGCTCGAAGAGCTCGGCCTGGGCGGCGAGATCGTCGAGCCGCGGCCGGGCCCTGCCTGGCTGCAGCCCGCGAGCGGGATCGCCGTGCCGCTGCCGGCGACGGCGGTGCTCGGCATCCCGGCCGACCCGCTCGCGGAAGACGTCGTGCGCGTGATCGGTGCCGAGGCCGCTCGGCGCGCGGTGGAGCTCGACTCCGTGCCGCTCGGCCCGGTCACCCCCGGCACGACTCTCGGCCCTCTTGTGCGGGAGCGTCTCGGCGACGATGTGCTCGACCTCCTCGTCGCGCCCGTCGTGCACGGGGTCCACTCGATCCATCCCGACGAGCTGCCGCTGCACCGCGCTCATCCGGGTCTGACCGACGCTCTCGCCGAGACGGGGTCACTGGCCGCTGCCGTCGCGCGACTGCGCTCCTCGGCGCCCCCCGGATCAGCGGTCGCCGGCATCCGGGGCGGCGTCAACCGCATCGTGCCGGCGCTCGCGGCGGACCTCGAGCGCGCCGGCGGCGACGTGCGGCTCGGCGTTCGCGTCGACGACCCTGCCTCGCCTCGATCGGCACCGTCGTCCTCGCGGCTCCGGGCCTCGCCTCTGCGGCCGCGCCGGGCCGGCGGATCGATCTCGTCACGCTGGTCGTCGAGCAGCCCGCATTGGATGCCGCACCCCGCGGCAGCGGCCTGCTCGTCGCCGCCGGGGCACCGGTCGCGGCCCGCGCGCTGACCCACGCGACGGCGAAGTGGGCATGGCTGCGCGAGGCCGCGGCCGGGCGTCATGTGCTGCGGCTCTCGTACGACGTCGTTCCCGCCGATCCGTTCGGAACGGCGCGAGCGGATGCCGAGACGCTGCTCGGCGTGCCGCTGCCCGTGGTCGTGGACGCGGCACAGGTCACCTGGACCCGTCCCGCGGCGAGCGCCCCGACCGATGCGATCGTCGTCGGAGAGACCGTGGCCGGCTCCGGCCTCGCCGGGATCGTCGCGCACGCGGAGCGCATCGCCGCACAGCTCCTCGCCCGCTGAACGGGGTGGAAGAATAGAACTCATGAGCGATTCCTCGGCTGTCCCCACGTCCGGCAGCGAGAGGCTCGGCTACACGCTGTGGGCCGTGTTCCGGCGCGACCCGCACCGCCCGTCCCCCGCCGGCGACCTGGCCGGTGCCGTGGCCGAGGTCGAGGCATCCGGAATCACCGTCCGCGGGTTCTACGACGTCTCGGGCCTCCGCGCCGACGCCGACCTCATGATCTGGCTGCACGGCGGGGAACCGGAGGTGCTGCAGGCCGCGCTGCGGACGCTCCGCCGGGCCGCGCCGCTGGCGCCGCTCGTGCCGGTGTGGAACGCGATGGGCGTGCACCGCGACGCCGAGTTCACCGCGAACCATCTGCCGGCGTTCATGCGCGGCAAGGAGCCCGAGGCGTGGCTGACGGTGTACCCGTTCGTCCGCTCGTACGAGTGGTACATCCTGCCCGACGACGAGCGCCGGGCGATGCTCGCCGACCACGGCCGCAAGGGCGCGGAGTACCGCCAGGTGCTCGCCAACACCGTCGCCTCGTTCGCGCTCGGCGACTACGAGTGGATCCTCGCGCTCGAAGCTCCCGAGCTGGTCGACCTCGTCGACCTGATGCGGCACCTCCGCCAGACCGAGGCCCGCCGCCACGTGCGCGAAGAGGTCCCCTTCTACACCGGGCGTCGCATCTCGCTCGACGAGATCGCGGAGGTGCTCGCATGAGTGCCTGCATCCGGAGGCGCCCTGCGGATCGGGACCCGGGGCAGCGCGCTCGCGCTGACCCAGACCGGCATGGTCGCCGACGAGCTCTCCGCCGCCTACGGCGTGACCACCGAACTCGTGACCATCTCCACCGAGGGCGACCGCACCAACGAGCCGCTCTCGCGCGCCGGCGGCGCGGGACTGTTCACCGGAGCCCTCCGCGACGCCCTCGTCGAGGGCCGCTGCGACCTCGTGGTGCATTCGCTGAAGGACCTTCCCACCGCGCCGCACGATCAGCTCGTGGTCGCCGCCATCCCGTCGCGCGAAGATCCCCGCGACGCCGTGTGCGCCCGCGACGGCCTCACGCTCAAGACCCTCCCGGCCGGTGCGCGCGTCGGCACCGGGTCGCCGCGCCGCATGGCGCAGCTGCGCGCGCAGCGCCCCGACATCGAGGTCGTCGACATCCGCGGCAACGTCGACACGCGCCTCGGTCGCGTCGGCGCCGGCGACCTGGATGCCGTCGTCCTGGCCGCTGCGGGACTCAGCCGCCTGGGACGCTCCGACGCCGTCACCGAGTTCCTGGACGCGGACCGCTGGCCCACGGCGCCCGGGCAGGGCGCCCTGGCGGTCGAGGTGCGCCGCGGCGACGAGCACCTCGTCGCGAAGCTCGACCACCTCGAGACCCGCGCCGCCGTCGAGGCGGAACGCGAAGTCCTCGCGCTGCTCGAGGCCGGCTGCTCGGCTCCGCTCGGTGCGCGAGCCGTCGTCGATGCCGGACTGCTCCTGCTGTCGGCGAGCGTGTACAGCCTCGACGGCTCGACCGTCCTCACCGTCCTCCCACGGAGCCGTCTGGCCCGACAGCGGCGACGTGTCGCGCGACGTCGCGGACGGCGTCGCCCGTGAACTGCTCGATGCCGGCGCGGCCGGACTCACCGGAGCCCGCCCATGACCTCCACTGCCGGCCCGATCCGCCCCCGCCGCCTGCGCGCGACCCCGGCGATGCGCCGCCTCGTCAGCGAGACCCGCCTGCACCCCGCCGACCTGGTCCTCCCCGTCTTCGTGCGCGAGGGCGCTGCAGAGCCGGTGCCGATCTCGTCGATGCCCGGCGTCGTGCAGCACACGACGGAGTCGCTCAAGCGTGCGGTGGCGGATGCCGCGGCCGCCGGCATCGGCGGCCTCATGCTCTTCGGCGTGCCCGAGCACAAGGACGCCGAGGGCTCCGGCGCGACGGACCCCGACGGCATCCTGAACGTCGCCACCCGCATCGCGGTCGCCGAGGTCGGTGACGCCCTGGTCGTGCAGACCGACCTGTGCCTGGACGAGTTCACCGACCACGGCCACTGCGGCGTGCTCGATGCCCAGGGCCGCGTCGACAACGACGCCTCGCTCGTCCGCTACCGCGACATGGCGATCGCCCAGGCCGAGGCGGGCTCGCAGCTGCTCGGGCTCAGCGGCATGATGGACGGCCAGGTCGCCGCGGTACGCGACGCGCTGGACGCCGCCGGCCACGACGGCGTGCCGCTGCTCGGCTACGCCGCGAAGTACGCCTCGGCCTTCTACGGCCCGTTCCGCGAGGCCGTGCAGTCCTCGCTCGAGGGCGACCGCCGCAGCTATCAGCTCGATCCCGCCAACCGTCGCGAGGGACTGCGCGAGATCGAACTCGACGTCGCCGAGGGCGCCGACATCGTCATGGTCAAGCCGGCGATGAGCTACCTCGACGTGCTGGCCGATGCCGCGGCATCCAGCCCCGTTCCCGTCTGGGCGTACCAGGTCTCGGGCGAGTACGCGATGATCGAGGCGGCCGCGGCCAACGGCTGGATCGACCGCCGTCGCGCGATCGAGGAGTCGGTGGTCGGCATCCGCCGCGCCGGCGCCGATGCGGTGCTCACCTACTGGGCTGTCGAGCTGGCGGGATGGATCCGATGACGCACACCACGAACGAGGGCGAGTTCGCGCGCGCCCGGGCGGCCATGCCGGGCGGGGTCAACTCCCCCGTGCGCGCCTTCGGGTCGGTCGGCACGACGCCGCGGTTCTTCGTCTCGGCCTCGGGCCCGCGGGTCACCGATGTCGAGGGGCGCGAATACGTCGACCTCGTCGGATCCTGGGGTCCCGCGATCCTCGGGCACGCGCACCCCGCCGTCGTGAAGGCGGTTCAGGATGCCGCGGCCCGCGGCCTCGGCTTCGGCGCGAGCACGCCCGGCGAGACCGAACTCGCCGAGCTCATCGAGGCCCGCGTCGTCCGCGACGGCGTGACGCCGATCGAGCGCGTGCGCCTGGTGTCGACCGGCACCGAGGCCACGATGACGGCCATCCGTCTCGCGCGCGGCGCGACCGGGCGCGACCTCATCGTGAAGTTCGCCGGGCACTACCACGGGCACTCCGACGGCCTGCTGGCCGAGGCGGGCTCGGGCGTCGCCACGCTCGCGATGCCCGGCTCGGCCGGCGTGCCCGCTCCCATCGCCGCGCAGACGCTCGTGCTGCCGTACAACGACCTGGACGCCGTGCGCGAGGTGTTCGCCGTGCGCGGGCACGAGATCGCCGCGATCATCGTCGAGGCGGCGCCTGCGAACATGGGCATCGTGCCCCCGGCGCACGGCTTCAACGCCGGCATCGCCGAGATCGCGCACGCGCACGGCGCGCTGCTGATCCTCGACGAGGTGCTCACCGGCTTCCGCGTCGGCGCGGCCGGCTGGTACGGCATCGATCCGGTGCCCTTCTCCCCCGACCTCATCACGTTCGGCAAGGTCGTCGGCGGCGGCCTGCCGCTCGCCGCCCTCGGCGGATCCGCGGCGCTCATGGAGCTCCTCGCGCCGCTCGGCCCGGTGTACCAGGCCGGCACGCTGAGCGGCAATCCGCTCGCCGTCGCCGCCGGGCGCGCCACCCTCGACCACCTCGACGCGGACGCCTACGCCCGCATCGACACGGCTGCTGCGCAGATCGCGGATGCCGCGGCATCCGCTCTCTCCGAGGCCGGGGTCGCGCACGTCGTGCAGCGGTCGGGCAACCTGTTCTCGATCCAGTTCACGCGGCACCGCGCCCCGCGACTACGCGACGGTCAAGGCGCAGGACGCGTTCCGCTATCCGCCGTTCTTCCGCGCGATGCTCGACCAGGGCGTCTCGCTGCCGCCGTCGGTGTTCGAGGCGTGGTTCGTCTCGGCGTCGCACGACGACGACGCCGTGGGTCAGATCATCGAGGCGCTGCCCGCCGCGGCCCGCGCCGCTGCCCAGGCCTCCCCGGCCTGATCGAGTCGAGAGACGCAAGAAAACCCCCTGACGAATCAGGGGGTTTCTTGCGTTTGGTGGACCTGAGGGGATTTGAACCCCTGACCTCCTCGATGCGAACGAGGCGCGCTACCAACTGCGCCACAGGCCCGTGAACCTCAGCCAGATTATCACGGCCCGAGAGGCCGCTTGCACGGCTGCGGACTCCTACGCAGGCGCTACTGGCCGGAGGCGCGACGCGTGAGGAGGTCGCGGACGTGCGCCTCGATCTCGGCGTCGTCGACGTAGCCCATGCGCGAGAAGTCGGTGCCGGTCCGGGCGGTGCGTGCCGTGTCGATCGACGGCGGGCGCTGTGCCTCGGCACGGTCGCGCATCGCCTGCTCGAGCGCCGCCTGCCGCAGCGCGGCGCGGGCGGCCTCTGCCTCGAGCACGGCCGAAGCACGCGATCCTGCCGACGCCGTGAGGGGCCGGGGCAGCTCGCGCGGTGCCCACGCGCGCACTTCGCGCTCGAGCTCGACGTCCTGCAGTCGTGCGGGGGCGCGGGTCTCGGCATCCACTGTCCGTGCCGTGGCGCGAGCGACCACACGCGACATGCGCTGCAGCAGCAGACCGGCAGCGCCGGCCACGGCGATCGAGGTCCACAGCAGCAACTGGGAACCGCCCATCGCCACGGAGATGCCGCCCCACGTCGCGAAGCCGATCGCGATCAGGGCGACGACGGTGGCGGAGAGGCGCAGGCGGCGGCGGGCACGGGCCTGTCGCACAACGGGGTGCATGCGGGCAGCAGCGCGCTCGGTGCGGGCGAGTTCGAGGTCGACCTTGGCGTGCTCCAGAGCGGCGGATTCGCGCTCGGCGAGCGCCTGCTTGGCGAGGCGCTGCTGGGCCATCGCCGTCCGGGCGTTCAGTTCGAGGTGGACCTCACCCGGCGTCTCGCTGGTCTCGGCGAGCACGCGCAGGGCCTGGTTCAGGCGAACGGCGTTGCGCTCGGCGGCGTCGTACTGCCAGCGGCTGTACCAGGTCGGAAGCAGGTAGACGAGCCACAGGAGCACGGCGACGAGAACGATGACTCCCCCGCCCAGCACTTGCCCGCCCATGCTGACCAAGGTAAGCGCTCGCATGCAGGCAGGCGAAGCGGCGCGCCGCGTCAGGCGTGCAGGCGGTCCGTGGGCGGCACGGTCGCGGCATCCTGCGGGGCGCGTCCGGCCACCCAGCGCGCGAGCACGCCCTCGGGCACCTCTTCGCGCACGAGCGCGAAGGCATAGTGGTCGCGCCAGTCGCCGTCGATGTGGATGAAGCGGCGTCGCAGCCCTTCGTAGCGGAAGCCCAGCTTCTCGACCACCCGCAGGCTGGCGTGGTTCTCGGGGCGGATGCAGATCTCCATGCGGTGCAGGCGCAGCTCCGAGAAGCAGACGTCGGTCGCCATCGCCACAGCGGTCGGGGTGATCCCCCGGCCGGCGAACCGCTTGCTCACCCAGTAGCCGATCGTGGCCGAGGCCAGCGAGCCGCGGGCGATGCCCCACACGTTGAGCTGTCCGGCGATGTTGCCGTCGTGCTCCATGACGAAGGGCACACCGTTGCCGTCGCGGTACTGCTGCAGCAGCCGGCGGACGCCCAGCCGCATGTCGAACGACACCGGGCCGTCGGGGCTCGTCGCCTCCCACGGGCTGAGCCATTCGCGGTTGGACTGGAGCTCGCTCTGGAGCACGCGCGCATCGCGCTGACGCACCAGCCGGATGGACACCGGCCCGTGCCTGCGGGGAGCCGTCAGCTCCATGTGACCCCCTCGTGCCGGCGGCGTCAGAGCGTGGCCGCGAACTCCTTGAACCAGGGCCGCAGCTCGGGTCCGAGATCGTCACGATCGGCGGCGAGCTGGACGATGGCCTTGATGTAGTCCACTCTATCGCCGGTGTCGTAGCGTCGGCCCCCGAAGATCACGCCGTACACGCCCGGTCCCTCGGGGTCGGCCGCGAGCTCCTGCAGCGCGTCGGTGAGCTGGATCTCGCCGCCCTTGCCGGGCTCGGTGCGCTCGAGGATCTCGAACACCTGGGGCGTCAGCACGTAGCGGCCGATGATGGCCAGGTTCGAGGGTGCGTCCTCCTTGGACGGCTTCTCGACGAGGCCGGTCACCTTGACGATGCCGGCGTCGTCGGTCGTCTCCACGGCCGCGGCGCCGTACAGGTGGATGGAGTTCGGGTCGACCTCCATGAGGGCGATGATCGTCGCACCGGTGCGCTCGTGCTCGGAGATCATGGTCGTCAGCAGCGGATCGCGCTCGTCGATGAGGTCGTCGCCGAGCAGCACCGCGAACGAGGAATCTCCGACGTGCGCCTTGGCGCGCAGCACGGCGTGCCCGAGGCCCTTGGGCTCGCCCTGGCGGACGAAGTGGATGTCGGCGAGATCGCTCGACTCGATGACGCGGCGCAGGCGATCGTCGTCGCCCTTGTCCTTCAGCTTCTCTTCGAGCTCGGGCACCGAGTCGAAGTGGTTGGAGATCGCGTTCTTGTTGCGGCCGATGATGACGAGGATGTCGTCGATGCCGGCGTGCGCGGCCTCTTCGACCACGTACTGGATCGCGGGCTTGTCGACGACCGGCAGCATCTCTTTCGGCATGGCCTTGGTGGCGGGCAGGAAGCGGGTGCCGAGGCCGGCCGCAGGAATGACCGCCTTGATCGAAGCATGGGAAGGCATGTGAAGTATTCTACGGCGCCTAGAATCGAGAGCATGTCCGACGCGATCGCCGACGCGAAGCGCGCCCTCCGTGCCGAACTCCGGGAGCGCCGGCAGCTGGTGACCCCGCAGGCACGCGAGACCGCGTCCGCGGGGGTGCGTGCGCAGCTCGATGAGCTTGTCGACACGCTCGGCGTGACCTCGATGTCGTGCTTCCTGTCGATCACGACCGAACCCGACACGCACGAATTCGTCGCCGCGGCCGTCGAGCGCGGCATCCGTGTGCTCCTGCCCGTCACGCGCGCGGACGGCCTGCTGGACTGGGCCGTGGCCAGCGCCGACGGCGACATCGCCGAGGGCATGTTCGGGCTCCCCGAGCCGGTCGGCGAGCTGCTCGGCCCGATCGCGGTGAACGACGTCGACCTGCTCGTGATCCCCGCCGCCGCCGTCGATCGCCGGGGCATGCGCCTCGGCTGGGGCCGCGGCTACTACGACAAGACCATCGGCTCGATGGAACGCTGCCCGCCGGTGTACGCCGTGATCTTCGACTCCGAACTCGTCGACGAGGTGCCCAGCGACCTGCACGACCAGCCGGTGACCGGGGTCGTCACCCCCACTCAGACCCTTGTCCTCGCGCCCGCGCGGCGCTGAACGCCCCGAGAGATCATGCCCACCTACGCATACGCCTGCAAGAACTGCGGCCATCGCTTCGACGCGGTGCAGTCCTTCGCCGACCCGACGCTCACCGAGTGCCCCGAATGCGGCGGCACGCTGCGCAAGGAGTACGGCTCGATCGGCGTGACCTTCAACGGGTCCGGCTTCTACCGCACCGATTCGCGCGCCGGGGAGAAGAAATCCTCGGATGCCGCGGCCTCGAGCAGCTCGTCATCCAGTGGCGCCGCGTCGTCGGGTTCGGCATCATCGAAGTCCGAGACGAAGAGCACGCCGGCCTCGACCGGCTCGTGACGCACACCAGAGACGAATGAGGGACAGCACGGTGATCAAGGGCTTCAAGGAATTCATCCTCCGCGGGAACGTCATCGACCTCGCCGTCGCGGTCGTCATCGGCGCCGCGTTCACGGCGGTCGTCAACGCCATCGTGTCGAGCATCATCAACCCGCTGATCGCGCTGGTGTGGAAGCCCGACGCGAACGGCGAGATGGGCATCCAGGTGAACGGCCTGTGGGGGCCGGTGACCTTCCCGATCAGCGACCTCATCAACGCGATCATCGCGTTCCTCGCCGTGGCGGTCGTCGTCTACTTCGTCTTCGTGCACCCCATGAACGTGCTCAAGCAGCGTGCGGCGGCCAAGGCCGGCATCGTCGAGGAAGAGGCCTCCGACCTCCCCACCGAGCAGGAGATCCTGCTGCAGATCCGCGACCTGCTCGCCGACCCGCCGGCGCGTTCGACGCAGGAGCCCGCGCCGGCAGTAGCCTGCTCCGTCAGTAGCCTGCTCCGTCAGTAGTGCGGCGGGACGTCGCGACGCAGCTGCTCGTCGTTCGGGCCGCGTGAGGTTCCCGTTCCGGTCACGGGCGGGGTCGCGGCATCCGTCTCGTCGTCGGCCGGCACCGGCTCGGGCGTCGTCCCCGGCGCAGGCGTGAGCTTCGCTCGACGCGATCCGGGCACCCGCTCGATGCGCTGACGCCTATCCGACATCGAGCGGCTGGGTGTCGGTCTCGACGCGCGGCGTCTCGGGCGGCACGCCCAGCATGGCCCCGATCCGCTGCGCGACGCCGGCGGGATCGCTGTACAGGTCGAAAGAGTGCACGCGCACGTAGTGCCAGCCGAGGCGGCGCAGGATCTGCGGGCGCAGCCGCAGCGACTCGCGCAGCGACTCCCCGATCGTCTCGGGGTCGCTCTCGACGACCACGGCCTTGCCGTCGTACTGCGCGACGAGCGGCAGCAGTCCGCGGTAGTGCACGTCGACCGAGAGCCCGAGGCGGCGCAGCTCCTTGGCCAGCGACAGCGTCAGGGGGTCGGCGAGGTCTTCGAGGCGGGCGTCGCGCGAGCGCGCGGCGATGCCCCCGAGGATCGACATCAGGGTGGCGGCGCCGTGCTCGAGGCGGCCGTCGTCGAACGCCGACGGGCGGATCGACGAGACGATCACCATCGACCGGCGCGCGCGCGTCATGCCGACCGTGAGCAGCCGCTCGCCGTCGGGCGTCGACAGGTCGCCGAAGTCGCTGAGCACGCGGCCGTGCTTGGTCAGGCCGAAGCCGAGCGAGAAGATCACGCGGTCGCGGCTCTCGGCGACGGACTCCTCGAGGGTCAGCACGGCGAAGGGCTCGGCGGTGTCGCGCGAGACGAAGTCGGCGACGTCGGAGCGTCCCGGCGAACGCGGCGTCGACGGCGGCGCGGATGCGCTCGGCGTGCCGGCGGCTGGCGGTGACGACCATGAGCGACTCGGCGCCGCGGTTGACGGCGTGCTCGACGACGAGCGTCACCACGCGGTTGACCTCGGCGTCGGGGCTCTCGACGGCTCCGGTGATCGGGTCGGGCGTGCCGGTGCCGCCCTCGACGTAGTCGACGCCGAGGCTGCCGCGACCGAGGTACGAGCCTGCCCACGGCAGCGAGACGAGCTCGCCGCCGTAGAACGCGTCGTTGACGAGCTCGGCGAGGTCCTCGCCGCCGGCGCGGTAGCTGCGGGTGAGCGTCTCGACCGGGAGCATCTCGGCCAGGCGCTCGAAGAGGCTGGTCGGGTCGAACGGCTCGGCCGGCTCCGCCTCCTCGGCGGGGGCGCCGGCAGCGACGCGGAACGGCGTCGGCTTCTGCGTGACGGGGTCGCCGAAGACGACGATCTGCCGGGCGCGACGCAGCGCGGGGGCCGCCTCGGCGACGCACAGGGCCGCGGCATCCGCGATGATCACCACGTCGAAAGCGGGATCGGCGGGAATCTCGGGCACGTCGTACGGAGAGGCGAGCCACACCGGGGCGAGCGTGCGCGCGAGGTTGGGGGCCGTCGCGACGACCTGGCGCGGCGGTGACCGCGCCGTTCTTGAGCGCGGCCTTCAGGGCGGCGGCCTCGTCGGGCTGGTCGACGATGCCGATGCGCCACTGCTTGGCGAGCTCGGCGGCCAGAAGAGGACCGGATGCCGCGGCATGCGCCTCGTCGACGAGACGGAAGTCGCGCTCCAGGCGATCGACCACGGCGGTGTTGGCGCCGAGGACGGCGCGGTCGGTGCGCAGCAGCAGCTCGAGCGCCGACTGCCACCAGGCGAACTCGAGCTCGCCGGCGACCCGGTCTTCGGGGACGTGCCGGACCGAGAGCTCGGTGAGCAGGGGTCCGAGGCCGAGCGCGGCGAGTTCGGAGCGCAGCGTGGCGCGCTCCTTGAGGTTGTCGAAGACGTCGGATTCGGCGGCGAGGCCCGCGAGCGTGCGCACGAGGTGCGCGACCGGGATCGCGGCGAGGCGGTCGGCGCCCGAGCGGCCGAGCACGGCGTCGAGCTCGCTCAGCTCGGCATCGACCCGCTGCCACGCGACGTGCACGTCGGCGAGGCCGAGCGGGATCTCGGGGGTGACGCCGGCGTCGACGTAGCGCTGCCACTGGGTGCGCTGCTGCTGGATGCGCACGAAGCGCCTCGTACATGTCGGCCACGTGCACGCCGGGGCGCACGTACTCCTTCGACAGCCGGCGCAGGCGGCGGCGGTTGGGGCCGGTCATGGTCGGCGAGTCGCGCCGCGGCGAGTGCGCCTCGATCAGCTCGGCCAGCGGGCGCTCGAAGACCGTCAGGCTGAAGCGGTCGAGCGAGTCGCGGATGCCGCGCAGCAGCGTGAGGTACTCGCCGAGCTCGGTGATGGTGCGGAACGGGCGCATGTGCGTCTGCGCGATGAGCTCGTAGCCGCGCTCGAGCAGGTTCGGCACGTCGGCGCGCTGCAGCTTGCCGGCCAGGGCGTGCGTGGCGCGCGCCTGCTCGGTGGTCTCGAACGAGACGCCGTACCAGGGTGAGTCGTCGGGTCCGAAGCGGAACTCGCCGAGGCGTGCCGCGGCGGCGAGCTGGGCCGCGGCATCCGTTCGGGTGTGCGCGAGGCGCGCGAGCGTGGCGGCGTCGAAGCGCGCCGAGGTGGTGGGGGCGTCGTCGCGGCGGGCGAGGTCGGCGAGGGAGCGCAGGATCTCGAGAACGGAGACGCCGAGAGACGGATGCTGCGCCGTCACGGCCCCGCGGTAGTCGCGGAGCACGCCGCGCAGCCTCACGAGGGCGTCGTCGATGTCGGCGATCTTGGGCTGCTCGGCCTTCTCGTTCCGGCCGATGGCGCGGATGAGGTCGCGCTGCAGGCGGCGGGGCGAGACGGCGAGGCCCGGCAGGCCGATGCCGGCGAGGCGGTGGCGCACGCCGTCGATGGTGGAGCTGCGGGCGCTCACGACGAGCACGCGCTTGCCCTCGCGCACGAGCGCGCCGACGGCGTTGATGACGGTCTGGGTGCCGCCCGTGCCCGGCAGGGTGTGCACGGCGAGCGACTGGCCGGCGGTGATGCGGGCGAGCACGCGCTCCTGCTCGGAGTCGGCGTCGAGCAGCAGCGTGTCGGCGGCGGGAGGGCGCTCATCGGGGCTGACCGGCACCGCCGGCTCGCGGCGCAGCGACAGCGTCTCGCGATCGGCGGGATGCCCGGCGAGCGCGTTGAGCACGGGGTGATCGAGGTCGTAGGCGTCGCGCGCCATGGGGCTGCCGACGTCGGCGAAGGTCGACACCAGCAGCCGCGGCTTGACGACGAACGAGTCGACCCACGAGGTGAGGGCGCGCAGGTGGTCGATCACGGGCTGCGGCTTGAAGACGCCGCCGTCGTGCGCGAGCGAGGCGAGCGCCGGGCCGTCCAGCTCGATGCCGAAGTGGCTGTGCAGGGCGCGGACGAGCTCGGGGTTGACGATGAACGCGCCGTGCAGCTTGAGCTCGAAGTCGGAGTGGTGGCGGCGGATCGCGAGGGGCCGCAGCAGCACCGGGGCGTTGCACTCCAGCCCGCCGATGCGCCACTCGGCCAGGCCCACCGCGAGGTGCACGGGCTCGAGGCCGCGCGTGGTGCGCAGCTCGAGGTTCTTGGCCGTGATGCGCTCCGAGGCCAGGCGCGCGTTGCGCAGTGCGACCTCGTCGCGGAAGAGGTTGGACAGCAGCGTCGAGCGGCCCGTGATGAACTGCGGGAGGCTGCCGGGGTGCGCCTTGGTGATCTCGATGGACGAGTCGTTGGCGTCCGTGAAGTGCAGCAGGGTCGAACGTCCGCCGAGCTCGGCGGACTGCAGCCGCAGCCGCTCGCGTTCGGGGTCGGCGATGTGCGCGACCGTCACGTCGGTCTCGGCGAGGCCGAGATCGCCGGGGGTCACGACACTCTCGGGCACGGCCTCTTCTGCGCCTGCCACGACGCTGCCTTCTGCACGCCACACACGAGCCACACTAAGCGCGAGTGGTTCGCGCGACTTGCAGCCGGGCCGAGTTTCGCGGTATTGGACACGCCGGGTGATCAGCGCTTCCTCCCCACCCTGTGTCGCGCGCTTCTCGTCCACACGAGGCGGCCGTCGCAACGGCGTGGCGGAGGGGCACGACAGGATGGTCGCATGACCGTTCCGGAGCCCCACCGCTATGTCGTCCACCCGTCGCCGGTGGGCGACGTCCTGATCGTCACGGCCGGCGAGGGCATCGTCACACTGCATCCCTTCGACGGTCCGCTGGGCGCCGAGATCGAGCGCGTGTCGCTCCGGCTGCGCGCGCTGCCGGAGCATGGAGCGACGGATGCCGCGGACGCCGCTGCCGCTCAGCTCGACGAGTACTTCGAGGGCGAGCGACAGCGGTTCGACCTGCCGCTGGACTGGCGCCTGGTCCGCGGCTTCACGCATGACGCGCTGCTGGCCGTGTGCGGCATCCCGTACGGCGAGACGGCGGGGTACGGCGAGGTCGCGATCGCGGCGGGGAGCCCGCGTGCCGCGCGCGCGGTGGGCACGGCGTGCGCGACGACGCCGTTCTCGATCGTGGTGCCGGTGCATCGCGTGGTGCGGGCGGACGGCTCGCTCGGCGAGTACGGCGGCCACCCCGAGGTCAAGCAGTACCTCATCGATCTCGAACGGGCCGCGGGCGAGTAGGCCGCCCGCGGCCCGTTCGGGGTCAGTGGCTCGTGGCCTTCTCGGCGCCGAAGCCGGTGAGCGAGCGCACGTCCATCTCGGCGGCCTTGCGACGATCCTCCGCCCGGCGCGAGGTGACCGATCCGAGCCAGCCGAGGAAGAAGCCCAGCGGGATCGAGACGATGCCCGGGTTGTTCAGCGGCCAGATCGGCGTGCCCACCTTGAACACGCTCAGCTCCCCGCCCCAGAACACCGGCGACAGGAAGATGAGGATCACCGCGGCGCCGAGTCCGCCGTACATGCTCCACACCGCGCCGCGCGTGGTGAACCTGCGCCAGAAGAGCGAGTACAGGATCGTCGGCAGGTTCGCCGAGGCGGCGACCGCGAAGGCGAGCGCCACCAGGAACGCGATGTTCTGCCCCTGCACGCCGATGCCGCCGAGGATCGCGAGGATGCCGATCACCACGACCGTGCGCCGTGCGACCTTGACCTCGCCGTCGGGCGGAACGTTGCCCTTCTTGACGACGTTGGCGTAGATGTCGTGCGCGAACGAGGCGGCGGCGGTGATGGTGAGTCCGGCCACCACGGCGAGGATCGTGGCGAAGGCCACGGCCGAGATGAACCCCATCAGGATCGGGCCGCCGAGCGCGAGCGCGAGCAGCGGTGCCGCGGAGTTCGCGCCGCCGGGTGCCGCCTTGATCGTCTCCGGACCGACGAGCGCCGCAGCGCCGTAGCCGAGGACGAGCGTCAGCAGGTAGAAGAGTCCGATCAGCCAGATGGCCCACACGACCGAACGTCGCGCCTCCTTGGCCGTGGGCACCGTGTAGAACCGCATCAGCACGTGCGGCAGACCCGCGGTGCCGAGCACGAGGGCGATCGCGAGAGAGATGAAGTCCCACGGGTTGGCGCCGTACTGCAGCCCCGGTCCGAGGATCGCGTCCTGCGGGTCGGTGACGGACTGCTCGACCGCGCTGGCGAGCAGGTTGTCGAGGCTGAAGCCGTTGATCGCCAGCACCCAGATGGTCATGACGAGCGCACCGCCGATGAGCAGGAACGCCTTCACGATCTGCACCCAGGTGGTGCCCTTCATCCCGCCGACGAGGACGTACACGATCATCAGCGCGCCGACGACCGCGACGACCAGCGACTGGCCGATCCACTCGTCGATGCCCAGCAGCAGCGACACCAGACCGCCCGCGCCCGCCATCTGCGCGAGCAGGTAGAAGAAGCAGACGGCCAGGGTGGTGATGGCGGCCGCCATGCGCACCGGACGCTCCTTGAGGCGGAACGACAGCACGTCGGCCATCGTGAACTTGCCGGTGTTGCGCATCAGCTCGGCCACGAGCAGCAGCGCGACCAGCCACGCGACGAGGAACCCGATCGAGTACAGGAAGCCGTCGTACCCGTTGATCGCGATCGCGCCGCAGATGCCGAGGAACGAGGCCGCCGAGAGATAGTCGCCCGAGATCGCGAAGCCGTTCTGAGGACCGGTGAAGGAGCGCCCCGCCGCGTAGTAGTCCGCCGCGGTCTTGTTGTTGCGGCTGGCCCGGATGACGATGAACAGCGTCACGGCGACGAACGCGCCGAAGATCGAGATGTTCAGGAGGGGGTTGTTCTCGACCGTCGTCACGGCCGCCTCAATCGCGCCGAATGCGTCGTTCATGCCGACTTCTCCTGCTTCTGCTCGAGGTCCTCGCGGATCTCCTCGGCGATCGGGTCGAGCTTGCGGTTCGCGTACGCGACGTACGTCATCGTGATCGCGAAGGTCGTGACGAACTGGCCGAGCCCCAGGAGGAGGCCGACCGTGACGTAGCCCCACACCTGCTGGGCCATGAACTCCGGCGCGAACGACGACAGGAGCACGTAGGCGAAGTACCAGACGAGGAAGGCGATCGACAGGGGGAAGACGAATCCGCGCTGCCGTCGCTTCAGCTCGGTGAACTGCGGGGACTGCTCCTCCGCGATGTAGTCGACGCCACCGGGTGGAGCGGCATCGATCCTGGGTTCGGACATTGTGGCCTCCTTGCCTCATGCACGGGCGCTTCCTTGCGCCGCGGGTGTGCCGGGCGGCGGGATCGAGCGCCGGCTCCGGTGGTAGCGTCTACGCTACGAAAAGCGGCGAGGACGCCGACACCCCCGGAAGTAGGTAGTACGTGGCCGCGCAGACCGGCAGCCGTACGAAGAGTCCGAGCCAGACCCTCGAGACCGATACCGAGGCGCTGGCCCGCGCCGTGGCCGACCTCGTCCGGCGCACCCACTTCCCCGTCGCGTTCGGGGGGCTCGAGCGCGACGACGCGATCCACGTCACTTCGGTGGTCGGAGCGCGCACGCGCAGTCTCGATGGCCTCGTGGTGCAGGCGTCACGCGGACTCGGCGGTCGGGCCCTCGTCGAGAAGCGGCCGCGCCTGGCACTGAACTACCGCTCGTCGCGCGCCATCACCCACGACTACGACCGAGCGGTGCTCGGCGAGGGCATCTCGACGCTCTTCGCCGTTCCGGTGCTCGTCGGCGACCGTGCGCGCGGCGTCATCTACTGCGGCTCGTGGGCCGAGGCGCCCGTGGGCGACGTCGTCGCGAAGCCGGCCTTCGCCGTCGCCGAAGAGCTCTCGGCCGAGCTGCGCATCCGCGAGGAGGTGCTGCGCCGGCTCGCCCTCACCGCCGCGCCCGAGCGATGCCGCCACGATGGCGCCCGCGGCGCGCGAAGAGCTGCGCCAGACCTACGCCGAGCTGCGCAGCATCGCTGCCGGCGTCGACGACCCGCTTCTGCGCGATCGGCTCGCCCGTCTCGAGCAGCGCCTGGCCGCGCTGTCGCACTCCGAGATCGAGCCGCCTCTCAGCCTCGACGTGCGCCTGTCGCCGCGCGAGGTCGACGTGCTCGCCTGTGCCGCGCTCGGCGCGACGAACGCCGAGATCGCGGTCACGCTCGATCTGCGGGAAGGCACCGTCAAGTCGTACATGCAATCGGCGATGGCGAAATTGGATGCCTCGACCCGCCACGCCGCCGTCGCTCGGGCTCGTCGCGCCGGCCTTCTCCCCTGACGAAATGCGAATTGTGCATTTCTTGAATTGCGTCTCTTGAATTGCGTCTCTTGAATTGCGTCGTGTCAAGGTAATTCCATTCGCGGGCAATTCGGGCGTATTGTCCTTCGCATGGCTCGCAGAATCGTGCATCAGCTCGTCGACGACCTCGACGGGACCATCCTCGAAATCGGCGAAGGTGAGACCGTTCTGTTCTCCCTCGACGGTGTCGCCTATGAGATCGACCTGACCGACGGCAACGCCGCCGCGCTGCGCGAGGCGCTCGCGCCGTTCGTGGCCGCCGGTCGCAGCGTGGGGTCCGGTCGCGGGTCGAACGGCTCGGGAGGGTCGGCTCCGCGCAAGCGTCGCCGCACCAACCAGCAGGACTTCAGCGCCATCCGCGCGTGGGCCAAGGACAACGGGCACAAGGTGTCGGAGCGGGGGCGGGTGCCGGCATCCGTTCTCGAGGCGTACGAAGCCGCCCACTGAGCCAATCCGCTCTTCCGGGCTAGGCGTTCGCCTTGACCGTCGAGAGCAGCTTCGTGAGCGTGTGCTTGGCGTCGCCGAGCACGATCGAGACCTTCGGGTCGTAGAAGAGCTCGTTCTCGATGCCGGCGAAGCCGGGGTTCAGCGAGCGCTTGAGGAAGACGACCTGCTGCGCGTCGGCGACCGTGAGGATCGGCATCCCGTAAATGGGCGATCCGGGTGAGGTCTTCGCCGCCGGGTTGACGACGTCGTTGGCGCCCACGACCAGCACCAGGTCGGTGGTCTTGAACCGCGGGTTGACCTCGTCCATCTCGACGAGCGCGTCGTAGGGCACGTTCGCCTCGGCGAGCAGCACGTTCATGTGCCCCGGCATGCGGCCGGCGACGGGATGGATGCCGAACACGACGTCGACGCCGCGGCCCTTGAGCACCTCGGCGAGCTCCGCTGCGGCGTGGTGGGCTCCGGCGACGGCGAGGCCGTAGCCCGGCACGATCACGACGCGCTGGGCGTAGTCGAGCAGGATGGCGACGTCGCCCTCCGACATGGTGCGCACCGGGCGGTCGCTGGCGCCTCCGGTGGGGCCGCCCGCGACGTGGGCGCGGAAGGCCCCGAACACGATGCCGGTGACCGTGCGGCCCATGGCCTTGGCCATCGCCATGGTGAGGATGGTGCCGCTCGCGCCGACGAGCGTGCCCGCGATGAGCAGCAGCACATTGGCCAGGACGAGACCGGATGCCGCGACCGCGAGTCCCGTGAAGGCGTTGAGCAGCGAGATCACGATGGGCACGTCGGCGCCGCCGATCGGCAGCACGAGCAGGACGCCGAGCACCAGGCCGATGGCGACGAGGACGACCGCGTAGAGGAAGTCGCCGGTGACCACGAGCGCGGTGGCCGCGGCGAGGGCGCTCGAGGACGAGCAGCACCATGATCGCGCGGAGGCCGGGGAACGTCACGGCCTTCGCGGTGAGGACGCCCTGCAGCTTGCCGAACGTGATGAACGAGCCGGTCAGCGAGACGCCGCCGATCAGGACGGTGAAGGCGACGACGCCGAGCGTCCACGGGTTGTCGCTGTGGCCGACCTCGACCAGGGCGACGAGCGCGGCCGCGCCGCCGCCGACGCCGTTGAAGGCGGCGACGAGCTGGGGCATCTGCGTCATCTGCACGCGCCGGGCCGCGGGTACGGCGATCAGCGCGCCGAGGATGACGGCGCCGGCGATCCACACGATGTTGTTCAGCTCGGTGCTCAGGCAGTACGCCAGCACGGCGAGGGCGGCTCCGGCGGCGCCGAGCAGGTTGGCGCGGCGTGCGGTGCGGGGGTTGCCGAGGCCCTTGAGGGCGAGGACGAACAGCACCGCCGCGAGGATGTAGCAGACGGTGACGACCTCGGGGGGCAGGAGGTTCATGCGTCCACCGCCGTCCGTCGCGGCTTGGCGGAGAACATCACGAGCATGCGGTCGGTGACGACGAAGCCGCCGACGACGTTGATGGTCGCCAGCAGCACGGCGATCGTCGAGAGCGCGAGGGAGAGCGCGTCTTCGGCGGAGCCGGCGACCATGATCGCGCCGAGCAGGATGATGCCGTGGATCGCGTTGGCCTCGCTCATGAGGGGGGTGTGCAGCGTGCTCGAGACCTTGGAGACCACCTCGAAGCCGAGGAAGACCGCGAGGATCGTGATCGTCAGCAGCGCGAAGCCGTCCATCAGGCGCCCGTCCCTTCGAGCGCGGCGGCGACGCGATCGTTCACGATCCGCCCGTCGTGGGTGATCGCGCTTCCCGCGACCAGCTCATCGTCGAAGTCGAGCACCGTCTCCCCCTCTTTCAGCAGCAGTCCCGCGAAGTTCGCGCAGTTCATGGCGAACAGCTTGGTCGCGTCGGGCGCGAGGTCGGACGGCAGGTCGCGCGCCCCGATCAGGGTCACCGTGCCGCCGGTGACGGCGATCTCGCGCCGCTCGCCTGGGATCGAGCCTTCGATGTTGCCCCCGGACTCGGCGGCGAGGTCGACGAGCACCGAGCCGGGCTTCATGCCGGCGAGCATGTCGGCGGTGATCAGGAGTGGCGCCGCGCGCCCGGGCACCGCAGCGGTGGTGAGGACGATGTCGGATGCCGCGATGTGCGGCGTCAGCAGCTCTCGCTGTCTCTTGGCGCGGTCTTCGGCGAGTTCCTTGGCGTAGCCGCCGGCCGCGTCGGCGGTGCCCATGTCGAGGTCGATGAAGGTGCCGCCGACCGAGCGCACCTCGTCGGCGGAGGCGGCGCGCACGTCGTTGGCCGAGACGATGCCGCCCAGGCGCTTGGCGGTCGCGATGGCCGAGAGTCCGGCGACGCCCGCGCCGAGCACCAGCACTCGGGCCGGCGCCAGGGTGCCGGCGGCGGTCATGGTCATGCCGAACATGCGGCCGAAGGCGTCGGCGGCGATCGTCGCGAGGCGGTAGCCCGACAGCAGCGCCTGCGACGAGAGCACGTCCATCGACTGGGCGCGCGAGATGCGCGGCAGCAGGTCGAGCGCGAAGGTCGTCACGCCGCCGGCGCGGGCGGCCTCGATGGCGGCGGCGTTCTGGAAGGGGTCGAGCACGCCCACCGTCACCGTTCCCGGGGGCAGCGCCACGATGTCGGTCGCCGACAGCGGACGGACGTGGAACAGGATGCCGCTGCCCGGCGCTGCTCCCGGCGCTGCGTCTGGGGCTGTGCCGGAATCGACGGTGGTCGCGCCGGCAGCCTGGTACGCGGCATCCGGAATCAAGGAGTGTGTGCCCGCGCCCGATTCGATCTCGACGACTGCGCCGGCCGCGATCAGCTTTCTGATGCTGTCGGGCGTCGCGGCGACCCGCTTTTCTCCTGGCGCGCGTTCGGCGCGGACCCGGATGGTCACCGTCACGGCTTCCTCACTCCCCCGCGACGGCGGCGTCGCGGCTCTGGTGGCATCGTAACGAGCCGCACTGGATCGGGGCGCTCATGCCGGGGTGTGATTCGCTCGGAGTGTGGCCGGGGGCGTCTCTCGGAGCGTCGCCGGGTGGCCTCGAAGGGCGCCGGGGCAGTGCCAGAACGTCGACGGGTGACCTCAGACGTCGACGGGTGGTTTCAGAACGTCGACGGGTGACTTCAGAAGGGCGCCGACGTGATTCAGGGGGCGCCGGGGCTCGAAGGGCGCCGACGTGCCTAGAAGGACGCCGGGGTGGTTTCAGGAGGGCGCCGATGTGCCTCAGAAGGGCGCGGGGCAGTTTCAGAAGAGCGCCGACGTGCCTCAAGAGGGCGCAGGGTGACTTCAGAAGGACCCCGGGGTGGTTTCAGGAGGGCGCCGGGGGGGTCAGGAGGGCGCCGGGTGGTTTCAGGAGGGCGCCGACGTGCCTCGGAAGGGCGTCGGGGTGGTTTCAGAAGAACGCCGACCTGCCTCACAAGGGCGCGGGGCAGCTTCAGAAGGGCGCCGAGCAGCTTCAGAAGGGCGGGGCCGTTTCAGAAGCGCGCTGGGGTGGTTTCAGAAGGGCGCCGACGTGCCTGAAGAGGGCGCCGACGCGCCTCAGAAGGGCGCTGGGGTGGTGTCGGGGGTGGTTCGGAAGACGGGTACGCGTCGTTCGGGGTGGACGGTGTAGTGGCGTCCGCTGGGGGAGGTCCATTGCAGGGCGCCGCCGGACCCGTCGATGTGTTCGACTTGCCAGCCGCCGTGGTGCTTGATGGTGTGGTGTCCTTTGCACAGTGGGGCGAGGTTGGTCAGTGCGGTGGGGCCGCCGTGTTCCCAGGCGATGGTGTGGTCGATTTCGCATCGGGCGGCGGGGATCCCGCATCCGGGGGCCATACATCGGTCGGCGCGCCAGCGCACCAGGCGGCGCAGTGCGGGTGGGGGTCGGTAGTGGTCGCGGCCGACGGAGAGCACGATCCCGGTTTCGGGGTGGGTGAGGATGCGGGTCCAGCCGTCGGCGCCCCCAGCGAGCTCGCGGGCCCGGCCCCGCGGGATCGGCCCGAGTCCTTCCACCACGGCCGGTGCCGCCTCGGCCGGACCGGGGCCGTCGGTGTCCGGACCGGTTTCGTCGAGGAGGGACAGTACCGGGACGGTGACGGCCACGGTGGCGCGGATACCGCGCGCCTCGGGGGCGAGGTGGGTGGTGTGACCGTCGACGAGGAGGTCGCCGAAGATGTCGGCGCGGACCTGGTCACGGGTGCGGGTTTCGTCAGGGTGGGCGCAGATCGCCTTGGCCATCGCGGTGAGCCGGTTGTGGATCGCGTGGGCTTCGACCGCGGGCAGGAGCGCGTGGATCCAGGCCATACCGTCACCGGCCGGCTCGACCACCACCCGCCGGCCCTGCAGGGCGGTCTCGTGCCGCTCGGGCAGGGTGGCGGCCTGTTCGAGTTCGACGAGGCGGCGCAGCGCCCGGCGGAACCCGCCCACCGGAAGTTCTTCGGCCAGTTCCACCGCGCGCGGCAGCAGGCGTTCCCGCTGGTCGGGGTCGGCGGTGTCGAGCAGGTCGACGAGGATCTCGGCGTGCCGCTCGGTCATCCCCGCGCGACCCAGCGAGTCCAGTGCGGCCGGGTACCGGTGCACCAGCGCCTGCGCGAAACTCAGCAGGGTGGCGGCGGCATGCTCGGTGACCCGCAGCGCCGCCGCCAACTCCAGCCGCAAAGAGCGTTCCACCACGGTCTGCACCGCCCCGCCATACCGGGCGGCGTCGGCGAGCGCGTTGCGCCGCATCGCCTCCACCCGCATCAGCCGCTGCGCCGCGAACACCGCCATCATGTCGGCCACCTCGGTCACAGATCCACATCGTCGGGCACCGGAGCATCGTGCCAGCCCCACTCCGACTCACCCCACGCGGCGTCGCCCGCGTCGTCGGGTGGGAAGTCGGTGTCGATTGCCATATCTAAAGACTAGGAGATACCTCCGACATTGCTCCTTCGATTGGAACATCCCGCGTAGTTCACATGTTCGATCGCGCCTTACGGATTCGACGCCGACCCGAATGGTGCGCAGCCGGCCTTGATCCGCTACCGCGACCGATCCAGTGCGGCTCGGGATTCGCCACTGCCGTCACCTCCGCGTCGCGAACATCGAACCTCGTCGGCGGGAGACGCCTCCCATCACGAACGGTGCGACGGCACAGCACGCTCACGAGCCGGTACCTCCCCGGTGACGCGCTCACCCCGATGGCGGGAAACCGAGTTCGATCCCTCGCGCGGTGCGCGGTATGACGATGCCGCAATCTCCGCCGGTGAGAGCGCGGCTACAGGCGACGTCGTCGCGAGCCCGGCGCCACCGGATCGCCCCACCCCATCGCGACGGAGGGGCATCGGCATCTTGGGATCGGCATTCGACCCAGCGGATGGTGGGCGACGACCTTTTGCGTCCCCACCGACATGACGGCACAGTCATCGTCATCGCGTGTCGGAGCCTCCGCATGACCAACCCGACTGCGACGGCCGGCATCGGCATCCGGACCAAGCGGTGGTGCGGCCACGCACTGCCGCGTCCCGCCGACATGCCTGCGCAGTCATCGTCGTGACGAGCCAGGAACACCGGATGGCGCCACCCGATCGCGACGGCGGCGCATGAGCATCCTGGGATGGGCGTTCCGAGCCAACGGTGGAGGGGCTCGGGACTCGCAGCGTCCCGGCGCCCGAGCCTCCACATGGACCACCCCATCGCGACGGCCGGGCAGCGGCATCCCCTTACCCCGCGGTGGTGCGGCGACGACACGCTGCGTCCCCGCCGACATGCCGGCGCAGTCATCGTCGTCCCGAGCCAGGAAACACCGGATGGCGCCACCCGACCGCGACGGCCGGGCATGGGCACCCCGGCATCGGCATCCGGACCAAGCGGTGGTGAGGCCACGCACTGCCGCGTCCCGCCGACATGCCTGCGCAGTCATCGTCGTCACGAGCCAGGAACACCGGATGGCGCCACCCGATCGCGACGGCGGGGCATGGGCACCCGGGGATCGGCGTTCCGAGCCAACGGTGGTGGGGCCCGGATTCGCAGCGCCCCCGCAAGGCTGCCGACGCAGGCACCGTCGTCACGCGCCCAACCCTCCACATGGACCAACCCGACCGCGACGGCCGGGCACCGGCATCCTGATCCAACCGAGTGCACCCGACCGTGGGCTCCCCCGCGCGGGCGTGTCGTCGCAGACGTCCCGGCATCCCCTTTCCCACGACAGAATCCCCGGCTTTGGTTCGACCAATCACATGCCGATGCCGCCAAACTCGCCGGCGTGGACCCGCCGCTCCCAGATGGGTATTGTCAACCCCGGTGCTGGTCGCGGGGGACGCGAAATAGCGTCGAGTACTGGCACAGCTCAGACGAGTGCGAGGGGGGTGACGTGATGCACGATTCCTTTGCGACGGCGCTCGACGAGCTCGGACGCGAGGATCCGCGCCACTACGGCGCCGCGTTCGTGCGTCTGTTCCCGGTGAACGGGGCCTCGGTCTCGACCCTCGGCGATCTGCTGGGCAGCGAGACGCTCTCGGCGACAGACGGGCGCGCGGCGCGCCTGGACGAGCTGCAGTTCGATCTCGGCGAGGGTCCGTGCTGGGATGCCCTGCGCTCGGGGCATCCGATCTCGGAGAGCGCGATGGCGACGGGCGGTCGCTCGCGCTGGCCGGCCTTCGCGGATGCCGCGCGCGAGGAGGACGTGACCTCGATGTTCGCGTTCCCGCTCGTCGTCGGTCCGCTGCGGATCGGCGCCGTCGACATGTACACCCGCGAGCCGCTCACACTCACCGACAGCCAGACCCGGCGGGCGTCTGCCCTCGCCGATGTCATAGGGCGCAACGTGCTGCGCAGCGCCTTGAAGACGGTCGACGACCTCGAGCCGACGGGCAATCCGCATTCGCGCCGCGTCGTGCATCAGGCGACCGGCGTCGTGCTCGCCCAGCTCGACATCTCGGCTGAAGACGCACAGCTGGTCGTGCAGGCACATGCCTTCTCGACGGGGAGAGCGGTGATGGATGTCGCGACCGACGTCGTGAGCGGCGCGCTGCGCTTCCATCGCGTGGACGGACGCATCGAGGTGCAGCCATGACCGACCTCACCCGCGAAGCCCGCCTGCTGAAGACCTTCGCCATGCTCGCCGACACCCTCGTCGACGACTACGACGTCGTGGACCTGCTGCAGTCGCTGGTGGATGCCTGCCATGAGCATCTCGCGGCGACGGCCGCCGGCATCCTGCTCGCAGACTCCACCGGGAGAACTCGAGCTGATCGCGTCGACGAGCGAGGGCACCCACCTGGTGGAGACCATGCAGCTGGGTGCGCAGGCGGGTCCGTGCATCGAGTGCTACCGCACCGGCGCCGTCGTGACGGTGCCCGACATCGCGGCCGTGTCCGACGAGTGGGGCGCGTTCCGCGACAGCGCGACCGCACAGGGGTTCCGGTCGGCGGAAGCGATCCCGCTGCGACTGCGCGACGTCACCATCGGCACGCTCAACCTGCTGCGGTCCGAGGCGGGCGGGGCTCCTGAGGAGGATCTCGTCACAGCTCGGGCATTCGCGGATGTCGCGACCATCGGCATCCTGCATGAAAGAACTCTGCGGGAGTCCGAGGCGCTCACCCAGCAGCTCGAGCTCGCGCTGAGCACGCGGATCGTGATCGAGCAGGCCAAGGGTGTCGTCTCGTTCACGAACGGCGTGCCGATCGACGAGGCGTTCGAACTGATGCGCACCTACGCGCGGGATCACGGGCTGCGCATCAGTGATGTGGCAGGCCGGCTCGTTCGCCGGGAACTTCATCTGAAGGATGAAACTCCCTGACCAGCAGACAGAAGTCGCGATAAAATTGCTATGGCGCCCAGGACCCCGGTGTCGTGCAAACCCCTCAACGGAACAGGGCAGAGCATGAAGACACTGGAAAACCGCGCCGGCGCGTATCTCACCGGCGACGAGATCGCCGATGCGGTCATGGAGTACAGCGGCGCGCTCGTGCAGGAGCAGCTGACCGAGGTCATCGAGATCCCCTACCTGGCGAAACCGGGACTCATTCACCGCGTGCAGCTGCTCATCGGGTGGCGCACGGACGTGAACGCCGTGAAGGACGGCGCGCATGAGACGGAATTGGAGGATGCCGAGTTCCTCCACGCGCTGCGCCACAAGACCGAACGGCTGCGCGCCCCCTCGGGTGATGCTCCGTTCAGCGAGGCCGACGTCGACGACTTCTTCCCCGGCAGCGAGTACTGACGGCTTCGGCTTCGTGCTTTTCGGATGCCGGCTCCCCCGGCGGTAGGATCGGGGGGCCAGCCTCTGTAGCTCAATGGAAGAGCAGTTCCGTCCTAAGGAAACGGTTGGGGGTTCGAGTCCCTCCAGGTGTGATGGCCAGGGACGTCGATTCCCGGCGATTTGGCTCCGAAGGCGCCGGCACGCGAACGTCTCCCGTGTCAATGGCGCTGTCTACGAACCGCGTCACACTGGAGCGCCGTCGTGCGCCGCGGTACTGCTCGCTCGCTTCCCGCGCTCGTCTCCGGCTTGCTCGGCAAATCGTCGAACAGGGGTGGCCGGTGCACGGTCGACCCGCGAAGCACGTTCATTGCTCTCCCCGGTCACGGCCAGCAAGTCGGGCGGCCGCGATCTGCGGGCCGAGCAGCTGGCGGTGCTGCTGCGCCGCTCCGTACGCCGCTCGATCCCGGCAAAGACGCCACCGGAGCTGGTGACATCGCTCCGAATGGAGCCGAATACTCTCTAGGGGCCGGGCGGGCAGCGCACCCGCGCGCCGCGTCCAGAGAGACTGTACGAGGCCAACCACTCCAGCTGGTTCTGCACACAAAGAGGGTACCCCCGGCGCCGGGTGTGTCTTCGGGTAGCGCGATCCTCCGCTACGAAAGCGGCGTGACGTACTCGGTGAATCGCCTGGACGTCTCTGCGCCCTCGCGGCGACGGTGGGTAGTCTGCGCGAATGACCGACGCCGATCGCCGACCCCTCCCCGCCTACGCCTGGTTCTTCATCGGAGCCGGCGGCGCCGTCGTGGGACTGCTCCCCTGGCTGCCTCTCGGGTGCCCGGCTTCCGCTGCAGAACCTCGACGTCAACGGCTCATCCCTTGCGAGCCCGATCGCGATGCTGCCCTTCAGCCAGTACTACCTCGTCACCATCGTCGCGCTGCTCGTCGTGGGCGGAGCCGCTGCCGGCATCGCCGCCCGAGCGCTGGCACCTCGGCGACCTCGGCACGGCACGACAGCCCTCGTCATCGGAGTACTCGTCGTGCAGGTGCTCGCGGCCGCCCAAGCCACCGTCGTGACGGTCGACCTGCTCGAGCGATCCACTCGCACCCTGATCTACGCCGGCGCTGTCGGAGCGGTCATCGTCGTGTCGCTCATGATGAGCACGCTCGTCCTGCTGCTCATCGCACGCGCACCCGTCCCCGGCGCCACGATCGCCCTCTCACTCGCCGCCCTCGTGTCGGCGAGCTGGGTCGGCGCAGCCCTGCGCGAATTCATGCTGCTCGGCCCGAGTGACCTCGTCCAGGTCATCATGCCGGTCCTCCGCTGGATGCCGCCCGTCCTCGTCGGCTGCGCCATCGCGTGGTGCGGGTTCCGCACGGGCGGGCGTATCGCCGCCGTCGTCGTCAGTCTCGCTGCGCTGTGGATCGGACCTGCGTTCTTCACCGCAGTCTCGTCGGCAGCCGGCACGCGCGTGCTGGCGCCGTACCCGGCGGAGATGGCCGAGTACGGCATCCAAGTCTTCTTCTCCGCACTCACCATGCCCGCACTCGCGCTCCTCCCGGTGTCCGTCGCCCTGGTGATCGGCGTCGTCGGCTCGCTGCTGCTCGGCATCCTCCGGCGCCCTGCGCACGAAGAGCCCGGCCGCGAGAGTCCGAGCAGGTTCCCGCCAGCGAGCGCGAGCCCGCCTGACACCCACGCAGCGATCAGCGAGGATGGACGTGCGAGGGCACGCCGGGTGCCGGCATCCCCTCGCCAGAACGGAAGCCGCATGATCGCCCGATTCGAAGAACTCGACTATCAAGAGACACGGATGGGCGAGCTGACCCTGCGGCGGCGCGCCGACCCGGAGACGGGCGAGCAGATCTACGAGGTGAAGCTCAAGGACGAGTACCTCATGTCGAGCCTGTTCACCGTCGCCGAGGAAGAGCTCGCGACGCTCGGACTCGCGGCGGCGCACGGCACCGACCTCGAACGTGCTCGTCGGAGGCCTCGGCCTCGGCTACACCGCCGCCACCGCCCTGACCGACGAGCGCGTCGGCCGCCTCGTCGTGATCGACGCGCTGCCCGCCGTCATCGGCTGGCACGAGCGCGAGCTGCTGCCGGTGTCGGCGCAGCTGGTGCGGGACCCGCGCACCTCACTGGTGCACGACGACTTCTTCGCGGTCGTGCGGCAGGCGCCGGAGCCCGGCAGCGCGCTGTACGACGCCATCCTGCTCGACGTCGACCACTCCCCCACCTTCACGCTCGACCCGAGCCACGCCGACCTCTACACGACGGCCGGCCTCGAGTCGCTCGCGCGGCACCTCGCCGAGGGCGGCGTCTTCGCGCTGTGGTCGGACGACCCGCCGGATGCCGGCTTCATGGCCACGCTGTCGTCGGTGTTCGACGGCGCCACGGCCCACGTCGTCGACTTCGCCAACCGCCTCACCGGCGGCACGTCGTCGAACACCGTGTACGTCGCGACCCGGCGGTGACGAGCGGCTGCGCCCGCGGGCCAGCCGGGGGTATCGACCGCCGCGCCCGACGTCCAGCAGTCTCGCCCGTGTCTAACATGAGACTGATGGCGCCACAGGTGAAGGTTCGACTCCTGCCGAGACGGGGAGCACTTCCCCTTCTCCTCGAGCGCGCGCCTCTTCCCCTCGTGCTGGCCGCCGGGCTGGTCCTCGTCGTCCTCGGCGCCCTGATCGTCACGCGCCCGCTCACGTCGATCCTGCTCCTCGGCATCTACGTGGGACTCACCGCCATCATCGCCGGCGTCGCCGAGATCCTGACCCATCGGGGAACCGGCCGGCTGTGGCCGAGACTCATCGCGGCCGCATGGATCATCGCCGGCGCGGCCATCCTGCTGCTGCTCGACCGCGGCCTCGATCTGCTCCCGCGAGCGCTCGCCATCCTGCTGCTGATCGGCGGCCTCGCCGCACTCGGCGACGCCGTGCGGGGCGGGAGGCTCAGCGAGCGCGTTCTGGCGGTCGCCTGGGGTGCCAGCCAGATCGTCTTCGGCATCCTGACGCTGTCGTGGCCCGACGTCACCGTGCTGCTCGTCGCCGTGGTCTTCGGCCTGCGCACCTTCGTCTACGGCGCATCGCTGCTGCTGCGGTTCGTGCGGGTCGCCGTGCGACGCCGCCCCGCCGACGACGCTGAACCGGACGAGCCCGAGCCCCTGAGTCCGACGACGCAGCGATGGTGGGCGGCCGGACGCTGGGCACTCGCCGTCGTGCTCATCGCGACGTCGGCCGGAGCCTGGGCACTCGACGAGTGGCTGAAAGAGGGCGCCCCCGTCGTCGACGCGTTCTACGATCCGCCCGCCGCCGTCCCCGACGATCACGGCCGGCTGATCCGCTCGGACGCCTTCGCGGGCACGGCCCCGCCCGACGCGACCGTCACGCGCATCCTGTACACGACACGGGATGCGCTCGGCGCTCCCGCGATCGCGAGCGCCCTGGTGATCGCCCCGAGCATCGACCGTGCGGGGGCTCGACCCGTCGTCGCGTGGAACCACGGCACCACGGGCGTCGCGCGGGGCTGCGCGCCGAGCCTGCGCCACGAGTCCGCCACCCACTGGGCCATCCCCGCGGTGAACGACGCCATCGAGCGCGGCTGGGTGGTCGTCGCCTCGGACTACTCCGGTCAGGGCGCACCCGGCGTGTTCCCGTATCTCATCGGTGTCGGAGAGGCGCGATCGTCGCTGGATGCCGTCCTCGCCGCGCGAGAGATCGAAGGCCTCGCCCTGCTGCCCGACACCGTCGCGTGGGGCCACTCGCAGGGTGGCCACGCGGCCCTGTGGATGTCGCAGATCGCAGAGGACTACGCGCCGACGGTCAACCTGCTCGGCACGGCCGTCCTCGCTCCCGTCACCGACCCCCTCGCCCTGGCGGAGGAGATCACGCAGCGCGACGCCGGCCCGGAGCTGTCGATCCTGATCTCGTGGGTGCTCGTGCCCTACGCCGACACCTATCCGGCGGTGGACCTCTCGCGCTACATCGCACCGGGCTCGCGCACCATCGTGAGGGAGATGACGCAGCGCTGCCCCAGCGAACCGGGCGTCATGGTGTCGGTCGTCACCGCCCTCGGGGTATCGGACGACCAGCCGCTGTACATCGGAGACCTGACGGTCGGCGCCCTCGGCGATCGGCTGCGCGACAACGCGGTCCAGGGACCGTTCCAGACTCCCGTGCTCGTGACCTGGGGCACCGACGACGAGGTGATCCCCCCGCAGCTGCAGCAGGACTTCGTGGACCAGCTCTGCGCCCAAGGCGACCGCGTCCGCTGGGCCGTCTACGGCGGCTACGACCACCTGCGCCCGCTGCTGCCGAAGTCGCGCTTCCTCCCCGTCCTGATCAACTGGACGGAAGCACGGCTTCTCGGGCTCGACGCGCCGGACGACGACTGCGACCGCTACTCCTGAGGCCCGCGAAGAGGACGGGACGCCGCCGCCCCGCCCTCTCGCGCACCAACGGGTCAGCCCTGCGCGACCGCGATCTCGTTCGGGGTCACGTCGAGCTCACCGACGTCAGCACCTCACCGGTGGTGAGGTCGACCGCGTGGATCTCGTTCGTCGCCGGCTCGGTGACGTACGCGATGTCGCCCGCGACGAGATCGCCGGGTGCGGGTCCTGCCACTCGACGGGACTCTCCCAGGCCTCGATCACCGGGAACGCGTCGGTGATCTCGCCGCGTCTCGGGGTCGAGCACGTGGATCGACCCGTCGCGTGCGAGAGGATGTACGCGAGGTCGACCGGGCCCGCGCGCGACGTCGCGGAACGTGTACTCGACGCCCTCCGGCAGATCGACGACCTCGAGGGTCGTCGGCCTCCGTGTCGATCACGGTGACGGCGTCGCAGCAGGTAGCCCTCGGCATCCGGGTCGGTCTTGTAGTCGCCGACGACGAGCGGGCTGGTCTCGCTGACGTAAGCGTTGCCGATGCGGCCGTACGGCTGGTCGGGCGCCGTCGAGCTTGGTGATCTCGCCGTCGCGGTAGAGCAGCAGCGCCGTCCTCGCAGCCGAAGACCACGGCCTCGTCGGCGGCGGTGCCCTCACCGTGCACGCCCGGGGCACTCGTCGCTCTGCGCGATGACCGCGCCGGACGCGTCCTGCACGACGATGCCGTTGCGTCCATCGGCGTTGCCGACCGTGGTGAGGAACGTGCCGTCCTCGAGCACGACCGACACGCCGTGGTGCGCCTCGACACCCGGCGATCGTCTCGGTCTCGGGCAGCTCGCCGTCCGCCTCGGCGAGGTCGGCGGTGTCGAAGATGGTCGTGTCGCTCGTGCCGTCGGCGTAGAGGATCGTCTTGCCGCCGTGGCGCACGACGTGGCCCGGGGTGTCGGCCGCGAAGACGAGGTCGGTGAGCTCGGCTCGCTCGGTGGTGCCGGCCCCGGTGTCGAGCACCTGGAAGCCCTCGCTCATCGTGACCATGACGTGCCGGCCGTCGCCGGCGGGGTTGAGGCGGGTGAACTCCTCGGTCTCGAGGTCGGCCGACGGTCTCGAGGGTCGTCGCCGTCGAGGACGAGGATGCCGCCCTCATACGAGACCGCGATCGCGCGGTCGCCGCGGCCGCGCTCGGCGTCGGTGCCGTGGCGGCGGGACCGGTGCCTGCCGGAGTCGTCGAACAGGCCGCGAGGGTCGCGATGGCGCCGAGAGCGACGGCGAGTCAGAGCGGCGCGACGGAGTGGTGCGTGTGCGCATGTGTGTTCCTCTTTCTGTGGGGTGGGCGCTCACGGAGAGAGCCCGGTGGCGATGCGCTCGGTGTTGACGCGCATCATGGTCAGGTAGTCCGGGGCGCCGCCGTCCGGCTTCGGTGAGCGACTCGGTGAACAGCTCGACGACGTCGACGTGCACGTCGGCCTCGCTCGGCGAGCGCCTGCACCAGGCGGTCGGGCGACGACGACTCCGCGAAGATCGGTGGGCACGCCCGTCTGCTCGACCGCGTCGACGAGATCGGCGAGGTCGGAGGCGCTGGGCGCGGCGAGCGTCGTGCCGCCGGGGATCACGGCGCCCGACGACCGTCGAAGTCGAACCGGTCGGCGAGGTAGCCGAAGACGTGGTGGTTGGTCACGAGCGCGCGCCGGTCGGCGGGGATCGCCGCGAACGCCGCCGTCATATCGGCGTCGAGGGTCTCGAGCTCGGCGCGGTAGGCGGCGGTCGCGTCCTCGACATTGCCTCGCGTCGACACCGGGCAGACCCGCCAGCACGGGAGCGAGTGCGTCGACGACGTCGAGCATGCGCGCGGGATCGGTCCAGAAGTGCGAGTCCGGCATCCCGGCCGCATCGCCCTGCTGCGTACGTCGAGCACGTCGATCGCGTCGCCCGCCACGAACGTCGCGCACGCCGGCGGCCGCGGCTGCGTCGAGGTGCTGCTGCAGGCCCTCTTCGAGGCCCAGGCCGTTCGAGACGACGCAGGTCGGCCGACCGCAGGCGCGCGACCTCCTGCGCCGAGATCTCGAACGAGTGCGGGTCGGCGTTCGGGTGCATGAGCGTCACGACCTCGGCCTCATCGCCGACGAGCTCGGAGACGACGTCGCCGAGGATGTTCGTCGAGACCACGACCAGCGGCTGGTCGCTCTGAGCGGCGCGCGCAGCCGGCGAGCGCGGTGGCGGCGACGGCGAGCGCGAGCGCGGCCGCAAGGCGCCGGGTCATCGGCCCGTCTCCACGAGGAAGGCGGGTACCGATTCGGTCGGGAACGTCCGGGCGATGCGCGCGGCGTCGGCGAAGTCGATCTCGTAGAGCCGCTGCTCGGCCGGGGCGTTGAGGTACGCGCGCTGCTGGTCGGCCACGAGCAGCGGCATCCCGATCCCTGCCGTGAGCGACTCTGCGACCAGCGGCTCGGTCTGCGCGAGCACTCCCCCGTCGTCCCCGTCGAGCACGAGCACACGACCGAGCGGGTGAGCGCGAGCACGTGGTTCGCGTCGTCGTCGACGGCGGTCACCTGCACGAGCGGCGCGGGGGCGGGCAGCAGCGTCCAGGTGCGTGCGCGGGTGTCGAGCAGCCAGATCCCCTGGTCTCCGGCGAGCGCGGCGACCGTCGGCCGGCCCTCGCGGTTCGCGAACGCGGTCGCCGGCGGCGCGGTGGAACCGGCGGGGTAGGGGATGCGCTCCAGCTCGACCTCCCCCTCGACCAGCGTCGCGAGCAGGGCGCCGTCCGCGCACCCGATCACGGCGCCGACGCGGGTGGTGATGGTCCCGCGGGCGTCCGCGCACTCGGCGCTCGCGCCGGGTACCACCTCGCCGTCGTCATCGTGGAGGGAGACGGATGCCGCGACCCCGTCCGCGCGGCTCGGTCACCAGCGCGAACGATCCGACCGGCACCACGAGCCCGGCGTGCGGCTCGACCGTGAGCCGGAACCGCTCGACGATCTCGCCCTTCGACAGCGCCTCGGTGTCGAGCAGCACGGCCTCGCCCGGTCTCGGCGAAGAAGAGCCCGGTTCCGCCGGTCGTCGACGAGTTCGTGGTGGAGACGGATGCCGCGCCCCGGCCCGGCACGAGGCCGAGGAGCTTCGGCTCGGCGCGGTAGTAGTGGAAGTGGTCGACGTGGTCCCAGGTCCAGACGCCGCTGTCGACGATCGTGACGCCGTCGTCGCCGGTGGCGAAGAGGTAGCGGCCGTCCCTGGCGACGGCTGTCGGCGCGCGGAACCTCACCGAGCTCGGCGACCGACTCGTCGAGCAGGTCGAGGTGGCGCACGTTGCCGTCGGGGTCGATGGTCGTGAGGCCGAGAGGCGGCTCGCTCACCTCGCTGGCGCCGGCGATCGCGCCGTGACCGTCGTCGTCGGTCGACGGGGTCGGGAGCGACGCAGGGGCCGAGCCCGCGCATCCGGTGAGGAGGGCGGCGAGCGCGGCCACGGCGATCAGGGGCAGACGGCGAAGCACGGGGTCCTTTCGGGGCATGAGGGTCGGAGGGTCGCGGTCAGGCGACGACGGAGGAGGAGGGGGCCGGGGCGGCAGTGCGCGCAGCGACGGCGGATCGGCGGCTGTCGCGGATCGTCCGGGCCACCCACGACAGGCCGGCCAGGACGATCGCGACGAGGGCGATCGAGGCACCGGCGGCGGTTCGGGCGTGCCACGACAGCAGCAGACCGACGAGCACCGCGAGCACGCCGAGCGCCGCGGCGAGCGCCATCGTCGAGGGGATGCGGCTGGTCCACTGGCTCGCCGCGACGGCGGGCGCCAGCAGCAGTCCGACCACCAGCAGCGAGCCGACCGCCTGGTACGACGCGACGACCGCCAGGGTCACGAGCCCGACGAGCACGACCTGCGCCACACGGGGCCGGAGCCCGAGCACGGCGGCCACGCGGGGATCCAGCGCCGTTGCGACGAGCGAGCGATGCGCGGCGACGCTGACGCCGATCCCGACGGCGGTGGCGACACCGAGCAGGACCAGGTCGCCGGGGGCGATGGCCAGGATGTCGCCGAAGAGGACGGCCGTGGCATCCGTGGCGAAGCTGCCCGAGTGCGAGATCACGATGACCCCGACGGCGAGCATCGCGACGAACAGCATGCCGATGCTGGTGTCGTACGAGAGGCGCCCCCGCCGCTGCAGCGCGGCGATGCCCAGGCTCATGACGATCGAGCTGAGGGTCGCGCCGATCACGACGGGGAAGCCGAGCACGGTCGCCAGCGCGACGCCCGGCAGCATGCCGTGGGCGAGCGCCTCGCCGAGGAACGCCATGCCCCGGACCACCACCCACGTGCCGACCACGCCGCACAGCACGGCGACGAACGCGCCGCCGAGGGCGGCCCGCTGCACGAAGTCGAGCGCGAACGGCTCAGTGATCCAGGACACGAGTCCCGACCGTAGCCTTGTTGAGAACGATTCTCAAACTCGATAGGGTCGAGCAGGTGCAGACGCTGACCACCCGACGAACGATCGCCCGACTCGAGGCCGTCGACGTGGACTACGGCGGCCGGAGGGCACTCCGCGACGTCTCGACGACCATCGAGTCCGGCATCCTGACCGTCGTCGCCGGCCCGAACGGCGCCGGCAAATCGACGCTGCTCGACGTGCTGACCGGCACCCTGATCCCGAGTGCGGGACGGGTCACCAGGGAGACGTCATCGGTCGCCTTCGTCCCCCAGCGGACCGCGGTCGGCGATCGGCTGCCCGTCTCGGTGCGCGACGTCGTCACCATCGGGGCGTGGGGGCGGCTCGGACCGTGGCGACGAATGGATGCCGCGGCCCGGCGCTCCGTCGACGAGGCGCTGGACCGCCTCGAGCTCGCGCCGCTGCGCAAGCGCCGCTTCGCCGAACTGTCCGGCGGGCAGCGGCAGCGGGCGCTGCTGGCTCAGGCGCTCGCGCGCCGTGCGGAGCTGCTGCTGCTCGACGAGCCCACCAGCGCGCTCGACGCGGAGAGCAGCCGGGCGATCCGCGCCGCCATCGACGACGAGATCGCGCGCGGCGCCGCCGTCGTGTGCGTCACCCACGACATCGACATGATCGACGCGGCCGACCGAGTGCTGCGGCTCGAGGAGGGCCGGCTCGTGGAGTGAGTGGGCGGCTCGCTTCGGCGCTCGAGGCTAGTCGCCGGCGCTTCCCGGAAGGATGTCGCGGTCGGGTCTGACGGACGCGGTGTCGACGCGGGGGTCGTTGCGCAGCATCCGGAAGATCGGCAGTTCGGCAGCGATGATCAGGGAGTCGGGGTAGAGCCGGCCACCCCAGGCCAATCGCCCCTCCTCGTCCCACGCGAACTCGGGGACTCTGCGGCCGGCGGCGACGTCGCCGGGCACGAGGTCGGCCTCGAAGTAGTCATCGCCGAACACCCGCGTCGAGTCGGTCTCGGGCACCTCGCCGTAGCCGACCCAGCGAAGGCACCGCAGTGAGAATTCGCCGATCGCCTCGCGGAGCACGCCGGCAGTCACCTCGTCGAGTTCGCCCATACACGCGGTCAGATCACGGATGCCGGGATCCTCCTGTGCGAGCTCTCTCGTCGCCTCGAACCAGTTGAGCGACGCGGGCTGCTCCTCGACATCCACGTAGCGCGACCAGCGCACGAGGTCGCCGGCCTCATCCACGAACGGCAGGTAGAGCCGCAGCATCGGCAGCGCCCGATGAGCCTCCGGCACAAACGCTCGCGCGGCACGAGGTCGTTCCTCCGCGGGAAACAGGGCGGCGTCGTCGACCATCAGCGCGCGTCGGGCCGCTGCCGGCGCGCTCGCGCCACGCCGATCCCGACGAGCAGGAGCCCGACGACCAGCACGATGGGACCGATGATCGCCCACGTCGACGAGCCGCTCATCGACGAGCCGCCCAGGACGTCGAGTCCCTGCAGGGTCCAGATCAGTCCCATGACGACCAGGAGGACGCCGCCGACGAGGTACGGCCAGTTTCGCTTCACGCGCTCACCCTAGCCGCGCGTCGTCGCGGCGAACAGGGCACAGAGAAGCCCCGCCGTCAGGGCATGGGGGCGTGCACTTGGGCGGCCCACTCACGGATGAGGCGGCGTTCCTCATCGCCGCACACGTAGCCGTAGCCGAACTCGCCGTCCTCGAACACGAGCGTCCACTGGTTCATGTAGGTCAGGGCATAGCAGTCGGCCATCATCTCTTCGCTCCCCTGGAAGTGTCCTTGCTCGAGGAGGTCGGTCGTGATGCTGATGTAGTCCTCTGCGGAGGCGGAATCTGCTTTCTGGTACACGTGAGCGAGCTCATGCAGCACGAGCACACGCTGCCCCGTACTCCCCGAGCTCTGGCCACTCGGGTCGAGATGAACCATGAGCGGATCGCTCCCCTTCACGCAGCCGAGGGTCGTCCACCCCTCGTCGGAACGTGACGAGACGTTGCACGCCGTGTCCGCATCCCACGCGAGGTCGATGAACCCGGCACCGGCTTCGTCGATCAGAGCTTCTGACACCGTGCCGGATGCGTTGGTGCTCCGGGCCGCGGCATCCGCAATCTTCTGTTCCAGCTCCTGGCGATGAGCCTGCGCCTTCTCGGCGAGGCTGGCGGCGGCGGATCCGGTGATGTTCGGATCCGCTCGGAGCCGCTCCAGTGTCGCGAATCCGTTGGCGTTCGTCACCAGCGGTGCGGCGGGATTGCCTTCGAGCAGAGCTGCGAGCTCGTGATATCGCGCCAGCTCAGCGTCGAATACGGCCAGGGCCTCGGCGACCGCGGGATCGTCGACAGTCGGCCCCGTCACGGCAGGGCCCTGGACGGTGGGACCATCGTCGGATCCACCCGATGACAGCGCTGCTCCGACGAGAAGCAGCGCGACGAACCCGAAGGCGAGCAGCGCCATACCGCCGCAGCCGATCACGAAGCAGCCGACTCCACCGCGTCGTGGCGGTGCAACGGGCGCCGCTGCCATCCCCATCGCGTAGCGCGCGGCCCCGGGATTGACCCGCGCGATCCACTCCCGCAACTGGGGGTAGCAGCGGGGATGCCTGAAGATGAACGGGTGCAGGTCGCCTCGGCGGGCCGCGATGTCGGCGAGCTGAGCCGGCGAAGTGTGCGGGTTCTGTAGAGCAGCGAGGTCGACGTCGAACCTCGGATCCCCCATGCGGCCAAATCTACCGGCAACGTGCGGCGGGGCGTCATCGCCCGGAACAGGGCAAAGAAGAAGCCCCGACCGTTACCACACAGCCGGGGCGAGACGCATGAGAGTGCGCCTATCCCCTCTAGAGTACCGCACTTCGCAGCGCCGCCCGAACGCGGAACGACCCAGCCCCTCCCGAACGTCGATCGGGCAGGGGGCTCGTGCGCAGTAGCGTGGGTGGGTGACCGAGATGATCCGAATCCCCGGTGGCACCCTGCGCATGGGTTCTGCGGAGTTCTACCCCGACGAGGGCCCCGTGCACGAGCGGCTGGTCGACCCCTTCGAGCTCGACCCGCACCCGGTCACCAACGAGCAGTTCGCGGCGTTCATCGAGGCCACCGGCTATGTCACCGTCGCCGAACGCCCCCTCGACCCGGCCGACTTCCCCGCCGCCGATCCCGCCGACCTCGTTCCGGGCGCCATGGTGTTCACTCCCACGGCCGGGCCCGTCGACCTGCGTGAATGGCGCCTGTGGTGGCGCTGGCAGCCCGGAGCCCGCTGGAGCGAGCCCTTCGGCCCCGGGTCGTCCACGGGCGACCGGGCGCGGCATCCGGTCGTTCATGTCAGTTTCGAGGACGCCGTCGCCTACGCGACCTGGGCGGGCAAGCGGCTGCCGACCGAGGCGGAGTGGGAGTGGGCCGCGCGCGGCGGTCTCGTCGGCGCACGCTTCGCGTGGGGTGATGAGCAGAACCCCGACGGCGAGGTCCGGGCCAACACCTGGCAGGGTGCCTTCCCCTACCGCAACACCGGCGCCGCCGGCTGGGTCGGCACCTCACCTGTGGGCACCTTCCCCGCCAACGGCTACGGCCTGGTCGACATGACCGGCAACACCTGGGAGTGGACGACGGACTACTACGAGCCGCGACACCGGGTCGCCGGGGCAGCGGGAATCGACGCCGGTCTCCGCACGAACCTGCTCGCCGCGCAGAGCGCCGAGCCCGGGTCGCGCATCCCCCGCCGCGTGCTCAAGGGCGGCTCCCACCTCTGCGCGCCCGAGTACTGCCTGCGATACCGGCCGGCAGCGCGCAGCGCGCAGGCCGAGGACACCGCGATGACCCACATCGGGTTCCGCTGCGCGCGGTGACCTCGGCGTCGCCTACTGCCGGGCCATGGCGATGCGGAGGCGCTCGTCGGGGTCGATGAAGTGGTCGTGGTCGTCGTCGCCGAGGTCGATCTGGACCCAGTCGATCTTGCCGGTGAAGCGGCTGGTCTCGGCGCGTGTAGTCGGGGGTGACCGGGGTGCCGGACTCGTAGCCGATGTCGGTGGTCTCGTCGGCGGAGAAGACCATCGGCTGGGTGGCGCCGACCCGGCCGGTGCCGACCGGCGTCGCCGTCGTAGTAGAGCGTGACGTCGCCGCCCTTGGCCGAGGCCGCCGCCGTCGTAGGCGAACTCCATCCGCACCTGGTGGGTGCCCGGCCGGGATCGGCGTCGTCGGCCGTCGGTCGCGAACTCGCTGGATGCCGAGCACGTTGTAGACGAACTTGCGCCGTGCCGTCCTTGACGTAGACGGCCCAGCCGCCGAACCGGCCGCCCTGGGCGATGATCACGCCCTCGGCGCCGCCGTCGGGCACGTCGACCTCGGCGGTGACCGAGAACGACTTGTTCTTGATGCTGACGACGCTGTTCTCCGACAGCCGGCCCATGCCCGGCGAAGAACAGCTGGGAGTTGCCGTGGATGAGCGTCGGCCGGCCGGCCATGTCGGGGTTCGAGCCGCTCGCCGGTGCGGTCGTCGATCGGCAGCACGTTGTACTTGGTCGGCCTCGATCAGCCACAGCCGCTGCAGCTTCGCGCAGCATCGTCGGGGTGCTCGGCCGGCGAGGTCGCTGCGCCTGGCTGTAGTCCGTGGCTGCCGTCGTAGAGCTCCCACACGTCGTCGTCGAACGCCGGCAGCTCGCCGCCGACCATCACCCACGGGGTGCGGTGCTTGGTGACCGCGCTCCAGCCCTTGTGGTAGATGCCGCGGTTGCCGAACATCTCGAAGTACTGCAGGTCGTGGCGCTCCGGCGGCGTCCGGCTCGTTGAAGCGTGTAGAGCATGCTCGTGCCCTCCATCGGCGACTGCTGCACGCCGTTGACCATGCGTCGGCTCGGGCAGCCCGGCCGCCTCGAGGATCGTCGGGCGCGATGTCGATCACGTGGGTGAACTGCGTGCGCAGCCCGCCCTGCTCGTCGATGCCGTTGGGCCAGTGCACGATGGTGCCGTTGCGGGTGCCGCCCCAGTGCGAGGCGACCTGCTTGGTCCACTGGAACGGCGTGTTCATCGCCCACGCCCAGCCGACCGCGTAGTGGTTGTACGAGCTCGGGCGAGCCGAACTCGTCCATCTTCGACAGCATGAACTCGGGCGTCTCGAGCGCGGCCATGCCGTTGAAGTTGGCCATCTCGTTGAAGGCGCCGTTCAGGGTGCCCTCGGCGGACGCGCCGTTGTCGCCGATGATGTAGTAGATCGAGCGTGTTCGTCGAGGATCGCCGAGGTCCTCGATGGCGTCGATCACGCGGCCGACGTGGTGGTCGGTGTGCTCGAGGAAGCCGGCGTAGACCTCCATCTGCGCGCTCGAGCACCGGCTTGAGCTCGTCGGGCATGTCGTCCCACGCCGGGATCTCGTCGTGGCGCGGCGGTCAGCTCGGCGTCGGCCGGGATGACGCCGAGCTCCTTCTGCCGGGCGAAGGTCTGCTCGCGCTGCGCGTCCCAGCCGTCGTCGAACTGGCCCGCGTACTTGTCGGCCCACTCCTTCGGCACGTGGTGCGGGGCGTGCGTCGCGCCGGGCGCGAAGTACACGAAGAACGGCTTGTCGGGCATCAGCGCCTTCTGCTGGCGGATCCAGCTGATCGCCCGGTCGGCCAGGTCCTCGGTGAGGTGGTAGCCCTCCTCGGGCGTCGCCGGCGGCTCGACCGGCGTCGTGCCGTCGTAGAGCGCCGGGTCCCACTGGTTGTTCTCGCCGCCGATGAAGCCGTAGAACGTCTCGAACCCGCCGCCGCCCGACGGCCACGCGTCGAACGGGCCCATCGGCGAGGACTGCCACACCGGCACCTCGTGGCACTTGCCGAACTGCGCCGTCGAGTAGCCGTTGAGCTTCAGCGTCATCGCGCAGCGGCGCCTTGGTGTTCGGCCGCAGCGAGCTGTTGCCCGGCGCCGACGTCGCCGTCTCGGTGATGCTGCCCATCCCGACCGAGTGGTGGTTGCGGCCGGTCAGCAGCGCCTGCCGCGTCGGCGCGCACAGCGCCGTGGTGTGGAAGCGGTTGTACTTCAGGCCGCCCGCCGCCAGCCGCTCGGCGTTCGGCGTGTGCGCACGGCCCGCCGAACGCGCTCGACGCGCCGAACCCGACGTCGTCGAGCAGGACGATCAGCACGTTCGGCGCGCCCGTCCGGCGGCAGCAGCGGCTCGATCGGCGGAAACGCGGTCTCCGGGTCCTTGGCGTCGTAGGTCGTCAGCCCCGGCGGCGCGACATCGGGGATCGGCAGCATCGCGCGCGCGTGGCGGTCCGTGGTCATTGTGTGCTCCTTGTCGATGAGGGTGATGAGGGCGGCCGGTGCAGCGCGGGCTGACCGGTCACGCCGAGGAACCGGATGAACACGGCGATCCAGCCGAAGATCAGCGCGAACACGATGATCTCGAACGCCGTCAGCGTGAAGTAGCCGATCGCCGGGAGGAAGAGGATGACCGAGAGCAGCGTCGCCGCCAGGAACGCCGCCGATGCGACGAAGTAGGTGCGCGGCATCCCTCGGAGAAGCTTCGGTCCGCCGACCAGCAGGATGAGGAACATGACCGCCATCCCGGACGCGGATGTGTTGTGCAGGACGAGGCTGACGTCGACGGGGAAGATCCCGACGCACGCGAGCATGATTCCCATCACGACGAACAGGGCGGGTACGACCTGCTTCCCCCGTTCGGTCGTCAGCACACCCCGGTCAGTCAGCACCTCGAGGTCGTTGGCGATGTAGACGGCGAACGTCGTCACCAGCAGCCCGCCCGCGATGAGCGTGCCGTTGAACACCCAGCTCGAGAGGTCGTCGAACGTCCCGAGCTGGCTGAAGTGGACTTTCCACCAGTCGGGATCGGGGGTCGTGATCATCGCGGTGAGCGTTCCGATGACGACGAACGCCATCAGCAGCGACGACATGCGCTGCGTGGTCATGCGCGAGACCGACAAGTAGACGATGTATGCCGTCAGTCCGAGTGTGACCGCCATGAGCACGACGGCCCAGAACGTGATGATCGGCAGACCGATGAAGCCGAGGGCGAGCAGGCGGTACATCGCGAACGTCGCGAGGAACGCGAGCGCGGTGTGGACGATGACGACCGAGATGGTGTTGACGGTGAACTTCCACGAGGGCAGCGCCTTGCGCCACGCCTGGTCGGGTTCGCTCCTGCCGCGCCAGTACCCCGCAACGGATGCCGCGGCCGCCGTCACCGCCGCGCCGCCGGCTGCCCACACGGCGAACGGCTCACCGTCGGCGAGCTGGAGGCCCGCCGCCGTGATGGCCACGATCAGACCATAGATCGCCCCCAGCGCTCCCGCTCCGAAGGCCAGGTAGACCGCCTCCGACTCCGCGCGCCGCGTCGTGACGGGCGTGGTGTCGACTGCGTCCATCACGGCCATGGCGCCAGTGTGGACCCTTCGGCCCCATCTGCGATCACCTGGGATGGGTGATCCGCTGCGAGGCCGACCTTCTTGCCCTGCGAGAGCCACCCGGCCCGATCCCTACGACGCCGCCGCCGGCGGGGCGGGGCGCGACACGGATCCGGTCGTTCAGGCGATGGTGATGGTGTTGCCGCAGACGCCGCAGATGCCGGTCGAGGGGACCTCGACCCAGCAGTCCGGGCAGACCGCGCGCGGGCGGTCTTCGACGGACGTGGGCCGACGCGGGGCGATGATCCGACGCTCAGCGCGGGCGACGGCGGCACGCGTCGGCGCGGGCGGCTGCGGCGTCTTGATGGCCGGCAGGTGGGCCTGGCAGTAGAAGCGCACGTACCCGCCGTGCTGCTTGGGGTGTCGGTGCTTGACCGCCCAGAGCTCGGTGCGCTCGAGCGGTGCGGAGTCGCCGCCGCAGACCGAGCAGCGGGCGGCCTCGCCCGGCGATACTTCGGCGACGAGGACGGGCTTCTCGAATGCGAGATCGTCACGCCAGTCGGAAGATGAAACGACCTTCATGGCTGTCCCTTTCTCTGACCCTCCGGCGGCGCACGACAGAAGGTGCGCAACGACGAAGGGACACCTCGACGATACCCGCATCCGCTGAACACCGGGTACACGAGCGGTCGCCGCAGCGTGACGAGGCCCGGGCGATCAGCGGAAGTCGCGGGACTGATGCTGCACCCCCACCTGGAGGTCTTCGAACCTGTCGGCGAGGAGGTTCGTGACGCCCTCGACCGAGCGCTCCAGCACCCCGCGGACGATCAGCGCCGGAGCATCGCGCACCACGCGCCGATACCGGTTCCACACCCCCACCGAGCAGATGATGTTGACGAGACCGTGCTCGTCCTCGAGATTGATGAAGGTGACCCCGGATGCCGTGGCCGGCCGCTGCCGGTGCGTCACCAGCCCTGCGACCTCGACGCGGCGACCGGTCTCATGGGTGCGCAGCTCGCGCGAGGCGAGCACGCCACGAGCATCGAGCCCGGCGCGATAGTGCGTCATCGGATGGTCGTCGGTCGAGACCCCCGTCGCCCACAGATCGGCCGCGAGCCGCTCGTAGCTGGTGGGATCGGCGAACAGCGGCGGCTGCACCGAGACGAGCGAGTCGGGCAGGAACTCGGGCCGATCCAGCGCCGCCGAGCCGGCCAGCCAGATCGCCTCGCGCCGTGTGTGACCGAGGCACTCGAACGCCCCCGCCGTGGCCAGGGCCTCGAGCTGGGCGGCGGTCAGGCTGGTGCGGCGGACGAGGTCGCGGAGGTCGCGGAACTCTCCCTCGGCCTTGCGGGCGGCGACGATGCGCTCGGCGACCTTCGCCCCGATCCCCTTGATCGCCGCGAGACCGAGCCGCACCGCGAAGCGTCCGTCCCGCCGATGCGCCGCGGACTCGTCCGGCGCGTGCAGGTCGAACAGCCCCACCGGCGGCTGGTGGCGGTGCGTGCACGAGTCGAGCCCGGTCGGCCGCAGCATCCACGAATTCGACACGAAGACAGGAGATCTCACGAAAGCAGGAGGATTCACGCCCCGTTCGTCCTGCCTCGGTGAGATGTCCTGTTCTGGTGCGGTGGAGGGGAGGCCGGGCTCCGGGGCGACCGGCTCGAGCAGGGCCTCGACGCCCGAGAGGTGCAGGTCGGGGCGCCGCACCTCGACGCCGTGCCGGCGCGCATCGGCCGCCAGCGTCGCCGGCGAGTAGAACCCCATCGGCTGCGCCCGCAGCAGCCCGGCCAGGAACGCCGCCGGATAGTGCAGCTTGATCCACGAGCTCGCGTACACGAGCAGCCCGAACGACAGCGAATGCGACTCGGCGAACCCGAAGTTCGCGAACGCCTGGATCTTCGCGTAGATGGCGTCCGCGGCATCCCCCACCAGATCATTGCCTGCCATGCCGGCGTACAGCTTCTCTTTCAGCGAGTCGATGCGCTCGACCCCCCGCTTGGAGCCCATCGCCCGCCGCAGCAGGTCGGCGTCCTCGCCGGTGAGCCCGCCGACGGCCATGCCCATCTGCATGAGCTGCTCCTGGAACACCGGGATGCCGAGGGTCCGCTCGAGCACCGGCTTCAGCTTGGGGTGGGCGTAGGTGACCTCCTCCATCCCGAGCTTGCGCTTGACGAACGGATGCACCGCGCCGCCCTGGATCGGCCCGGGCCGGATCAACGCGATCTCGATCACCAGGTCGTAGAACCGGCGCGGCTGCAGACGCGGCAGCAGTCCCATCTGCGCGCGCGACTCGACCTGGAACACCCCGATCGAATCGGCCCGGCACAGCATGTCGTAGACCGCCTTCTCCTCCTTCGGCAGGGTCGCGAGCTCCCAGTCCTCGCCCGTCGAGGCGCGGATCATGTCGAAGCAGTACTGCAGGGCCGCCAGCATCCCGAGCCCCAGCAGGTCGAACTTGACCAGCCCCATCCAGGCGGCGTCGTCTTTGTCCCACTGGATCACCGTGCGGTTCTCCATGCGGGCGTGCTCGATCGGCACGACCTCGCCCACCGGACGGTCGGTGAGCACCATGCCGCCGGAGTGGATGCCCAGGTGCCGCGGAGCCTTCAGCAGCTCGCCCGCGAACTCGAGCACCTGATCGGGGATGTCGTGGCCCGACCCCGTCTCGAGGTGCGCGCCCCACCCCTCGACCTGCTTCGACCAGGCGTCCTGCTGACCGGGCGAGTGTCCCAGCGCCTTGGCCATGTCGCGCACCGCGTTCTTGGGCCGGTACTGGATGACGTTCGCGACCTGCGCGGCGCGCTCGCGCCCGTACTTCGCGTACACCCACTGGATGATCTCCTCGCGGCGGTCCGAGTCGAAGTCGACGTCGATGTCGGGCTCCTCCTCACGCAGGCTCGACAGGAACCGCTCGAACGGCAGGTCGTACGCGATCGCATCCACCGCCGTGATGTCGAGCAGGTAGCAGATCGCGCTGTTGGCCGCGGAGCCGCGGCCCTGGCACAGGATGCCGCGGCGCCGCGCCTCCTGCACGATGCCGTGGACGATCAGGAAGTAGCCGGGGAAGTCCTTCAGCTCGATGACCCCGAGCTCCTTCTCGATGCGCGCCCGGTTCTCGGCCGTCATGTCGGGGTACTTGCGGGGAACCGCCTCCCACACCAGGTGCCGCAGCCACGACATGGGCGTATGACCGTCCGGCACCTCCTGCTGGGGCAGCGCGGGCTTGGCGCGGCGCAGCGGGAAGGCGAGCTCGTCGGCGAGGGTCACGGTGCGGGCCACCGCATCGGGATGCCGCACGAACCGCTCGGCCATCTCGGCGCCCGAGCGCAGATGCGCCCCGGCGTGGGCCGGCAGCCAGCCGTCGAGTTCGTCGAGGCCCCGGTTCGCGCGCACCGCCGCGACCGCCGCCGCCAGCAGCTGCCGCTGGGGCACGGCGTAGTGCACGTTGTTGGTCGCCAGCAGCGGAAGTCGTCGCTCGCGGGCGAGAGCGGCGAGCACGTCGTTGTCGCGGGTGTCGAGCGGATTGCCGTGATCGATGAGCTCGACGTGCACGGCATCCCGTCCGAACAGCGACACCAGCCGATCGAGCTCGCGGGCTGCGGCATCCGCTCCCCCGCCTGCCAGCGCGCGGCGCACCGCGCCCTTGCGGCAGCCGGTGAGCACCGCCCACTCCCCCTCGGCCTGCGCGGCGAGTTCGTCGAGGTCGTATCGCGGCCTGCCCTTCTCGGCCCCGGCGAGCTGCGCGTGGGTGAGGGCGGCCGCGAGCCGGTGATACCCCTCCTCGCCGCGCGCGAGCACGAGCAGGTGCGCGCCCGCCGGATCGGGCTCGCCGTTCTGCGGCTTCGGCAGCTCGAGCGAGAGCTCCGCCCCGAACACGGTCTTCAGCTGCAGGGACTCGGCGGCCTCGGCGAAGCGGACGATGCCGTAGAAGCCGTCGTGGTCGGTGATCGCGAGGGCATGCAGTCCGAGCCGCTCGGCCTCTTCGGCCAGCTCTTCGGGCGAGGACGCGCCGTCGAGGAACGAGAACGACGAGTGGGCGTGCAGCTCGGCGTACGGGATCGCCTCGGCCGGGCGCTCGATGCCCGGGGGGACGTAGGGTCCGCGCTTGTGCGACCACGCCGGGCTGTCGCCGCCGTCGGCACCGGCCGGGCGCCCGGTCGGGCGGCGGCGGTCGCTCAGCACCCGTTCGAGCTCGGACCACGGCACGGAGGGATTGTCGAAGCCCATCAGGCGCCCCCGGTGTCAGTCATAGACGGCCTCCGCGGTCCAGACGTCGCCCTCGCACACGAGCAGCCAGGCCCCGCCGTCGGCGTCGACGACCTGGAACCGGTGCGCGCGACGCGAGCGTGCGGCATCCCACGCCCTCTCCACCACGGGCCACGGCCCCGCCCAGGCCTCGATCGCACGCCGGCGTCCGCTCTCGACGAGCGTTGCCGGCACCGCCGAGACGCTGCCCCGCTCGTCGACGTCGATGCAGCTCGCCGCCGAGCGCCCGCACGTCGACGGGGATCGGCTCGGCGAACACCGTCGCCGGCAGCGGATCGGGCAGGCTGCCCGGCCACGGCCGCGAGCGCTGCGCCACCAGAGAGTCGGGCCCCCTTTCGTGCCGGCCGCTCTCGTGCCTATCCCCCCACGGCACGAGCACCTGCCGCTCGGCCAGCCACCGCCCGCCCCCGATCACCGGCGTCAGCACTCCGCGGTGGCCGAGCATCGCCTGCACGCGCGAGAGCGCATGGTGCACCCGCTCCTCGGGTCCGCCGCCGAAGATCGCCGGGGCGTGATGGGATGCCGCATCCACCGCCTCCGGCGAGATCCGCACGAGCGCGACCCCGCTGCGCAGCCCCTCCTGCCTCTTCGGCCAGCTGCCACCGCACCCGGTCGACGATCGCGGCCGCGTCGAAAGACCCCGGATGCAGCCACACCCGCTCGCTGCGCTCGCCCCGGTCGCCGATGAGCTCGACGCGCAGCTCGGTGCACACGAGATCGATCGCGCCGAGGCCCGCGATGAAGTCGTCGGCGGTGACGCGCATGCCGAACGCGACCTGATCGGCGATCTCGAGCGGGGGCTCGAAGCCGATCTCGCGCTCGAGATCGGGCGGCGGGATGCGCGGCTCGACGGGGCTCGAGTCGCGTCCGGCCGAGAGCGCGTGCAGCCGGATGCCGCGCTCGCCGAACCTCTCGCGCACGCGGTCGGTGTCCATCGCCGCGAAGGCGCCGAGCGTCTGCACGCCCAGCCGGGCGAGGAGTCCCACGAGATCCGCCGACGCCGGACCCGGCGGCCCCACCCCCAGCGCCGCGGCGTCGAGGGTCGCCACCGACAGCGGCGCGAGGAACCCCGCCGCGGCGCCCGCCGGCACCACGAAGACCCGATCGCCCGCCGTCGTGCTCGCCTTCGCCGCCTGCTCGGCGGTGAACGGCCCGTCGGCGATCCCCGCGCGGGCATCGTCCACCCCCGCCTCGCGCAGCGTCTCGAGCAGCACGCGCGCCGCCTCGCCCTCGCCGCCGTAGTAGCGGGCAGGACCACGGGCGGGCAGCGCGCACAGTCCCGGCCGCACCAGCTGCACGCCGGGCGCGCGCTCCTCGATGCGCGAGACGAGCGGCGCGAAGGCACGGTGATCGCGCGCGGGGTCGGCCGGCACGATCGTCAGCGCGGGGCAGCGCGCCTGAGCGTCGCGCCGGCGCTGGCCGCGACGCACCCCCTCGGCGCGCGCAGAGGCCGAGCACGCCGCGACGAGGTTGCGCTCCACGACCGCCACCGGCCGCGCCCGATCGTGCGGCGCCCCGCCCTCGCGCTGCAGCGCGGTGACCGGCCAGTCCGGGAACCACAGCACCAGGCTGCGGACCGGCGCCCTCGCCGCCATGTCAGCCCACCGCCCTCTCGAGCGGCGTGACCCGCCCGTCGTACGCCAGGTCGGGGACGGCCGCCAGCGCCGGCGGCGCCACGGCAGCGACGGCGCCGGACGCGTCGGGCAGCAGCAGCCGCGTCCGGCGCGGCCTCGGCCACCGACGGCTCGACGCCGTCAGCGTCACCTCGCGGCCCGCCAGGTATCCGTGCCCGCGGCCGAGCCCCGTCCACTCGGGCTCGGCGATGTCGATCACCGCCTCGGCCTGCGGCCACTGCCCCTGCACGAGCAGCACCGCCCCGCGGTCACGCAGCCGCGCTGCGAGGCGGGCGATCTCGGCGCTGGGCGGGCGCCCGGCGGGACGCACGGCGACGACGGGCATCACCTCGGCGACGGTGGCCGTCACCGCCAGCCACCGCGCCCCGGGATCGGGGATGAGCACGAGCCGCGACAGATCGACCCCCAGTCCCTCGGCCGCCTCGGCGCCGAGCCGCGGCATCCCCACCACCGCGCACCACGACCCGTCCTGCGACGGCCGCGCCAGCAGCGCCAGCAGCAGCGACGTCGAACGGGGCAGCGCATAGGCCGAGCCCGGACGCAGCCCGCCGCCGGGAAGGAGCGACGAGAGGGCGGGATGCACCGGCAGCACCGGGGCATCCATTCGCCGGCCCTGCACCCGCTCGACCTGGGCGCGCAGTCGTGCGACCTCGTCGACCTGCTCGGTCGCTTCTTCCACGTACGACGACGTGAGCTGCACGGTCGCCCTCATTCCCACAGAATAGAACAGATGTTCTAGTTCTTCAATCGCAGGAATCGAACGTATCTCTGCCCACCGACACGCTGGCCGGCAGGCGCTCCGAAGGCTACCCGAGCAGCGAGGCGGTGGTGGCGATGCGGGCGAAGCCGCCCTCCTGCAGCACGAGGGCGGTGGTCTGCATGAGCTCGTCGGCGGTGCGGGTCACCGTCCCGCCGCCCGGGATCTCGGCGGTCAGGTCGAACGTGCGGGTCGCATCGAGCGCCACCGTCACGTCGTAGCCGAGGTTGCCCGCCATGCGTGCCGTGGTCTCGACGCACATGTTGGTCTGGATGCCGCACACCACCAGCTCGTCGATCCCCCGGCCCGTCAGCCAGGCGTGCAGATCGGGATCGCCGTAGAAGGCCGAGTTCACGCTCTTGGTCACGAGCACCGCCGCATCGATCCCCGCCACCTCGTCGACGAACGCGTTGCCGGCGCTGCCCACCTCGAGCGGGGAGCCCGGCGAGACGGAGTCGTGCCGCACCATCACGATCGGATCGCCCGACGCCGTCCACGCCGCCGCCAGTGCCGCGACGTTCGCCGCGCACGCGGGATTGGTCGTCGGACCCCAGAATCCGAGGTCGTCGAAGGCGCGCTGCATGTCGATCACGAGGAGGGCTCGGGGCATGCTCTCATCCCATCACGTCCGCGCCGCCGCCAGCGCCGCCCGACTGCCGATCTGCGTCGACGACGTGCCATCTCGCGGGGGACGCCGCGACCCCAGCACGATCCCGCCGGCGACCAGGCCGACCCCGAGAGCCTGCGCCGGGCCGAACGCCTCCCCCGCCACCAGCACGCCGAGGACGACCCCCGTCACCGGGTTGAGCAGTCCGATCACCCCGACCACGCCCGGAGCGAGCCTGCCGAGGCCGGCGAACCATGCGGCGTAGGCGAGCGCCGTGGCGATCAGGGTGACGTACGCGAAGCCGAGCCACGCGCCGGCGGTGAGCGCCGGCGGCGGGCCCTCGACGACGAGCGCCGCCGGCAGCAGCACGACCGATCCCGCGACCAATTGCCACGCCGTCATGCTCAGCGGCGGGATGCCGGCGCCCCACCGCACCGTCAGCACGAACCCGAGCGAGGACGAGACCATCGCCCCGAGTGACGCGGCGACGCCCCACGCGTCGACCGGTCCCGCATCCACGCCCATCATGATCACGACGCCCACGAGGCCCACCGCCGCACCGGCGACGGCGGCGGCCCGCGGGCGCTGCCGCAGCAGCAGCCACGCGAACAGCAGCATCCCGGCGGCGGATGCCGACATCAGCGTCGCCGCGAGGCTCGAGGGCAGGCGCTGCCCGGCGACGTAGATCAGCACGAAGAACCCGCCGACGTTCAGGATGCCGAGCAGCAGCGAGCGCCACCACCACGACCCGCGCGGCAGCCGGCGCACTACGAGCAGCACGAGCAGACCGGCCGGCAGCGCCCGCAGCAGCCCGCCCCACAGCGGCGATTCGGGCGGCAGCAGGTTGCGCGTGACGACGTAGGTGCTGCCCCACGCGATCGGCGCGATCGCAGTGATCGCGATCCAGCCCAGTCGATTAGCTTCCATGGAAGATACTTTATCTTACCGGGAAGATATACTGGGCCGATGGATGCCGACGCCCCCCTCGACCGCATCGCCGAGGTCCAGCAGGCCTGGCGCCGCGAGCGCCCCGACCTCGACCCCTCGCCGCAGGGCGTGATCGCGCGCCTGCACCGCGTCGCCCTGGCACTGACCGAGCGACTGGTCGCCGTCTACGCCGAGTTCGGGCTCACCGAGGGAGAATTCGACGTGCTCGCGACGCTCCGTCGCTCAGGCGCCCCCTACGAGCACGCGGCCGGCGACCTCGCCGCCCACACCCTGGTCACCACCGGCGGGCTCACCAAGAGCGTGGACCGGCTCGAGGCCCGCGGTCTCGTCGAGCGCCGGGCCGAGGCATCCGATGCCCGTCGCCGCCTGGTGCGCCTGACCCCTGCCGGGCGCGACCTCATCGACCGCGCGTTCACCGCGCATCTGGCCAACGAGCACGGGCTGCTCGCCGAGCTCGGCTCCGCCGATGCCGCCGCCCTCGAACCGCTGCTCACGCGATGGCTGCGCGTGCTCGAGACGCGATGACTCACGGGCGACTCGGGCGGAACTCAGGCGCGGCACTCAGGCCGCCAGCGCGAGGTAAGGCTCCCACCGCGGATCGGTGCGCTCGGTGCCCCGCACCGTCCACTGCCCGCCGCGCGGCGGGTGCGGGATGAAGCGCAGGTTCCAGTTCATCTCCTGCGGAGTCCGGTCGCCCTTGACGTTGTTGCAGCGCAGGCAGCAGGCGACGAGGTTCTCCCACGAATCCCCGCCGCCGCGCGACCGCGGCAGCACATGGTCGATCGTCGACGCCGCAGACCCGCAGTAGGCGCAGCGGTGCGCATCGCGGCGCAGCACCCCCCGTCGGGTGACGGGCACCCGGCGGCCACCCGGCACCCGGACGTAGCGGGTGAGGATGATCACCGCCGGACGCTCGTAGGCGCGTCGGGCGCCCCAGACCGGATCACCGTCGGTGTGCTCGATGACGGTGGCCTTCTCGTTCATCACGAGCACCAGGGCCCGCTTGAACGACACGACGGCGAGCGGTTCGTAGCCCGCATTCAGCACCAGAGTGCGCATTGATCATCCTCTCGAATGTCCGGGACGGCTTCTCGGTAATTCGACTTGCGCGACGATCGAGAGCGCAGGGGCATGAAAAAAGGCGCTGTCTTATAGACAGCGCCTTGGCGCAGCGGCAGAGCCGCGGCATCCACTCGTGCAATGCCGAAGGACGTGGCGTCCGAGCGCATCCGTGGTTCGGATGCGTGGTGTGCGGTCCATCGACTCCCTCCGCTTCTCTCAGCGTCGGGTTTCAGGCTAACGCACCCACGCACGACGAGGGCGGCGGCACGAGGTGAACGTCTGGTGGCGTGTCGGCTGACGAACGACTCCCCCCGGAGCCGAAGCGCCGAGGGGAGTCGGGAAAGCAGAGCGTCGGAGCTAGCCGGCGTTCATCTGAAGCCACGCCCACGGGTCGACGATCGAGCCGTTGATGCGCACTTCGAAGTGCAGGTGGTTCGCGGTGGAGCTGCCGGTGCTGCCGACGAGACCGATGAGCTGGCCCGCCTCGACGGTCTGGCCCGAGACGACCTGGCGGCTGCCGTAGGTCATGTGGCCGTAGAGCGTGCTGACCCGCTGACCGCCGACGACGTGCTCGATCGTGACCGCGACGCCGTAGCCGCCGTGGCTCTCCTGCGAGACCTTCACGACGCCTGCGGCGGCCGCATACAGCGGGGTGCCACCGGCGGCGAGCAGGTCGACGCCCTGGTGGTAGCCGGAGTCGCCCAGGCCGCGGCCCTTGGTGAAGTTGAGGATCGGCCAGCGCACCTCGCCGGTGCCCGGCGACGTGAGCTGGATGTTCATCGGCACGGATGTCGTGGATGCCATCCGGGCCATCTGCCGCGCGCGCTCGGCAGCGGCTTCGGCTGCCTTCTTCTTCTCGATCTCCTCGGCGGTCGTGGCCGAGTAGCTCTCACGCGTGAGCTGGGTCGCGGTGGCATCGGACGCGACCACCAGCGACTGGGGGTCCTCGACGGCCATCTGCTGGAGGGTCACGGTCTCTTCGGCCGTGCGCCCGGCGGCGAACGCCGGGAGTGCGACGGTGGCGACGAGGCCGCCGACCATCGACAGGATCACCAGGCTCCGCAGCGGCTTGGCGATGCGGCTGGGGCCTTTGGGGGCCGCGGATGCCGCGGGGCGTGTCGTCTTGACGACAGCGGGAGCGGCGACCTTGGGTCGGCGCTCGACGGTCCTGTGTGCGCGGGTGCGACGGGTCGGACTCGTCGTCTCGTTCTCGGGCTCGCTCTCGAGCGGATCGATCTCTTCAGCCAAACTATCCTCCGGCGCCTCTACGCCGTCGGCGCTGGCTCGTCGGCATTCAGTGTCGGGGCACGATATGCGGGCTTCACCGCGCAGACGACGAGCCAGGGAGGCAATCCGCGCGGGGTCCGTGGGCGGGCTTCTCGCCGAGTGGACTTTCCGAGGCTACCCGAAGGTAACGAATATGTCACGCTGACGGGCTGGCAGTTCACTGATGGCGACGGCGAACCTCGGTGGCGGCATCCGCTCGACAGCAGTCAGCGCCGGTCGTCGACCAGGAAGATGTGCGAGGCGACCTCGACGGGAAGCTCGAGACCCTCGTCGCTGCCGTCCATCTGCACCAGCACGTAGCCCTCGTTGTAGCGGTAGTCGCCGCGCGCGCCGGGGAGGACGCCGGCGCCCTTGAGCTGCTGGAGCAGCTCGGGGTCGACCTGCACCGGCTCGGCCAGGCGGCGGACCGTGCCGGTGATCGGCTCGCCCGCCTCGTTGAGGCGGCGCACCAGTCCGACGACTCCCTGCTCGAAGCCCCTGGCGGGCACGTCGCCGAGCTGGTCGAGACCGGGGATGGGGTTGCCGTACGGCGATTCGGTGGGATGCCCCAGCAGCTCGACGAGGCGGCGTTCGACCTGCTCGCTCATGACGTGCTCCCAGCGGCAGGCCTCTTCGTGCACGTACGCCCAGTCCAGCCCGATGACGTCCGAGAGCAGGCGCTCGGCGAGGCGGTGCTTGCGCATCACATCGACGGCCTTCTGCCGCCCGGAGTCGGTCAGCTGGAGGCTGCGGTCCTCGGAGACCACGACGAGTCCGTCGCGCTCCATGCGGCCGACCGTCTGCGACACCGTCGGACCCGAGTGACCGAGGCGCTCCGAGATGCGCGCGCGCAGCGGAATGATGTTCTCCTCCTCGAGCTCGAGGATGGTGCGCAGATACATCTCTGTGGTGTCGATCAGGTCGGTCATCTCGCGGTGTCCTCGATGCTCAGGAAGGTAAGGACAGCCTATCCACCGCCGGCGACGCTGGAGGTCGGGCCCGCAGCTCCAAGCTGTTCCGCAGGAAGACAGGGCTTCCGCAGGAGGTTTGACCCTGGTTTCTCCTGTGGAAGCGCGGTCCTCCTGCGGAAGGGGCGGCGACAGAGCGCACGGAGCGCTCACGCTGCCCGGTGCAGACCCTGCGCGATGGCTCGCATGACCACGTCCTGAACCTCGTGCCAGCGTGCGACGACCTGCACGTACGTCACCCGGATCACGTGGTAGCCCCGCAGTGTCAGAGCAGCATCGTGCGCGACATCCTCCGCTCGTTGCAGTCCGACGTGATGTCCGCCGTCGATCTGCAGCACCAGCCGATCGCCGATCAGGAAGTCCACACGGTGGCCGCCGATCCAGGTCTGAGCCCGGATCGGGATGCGCAGCCATCTGAGGCGCACGAGGACGAACGTCTCGAGGCCGGAGTCCGCGAAGGGCGAGGCGTCGTCCAGCAGGCGCCGTGCACAGGGTCGCAGCGGCAATCGGCCCAGTTCCTCCTTGACGGTGAGCCCGCGGTTGAGTGCGGAGTCCCACACCGCGAGTGCTGCTTCGTACGGCAGACAGCTCGCCACCAAGACGAGAGTGTTGAGGATGCCGTCCTCCAGCTGACCGGGAGCGCGCGGTACCGGAGGGACGCCCCAGTGCACTCTGGCCCGGGGCAGCTCGAGCCGCGACGCGGACGGCGGAGCGCCGACGTGCGGGCGATCCTCGTCGAGAACCCAGAGCCCGAGCCGCTTCGCGCGGGTCACGCAGGTCAGCACGACACCTGCCCGCGCTGCCCAGACCAGCTGGGGATCGGCATCAGGGAGTGCCACCCAGCCGCGCCGTGGGGCGATCACGCTCGCGTTCGCGACGGCTGCAGAGATGGCATGACGGCTGAATCCGGCATCCCTGAGTGCGGCCGTGCGCACGACCCCACCGCCGGCTGAAACCGCCTTCAGTAGTTCCCTCACGCCGCAAGGCTCGGGCTTCTCGCGCTGCCCCGGGCGTGGCGTGAACCACCGGTGGACAACGCGGAGGTGTGACCCACCGGGGAGGAGCCCGCGCAGCGCAGGAGAACGAGCCTTCCGCAGGACATCTGCCGCGGCATCCTCCTGTAGAAGACCGATTCTCCTGTGGAGCGCTGGGGACGGTGAACGCCCGTCGCGGACACAGGGCATGCCCGTCCCGCGGGGAGGAGCCCGCGCAGCGCAGGAGAACGGGCCTTCCACAGGACATCTGCCGCGGCATCCTCCTGTAGAAGGCCGACTCTCCTGTCAAACGCGACCCGCACCGAGATCACGCGTCATGCAGCGGCGTCACGACGCGTCACGCGGCAGGTGGCACAGGCGGCCGCGACTCTAGAATCGAGGCATGTCCCACGTGACCCTTCCCCGCGAGATCTTGCCTGCCGACGGACGCTTCGGATGCGGACCCGCGAAGGTGCGCGCCGAGCATCTCGCGGCCCTCGCCGGCCGGGGAGGCGCCCTGCTGGGCACGTCGCACCGCCAGGCTCCCGTCAAGGACCTCGTCGGCCAGGTGCGCGCCGGCCTTTCGGATCTCTTCCGCCTCCCCACCGGCTACGAGGTCATCCTCGGCAACGGCGGGTCGACCGCATTCTGGGATGCCGCGGCCTTCGGTCTCATCGAGCGCCGGTCGCAGCACCTGGTGTTCGGCGAGTTCGGTGGCAAGTTCGCATCGGCCGCGAAGGCACCCTGGCTCGAGGCGCCGGACGTGCGCGAGGTCGCCGCGGGCACCCGCACCACCGCCGAGGCCGTGGCAGGCGTCGACGTCTACGCCTGGCCGCACAACGAGACCTCCACGGGCGTCTCGGCGCCCGTCGAGCGCATCGTCGGCGACGACGGCGCCCTGACCGTCGTGGATGCGACCAGCGCGGCAGGCGGCATCGACTTCGACGCCGCGCAGGCTGACGTGTACTACTTCGCGCCCCAGAAGAACCTCGGCTCGGACGGCGGGCTGTGGTTCGCCGTCGTCTCACCCGCCGCGATCGAGCGCATCGAGCGCATCGCGGCGTCGGGGCGCTACATCCCCGAGTTCCTCAGCCTGCGCAACGCGCTCGACAACTCGCGCCTGAACCAGACGCTCAACACCCCCGCGCTGGCGACGCTGTTCCTCCTCGACCAGCAGCTCGACTGGATCCGCGGCAACGGCGGCCTGCAGTGGGCGGACGCCCGCACGCGCGAGTCGTCGCAGGCGCTGTACGACTGGGCCGAGGCATCCGCGTTCGCGACGCCCTTCGTCGCCGATCCGGCCGACCGCTCCCCCGTCGTGGTGACGATCGACTTCGACGACTCGGTCGACGCTGCAGCGGTGGCCAAGAGCCTGCGCGCCAACGGCATCGTCGACACCGAGCCCTACCGCAAGCTCGGTCGCAACCAGCTGCGCGTCGCCACCTTCGTCTCGATCGACCCCGACGACGTGCGCCAGCTGATCAAGAGCATCGACTACACGGTCGAGAACCTCTGACCGTTCGCCTCGCGGGCACCGTCCTCAGACGAGCGGTGAGGGGGTCGGCTCGAGCACCGAGGTGACGATCGCTTCGATCGCGAACTCGGACGCCCGTCCGAGATCCAGCGCCGTAGGGTCGAGCAGCCACTGCACCTGCAGACCGTCCATGACGGCGAGGATGCTCGTGGACGCGTAGGCGACGGTTTCGGGCTCATGGATGCCGCGCTCGGCGCAGGCGACGGCGAAGGCGTGCGCGACTTCACCCCGCAGGGTCTCGTAGCGCTTCTGGAAGAAGTCGCGGCCCGGGTGGTCCTCTGTCACGGACTCCGCCGAGAGCACCGTGTACGCCTGCACGATGCCCGGCCGGTCGGCGTTCGCGAACGCGGTGCGCACGAGGTGGCGGAAGAGGTCCATCCCGTCCGGAATGTGCTGTTCCTCGAGGTCTGCCACATCGGTCTCATCACGATGCTGGAGCACCTCGAGCAGCAGCGCATCCTTGGAGCCGAAGTGGTGGAGAATGCCGGCGTGGGTCATGCCGACCTGGTCGGCGATCTCCTGAAGCGTCCCGCCGGTGAACCCTCTGGACCCGAATATCTCGGACGCGGCGTCGAGGATGTCACGCCGGCGCGCGAGAGTCTCGGGTCGCGAACGCGGCTGTCTGCGCTGTTCGGTCACGGGCTGGGTTCTCCTCGTCTCATCCGGCGGATCAAGAGTCTACGCACGAGCCGGGCGCCGTCGACGCCGACTCGGTTGCAATACTTACTTACTAGCTTGTAAGGTAACTCCGCAATCACCCCCCACGACGTCGTGGTCGCTCACGTGAGTACGCCGGCGTCACATCACGAAGGAGAAGCAATGAGGCTCAGATCCTCCCTCGTCGCCGTCGGCATGACCGCGGCGATCGTGCTCACCGGCTGCACCGCCGGCGGCACGGATTCCGGCAGCGAAGCCGGCGCGGCGCTCACGATCGCCAAGCCGGACGGCGCGATCACCACCGAGTCGAACAACCCGTACCTCGGCGACTCGTCGGCCTCGAAGTACGGCTACGGCAAGGTCATCTTCGAGTCCCTCGCCCTCGTCAACCCGACCGGCGACCTCGGCACCACGCCCTGGCTCGCCGAGTCGGTGGAGTGGAACGACGACTACACCCAGCTCACCGTGGTCACCCGCGGCGACGTCACCTGGAGCGACGGTGAGGAGTTCACCGCCGACGACATCGCGTTCTCGTTCAACCAGGTGCTCGACGGCAAGCTCAACGACACCAACGCGCTCGACATCAAGAGCGTGAACGTCGACGGCGACACCGTCACCATCGACTTCAACAGCTCCAAGTTCACCCAGCAGGCCCGCGTGCTGCACTTCCAGATCGTGCCCGAGCACATCTGGAAGGACATCGACGACCCGAACACCGACCCGATCACCGGAGAGGGCCAGGCCGTCGGCACCGGTCCGTACGTGCTCGACTCGTGGACGACCGAGTCGGTCACCCTCACGGCGAACCCCGACTACTGGGGCGGCGAACTGGCCGTGCCCGAGCTGCACTACGTCTCCTACGGCGACAACGCAGCACTCACCACCGCACTGGCGACGGGCGAGGCGGACTGGGCGCAGGCGTTCATCCCGCAGATCGAGGACAGCTATCTGTCGGCCGATCCCGACAACCAGTTCCTCGCCTCGCCGACCGCGGGCGCCGGAACCCTGTTCATGAACCTGCAGACCAAGCCGTTCAACGACCCGGCGCTGCGACAGGCGCTCGCCTGGACGATCGACCGCGACGCCTACGTCGACATCGCACGCGAGGGCGCGAGCGAGGCGGTCTGGAGCGTCACCGGCCTCGGCTCCCTGCTCGAGGACGAGATCATCCCCGAGTACGCCGGCCAGGACTACTCCGTCGACGTCGAGAAGGCTCGCCAGGTCCTCACCGACGCCGGCTACACCTGGGAGGGCGAGTCGCTCGTCGACCCGGACGGCGAGCCCGTCTCGTTCTCGATCTCGGTCCCCGCGGGCTGGAGCGACTGGAACACCGAGCAGGCGCTCCTCGCCGAAGAGCTCAAGGAGGGCCTCGGCATCGAGGTCAAGATCGACCAGCCCGACTGGGGCGGCTGGGATGCCGCACGCCAGGAAGGCACCTTCCAGGCGATCATCCACTGGCTCGAGGACACCGGCAACGCCTACGGCCTGTACACCTCGACGATGGACCCGAAGTGGATCGTCGACGACAAGGCGCAGTTCAACTTCGGACGCTTCGACGACCCCGCCGTCACCGAAGCGCTGAACACCTACGCGAACGCGTCGTCCGACGACGAGCGTGAGGCCGCCCTCGCGGTGATGCAGACGGCGTTCGTCGAGAACGTGCCGGCGATCCCGCTGGGAGCGCACCCGCTCCTGGGCGAGTTCAACACGCGCAACTACGTCGGATGGCCGTCCGAGGACGACCCGTACGCGTCGGCCGACCCGACGCAGCCTGCGATCGTGCAGATCCTGACGCAGCTGCAGCCCGCCGAATGATGCACTGCGGGCGGGACGGATGCCGCGGCATCCGTCCCGCCCGCTCGTCATCCCTCACGAAAGCGAACCAGCACCGATGAGAGATTCGCTGCTCTCCGTCCACGACTTCTCGATCGTCTACGACGTCGATCCCCCCGTGCGAGGCGGTGAAGAACGTGACCCTCGAACTCCAGCGCGGCGAGATCCTCGGACTCGCCGGCGAGAGCGGATGCGGCAAGACGACCCTCGCCTACGGCATCCAGCGGCTGCTGAAGCCCCCGGCCGTGATCACCAGCGGCTCCGTCGCTCTTCCACGACGCGAGCGGCGACGACGTCGACATCAACAGCCTCGACGCCGAGGAGATGCGTCGCTTCCGCTGGGACAAGATCTCGATGGTCTTCCAGGGCGCGATGAACGCGCTCAACCCGGTCGCCACGATCGGCTCGCAGCTCGAGGACGTCTTCGAGGTCCACCGCCCGGACCTCACCCGCACGCAGCGGCGCGACGGCGGTCGATCGAGCTGCTCGAGATCGTCAAGGTCGGCGCACAGCGCTACCGCTCGTATCCCGCACGAGCTGTCGGGCGGCATGCGCCAGCGCGTCATGATCGCGATGGCGCTCGCGCTGCGCCCCCAGCTCATGGTCATGGACGAGCCGACGACCGCCCTCGACGTGCTCGTGCAGCGCGAGATCCTGCGTCAGATCTCGCAGCTGCGCCACGAGTTCGGCTTCTCGGTGATCTTCATCACCCACGACCTGCCGCTGCTGCTCGAGATCAGCGACCGCATCGCGATCATGCGCGAGGGCGAGATCGTCGAGCTCGACACGGCCGAGCAGCATCTGGACCGACCCGCAGGACGAGTACACGCAAGCACGCTGCTCGTCTCGTTCCCCCGGCTCACCGGAGCGAGGGGGGTGGTCGACCGATGACCGTCCTCGAATTCGACGCACGTCACCAAGATCTACAACGGTCCGCGGCGCCGGCCAGATCAAGGCCCTCGACGACGTGAGCTTCACGCTCCGCTCGGGCCAGACGATCGGCCTCGTCGGCCAGTCCGGCAGCGGCAAGTCGACGATCGCGAAGATCCTCACGCAGCTCGAGACGCCCACGAGCGGCGAGGTGCGGCTCGACGGCGAGCCCATCCCGCGCCGCGGCAAGGGACTGCGCGCGTACCGCCAGCAGCTGCGCATGGTGTTCCAGGACCCGTTCGCGTCGCTCAACCCGTACCACTCGATCCGCTACCACCTCGAGCGACCGCTCCGAGCTCGACGACGTCGTGCCCAAGGACCAGCTCGAGGACGAGGTGCGCCGACTGCTCGAGCGGCGTGCGGCTCGACGCCGACTGCGGTGATCGACCGCCGTCCGCACGAGCTCTCGGGCGGTCAGCGCCAGCGCGTGGCGATCGCCCGCGCCCTGGCATCCCGCCCGAAGCTGCTCGTCGCCGACGAGCCGGTCTCGATGCTCGACGTGTCGATCCGCCTCGGCGTGCTGAACCTGCTCGCCGACCTGCAGCGCGAGGAAGGGCTGGGCGTGCTCTACATCACTCACGACCTGGCGACCGCCCGCCACTTCAGCGACGAGATCATGGTGCTCAACCAGGGTCGGGTCGTCGAGCGCGGCCCCGCCGACGACGTGATCCTCCGTCCGCAGAACCCGTACACGCAAGAGCTGCGCGCGGCGTCCCCCGATCCGGACAGCTTCTTCGCTCACGCAGCCGGCATCCTCGGAGGTGCAGCAGTGAGCGCCGTCGCCCCCCAGCTCGCCGGTCGACCCGGCGACCTCGACGCGATCGAGGTCGGCACGACCGCGACCGGCGCCGTCGAAGGGCCGCGCGCGCATCCCCTGGCGCTTCCTCGGCGGCCGCGCGCTGTTCTACCTGTTCACGCTGTGGGCGGCGATCACGATCAACTTCTTCCTGCCGCGGCTGATGAAGGGCGACGCGGTCAGCGCGTACCTCGCCCGCAACCGCAACGTCACGCCCGGAGGCGGCCGAGGCGCTGCGCGTCGCTGCTCGGCCTCGACACCGACAAGTCGCTGTGGCAGCAGTACATCGACTACTGGGGCGCTGCTGCTGCGCGGCGACCTCGGCATCTCGCTGCTGCACGGCCTGCGGCCGGTGACCGAGGTGGTCGGCCAGGCTCTGCCCTGGACGCGTCGGCCTGGTCGGCTTCGCGACGCTCATCGCGTTCGCGCATCGGCACGATCGGCGGCGCGATCGTCGGCTGGCGTCGCGGCAGCCGGCTCGACGCGCTCATCCCGATCACGACCTTCCTCAGCACGATCCCGTACTTCTGGCTCGGCCTGATCGCCATCGCGGTGTTCTCGGTCGACGCTCGGGTGGTTCCCGCATCGGCAAGGCCTACGGCGTCGGGAGTGGCACCGGAGTGGTCGCTCGAGTTCATCGGCGAGGTGATCCACCACGGCACCCTTCCGGCGGTGACGATCATCATCGCCTCGCTCGGCGGCTGGATGCTCGGCATGCGCAACATGATGCTCACGGTGCTCGACGAGGACTACATCACGGTCGCCCAGGCGAAGGGCATGCCGAACAGCCGGGTGCTGTGGCGCTACGCCGCGCGCAACGCCGTGCTGCCCCAGATCCAGAGCTTCGCGCTGTCGATCGGCTTCATCGTCGGCGGCACGATCGTGATGGAGATGGTCTTCAGCTACCCCGGCGTCGGCAAGCTGCTGCTCGACGCCACCAACGCGAAGGACTACGCGCTCATGCAGGGCGTGTTCCTCGTGATCACGCTCTCGGTGCTGGTCGCGAACATCCTCGCCGACATCGTCTACGCATTCCTCGACCCGCGCACGCGCCAGACGGAGGCCTGAGCATGGACACCATCGTCAACGACACCACCGCGCAGCTCCCGGCGAACACCCCCGCCACCGCGACGGTGCGCACCTCCGCGCTCGCCGGCGAACGCGTCCGCCGCAAGCCGACCTTCTGGTCGAAGCTCGGGTCCGCCTTCGCGATGTTCCGCAACGGCGAAGTCGATCGCCGGCCTGTCGATCCTCGGCTTCTTCGTGCTCGTCGCGATCTTCGCCGACGTGCTCGCCCCCTACTCGCCGACGAAGATCGACAACACGGCGCGCTTCCAGCCGCCGTCGGCGGCGCACTGGCTGGGCACGACCCACATCGGCGAGGACGTGCTGAGCCAGGTGATCCACGGCACCCGCGGCGTCATCGTGGTCGGGCTTCCTGGCCGCGATCATCGCGACCGTCATCGCGATCGTGGTCGGCGTGATCGTCGGGCTACCTGCGCGGATGGCGCAGCGAGGGGCTTTCGGCGCTCACCAACGTCTTCCTCGTGATTCCCGGCATTCCGCTGATCATCATCGTGGCCTCGATGTTCGAAGACCCGCCGCTCATCCTCGATCGCCGCGCGTCCTGGGGCTCATCGGCTGGGCCTGGGGCGCGCGCGTGCTGCGCGCGCAGACGATGTCGCTGCGCAACCGCGACTTCGTGCAGGCCGCGCGCGCCAACGGCGAGCCGCTGCACCGCATCATCACCGTCGAGATGCTGCCGAACCTCATGGCGCTCATCGCCGCGAGCTTCGTCGGCACGGTCACGGCCGCGATCATCGGCCTGACGACGCTGTCGTACATCGGCGTGATCCCGGTCACGACCTACAACTGGGGCACGATCCTCAACTGGGCGCAGCGCGCAGGGCGCCTTCCGCCAGGGCCAGTGGTGGTGGTTCGTGCCGCCGGGCCTGTGCATCGCCGCCATCGGCGTCGCGCTCTCGCTGATCAACTTCGGCATCGACGAGTACGTGAATCCCGCGCCTGCGATCCGCCGGAGAGCGCGCCCGCGCGCTCAAGAAGAAGGGCATGAACGTCAACGACACCGTCACCGCCGTTCGAACCGCGCCCGCGACATCCCCCGCGCCATCCCGACAGGAGAATCAGTGACCTACGACGCCCCCTACCTCGACCCGGAGCTTCCGGTCGCGGCAGCGGATCGCCGACCTGCTCGGTCGCATGACGCTCGAGGAGAAGGTCGGGCAGATGCTGCAGCTCGACGCCCGTGAGGACCTCGACGACCAGATCACCGGATGCACGCCGGATCGATCCTGCACGCCTCGCCGGCGCGCGTCCTGCGGGCCCGCGAGCTCACGCTGCAGACGCGTCTGCAGATCCCCCTCCTCGTCGGCGAGGACTGCATCCACGGCCACTCGCTTCTGGGAGGGCGCGCACCGATCTTCCCGACTCAGCTCGGCATGGCGGCGACCTGGGACCCCGAGCTCGTCGAGCAGGTCGCCCGCGCGACGGCCGCCGAAGTGTCGGCCACCGGCATCCACTGGACGTTCTCGCCCGTCCTCTGCATCGCGCGCGACCTGCGCTGGGGCCGCATCGACGAGACGTTCGGCGAAGACCCGTACCTCATCGGCGAGCTCGCCTCGGCCATGGTGCGCGGATATCAGGGCGGGGGGCTCGACGACCCCGACGCGGTCCTCGCGACGGCGAAGCACTTCGCCGGCTACTCCGAGACGCAGGGCGGCCGCGACGCGAGCGAGGCCGACATCTCGCGACGCAAGCTGCGGTCGTGGTTCCTGCCGCCGTTCGAGCGGGTCGCCCGCGAGGGATGCCGGACGTTCATGCTCGGCTACCAGACCACCGACGGCGTGCCGATCACCGTCAACGACTGGCTGCTCAACGACGTGCTGCGCGGCGAGTGGGGCTACACCGGCACCCTCATCACCGACTGGGACAACGTCGGCCGCATGGTGTGGGAGCAGAAGGTGCAGCCCGACTACGCGCACGCCGCTGCGGCAGCGGTCAAGGCCGGCAACGACATGGTCATGACCACGCCGGGGTTCTTCCACGGTGCGCTGCTGGCAATCGAGCGGGGCCTGATGGCCGAGAGCGATCTGGACCGCGCCGTGTCGCGCATCCTGCGCCTGAAGTTCGAGTTCGGGCTGTTCGAGAACCCGCGCCTGCCCGACGCCGAGCGCATCGAGACGGTGATCGGAAGGGCCGAGCACGTCGCGCTCAACCTCGAGACCGCCCGCCGCTCGCTCGTGCTGCTGCAGAACGACGGCACGCTCCCCCTCGGCGCCGACGAGACGCCCCGCCGCATCGCGGTGGTCGGGCCCCTCGCCGACGACGCGCAGACGCAGCTCGGCGACTGGGCCGGGTCATCGGGTCAGGTCGACTGGCTGCCCGACGGCCAGCCCCGAGAGCTCATCACGACGGTGCTGGACGGCCTGCGCGCGCAGGCCCCGTCGCACTGGGAGGTCGCGTACGCGCGCGGCGCCGACATCCTCTCGCTCGAAGCGGACCCGGACGGCGACTTCTTCCCGGACGGCCAGCCCCGGCCTCAGGTCGTCGTTCCCGTCACGCCCGACGCCGCGCTCATCGCCGAGGCCGTCTCGGCGGCCGAGGCCGCGGACTATGTCGTCGCTGTCGTCGGCGACCGCATCGAGCTCGTCGGCGAGGGTCGCTCGACCGCGACCCTCGAGCTGCTCGGCGGGCAGCAGGCACTCCTGGAGGCGCTCGCCGCGACCGGCAAGCCCCTCATCGTGGTGCTGCTCGCGTCGAAGCCGCTGGTGCTGCCCCGTTCGGTGACGGATGCCGCTGCGCTCGTGTGGACGGCCAACCCGGGCATGGAGGGCGGTCGCGCAGTCGCCGAGCTGCTGCTCGGTCTCATCGAGCCCTCCGGCCGGCTGCCGATCTCGTTCGCGCGCCACGTCGGCCAGCAGCCGACCTACTACAACCAGGTGCGCGGGCAGCACGGGTCGCGCTACGCCGACCTCACGCAGAGCCCGGCTCACGCGTTCGGCGAGGGCCTGTCGTACACGACGGGTGGAGTACGCGGATCTGCGGATCGAGGACGCTGCGCTGGGTGTGGGCGACACGGTCCGCGCGACCGTGACCGTGCGCAACGCCGGTTCGCGGCCCGCGCGAGAGGTCGTGCAGGTCTACATCCGCGACAGCGTGACGTCGGTCAGCTGGGCCGACAAGGAGCTCAAGGCTTTCACCGTCGTCGACATCGAGCCCGGCGCGCAGGCGACGGTCGAGCTGGCGATAGCGGTCGCCGACTGCACGATCGTGGATGCCGAGGGCCGCCGTGTCATCGAGGCCGGGGAGTTCGAACTCCTGGTCGGCCCGTCCTCACGCGACGAAGCTGCTCCTGGGCGCACGCTTCACGGTGGACCACGGAAGCTCCGAGCGCCCGGCCGAGCGGGTGGCCGAAGCGGCGCTGACCCCCTGATCAGCGAGGTCGGCGACGCGGCGAGTCACTCCTCCGCGTCGTCGTCCTCGTCTTCGGAGTCCTCTTCTTCGGAGTCCTCTGAGTCGTCGTCTTCGGAGTCATCGTCTTCGGAGTCGTCGTCCGAGTCGTCGTTGTCCAAGTCCTCGACTTCGTCGTCTTCGTCGTCGTCCGAGTCCTCGTCGTCCGAGTCGTCCTCGTCGTCCGAGTCCTCGTCGAGCTCGTCGATGTCGACGCCGTCGAGATCGCCCGCGTGGAGGATCGGCGAGCCGTCGTTGTCGTAGTCCGACGCGTCGAGATCGTCGACGTCGTCGAGATCCTCGTCCTCGTCCTCATCCTCGTCGTCGGACTCGTCGTCGCGGGAGGCGTCGCGCGTCGCGGCGAGCGCGACCTGAGCCGCCTGGTAGTCGGAGAGCCGGACAGCCCACGGCACCCAGTCCGGCGCGAGGAGCGCGCCGTCTCCGGGCAGGAGCTCGACCTCGAGCACGGTGGGCTCGGCGCCGTCGACGCGCGCCAGGCTGACGGTCCAGTACCAACCCGGGTAGCCGGGAAGCTTGTTGTGGAAGCGCAGCGAGACCACGCCGCCGCGTTCGATGCGGTACTCCGCGGCGTCGCCGACCGTCGCGGCCGGGGTGATCTCCCGCAGCGCCGCCAGCGCGAGGTCGTGCGACGCGAACAGAGCGGGATCGGGGTCGACGAACGGCTCGAGCTCGACCTCCGCCTCGGGCGGCGACTCGATCTCGACGCCTGCGGACCCATCGGTCTCGGTCTCCGGGGACTCGTCGGAGTCGACGGGCGCGGCATCCGCTTCGGTGCTCTCCGTCAGCTCCTCAGTCTCGGACTCGACGGGCTCGGATTCGACGGCCTCGGGCGCATCCGCGACGGAAGCGTCGTCCTGATCAGGCATCGAGCTCATCGGCGACCTTGCGCAGCACCGCTGCGACCTTCTTGGCGTGCGCACCGCTGGGGTACCGGCCGCGCCGCAGGTCGCCGCCGACGCTGTCGAGCAGCTTGACGAGGTCCTCCAGGATGATCGCCATGTCGTCGGCGGGCTTGCGGGAGCGCTTCGCGAGGCTGACCGGCGCCTCGAGCACACGCACCGAGAGCGCTTGCAGACCGCGCTTGCCGTCGGCGACGCCGAACTCGAGCCGTGTTCCGGCCTTGGGTGCAGCCGTGCCCGCGGGCAGGGCCGAGGCGTGCAGGAAGACGTCCTGGCCGTCATCGGTGAGGATGAAGCCGAAGCCCTTCTCCTCGTCGTAGAACCTGACCTTGCCGGTGGGCATGGAGACCTCGCTGTGTACGGCGCCGATGGTGCGGCGGGCATGACGGAACAGGGATCGACCGATCCCTGTTCCAGCCTACGGCAACCGGGCGACGCACAGTCCTCGACGGCCACCCCGCAGCCGGTAGGCTGAGGCGGATGAGCACGAACACACCCGGCGAGGACGTCCCGGTCCGGCGGATCGATCGGATCCTGGCGTTCATGTCGCTGGGGCTTCTGGTGCTGTCCATCGTCAGCTTCTTCGCGATCATGATCGGCTCCGCCTCCGGTGCCGACATGGCGAGCGGCATCTGGCCCTTCGTGGGCGTGCTGGTCTACATCGCGCCGATCATCGCCTTCGGCATGATCCTGGCGGTCCTGATCATGAGCTTCGTGCGGAGGGCTCGGGCCAACCGAGCGGGCTGAGTGGTCTCCGACGAGCGCGCACTCGCGACCTGGCTGGCCGCGCGCGACGACGACGGTCTCGCCGCGACGCTCGCGGGCCGCGGCATCCCGGCGAGCGCTGCCTGGCACGACTTCTTCGACGCCGCCGAGGCGCTGCTGGATCCGGCATCCGTCGACCGCGCACTGATGCGGCTGCCGAGGACGGCGCTGGCCGGACTGGCGCAGGACGCCGCCGTCACCGACGACCACATCGTCCGCCTCGCACTCGTGGACGCGTCCGGACGGCCGTACGCGGGCGTGCGCGACCGGATCGATCAGCTGTCCGCCACGCGGCCGGCTGCCTTCGAGGCCGCGCCCGCTGCCTCGATGTCGGTGCCGGCCCCCGCCGCATCCGCTGCGGCCGCCGCCGAGCGCGCGTTCACCACCGCGGGGTCGCTCGCCGACGTGCTTTTCGCGTGCGCGCACACCCCCTTCGCACGGACCGGATCGGGATCGGTCAGCGCGGCCGAGCGCAAGCGCCTGAACGACGCCGGCGCACTCGGCCCGGACGACGACGTGGAGGACCTGCTCGCGGCAGCGGAGGCTGCCGGCCTGGCAGCGCCGCGCGATCGGCAGTGGGTCGTGACCCCGGCGGGCGAGCGGTGGCTGGAAGCACCGACGGCCGAGCGGTGGGCGACCGTAGCCGAAGGCTTCCGCGACGCGCTACCCGAAGGCCTGCGCGCCGACGGCGGCGGACTCGTCGATCCCGGGTCATGGCCCGAGGCCTACCCGCTGGATCCCGAGTGGCCCGCACGCGCGATCCGGCTGCGGCGCATCGGCCAGACCTGGGGTCTTCTCGGCGAGGACGGCACGGAGTTCGCGTGGACCGCATCGCTGCGGGCAGGCGACGACGCCGACACCTCGGCGCTGCAGGCCTACCTCCCGGCAGAGATCGACCGTGTCTATCTGCAGGCCGATCTGACGGCGATCTCTCCCGGTCCGCTCGCGCCGGCACTGGACCTCCGGCTGCGGCGCATCGCCGTGCGCGAGGCCCGCGCCCAGGCCTCGACCTACCGCTTCACGCCCGAGTCGCTCGGCGCGGGCATGACCGAGGGCGAGACGGCCGGGTCGATCCGCGCCTTCCTGTCCGCACTGTCGCTCACCGGGATGCCGCAGCCGCTGGAGTATCTCATCGACAGCACGGCCGCGCGTCATGGCCTGGTGCGCGTGCGCGCCGACCATGCGTCGGGCCGCACCCGGATCGAGAGCACCGACGCCGCGCTGCGCGAGACGATCGCCGTCGACCAGGCCCTGCGCCCCCTCGGCCTGCTTGCGGACGGCGACGGATTGATCTCGCGGGTCGCGCGCGACGCCGTGTACTGGACGCTGGCGGACGCTCGCTACCCCGTCGTCGCCCTGGACGACACCGGCGCACCCGAGTCCGTCCGGCGCCGGACGACCGAGGCCACCGAGACGGAATCGGCCTCACCTGCACTGACCTACGCCCGGCTGCTGACCGCCCTGCGCGGCGGGCACGGCACGGAAGGCGAAGAGGGCTGGCTCGGCCGCGAGCTCGAGCAGGCGGTCCGGGCGCGCTCCGAGATCGTCGTCGTGGTGCGCATGCCCGACGGCAGCGAGCGCACGCTGACCCTCGAGGCCTCGGGACTCGGCGGCGGCAGGCTGCGGGGCCGAGACCGGGCAGCCGACATCGAGCGCACGCTGCCGGTATCGAGCATCGTGAGCGTCCGCCCGGTCTGATCGGGATGCGGGCGCGCGGCGCACCGGAGCGGCCCGGAGCCCCGGTAGACTGGCACGTTATGGCTGACGGCCCCTTGATCGTTCAGAGCGATCGCACTGTCCTGCTCGAAGTCGCCCACCCCGACGCGGAGAGCGCGCGGCACGAGTTGGCGATCTTCGCCGAGCTCGAGCGCGCTCCGGAGCACATCCACACGTACCGCATCACGCGGCTCGGACTGTGGAACGCCCGCGCGGCAGGGCATGACGCATCCGACATGCTGGCGACGCTCGAGCGGTGGTCGCGGTTCCCCGTTCCGCCGTCGGTGTCGATCGACATCAGCGAGACCGTCGGGCGCTACGGCCGGCTCGTGATCGAGCGCACTCCGGTCGCAGAGGACGGCTCGGGCGGAGAGCTGGTGCTGCGCTCGACGGATGCCGCGGTCCTGGCCGAGGTGGCGCGCAACAAGCGCATCCAGCCCCTGCTGATCGGACGCCCCTCGCCCGACACGTTCGTCGTGGACGCCTGGGCACGCGGGCACATCAAGCAGGAGCTGCTGAAGATCGGCTGGCCGGCCGAGGACCTCGCCGGGTACACGCCGGGAACGCCGCATCCGATCGATCTTGCCGAGAACGGCTGGAAGCTTCGTCCGTACCAGCGCCAGGCCGTCGACATCTTCAGCGAAGGCGGCTCGGGGGTGGTCGTGCTGCCCTGCGGCGCCGGCAAGACGCTCGTCGGGGCGGCGGCGATGGCCGACACGAAGACCACGACGCTCATCCTCGTGACGAACACCGTGAGCGCGCGGCAGTGGCGAGACGAACTGCTCAAGCGCACGTCGCTCACGGCGGAGGAGATCGGCGAGTACTCCGGGCAGTCGAAGGAGATCAAGCCGGTCACCATCGCGACGTACCAGATCCTGACGGCGAAGCGGAAGGGCGAGTACGCCCACCTGGCGCTGCTCGACGCGCTGGACTGGGGTCTGATCGTCTACGACGAGGTGCACCTGCTGCCCGCGCCGGTGTTCAAGCTCACCGCCGACCTGCAGGCCCGCCGCCGGCTCGGTCTCACCGCAACTCTGGTGCGTGAGGACGGCCGCGAGGGCGACGTCTTCAGCCTCATCGGCCCCAAGCGCTTCGACGCTCCGTGGAAGGAGATCGAGGCACAGGGGTTCATCTCCCCCGCCGTCTGCTACGAGGTGCGCGTCGACCTTCCAGCCGGGGACCGCCTCGAGTACGCCGCGGCCGCCGACGACGAGCGGTACCGCCTCGCCGCCACCGCCCCTGCGAAGATCGGGGTGGTCCGCCGGCTGGTCGAGCGCCACAAGGACGAGCGCATCCTGGTCATCGGCCAGTACCTGGACCAGATCGACGTGCTGGCCGAGGCGCTGAACGCCCCGAAGATCACCGGCGCCACGCCTGTCGACGAGCGTGAAGAGCTCTACCAGGCGTTCCGAGTGGGCGAGATCTCGCTGCTCGTGGTGTCGAAGGTCGCGAACTTCTCGATCGATCTGCCCGAGGCATCGGTTGCGATCCAGGTCTCGGGGTCCTTCGGGTCGCGCCAGGAGGAGGCCCAGCGGCTCGGACGTCTGCTGCGACCGAAGGAGTCGGGCAACACCGCCAGCTTCTACACCCTCATCGCCCGCGACACGGTCGACCAGGACTTCGCGCAGAACCGTCAGCGGTTCCTCGCAGAGCAGGGCTACGCGTACACGATCCTCGACGCCGACGGCATCGCGGCCTGACCTGACATGCGACCGTTCCGGCGGATATCCAGACAGGCCACCGAAACCATCGCCATAATGAGGGCATGACTGCACCTCGCATCCTCGTCGTCGACGACGAGCCGAACATCCGCGACCTGCTCATCACGAGCCTCCGCTTCGCGGGGTTCCAGGTGAAGGCGGTGTCCAACGGCGCCCAGACCATCTCGGCGGTCCTCGAAGAGGAGCCCGACCTCATCGTCCTCGATGTGATGCTGCCCGACATGAACGGGTTCAGCGTCACCAAACGCCTGCGCGGCGCCGGGTACACCGCCCCGATCCTGTTCCTCACCGCCAAGGACGAGACCGAGGACAAGATCACCGGCCTCAACGCCGGCGGCGACGACTACGTGACCAAGCCGTTCAGCCTCGACGAGATCGTCGCCCGCATCCAGGCGATCCTGCGCCGCACCATGCAGGCCGACGAGGAGTCGATGATCCGCGCCGGCGAGCTGAGCATGGACCAGGACACCCACGACGTCCTCGTCGGCGACGCCAGCATCGACCTCAGCCCGACCGAGTTCAAGCTGCTGCGCTACCTCATGCTGAACCCCAACCGCGTGCTCTCGAAGGCGCAGATCCTCGACCACGTGTGGGAGTACGACTTCAACGGCGACGCCGGCATCGTGGAGAGCTACATCTCGTACCTGCGCCGGAAGATCGACCCGCACTCGTCGGAGCCGCTCATCCAGACCAAGCGCGGCTTCGGCTACATGCTGAAGGCCGGTAAGCCCGCGTAGCCGCGGGCACGATCGGAGGAACCGCCCTGGCGCACAAGACGGACGCGATCACCCGGTGGTGGCGCGGCACGAGCCTGCGCGCCAAGGTCACCGGGGTCACTGTCGCGCTCCTGGCGATCGGACTGTTCGCCGCCGGCATCGGCACCGCCGTCTTCCTGCGCAACACCCTGATCACCAACGTCGACTCGCAGATCGACGCCCTCGCCCGCACCGACGTCGGCGCGCAGCTGGTGGAGTTCAGGGTCGAAGACAACCGCTTGCAGGCCGAGGAGTCGGATGAAGCTCCTCCGACGGAGTTCTTCGTCGGGCTCTACGGGCCGGTCGACGGGGAGCTGCTCGTCATCGCAGGCGGTCGGGGCGGACCCGAGCCCGTCGTGCCGAAGAGCTATCCGCTCGAGCTCGCGATCACCAACGAGCTGGAACCGGAGACTCTGACCTCCGCCGACGGTTCGGAGGACTTCCGCGCCACGGTCGCGGTGCAGGAGATCCAGAACGGCGGAACGTACTTCACGCAGCTGATCGCGATGCCGCTCGCGTCCGTGAACCGCACCATCGCGAACTATCTCGCGATCTACAGCGTGATCGCCGTCGTCATCCTGGTCTCCGGCGCGTTCGCCACGCGGTGGCTGGTGACGCTCACCTTCCGGGGTCTCGGGCAGGTCGAGTCCACGGCGGACGCGATCGCCGCGGGCGACTTCAGCCAGCGCATGACCGACATCGAGCCGACGAAGACCGAGGTCGGACGCCTGAAGACGGCGATCAACGCGATGCTCGACCGCGTCGATGCCGCACTGTCGCAGCGCGACGCCACGGTGCGACAGATGCGACGCTTCATCGGCGATGCCAGCCACGAGCTGCGCACGCCCCTCGTCACCGTGCGCGGCTACGCCGAGCTGTACCGGATGGGCGCCATCCGCGGCGATGAGGACGTCGCGCAGTCCATGGAGCGCATCGAGAAGGAGGCCATCCGGATGGGCGTCCTCGTCGAGGACCTGCTCGCCCTGGCCCGTCTCGACGAGCGCCGGGATGTGGTGATCGCCCCGGTCGACCTCCGGCCGATCGCTCGGGATGCCGCGCTCGACGTGCGCGCGGCGGCCCCGATGCGCCCGATCACGGTGCTGGACAGCACCGTGGCTCTCGAGATCCCCCCGGCCAGCGCAGCCCGTCCGGACGGACCCGCGAACGCCTCGCGTCCGCCGACGACGGCCCTGACTCGAGCGGGCGCGACGCTGTCGCTTCTGCGCCGCCGACCCAGGCCCGTTCCGGCCGTCAACGCCACGGGCGCCCGCGAGCTCCCGCCCCTGGCGCCCGCACCCACGGCCTCTCCGGAGGTCGCCGGGGCGCAGCATCCGATCGTCCTGGGCGATGAGAACCGCGTGCGCCAGGTCGTGACGAACCTGCTCGGCAACGCACGGCGGTTCACCTCCGACGACTCCCCCATCGAGCTGCGCGTCGGGGTGGACGCCGCGGCGAACACGGGCTGGATCGAGGTCGCCGATCACGGCGAGGGAGTGCCGGATCAGATCAAGGAGAAGATCTTCCAGCGCTTCTGGCGCGCCGACAATTCGCGGACACGTGAGACCGGCGGATCCGGGCTCGGGCTGTCGATCGTCGCCTCGATCGTGGAGGCGCTGCACGGAACGGTCAGCGTGGCGGACACCCCCGGTGGCGGCGCCACGTTCCGGGTCTCGCTGCCCCTGGCGGAGCCGGACAGACGCGGAGAGCAGCTGACGGTGCGCACCGAGCCCATCGCGGAGCCTCTACGCTCGGCCGACTGAGCACTCCCACCTCCTCCCCAGCCCGCGCCGCCGGCTCTCCCTCCACGGCCGCGGGCGCCGACCACGGGCGGCGATCGCCGCGCTCCTAGCGTGGGAGGCCACACGGGAGCGGCACACGGTCGTCCCGACGAAGGGAGCACCATGGCCGTCTTCTCCGTCGACAGCGACGCCGTCCTCGCCACCACCGCGGCGGTGCGCGGCACGATCGAGCGCCTCCAGGCCGAGTCCAGCTCGATGATGTCGCAGCTGGTCCAGCTGCAGGGCACCTGGACCGGTTCGGCTGCCGTCGCCTTCCAGAGCGTGACCGACCAGTGGCGGGCCACGCAGCGACAGGTCGAGGACTCGCTCGCCGGGATCAACACCGCTCTCGCGGCAGCCGGCCGGCAGTACGCCGAGACCGAGATGGCGACGGCGAACCTGTTCCGCTGACCACCGGCGGGAACGACGAAGGGCCCCTCCGTGCGGAGGGGCCCTTCGTGCGGATCGGACTTAGAAGTCCATGCCACCCGACGGGTCGCCGGCCGGAGCCGGAACGCGCTCGGGCTTCTCGGCGACGACGGCCTCGGTGGTGAGGAACAGCCCGGCGATCGACGCGGCGTTCTGCAGCGCGGAGCGGGTGACCTTCACCGGGTCGTTGATGCCGGCGGCCAGCATGTCGACGTACTCGCCCGTGGCGGCGTTGAGGCCCTGGCCCGCGGGGAGCTCGGCGACCTTGTTCGCGACCACGCCGGGCTCGAGACCCGCGTTCAGGGCGATCTGCTTCAGCGGAGCCTCGATGGCGACGCGCACGATGTTCGCGCCGGTCGCCTCGTCGCCCGTGAGCTCGAGGGTCTCGAAGACCTTCTTGCCCGCCTGGATGAGCGCAACGCCACCACCGGCGACGATGCCCTCTTCGACGGCAGCCTTCGCGTTGCGGACGGCGTCCTCGATGCGGTGCTTGCGCTCCTTGAGCTCGACCTCGGTGGCCGCGCCGGCCTTGATGACGGCGACGCCACCGGCCAGCTTGGCGAGGCGCTCCTGGAGCTTCTCGCGGTCGTAGTCGCTGTCGGTGTTCTCGATCTCGCGGCGGATCTGCGTCACGCGACCCTCGATGGCAGCGGCGTCGCCGGCACCCTCGACGATGGTGGTCTCATCCTTGGTGATGATGACCTTGCGTGCGCGGCCGAGCAGGTCGAGGGTGGCGTTCTCGAGCTTGAGTCCGACCTCCTCGGTGATGACCTGACCGCCGGTGAGGATCGCGATGTCCTGCAGCTGCGCCTTGCGACGGTCGCCGAAACCGGGGGCCTTGACGGCGACCGACTTGAAGATGCCGCGGATCTTGTTGAGCACGAGCGTGGCCAGAGCCTCGCCCTCGACGTCCTCAGCGATGATCAGGAGCTCCTTGCCGTCCTGGATCACCTTGTCGACGATCGGCAGAAGGTCCTTGATGTTCGAGATCTTCTGGTTCGCGATGAGGATGTACGGGTCCTCGAAGACCGCCTCCTGGCGCTCCGGGTCCGTGACGAAGTACGGGTTGATGTACCCCTTGTCGAAGCGCATGCCCTCGGTGAGCTCGAGCTCGGTGCCGAAGGTCTGCGACTCCTCGACGGTGACGACGCCTTCCTTGCCGACCTTGTCGATGGCCTCGGCGATCAGGGCGCCGATCTCGGGGTCGCCGGCGGAGATGGACGCGGTGGCGGCGATCTCCTCCTTGGTCTCGACCTCCTTGGCGTCGGCGAGCAGCTGGGTCGTGATGGCCGCGACGGCCTTCTCGATGCCCTTCTTGAGCGAGATGGGGTCGGCGCCGGCCGCGACGTTGCGCAGGCCCTCGCGGACGAGCGCCTGCGCCAGGACGGTGGCCGTCGTGGTGCCGTCACCTGCGACGTCGTCGGTCTTCTTGGCGACCTCCTTGACGAGCTCCGCGCCGATCTTCTCGTACGGGTCGTCGAGCTCGATCTCCTTGGCGATGGAGACGCCGTCGTTCGTGATCGTGGGGGCGCCCCACTTCTTCTCGAGAACGACGTTGCGACCGCGGGGGCCAAGCGTCACCTTGACGGCGTCAGCCAGGATGTTCAGGCCGCGCTCGAGGCCACGACGGGCCTCCTCATCGAAAGCGATGATCTTTGCCATGTGTTTTCGTCCTCCCAGGACGGGGCGTATGGATTAGCACTCAACGAACCGGAGTGCTAATTCATTCTGGCACTCGCCCCTACCGAGTGCAAGCCGCGTCCGCGGGTGGCGCAATACGCAGAAACGGGATGCCGCGGCATCCCGTCTCTCTTTCCGCTCGGTCGCCCTCAGACGGGCCGCACCGATTCGGCCTGCGGGCCCTTCTGGCCGGTGCCGACGGTGAACTCCACCGCCTGGCCCTCCTCGAGCACGCGGAAGCCCGTCATGTCGATGTTGGAGTAGTGGACGAAGACGTCCTGTCCTTCGGCCGTGATGAAGCCGAAGCCCTTCTCGGCGTTGAACCACTTGACGGTGCCCTGAGTCATCGGAATCTCCTGTTGCTGGTGCGACAGGCTCATCGTAGGCAGTCGCTCGAGCCGTCAGAGACCGGTTCGGCAACTTGTTGACACGGGCGAACACAACTGTTTACCGGCGTGTAACACTCGCCTCGCGTGGGGCGTGATCAGTCCGAGAGGTCACGGAGTGGGGGCCGGGGTCGCACCAGCCGCGGTGCGGTCCAGCCCGATGACGATCGTGAGCTGCTTCGCGGCGGGATCGACGGGCTGGTAGACGTCGCTCTGCTCGATCTGAGCACCGCCGATCACCTGCGCGAGGCCCGCTGCCGCTGCCTCGTCCTCCGGGTTGAGGTAGAACACCGTCGTCTCGGGGAAGTCCTGCGATCCCGCGCCGCCGGCCAGGACCGACTCGGGCGCCCAGCCCGCGACGACGACCTGATCCTTGAGCTGCGTCGCGAGCCCCTGCTCGGGCGTCGCGTTCAGGATCTGCACCGCGTAGGTCTGGTCGATGACCGGGACGACCTCTGGCGTCGGCTCGGCCGTCGGCGCCGGAGTCGGGAAGAGCTCGATGCGGCCCGAGACGATGAGCGTGCCGAAGATGCCGACCGCGATGAGCACGACCGTGGCCAGCGCCGCCCACAGCAGCACCACCCAGCCGCGCATCCGCGGGTTCTCGGCCCGGTGTGCGCCGACGCGGTCCACGTCCGGGAGGTCGTCGAAGCGATCCCGGGGAAAGGTCGTTTTCGGCACCCGACGATGCTACCGGCCGCCGGCTGCGAGGTCGCGCCGACCGGCCGTCACCGCGTCTGGCCGGCGGCGCGGCTCACGCGGGCAGCCGTCCGGGCATCGCGGAGGCGGCGGAGCCGCTTGACCAGCATGGGGTCGTGCGCCTGCGCCTCGGCGGTGTCGATCAGCCGGCCGAGCAGCTGGTAATAGCGCGCCGGCGAAAGCCCGAGCTCGGAGCGGATGGCCTCCTCCTTCGCGCCGGCGTGACGTCGCCATTCCGCCTCGAAGGCGAGGATGGCGAGATCGCGGTCGTTCAGGGGCACGTCCCCACGCTAACGCGGGGGCGCGCCGGCGCCGGCGCGCCACTCCACGGACGCGCCGAGCGGGTCGACCGCGGCCAGCGGGACGCCGTCCTTCGCGAGGACGAATCCGCCCCAGCTGTCGACGTCGAAAGGCGCCACCCACGCCTGGTGCAGTCCGGGCGGGTCGATCGTGATCCACACCGCGTCGAGGGACTGCAGCGTGTCCAGCAGGCGCTCGCGGGCCGGGCGCGGCAGGTGGGGCAGCACCCCGGGCGTCGTGACGACCAGTGTGGCATCGGCCGGAGCAAGGGCGGCAGCGGCGGCGAGCACCGCCGGGTCCGATGCGTCACCGGCGATGAGTCGAGGCGGGCTGGCTGCGACCAGGTCCAGCGCCGCCTCCACGCGCGCCACCCGCCCCTCCTCCCCCGGCCACACCAGCGTGGTGAGGAATCTCCGGTCGCCGGGGTCCGCAGCATCCAGCGGTGCGAGGTCGATCCCGGCCCGCCAGCGGACGTCGGGAAGCCGCAGCGGTGGATCTCCGGAGACGTCGCACTCCAGGATGACGCGGGACGGGCCGTCGGCAGGATCGAGGTCGGGCCCGCCACGGAACCGGTACGAGTAGCGGTCGGGGTAGAGGCACAGCCCGGCGCTCGCGCCGAGCTCGAGCAGCGCGAGGGGTCCGGCCACCAGGCTGAGCGCCGGCAGCAGTGCGGCGCAGCGCTGCGGCTCGTTGGTCTGCAGGCTGCGACGGGACGTCTCCGCGACGATCGCGTCGGCATGGGCGCGCACCCACTGCGCCCACTCCGGGAACGGCGCCTCGGGTGCGCCGAGCAGCCGCGTCACCGCGAAGACGAGCGGCGGCTGCCGGCGCTGCGCCGGGATGCGCGCGACGACCTGCCGCGAGCGCGGGGTCGGCGGCGACGCCGGCCGCCCAGTCGGCGTACAGCGCGGACCGCCCCGGTGCCTCGTCCCGGGCGAACCGGTCGTAGCGATCGGCGACGGCGGTCGCGGCATCCGTATCCACTCCGCCATTCTCCCGGTCAACGTCCAGCCTCGCGGGAACGCCACCGGGCCGACTGAGGTTGAATGGGATACACGACAGCTGGAGGAGCCATGACCTACGCCGTTGACAAGAGCGATGCGCAGTGGCGCGACGAGCTCACCCCCGAGCAGTACGCCGTACTGCGCGAGGCGGGCACCGAGCGCGCCTGGACGGGTGAGCTGCTCGACGAGAGCCGTGCCGGTCTCTACACCTGCGCGGCCTGCCACGCCGAGCTGTTCAAGAGCGGCACGAAGTTCGACTCGCACTGCGGCTGGCCGAGCTTCTACGAGTCCATCGAGCCCGAGGCCGTAGAGCTCATCGAGGACCGCACGTTCGGGATGGAGCGCACCGAGGTGCGCTGCGCGAACTGCGGCTCGCACCTGGGCCACGTCTTCCCGGACGGCTTCGGCACGCCCACGGGCGACCGCTACTGCATGAACTCGCTCTCGCTGAACTTCACGCCCGAAGAGCAGGCATGACCGCGCCGTCGGGCCCGGCGCTCGAAGCGGTGCGCGCACGCCGCTCGTGGTCGAAGGTCACCGATGAGGCGCCCACGCACGCCGAGCTGCTGACCTTCGTCTCGGCCGCCGGTCGTGTCGCGGATCACTCGTCGATGCGGCCGTGGCGGCTGATCGAGCTGCGCGGCGACGACCGCGTGCGCCTGGGCGCGGCCATCGCCAAGGCCGAGAACGACAAGAGCCCGTCGACGAAGCCGCTGCGCGCGCCGCTGCTCATCGCGGTCGTGGCCAGCTACGGCAAGAGCGACAAGGTGCCGCGGTGGGAGCAGGAGGCCGTCGCCTCGGGCAGTCGCGCACGTCCTCAGCCTGCTGCTGGACGAGGCCGGCTGGGGCGTCATCTGGCGCACCGGCGAGTACACCCGGTCCAAGGTCGTCGCCAAGGCCCATGGGCTCGAGAAGAACGAGGAGCTCCTCGGCTGGCTGTACGTCGGCGGCAAGCCGCCGCGCTCCCGCCTCGGCCGGCGCAAGGGCGTCGAGGCGCGCCGGCACGTCTCGCGGATGCCGCGCCCGGCGCCGCAGGACAAGCCGTCGAAGCCGGACTCGAAGTCGAAGAACACCGCGAAGTCGAAGAAGAAGACGACGAAGAAGTCGAAGTCCGGCGCGCAGGCGCAGGCGGACTGAGCCCTCTCAGCGGGCGCGCCTCGGCCACGTCGCGATGGCGACCGAGGCGAGGGCGACGGCGACCATCGCCAGCTGCGTGAGCAGTGCCGGGCCGGCGGGCGCGGGCCAGGCGAGGTCGAGCAGGACGGATGTCACGAGCTGGCCGACGACCGCGCCCAGGCCCAGCAGAAGTACGCCGGTGTAGGAGACGATCACCGCGGACAGGAAGATGTAGACGACGCCGATCACCCCGCCCACGTAGAGCCAGGGCTCCGGGGGGAAGCGCTGCCGGAGCGCCGGTGACGGCCACGTGGATCGCGGCGGCAGCGATCAGCAGCACCGTCCCGCCGACGAAGTTGACCAGGGTCGCCGTCAGCGGCGTCCCGACGCGCTGGCGCAGGCGGCCGTTGGTCGCCTGCTGCCAGGCGATGCCGACACCGGCCGCCAGCGGCAGCAGCAGCATCCACACCGGCACGGCGTCCAGTCCGTCCCCCCGCAGCGCGATGCCGACGGCTGCCAGGGCGAGCGCGCCGCCGATCAGGCGCGGCACCGTGACGGCCACGGGACCGGCCGGGCTGTAGCCGACCCGGTCCAGCACGAGCCCGCTGATGGTCTGGCCGGCGACGACGCCGACCGTGAACAGCGAGACGCCGATCAGTCCGACCGCCAGTCCCTGCGTCGCGACGGTGAGCGCGCCGGCTGCCCCGCCGGCCAGCATCCATGCCGGGATGGCACGCGAGCGCACGCCGTCGAGCAGCGTGGCGACGCCGCGACGCCCCTCGCGCAGGGCGAGGCTCATCACGACGAGCAGGACCAGCCCCGAGCCGAATGAGATCGCGGCCGCGACGAGGCCGTCCTCGAGGCGCAGGCCGAGCTGACCGTTGATGCGCGCCTGCACGGCCGTCAGCACCCCGACGGTGACCGCGCCACCGATCGCGAGCCAGACAGGAGGGGTGCGAGGAGTCACCGCTACATCCTGCCGTGCGCACGGACCTCTCGTCGTCGTCCCTCGCGGTTACGCTGAAGCGTGCCCGTCTCCGCTCGAACCCGTCGCCTGCTGTCGTGGCTTCCGGCAGCGCTGCTGGTGCTCATCATCGGCGGCGTGGTCTTCGCGTCCTTGGCCATCCAGGAGTCGTGGTGGACCGAGGAGAATCCGGCGGCGTCGACCGATCAGAAGGGCTCGGACGGATCCACGATGCTCACCGACGCCGGTTTCGACTACGCCAACGTCGAGGGCGTCGTGCGCATCCGTGTGGGAGAGGGCGGTCTCACAGCGGGCGAGCTGGGTCTGCCCGAGGACGGCGAGAAGTCGGCGGAGTTCCGCCGCCCGGTGCGCGTGATCATCGCCGGGGGCGAGGATGTCTACGTCGTCGACGACATCGCCGCGCTGACCGCCGCATCGGCGGGCGGACGGCTGGATGCGGTCACGCTCAGCCCAGACGGCGCGTCGCTCTGGCCATCAGCGGTCGCGCAGATGCGCGGCCACGCCTCGTCTTTCGGCTGGGATCCGGTCGAGCTCGAGGGCCTGGACGATCGCCTGGCGGAATTCAATCGCACGGGCGAAGGCGACACCTTCACGGTCGTCGTGGGCCCGTCGGACGGCGGGGCCCAGGTGACCGGCACCCTCACGTACCACCGCTCGGGGGCGACGACGGTGCAGCTCACCTTCGAGCCGGTGTGAGCTCGCTCGAAACCCTCTGTGGAGCCGACTACGGGACTTGAACCCGTAACCCCCTAATTACAAGTTAGGTGCGCTACCAATTGCGCCAAGTCGGCAGGCTGACAAGTCTACCGGCGCCAGCCGGCATCTATGGCGTCGGCGTCGGCGTCGGCGAGGGGGTCGCCTCGTAGTACGCGTCGCTCGCGACTGTGAGCACGAACTGCGCGAACTCCTTGGGGTCATCGAGCGCGCCGACGTAGGGCGTGCCGTTGACGAGCACCATCGGCGTGCCGGTCAGGGCGACATCGTCGGTGTCGGGCAGCCCGTTCAGCGCGCGCTCGGTGGCGGTCTTCGCCCACGACGCGAACGACTGCTCCTCGATGCAGGTGCGCACCACCTTCGCGCCCTCGGCGCCCGAGGCGATCGCGAGGTCGGCGAGCTCGCTGTCGGAGTAGCCGTCCGAGTCGACGGGCGGCTGCTGGCTGAGAAGCGTGTTGTTGAACGCGAAGAAGTAGTCCGGCGAGTGGGTCGCCACGCAGGCGGCTGCTCCGGCCGCGCGCAGCGAGTACTTCGTGCCGTTGGACTTCGAGGTCAGCATGGCGACCGGGTAGTACGTCAGCGTCGCCGCATCCTCGCTGACCCACTTCGACAGCTGCTGGACGTTGACGATCTGGAACTCGCGCGAGCCGGTCGAGAGGTAGTCGACGTAGACGCGGATGTCGACGACGGGCTGCTCGGTGGGCGTGGCCGTCGGCGTCGGCTCGGCGTTCGGCTGCGGGCGTCGGAGTCGCGGTGGCCGTCATGTCGCCCTGGGCGACCGAGTCGGCCGCCAGTCCGACGCCGGCCACGCCGGTGACGGCGAACCCGTCGTCGGTGACGTTGGCCGGACTCAGGGTGGGACGCGATGCCGAGGACGACACCGCCCAGGTCACGACGAGGCCGGTCACCACGACGACGGCCACGAGCATGCTCCCCAGGGTGATGGCGCGGATCAGCCGGGACCGCGACTGCCGAGCCTGGACCTGCTGGGCCTTCTCGCGTACGGCGTCGCGCCGTTCGCTGGCGGCAGCGCCGTGGGGTGACTCGTCGCTGGACATGGGACCTCTCGGGAAGGATGCGGGCCGGCGGGGCATGGCGCTCCGGGGGAAGCGGCCGTTGACGATGCTAGCCAGGCAGCCTGGGAAAAGCCCAGACGGAGCCTCCACGCGCGCCGTGTCATACTGGTTCTCGTGCCCGAAGGCGGGTATGCGGGCAGCCCCCGCTCATTCCATCACTACGGATCGTCCGGCACGTACCTGCCGGTGAAGGAGAAGAGAACATGGCGTCAGTCACGTTTGACCAGGCGACTCGCCTGTACCCCGGGGGCACGCGCCCCGCTGTGGACAAGCTCGACCTCGAAGTCGCCGATGGCGAGTTCCTCGTCCTCGTCGGCCCCTCCGGCTGCGGAAAGTCCACGTCGCTGCGAATGCTCGCGGGCCTCGAAGAGGTCAACTCGGGCCGCATCCTCATCGGCGACCGCGACGTCACCGACGTCCCGCCGAAGGACCGCGACATCGCGATGGTCTTCCAGAACTACGCGCTGTACCCGCACATGACCGTGGCCGAGAACATGGGCTTCGCCCTGAAGATCGCCGGCGTCAACAAGGACGAGCGCGCCGCACGCGTTCTCGAGGCCGCGAAGCTCCTCGACCTGGAGGAGTACCTGACTCGCAAGCCGAAGGCCCTCTCGGGCGGCCAGCGTCAGCGTGTCGCCATGGGCCGCGCCATCGTGCGTCAGCCCCAGGTGTTCCTCATGGACGAGCCGCTGTCGAACCTCGACGCCAAGCTCCGCGTGCAGACCCGCACCCAGATCGCCTCGCTGCAGCGTCGCCTCGGCGTCACCACGGTCTACGTCACGCACGACCAGACCGAGGCGCTCACCATGGGCGACCGCATCGCCGTGCTCAAGGACGGCCTGCTCCAGCAGGTCGGCAGCCCGCGCGACCTGTACGAGAAGCCGAACAACGTGTTCGTCGCCGGCTTCATCGGCTCGCCCGCGATGAACCTGTTCCCGGCGGACCTCGCCGAGGGCGGCGTTCAGTTCGGCACCGAGGTCGTTCCGCTCGACCGCGACACGGTCGGCCGTGCCCACGGCAGCCAGGTCACGGTGGGCGTCCGCCCCGAGGACATCGTCGTCGGCCCCGCCGACGGCAAGGGCCTCTCGGTCGTCGTCGACCTCGTCGAAGAGCTCGGCGCCGACGGCTACCTGTACGGCCACACCGACATCGGCGGCAAGCGCACCGACCTGGTCGCGCGCGTCGACGGCCGCAGCCACCCGCACGCGGGCGAGACGGTGACACTCGCGGCGAGCGCGGGTCACGTGCACGCGTTCGATCTCGAGTCGGGCCTGCGCCTCAACGACAAGCCGGTCGGATCGATCTAGCAGCAACGTCGCGACGGCGCGGTGGGAGGATTCCCGCCGCGCCGTTGCGCTTTCCCCAGGGAGTCACGTGCCTGACGCGTTGAGCATCACTGCCAGCAGTGTCGATCCCGGACTGCTGACGCTGCCCTGGTCGACCACCCTCGCGGACTGGCCGACGAGCAACATCGTCTATCTGCCCAAGGGCATCTCACGACACCTGGTGCGCTTCGCGAACCTCTCCGGCCGCGTGGTGGCCATCAAGGAGACGACGGAGGCGATGGCCCGGCGCGAGTACGACATGCTCGGCAACCTCAGTCGCCTCGACGTCCCCTGCGTGCAGCGCATCGCGGTCATCGCCGGGCGGTCGGATGAGGCGGGCGAGGCCCTGCCGGCTGCGCTCGTCACCGCCCACCTGAAGTTCTCCCTCCCCTACCGGGCGCTGTTCACGCAGGTGCTGCGCCCTGACACCGCCACCCGCCTGGTCGATGCACTCGCTGCACTCCTGGTGCGCCTGCACAACGTCGGGTTCTTCTGGGGCGACGTGTCGCTGTCGAACACCCTCTTCCGACGCGATGCCGGAGCCTTTGCGGCCTACCTCGTCGACGCCGAGACCGGCGAGCTCCACGAGACCGGCCTGACGCCCGGCCAGCGTGCCCACGACCTCGACGTCGCTCGCACCAACATCGCCGGGGAGATCATGGACCTCGAAGCCGGCGGACGCCTCGAGGGCGGCGTGGACGCCGTCGCGATCGCAGACGGCATCGTCTCGTCCTACCACGCTCTGTGGGCCGCCCTCACCGACAAGGAGTCCTTCCGCGCCGACGAGGCCTGGCGGCTCACCGAGCGCGTCCAGCGGCTGAACGAGCTGGGCTTCGACATCGGCGAGATGGCGATCAAGACGACTGCCGACGGCACGCGCGTGTCGATCCAGCCGAAGGTCGTCGATGCCGGGCACCATCAGCGGCGGCTCATCCGGCTCACCGGGCTGGATGTCGAGGAGAACCAGGCCCGGCGCCTGCTGAACGACCTCGACGAGTTCCGAGTGCGCATCTCACGCCTCGGGGACGATGAGGAGATGGTCGCCCACGAGTGGCTCACCCGCGTGTTCGAGCCCGTGGTGAAGGCGATCCCCTGGGATCTGCGCTCCAAGCTCGAACCGGCGGAGGTCTTCCACCAGGTCCTCGAGCACCGCTGGTACATGTCACAGGCGCGCGGCCGTGCCGTTCCGCTCGCCGAGGTGCTCAGCAGCTACATCGACGACGTCCTGCGTCATCGCCGTGACGAGGCGACCCTCATGGGCCCGCCGACGGAGACCGTCTCGATCCCCGTCATCACCGCGAGCACGTCTACCGTCGACGAGGATGACGAGATCGACTGGCGCGACCTGGTCTGAGCGTGCTCGTCCAGCACAGCGAAGACGCGCTCACGGCCAGGCCGATGAGCGCGCCTTCGTGAGCTGTCAGTAGCCGACGGTGAACCGCTCGCGCGTGTGCTTCGGCGTCTCGATCTCGTCGACGACGGCCACCGCGAGGTCACGGCCCGAGATGTAGGACTCCCCGTCCGCGTCGGTGACGAGCACGTCGCCACCGTCCCGGTAGGTGCCGGTGCGCTCCCCCGGGTTCCAGACGCCGAAGCCGCCGGCGGGGTGCACATAGAACCAGTCGCGCGAAGCCTCGCCGCCCTGGAGGTCTTCGAGGATGCCGATCGCCTCGAGTGCCTCGGGCTTGTACTCCTCGGTGAAGGAGGGCTGGTCCACCAGCCGCTCGCCGCCCGGGGCGACGAGGCTGCCACCGGCGCCGCCGATGACGCCGACGCGCACCTGAGCGGGCAGCTCGGCGACGAGCTCTGCGACGTTCGTGCGCACCTGCCCGACCATGTCACCGCGTGCCGGCACGGTCGACACGACGACGTCCACGCCCTCCAGCTCGGCGACGAGGCCGGGAACGTCCAGCAGCGTGCCCTCGATGTAGGTCGCTCCCTCGATGCGCTCGCTGGCGATCGACCGCGCGACGGAGACGACGGTGTGACCGCGCTCCACCGCCTCGGCGACGATGTTGCTGCCGGCGTAGCCGGTTCCTCCGATGACGGCGATACGTGCCATGGTCTCCCTTTCGACGAGTACTCCAGGCCCAAGACGTGCCGCGGGCGATTCATTCCCGCGAATACGCCGGATGGCGGAATCCGTCAGTCGGTCCTCTGGCCCCGCACGGTCGCGACCTGGTAGAGCGCGACGGATGCCGCGATCCCGGCGTTGAGGGACTCCGTCGCCGCCGAGATCGGGATCGACACGACCTGGTCGCAGGTCTCGGTCACGAGGCGCGACAGACCTTTACCCTCGGAGCCCACCACGATCACGACGGGGCGGTCGGCGAGTTCGAGCGCCGGCAGCGAGACGTCTCCACCGCCGTCGAGACCCAGGACGAAGACGCCCTGCTTCTTGAACTCCTTGAGCATCGCGGTGAGGTTGGCGGCGATCGCGACCGGGATGCGCGCGGCGGCGCCGGCGCTGGTCTTCCAGGCGGCCGAGTTGACGCTCGCCGAGCGACGCTGCGGCAGGATGACGCCGTGACCGCCGAACGCCGCGGTGGAGCGGATGATGGCGCCCAGGTTGCGCGGATCGGTGACGCCGTCGAGCGCGACGAACAGCGGGGTGTGGCCGCGGTCGATGACCTGCTCGAGAAGGTCCTGGGGGTGCGCGTACTCGTACGGAGGCACCTTCAGCGCGACTCCCTGGTGCACGCCGTCGAAGCCGGCCATGCGGTCCAGCTCGGGGCGCGTGACCTCCATCACCGGGATCTCACGGTGCGTGGCGATCGACAGCATCTCCTTGACGCGGTCATCCATCTCGACGCGCTGCGCGATGTAGAACGCGGTCGCGGGGATCTTCGCCCGCAGCGCCTCGAGCACCGAGTTGCGGCCGGTGACCGTCTCGGTGTCGTCGTCCTTCTTGGCGCGCGGCGCGCGGCTCCCCGACGCGGATGCGGGCTTGCCGCGGCCGCCCGCTGCCGCGTATCGCTCGGCGGCGGCCTTGCGCTTGCCGGCGGGGTGCCATGCGCGGTCCTCGGCCTTGGGCGTCGGTCCGCGCCCCTCGAGGGAGCGCTTGTTCTTGCCGCCCGTGCCCTTGACGGGCTTCTTGCCGCCCTTTGCGGCGCCGGGGCGTCCTGGCTTTGCCATGAGATCTTTCCTTTCTGGCCGGGCTCCGCCCGGCGGACCCGCTAGCGCGAGCCGAGGTTCTGGGGTGTCGGGATGCCGCCGGGCTCTGTGCCGGCGAGATTCCAGTGCGTGCCGTCGGGCCCGTCTTCCAGGGCGATGCCGGCCGCCGCGATCGCATCGCGGATGCGGTCGGCTGCCGCCCAGTCCTTCGCCGCGCGCGCATCGGCGCGCTGCGCGAGCATGATCTGCACCAGGGCGTCCAGAGCGGATGCCTCGGCCGAGGCATCCGTCCGCGTCCACTGCTGGTCGAACGGGTCGATCCCCAGGACGCGCGTCATCAGGTGCACGTCCGCGACCTCCTGCGCCGCGCGCTCGGGATGCGGGCCGTCCATGATCGCGTTGCCCGCGCGGATCGTCGCGTGGATGACGGCAAGGGCGCGAGGCACGGAGAGATCGTCGTTCATGGCCTCCTCGAACTCGGTCGGCACGCCGTCGCGATACTCCCCGTAGCCGGGCTTCGTGAGGCGCTGCCCGCGCTGGAGGAACGTGCGGATGCGGTCGACGGCCGCCTCGGCCTCGTCGAACACCTTGGGCGCGACGTCGATGCTCGATCGGTAATGCGCCGCGGCGAGCGCGTAGCGCACGACCAGCGGATCGCGCTCGGCGAGGATGTCGTCCGCGAGCACGAAGTTCCCCAGCGACTTCGACATCTTCTGACCCTCGACGTTCACGAGGCCGTTGTGCACCCAGTACCGCGCGAACGCGTCGCCCGCTGCGGTCGACTGGGCGAGTTCGTTCTCGTGGTGGGGGAAGCGCAGGTCGAGCCCGCCGCCGTGGATGTCGAACTCGGGGCCGAGGTAGCGCCTCGCCATGGCGGAGCACTCGATGTGCCAGCCGGGGCGTCCTGCACCCCACGGGGACTCCCATGCGGCCGAGGCCGGCTCGCCGGGCTTGGCGCCCTTCCACAGCGCGAAGTCGCGGGGATCGCGTTTGCCGCGTGGATCGGCGTCGGCCGCCGGCTCCATGGCGTCGAGGGACTGGTTGGTCAGCTCGCCGTAGGCCGGCCACGAGCGGACGTCGAAGTAGACATCGCCGGCGGCATCCGATTCCGCCGGTGCGGCATAGGCGTGCCCTGCCGCGATCAGGCGCTCGATGAGCTCCGCCATCTGCGGGATCGACGCTGTGGCCCGCGGCTCGTACGTGGGGGGAAGGATGCCGATCGCCGCGTATGCGCGGGAGAACTCGAGCTCCATGCGGTAGGCGAGCGCCCACCACGGCTCGCCGTTCGTGGCGTTGGCGAGCACCTTGTCGTCGATGTCGGTCACGTTGCGGACGAAGGTGACGCGGCCGAACCGGTGCTCGAGCCAGCGCCGGAGGATGTCGAAGCTGAGCGCACCGCGCAGGTGCCCGATGTGGGGGCCGGACTGCACGGTCGGGCCGCAGACGTAGATCGTGACGTTTTCGGGGTCGAGCGGTACGAAGTCGCGCATGACCTGCGCCTTGGTGTCGTAGAGCTGTACCGTCACCGCACCAGCCTACCGGCCGGGTTTGTGGTGAACTTGGGAACCGTGCATGTCCTCGCCGTCCTCGCCGCAGCCGTGCTCTTCGGCACGACCGGCACCTCGCAGGCGCTGGGTCCGGAGGGCACCACTCCCCTGTCGATCGGCGTCATGCGCATGGTCATCGGCGGAACCGGCCTCGCGATCATCGCGTTCGTGCTCGCCCGCCGTCACGCGCGCCGCCGTCCCCTGGAGAGCGTCACGCCGAGGCTCGGCATCCGTCCGCTGTCGCTCATGGTGCTGACCGGCGCATGCCTGGCGATCTACCAGCCGCTGTTCTTCCTCGGCGCCGAGCGCAACGGCGTCGCCGTCGGCACCGTGGTGGCGCTCGGCTCGGCTCCGATCCTCGCCGGGCTGCTCGAATGGGCCATGACGAGGCGGATGCCGACACCGACGTGGATCGGCGCGACGGCGCTCGCGACGGTGGGCGTGGTGCTCCTCGGCTTCGGCGGGTCCGCCGGAGGTGCGGGCGGCACCGACCCGATCGGCCTGCTCGGCTCGGTCGGCGCCGGTGCGTCGTTCGCCGTCATCGCGAATGCGCAGCGACGTCTGCTCGACGAGGGCTGGGACCCGTTCACGGTGGTCGGCGCGATGGGCGCGAGCTCGGCGGTGCTGTGCGCGTTCGCGGTGCCCTTCGTCGACCTGGCGTGGCTCGGCACGCAGAGCGGGCTGGTGATGGCCCTGTGGCTGGGCCTGGCCACCATCTCGGTCGCCTACGTGCTCTTCACCTGGGGCCTGAGCGGCCTCACCGCCGCGACGGCGGCGACCCTCACCCTGGGCGAGCCGCTGACCGCCGCTGTCCTCGGCATCACCGTGCTGGACGAGCGGCTGTCGCTGCTGGCCATCGTGGGGCTGATCGTGCTGGGTGCCGGTCTCGCCCTGCTCGCCTGGGGTTCACGGGCACCGCGCGACCCGAAGCCGTTCGCCGTCGAGGCGTGACGAAACGTCCCCGCAACGCACGGCTGGCACACTGACGCCATGAACAGCACGATCGAGATCCGCCACGACGATCTGAGCGGCGAGGAGACACGCCGGCTGATCGCGATGCACCTCGCGGGGATGCACGACACGTCGCCGCCCGAGAGCGTGCACGCCCTGGACGCCGATGCGCTGGCCGATCCGTCGGTCTCGTTCTGGTCCGCGTGGGTCGGCCTCGAGCTCGCCGGCATCGGAGCACTGAAGACCCTCGACGCCCGCCGGGGCGAGCTCAAGTCGATGCGCGTCGACGACCGCTTCCTGGGCTACGGAATCGGGCGGGCGATCCTGCGGCACATCATGGCCGACGCGCGTGAGCGCGGCATGACGAGCCTGTGGCTGGAGACCGGCGCGACGGCCGACTTCCTGCCCGCCCAGCGGCTGTACGAGAGCGAAGGGTTCGTGACGTGCGGCCCGTTCGAGGGCTACGCGTCCGACCCGTTCTCGGTCTTCATGACCCGCGGGCTCTGATCCCCGCCGAAGCTCCTCAGGTGCGCGCTACGAGCGCGTGACGAGCGCGACCGCAAAGGCCGCGACGCCCTCGGTGCGGCCCGTGAAACCGAGTCCGTCGGTCGTCGTCGCCGACACCGAGACGTCGGCGCCGCCGAGAGCCGCCGAGAGCACGGACTCCGCCTCGGCGCGGCGACCGGCGAAGCGCGGGCGGTTGGCCTGCACCTGCACCGACACGTTGCCCACGCGCCAGCCGGCCTCGCCGAGCAGGGCGAGGGTGCGCGCGAGGAAGACGTCGGCATGGGCGCCGGCGTACTCGGGATGGTCGGTGCCGAAGTGCGTGCCGATGTCGCCCAGACCCGCCGCCGCCAGCAGGGCGTCGACGATGGCGTGGGCGACGGCGTCGCCGTCGGAGTGGCCGGCGAGCGCCGGCTCGCCGGGCCACTCCAGTCCGGCCAGCCATAGCGTGCCGTCGCCGCCGAAGCCATGCACGTCGGTTCCGATGCCGATGCGCGGGGCAGAGCGGGGTCCGACCGGCTGACCGGCGAGCAGCGACCGCGCGCGATCGAGGTCGGCGGGCGTCGTGATCTTGAAGGCGAGCGGATGCCCCGGCACCGCCGTCACGTCATGCCCTGCCTCAGCGATCAGCGCAGCATCGTCGGTGAAATCCGCGGTCGCGGCACGGTACGCCGGCGCGAGAACATCGCGGCGGAAGCCCTGCGGCGTCTGCGCCGCGGCCAGCTCGGAGCGATCGACCGCGCCGACGATCCGGGGTCCGTCGACGCGCTTGATCGTGTCGACGACCGGCAGGACCGGCACCACCCCGTCCGCGCCGGAAGCGACAGCGGCGATCACCCGCTCGAACACGTCGGGTGGGGTCAGCGCACGCGCGGCATCATGCACGAGCACGATCTCGACCGCGGGGCCCAGTGCTGCAAGCCCCGCAGCCACGGAAGCCTGTCGCGTCGCTCCCCCGGAGACCACCGTGACCAGCTCGCGCCGGTCGCCGGCGGCATCGTGAGCCGCGCGCAGCGCATCGCTCTCGCGGCCGCTGGGAGCGACGACGACGACATGAGCCGGGGGCGCCGCGAACACGTTGTCGAGGGCATGGCGCAGCACCGACCGGCCGTCGATGTCGACGAAGCCCTTCGGCGCTCCGGCGCCCAGACGCGTGCCGGAGCCGGCCGCGACCACGATGATGCCGACGCGGGAGACGGGTGCGATGGTCACCCGATGAATCTAGCTTGCGAGGACCTCGTCGAGGATGACGCCGGCCTTCTCCTCGTCGGTCTTCTCGGCGAGCGCGAGCTCGGAGATGAGGATCTGCTTCGCCTTCGCGAGCATGCGCTTCTCACCGGCCGACAGACCGCGATCCTGATCGCGGCGCCACAGATCGCGGACGACCTCGCTCACCTTGATCACATCGCCGGACGCGAGCTTCTCGAGGTTCGCCTTGTACCGGCGGGACCAGTTCGTCGGCTCTTCCGTGAAGGGAGCGCGCAGCACTTCGAAGACCTTGTCGAGGCCTTCCTTGCCGATCACATCGCGGACACCCACGAGATCGACGTTCTCGGCCGGGACCTCGATGATGAGATCACCCTGCGTGACGTTGAGCTTCAGGTACTTCTTCGTCTCGCCCTTGATGATCCGGTCTTTGACCTCGATGATCGTCGCGGCTCCGTGGTGGGGATAAACGACGGTCTCGCCAACCTCAAAAAGCATGGAGTTAAGTCCTTTCGGCAACCTCCAGGATACCACAGGCGACTTACGCTAAGGTTCGCCACCCACCGGGGCGCGCGTCGGCATGCCGTGGTTTCGGGGCGGAGCCCCATTGGGCGCCGGCCCGCCTCACGGTCACAGCGGGAACCCCTAGAATGCTGAGGAAGCCGTCATCCGTCCTGGGAGGATCTGTGAACCCGCGCCTCATCGCGTCGATCGCCATCGGAACCGCAGTGGTCCTCGGCACGACGGGCTGCAGCATGATCTCGCCGCAGGCGACGACCATCGAGTACTCCGCCGCTGAAGGCGTCAACGTGTACGACTCCGGGCCGCTGGAGGTGCGCAACGCCGTACATCGTGGCCACGGAGGACGGCTCGGAAGGCAACTTCGTGGCGGCGATCGTCAACGGCACCGACGAGGATCACACGCTCATCGTCGAGCTGGGCGATCCGTCCTCGCCGATCACGCTCGAGATCGAGGTCGACGCACGCTCGACCGTCAGCCTGGGTGCCGATGGCGAAGACCCCGAGCTCGTGAGACGACTCGACACCAAGCCCGGCGCCGACATCCCCGGCTTCTTCCAGTCCGGCGACGGCGAGGGCGTGCTCACGTCCGTGCCCGTGCTCGACGGCGAGCTGGACTACCTGGCGCCGCTGGTCCCCTGACATCGCGAAAGCCCGCCCCGCGTCCGCGGGGCGGGCTTCTTCGTGCCCGGTTCACCCCTCGAAGCGATAGCCCAGCCCGCGCACGGTGACGAGCATCACCGGATCGCCGGGATTGGCCTCGATGCGCGAGCGGATGCGCTTGATGTGCACGTCGAGGGTCTTGGTGTCGCCGAAGTAGTCGCTCCCCCACACCCGGTCGATCAGCTGTCCACGCGTCAGCACGCGTCCTGCGTTGCGCATCAGCACCTCGAGCAGCTCGAATTCCTTGAGCGGCATGCTGATCTCCATGCCATCGACGGCGACCGTGTGGCGGTCGATGTCCAGCACGACTCGACCGCCGTCCAGGATGCGGTCGTCGAGGTCGGCGTCGACCTGGTCGAACCGGCGCAGCACGGCGCGCATGCGGGCCAGCAGCTCGCGGGCGGAGTACGGCTTGGTCATGTAGTCGTCGGCGCCGAGCTCCAGGCCCACGACGATGTCCACCTCGGAGTCCTTCGCAGTGAGCATGATGATCGGCACCGACGACGTGGTGCGGATCTGCCGGCAGACCTCGGTTCCCGGCATCCCCGGCAGCATCAGGTCGAGCAGGATGATCTCGGCTCCCCGCTCGCGGTAGGCCGCGAGCGCGGCCGGTCCGTCCTCGGCGATCTCGACATCGTGCCCCTCGCGGCGCAGCAGGTAGGCGAGGGGGTCGGCGAGGTCCGGCTCGTCTTCGACGATGAGCACGCGGGTCATACGGGTTCTCCGTTCGTGGGAACCGGGCGGGATGCCTCGGCCGCGGGGCGCCGCTTGCGGCGACCCCGCTTGGGGGTGGGCTGTTCGGGGGGCGGATCGCTCTGCGGCAGCCGGATCGTGAACGTGGACCCGCGCCCCGGGCGCGACCAGAGCTTCACCTCGCCGCCGTGGCGCTGCACGGCGTGCTTGACGATCGACAGGCCCAGTCCGCTGCCGCCGGTGCGCCGTGCGCGCGCCGGGTCGGCGCGGTAGAACCGCTCGAACACGCGGTCCTGCTCGCCCTCGGCGATCCCGATGCCTCGATCGGTGACAGCGATCTCGACGATGCCGTCCACCAGCTTCACCCCGACGCCGACACTCGACCCGCGGGGCGAGTAGGCGATCGCGTTCGAGATGAGGTTGCCGACGGCCTCGCTGAGGATCTGCGCATCGCCGCGCACGTAGAGGCCTCGGCGTCCGCCGCGGACGACCTCGACCCCGGCGGAGTCGGCTTGGATGGCGTGGGCGTCCAGCGACGCCGCCACCACCTCGTCGATCGAGACGTCGCGCTCCTCGGTGAGCTCATCCGACGCCTGCAGTCGCGAGAGGTTCATGATGCGCGAGGTGAGGAGGGCCAGGCGGGATGCCTCGGCCGTGAGCCGCAGCGCGAATGCGCGGACCTGCGGCGGATCGTCGGCGGCGGACTCGATGGCCTCGGCGAGCAGGCTGACCGAGGCCACCGGAGTCTTCAGCTCATGACTGGTGTTGGCCACGAAGTCGCGGCGCATCTGCTCGACGCGCTCGCGCTCGGTGATGTCGCGCAGCACCAGCAGCGTCAGCCTGGGCGAGATGCGGGTCGCTCGCACCACGACCAGACGTGGCTCGGCGGGCGGGGCGCCACGGCGCAGCCGCACGGTCGCCGTCGCGGCGGCGTCGCCCGTGCGCGCCGCACGGGCGGCCGCGCGCAGCTCGTCGGAGGGGACCGACTGTCCCTCGGTCAGGTGGAAGGGGGCGGCAGGAGCGGACGCGGCCAGGACCGTGTAGGAGGCGTCCACGACGACGGCGGCGTCATCCATGCCGTGCAAGACCTCGCGCACCCCGTCCGGGATGGCGAGCGAGGTCTCAGCCCGCGCCCGATCCCGCGCACGCAGTGCGACGACGACGACGAGGGAGACGGAGCCCCCGATGATGACGCCGGCGAGGAGGGCGAGCAGCGCGAGCTGCGTCGTATCCATGCCCCCAGAGTAAGGGTCGGCGCCGCCGCCCACCGGACACTGTCGCGGTCCCGGGCGGCGGCGGCGGGTACTATTCACCGCGGCGGCACCCTCCGTTAACCTTCGCTGGCGACAATCGCCAGGATCGCGGAGGCGGATGCCTGCCCGGATTCAGGAAAGGTGCGTCGGAATGCGCGAAGTCTTCCATCAGTCGCTCGAGGACGTACAGGGCCGACTCGTCGAGATCGCCGAGCTGGTCACCGTGGCCATCGACAAGGCGACCAGAGCGTTCAGCACGAGCGACGTCGCCCTGGCCGAAGAGGTGATCGAGGCCGACGCGATCATCGACGAGAAGGCCGTCGCCCTCGACGAGCTCGCGATCGAGATCCTCGCCCGCCAGCAGCCCGTGGCCCGGGACCTCCGGATCGTCGTCAGCGCCCTGCGCATGAGCGCCTCGCTCGAGCGCATGGGCGACATCGCCGAGCACATCGCCCAGCTCACGCGCATGCGCTTCCCCGAGCGGGCCATCCCCAAGGGTCTCAAGTCCACCTTCACCAAGATGGGCGAGCTCGACGTCGAGGTGGCGCGCCAGCTCGCCGAGCTTCTGCGCACGCAGGACCTCACGCTCACCGAGCAGATCCGCAACGCCGATGATGCGATCGACGACCTGCACGTCTCGGTCTTCGAGAAGGTCCTCAGCGACACCTGGCAGGGCGAGGCGTCCGCGACGGTCGACGCCACCCTGGCCAGCCGCTACCACGAGCGCTTCGCCGACCACGCCGTCTCGGTGGCGAAGAAGGTCGCCTACCTCTCCACCGGAGACTGGACGACGTCCACCGACGCGCTGGACATCATCACTCAGCAGGGCTGAGTCCCCGCAGAACGAACACGAGCGGATGCCTCGTGATGAGGCATCCGCTCTGTTGTCGGTTCTCGGGTCAGTGCTTGCCCTGCGACGCCACCGCCGCGGCCCCCGCCGCCGCCGCTGCCGGGTCGAGGTACTCGCCCGGGCCGAGCGGCGTGAGATCCTCGCCGAGGCGGTAGACCAGCGGGATGCCGGTCGGGATGTTCAGCTCGGCGATGTCGGCGTCGCTGATGCCGTCGAGGTGCTTCACGAGTCCCCGCAGCGAGTTGCCGTGCGCCGTGACGAGCACCGTCTTGCCGGCCTGGAGGTCGGGAACGATGTCGCTGTGCCAGTAGGGCAGGAAGCGGTCGATCACGAGTTTGAGCGACTCGGTGCGCGGGATCTCGCCGTCGATGCCGGCGTAGCGGGGGTCGTTCGACCTGGCTGAACTCGCTCGCGTCGTCGAGCTCCGGCGGCGGCACGTCGAACGAGCGGCGCCACAGCATGAACTGCTCCTGGCCGAACTCCTCGAGCGTCTGCGCCTTGTCCTTGCCCTGCAGAGCGCCGTAGTGGCGCTCGTTGAGGCGCCACGAGCGCTTCACCGGGATCCACAGCCGGTCGGCGGCGTCCAGCGCGAGATCGGCGGTCTGGATCGCGCGGCTGAGCAGCGAGGTGTGCAGCACATCGGGCAGCAGGCCCGACTCGGCGAGCAGCTCGCCGCCGCGCGTCGCTTCGGCACGGCCCTTCTCGGAGAGCCGGACATCGACCCATCCGGTGAAGAGGTTGAGCTCGTTCCATTCGCTCTGACCGTGGCGGAGCAGGATCAGCGTGTAGGGCGCAGTCATGGCCCCATGATATCGGCGTCGCCGGGGGCGCTGTTCGGCCATGACGCTGGCATCATGAGGTCATGGGCTCGGGCAGGTCGTCGCCAGGACACGTGGTCGGGCAGATCACCCGCGGCACGACGGGCACCAACCGCCTGCGACGCATCGACCGCTGGATCGCACGTCATCCGGCACTGCGCCGGGCTGCCGACCCGCTCGTGGTCGACCTGGGTTACGGGGCGAGCGGCGTGACCGCATTCGAGCTCTACGCGCGTCTGGTGCGGGAGCGAGCGGACGTCGAGGTGCTCGGTCTCGAGATCGACCCCGCGCGGGTCGCGCGGGCCCGGGCTCAGCTGGCGGAGGTCCGAGCCGGAGTCGGCGCCTTCCCGGCCGATTCCCGCGTGTCGTTCGCGCGGGGCGGGTTCGAGGTGCCCGTTCCCGGAGGGAGGCGCCCGGCCGTCATCCGCGCGATGAACGTGCTGCGCCAGTACGACGAGGCCGACGTGGCGGCGGCGTGGCGCTCGATGGCGACGCGCGTCGCACCCGGAGGGCTGGTCGTCGAGGGCACGTGCGACGAGATCGGCCGCATCGCGACCTGGACCGCACTGGATGCGGGCGGGCGCCCCCTGTCGCTGACGCTCTCGCTCCGACTGGCCGGGCTCGAGCATCCGTCCATCGCCGCGGAGCGGCTGCCGAAGGCCCTCATCCACCGGAACGTGCCGGGTGAGCGGGTCCACGACTTCCTCGCCGCGCTGGACACCGAGTGGGACCGTGCTGCGGCGGTCGCGCCGTTCGGGCCGGTCCATCGCTGGCGCACCGCGCTGGGCGGTCTGGTCGAGGCGGGATGGCCGGTGCAGGAGCGGGCGCGGTGGCGCCTGGGCGAGGTCACCGTGCCGTGGGCCGCCGTCGCGCCCGGTCGACCGCCCGGCTGATCATCCGCGCCTCAGATCCGGGGAACGGCGTCCCGTGCGTCGGCGGGGTCCATGCCGGTCGCCATGAGCAGGTCGACCATGAGCGGACGCAGGCTCGCGACGAGGTTCTGGTCCCCGAGCGAGGCGCCCGGCAGCAGCGCGGCGGGATCGAGGCGCGCGGCGATCGCGACCAGCGCCGCGCGGGCGGCCGGAGCGAGGGTGAGATCATCGAGCGAGTCGGCGACGAACCCGGCTCCGCGCATGATCTCGGCGAGCACATCCGCCGCGACAGGACGCGGCTCGCCGTCGGCGCAGAGATACGCCACCCGCCGGGCCACGACGCGCAGGTTGCGGCTGGCAAGCTCCACCGACTGACGGGCGCGCTCCTGACGCTCGAGCTCGGACCGCTGGCGCTGCAGGAACGGCGAGATCCGGGCGACGGCCAGGCCCGACTCGAGCGCGGAGCGCCAGCTGTCGAGCTGCGGCTGCATGGCCCGCGCCTTCTCCAGGCCGCGCTCGGCGCGCATCCGGTCCCCGCGGCGGAGGGCCTGCACGAGCGCAGCGGACGCGCCGTCGAGCGCGTCGAAGACCGCCCGCGCCTCGCGCAGCGTCGACCGCAGCGGGTTGCGCGGGATCAGCGCGGTCACCAGCAGCGCCGCCACACCGCCGACGACCCCGTCGATGAGGCGCTGGAAGGGCGCCTCCGACGGGATGACCATGACGATCAGCGACTGGATCGCCGCGGCGATGGCGAAACCCGGCTGCGCGGAGAGGAACCTCGCGACGACGAGGGTGACTCCGAGAGCGAGGGCGAGCTGCCACCACCCCGTGCCGGCGACGATCAGGAGGACCTCGGCGATGAGGATGCCCACGAGCATCCCGACCACCGTCTCCAGGACGCCGCGCGGCCGTGCGTCGCGCACCAGCCCGAGACTGGAGACGGTCACCGTCGCCGCAAGGAGCGGGGCGGGATGACCGAGCACGTAATGGGCGAACGCATAGGAGCCGGTGGCGGCGACCACGATCTGGATGATCGGGATGCCGGAGTCCCGCACGCGCAGCAGAGCCGGACGCGGGTCGAATCGGGCACGCCAGCCGGTGGGCACCGGAGCGGTCGGTGGCGGCGCGGTCACCGGCCCGGCTTCATGTCGCGGCAGCGCGGCGCGAGAGCCTCGTGAGCCGCGGCACATTCGCGGTGGCGCCGGCCTCGGGCGGCACGATGACCTCCTGCGCCGCCGCGATCGCACCCTCATCGGTCTCGACCACGAGCGGAGCGTCGACCGGGACGTTCCGGCGCACCACCGCAAGGGCGATCGGGCCGTCCTCGTAGTGCAGCGCCGTGGAGGTGATCACTCCCACGGCGTCATCGCCGAAGCGGACCTCGGCCCCGCGGGCGGGCAGCGCGCTGCCGCTGCCGTCGAGCTGCAGTGCCACGAGCCGCCGGGGCGGATGACCCAGGTTGTGGACCTTGGCCACGGTCTCCTGGCCGCGGTAGCAGCCCTTGCTGAGGTGCACGGCGGTACGCAGCCAGTCCAGCTCGTGCGGCAGCGTCCGCTCGTCGACGTCGGAGGACCACCGCGGTCGCCACGCGGCGACGCGCAGGGCATCGGCGGCGAGCAGACCGGCGATGCGCAGCTCGCCGCGGGCCGCGGCATCCGCGATCCGGCGCTCCTCGTCGCGCGTGACGATCGACTCGGCCCAGTCCCGCTCGGCGCCGGGATGGGGATCGGCGACGCCGTAGCCATGACCGCCGGGAGAGACTTCGGGCCACGGATCCGTCCACACCAGGCGCACCGCGCCGGGGCCGGCGGTCTCGATGCCGGCCAGCGCGGCACGGGTTCCGCCGAAGACGGCGAACTCCTCGCTCGCGTCACGCGGGTCCACCCGCAGCCGGAACCGCATCTTGCGCAGCCACGACAGCAGCGCCTCGGCGTCGGCACGATCGACGATCAGCCAGGTGGTCTCGCCGTCGTCGAGGACGGATGCCGCGTGCTCGACGCGCCCCTGAGGGTCCAGAACCAGCAGTTCGGTGCTCACGCCAGGCGGCAGCGCGGCGAGCGCCTGCGAGGTGAGCGAATCGAGCCACGACAGCCGGTCCTCGCCCGGCACCGCGAGGACGGCGCGATCGGACAGGGGCACGATGGCCTGCCCGGCCGCGAGCGCGCGCTGCTCGATGAGCGGACTGCCGACGTGCTGCAGACCTGCCTCGTCGACGACGGCTCCGGGAAGATCCGCGAACAGGGAGTCCATCACTCGACCCGCGCGAGTCGTGCCGAAGCGTGTGCGCCGAGCTCGTGACCGAGCGCGGCCATGTCCCACGCCCAGAGCAGATGCCCCTCGACGAGGCCGTACATGCGGGTCGCGGCGGCGTACGTCTTCGCGCTGCCCGGGCGCACCACGGCGTCCGTCGCGATGTCGATGCGCGGCCCCTGGATCTGGCCCAGGTACAGCTCGCTCACGCCGTCCGAGTGGACGATCGCGACCTCGATGTCGAAGCCGCCCTCGGCGTTGCGCAGCAGCTCGACGTCATCGACGGTGCGCGCCGGAGCCGGTGTCCGAGCCGGAAGCAGGCCCGGGCCGGCGTCGGCCCCGGTCTGCGGCCGGGACAGCCGCCAGTAGCCCATCTCGGCCACCAGCGGCGTGCGGGCGTCGCCCTCGCCGTGCAGCCAGGCGCCCGCCGAGTAGTTCAGGTAGTCGCCGCCGTCATGGCTGAAGCTCACGCGATGGGTGAACTCGCCCGCATACGCGTGGTCGGCGTAGTCGATGACACCGGTCCCCTCCCACACCCCCACGAGCCACGACAGCGGCGCGAGATCGGCGGGAAGGTCGGTCGGCAGATCGAACATCGCTCGAGCGCTCAGCGCTGGCCGCGGTACAGGTTCTTGAGAACGACCACGGAGACGAACGCGATCGCGAGCGACGCGAGGGCGAGAAGACCCACGTAGAAGAGTTCGAGCGCGACAAGATCCATGTGCGCCAGTCTAGCCGGGGACGACGGCGGCCAGGCCGAACCCCAGGCTGAGGATGCCCATGACCACGAGCGCTCCGAGGGCGCTGGCGGCGACCCGCTCGGTGAAGCCCTGAGAGCGGCCGGACCACAGCTGGATGACGAAGGCGAGGACGAGGCATCCGCCCAGTCCCACCGCGAGCCACTGCGCGCGCCACTCGGGTGCGGCGAACAGTCCGACGGCGACGCCGATGAGCGCCGCAGCGATCCAGACGGCGATGATGCCGCCGATCGTTCGACGGGGAGCGAGTTCAGGCACGGCCACGTGCCCATTCTCACGCACGCCGGGCCCGTAGCGCATCCCGCGCGCCGCTCGGCGTCATGAGCGCGGAACCGGCCCGGCGCCACGCCCTACACTGGGTGCACGGCGCGCCCCCGCGTGCCGGGAAGGCGATGCTTTGGCACAGCTCCTGGTTCTGAGCTCCACGCACGGAGCCGGTCCCGTCCTGCCTTCGCTCGAGCTGCTCAGCCATCGAGTGCGTCAGATCCCCGCTGAGCCGGTGCAGCTCATCAACGCCCCCAGCGCCGACGTCATCTTCGTCGACGCCCGCGTCGACCTGGTCGGCGCGAAGTCGCTGTGCAAGATCCTCAACACCACCGGCCTCGACGCTCCCCTGCTGCTGGTCGTCACCGAGGGCGGTCTCACGGCGGTGTCGCCCGACTGGGGCGTCGACGACGTGATCCTCGTCAACGCCGGGCCTGCCGAGGTGGATGCGCGCATCCGCCTGGCGATCGGCCGGGTCGCCAAGGAGCAGGTCTCGACCCGCATCTCGACATCCGGGATCACCATCGACGAATCCTCGTACTCTGCAAAGGTGCACGGCAAGCCGCTCGATCTCACGTACAAGGAGTTCCAGCTCCTGCACTTCTTCGCCACGCATCCCTCGCGCGTCTTCACGCGCGAGCAGCTGCTCAGCGAGGTGTGGGGCTACGACTACTTCGGCGGCACGCGCACCGTCGACGTTCATGTGCGGCGCCTGCGCGCCAAGCTCGGCGACCTCGAGCAGCTCATCGGCACCGTGCGCAACGTCGGCTATCGCTTCAACGTGTATGAGGACGATCAGGTGCCCGCACCGCGCGAGCGGACCGACGCATAGCCGTTAACCGTCCGGTCACCGCTCCCTGCAATGATGAGGGGATGATGGAACGGGAAGTGCTCGACGCCGGGCTCGGCGATGCGGATGACGATGACTTCGACCTCGACGAGCCGGTCGACGCGGAGCTGCCCGACCACCGCTACCTCGACCGCGAGCTGAGCTGGCTCGCGTTCAACCAGCGCGTGCTCGAACTCGCCGAGGACCCCGACCTTCCGGTCCTCGAACGCGCCAACTATCTCGCGATCTTCGCGAGCAACCTCGACGAGTTCTTCATGGTCCGCGTCGCCGGCCTCAAGCGCCGCATCCTGACAGGGCTGGCGGTGCCGACCAACGTCGGCCGCGCCCCCGCCGAGGTGCTGGCCGACATCTCCACCGAGGCGCACCGCCTGCAGCTGCGGCACGCCCATGCGTGGGCCACCCTCGTCAGGCCCGCGCTCGACGAGGCGGGTGTCAGCGTCGTCAGCTACGAGTCCCTCGACGCCGACGACCGCGAACGTCTCTACGAGTTCTTCCAGGCGCAGGTGTTCCCGGTGCTCATGCCGCTGGCGGTCGATCCCGCGCATCCGTTCCCGTACATCTCGGGTCTTTCGCTCAACCTCGCGATCCGCATCCGCAACGCCCGGACCGGGCGGCAGGAGTTCGCGCGCCTGAAGGTGCCGCCGATGCTGCCGCGTTTTGTCGACGTTCGCGGCAGCGAGGGTCGAGGCGTGCGCTATCTGCCCCTGGAAGACCTCATCTCCAACCACCTCGACGACCTCTTCCCCGGCATGGAGGTGCTCGACCACCACGCGTTCCGTCTCACGCGGAACGAAGACGTCGCGATCGAGGAGGACGAGAGCGAGAACCTCATCCAGGCGCTCGAGGCCGAGCTGCTGCGACGCCGGTTCGGCCCGCCCATCCGGCTCGAGATCACCGACGACATGGACGACGTCACCCTGGATCTGCTGATCCGCGAGCTCGACATCACCGAGCAGGAGGTCTACCGCCTTCCGGGACACCTCGACCTGCGGGGCCTGTTCGGGCTGAGGATCGATCGCCCCGACCTGCGCTTCCCCCCGCACGTGCCGACCACGGCCATGGCGTTCCAGCCGGGCGACAACAACGAGCGCCCCGACATCTTCGCGTCGATCCGCAAGGGCGACGTGCTCGTGCACCACCCCTACGAGTCCTTCGCCACCAGCGTGCAGGCCTTCCTCGAGCAGGCGGCGAAGGATCCGCACGTCCTCGCCATCAAGCAGACGCTGTACCGCACCTCCGGCGACAGCCCGATCGTCGAGGCGCTCATCGACGCGGCAGAGGCCGGCAAGCAGGTGCTGGCGCTGGTCGAGATCAAGGCGCGCTTCGACGAGGCGAACAACATCCTGTGGGCCCGCAAGCTCGAGAAGGCGGGCGTGCACGTCGTGTACGGACTCGTCGGGCTGAAGACGCACTGCAAGCTGGCGCTCGTGATCCGCGAGGAGGGTGGCGTCCTCCGCAGCTACAGCCACGTCGGCACCGGCAACTACAACCCCAAGACCAGTCGCATCTACGAGGACTTCGGCCTGTTCACCGCCGACGACCAGGTCGGCCGCGACCTCACTCGCCTGTTCAACGAACTCAGCGGCTACGCCATCGAGAAGAAGTTCAAGCGCCTCCTGGTGGCCCCGCTGCACCTGCGCAAGGGGCTGCTGCGCCTCGATCGACAAGGAGCGGCGCAACGCGCTGGCCGGCAAGCACGCGAGCGTGCGGATCAAGGTCAACTCGATGGTGGACGAGCAGATCATCGACGCGCTGTACCGGGCGAGCCAGGCGGGCGTGAAGATCGAGGTCTTCGTGCGCGGCATCTGCTCGCTCAAGCCCGGCGTGCCGGGGATGAGCGAGAACATCACGGTCCGCAGCATCCTGGGTCGCTATCTGGAGCACTCGCGCATCTTCGCCTTCCACAACGACGGCGATCCGCAGCTGTTCATCGGCAGCGCCGACATGATGCACCGCAACCTCGACCGCCGCGTCGAGGCGCTGGTGCGGGTCATCGCGCCGAATCACCTCAAGGAGCTCAGCGACTTCTTCGACCTCGCGATGAGCGACTCGACGTCCTCGTGGCACCTCGGGCCCGACGGCGAGTGGACCAGGCACAACCTGGCCGACGACGGCAGCCGCCTGGTCGACCTGCAGGACAAGACCATGATCAACGTGCAGCGCCGCCGGCGCGCACGGGCGGTCCGATGACAGAGACTGCCGTGTACGCCGCCGGCGGGGTCGTCTGGCGCATCATCGAAGGCAAGCTGCGTGTGCTGGTGATCCACCGCACGCGCTATCGCGACCTGACGCTGCCCAAGGGCAAGGTCGATCCCGGCGAGATGCTCGCCGAGACCGCCGCCCGCGAGATCTTCGAGGAGACCGGCATCCGGGTGGCACTGGGCGTGCCCGTCGGGGTGTCGCGCTACCGGCTGCCCAGCAAGCGCGAGAAGATCGTCCACTACTGGGCGGCCGAGGCCACCGAGGAAGCGATCCGCGCGTCGGCGTTCGTGCCGAACAAGGAGATCGCCGCGCTGGAGTGGGTGACGCCCAAGAAGGCGCTCGCGCGGCTGAGCTACCCCGTCGACGTCGAGATCCTCGAGACCTTCATGAAGCTCGTGGGCGAAGGGGTGCTCCGCACCTTTCCGATCATCGTGCTGCGGCATGCCAAGGCGATCGACCGCGAGGACTGGAACGACGAGGATGCCGCGCGCCCGCTCGCGTCGCGCGGCAAGAAGCAGGCGGCCTCGATCGTGGGGCCGCTGCAGGCCTTCGGCGCCCGCAAGATCATCTCCAGCCCGGCCGTCCGGTGCGTCAAGACGGTGGTGCCGCTGTCCGCGGCGCTGGACCGGAAGATCACGACGACGGACCTCATCAGCCAGGACGCCTGGGAGGCGGGCGACTCCGATGCCCGCGCCGTCGTGGGCCAGCGGGTCCGCGCACGCAAGCCGGCGGTGCTCTGCACGCACGGCCCGGTTCTGCCCGAGATCCTGACCGAGATCGCCCTGGCGACCGGCACGCTGCGCGGCTCGTACCTGGGCAGCGCCTCGGCTCTGGAGCCGGGCGCCTTCTCGGTCGTGCACCTCTCGGTCGACAACCCCGGCTCGGGCATCGTCGCCATCGAGACCCACATCCCCAAGGTCTGACGCGCCACAGGTGAACGGGTGCGTCCGCGCAGACGCGATGGCGGGGTCCCGTTCACCTTCCGTTCACCACGACAGCGCAATCTCGTAAGAGTCCGAGCCTACGTTTCAGTGCGTGCCCTGCACCGGGCCATCACCCGAAGCCTCCCGAGGCCTCATTTCCCTGACACGTGAAGGATTCACACCGTGAAGATCTCCCGCATCGCCCAGGTGGGCGCTGTCGCCGCAGTCGCGGCCCTCGCCCTCGCCGGCTGCGCATCCAACGAGACGCCCGCGGGCGGCTCCACCGGCGACGCCCCCGTCTCCGACCTCGCCGGCGAACTCGCCGGCGGCGGCGCCTCGTCGCAGGAGGTCGCGGTCCAGGCCTGGACTGCCGGCTTCCAGACCGCCAACCCCGACGTCACCATCACCTACGACCCCGCCGGCTCCGGCGCGGGCCGCGAGTCGTTCCAGGCCGGCGCCTTCCCGTTCGCCGGCTCGGACCGCGCGTTCAAGATCGAGGAGATCGAGGCCGGCCCGTTCGACGGCTGCGTCGAGGGCACCGACATCCTCGAGCTGCCCACCTACATCTCCCCCATCGCGGTGATCTTCAACATCGAGGGCGTCGACGAGCTCAACCTCGACGCCGCGACGATCGCCGGGCCTGTTCGCCGGCACCATCACCAACTGGAACGACCCGGCCATCGCCGCGCTCAACCCGGACGCCGACGCTTCCCGACCTGGCCGTGACGCCGGTCCACCGCGCGGACGACTCGGGCACGACCGAGAACTTCACCGACTACCTCTTCCAGGCAGCGCCCGACGTCTGGACGTCCGAGCCCGACGGCGTGTGGCCGCTCACCACCGGTGAGGCCGCGCAGGGCACCTCCGGTGTCGTGTCGGCCGTCGCGGGCGGCAACGGCACGGTCGGCTACGCCGACGCGTCGCGCGCCGCCGAAGAGGGCCTGAGCACCGCCGCGATCAAGGTCGGCGACGAGTTCGTCACCTACTCGCCCGAGGCCGCTGCCGCGATCGTCGACGCCTCGCCGCTCGAAGAGGGTCGCGCTCCGACCGACCTCGCGATCGAGCTCGACCGCACCTCGGCTGAGGCCGGCGTGTACCCGATCGTCCTCGTCAGCTACATGATCGCCTGCCAGGAGTACGTCGACGCGGCCATCGCCGCCGCTCGTCAAGGGCTTCCTGCAGTACGTCGCCAGCCCCGAGGGCCAGGATGCCGCGGCCGCCGTCGCCGGCAACGCGCCGATCTCGGACGTCGCTGCGCCGAGCAGATCAACGCGGCGATCGACACGATCGTCACCGAGTAAGCACCCTGATACCCGGTCCGGCTCCGCGGCCGGGCCGGGTCTGCCCCTGAGAACCCGAACCAGAACGGACACCATGACGACGACGACCGCGCCGGCCGTCGCTGCCAAGGCCAGCAAGCAGCGGCCCGGCGACCGCTGGTTCTCGGGCACCGCGCTCGTTCGCCGGCTCGATGATCCTCGTGACGCTCGCCGCCGTCGCGATCTTCCTCATCATCCAGTCGATCCCCGGCATGACCGCGACGAGCGAGACCGCCTCGCTCCTGCCTGGCAACTTCTGGGAGTACGTCTGGCCCCTCGCCTTCGGCACGGTCTGGGCCTCGTTCCTCGCCCTGCTGATGGCCGTCCCGCTCTCGGTCGCCGTCGCCCTCTTCATCTCGCACTACGCCCCGCGCCGGCTCGCGCAGAGCCTCGGCTACATCGTCGACCTCCTCGCCGCCGTCCCCTCGGTCGTCTTCGGCCTCTGGGGCATCATCGTCCTCGCGCCCGCCGTCCAGCCCGTCTACGCCTGGCTCAACGCCAACATGGGCTGGTTCCCCCTCTTCGGCGGCACGGTCTCAGCCACCGGCCGCACGATCTTCACCGCGGCCATCGTGCTCGCCGTCATGGTGGTGCCGATCATCACCGCCATCTGCCGCGAGATCTTCCTGCAGACCCCGGTCCTGCACGAAGAGGCCGCGCTCGCCCTCGGCGCGACGCGCTGGGAGATGATCCGCATGGCCGTCTTCCCGTTCGGCCGCAGCGGCATCGTCTCAGCGTCGATGCTCGGCCTCGGCCGCGCGCTCGGCGAGACGATGGCCGTCGCCATGGTCCTCTCGGCCACCGGCGTCATCACCTTCGAGCTGTTCACCTCCGAGAACCCCAGCACGATCCCCGCGAACATCGCCCTGACCTTCCCCGAGGCGTACGGCATCGAACATCAACGTCCTGATCGCCACCGGCCTGATCCTCTTCATCGTCACCTTCGCCGTCAACGCGATCGCCCGCTGGATCGTCAGCCGTCGCAAGGAATTCTCGGGAGCCAACTGACATGACCATCGACCACCGCTCCCTCGCCGCACCGGCGCCCTCCCGTCGTCCGCGAGCACCAGCGCCTCACCAGCGGCCACCTGCCCGCCTGGGCGCCTGGGCGCATCCTGGCCGCGAGCGCCGGCGCTCACCGCGCTCGTCTTCGGCGTGCTCGCCATCGCCGGCGGCGGCGGAGTTCAGCATCGCCGGCTGGGCGCGTCGTCGACGGCGCTCGCCTACCTCGTGCTCATCACGCGCGATCTCGAGCGCTCGTCGAGGGCCGCCGCAAGGGCGTCGACCGGCTCGTCACGGGCGTCGTCGTCACCGCGTTCGCCGTCGCGATGGTGCCCCTCGTCTCGGTCGCCTGGACCGTGCTCACCAACGGCGTCGCGGCACTGTCGGCCGAGTTCCTCATCAAGCTCGATGCGCAACGTCGTCGGCGAGGGCGGCGGCGTGCTGCACGCGATCGTCGGCACGCTGCTGATCACGCTCGCCGCCGCGGTCATCTCGATCCCGATCGGCCTCTTCACCGCGATCTACCTCGTCGAGTACGGCGCGGGCAAGCGGCTCGCGCAGGGCATCACGTTCCTCGTCGACGTCATGACCGGCATCCCGTCGATCGTCGCCGGCCTGTTCGCCTACGCGGTGTTCGCGCTGTTCTTCGGTCCCGGCATCCGCATGGGCATCATGGGCTCGATCGCGCTGGCCGTGCTCATGATCCCGGTCGTCGTCCGCTCGAGCGAAGAGATGCTGCGCCTCGTGCCGAACGAGCTGCGCGAGGCGTCGTACGCGCTGGGCGTGCCGAAGTGGCTCACGATCGTCAAGGTCGTGCTGCCCACCTCGATCGCCGGCATCACCACCGGCGTCATGCTGTCGATCTCGCGCGTGATCGGCGAGACCGCGCCGCTGCTGCTGACGGCCGGCGTGACGGCGTCGATGAACTACGACCTGTTCAACGGACGCATGATGACGCTCCCCGTCTTCGCGTACTCGCAGTACATGAACCAGGGCATCCCGGCGTCGGCGTACATCGACCGCGCCTGGGGCGCGGCGCTTGTCCTCATCCTCATCGTCATGCTGCTCAACCTCGTCGCGCGCCTCGTCGCGAAGATCTTCTCCCCCAAGCTGGGCCGCTGAGCGGCTCTCCCGAAACTTCCCGAACCGAAATCAGAGGAATCGTGTCCAAGAGCATCGAAGTCAACGACCTGAACGTCTTCTACGGCGACTTCATGGCCGTCGAGGGCGTCTCGCTGAACATCGAGCCCCGCAGCGTGACGGCTTTCATCGGCCCGTCCGGCTGCGGCAAGTCGACGTTCCTGCGCACCCTGAACCGCATGCACGAGGTGATCCCCGGGGCCCGCGTCGAGGGCCAGGTGCTGCTCGATGGAGACGACCTGTACGCCGCGAACGTCGACCCCGTACTGGTCCGCCGCCAGGTGGGCATGGTCTTCCAGCGCCCCAACCCGTTCCCGACGATGTCGATCAAGGAGAACGTGCTGGCGGGCGTCAAGCTCAACAACAAGCGCATCTCGAAGTCCGACTCCGACGACCTGGTCGAGAAGTCGCTCCAGGGCGCGAACCTGTGGAACGAGGTCAAGGACCGCCTCGACAAGCCGGGATCCGGCCTCTCCGGCGGTCAGCAGCAGCGTCTGTGCATCGCGCGCGCCATCGCCGTGTCGCCCGAGGTGATCCTGATGGACGAGCCGTGCTCGGCGCTGGACCCGATCTCGACCTACGCGATCGAAGAGCTCATCGGCGAGCTGAAGAACGACTACACGGTCGTCATCGTGACCCACAACATGCAGCAGGCCTCGCGTGTGAGCGACCGCACCGCGTTCTTCAACATCGCCGGCACCGGCAAGCCCGGCAAGCTCATCGAGTACGACGACACCCGCTCGATCTTCACCACGCCGACCGTCCAGGCCACCGAGGACTACGTCTCCGGCCGCTTCGGCTGAGCCCCGCTCCCCTGGCCGGGCTCGCGGGTGGCTCTGCTCACTCGCTGTGCACGCGGTCGGAGTATCTCGGCGACACGCCGTCGGGGGTTGGTCTCCGACGGCGTGTCTCGTACGAAGTCCGATCTCGTGCACGCCGGGGACGGGATGACCAGCAGAGTCTGTCTCCTCCCCAGCAGGGCCCGACGACGCGGTTTTCCCGAGGTGCCCGCATGGACGCCTCGGATCGGCGGAACTGCGTCACGATGCTTCGATGTGCCACGCACAGGGCGACATCGCGACCTTCGCCGAACTCATCGCGAGGGGACTCACTCGAAGAGGCATCGAGCGCCGGGTCCGCTCAGGTCAGCTCACGCCGGTCCGCCGCGGCGTGTACGCGACAGCTCGGGCCTGCGCCCCGGCGCTGACCGCCGCCGCTCATGGCGGGCGCCTGGCGTGCGTGTCAGCGGCTGCGCATCTCGGTCTGTTCGTCATCGACGACGTCCAGGTCCATGTCGGAATGGGTGCCCACGGGCGGTCTCGGCCGCATCCGGAATGCGCGTGCCGTCTGCACTGGGACGACCCCGCGGCATCCAGCGCGTTCGGCCTGCCGACCGTGCCTCACATGCTGCGGCAGATCCTCGGATGCCGCGGCCTGGAGTCGTTCTTCGTGGCGCTGGAGTCCGCGCTGAACCAGCGTCTGATCACCCCGGTCGAACTCGAGTGGCTTTCGGAGAACACCAACGACGCGGCGCGGGACGCGATCGCCTTCGCCCGGTCGGACGCCGGCAGCGGACTCGAGTCGCTGCTGCGCTGGAGGCTGCGCAGCTGGGGGGTCGCGTTGCGGTCGCAGGTGCGCATCGTGTCGGTCGGCATCGTCGACTTCCTCATCGGCGAGCGGCTCATCGTCGAGGTCGACGGCAGAGTGAACCACGACGGGCAGTCGATGCGGCACAAGGATCTTCTCCGCGACGCGAACGCCGCTGCCTGGGGCTACGTGACGCTGCGATTCGACTACGCGATGGTCGTCCACGACTGGGAGACGGTCGAGGCGGCGATCCTCGGCCAGCTCGCTGTCGGCCGACACCAGGCGTGATGTGCACAGAATCGGAGATCCGAGCCGACGCGCCGTGCCGCGGCATCCGAATCCGGCGTGTCGGCGGCGACGTCCGACACCGTGCTCGAGCGGTGCTCAGGCGCGCGGGCTCAGCAGGTACTGATTGAAGGATGCCGTGAGCTCGCGGTCGACCGCGAGCTCGGCGTCGTCGATGGCCGTGATCGGCGCGGCCAGGCGGACGCTCGAGAGCAGCCATGCGGCATCCGCCGTCGCCAGCACACTGACGGGGACGGTCTCGTACGCGGTCTCATGACCCAGCTCCGCGAGATGCTCGAAGAGACTCAGCTGCGTGGTGCCGTGCAGGATGCCGCCGTTCGGCGCCGGCGTGACGAATCTGCCGCCGACGCGAAGCACGAGCGACGCCGTGGGCGCCTCGAGCACGAAGCCGTCGGACGAGACGAAGATCGCGTCGTCGGCGCCGCGGCGCTTGGCTTCGCGGATCGCGGCCATGTTCACCGCATACGACAGCGTCTTGGCCCCGAGCAGCAGCCACGGAGCGCGTGCCGGCGTGTCGACGGCGTAGCCGCGGTCGAGCGTCACGACCCGGATGCCGTGCTCTCGGACCGCGGAGTTGTCGGCCGCATCGGCGGCGGTGACCCACGCGGTCGGCGTGGGGCCATGCTCGACGCCGCGGCTGAGGATGAGCTTGATCACGCTCTCGCCGTGCTCGGCGCACTGCTGTGCGACGACCTCGATGGCCTGCCGCCACTGCTCCCGGTGCGGAACCGGCAGGTCGCACAGCTGGGCGGAGTGAGCGAGCCGGTCCAGGTGCGCGATGAGCTCCTGCGGATGGCGGTCGACCACCCCGATGGATTCGAAGATGCCGTCGCCGCGCTGGGTGCTCAGCTCCCCGACGCTCAGCGCCGGAGCCGACGGGTCGATGACCCGGAACGTGGCGGCGAAGTCGGTGCGGGGATCATCGGATGCCGCGGGGTCGATCACGAGCGCGAAACGCCAGGTCATGCGTCGAGCCTAAGCCGTCGGGAATGCCCAGGCGGTGCCCTCGGTTACACTGGATCGGCCGGGCCGCAGTAACCCCGGGCTCCATCTTCTGCCGCTGCGAGCGGCTCCGCGCCGAGAGGCGTTCTGCGGCCCGGCACTTTCCCGCCCGAAGGCGGAGCCTCTGCGCATTTCCCCTGATCGGATGCCTCAGGTCAGGGCTTCGCGCCGCCACAGGGCGGCGCAGGCGGTGAGGTCGGCGGCGTAGTCCGCGAGCCGTAGCGCACGCGTGGTGAACGCGGATGCCCGTTCGGGCTCGGTCGCCTCGTAGTCGTCCGCCAGATGGGTCGCACCGGCGGCCTGCACGCGGCAGAACGACGCCGCCCGATCGAGCGCGACGGCGAAATCGCCCTCGAAGAGGCCGCGGAGAATCTGGTCGATGAGGGCGACGAGCTCGTCGGGACCGGCCGGCGTCGGCGCGCCCGCGATGACCTCGTCCGCCGAAGACAGATGGGCGCGGCCGCGCTCGTACAGCAGCGCCGCGGTCCGCGCATCGTCGTGGATCATGAGCTGCAGCAGGTACAGCCGCCAGAGCGCGCCCGGGAGCGACCTCGCGGGAGACCGCGACCACAGCTCGGCGATGTCGTCGATGCCGTTCTCGTCGGTGAAGGCCACCAGGCGGTCCACCACCTGGCCGTCGGGGTCGGAGCGGACGCGTGCGAGGAGTGCGTGCGCGGTCGAATGCGCGACGCGCGAGACCTCCGCAGGGTCCTCGGCCGCGAACAGCCGGTCGAAGAGCTCGGAGGGGCGCCGGACGGGCTTGTGGTAGTCCCTGGACTGGTCGCTCACCCCCTCCACGCTACCGGCGTTCACCAGGGCCACGGCGCGAAGACGCGCTGCTGCCTCCCACGGCAGGCACATGGTGCGGCCGCGCCGTCTCAGGCCTGGTTCAAGCGGATGTGGTTGCCGGCGGGGTCGCGAAACGCGCAGTCGCGGGGGCCCCAGGCCTGCTCGATCGGCTCTTGCAGCACCTCGGCGCCGAAGGCTCGGAGACGTTCGAAGGCGGCGTCGATGTCAGGAGTCGTGAAGACGTAGGGACCGGGGCCCGAACCCTTCACGACGAGCCGCTGCAGCGCGTCGGCGTCCTCGGGAGAGCGGCCGGCGGCGGGATCCGAGATCACGATCGCGAGTCCGGGCTGCCCGGCCAGACCGAAGCTGACCCAGCGCGTGCTTTCGTACGACACGTCGTTGACGATCTCCAGACCCATACCGTCGCGGTAGAACGGGATCGCGGCCTCGACGTCGTCGACGGTGATCGGGCAGTAGGACAGGGAGATGTCGGTCATGAACGCCACGCTAGAGCAGGCTGCGTGGCGCGTGCTTCTCCGATCCTGCTCACCTTCCGGCGACCAACGATCACGCGAACCGTACCGGCCGGGTGAGGATCTTCGCCACGCACAGCGGCATCGCCTCGGCGGCATGGTGAGGCCGCGACCGGTACGCGCTCGGAGTCTCCCCCACGATCTCGGTGAAGGTCGAGCTGAAGGAGCCCAGGGATGTGGCGCCGACGGCGGTGCAGGCATCCGTCACCGACGCTCCTGCGCGCAGCAGCGCCATCGCGCGCTCGATGCGCCGGGTCATGAGATACGCGTACGGGGTCTCGCCATAGGCGACCTTGAACTCTCGCGAGAAGTGCGCCGGAGACATGAGCGCCTTGGCGGCCATCGTGGGCACGTCGAGGGGCTCCGCGTAATCGCGGTCCATGAGGTCGCGAGCGCGTCGCAGGTGCATGAGGGTCTGCGTCGTCTGCGGGGCTGCGGCCACGCCTCCACGATAGCGAGGCGGCGACAGCGGGGCGTCAGGCCGTCGGGATCGCGACGATCGGGTCGGACGACGGCGTGCCGTCTGGCGACCCGCCCTGCGGCTCGATGGTCACCGCGATGACGTCACCGGGGACCATCGCGCCGGCCAGCTGCGCTGTCGCGGCGTCGTCTCCGGCCGGGTCGAACACCCCGGCAGAGATCGCGGCGCCGTCGCGGACGAACCACAGCTCGAAACTCTGGTCGTCGGCGATCTCAGGCAGACCGTCGGACACGAGCACGGCCTTCCCGACCGATTCGGACCAGTGCGCCGTCGCGGTGCCGCCGTCGCTGATCTCGGCAGTCGCCGACTGCGCGTCCGGCGCCGACTCGATCTCCTGGAGCGCGACGACGGCCGGCGGACGATTCACGTATTCGTTGATCGCGACGGCGCCGTAGCCCAGTGCGACGAGCAGCACCATGGATGCGGCGAGCGTGAGAAGCCCGCGCGTCCAGTGGCGGCGGGTGATCGCCTGGATGGTCGCCGTGGTCGGCGCGGGATCGGTGGCCGGGTCGGGGGCGATGTCGGTCGATGGCTCGTCCGCGGCGACTTCGGCTGCCGGTGCGGTGGCCGCAGCGGCCGCGACGGCATCTGCCTCGGGAAGCTGCGGCATCGCGGCGACGCGCGACAGCAGAGTGGAGCGCAGCGTGAGCGGCGGTGCGACTTCAGAGACGGCATCCGCGAGCATTGCCACGGTGCGTGCGTCTGCGTCGATCCAATGCTCCCACTCCGGGTGCGCGGCGCGCGCGGCGTGGAAGAGCCGGCGGTCCTCAGGCGACAGCGCGTTCAGCGCTTCCCCTGCGGCGAGTTCGGCGAACTCCTGCTCGTCCATCACGCGGTCACCCCCATCTCTGCTCTCAGTCGGGACAGTCCGTCCCGCATTCTCGTCTTGATCGTCCCCAGCGGCGCGCCCACCAGCGCCGCGATCTCGCTCTGACTGTAACCCCCGAAATATGCCAGGGTCAGGGCTTCCTTCTGTGCTTCGGGAAGGCTTGACAGGGCCGCCGTGACCTTCTCACCCTCGATGCGCAGTTCCACCTGCTCCACGACAGAGTCGTGCGCGACGTCCAGATCACGGAAGCCTGCCCGCACGTCGCGATCGGAACTGGCTTGAGACGAGCGCACCCGGTCGACGGCCCGCCGGTGTGCGATCGTGAGGATCCACGATCTCGCCTGCCCTCTGTTCGGAGCAAAGCGGGAGGCGGATTGCCAGATCTCGAGGAAGACCTCCTGCAGCACCTCTTCGCTCTGGGATCGATCGACCAGAACGCGAAGAACGAGGCCGAACACGCGCGGGGCCAGCATGTCGTAAAGGCGGGAGAACGCATTCTGGTCGCCGTTCGCGACCCGCTGGAGCAGCTCGCCGGCATGGTCGACGGGAGTCGCGCCGTCCTCGGGCACGTCGATCCCGTCGATCACCATGTCCACCAGCATGCCTTACTCCCCCACCTTCCCCCCACTCCGTCATCGCCGTCACCGTAGGTGTTTTCGGATCCGGAGCCGCTTCGGATTGCCCGGCGAGATCCATTCAGGCGAATTCCAATCCGTTCCCCCCGGACCTCCGAACATCCCGTTGTAGCCGCCACTGCGGCAACCACACAGAGGAGGAAGTCATGTCTCGCATCACCAAGAAGCGCGTCTCGGCGGGGCTGGCCCTGGCGCTCGCCGCGACGTTCACGTTGTCGGCCTGTTCCATGGGCGGCTCGACCGCCGAGCCTTCCGAGGAGCCGTCGACGCCCGCCGTCGAGGAGACCGAAGAGGCCATGGAGATGGACCCCGCGGCCAACCTGGTCGGCCCCGGCTGCGCCGGATACGCCGAAGCCGTTCCGGACGGCGGAGGATCCATCGCGGGCATGGCGGCTGACCCGGTCGCCGTCGCCGCATCGAACAACCCGCTGCTCACCACCCTGGTCGCGGCCGTCAGCGGTCAGCTCAACCCCGAGGTCGACCTCGTCGACACGCTCAACGGCGACGAGTTCACCGTGTTCGCACCTGTCGACGACGCCTTCGCCATGATCGACCCTGCGACGATCGAAGCGCTGAAGACCGACACCGCCACGCTCAGCGCGATCCTGACCTACCACGTCGTTCCCGGGCAGATCGCGCCCGACGACATCGCCGGCATGCACACCACCGTGCAGGGCGGAGATCTCGAAGTGACCGGCAGCGGTGACGCGCTGATGGTCAACGACGCGAACGTCATCTGCGGCGGCGTCCAGACCGCCAACGCGACCGTCTACCTGATCGACTCGGTGCTGATGCCCCCGGCTCAGTGACCGACCGCCGGCTCTGCCGGCGAGGGGAAGGGGCGAGACCGCCGGCACCTGCGAGGTGGTGCCGGCGGTCTCGTCGTGTCCGGGATGCTTGCACCGGAAGGCTCTCCCCGTCAAGGGGCATGGGCGAGCGGGGTGCGCACCGTAGCGTATGCCTGTCCGAGCACCGTGCCGGAGAGGTGCATCACCGGGCAGGAGGACCATGACTGACCTGCGCAGCGCCGGGGAACTCTCGACCGGTGAGCTCCTCGACGGCCGCTACCGCCTGGTGGAGCGCATCGGCGAAGGCGGCATGGCACGCGTGTACCGGGCGGAGGACGACGCCCTGCAGCGGACCGTGGCCGTGAAAGTGCTGCGAGGTCCCATGGACGGCGTCGGTTCGGTGGAGCGCGCACTCGCCGAGACGACCGTGCTGGCGTCACTCAACCACCACGCGCTGGTCACACTGTTCGACGCGAACATCTCGGGCGAAGACGCCAGCTACCTCGTGATGGAGTACGTGGAGGGCATCACCCTGCGCGATCGCATCGCCCGAGGCGTGATCGGTCCGGAGGAGATGGCGTCGATCACCGTCGACATCGCGGAGGGGATGCACGTCGCCCACACTGCCGGCGTCGTACACCGCGACATCAAGCCCTCCAACGTGCTGTTGTGGCGATCGCCGCTGCCCGGGCGGGAGTGGCGCGCGAAGCTCGCGGACTTCGGCATCGCCTATCTGCTCGACTCGCCTCGACTGACGACCCCGGGGCTCATGATCGGAACGGTCGCCTACATCGCGCCCGAACAGGCTCGCGGCGAGGCGCCGGCGCCTCCCGCCGACATCTATGCGCTCGGCATCATGCTGATCGAGGCATTGACAGGAACCCGCCCGTTCGCCGAAGCAGAGGGGATCGGCGCGGTGATGGCTCGTCTTGCCGCCCCACCCCCCGTTCCCGACACGCTGCATCCCGCATGGCAGGGAGTGCTGCGCGGCATGACCGCGACCCGACCGGACGATCGTCCGACGGCCCTCGAAGTCGCCCTGACGGCGTCACGGCTGCTGACGGGCGACGGATCTGTGCCGGTCAGCATGGCGGCCGCAGTCGAGTCGACCGTCGCCTTGGCCACTCCGACACGACCGACGATGCTGATTCCGGCGGCGGGAGAGCTCGACGCGGGGGCGCTGGAGAGGCGTCCGCCCACCGATCTCCCCCATACCGTCGGCGCGCCAGCAGTCATGGCAGCGCCGATCACCCGCCGCAGCCGCTCCGCGGAGAAGGCCCGGCCTCGACGGACACGCCTGGTCGCGATGATCTGGATCATCACTGCGCTCCTCGTCGCCGGCGCGTTGGCGGCCGCGATCTGGTCGGCGTCCTCCGCACGCTCGTCGGCTCCGGATCCGGATCCGGAGCCGGAGCCGACGACTCCCGTCGTCGTGGAGCCTCTCATCGCTCCCAGCACCACGCCTCCGGAACCCGCGCCAGCTCCGGTGCAGGACGAGAGCGGCACGGGCAACGAGATCAGCGACGGCGGCGAGACCGGACCGGGCAAGGGCAACGGCGGCGACAATCCCGGCCCCGGCGACGACAACGGGAACGGGCAACGGCAACGGCAACGGCAACGGGAACGGGAACGGGCAACGGGAACGGCAACGGGAACGGCGACGGGAACGGCGGCTGAGCGGGGTCCGCTGTCCCAGTAGGCTGGAAGCTGAGGGCCTCTAGCTCAGTCGGTAGAGCATCGGACTTTTAATCCGCGGGTCGTGGGTTCGAGCCCCACGGGGCCCACTCTCGCGTAGCCCCCGAGATCCCTAGAAAACACTGGGATCGCGGGGGTTTCTTTCTGCCTCGAAAGTGCCGCGTGACAACACTTTGACAATGTCTGTGGAGCTGCGGCGCTTCGCTGCGGAAAGACTCGCGGGGAGCGGTTCTACTCGTCGGTCAAAGACGCTGCCGAGGACGATGCGGCGGCTGCGGCATTGTCTTCTTCGACGGTGCGGCGGCGCAGCACGCTGCTTTCCCGCCAGAGGAGGTAGCCGCCGGTCCAGACCAGCATCGCTGCGATGAGGCAGAGGCAGGGGAAGAGGACGATGAAATCCAGTGCGGTGCCGATCGGGGGGGCGCCGGGCATCGCAGCGCGGAGCGCGGGAAAGGACAGCAGGGTGGCGGAGAGCCAGATGACGTTCGAGAACTCGAGCTTGCGGCGGAGGATCGCGCTCCCGATGATCACCACCGCCATCAGAGTGGTGAGCAGGATGGCGAGGACGTAGAAGAGCACAAGCGTGATGGTGAGCGCGTCCCGGGAGCCGTCGATCTGAATCGGGTAGAGAGTGTGGTCGGCCTCATCGACACCGGGGTTTCGCGTGGCGGTGAGGATCCAGGGTCGGGCGGAGTTGGAGATCTCGAGGACGAACGGGACCGGCCGGTCGGTGTCTTCGTTCTCCACGCTCAACTGGAAGTCCGCGAACGGCCGATCGAAGGGATAGTCGGTGTCCCCGCGGTTCAGGACGAGCGTGAGCGAAGTGGGGTCCACGATCGACTCGCCCGGGACGGCGACCACGGAGGTGGTGACCCCGCCGCTGCGCACCTCGATGCGCAGATTCGCCGCGATCTCCCCCGGCTCATCGCCCTCGAAGTCTCCGTGCGGAACGGGCAGGACGTTGGCCAGGATCACCCGGTTGGTCACATCGACGTCTTGCGTCGCCATGCGCAGCGTGACGTAGTTCTCGCTCGTCGCCTCGTTCTCGCCGGAGATCTCCACTTCGGTGGAGGTCTGCAGCACCCCAGAGACCGCCACCACGATGTAGTAGACGACGAGGAGCAGTCCCACGACGGCGAGAATGATGGGCGCCGGGTTGCGGCGGCCTCGGCTCTGCGTGCGGGTCGTGGTCATAGGGAGTCTCCCGGCTCTGACGTGGGTGGACGGTCGGAGGATGCGCGTCGGCGTTCGGCTTCCGCGACTGTAGCGGCGAGCGCGAAAAGCAGGATGGCCAGTAGAGGCAGGAACGCCTGCGGGAAGCTGGACATGTCCATGCGGAACATGGCCGCCCACTGCTCAGTGTCGCTGCTGCGGGTGACCGGAGTGGAGACCGTCAGCGCGTTGTTCTGCTCGGGATTGCTAGAGGCGACCGCCAGTTGCTGGGTCGCAATGTCGGGCGCGTTCAAGGTGTCGGCGAACAAGCGGATTTCGATCTCTCGCGGACTCTCCGGGCAGGAGTGTGACTATGCAGCTGAACTCGCTGGTCAGCACCTCGCACGGGTCACCGGGTCGGTCGTTGATGCTGACCGCGACGGTGCGGTAGATCATCCCCTTCCCGACCCGGCCGGTGAAGGTCACAGTCACGTCCTGCTCCGAGACGTTCGGTCCCAGCGTGCCACGCATCGCCGCCACGGTTCCGGGAGTGATCCTGGCCGCGGCAAAGCGCAGATTCATGGGCAGTGCCTCGGCGGACGCCGGCTCGGGAGCTGGCAGCGGAGCTGGCGGCGGAGCGACGACAGGAGGAAGCTGCGACGGCACCGCGGGAATGCGAGTGGTGGCGGAATTCGGTGATCGCAGTGGAGCAGGCCGCTGCACCGGCGGCGCCGGTGCCACCGAGGGCGGTTGCGGCGGTGGGGGTGGCACGGTGACGGTGATGGTCGCCGACGAGGTCGCCGGGGTGGTCTGTGAGGTCGTGGACACGGTGGTGTTGAGTGGGTAGGAGGATCCTGATGGGACGCCCGCGGGGATGATGACGCTGTAGGCGATTTCCACGGAGCCGCCGGGAGCAAGGTTCCCGATCGGGCAGGACAGCGTCGGGGCCGCGAACGAGCATCCCGCCGGGACCGGCCCGAACGTGAGACCATCCGGGATCGTGATGGTCGCGGTGCTGGCCAGCGCGGTTCCGGGTCCGCGATTGGTCACGGTGGCGGTGTGTGGCAGCGAGGCGCCGGCGGTTGTCTGCGTCGCACCGCTCTCGGTGACGCTGAGCTCGGACGAGAGTCCGGGAAACGTGAGCGGAGCGGAGGTGGATGATTTGGTGCGTCCCGCTGAGCTGGCCGCGCTGCCCAGCACGCTGGAGAGGGTCGCGGTTCGGTCGACACTCGACTGCGGCATGGAGACCTCCGCTGACCAGACCAGAGTGCAACTCGCTGCCGGAGCGAGGAAGCCGGCACCGGGCGAGATCAGCGGGCCCGACCCGTCCGCAGCGGCAGTCAACGCGCAGGCGGGATCAGATGCGGACACCTGCGACACGGCGCCGAGGGCGATGCCCTGCGCAGACAGGGCCGCCGCCAATGGGGCTGAGACGCTCGGATACAGCGCGGCGCCAGTGCTGGGCGAGGTGTTGGTGATCGTCGTAGTGAGCTCGACCGTGTGCTCGACACTTCCGGCGCCCGCGTTCACTGCGGGAGAAGAGACGACCGCAGTGGTGGTCACTGATCCAGCCTGGCAGGCGATCGGGGCCGTGACGATGAACCCGCTATCCACCCCACCTCCCACGCCCGTCAGGGTCAACGTGACTTCTGAAACGGGTTGCGCGAACCAGATGTCCGCGGCGTTGCGTGGTTGCTCGTCCGGTCCGCCATCATCGGGGCCAGCGGTCACACGAACGCTGGCCCCCACGGGTGCGGTGGTCGCGCTGCCCGGGGTCGTGCTCCGCGCCGCACCGTTGGCTGAGACGGAACCCGCAGGTCCGGAACCCGAAATCAGCAGCTGCGTGGGAGCTTGAACGCCGCCGACAGTGAACTGTATCGCTTGCGCATGGGGCAACGTCATCGTCAGCGTGGCCGCCCTCCCCGCAACGATGTTGGGAAACCCCAGCCCAGTGGTCGCACGATATTGGAAGTCTGAACCGTAGCCCACAGGAACATAGGTGGCGTAGGGGGTTTCTCCGCTGACGGCCGAGAAGACGCCGGATGTCGCCGGGTAGGACGATGCCTCGGTTGTCGCCGCGTAACTGCTGCCGTTTCCCGCGATTCCCGCCCCAGACCAGCTGAAAACCGGGGTTCGCGTGTCGTCTGATGTGCCGCAGCCGAGCCGGTCGACGAACGCGACGGTCACCGCGTCTGCGGCGGCGGGGGGCGCAGCAATCAGAGCGACAGAGATGGCCGAGACCGCCGCGATGAACGCGGCAGCCACCCGGCGGAATCTCACCGACGTCACCTTCGCAAGCTGGCGCGCGGTTCACACCTCCGACGAGCATGCCGCAGGCGCGGGTGAAGTGCTCGGGTGCTGTCGGTGGCGACCATACGCCTGCTCATCTCGGGGGTGGGACGGGCCATACACCGATATAACGCGTCGAGAAACATATATGCAAGCCTGCCTGCGAGCCGCCGCGGGGCCCACCCTTTTCTCGCTAGCTCTTTCCGGTTCCGAGCTCGGCGGCGATGTCGGGAACATAGCTGAACTGCTCGACCGGCGGCCGCTCGTAGGCGTTCGCGTCCGGTCTGTCCGGGATGGAGACCTTGTCGAGCTTCAGATGCTCGTACGGGATGCTGCTCAGCAGGTGGCTGATCACATTCAGGCGTGCGCTCCGCTTGTCATCGCTCTCGACCGTCCACCATGGGGAATCCGCTGTGTCCGTCGCAGCGAACATGGCGTCCTTCGCGCGCGAGTAGTCCTCCCAGCGAAGGATCGACTCGAGGTCGGTCGGTGACAGCTTCCACCGGCGCATCGGGTCGGCCAGCCGAGATGCGAAGCGGAACTGCTGCTGCTCGTCGGACACCGAGAACCAGTACTTGAGCACGATGATCCCGTCATCGATGAGGAGGCGCTCCACGATCGTGGCCTGGCGAAGGAACAGCTCGTACTGCTCCGGCGAGCAATAGTCCATGACGCGCTCGACGCCGGCCCGGTTGTACCAGGAGCGATCCATCAGGACGATCTCTCCCTTGGTGGGCAGACGCTCGATGTAGCGCTGGAAGTACCACTGGCCGCGTTCCTTCTTCGACGGCTTCGGCAGAGCCACCACCCGCGCGAATCGCGGGTTCAGGTACTGCATGACCCGTTTGATCGCGCCGCCCTTGCCCGCCGCGTCGCGACCCTCGAAGATCACCAGGACACGCGCGCCCTCTGATGCCACCCATTGCTGCATCTCGACGAGCTCGATCTGCAGACGCTCCAGCTCAGCCTCATACAGGCCCTTCGCGATGCGCTTGACGGACGACTTCGGCGCCTTCTTCTTCGACATGTGCTCCCCCGTGGCCGCCGCGCGCGCAATGGGTGCAACGCCGGCTCCGGCCGAAGCGTATCCAGTCCGCGACCGGACGAACAGGGACTTGCGCAATCCCCTCCTTCGACAGGTGGCTCCCTGCCAGGATTGCCGGGTGCAACCGCCTCACGAACGCCCGGATCTCTCGCGGCTCTATCCGTTGATCATCGGCGCCGCTGCCGCCATCGTCGCCGTCATCGTGCTCTGGGTGATCAGCGTCGGTGCGTCGAGACCAGCCGTTCCCCATCGACGTCTGGTGGCACGATCTCATGGTCGACCAACCGGACGGATGCCGGACTCGTCCTCGCATGGATCCCCGGCCATATGGGAGGGCCGGTCCTCGCAGCCACCACGGGTGCGGTCATCATCGGCACTCTGCTGATACTTCGATGGTGGTGGGCCGCGATCACCGTGACCGCGGCCCTGGTGCTGTGCATCGCCATCGCTGCTCCGCTCGCGAGGATCGTCGCCCGGATCCGGCCGGAAGACTCGCTCGCGGAGGTCGTGCACACGTCCTATCCGTCCGGCCACGTCGCCTTCGCAGCGGCGATGATGACGGTGCTCGCTCTGCTGCTGCGGCATTGGATCTGGTGGGCGGTCGGAGCCGTATGGGTGATCTGGATGGCATGGAGCCGCACGTATCTCGCTGCGCACTGGCTGACGGACGTCATCGGCGGCATCTTCTTGGGAGTAGCGGTCGGCGTCCTCGCATGGGCGAGCGTGGAGACGATTCGCAGACGGCGATCGCGGACGGCCGACGAGAGCCGCACCGTCGCTGCCTGAGGAACTGGAACACCGCCCTTCGAGCGCTCGCCAATCCGAAGGCGCCTCCGCCGCGAACAAGACTGTGACGCCGGGGCCACCCTGCGCGGAAAGGTCCGATCATGTCGACCAGCCGCAGAGAACGTCTGAAGTTCCTGTCGCTCGCGGCGATAGCGGGCGTGGTCAGCGCCGCCGTGTTCCTCGCTGTCGCAGAGCTCGTCGCGCTTGTCGTTGCCCGCGAGAGCAGTCCGATCCTCGCGATCGGCTCGTTCGTCATCGACATCGTTCCGCAGCCGTTCAAGGAGTTCGCGATCGCGACCTTCGGCGAGTACGACAAGATCGCCCTTCTCGCAGGCCTCGGCCTTGCCGTGATCGTCGCGGCCGTCATCACCGGGATCGTCCAATTCATCAAGCCTCCGCTGGGTGTCGTCGCGCTGATCATCGCCGGCGGGCTGTCGATCGCCGCGATCGTCACGAGGGCCGGCGCGACTCCCCTCGCTTCACTTCCCCCGATCGCCGGGACGCTGGCCGGCTGCATCCTTCTCACCTACCTCGTCGCCCGTCTTCGCGCCTGGGCGGGAACGTCCTCTCCTGCGCCGACGGTCACCGCCGCCGCGGAGAAGGATGCCGCTCCCCCGCGGCCGGTGATCGTCGCAGACCCTGTACTGGCTGATCGGCCGGTGGTGCATGCCAAGACGGGTGAACCCGCCGGCGCAGGGAAGCCCGGCGGAGTCGACCGCCGCTCGTTCTTCCGCGTCACCGCGATCGCTGCAGCATCCGCTGTCATCGTCGGGATCGGCGCACGTGTGGTCAACGCCACGACCTCGTCCATCGCCGGCGTCCGCAAGGCGCTGAACCTGCCCGCTCCCCGGTCGACGGTCACCGTGCCCGAGGGCGCGGAGCTCGACATCGACGGCATCTCGCCGCTCTTCACGCCGAATGCCGACTTCTATCGCGTGGACACGGCGCTCACCGTGCCGTCGATCGATCCGGAGGCCTGGCGGCTCGTGGTCGACGGCATGGTCGACGAGCGTGTCGAGCTGAGTTTCGACGACCTGCTCGCGATGGGTCTGGACGAGTACTCGATCACCCTGACGTGCGTGTCGAACGAAGTCGGCGGCAATCTGCTCGGCAACGCGAAGTGGCTCGGCGTGCCTGTTCGCGACGTGCTGCAGATGGCCGGCGTGCAACCCGGCGCCGACATGGTGCTCTCGACCAGCGTCGACGGATTCACTGCGAGCACGCCCCTCACCTCACTCAACGACGACGGGATCGACGCGATCCTCGCGGTCGCGATGAACGGCGAGCCGCTGCCCCTCGAGCACGGCTTCCCGGTGCGCATGGTCGTGCCCGGCCTCTACGGGTACGTCTCCGCGACCAAGTGGCTCACGGAGCTCAAGGTCACCACGTTCGCAGACGACGAGGCGTACTGGACCCCCCGCGGCTACAGCGCCGAGGCGCCGATCAAGTTCTCGTCGCGCCTGGACACGCCTCGCACGGGCACCGCCGTCGCGGCGGGCCGCACCCCGGTCGCCGGGGTGGCGTGGGCGCAGACCGTCGGCATCGAGCGGGTGGAGGTCAGCATCGACGACGGCGAGTGGCAGGTGGCGACCCTCTCGTCACCGGTGAACGACGACACGTGGGTGCAGTGGTTCGTCGACTGGGATGCCGCGCCCGGCAGTCACTTCATCACGGTTCGGGCGGTGAACAAGAACGGCGATCTTCAGATTCAGGATCGCGCGCCCATTGCGCCGAACGGCTCATCGGGGTGGCAGCGGACCCTCGTGCAGGTCAGGTAGCCGGCGCGACTGCCTCAGCCATGACCGAGCCGGCGTGCCATCTCGAGCTCGCGGCCGTTCTGGCCGTCGATCGTCCCGCCGGTGGGGGCGAAGCCCAGCCGCGCATAGGCGGACTGTGCGCGGGCGTTGTCCTGATGCACGTCGAGTACGAGCTCGGTGCACCCCTGGTCGAGCGCCCACTGCGCGGCGACCTCGAACAGGTCGTCCACGACTTCGCCCCCGCGGTGGGCCGGGCTCACGTACACTCCCACCGCGAGCGCGGTGCCCTCGGGTCGGAGCCTGCCGAAGTAGTCCGGGGTACCCTCCTCGGGAATGAGGATCGTCACCGTCCCCACCCAGGCGGAGCCGGCCTCGGCGATGAACTGCGCCGCCGATCCCGACAGCGCGGACCCGACCGCGCGCTCGTCCCAGAAGGACCGCGGACGCGCCAGGGCATCGTCCCGGGACTCGAGGAAGGCGATTCCGGCCGCAGGATCGTCGAGCGCCTCGAGCCGCAGAGCGCGCACACGTTCGCCATCGGTGGCGAGCACCCGGCGGATGTGGACCTCAGACACCGGTCTCGGCGAGCTCGGCTCCGGCATGGGCGAGCTCGGCGAGTGCGGCCTCGCTGGACTCAGCCGCGACGCCGGCCACCAGGTCGGTGAGGATGCGTACGTGTCGGCCGTGCTCGATGGCGTCGAGCGCCGACGCGCGGACGCAGTAGTCGGTCGCGATGCCGGCCACGTCGACGTCGACGACGCCGTGCTCTTCGAGGAGGTGCGCGACCGTCACGCCATCGTCGGTCGTGCCCTCGAACAGCGAGTAGGCGGGAATGCCCTGCCCCTTCTTGACGTGGTGGGTGACCGCTGCGGTGTCGAGTCCGGGGTCGTACTCGGCACCCTCGGTCCCGGCGACGCAGTGGACGGGCCACGTCCCGACGAAGTCGGGCTGCGGATGGAAGTGGCCGCCGTTGTCGCCGTCCGCGTCGTGCCAGTCGCGGGAGGCCACGATCATCGCGTACTCCCCCGCATGGTCGGCGAGATACCGGGTGATCCGCTCGGCCACGGCGTCGCCGCCGTCGACGCCGAGCGCGCCCCCCTCCGTGAAGTCGTTCTGAACGTCGACGAGAAACAGTGCCTTGCTCATGATCCGAGCGTACGCCGGTACTCCTCGCGGGTCATCGGCTGCCCGTCCTCGGCGACGAGCTCGACGGCGGGATCCGGCATCCGCTCCGCCTTCTCGACCCCGTCGCGCCAGAGCTTCGACGGCCACCAGATGGCCCGGCCGATGTCGTACGACAGCGCCGGCACCAGCAGCGAGCGGACGACGAAGGTGTCCAGCAGCACGCCGAAGGCGACGATGAACGCGATCTGCGCAAGGAACAGGATCGGGATGACTCCCAGGGCCGCGAAGGTCGCCGCCAGCACGAGCCCCGCGGAGGTGATGACCCCGCCGGTGGCGACGAGTCCGCGCAGGATGCCGCGCCGGGTGCCGTGGACGAGCGACTCCTCGCGCACGCGGGACATCAGGAAGATGTTGTAGTCCACACCGAGCGCGACCAGGAACACGAATCCGTAGAGCGGCACGGCGGGGTCGGCTCCGGGGAAGCCGAACACGTTCTCGAACACCAGGGCGCTCACGCCGAGAGCGGTGGCGAACGACAGGATCACCGTCGCGATCAGGATGACGGGGGCGAGGATCGAGCGCAGCAGCAGCATCAGAATCAGCAGGATGACCACGAGGATCACCGGGATGATCACGGTGCGGTCGCGGATGGAGGTGTCGTTCGAGTCGATGTCCGTCGCCGTCTCGCCGCCGACGATCGCCGTGCCGGCGCCGAGGGCGTCATCGAGATCGGCGCGCAGCTCGCGCACCGTCTGCTCTGCGGCGGCGGAATCAGCGGTGTCGGTGAGCGTGCCGATGACCAGCACGTCCCCCTCCGACGTGGTCGGCTGAGGTGCCGGCGTTCCCGGCGGCCCGACGGCGGTGAAGACGGGCTCGCCGTCCTCGATCGCGACGGCGGCCTGACCGGTCGGCGAGTCCCCGCTCGCCACCGACGCCGACTCGATTCCCTCGGACGCATCGAGCACCTCCACAGTGGCGAGCGAGCTCGTCCTCGGGCACGATGACGTAGACGGGGCTCCCCGACCCCGCTGGGAAGTGCTCGGCGAGCTGGTCCTGTCCGTCGCGGGCCTCGGAGGTCCCGAGCACGAGGTCGCTGGAGGGAACGCCGTCCGCCTGCAGCTGCGTGATTCCGACCGCCCCGGCGAGCAGCACGATGGTGCACGCGACCCATACGGCCCGCGCATGGCGCGCCACGAACCGCGCCTGGCGCGGCCAGAGGCCCTTCACCGGCTGCGTGAGGTCGTCGGGGATCGTCGCGAGCGGCTCCTTCGGAATGAAGGGCCAGAACGCCGTGCGCCCGAACAGGGCGAGCAGCGCAGGAAGGAAGGTGAGGGCCGCGAGCACCGAGAACGCGATGCCGATGGAGGCGATCGGGCCGAGGGCGCGGTTGGTCGCGAGGTCGGAGAGCAGCAGGCACAGCAGCCCGGCGATGACCGTGCCGCCCGAGGCGAGGATGGGTTCGAAGGATCCGCGCCAGGCCCGGGTCGTGGCATCCCATCGCGCGGCACCGTCGGCGATCGCCTCGCGGAACCGGGCCACGTAGAGCAGCGCGTAGTCCGTCGCGGCCCCGATCACGAGGATGAACAGGATGCCCTGCACCTGACCGTTGAGGACGACGATCCCCGCCTTGGCGAGCCACCACACGGTCAGCAGCGCCACGCACAGCGCGAACACCGAGGTCATCAGCACGAGCACGGGCAGCAGTGGCGAGCGGTAGACGATCACCAGGATCACGAACACGGCGATGAGCGCGACTGCGAGCAGCAACCCGTCGATGCCGAGGAATCCCTCGACCAGGTCGGCGGTGAAGCCCGCCGGGCCCGTCACCCAGCCCTTCATCTCCTCCGGCAGGTCCTCGTCGACCATGGTGCGGATCTCGCCGACCACCTCGCCGACCTCGCCGGACGCGTCGATCGGCACGAAGAGCTGCGCGGCCTCGCCGTCCTCAGAAACGATCGGGGGCGACACGCCGTCCAGAACGCCGTCGATGCCGGCGATGTCATCGGCGAGCGTCTGCACGTCTGCCAGCTGGTCCTCGGTCAGTTCGCCCTCACCCGTGACGAGGACGACGGCGGGGATGCTGTCGTCACCCAGGAACTCCGGAAGACGCTCGTTGACCTGGGTGGCGTCCGCGCTCTCCGGCAGGAAGGACGACCGGTCATTGGTCGACACTTCGTCGACCTTGCCGAAATACGGTCCGCCGGCCGAGCCCACGGCGAGCCACACCAAGACGAGGAGAGCCGGGATGCCGATTCTCAGCCACCGGGCGGGCTGGCGATGCGTGTGGCGAGACTGAGTCATTTCGCTAGTTTATCTAGCGAAATGATCGCGCGCGACCATTTCCTTAGAGTGGGACGGATGCTTGCCGCCGCTCTCGCCCTCGTCGGAGCCCTGATCTACGGGGCCGCCGACTTCTTCGGCGGGCTCGCCGCACGACGGCTGCGCGCGGTCGTCGTCACCGTCGTGGCCGCTCTGTCGGGGATGATCCTCCTCCTGTGTGCCGGGCTGGTGGTCGACGGAGCATGGAGCGAGGGCGATCTGGCGTGGGGCGTGCTGGCCGGCCTCTTCGGTGCGGCCGCGGTGGCACTGCTGTACGCGTGCCTGGCGATCGGCCCGATGAGCATCCTCTCGCCTCTGACGGCGGTGGTCGCGGCGGTAGCGCCGATGCTGTGGGGGCTCCTGGTCTACGGAGAGCAGCTCTCCCTGGTCGGCTACGCCGGGCTGGGGGTGGCCGTGGTGGCGGTCGTCCTGGTGGGCTTCATCCCGGGCGAGAAGGTCGTGCGTCCGAGCGTCCGCGGCGTCGCCATGGCGATCGGCGCCGGGCTCGCGATCGGCGGCTTCCTCATCGTCATCGACCAGACCAGCTCGGACAGCGGCCTGCTGCCGCTGGTTGCGAGCCGCGCGACGACGGCGGTCGTCACGGCGCTGGTCGTCGCCGCGATCGCGGTCGCCGCGGCACGCGCACGCCGGCCCGCGGCATCCGTCTTCCTGGTCCCCGAACCGACGTTCGCGCCGTCGGCGACACGTGCATGGTGGCTCGCGATCGCCTGCGGCGCCGTGGATGCCGCAGCCAACGCCCTCGCGCTGCTCGCCCTCAGGCTGGGCGAGCTGTCGATCGTGTCAGCCCTGACTGCGCTCTACCCGGCGGGCACCATCGTGCTGGCCGCCATCGTGCTGCGCGAGCGCGTCGCGGCCGTCCAGTGGGCGGGGCTCGCGCTCGCCCTCGCGGCAGGCGCGCTGCTCGCCTTCAACTGACCTCGCCGTCGCCTCGGATCACCCGCGGGCGAACAGCAGCACCCACGAGAGGATGAGCGCGAGCAGACCGAGAGCGAGGAGGCCCACCGCCAGCAATGCCACGGCCCTGACGCCCGGGGAGCCCTGCGACAGCCGCATGCGTCCGCGACCGCCACGGCGGAAGAAGATGTCCGCCATGTCCTTGCCGGCCAGCGCTCGCGCCTGTTCATGGCTCAGCGGCGCCTCGTTGACGTTGCCGTCCTCGTCGAACCATCGCACGAGCCGGCCGTGCTCAGTGGTCTCCAAGACGCCGCGGGTCCCCACCCAGGTGCCGTCGAAAAGATACATCAGGAGGGCGATTCCGGCCAGCAGCGCTCCCAGGCCGAAGCCCACCCAGGCGAAGATCTCGGCGAGGGCGTCGATCGCAGAATCCATCTGGTCCTCATCCTGGGCGGGATACACAGGAGGCCCGCCAGAAGCGGGCCTCTCCGGTGGAGCCACCTAAGGGAATCGAACCCTTGACCTATTCATTACGAGTGAATCGCTCTGCCGACTGAGCTAAGGTGGCGCGCTCCGCCGAAGCGATGCACGATCAACGATCTTACAGGGTCGCCGAGGCGCCCGCGAACCGGCCGGATCGCCGCTGAGACCTCACTCGCAGCGCAGGCCGTCCTGCGGCACCGTGCCGTCGAGCAGGTAGGCCTCGACGGCCTGGTCGACGCAGCTGTTGCCCTTGTTGTAGCCGGTGTGCCCCTCGCCCACGCGAGTCACGAGCACGCCGGACGCCAGCTGCTCGGCCAGCGACACCGACCACTCGTATGGCGTGGCCGGGTCGTTCGTCGATCCGACGACCACGATGGGGGCGGCACCGTCGGCCGTGATGGGCTCGCGCACCCCCGTCGGCGGCGAGGGCCAATCGGCACACGGGCTCGGGCCCCACCAGTACGGAGCGACGGTGGGTGCTCCTGCGGCCAGGAGCGCCTCCGCCTCGTCGAGCTCGGCGTCGGTCGGCGCTGCCGACGGGTAGTCCATGCAGTTGTACGTGCGGAACGCCTCGGTCTGATTGTCGAGGTACTCGCCCGCCTCGCGGCTGTAGTAGAAGTCCGCCAGGAGGAACGCCGTCTCGGCGCTGCCCTGGAGAGCCTCGTCCAGCGCAAGCGAGAGGTACGACCAGCTCTCCTGCGAATACAGCGCCGCGACGATCGCGGTCATGAGCGAGTCGGCGCCCAGCTCGCGGCCGTCGGCGGCAGGGATCGGATCGCGGTCGACGGACTGCAGAAGCGCGCTGAGGTCGGCCATGGCGTCGTCGACGGACCCGCGGAACGGGCACTCGCTGCCGGCGAGGCAGTCGGCCATGTAGGCCCGGAGCGCCGACTCGAAGCCGAGACCCTGGGTGACGTTGACCTCGAGGTCGGACACGGCGGGGTCGATCGCACCGTCGAGCACCAGGCGGCCCACGCGCTCGGGGTAGAGCTTGGCGTAGGTCGCCCCGAGGAACGTGCCGTACGAGTATCCGAGGTAGTTCAGCTCGCGGTCGCCGAGGACTGCGCGCAGCAGGTCCATGTCTCGCGCGGCGTTCTCCGTCGTGATGAAGGGGAGGATGCCGTCGGAGTTCTGCTCGCAGGCCTCGGCGAAATCGCGGTGGCGCTCGAGGAGCTCGTCGTTCCAGGCATCCGACCCGCGTTCGTTCTCGGGCACATCGAACAGGTACCCATCCATGTCGCCGGCGTCGTAGCAGCGCACCGCGGTCGACTCGCCCACCCCGCGCGGATCGAACCCGATGACGTCGTACTGCTCGATGAGCGGCTCGCCCACCGCGTACGTGAGCGAGTCGCGGACGAGCGCGACGCCGCTGGCACCGGGCCCGCCGGGATTCGTCAGCAGCGAGCCGATCGCCGTGCCGCCGGTGGCGCGGCTGCGGATGACCGACAGCTCGATGTCGCCGTCTCCGGGGTTGTCCCAGTCCAGCGGTGCCGTCACCGTGGTGCAGTCGAATCCCGTCGCGCACGCCTCCCAGTCGAGGCTCTGCCCGTAGAAAGGCAGCAGCTCGGACGAGACGCCTTCGGTATCGGGCTCGGCGCTGGACGTCGAGGCCGGACGCGCCTCGGGGATCATCGAGTACAGGCAGCCGCTCAAGGCGATCGCCGCGGCTGCGAGTCCGGCGAGGACCGCGAGGGTGCGCCGGGCGCGGCGAGGACGAGGGTTCACGGAGTCCTTCCGCTCGCGACGGTCACGAGCATGCTCTCGAGGGCGAGGGTGGGTGCCGCGTTGAGCTCGACGTTCTCGCGGGTCTGTCCGATCCGGTCCACGACGATGAGGGTGCGCTCGGCAGGCCAGGCCGCGGCGAGCGCGCGCAGATCGGGCTCGAGCTCGCGGTTGATGAGGTCGCCGTCGCGGCCGAACTGGATCATCAGCACGTCGCGGAACATCGACTCGAGATCGGTGAGGACCCGGTCGATGCCGTCGCGGAGGCTGCGCGTCGCGCGACGCTTCTGATCGTCCTCGAGCGCCGAGAGCTGTGACCGGACTGCCGGCGGAACGGCGGCGCCCTCGGCGATGCCCATCGTGCGCAGCAGCGAAGCCCGTTCGGCCTCATCGCGCTCGGCGGTGAGCGTCTTCGCGTCCTCGGTGGCGGCCTGCACGATGCGACCGGCGACCTCGACCGCATCGCCCACGCCCCGCACGCGCAGGACGGCGCGGAGAGTGTCGTCACGCCGGGCGCGGGCCGCGGCGTCCGTCGCCAGTCGCTGCGCCATGCCGATGTGACGCTGGGCGTGGCGAGCGGACTGCTCCGCGGTCACGAAGTCGACCCCGGTGCGCTCCACGATCAGGCGTGCGACATCGTCGACGTCGGGCTCGCTCAGGCGCAGCGTGCGCACGCGCGAGCGGATGGTGGGGAGCAGGTCGGCGTCGCTGGGCGCGCACAGGATCCACACGGTGCGCTCGGGGGGCTCCTCGAGCGCCTTGAGGAGCACGTTGGACGTGCGCTCGGCCATGCGGTCGGCGTCCTCCATGACGATGACGCGGTAACGGCCGAGCGACGGCGAGAAGTACGAGCGCTCCACAAGGGCACGGGCGTCCTTGATCGAGATGATGACACCCTCGGTGCGCAGCGCGGTGAGGTCGGGGTGGGTGCCGGCCAGCACCTGGCGCATCGCCCGCTCGTCGCCCGGCTCGGCGATCAGCGCGGCCGCGAAGGCGTAGGCCAGCGTGGAGCGCCCCGACCCGGGCGGACCGGTGATCAGCCAGGCGTGGGTCATCGCGGCGGGATCGGATGCCGCGTCCTGCAGTGCCGTGACCGCGTCACGCTGGCCCCACACCGCACCCCACGGCACGGCGTCGAGCGCAGCCGTCTCATGCGCAGGGGCCATGGCTTCCATCCCGCCCAGCCTAACGGCGGGTCCCGACGAGGCCCGGCACGTCAGCTCACGCCCGGCATCGACCGGAGGCGATCGCGCACGGCATCGGCGAGCTGCGGCGCGGGCCGAGACGCGTCGAGCACGAGGAACCGCTCGGGCTCCGCGGCGGCGAGCGCCAGGAACTCCTCGCGCACGCGCACGTGGAAGGTCTCGCGCTCGGCTTCCAGCCGGTCGAACGGCTTGTCGTCCGCGTCGAGCCGCAGCCGGGCCGCAGCCGGATCGAGGTCGAGCAGCACGGTGAGGTCGGGAAGCAGCCCTTCGGTCGCCCACAGCGACAGCGAGCGCACCTCGTCGCGCCCGAGCACACGCCCGGCGCCCTGGTAGGCGACCGAGGAGTCGAGGTAGCGATCCTGGATGACGACGTCGCCGCGGTCCAGCGCCGGGCGCACGACGGTCTCGATGTGGTGAGCGCGGTCCGCCGCGTACAGCAGCGCCTCGGCGCGCGGGGCGACTTCGCCGCGGTGGTGCAGCACGATGTCGCGGATCAGCACGCCCACCTCGGTGCCACCCGGCTCACGCGTGCGCACCACTGCGCGCCCCTCGGCGATCAGCCACTCCTCGAGCAGTGTCGCCTGCGTGGTCTTGCCCGCGCCGTCCCCACCCTCGAAAGTGACGAACAGCCCGGTGGGGCGAGAATGCGCCGAGGTCACTTCGCCGGGGGCTTCTTCGTGGCGGGCTTCTTCGGCGCGGGCTTCTTGGCAGGGGCCTTCGCGGCGGTCTTGGCCGCCGGCTTCCGCGTCGTGGCGCGCTTGGGTGCGGGACCCTTGGCGCGCTTGTCGGCCAGCATCTGCACAGCGATCTCGTACGTGATGTCGTCGGGCGTCTGCCCCCGCGGGATGGTCACGTTCGTGACGCCGTCGGTGACGTATGCGCCGAAGCGGCCGTCTTTCACCTTGATCGGCTTCTCGCTCACCGGATCGGCTTCGAACTCCTTGAGCGCACTGCTCGCTCCGCGAGCGCCGTACTTCGGCTGGGCGTAGACGGCGAGGGCCTCCTCGAGCGTGATGTCGAAGATCTGCTGCTCGGCCTGGAGCGTCCGCGAGTCGGTGCCCTTCTTCAGGTACGGCCCGTAGCGACCGTTCTGCGCGGTGATCTCGGCGCCGGTCTCAGGGTCGACGCCGACCACCCGCGGCAATTCCAGCAGGCGCAGCGCGGTGTCGAAGTCGATCGTGTCGACGGCCATGGACTTGAAGAGAGAGGCAGTCCGGGGCTTGGGCGCGGCGGGCGCCTTCTTGGCGCCGCGCTTCTTCGGCGCGGGCTCCGGCTCGACGATCTCACCCGTGGTCTCGTCGACCTCTTCGTCCGTCGGCGGATCGATCTCCTGCACGTACGGTCCGAACCGGCCGTCCTTGACCACGACGAGCTTGCCCGTGGCCGCGTTCTCGCCGAGCACCCGGTCACCCGCCACGGGGGCGTCGACGAGTTCCTGAGCACGCGCCGGCGTGAGCTCGTCGGGCGCCAGGTCCTCGGGGATGTTGACGCGCCGCGGGTCGGCCTCGGGGTTCTCGGGATCGGCGATCTCGAGGTACGGACCGTACTTTCCGAAGCGCAGGACTGCGACATCCCCGATGGGGGTGGAGTTCAGAGCGCGCGCATCGATCTCGCCGAGGTTCTCGACGATGTTGCGCAGGCCCACCTGCTGCTCGGAGCCGAAGTAGAACTCCTTCAGCCAGTCCTCGCGCTTCTGCTCGCCGCGCGCGATGGCGTCGAGGTCGTCTTCCAGAGCGGCGGTGAAGTCGTAGTCGACGAGATCGGCGAAGTGCTGCTCGAGCAGACGGATCACGCTGAACGCGAGCCACGTCGGGATGAGCGCCTGACCGCGCTTGGTGACGTAGCCGCGGTTGAGGATGACGTCGATGATGCTGGCGAACGTCGAGGGGCGGCCGATGCCCTTCTCTTCGAGCGCCTTGACGAGGCTCGCCTCGGTGTAGCGCGGCTTGGGACTGGTCGAGTGCCCCTTGGCCTCGACATCCTTCAGGCGCAGCACATCGCCGACGGCCAGCACGGGCAGTGCCTGGTCGTCCGCCTTGTCGGAGTCTCCGCGCTTCTCGTCCTTGCCCTCCTCATACGCCTCGAGGAAGCCCTTGAAGGTGTACACGGTGCCCGACGCGGTGAACTCGGCGCGGCGTCCGGCGGCGTCGACCGCCAATGTCACGGTCGTGGTCTCGTACTTGGCGTCCGACATCTGGCTGGCCATCGTGCGCTTCCAGATGAGGTCGTAAAGGCGCTGCTCGTCACGATCCAGCTCACCGGCCACCGATGCGGGCGTGCGGAAGGTCTCCCCCGACGGGCGGATCGCCTCGTGGGCCTCCTGCGCGTTCTTGCTCTTGCTGGCGTAGACACGGGGGTTCAGCGGGACGGCCTTCTCGCCGTACATCGACACCGCCTGCTCACGCGCGGCCTGCACGGCCTGCGTGCTGAGCGCGGTGGAATCGGTGCGCATGTAGGTGATGAAGCCCTTCTCGTACAGGCGCTGGGCGACGCTCATCGCGTGCTTGGCGCTCATCGAGAGCTTGCGTCCGGCCTCCTGCTGGAGAGTGGAGGTGGTGAACGGGGCACGGGGGCTGCGGGTGCCGGGTTTGGCCTCGACGTTCGAGACGGATGCCTCGGCCGCCGCTTCGATCGCGGAGGCGAGCTCGCGGGCTTGGGTCTCGTCGAGGACCAGTACAGCCTTCTTCAGCTCACCGGAGTCGTCGAAGTCGGTGCCGCGGGCAAGCCCGGCGCCGTCGACACGGGCGAGTCGGGCCGCGAAGGCGTCCGCGCCCTTGGCCGCCAGCGTCTCGATGTCCCAGTACGACGCTGAGACGAAGACCATGCGCTCGCGCTCGCGCTCGACGACCATGCGCGTCGCTGCGGACTGCACGCGACCGGCGGAGGTCCCCTGCTGGACCTTGAACCAGAGGACGGGACTGACGTCCCAGCCGTACAGGCGGTCGAGGATGCGGCGGGTCTCCTGCGCGTCGACCAGCGCGAGATCGAGCTCGCGGGTGTGATCGACGGCGGCACGGATGGCGTCCTTCGTGATCTCGTGGAACACCATGCGCTTGACGGGGACCTTCGGCTTCAAGGTCTGGAGAAGGTGCCACGCGATGGCCTCGCCCTCGCGGTCCTCATCGGTGGCGAGCAGGAGCTCGTCCGCTCCCTTCAGCGCGCGCTTGAGCTCGGCGACCGTCTTGCGGCCGCGCTCGCTCTCGACGTAGTAGGGGTCGAAGCCGTTGTCGACGTCGATCGAGTACTTGCCGTAGGCCTGCTTCTTGTCGGCCGGGATGTCCTTCTTGTCCGCGAGATCGCGGATGTGCCCGACCGAGCTGAGCACCTCGTATCCGTCGCCGAGGTAACCCTGGATCGACCTCATCTTCGTCGGAGACTCGACGATGACGAGCTTCTTGCCTTCTGCCACCGGGGGCGTCCTTTCGTCGTCGCAAACCATACACGTCGGTTCCCGGAGTGGTCGCTGTGAGCGCGTTCTCATGTCGGCGGGCCGGCTCGGGCGTGAGCCGTCGCCGGGAACACGCCGAACCTGGCGGAGACGCTGACGGTGGCGATGAGCCCGGCCACATCGCACGCCTCGACGAACGCTCCGGCCGTCGCCGCGACCTCCGCTGCGCGCTCGCACGGCACGCCCGACACGAGTCCGGATGCCGTATCGGCCGCGGCGAGTGCCGCCGCGTCGGCGGCACCGGCCAGTCGCTGCCCGAAAACCGCCGCGGCGGACGCGCCGGCCAGTGCCACGGTGAGCGCGGCAGCGCACCCCACCGCGCCCACGATCATCGCCGCGCCCGGCATCAGAGCCCCCCGGCGAGTGCGCAGCTGGACGCGGTCAGCGTGAACGGGAGCCCGGCCGGCGCAGAGGCGACCACGCACACCAGGTCGCCCCGCTGCTCGATCCGCGCGGACGCGCCGGCTGTGGCCTGGGCCACGACGGCGTGCACGCGGTCCGCCGGTTCGCCGCGCGCGGCCAGGCGGGCAGCATCGGCCGCCGCATCCTGCAGCCGGACGCCGCGCGCACCGGCGCCGAGCACTCCCATCGCGAGGACGATCACGATGACGAGCGCGGGCAGGGCGACCGCGAACTCGGCGACGACCGCACCCCGGTCGTCGCCGAGCCGGCGGCCGATCACGCGACCGTGAGCGCGCGGCGGATGAGGTCGGTGAGGATGCCGCGCACCTCGTCCGACCGCATGATCACCACCAGCAGCCCGGCGAAGGCCACCGCCGCCATCGTGGCGATGGCGTACTCGGCGGTGGCGGCTCCGGTGTCGTCGCCATGGGTGTCCGCGAAGAGCCGGGCGGCTCGGCGGGGGGTGAGAGCGGGAAAGGACATGTGTACTCCTGTCTTGTGGAAGGGCGGGCACGTGGGCACGGCTGTTGCGGCTCGGAGGGCGGGTCATCAGAGCGACTGGGGCATGGCCGAGATGACGCTCAGCAGCATGGGAGCGACGCCCAGCAGCAGGAATGCGGGCAGGGTGCAGATCCCGAGCGGGAGCAGCAGCCGGGAGGAGAGCCGGGCGGCGCGGAGGCGACCGTCGATCCGGGCACGATGCCGGGCCATCGCCGCCGACGCGCGAAGCAGCTCCACCGCGGGAACGCCCGCGGTGCGGGAGAGTGCGAGCACGGCATCCGTCGACGCGTCGGCTTCGGCTCCTGCGTCGCGCGTGATCGTCCGTGCACGCTCGATCGACACGCCGCTGCTCAGCGCGATCGCGAGCAGCTCAGAGCCGTGACCGGCGAGACCCGTCTCGGCCTGTGCGCGTCGGACGAGGACGGTGCTCCAGCGACCGGCGGCCAGGATCAGCGCGATGCCCGCGGCGAGGCAGGCCAGACCGACCGGATGGCCGAGCAGGACGCCGAACGTGTCGAAGCCGAGCGCGGCCCCGAGCCCGACCGCGACGAGCGGGAGCCACCCCATGAGCCTCGCCGTTCCCGCCGGCTCGGCGAGCGCCACCCGGACGTCGTCCGCCGCCTCCTGCCCGTCTCGCAGCGCCCCCGCGAATCCGCGCAGACTCTCGGCGAGGGGGGCGCCGACGATGGTCGCCACCCGCCATGCTGCGGCTACTTCCTGCCAGGCGGGCGCCGTGTCGGGCTGCCTCGCACGACTCCACCGGCGGCGCCGAGGTCGCGCGACGGCGACCGCTGCGATCGCATCGGCCAGCGGCATCCCGTCATTCATCGCGGTCACCACGCCCAGCGCCGCCGGATCGCCCGACTCGGCCAGGAAGGTCCACGCCTTCGCGGGAGCGACCCCCGCCTGGAGGAGCACGGCGAGCCGCAGCACCGTGTCCGCCGCGGCCACACCTGCGTCGTCCCCTCGCGCCGTGCTCATGGGGTCACCGCGACGCACAGGCGTCCGGCCTCATCGGTCGCCGGCCGCCCGGCAGCGATCAGGCGGCGCACTCCGTCGCCGCCTCGCTCGACGTGCAGCACAGCGCCGATCGCGCTCACGACCTGCCGTGCGAGAGCTCGGTCATCGAGGCCGGCGAGCGCCCCGAGCGCCTCGAGGCGGGCTGCGACGTCCTGCAGGCTGTTGGCGTGCACCGTGCCCGCTCCCCCGTCGTGGCCGGTGTTGAGGGCCGACAGCAGCTCACGCACCTCCTCGCCCCGGCACTCGCCGACCACGAGGCGGTCGGGTCGCATGCGCAGGGCCTCGCGCACGAGCCGCGCGAGACCGATCGCACCGGCGCCTTCGAGGTTCGGCTGCCGGGCCTCGAGGCGAACGTGATGCGGGTGGGAGATGCGGAGTTCGGCGACGTCCTCGATCGTGACGATGCGCTCGTGGGGCGACGCCTGACCGAGCAGTGCCGCCAGCAGCGTGGTCTTGCCCGCGCCCGCGGCGCCCGTGACGAGAAGGTTCTCCCGCCGTGTCACCAGGTCGTCCAGACGCGCCCGCAGGGCCGCGTCGAACATCCCCGCGGCCTGCAGCTCGTCGAGATCCGGTTGGTCGATGCTGGGGACCCGGATCGAGATCGCGGTGCCGGTGGCGGAGATCGGCGGAAGGACCGCGTGCACTCGGATCCCGCCCTCGAGGCGGACGTCGACGCAGGGTGAGGCATCGTCGATATGTCTGCCGCCGAGTGAGATGAGGGCGATCGCGAGGTCGCGCACCTCTTCTTCGTCGGCCCGCCAGTGCGGTGCACGTTCGGGACCGGCGCCTCGGTCGACGAAGAGCCCGTCGGCGCCGTTGACGAAGAGATCCGTGACGTGGGGATCTTCGAGGTATGAGGCCAGGGGGCCGAGTGCGGGCTGCGTCGTTCGCGAGGGCGACGCGGCCGTGCGCTCCGGCTCACCCGACGGCGCAGCGCCGGCACCGGGGCGGACGACGAACGGCTCGGGCATGCGTCGACGCTAGGAGGCGGCGAACACTCACCGAGGGGCTGCCCGCGCAACTGTGCGATGAGCCGACCTATCGCCGCGGTGGGGAGGAAGGGCGGGCCTTCAGAACGAGGGGACGTCACCTACAGGAAAAGAAGGGCGGCATCCCATGGGGGGAATGGGATGCCGCCTCGCGCAGCACCACGTCTCGGGGGGATGATCCGGGTGCCGCAATGCCAGAATCGATGTTCGGCCGCTGGAAAGCATATGCGAGAAGGCGGTGCACGCAAAGACCATGAGAGCCTTCTCACCCGGGTGACAACGGGAACGGAGGCCCTGGTCTCCCCTCTTTCGGGGGTGGTGACGGAAACCGCCGGAAAGTACATTGCCTGACAGACCCACCCGGCGCTCACCGCGCCGTCTCGACAACATCCGAAGCCCGCGAAGGAGCGTGCTCAATGAGCAGCCAGATCGACCACCTTCTGAACGAGGACCGCCGGTTCGCGCCGTCCGCCGATTTCGCCGCCGAGGCCGTCGCGACGGCCGATCTGTACGACCGCGCGACAGCGGACCGCGAAGGATTCTGGGCGGACCAGGCCCGCGAGCTGCATTGGCACACGCCGTTCTCGCGGGTGCTCGACTGGTCGAACCCGCCGTTCGCCACCTGGTTCGACGACGGTGAACTGAACGTGGCCTACAACTGCCTCGATCGCCACGTCGAAGCCGGCAACGGCGACCGCGTCGCACTGCTGTGGGAAGGCGAGCCCGGCGACGAGCGCCGGGTCACCTACGCCGAGCTCACCGACGAGGTCAAGCGCCTCGCGAACGTCCTGGTGGGACTCGGGATCGCCGAGGGCGACCGCGTCGCCATCTACATGCCGATGGTCCCGGAGGCCATCGCCGCCATGCTCGCCGTCGTACGGATCGGCGCCATCCACTCGGTCGTCTTCGGCGGTTTCTCGGCAGACAGCCTGCGCTCGCGCATCGACGATGCGGGCGCCAAGCTCGTCATCACCGCGGACGGCGGCTACCGCAAGGGGAAGGTCTCGCCGCTCAAGCCCGCCGTCGACCTCGCCTTGAGCGACCGCGGGTCGGGCGTCCAGGAGACCGTCGAGCACGTTCTCGTCGTCCAGCGCGGCGGGAACGACGTGGAGTGGACCGAGGGCCGCGACCTCTGGTGGCATGACGTCGTGCCCGCCGCATCGGCAGAGCACGAGGCGCAGGCGTTCCCCGCCGAGAATCCGCTGTTCATCCTGTACACCTCCGGGACGACGGGCAAGCCCAAGGGCATCCTCCACACCTCGGGCGGCTACCTCACCCAGTCCGCGTTCACCAACCGGGTCGTGCACGACCTGCACCCCGAGTCCGACGTGTACTGGTGCACGGCCGACATCGGCTGGATCACCGGGCACACGTACGTCACCTATGGCCCGCTCGCGAACGGGGCCACGCAGGTCATCTACGAGGGCACGCCGGATGCCCCGCATCCGGGGCGATGGTGGGAGGTCGTTCAGAAGTACGGCGTGACCGTGCTCTACACCGCGCCCACCGCCATCCGCTCCTTCATGAAGCTCGGCAGGGCCATCCCGAAGAAGTTCGACCTGTCGTCGCTGCGCGTGCTCGGCTCGGTGGGGGAGCCCATCAATCCCGAGGCATGGATGTGGTACCACGGCGTGATCGGCGGCCAGAAGGCGCCCATCGTCGACACCTGGTGGCAGACCGAGACGGGCGCCATCATGATCTCCGCCCTTCCCGGAGTGACCGAGACCAAGCCGGGTTCGGCGCAGGTGCCGCTGCCCGGTATCAGCATCGACGTCGTCGACGAGGACGGCAGTCATGTCGGCAACGGCAACGGCGGCCTGCTCGTGGTGACCGAGCCCTGGCCGTCGATGCTGCGCGGCATCTGGGGCGACCCGGAGCGGTTCGTCGAGACTTACTGGTCGAAGTTCGCGGCACAGGGCTACTACTTCGCCGGCGACGGTGCACGGCTCGACGAGGACGGCGACGTGTGGCTGCTGGGCCGCGTCGACGATGTCATGAACGTGTCGGGACACCGCCTGTCGACGACCGAGATCGAGTCCGCGCTGGTCGGCAACGACGCCGTGGCCGAAGCCGCCGTCGTCGGAGCATCGGACGAGACCACCGGCCAGGCCGTCGTCGCGTTCGTCATCATCAAGCAGTCGTACCTCGATGCGCACCCGGTCGAAGGGCTCGGGCAGACGCTGCGCGCGTGGGTCGGCGAGCAGATCGGGCCGATCGCCCGCCCTCGCGACGTGTACATCGTGGGCGAACTGCCCAAGACCCGCTCCGGCAAGATCATGCGGCGTCTGCTGCGTGACGTCGCCGAGGGCCGCGAAGTGGGCGACACCACCACGCTCGCCGACACGGCCGTGATGAGCGTCATCTCCGCGCAGGTCAAGTAACAGAACAAGAGCGGATGCCGCAGCCGGGGCTGCGGCATCCGCTCTGTCATTCCGGGGTCAGGCGTAGGAGAAGACGACCTCGACCTCGACGGGCGCATCGAGCGGCAGCACCGGCACGCCGACGGCGGAGCGGGCGTGCCGCCCGCTCTCGCCGAAGATCGCGCCGAGCACCTCGCTGGCGCCGTTGATCACGCCGGGCTGTCCGGTGAACTCGGGGACGGATGCCACGAACCCGACGACCTTGACGACGCCGGTGAGCCGATCGACTCCCCCGACGGCGGCCGCAGCGGCGGCCAGGGCGTTGAGTGCGCACTGACGTGCGTAGACTGCGCATCGGCTGCGGCGACGAGACCGTCGCCCTCGCCGACCTTGCCGGTCGCCAGAAGCGTGCCGGACACGATCGGAAGCTGACCGGCGGTGAAGACGAGATCTCCGTGCGCCTTGGCCGGCACGTAGGCGGCGACGGGGGGAACGACCTCGGGCAGCTCGATGCCGAGCTCGGCGAGCCGCTGCGACACGGTCATGAAGCGGGCTCTTCGAACTGCTTCGCGGCCACGGCCGCGGCATCCAGTCCCGCGTTGGCGACGCCACCGCCGCTCGGACGCTTGAGGTAGGCGACGAGCCCGCCCTCGGGCCCGGGCACGACCTGGACGAGCTCCCACCCCTGCTTGCCCCAGTTGTTGAGGATCGCAGCGGTGTTGTGGATCAGTAGTGGCGTGGTGACATATTCCCACGTCGTCATCGCGGCTCCTCGAGTCGGCGAACTGGGGTGATGGAGGCTGGGAAATACCGCAACGGGCGCACGTCCGTCAGGGAATCGCCCAGGTATCTCCCTTACGATCAACCCTATGCCTGATACCAATCGATCAGCTAGCGGCGTGCTCGGCGGCCTCATGGGTCTCGTGGGCCTGAGCGCAGTCGCAGGTGTCCTGATCGCCGCCACGGTCACTCCCGCCATCGCTGTCTCCAGCTCCGCGGCCACCAGCGCGATCACGATGTTCGACAACCTCCCGAGCGTGCTCGAGATCGACAAGCTCATGCTGCCGAGCAACTTCTACGCGACGAACCCCGACACCGGCGAAGCCGTCCTGATGACGAAGTTCCTCGAGCAGGACCGCACTCCGGTCCAGTTCGAGCAGGTGTCACCCGTCATGTACGACGCGATCCTCTCCAGTGAAGATCCCCGCTATTACCAGCACGGCGGGGTCGACCTGATCGGCACCACGCGCGCCATCCTCTCCAACGCCGGTGGCGGCGGCGAGACGCAGGGCGGCTCGACGATCAGCCAGCAGTACGTGAAGAACGTCCTCATCCAGCGCTGCGAGCAGAACGCCGAGGACGAGTACGAGGTCGACGATGCGGGCCAGCCAGTCTTGGACGAGGCCGGCCTGCCCGTTCTCAAGGTCTCGCGCGAGCAGGCTCTGAAGAACTGCTGGACCGATGCGACGACGGCCGAGGGCACCGAGGGCTACACGCGCAAGCTGCAGGAGATGCGCTACGCGGTCGCCCTTGAGCAGAAGTACTCGAAGGAGCAGATCCTCCTCGGCTACTTCAACATCGCCAACTTCGGCGGCATCACCTACGGCGTCGAGTCCGCCGCACGGCAGTACTTCAGCACTACCGCCGCGAACCTGACCGTCGCTCAGGCCGCCACGCTCGCCGGCATGGTGCAGAACCCCAACAACTACCGCATCGACAAGCCCGAAGGCTCGATCTACAGCGCCGACGGCACAGCCTTCAACAAGGCGCCGGACGGCGTCATCGACGAAGGCGCCAACATCGGGTCGCTCGACAGGATGCTGGAAGAGGGCAAGATCACCCCCGAGCAGCATCTCGCTGCCGCGGACGGGTACACCTCGACGAAGGTCCGCCAGCTGTATGTGCTCGGCCGGATGCTGGAAGAGGGCAAGATCACGCAGGCGCAGTTCGACGAAGCGGCCGTCTGGCCGATCACTCCGGCGGTCACGAACCCGGTCACCGGCTGCCAGGCCGCCGCAGGAGCCCAGTACTTCTGCCAGTACGTCAAGTACGTCATTCTGAACGACCCCGCCTTCGGCGAGACCAGGGAAGACCGGCAGGAGCTTCTCCAGCGCGGCGGACTCAACGTCTACACCACGATGGACTCGCGCCTTCAGGCGTCGGCACAGGACGCGATGACGCGGTACGCGCCGACCTCCATCCAGATGCGTCAGGGGACGAACGTGCCGTCGCCCGGACGCTTCGGCTCGACGACCGTCAGCGTCGGGACAGACGGCAGAATCCTGTCCATGGCGCAGAACACCGCGTTCAGCGAGGACCTCGCGGTGGCCGCCGACCCGAACTATTCGGCTCAGGTGTACGCGGGCGACCTGCAGTTCGGCAACTCGACCGGATTCAGCGTCGGCTCGACGTTCAAGCTGTTCACCCTGATCGACTGGCTGGAGAAGGGCCACTCGGTCAACGAGACCCTCAACGGCACACTGCGCGTCTTCAAGAAGCTGACCATCTGCGGCGAGACGTGGACCAATCCGACCGACAAGCCGACGAACAACTTCGGCAAGGACCGCGGCCGCGTCGGCACGCCCATGCAGTTCACCGCCTCGTCGCTGAACACCGGGTACTTCGCCATGGCCGAGAAACTCGACCTGTGCGACATCGCCGCCGTCGCGGCGAAGATGGGCGTCACGGAGGGCGACGGCGATCCGATCGTCATGGACAACCTCAACACGGTCATCGGTACGGCCAACGTCTCGCCGTTGGCGATGGCTTCGGCGTACGCGACCATCGCGAACAACGGCATGTACTGCCAGCCGCAGGCGATCGACCGTGTCACCGACTCCGACGGCGTCGACCTGCCGAAGCCGGCGCGCACCTGCACCCAGGTGATCGATCCGAAGGTCGCGGCGACGGCGGCCTACGCTCTCCAGGGCGTCATGCGCGGCGGCACCGGTGGCGCGGGAAACCCCAACGACGGCACGCCTCTTCTCGGCAAGACCGGCACCCACGAGGAGCTTCAGTCCTGGCTGATCGCATCGAGCACCAAGGTGGCGACGGCGACATGGGCAGGCAACGTCCAGGGTGGCGGCGACATCTTCAAGACGTCCCACAACGGCCTCCGGCTCTCCGACATCCGCTTCCGCGTGACGAAGGCGGTGCAGGGCACTGCGGACGCCGTGTACGGCGGCGACGCATTCGCGAAGCCGGATGGCGAGCTCACCAAGTTCGTGCTGACCGATCTGCCGAGCGTCGTCGGTCTCGGCATCGCGGAGGCGACGGCGAAGCTGGAAGGCGCCGGCTTCGGCGTGACAGTCGGCGCCCCCGTCGACTCTGACCTCGCCGAGGGCGTCATTGCCACTCAGAATCCCGGCGCCGGCAAGGTCGCGGGCGGCTCGGTCGTCACGATCAGCCCGAGCAACGGTCAGGCACTGGTTGTGGCGGATATCGCCGGACGGACCCTCGACCAGGCAGTCGCCGACCTGCGAAGTTCCTTCGGCAACGTCCAACCCGGCACCTGCACGGTAGACGCCGCGCTCCCGGGAAATCAGGACCGCGCGACCAGCAGTTCGCCTGCGGCGGGAAGCGTCGTGAACCGCAACACCGCCATTCTCGTGAACTACTCCAGTCGCGAGTGCTAGCAAGTCCGGCCGGCGCCGCACGGCGTCCCCGTCGCACCGTCCTCACCGCGCTCGGCGCGGTGGGGACGGTCGGAGCAGCCGCGGCGATATGGGGCATCGGAATCGAGCGCTACCTGTTCACCGTGCGCCGCCACGAGGTCGCCGTGCTGCCGGCGGGTGCGCCGCGCATCCGTGTGCTGCACCTCTCCGACGCCCATATGGCGCCGTGGCAGCACCGCAAGCAGGAGTGGATCGCCGCGCTCGCTGAGCTTCAGCCCGACCTCGTGGTCAATACGGGCGACAACATGGGCCACCGTGACGGACTTGTCGGCCTTCGGGCCGCCTTCGACCCACTGGCCGGCGTGCCCGGCGTCTTCGTTCATGGGTCGAACGACCACGTCGCTCCCTCGCCGCGGAACCCGTTGAAGTACTTCACGGGGCCGTCGAAGGGCGCGAAGGTCGCTGAGCCGCTCGACACCGATGCACTGGACGGCTACCTGACCGAAGAGCTCGGCTGGCTGGACCTCAACAACGCGGCCGGTTCGCTCGAGCTCGCGGGCCTCCGCATCGATGCCTTCGGAGTGAGCGACGCCCATCGCTCGTGGGACCGCCTGGAGGACCTGCCTGGCGCCCTGGCGGCGCTCGGAGACGGTGCAGACACCGCCCTGCGGATCGGCGTGACCCACGCCCCCTACCGCCGCGTGCTCGATCGCTTCACCGATCTGGGCGCGGACGCGATCTTCGGCGGCCACACCCATGGCGGCCAGGTGCGGGTCCCGGGGATCGGAGCTCTCGTGGCGAACTGCGACATCCCGCTTCGCCAGGCCCGCGGCCTCAGCGACTGGCAGCACGATCGCCGCACCGTGCCGTTGAACGTGAGTGCGGGCCTCGGGCACTCCATCTACGCCCCGGTCCGCTTCGCCTGCCGCCCTGAGGCATCCCTCATCACTCTGGTTCCGATGTCAGAAGCATCGCCCCCCATCGGGTAGACTCGGAGGGTTGCAAAGCGGGGTGTGGCGCAGCTTGGTAGCGCGCGTCGTTCGGGACGACGAGGCCGCAGGTTCAAATCCTGTCACCCCGACCATGAGTCAGCGAAGAGGAAGAGGAGCGGCCGCATGTCCACTCCTCGCCTCGTCGCCTTCGACCTGGACGACACGCTCGCTCCGTCCAAGAGCGCGATCGATCCGCGGATCGGCAACCTCCTGATCGCGCTGGCCGACCGCGTCGAGGTGGCCATCATCTCGGGCGGACAGCTCGCGCAGTTCACGGCGCAGGTGGTCGACCGCCTGCCTGACGCCTCCCCTGAGGCGCTGTCGCGGCTGCATCTGCTGCCCACCTGCGGCACGCAGTACTACCGCCTGACGCCCGACGGCATCACGACGATCTACGCGCAATCGCTGACCGACGACCAGAAGTCGCGCGCGCTCGATGCCGTCGAGGGCGAGGCGCGTCGCCTCGGGCTCTGGGAAGCCGAGACCTGGGGAGACATCCTCGAGGACCGCGGCTCACAGATCACGTTCTCGGCCCTCGGCCAGCGCGCGCCGCTCAGCGCCAAGGTGGCATGGGATCCCACGGGCAGCAAGAAGAACACGCTGCGTGCCGCCGTGGCCGAGCGCATTCCGGATCTCGAGGTGCGCTCCGGCGGCTCGACGTCGGTCGATATCACGCATCGCGGCATCGACAAGGCGTTCGGCATGCGCCAGCTCGCGGAGCAGACCGGAATCGCGCTGGATGACATGCTCTTCGTCGGCGATCGCCTCGATCCGGACGGCAACGACTACCCGGTCCTCGCCATGGGCGTGACCTGCCATGCCGTGGAAGGCTGGGAGGAGACCGCCGAGTTCCTCGAACGGCTTCTTCCCACCCTGCCTGTGAGGGACTGAGCCGCGCTCAGGCCTTCGCGGTGGTGCGAGCCCGCGGGGCACGCGCCGGGGCGGACGCGACCGGCACGAGCCGCTGCAGCTGCGTGACGTGCTTCGGCTCGAGCTCGGCCACCGCCGATACCCCGAGCAGCTGCATCGTGCGCTCGATCTCACTCCGGAGGATCGCGATCGTGCGGTCCACCCCCTGCCGCCCGCCGGCCATGAGGCCGTAGAGGTACGCCCGCCCGATCAGGGTGAACTTCGCTCCCAGTGCCATCGAGGCGACGATGTCGGCGCCGTTCATGATGCCCGTGTCGATCATCACCGTCGCATCCTTGCCGACCTCCTTGACCACCTTCGGCAGCAGGTGGAACGGAATGGGCGCGCGGTCGAGCTGGCGGCCGCCGTGGTTGGACAGGATGATGCCGTCCACGCCGGCGTCGATGAGGCGCACGGAGTCCTCGACGTTCTGCACCCCCTTGACGACGATCTTGCCGGGCCAGATGTCGCGGATGATCGCCAGGTCGTCGTAGCTGATCGTGGGATCCATCGCCGCGTTCAGCAGCTCCCCCACCGTGCCGCCGGTCGTGGACAGCGAGGCGAACTCGAGCTTCGGGGTGGTGAGGAAGTCGTACCACCACCAGGGGCGCGGCAGCGCGTTGATGATCGTGCCGACGGTGAGCTGAGGCGGGATCGAGAATCCGTTCCGCTTGTCGCGCAGCCGTGCGCCGGCGACAGGCGTGTCGACGGTGAACTGCAGTGTGTCGAACCCGGCCTCTGCCGCGCGCTGGGCAAGCGCGTATGAGATCTCGCGATCGCGCATCACGTAGAGCTGGAACCAGTTCCGTCCGTGGGGGTTCGCCGCTTTGACGCCCTCGATCGAGGTCGTGCCGAGCGTCGAAAGAGTGAACGGGATGCCGGCGGCACCGGCCGCAGACGCTCCCGCGGTCTCGCCCTCGGTCTGCATCAGGCGCGTGAACCCGGTGGGCGCGATGCCGAACGGCAGGGCGCTCGGGCCGCCGAGGATCTCTACGGACGTATCGACCTCGGGGGCGGGGCGCAGGACGCCGGGGTGGAACTCGATGTCCTCGAACGCCTGGCGCGCGCGAGAGAGCGACAGCTCCCCCTCTGCCGCGCCGTCGGTGTAGTCGAACGCCGCCTTCGGCGTCCGGCGCTTGGCGATCGTGCGCAGATCGGCGATCGTCAGCGCCGCGTCGAGACGGCGCTTGCGCCCGTCGAGCTCGGGCTTCTTGAACTGCATGAGCTCGAGGAGCTCCGAGGGCTTGGGCAGCTGACGCTGGACCATGGTGTGGCTTCCTTCAGTCGTTCGCGCGGGCGAGACCCGCTTCGGCGTAATAGCCGGTGATGTGATCGTGAATGAGGGTCCGGGCAGGTCCGGGCCGACCTGCCTCGATGGCGTCGAGGATCGCCCGATGCTCGAGGCGCAGGCGCGTGGCCGCGGCATCCCAATCCGCAATGCCCGCCGCTCCCGCCTGCACGTACGATTCGATGGCTGTGCGCAGGCCCGCCATCATCGCCGCGATGACGACATTGCCGGATGCCTCGGCCAGCGCCAGGTGCAGCTGCGCGTCGAGCGCGAGGAACTCGTCGGCGGCGAGGTCCGGAGCCTCCATGGCCTCGACGATCGCGCGTGCGGCCGCCAATTGGCGGCCGTCGTCGGACGCGAGCGCCTCGACGACCGCGGATTCGAGCACGAGTCGCGTGCGCACGACGTCATCGAGCGGGAATCCCCGCGCCGCCACCTGGAGCCGGAGCAGCGCCGACATGCCGCCCTGCGGCGTCGCGATGATGATCGCACCGGACGTGGGGCCGGATCCCGTGCCGGTGCGGATGAGGCCCATGACCTCCAGAACGCGCAGCGCTTCGCGTACGCTCGAGCGGCCGACTCCGAGACTCGAGGCGAGCTCGCGCTCGGGTGCGAGCCGGTCGCCGGGCAGGAGCCGGCCGTCAAGCAGGTCGGTCTCGATCTGCTCGAGGACGAGCTGCCACGCACGCGCGGTCTGGGTCGGCGCCGACTGAGCCACGAAACTCCTCGGATCGATGTGGTCAGACCACAGTATCGTGTGGTCCGACCACACGCAACCAGTACTGTGAGCGCATGGATCCGCTGCTCCTCGTCCTTCTCGTCGCCGGCGCCGCCTGCGCGTTCTGCTGGATCGCATCGCTGATCACCAAAGACACCTCGTGGGTGGACCGGCTCTGGTCGATCGTGCCGGTGGTGTACGTCTGGATCTTCGCGGTCGACGCGCTCATCGCCGGCGCCGACGCCACGCGCCTGCTCGTCATGGCGGTGCTCGTCACCGCGTGGGGCGCCACGACTCACCTACAACTTCGCCCGCAAGGGCGGCTACACCGGCATGGAGGACTACCGGTGGGCGGTGCTGCGCGGACGCATGAAGCCGTGGCAGTTCCAGGTGTTCAACCTGTTCTTCATCGTGCTCTACCAGAACGCCCTGCTGGTCCTCATCACGTTGCCGGCGTACATCGCGTGGCAGAATCCGGCGGCCATCGGCGTCTGGGACGCGATCTTCGCGGTCGTGTTCGCGGGCTTCCTGGTGGGAGAGACGATCGCCGACCAGCAGCAGTGGAACTTCCACCAGCAGCAAGCAGGCAGCCGGCGGCACCCTCGAGCCCGGCTTCGTCACCACCGGGCTGTTCGCGTACAGCCGTCACCCCAACTTCTTCTTCGAGCAGGCGCAGTGGTGGGCCTTCTACGCGATCGGGGCCGACCGCCGCCGTCGCGAGCGGCCTCGGGGTCTGGGGCGGCGCGCTGAACTGGACCATCGCCGGCGCGGCGCTGCTCACCCTGCTGTTCATCGGCTCGACGATCTTCACCGAGTCGATCACGGCGGCCAAGTACCCCGCCTACGCCGACTACCGCCGGACGACGTCGATGCTCCTGCCGCTCCCCCGGCGCCGCACCAGGACGGGTCAGGCGCTGGCGTAGCCGGCGGGGTTCTGCGACTGCCAGTTCCAGGAGTCCCGGCAGGCGTCATCGATCGTGCGCGTCGCGCGCCAGTGCAGCTCCGCTTCGGCCTTCGCGGGATCGCAGTACGTCGCCGCGACATCGCCTGCGCGTCGCGGCAGCACCTCGCGCGCCAGCTCACGCCCGGAGGCGCGCTCGAACGCGTCGATGAGCTCGAGCACGCTCACCGGCGAACCGGTGCCGAGATTGAACACGTCGTACCCGGGCTGCGCGTTCTCGAGTGCGGCGACGTGACCGGCGGCGAGGTCCACGACGTGGATGTAGTCGCGCTGGCCGGTGCCGTCGGGGGTGTCGTAGTCGTCGCCGAAGATGCCGACCCGTTCGAGCGAGCCCACCGCGACGCGCGCCACGTACGGCATGAGGTTGTTGGGGACTCCGGTCGGGTCCTCGCCGATGAGCCCGCTCGGATGGGCGCCGACGGGGTTGAAGTAGCGCAGGCTCGTCATCGAGAGCCCGGGGTTCACCCGCGCCACATCCTCGAGCACGACCTCGTTCATGCGCTTGGACTTGCTGTACGCGTTCGAGAGATCGATGCTCGTCGTCGACTGCTCGGTGAACGGCAGATCGGCGGGATCCGAGTACACCGTCCCGGTGCTGGAGAAGAGGAATGAACGGATGCCGCGCGCGATGCCCACTCGCAGCAGCGCGTACGTGGTGCCGAGGTTGTTGGCGTAGTACTCCAGCGGCTTCTGCGTCGACTCGCCCACGGCCTTGAAGGCCGCGAGGTGGACGATCGCATCGAAGGGGCCGTGCTCGTCGAAGGCCGAGGCGACCACGGCGTCATCGGCGGCATCGCCCACCACGAGGGGCACGGTCGTACCGGTGATCCGACCGACCCGCTCGACGGCGATGGCCGAGGAGTTCGACAGATCGTCGAGCACGACCGCCTCGTGCCCTGCCTCGATGAGGGCCACCGCGGTGTGCGCGCCGATGTAGCCGGCACCGCCGGCAAGGAGTACTCGCATGCTTCCAGCCTAGAGCGCCGGCGGATGCGGCATCCTGATCTATTGCAGCCGCCCGCCGGACTCGCGCAGGTAGCACTCCGCGCACATCGACTCGTACGTCACGCGGTCGGCGGACAGCTCGTCGATCGCCACCTGATCGCCGTCGAACACGAACCGGCCGCCGACGAGCCGGGCGTTGAAGAGCGCCTTCCGGCCGCACCGGCAGATCGTCTTGAGCTCCTCGAGGCTGTGGGCGAGCTCGAGCAGCCGCCGGGAACCCGGAAACGCGTGGGTCTGGAAGTCGGTGCGAATGCCGTACGCGAGCACGGGCACGCCGTCGAGCACCACGATGCGCAGCAGGTCATCGACCTGCTCGCGAGTGAGGAACTGTGCCTCGTCGACGAGGAGGCAGGCGACGTCGGGCACCGCGCCTGCGATCCCCTGTTCGGGGATGAGCGCCTCCTCCGCATGCGCACGCACCCGCTCACGGTGCTCGGCGAACAGCGCGCGGAGGTCGGCGCCCGGGGCGATGAGGAAGTCGACCTCGCGCTGCATCCCGAGCCGGCTGGAGATCTGGTCGGCGCCCTTCGTGTCGATCTCGGGCTTGGCCAGCAGCACGTGCTGCCCGCGCTCCTCGTAGTTGTAGGCCGCCTGCAGCAGCGACGTCGACTTGCCGGAGTTCATCGCGCCGTAGCGGAAGTAGAGCTTGGCCACGAGCAGCGCGTCCTCGGGTCTGCTACGCCGTGATGGCCAGCGTCGCGGCGGTCTCGGCGAGGACGGCCTGTGCGACCTCGGGGCGGGCGTTCAGGGTCTGGCCGTAGCTCGGGACGAGCTCGCGCAGCCGGGGCTCCCAGCTGTCGATCCGCTGCGGGAAGCACGTCTTGAGCAGGCCGAGCATGATGGAGACCGCGGTCGAGGCGCCCGGCGAGGCGCCCAGCAGGCCGGCGATCGTGCCGTCGGCGCCGGTGACGACCTCGGTGCCGAACTGCAGGACGCCGCCCTTCTGCGGGTCCTTCTTCATCACCTGCGCACGCTGGCCTGCCTGGATGAGCTCCCAGTCGGCATCCTTGGCGGTCGGCATGAAGGTGCGCAGGCTGTCGACCTTCTTGGCGTGGTTCTTCAGCAGCTCACCGACGAGGTAGGTGATGAGCGACGGGTTGTCCCAGGCGACCTTGAGCATCGGTCCGATGTTCCCGGGGCGCACCTGCGCGACGATGTCGAAGAGCGAGCCGCTCTTGAGGAACTTCGGGCTGAACGTCGCGAACGGACCGAAGAGGAGGGATGCCTCGCCGTCGACGACGCGCGTGTCCAGGTGCGGAACCGACATCGGCGGGGCTCCGACGGAGGCCTGCGAGTACACCTTCGCCTTGTGCTGGGCCACGACGGCCGGATTGGTCGTCTTCAGGAACTGCCCGCCGATCGGGAAGACGCCGTAGCCGGAGATCTCGGGGATGCCGGATCGCTGCAGCAGCTTGAGCGCCCAGCCGCCGGCGCCGACGAAGACGAACCTCGCGCGGATCTCTCCGGGGGTGCGGCCGATCGACCGGCGGTACCGGACGCGCCACGTGCCGTCGGCGAGACGCTTCAGCCGGCGCACCTCGGTGTTGGTGCGGACATCGGCACCGTTGTCGGCAGAGGTGCGCGAAGAGCTGACGGGTCAGCGCGCCGAAGTCGACGTCCGTGCCCGCGGGAACGCGGGTCGCGGCGAACGGCTCGCCCTTGCGGCGCTTCTGCATGAGCAGCGGCGCCCACGTGTTGATGACGCGCGAGTCCTCGCTGTACTCGATACCCGCGAAGAGCGGCTGCTCACGGAGTGCCTCGTAGCGCTTCTTGAGAAAGGCGACGTCCTTCTCGCCGCGCACGAACGTCATGTGCGGAGCCGAGTTGATGAACGTCGAGGGCGCATCCAGCACGCCCGCATCGACGAGCGTCGACCAGAACTGCCGGCTCTGCTGGAACTGCTCGTTGATCGAGATCGCCTTCGCGGGGTCGACGGTGCCGTCCTTCGCCTCGGGCGTGTAGTTCAGCTCGCACAGCGCCGCATGGCCCGTGCCGGCGTTGTTCCACGCGTTCGAGCTCTCGAGGGCGACGTCGTGCAGACGCTCGAACACCGCGATCTTCCATGTGGGCTGCAGCCGCTGCAGCAGCGCACCCAGCGTCGCGCTCATGATGCCGCCGCCGATCAGCAGGACGTCGACGGTTCCGTCGGGCATCTCACTGTCGTCGGGGTGGGGCAGGGCGTCGGCGGGCGTTGCGGTCACCCGACAAGTCTAGATGCGCGCCGAACGCACCCCGAGCGGGCGGATGCCGCAGCGCGGAAAGTCCCGCGGTTCTTGCGCGCGACGAAAGTCAGGCCCGCACACGCAGCGAGGCCGCGACGACCTCGGCGATCTGCACCGCGTTGAGCGCTGCCCCCTTGCGGAGGTTGTCGTTCGAGATGAAGAGGACGAGTCCCTTACCCTCTGGGGCCGACTGATCGGCGCGGATGCGGCCGACGTAGCTGGGGTCGTTTCCGGCGGCCTGGAGCGGGGTCGGCACCTCTTCGAGGGCCACGCCGGGCGCCGCGGCCAGGATGTCGCGCGCGCGCTGCGGGGTGATGTCGCGTGCGAACTCGGCGTGGATCGACAGCGAGTGCCCGGTGAAGACGGGAACGCGCACGCACGTGCCGGCGACGCGGAGATCGGGAAGCTCGAGGATCTTGCGGCTCTCGTTGCGGAGCTTCTTCTCCTCGTCCGTCTCGTTCAGGCCGTCCTCGACGAGGTTGCCGGCGAGCGGGATCACGTCGAACGCGATGGGGGCGACGTACTTCTTCGGAGCGGGGAAGTCCACGGCCGAGCCATCGTGCACGAGGTCGAGCGTGCGACCCTGGGCCAGCACGCCCTCGACCTGCTCGAGGAGCTCCTGAGCGCCGGCGAGACCGGATCCCGACACCGCCTGGTACGTGGAGACGATGAGACGCTCGAGGCCGGCCTCGGCATCCAGCACCTTCAGGACGGGCATCGCGGCCATCGTGGTGCAATTCGGGTTGGCGACGATGCCCTTCTTCGCGCCGGCGATCGCGTGCGGGTTGACCTCGCTCACGACGAGGGGCACGTCGGGGTCCATGCGCCACGCGCTGGAGTTGTCGATGACGAGGGCCCCGGCCTCGGCGAAGCGCGGTGCGTGCGCTCGGCTGCCGGTGGCTCCCGCTGAGAAGAGCGCGATGTCGAGGCCCGCGGGATCGGCCGTCTCGACGTCTTCGATCGTCACGCTCTGGCCGGCGAACTCGACGGTCGTGCCTGCCGAGCGCGCGGTCGCGAAGAGACGGAGCTCGCCGATGGGGAAGTTGCGCTCGGCGAGGATCTCTCGCATGACCGTGCCGACCTGGCCGGTGGCGCCGACGATGGCGACGGAGAGTCCTGAATCGGAGATGCGGGTCATGTCAGAATCCTAACTTCGCGACCGGGGTCAGCGGCCGGTGCCGGCGTGCACGACGGCGTCGGAGTCGCCGTCGAGTCCGTAGGCGGTGTGGACGAGGCGCGCGGCCTCGGCGAGGTCGTCGCCGCGCACGACGACGGAGATGCGGATCTCGGAGGTCGAGATCATCTCGATGTTGATGCCCGAGTTGCTCAGCGCCTCGAAGAGCGTCGCGGAGACGCCCGAGTGGGTGCGCATGCCGGCGCCGACGACCGACAGCTTGCCGATCTGGTCGTCGTGCACGAGGCTCTCGTACCCGATCTCGCTCTGGTCGCCCGACAGGGCCCGCAGAGCGATGGCGGCATCGGTCTTGGGCAGGGTGAACGAGATGTCGGCACGACCGGTGGTCGCCGCCGACACGTTCTGCACGATCATGTCGACGTTGGCGCCGGACTTGGCGATGACCTTGAAGATCTCCGCGGCCTTGCCGGGAACATCGGGCACGCCGATGACGGTGACCTTGGCCTGGCTGAGGTCGGTCGCGACTCCCGCGACGATCGGCTCTTCCATGTCTTCTCCCTTTTGGCCGTCGGGAAGCGTCATCCCCGGGCCGAGAACGTAGGTGCCCACGCTCGAGCTGAACGTGGAGCGCGAGTGGATCAGCACGCCGTGACGGCGTGCGTACTCGACAGCGCGGATGTAGAGGACCTTTGCGCCGTTCGCGGCGAGTTCCAGCATCTCCTCCGACGAGACCGCGGTGAGCTTGCGCGCCTTCGGCACGACGCGCGGATCGGCAGTGAAGATGCCGTCGACGTCGCTGTAGATCTCGCAGACGTCGGCGTCGAGGGCGGCGGCCAGCGCCACGGCGGTCGTGTCGGAGCCTCCGCGGCCCAGAGTCGTGATGTCGCGGGTGTCGCGGTTGAAGCCCTGGAACCCGGCGACGATGACGATCGCGCCCTCGTCGAGCGCTTCGCGCAGGCGGATCGGGGTGACGTCGACGATGCGCGCTGCGCCGTGCGTGGCATCCGTGATCATCCCGGCCTGGCTGCCGGTGAACGAGCGCGCTTCGAATCCCATGGAGTGGATGGCCATCGCCAGCAGCGCCATCGAGATGCGCTCACCGCTGGAGAGCAGCATGTCGAGCTCGCGCGGAGCCGGGATGGGGGCGACCTGGTTCGCGAGGTCGAGCAGCTCGTCGGTGGTGTCGCCCATGGCGCTCACGGCGACGACCACGTCGTGACCGGCACGGCGCGCGTCGACGATGCGCTTGGCGACGCGCTTGATGCTCTCGGCGTCGGCCACCGACGATCCGCCGTACTTCTGAACGATCAGCGCCACGTTCGAACTCCCGGGAATGCCGCCTCGCGGCACACATGTCTCACGAGCGCGATCGGATGCCGCGCCCGAGGATCCATCTTACGGAGGCGGCCATTCCTCACCTGCCATGTGACACCGGGGGCGCGTCATCGTCGCGTGCGCGCGGACGAGCACATCGCTAGCATCCGGGGCATGGATCAACTCGACGCCTGGTCGGAGTTCAACGTCGCGATGGTCGGCGCGACCGCGGCCCTTGCGGGTCTCGTGATCGTGGCGTCGAGCGTCAACATCGCGGAGATCATCAAGTCCAGCACCCTCACCGCGCGCCTCGCGGCGGCGATCGCCGCGCTCGTGCTCGCCATAATGGTCACCGGCCTCGGGCTCGTGCCCGGCATCGGACCCTTCTGGTACGGGCTCGCGATCGCTGCCGCGACGATAGTGGCGACCGTGTTCCAGGTGCACGCCACCATCACGATCGTGCGCGACCCCGCACCCGAGCACACGAGCCGATTCTTCAAGTCGGCGCTGGGGTTCGCGCCGGTGCTGGCGTACACCGCGGCCGCCGCGCTGATCGTGCTCGGCGCGCCGGGCGGTCTGATGATCGCCGCGGTCGCAGCGCTGCTGGCCATCGTCTCGGCGATCGTGGTGTCGTGGGTGGCGCTCGTCGAAGTGCTGCGCTGAACGGAGGACGTCGTGAGGTCCGGCTGACCTCTCAGCCGGGTGCGACCGGGGGAAGCCCGACCCCGGGCTCGCGCTCCGGATCGGGCTCGCGCACGCGCAGCGTGCCTCCGGTCGCGGCGAGCCAGCAGCCGAAGACCACGAGCGGGAACCCGACGAGAAGTCCGAGGGTGATCTCCTCCCCGAGGATGATCGCGCCGAGCACGATCGCGACCACGGGATTGACGTAGGTGAACAGGGGCGCGCGCACGGGTCCGACCCGCGCGATGAGGGCGAAGAAAACGATGAACGCCACGGCCGTGGACAGCACTGCCAGGGCGATGAGCGCGACGGTGCTCTCGACCGTCGGCACCTCGTGCTGCGTGAGGAAGGCGATCGGAAGGTAGAACAGGCCGACGGCGGCGAGCGCGATGGTGATCGTGCCGAGCGCGGGCACGTCCTGCAGCTTGCGGGCGATGATGAAGGGCGCGATGGCGTAGCACAGCGCGACGAGCAGCACCTCGCCGATGGCGATCAGCCCTCCCCCGCCTTCGACCGCGAGCCCGGGCCCGATGACCACGATCGCGACGCCGATGAAGCCGACGAACAGACCGATCGCGCGAGACGGCCGGAGCACCGAGCGGTCGCCGCCACCGAGCGCGATGACTGCTGCGAAGAGGGGCACGGTGGCCACGAGGAGCCCGGTCAACCCGGAAGGAAGGGTCTGCTCGGCGTGACCGAGGAGCAGGAAAGGACCTGCCATCTCGATCGCGCCGAAGGCGAGCACCCAGCCGATCTTGCCGAACGCGGGGCGCAGGGCGCTCTGACGCAGCGCGAACGGCAACAGGAGCAGGGCGCCGAGCAGGGTGCGACCCGCGACGACGGCTGCCGGGGAGTACGAGTCCACCGCGACCTTGATGAAGAGATACGGGATGCCCCACAGCAGCGCCATCGCCGCGAACAGGACCCACGCACGGGCGTCGAAGCGCTGGACGAGAGCGGTCACGTCGTTCTCCACATGGTTTCAGACTCCACGGCGTGGAGCGCGAGGCGCAATGCGCTCGACCGCCAATGTACGGCGGACCTCAGACAGTGCGCCGACCCTCGAACGCGCGACCGAGGGTGACTTCGTCGGCGTACTCCAGGTCGCCGCCGACGGGCAGGCCCGAAGCCAGGCGGGTGACCTTGATCTCGAGCGTGTGGAGCAGCCGGCTCAGGTACGTGGCTGTGGCTTCGCCCTCGAGGTTCGGGTTGGTCGCGAGGATGACCTCCTGCACGGTGCCGTCGGCGAGGCGCTGCATGAGCTGCGTGATGCGGAGGTCGTCGGGGCCGATGCCGGCGATCGGGCTGATCGCGCCGCCGAGTACGTGGTAGAGCCCGCGGAACTCGCGAGTGCGCTCGATGGCGGAGACGTCCTTGGCGTCCTCGACGACGCAGATGAAGGTCGGCGTGCGGCGCGGGTCGCGGCAGATCGAGCAGCGCTCCTGCTCGGAGACGTTGCCGCACACCTCGCAGAAGCGCACCTTGTCGCGCACCTCCGCCAGCAGCTGCGCCAGATGCGAGACGTCGAAAGCGGGGGTCTGCAGGATGTGGAAGGTGATGCGCTGCGCCGACTTCGGGCCGATGCCCGGAAGGCGGCCGAATTCGTCGATGAGATCTTGGACGATGCCGTCGTACATGGCTTAGCTGAACCTCGTCGGCGGCTCGTACGGCTCTTCCCGCACGAAGTTCGCGCCCAGGACCTGGCGCACCACGGCCTCGCCATAGCGCTGGACGCCGTCGTTGCGGGTCGTCGACCGCGGGAGAGGTGGAGCCACGACGGGAGGAACGGGGACATCGGCGGCAGCGTCGGGCCCGCCGCCGAGATCGGAGTCATCGTCGCTGTCGGGGTCGCGATCGACCGAGGGCTCGACGTCGGAGGCGGGGAGTACTTCGCCCTCGCGCGCGGGCGCCAGCGTCGCGATGCGTGTGCGGGCGGCGTCCTCGGGCTCGTCGTCGACCGCGAACTGCTGGGTCGCGAGCGCCGCGGGTCCCGGGTCGGGCGGCGGCGCGTCGGCGTCGCTCGGGATCGGCGCCACGGCCCACTCCGTCACCGGCGCGGCCGCTGCGGGAGCTGCTGCGCGTGCGGCGGGCGTGGCCGGCGCCGGTTTGGACGGCGCTGCGATCGGTCGCTCAGGCGGCGTCGAGGGTGCGGGAGGCGCCGTCGGCGGCGGGCCCGCCGGGCCGCTCTCGTGCTTCGCGAGATACTTCACCCGCAGGCCGAGCACCGCCAGGATGGCCTGACGGAGGTCTTCGCTGGGTCCGCCTCCGGCCGCGCGCTGCTTGAACTTTCCGACGTCCGCCTGGCTCGAGAAGGCGAGCGTGAGCACGTCCCCGTCGAGGCCCGCGACCTCAGCGGTCGAGGCCAGCAGCCACGACGTGCGGCTGATGTCCTCGAGACGGGCGAGCACCTCGGGCCAGGCGTCGCGCATGCGGTTCACCGTGATCGGGCCGGACGTGGCCTCCGGCGCCTCGACGACGGTCGCCGCGGGCTCAGGCGTCGGCACCGGCTCGGGCGCGGGCACCGGTTCGGACGTAGCCTCAGGCGCCGGGGCTCGTCCCGACTCGGGCGGACCCACCGTCTCGGCGGGCGCTGGCGCGGGTGCGGACGGACCGGCTGAGACGGCCTCCACCGACGCCTTCACGGCAGCGGCGGCGGGGGCCGGTTCAGTGGCGGGGACGACAGGTCGCGTCGGCGCAGCCTCGGTGGCGTGCGCGGCCGGGCGACTGACGACCGACGGTGCCGGAGCGGCGACGACCTGGGGCGCCGGGACGGCCGCCGCAGGGACTCCACCGCGCGTGAGCACCCGGGCGACCATGAGCTCGAGCTGCAGGCGTGGCGAGGTGGCCCCGGTCATGTCGTCGAGGGTCGCGATGACGAGGTCGGCGGTGCGCGAGAGGCGCGCGACGCCGAACGCGTCGGCCTGCCGCTGCATGCGCGCGAGGTCGTCGGCCGAGACGCCCCGAAGCACGGCCCCAGCGCCCTGGCCCGTCGCACCGACGACGATCAGGTCGCGCAGGCGCTCGAGCAGGTCGTCGACGAACCGGCGCGGGTCCTGCCCCGTCTGGACGACGCGGTCGATCGCAGCGAAGGCTGCTGAGGCGTCGCTCACCGCGAAGGCGTCGATCACCTCGTCCAGGAGCTCGGCGTGCGTGTATCCGAGGAGCGACACGGCGCGCTCGTAGCGGACCTCGCCGTCTTCGGAGCCGGCGATCAGCTGATCGAGGAGCGAGAGCGTGTCACGGGGCGATCCCCCGCCGGCCCGCACGACGAGCGGCAGCACGCCGGCCTCGACCTGCACTCCCTCCTGCTCGCACAGCTGCTGCACGTACTCGAGCATCGCGCCCGGAGGCACCAGGCGGAACGGGTAATGGTGGGTGCGCGAACGGATCGTGCCGATGACCTTCTCGGGCTCGGTCGTCGCGAAGATGAACTTGACGTGGTCCGGCGGCTCTTCGACGAGCTTCAGGAGCGCGTTGAACCCCTGAGGCGTGACCATGTGCGCCTCATCGAGGATGAAGATCTTGAACCGGTCGCGCGCCGGCGCGAACACCGCCCGTTCGCGCAGGTCGCGAGCGTCGTCGACGCCGTTGTGGCTGGCGGCGTCGATCTCGACCACGTCGAGCGAGCCACCGCCGCCGCGGCCCAGCTCGACGCAGCTGTCGCACGTCCCGCACGGGGTGTCGGTCGGCCCCTGTGCGCAGTTGAGGCAGCGGGCGAGGATGCGCGCCGACGTCGTCTTGCCGCATCCGCGGGGGCCGGAGAACAGGTAGGCGTGGCCGACGCGGTCGCCGCGCAGCGCCGTCATGAGGGGCTCGGTGACCTGCGCCTGGCCGATCATCTCGCCGAAAGACTCGGGCCGGTATCGGCGATAGAGGGCGGTGGTCACACCCACAGCCTACGGCGTGACCCGGACATCGATTCGGGTCGGCCTGCGCTAGGCATCGACGCCGTGTTCGATGTCCGCCGCCCCGGTGATGATCGGCATGGAAGAGGTCACGGTGGGGACCGAGGCGGAGAGGTAGCTGCCGTCCTCCCGGCGCACATCGGTGATCTGGCGCAGCGACGGGCGGCCGGGGATGACCGGGCCCTGTCCGTCGAGTGCGATCGCGACTTCTTCCCCGGCTCCGACGACGTAGCCGGTGCCGCGCACGCTGAACCCGACGGGGTCGCCGTCGCTCGCGGCGACGGTCATCCGGTCGCGGGTGATGGTGATGTTCAGCCTCGTGCCATGCCAGTGCAGCACGAACGACAGTTCGGGCCAGTCGGCGGGGAGGCGAGGGTCGAAGGAGAGTTCGCCGAAGTGGTCGCGCATGCCGCCGAAGCCGGAGACCAGGGCGGTCCAGACGCCGCCGGCGGAGGCCACATGGACGCCGTCGGCGGCGTTGTGGTGCAGGTCGGCGAGGTCGACGAAGATCGACTGCGTGAAGTACTCCAGGGCGAGGTCCTGGTAGCCGACCTCGGCGGCGAGGATCGCCTGCACGACCGCGGACAGGGTCGAGTCGCCGGTGGTCAGCGGGTCGTAGTACTCGAAGTCGGCGAGCTTGTCCTCGTCGGAGAAGTGGTTTCCCTGCAGGAACAGCGCCAGCACCACGTCGGCCTGCTTGAGGACCTGATAGCGGTAGATCACCAGCGGGTGGAAGTGCAGCAGCAGCGGCCGGCGATCGGCGGGGGTCGCGCCGAGGTCCCAGATCTCGCGCTCGAGGAACACGTGGTCCTGCGGGTGGATGCCGAGCGCCTCGCTGAACGGGATGTGCATGGCCTCTGCGGCCCGGTCCCACGCGTCCGGCTCGCTGGGGTCGAGGCCCAGCCGGTCCACCATCTTGCGGTAGACCTCGCCGTCGACCTCCGCCATCTCCCGCACGGTACGGGCGGCGAAGCGCAGATTGAACCGGGCCATCACGTTCGTGAAGAGGTTGTCGTTGACGACGGTGGTGTACTCGTCCGGGCCGGTGACGCCATGGATGTGGAACGTCTCCTCCCCGTCACCGTCCACCGACCGCCAGAACCCGAGTGTCGCCCACAGTCGCGCCGTCTCCACGGCGATGTCCACGCCCTCCCGATAGAGGAACTCGTTGTCGCCGGTGGCGCGGACGTACTTCGCCAGCGCGAACGAGACGTCGGCGTTGATGTGGTACTGCGCGGTGCCGGCCGCGTAGTACGCCGAGGCCTCCTCGCCGTTGATGGTGCGCCAGGGGAACAGCGCCCCGGCCTCGTTCAGCTGATAGGCCCGGCCGCGCGCAGCGGGCAGCATGAGGTACCGCATGCGCAGCGCGTTGCGCGCCGCCAACGGCGTCGTGTACGCGAGGAACGGAAGCACATAGATCTCGGTGTCCCAGAAATAGTGCCCGCTGTACCCCGACCCGGTCATGCCCTTCGCGGGAACACCGAGCCCGTCCGCGCGTGCCGACGCCTGTGCCAGCTGCAGCAGGCACCAGCGCGTCGCCTGCTGCAGATCGTCGTGCCCGGCGATGCGCACGTCCGAACGCGCCCAGAACGCATCCAGCCACGCCCGCTGCGCCGCATGGATGCCGTCGACGCCCTGCGTCCGCGCGCGGTCGAGCGTGCGGCGGCACCGGTCCACGAGCTCCCGAGCGGGCACGCCGCGGGACGTGTGGTACGCCACGATCTTCGTGATCCGCACCGGCGCTCCGGCCTTCGCCTGCACGCGGAAGACGTTCTTCGAGCGGTCGGCCTCGATGAGCTTGCGCTCGTTGTACTCGTTCTCGGTGTCGACGTAGTGGTCGGCGGCGACGGCCAGCGTCATGCCGGACTGCGTCACCCGGTACGACAGCGCGGAGCGCGCGGCATCCTGCCAGAACTCCTGAGGCTGCAGGACGCGATCCTTGATGCGGTCCGCCTTGCGCGGATCGAAGCCCGCCCGGGTGCGCGGCGGTGTGCCGCCGTAGACGTCCTCGCCGTCCTGACGGTTGAGGACCTGGCTGTTGATCGTCACCGATGCATCGGCGTTCAGCACCGTCACCTCGATCGACAGAAGCGCGAGGTGCTTCTCGTCGAACGACACCAGGCGCTCGTCGTCGACCCGGACGTGCTTTCCGGCTGGCGTCACCCAGAGGATGTGGCGGCGCAGCACGCCTTCGCGCATGTCGAGGACGCGCTCGTACTCGCGCACATCGGCGACATCCAGCGAGAGTGGCTCGTCGTCGACGTAGACGCGCATGCCCTTCGCGTCGGGCGCATTGATGATCGTCTGCCCGACCTCGGCGAACCCGTACGCCTGCTCGGCATGACGGATCGGGAACGTCTCATGCAGCCCGTTGATGAACGTGCCGTGCTCGTGCGCCTCGCGCCCCTCGGCGTGGTTGCCGCGCAGCCCGAGGTAGCCGTTGCCGACCGCGAACAGCGTCTCGGCGACACCGCCGTCGGCGAGGTCGTTCGACCTCTCGACGAGACGCCACGGGTCGACGGGGAACCGGTCGCGATCGATCATGCGGTGAACTCCTCGAGGTCCTTGACGACGATATGGGCTCCGGCATCCCGGAGTGCCTGCTCTCCGGCGCCGCGGTCGACGCCCACGACCAGGCCGAACCCGCCGGCGGCGGCGGACTGCACGCCGCTGAGGGCGTCCTCGACGGCGGCGCAGCGCGACGGATCGACATCGAGCATGCGGGCGGCCTCGACGAACACGTCGGGCGCCGGCTTGGACGCGAGGTGGTCGCGCTCGGCGATGACCCCGTCCATGACGACCTCGAACCGGTCGCGGATTCCGGCCACGTCCAGCACCTCTTCGGCGTTCTTCGAGCTCGACACCACGGCGACCCGCGTGCCGGACTCGGCGAGCGCGTCGAGCAGGCGCAGTGATCCCGGGTACGCGCCGATCCCGTCGCGGCGCAGCACGCGCTCGAACACGACGTTCTTGCGGTTGCCGATCCCGCACACCGTGTCGGCGGTCACCGGATCGGACGGGTCGCCCCAGGGCACCTCGACGTCGCGAGAGCGCAGCAGCGCGGCGACGCCGTCGTACCGCTTCTTCCCGTCCAGGTGATCGAAGTAGTCGCGCTCGGTGTACGGCGGCGTGATCTCCCACGCTGCGAACAGCTCCTCGAACATCGTCTGCCACGCGTGCATGTGCACTTCCGCGGTCGGTGTCAGCACGCCGTCCAGATCGAACAGCACGGCGTCGAAGGAGGCGAGATCGGGCAGGGCGTCCGTGGGCATGTCTAAGGCTATCGATGACCGCGTCAGCCGTGCGACACAGTCAGGGTCTGGCGGGCGATCTCGAGCTCCTCGTCGGTGGGAACCACGAGGACGGTCACCGCCGAAGCATCCGTCGAGATGATGCGGATGCCGCGGCCCGGCGCCAGATTGCGCTCGTGGTCGATCTCCACCCCGGCGAAGCCCAGCGTCTCGAGCGCTTCGGAGCGGACGAGCGGTGCATTCTCGCCGACCCCGGCCGTGAACGAGATGACGTCGACCCCGCCCAGCTGGGCAAGATACGCGCCGGCATAGGCGCGCAGGCGATGCACGTAGACCTCATAGCCGAGCAGTGCCTGAACGTCGCCGCCCGCGATCGCCTCGCGAATGTCGCGCAGGTCCGACGAGCCCGCCAGCCCCAGCATGCCGCTGCGCTTGTTGAGGAGATCGTCGAGATCGTCGATGGTCATCCCTTCGCGCCGCGCGAGGTGGAACACCACCGCGGGGTCGATGTCGCCCGACCGGGTGCCCATGACGAGACCCTCCAGCGGCGTGAAGCCCATCGAGGTCTCGACCGACCGGCCGCCGTCGATCGCCGTCACCGATGCCCCGTTGCCCAGATGGAACACGATCTGCCTGAGCTCGCCCAGCGGTCGGCCGAGGAACGCGGCGGCGGATTCGCTGACGAACTTGTGCGATGTGCCGTGGAATCCGTACCGCCGGATGCGATGGGATGCCGCCAGTTCTGCGTCGATCGCGTAGGTGTACGCCTCCGGAGGAAGCGTCTGATGGAACGCCGTGTCGAATACCGCGACGTGGGGCACGTCGGGGAATGCCTTCTTCGCCGCGACGATTCCGGCGAGGTTCGCCGGGTTGTGCAGCGGCGCCAGCACCGAGAGTTCGTCGATCGCGGCTTCCACGAGAGGAGTGATCGGAGTCGGCTCGAAGAACTGCGCGCCGCCGTGCACCACGCGATGTCCCACGGCGAGCGGCGGACGATCACGCAGTGACGGCCCGTCGACGGCGAATGCGTCGAGCATCACCTGGAACCCTGCCGTGTGATCGGCGATCGGGAGTTCCCGCACGTAGGTCGCGTCGAGCATGGTCGGGGCGGGGCCGTGGGCGTCCTGCGCCCTGACCATGTGGGTGGCGAGTCCGGTGCGCTCGCCGATGCGCTCGACCAAGCCCGACGCGAGCGTGGACTCGGTGTCCATGTCGATGAGCTGGTACTTGAAGGAGGACGACCCGGAGTTGACGACGAGCACGACGCTCATGCGGTGAGTCCCTGCGCCTGGATCGCGGTGATCGCGATGGTGTTGACGATGTCGCCGACCAGCGCTCCTCGCGAAAGGTCGTTGATCGGCTTGTTGAGGCCCTGCAGCACGGGTCCGATCGCCACCGCGCCGGCGGAGCGCTGCACGGCCTTGTACGTGTTGTTCCCGGTGTTGAGGTCGGGGAACACGAACACCGTCGCGCGGCCGGCCACCGCCGAGCCCGGCATTTTGGATGCCGCGACCGCGGCGTCCGCCGCCGCGTCGTACTGGATCGGCCCCTCCACCAGAAGCTCGGGCGCACGCTGGCGGACCAGCGCTGTGGCCTCCCTCACCTTCTCGACCTCAGCGCCGGAGCCCGACTCCCCCGTCGAGTACGAGAGCATCGCGATCCGGGGCTCGATCCCGAACTGCGTCGCCGTCGCGGCCGACGAGACGGCGATGTCGGCCAGCTGGTCCGACGTCGGATCCGGGATCACCGCGCAGTCGCCGTAGACGAGGACCCGGTCGGCGAGCGCCATCAGGAACACGCTGGAGACGACCGAGACGCCGGGGGCGGTCTTGATGATCTCGAAGGCCGGGCGGATGGTGTGGGCGGTCGTGTGCGCCGCCCCCGACACCATGCCGTCGGCCAGTCCGAAGTGGACCATGAGCGTGCCGAAATAGGACACGTCGGTCACGGTGTCGGTGGCCTGGGCGTGCGTGACGCCCTTGTGGGCGCGCAGGCGCGCATACTCCTCGGCGAACCTGTGGACGTGCACGGCGTCGAACGGCGAGAGGACCTCGGCGGCCTGGATGTCGATCCCGAGCTCGATCGCCCGCGAGCGCACCTCGAACGGCTCGCCGAGGATGGTGAGGTCGGCGATGCCGCGCTTGAGCACCGTCGCGGCGGCGCGGAGGACGCGGTCGTCGTCACCCTCGGGCAGCACGATGCGCTTGCGCTGCGTGCGCGCGCGCTCGATCAGCTGGAACTCGAACATGAGCGGCGTGACGACCGTCGCGCGGGCCACGCCGAACGAGGCGAGGAGCTCGTCGGTGTCGACGTTCTGCTCGAACAGGGCGAGCGCGGTGTCGTACCGGCGCTGCGAATCGGCCGCGAGCCGGCCGCGAGTGCCCATGATCCGCACGGCCGTCTCGTACGTGCCGAGATCGGTCGTGACGATCGGGACGTTCGAGCCCAGTCCGTCGAGGAGTCGGGTCACCGGCTCCGGAAGCTCGAACCCGCCGTTGAGCACGACCCCCGAGATCGACGGGAACGTGCCGGACGCGTTGGCCAGCAGGGTCGCCAGCAGCACTTCGGTCCGATCGGCGGGGATCACGACGACGGCGCCTTCGAGCAGACGCGGCAGCACGTTGACCATCGACATTCCGGCGACCACCACGGCGAGCGCCTCGCGCGTGAGCCGGTCGGGGTCGCCCGAGAGCAGGGTGCCGTCCACGGAGCGCAGGATCCCGCGCATGGACGGCGCTACCAGGTAGCGGTCTTCGGGGATCGCCCACACCGGCACGGCCGCGCTGGCCGCTGCCCGGGGCGATGCCGCGACGACGCGGCGGATCTCGTCCACGGTCTCGGTGACGAACTCCGGGTCGGCGCGATTGGCCACGACCGCGAACAGCTCCGCGCGACCGTGGGAGAGCTCCGTGAGCGCGAGGTCGGCGATCTGGCCCATCTCGGCCGGTGTGCGCGGGAGTGAAGACCCGAGCTGCTCGGGCTGCGTCTGACCCTCCGAGGACCGGCCGCCCAGCACGAGCAGCACCGGCGCACCGAGGTTCGCCGCGATGCGGGCGTTGTAGGCGAGCTCGGCCGGGCTGCCGACGTCGGTGTAGTCGCTGCCGAGGATCACGACCGCTTCGCACTGCGCCTCGACGGCCTTATAGCGTTCGACGATCACCGCGAGCGCGGCATCCGGATCATGACGCACGTCGTCGTAGGTGACCCCGATGCAGTCGTCGTAGGTCAGGTCCACACCGTCGTGGTCGAGCAGCATCTCGAGCACGTAGTCCGGCTCGGCGATGGAGCGGGCGATGGCCCGGAAGACCCCCACCCGCGCGGTCGCGTGACTCAGCGCGTCCAGGACGCCCAGGGCGACCGTGGATTTCCCCGAGTGACCCTCTGCCGATGTGATGAAGATGCTCTGCGCCACGTCCCCACACTATTGGCGTGCGAGGTCTGTAGGCTCCCCGGCTATGACCGACTCCTTCCCCGGCCGTCCGGGAATCGAGGTTCCCGACCACCGCGGCAGAACGGGTCTCGATCAGACCGGGCGCTCACTCGATCGCAATTCCGATGTGCGGGTGACGGATGTCGAACTCGTCGCGGCCGGCTGGCACGTGCTGCGGCGTACGACGCTGGAGTACCGTGCGCCGTCGGGCCGCTGGGAGACGCAGCAGCGCGAGACCTACGATCGCGGCAACGGCGCGACGGTCCTGCTCTACGACCCGGCCAGGCGGACGGTGCTGCTGACCCGGCAGTTCCGGTACCCGGTGTACGTGAACGGACACCCCGACGGCATGCTCATCGAGACCGCCGCCGGACTGCTCGACGACGACGATCCCGCCACCGCGATCCGGCGGGAGGCCGCGGAGGAGACCGGCGTGGAGGTCGGAGAGCTGGAGCACGTCTGGGACGTGTTCATGAGCCCGGGCTCGGTGACCGAGCGCATCCACTTCTTCGCGGCGCCGTACGACGGCTCCACGCGTACCGGCGACACCGGCGGTCTCGCCGACGAAGGCGAGCACATCGAGCTCCTCGAACTCAGCATCGAGGAGGCGCTCGCCGGTGTGCGTGACGGCCGGATCCAGGACGCGAAGACCATCATGCTGCTGCAATGGGCGGTGCTGGAGGGGCCCTTCGGGCAAAATTAAGACTCTCCGCGAACCCGGCAGAGCCCGGTTACCCTTGCTACGTTTCCGTCCTGGGGGAATTGGCCTGGATGCCGCCTCGCGGAGAGCTGCGACCAGTCTAACCCGGTTCCCCGACCCGCTGCGCGCTCCTCGTTGTTACGATCGACGAGTGCGGGCATCGATGCCCGGAGCGAGTGGCCGGTCCGACCCGTGGACCCGCCCCGAGGGGAGTCTCGATGGTCGATACCGCCGTAGCCGACGCGACCGGAGCGATCACCGCCGAAGGATTCGCGCGCACGACCGATGCGATCCTCGCCTCTGTCGGCAGGGTCATCGACGGCAAGCCCGAAGCGGTGCGCAGCTCGCTGGTGTGCCTGCTCGCCGAAGGGCATCTGCTCATCGAGGACGTGCCGGGTGTCGGCAAGACGATGCTCGCCCGGGCGCTGGCGGCGACTGTCGATGCCACCGTCCGCCGCATCCAGTTCACGCCGGACCTGCTGCCCGGCGACGTGACGGGCGTGAGCGTGTTCAACCCGGTCGATCGCGAGTTCGAATTCAAGCAGGGGGCGATCTTCGCCCACATCGTCATCGCCGACGAGATCAACCGCTCCTCCCCCAAGACGCAGTCCGCGCTGCTCGAGGCGATGGAAGAGCGACAGGTGACCGTCGACGGGTTCACCCACTATGTGCCCGAGCCGTTCCTCGTCGTCGCCACGCAGAACCCGCTCGAGATGGAGGGAACCTACGCCCTTCCCGAGGCGCAGCGCGACCGCTTCATGATGCGCATCTCCATGGGCTATCCGGACCAGCGCTCCGAGGCGCTCATGCTGCGACAGCGCGACACGCTCAATCCGCTCGACCAGCTCCAGCCGGTGGTCTCCGCCCGTCAGGTCACCGCCCTGATCGCGTGGGCACGGGCCGTCCATGTCGCCCCGCCGATCGAGGACTACGCCGTAGCCCTCGCGCACGCCACCCGCACGCACCCCGAGCTGCGGCTCGGCGCGAGCCCCCGCGCCACCCTGCAGCTCGTGCGCGCCGCGAAGGTCTGGGCGGCACTGGACGGGCGGAGCTTCGTGATCCCCGACGACATCACTGCGCTGCTCGTCCCGGTCTTCGCGCACCGGCTCATCCCGACGCGGTCTGCCGGCGGCGCACGCGCACGGGGGGCCGCGGACGCCATCACGACGATCCTCGAGCGCATCGCCGCCAGCGTCCGCGTTCCCATCGCTCCCCGGCAGTGATGGCATGAGACGCCTGTGGCCGCTCACCGTGCGAGGCACGGGTGCGCTCATCCTGGCCGTCATCTGCTTCGTGCTGGCGAACGAGTTCGGCATCGCGGAGCTCGTCTACTTCGGGCTGCTGCTGCTGGCGGTGCTGGCGGCCGCGATCGCCTCACTGTTCCTGACGCGGCGATCCGATGTGGTCACACGGTCGCTCGCACCCGACGTCGTCACCGTGGGACGCGAGTCCCTGGTCACCGTGAGAGTGGGCGTGCGGACCGCGGTCCCGACGCCGCCGGGCACATGGCACGACGCTCTGCCCAAGGGCCTGCGCGGCCGATCCGAGGGCGTCTTCCCGAGCATGGGCTCGGGGCTGCGTGGCGGCGAGCGCGTCGTCGAACTGTCGTACGCGGTGGCCGGCATCCGCCGTGGCGTTCATTCGATCGGCCCGCTCGCGGTCCGATCATCCGACCCGTTCGGGCTCGCCCGGCGCAGCACCGTCTTCGGTGAGCGCACCCCGGTGACCGTCGCGCCGGCCCTCGTCGACCTGCCACCCCTGACGGACTTCGCCGGCGCGACCGGCGGCACGCTGCACACGACGACGAATCAGCTCGGCCAGGGCGCCGACAACCTCGTCGCGCGACCGTACGTTCCGGGCGACTCGATGCGGCGCATCCACTGGCGTGCGAGCGCCCACCGGGACGAGCTCATGGTGCGGCAGGAAGAGCAGGAGTCGACGCCGGAGGCCAGCGTCGTGCTCGACCGCGGTGCGCTGCGCTGGGCGACCGAGGCACTGCAGGCTCCCGGCGCCGACCCCGGATTCGAGGCCGCGGTCTCGGCGTGCGTCTCGGCCGTCGCCCGTCTGGTGCACGACGGCTATGCGGTCGAGGTGATCGACTCCGACGGCACGGTGCTCGCCGAGCGCATCGACGGCGGTGACATGGTCGAAGTCGAGGCGATGCTGCGCGCCTTCGCCACGCTGACGGCGCGGCGCGATGACTCCCTCGCGAGCCTTCCGAAGCTCTTCGCCGGCGTCATGACCGGCCCGGTCATCCTGATCGTCGGCCGGTTCGACTCCGCCGACGCCGAGGCGATCTCGCCGATCGCCCATCACAGCTCGCTGCCGATGGTGTTCGCCGTCTCCCCGCTCGGCGACGCCCTCGAGCGCGCCGGCGACTTTGGCTGGTGCGTCGGCGCGATCGACCCCGAGGGCGACCTCGCCGTTCCGTGGTCCAACGCCACCAGCAGAGGTGCGAGTCATGTCAGCGTCTGACGCCCCCGAGTCCCGGCCCCGTCGCCGCGGCGGCGAAGCGGTCCTCACCGTCGCGCTCTTCGCCGCTCTGGTGGCCGCGCTGCTCGCGGTGGTGCGGGTGGTCGAGCCGGGGGGCTGGCTGCTCGGCGCCGTCGCGATCGCCGCGCTCGTGCTGGCGGCCGGGTTCGTCGCGCGCCGCTATCGCCTGCCCGCCGTCGCCGTGAGCCTCATCGAGGCCGGCGTGTGGGTGCTGTTCATGACGATCGTGTTCCTGCGAGAGACGGCGCTGCTCTGGATGGTGCCGACGCCCGCGACGCTGCGCCGGCTGCCCGACCTGATCGACGACGCGATGCAGTCGATCGTCCTGGGCGCCGCCCCGCTCGAGGAGACCCTCGCACTGGGGCTGCTGATCGTGGGAGCGATGGGACTGCTCGCGATCATCGTCGATCACGTCGTGCTGACAGCGCGGATGCCGCTGCTCGCCGCCGTCGGCATCGTGACGGTCGGCCTGATCCCGGCGATCGCCGTCCCCGGGCGCGTGGACGTCATGGGGTTCGTGATCATCGCCGTGTCGATCCTCTTCCTGCTGCGCGCCGAGACCCGCTCACGCGACAAGCCGTTGGAGCAGGATGCCGAGCGCACCGCGGGCGTGCCGGCGACCGCCCTGGGCATCGGGGCCATCGCGATCGTGGTCGCCGTCGTGGCGACTCCCCTGCTGCCGCAGCCCGGCGTCCGTCCGGGCTCCGGCACCGGGCCCGGTGCCGGCATCGACGCGACGCTCCAGCTGGGCGACGATCTGCGTCGCCCGCAGGAGGTCGAAGTGCTGCGGGTGCGCAGCGACGCCCCCACGATGCCGTATCTGCGCGCGACGACGCTCTCCCGCTTCGAGGGCGGGGTATGGGAGCCCGACCGGGTCCGGACGGTGCCGCTCGAGAGCGACCTGGCCCTCGGTGCCGTCAGCGTGTCGTCCGACGTCCGACTGGGCGAGTACATCACCACGGTGGAGATCGTGAACCTGGCCTCGACCTGGCTGCCCATCGCCTATCCGGCGACCGAGGTGACCGGCCTCGATGGGGACTGGGCCGCGGTGCCGTACAACCGCACGATCGTCGCCGAGTCGGCCTCGACACAGGGGCAGACGTACGAGGTGATCACGAATCCGCCACGTCCCACGCTCGAGCAGATCCGTGCGATCCGCTCCACCGGACCCGAGCAGCGCGACGAGACCACAGAGCTTCCCGGCGACACTCCCGCGATCATCACCGAGCTCGCGGCCGAGGTCACCGCCGGTCAGTCGAACGACTACGACCGGCTCATCGCGCTGCAGCGGTGGTTCCGCACGGGCGACTTCCGCTACTCGCTCGACGCACCCGTCGAGGAGGGCTTCGACGGCAGCGGGGCCGAGGCTGTGGCCGAATTCCTCGACAAGCGCGAGGGATACTGCATCCACTTCGCCTCCGCATTCGCGCTGATGGCCCGCACGCTGCACATCCCGAGCCGGATCGTCGTCGGCTATCTTCCCGGGGTCGCGAACGGCGAGGTGGTCGACTCCGAGACCGTCTACTCGGTGAGCAGCTCGAAGCTGCACGCGTGGCCCGAGGTGTTCTTCGAGGGCATCGGCTGGGTGCCGTTCGAACCGACCACCGGACTCGGGATGCCGACGGCGTTCTCGCCGGCATCCGGTCTCCCCGGAGCAGACGCAGACTCGAGCACGGCGATCCCCGAAACCGCTCCGGCACCGTCCGCGAGCGCTCCAGTCGACCGGAACACCGGGACGGAGGAGGGTGCCGAGGCGCTCGGCGGAGGACCGATCACCGGCGCGAACCCGCTGCCGATGCTCGGCGTCATCGCCGCCATCGCGCTGCTCCTCGCGGTGCCCGCGCTTCTGCGCGAGGTGCGTCGCCGGCAGCTCGTCGCCGCCGGTCGTGGCGGCGACGCCGGATCGGCCTGGACCCTTCTGCAGAACGCGGCGATCGACGTCGGCATCGCAGTGCCGGCCGCAGAGACCCCGCGTGCGTTCGCACATCGCCTGGTCGAGAGGCACGGGGTCTCGCCCGACAGCATGATCACCCTGGTCACGGCGATCGAGCGCGCCTCCTACGCGCCGCCGGGAGTGCGCGGCTATCGTATGGGCGCTGCCGCGACGGATGCCGCGCTCGCCGTCAGCGCGGAGCTGCTGGCCGGCGCTCCCCCGGCGCGCCGGATCCTGGCCCTCGTCGCCCCCCGATCACTCATCGTTCGCCCCGGCAGCGTCTACGCAGGCACCACCTCCGCGACCAGGTAGGATGGTCTGCGGCCCTCCGGGGCCACGGAGGATTCGCCTAGTGGCCTATGGCGCACGCTTGGAAAGCGTGTTGAGTGAAAGCTCTCAGGGGTTCGAATCCCCTATCCTCCGCCGTGTGATGAGTCGCGACATGTGTCTCATATGTCGCGAGACATCTGTCATTTCTGGGGCCATCTGCCGGCCGCGCATCGGTCTCCGATCGCTGAAATGCGCCGCACACCGCCCGTGCGATCAGTGGTGATGGCTCTGGGTGTCTGCCGATCGACCTCGAGGAGCATGCCGACTGAGGTGGCGCATGCGTCGCCGCGCCAGGCCTCGATGCCTTCCCGGACGGCGAAGACGGCGATGACGAGTCCGGCGATCGCGTCGGCCCACCACCAGCCGAACCAGGTGTTCGAGAGCAGGCCGATGAGGACTGCGGCGGACAGATAGGTGCAGATGAGGGTCTGCTTGGAGTCGGCGACGGCGGTGGCGGAGCCGAGTTCCCGGCCGGCGCGGCGTTCGGCGAAGGACAGGAACGGCATGATGATCACGCTGAGTGCGGTGATGACGATGCCGAGCGTGCTGTGCTCGGCCTCGACTCGGCCGAAGAGGGTGAGCAGCGATGCGGCGGTGACGTAGACGGCCAGAGCGAAGAAGGCGACCGCGATGACCCGCAGACGTGGGTTTCTCCCAGCGCTCCGGGTCGCGGCGGGTGAACTGCCAGGCGACGGCGGCGGCGGAGAGGACCTCGATGGTGGAGTCGAGCCCGAACGCGACCAGCGCCGCACGAGGATGCGAGGGTGCCGGCGGTGATGGCGACGACGGCTTCGATGAGGTTGTAGCCGATGGTGGCGGCGACGATCCAGCGGATCCGGCGCTGCAGCGTCTCACGGCGGTCCGGGGTGAGTGTCGTGCTCATGCGCAGTCGCAGCTGCTCCCCGGCGCAGCAGGCGGGGTCGACGGAAAGGACGACCTGGAGGAGCTCGTTCAGACGCGGGGGCGAGGTGGTCGTCGGCGAGCCGGTAGGAGGAGCGGCGCCCTCCGGGACGGCTTCGACGAGACCGCAGCCGCGCAGGCAGGCGAGCTGGTTCGACATCACCTGCCGGGAGACGCCGAGCGCGTCGGCGAGGTCGGAGGGATACGCGGGGCCGTTGCGCAGCTCGAGCAGAACGCCGGTGCGGGTGGCATCGGACAGGGCGTAGCCGAGCCGGGCCAGCGCGGCAGTGTGGGTCGCAGATGCCGTGGTCATGACAGCGATAGTACATGCAGTCCGTGAATTAAACGAAGGCTGAACCGACTGCTGGACGCCTTCTCCCACGGCGAAGGGGGCGCGGGGAAACCGGGATCAGAGCAGCTGGGCGAACCCTTCGGCGTCGGGCGTCTTGCCCACGACGAGGATGGTGTCGCCGGCAGTGAGCACGGTGGTGTTGTCCGCGTTGTCCCACGCGTCGTCGCCGTGTTGGAACGCCGCGATGGTCACACCGTGGGTTCTTCTCAGACCGGTCTCGCCGAGCGGCTTGCCCTGTATGGACGACGGTGCGGGCGCCTTCACCATCGCGTATCCGGGGGCGATCTCGATGAAGTCGAGCGCGGCGCCGCGCACGAGGTGGGCGACCCGCCTGCCCATGTCCTTTTCCGGGTAGATGACCCTGTGCACGCCGATCTGCTCGAGGATCAGGCCGTGCTGGTCGTCGACGGCCTTCGCCCAGATGGCGGGGATGTCCATGCTGAGAAGCACCGAGCACGTGAGTATCGAGGCCGAGATGTCGCCGCCGATGGCGACGACCACCCGGTCGAACTCGTCGACGGCCAGCTGCCGCAGGGCCTCCCGCCGCGTGGAGTCGGCCCGCACGACCTGCGTGAGCTCACCGTTGAGGGACTGGACGAGGTCCTCGTCCACGTCGATGCCGAGCACCTCGGTGCCTCCGGCCATCAGCTCCAGTGCGAGCGCGCTGCCGAACCGCCCTAGACCGATGACGGCGACCGATCCGGCCTCCGCGACGCGGGATGAACGTTGAGTGGCGCCGAAGCGCGGGAATCTAGCCAATTGCGGGTCGCTCCTTCGGGAACTCGTAGAGGATGCGTCGTTCTCGGAGCGCGATCGCCGAGCCGAGCGTGAGGGGGCCGAGGCGGCCCAAGAACATCATGACCACCAGCAGGATCTGTGCCGCGTCTGGCAGATCGGCGGTGATGCCGGTCGAGAGGCCGACGGTTCCGAACGCGGAGACGGTCTCGAACAGTGCACGGTCGAGGCTCTCTCCCGTCATGACCATGATCGCGGCGGTGCCTGCCATCACAGCGGCGACGGCGATGAGGACGACGGTGATCGCCTGCCGGTGCACCGCGCGCGACAGCCGCTTTCCGAAGATGTTCACGGCGCCCTCACCGCGCAGTTCAGTCAGCATGATGAACAGCAGCACGGCGAAGGTCGTGACTTTGATGCCTCCCGCCGTGCCGGCAGGGCCTCCCCCGATGAACATCAGCACGTCCATCACGAGCCAGGTCTCATCGTGCAACCCCGCGATGTCCACCGAGTTGAACCCCGCGGTGCGGGTCTGCACGGACTGGAAGAAGCCGGCCATAACGCGCACCCAGGGGTCCAGCGACCCCAACGTCGCCGGGTTGTCCCACTCGACGATGGTGATGAACACCGTGCCCGAGACGACAAGCAGGAAGGTCGCCACGATCACCAGCTTCGTGTTCATCGACCAGTGCCGCGGGCTGCGGAACTCCTTGCGGAGCTGCATGATCACCGGAAATCCGAGGCCGCCGAGGATGATGGCGATGGCGATCGGCAGGCAGATGAACGGATCGCCGACGAACCGCATCAGACTGTCGGAGTACAGGGCGAACCCTGCGTTGTTGAAGGACGAGACCGCGTGGAAGAGGCCATGCCACGCCGCGTCGCCGAAGGAGTATCCGTAGCCGGTCAGGAACCTGAGGAAGAGCAGAACGAACACAGCGGCCTCGATCGTGAGCGAGATGAGCACGATCCCGCGCACGAGCCCGCGGACGTCTTCCAGCCCCAGTGCTTTCGCTTCCGCCGCAGCATTGAGCCGAGATCGCACAGAGAGCTTCCTCGCCAGAATGAGCCCGATCAGCGACGCGAAGATCATGATTCCGAGGCCGCCCAGCTGGATCAGCACAACGATGATCACGTGGCCGAAACCGGTCCAATACACCGGCGTGTCGACGACGACGAGCCCCGTCACGCACACCGCGCTGGTCGCAGTGAACAGCGCCTCGATGAACGAGGCCCCGCCGGGGCCGGCCTTCGCGAAGGGCAGCATCAGCAGCGCGGTTCCCACCGCGATCGCGATGGCGAATCCGATGACGACCGCCTGGGCCGGATGCAACCGGACTCGCAGCGTTGCGACACGGCGCCGAGCCTGCGCAAGCCCCGCGCGATCGTTCTTCACCTGATGAACGTAGCCGGACGAGGGGCGTGGAGAGGCTGGTCCTCACGAAACCCAAACGGCGGGCGGCGTGCGGGACTTCTAGAGCGCCGGTCTCGGCAGCTCCCCCGGATCGGTCGTGCGGACGAGCGCACTCAGAGCAGCGCGATTGGTGTCGAAGACGGGCTGCGACTGGAGCAGCCCGAGCTGAGCGAGCCGCGAGCGCACCGGCGGACGCAACCTGCTGAAGGCGAGCGCCACGTCGTGGTCGATGAGCCACTGCTGCAGGGTTGCGAACGATTCGGCCCCGGTCACGTCGATATCGGTGACCGCCTCCATGTCCAGCACGAGGTGTCGAACGGGAGGACCTTCGACAGAGGCGATCGCGCTCTTGACGGCGGTGGTGAAGACGCTCGCGTTGGCGAAGAAGAGCGGTGCGGCGAGGCGGATGACGACCACTCCCGGCGCCGTGGTGGTGCCTGCGGCGGCTTCCTCGAGAAGCGATTCTCCAGGATCGCCGTCGGACTTCAGCACATCGATGGCCGGGTTTGCGGCACGCTTGGCGAGGTTGATGAGAGCGAGCACGAATGCGACCAGGATGCCGGGAATGGCCCCGACGAAGAGCGTGACCAGGAAGCACGTCGCGCCGACCGCGAACTCGAACCGGTCTTTCTTCCACAGGTCGATGAGCTCCCGGACCCCGAGCAGGGGGATGATCGCCACCGCGACGACGGCGCCGATGGCGGGCGACGGGATATCGGCGAGCACGGCAGTTCCGAACAGCAGCAGGAGCAGAGTACCGACGGCCAGCACGATCGACGGCAATTGCGTGCGGGAGCCCGCCTGGTCCATGGCGGCCGTTCGGGAGGTCGACGATCCCACCGCGAAGCTGCCCTGCGCGCCGGCGGCGATGTTGACGACGCCGAAGGCGAAGAGGTCGCGGTTGGCGCGGAACGGGTAGTGACGGCGCTCCGAGTACGAGCGGGATACGAGCAGACCCTCCGCTGTGGTCACAAGCGTGAGAGCGATCGCCGACGGGATCAGTGCGAGCCACATGGTCCAGTCGATGACCGGCCAGGTCAGCGCCGGCGGACCCGCCGGGACCTCGCCCAGCACCGCCACGCCGAACTCGTCCAGCTGCACCACGACGACGAGGACCGTCGTGACGACGAGCACCACCAGCGCCCACGGCACGACCGGCAGCCACCGGCGACCGAGCAGCAGCACGGTCACCGAGCCGACCGAGATCAGCAGCGACCAGATGTTGGCGGTCCCCAGCCCCGTCACGAGGGCGACCGTCTTGTCGACGAACTCTCCTCCGGAGTCGATGCTCACCCCGAGCATCTTCGCGATCTGACTGATCAGGATGTCGAAGGCGAGCCCGCCGACGAATCCGATGAGGATCGGCTTTGAGAGGAAGTTGGCGAGGAACCCGAGCTTGAACACCGACAGAAGGAGAAACAGCACTCCGCAGATGATCGCCTGGGCGAGCGCGAGGGTCGCGTAGTTGGCGGATCCTGCGGCGGCGAGCCCGCCGATCGAGGATGCGACGAGGGCGGCGGCGGCGGCATCCGGAGACGCCACCACCTGACGGGAGGACACCACCAGCACGTACACGACTGTCGGCACGATCAACGCGTACAGGCCCGCCGTCGCCGGGAGACCCGCGATCTGCGCGTAGCCGATGTTCAACGGAATCGCGATGGCGAGGAGGGTGACACCCGCCATCAGCTCGGTCACGACGTTGCTGCGGGACAAGCCGGCCAGCGGTCGAGTCACGTTGCCCCCTGTTCGTCCCGGCATCCGTCACTCAGCCTGGCACATCTGCTCAGTGCCCGGCGCCCAGGCCTCCGGTCAGGCGGCCGTGGAACTGCGTCGTGGCGTCGTTCATCCCCTCATAGACGACGGTCTTCCCGAGCCGTTCGTACTTTGTCTGGATCGCATCCAAAGAGGCGACTGTCGACGCATCCCACACGTGCGAGCCGGACATGTCGATGATGATCTGGTCGGGGTCGTGGGTGTACTCGAACTGGGTCGTGAGGTCGTTGCTGGACGCGAAGAAGAGCTCGCCGTCGACGGTGTAGCGAGCGATCTTCTGCGCGACGTCGACGTGGCGGGTGACGGTGACGAAGTGGGCGATCCGCCTGGCGAAGAGCACCATCGCCGCGACTGACTCCGACGCCCACACCGATGGCGAGGTTATGGGTCCACACCGTGATGGCGACCGTGATCACCATCACGAGCGTTTCACTCTTGGGCAGGCGCTTAAGGGTGGAGAGGCGGATGCTGTGCCAGTCGAACGTGGCGACGGAGACGACGATCATCACGGCGACGAGTGCGGCCATCGGGATGATGGCGACGATGTCGCCGAGCACGAGCACGAGGATCAGCAGGAAGACACCGGCGAGGAACGTGGAGATGCGGGTGCGTGCGCCGGAGGCTTTCACGTTGATCATGGTCTGGCCGATCATCGCGCAGCCGCCCATGCCACCGAATGCGCCCGAGAGGATGTTCGCGGCGCCCTGGCCGAGGGCCTCGCGGGTCTTGCGGGAGTGCGTGTCGGTGATGTCGTCGACGAGCTTGGCGGTCATCAGCGACTCCAGCAGCCCGACGATCGCCATGGCGGCAGCGAACGGGAAGATGATCCCGAGCGTCTCCCAGGTGAGCGGGACGTTCGGGATGAAGAGCTCCGGCAGGCTCTCCGGCAGATCGCCCTGGTCGCCGACCGTGGGCACATTCAGACCGAATACGACCGCCGCGGCGGTGAGCAGGACGATCGCGACCAGCGGCGCAGGGATGGCGCGGGTGAGAAGCGGCATCAGGTACATGATGAGGAGTCCGACCACGACGAGCGGGTAGACCATCCAGGGCACGTCGATGAGCTGCGGAAACTGCGAGACGAAGATCAGGATGGCGAGCGCGTTGACGAAACCGACCATCACGCTGCGAGGGATGAACCGCATCAGCTTCGCCACGCCGAGCACGGCCAGCACGATCTGGATCAGCCCGCCCAGCAGCACCGTGGCGATGAAGTAGTCCATGCCGTACTCGCGCGCCACCGGCGCGATGACGAGTGCGATGGCGCCGGTGGCGGCGGTGATCATCGCGGGCCGTCCACCGAGGAAGGAGATCGCGACGGCCATGACGAAGGACGAGAACAACCCCAGACGCGGATCGACACCGGCGATGATCGAGAACGCGATCGCCTCCGGGATCAACGCGATCGCCACGACGAGCCCTGCGAGCACCTCGCGGGTGAGGAGCCGAGGGCTGCGCAGCGCTTGCAGCACGGTCGGTTCGATCCGGTACCGGCTGGCAGGGTCTGGGGCGGGGACGACAGCGGTCATGCTGCTCCTGTCGAGCGGGCGGGGCGAGTCTGATCAGTGACCAGGAGGAAGAATGAGGGAGCCGCAGATCGCGGACGCCACAACTCTACCGTAACGTGAGGGTTGCGACCGAACGGAGCGGCGATGCCACAAAACGGCACCATGCACATCGGCGAGCTCGCCGAGCGGACTGGCCTGTCGCTGCGCACGCTCCGTCACTACGACGAGATCGGGCTGCTCACGCCCACCGGGCGCAGTGACGGGGGGTTCCGGCTGTACACGACCGAGGACGAGTCCCGCCTGCTCCTCATCCGCCGAATGAAGCCTCTCGGCTACTCGCTGGAAGCAATGCGGGAACTCCTGGACGTCATCGGCGGCCTCGACGACCGCCCCGACGACGACAGGCTGCGCGCACGCCTCGTCTCCATCCGGTCCGAAGCCGCCGAACGCCGAGAGCGGCTGCGCGACCAGCTCGCCGCCGCCGACGAGTTCGTCAGTCAGCTCGACGCACGCTGACGCTGACGCCGATCAGATCGGCGCGAGCTCCGCGACGAGCTGCTCGACGCGAATCCGGATGTCGTCCCGGACGCGGCGGACGCCCTCGAGATCCAGATCCGAGGGATCATCGAGCTGCCAGTCCAGGTATCGCTTGCCGGGATACAGCGGGCACGCGTCACCACAGCCCATGGTCACGACGGCGTCAGCCGCACGGACGACGTCGTCGGTGAGGGGCTTGGGGAACTCCGCCGTGACGTCGAGCCCGATCTCACTGAGCACCAACGCCACTTCGGGCAGTATGCGCTCGCCCGGCTGCGAACCTGCGGAGCGCACGTGGACACGGTCACCGGCCAGGTGTCGCGTGAGTGCCGCCGCCATCTGCGACCGCCCGGAGTTCTGGACGCAGACGAACAGCACCTCCGGGACGGTCTTGACGATCAGGCCCCTCGACTGCGCGAGTGCCGTCAGCCGGTCCCGCGCGAACTTCTCGGCCAAGCTCGCCAGGTGCGTATGCACGCTCGCGGTGCGCCCGAGGGCGGTATACGACTCGAACACCACCCGGTCGACGGTCTCCTCGCTCACCATGCCCACGAACTGGTGGGCGAGCCGCTCCGATGCCCGGTGGAGGACCGAGTCGGGGCTGAGGAGTGCTTCCTGACCCCGTGAAGTGCTCACGCGGCACCGCGTTCGGGCAGCAGGTCCGCGAGCAGCGCTTCGATGCGGGACCGGATCTCGTCGCGGATCGGACGCACGCTCTCGATGCCCTGGCCGGCCGGATCATCCAGCTCCCAGTCCTCGTAGCGCTTGCCGGGGAAGATCGGGCACGCGTCGCCGCAGCCCATGGTGATCACGACATCCGACTCGCGAACGGCCTCGACGGTCAGCACCTTCGGCGTGTTCTCGCTGATGTCGATGCCTTCTTCGGCCATCGCCTCGACGGCGACCGGGTTGATCGAATCCTTCGGCGCGGAACCGGCCGAGAGTACCTCCACGTCGTCGCCGCCCAGCGCACGCAGGAAGCCTGCTGCCATCTGGGAACGACCCGCGTTGTGGACGCAGACGAAAAGGACTGTGGGCTTGTCGGTCATCGGGATCTCGCTCTCTCTTTCCAGAAAGCATAGACGAGAATCTATATATCGAGGGAAACATCCGGTGAACTCTGCGGCACCAGTTCGGCGAGCAGGGCGCGCACGCGAGCCTCGATGTCGTCCCGGATCGCGCGAACCTCGTCGAGACTCTTGCCCACCGGGTCTTCCAGGTCCCAGTCCAGATACCGGCGACCCGGATAGACCGGACAGGCATCTCCACAGCCCATGGTGACCACCACGTCCGCAGCACGCACCGCCTCGTCGGTGAGCGGCTTCGGAAACTCCCCGTCCAGCGGCACTCCGATCTCGTCGAGAGCCGTGACGACGGTGTGGCGCACATCCCCCGCGGGCGCAGAGCCGGCGGTTCGAACGACGATCTCGTCTCCGCCGAGCTGACGAAGGATGCCGGCAGCGAGCTGCGATCTGCCCGCATTCTGCACGCACACGAACAGCACCGTCGGCTTCGCCGTGCTGACTCGGACCGTGCGCAAGCGCCTCCAGTCGAGTCGCGGCGAACGATGCGGTCCGACTTGCCAGCATCGGTGAGGCCGAACCGCGAGCGAGCAGTTCGTAGCTCTCGACAACGGTCGCCTGCACCGTCTCCGGGCTGAAGACCCCGCGGAAACGCAGCGCCAGATCGGAGGCGATCCGCGGCAGGTCGGGGTCGGCTGCCGGCCGCGAGCCACCCAGCAGAGCGTCGACACGATCGGCGTGATCCGGGGCTATCGAATACCAGACCCGCCGCCCTGCCGGTTCGCGCACGACCACACCGTCGTCATGCAGCGCCTTCATGTGATGGCTGACCGTAGGCTGACGCAGCTCGAGCATGTCCGCCAGCCCTCCGACCAGCACGCGGCCGTCCTCGGAGTCTCTGATGAGGCGCAGGATCCTCGCCCGTGTGGGATCAGCCAGCACCGTCAGGCCCGCGGCATCCCGATCCATAGACGACAGTCTATCGAGTGTTTTCGGCGAGCCACCTCAGGAGCAGCACCCGTCCCCGCCACTCAGGTCCGTCGAGCAGACACCCGTGCTCGGCAGCACGAGCTCCACGCTGGCAGCGGAGGCGGTGTCGCCGGCAAGCCAGGCCGCGACCGAGCGCACCTGCTCGTAGCCGGTCGCCAACAGGAACGTCGGGGCCCGCCCGTACGACTTCATCCCGACGATGAAGAATCCCTGCTCGGGGTGCGTGAGCTCGCGGAAGCCGTGGGGTTCCACGGTGCCGCAGGAGTGCACGTTGGGGTCGATGAGGGGCGCGAGGCGTTTGGGGGCTTCCACGATCTCGTCCAGATCCAGCCGGATCTCCCGCAGGATCTCCAGGTTCGGCCGGAAGCCGGTGGCATTCACCACGACATCGGTCGCGTGCGCCACGACCTCACCGCGGCGCTGACCGACCAGCTCGACACCGTCGGCCGTCCGGCGACCGCGGATGATCTCGAAGCCGTCCAGGACGGCGATGCGGCCGTCGGCGACGGCTTGGTCCACGCGGCTGCCCAGACGTGCACGATCGGCGAGCTCGTCATCCACGGACGACGACACGCGAACCGCCTGGGCGTTGCGGATGAGCCACGTCACCGAGGTGCCGGGCACCTGGCGTGCCAGTTCGGCCAGTCCGAGCAGGGTGTTGGCTGCGGAATGCCCCGCGCCGACGACCGTGGTGCGCCGCCCTGCGAACTGCGAACGATCTCGTCCGAGCACGTCCGGGAGCGCGGCCGTGACCGCGTCGGCGATCTCCGACATGCCCAGAAGCTCCAGTCCGCTCGAGGACAGCGGGTTGGGCGACAGGTACGTGCCTGAGGCATCGATCACGGCACGAGCCGGGACGTCTTCGACCTCTCCGTCGCGGGTCCGGATGCGGACGGCGAACGGTGTGGCCGCGCGCGAGCGCGTGCGGGTGCGGTCCATGCCCTCGCGCGCGACGCCGATGACCTCCGCGCCGAGCCGGATACGCGAGCCGATCGCCTCGACTTCGGCGAGCGGAGCGATGTACTTCTCGACGAGCTCCGCACCCGTCGGCGCCCGCTCTGGATCGGGCAGCGCCCAGCCTCGCGCCTCGAGCAGGCGGCCCGACGCCGGATCGACCAGGTGCTTCCACGGCGAGAACAGCCGGGTGTGACCCCACGCGCGGACGCTCGCGGCCACTTGGTCCCCTGCCTCGAACACGATGAAGTCGATGCCGCGCTCGACGAGATTCGCAGCGGCAGCCAGTCCGATCGGTCCGGCGCCGATGATGGCGACCGGAAGCGTCGACACGCGGTCTGCGTCCACGACGCGCGGGGTGAGGTCCAGCAGGGTCACAGCATCCTCCAGGGATATCGATGAACTTCGATGCCCTGATTCTGTCTGCGATATCGATCGCTGTCAATATCGACTAGTCTCGATGCATGACCACGATGCTCGACGTCACTGATGTCACGGGCGTGTCCGCCGGCGTATGCTGCGCACCCCTCGTGCGCGAGCCGCTGACCGCCGCCGAGGCAGACCAGCTCGCAACGACGATGAAGGCTCTCGCGGATCCGACCCGGCTGCGCCTGCTCTCCATCGTCGCCGCCTCGGAGAACTCGGAGGCCTGCGTGTGCGACCTCATCGAACCGGTCGGCCTGAGCCAGCCCACGGTCTCGCATCACCTCAAGATCCTCACCACCGCCGGCTTCCTCACCCGCACCAAGCGCGGCACGTGGGCGTACTTCAGGCTCGTCCCCGGCGCGCTCGACCGGGTCTCGCAGCTCCTCGTCGCCTCGTGAGCCACAACGCACGCGCTGCCGCGGGAGAGTTCCTCGGCAGCGCAGGACTCGCCGCGGTCGTCGTCGGATCCGGGATCGCCGCACAGAATCTCTCGCCCGGCGATGTCGGCCTCCAGCTTTTCGAGAACGCGTTCGCGACCGCTCTCGGCCTCACGGTCCTGATCCTGGTCTTCGCCACCATCTCGGGCGCACACTTCAACCCCGTGGTCACTCTCGTCGACATCGCGCTGCACCGCCGGTCGTGGTCGACCGCCGCGATCTATCTCCCGGTGCAGGTGATCGGATGCATCGCCGGGGCGATCCTCGCGAACGTGATGTTCGCCGCCCCCGCCGTCGCCTGGAGCACGACCGACCGGTCGACGTCGCCACTCCTGCTGTCCGAGGTCGTGGCGACGGCCGGCCTCATCCTGGTGATCTTCGCTCTCGTCCGCACTGGGCGCTCGCACCTGGCCGCCCCCGCCGTCGGCGCCTACATCGGCGCGGCCTACTTCTTCACGTCCTCCACCAGCTTCGCCAATCCCGCGATCACCATCGGCCGCATGTTCACCGACACCTTCGCCGGAATCGCCCCGGCATCGGCGTTGCCGTTCATCGGGGCCCAGCTGGTCGGCGCCGCTCTCGGCTTCGCGGCGGTCCGCCTGCTGTTCCCCGTCGCGGTGCCGGAGCCGGTCGTCGCGCAAGGCTAATCCGCCGCGAGCGCTGGGTTCGTGGCGAGCACCCTTTCAGCGGCGATGCTCGGCGCTGCTGTGCGAGTCGACCGCGGCTCCCTCGAGCGTGGCGGCCGTCGCGACAAGCAGGCCACCGAGCATGAAGCTGACGATGACGCCGACGAGCAGTCCCGACGAGAGGTTCGGGATGTACCGGCGGGCACCCGTGGGCGCAGCCGTGCCGCGGTGGCCGTGGATGAGTGCGTGGCCCTTTCCTCGCTTGAGGAGGGCGCGGTTGACCGGGTACGCGGCGAAGAATGCCACCGTCAGCGCGATCATCATGCCCATCCAGAAGACGACGTTCACCAGACCCGCGTCCATGGCTCCTGGGATCATCGCCATGACGGCGTTGTCCACGATCTCCATGACGGCGATCGACAGGGTGTCCGCAGCCAGCACGATGCTGAGCGCCGACCCGACGGCCAACCCGGATCGCAGCAGCGGCAGCGTGGACAGGGTGTAGCCGAACAGGAAGGCGAGCGTGACGGCGAGAGCGATCGTCCATCCGGTCGAGAGCCCGACCGCCGTGCCGATGATCAGGCCCAGGATCTCGCCGATCGCGCACCCGGTCAGGCAGTGCAGAGTCGCGCTGGCAGCCATCCGGTTCAGACTCCGGGCGGAGGTCGCTGTCCCTGCGGGATCGTGGAGCTGATGTCCCTCGTGCCCATCATGCTGAGCGTGCTGGTGCTCCATCGCCATCCCTCTCCTCCAGTTGATGGGGAGCTATACCCCCAGAGGGTATAGCTCCAGTTTGGTCGCGCCTATTCCCGTCCGGCCCACCGACGCGGACCTCACGAAAGTCAAGGGCAACCGTGGCGAGGTATCCCATCGCTACGCTTCGGAGGTGACCACGCCCCGCAACGCCGCCCGAACGGCACAGCGCTCGACCGTCTTCCGAACGCTCGCGCGGATCGGGTTCGTCGTTCTCGGGATCGTGCACGCCGTCATCGGCGGTATCGCCATCTCGATCTCGGGCGGCGGAGCCGGCGACGCGGATCAGGATGCCGCGATGGAGCAGATCCGCGAGACGCCCGCGGGCGTTGCCATACTGTGGGTCATCGCACTGGGCTTGATCGCCCTCGCTGCCTGGCAGGTGACCGAGGCCGTCGTCGAGCGCGACCCCGATGCCAAGCGCCGCTGGGCACACCGGGCGAAGTACCTCGGCACCGCGCTGGCCTATCTCGCTCTCGCGGGGACCGCGATCACGACGGCGCTCCGCGCCCGATCAGGTGCGGACTCGACCCTGAGCGCTCAGCTGCTCGCAAGTCCCGGCGGTGAGTTCGTCCTCGGTGCCATCGGCGTCGTCGTGGCCGCGATCGGCATCGCCTTCGTCATCCGAGGCTTCACACGTGGCTTCGAGAAGCACCTCGATCTGCCCGACGGCGTGGCCGGGCGCGGCATCGTGACCTTCGGCGTCGTCGGCTATGTCGCGAAGGGCATCGCCGTCACGGTCGCCGGGGTGCTCTTCGTCGTCGCTGCGGTCACGCACGACGCCGAAGACCGCGGGAGGACTGGATGGCGCGCTCCGGGCTCTCGCCGAATTGCCGTTCGGGACGGCGATCCTCTGGGTGGTCGGTGCCGGTTTCATCGTGTACGGGCTGTTCTGCCTCGCGCGGTCGCGCTACGCGAGGCTCTGACCTCGAATCCGGACGTCAGGCCTCGAAATCCTCGGGCTCGACGTCGTCGAGGAACCGCTTGAACTCATCGAGGCGCTCCGCGGCGTCGACCTCGGTCAGCACGTCCGGCACGCCCGCCTCGGCGATCACCGCGTCGGCGACCCAGATGCCCGCGCCGACGCGGGTGGCCAGGGCCACGGCATCCGATGGGCGGGCGTCGACGATCTTCGGTCCGGAGGGCGTGATCAGTCTGATCTCCGCGTAGAACGTGCCGTCGTCGATGCGGGTCACTTCGACCCCCGTCACCTCGGCGTCGAGCGCGTCGATGAGCGAACGCATGAGGTCGTGTGCGAGAGGGCGAGGAACGGGCGCCTGCTCGATGGCGACGAGGATCGAGGTGGCTTCGAGCTGACCGATCCAGATGGGCAGGACCTGCCCATCGCCCGGGATCTCGTCGATCGGCTTGAGCAGAACGACGTGCTGGCCCGACGCGTCGAGCGCGACGCCTGCCACTCGCACCTGGACCATCGACCTCGCCTCCATCCGGATCGCCTCTCCCCATCGTAGGCACGGCGGCACCCGGCGGGTCAGACCCTTGAATCCGCTCCGCGAAGCGGTGTGGCATGCGGGGCGGACATCGGCGGGCCGATTCATCCATTCACCGGAATGGATGCCGCGGGCGTACCGTTGCACTCGACATGCAGCGCTTCGGAACCCTTTCGTTCGGACATTACGGCCCTCTCGGCGGAGGCCGTCAGCTCTCCGCAGGCGACTCGATGCTGCAAGCCATCGATCTCGCCCAGGGCATGGATGACCTCGGCGTCGACGGCGCGTACTTCCGCGTGCACCATTTCGCCCGCCAGCAGTCCTCGCCCATGCCTCTTCTGGCCGCCATCGCCGCGAAGACGGAGCGCATCGAGGTCGGCACCGGGGTGATCGACATGCGCTACGAGAACCCGCTGTACCTCGCCGAGGAAGCGGCATCCGTCGATCTCATCTCCGGCGGACGACTCGCGCTCGGCGTGAGCCGCGGCTCACCCGAGACGGTGGTGCGCGGGTACGAGGCGTTCGGCTACACCGGCTCGGCCGATCCGCGGGGCGCGGACCTCGCGCGCGAGCACTTCGACCTGTTCCTGCGCGCCGTGGATGGCGAGGGGCTCGCCGAGCGCGACGCGGCATCGCCGTTCGGTGGCGGTACGGGGATGCAGCGCATCGAGCCGCACTCTCCCGGTCTGCGCTCGCGCATCTGGTGGGGCGCCGGCAACCGCGACTCGGCGGAGTGGGCGGGAACGATCGGCGTCAACCTGATGTCGTCGACGCTGCTGACCTCGGCCGACGGGCGTCCGTTCGACGTCCTCCAGGCCGAGCAGATCGATGCGTTCCGCGCCGCCTGGCGGGCGGCCGGGCATGCCGGCGAGCCGCGCGTCTCGGTGAGTCGCTCGATCTTCCCGCTCATGACCGCCGAGGATCACCTGTACTTCGGGGGACGCCAGGACGGCGACCAGATCGGGGTCATCGACGGCATGCGCTCGACCTTCGGCAAGACCTACGCGGCCGAGCCGGACGTGCTCATCGAGCAGCTGAGGGACGACGCGGCGATCGCGACGGCCGACACGCTGATGCTGACCATCCCCAGCCAGCTGGGCGTCGAGTTCAACCTGCGGGTCATCGACGCGTTCGCCACGCATGTCGCCCCCGCGCTGGGGTGGACCGGCACCCGGGCCTGAGGCTGCGCGAGGTCACGGGAGACCGGCGACCGGCATCCCGAGCCATTCGCCCAGGTCCATGATCTCGGCGCGCACCATCTCGCTCTCCTCGGGCTCGAACGGCAGGAACTCGTGGATGGCGTTGACGCGCAGCACCTCGTTCCTCTTGTCGACCTCGGCATCCAGCATCCCGATGAACCGGTCGCCCAGCAGGATCGGGTGGGCGAAATAGCCGTAGACCCGCTGCGGGGCCGGCTTGAACTGCTCGAGCACGTACTCGAACTCGAACACCTCCGCGAGCCGGGGCCGATCGAAGAGGGCGCTGTCGTACGGATTGAGCAGCGCCACCCGGCCGCCGTCGTCTTCGTCGAGCGCCGCCAGCGCGGCCGGGTCGACCCGGAAGGCCCACCGGCTGCCCTCGACGGTGGCCGGCTCCCCCGCCGTGCCACTGCCGGTCCACGGCGACTTCTGCTTGGCCAGGCCGGCGGCTTGAAGCCGGCGCTCTTCGAGCATGCTGCGCGCCTCGGTCTCGTCATACTGCGGCAGGCCCTGCGGGTAGACGCGCTCGGCGATGTCCCAGCGGCGATGGCGGCCCTCGCGGCCGACGATGGCGACCTCCCCGCGACGGGCGAGGAAGTCGAGCATGTGGGGCACCTGGTTCTTTCCGGACCACCCGTCGGGAGCCCGATCGACCTGGGCCGTGTCGGGGATGTCACTCGCCAGGAGCGGCCCCTCGGCGGTGAGACGCGCGAGCACGTCGCTGCGGAAGCGCGTGTTCGCGTCGAGCCACTGCCGGCTGCTCTCGCGGCGCGGCCATGAGCGCATGGCCGGGAGCATCAGCGGCAGGAGGCTCATCGGCCGGAAGGCGCCGTCCAACTCGAAGAGGAGCCGGTCGATCTCGACGGCCTTGCGCAGCTGACCCGCCTCGTAGGACCAGCCGATGCGCGACCAGAGGACGGTCTGCTCACAGGGCGCGATCGTCGCCGTGGGATCGATCTTGATGTAGCCGAGCTGCTCGGCCACCTCGACCACGTCTCCCGGGCGCTCCGCGTCCAGCAGCTGCGCGCGCACGATGATGCGACGAGCCTGGTCGCGGGTGAGCCGGTGCGGGGTCGGGGTCACGGGACGAGGCTATCCCCGGAGGTGGGCGCGCCGCCTACGGGTCGAACGACAGCTCGCGCTCCTCGTCCCACGGCTCCGTCCACCCGAGCCGGTCGAAGAGGCCGTCCAGCAGCATCCCGGTGAATCCCCAGACGACGTGCTCGCCGCCCGCGTACGGGACCACGAAGCCGGGCCCGCGCCACTCTCTGCTTCCGCGACGGATCACCGTCACACCGCGGTTCGCGGGGTCGAGCAAGTCCACCACCGGCGCCCGGAACACATCGGCGGACTCTGCCAGGTCGACCACACGGACCGGGGACGGATGCCGCCACCAGCCGAGCACGGGAGTGACGAGGTGCAGTGAGCCTGAGAGCGGGACCTCTTCGAGTGTTCCGAGGACCTCGACACCGGCGGGGTCCAGGCCGGTCTCCTCTTCGGCCTCGCGGAGCGCCGCGGCGACGGGGCCGTCATCTCCGGGATCGACGCGCCCGCCCGGAAACGCGACCTGACCGGGGTGCGATCGCAGCGTCGTCGCACGGGCCAGGAGCAGCACATCGAGATCGCGCGACACGGCCGGCGCGTCGGCGTCCCGCCTGCCGGCGATGGAGTCGAGCACACCGAAAAGGATGAGGACGGCGGCGGGCCGGGAGTCGGCGGGAGCGGAGAGCCCCGCGAAGCCGGGGAGCTCTCGAGGAGCGGATGCCGCGGCCGCTGCGACCGCCGCGAGCTGGTGCCGAGCGCTCGACGTGGATGGTTCGGCGAGCATCGACCCAGGCTACGCCGATCCCGCGTCTTGCCGGCAACGGATATGCGTGCGAGTGTCAGACCGTTCTCATAAGCTCCTCATTGTCGGCATGAGCCGGCTCGGGGGACGCGTCGTTACGGCGCCCGCAGTCCGGTCGGCTTCCGCCGATCGAGGCGGGGTGCTCATTCACGGGACAATTCCTATGATTCTCACTACCCTCCAGCTGGACCGCGCCGTGGGCGCCGTCATCGCGTCCGCCGCAGGCGACGCCCTCGGCTCGCAATACGAGTTCGGGCCGTCGCTGACCGATGAGGCACCGGTCGAATTCGGCCGCGGTCACTTCGGGCACGCGGTCGGCGAGTGGACCGACGACACCAGCATGGCGGTGCCGATCCTTCACGCTCTGAGCCGTGGCGAGTCCCTCGAGGACCCGGCGGTCCTCGGGCGCATCGTGGCGGAGTGGCGAGAGTGGGCGCGCGACGCCCCGGACGTCGGCACCCAGACCAGGGCCGTGCTCGGACTGCTCGGCGAAGACGTCTCGGAAGCAGCGGCGGTCGCCGCATCCCGCGCGGTCCACGACAGCACCGGACGCAGCGGCGGAAACGGCTCGCTCATGCGGACCGGGCCTCTGCCGCTCGGGTACCTCGAGCGCGGACCCGCCGAACTCGTCGAGGCCGCGGGACGCGTCGCGCGCCTCACCCACTGGGAGGACGACAACGCCGATGCCTGCGCGCTGTGGTGCCTGGCGATCCGCCATGCCGTCCTGACCGGCGAGCTCGACGTTCAGGCCCAGCTGCCCTGGATTCCCGACGGCCGTCGCGAGCGCTGGGGCGATCTGATCGCCGAGGCCCTGGAACCGGGCGCGCATCCGCGCTGGTTCTCGAAGGACAACGGCTGGGTCGTGCGGGCGTTCCAGGCCGCACTCGCGGCGAGCGCCGGAGCGGTCTCGCTCGTCGACGCCCTCGAGCGTGCGGTCCGGGGCGGAAACGACACCGACACGGTCGCCGCGATAGCCGGCTCTCTCGCGGGGGCGCGGTGGGGGGCAGCTGCGCTGCCGGCGGAGTGGATGCCGCGACTCCACGGCTGGCCAGGCCTGCGCGCGGACGACCTCGTGGCACTCTCCGGGCTCGCCGTGCAGCACGCCCGGGGCTCCGCTCACGCCTGACGGGGCGAACTCACACCGCGCACCCAGCTTCGCGGGACCAATACCGACCTGATCGGCGTTGACACCTGCAGACGGCGTCACCGCCGCCTGAGATACTGCACCGAACGAACTTGATGAGGAGATCCCCATGACCAGCGGACCCACCGACACCGGCGCGATCACGCAGAACCCCGACACCGAGACGGCCGTCCTCGCGGGCGGCTGCTTCTGGGGAATGGAAGACCTCATCCGCCGCCAGCCCGGCGTCCTCGACACCCGCGTGGGCTACACCGGCGGCGACAACGACCACGCGACGTACCGCAACCACCCCGGCCACGCCGAGGCGGTCGAGATCGTCTTCGACCCCACCGAGACGACGTATCGCGACGTCCTGGCGTTCTTCTTCCAGATCCACGATCCGTCCACCCTCGACCGGCAGGGCAACGACATCGGGTCGAGCTACCGGTCGGCCATCTTCCCGCTCTCGCCCGAGCAGGAGCGCGTCGCCCGCGACACCATCGCCGACGTCGACGCCTCCGGCCTGTGGCCGGGCAAGGCGGTCACCACGATCGAGCCGGCGGCGCCGTTCTGGGAGGCCGAGCCCGAGCACCAGGACTACCTGATCACGTACCCCAACGGCTACACCTGCCACTTCCCGCGTGCCGGCTGGGTGCTGCCGAAGCGCGCCGACGCCACCGCGTAAGGGCGAGCACAGCGGATGCCGCGGCCCACCGGGTCGCGGCATCCGTCGTCTGCCGGCCGTGGTCGGTCGCGGGATCTCCACGCAGCGCCGAGCGGAGCTACCCTCGATCCATGGCGGCGGAACCAGGCTGGTACGACGACGGCACCGGCAAGCAGCGGTGGTGGGACGGCGCGCGCTGGACCGAGCACTACATCGACCTGCGCGAACCCGACGTCGAGCTCCACGTCGATGCCGCTCCCCCGACGACCACCCGGACGGCGCCGGGCTGGTACGACGACGGCCGTGGACGGCAGCGATGGTGGGACGGCGCGCGCTGGACCGACGCTGCCAGGTTCAGCGGTGAGGAGCAGTCGCTCGCCGGCCTCGTCGTGGACGGACGATGGATCCACTTCGGAGCGTCCAGCCACCCCGTCGCCGGCGCCGCGGCATCCCACGCCAGCGGCTCGGAGCTGCTGAAGCGGGGGCGGCTCGCCGCTCCCGCGACCGCGAGGGTGCTGCGGGACGTTTCCGGTCCGATCACGCCGCGCCTGCTCAAGAAGGCCGTCGACCCGAGCGCCGGCTACCTCGTCGTCGAAGTGGCGGGCGAGGTGTGGCTGGCGACCGTCCCTGCCGGACAGGATGCCGCCGCCCGCCGGTTCGTGACATGGATCAACAACGTGTCGGAGCACTACCGCTACCGCCCCTGACCCGCTAGCGACGGCCGACCCCCGCGAACACCGCATGCAGAAGTGGCACGAGCGAGGCGACGGCGAGCACCGTGCCGAGGACCGGCTCGTCCGGTCGCAGCACGACCCCTGCGACGAGCAGTCCGGCGAAGAGGATCGCCGAGACGATTCGTCGCGCGACCCGCTCGAGGCGCCGGATTCGCTGGTCCAGCCGCGGAGTGTCCACCGCGAGCTGGCCGTTCTCGAGGCGCGTCGCGAGATCGTCGAACCGGCGCGGCAGTCGCGCCGCGATGACGGCGACCGATGCCGCCTCGGCGAGCGCCGCCTGCACGATGTTGCCGCGCTCGCCTCGGACGAGCTGTCCGGCATAGGGCTCCACCGCATCCCAGATGTTGAACTCCGGGTCCAGCGAGCTGCACATCCCCGACGTCAGGGAGACGGCGCGCACGATGAGGAGGAAGTTCTCCGGCAGCTGGAACGGCAGCGAGCGCACCACGTCGCCGAACTCGGTCGCGAAGTCCTGGAACTCGCGCGGGTCCACCCGCTGCAGCTCGGCGAACCCCATCCCACCGAACCGCGCGAAGAGCGCCGTCATGGCCCGCTCGAGCTCGGCGGTGTCCGCTGAGGGAAGCAGGACACCGACATCTCGGATGCTGTCGACCAGCTGGCGGCCGTTGCGGGAGGCCACTGCGATCACGACCTGCTGCAGGTCGCGGCGGAGGCGGTCGGGAACCTCGCCCATCATGCCGAAGTCGATGAACGTGAACTTCCACGCGCGGGGGCCGCCGGGGGTGGGCGTGACGAAGATGTTGCCGGGGTGCGGGTCGGCGTGGAAGAAGCCGTGCTGGAACAGCTGGTCGAACATCACCGTGGCGAACTGGGCGGCGACCTCGGCCGGGTCGATTCCGGCGGCGCGCAGCCCCTCGACATCGTTGATCTTGATCGCCGTGACGTCGGCCAGGGTCAGCACGCGGCGGGTGGTGCGCTCCCACACGATCTCGGGCACGCTCACGCGCGGATCGCCGGCGAAACCCTCGGCGAAGCGCTCGGCGTTCGCGGCCTCGTGCAGGTAGTCGATCTCTTCGCGGCTCGTCTGGGCGAACTCCTCGATCAGCGCCGGCAGATCGACGTGGTCGGACACGATCCGAACCCGGCTGAGCCAGCCGGCGACCTTGCGGAGCGCGGCCAGGTCCACGGCCACGATCTCGTCGATGCCGGGTCGCTGCACTTTGACGACCACGTCGCTGAACCCCGCCTGGGCCGCGTCGTCGACCGACAGGCGCGCACGATGCGCCTGACCGAGGGATGCCGCAGCCACGGGCACCTCATCCACGGACGAGTACGCCCGGGTCAGCGCGACGCCGAGCTCGGCCTCGGCCAGCGCGCGGATCGCGGCGAAGCGGACCGGTGGCACCTCGTCCTGGAGACCTTCGAGTTCCTTCGTGATCTCCGGCGGGAGCACGTCCAGCCGCGACGACATGAACTGGCCGACCTTGATCATCAACCCGCCGAGCGACACCGCGAGGGTGTGGAACCTTCGGGCGATGTTGTGCAGCCGCGCCGCGCGGCCGCGTGCCGCGAGGCGGCTCAGCCCGATCCGGGGCAGGAAGAGCTCGTACCACCACGCCTGTGCGATGTATCGCGCAGCGAAGCGCAGGATCCGGCGGTAGCGGGCACGGGATGCCCCGGCGTCGGGCATCGAATCGGCCATGCTCCGATCCGCAGGGCGCCGAGGAGCCGCCGGCATCCGGTCAGCCCTGAGCGAGGATCGAGTAGATCTTGCGACGGGCTTCTTCGAGCACGTCGACGGCCTGCTTCACCTGCTCGGGCGAACCCGACCGGCCGACCTGCGCGACCGCCTGAGCGAGCTCCATACCTGCCTTGGGCAGTGCCGTGCGGGCGCTCTCCTTGGGCGCCTGGGACTCCCACGGGGCCGACTTCTCCGCTCCCTCGGCAGCCTGGCGGCCTTCGGCGGTGAGCGAATACGTCTTGCGTCCGTTGGATTCCTCGGCGATGACCAGTCCCTCGTCGGTCAGCAGCTGCAGCGTGGGATACACCGAGCCGGGGCTCGGCTTCCACGAGCCGCCGCTGCGCTCGTCGATCTCCTGGATGATCTGGTAGCCGTGCATCGGCCGCTCCGCGAGCAGCGCCAGCACCGAGGCACGCACGTCACCTCGACCCATCCGAGTCGCGCCGCCGACCTTCTGCTCGAACATCGTGCGCAGCTGATCCATCGCGTCCCAGAGGCCGCCCCCGCCCGCGCCCTGACCGGCGCCGCGACCGCTCGTTCCGAACCAGTCCCCCATGTTGGAACCGCTCATGATGACCTCCTCAGTGATCTTCATCCGATACTCGAACGATACTCAGCGATATATCGTTCGGCAAGGGGTGCGTCCGTTGGACCTTCCGTGCTAGGGTGGTCATCGCCCACTCGGGTCTATGCGTCGAAGCCCACTGCCTCACTGTGGAGTAGCAGACACCCCGACGTCCGGATCGTCGAAACTGACATCCGTAGCCCTTCGATTTCCGCGTACGAGCGTCACCGCCGCGCACTCCCTGAAAGACCTCTTGACCTTCAGCATCTGCACCACCGCTTCATCCCGACCGTCGCTCGACTGGCGTCAGGCCGACGACGACGTGTTCGTGGCGACATCAGCCGGCGAATACGCCGGCTTCGTCGCGACCACCCCTCACGGCTACGCGGCCTTCGGGGCACGCGGCGAGAACCTCGGCCACCACGAGACGCGCACCGTCGCACATCTTGCGGTCGAGGCATCCATCGTCCAGACTCACATTCCCACGGGCTCTGCTCGTCCCATCCGTCCGCTCCGCACACAGCGGCGCGGCACCCCGGTCGCTTCGCGCGGCCCGAAAAGTAGAAGGAAAGACACGATGGCCACTGGCACCGTGAAATGGTTCAACTCCGAAAAGGGCTTCGGCTTCATCGCTCCCGATGATGGCGGCGCCGACCTGTTCGCGCACTTCAGCGCGATCACCGGCGAGGGCTACAAGGAGCTCCGCGAAGACCAGAAGGTCGAGTTCGAGGCGGAGCGCGGCCCGAAGGGCATGCAGGCCGCCAACATCCGGCCCCTCTGATCCTCTTGACGGTCGGGGCGGAGTGATCCGCCCCGACCGACGAGTCGATCCTCACGCGACGCGCTGCCTTCGGGCCGGCACGTCGCGTGATCTTTTTCGCCCTGGCGTGAATTCACGCGGCCGACACGCCGCCTCAGTGGCGGCGACCGACCGCTCGCACGAGCCCGCGGACGAGCAGCACGATCGATCCGAGCGCCAGCACCCACGGGCCCACCACGATCAGCGGGTCCAGCCAGGCGTGCTTCATGTCCACCCGGCCGCGGCCGAACCGGGAGCCGATCGGACGATGCCCCCGCTCGCCCAGGACACCGGTCTGCACGACGGGATTGTCCGGGTTCAGGGTGGCGAACGATCTCAGGTGCGCCGTCACCGCATCCACCCGGTCGCCCATGAGCAGCAGCAGCCAGTGCGCCGTCTGCCCCTCGCTGTACCTGTCGTAGGCGAAGCGGCGGATGACGCCGGCCGCCCCGTGAAGCGGCTGCGCGGTTCCGAAGACCGGCGTCAGCCGCTCGTGCTCGACCGAGCGCTCCCGCCGGCCATGATCACGCTGCTGCTCGGGAAGGCGCCAGTGCGCACCCGTCACGATGCCGGGCGTCTCCCGGGGAAAGGCCGGCCGGTTCGCCGGGTCGAGGTCTGCTCCCCAGCCGGGGATGCGAGCACGAAGCTCCTCGGGGTCGGGGCGGCCGCCGGGCTTGTCTGCGGTGTAGGGCATGTCTCCTCCTCCGTTCGCGTCAGGGCACCGGAACGATGACCGGCTTGATGATGTCGTCGAGCTTCGACGAGAAGACGTGATAGCCCTCGGCGATCTCGTCCAAGGGGAATCGATGGGTGATGAGGTCGCCCGGGCGCAGGTGCCCGGCGCGGATGTGGTCGAACAGCCGCGGCCACTGCCGCTTCACCGGCGCCTGGTTGGTGCGGATCGTCAATCCCTTGTTCATCGCGTCGCCGAACCTGACGGCGCTGAAGTGCGGGCCGTAGGCGCCCATCACCGAGACGGTGCCGCCCTTGCGGACGGTGTCGATCGCCCAGTTGAGAGCGACCGGCGAGCCGCCCTGAAGCTTCAGCTTGGCCGAGGTGACGTGCTGCATCACGTGCCCGTCCGCCTCCGCACCCACGGCGTCGATCGCGACATCCGCCCCCAGCCCGTCCGTCATCTTCTTGAGCTCGCGGACGATGTCGTCGACCTGACCGAAGTTGATCGTCTCCGCGAAGGCGAACTCCTCTGCCTTGCGCAGCCGGTAGTCGAGGTAGTCGACGACGATGACTCTCCCGGCGCCCATCAGCCAGCACGATCGCGCCGCCGCCAGGCCGACCGGCCCGGCGCCGAACACCACCGCGGTGTCACCTTCGACGATGTCGGCGAGCTGCGCTCCGAAGTAGCCGGTCGAGAACGCGTCGGTCAGCAGGAGGGCGTCCTCGCTTCGGATGTCATCGGGAATGATCGAAGGCCCGACGTCGGCGAAAGGGACCCTCACGAGCTCGGCCTGTCCGCCGTCGTACCCGCCGGTCGTATGCGAGTAGCCGTAGATGCCTCCCACGGCCGTCGCGTTCGCGTTGACGTTGTGGCAGTTGGAGAAGAGGCCGCGCGCGCAGAAGAAGCACGATCCGCAGTAGATGTTGAAGGGAACCATCACCCGGTCGCCCACCCGAAGATTCTGGACGGAGCCCCCGACCTCCTCGATGGTGCCGATGAACTCGTGCCCGAAGGTGTGCCCGATCCTCGTGTCGGGCATCATGCCGTGGAACAGGTGCAGGTCAGATCCGCAGATGGCGGCCAGCTCCACGCGCACGATGGCATCGTTGGGGTGCTCGACCACGGGGTCGGGCTTGCTCTCCACGCGCAGCTTGTAGGGACCGCGGTAGGTCATCGCCTTCATGGTTCCTCCTCAGGTGTCTGCGCCAGCCTCCGCGACCGGGACGAGATCGCGGAGGGGGTTGCGGATGAGCCGCGGATTTGTCAGGGCGGCCGGCTGGCCGCGGTCAGAGGATGCCGCCACACTGGAGTCCATGACCGAGCCCGCCCGCCCATGGGTGCTGCACGTGGACCTCGACCAGTTCATCGCTGCCGTGGAGGTGCTGCGCCGACCCGAGCTCGCCGGCAAGCCGGTCATCGTCGGTGGGCGAGGCGATCCCACCGAGCGCGCGGTCGTGTCGACCGCCTCCTACGAGGCGCGCGCGTTCGGCGTGGGTTCGGGGATGCCGCTGCGCATCGCCGCCCGGAAGGCGCCGGATGCGATCATCCTGCCGGTCGACGCACCGGCGTACACCGCCGCGTCGGACGAGGTCATGGCGACCCTGCGCGCGCAGCCCGGTGTCGTCGTGCAGGTGCTGGGATGGGACGAGGCCTTCGTCGGGGTCACCAGCGATGACCCCGAAGAGTACGCCCGGAGCATCCAGCGCGCCGTCCTCGCCCGCACCGACCTGCACTGCAGCGTCGGCATCGGCGACACTCTGGTGCGGGCGAAGAACGCCACCGACTTCGGCAAGCCGCAGGGCACGTTCCGGCTCACCGCCGAGAACTGGCTCGACGTCATGGGCGACCGCCCCACCGCAGCCCTCTGGGGTGTCGGCACGAAGATCTCGCGAAGACTCGCGGGTCACGGCATCCTGACCGTCGAACAGCTGGCCCGCGCCGACGAGAGCGTCCTCGCCGCCGAGTTCGGTCCCAAGATGGGCCCGTGGTACCGCCGGCTGGGGCGCGGCGACGGCTCATCCGTCGTCGATGACACTCCCTGGGTCGCACGCGGGCATGGCCGGGAGACCACGTTCCAGCAGGACATCGTCGACCGCCGAGAAATCGAACAGACCGCGCGCGACCTCGCCGCGCAGGTCCTCGCCGACGTCGTCGCCGAGGGCAGACCCGTCGTCGGAGTGGGTCTCAAGGTGAGGTACGCGCCCTTCCTCACCAAGACCTTCGTGCACAAGATCCCCGAGACCTTCGACCGTGACACGGTCGTCTCCGAGATCCTCCGGCTGGTGCAGCGGATCGAACCCGATCGACCCCTCCGCCTCCTCGGCGTCCGCGCCGAGATGGCGATGCCCGACGACGCGCGCCCGGGCCACTCCCCCACTCGCGCCGGCTGGTGACGCCGAGGCACTGGACCGCTCTCGCAGGCGTGCGCTAGGTTTCTCTCATCGCGGTTGGGTACCGCGATGGTCACTCACGCTGGGGATTCGATGAGCGAACAATCGACTGCGGGTTCCGTGCCGTCTCCGGGATGGCTCTTCGACCACGCCACCGGCGAGACCCGCTGGTGGGACGGCAGGGCGTGGACGGACCATGCGCGTCCGCTCGATCCCATCGTGCGCACAGGGTCCGTGCCGACACCTTCTTCATCGCTGACCGGCCCGCGCGCGCCCTCGAGCAACGGGCCGGCGGTGGCCGCGCTGGTGCTCGCCCTTCTGGCCCTCGGCGCGATCGCGGCGCTGACCTGGCTCGTGCCAGCACGTGACCCGTCTCTCGCCCTCGTGGTCGGGCTCGGGGCGATGGCGCTCGGAGCAGCGGCCTTCGTGCTGTCGGTGATCGGACTGGTGATCGCGATCCTCCGCCCCACGCGCAAGGGCTCCGCCGTGATCGCACTCGTGCTGTCGGCTCTGCTGATCGCGTTCTTCGTCTTCCGCATGCTCACCTCCGCGAGCACCGTGGACGCCGCCGCGCTGGAAGAGGACATCACCGCCTGGATCCAGGCGCAGAGCGGCGAGCTCGCAGTCGTCGTGTGCCCCGAGAACCCGCCGACCGCGGTCGGATCGATCTTCCGCTGCGCGGTGACGACCCCCAGCAGTCCGCTGCAGGTCGACGTGACCGTCCAGGGGGACGGCACCGTGTCGTGGACTCAGGCGCCGTAGCCGGCGAACACCGGCTTCCCCGGATCAGCCTCGCGGCTCCACCGGCTGACGGAGGATGGTACGCAGCTTCGCCGGCTCGGTGCGGCGGATGTCGCTCAGGTAGATCTCGTGGTGGCGGCCCCGCATGCGCAGGCCCCGCTCGGGGATGACCTCCTCGTGGAGCTGTGCCAGCACCGGTCCTTCATCGTCGAACGAGCCGATGTGGAGCGTCTGCACGCACGCGCCCTCGGCGAACGTCTCGAGCCGGAGCCGGTCGATGGCGGGCGCGCCGCCCGAACCGACCTCGGTGCGGATGGCGTCGAAATGGTCGTCGGTGATCCAATCGGGCACGAGGTTCATCGCCGTCCAGTTCCAGCGGGACTTGTCGCGGGCGGTCGTGAAGCTCGCCATGTCGTCCGACCACCACAGCGCCTCGAGCGGCATCACGACGTAGTCGCGACCGAGCTCCTTCTTGCTGAAGAACTTCAGGCGGTAGGCGACCGGGAAGATCGTCGCGACGGCGTCGCCGTACTCGGCCTCGTTCGGGTCGCCGTACCCGTCGATCATGAGGTATCGCAACGGCGGCAGGTCCACGAGATCGCAGCGCCCCCGTCGCGCCGTGTAGGCCGCGAGCTCCCTCTTGAGGTCGGTCTTGCCGGTCGCCGCCATCCGGTGTCCTTTCGAGCCGGACCCAGAGTACCCGGCGGCCGGGGCGAGACCGGACGTGCTCGGCGATCGCGAGCTCGCGGTCTCGGCGGCGTCGGCGGCACCCGCCCGGTCAGGAGGTCGCGCGCGGTTCGAGGGAGGGCGTGAGGGCCTCACGCCCGTCGAAGACGAAGCAGTCGCCGTTCCAGTGCTCACCGCCGACCTGCTCGAAGTAGCCGAGGATGCCGCCGTCCAGCTGCAGCGCGTCCACACCGGCGTCGCGGAGGTAGATGGCCGCCTTCTCGCAGCGGATGCCTCCGGTGCAGAAGCTGACCACGGTCTTGCCGGCGAGGTCCTCGCGATGAGCGGTGGCGGCGTGCGGGAACTGGGTGAACCGCTCGATGCGCCAGTCGACCGCGCCCGCGAACGTGCCGTAGTCCACCTCGAACGCATTCCGGGTGTCGAGGAGGACGACCTCGCGGCCGTCGTCGTCGTGGCCCTGATCGAGCCAGCGCCGCAGGGTCGGCGGCGTCACAGCTGGGGCCCGATCTGCCTCGGGGCGGATCGTCGGGTGATCCATGCGGATGATCTCACGCTTGAGCTTGACCAGGAGCCGGCCGAAGGGCTGGGCATCCGACCAGCTCTCCTTCGGACCCAGTGCGGCGAATCGGGGATCGGTGCGCAGCTCGACGACGAAGGCGCGGACGGGGGCGGCATCCCCCGCGAGGAAGAGGTTGATGCCCTCCTCAGCGAGGATGATCGTGCCCTTGAGGCCGAGCGCCTCTGCGCGTTCACGCAGCACCGGGCGCAGTGCCTCGCGGTCGGTCAGCCGCGTGAACAGGTACGCCGAGATGTTCAGGACGGATGCCACGGCGTCCAGCCTACGTTTCGCCGATGTGGTCCTGCTCAGCGCAGGAAGACCGTCGGGTCGAACTCGTCGATCGGGATGACGCGGACGCGGGGCAGGGGCGCATCGAAGACGCGGGCGTCGAACTCGAGGTCGAAGCGCTCGAGGCCCGCGAGCGAGGCGAACCCGGCGTTGCGGAACTCCGAGAAGGCGACCAGGCCGACGCGGCGCTCGTCGTCGATGAGGGCTTCGATGTCTTCGAGGAAGTCGCCGTCATGACTGACGAGCATCACGTCATCGGCACGGTCGGCGAGCGCACGGAGCGTGCGCTGGATGGCGATGTCGACGACCTTCTCGTCCGGCGCACCCGAGAGCGGCACGACCTGGTAGTCCATGGCCTTCAGCGCCTGCACGAACGGCATCGGGATGCCGGTGCTGGCGTTGAGGAAGAACAGCCCGCGCGCCGGCTGCCGCCAGGTCTGCGAGGCGAAGGTCGTGAGCCTGTCCCACCGCGGGCGCTCATCCGGCTGAGGCCTGCGGCCGAGGATCGAGCCGCCGAGCGTCGCGTCGATGTTCTCGCCGTCCACCAGCACCCAGGTGGTGCGGTCGTCGCTGTCGCTCACTCGGTTCTCCTCGCCGGACCGCTCCGGCGAGGGCCCCGACCTCGATCCTAGGCGGGAGGAATCCGATTCCCTGCGGCGCCGACGAGTAGCACGACGTCGCACGCTAATCAATCCCCGGGCATCGCACCGCTCGGCTGATTAGGTTCGAAGCGATCCGAACGATGGGAGCGACCGTGGCCACGACCACCGCGAAGAAGCCGAGCACCACCAAGTCCTCGAGCACCGCCAAGTCCGGCGGAGCAGCATCGGCACCCGGCAACAAGCGCCGGGCCGCCCGGGGAGGCGCCGGGGCAGAGCTGACCGATGAGCAGAACGCCGAACAGGGCTTCACGGCATCCGAATCCCTCAGCGAGAATCTGCAGAAGGTGCTCGTCGACCTGATCGAGCTCTCGCTGCAGGGCAAGCAGGCGCACTGGAACGTCGTGGGCCGCAACTTCCGCGACACGCACCTGCAGCTCGACGAGATCATCGAGGCGGCGCGCGAATTCGCCGACACCGTGGCCGAGCGCATGCGCTCCCTCCACGCCCTGCCTGACGGTCGCAGCGATCAGGTCGCTCAGACGACGACCCTGCCGGAGTTCCCGCAGGGCGAGATCGCCACGACCGAGGTCATCGACCTCATGACCGAGCGCCTCGATTCGGTCGCCCAGACCTGTCGCGACGTCCACGACGACGTCGACGAGGAAGACCCCACCAGCGCTGACATCCTCCACGCGATCCTTGAGCGTGTGGAACAGCTCTCGTGGATGGTGAGCGCGGAGAACCGCACGCCGAAGCGGTGATCCAGAAGCGCCCGACGCTGCCCACCTCTCCCGCTGAGACGGTGGGCAGCGCCATGTCCGACGTGTTCCGCCGTTCTCACCCGCCCCGGATGACGTACGGCGCCGCCGCACCCCGCTAGGGTCGTCGGCATGGCATCAGGCAAGCACCAGACGGACCACTACGAGAGCACCCCCGGACACGGCGGCGTACTGAGTGGCGGCGGCAGCCCCGGGCTGTGGGGGGCCCTCATCGGGCTCATCGTCTTCGCGTTCGTCGCCGTCCCCATCTCGGCTGCTGTGCGGTACGCGACTCACCCGAGCAGCCAGCAGCTGTTCGCCGGCCGGCTCTCAGAAGCCACGACGGGTGGCTACGTCGCCTTCTGGTGGATCGTCGCGATCATGCTGCTGGCGCTGCCGTTCCTGGTGGGCTGGGGCGTGGCGAAGCTCTCGGGCCGGACGCTCGGGATCATCACGGCCGTCATCGTCGTGTTCTTCATCGCGATCCTGATCATGGGTCAGCTCTTCATCTTCTGAGCACTCGGTCCGCTCGGGCGTACAGGTTCATCGACGCTCCACGCACGAATCCGGCGAGGGTGAGCCCGGATGCCTCGGCCAGCTGGACCGCGAGCGACGACGGCGCCGACACCGCCGACAGGATCGGGATGCCCGCCATCACGGCCTTCTGGACGAGCTCGAAGCTCGCACGCCCGGAGACCTGGAGGACCGTACCCCGCAGCGGCAGGCGGTCTGCCAGCACGGCCCAGCCGATGACCTTGTCGACCGCGTTGTGTCGTCCGACATCCTCGCGCGCGACCAGCAGCTCCCCCGACGCCGCGTCGAACAGGGCCGCTGCGTGGAGGCCACCGGTCTTGCCGAAGACCGCTTGCTCCGCGCGCAGCCGGTCGGGCATGGCCAGCAGGTCCGCCGCGGGCACGGTCGCGGCATCCGTCGTCACGTCGTAGGTCGAGATCGTCTCGACCGCGTCGATGGACGCCTTGCCGCACAGGCCGCACGAACTCGTGGTGTAGAAGTTGCGCGTCAGCGACGCCTCGGGCAGGACGACACCGGGCGCCAGCGCGATGTCGAGCACGTTGTAGGTGTTCTCGGGCGTTCCCGCGGCCGGGCCGCCCGTGCCCGGTCCGCCGCAGTGGATCGCCGAGCGGAACTGCTCGCCGCGCGCGATCACCCCCTCGGACACGAGGAATCCGGCGGCGAGCTCGACGTCGTGCCCGGGGGTGCGCATCGTGATCGTGAGCACCTGCCCGCCGACGCGGATCTCCAGCGGCTCCTCGACGGCGAGCGCATCGCTGCGCCGGCGCTCATCGGGTGCGTCGCCGTCCAGGGTGATCTTGACCACGGGCCGGTTCACCGTGAGTCGGCCCACCTCAGCCGCCGATCGCGTTCATGCCTCGGGCCGGCTGCAGGAACGCGGGGTCGTTGATGGCGTGACCCGGGAGCTTGCCGGCGACGCACGAGCGCAGCATCCGATCGATGCCCTGGTCGAGGTCGCCGTCGTCCGCTCGGAGGATCGGCAGCAGGTCGTACTCGGTGCTCGAGAACAGGCAGTTGCGCAGCTGGCCGTCGGCGGTGAGCCTCAGACGATCGCAGTCGCCGCAGAACGGCGCGGTGACCGAGGCGATCACGCCGACGGTATGCGGGCCGCCGTCGAGCGTCCAGCGCGCGGCCGGGGCCCCTGCCCGCCCGGGCACGGGTTCAAGCGTCCAGCGCGTGGCGAGCGTGCGGAGGATCTCGTCCTGCGTGACCATGCGCGAGCGGTCCCAGGTGTGGCCGGCGTCGAGCGGCATCTGCTCGATGAAGCGCATCTGCGCGCCGTGGGCGATCGCGAACTCGACGAGCTCGACGAGCTCGTCGTCATTGACGTCGCGCATGGCGACGGCGTTGAGCTTCAGAGGACGGAGGCCGGATGCCGCGGCCGCTGCGATCCCGTCCAGCACGTCCGCGAGGCGATCGCGTCGGGTGAGGTCGCGGAACCGGTCACGACGGATCGTGTCGATCGAGATGTTGAGGCGGCGCAGGCCCGCGTCGGCGAGCTCGGGCAGCAGCTCGCGCAGGCGGATGCCGTTGGTCGTCATCGCGATGTCCACGGGCTGGCCGTCCGGACCGGTGAGCGCGGCGAGCCGCCTCACGACCTCGACGATGTCGGTGCGCAGCAGCGGCTCGCCACCGGTCAGCCGGAACGTGGTGATGCCGTCGGCGGCGGCGACCCGGGCGATCCGCTCGATCTCGTCGAGGGTCAGGATGCTGGACTTCGCGAGCCACTCGTTGCCCTGCTCGGGCATGCAGTACGTGCACCGCAGCGAGCAGCGGTCGGTGAGTGAGACGCGCAGGTCGCGGTGGACGCGCCCATGGGTGTCGACGAGCGGATCGCCGAGCGCTCCGCTCGGGCGCATTCCGGCGGGCCCGCTCGATGCCGGCATCCGGGGCGCGATCGTGACCGGGATCGCGCTCATGCGCGCGTCGCCGATCGCTGTGCCGCCATGGTTCGAGGGTAGCCCGCGGGAGGGCGGACGAGGCCGTGTGCGCCTACTCCGCTACCGTCGAGGCATGACCGTGACCGTGCGCCAGGCAGTCCGCGAAGACGCCGGCGCCATCGCCCGCGTCCGTGTCGAGACCTGGCGTGCGGCGTACACCGGTCTGGTGGCCCCCGAGATCCTCGACCGTATGGACATCGAGCGCGAGGCACAGCTGCGCCGCGACCGGTGGGACGAGCTGCACGCCGACCCTCGCGGGGCCGAGCTCGTCGCGGAGCTCGACGGGGAACTCGCCGGCTGGGCGGCGATCGGCGCCTCGGTCGACGACGATCTGCCGCACAACGGCCAGGTGTACGCGATCTACGCCCTGCCGGAGCGCTGGGCGCAGGGCGTCGGGCACGCCCTGCTGGTCGCCGCCGAGGAGCACCTGCGGCGCGCCGGGTTCACGCGCGCGCACCTGTGGGTGCTCGACCGCAACGCCCGGGCGGCGGCCTTCTATGAGCGGCATGGCTGGGTCGAGGACGGCGCCACGATGACGGACGAGAGGCGCATCGACGGGGCCCGTCACGAGCTGTTCGAGCGGCGGCGGATCCGCGACCTCAGCGAGGCGCCTCCGCCTCCGTGACCGCTTCGGCGGCATCGGCGATCCGCCGTGCCATGCCGGCGAAGATGAACCCGTGGAAGGGGAGCACCGCCAGCCAGTAGAGCCGTCCGGCGAGGCCGAGCGGGAAGAACACCGCGCGCTGGTCGTACCGCGAGCCATCGGCATCCGCTGTGGCTCGAAGCTCGAGCCACGCGAGGCCCGGAACCTTCATCTCGGCACGCAGCCGCAGGAACGATCCCCGCTCGATCGCCTCGACGCGCCAGAAGTCGAGCGCGTCGCCCACCCCCAGCCGCGCCTTGGACCGTCGTCCTCGAGCGAGCCCGATCCCGCCGACCAGACGATCCAACCACCCGCGGATCGCCCACAGCACCGGCGAGGAGTACCAGCCGTTCTCACCGCCGATGCCCTCGATGACGCGCCACAGCGCCTCGGGCGGAGCGGTCGTGCGGGCGGTGCGGATGTCGGTGAACACCACTCGGCCGGCCCAGTCCGGGTCGCCCGGCAGCGGGTCGCTCGGCACCCCGAGCACTTCGGAGTCCTGCCAGCTGGTCTCGATGCTGTCGCCCTTCACCCGGCCGAGGGCGAGGCGCACCGCCGTGCGGTACCCGGTCAGCCCATCGGCCGGCTGCGGGACGAGTCCGTCGATCTCCCGGTCCTTCATGACGCACTCGTTCTGCAGCGACTCGACGAGCGGGCGCGCGATGGCCGCCGGGATCGGCGTGACCAGGTTCACCCACAGCGAGGCCAGGCGCGGTGTGAGCACCGGGAGCGCGGCGATCGCTCGCTGACGCAGCCCAGCCTCGAGCGCGTAGCCGTTCATCATCTGGCCGTAGCGCAGCACGTCGGGACCGCCGACGTCGACGGCGCGGTTCACGTCATCCGGCACGCGAGCGGCGCCGAGCAGATAGTGGAGCACGTCGCGCACCGCGATCGGCTGGATGCGGTTGCGGACCCACTTCGGCGCGGGCATGTACGGCAGCACCTCGGTGAGATGCCGCACCATCTCGAACGAGGCGGAGCCCGAACCGATCACCACTCCGGCCTGGAGCACGAGGGTCGGGACGCCGCTGGCCAGGAAGATCTCGCCGACCTCGACCCGCGAGCGCAGGTGCGCCGACAGCGCGACGCCCTCGGGGTGGAGCCCTCCCAGGTACACGAGGCGCCCGACTCCGGCGGCAGCGGCAGCACCGGCTACCGTCTCGGCGGCACGGCGGTCGGCGTCGGCGAAGTCCGTGCCCGCCGACATGGAGTGGACGAGGTAGTAGAGCACGTCGACGCCGTCGGTCGCGCGGGCCACGGCCGCGGCATCCGCTGCCTCACCGGCGATGACCTCGACGACGCTGCCCCACGCGGCCGTCGCCACCCGCGAGGGGTCTCGCGCCAGCACCCGGACGTCGTAGCCGGCAGCGAGCAGCCGCGGCACGAGGCGCCCGCCGATGTATCCGGTCGCGCCGATCACCAGCGCGCGCGGGGCGGTGCCGTCGGGGCGCGGCATGGCGAGCAGGTCCGGTTCGCGACCGGTCGGAGCCGAGAGGTCTTCCATGTCGGCAGGCTACGCCTCCTCCGGGCGGCGAGGGCCGCATCGAGTTGCCACTTCCGGAGGCTACGGGCGCCTCGAAGCACCGTCGACTGGCAACTCGGGGGCAGGGCGTCAGCCCAGCAGCATCCCGAACGCCTGGACTCCCGGGTGCGACGGCAACGGGATGAATCCGAGGCGCGGGTAGAACGCGATCGCGCCGGTGTTGCCGGCGGATGACGCGAGATGCAGTCCGCTCACCCCGCGGGCACGCAGCGCCTCGACCAGCGTCTCGATGAGGCGCCGGCCCCACCCCTGCCCCTGGGCCTCGGGCAGCAGGTCGATGTGCAGGTGCGCGGGATAGGTGTCTCCGTAGGGCTCGGCCGCGGCGCGACGCCCGTACGCGTAGATCAGGATGCCGTCCTGCCGGGTGTGCTCGGTGTCGGGCAGCGGCCAGCGGCCCGTGTGCTGCGGCCACCACTCGAGCCGGAACCACTCCTCGAACGCGCGCGTGTCCGGAGCCCCGACGACGTAGCCCACGACCCGCCCGTCGTCGGCCTCGACCACGAAGGCGAGATCCGGGTGCCGCGCGACGTAGGGCAGCACGAACACCTCGGCCCAGAGGTCGTCGTCCTCGAGCACTCCGGTCGCGTCGGCGCCGTCATCCGCGGTCTTCAGACAGATGTCGGCCAGTGCCGGCTCGTCGCCGGCACGGAAGGGACGAATTCGAGGCATCGCCCGAGCCTAGAACACCGGGACGAGCCGGACATCGGCGGCGTCGATGCGCAATCGCACCGGCACCCCCGGCGCCAGCGCCAGTTCGGCGACGCGATCCGCGGAGACGTCGACGGACACGTCGGGTTCAGCCGTGCGCACCCGCACCCCCGCCGGTGTCTGCTCGAGCCGGGTGACGCGTGCGAGCCATTCGCCGGCCGCCACGGGAGGCGAGAGCCTCAGCGCACCGGTCCACGTGTCGGCCTCGGCCCGGTCGAGCCGCACTGCCGAGGGACGGAACACCGCTGCCGTCTCGATCGACGCACCCCGATCGGATGCCGCGTGCCCGCCGCCGGCGGAAACCTGGAGCGTCATCTCGCCGCGCGTCCACCGGCCGGGTCCTACGGTTCCCGTCGACACGGTTGAGGCCGGCGACCGCCGCGACGAAACGGGTGGCGGGGGCGCCGAGAACGTCGCGCACCGCGCCGGTCTGCGTGATCCGGCCGTCCTCGAGCACGACGAGCCGCTGGGCGAGCGACACGGCGTCGACCGCGTCATGGGTCGCGACGATCGCCGTGGTGTGCGTGGCGGCGAGCTGATCGTGCAGCAGCGCCCGGATATCGCCGGCGGTCTCGGTATCGAGCGACGTCAGGGGTTCGTCGAGCAGCAGCACCGCGGGAGAGGTCGCCAGGGCGCGGGCGAGCGCGACCCGCTGCTGCTGCCCGCCCGAGAGCTCGGCCGGCCGCCGGACGCCCATGCCGTCCAGCCCGACTCGCCAGAGCCATTCGTCCGCCTCGGCGAGCGCGGCGGTCTTGGTCGCGCCGCGGGCGCGGAGTCCGAACGCGATGTTGGCGTGCGCGGAGAGGTGGGGAAAGAGCCTCGGGTCCTGCCCGAGCAGCACGACCCCCCGCGCGGACGGAGTGACGCGCACCCGCGGCTGCGGCGCCTCATCGAGCACGCGGTCGCCCAGCCGCACGTGTCCGCGGTCGGGTGCAACGAGTCCGGCGAGCACGCCGAGCAGTGTGGACTTGCCTGCTCCGCTCGGCCCCATCACGGCCACGACCTCGCCCGGCTCGGCTCGCATCGACGCGTCCAGCCGGAATCCCGGCCGGTCGACCACCACCTGCGCCTCGAGCGACCGGGTCATCGCTGAGCCTCCGGACGCCACGCGCGCACCAGGAGCAGCACGGCGATCGCCGTGACGAGCAGCAGCAGCGACAGGGCGACGGCCGTGCCCTGACCGACGCCCGCGCCGTTGAACGCGGTGTAGATGGCCAGCGGCATGGTCTGCGTCACGCCCGGCGCGTTGCCGGCGAACAGCGCCGTGGCGCCGAACTCGCCGATCGCGCGAGCGAAGCACAGGACCACGCCCGCGATGAGGCCGGGCAGCGCGAGCGGCAGCGTGACGGTGCCGAGGATGCGCCAGCGCCCTGCTCCCAGCGCGGCCGCCGCCTGCTCGTAGCCCGTGCCGGTCGAGCGCAGCGACCCCTCGAGCGCGAGCACGAGGAAGGGCAGCGCGACGAAGGTCTGCGCGATGACGACGGCGGTGGTCGTGAAGGGGATGCGGATGCCCCATTCCGCGAGCACCCCGCCCAGCCAGCCGCTCCGGCCGAAGAGGAACAGCATCGCGACGCCGCCCACCATCGGCGGCAGGACCAGCGGCACGGTCACGACGGCGCGCAGCACAGCCGCCGTGCGGGCGCCGCTGCGGGCGATCACCAGTGCGAGCGGAACGCCGAGCACGACGCACACCGCCGTCGCGCTCACACCCGTCGCGAACGAGAGCCACAGGGCCGACAGCGCCTCGGGCGCGGTGACATCGGTCCACACCGTGGCCCAGTCCACCCTCAGCACGAGCGCCGATCAGCGGCAGGGTGAGCAGAGCGAGGCCGAGGATCGCGGGCAGCGCGAGGATGCGCGGCACGAAGCCGACTCTGTCTCGGGCGTGCATCACGGCGCCCCGAATCCGAAGTCGTCGAGAACGGTGCGTCCGGCGTCCGAGAGCACGAACGCCACGAACGCCTCCGCCGCGCCCGGGTTGCCGGCTTCGCTCAGCGCGGTGATCGGATAGCGGTTGACCACGCGATCGGCACCCGCCGGGACGATGGCCCGCACGTCGTCGCGGCCGCGAACGTCGGTGGCATAGACGAGCCCGGCGTCGGCTTCGCCCGCGGCGACCTTGGTCAGCACGGCGGTGACGTTCTGCTCGAGGCTCGCGGGCTCGACCTCGACGCCGGCAGCGTCGAGAAGCGACTCGGATGCCGCGCCGCACGGCACCTCCGGAGCACACAGCACCACGGTCAGATCGGGGTCGGCGAGGTCTTCGAGCGTCTGGACCGAGTCGCCGCTCGCCGGTACGACGATGACGAGGGTGTTCGAGGCGAACACCTCGCTCGATGCGACGAGGCCGGCGCGGGCCACCGCGTCCATGGTCTGCTCGTCGGCGGAGGCGAACACGTCTGCCGGAGCCCCCTCGATGAGCTGGGTCGCCAGCGTGCTGGATCCGTCATACGAGATCGGACGCACGTCCACGGCGGGATGCCGCTGCTCGAACCGGGCGGCGAGCTCGTCGAACGCGCCGCGCAGCGAGGCTGCGGCGAAGACCGTCAGGGGCCCGCTGGGGCCCGCGGTCCCGGACTGCGCGGGAGTGACCGTGGCGGCGCAGCCCGCCACCAGGGGCAGTGCGATCACACACACCGCGAGCCCGGCGAGCGCGTTGCGACGACGACCGAGGGGACGCGGCATCCTCAGCCCTTCGGCGTCTCGACGATGACGTTGGTCGCTTTGACGACCGCGGCCGCGAGAGACCCGACCTCGAGGCCGAGCTCGTCGACCGCCTCGGCGGACATCAGCGAGACGACACGGTGCGGCCCCGCCTGGATGTCGACCTGCGCCATGAGTCCGTCTCGCTGCACGCGTGTGACGAGACCGACGAAGCGGTTGCGCGCGCTCGAGAGCACATCGGTCGCCCCGGCTGCGGAGGCCGCGAGCTCGACCGCGCGCGCAGCGAGAGCCTCTCCCGGGATCGCCACGGGCGACGAGCCGGTCGCCTGGAGAGCGCCCGCGTCGATCCAGCGGCGCACCGTGTCGTCGCTCACACCGAGCAGGCGGGCCGCTTCGGCTACCTTGTATGCGGGCATAAGGGGACCATAACACCCGTGCGAGAGGATCATCCCGAGTCATTCGGTCGCATGTGCGCCTGCATCGCCCGATGTCGCCAACCCAGCCGTCCCTCTTCCCCCGCGGATACCCTGGAGCCATGGCCTTTCCCCCGCTCGTGGCACCCGTCGAAACCCTCGACGTCGCCGAGCTCACGCGGACCGCGCGGCATCTCGCCCTCGCGGGATTCGGCGACATCGCCCAGCGCCGTCTCGCGGCCGCGCACGTCGCCGTGGTCGGTGCGGGCGGCCTCGGATCCCCGACGGTCCTCGCTCTCGCGGCGGCCGGTGTCGGGACGCTCACGGTCATCGACGACGACGATGTCGAGGCATCCAATCTGCAGCGCCAGGTGATGCACCGCGTCGCCGATGTGGGACGACGCAAGGTCGACTCGGCCGTGCGGGTGGCGGCCGACCTCTCGCCCGGCACGGTCGTGCGCCCCGTCGCCGTGCGACTGACCGCCGAGAACGCCGCCGAGCTCTTGGCGGGTGCTCACGTCGTGGTCGACGGCACCGACACGTTCGAGACCAGGGATGCCGTGGCCGCCGCCTGCGAGCAGCTCGAGGTTCCGCTCGTATGGGGCGTCGTGCAGGAGTTCCATGCGCAGGCGACGGTGTTCTGGTCGGCACCGCCCGCCGGCACCGCAGCCGTGCGCCTGAGCGACCTGTATCCGACGTCGACGGTCGGGGACGTGCCGACCTGCGCCCAGGTCGGCGTGCTCGGCTCATTGTGCCTGCAGGTGGGAGCGCTGCTCGCGACCGAGGCCGTCAAGCTCATCACCGGCGTCGGCGAGCCGCTGCTCGGCCGGGTGGTCGTGATCGACGCCCTGCGCGGACGAACGGTCGAGGTCCCCCTGCGGCCGGCGACGGCGTCCGAGGTGCTGACGCCTGAGCCCGTCACGTCGGCTCCGGCTGCCGTCCCGCACCTCGATCCAGCCGCGACCCGGGCGGCTCATGCAGCCGGCGCCACGCTCGTGGACGTGCGCGAGCCCCACGAGACGGCCCGAGGGACGATCCCCGGTGCCGTCGAACTGCCGCTCGCCCGATTGCTCATCGAGCCGGCGCTGGCCGGTCCGGGACCGGTCGTGGTGATCTGCCAGGTCGGGGCGCGCGCGGATCGCGCGGCGCGCGCGCTGCGCGCCGCGGGCATCGACGCTTCCGTCCTCGCCGGCGGGATGCAGGCGTGGTCGGCGGATTCCTCGGCCCGGGTGGACGCGTGAGCGACGACGGCCTCGTCGAGATCGCCGATCACCTGGCGACGATCCTGAGCTCGGTCGCGGCGCTCGATGCCGTCGCCGTGCCGGTGGCGGCGGCTCGCGGAAGGACTCTCCGCGAGCCCGTCCGGGCGGCTGTGGACATCCCGGTTTTCGACAACTCGGCGATGGACGGCTTCGCGGTGCGGTTCGAGGACGTGACGGATGCCTCCGCCGCCGCCCCGGCCATACTCGAAGTCGTCGCCGACCTGCCCGCCGGAACCGCAGACGATCCGCCGCTGACGGCGGGCGAGGCGGCGCGCATCATGACCGGCGCACCGTTGCCGACCGACGCGACCGCGGTCGTACCGTTCGAAGACACCGCGGGTGGTCTCGCCGACTCGCTCGGGCGCATCGCGGTGCTGCGCCCGCCGCGCGTGCTCGGAACGCACATCCGCCGTCGCGGCGACGACGCCCGTGCCGGCGACGAGCTGCTGCCGCCCGGCGCAGTGCTGGGCTCGTGGCAGCTCGCCGCTGCGGCGGCCGCAGGCGTGGCGCAGGTCACCGTCAGCCGGCTTCCCCGAGTCGCGGTCGTCTCGACCGGCTCCGAGCTGGTCGCGCCCGGCACACCACTGGAGCGCGGCCAGATTCCTGAATCCAACAGCGAGCTCCTCGTCGGGCTCGTCGCCGACTCCGGGAGCGAGGTGGTGCTGCGAGTGAGCGTGCCCGATTCCGGCGACGGTCCTCGCGAGGCGATCGCGGCCGCCGAACTGCTCGGGGCCGACGTCGTCGTGTTCTCGGGCGGAGTGAGCGCTGGAGCGTACGAGGTCGTCAAGAACACCCTGGGCGACGCGATGGCCTTCACGAAGGTTCGCATGCAGCCCGGCAAGCCGCAGGGCTTCGGCCGAACGCCTGCCGGCACACTGCTGTTCGGCCTGCCGGGCAATCCCGTCAGCGCCGCCGTCTCGTTCGAGGTCTTCGTGCGCCCGGCTCTGCTGCGCATGCAGGGACGCACGAGTCTCGAGCGGCCCCTGATCGCCCTGCCCGCTGCCGTCGGATGGCGCACCCCGCCGGGGCGGACGCAGTACCTGCCCGTCGTCGTGGACCGCTCGGACCCCGCCGGCTGGGTCGTGCTGCCCGCGACCGCGCGGCGGCTCCCACCTCGCCGGAGGACTCGGGCGGGCAGAGGCCTACGCCGTCGTTCCCGCCGAGGTCGAGGTCGTGGACGCGGGCGATCTCGTCGATGTCATGCTGATCTCATGAGCTTCACGCACCTGGACGACGCCGGCCACGCTCGCATGGTCGACGTGACCGACAAGCAGCCCACCGTGCGATCCGCCACCGCTCGGGGTTTCGTTCAGTGCTCGCCCGAGGTCGTCGCAGCGCTGCGTGACAAGACCGCGCCCAAGGGCGACGTCATCGCCGTGGCCCGCATCGCCGGCATCCAGGCCGCGAAGCGCACCCCGGACCTGCTGCCCCTCGCCCACGTCATCGGCGTGCACGGCGCGGTCATCGACCTCGAGATCGAAGACGACGGGGTCGCCGTCGAGGCGACCGTGCGCACCGCCGACCGCACCGGCGTCGAGATGGAAGCCCTCACCGCCGTGGCCGTCGCCGGCCTCGCCATCGTCGACATGGTGAAAGGCCTCGACAAGGCGACCTCGATCGAGAGCGTGCGCATCGTCGCCAAGACCGGTGGCAAGAGCGGCGACTGGCACCGGCCCGGCGAGGCCTGAGCGACGGCCATGACCGATCCCGACTCGTCCGCTCCGGGCCCCGCCGCGCCCGAGGCCGCCGCCGGCTCAGAGCCCGCCGGCACGCTGGGCGCGATCCTTCTCGCGGGGGGCCGCGCGACGCGGGTCGACGGTGCCGTGAAGTCGCTGTTCGAGGTCGGCGGACGCACGCTTCTCGAAGCGGCGGTGGCTGCGGCATCCGATGCGGGCGCGCGACCGATCACGGTCGTCGGCCCGCCATCCGACCACGTCGCGGACGTGACCTGGGTGCGCGAGGATCCCCCGTTCGGGGGCCCGGCGGCCGCCATCGTCGAGGCTCTGCAGCATGGTGCCGCCGTGGCGGCCCCCGACCCCGAATGGACGCTGCTGCTGGCATGCGATCTCCCGTCCGCCGGCGCTGCAGTGCGCCGGCTACTGGCGGATATCGTGCTCCTCCCCTCCGACACCGACGGGCTGTGCCTGGGAGACGCCGCAAGCAGACCGCAATGGCTCACCGGTGTGTACCGCACCCGGGTACTGCGGGCCGCGGCATCCGCTCTCCCCGACCACGGTCGCGATGCGCCGGTGCGCAGCCTGCTCGCCGGTCTGGCGATCACCGTGATCGCCGCGCCGGACGACCTGACCCGCGACGTCGACACGTGGCAGGATCTGGAACAGGCCCGCGCACGCGCCGCCGTCGAGACAGAGGAGCAGTCATGAGCGACCAGTCCCGCACCCTTCCGCCCGAGGCCCTCGACGCCTGGGCGGCCACTCTCCGGCAGCGGTTCGATCTCGCCGAGGACGACGTCCCCGTGGCGGCCGTCCTCGACGCCACCCGCGACGTCGCGAACGGCGTCGCACGCCCGGCCGCCCCGCTCGGCGCCTTCGTCGCGGGACTCGTCGCCGGCCGAGCGGGCACCGACCCCGCCGCGATCATCGAGGCCCTCGAGTCCGTCGCTGCCCTCGCCGCCGCGTGGGAGGACTAGTGCCGGTCGTCCGCTACTTCGCCGCGGCGGAGGATGCCGCGGGTCGCGACACCGAGCGGCGCACCGAATCCACGCTCGGCGACCTCCGCCGCGCCGTCGCCGCCGAGCATCCGGCGCTCGGGTCGATCCTGCCGCGCTGCGCGGTGCTCGTCGACGGAGCACGCGCCGACGATGCGACCACGCTGCGCGAGGATGACCTCGTCGACGTGCTGCCGCCTTTCGCCGGCGGCTGAGCTACCCGCCGAGGCCGAGCCAGGTGGCAGTGCCGTCGGCCTCGACCTGGCGCTTCCACACCGGAAGTTCCGTCTTGATCGTCTCGATCACGGACCGGCACACCTCGAACGCCTCGGCGCGGTGCGCCGAGGCGACGGCGATCACCACGGCGGCCTCGCCGACGCCGAGTCGGCCGACGCGATGCGACACCGCGACGAGCGCGCCGGTGTCGGCTGCGGCGGTCTCGGCGATGCGTCGCAGGGCGTCCTCGGCATCTGGATGCGCGGAGTACTCGAGAGCGACGACGGCGGCCGCAGCATCCGGATCATGATCCCGGACGCGACCGACGAACGTCGTCACAGCCCCGGCGGTGGCGTCGTCGACCGCGGCCAGGTGCGCGTCGAGCGAGAGCGGCTCGGCGCTGATGGCGGCCAGGCGCACGGCCGTCATCAGTGGTCGCCCCCGCCCAGCTGATCGAGGACGTGCGCGGCGACCGAGAGCACGACGGGCATGCCGGAGGTGACGGCTTTGGGCGAGCCGGGCAGATTGACCACGAGCACCCCGTGCGGATCCACGACGCCCGCTATGCCCCGCGTCAGCATGGCCGCGGGCTTCTCGGCGACGCCGCGACGACGGAGCTCCTCGGCGATGCCGGCGACCTCGCGGGTGATCACGCGCAGCGTGCCCTCGGGCGTCTGGTCGCGCGGCGCGACGCCGGTGCCCCCCGTGGTGACGATGAGCTTCACTCCCGCGATGATCTCCGCCTGCAGCGCCCGCTCGACGCTGTCGGCGCCGTCGGGCACGACGACCGGGTCCACGCAGTCGAAACCTGCCTGACGGAGAGCCTCGACGGCGATCGCGCCGCTGGCGTCGGCGCGCTCGCCCGCAGACGAGCGATCGGAGACCGTGATCACGGCGGCGCGGGTCATGCGTCCAGCCTAGACACGGCCGTGGTCGACACGGCGCCCATGTCACAACTCAGGCTCGAAGTCCGCCGGGCGCATCGGACTGGCCCGGATTCCCGCCTCAGCTCCGGCGGGCGCTCGTGCCCGTCCTGAGTTGTCGCACACCGCACCGCTACCCCCGGCGCTCGAGCCGGATCACCACCGACTTCGAAGTCGGTGTGCCGCTGACGTCGGCGACCGAGTCCAGCGGCACCAGCACGTTGGTCTCGGGGTAGTACGCGGCGGCGTTGCCCCGGGGGGTGGGGTACGCGACGATCCGGAACTCGTCTGCCCTGCCGCTCCTGCCGCCCGTCCGCCCCGGCCCACTCCGACACGAGGTCGACGATCTCGCCGTCGTCGAAGCCGAGCGCCGCGATGTCGGCGGCGTTGACCAGCACCACGCGGCGCCCGCCGTGGATGCCGCGATACCGGTCGTCCTTGCCGTAGATCGTGGTGTTGTACTGGTCGTGCGAGCGCAGCGTCTGCAGCAGCAGGCGACCGGCCGGGATCCGCGGGTACTCGAGCGGGTTCGCGGTGAAACGGGCTTTCCCGTCGACGGTCGCGAAGCGTCGCGCGTCCCGCGGGCCGTTGGGCAGGTGCAGGGTCCCGCCCTTGTCGACGCGTCGCTCATAGTCGTCGAATCCCGGGACGACGGCCTCGATGTGCGCGCGGATGAGCGCGTAGTCGGCTTCGAGCGAGGCCCAGTCCGCGCGTGGGGCGTTGAGCCGCGCACCCCCTGCCGACACGGATCCGGATGCCGCGGCATCCGGCTCCCGGAACAGCAGGCCGCAGAGCCTGGCGACGATCGCGACCTCGCTCAGCAGATCGTCCGACGGGGGCGCCAGGCGCCCGCGCGAGGAGTGCACCGCCCCCATGGAGTCCTCGACGGTGACGCGCTGCTCCCTGCCGTCGCGCCGATCGCGGTCGGTGCGGCCCAGTGTCGGGAGGATGATCGCGCGCTTCCCGGTGACGACGTGTGAGCGGTTGAGCTTGGTCGACACCTGGACGCTGAGATCGACTCGGCCCATGGCGGCCTCGACCACGGCGGTGTCCGGGGTCGCCGACACGAAGTTGCCGCCCATGCCCATGAAGAACCGCACGCGGCCGTCGCGCATCGCGCGGATGGACTCGACGGTGTCGAAGCCGTGCTCCCGCGGAGGTGCGAAGGCGAACTCGGCCTCGAGTGCGTCGAGGAACGCCGCGGACGGCTTCTCGTAGATGCCGACGGTGCGATCGCCCTGCACGTTGGAGTGGCCGCGCACCGGGCAGACCCCGGCCCCGGTACGACCGATGTTGCCCTGCAGCAGGAGGACGTTGACGACGTCGCGCAGCATCGGCACCGAGTGCTTGTGCTGAGTGAGGCCCATGGCCCAGCACACGATGGTCGCGCGTGAGGCCCTGACCGCCTCGCCCACGCGCCGCAGCTGCGCCTCCGGCACCCCGGTGGCCTTGACGATCTCGGGCCAAGAGGCATCCGCCATCGCTCGGCGATAGGCCTCGAAGCCGCTGGTGTGCTCGGCGATGAAGGCATGATCGAGCACACCGCCCTCCCGCGCCTCTGCCTCGAGCAGGTGCTTGCCGATCGCCTGGAACAGCGCCTGGTCGCCGCCCAGCCGGATCTGCACGAACCGGTCGGCGAGCTTCGTGCCGCCCAGCGCGACACCTCGGACGGTCTGCGGGTTCTCGAAGCGGATCAGCCCGGCCTCGGGCAGCGGGTTCACCGCGATGACCGTCGCGCCGCGGGACTTCGCCTTCTCGAGGGCCGAGAGCATGCGCGGATGGTTCGTGCCGGGGTTCTGCCCGGCGACGATGAGAAGATCGGCATCGTGGATGTCGTCGATCGAGACGGTGCCCTTGCCGATGCCGATGGTCTCGGTGAGCGCCGATCCCGACGACTCGTGGCACATGTTCGAGCAGTCGGGGAGGTTGTTGGTGCCGAGGCCGCGCACGAGCAGCTGGTAGAGGAAGGCGGCCTCGTTCGAGGTGCGACCCGACGTGTAGAACACCGCCTCGTCCGGGTCGTCGAGTCCGGCGAGCACCGCCGCGATCTCGTCGAGGGCGTCGTCCCACGAGATGGGCCGGTAGTGCGTCGCACCCTCGTCGAGGACGACGGGCTGGGTCAGTCGTCCCTGCTGCCCGAGCCACCAGTCGTCGTGGGCGCGCAGCTCGTCGAGCGAGTGCGCGGCGAAGAACGTCCGGACCGATCCGCCGCTGCGTGGCCTCTTCGGCGACGGCCTTCGCGCCGTTCTCGCAGAACTCGGCGACGTGTCGCCTGTCCTCTTCCGGCCACGCGCAGCCCGGGCAGTCGAAGCCGTCCTTCTGGTTGACGCGGGCGAGGGTCTGCACCGAGCGAAGGACCCCCATCTGCTGCTGCGCCATCTGCAGCGCGTGGAGCACCGCCGGCACGCCGACGGCCGTCGTCTTGGGCTGGGTGACGCGCACCTGCGTCTCGTCGATGTCGGCTTTCGGGGGCTTCGTCGCCATACCCCCAGGCTAGGCGGTGCCCGGCATCGAGGCCTTGTGCACAAGCGGGCAGCGCCGTGTGGGCTCAGCCCGGGTCAGCCCGCCTGAGGCCGTCTTCGGCCTCACATCCGGTACAGACTCCACCGGATCACAGCGGCGCCATGCGTTCGAACGGACTGCCACTCTTTCGCGGTCAGGCTGCGCTTGTGATCGTTCAGCGCCTGCTGGACGGCGGCTTTGGTGAGATAACGTAGACACCATCTGGTGGACCATCGCAGCGCATGCCGCTTTGGTCTGCCCCGAACGCTTCATCACGGCGATCTTCTGACTGATCAGGATGTACTGCGGCTGGGCGTTCCGGATGAAGGCCGCGTAGCTCTTGTCGAGAGCCGCCGTCGAGCCGAGATCCCTGCGCACGCCGGACGCCAAGACTGCTGCCGCCATCGTCTGGCTCGGGTTGAGGGCGTATGCCGGGAACAGCGAGTCGAAAGTCGCTTCAATAGGCTTACCCGCGTAGACGTTGTCCGCCAGCTTGTCCAAGATGATCGACAGCTGCGCATCGCTGTAGAACGTCGTCACGAGACTGTTGATCTTGCTGATGGCCGCTTGCTTCTGAGGGGTCGAGACCGCCGTCGACACTGCGGTGGACGGCGACGCGTGAGCTGCGCCGACCACCGATGCGTTCACGAGCAGGACAGACAGTGCGAGGCCAGCGGCCAGGCGAGGGAATCGGCGCATGGGCACATGCTAGCGGTCAGCGAACGTCGGCGTGAACCCTTCAGCGCCGGCCCGTGCCGAACATGCCGCGGATCACCCCGCCGAGGATGGTCTGCGTCGCCTTCGACCCGAGGATCTGCTCGATCGGCGACTTCTCGGCCGCGCGCGAGCGCGACGTGCGCGTCGTGCCCTGGGTCTTCTTCAGCAGCCGGTCGTACTCCTGCTGGGCCTTCTTCTCGGCCGCGGCCTGCGCCTTGTCGATCGCAGCCTGCTGCTTGGCGAACTCGGCATCGGTCTTGGCCTTGGCCAGTGCGGCCTCCTCGGCCGCGGCCGCGTCGTCGGCGGCTTTCATCTTCGCGGTGAGGATCTCGCGCGCCGACTCGCGGTCGATGGCCGTGCCATACTTCGCCAGCAGCGGCGATGCCTTCACCGCCGCTTCGATCTGCGGATCGGGCGTCGGCGACATCAGCCCCTGCGGTGCGCGCAGCCTGGTCCATGCCACCGGGGTCGGCGCGCCCTTCTCGCTCATGACCGTCACGATCGCCTCGCCGGTGCCGAGCTCCTGCAGGACGCGCTCGAGGTCGTAGCCGGACTTCGGGTAGGTGCCGACGGTGGCGCGCAGCGCTTTGGCGTCATCCGGCGTGAACGCACGCAGCGCATGCTGCACGCGCGAGCCGAGCTGCGCGAGCACGTCGGAGGGGACGTCCTTCGGCGTCTGCGTCACGAAGAACACCCCGACGCCCTTGGAGCGGATGAGGCGGACGGTCTGCACGATGGCGCTCAGGAAGTCCTTGGACGCGTCCTTGAACAGCAGATGGGCCTCGTCGAAGAAGAACACGAGCCTGGGCTTGTCGGCGTCGCCGACCTCGGGCAGCACCTCGAACAGCTCGGCCAGCAGGTACATGAGGAACGTCGAGAACAGGGCCGGCTTGTCGATGACGCCCGGCACCTCGAGCAGGCTGATGATGCCCCTGCCGTCCGGGGCCGTGCGCAGGAAGTCCGAGACCTCGAACTCGGGCTCGCCGAAGAAGACGTCGGCGCCCTCGTCGGCGAATGTGATCAGCTCACGCAGGATCACCCCGGCCGTCGCCGCCGACAGTCCGCCGAGCTCCTTGAGCTCGGCCTTGCCCTCGTCACCGGTGAGGTAGGTGAGCACGGCGCGGAGGTCGGCGAGGTCGACGAGTGCCAGGCCCTGCTGGTCGGCGTAGTGGAACACGAGCCCGAGGCTCGACTCCTGCGTCGCGTTCAGCCCCAGAACCTTGCTCAGCAGCAGCGGCCCGAACCCCGAGACGGTCGCTCGGACCGGCACGCCCTTGCCGACCCCGCCGAGGGCGAAGTACTCCGTGACGGATGCCTCGGCCTTCCAGTCCTGCCCGATACCGGTGGTGCGGGCCAGCAGCTTCTCGCTGGACTCGCCCGGCGTCGCCACACCGGACAGGTCGCCCTTGATGTCTGCCGCGAACACCGGTACGCCCTTGGCCGCGAGCTGCTCGGCCAGACCCTGCAGCGTGCGCGTCTTGCCCGTTCCGGTGGCGCCGGCCACGAGTCCGTGGCGGTTCATCATCGCCAGCGGGATCCGGATCTGCGCCGCGGGCACCGGGTCGCCGTTGACGAGCGCACCCAGATCGAGGGTCGTGCTCTCGAACGTGTACCCGGTGGTGATCTTCACTACGTCTTCTTGAGCGAGTGGGCCGGCATGCGTCTGCGCGGCCGTGGGTTCGGCAGTCGGCTCCTGCGTCGCGGGGCTGGACGTGGGCGCTCCCGCGGGCCCCTGCGTCGTCGATCCCGAGGTCTGCCCCGGCTCTGTCGGGAGGGGCGTCTCCGCGGCCGCCGAGGGTGCCGACGCTGATGTCGTATCCGAGGCGGCAAGGGGTCCCTCGGATGCGGTCGCGCGGGCCTTCGCCGCCTCGGCCTCGGCGGCAGCGAGCGCGGCGCGGGCCTGCGCCGCCCTCGACTGCGCTTCGGCCGCCTCGGCCTCGGCCCTCAGCCGCGCCAGCTCGGCCTCGGCGACAGTCGGATCAGGAGTCTCGGACGCGGTCATGCGCCTCAGCCTATCGACGCTTTCCTCGCCGCCACCTTGGCATTCTCACGCGCCATCGGCACCGCGAACACCCCGGCGACCAGCAGCACAGCGCCGGCGCCGACCATCAGTCCGCCGAGCGTGTCGCTCAGCCAGTGCGCGTGCACGAGGGTGCGGCTGATCGCCATGAGCAGCATCCACGCGCTGGCGACGACGTACACCCACAGTCGAGGAAAGAGCACCATCGCCGCCACGCCCAGGGTCGCACCGTTCGCCGCGTGCCCCGAAGGATAGGAACCGTAGTCCGCGATGACGAGGATCTCCTCGGGGCGGACACGCCCGAACACGTGCTTCAGCACCTGCACGCAGACCGCGGAGACGATCTCGGCGGCGATGAAGAACGCCGCCGCCCAGGGGCGCCTGAGCAGCACGAGCCCCGTCGCGCCGGCGATCGGCACGACCAGGACCGCGAACCAGCCGCCGCCGAGCCAGTCCATGACCTGTGCGAACGCCAAGGCGACCGGACCGGCCAACTCGATGACGAGCAGGTTCCACCACAGATCGATCGTGAACGGCTCGTCCGCTCGGGAGGCGATCCAGATCCCGAACCCCACCGAAAGTGCCAGCAGCACCAGCCCGGCGAGAAGATAGCCCCATGCGGGTCGGGCCCCTGGTTCACGTGGTCCAGGATCGCGGTCGTCCGTCATCCGCCCATTCTGCCCGGCAGGCTCATCCCTGTCGTGCGTATGGGCAAAGCCGCGCCGGAACGGTATGCCGAGGGAGGATGGAGACATGACCCGCGCCGTCGATGTCGTCCGGATCCTCGTCTCGCCGCTGACCAGAACGCGGCTCTTCCGGCGCGTGCTCGGCCCGCTCCTGCTGCCGCCGATCGAGCGTCTCGTGTCGTGGCTCTCGCACGGCCGTGTCCAGGTGAGCGGACTCCTGGTGCCCTCGCTCGTCCTGCACACCGTCGGAGCGAGGTCCGGCGAGCCCCGCGATGCGCCGCTCATGTACTGCCCCGACGGACGCGGCCGCGCGATCGTCGCCGGCACCAACTTCGCCGGGCAGCGGCATCCCGCCTGGACGGCGAACCTGCTGGCGCATCCGGATGCCGCCATCACCGTCCGCGGCACGCGCATGACCGTCCGGGCCGGCCTCGTGCCTGACGACGAGCGCGACGCGGTGTGGGCCCGCATCGAGCAGCAGTGGCCGGGCTACCGCAACTACGAGCGCGAATCAGGACGCACGGTGCGGCTGTTCGTGCTCCAGCCCGTGCACCGCTGAGCCGGGCCGACCAGCGCAGCCGGGTCGCGGCATCCGTCCGTTCTACGGCGCGAGCCGCGCGACCGTGCGCGGGCGCACGACGAACCACAGCGCGAGCACGCCGATCACGGCGCAGCCCACCATGACCGAGGCCATCGTCGTGGCGGTGATGCCCGAGCCGGCGGCCAGCCAGCCCACCAGCGGCGAGATGATGCCCGCGACGCCGAAGTTGGTGGCGCCGATGATCGACTGCGCCGTGCCCGCCGCCTTGCCGTGGCGGTCGAGCGCCAGCACCTGAACGCACGGGAAGGTGAACCCGCAGCCGGTCATGAAGAAGAACAGCGGGATGACCGTTCCCCACAGCCCGAAGCCGAGTTGATCGGTGAGGATGATGACGGATGCCGCGACCACCATCACTGCCGTCGACCACGCCAGAACCCACTGCGGCCCATAGCGCGCGGCCAGGCGCGAGGCGGCCTGCACCCCCAGCACGACACCCAGCGAATTGAGCGCGAAGAGCAGTCCGTACTGCTGGGGATCGAAGTCGTACAGCCCCTGGAACAGGAACGACGACGACGAGAGATAGGAGAACAGCCCGCTGAAGGTCATGCCGCCGATGATCAGGACGCCGATGAACACGCGGTCGCTGAACACGCTCTTGTAGCGCTGCCACACGGTCGTCGCGCCGCGCTCGTGCCGGCGGGCGGGCGGCAGCGTCTCGGGGATGAAGACGGCCGCGGCGACGAGCATCAGGCTGCCGTAGATGCCGAGGACCACGAAGATGCCCCGCCACGGCATGAACAGCAGCAGGGCCGAGCCGACCAGCGGCGCGAGCACCGGCGCGACACCGGAGACGAGAGCCAGGCGCGAGAGCATCACGACGAGGCGACGGCCGCCGAAGAGGTCGCGGACGATGGCCGCGGCGACGACGCCGCCGGCGGCGGCCCCGGCGCCCATGAACACGCGGGCCACCGAGAGCAGCTCGAGCGTCGGCGCGAGGGCTGCCGCGATGCTGGCCACCACGTGCAGGGCGGTGACGATGAGCAGCGGGAGCCGGCGGCCGACCTTGTCGCTGAGGGGGCCGACGATGAGCTGCCCGAGGGCGAACCCGAGCATGGTGCCGGCGAGCGTGAGCTGGATGGCCGCCTCGGTGGTGCCGAAGTCCTCCTGCAGCACCGGGAACGCAGGCAGATAGAGGTCGATCGTGAACGGACCGAGGGCGGTGAGCGCGCCGAGCAGGACGATGTAGAGCACCCGCCGGCGGTGCGGGATCGAATCCCCCGGGTGCAGGACGATCGGCGCGGTGGCGGGATTGGCGCCCAGTGTGCGGATCGCGCCGGTGGACGCGACGCCGGCGGGACGCCCGGCGGAGCCCGCGGCGGGCTGGGTGGGAATGGAGGCGGTATCGAGCAACGTGTTCTTCGTTTCAGCGGCAGGTGGTGGCGATCGCGGGAGCCGTGGGGCTCATCCAGGCGCGATCGGCGGCGGGCGACCCGGAGGGATCGAATCGATTCGAGCAATAATACCGGACCCTCTCGGGTTCCCTGCGCCTGTCGGCCCGTTCCCAGTCCGCCGCGCATGCGCTCGCATAGGATTGCGGTGTCCTGTCCGCTACCCGCGTCGCCGTCCACGCCGCGTCGGGTGCCCGAGCCGAGATCACGGAACATGACCCCGACACCCCCGAGCCCCGCCGACAAGCGCACGAGCGGCAACCCGTCCACGCAGGCGGACATCAACCTCACGGTGAAGCAGCAGCGCGAGCAGAAGCGTCAGCAGAAGCTCGCCGAGTACCAGAAGCAGCTCGCCAAGCGTCGCCGCAGCAAGCTCGTCTGGTGGGTCGTGGGCGTCACCGCCGCCGTCGTCATCGTCGGCCTCATCGTCGCCTCGATCGTGTTCGCCCCGGCGCCGCCCGCCTCGTACACGCCGGGTGGCGAGGGCGCCGAGATCGAAGGCGTCGAGACCTTCGAGAACGTGACGGAGCACGTGGAGGGCACCGTCGAGTACGAGCAGTCCCCTCCCGCCGGCGGCCCCCACAACCAGGTGTGGCTCAACTGCGGCATCTACGACCAGCCGGTGCCCAACGAGAACGCCGTCCACTCCCTCGAGCACGGCGCCGTCTGGGTGACCTACAACCCCGACGAGGTGTCGGCGGAAGACCTCGAGACGCTGGAGAGCACGCTCCCCGACAGCTACGTCATCCTCTCCCCCTACGAGGACCTCGACGCCCCGATCGCGGTGAGCAACTGGAACCACCAGCTCAAGGTCGACTCGGCCGACGACGAGCGCATCGGCGACTTCTTCGAGGAGTACTGGCGCAGCGCCGATGTGCCCGAGCCGGGCGCCTCGTGCAGCGGTGCGCTGGACGCGCCCGGCAAGCGCTGAGACCCCGATGAGCGAGGACGAGCGCGCGACGCCGGCTCCGCCCGCGCAGCCCTCGGCTGCCGTGCGCTGGTGGGTCGTCGCGCTCGTCCTGCTCGCCGTGGCCGCTCTCGCCTTCGCGATCGGCCGGTTCTCGACGTTCGGGGCGCAGAGCCAGGGCAGCGCCCCGGGCACCAGCTCGCCCGAGGCCGGGTTCTCCCGCGACATGCAGGTGCACCATGCTCAGGCCATCGAGATGGCGATGGAGATCTACCGCAAGACCGAGGATGCCGATCTGCGGGTCCTCAGCTACGACATCGCGACCGGTCAGGCCGCGCAGCGGGGCGAGATGTACGACTGGCTCGTGCAGTGGGGCCTCTCCCAGAGCGGCGGCCCCGCCATGGCCTGGATGGACGCCTCCGAAGGTCACGCCCACGGCGGCTCTGATGACGAGCCGCTGACGGCCGAAGAGGCCAGGGCGGCGATGGGGATGGCGTCGGACGCCGAGCTGCGCGAGCTGCAGGCGGCGACCGGCACCGAGGCCGACTGCCTGTTCCTCGCGCTCATGATCCGTCACCACGAGGGCGCGATCCCGATGGCCGAGGCCCTCCTGGAGCTCGGCACCGAAGCGCGTCCGCTGCAGGTCGCGCAGAGCATCAAGGACGGCCAGACCGCCGAGATCGACGCGATGGAGTCGATCCAGCGGCGCCTCGGCTGCGACTGAGCTCAGCCCTTCGTACTGCCTGCCAGCAGTCCCCTGACGAAGAACCGCTGCAGCGAGAAGAACACGATCAGCGGCACGACAGAGCGACAGAACGCGCCCGCCGTGAGCCGCTACCAGTCCTGGCCGCGCGAGCCCACCATCTCGGCCAGCAGCTGCGTGAGCGGGGCGACGTCCTGCGTCCCTCCGGAGAAGATCAACGACACGAGCAGGTCGTTCCACACCCACAGGAACTGGAAGATCGCCACAGAGGCGATCGCCGGCATGGTCAGCGGCAGGATGATCCGGAAGAAGATCTGGCCGTGCCCGGCGCCGTCCACCCGCGCCGCCTCGATGACCTCGCCGGGAATCTCCGAGATGAAGTTGTGCAGCAGGAAGATCGCCAGCGGCAGCGCGAAGATCGTGTGCGCGATCCACACCTGGCAGGTAGTTCTGCACGGGCCGATGATCGGTATGACCTCGTGGAGCCACTCCTGCCCAGATCGCAGCCAGACCGAGAACAGTCTGCAGCAGCGGGACGAGCGCCATCTGGATCGGCACGATCTGCAGCGCGAAGATGAAGACGAACAGCCATGTCCGAGAAGCGGAATCCGATCCACGCGAACGCGTAGGCGGCCATCGATGCGAAGACGAGCGGGAAGATGGTCGCCGGGATCGCGATCGCCAGGGAGTTGACGAAGTAGGCGCCGAGCTGCGGCGAGGACTGCGAGGGCGAGAAGAGCACGTCTCGGTAGTTGTCGAGCGTGAACCCTGGGTTCTGGAAGATCGTCCACCAGCCGGTGGTCTGGATCAACTCGGCCGGCCGAAACGAAGAAATGAGCAGCCCGAACGTCGGAATGGTCCACAGCACCGCGATGATCAGAGCGGCAATCGTGGCCGTCGCGAGAAGTCAGCCGCGTCTTCGTGCGCGAGCATCCTCGTACCGCCGATGCGCTTCCTGGTAGGCGTCTTGACCCTTCTCGACGGGCAGGTCGACGGGTGCCACACTGCCGCTCATCGGATCTCCCTCTGCTTGCGAAGCACATTGACGTTGTAGATCACGATCGGCAGCACCATGCACGAAGAGGATGACTGCGCAGCGCCGAGCCTCGTCCGATCTCGCTCGCCCGGAACGCCTGCGACGTACATCTCGTTCGCGACGACGCTCGTGTTGAAGTTTCCACCCGTCATCGTGCGAACGATGTCGAATACCTTCAGCGTCGCGATCGAGATCGTCGTCAGCACGACGACGAGCGAGCCGCGTATGCCGGGCACGGTGACGTTCGTGAAGCGCTGCCAGGCGTTCGTGCCGTCCAGCTGCGCTGCCTCGATCTGCTCGGTCGGGATCGCCCTTGATGGCCGCGCTCAGCACCACCATGGCGAATCCCGTCTGGATCCAGATCATGACGACGATGAGCAGCACCGTATTGATGGGATCCGTCTGCATCCACTGCACCGGATCCCCGCCGAATGCGACGACCAGCGCGTTGAGAAGGCCGATCTGCTCGCGCTCGCCCGAGCGGTACTCGTACACGAATCGCCAGATGATGCCCGCGCCCACGAAAGAGATGGCCATCGGCATGAAGACCAGAGCCTTGTAGTAGCGCTCGCCTCGCGACTTGTCGATCCAGACGGCATACGCCAGCCCCAGCGCGGTCGAGAACGTCGGGACCAGCAGCACCCAGAGGACGGTGTTGATGAGGGTGCGGATGGCGGCGGGCTGGGTGAACATCCACACGAAGTTGGTCCAGGCTGAAGTTTCCGGACGAATCGAGGAACGCGAGCCCCGTGGTCCTGATGGCCGGCCATACCAGGCCGATCGCGAGGAGGATGATCGCCGGAATGAGGAACCACAGCAGCTGCCAGTAGTCCCGGCCCTTCTTCGGGGATCGGCTCATCAGGAGGACGAGTACGCCGATGATGGCGGCGAACACCAGAAGCCCCAGTACCACCTGAAGGATTTTTCCGAGCAGGTCAGAGGTTGTCATCGGTCGCCTTTCACTTCGTCCTCGTCTACATCGGCAGCGCCGTACTCACCGGAGAGAGCCAGTCTCGAGGCGGGCGCTCCCGCCCGCCTCGAGACTGCAGGAGTGAACCGTCAGCTGGGCCAGCTGGACTCGATCTGGTCGACTGTTGCTTGCGTGCTCTGACCACCGACCCACTCGACGATGCCCTGCCAGAACGCGGCCGCGCCCACCGCGCCCGGCATGAGGTCGGACCCGTCGAAGCGGAACGTCGTGTCCTCGCTCTGCAAGATCTCGATCGACTGCTCGCAGCAGCGGGCTCGATGCGACGCTCGGGTCAAGACCCTTGTTCGCGCTGATCACGCCGCCGAGGCTCACCCGGTTGTTCGCCCACAGATCACTGGACAGGTAGGTGCGGACAGCCTCGACCTCTTCGGCATCGCGGAAAGCGACCGGGAACTCGCCGCCGCCGGTCCGACCGCCTGCGGGTCGTCGGCGTTGACGGGCGGCAACAGGAAGGCGTAGACGGTGCCGTCCGGTGCGACCGTGTTCTCATCGCCGCCCTCGGGGTTCCAGAAGGTCTCGTAGAACGACGCCTGGTGGTGCAGCGAGCACTCAGCCGTCGAGGATGGGCAGGCCCGCCGTCTGGCAACGGCCTCGACTGATCTGAGTCGAGACGTCGCCGATGCCGCCGTTGACCATGTCCTCGTTCTTGAGGTACTTCGCCGACACGAGTCGAAGGCCGCGACGACCTGCGGGTCGTTGAACGGGACCTCGTGCGTGACCCACTGGTCGTAGACATCGGCGCCCGCCTGACGCAGCACCCAGTCCTCGATCCAGTCGGTGCCCGGCCAGCCGGTGGCCGCGTCGGACTCCAGACCGACGCACCACGGCTTGTGGCCGTGTCTCGGCGATGGTCTGCGCGGCAGATCGCGTCAGCTCCTCCAGCGTGGTCGGGATCTCCCAGCCGTTCTCCTCGAACTTCGGCCGGCGAGTACCAGACGTAGCCCTTGACGCTGGCCATCAGCGGCGCCGCCGTAGACGGTGCCGTCGATGGTGGCGTATCCTGCCCAGTCCTCGGGTCCCAGCACTCTCGAGATGTTCGTCGACGACCGCGCTGGGCGCCGGCAGAGCCAGGTCGCCGTCGGCCAGGCGGGCCAGCAGACCCGGCTGCGGGAAGATGCCGAGGTCGGGTGGCGTTGCCGCCCTGGGCGAGCACCGCGATCTGCGCCTCGAACTCGCTCGATCCCTGGTACTCGATCTCGATGCCGGTGCACTCCGCGAAGTCGGCCCACGACTCGACGAGGCGGTCTGCCTCGAGGTCGAGGATCGTTCCGCTGATCGTGACGGATGCGTCCTCGAAGGTGCCGTACTCCTCGTAGTCCGCGCAGTCGGCGTCACCGCCGCCGCCCTCTACGTCGCCCGTGCAGGCCGCGAGCGAGAGCGCCGCGATCCCCAGGCCAGCCATCGCGCCGATGATGCGTGAGCGCCGTTGCGTACTCATTCTGCCTCCTCATCGAGAGATGGTTCCCGCGCCGCCGCGCATTCGGGCAGGGGCCGGAACCGATTCCATGTTCACGCTAGGGGAAGTGCGAGCGGGAAACAATCGACATTGATCACAACTCGGTAAACAGTGCATGCGGGGTGGCGAGACGGCTCATCTCGCGCCATGATATGCATGGAAACGGTTCCAGGTTTCGTCGGTCGACGCCGTCGTCCACCGAATTCTTGAGGAGGCCCGATGGCGGGCATCGCCGACGTCGCACGCGCGGCGGGCGTGTCGAAGTCGACCGCGAGCAGGGCGCTCACGGGCGCCGGCCACGTGTCGGGCGACACTCGTGAGCGCGTCCAGCAGGCGGCGACCGCGCTCGGCTACGTGCCTTCTACCAGTGCGGTCAGCCTCGTCACCGGACGAACCCAGACGGTCGGCGTCGTCGTGCCCACGCTCGACCGCTGGTTCTTCGCTCAGGTCATCGAAGGCATCCAGGACGCCCTGCGGGAACGGCGATACGACCTCGCGCTCTACGGCGCGGCGCCCGAGTCGGACGGGCGGCGAGAGATGTTCGAGCACATCCTCGCCCGAAAGCGGTTCGATGGGCTGATCGCGGTGGGCATCGAGCCCAGCGCGCACGAGCTGGAGCGCCTCGTCGCCTTCGACAGGCCCGTGGTGAGCGTGGGCGGCTACGACGTCGGCACCCACGCGGTCTCTATCGACGACGAGGCCGCGGCGCGCATCGCCACCGAGCACCTCATCGGCCTCGGTCACCGCTCGATCACCTTCCTCGGCGGCGACCCGGACGGACGGCGGAAGAGTTTCGGCGACCAGCACCGGCTCGCCGGCTACCTGTCGGCCATGCGGGGCGCAGGGCTCGAGGCATCCGCTCATCACACCCCCACCCCGGTGACCGTCCCCGGCGGCTACGGAGCGGCGGTGGAGCTGCTCGGCGATCGCCGCACGCGGCCGACGGCGATCGTCGGCGTCTGCGACGAGGTCGCGGTGGGGGCGATCATCGCGGCGCGACGCCTCGGCCTGCGCGTGCCCGAGCACCTCAGTGTCGTCGGCATCGACGACCACTCGTACGCCGAGATGTTCTCGCTGACGACTCTGCAGCAGCGCCCGCACCAGCAGGGGCGGGCCGCCGTGCAGCTGCTGATGTGGCAGCTGGAGGATCCGACCGCCCCGACCCACCGCATCTACGAGTCGTCGCCGCTCATCGTGCGCAACTCGACGGCCGCCGTCGACGACGCGGCATCGGCCATCATCGGCGTCGGCCTCTGATCACTCCGGTGCCGCGGCCTACGGCGCGCCGAGCTCGCTGAACGTCCTGCCCTGCCACGCCACCCGTTCCGACCAGTCCTCGATGCCGTCGACGACGCGGAAGGTCTCGTCGCCGCGCACCCGGCAAGACACGTGATCGGATGCCGCCACCCGCGGCTGCGGTGACGCCACGACGTGTTCGAGCACCCGCGTGAAGGCGCCGGTGTCTGCCAGCGGGACGGCCAGCGACATCCCGCTTCTCGCGTGGGCGGCGAGGTCGGCGAGGAGACCGGCCCGCCCGAACTGGTAGGTCTGCGGCAGCACCGTCAACGACGAAGGCCCCGGATGCCTGCATCCGGGGCCTTCGAGGAAGAACGAGATTACTTGAGGGTAACCGTCGCGCCAGCCTCCTGCAGAGCGGCCTGAGCCTTCTCGGCGGCTTCCTTGTTGACGCCCTCGAGGACGGCCTTCGGGGCACCGTCGACGACAGCCTTGGCCTCGCCGAGGCCCAGCGAGGTGAGCTCGCGGACCGTCTTGATGACCTGGATCTTCTTGTCGCCGGCAGCCTCGAGGATGACGTCGAACGAGTCCTTCTCCTCCTCGGCCTCAGCGGCGCCCGCGCCACCAGCGGCGCCGGCAACGGCGACGGGGGCAGCAGCGGTGACGTCGAACTTCTCCTCGAACGCCTTCACGAACTCGCTGAGCTCGATGAGGGTCAGGTCGGCGAACTGCTGGAGCAGTTCCTCAGTGGTGAGCTTCGCCATGATGTTTCTCCTACGTTGATGGGTTTGTGGGGAGGGGATCGCCGGTCGCTTACGCGGCCTCGGCGGTCTCCAGCTTTTCGCGAAGCGCGTCGATGGTGGCCGCGGCCTTGCCCATCGTCGCCTTCATCATGCCCGCCGCCTTCGCCAGCAGAACCTCACGGTTCTCGAGCGAGGCGTACATGTTGACCTCGTCGGCGCTGAGGGAGTTGCCCTCGTACACGCCGCCCTTGATCACCAGAAGCGGGTTTGCCTTGGCAAAGTCACGCAGCGCCTTCGCAGCGGCGACGAAGTCACCGTGCACGAACGCCACAGCCGACGGACCCTTGAGGTCGTCGTCCAGCGACGTGATCCCCGCGTTGTTCGCGGCGATCTTGGTCAGCGTGTTCTTCACCACGGCGTATTCCGCGTCCTGACGCATGCTGTTGCGCAGCTGCTTGAGCTGGGCAACCGTCAGACCGCGGTACTCGGTCAGCAGAACGGCGTTCGAGTTCTCGAAGTTCTTCGTGAGCTCGGCGACCGATGCTTCCTTCTGCGCCATGGTCACTCCTTGTGGTCTACGTGACGCACCGCGATGGCGGGACGTCGGCCTCGGCATCCGCTCATCTGTCTCACACGGCAAAACAAAACGCCCCGGCGCAAGCGCACGGAGCGGAAATCGGCTTTCGCCGTAACGTTCGTGTCCTGCGCGGGCCCCTGCGATGCAGTGCTTCGATCATGTGCGCTCGCGCGCACACTGATGACCGGCGGTCTTCGGTTGCCACGAGTCTACGTGACCCGGAGGGTCCCGCCAAATCGCCTCGGTGTCAGGGGGCAGGCGGCATGCTTTCCGCGCCGACGGGTGCGGCCGGCTGTGCTGGAGGGACCGGATGCCTCTTCACCCGTCGCCGTGCGATCCCCCGCACGGTCAGGATGATCACCATCGCCAGCAGCCCGATCCCGACGAGCCAGGGCAGCGCCACCCCGAGGACGATGGCCAGGCCTCCGAGGAAGGCCATCAGCGAGTTCCATCCGACACCGAGACCGCTCCAGAAGGAGTCCGGCCCGGTGGCCTCCGGCTGGAACGGCGCAGGCTCGGACTGCAGGGTGAGGGTGAGGGTGGAGAAGGACACCTGGTCGGCGTACTCGGCCTGGCGAGTGAGGCTGCTCTCGAGTTCAGCCTGACGCGTGGCGATCTCCTGCTCGATCGTGAGCAGATCCGAGACCGAGGTCGCCTCCGCCTGGAAGGCCTGCAGCCGCGCGATCGTCGATCGCAGGGAGGCGATCCGCGAGTCCAGGTCGTCGACCTCAGAGGTGACGTCGGTCGTCGCCGTCTCGACGGACTCCACCTCGCCCACAGTGCGCAGCTCGGCGATGGCGTCGTCGAGCGACTCCGCCGGGACGCGCAGGACCATGGTGCTGTAGGCGGTGCCGCCGTCTCCCCCGCTGTACTCGCGTCGTCCGTCGATCCGACCCTCGGCGGACTCGACGATGTCGATCGCGGTGCCGGTGGCTTCGGTCACGTCGCCGACGACGATCACCATCGTGCCGTCGATGATGACGGCGCGCGGCTCGTCGCCGTCGCTGTCGCCGACATCCTCGGCTTCGTCACGGCCGGCGGCGCCCTGGACCTCGGACGGGACCTCGCCGCTCTGATCGGTCGACGATCCGCTGCCGGCGGAGCATCCGACCACTCCGAGCGCGATCAGGGCCAGGGCGACCAATGCGGTCGATCGCGGGGCGCGGACCCGGCCGGCCCGCTGCGGGGAGGATGCTTCGGTCACGGCGAGGTGATTCATGCGCACAAGGTATGGGGCGAAACCTGCCGTCTCACTGAGAGCGCGGTGTCGGTCCGGTAACGATGTACGGCGACCGGCATATGTCGTGATCAGGTCGTGATCAGGCCGTGATGAAGTGCCGGTAGCGCGCGAGCGCGGCCGACACCTCGTCGCCGGCCGCGGCATCCGGTGAGAACAGCTCGGGTATCGGGTCGTCGGCGTGACGCCCGACGGCGACGGAGTGGGCCCAGACCCCGATGACCTCGCCGCGAGCGACCAGGATGGGCCGGACGATGCCGTTCTTGCTCGGGCCGATGGCCGTGAGGAACTCGGGCGCGCACGGCACCGAGCGGTCGGCGTAGGACAGGTAGTACTCCTCGAACGGCGGGAGCGCGAGCACCGGCGGGGCGGCGGGGTCGATCTCGGGCCGCGGACCGGCGGCGAGGTACTGCGGCTCGGGTTCGTCGCCCACGAGGACGAGTCGATCGGATGCCGCTTCCGCCGCAGCCCGCGAGACACCGAGCGGCAGCCCCGTCCACCACGCGAAGTCACGGACCCCGGCCGGTCCGTGCGAGGCGATGTAGCGATAGAACAGTTCGGCGTGCGGATCGGCGGGGGCCGCGGCATCCGTCACCCACTCCTCGGTGAGGACCAGGTACTGCTCCCGTGTCGGCCCACCCTCGCGTGGCACCACGGGCCCCTGGCACACGACCGTTCGCAGCGACAGCGACACGAGCAGGTGGTAGCCGCGTTGGCGCGCCGTGCTGACCCCGCCGGCCTCGAACACCTCGAACAGCTCTTTGCGGGTCAGGCGGTTGCCGCCGGCGAGCGCACCGCGGGCAAGGCGCTCCGCGCGCTCCATCTCGGCGTCGTCGATGCCCTCGGCGCGGCGGACGGCCGCCGCCTGGCGGGCCTGACGCTCGCCGGTGATCGAGAGCACCCACGCGAGGTCGCGGGCCGGGAGGAGGTGGATGGTGCCGCGCTGCGTCCACGAGCGCACGATCTCTCCCCGGTCGAACGCCGCATCGATGTCGCGCACGGTGGGGCGGCCCGCCGTGCGGGAGGCGATCGCCCACCGGCCGCCCCAGAACTCCTGCGCCTGCGTGGCGAGCATGTGCGAGGCGGCCTCCGCGACGGTGGGCGCCGGCGCGCTCAGGCGATGCGACCGGAGCCGCTCGTGGCGGAGGGTCGCGATGTCCATCGCCCCATCATGGTGCTCCTCGCCGACAGCGCGCACGGGCGCTTCCTCTCGGAGCCGTTCATCTGTGCGAATCCGCTGCTCGCTGCGGGGGCGAGCATCCATCTCGCGCAGATGAACCCGAGCCGACGTCAGGCGAAGGGGTTCGCGGTGAGCGTGTACTTCGTCTGGAGGTACTCGTGGATGCCTTCGTCGCCGCCCTCACGGCCGAGGCCCGACATCTTCCAGCCGCCGAACGGCGCCGCCGCGTTGGACACGACGCCGACGTTGAGGCCCATCATCCCGGTCTCGAGGCGCTCGATCATGCGCTGCCCCCGGGCGAGGCTCTCGGTGAACACGTACGAGACCAGGCCGTACTCGGTGTCGTTGGCGATGCGCACGGCGTCGTCCTCGTCGTCGAACGGGATGATCGCCAGCACGGGGCCGAAGATCTCCTCGCGCAGGATCTCGCTGCCCGGCCGCACGTCGGTGACGACCGTGGGCTCGTAGAAGGTGCCCTCTCCCTCGAGCGCCTTGCCTCCGGTCTGCACCGACGCACCGCGCTCGACGGCGTCGTCCACGAGCGTCCGCGCCTTGTCGACGGCCGCCTCGTTGATGAGCGGGCCGACGGTCACCCCCTCTTCGGTGCCGCGGCCGATCTTCATGCCTCGTACCCGCTCCGTCACACGACGCGCGAACTCGTCGGCGACAGAGCGCTGCACGATGAACCGGTTCGCGGCGGTGCACGCCTGGCCGATGTTGCGGAACTTCGCCAGCATGGCGCCGTCGACGGCCTTGTCGAGGTCGGCGTCGTCGAACACCACGAACGGGGCGTTGCCGCCGAGCTCCATCGACGTGCGCAGCACGCCCTCCGCGGCCTGCTCGAGCAGGCGCTGCCCGACCTGCGTCGAACCGGTGAACGAGAGCTTGCGCAGGCGCGGGTCGCGGATGATCGGCTCGGACACGGCGCCCGAGGTCGAGGTCGTGATGACGTTCACCACGCCCTTGGGGAGGCCGGCGTCCTCGAGCAGCCTGGCGAAGGCGAGGGTGGTGAGCGGAGTGAGCTCGGCAGGCTTGATGACGACGGTGCAGCCGGCGGCGAGCGCGGGTGCGATCTTGCGGGTCGCCATGGCCAGCGGGAAGTTCCAGGGCGTGATCAGGAAGCACGGGCCGACCGGATGCTGCGACACGATCATGCGGCCGGTGCCCTCGGGGTTCGCGCCGTAGCGGCCCTGCACGCGGGCAGTCTCCTCGCTGAACCAGCGGAGGAACTCGCCGCCGTAGGCGACCTCGCCGCGCGCCTCGGCAAGCGGCTTGCCCATCTCGATCGTCATCAGCAGCGCGAAGTCCTCCTTGCGCTCCTGCAGCAGGTCGAAGGCGCGGCGGAGTATCTCGGCCCGCTCGCGCGCCGGGGTCGACGCCCACGCCGGGAACGCATCGACGGCGGCGTCGAGCGCGGCCATGCCGTCCTCGGGCGAGGCATCGGCGATCTCCTTGACGACCGCGCCGTTGGACGGGTCGGACACTTTGAGCGTCTTGTCGCCGGTGGCCGGGCGCCACTGGCCGCCGATGAACAGGCCGTCCGGAACGGACTCCAGCAGGGCGGTCTCACGGTTCTCGGTCACGGGGCTCCCTCGTCGATGGACGGATGCCGCGGCATCCGTCGTCGTTTCGTCCGGGCCATTCTGCCCGCTGGCCGCGGATGCGGCCGATATACGTGATGTACAGCTGTGGGGTTGATCTCTCCGCCGCGGACGCTCAGGTGGTCCGCGGTGCGAGCACTCGCTGGTCGACCAGAATGCGACCGAAGAAGTCGGACAACTCCTGCGTCGCCGTGAGCGGCAGGATGGCCGCCACGTACTGGTCGGGTCGCACCACGACCACGACCCCGTCGCGCGAGAGCTCGCGCTCGGCGAAGATGTCGCTGCTCGTCCACGCGCTGGGCGCGGCGGCGTAGACCTTCTCCCAGTCGATGAGTCCGAGTGGGCCGGTGCGCGGCAGGAAGACGTCGGGCACGCGCGAGATGTCGACGTCCTCGAAGCGCTGCTGATAGATCGCCTTCACGTCGAACACGGCGTCGATGTCGGCGCCGGCGGGGGTGAAGCGCGAGACCGGCGACTCGAGCGACGCCAGCCACTCAGCCCACGAGGTGAGCGCCGAGTCCTCCCCCGCGGCCGGCGCATCGGCGAAGGCGTAGATCCGCCAGCGTCCGTCGGCGCCTGCGTGATGGCCGAGGTGAACGGCGTTGCCATCGCACACGCGCACCACCTCGACGGACTTGAACCGCTTGCCGAGAGGGAATCCGGCCGCGAGGCGCTGGTGCGCGGCATCCGCCACGATCGTCGACGGTCCGTACTGCGTCATGAACCCCGACGGGAACTCGGCGGTCGCGAGGTAGTGGGTGGCAAGGTCCTGCGGGTCCGTGATCTCCTCCGGCTTGCGCGCCATGAGGGCCGACCACTCCTTGTCGAAGTCGATGAGCTGCTGCGCGACCGGCATCCGCTCCGCCGAGTACGTCGACAGCAGCGACACGGAGCTGAGCCCGGTGAGCACATGCCCGAGCTTCCAGCCGAGGTTGAACCCGTCCTGCATCGACACGTTCATGCCCTGCCCCGCCTTCGCGCTGTGGGTGTGGCAGGCATCGCCGGTGAGGAACACGCGGGGGTGGTGGCCCGCCCCCGCTGGAGCGTCGTCGAATCCGTCCGTGACCCGGTGACCCACCTCGTAGACACTGTGCCAGGCCACTTCCTTCACGTCGATCGAGTAAGGGTGGAGGATTGCGTTGGCGCGGCGGATGATCTCGTCGATAGGCGTCTGGCGCACGCGGTGATCGTCGTCGGGGGCGACGGCGCCGAGGTCGATGTACATGCGGCTGAGGTACCCGCCCTCGCGCGGGATGTGGAGGATGCTGCCGGCCTGCGAGGTGATCGCGCATTTGGTGCGCCAGTCGGGGAAATCCGTGTTCACGAGCACGTCCATCACGCCCCACGCGTGGAGCGCGGCGCCGCCGACGTGCGTGCGCCCGATCGCCTCGCGCACGCCGCTACGGGCGCCGTCGCACCCGGCGACGTACTTCGCGCGGACCGTGCGCTCCTGTCCGGCGCGCTCCCCCGCCGTGTACCGCAGTCGGACCTCGATGGGGTGGTCGCCGTGATCGTGGACGGTGAGCCCGACGAACTCGACGCCGTAGTCGGGGACGATGCGCCCCGGCCCGTTCGCGGCGGACTCTGCGAAGTAGTCCAGCACCCGAGCCTGATTGACGATCAGGTGCGGGAACTCGCTGATCTTGAACGCGTAGTCCTCGGTGCGCGAGGTGCGCACAATGTCGGCGGGGTTCTCGGGATCAGAAGCCCAAAAGTTCATGTAGGCGATGTTGTACGCCTCTGCGGTGATGCGCTCGGCGAAGCCGAAGGCCTGGAACGTCTCGACGCTGCGCGGCTGGATCCCGTCGGCCTGGCCGAGGACCAGGCGTCCGTCACGGCGCTCGATGATGCGAGTCACCACATCCGGGAACTGCGACATCTGGGCGGCGAGCAGCATGCCGGCGGGGCCGGAACCGACGATGAGGAGGTCCATCTCTTCGGGGAGGTCGGCGGGTCGGTCGATGCCCGCTCCCGCGGCGTGGTGCACGCGCGGCTCTCCGGACACGTACCCGTGGTGGTGGAACTGCATGACCCTCACTCCTGTTCCGACGGCGGTGTCGAGTGCTCGCGGCGGCGTTGCTTGCGATGAACGGGATGGTGTTCTATATTCGAACACACCGTTCTAGTATGGAACACATCGTATACGACCGTCGTCGGTCCGACAAGGGCCGGCGGACCGAGGAGGGCCGTGGCCGACGAAAAGGCCCCCGCATCGCAGACGCTGAGCCGCGGCATCCGGATTCTCGAGGTTCTCGCCGATGCTCGCGAGTCCCTCTCGATCGACGAGATCGCCCGGCGCCTCGGCGTGCATCGCTCGGTCGCCTACCGCCTGCTGCGCACCCTCGAAGAGCACGGGCTCGTCACCCGCGACGGCAGCGGGCGCATCTCGCTCGGCGCACGCATGGCGGCCCTCGCGGCCGGAGTCGCCCACGACCTGCAGTCCGAGGCGCTTCCCGAACTCACGGAGCTCGCGAACGAGCTGGGCATGACGTGCTTCCTGAGCGTGCTCGACCGCGATGACTGCGTCACGCTGGCCAGCGTCGAGCCGCGACACGCTGTGGCCTCGGTGGCGCAGCGGCCGGGGACGCGGCATCCGGTCACGCGCGGGGCGCCCGGCAAGGCGATCCTGTCGCTCGTTCCCGGCGAGTCCTGGCCGGCCGGCGCAGACGCGCACCTGCGCGAAGAGGTGTCGGATGCCTCCGCTCTCGGCTGGTTCGAGAGCCACGACGAGGTCATCCCGAGCCTGCGGGCCGTCGCCGTGCCGCTCGCCATCCGCGGGCGCGCTCCCGCAGCCATCGCCGTGGTCTACCTCGCAAGCCGGCGCGAGCCCGCCGAGATCGCCGCCCGCCTCGAGCGGTCCGCCACGATCATCCGGACGGCGCTCGGAGGCTGAGGCGTCTGGACCGAGTCAGGCTTCAGGCGAAGCGCTCGCCGACGAACGCGACGTCGTAGGTGGCCACCCGTTGCGGCACCCCGGCGAACATCTCGGCTCGGGCAGCCGACGCCATGTACTCCTGCTCGAGCGCGAGGAAGTCCTCCTCGTCGCCTTCAGCGCTGACGGCCCACACGAACTCGTTCGTTGCGGGAAGACCATACGCGAAGTCGATCTGAAAGCCCGCCGCCGGGCGCACCCGCGGCATCGAGGCCTGCCACCACGCGACGAACGCGTCGTACTCTCCGTCGACGAGCGTGTACCGGCGCAGCTGGATGGTCCTCATGCCCTCCATCATGCCGTGGCCTCGCACCTATACTCGAAGCGTCCGGCGGGAATGGCCCCGTCGGTGCTCGAAAAAAGGGCACGCCGCGCGAACGCGCGAGACACATACGGCCTCACACCGTTCCGTCTTGCAGGAGTTCCCGCATGCCCACCGTCTCGGCGCACGTCGCGCTCACCCTGGCCCGCCACATCGATCACGTCTTCGGGGTCATGGGAAACGGCAACGCCTACTTCCTCGACGCCCTCGAGCGCTCCACCGACGTCGACTTCACGGCCGTCAGGCACGAAGCCGGGGGCGTCGTCGCCGCCGACGCGTTCCACCGCGCCTCGGGGCGCCTCGCCGCAGCGACCTCGACCTACGGCGCCGGGTTCACCAACACGCTGACTGCTCTGGCCGAGTCCGTCCAGGCCCACGTCCCGCTCGTGCTCGTCGTGGGCGACGAGCCGACCTCGGGTCCCCGGCCCTGGGACGTCGACCAGATCGCGCTGGCGTCGGCCGTCGGCGCGCGCACCTACACCGTGGGGCGAGCGGATGCCGCGGCCACCACGGTCATCGCGATCGAGCATGCCCTGACTTATCGTGTGCCGACCGTGCTCGCGATCCCCTACGACGTCGCTGCGCGCGACGCCGGACCGGTGCCCGCGGCTCCCGAGCCGCGCCTGCCGGCGCCCCTGACGCCGATCGGGCCCTTCGCCGCGGGCGCTGTCGCAGACATCGCGGCGGCGCTGGCCGGCGCCGAGCGACCCTTCCTCCTCGCCGGGCGCGGGGCGTGGATCTCCGGTGCGAGCGGGGTCCTCGGCGACCTGGCCGACCGGACCGGCGCCGTGACAGCGTCGACCGCCCTCGGACGTGGCGTCTTCCCGCGCCGCGAGTTCGACCTCGGCGTGGCCGGCGGGTTCGGCGCCGAGGCGGCGATGGAGCTCGTCCGCGAGGCCGACGTCGCCGTGGTGTTCGGGGCATCCCTCAATCAGTTCACGATGCGATTCGGCGACCTCTTCGCTCCCGGCACGCGCGTGTTCCAGATCGACGTCGCCCCGGCGGCGACGCACCCGCACGTCGGCGGCTACGTGCGGGGCGATGCCGCGACCGTCGCCCGTTCGCTGGTCGAGAGCCTGCGCACGCTGGGCGCGGCTCCGAGCGGCTGGCGGGAGTCCATCGACGTCCGGGCTGCTCGGCACCAGGATCCCGGGGTCGGCGTTGCCCCGGATGGACGCCTGGACCCCCGGACGGTCGCGGCGCGCATCGCGGCGCTGCTGCCCGAGGACCGCATCGTGGTCTCGGACGGCGGGCACTTCATCGGCTGGGCGAACATGTTCTGGCCGGTCGCCTCGCCCGATCGCATGATGATGATCGGCACGGCGTTCCAGTCGATCGGGCTGGGATGGCCGTCCGTGGCGGGGGCCGCCCTCGCACGGCCGGAGTCGACGATCGTCCTGACGACCGGCGACGGCGGCGGGCTCATGGCGCTCGCCGACCTCGAGACGGCCGTGCGGGTCGCCGCCGGACGCGGGATCGCGGTGGTCTGGAACGACGCGGCCTACAGCGCAGAGGTCCACCTCTACGGCCGCAAGGGGCTCGCGCCGGAGCCGATGCTCATCCCCGAGGTCGACTTCGCCGCCCTCGCCGGGGGCGTGGGGGCCGAGGGGGTCGTCGTGCGAACGCTGGATGACCTCGATCGGCTCGCGTCGTGGGCGGCCGAGCCCGAGGCATCCCGTCGCTTCCTGGTTCTCGACTGCCGGATCTCGGGCATGGTCGTCGCGCCGTACCAAGAGGAGATCGTGCGCGTGAACTCCTGAGGCCCGGGGCGTTTCGTCTCGCTCCGCTCGCTCAACGACCGAAGGGGACGCGCGCCCACCCCGGCCGTCGCGTGTGGTCGTCGACTTCGCGACGAGCCCGAAGAGGACGCACGGTCGCGGCGCAATGGCGACCGCTACAGATCCCCGCGAGTGCTGCGTCGCGCGACGCCGCGATCGCAGGAAAGTGCAGCACTCGGCCGCATCGGGGCGGGCGGGCGGTCAGGAACCGGTGAAGCCCGGCGTGCGCTTGGCCTGGAAGGCAGCGAAGCCCTCGCGGTAGTCGGCGGTGTCGCGCAGCTCCGCCTGCGCCCGGTTCTCCTCGGCGACCACTCGCCACAGCGCCTCGTCGCGCAGGCGGTCGATCAGTCGCTTCGACGCGAGGAACGCCTGCGTAGGCCCGGCGGCCGCCCGTGCCGCGTGCTCGCGCGTGAACTCCCGCACCTCGCTCGCCGGCACGGCCCGGCTGAACAGCCCGGCGGCCACCGCCTCGGTGCCCGTCAGCAGCTCGCCGGTGTAGATGAGGTCGAGCGCCCGGTGCGCGCCGAGCCGCTCGTAGAGCAGCGCGTGGCCGCCCGAGTCGAGCGTCGCGCCGAGGTTCACGAACGGCGACCCGATCTTGGCCGTGTCGGCGACGTAGACGACGTCGGTCGCGATCGCGAGGCCCAGGCCCACGCCGAGGCACGCGCCCTGCACCGCGGCGAACGTCGGCGCGGGGAAAGCAGCGATCCGGCGCATGAGGGCCTCGACGGCGCCGAGATAGCCGAGCACGTCATCGGTCTCGGGGTCGACGCCGGCGATGTCGCGCCCGGCGCAGAAGGCACGTCCCTCGCCACGGAGCATCAGCGCACGAGCGCCGGATGCCTCGGCCTCGGCGTACGCGGCATCCAATTCCGCGATCGCCTCGAGCGAGAGGGCATTGAGCTTGTCGGGGGCGTCGAGGGCGATCTCGGCGACGGCGCCGTCGAGGGAGTAAGAGATCATGGCGCCTCTCAGACGTCGTAGTCGACCACGACGCGGTCGGTGGTGGGGTGGGACTGGCACGTGAGGATGTACCCGCGCTCCAACTCGTCGGGCTCGAGGGCGTAGTTCTCGGTCATCGTGACCGAGCCTTCCACCAGGCGCGCCCGGCAGGTGCCGCACACGCCTCCCGCGCAGGCGAAGGGCGCGTCCGGCCGCACCCGCAGGGCGGCGTTGAGCACCGACTCGTGCGCGGCGACGGGGCTCTCGATGGTCGAGGACTGTCCGTCGAGCGTGACCTCGATGCGGCGCACCGGCTCGTCGGCCCTGAGCTGCACCGGACGCCCCGAGGGCGCCTCGACTCGGCCGCCCTCCCCGGTCGTGAACAGCTCGTAGCGGACGTGCTCAGCCGCGACGCCGATGTCGGCGAGCGTGTCGCGGCACAGCTGCACCAGCGCGAACGGGCCGCACAGGAACCACTCGTCGACGGTGTCGGGCAGCACGAGCGCGTCGAGGATCCGCCGCAGCCGGTCCTCGTCGATGCGCCCCGACAGCAGAGGCGCCGCCCGCTGCTCGCGCGAGAGCACGTGGTGCAGAGCGAGCCGCGCGGGATAGCGGTCCTTGAGATCGGCGAGCTCCTCGAGGAACATCACATCGGTCGTCGACCGGTTCGTGTACACCAGCGTGAACCGCGAGGTCTCGGAGCGCGCCAGCACGGTCGCGGCGAGCGCCATGAGCGGGGTGATACCCGAACCCGCGGCGATGCCGGCGACGTGGGCGCCGTCGAGATCGGCGAGAGTGGAGGTGAACGACCCCTGTGGGCTCATGACGTCGAGCTCGTCGCCGACCTCGAGCTCGGTCAGCGCCCAGGTCGAGAACCGTCCGCCGAGGTCGCGCTTGATCGCCACGCTGATCGTCTGGGGCCCATCGCCACCGCCGCCGGCATCGACCGCCCGGCACAGCGAGTACGACCGCCGCACCTCCTGGCCGTCGAGCGTGGTCCGCAGGGCGACGTGCTGCCCGGCGAGGTACTCGTACTCGCCGCGCAGCTGCTCGGGGATCGTGAAGGTGACCTCGGCTGCGGCATCCGTCAGCGGACGCACCGCGGCCACGCGCAGGGGGTGGAACCTCGTGCGGCGCCGCGACCCCTGCGGTCCGCCGACGGCACTGGCCAGCAGGCTCTCGGCGATGTGCTCGTTGCGAGGGTCGGTCCGGTGCTGCGTCGCCATCAGTGCACCTTGAAGTGGTCGAAGGGCTCGAGGCACGCACGGCACTCGTACAGCGCCTTGCACGAGGTCGAGCCGAACCGCGCGAGCTCCTTCGTATCGAGCGAGCCGCAGCGCGGGCACTTCACTGCGAGCGCCAGGCGGATGATTCCGGATGCCGCGGCGCGGCCCGTCGGCGGAGCGATGCCGTAGGCGCGCAGCTTGTCCTTGCCGACGTCGCTCATCCAGTCGGTCGTCCAGGCGGGCGTGAGGGTCAGTCGCACGTCGACGTCGGCGAAGCCGGCCGCGGTGAGTGCGAGCACGATGTCGTCGCGGATCGCGTCGACCGCGGGGCATCCCGAGTAGGTCGGGGTGATCGTGACCGTGACCCGGTCGCTGTCGATGGCGACGTCGCGCAGGACGCCGAGGTCCTCGATCGTGAGCACCGGAACCTCGGGGTCGGGCACTGCTGCGGCGATGCGCCAGGCGTCGCCGGCCGCAGGCATGGCCGCCGACCGGGACTGCCGCTCGGACAGCGTCACCATGTCGCCCCCGGGTGCTGGCGGGCGAGCACCTGCATCTCGGCGAGAAGGTAGCCCATCGTCGAGAAGTGGCGGCCGTGGCGCCCTCCGCCGGCGGACACGAAGCCGGCCGGAACCTCGAGGACCGCCTCGGCGAAGACCGCGGCCACGACGGCGTCGAATCCTTCGCGCAGCGACGAGGGCGCGACCGCCGCCTCGCCGAGGCGCTCGATGAGCGGCTCGTCTCGGAACAGCTCGTCGACGTACGGCCAGACGTCGCCGACCGCGCGGATCATGCGCGCCCGCGAGTGCTCGGTGCCGCCCGCGAGCCGCAGCGTCCACTGCACGGCGTGATCGCGGTGGTACTCGACCTCTTTCACGGCCTTCGCGGCGATCGCGGCCAGCACGGCATCGGACGACCGCTGCAGCGCCGAGTACAGCTCGTACTGGAACACGGATGCCGCGAGCTGGCGCGCGATCGTCTGTGCGAAGTCGCCGTTCGGCTGTTCGAACAGCCAGGCGCTGCGGAACTGCGGCTCATCGCGCCAGTAGGCCAGGTCGTCCTCGGTGCGGTCGTCGAACGAGCCCGCATAGCGCAGGAACGACCGGGCGTGGCCGAGCAGGTCCAGCGCGATGTTGCCGAGGGCGACGTCCTCTTCGAGCTCGGGGGCCCGCGCGATCCACCAGCCCGAGCTGCTGCGCGAGGATCAGCGCGTCGTCGCCGAGCCACAGCGCGTACTCGGCGACGTCGGCCGTAGCCGCGCGTCCGCCTTCGCCGACGAGCTCGGCACTGAGCTCGAGGCGGTCGACGCTGACCTCGCCGTGCGGGTCGACCGCGGGGACGGGCTTCACGGATGCAGCGCTCACAGGTGCGGCACCCCCTCGGACGCGGTGTAGTACACGGCGTGGCGGTAGTTCTTGCCCGCCGGGCTCTCGAAGAACGCGCCCTTCGAGTCGGGGTCGCTGGTGGTGATGGCGTCGGCGGGCACGACCCACACCGACGTGCCCTCGCTCCGGCGTGTGTACAGGTCGCGCGCGTTGCGGAGGGCGAGCTCGGCATCGGGGGCGTGCAGCGATCCGGCGTGCACGTGGCTGAGGCCGCGGTTCGCGCGCACGAACACCTCCCACAGGGGCCAGCTCTCGCGCGGGGATGCTCCGGGGGTCGTCATCATGCCACCTCCTTCTCGGCGCGCTCGGCCTGCGTGCGGGCGTACTCGGCAGCCGCCTCGCGCACCCAGGCACCGTCGTCGTGGGCGGTGCGGCGGTGCCGCAGGCGCTCGGAGTTCATCGGGCCGCGCCCGCGCAGCACCTCGTGGAACTCGGTCCAGTCGATCTCGCTCATGTCCCACCGCCCGTCCGCCTCGTTCCAGGCGAGGTTCGGATCCGGCAGCGCCACGCCGAGCGCCTCGGCCTGGGGCACGAGCATCCCGATGAAGCGCTGACGCAGCTCGTCGTTCGAGAACCGCTTGATCCTCCACGCCATCGACTGGGCTGAGTTGGGCGACTCGTCATCGGGTGGCCCGAACATCATCAAGCTCGGCCAGTACCAGCGGTTCACGGCATCCTGTGCCAGCTGCCGCTGTGCGGGCGTTCCCTGCATGAGGGCGAGCAGGATCTCGAAGCCCTGCCGCTGGTGGAAGGACTCCTCTTTGCAGATGCGCACCATCGCCCGGCCGTACGGCCCGTACGACGCGCGGCACAGCGGCACCTGGTTGCAGATCGCGGCGCCGTCGACGAGCCAGCCGATCGCGCCCATGTCGGCCCAGGTCGGCGTCGGGTAGTTGAAGATCGACGAGTACTTCGCCTTGCCCGCGATGAGCTGATCGGTCATCTCGTCGCGCGTGATGCCGAGGGTCTGGGCGGCCGAGTACAGGTACAGCCCGTGGCCGGCCTCGTCCTGCACCTTGGCCATCAGGATCGCCTTGCGCTTGAGGCTCGGCGCCCGCGTGATCCAGTTGCCCTCGGGCTGCATGCCGATGATCTCGGAGTGCGCGTGCTGCGAGATCTGCCGGATCAGCGTCTTGCGGTATGCCTCGGGCATCCAGTCGCGCGGCTCGATGCGCTGCTCCGCCTCGATCAGCGCGTCGAACGTCGCCTGGGCGTCGTCGTCGTCGGGCTGCGCCACGGTCAGGTCGGGTGCGGTGGTCATCATCGACTCCTCATTTACAGACCGTTCGTTCAGTAAGTTTAGCTCCGGGATGCCGCGGCCACAACCGCGGTGTGTCACTCAGGCCTCGGCATCCGGGTGGGTGCGCCGGGTGGTGAGCGAACGGCCCCGCACCTCGGCGACGACGGCGCCGGTCTCGTCGGTGACCGTGACGTCGTACAGGCCCGCCCGTCCGACGAGGGCCCGGCGCCGGGCGTGCGCGGTCAAGGTCTGCCCCGCACGCGTGGGCGCCAGGAACGCGATGTCGGCGCCGGCCGCGACGGTCACGTCGTCGTCCTCGTTGCAGGCGATCGCGAACGCAGTGTCGGCGAGCGCGAAGACGAGCCCACCGTGGGTGATCGCGAAGCCGTTGAGCATGTCGTCGCGCACGCGCATCGACACGATGGCCTCGCCCGGCTCGTCGCGCTCGACGACCATGCCGAGGGCCGCCGACGCGTTGTCGCGACGCAGCATCGGGCGCTGACCGTCGAACCACATCGCCGGATCGGTCATGCGGCCGGCTCGAGTTCCTTGGCGACGAGCGTGAGGACGTCGTAGGTCGCCACGAGCTCGTCGTTCTGGTTGCGGATGACGGCGTCCCACCGCACCTCGCCGTACTCGTCGGTCTCGCGCGGCGTGATCTGCTTCGCCGTGAGCACCACGCGGATCTCGTCGCCGGGCGAGACGGGTGTCACGAACCGGAGGTTCTCGAGGCCGGAGTTGGCGAGCACCGGTCCGGGCTCGGGATCGACGAAGAGTCCGGCCGCCCACGAGACCAGCAGGTAGCCGTGGGCGACGCGACCGGGAAAGAACGGATTGGCGGCAGCCGACTCCTCGTCCATGTGCGCGTAGAAGAGGTCGCCCGTGAAGTTCGCGAACGTCTCGATGTCGGCGAGGGTGACCTCTCGCGAGGCGGAGACGATCTGGTCGCCGATCGCGAGTTCGGCCAGGGACTTCCGGAACGGATGCCGGTCGCTGCGGGATGCCGCACCCTGATGCCACACGCCGGTCAGCGCCGTGAGCATCTCGGGCGATCCCTGTACGGCGGTGCGCTGCATGTGGTGCAGGACGGCCCGGATGCCGCCGAGCTCCTCGCCGCCGCCGGCACGGCCCGGCCCGCCGTGCACCAGGTGCGGCACCGGCGCACCGTGACCGGTCGAGGTCTTCGCGTCGTCGCGGTCGAGGAAGAGCACGCGTCCGTTGTACGCGGCGATCCGCGAGAGCAGCGTCGCCGCGACGCCGGGGTCGTTCGTCGCCACGCTCGTGACGAGGGAACCGCCGCCGAGGCTCACGAGGTCGGCGGCCTCTTCGACCGTGCGGTACGCCAGCACGCTGGCGACGGGTCCGAAGGCCTCGACCTGGTGCGCGGCGGGGGCCGCGGCATCCGTGAAACCGATCAGCATCGGCTCGAGGAACGCGCCGCCCTCGGCGTCGCCGACCGAGCCGTCGGCGCGCACGACCTGGGGCGGCTCCGCCGAGCCGAGCAGCATCCGGCCCCCTTCCGCCTCGAGCTCCGCGACGCTGCGCAGCACCTCGTCGCGCTGCGCGAGCGAGACGAGGGGCCCCATCGTGACGCCCGGCGCGTGCGGGTCGCCGATCACGACGCGCTCGGCGATCTTCGCCCGGACCGCGGCGACGACGTCGTCGACCGACCCTTCGGGCACGATCGCACGCCGGATCGCGGTGCACTTCTGCCCGGCCTTCGTGGTCAGCTCGACCAGCAGCTGCGTGACATAGGCGTCGAACTCCGGCGTTCCCGTGACGGCATCGGGCCCGAGCACCGAGGCGTTGATGGAGTCGGTCTCGTTCGTGAACCGCACGCCGCCGGTCTGCACACTTGGGTGCGAGCGCAGGCGCTCGGCCGTCGAGGCGCTGCCGGTGAACCCCACGATGTCTCCCAGCCGGAGGTGCTCGAAGATCGTCGGCACGCTGCCGCTGACGAGCTGCAGCGATCCCGCGGGCAGCAGGCCGGTCTCGACGAGGATCCGCACCCAGGCCTCGGCGACGTAGACGGTCGGCGTCGCCGGCTTGACCACCGTCGGCACGCCCGCGAGGAAGGCCGGCGCGAACTTCTCGAGCGCTCCCCACATCGGGAAGTTGAAGGCGTTGATCTGCACGGCCACGCCGGGCAGCCGCGTGTAGACGTGGCGCCCGAGGAACGAGCCGTCCTTCGACAGCGGCTCGACCGGACCGTCCAGGTAGACCTGACCGCTCGGCAGCTCGCGGCGTCCCTTCGACGAGAAGGTGAAGAGCACTCCGATGCCGCCGTCGACGTCGTTCAGCGAATCCCGCTCCGTGGAGCCGGCGCGCTTGGAGAGGTCGTACAGCTCGTGCTTGCGCTCGGTCAGCGCCTGCGCGAACTGCTTGAGCAGCAGGGCGCGCTGATGAAAGCTCAGCGTGCCGAGGCTCGCCTGGCCGACCGTGCGGGCGTGCTCGAGTGCCTGGCCGAGGTCGAGGCCGGTCGTGCTGACGTGGGCGACGACCTCGCCGGTCGAGGCGTCGCGCACGACCGCCGCCTGGTGGGGATCGGCAGGGGTCCACCAGGCGTCCTCCACGTAGCTGGGAAGGATGTCGGTCATCGTTCGCTCCATTCGTAGAATCCCTGCCCGCTCTTGCGTCCGAGGCGCCCTTCGGCGACCATGCGCCGCAGCAGCTCGGGCGGCGCGAACCGTTCCCCCAGCCGGGCGTGCAGCTCGTCGGCGATACCGAGGCGCACGTCGAGCCCGACGATGTCGGTCGTGCGCAGCGGGCCGGTCGGATGCCGGTAGCCCAGCTCCATCGCGGCGTCGATGTCGGCGGCCGACGCGACCCCCTCCTCCACCATGCGGATGGCCTCGAGCGCGAGGGCGACCCCGAGCCGGCTCGAGGCGAAGCCGGGCGAGTCCTGCACGACGATCGGCGTCTTGCCGAGCGCCTCGACCCACGCCCGGGCGTCATCGACGAGCGCGCTGTCGGTGCGGGGGCCGACCACGATCTCGACGAGGGTGGACGCGGGGACGGGGTTGAAGAAGTGCAGGCCGATGAGCCGGTGCGGGCGGTCGAGGGCTGCGGCGAGGTCGTCGATCGAGATGGACGACGTGTTCGTCGCGAGCGCTGCGGTCGGGTCGAGGAGGCCCTCCGCCCGGGCGAGCGCGGCGATCTTCAGCTCCCGATCCTCGGGGACGGCTTCGATCACCAGTCCGCAGCCGGCGAGGGCCGCGGCATCCGTCACCGCGGCGACCGAGCCGGCAAGGGAGTCGAGCGTGCGCGGCGTGGCCTCGCGCTCGACCGAGCGCCGCAGATTCTCGATCACGCGAGCGGATGCCGCGTCCGCCGCCTCGAGGTCACGCTCGACCACCACGACCTCGGCGCCGGCGAGGACGAACGCGTGCGCGATGCCCGCGCCCATCCGGCCGCCGCCGATCACGCCGACGCGGTCCGGCACGGGGATCGCCGCGGTCATCGCGTACGCCGTTCGAGGAAGGCCGTCATACGGCGCTGCTTCTCGGGGCTCTCGAACAGCTCGGCCTGCAGCTCGAGCTCGATGTCGGGATGAGCGCCCGGGGCGGCGGCGAGCGCCGTCTTGGTGTGACGGGTGGCCAGCGGGTCGTTGGCGGCGATGAGGTCGGCGAGTGCGTGCGCGGCGGGCAGAAGGTCGTCGGGCTCGTGGATGCTCGACACGATCCCCCAGTCCAGCGCTTCCCGGGCGTCGAGGATGCGTCCGGTCAGCAGCAGCTCGGCCGCGCGGGCGTCGCCGACGATCCGGGGCAGCCGCCACGTCGCTCCGGCGGCGGCGATGATGCCGAGGCCCGTCTCGGGGTTGCCGATCTTGAGCCGCGGGGTGCCGATGCGAAGGTCGGCGGCGTAGGCGAGCTCGGCGCCTCCCCCGAGGGCGTAGCCGTCGACGGCAGCGATGACCGGCATGGGCAGGCCGGCGATCCGTTGGAAGGCGCGGGTGTTGATGCCGCGGCGGGCATCCTCGGCACCTCGCTCACGCAGCTGGGCGATGTCGGCTCCGGAGGCGAACACGCCGTCGGAGCCGGCGATGATGAGCGTGCGCGGCCGCTGCTCGAGCTCCTCGCAGAGGGCGTGGAAGCCGTCGATCGTGGCCTGGTCGATGGCGTTGCGCACCTCGGGCCGCGACAGCGTCGCGATCACGCGGTCGTCGTGGCGGTCGACGTGGAGCGCCTCAGCCATGGGTCTGCTCGCTGCCCTGCGCATGCGGCATCCGTCATCCTCCCCGGTGCGCACCGTCGCGAACCATCGAATTGCCTACCGATCGTTCAGTATTCCAGATCGGATGCCGATGCGGAACTCCTGCGGGTGCCACACTGGGGCCATGGCCCTTCCCGTCCCGGACCGCGCGTCCGACCCCGGCCCCCGCCGCGGACGCCCCGGCTACGACCGCGCCCAGGTGCTCGAGGTCGCCGTCGCACTCTTCAACGAGCAGGGCTACGACGCCACGTCCGTCGCCGATCTGGCGGCCCGGCTGGGGCTCACGAAGTCGGCGCTGTACCACCACTTCGACTCCAAGGAGCAGTTGCTCTCGCTCGCTCTGGACGAAGCGCTGACCGCGCTCGAAGGCGTGCTCGACGAACCCGAGGCGCGCTCGGGAGACTCGGCCGAGCGACTCGGCGCCGTGCTGCGCGGGGCGGTGCGCGTGCTCGTCGATCACCTGCCGTCGGTCACGCTCCTGCTGCGGGTGCGCGGGAACAGCGATGTCGAACGTGCCGCCCTCGAGCGGCGACGGGCCTTCGACCACCGGGTGACGGCGCTCGTCGCCGAGGCTCAGCAGGCCGGGCTCGTCCGCGCCGACATCGACGGACCCGTCGCCACCCGCCTCATCTTCGGCATGGTCAACTCGATCGTCGAGTGGTACCGCCCCGGCGGGCCCGTAGACAGAGAGCGCCTCGCGCACGACGTCGTCGCGATCGCCGTGGACGGCCTGCGCACGCGGCCGCGGGCCTGATGGACGTCTCGAACGGCCGTCTCCGGCGAGGGGCATGAGCGCCCGCAGACATCCGTTCTGCACCTGAGGACAACCGCGCGTCGGGGCCGTCGACCACACTCGACTGTGGAGGAGAAGCGAAATGCCAGACGAGATGCACACCCACGCCCACGCCGGAGACAACCCCGACGTGACGGCACCCACCCCGCAGGCCGCTCCGACGCACCCGCTGGAACCTCTCACAGCCGACGAGATCGAACGCGCTCGCGAGATCCTCGTGGAGGCCGGGCTCCTGGGTCCATCAGTGCGGGTTCCCATGCTACTTCCACTCGAGCCGTCGAAGCAGGAGCTGGCGGCGTGGAAGCCGGGCGCCCCCTTCGACCGCGGAGTCGACGTGACCCTCCTCGACACACTGACGGGTGCCGTGAGCGAGGTCCTCGTCTCGATCACCTCCGGCTCGGTACTGGAGCATCGCATCCTCGCCGTGAGCGAACCGCCGTATGGTCAGCCGCAGTACTTGTTCGAGGAGTACGAGCGGGCGGCTGAGATCGTGAAGGCGTCGCCGGAGTGGCGCGCGGCGATGAAGCGGCGGGGGCTCGACGACCGCATCGAGCTGGCGTTCTGCACTCCGCTGGCTCCCGGTTTCGTGGGGCGTGCAGCGGAGGTCGGTCGCCGTGTGATCCGATCGCTGACGTTCCTGCGCGACAGCGAGGACGACATCGCGTGGGCGCACCCTGTCGAGGGTTTGATCGTGCACATCGACCTGATCGAGAACCGCGTCATCGGCATCGAGGACGAGGGTGATGTTCCGGTGCCTGCGGGCAGCGGCAAGTACACCCCGGATGCCGTGGGCCCGGCGCGCACGTCGCTCAAGCCGATCGAGATCACCCAGCCGGAGGGTCCGAGCTTCCGTGTGGAGGGCTCACTGGTGGAGTGGGAGCACTGGTCGATGCGGGTGGACTTCAACGCCCGCGAGGGCCTCGTGCTGCACGATGTGCGATTCGATGACCGGTCGGTGCTGACCCGCGCGAGCGTGCCGGAGATGGTGGTCCCGTACGGCGACACCTCGCCGACCCGGTTCTGGATCAGCTACTTCGACGCCGGTGAGTACCTGCTCGGCAAGAACGCCAATCACCTCGAGCTGGGCTGCGACTGCCTGGGCGTGATCCGCTACTTCGACGGTCACGTCGCCGACGACCACGGCCACCCGGTGAAGATCCCCAACGTGGTGTGCATGCACGAAGAGGACTACGGTGTGCTGTTCAAGCACACCGAGCAGGGTCCGGTCGGCGCGCACGTGCGCCGCTCCCGGCGCCTGGTGGTGTCGTACTTCTCCACAATCGGCAACTACGACTACGGGTTCTACTGGTACTTCTACCTCGACGGGTCGATCCAGCTGGAGGCGAAGGCGACCGGGATCGTGTTCGTCGGCGGTGGCCACCCCGGCTCGACCAACCCGCACGCGCCCGAGATCGCTCCCGGGGTGTTCGCGCCGGTGCACCAGCACCTGTTCAGTGCGCGCCTGGACGTCGCGGTCGACGGTGAGGACAACCGGCTCGTCGAGATCGACGCCGCCCGCGTCCCGATGGGCGAGGACAATCCCTTCGGCAACGCGTTCACCTGGACCGAGACGCCGCTGCTCACCGAGCAGGAGGCGCAGCGGGTCGCCGACACCTCCGTCGCCCGGGTCTGGGAAGTGCGATCCGCGTCACGGACCAACTACATCGGCAAACCGACCGCGTACCACCTCATCCCGCAGCCGACCGCGCTGCTGATGGCCGACCCCGCCTCGACGGTCGCCGCGCGGGCAGCGTTCGCGACCAGGCACCTCTGGGGCACCGCATACGACCACGAGGAACGCTGGCCAGCCGGACGGTATCCGAACGCCCATCAGGGCGGCGCAGGACTTCCCGCCTACACCGCCGATGACCGGTCGATCGACGGCGAGGACATCGTGCTGTGGCACACCTTCGGACTTACCCACATCCCCCGCCCCGAGGACTGGCCCATCATGCCCGTTGACTACGCCGGATTCTGGCTCAAGCCGTACGGATTCCTCGACGTCAACCCCGCGATGGACGTCCCTGAGTCCAGCCAGGCACACGGACGCGCGGTGGAGCCGTGCGGGATGGGCGAGAGCTGCACCTGCGGCCATTGAAGCGACCGCGACGTCTGGCACTCCCGGGCGGGCGGCACGGGTGCTATCATTCCGCCAGGATCGTATACGAAACCGTGGAACGATCCGGCCCCGATGAGGAGGTGCCATGTCTTCTGCGCTCACCCGACAGCGCGAGGGCGTCGCGACGAGTGTCGCCCGGGACATCAGCCGATTCCGGTCGTGCGTCTCGGAGTCGTTCGTCCCGCTCCAGGTGACGAGTCCGCTCGCTGACTCCTTCCGCGGCATGATCAAATCGGCCTCCATCGACGAGGTGCACGTGACGGACGTGCGGGCGACCGAGCACGTCGTCGAACGCACTCCCGAACTCATCGCCCGCGACGCGCGCCCGTACTTCAAGCTGAGCCTGATGCTGAACGGGACCGGACTGCTGATCCAGGATGACCGCGAAGCGGTGCTTCAGCCGGGTGATCTCGCGGTGTACGACACGAATCGGCCCTACTCGCTCGTGTTCGGCGACGACTTCCGCACGATGGTCGTGATGTTCCCCCAGCACCTCGTGGCGCTGCCCCCCGAGATGATGGCGCAGCTCACCGCGGTGCGGATCTCGGGTCACGAGGGACTCGGCGCGATGATCGTGCCCTACCTCACGCAGCTCGCCGGCAACCTCGAACAGCTCTCCGGCGTCACCGGCGCGCGTCTCACGCAGAGCGCGATGGACCTCGTCACCACCCTGTTCACCCACGAGCTCGACCTCGACACCACCTCGAACGACCCGCACCGCGCCCTCATGCAGCGCATACACGCGTACATAGACAGCAACCTCGCCTCTGCGGCTCTGAGCCCGACATCGATCGCCGCCGCGCACTTCATCTCGACGCGTCATCTGCACGGACTCTTTCAGGAGCAGGGCGCGAGTGTGTCGACCTGGATCCGCATCCGCCGGCTCGAGCGCTGTCGCCGTGACCTCGTCAACCCCCTGTTCGCCGATCGCCCCGTGTCGGCGATCGCCGCGCGCTGGGGATTCGTGGATGCCGCGCATTTCAGCCGCACGTTCAAGGCGGCCTACGAGGTCTCGCCCAGCGAGTTCCGCGCCGCTCACTGACCCGGCTTGCCCCGCAAAGCACGCCGGTTGACTCTCGGCGCGGGATCGGCCTGCGCGCATTGAGAGGGTGACGGGCGCCGCCGCACGATAGGCGAAGCGACCCGCACCGCCGAGGGTCTGCGCAGGGAGCAGCCCGTCACCATGAGCGACACCGTCCGGACCAACGCAGACGTCATCCGCGCCCACTACGCCGCCTCAGACCGCGGCGATGTGGAGGGCATGATCGCTCCGCTCGCCGAGAACGTGCTCTGGACTGAAGCCGCGGGGTTCCCCTACGCCGGCACCTACATCGGCCCCGACGCCGTGGTCGCGAACGTCTTCTCGCGCATCCAGCAGGAGTGGGACGACTACACGCTCACGATCGACGAGGTCGTCGACGGCGGCGACACCGTCGTGGGGATCGGCACTTACTCGGGCACGAACAAGCGCACCGGACGCTTCTTCGCGGCCCGCGTCGCGCATGTGTGGCGGATGGCCGAAGGGCGCGTCGTCGCCTTCGAGCAGTTCCCCGATAGCGAACTGGTCAATCGCGCGACGCGCGAATGACTTCACAGATCACCGTCGCGAGGATGCGCGGTGCCATCGAGAGGCAGGAATCCATGAAGAGACACCTGATCACAGCGGTCACGCTCGCTGCGGCGAGCGTGACCGTGCTCTCCGGATGCGCGGGGAGCGACGGCGGCGGAAACGGCGACACGTCGCCGATCGTCGTCGGATCGGTCAACACGCTCAGCGGCCCTGCCGCCTTCCCGGAGGCATCGGGGGCGGCCGCAGCGGTGTTCGACGCGTTCAACGAGGCGGGCGGCCTAGACGGACGGATGATCGAGTACAAGACGGCCGACGACAAGGGCGACCCGGCGACGGCGACCGCCTCGGCCCGCGAGATCGTCGGCAGTGACGGCGCGGTCGCGATGGTGGGCTCGGCGAGTCTGATCGAGTGCGAGATCAACGAGGCCTACTACGGCCAAGAAGGAATCCTCTCGATCCCCGGCGTCGGTGTGGACACCGGATGCTTCGACAGCGAGAACATCTCACCGGCGAACATCGGTCCGTACAACGACATGACCCTGACTCTGATGTACGGCTCCGAGGTGCTCGAGCTGGATGACATCTGCATCCTCCTCGAGATCGCCGGTTCGACGCGACCGACCTATCAGGCCGCGATCGAGGCATGGACCGAGGCAACCGGCGCCGAGCCGCTCTACATTGACGACACCGTTCCGTACGGCGCATCGGACTACACGCCGTACATGGTGAAAGCACGGGAGAGGGGCTGCAAGGCGCTCGCGATCAACGGCGTCGAACCGGATGCCGTCGCTCAGGTCAAGGCGGCCAACGCACAGGGTTGGAGCGACCTGACGTTCCTGTTCCTCACCAGCGTCTACAGCGAGAACTTCGCCGCCGCCATCGACGACGCCGCCGCCGGGATCTATGTGCCGGCCGAGTTCTACCCGTTCACGGAGGAGAACGACATCAACGCCGACTGGCGCACACTGATGACGGACAACGGCATCGCGCTGACCTCCTTCAGCCAGGGAGGGTTCCTCGCCGCCACATACTTCCTCGAGGTGCTGCAGAGCATCGAGGGGGACATCACCCGCGAGTCGGTCTCAGAGGCCCTGAAGAACATGGAGCCGATCGAGAACCCGATGGTGGGCACTCCGTTCCAGTTCGGGACCATCAACACCGCCGGCTGGCCGATCGTTCTGCAGTCCGGGACGAACACGTGGGAGCAGGCGGCCGACGACTGGCTGCGCATTCCGCAGGACTGACCCCTCGCGGCGGCCCGGCGACACCGTCGGGCCGCCCCTCCCTCTAGGAAGGACCGGAGATGATCCAAGGAGCACTGGCGGGGCTGGCCGCCGGCGGCGTGTACGCCGTGCTGGGCGTATGCCTGACGCTCATGGCCAGGCTCGTGCGCGTCGTCAACTTCGCGCAGGCGGCGACCGGCATGTTCGGCGCGTTCTGCGCCATCTGGCTCGTCACGATCGCCGATGTGCCGATCTGGCTCGCTTCGCTGATCGGAGTCGTGATCGGTGGGATTCTGTCGGCGCTCATCGGCCTGATCGCGGCGACGTGGCTGTCGGAGTCGGACACCACGACGCGCTCGGCCATGACGGTCGGGCCGCTGCTGATCCTCATCTCGCTGTCGTTCATCATGTTCGGCAACAAGCCGCAACCCTTCGCGCCGATCATCGCCGGGGCGGCGTTCGAGGCGGCCGGGGTCGTGATCAGCTGGCTGACGATCGCCACCGTTTCGCTCGCGATCATCGTCGCGGTCGCCGTCCGGCTCCTGCTGGCGCGCACCAGCATCGGCACTCAGCTGCGTGCACTATCGGAGCGGCCCACGACGGCGGAGCTCATCGGCATCCCCTCGAAGATCCTGTCGATCTCGGTATGGTTCGCGACCGGGACCATCAGCGCGACCGTCATCATCATCGTCGCGCCGTCGCAGTCCAACGACGCGATCAGCCTCTCGATGCTGATCGTGCCCGCTGCGGCCGCAGCGCTCCTGGGCGGTTTCCGCCGTCTCGACCTCGCGGTCGTCGGCGGCCTGCTGCTGGGCACCCTGAGCGGTCTGGTCGCTCAGATCGACCAGGTGTCGCTCATCCGCAACTTCCTGCCGTTCCTGTTCATTGTCGTTCTGCTGCTGTGGACGCAGCGCAAGGAGGTGTGGGATGCCGCTCGCTGAGCGCTTCTGGGTTCGCAACGGCTGGCCCTTCCTGGTCGCGGTCGCAGCGATCGTCACCGGCTACCTGCTGAGCATCGGGTTGTCGGGCTACTTCGTCTACCTCGCAGTCTCCGCCGTCACTGCCGCCATCGCGATCCTGGGCCTGGGTGTGGTCACCGGCTCGGCGGGCATGATCGCGCTCTGCCAGCTCACGTTCGCGGCGATCGGTGCGTGGGTCGTGTCGCTCCTGAACGTCATGCAGTTCCCCGGAGGCTTCAGCCTCTGGCTGGTAATCGGGGCAGCCGCCGCAGGCGTTGTCGGCATTCTCGTCGGCCTGCCCGCCCTTCGCCTGCGCGGTGTCAATCTCGCCGTGGTCACCCTCGGATTCGCGGCCGCCGCCGATGTGACGCTGGGGCAGATCCAGTTCCCCGGCACGACAGACGGGATCTTCGTACAGCGACCGGAGCTTTTCCAGAACGACCGCGTGTACTTCTTCTACAGCATCCTCGTGCTCGTGCTCTGCGGCCTAGGCGTGTTCTTCCTGCAGCGCAGCCGGTGGGGCTCGAGTTGGAAGGCAGTGGCGTTCTCCGAACGCGGCACGGCATCGGCCGGCGAGAGTGTGCGCTTCGCCAAGCTCACCGCGTTCGCGGTCAGCGCGGCGCTCGGCGGCATCTCCGGCGGCCTGATCGCCGGACAGGTGCAGCTTCCGTTTCCGTCGAGTTTCTCGCCGCTGCAGTCGCTCGCCCTCTACGTACTGGCGGTGATGTCGGGCGCGTACCTGATCGACATGGCGATCTTCGGCGGAATCATGTGGGTCCTCGTGCCCGAGCTGCTCAAGCGCTGGGGCGTGCCGCTGGACTGGGGTTTCGTCATCTTCGGCGTGCTCGGCGTGCAGGCGATCACGAGCGGCACGAACCTCGGTCAGGGGGTCCGCAACCTCTGGTACCGGCGGACCGACAAGCGCGCCGCGGCTGCCGCGCAGGCGGACCGGTCGACGGATGCCGAGGCTGCGGCGTCCGAAGCGGCTCCGGTCGCGCCGCCCCTCACGCCCGATCCGTCCGCGCCGCCGGCGCTCGTCGTCGAGGGGCTCGGCGTGCAGTTCGGCGCGCTCAAAGCCCTCGACGCGGTCGACCTGGTGGTGCCGGCCGGCGCCGTGATGGGCCTGATCGGGCCCAACGGAGCAGGCAAGTCGACGTTCGTCGATGCCGTCAGCGGCTTCCTGCCCCGCCACACCGGTCGTGTGCTCCTCGGCGGTGAAGACCTCGCGGGACTCTCCCCCACCGCTCGCGCCCGCAGAGGCGTGCGCCGGACGTACCAGCAGGACCGTGTGCCGCCGTCGCTGACCGTCGAGGCCTACCTGCGCTTCGTCGCGCGCCGTCGGGTCTCGCGCGCGGAGATCGACGAAGTGCTGGAGTTCTTCGGCTGCCCGGGTGCCCGCGCGCGCCTGTCGAGCGTGGACGTCGGCACCCGCCGGCTGGTCGAGGTCGCCGCCGCGGTACTGTCGCGTCCGCGTGTGCTCGTGCTCGACGAGCCCGCCGCCGGCCTCTCGCACGCCGAGCACCTCGCGCTCGGCGCACGCCTGCGCGAAGCGCCGGCACGGTTCGGGATGTCGATCGTCCTGATCGAGCACGACCTCGACCTCGTGCGCACCGTGTGCTCCTCGCTCACGGTGCTCGACTTCGGACGCGTACTCGCGTCGGGCCCGCAGGCCGACGTGCTGGCCGACCCGGCGGTCATCAAGGCGTACATGGGCGAAACGGAGATGCTGTGAGCAGTCTGATCCTGGAAGAGGTCACGGTGAATCGGGGCGCGGGGCCGGTCATCTCCGATGTCAGCCTCACGCTCCCGCAGGGATCGGTCACCGCGATCGTCGGACCGAACGGCGCGGGCAAGACGAGCCTGATCGAAGCGATCTCCGGCGTCGTGCGCACCGTGACCGGCGGCATCCGCATCGACGACGAGCCGATCGACAAGCTCTCCCGCGTCGCCCGGTCGCGGCGCGGCATCGTGCACATCGAACAAGGTCGCGCCGTCTTCCCGTCGCTCACGGTGCGAGAGAACCTCTCGCTCACCGCGCGCACGCGGACCGAGTTCGACGCGGCGATCTCGCGCTTTCCCGAGCTCGAGAAGCGCATCGACTCGCCCGCCGCACTTCTATCGGGCGGAGAGCAGCAGATGGTGGTGCTCGCGCGGTCGTTCGCCGCGAGGCCCCGGTTCCTGCTGATCGACGAGATGTCGCTCGGGCTCGCCCCGGTCGTGTTCATGCGACTCCTGCCGATCGTCTCCGACCTCGCGGCCGAAGGTGCCGGCGTGCTCCTGGTCGAGCAGTTCACGCACCTCGCGCTCGGCCTGGCGCAGGAGGCGCTCGTCGTCGCGAGCGGGCGTGTGGGCTATCAGGGCCCGGCCGCAACGCTCCAGCAGCAGCCCGAGCTCCTGCATCGCGCATATCTCGGCGGCGCCGCCGCGTAGCACGCACCCACGATCGTCTGGCCGCGCGCATCGCGCGCGGCCGCGCCTCTCACATCCCGGCGTGGTCGAACGCGAGGGTCGGCACGTCGACGATATGTGCCCCTCCGTCGACGACCAGCACGGCGCCCGTCATGTACGACGACTCCGCCGACCCGAGGAACCGGGCGACCGATGCGATCTCCGACGGACGTGCCGCGCGACCGAGCGGCACGTCGGCGGTCACCGCGCGGTAAGCCTCCTCGCGGGTGGCGATCCCGGCGCGCTCACCGAACTCGTCCATCTCGGCATCTGCCATCGGCGTCTGCACCCACCCGGGGCAGATCGCGTTGACGCGCACGCCGTGCTTCCCGTAGTCCCGCGCGAGCGATCGCGTCAATCCGATGAGCGCGTGCTTGCCGACCGTGTATCCGGCGACGCCAGGGCCGGCGAACAGACCGGCGAGCGAAGAGATCACCACGATCTGCCCCTTCGCCTCGATCAGCGCGGGAAGAGCCTCTCGTGCCATCGTGAACGCCGTCGTGAGGTTCGCAGTGAGCGAGGATCGCCACGCCTCGTCGTCGGTCTCCCCGACCGGCGCGAACCCATGCCCTCCCGCGTTCGCGATGAGCACGTCGATCCTGCCGAAGTGGTCGAGCACGCTCTGAACGGCGGCACGCGCGGATGCCGCGTCCGCGGCATCCGCCACGACGGGCATCGCGCCGACCGAGGCCTCCACCGACTCCAGCGGCTCGAGACGGCGACCCACCACGACGACGTGCGCCCCCTCCGCGGCGAAGCGCTCCGCGATCGCGGCACCGATGCCGGTGCCTCCTCCGGTGATCACGACGACTCTGCCGCTGACGCCGGCTCCGGTGAGTGACATGCGCGGGTCCTTTCTCTGGGGGTCTGGTCTGACGGGGCTAGGCCGGGAACGCGGAGCGGGCGCTGTACCCGAAGTCGCTGAGCAGGGCGGTACCGTTCACCGCGCGCGCGAGCGGCGAGGCGAGGAACGCGATCTGCGCCGCGACCTCGTCGCCGCTCTGCACGGGATACGGCCGAGCGGAGAATCCCGCCGGCATCCCGAGATCGCCGCGGCTCATCGCGGTGTCGACGATCGACGGGCAGAGGGCGACCACGCGGATACCGTCGGCGGCGAGATCCACCGCGGCGGCGCGGGCGAGCTGCACGACGGCGGCCTTGGACGCCGCGTACGGCGCCATGCCCGGCGCGGTCACGGTCGCGGAGTCGCTCGCGACGCACACGACGGCGGCGGCATCTGAGCGGCGCAGCGCCGGCACGGCTGCGCGAAGCACCAGGAACGTGCCGGTGACGTTGACGGATTGGACCGCAGCCCAGTCGGCCGCGGTCACATCGGGCAGCAGAATGCCCACCGGGCCGGAGATCCCCGCACATGAGACGACCACGTCCAGACCGCCGAACGCCTCGATGCCGCGCTGGACGGCGGCAGCCACCTGGGACTGGTCGGTGACGTCCGCGGCGACGGGCAGCACATGAGGCGACGGCGCGTGCGCGGTGCCCAGGGCGGCGGCATCCCGATCCACGGCGACGACGCGCGCTCCCTCGAGGGTCAGCCGTCGCACGGTCGCCGCGCCGATGCCACCCGCAGCGCCCGTCACGAGCGCCACCCGCCCCTGCAATCCCAGCTCCATCGCCCCGCCCTCCGCCTGCGCCCGCCCTCTGCTTGTGCCCGGCCGCGGGCGTCGCGCTCGCGGTGCCCGGCATCGTCATCTTCCTCCGACGGGGATAGCGGCGGCGGATGCGTGCGCGGTCGGGCGAGTCTCCTACGCTCTGCGTCAAGTGACATGGCCGCTCACGGCTGGAGAATCGCTGAAGACGTGGCGCACCGCGCCGCGCTTCGCGCAAAGGAGACAACGGTGCCCGAATCCTCTCCCCCGACACGGCTGCGGCCGAACACACTCGGTGTCGCCGCCATCGTCTTCCTCGTGCTCGCGGCCGTGGCGCCGCTCACCGGCATCGTCGTGGTCGCGTCGCTGGCGATCGCACTCGGCAACGGCGGCGGCGCGCCGGCGTCGTTCTTCATCGTCGCGATCGTGCTGATCTTCTTCGCGATCGGGTACGCCCAGATGTCGAAGCAGCTGATCAACTCGGGCGGTTTTTACGCGTTCGTGGTGAAAGGACTCGGCCGCACGGGCGGACTCGTCGCCGGACTGATCGCGACGCTCGGCTACAACTTCTTCGTCGTCGGAACGATCGGCACGAGCGGATTCTTCATGCAGGTGATCATCGCCCAGTTGACCGGACTCGACATCACGTGGATCGTGTGGGGTCTGCTCTCCATCGTCGTGTGCTTCCTGATGGCCCGCGCGGGCATCGACTTCAGCACCAAGGTGCTGGGAGTCGCCCTCGTGCTCGAGGTCGCGATCCTCGTCGTCTTCGATATCTCTGTGCTCGTGCAGACGGGCTTCGACATCGCTGCGTTCTCACCGGAGGCGATCTTCTCCGGCTCCCTGCCGATCGGCATGCTGCTGGCGGCGACGGCGTTCCTCGGCTTCGAGGCGACGGCGCTGTTCAGCGAAGAAGCCCGGAACCCGCTCAAGACGGTGCCGCGAGCGACCTACACCGCGATCATCTCGATCGGCCTGATCCTGGGCATCACCACGTGGGCGGTCGTTTCGGCGATCGGTGTGGACGACGCGCAGCAGGTGGCACTGGACCACCTCGCGACCGGAGACCTGATCTTCAGCCTCGCCGACACCTACCTCGGCCCCGTGCTGACGGTCATCATGGAGATCCTCCTGCTGGTGAGTCTGTTCGCCGCGATGCTCGCCTTCCACAATTCCGCGACGCGGTACCTCTATTCGCTGGGCCGTGCGCGTGTGCTCCCGCACGCCCTCGCCCGCACCCGCGCGAACGGCGCACCGCAACGGGCCGGTCTCGTGCAGGCGTCGTTCGCTGCGATCGTCGCGCTGCTGTTCTTCGCCGCCGGTCTCGACCCGATCCTCACCCTCGTACCGGCGATGCTCGGCTTCGGCACGCTCGCCGTCCTCGTGCTGCAGGGCCTGGCCGCCCTCGCGATCATCGTGCACTTCCGGCGCACGCGCGACCCGCGCTGGTGGAGCACGTTCATCGCGCCCGGCATCGGCTTCCTGGGCCTGGTGACGATCATCGTCCTCGCGATCGCCAACTACGATGTCGTCGCCGGCTCGAACGAGCTCGCCATCCGGCTGATGCCGCTCCTGCTCGTGGCCGCTCTCATCGGCGGCATCATCTACGGCGCGTACCTCAAGCGCAGCAAGCCGGCGGTGTACGAGGCGCTGTCCACCGACATCGAGCGGTTCAACGTTCACGTGTCCCACGGTGACGAGAAGCCGCACATCCCGGAGCCGAGCATCTGACCGGCCACCCCTGGCCACCCCGTATCGCAGCCGGACATCGCCCGGTGCCCGTACAGACACCTCGAAGGAGACCCCATGCCCGACACCGTGAACCTTTCCGACACCTCGACCTGGCTGCCCCTGGAGGGCCTGGCTCCCGGATTCGATGCGAGCAAGGCGCCCCTGTCGAACGACCTCGAAGACCGCACTTTCACCCTCGTGGACGACCGCGGCACTCGTATCGCGCACACCTTCCGCGCAGGAGAGGTCTCGTGGGATTACCAGCCGGGTGCGGGCGATCCGATCGCAGCGGCCACTCAGACGGACGCGTGCGAGGTGATCCGCGTAGACGAGGACTTGTACTACGCGCAGTTCCACCACGATTACCACCCGAACGAATCGGTCTCTCTGTTCCTGGATCTTCGCAGCGGGTACGCACTCGCCGTGATCGCGATCCTCGGCGAGAAGGCGCAGGAGCGCGTCGCCGTGCAGCACGTGTTCGCCGTGTCACGCATCGAGGAACTCGAGCAGTCGGGCGACGCGCCGGCGCCGACCACAGAGCTGATCGGCCGGCGCGTGCTGTGGGTCTACTCGTCGGTGCATGCATACGAGCACGTCTACCTCTCGCCGCACTGGTACACCTGGCAGTGCCTCGCCGGCCCCGAGCAGGGCCTGGCCGACACCGACGAGAACACCGTATGGCGCGTCCGCCCCGGCATCTACGTCTTCACCTGGCGGGAGAAAGTGATCCCGTGCGGCTCGGTCACGATCGCGGACCACCGGGACCAGAAGGCGCTGCGGGCGCACGGCGTGCTGTTCGGCGAAAGCGAGCAGGACCAGAAGCCGACCCACTTCACCTTCGGCGCGCACGGCAGGCTGATCTCGAGCACGCTGCACCCGGCGGAGTACGACCCGGCACGTCCTCTGGAACGCTGACGTGGTCGCAGACCTCATCCTGAGCGGCGGCGCGATCCGCACCGGGAACCGCCACCAGCCGCTCGCGGAGGCGATCGCTTTCGAAGGCGGGCGGATCGTCGCTGCCGGCGCGAAGGCTGAGGTGCTCGCGCTGCGAGACGCGGAGACCGAGGTACGCGATCTTGCGGGTGCCGCCGTGTATCCGGGATTCGTCGACGTCCACAACCACCACGCCGTGGCCGGCGCGACCGATCTGTTCGAGCTGTCGTTCGGCGTCGCGCTCGGTCTCGACGAGATCCTCGAGCGCGTCCGCGCGCACGCGGCGCACCTGCCGGCGGACGCCTGGGTCACCGGAGGCTCGTGGGCCAGCACACTCATGGACGAGCTGAACAGCTCGGCGGTGCGCGCGCGGCTGGACGACGCGGCCGGCGGACGCCCGGTCATGCTCTCGGACGACAGCCACCACAACCGCTGGGCGAGCACCGCCGCGCTGCGTGCTGCCGGGATCACGAAGGACAGCATCCCGGGCGAGGGTGTCACGCTCCTCGACCCTGACGACGGCGCGCCGAGCGGCGTTCTGCTCGAGGCCGCTGGCGTGCTCGTCGCGCAGGCCCACCAGGCCTCGGGAGGACTCTCGCCCGAACAGCATCGGCGCGCGTCTCGGCGCGGGATCGAGCTGCTGGGCTCGTTCGGGGTGACGGCGTTCCAGGACGCCGCCGTGTCCGTCGAGACGCTCGCCGCGCTCAAGTCGCTCGATGACGCCGGCGAGCTCGATGCGTGGGTGGTCTCGAGCCTGCTCGTGAACGACGAGATCTTCGGCTACCAGGTGATCGGTGAGCGGCTGATCGCGCGCGGCGAAGAGTTCCGGACGACGCATCACCGGCCCGACTTCGTCAAGATCTTCCTCGACGGGGTTCCTCCGGCCCGCACCGCGCTGTTCCTCGAGCCTTACCTTCCCGACGAGACGCACGGCGCGCACTTCCATGGCACGACGACGATGGATGCCGACGAGCTGCACGGGTGGCTCGTCGCGGTCGCCGAGCGCGGGCTCGGCGCGAAGGTGCACGTGACGGGCGACGGCTCGGCGAGCCTGCTGCTCGATGTCGTCGAGCGTCTGCGGGGTGCCGGGTTCTCCGACACGGCGATCCAGATGGCGCATGGCCAGTTCCTGGCCGACGCGGACATCGAGCGGATGGTGCGCCTCGGGGTCTCCGCCGACATCTCGCCGTTCCTGTGGTTTCCGGGGGTCATCCCCGACGCGCTCGCCGCGGTGCTGGGCGCAGAGCGCGCGGCGCGCTCGCAGCCCAACCGCTCGATCCTGGATGCCGGCGGCCTCGTCGCGGGCGGGTCTGACTGGCCGGTGAGCGAGTCGCCGAACCCCCTCGAGGGTATCCAGGGCCTCGTGACGCGGACCGACCCGCTCGGCCGCGCGCCCGGAATGCTGTGGCCCGAGCAGGCGATCACCGCCGCGGAGGCGCTGGAGGTCTTCACGATCAACGCCGCGACTGCGATGGGTCTCGGCGGCGAGACCGGCTCGCTCGAGGTCGGCAAGTCCGCGGACTTCGTCGTGCTGGACCGCGACTTCGTGGCCGGTCCCGCCGACGAGATCGTCCGCACGCACGTGCGCGAGACCTGGTTCGCCGGGCGTCGGGTCTACGCCGGCGACTGAGCTCCGCCGTCGCCCCGGCTGGGCACAGCTCTCGACTGCTCCAGCTTCCTGCGATTGCGCCGTCGCACGACGCGGCGCTCGCAGGAAACTGCAGCAGGCAGTGCGCCTCAGAGACCCCGGTCCTCCACCAGGAAGCGCGCCCCCATCTCGCCGATCAGAACCGACGGCGCGTTCGTGTTTCCGGTGGTCACGCGCGGCATGATCGAGGCGTCGATCACGCGCAGGGCGTTGATGCCGCGCACGCGCAGCCGGCCGTCGACGACGGATGCGGCATCCCGGCCCATGCGGCACGTGCCCACCTGGTGATGGTACGTCGCGACCGTGCGGCGCACGTAGTCCTCCAGGTCGTCGTCGGAGACGTCCGGTCCTGGATGCACCTCCTGTGCTCCCCATTCGTCGGCGAGAGCAGGCTGCCGTCCGATCGAGCGGCACTGACGCACCGACGCGATGAGCGACGCGACGTCCTCGTCGTCGGCAAGCGCCTGCAGGTCGATTCGCACCGGGTCGTCGAGCCCCGGCCCGCTCAGGGTGAGCGAGCCACGGCTCTTCGGAGTGACGATGCCCGCCATGAGTGAGAAGCCATCGGCGACCGTGGGGGCGAGCGAGTCGCCGAACATCGGCACCGAGAAGTTGATCGGCTGCGTGTCGGGTACATCCAGCTCGGGCCGGCTCTTCCAGAACAGGTGCGTCTGGGTCACCGAGACTCCGCTCTGCGGCGCCCCGACCGGCTTCGCGGTCGTGGTGAAGATCACAGGCGAGAGCAGGTGGTCGTGCAGGTTGCGGCCCACGCCGGGGCTGTCGTGCACGACGGGGATGCCTAGTGCGCCCAGCTCGTCGGCTGGACCGATCCCCGAGCGCAGCAGAATCGCGGGCGAGTCGATCGCGCCGGCCGAAAGCACGACCTCGTCGGCACGCAGCTCGCAATCCTGGCCGTCGCTGCGGTACCGCACGCCGACTGCGCGGCCGTCCTCCACGATCACCGAGTGCACATGGCATCCCGTACGGATGTCGAGTCGGTCGCGCACCGGCTTGAGATAGGCGGTCCAGGTGTTGCTGCGCCGGCCGTCCTTCATCGTCACCTGTTCCTGCGAGATGCCCTCCAGGTGATCGCCGTTGTAGTCCGGGTTGTGCTCGAGGCCCTCCTGCACGGCCGCGTCGATGATGGAGGCCTGGATCGGGCTGAGCGGGTAGTCGTCGGTGACCGGCAGCAGACCACCTGCTCCGCGGAGCTCCGACGCACCTCCCGAGAAGTCCTCGATTGCTTTGAAGACCGGGAGGACGTCGTTCCAGCTCCACCCGTCGCCGCCGACCTCCGCCCAGTGGTCGTAGTCGGCCGGCGCGCAGCGCACCCAGATCATGGCGTTGAGGGCGTGGGACCCGCCGAGCACCTTGCCACGCGGCAGGTGGAGCCTTCGGTCGACGGCCCCGGCCTGCGGCACCGTGTAGTAGTCCCAGTCATCCGCGCTGTGCCAGAGCTCGCCCATACGCATCGGGTCGTGGATCGCAGGGTTGGTGTCTTCGCCACCCGCCTCCAGCAGCGTCACCGAGGCGCCGGCATCCGCGAGCCGCCGGGCGACCACCGCGCCCGATGTTCCGCCGCCGACGACGATCGCCGTGGTCACGGTCTCAGCCCTTCCGGCCGGGCCCGCTCACGACCTGCGGGACGGCGACGGACTTGAGCCCCTCCACCCCGAACTCCATGCCGTACCCCGAGCTCTTCGTGCCGCCGAACGGCACCATCGGATGCAGACCCCCGTGGGAGTTGATCCATACCGTCCCCGCCTGCATGCGGGTCGCGTACGCGCGCGCTTCCTCGGGGTCGCTCGACCAGACCGACGAACCCAGGCCGACTTCCGCGGCGTTCGCGCGCGCGAACGCGTCGTCGACGTCGCTGTAGCGGATCACCGGGAGCACCGGGCCGAACTGCTCTTCGTCGACGAGCGCGACGCCGTCGGTGACATCCGCGACGATCGTGGCCTTGTAGAACAACTCGCCGAGCTCCGGCGCGGCCTCGCCGCCGACGACCACGCGGCCGCCGTGCGCTTTCGCGTCTTCGACGAGCCCTTTCACGATGTCGAACTGCTCACGGTTCTGCACGGGCCCGAGCACGTTGTTCTCGTCGAGTCCCGGGCCCATCGGCGCCTGCGCCGCGATCTCGGCGAGCGCGTCGACGACCTCGTCGTACACGGAGTCGTGCACGTACAGGCGCTTGAGCGCGGCGCACGTCTGGCCGGTGTTGATGAACGCGCCCCAGAAGAGATCCTGCGCGATCGCCTTCGCCTCGGTGCCGGGCAGCACCACGCCCGCGTCGTTGCCGCCGAGCTCGAGGGTGAGTCGGGCGAGGTTGCCGGCCGAGCTCTCGATGATCTTGCGGCCCACTTCGGTCGACCCGGTGAACATGACCTTCGCGACGTCGAGGTGGGCGGCCAGGCGCCCTCCGATCGACCCGGGACCGGAGATCGCGATCAGCACGTCGGGCGGAAGCACCTCGTTCATGACCGACACCAGCGCCAGCACGCTCAGCGGGGTGTTGCTGCTGGGCTTGATCACGACCGTGTTGCCCATTCGCAGCGAAGGACCGATCTGCCACATCGAGATCATCATCGGCCAGTTCCACGGGCTGATCGCGCCGACGACTCCGGCCGCCTTGTAGATGAGTTCGGCGTGCAGGTTCTCGTCGTCGACGACGACCTCGGGCTCGAGCACGGTGGCGGCGTTCGAGCGCAGCCACGCCGAGCACGCGCCCACTTCGAAGCGCGCGTTCGGGCCGTTGAGCGGCTTGCCCTGCTCGCGGGAGAGGAGGCGCGCGAGCGCTTCGGCGTGTGCGTCGATCGCGTCGGCCGCTGCGAGCAGCAGCTCGATGCGCTTGTCGTGACCGAGCGCCTCCCACCCGGGCTGCGCGGCCTTCGCGCGGGCGACGGCAGCGTCAAGTTCCTCCGCCGTCTGCACCGGCGCCCGGCCGATGACCTCTCGCGTCGCGGCGTCGAGGATCTCGCGACCCTCGCCCTCGGGGGCGACCACCCGGCTCAGGAGATCGGAGTAGCCAGCCAGGGTTGCAGATTCGGACATCGGTGTCTCCTTCGGAATGCAAGTTCGCCTCGGCGATGTGAGAGTCGGCGGATGCGCAACGCCTCACCCCTTCATTGTTCCCAGCGCCGGGGCGTACGGATTGACCGACAGCGCGTCGATCATGACCGGGGGCGAACAGCTCGCGTCCGGTTGGCGGCCAGGGCTGAGGCGCATTCTCAGCCGGCTGCACCGCTCGCACGTCCGGCGCACCATCAGACGGGAGACGCGTGAATGTCGTAGTCGGACCGTCCGAACTCGATGATCTCGGCTCCCCCCGGGGTGTTCGCGACGAGGCCGTCGCTGGTGAGGCCGATGAACTTGCCCGTGGACCGTCCGCGCGCGTAGTCGAAGACGAACACCGTTGCCACGGGGATCTTCTCCTCGCGCCAGGTGAACAGGTACATGCCGTCCTCGAGCCGGTAGGTCGTCGCGAGCTCGGCAGCAGCGTGTCCACGCTGCTCGCCGATCAGGTTGTGCCAGACGAAGCGGCGTGAGCTCAGGTAGATGTGCTCGTACAGGTGGTGCGGGCTGTAGTGGAACAGCGTGCGCTTTCCGATCAGATCCCGCGTGGGCGCCGGCAAGGCCGTGTCGACTGCGGTCCCGCGCAGCCGGCCGGGGTGGAAGCTCTGCGTGACGCGCGTCTCGGTCGTGAAGTCCTCGCCCTGGATCAGCGAGTGGACCGCCAGCGCCCACCCGCTCAGGGGTGAGAAGGCGAGCGTCACCGTCTCAACGCGACGCTCACCGATTGAGAAGTCCACCCAGAACGCGCCGTCGCCGATCAGCACCGCTTCATAGACGTCGGTGCCCGAACCCGCCCAGTCGGGCCCCGAGGCCTCCCAGGTGACGCTGTCCTCGGTGAAGCGCAGGTCGATCGCACCGCCCTCTGCGAGGTCGATCAGGAGGTGCTCGCCCGCGAGCGCGTCTGTGCGGGGAAGCCGGTTGGTGTCGATGCCGGCAGCGAAGTCCTCCATGGCCCGCCATTTGAGCGATTCTTCCGTGTGCACGTCGTCGTGTCTCATCCACCCATGCTCCGCCGGGCGACCTGGACGGCCAACACCCGCGCACGGATCGTTCGCTCTCGAGCAAGGGCTCTGCGCGACCGCCCCGGCGCGCGCTTCGTGCCCACACGACGGATGCCGCGACCGCCGCCACGGGCGCGGGCTGCGGCATCCGACCCCCAGGGATCAGGCCTTCGAGAGTCCGTAGATCGGACTCGCCGACTGCTCCGCCTCGTGATCGGGACCGAGTGGGATGCCCGAGCGGTCGCGCAGCAGCAGCGTCGCGATCAGGCCGATCATCGTCATGCCGGCGAGGTACCACGTGACCGACAGGGTCGAGCCGGTGGCCTGCACCAGCGCCGTCGCGATCGTCGGCGCGAAAGCACCACCGAGGATCGCTCCGATCGCATACGAGATCGAGACGCCCGAGAAGCGGATCGACGCCGGGAACAGCTCCGAGTAGAGCGCTGCCTGTGGCCCGTACGTGAAACCGAGGCCGATCGTGAGGATCGCAAGACCCGTGAACAGCAGCCAGATGTCACCGGTGTTGACGAGGGGGAAGAGCAGGAACACGCCGATGAGCTGCAGCACCCAGCCGATAATGTACGTCGTGCGACGCCCGATCCGGTCGGAAATGAAGCCCGCGGCCAGCGTCGACAGCAGCCAGGTGACGGCCGAGCCCGCGACGGCCCACAGCACCGGACCGCGCTCCAGCACGAGCGGCCCATCGGGGTTCGTCGCGTAGCCCTGGATGTAGCCGCCGGTCGTCATGTAGCCGACGGCGTTGTTGCCGGCGAACACGAGCGCCGCGATGAACACCAGCAGCGCATGCTTGGCGAACAGCTGCACGATCGGCGTCCTGGCCTTCTCCTTGCGCTGAGCGAGCTCGGTGAACACCGGGCTCTCCTCGACACGGCGCCGCACGTACCAGCCGATGAAGATCAACACCACGCTCAGCAGGAACGGCACGCGCCAGCCCCATTCGAGGAACGCGTCCCCGGGCGCGATCATCGCCATCAGCGCCATGACGCCGGACGCGAGGAGCAGCCCGAGCGGTACGCCGATCTGCGGCGAGGCGCCGAATGCCCCGCGACGCTTCCTGGGCGCGTGCTCGACCGCCATGAGGACCGCACCACCCCATTCGCCGCCGGCCGAGATCCCCTGGAGGATGCGCAGCAGCACGAGGAAGATGGGCGCCCACACGCCGATGGCCTCGTAAGTCGGCAGCACGCCGATGAGCGCCGTCGCTGTCCCCATGAGGATCAGGGTCCACATCAGCACGACCTTTCGGCCGTACTTGTCACCGAAGTGCCCGGCGAGGAACGCTCCGAGCGGGCGGAACAGGAAGCTGACGCCGACAGTGGCGAAGGCCACGATCGCGCTGTTCGGTCCGAGCGGTGCGAAGAACAGCTGGCCGAACACCAAGCCGACGGCGGTGGCGTAGATGAAGAAGTCGTACCACTCGACGGTGGTTCCGACCACGGTCGCGAAGACGACGCGGCGCCGATCGACGGGGCTGGCGATGGTGCCGGTGGGCGTGAATCCCATACTGTCCGGGGGAATGCTCACGGGTGACTCCTCTGTCTGCATGGACGACTTCGTCCGCCGACATCCGCTCTCGGGGGCGGTTGCCGGACGTGCAACAATGATATACGATTTCAGATACGACGCAAGAGTGAGGACGCTCCTGATGGACGAGAACACAACGGATGCCGGCGATCCGCGCTACGGCGCGCTTCACGGGCGGCCCGGCAAGATCATCGCCATCCACCTCAGCTACACCTCACGCGCGGACCAGCGCGGGCGTCGGCCGGAGCGCCCCTCGTACTTCTTCAAGCCCTCGAGCTCGGTGTCCGCCTCCGGCTCGATCATCGAACGGCCCGCCGGCACCGAGCTCCTGGCCTTCGAAGGCGAGATCGCGCTGGTCATCGGCACTCCCGCGCGGCGCGTACCGCTCGCCGACGCGTGGGACCACGTGGGCTGGGTGACCGCAGCGAACGACTTCGGGATCTACGACCTCCGGGCGAACGACAAGGGATCCAACGTCCGCTCGAAGGGCGGCGACGGCTACACCCCGCTCGGTCCTGCACTCATCGATGCTCGCACGGTCGACCCAGCCGGACTCCGCGTTCGCACGTGGCTCAACGGCGCCCTCGTGCAGGACGACACGACCGCCGGGCTGCTCTTCCCCCTCGCCCAGCTCGTCGCCGACCTCTCGCAGCACTTCACCCTGGAGGCGGGCGATGTGATCCTCACCGGGACGCCCGCCGGCTCGTCGGTCGCAACGCCGGGCGACGTCGTCGAAGTCGAGGTCGACGCCTCCGGCGGACCGAGCACCGGCCGGCTGGTCACCACCGTCGTGCAGGGTGAGGCGGCCTTCGACCCCGAACTCGGCTCCCTGCCTGTCGTCGACGACCTGCAGCGCACCGAGGCGTGGGGATCCCGGGAGGCGGCTGGGCTGCCCTCCGAAGGAGCCGAGCCCAGGTCGGTGAGCGAGCGAGGAACGAGTGAGACGAAACGCCTCGACGCAGCCGACGACGTTTCGTCTCGCTCCGCTCGCTCGACGACCGGGATCAGCGACGAACTGCGCGCCAAGCTCACCGCCGCCCCTGTCGCTGCGCTGAGCGCGCAGCTGCGCAAGCGTGGGCTGAACGACGTCACGATCGACGGCGTGCGGCCGCTGCATCCTCGGACCAAACTCGTCGGCACTGCCCGTACACTGCGCTTCGTCCCCCTGCGCGAGGACCTTTTCGCATCGCACGGCGGCGGCTTCAACGCGCAGAAGCGAGTCTTCGACGCGGTCGGCGAGGGCGAGGTCATCGTGATCGAGGCGCGCGGCGAGACCGGCTCAGGCACCCTGGGCGACATCCTCGCCATCCGCGCCCACGCCCGCGGCGCCGCGGGCATCGTCACCGACGGCGGCGTGCGCGACGCCGATGCCGTCACCGCGGTCGGCATCCCCGTGTATGCGGCCGGCGCCCACCCGGCGGTGCTCGGGCGCAGGCACGTGCCGTGGGATCACGACGTGACGATCGGCTGCGGCGGCACCACCGTCCAGCCGGGCGACATCATCGTCGGCGACGCCGACGGCGTGATCGTCCTTCCGCCGGGTCTCGTCGCAGAGGTCGTCGACGCCGCGCTGGAGCAGGAGGACGAGGACGCCTGGATCGCGCAGCGCGTTGCGGAAGGGCATCCGATCGACGGGCTCTTCCCGATGAACGAGGACTGGAAGGCGAGGTACCGCTCATGGCGGGAATCGAAGTGATGCGAACGAACGGCGCGACCGACGCCGCCGCACTGAGCAAGTCGCAGCGCGCCTACCGCTGGATCAAGGAGCGCATCGCCTCGCAGGAGTTCACACCCGGCTACCGGCTCGTGCTCGGAACCCTGGCGGGCGAACTGGACATGAGTGTCGTCCCGGTGCGCGAGGCGATCCGACAGCTCGAAGCCGAAGGGCTCGTGATGTTCGAGCGCAACGTCGGAGCGCGGGTGTCCATGGTCGACGACACCCAGTACCGCGACAGCATGCAGTCGCTGTCAGTCCTCGAGGGCGCCGCGACCGCGCTGGCCGCGCGGCGGCTGACGGTCGATGACATCCGGCGGGCGCGCCACCTGAACGAACTCATGGTCGAGACGCTCGAGCACTTCGACCCGCGAGCGTTCACCGCGCTCAACCAGGAGTTCCACGCCGCGCTCTTCGAGAAGTGCGCCAATCCGCGCCTCCTCGACCTCGTGCACGGCGAGTGGGCGCGCCTCGGGCACCTTCGCGACTCGACGTTCAGCTTCGTCCCCGGCCGCGCCCAGGAGTCGGTGCGCGAGCACGAGAACATCCTCCAGCTCATCGAGACCAGCGCCCCGCTGGGCGAGATCGAGAAGGCTGCCCGGCGCCACCGGTCGGCCACCCTGGACGCCTACATGATCCACGAGCACCCTGACGAGGCACTCGGCCTCACCGCATTCTGACCTTCCGCGAAGGAGCAAGCCCATGACCGACACCGCTTCACGCGCCGCCGAGCGCCACCTGCCCGACGAGCTGCCCAGTCGCATCCAGCACTACATCGACGGGGAGTTCGTCGACTCGGCCGACGGCGACACGTTCGACGTGCTGGACCCCGTCACGAACGAGACCTACCTGCAGGCCGCGGCGGGGAAGAAGGCCGACATCGACCGGGCGGTCGCCGCCGCGCGGCGTGCGTTCACCGAGGGGCCGTGGCCGCGGATGCTGCCGCGCGAGCGCTCGCGGATCCTGCACCGCGTCGCCGACATCGTCGAGTCCCGCGACGCGCGCCTCGCCGAGCTCGAGTCCTTCGACTCGGGACTGCCGATCACGCAGGCACTCGGGCAGGCGCGGCGCGCGGCCGAGAACTTCCGGTTCTTCGCCGATCTGATCGTGGCCCAGGCCGACGACGCGTACAAGGTGCCCGGGCGCCAACTGAACTACGTCAACCGCAAGCCGATCGGCGTCGCCGGGCTCATCACGCCGTGGAACACGCCGTTCATGCTCGAGTCGTGGAAGCTCGGCCCGGCGCTCGCGACCGGCAACACCGTCGTGCTCAAGCCGGCCGAGTTCACTCCCCTCTCGGCGTCGCTGTGGGCCGGGATCTTCGAAGAGGCCGGCGTGCCGCAGGGCGTCTTCAACCTCGTGAACGGACTCGGCGAGGATGCCGGCGACGCCCTGGTGAAGCATCCGGATGTCCCGCTCATCTCCTTCACCGGCGAGAGCAGCACCGGACAGCTGATCTTCGCGAACGCCGCCCCCTTCCTGAAGGGCCTGTCGATGGAACTCGGCGGCAAGTCACCCGCGATCGTCTTCGCCGACGCCGACCTCGAGGCCGCGATCGACGCGACGATCTTCGGGGTCTTCTCACTCAACGGCGAGCGCTGCACCGCCGGCTCGCGCATCCTGGTGGAGCGCGAGATCTACGACGAGTTCGTCGAGCGCTACGCCGCCCAGGCCTCTCGCGTCATCGTCGGCGACCCACAGGATCCCGCGACCGAGGTGGGGGCGCTCGTGCACCCCGAGCACTACGAGAAGGTGATGTCGTACATCGAGCTCGGCAAGACGGAGGGCCGGCTGGTCGCCGGTGGCGGCCGACCCGACGGCTTCCCGACGGGAAACTACGTCGCCCCGACGGTGTTCGCCGACGTCTCTTCCGATGCCCGGATCTTCCAGGAGGAGATCTTCGGGCCGGTGGTGGCGATCACCCCGTTCGACACCGACGAAGAAGCTCTGGAACTCGCCAACGATGTGAAGTACGGGCTCGCTGCCTACGTGTGGACGAGCGACCTGCGCCGTGCCCACACCTTCTCGCAGGCCATCGAGGCCGGCATGGTGTGGCTGAACTCCAACAACGTGCGCGACCTCCGCACCCCGTTCGGCGGGGTGAAGGCCTCCGGCCTCGGCCACGAGGGCGGCTATCGCTCGATCGACTTCTACACCGACCAGCAGGCCGTGCACATCACGCTCGGCGCTGCCCACAACCCGACCTTCGGCAAGGCGGATCCGCCGCACGAGACCGACCTGGACGACCCCGATCCCCGCTGAGCCGGACCTCCTCTTCGACGAACCCCAAGCAAGGACGCTGACATGACCATCACCCCCGACTCCCCCGAGCCCGTCGTCACCGCCGAGAGCCCCATCCACGGGTCCAATCGCATCCCGACGCCCGCACATCCGGCGCCGGATGTGCTGCGCTGCGCGTACATGGAACTGGTCGTCACCGACCTCGCGGCATCCCGGGTCTTCTACGTCGACGTGCTGGGACTGCACGTCACCGAGGAGGACGACGAGGCGATCTACCTCCGGTCGACCGACGAGTTCATCCACCACAACCTGGTGCTGCGCAAGGGCGACGTCGCCGCCGTCGCGGTCTTCTCGTACCGAGTGCGCACTCCGGACGACCTCGACCGCGCGGTCGCCTTCTACGAGGAGCTCGGGTGCCGCGTCGAGCGTCGCTCGGAAGGCTTCACCAAGGGCATCGGCGACTCGGTGCGCGTCGAGGACCCGCTCGGTTTCCCGTACGAGTTCTTCTTCCAGACCGAGCACGTGCAGCGCCTGTCGTGGCGCTACGACCTGCACACGCCGGGCGAGCTGGTGCGCCTCGACCACTTCAACCAGGTCACGCCCGACGTGCCTCGGGCGGTCGCGTACATGGAGGACCTCGGCTTCCGGGTGACCGAGGACATCCAGGATGCCGAGGGCACGGTATACGCCGCGTGGATGCGACGGAAGCCCACGGTGCACGACACTGCGATGACCGGCGGCGACGGCCCGCGCATGCACCACGTCGCCTTCGCGACCCACGAGAAGCACAACATCATCGCCATCTGCGACAAGCTCGGCGCTCTGAGGCGCTCGGACGCGATCGAACGCGGGCCCGGCCGCCATGGCGTCTCGAACGCGTTCTACCTGTACCTGCGCGACCCCGACGGCCACCGCGTCGAGATCTACACGCAGGACTACTACACCGGCGACCCCGACAACCCCGTCGTCACGTGGGACGTCCACGACAACCAGCGCCGCGACTGGTGGGGCAACCCCGTCGTGCCGTCGTGGTACACCGAGGCATCGCTCGTCCTGGACCTCGACGGCAACCCGCAACGGCTCGTCTCCCGCACCGACGACTCCGAGATGGCGGTCACAATCGGCGCCGACGGCTTCTCGTACACGCGCCCGGACGACCGGGCCGAGGAGCTCCCGAGCTGGAAGCAGGGCGAGTACAAGCTCGGCCACCAGCTGTGACCATCCCCTATCGTGACCTGAAGGAGGACGGATGCTGCACCCCGATGTGATCGCCCGGCTCGCCGACGAGCTGGCCGAGGCGGACCGCGCCCACGGCGTGATCGAGCGGATCACCGCGCGCCACCCCGACGCCACGATCGAGGACTCCTACGCCATCCAGGGCGTCTGGCGCGACGCCAACGTCGCGTCGGGCCGCCGGATGGTCGGGCGCAAGATCGGCCTGACGTCTCGCGCGATGCAGGAGGCGACCGGCATCTCCGAGCCCGACTACGGGGTCATGTTCGACGACACGGTCTTCGAGACCGGTGCCGAGATCCCGGCGGCGCACTTCTCCAACATCCGCGTCGAGGTCGAGCTCGCCTTCGTGCTGAAGCATCCCCTCGAAGGACCGGGCTGCGACCTCGAGGACGCGCTGCGCGCGATCGACTTCGCCGTCCCTGCGCTGGAGATCCTGAACTCCCACATCGAGCTCGCCGGGCGCACGATCGTCGACACGATCGCCGACAACGCGGCCTACGGCGCGATGGTGCTCGGCACGACGCGCAAGCGACCGGACGAGATCGACCTGCGCTGGGTGCCGGGCGTCCTCTCGCGCAACGGCGACATCGAAGAGACCGGCGTCGCCGCCGGTGTGCTCGGTCACCCGGCCCGCGGGGTCGCCTGGCTGGCCAACAAGCTGCACCAGCACGGCGCACGCCTCGAGCCCGGCGAGATCATCCTCGCGGGCTCGTTCACGCGTCCGGTGTGGGCATCGCGAGGCGACGTCGTGCGCTGCGACTACGGACCGATGGGAGTGATCGAATGCCGCTTCGTCTGAACCCGACCTTCCGCGATGCACTGGCCGCCGCCGACCGGCCGCTCGCGGGCATGTGGGTCTGCTCCGGGTCGCCGCTGGTCGCCGAGATCTGCGCGGGCGCGGGCCTGGACTGGCTGCTCATCGACATGGAGCACTCCCCCAACGGCCTGGAGTCGGTGCTCGCTCAGCTGCAGGCCGTTGCGGCGTACCCGGTGTCCCCGGTGGTGCGCGTGCCGATCGGCGACGTCGTGACGCTCAAGCAGGTGCTCGATGTGGGCGCGCAGAACATCCTCGTGCCGATGGTGTCCTCGGCGTCCGAGGCCGAGGATGTGGTCGCGGCCGTGCGGTATCCCCCGCGCGGACGTCGCGGTGTCGGGTCGGCGCTGGCGCGCTCGGGTCGGTGGAACCGCGTCGAGGACTACCTCACCGGAGCCGACGACCACGTCTCGCTCTTCGTCCAGATCGAGACCATCGAGGGGGTCGAGGCCGCAGCCGAGATCGCCGCCGTCGACGGGGTCGACGGCGTGTTCGTGGGACCGAGCGATCTCGCCGCGTCGATGGGCCTGCTCGGGCAGCAGACGCATCCGGATGTCGTGGCCGCCGTCCTGCGGGCCTTCGAAGCCGTGCGGACCGCCGGCACGCCTGCCGGCGTGAACGCCTTCGACCCGATCGCGGCGAGGTCGTACCTCGATGCCGGCGCCGCGTTCGTCCTCGTCGGCGCCGACGTCGCGCTGCTGGCTCGGGGATCCGAGTCTCTGGCCGCCGCGTTCATCGACCGCGACGGCTCGATATCGGAGCGCCCGAACTATTGAGGATGGCGGCCGCCGACGAATCGGCGACCGCCATCCGGGTCTCGACTCAGCCGCAGGTGCGTGCGGCGTAGTCCGCTTCGACGGCGGTCGATACGGGCTGCCCGTCGACGCTCGCCGTGACCGCAACCTGAGCGACGCCCGCGGGGACGCCGACCAGCCTCGACGTGAACGCCTGCGTCGCCGACTTGCCGGCCGCGATCGACGCGAACGTCTTCGACCCGTACGTGCTCGACACGGTCGCTGCGGCGGGTACGGCGTCCTCGTTCGTCACCGTGACCGTGAGCACCGCCTTGCCCGCGACGCACCTTGTGCTCGCGGCCGCCGACACCTGCAGGGTCGGCTCCGCCTCCTTCACCACACCCAGCCGCGCCAGCTGGAGGCTCAGAGCGCGTTCCGGCGCGTCGATCTGGTTCTGCGTGCCCGGCGTCCGAGCGGTCGCCTGCTCGGCCTCCGCCAGCAGCTCCTCCAGCTCGGTCCACTCGGTCTCGGGGTAGTCATTCTCATCCAGCGTTCCGGCGTACGCGATGGCCGCGTCGAGATCGCTCTCGTCGAGCGGAACGTTCTGCGCGGTCAGCGTGTCGCTGAGCAGGTAGTGGTCGAAGTCGACGTGCCCGCCCGTCTGCTGCGTCGCGTAGTTGAACAGACCCACCCGGTGACCCATGAAGTGCGTCAGGCTCCCGTCGAGGGACTGGGGTCCGACCCGGTTGCCGAGCCGGTTCCACGACAGGCCGTCCAGGCTGTAGGAGAACGTCGTCCACAGCTGACCGGTCGGGCTCGCGAAGTCGAGGTCCGCCTTCAGGTGCACCTCTGTCGCCGAGCCGAGCGCCGCCGTCGTCCCCGGAAGGAACGACTCGATCGCCGCCTGGTCGATCGTCGCGGTGAAGGGCTGGCTCCGGTTGACCACGCCGACGGTGTTCACGCCGTTCACGCGCTTGACCGCGACGTACGAGAACCCGCGGTTGTAGGCGGCGAGCCCCGCGACGTCGCCGTTCTTCATGCCCGAGATGTCAAGCTTGGTCTCCGCCGACTGCCGCGGTCCGAAGGTGCGCTGCGACAGCGTGTTGCGCGCCTCCTCGAGATACGTGGCCTCGTCGTCGTTCGCGAGCTTGAGGTGCCGGAGGGTTCCGGTGAGGACCTTGCCGTTCTCCAGACGCAGCCAGCCGTCGCGATCGGTGAGCGACCAGTACCGGTTGTCCGGAGCATGGTTCCACTCCCACGGCAGCGCGAGGCGCGACCCGTTCGGCGCGATCTCATCCGGGTGCGGCAGCTCGGTCGTGAGCGGACGCCCCTTCAGCGACACGTCGTCGACCGTGAAGTCCATCAGGTGGGTGTTCGGATCCGCCGAGGGCGTCGCCGTCCACGGCGTCTCGACGAAGATCCGCATCGACGCCAGGCTCTGGGATGCCGGTACCGTGAAGCTGCCCGAGATCGTGGCCCACTGACCACGCGTCGCCGTGACGCTCGCCAGATTGGTGAAGGTGCTGCTGCCGTAGCGCGCGGTGACGAGGAACTGCTTCGTCCCCGGACTGCTGGGGTTCTCGTACTTCACCTTGGCCGTGATGTCGTACGTGACGTTGTGCTGAACCTTGCCCGACACATCCTGCGCGGGACCCGAGCCCGTGGTCGTGCGGCCACTCACCCGCAGCCCCCCTGCGCCGGTCGCGGCATCCGTGGATGCGGTGATGGTCGCCGTGTCGTTGACCATCCATCCCTCGGCGCCGGTCTCGAAGCCCGGGTTCGTGATGAGCTCGACGCCCAGGAGCGACGCGTCGACGTTCGGGGGCGCGGGGATCGTCCAGTCCTCGTCCATGTACGCGCGATGAGGCGCATCGTTGTCGAAGTCGTCCGAGACGACGATGCTCTTCTGCCGCTCGTAAAGCTCCTGCGCGGGGCTGAGCTCGATCGGCTTCGCGAACGATCCGCCCACGGGGACGGAGCCGGCGTTGCCGAAGGTCGGCCAGCCGTCCGACCAGGTGGCCGGGATGAGGGCGGGGATGCGGCCGATCGGGAAGGTGTCGCGGAAGAACATGCCCGACCAGCCGGTCGATCCGTCTTCCGCCGCGATGGGGACGAGGCTTCCCTGCGCGAAGCCGTTGGAGTTGAGAACTCCCTTGGCCTCGTAGGGGTTGCTGCCGTCGACGGTCGCGTAGCGGCCGAGAAGCGTGTCGGACCGGAACAGCGCGACCTGGCGCCCCTGGCCCGAGGGCCACGTGATGATCACGATGTAGTACTTGCCGTCGATGTACTGCACCTGAGCACCCTCGAAGAGTCCTCCGATGAACGACGCGCCCGGGTAGTCCGACGTCCGCAGGATCTGCGGGTACTCCGACACGACGGTCTTCATGTCGCTGCTGAGCTTCACGGCGCTGGTCGACCCGGAGCCGTAGAAGATGTACGGCGTTCCGTCGACGTCGAAGAAGAGCGAGGGGTCGTGGTAGGCCCGCCCGAGGGCGATCCGCTCCCACGATCCGTCGTCGATGTCGTCGGTGACGTAGAGATAGGAGCCGCCGAGGTTGTTCGTGTTGAACGCGACGTACCACTTTCCATCGTGATGGCGGATCGACGACGCCCACTGCCCCTGACCGTAGGAGGACTGACCGTTGCGCAGCGAGAAGGAGTCGCTGATGTCGGCGCGGTCGAAGACATAGTTGACGATCTCCCAGTTGACGAGATCGTACGACTTCATGATCGGCGCACCCGGGCTGAGGTGCATCGTCGTGCTGATCATGTAGTAGATGTCGCGGCCCTCGTCGTTCTCCGAGGCCGCAATCCGCTCGACCGAGACATCCGGGACGTCGGCATTGATGAGCGGCACGGTATAGGTGCCGTCGCCCTTGTCGGTCGAGGTGTAGCCGGAGTCCGGCTGCCACGGCTCGGCGGCCTGCGAGGGTGCGACCGCGAGCAGCAGCCCCGCCGTGACCACGGCCGCGCTCGCGAGCGCGATCGACCGGAGCATGCGCCGCGGGCGCCGGTGTTCGAACAACGCGGGGTTCAGCGTTCCGGGCTCATTCATTCGTTCTCCCTCTCACCTCTCCGACGGGCGCCTGCCACCCCCGCCGTCCAGCAGCCGGACCGCCCGGGCACTGACCTGCCCGCACCGCACAGGGCGCGGGTGGGTGGGTGGCGGCCCGGAGATCGAGCCGCCACCCGGTCCTGCATCAGCCGCAGCTGTGAGCGGCGTAGTCCGCTTCGACGGTCGCCGAGACGGGCTGGCCGTCAACGGTCGCCGTGACCGCGACCTGAGCGACACCCGTCGGGATGCCGGCCAGCCTGGACGTGAACGCCTGCGCCGCCGACTTCCCCGCCGCAATGGACGCGAACGTCTTCGACCCGTACGAGGTCGACACCGTCGCCGTGACGGGGACGGCATCCTCGTTGGCCACCTTCACTGTGAGCACCGCCTTGCCCGCGACGCACCGCGTCGATGCCGTGGCTGACACGTCGACGGTCGGCGCGCTCGGCGCCTCCGCGAACGACCACGTGTCGAGCTCGAGCAGGTCCCCCGCAGCGCCGGAGTAGGTGAAGAACACGTCCTGCGTGCCCACCGCACCCGACAGCGGCGCCGTGAGCTCGGCCCACTCACCGGCGGTGCCGGTGACGGGAACCGTGCCGAGGATCGCGCCGGACTCACTGCCCGATCGCACCTGAATGGTGCCGCCCGCCTGCAGCGGCTTCACCTTCACGGTCACCGATTCCGCTCCGGCATCTCCGAACGCGACCGACGACAGCGCCGTCCAGTCTCCGTTGTCGATGTCCTTCACCACGAGGTTGGGCGACGTGGCGCCGAACTGCGCAGAGCCATTGTCGACCTTCGCCGTCGCGATGCCCTTGCTCCAGCCGAAGGTCTCGGACTCGAACACGCGGTACGGGTCGAAGTCGCGGACCTGCTGGGCGCCGGCGTACGTGCCGACGACCTGCTGGATGGTCCCGTCCGCGTTGAACGCGAGCTCCTGGATGTGGGGGCTGCGGTAGCCCTGGGTGGTGTTCCCGTTGATCCGCTTGTTGAGCGTGGGCGCGTGGTACGTGAAGTAGTGCTTTCCCTCGAACTCGAAGACGGACTGGTGGTTGTTGCCGCCGGTGCCCGAGCCGAAGAACTGCGACTGGTTCGGGAACAGCACGCCCGCGTAGGTCTCCTTCGGCCAGACCATCGGGTCGTCGGAGATCATGTAGCCGATCTGCCCGCCGCCGGGGTAGCCCGGCTGAGGAGTCTGATTGCCGCCGAAGTCGTTCCCTCCGAAGTGCGACGAGTAGGACATGTAGTACTTGCCCTCCCGCTCGAAGATGTGACCGGCCTCGAAGGCCACCGGAGCGTCGACCACGGCCGCCGTGCCCTGCGTGGTGACCATGTCGTCGGCCAGCTCGATGACCCGGATGTTCTTCGGATTGTTGTACCGCTCGGACGCCGGCATGGACGTCGATGCCGGGCCGCCGCCGAAGACGAGGTAGCCCTGATCGCCGTCGACGAGCGGTGCGGGGTCGAACTTCCACGCGACGTCCTCGGCGCCGGGGGTGGTGCCGTTGATCAGCGTGCTCGTGCGCTCGCTCGTCCAGGGTCCGAGCGGGCTGGCGCCCGTGATCACGTTGCTGGAACCCCCGCCGTTGGCGTAGTACAGGAAGTACTTCTCGACGCCGTCGACGACCCGCTTGGTGAAGCCCGGTGCCCACGAGTTCGAGGTGAACGGCGCGACGCCCTGCGGCCCGGCGACCTGGATCTCACCGTGGTCGGTCCAGTTGACGAGGTCCTCCGACGAGATCAGCGTGACCTGGTTGATGCTGCCGTAGTTGATCGACGGCGAGATGCCGGTGACCGGATCCGGTGCGTACCCCTGGGTGTCGTTCGTCATGTACATGTACACGCGGCCGTCTTCGGCATACCCGAACCCGTCGGCACCGAACTTGTGGCCGATGAGCGGGTTGTGCTCGCCCGGCAGCTTGCCGACGACCTCGACGGTCTTCGAAGGCGGCGGCGGCGGCGGCGCGCCGACCAGCGACACGTCGTCCACCGTGAAGTCCATCAGGTGGGTGTTCGGGTCCGCTGAGGGGCTGGCCGTCCACGGGGTCTCGACGAAGAGGCGGGTGGTGGCGACGCTCTGTCCGGCAGGGATGGTGAAGGTGGTGTTGATGTAGCCCCACTGGCCCCGCGCCGGGGTCGCGCTGCCGAGGTTGGTGTAGGTGCCGCCGCCGTAGTGCATCGTGACGAAGAACTGCTTCGTGGCGGGACTGCTCGGGTTGTCGTACTTGACCCGCGCCTTGAGGTTGTAGGTCTTGCCCGCCTGCACCTTTCCGGTGAGGTCCTGCATCGGGCCCGATCCGGTGGTCGTGCGGGACGTCACCCGGACAGCCGCGGCACCGCTGTAGGCGTCGGCGACGATCGAGAGTGCTCCGGTGTCGGTGGGGTTGCCGTTGTTGACGAACCATCCGTCCAGTCCGCTCTCGAACCCGCCGTTGACGATGAGCTCTTCGTCCGCAGCGGTCGCCGGAACGGCCATGCCGCTGACGATGAGTGCGGTGGCCGTGATGGCAGCACCCACGATGCCCATCCGGCGGCGTCGGCGCGTGAGCGTCGGTGGTCTGTTCTGAGTGGTCAAGATTCCTCCTCGTTGATCGATCAACCTGCACCGCCGCAGCCCGATGTCCAGGCACTCCGAGGAAGCGAACGGGGGTATCGTTCGCGGCCCTGCGAGCGCTGATCGCGCACTGCTGCGTGCGACGCGGGACAAAGGCGGTGTTCGGAATGTTAGCGGTCACAGTTGACCGCGGCAAGCACTTGTGAAAACTCAGGGTGCAGCGCGGATAGAGTCGGTGGGTCGAGGACGCTGAATCGTCTCGTCGAGCAGCTCCCCCACATGACACCGATACCCAGCGCCGACCGGCGCCCGCCCGCCACGATGCGCGACGTCGCTCGGCGGGCCCGCGTCTCGGCACAGACCGTCTCGAACGTCGTGAACGGCCGCACCGCGCACGTCGGCCCCGAGACCATCGAGCGCGTGACCCTGGCGATCGACGAACTGGGCTACCGCCTGAACCAGAGTGCGCGCTCGCTGCGCAAGGGCCGCACGGGCATCGTGGGCCTCGGCCTTCCCATCCTGGCCTCGGAATACTACGGCGAGCTGGCCGAACGCCTCGCGGGGCGGTTCTCGGCTCGAGGGATGCGTCTGGTCACCGAGAACACCGGCGGCGTGATCACGGCCGAGGTCGAGTCGCTCGCGGCCTCTCACCTCGAGACCTACGACGGGTTCATCCTGGCCGTCGCCGCCAGCGAGTCCGCCGACCTGGACCGGATCGTCGCGGGCAAGCCGATCGTGCTCCTGGGCGAACGCGCCCTCTCGACGCGTTTCGACCACGTGCTGATGGACAACGTCGGCGGCGGACGGATGGCCACCGCTTATCTGCTCGAGCGCGGCGCGCGCTCGGTCGTCGTCCTCGGCGGATCGCTCGGGAATGGAGAGTCGGTGCAGACTCTGCGCACGCGCGGCTATCTCGAGGCGCACGCGGCGGCCGGCATGCCGGTCGACGAGCGGCTCATCGTGCCGAGCCGCCTCGACATGTCGGATGCCTACCGCGCGATCATGAGGCTGCTCGAGGACGGCGTGGCGTTCGACGCCGTATTCGCCCTGACGGACTCGTCGGCGCTCGGGGTCACGCGCGCTCTGCAGGAACGCGGGCTGCACATTCCCGGTGACGTCCAGGTGATCGGTTTCGACAACGTCCGCGTCGGTCGCTTGTCGACGCCGACGCTCACCACGATCGAACCCGGCAACGACGCGATGGCCGATGCCATCGTCGACGTGATGATGCGGCGGCTGGACGGCCCGCGCGGACCGAGTGAGCCCAGACGTCTCATGATGGGCGTCGAGGTCATCCCCCGGGAGTCGACGCGGCCGTAGTCGCGAACGATGGGATCACCGGTCGCGCACGTCGATGTCAAGCCCTCCGCCCCGTTCACCCCCACGACACCGCGCCGTGCCAGGCTGGGCGCATGCAGCGTGACATGTCGAGCCGGATCGTCCTGGATGTCACCGAGCCCGCCGAACTCGCGTTCGCGATCTCGGTGAGCGCGCAGTACGCCGATCCGACCGAGGCGTTCGTCGCCTCCCTCGACGGAGCCGCCGTGGAGGTCCGCGAGGTGCTCGACTCCCACGGCACCCGGCTGCACCTGCTCCGCAGCGGCGCCGGGCGCCTGGTCGTCTCGTACACCGCCCGCATCGAGGGCACCGCCACCTCCGATGCCGCGACGGAGCAGGATCTGCTGGTCTACAGTCGCCCGAGCCGCTACGCCGAGTCCGACGCGCTCGGCCCGACCGCGTGGGGAGAGTTCGCCGGCATCACCGATCCCACCGAGCTCCTCGGCTCGGTGTCGTCGTGGGTGGGCACGCGGCTGCGATACGTCTCGGGGTCCTCGCTGCCCACCGACGGGGCGACCCGCACCCTGCTCGCACGTCAGGGCGTGTGCCGCGACTACGCCCACCTGTGCGTCGCGCTGCTGCGCGGTCTCGGCATCCCGGCCCGCATGGCGGCGGTGTATGCGCCCGGGGTGTCCCCGATGGATTTCCACGCCGTCGCCGAGGCGTGGATCGACGATGCCTGGCGCGCGGTCGACGCGACGACGCTCGCCCCGCGGTCGACGCTGGTGCGCATCGCGACGGGACGGGATGCCGCGGACACCGCCTTCCTCACCGTCACGTCCGGGCGGGCCGACCTGGTCGAGGTGACGGTCACCGCCGTGGCCGACTCCCTCCCCGACGACGACATCACGCAGCTCGTGTCGATCCACTGAGCTCTCACGCGCCGACGCCGGCCGCCCTACAGTGAACGCATGAGGAAATGGGTCGTGCGCTTCGTCTCTCTGCTCGTCTTCAACGTCGTCGTCCTGCTCATCATCGGCTTCCTGACGCCGGCGCGGGTCGGGTGGGCGGCCCTGTGGGCCGGCATCGTCCTGACGGCACTGTCGATCTGGATCAAGCCCCTGATCCACAAGTGGTTCACATCGATGGCGGCGAAGTCCGCCCACCGCCGCACCAAGGCGGGAGAGAAGGTCATCGAGTTCTTCCTCGCCTTCGTCGTCGCGTTCCTGGTCTGGATGGGGACCGTGTGGCTGTCCGGCGTCTCCATCGGCGGCAGCTTCTTCGGCGCTTTCTGGGGCTACGTCCTCCCCCCGGTGATCCTGCTGATCGGCTGGGCGATCTACGACGCGATCGACGATCGGGTGGAAGCGCACGCCGACGTGCTGTACGGCAAGGCGTCGCGAGGCAGGACGACGTCGACTCCGGATGCCGGGGCCCCCGCCATCCCGACTCCCGAGGGCGCTGCCGGCAGACGCGAGCTGCACGATGGACTCACTGAAGAGCAGCGCCGCATGCTCGACGAGCTCGGCAAGAGCTGACGCGAATCCGCGTCGCCGGACCGTTCGCGAGTCAACCAGTTGACATACGGTGAGTCAACTGGTTGACTCATGTCGTGTCCGAACGCATCACCTTCACGCTCCACGAACTGATCGCCGCCGTCGACGCGCACGCGGACGCCGTCCTGCGGGCACGGTTCGCGGTGTCGTTCAACCACTTCCAGTTCCTGGCGATCCTCGCCGATGTCGAACCGTCGGACATGACGACGCTGGCGGCGTGCCTGGGCATCACCAAGGCAGGGGTGAGCAAGCGCGTGCCCGCGCTCGTCGCCGACGGCTGGATCGCATCTCAGCCCGGATCGGGCCGCAGCATCCTGCTCTCATTGACCCCGAAGGGCGCTGCGCTGGTGCGCGACGCGGGCGGCGTGCTCGAGCAGGAGTTCACCGAGCTGCTCGGTGACCCGGCACTCGCCGACGACCCGATCGACGTCCCCCGGCTGAATCGCCAGCTCGTCGCACTCACCGCCCTCGTCCAACAGCAGGAGAAGCCATGACCTCGCCCCGCATCCTCGTCGTGATCGGCAACCCGATCGCCGGCAGCCTCAGCCACGCGCTCGCCCGCTCCTACGCCGACGCGGCGCGCGCGGCCGGCGCCGTAGTGCGCGTCGTCGACCTCGCACACGACCCCGTGCCGGGGCATCCGACCGAACGTGTGGAGTTGAAGTACCCCCGGACCGGCGCGGACACGCCCCTTCCCGCCACCGTCGCGGCGCAGACGGACGATGTCGCCTGGGCCGATCACCTGGTGTTCTTCTTCCCCCAGTGGTGGGGCTCGTACCCGGCGGCGCTGAAGTCCTACATCGACCGTGTCTTCCTCGCGGGCTTCGCCTTCCGCTACCGCCCGACCGGACGCCTCTGGGACAAGCTGCTCACGGGACGCACGGCGCGCATCGTCATGACGATGGACTCGCCCGTCCCGTGGAACGCGTGGGTGTACCGAGATGCCGCGATCCGCCAGCTGCGCAATGCGACGCTGGAGTACTGCGGGATCAAGGTCCGCGGGGTCACCCGACTCTCGGAGGTGCGCCACCGCACCGATGCCGACCGCGAACGCTGGGTGCGCGGCATGGCATCGTTCGGCGCGACGGATGCCGAGTCCGTCGTCGCGCGCGATCGCGAAGCGCTCGTGCCCGCCTGACGCCGGGCCCGTCGAGCGGGCTCGGGCCGAGGCGTCAGCCGGCGACCCGCTCGGCGGCCTCGACCACGTTCGTCATGAGCAGCGCGACGGTCATCGGCCCCACTCCCCCGGGGTTCGGCGACAGCCAGCCCGCGACGCCCGCCACCTCGGGGTGGACGTCGCCGTGGATCTTGGACTTGCCGGTCTCGGGGTCGACCTCGCGCGTGACGCCCACGTCGAGCACGGCCGCGCCGGGCTTGACGTCCTCGGGTCGGACGATGTGCTTGACCCCGGCGGCGGCGACCACCACGTCGGCCTGGCGCAGGTGCTGCGCGAGATCGGTCGTGCCGGTGTGCGTGAGGGTCACGGTCGCGTTGTACTCGCGGCGGGTCAGCAGCAGGCCGATCGACCGGCCGATGGTGACCCCGCGGCCGACGACGACGACGTGCTTGCCGTTCAGGTCGTAGCCGTTGCGCAGCAGCAGCTCGATCACTCCGCGCGGCGTGCACGGCAGCGGCGAGGTGATCGGCGCGTTGACGTTCAGCACGAGTCGCCCGAGGTTGGTCGGGTGCAGGCCGTCGGCGTCCTTGGCCGGATCGATGCGCTCGAGGACCGCGTCGGTGTCGATGTGCTTCGGCAGCGGCAGCTGCACGATGTAGCCGTGGCAGGCCGGGTCTGCGTTCAGTTCGTCGATCAGCGCCTCGACCTCGGCCTGCGTCGCGTCTGCGGGCAGCTCCCGCTGAATCGAGTTCATGCCGATCGAGAGCGAGTCCTTGTGCTTCATGCCGACGTACAGCTGGGACGCGGGGTCGGCGCCGACGAGCACGGTCGCGATCCCGGGAACGACACCGCGCTCGGCGAGCGCGGTGACGCGTCCGCGCAGCTCTTCCTTGATCTCGGCGGCGGCGACGCGGCCGTCGAGCTTCTGCGCGACCACTACTGGGCGAGCCCGGGGTAGAGCGGGAAGCGCTCGGCGAGGACGGCGACGCGTGCGCGGAGCGCCTCGACGTCAGCGCCCGGAAGCAGCGCGAGAGCGATCACGTCGGCGACCTCGGTGAACTCGGCGTCGCCGAAGCCGCGGGTCGCGAGCGCGGGGGTGCCGATGCGCAGGCCCGACGTCACCATCGGCGGGCGCGGGTCGTTGGGGACGGCGTTGCGGTTGACCGTGATGTGGATCTCGTGGAGGAGGTCCTCGGCCTGCTTGCCGTCGATCTCCGCGTTGCGGAGGTCCACCAGCACGAGGTGGACGTCGGTGCCGCCGGAGCGCACCGAGATCCCGGCATCCTTCACGTCCTGCTGCGACAGTCGCTCGGCGATGAGGTGCGCACCGCGCAGCACGCGCTCCTGGCGCTCCTTGAACTCCGGCGTGCCGGCGAGCTTGAACGCGGTCGCCTTGGCGGCGATGACGTGCATGAGCGGCCCGCCCTGCTGCCCGGGGAACACGGCCGTGTTGAGCTTCTTGGCGAGGTCGGCGTCGTTGGTCAGGATGAAGCCCGAGCGGGGGCCGCCGATCGTCTTGTGCACCGTCGAGGACACCACGTGCGCGTGGGGCACCGGGTTGGGGTGCAGGCCGGCGGCCACGAGACCGGCGAAGTGGGCCATGTCGACCCACAGCAGCGCGCCGACCTCGTCGGCGATCGCGCGGAAGGCCGCGAAGTCGAGCTGACGGGGGTAGGCCGACCAGCCGGCGATGATCACCTTCGGCTGGTGCTCGATCGCGAGCCGGCGGACCTCGTCCATGTCGATGGTCGAGGTCTCGGGGTCCACGCCGTAGGCGACGATGTTGTAGAGACGGCCGGAGAAGTTGATCTTCATGCCGTGCGTGAGGTGGCCGCCCTGGTCGAGCGACAGTCCGAGCAGCGTGTCGCCGGGACGGGCGATGGCGTGGAGCACGGCGGCGTTGGCCGTCGCACCCGAGTGCGGCTGGACGTTGGCGAACTCCGAGCCGAACAGCGCCTTGGCACGCGCGATCGCCAGCTCTTCGGCGACGTCGACCTCTTCGCAGCCGCCGTAGTAGCGGCGGCCCGGGTAGCCCTCGGCGTACTTGTTCGTGAGTACCGAACCCTGCGACTGCAGGATCGAGACGGGCACGAAGTTCTCGGAGGCGATCATCTCGAGGTAGCCGCGCTGGCGCTGCAGCTCGCGCTCGAGCACCTCGGCGATCTCGGGGTCGACCTCGGCGAGCGGGGCGTTGAAGTACTGATCGGTCATGACGATCTCCTTGACTGCGGCTTTCGGGGTACGCGGCGGGTTGCCGGGAATCACATCGGCCCAGGCGCGCGGTCGAATGCCGTAGTCAGCCGCTCCCCGGTGGTGGTCCACCTCAACGCCAGTCGCGACATGCCGAGCATAACGGATGCCCCGGCCTGGTCGCCCACGATGACGCACTGCTAGGCTGGCCGCATCCTGTTTGTTAGGACTCTTTACATGAATCGTCATCGCGGACGGACCCTCGCCGCGGCGGGCCTCGCCGTCGTGCTGATGGCGGGCTGCGCTCCCGCAGACGACAATGGAGGCACTGTGCCCGACCTCGCCCTGGTTCCGCTGCCCGCTGCCCTCGAGCAGATCGATGCCGAGCCGTTCCGTCTCACCGCACGCACGTCCGTCGAGGGCGATCCGGATGCCGCAGCCGCCCTTCTCGCGCTGGTGCAGCTCCGCACTGGGCTGACGCCCGACGGCACCGGCGAGGCCACCGTGAACCTGCGGATCGAGCCGGGGGGCGCGGCGGAGTCGTACCGGCTGACGGCGGGTGCGGCATCCGTCGTCGTCACCGGTGCCGACGCGGCGGGCCTGTTCTACGGCGTGCAGACGCTGAGCCAGCTGGTCGCCCGCGACGGCGAGCACTGGATCGTGCCCGCGGTCGAGATCGCCGACGCTCCTCGCTTCGCCTACCGCGGCGTGATGCTCGACGTGGCGCGGCACTTCCACTCCGTCGAGACCGTGAAGGGATACATCGACCGGGCGGCGGCACTGAAGTTCAACGTGATGCATCTGCACCTCACGGACGATCAGGGCTGGCGCATCGAGCTGCATTCGCGGCCGGCGCTGACCGAGCGCGCCTCGGACACCGCGGTCGGGGGCGATCCCGGCGGCCACTACACCAAGGACGACTATCGCGACATCGTGGAGTACGCGGCTTCGCGCCACATGACCGTGGTGCCCGAGATCGACATGCCCGGCCACACCCACGCGGTCGGGCTCGCATACCCGGAGCTGGTCGAGGAGCCCGCGATCAGCGAGGAGATCCGCCGGGTGGTGCGCGAGTTCGGCGGCGAACTCCCCGCCACCGGAGTGCCGTACGACGGCGTTGCCGTCGGCTTCTCGTCGCTGCGCATCCACGACGAGGCGACGTACGACTTCGTCGCCGACGTCTTCGGCGAGCTCGCCGGCATGACCCCCGGCCCGTACCTCCACCTCGGTGGCGACGAGGCTCTCGGCACCGATCCCGACGACTTCGCCGCCTTCGTCGCGCGCGCGAGTGGAATCATCGCCGATATCGGCAAGACCCCGGTCGCGTGGCACGAGGCCGGCGCTGCGCCGGGCCTCGCGGTGAGCACCGTCGGGCAGTACTGGGGGTACGTGCGGCCGACGGACGGCGCCGATGACAGGGCGCGCGCGTTCGTGCGGAACGGGGGCGGGCTGATCCTTTCGCCGGCCGACGCGATCTACCTCGACATGCAGTACCCGGGCAAGGCCGACCTCGGCCTCGCGTGGGCGAACGGCCCGACGAGCGTCGAGCGCGCGTACTCGTGGGAGCCGGGCACGGTCGTCGACGGCATCGACGAGTCCGACATCCTCGGCGTCGAGGCGCCGCTGTGGACCGAGACCGTCCGCACCGCTGACGACATCGACACTCTGGCCTTCCCGCGGATCGGCGCCGCCGCTGAGGCGGCCTGGTCACCCGCGACCGGCACGAGCGAGCTGCGCACGTGGGATTCCTTCCGGCAGCGCGTCGGCGGGCTCGGGCCGCTGTGGGCGAGCCAGGGCATCGCCTTCCACCCCTCCGACGAGATCCCGTGGGCGGCCGAATGAGCACGCTCGTCCATTCGGTTCGGCTCGTCGACGACGGCCGCGTCGCCGACGATGCCTGGGTGCTGTTCGAGGCCGGACGCGTCGCCGCACGGGGCACCGGCGCGCAGCGACCCCACGCCGACGAGATCGTGGACGGCGGGGGCGGATGCCTCACCCCCGGTTTCATCGACATCCATGGCCACGGCGGCGCCGGCGCGGCCTACGACGATGGACCAGTGGCGATCGCGCAGGGGCGAGCGCTGCACCGGGCCCACGGCACGACCCGCGCCGTGATCTCACTGGTCACCGCGTCGATCGAGGATCTCGCCGCCCGCGCGGCGATGGTCGCAGACCTCGCCGAGACCGATCCCACGATCCTCGGGTCGCATCTGGAGGGCCCCTTCCTCGACCCGGGCCACAAGGGCGCGCACACCGAGTCGCTGCTTCGTGCGCCGGATGCCGCGGCCGTGGCGGCCCTGCTCGAGGCGGGTCGCGGAACGATCCGCCAGGTCACACTGGCCCCGGAGCTTCCCGGTGCCGATGACGCCATCGCCGCGCTGGTGACCGCAGGTGTCGCGGTCGCGATCGGGCACACCGATGCCGATGCCGCGGCCGCGCAGCGCGCGATCGACGCCGGGGCGACGATCCTCACGCACGCGTTCAACGCGATGCCGGGCATCCACCACCGCGCACCGGGCCCCGTGGTCGCCGCGCTTCGAGACGATCGCGTGACCATCGAGCTGATCGCGGACGGCGTCCACGTCGACCTTCATCTGATCGCAGTGGCCTTCGCTGCGGCGCCCGGCCGGATCGCGCTCGTGACCGACGCCATGGCGGCGGCCGGGTCCGGAGACGGCCGGTACGAGCTCGGCGGGCTGGCGGTGACCGTCGAGGCCGGCGTCGCCCGGCTCGCCGGCGGCGGGTCCATCGCCGGTTCCACACTCACCCAGGACGATGCGCTGCGTCGTGTGGCCGCGGCCGGCGTCCCGCTCGAGCAGGCGGTCAGCGCCCTGACGTCGGCCCCCGCGCGGGCGATCGGCCGCCCGGATCTCGGCTCCCTCGGCGTCGGCGCCACAGCGGATGCCGTGCTGCTCGATGCTGCCCTGGAAGTGCAGCGGGTGTGGATCGCGGGCGACCCGGTCTGAGCCGACCGCATCCGGGCGGTTGTGCCGTGTCCGGAGAAGGGCGGGGCCGGCGGACCCTCCCCCGAGTTTCCGCCTGCCCCGCCTCCGGAGGCGAGGTGCGCTGGGCCCTCGCCGTAGGTGTCGCGTCGCCCACCCCCCACCCGAGCGCCGAACACCTTTCGCACAGGAGACGGCGCAGAGCCCGATCCATTACGCGGTTCGCCGGAGAAGTTTCGCTGTCGGCTGCGTCGTCGGTCGATGAGCAGACCCTGCTCCGAGGGTGGGCGTCCCCATCGGCCGCCCTAAACTGGAGACCATGTCCGACTCCGCCCGTCCCGCGGCCGCCTCCGAGCCCACGCCCGGCATGCGCGCGCCGCTCTCGGCGATCGACATCCTCGCCTTCGTCTGCGAGCTCTTCGCCTTCGCGTCCCTGGCCGTCTGGGGCTTCGCCGCCTGGCCCTTCCCCTGGAACATCGTCGCGGGCATCGGCGCTCCCCTTCTCGCGATCCTGGTCTGGGCGCTGTTCGTCTCGCCGCGCGCCGTTTTCGCAGTGCACCCGTTCGTGCGGGCGCTCGTCGAGCTGCTGGTCTACGCCTCCGCCACGATCGCCTGGTGGAGCCTCGGACAGGCCTGGATCGGCCTGATCTTCGGCCTCGTCGCGGTCACCGTCGGCGTGATCGCAGGGCGGCGCCGCTTCGCATGAGCGCCGCCGCCGACGTCGTCGCGCAGCTGCGCGCCGCGCTCGGCGATCGGGTCGTCACCAGTGCGACCGCCCTGCACGACGCTCGCTCAGACAAGTCCGGACACTCCGCGGCAGGCACGCCGCTCGCGGTGGTCCATGCCCGTTCGGTGTCGGATGTGCAGCAGACCCTCCGCATCGCGAGCGCGACGTCGACGCCGGTGGTCACGCGCGGAGCCGGCACCGGCCTCGCGGGCGGTGCGAACGCGGGCGAGGGCGAGATCGCACTGTCGCTGCGGGGAATGGACCGCATCCTGGACGTGCGACCCGACGATCTGCTCGCCGTCGTCGAGCCCGGCATCCTCAACGCCGACCTCAACTCCGCGCTGGCCGTCCAGGGCCTGTGGTGGGCACCGGACCCGGCGAGCAGGGCGATCTCCACGGTCGGCGGCAACATCGCCACCGGGGCCGGCGGGCTGCTGTGCGCCAAGTACGGCGTCGTACGCGATGCGGTCCTGGGCGTCGATCTCGTCCTCGCCGACGGCCGTCTGCTCCATCTCGGCCACCGCACCGTCAAGGGCGTCACCGGTCTCGACCTGACGTCCCTCGTCATCGGGTCCGAAGGGACGCTCGGCGTCATCGTCGGCGCGACTCTGAAGCTCCGCCGCCTCGTGCCCGGCGAGGTCTGCACGATCGCGGCCACGTTCCCTGGCGTACGTGCGGCGGCCGAGGCATCCGCCGCCGTCACCGCTTCCGGTGCGCAGCCCGCGATCATGGAGCTGATGGATGCCGCGTCCCTCGCCGCCGTGCACGCGCTGCTGTCGCTGCGCCCGCCCACGGCGGGAGCGGCGCAGCTGACGATCCAGACCGACGGCCCGGCCGCCGTGGCCGAGGCTGAGCGGATCACCGGCATCCTGCGCAGTGCGGGCGGCGCCGTCTCGGTGTCGTACGAGCGCGAGGAGGGCGAGCGCCTGCTCGGCATCCGCCGCTCGATGCACCCGGCGATGGAACGGCTCGGAGCCACCCTGATCGAGGACGTGTCGGTGCCGCGCAGCGCGCTGCCCGCCATGTTCGACGAGATCGCCCGCATCGAGCGCGATCACGCCCTGACGATCCCCACGGTGGCTCACGCCGGCGACGGCAATCTGCATCCGAACTTCATCTTCGAGCCCATCCCCGACGGGGCCGGCGGCGTCTCGGTGCCCGCGCAGATCTGGGACGCGGCCGACGACCTGTTCCGCTCCGCGCTCCGCCTCGGCGGCACGCTCACCGGCGAGCACGGAGTCGGAGTGCTCAAGCGCCGCTGGCTCGTGGATGAGCTCGGCGAGGACCAGTGGGAGCTGCAGCGCCAGATCACGCGGGCCTTCGACCCGCAGGGGATCCTCAATCCGGGCAAGGTCTTCCTGCCCTGACCGGCGGGCTCAGACCGGGGTCGGCGCCCCGTCGGCGGCACGCGCCGCACCGACGAGCGCGGCGCCGAGCGCAGCCGCGGGCGACCCGGCGGGAAGCAGCTCCACCCGCTCCTCGAGGCGCAGCGAGCGCATGAACGGGGACGCCTCGGCACTCGCGGCGAGCTCGGCGGCGACATCCGCCATCAGCCTGTTCCCGAGGGCGGTCAGCCCGCCGCCCAGCACGACGACGTCGACGTCCGCGGTCAGCACCAGCACCCGCACCGCGGCGGCGACCCCGCGCGCCAGACCGGTCCGCAGCTCGACCGCGTGCGGATCGCCGGCATCGGCGGCATCGAAGACATCCCGCACCGGCAGCGCGCCCGGACGACTCCAGCGCTCGGCCACCGCACCACCGCCCGCGAACGCCTCGATGCACCCGTGCTGCCCGCAGCGGCACAGTGGTCCGTTCGGATCGATGGAGATGTGCCCGACCTCGCCCGCGGTGCCCCGCGCGCCGCGCCACAGGCTGCCGTCCGTCACGATGCCGGCCGCGATCCCCGTCCCGAGGTTGAGATACGCCATCGAGCCCGACCCGCCGTGCAGCGCGTAGGCGCCGAGCGCCGCGGCCTTGACGTCGTTCTCGACGCCGATGGGCAGACCCAGACGTGGTCCGGTCGCTCCGACGAGGTCGAGCTCGTCGACGCCGAGGTTGACGGCATGGACCACGCGTCCGGTGCTCTGCTCGATCTGTCCCGGGATGCCGATCCCCACCGACCGGATCGCCGACACGTCGACTCCCGCTTCGGTGCCGAGTGCCTGCACAGCCCCGAGCACCGTCGCGATCACGGCCTCTGGCCCCCAGCCGGTGGCGAGGCGCACTCGGCCGACGATCGTTCCGGCCGCATCGACGGCTACGGCATCCGTCTTGGTCCCTCCGATGTCGAGCCCGATCTTCATCCGCCGACCTCCCTGGGGAGGACGGCACGGCATACGGTGCGCATCAGCCCTTGACCGCTCCCGCGACGAGACCACCGGTCATGCGGCCCTGCACGATGAGGAAGAAGATCACCACGGGGATCGAGATCAGGGTCGCACCCGCCATCACGGCACCCCAGTTCGTCGCCTCCGTGGCGGACTGGAACGAGTTGAGCCACGTCGGCAGGGTCAGGTTGTAGCCCTTCATGAGCAGCAGCGCCATCGTGAACTCGTTCCATGCCTGGATGAAGGCGAAGATGCCCGTGGCGACGAGACCGGGCGCCAGCAGCGGGAAGGTCACGCGGCGGAAGGCCTGGGACTTGGTGCAGCCGTCGATCATGGCCGCCTCCTCGAGGTCGGCCGGCACCCCGGCGACGAACCCGCGGAGGGTCCAGATCGTGAAGGGGATGACGCTCGCGAGGTACACGATGCCGAGCCCGAGCATCGTGTTCATCAGGCGCCAGTCGTCGATCATGCCGTAGATCGTGAACATCATCGCCTCGCCCGGGATCATCTGGATGATGAGCACCGACACGATGAAGCCGCGACGACCCTTGAAGTGGAAGCGGGCGACGGCGACCGAGGCGAGGAACGCGAACAGCAGTGTCGCGATCAGGACGCCGACGGTGACGATCGTCGATGTCATCAGAGCGTGCGGGAAGTCGGTCTGACCCGGCGCGGCCTCGCGCGTCCACGCCGTGATGTAGTTCTGCCACGTCAGCTCGAGCGGCACCAGGCTGGGACTGCGGCTGATGATCCTGTTCGCCGGCGTCAGCGACATGTTGATCATCCAGTAGACGGGGAAGACCGAGCAGAAGAAGACGATGATCGCGGCGGTGTTCAGGAACGTGCGGGTCGCGATCCGCTTGCCCGACGGGCGGCGCGCCTCGATGGAGCGCTTGCGGGGGGCGTTGGGCTCCCCGCCCTCGCCGAGGACCTCGTCGACGCCGATGGTGCCGAGCTGGGTGCTCGCGTTGACCTGAGTGCTCATAGCTCCTCGTCCCCCTTGAGCGTCGAACGCACGTAGCCCCAGGAGAGAACGAGCAGCAGGATCACCATCACGACGCCGATGGTGCTCGTGAAGCCGAAGTCTCCCGGTCCCTGCCGGAACATGTAGGTCCCGAGCACGTTCGTCTCGGACGCGAGCCCGCCGCGGCTCTGCAGGGCGTAGACCTGGGTGAAGATGCGCAGGTTCCAGATGATCTGAAGCACGAGCACCACCACGAGCACGCTGCGGATATAGGGGAACACGACGAACCGGAAGCGCTTCAGCCCGGTCGCGCCGTCCAGCGCAGCCGCCTCGAGGACCTCCCCGGGCACCTGGCCGAGGGCCGCGTACGTGGTGAAGGCGACGAACGGGATGCCCTGCCAGACGATGATGATCGTCAGCACGAAGAAGAACGACCACGGGTCGAGCAGCCACGAGTGGTTCGTCCAGTCGTCGGTGCCGGTGACGGTGTTGAGCGCCCAGTTGACCACCCCGTACTGGGTGTCGAAGATCCAGCCCCACACCACCGTGGCCGCGAGCGGCGGCATCGCCCACGCCAGCAGAAGGCCGACGGACACCAGCACGCGCATTCCTCGGCCGAGACGCGTCATCAGGACGGCGACGAGGACGCCGAGCCCGATGATGAGGACCGTCATCACGACCATGAGACCGAGGCTGCGCATCAGCACGGCCGGGAAGCCCGAGGTCGTGAACAGCTTGACGTAGTTCTCGAGGCCGACGAAGTCGGGGAGCGTGCCCTGGACCTTGTTCTTCACGCTGGCATCGGTGAAGGACTGGATGACCATGAGCACGGCGGGGTAGCCGACCATGACGCCGAGGATGATGAGGGCGGGGCCGAGCAGTGTCCAGGCGCCGCGCGCCTCGCGGCGCGCGTTGGCCTTCTCGCGCGCGGTCGGCTGCGCCGGGCGCGGCTTGTCCGACTTGCCCGTCGGTGCGGGCGCGGTGGCGATGTCGCTCATTTCGCCTCCTCTCTGGGGACGTGGGAGGGCGCGGCGGGGCGCACTCGGAAATCGGGGATGATCTGGAGCGGACCGGTCTCCGGGTCAGCCGCGGGTGCGCAGCGGATGCCGCAGCCCGAGCCTGACCGAGGGATCGGTCCCCGGCAAGGGGTCCCGCTGCGCGGGGCCCCTTGCCGGGTCGAGTACTACTGGTTGAGGATCGCCTCGATCTGGGCGTCGAGCTCCTCGGCGATGGCCTTCACGTCGCCACCCTGCGCGATCTTGACGAGCGCGTCCGGGATGACCAGCGCGGCCTCGACCTCACCCCAGTTGGGGCTCATCGGGGTGAACTTCGAGTTGGCCAGCGCCGTGGCCTGGGCCTGGGTGATCTCGTCATCGGGCAGCGACGAGGCGGCCGAGATGATTCCGGGCGTGAGTCCACCCTCGGCGAGGAGCTGCTGGTAGCCCTCGGAGAGCAGGATCGTGAGCGCAGCCTTGGCCTTCTCGGGTGAGGCGCTCTTCTGCGCGACGGCGACGTTCGAGCCGCCGGCGAAGATCGGAGCCGTCGTGCCCTCCTCGAGACCGGGGAGCGGGAACGCCGACAGGTCCTTGCCGTAGGTGTCGGGGCATCCGGGGTTCTCGGCGTCAGCCGCGGCCAGGATCGACCACTTCACCCAGCCCGGAGCCGAGAGGTACGCGACCTCGCCGGCACAGAAGGGCACCTGCGGGTTCGCCTCGTCGCCGTCCGCCGGAGCGTTGGTCGCGTTGAGGTAGACCTCCTGGAGCTGCTCCAGACCGGCGACCGACTCGTCGCTCGCGAACTGGGCATCCCAGGCGTCGCCGTCCTGGACGGCGATCTCTCCGCCGTGTGCCCACACGTAGGGAAGCGCGTTGTACCAGTCCTTGCCCGGCGCGTAGATGCCCGAGACGGTGGGGCTCTCCATCGCGATGCCCTGCGCGACGTAGTCGTCGAGCGTGGCAGGCACGGGGTCGGTCACGATCTGGGGCGAGTAGAAGACGATGCGTCCACCGGCGTAGTACGGAGCGGCGTAGAACGCGCCATCGTACGTGCCGGCGTCGACGAGACCGGGCAGCAGGTCGTCGCCGCCGAGCTCCTCCTGGATGTCGGAGATGTCGAGGAACAGGCCCTGGTCGATGAAGCCGAGCGCCTGCGTGTTGCCGACCTCGACGACGTCGGGCGAGTCGTTGGACGACAGCGCGGCGACGTACGTCTCGCTGGTGTCGGCCCAGGTCTTCTCCTCGATGGTGAGGGTCCAGCCCTCGTTCTCGGACTCGAACGTGTCCTTCAGGTACTCGCGCGCCGTGTCCGGGGTGTCGGTGCCGACGAGCCAGACGGTGATCTCACCGGTCTCGGCTTCGCTCGGCGTGGCACCGCTGCCACCGGCGCAGCCGGCGAGAACGACAGCCGAAGCGCCGACGAGCGCGAGGGCTCCGAGCTTCTTGTTCATGGTGTCTTCCTTCGTGTTCACTTGGTGGTTGTGGAAGGGTCGAGTGACCTATCCGGGGGGGGAACTGCCCGAGACGCGCCCGAGCGAGACCGGTCGTGTCTGTTACGACACGCCGAGCTGTCCTGAGAGGACCATGACCGCGGCTCCGCGGAGCACGATGTCCTGGCCTTGCTGCGTCATCCGCACGCGGACGCTGTCGTGGAACTGCGCGAGCGTCCGTGCACGGAGGGTTTCGACGGTCGCTTCCGCGAGAGCTCCGCCGAGAAGCTCCGGCGGCCCGGAGAGCACGATCTCGGAGAGGTCGAGAGCTCCGACGACGGGCGCCAGCGCGATCCCGAGGCGCTCTCCCGCGTCACGGAGGATGCCGTCACGATCGGCGGGGTCGGATGCCTCGGCCAGTCGCGCGGTCAGGGACGGCACCGAGAGCCAGGCCTCGAGGCATCCCACCTTGCCGCACACGCAGGTCGGGCCGCCGTCGGTTCCTACGGTGACGTGACCGATCTCGCCGGCGGCGAAACGGCTGCCGCGCATCGGCTGTCCGGCGGCAAGCAGCCCCGAGCCGACGCCGCGCCCGACCTTGACCAGCAGCACGTCGTCGCCCGCTCCGCCGAAGGTGTACTCGGCGAGCACCGCAGCGTTGGCGTCGTTGGCCACCAGCACGGGAAGCCCGAGTGCCTCCTGCAGCGCGCCCTCCAGGTCGAAGCCCGCCCAGCCGAAGTTCGGCGCGGTGAGGATCACGCCGCGGTCGTCGACGACGCCCGGAGCGCCCACGCCGATGCCCAGCACCGGAGCATGGGAGTCGGCCACGAGTTCACGGGCGAGTTCGATGACCGTGGCCACGACATCGCCGGCGGGAGGAAGCGCCACCTCGCGGCGGGCGACGATGTCGCCGTCGAGCGTGAGGACCGCGCCGATGAAGGTCTCACTGCCCGAGAGGTCGATCCCGACGATCCGGTGGCCGGCGCGATCGAGGTCGACGAGCATCGCCGGCTTGCCGGGGCCGGAGGCCTCACGGACGCCGATCTCGGCGACGAAGCCGTCCGCGATCAGCTCGGCGATGAGGTCGGAGATCGTGACACGGGTCAGCCCCGTCTCGCGGGACAGATCTGCCCGGCTCATCGCGCCCTGGTGGAAGAGGGTCTGCAGCAGGAGGGCCCGGTTGTGGCCGCGAGCGTGCTCGGGCAGCACCTTGCCACCCTGGCGCAGAGCACCGCCCGGGCCGAAGGCACGGCCGTGCGGTCCGGTGGGGCGCGGCGACACGAGAGTGGAAGGGCCGCGCTGCGCTTCCGATGCAGTCATGTTTGTTAGTAGACCTTACGAACAAAGCGTCCGCAAGCTTCTCCCGCCATTTGCACGGGGTGTTTACAAAACTGTTACATTCAGCCCGGGTTTAGAGTGGAGCGATGCGCACGCTCACCTCCCCCCGCCTCGCCGGACTGGCGCTGGCCGCGGTCGCCCTTCTCGGCATCACCGGCTGCACAGGCGCGCCGAACGGACCCGGCACGCCGGACTCGTCGAGTTCGGCCCCCGCAGAGGGGTCGGGCGGCGGAGAGCAGACCACGGCCGAGGCGTGCACCATCGTGCAGGAGACGATCAGCGGCGCCACCTCCGAGTTCGAGGGCCTGGACACCGAGGATCCCGCCGCCGCGGTCGAGGCCATGGAGGCCGCCGCGCAGAGCCTCTCCGACATCTCGTCGGAGATCACGAACGACGAGGTGGCGGCGCTCGTGCCGTCCCTGCAGGGCATGTTCGAGCAGGTCGCAGACGTGATGGCGGCCATCGTCGCCGGCGAGACCGACCGCCTCGGCGAGATCGAAGCGCTCGGCACCGAGTTCCAGGAGACCACCACGCAGTTCCAGGAGCTCTGCGCCCCGGCGGAGTAGGCGCAGGCGCTGCCTCAGGGCAGCTCCACCCGAATCGTTATAGACCTTCGCCAGGTCGTTATAGACGTCCCGTACCATAAGAGCAGCGTTGCTCTCAACCGGGGGGTGAATGACGTGACGGATCTGGCGACCAAGCCGGACGCAGATGCGGAGATGCCCAAGGGCGATCCGCTCGTCGCCGACGGCGAAGCTTCCGCAGATGTTGCTCGCAGCACCACCGAGACAGGCACCGCCGCGGACGCCGAAGACACCGCCGTTGTCGACGCCCCCGCAGCGCCCTCGCACGCCGACGACACCGTCGCGGTCGAGAGCACCCCCGGTGCCGCTGCTCCCGTCGGTGATGGGCCCGCCACGCCCACGTTGGCCTGGGCGCCCGCCGCACCGAAACCGCGCAAGAGCCGCAAGGCACTCTGGATCGGCGTGGGCGCGGGTGTCGCCGTGACCGGGCTCGTCGCCGCGTCTCTCGTCCTCATCGCACCGGGCACGTCCATCGCGGGAGTGTCCGTCGGCTGGCTCACGCCCGGCGCAGCCGCCGAGGCCGTGCAGAGTCGCCTGGCGAACACGACCATCGTCCTCACCGGAGCCGGCGGTGACGCCGAGGTGACCGGCGCTGACCTCGGAGCGTCCGTGGACGCCACGGGCCTCGCCGAGGCCGCGTTCGCCGAGCACCCGATGTGGAACGTGACCGCCTGGTTCGCCCCTGCGGAAGACGCCGCCATCCAGCTCGACGACGAGGCCGCCACGTCCGTCCTGCGCGCCGCCGCCCCTGAGCTCTACGTCGACCCCGTCGACGCGCAGGTTGAATTCGATGCGACGACGGCGACCTACGTGACGGTTCCGGCCGAGCCCGGCTCCGGCATCGATCTGGAAGCCGTCCGCGCGACCCTGATCGACGCTTTCGCGTCCGGTGAGACCGAGGTCGAGCTCGCCGTCGAAGCAGTGCCTGTCGAAGCCGACATCCCCACGCACGTGGCCGAGGGCACCGTGGGGCAGCTGAACACGATCCTCGACACCGCCGGGTTCTACATCGGGCCCGAGCGCACCGTGCCGATCGACCGCGCGGTGGCCGCCTCCTGGCTCACGGTCGCCCCCGGCGACGACGACACGTTCGAGATCACCGCCGACCCTGCCGCCATCCAGCCCATCGTCGACACGCTCGCCGCCGCGGTCAACCGCGCGCCCGAGAACGCGCGCGTCATCACCGACACCGCCGGCAAGGTGCTGCGCGAGGAGTCCGGCGGCCAGAGCGGGCGCGAACTGAGCGACACGTCGGACGTCGCCTCTGACTTCGCATCCCAGCTCGCCGGGGGCAACGGCGTGTTCGCGCTCCCGGTCACCGAAGTGCCCGTGACGACCGTCGCGCTCGCGCGCCGCATCGAGGTCGACCTCGGCGACCAGCGCACGTACATGTTCGAGAACGGCAACCTCGTGCAGTCGTACGCGATCTCGTCGGGCCGCTCGGCCACGCCGACCCCGACGGGCAGTTTCCGCGTGTACGCACACACTGCCGAGCAGGACCTGGGCGCCGCCTGCCGCGACCCCAGCCGCACTGACAGCTACTGCACGAAGGACGTGAAGTGGCTCACCTGGTTCGCCCCCGACATCGCTTTCCACGCCACGTACTGGCACAACAACTTCGGCAACCCTATGAGCCACGGCTGCGTGAACATGCCCACCAACGTCGCCGAGGTCGTCTACCGCTGGGCCCCCGTCGGAACCGAGGTCTGGGTCCACGGCTGAGCACCGCAGATCACCGCAGACACAGAAGAGCGGATGCCTCGATCGAGGCATCCGCTCTTCTCATCCGTCTGATCAGGCCAGGCCGTCGATGATCTCGTTGAACGTCTTCGACGGGCGCATGACAGCGGTCACCAGGTCGTGATCGGGGCGGTAGTAGCCGCCGATCTCGGCGGGCGCGCCCTGCACGGCGTTGAGCTCGGCGACGATGTCGGTCTCGTTCGCGGCGAGGGACTCTGCCACCGGGGCGAAGGCTGCGGCGAGCTCGGTGTCGACCTGCTGCGCGGCCAGCTCCTGCGTCCAGTACAGGGCGAGGTAGAAGTGGCTGCCGCGGTTGTCGATGGTGCCCAGCGCACGCCCCGGCGACTTGTCGTTCTCGAGGAAGGTCCCGGTCGCGGCATCCAGCGTGTCGGCGAGCACCTGCGCCTTCACGTTGCCGGTGAAGTTCGCCAGGTGCTCGAACGAGGCGGCCAGCGCGAAGAACTCGCCGAGCGAGTCCCAGCGCAGGTAGTTCTCGGACACGAGCTGCTGGACGTGCTTGGGCGCCGAGCCCCCGGCTCCCGTCTCGAAGAGCCCGCCGCCGGAGAGCAGCGGGACGATCGAGAGCATCTTGGCGCTCGTGCCGACCTCGAGGATCGGGAAGAGATCCGTGTTGTAGTCGCGGAGCACGTTGCCCGTCACCGAGATGGTGTCCTCGCCCTTGCGGAGCCGGTCGAGCGAGTACTGCGTCGCCGCGGCCGGAGCGAGGATCTCGATCGTGAGGCCCTCGGTGTCGTGGTCGGCGAGGTACGTCTTCACCTTCGTGATGAGCGCGGCATCGTGTGAGCGGGTCTCGTCGAGCCAGAAGACGGCGGGGGTCGCGCTTGCGCGCGCACGGGTCACGGCCAGCTTCACCCAGTCGCGGATCGCGATGTCCTTGGTCTGGGTCGCGCGCCAGATGTCACCGGGCTGCGACGTCGTGCGCGAGCAGCACGTCACCGGCGGCGCTGCGCACCTGCACCACGCCGGGTGCTGCGATCTCGAACGTCTTGTCGTGGCTGCCGTACTCCTCGGCCGCCTGTGCCATGAGGCCGACGTTGGGCACCGAGCCGATCGTCGCGGGGTCCAGCGGTCCGTGGGCGTTCACGTCGTCGATCACCGTCTGGAAGACCCCGGCGTAGGACGAGTCGGGGATCACGGCGAGCGTGTCGTCCTCGCCGCCGTCGATGCCCCAGAGCTTGCCGCCGTTGCGGATGAGCGCCGGCATCGAGGCGTCCACGATGACGTCCGAGGGGACGTGCAGGTTCGTGAGGCCCTTGTCGGAGTTGGTGTACGACAGACGAGGACCCCGCTCCAGACCGGCCGTGATCGCGGCGACGATCTCGTCGCCGCCCTCGACCGACGGCAGGCCCGCGAGGATCGCGCCGAGGCCGTCATTGGGGGTGAGCCCCGCTTCGGCGATCTTGTCGCCGTACGTGGCGAAGACGTCGGCGAAGTAGGCCGTGACGACGTGGCCGAAGATGATCGGGTCGCTGACCTTCATCATGGTGGCCTTGAGGTGAACGGAGTACAGGACGTCGTCGGCCGCGGCATCCTTCAGCGTCTGCGCGAGGAACGCGTCGAGAGCGGATGCCGACAGGAACGTCGCGTCGACGATCTCGCCGGGAAGGACTTTGAGCCCGGACTTCAGCTCGGTCACCGAGCCGTCGGCGGCGACGTGCTCGATGGTGAGCACGTCGTCGGCGGTGGAGACGAAGGACTTCTCGTTGGAGCGGAAGTCGTCGTGACCCATCGTGGCCACGCGGGTCTTCGATCCGTCGGCGAACGGCTTGTTGCGGTGCGGGTGCTTGCGGGCGTAGTTCTTCACCGAGAGCGGGGCACGGCGGTCGCTGTTGCCCTCGCGGAGCACAGGGTTCACGGCGGACCCCTTGATGCGGTCGTAGCGCGCGCGGATGTCTTTGTCTTCGACGCTCTCGGCGTCGTCCGGGTAGTCCGGGATGTCGTAGCCGGCCGCCTGCAGCTCGGCGATGGCCGCCTTCAGCTGCGGGATCGACGCCGAGATGTTCGGGAGCTTGATGATGTTCGCCTCGGGGAGCGTGGCGAGTCCGCCGAGCTCGGCGAGCGCGTCGCCGACCTGCTGCTCGGGCGTCAGATTCTGCGGGAAAGCCGACAGGATGCGGCCGGCGAGCGAGATGTCGCGGGTTTCGATGTCGACGCCGGCCTGACCGGCGACGGCCTGCACGATCGGCAGGAACGATGCCGTCGCGAGAGCCGGGGCCTCGTCCGTGTACGTGTAGATGATGGTCGAGTCGGTCACCGGGTTCGTCTCCGTTCGGGTCGTGATTCCAGACTATCGCAATGGCGATTTGTCTCGATGTCGAGATATCTCGGCAGATGAAATCCTCGTTACGAGGACGACCCGTTCGTGCTCGCGCCTCGTATCCGGGCTAGCCTGTCGAGTATGGGTGACCTCCGACTCGTCGAACTGTCCGCATCCACGATCGTGGCGGTCAACAACCTCTCGCTCAAGCCCGGCCAGGAGCAGTATCTTGCTCCGGTCAGCTATGGGATCGCGGCGACCGTGGCCAATCCGCAGACCAGCTGGCAGCGGGTCGTGCTCGACGGCGAAGAGGTCGTCGCGTTCGTGAGCGCCAACTTCGACCCCGAAGCTCCGCAGGATCACTTCCGCTCGGTGCTGTGGCGCATCAACGTCGACGCCGACGATCAGGGCCGCGGAGTCGGCCGCTACGCCGTCCAGCAACTCCTCGAAGAGGCGCGCAATCGCGGAATGGACCGCCTGTGCGTCATCTACGAGGCCGGCGAGGGCGGGCCCGAAGCGTTCTTCCAGCGGATGGGCTTCACTCCGGTCGGCGAGACCGAGTACGGTGAGGTCATCGCGGAGGTCACGTTCTGATCTCACGCATCGCCTCGACCGCGAAGCATACGGCGAGATGACCCGTCACTGGGGCCCGAAGCCGGCGGCGGGGTCTCGAATACCCCTCCCCCCTCGAGGCCCCGTCGCCCTTTCAACCTCTCCCACGCCGAGCACGCGATGAGCCGTCGAACGCCGTTGCTCGCTCTCGACGCCGGGCAGACGGGGATCAAAGTCCGAGTACGCCAGGACGGCGGGTCAGAGGACATCCTCCTCCCCGGGATCCGCACCGCCGAGCCGCTGCTGCCGCAGCTGGCCGCAGCGGTGCACGAGACGATGGCCAGGACTGGCGTGCGCGCCACTGCGGTGGCGGCAGGGGTCTCCGGGCTGACGTCGAAGGAAGCGGATGCCTCCGCACTGCTCGCCCTGCTCTACGGCTCGTCGGTGCGTGAGGTCGCCCTGGCTCACGACTCCACCACATCCTTCCTCGGCGCGATGCGCGATGCCCGCGGCGCAGTCGTCGCGGCAGGAGGCGGCGTCGTCACGCTGGCGGTGGGCCGCACCGAGGTCGCCCGCGTCGATGGGTGGGGCTACCTCATGGGCGATGCCGGGAGCGGTTTCTGGATCGGCCGCGAAGCGCTGGAGGCAGTGATGCGCGCGTACGACGGCCGGGGCCCGGAGACGGCACTGCGCGACGTCGCACAGCAGCATTGGCCCGACCTGTCCGAGGCCTACATCGACCTCCAGTCCTCGCACGACCGCGTCGCGACCGTGGCTTCCTTCGCCTCACACGTCGCCCGGCTCGCTGCAGCGGGCGACGAGGTAGCACGGCGCATTTCCCTCCGAGCCGGGTACGAACTCGCTCACAGCGTGGAGACGGCGCTGCGCCGTGTGCTCGAGCAGAGCGAGCCCGCCGGCGTGTGCGCGATCGGCGGTGTCTTCCGATCTGTGATGCTGCACGACGCCTTCGTCGAGCGCCTGAAGTCCGGTCCGCTCGACGTCACGCTCCGCGAGCCCGCCGGCGAAGGTATCGACGGCGTCATCGCGCTGCTCGGCCTGGGGACGGCGCATCCGCTCGCCTCCGCCGTGTCGACCGCGGGCGCCTGACCGCCGGACGGACACCGGAAAGTCGGATGCCCCGCCCGCCGCGCGAGGCGGGGACGGGGCCATCCGTGACCGGTGTCAGACCAGCGACTCGCGCCAGGCTGCGTGAAGCCGGGCGAAGCGGCCGTCGCCGCCGATGAGCGCCTCGGGGGCGTCGTCCTCGATGATCCGGCCGTGCTCCATGACCAGGACGCGATCGGCGATCGCCACTGTCGACAGACGGTGCGCGATGATGATGGCCGTGCGATCGGCGAGCAGCGTCTGCAGGGCGTCCTGGATCTGGCGCTCGCTCGGGATGTCGAGCGACGCCGTCGCCTCGTCGAGGATGAGAACCGCGGGGTCGGCCAGGAACGCCCGCGCGAACGAGATCAGCTGCCGCTGTCCGGCAGACACCCGGCCGCCGCGCTTGTTGACGTCGGTGGCGTAGCCGTCCGGCAGCGCCTGGATGAAGGCATCCGCTCCCACGGCCCGTGCCGCGGCCTCGATCTCGTCCAGCGTCGCGTCGGGCTTGCCGAGCGCGATGTTGTCGGCGACCGTTCCGCTGAACAGGTAGGCCTCCTGCGTGACCATGACGATCGCGCGGCGGAGGTCCTTCGGGTGCAGCGACCGCAGGTCGACGCCGTCCAGCGTCACCCGGCCGTCGGTGGGGTCGTAGAACCGCGAGACCAGCTTCGCAAGCGTCGACTTGCCCGCACCGGTGGTGCCCACCAGTGCGATGGTCTGCCCGGCCGGGATGTCCAGCGAGAAGTCCGGCAGGATCACGCGGTCCTTCGAGTAGCCGAACATCACGTCCCGGAACTCGATGTGGCCGCGGGCGGCCCACAGGTCGACCGGCTTCGCCGGGTCGGGAACGGTGGGCTCCTCTTCCAGCACGCCCGACACCTTCTCGAGCGCGGCCGTCGCCGACTGGTACGAGTTCAGGAAGAACGCGACCTCCTGCAGCGGCGAGAAGAAGTTCCGCACGTAGACCACTGCGGCCAGCAGCGTTCCGATGAGCATGGTGCCCTCCAGCACGCGGTAGCCACCCCACAGCAGCACCAGGGCGACCGAGAAGGAAGCCACGGCCATGAGCCCCGGCTCGAAGATGCCGAACAGGCGGATCGAGCGCATGTTGACGTCGCGGTAGTCGCTGGCGAGGCCCCCGAACTCGTCGTCGTTGCGGGGCTCCTTGCGGAAGGCCTTCACGGCGCGGATGCCGGTCATGGTCTCGACGAACTTCACGATGACCTTGGCGCTGACCACCCGCGACTCGCGGTAGGCGACCTGCGAGTTGAGGTAGAACCAGCGCATCAGCAGGAACAGCGGGATGCCCATCACCGCGAGGATGACGCCCGACTGCCAGTCCAGCAGCAGCAGCGCGATGAGTGTGAAGCCGCCATAGAGCAGGCCCGACACCAGCTCGTTCAGACCGCCGTCGAGCAGTTCGCGGATCGAGTCCAGGTCGCTCGTCTGCCTCGAGATGATGCGGCCGGAAGTGTACGACTCGTGGAACTCCAGGCTCAGCCGCTGCGTGTGCAGGAAGATGCGCTTGCGGAGGTCCAGCATGACGGCCTGGGTCAGCCGTGCCGCCACCACCACGTACCAGCCGATGAGCATCGCGCCGGCGATGCCCGTGAAGAGGTACACCACCACGACGCCGATGGTCGGCAGCCAGTTCATCTGGTTCACCGCCGCCGGAAGCGCCTGATTGAGGCCGTACGCGATCAGCGCAGGCCCGGCGACGCGGAAGGCCGTCGAGACGACGAGCACGACGGCGGCGAGCCACAGCTGCGCGCGCACCGGCGTGACGAGCGTGCCGAGGAGGCGCAGCGACCGCTTGCGGATCGACTTGCTCTCGTCGCGGGTGTAGTCGGAGCGGTCTTCGCCGCTGGTGCCGGAGACGGTTGCGGTGCTCACAGGTTCACCTCCCTCTCCCGAAGGCGGGCTTGCTCGACCTCGAGGCTCGAGATCACGTGGCGGTAGTGCTCGCTCTCGCGCAGCAGCTCGGAATGGGTGCCGACGGCCGTGATGCGACCCGCCTCGAGGAGGGCGACGCGGTCGGCGAGCGTGACCGTGGACGGCCGGTGGGCGACCACCAGTGCGGTGGTGGCGTGCAGGACCTCGCGCAGCGCGTCCTCGACGAGCGCCTCGGTGTCGACGTCGAGGGCCGACAGCGGGTCGTCGAGCACGAGCACGGCAGGGCGAGCCGCGACGGCGCGCGCCAGCGCGAGGCGCTGACGCTGGCCGCCCGAGAGCGACAGGCCCTCCTCGCCGATGATCGTGTCGACGCCGTCGGGGAGCTCGTCGACGAAGCCCGCCTGGGCGACCGCGAGCGCCTCGCGCAGGATCGCCTCGGCCTCGGGGCTGCCGGGAGCGAGGTCCTCACGACCGAGCAGGATGTTGTCGCGCACCGACTGCGAGAACAGCGTGGCGTCCTCGAAGGCCATGCCGATGTGGCGGCGCAGCTCGTCGAGCGACAGGTCGCGCACATCCACACCGTCGAGCGTCACACTGCCCCCGGTCACGTCGTACAGCCGAGCCGGCAGTGTGGTCAGCGTCGTCTTGCCCGAACCGGTGAGTCCGACCAGCGCCATGGTCTCGCCGGGGCGCAGCGCCAGGTCGATGCCGTCGAGCAGATCGCGTTCGCGGGTCGCGGCATCCTGATACCGGAAATGCACGCCCTCGAAGACGAGCTCGCCGCGCGGGCGGTCGATCGTCGTCGGCGATGCGGGGTCGGTGATGGTGTTCTCCTCGTCGAACACCTCGAAGATGCGGTCGGTCGCCGTGCGCGCGTCGAGCGTGAACGAGAACAGGAAGCCGATCGACTCCATCGGCCACCGCAGCACTGTGGCCATCGCGAAGAAGGCGACGAGCTCGGCCACCTGCAGCTGCCCCAGGGAGGTGAGGTAGATGCCTGCGCCGAGGCACAGCGCGAAGGCGATGTCGGGCAGCAGGACCAGCCAGAACCAGATCCAGCCGATCGCGCGGGCCTTGCTGAGTTCGGTCTCGCGCAGCGTCTCGGCCTGCCGGGTGAACTTCTGCAGCGCGTGCTTGCCGCGGCCGAAGGCCTTCAGCACGCGGATGCCGTGGACGCTCTCCTCGACGGAGGTGGCGAGGTCTCCCGCCTGATCCTGGCTCTGACGCGCGAGGCTCCCGTAGGTCTTCTCGAACCGGTAGCCCGCGTACCACAGCGGCGCGGACGTGACGAGGAAGATCGTGCCCAGCAGCCAGTGCCAGCGGTACAGCAGCGCCGTGCCGACCGCGATGGTGATCACATTGACGACGAGCAGCACGATGCCGAACGCCATCCACCGGCGGAGCATGCTGATGTCCTGCATCATGCGGCTGAGCAGCTGACCGGATTGCCACCGGTCGTGGAACGACACCGGTAGGCGCTGCAGGCGCGAGTAGAAGCTCTGGCGAAGCTCGTACTCCACCTTGGTGGCCGGTCCGACGACGAAGAAGCGACGCAGCCAGACCATGAGGGCCTCGGCCAGGCCGAGGAAGAGGATGGCGACAGACCCCCAGATCACCAGGGTGAAGTCGCCGGAGTTGATCGGGCCGCGCACCATCTGCTCGAGGACGAGCGGGATGGACAGCGCGAGGAGGCTGGCGATGAGCGCACTGACGGCGCCCATGATGAGGCGCGGCAGCACGGGCCTGGCGAACGGCAGCAGCCGAGAGAGCGAGGCGAGGGTGGACTTCGGCGGCGTCGGCGACGGCTGGGGAAGCAGCGGAGGTGCGGTGGTGGTCATGATCCTTGGAGGGAGGGAGTGCGGATGACCCGGACGGGTCGAGGAGGCGCGAGCGCGACGCAGCCCTGATGAGGGGAACGCTCCGGAGGGCGGCGGTATGCCGAAGCCGGCATGAGCCGGCGCGCGAGAAGAGGTGCGACTACCCCTGAATGCGGCGGCGCTGCGGCCCGGCGATACGGAGGACGAAGACGGACTTCGCGGCGATGGCGGCCTGGTACATGGCATCCTCCAAGGTGAGAGCGGACGGGGCTGCGCACCGGGCGAACGACGCGACAGCCCTCCAGCCTAGACCTGGGAGTTCGCTGAGCGCAACACCGGGCAGGTATCCCGTCGCCTCGGCGTGCTCGGGCGCCTCAGCCGATCAGCGCGGGCACGCCCGCTTCACGGTCGAGCAGCCGGCGCTTGACGTCGAGACCCCAGGCGAAGCCGCCAAGCGCTCCCCCGGTCCGCAGCACGCGGTGGCACGGGACGAAGAGGGCGGGCGCGTTGCGGGCGCAGACGGATGCCGCGGCCCGCACTGCCTGGGGCGATCCGAGTTCTGCGGCGAACTCCGCATAGGTGAGCGGATGCCCCGGCTCGATGCGGCGGAGGGCGGCCCAGCCGATCAGCTGCATCGGTGTGCCCTGCTGGGCGACGGCCACGTCGTCGATCGCGCCGAGGTCGCCGTCGTAGTACGCCTGCACAGCGGCCGCGGCATCCGTTCGTCCTTGACGCACGGTGGAGGGCCGATCGGCGGCCCGGAGACGCCCGATGACTCGCTCGACATCGTCGGTCCAACCCGAGACGAGCACGCGGGCGTCGTCGTCGGACAGGATCGTGAACGCGCCGTCGGGGGTGTCGATGGTCTGGATCGTCGCGGTGCTCATACGAGCTGCTCCTTCGGGGCGGTGGTGCGGACGGGCGGGAGTGGGCGCGCCTTCTTCGGGGCGCCTGCGGGTCTGGGAGGCACGGCATGCCAGAGATGCGCGGTCAGATAGCTGCGCCAGGGGGCGGCGCGGGAGGCCCAGGCCGTCAGACCCGCGGGATCGGAGGGAATCCCGAGCGCCGCTGCTCCGCTGCGGACGGCGACGTCACCCGGCAGGACGACGTCGGGATCGCCGAGCACGCGCATGCGTACGTAGTCGGCGGTCCACGGCCCGATGCCCGGCATGGCGAGGAGCGCCTCGCGCTGCTGCGCGCCGTCGTCACCGGTCGTGAGCGTGAGCGTGCCGTCGGCGAGCGCGGCTGCGGCGCCTGTGATCGCACGGATGCGGGCCGCGGGCCCGCGCAGCACTTCGTGGCCGCGCTCGGCGATCGCCGCCATCGTCGGGAACAGACGGATCACGCCGTCGAAGCCCTCGACGGTCTCGCCCAGTTCGGCAGTGAGGGCGGTGAGAGCCGTACGTGCGGCGACCACGGTGATCTGCTGGCCGACCATCGCGCGGATGAGCATCTCGTGCGGATCGGCGGCGCCGGGCACCCGGATGCCGGGGAGTCCGGCCACGGCGCCGGTGAGTTCGCGCTGACTCGCGAGCGCCTCGTCGATGGCGATGGGGTCGGCGTCGAGGTCGAACAGCCGCCGCGCGCGGGTCACGAGCGTCGACAGATCGGAGAGCTGCGTGAGCCGGGCACGGAGCCTCACGCGTCCGGCGTCGTCGACACGCAGCTCGAACCAGGCGGGGCCTCCGCCGAGCCGCAGCACCCTCGCGAACGTCGACGCGGTCGAGGTCTCGACCCCGGGGACGGCCCGAGCCGCCATCCACGCGAAGAGCCCGTCCGAATCCAGCGGGCCGCGGTGCGGCAGCACGAGGTCGATGGCGCCGGGCGCCGCTTCGGCTCCCGCCATCCGCCGCCGCGCCCGAAGCTCGAGAGGCGTCATGCCGAACACTTCGCGCACGGTGTCGTTGAACTGCCGCACGCTCGCGAACCCCGACGAGAACGCGACATCGGCGGCCGGCATCCCCGTGCCCACCAGCAGCATGCGCGCCGTCTGCGCGCGGTGTGCGCGGCTCAGCGCGAGCGGCCCGGCGCCGAGTTCATCCGTGAGGAGACGAGTGAGATGCCGGGGCGAGTACCCCAGCCGGCGCGCCAGGCCCGGAACACCCTCGCGTTCGATGACGCCGTCGGCGATGAGGCGCATGGCGCGGCCGGCGGTGTCGCCGCGCAGATTCCACTGCGGCGAGCCGGGTGCCGCCTCGGGCAGGCACCGCTTGCACGCACGGTAACCCGCCTCGTGGGCCGCAGCACTCGTCGGGTAGAACGTGACGTTCACCGGCTTGGGTGTGCGGGCCGGGCAGCTGGGACGACAGTAGATGCCCGTGGAGCGGACGGCTGTGACGAACTGCCCGTCGAAGCGGGAGTCGCGCGAGTCGATGGCGCGGTACCGCTCGTCGAAAGTCATGGCCGGGATGCTCATGACCCCAGCCTGACACGGGCCGTCGACATCCGCTCGCGGAAATCGGACACGACCCTGGGGCCGACTTCAGCAGCGGTTCACGGCACCGCGGTCCACTGCGCGACGCCGTGCAGCAGAGGCGCGAGCGAGCCGTTGCGCGCGGTGACGCCCGCCACGTCGCGGTCGGTGACCGTCGCCTGCGGGCTGACCGCGAGGGGGCGCGCGACGGCGGCGGCGACGATGGTCGACTCGATCTGGGCGAGCACCTCCCTCGCCTCGTAGACGTCGACGGTCTGAGCGAGCTGAGCGATCAAGGCGTCGCGGTTGGCATCGGCATGTCCGGCGAGGGAGACCGCGCTCCCGCTGCCCCACTGCCCGGCGATCTCGGCGGGAGTCTGCGGGATCGGCACGCGGGCGATCACGGCATCCCACCCGCCCTGCCCCAAAGCGGTGTCGACGTCGTCGCTGCCGCAGTCGACCAGGTTCCACCCTTCGGCACCCAATCCGTCCCGCATCGCCGTGAACGCCCCGACGGCGAACTCGCTGCCGCGGTCATAGAGCACGCACACCGGTGTGCCTGCCGAGACGCCCGCAGCCTCACGCTCCAAGGCCGGTTCCTGGGCGGGCACGCCGAGCGAGGTGGCGAAGCCGGAGTCCTCCGCCACGACGTCGTAGGCCGGGGAACCCGGCGCCGCCACCATCGAGGTCGTCGCGGTGTAGGCCGACGACCACTCACCCGCAGCGGCCTCCACCACCTCACGGGCAGGAATCGTGCGCAGGAACGCGCTGCGCACGGCCGGCTGCGCGAAGACACCGGCGGGTCTGAGCAGGACGCTCCAGACGTTCCCATCGTGCGTCGTCTGCACCGGGAAGTCCCGGCGCTCGAGCTCGCTGATCGCCGTACGGTTCGCCGAGGTCGGAGCCACCTGCACGACGTCCAGCTCGTCGCCGATCGCCGCCGTCGGATCGTCCGCGGCCGGCACGAGTTCGATCTGGGCGACCTGCGGACCCGCAGCGCCGCGGTACGAGGGATTGGGCACGAGCGTCACACTCTGGCCGTCGGCAGTGAGCGTGCTTCCGTCGACCTGGAACGGGCCGCTGGAGAGCAGAAGATCGGCGGGGACCTCGGTCTTCTCCGCGACGACGAACTCCTGGTTCCACACCTCGGCGATCGCAGCGAGCGCCGAGGCATCCTCCCCCTGAACAGCACGGATGACCGCCTGCTTCGCCTCCATCGCGTCATCCAGACCGAACGCACGCTGCCCGACGACATGTGCGGGGACCGGCACGGTGACCGCGTTCTGCCACGCGATCGTCGGCTGCGGGAACGTCACCTCGATCACCCGGGCGAACTCGTCCAGTGCCGACACGACGGGCGCGGCATCCGGATCCGTCGCACCCTCGGCGTCCTCGGCGTCCTCGGCGTCCTCGGCGAAGTATCCCGCAGCCCCCGCCCAGCCGAGGATCAGATCCGCGGCATCGAGCGGGATGCCGTCAGACCAGGCCGGCTCGGCGAGGTCGTAGCGGACGGTGAAGGGATCGTCGCCGACGATCGAGGCCTTCCCGAAGCCCTCGTCGGGCACGAAGGAGCCGTCGACGGTGTCGCCGAAGGTGCCGCGGGTCGCCGCCGCGATGTCGATGTTCCCGGGTGTCGGAGCGGCGGCGGCGTTCAGCGAGGTGAGCTCGCCCGGCCATCCCACCGTGACCGTGGTGCCGGGAACGACGGTCGCGGGCAGCGCCGGGGCGCACGCGGCCAGGCCGGCGAGCAGCAGCACGAGGCCCGTGGCCGCGACACCGCGGTGGGATCTCACTCGTCGACCCTCACACGTGGTCGACGCCGTCGTCGCTCTCGGCGGCGAGTTCGCGGAACGCTTCGCTCTCTTCGCTGTCGAGCCACGCGCGCGCGTACTCGAGCAGCACGGCGGGCGACTCCTCGGCCTCTTCGGCGGAGGCGAACGGGCCGATCGTGTCCTCGGACGGACGCTCGTCGGCGCGCTGCACCGACTGCGTCGTGAGGTTGTACCAGTAGCTCTGTGATGCCCTCATCGACTCAGCGCTCCGTTCATGTCTGTGATCCTATCCGGCGGCTACACACAGCAGAGGTCGTGATGCGATCGCACCACGACCTCTGACGACGTATCGACTCAGCCGCCGGCCATCTCCGCGTCCGTGTCGCGGATCTTGTCGGCCATGCGGTCGAGAGCGTCTGCCATGTCGTTGACGGCCTCGGAGGCGTCGTCCAGCGACGTCGTCAACTCCGAGTACGCGGTGGCGTAGGCATCCGACGCGTTCTCGGTCTTGAAGCCGTCCTGCACGAGGTCGTCGATGATGCCCTGCAGTTCCTTCAGCGTGTCCGTGACGGTCTGACGTCCGTCGCGCAGACGCTGCGCCGCAGTCTCCATCTCGCTGTATGTTGCTCCGAAGTCATGTCCGGCCATGAAACCCGCCTCCCAGCGTTCGTCCTGTTCGAGTCTTTCTGACCCTCACCACTTCGAGGCTAGCGAAGGTTCGCGAACGTGCACATGGGGAGAACTACCCATGTGTCGCTGCGCGCTTGGTCTCCGCGCGCGTGGCGGCCGCGGGCACAACCGTCTCGGCGCTCACGGGCTCGACGACGAAGGGCACCTGCATCGTGACCGCGCGCCCGGCCTGCACGAAGATCCCGCGCCCGACAGGGAAGTCCGAGCGCTTGACGCGACCGAACGGGTTCTTGAAGATCGCCTCACCGTCGTAGGTGTCGGGCTTGAGCACGATGCCCTGACGGCCCGACTTCCACTCACCGAGTACACCGATGCTGCCGCTGGCGCGACTGATCTCGGCCTCGCCGATCAGCAGGTGCTCGCTGTTGTTCATCGCCTGCAGCAGGGCCCGCATGGGGCGATCGGCCGGGCCGTCGGCGAGGTGGGGCATGTCCTCGATGACGATCATGATCCGCTCGCCCGGCTCGTCGCTGATCACGAGCTGGGTCAGTTCTGCAGCCAGTTCCGCTTCGTCTTCGGGCTTCGTCGCGCTGCGCACCCACGGCCGGAAGTCCTTGAGATCCGCTCGGCGGCTGCCGAAGTGGTACAGCCGGACGGCCGGATCGAAGCGCTCCATGGCGACGACCAGGGCCTTCAGCGTGTTCGTCCGTCCCGACGCGGGCGGACCCGAGATCACGAACGATCCGATCGGCTCGAATCCGCGCGGCGCGAGCGTGTCGTCCGCAACGCCGAAGACCGGCATCCCGTCCACGTGCGCCGGCATGTCGACTGTCGGGATCATCGTCGGCAGCGCGCCGATCTCGGGCAGGTCACGCACGCCGATGCCGCGCAGGCGAGCGCCGAGCGCGGCGAGCGCCTTGGTCTGCTCCACGGCGTTGGACGTGCCGCCGAGCACGGCGATCTGCGCCTCATGCCCGTCGATGACCGCGCGTCCGGGTGCGGACTGCTCGTCGAGGATGTCGCGAGGCGCACCCAGCAGCATGTACTGGCTCGGATCGCCCATGCGCAGCACCACGCGGCGCGAGATGTTCGCGGAGACAGCGCTCGGCACCGCGTTGCCGCGATCGGCGGTGATCACGGCGTGCAGGCCGAGGGTGCGGCCTTCGCCGACGATGCGCATGAAGGTCCGGTAGAACGGCCCGCGGCCCGGCGCGACCTCCCAGTCCTTCTTGAACTCGGGGTAGTTGTCGATCATCAGCACGATGCGGGGCATGTTCGGATCGACGAGCTCGCGATACTCCTGCACGGATGCGGCGCTGGCCGACGAGAAAGCGGCTGCTCGACGGTCCATCTCCTGGTCGAGCGTGCGGAGCAGGCGCTGGATGCGCTCGACATCCGCGCCGTCGACGACCGACCCGACGTGCGGGAGCGCAGCCAAGGCGCCCATCGCTCCCGAGGCGAAGTCGAGGCAGTACACCTGCACACGGCCGCGATCCGGTCGCATGCCCGCAGCCGTCGCGATGGTCCTCAGCAGGGTGGACTTGCCCGAACCCGATGTGCCGTAGATCACGAGCGAACCGTCGCGGTCGGGCACGAACACGGCCGACTCCTGCAGCTGCTTCTCCGGCACATCCATCATCGCGATGGGGATGCGCGTGTCGCCGTCGTTCGGCAGGTCCTGCAGGTCGACGAGCGGCGACAGGTCGTCGAGCCACGGCCGGCGCGGTCGCGGCAGCCCTGCGAGATCGCTCGCGCGGACCAGGGTCGACACGATGCGCCGCTGGTCGTTCGGCCCGAGATCGTGCTCGTGCGCGTCGGACTCGGCCGGACGATCGGCCTCCCACTCGCGCGTGGCGCCGAAGCGAAGCTCCGCGACCCGGACCTCTGCGACGGCGGCTTCGTCATCCGTCGTCCAGCCGCCCGTGTAGGCGGACTGGAAGGGCACGAGGCGGCCGGGGCCGGTCTTGGCGATCGCGCGGCCCGGGATGCTCGGCGGGAAGCTCGCCGCGATCTCGTCATCGACGACGTCGCGGGAATCGGATTCGTCGGCCATGCGCAGTGCGATGCGCAGGTTGGTGTTCGCGCGCAGGTTGTCCTTGATGACACCGGCGGGCCGCTGCGTGGCCATGATCAGATGGATGCCGAGGGACCGGCCTCGCTGAGCGATGTCGACGACGCCGTCCACGAACTCCGGCATCTCCGATGCCAGGGCCGCGAACTCGTCGATGACCAGCACGAGGGCGGGCGGGCACTCCGGATCCTGGCGCTTCTCCAGCTCGAGCAGGTCCTTGGCCTTCTTGCGGTTCAGCAGGTGCTCACGGTGCTGCAGTTCAGCGCGCAGGCTGGTCAGCGCGCGGCTCACGAGGTGCGGGCTGAGGTCCGTCACCAGTCCCACGCAGTGCGGCAGATCGACGCAGTCGGCGAACGCGGAGCCGCCCTTGTAGTCGACGAAGAGGAACGTGACGCGATCGGGGCTGTGCGCTGCGGCCATGCCGAGCACCCACGCCTGCAGGAACTCCGACTTTCCGGCACCGGTCGTACCGCCCACGAGGGCGTGCGGGCCCTGCGTGCGCAGGTCGAGCGCCATCGCGTCGCTCGCCCCCTGGCCGATGACCGCGCGGAGCGTGCCGGCCTTCTTCAGCCGGGGCCGCGGATTGCCGGACCGGTCGATGATGGTCGTGTTCTGGCGCCAGCGCTCGATCGCGATGTTCGGGTCCTCGGCGATCGCGGGGTCGATCAGCTGCAGGAACATGACCGCGCTCGGGATGTCGGACGCGTCGTGCACCACCGTGCTGACGTCGACCACCGGCGAGAGGCGCCGCGCGAACATCTCCATGTACGCGTTCGACACGCCTTCCACGCGGACGTGCTCGAACGCCTCTCCGTTGCGGACCAGGCCCACGCGCGCGTCGTCGAGGGCCGTGGACAGCTCGATGTAGCTGCGGCATACGGCAGGAAGCGATTCGACCGTCGGCGAGACGAACACCGCGTGCACGCCGTGATCCGCTCCACGCTCCAGCACGTCGATGAGCCGGCCCCGGTCCACGGGTGCGTCGCCGGTGACGAAGACGATGATCGACACCGGGGCCGTGCGCGCGTTCTCTCCCGCCGCACGAGCCACGTCGGTGCCGAACAGGAGCGGGCTCCAATCCTCCTTGAACGGCCCGCGAGGCTCGGGCTTTCCGGCGCCCGCGACGGCGCGGCCGACGAAGTCCTCGAGCGCGCTCAGCAGCGCCGCGCTCGTGGGCGCGGAGTCCGCGAGCGGCTTGTCACGGAACGGGCTTCGCTCACTGGAGGTGTGCGGCATCCACTTGAGCCACTCCAGCTCGGGCGTCCATGCCGAGTCCGCGAACGCCACGGCCACGACGTCGTTGGGGGCATGAAGCCCGAACAGCTGCACCGCGACCCCGCGCATCGTGTCGGCGACGAGAGCCTTCGGCCCGGCGATCCCGATGGATCCCGCGGCTGCGAGCATCTCGAACACGGGCACGTCGTCGACGAATTCGTAGCGCTCGCGCAGCCGGTCGATGCGGTCGATGTACTCCGGCAGTCCGTCAGGCGTCTCCGCGGCCTCGATCGCGTTCCGCGCCGGGAGCCGGCAGCTGCCCAGCCGCACCCCCAGATAGTTCCAGTGTTCCGGGCGCCTCGTCCACAGCATCGGACCGAGCCGCATCGCCTGATCGAAGACCTCCGCGACGGGAGGCGCCTCGATGCTGCGCGCCTTCTCCTCCTCGGGCTTTCCGCGGAAGAGATCCTCCTCGAGCTGTTCGTACTGCCGTTCGAAGAGGAGGAACTCGTGGCCCTCGCTCTTCTTGCTCTGCATCGACTGGTTGACGAGGTTCATCAACGCCATCAGCGGCGTCATCACGATCAACAGGAGCGAACGCGGGTTCCCGTTCAAAGCGAACAGCGCGCCGCCCATCAGGATGGGAGCGACCATGATCGCCCACGGGAAGATCTTGCCGATCTTCTCGGTGGGCAGACGTGGTGCCTTGAACTTGGTGCCCGGGTAGCGCACTTCGACCCTCGGGCTGCGGTTGAACAGCAGTCCCCCGCCGCGTTCGATGATCGGCTCCTCGTCAGCGGAGCCGTCGAAGGACCGGACCAGGAGGAGGACCAGAGTGGTCCCGCCGATCACGAAGGGACCGCCGTCCTCGACCCGCACGCGCTGAAGCTGGATCCCGTCGACCACAACGCCGTTCGCCGAGTTGAGGTCGACGACCTCGACGTGGGCGCCGACCTCGAGCCGCGCGTGGTGTTTCGAGACCATCGGGTCGGCGAGGACGATGTCGTTGCCCGCATCGCGACCGAGCGAGACGTGTCCGGCGGCGATCGGGAACTCCTGGCCGGCGAGGGGCCCGGAGACGGCGCGCAGCGTCCCCACGATCTCGCGCTGTTCGGATGCCGTGTATCCCGGGCCGTAGTTGATGATCGACGCCGCGAACCCGGACCCGATCGGCGCCTCGCCGATGGGGACGTGGGGTTGCAGCGAGATCATGCGCTTGCCGGTGGGCGGTGCGACGGCGAGGGTGAGCACGTCGCCGTCGGTGAAGGCGACCGATCGGGACGGATCGGCCTCGGCGACGTGGCGCGCGACGTCGGCGACCGTGGCGGTGGAGTCCGTCGTGATCACGATGTCTACGGGGTCGCTCGCATGACGGTGCAGGGTCAGCTTCAGTCTCATGGCTCTCCTCCGATGCGGCAGCGCCGCCCGGTATAGGTCGTCAGTGCGCAGCGGGTCATACGCGGATCACGTCTGCGATGCGGTCGCCGAGGCGGATCTTGTCGCCCTCGGCAGCCTGGACCGGAACGCCCGGCGCGAGCGTCTGCTCCACGCCGTTGCTGATGAGTCCGGACCCGTTCGTCGAGTGCCAGTCGACGACCTCGAGCCCTCCGTCGACGGGCCGGACGAACATGTGGGTCTTCGACAGCGACCGGCTCGCGTCGGCGACGGCGACCGGGCGCGCCCCGGGATGGTCCGCCGCGTCGGGGTTGCGACCCAGCAGCATCGGTTCGGACACGAGGATGCTGTCGCCGGTGTCCAGGCGCAGTTCGAAGCGCGCCGCCTGCTCTGTTCGCCGTGGTGTCGGGGCCGGCGTCGCCGCGACGGCGGGGGCCGGCGGGTCCACCGCAGGGGAAGGCAGGAGCGTCGGCGGCTGCCACTGGGACTGCGGCTGCGGCGTCGCTGCCGGCGCCGGGACACCGCCCGGACTCTGCGCCGGGGCCGCCGCGATCAGCTGCGGAAACTGGGCCTGCGGGGCCTGCGGCTGCGCCATCGTCGCCGGAGCCGGTTCGACGACCGGAAGCTCCTCCGGCGGTCGTGCGACACCGAGCACACCCGCGCTGATGCGATTTCCGGGACGATACTCCGGCTGCGCCCGCGGATCCCTCGGGGTCGCGAGGGACGGCAGCTCCGAACGCTCGGGAAGCGGTTCGATCTTCACCTTCTTGCGCGCGAGACGCATGCGCTTCTCGTCGTAGGGGTTCAGCCCGGTGCGCACGTCCACGAGCCACACCCCGGTCGCCTTGTCATGCCAGCCGCGCCCTCGGCGTCCGGCGTCGAAAGTCGGCGACGCCAGGATCACGGCGGTACCCGCAGGTACGATGCCGGCGGCCACCACGATGAGGAAGCGCAGCAGTATCGCCCCGACGCCTGGGCGCTCCAGAGTTCGCACATTCACACTGCGGATGCCGGTGACAGCCTTGCCGACCGTCACCCCGCGGCGGCCGTTGAGCACCAGCTGGACGAGAAGGTAGACGAGCGACAGGAAGGCGCTGACCGAGGCCAGGACGACGCTGAGCACGAAGTCGGGGTGGTTGACGAACCCGTAGGCGGAGACGGAACCCGTCAGGAGTTTGAGGACAAGCGGGACGGCGCCGAGCCAGAGCGGGAGCTGCAGGACGATCCAGATCGCTGCGTCGCAGGCGAATGCCAGCGCTCGGCGGCCGAAGGGCGCACGGACGAGGCCGAGGGCCGCGGCGTACGCAGGGTCGGGACGTCCCGCGGCGTCGACCCCCTCGACGACGCGCTCCTGATCATCGATCTCCCAGATCATCGGTGCCCGGTGACGCCCTCGTCCGCAGCCACCTGGATCGAGGCGGCCGAAACGCTGGCGTGAGTCACGAAGTCGGCGGTCTCAGGCATGATCCTCCAACCTATCCGAGCGACCCTGCTTCTGAAGCCGTCAGACGTCAGGCTTCGGCCCCGCGCTGGACGACCGTGACGGCCGACGACTGACCTGCTTCGAAATCGAACCGCAGGTACGTGTCGTCGACGAGGTAGAGGTCAGTGGCCGGGATCGATTCACGCGGCGTGCCGAAGTGCTCGGCGACGGCCTCTCGGCCCGTCGGGAGGTCGAGCCCGTCGATCAGCTCGTCAGGCGAGGGATAAGTGGGATCGCCTTCGGAGCTCGCGAGTCGGATCAGTGCACCGACCATGACCTCCTGCTTGAACTGCAGCACGACCCCGGTCCGCGCCGAATTCTCGTACTGCCACTCCACTCCGTCGCGTTTCTCATCGGAGGACTCCGTCGCCGGTCCGGTCAGCCCGATCACCGCGAAGTGCTCCGGCGAGAACATCGGCTTGCCGATGGCCCGCATGAACACCGCGATATCGCCCTCGACCGACGTCGCGCCGCTCGCGTCGGTCGGATCCACGGCGGGTGACTGTCCCCCGACAAGCTCGTTCATGATGACGGCCGACTTGAGCGATGCTCCGTCGAAGTCGAACTGCACGTAACCCGGGGCGGCTTCGTACGTCAGATAAGTACCCGTCGAACGCAGCGGCGCCCCGAGGACGCGCTCGATGTCTTCGCGTGATGAGTCCGGCCCGATGCCCTCGATCAGCGTCGACCACCGCGAGTAGGCGTTCCTCGTGGGCGAGGCCGTGGCGTAGACGAAGACGGTGTCCAGCGTCCCATCCATGAACAGAAGGCTCACGCCCTGCTCCGGCAGATTGAGGTATTTCTCCTCGACACCGTCGTCGTCATAGGTCTCGACGGTCGGCTCACCGCCCACCAGGGCAAGGGCACGCTGCACGCGCGGGTCGGCCTCGCGGGCTTCGAGCGCGTTCAGGAAGGTGATCACATCACCCTGGATCATCCGATACCCCGCTTCAGGTTTAGATCACGGATCTCTTGCAACACATTAGCGATCTCATCGGACGACAACCGGCCGTCGTTCGCCAGGTTCGTCCTCAGCGTCCGCAGGTCCCGCTCCATGGCTGCGCGGAGGTCCCCTGCGTCGAGGTTGATCTGGTCCTGAGTGTTGCTTCCCTTGAACGTGCGGCTCATCGAGTGCAGCAGGTCACTGAGCTCGACCGCGGCCGCATCGTTGTGGAGCGCCCGGCGTTCGTCCGGATCGAGCCTGCGACCCAGCTCGTTCTCGCGGGCGCGCCGGATCGCAGCCGAGGAGGGGATGTGGTCGTGCTGCATCTGGTCGCCGGTGGTCTCGCGACGCCGCAGGTCGCTGAACCTGCCGGTCTCGAACTCCTTGACGGGACCCGGCTTGCCTTCGTTCTTGTCGACCTTCTTGAGTTTGGCCTTGACGTCATCGACATGGGTGACCAGGTTGTCGGCCACCCCCTTGAGCCGGCGTGAGTCCGTTGCCCCCTTGATGACCGCGTCGCCCGCGTCCCTGATCGCACGCCCGATAGAACCCATCAGCTGTCCCCTCCGAAGTCGAGTGCGGAGAACTCTGCGAAGAAGGTCGAGGTCAGTGTGTCGATATCCGCACCGTGGATCCTCAATGTCGACTGTGCGTCCTCCAGCGCCTGCATGTCTGCGAAGAACTCGTCCGAGTCCCCCGCCTCGCCCTCCACCATCGGCGCATCCAGAATCGCGTCGATCACCGCGGGCAGCTGCTCCCCCATCGGCTCGATGACCATCGGCAGCAGCTGATTGAGCAGCTGCTCGACGGCGATGTCCACGGCCGCGTTCAGCAGCTTCTTCTTGATCAGCAGCATCGGACCCGCGCCCAACGCCGTCAACGGGTTCGTCAGCATCGCCACCAGCGCGACCAACGTCGAGGTGACATCGACGATGACCTTCATCTTCAACGCGAAGATCGCATCCGCCCCGACATCCATCGCCGTCGCCGCCGGCGGCATGATGTCGACCAGCTTCTGCAGGTTCTGCGACCGGTTCGCGTTCCACGCACCCAAAGTCGCCGGGCCGGTCTTCCCTCGCATCGCCCCCGCGATCTCGCCGTTCATCTGCCGATCGACCGCCTGGATCACATCCTCCAGGCCGGAACCGAAGTTGCGCACCAGCGTCGCACCCTTACGGACCTCATCCTCATCGATGTCCGGCCACTCGAAACCGAGCTTCTCCATCACCCAGACAAGCTCATTCGGCAACATCATCCCCACGGCGGCACCTCCACGACGAACCTATGACCGACGGCCGCGCCCGGTCCATGGGGAGAAGTCCCCATGGGTGCCGCGCGTCGCATCCCGGTCACTCACCGCGCTCGACCTCGACGCTCACGAAGCGCGAGCCCGGAACGGTCTTGATCGGAACGTTCTTCGGCACGTCCTTGACCTCGTCGAGCACATCCCCCGGGAGGTTCGGACGTCGTTGCCCAGCGACCGGGAGCGACCGACGCTATGCGCGGGCGAGGGATCGGGCGATGGGGAAATCAACCCATGAGGCGGATGCCGCGCCCGACGTCGATGATCACTTCACTGAAGCCCCAGGTGCCTCGGCCGTCTCTGGATCAGCGCGGCGGCGCTCCGGGGATGAAGTACCGCAGCGGGGACAGCCCTGTGCGGACGACGGCGTCGCCTGCCGCATCGAGGAACTGGTTGAGCGTCGCGACACTCAGCTTGGACCCCTCCGCCGGCGTGTCGGCGATGATCACGTTGTCGACGACCGGCAGCAGAGTCGCGGTGCCCTTCGGCCATGCGGCGAACGTGGTGGTGACGCCGGTGTCGAGCACCCGGATCTTCGGGTCTGCGATGTGCACGTCCGGGCGCTTCAGGGCCACGCCCTGCGCCTCGTACGCGCGAACACTGAACAGACGGAGGACCCGTTCGAAGCGCATCTCCAGCGAGGGCAACCGCTCGCGCCAGCGGAACGGCGCCCAGGCACCTTCCGAGAGCACGACCGGGTGGGCGCTCACGAGCGGCCCGCCCTCCTCGTAGAGCTGCTCGGCCAGATCGAGAACCCGCGCGACGCCCGCCTCGTCCTCGGAACCGACGATCGCCAGGCGGCGCCGGGAGAGCGCGAAGACGACGGGAGCCCCGTTCACAGCCAGCGACGTGGTCTCCGACGGGTGAATCAGCACGGATGCCGCTGCGCGCTCGTCCTCGATGACGATCACGCCGTCGATGGGCTCGGAGACCGGCGCTCCGCCCGCGACAGCCGCTTCGATCGCCTCACCGAACGGCGTGGGCCATCCCTCGGCCTGGCCCTGCGTGACCGGGGCACCTTCGGGTTTCTCGTCGAGTCCGACGAACAGCTCTCCGCCGACGTACTCCACGCGGGGGTGCGCATCGCCGGGCGCGGTGATGGCGAGCACGCCGAGTTCGTTCGCCCCGTAGACGCGCGGAACGACGTTGACCGCGACGTCTCCGAATGCACTCGTCATGCTGCTGCCTCTCGTCGGCTTCTCACCAGATTATCTCCAGGCTCTGGGGCGGCTTCGACTTCATCGGTGCAGCTCGACGATCTCGGACCAGGACCACGCGGCATCCGCGGACGCATCCGTTGGCGAATGCGACACCCAGTCACTCGGAACGATGTGGAGTGCCATGGAACACGTGCCTGCGCCGGGATCACCTGCCGTGACGAGCAGCACGGCCGAACCGGGCACGTCGCGCCAGTCAGTGGCGCGTTCTGCTCCGGATTCGACCAGCGCGTGCGCATACGAGCCACTGGTCGCCTCGGCCAGGTTGACGGGCACGCCCTGACCCGCCCGGAACTCGAGAGCACCGCGGATGCTCCCTGCCAGATCTCGCAGCTGGGCGGCGACACTCGACCAGTGGGCAGGGAGGGAACCCTGCGCACCCAGCGGAACGACGGAGGCCCGCCCCCTTCTCAGAACCGCGATGCGCGACCCCACGAACGTGTCAGAGGATGGCGCACCCTCGCGCTGGACCCGGTCGACGACCTCGGCGATCTGACGGGATGTCGCGAGGAGGACCGCCCCGTCACGCAGCGATGCTTCGCCGAAGACCTCGTCCGCATCGTCCGGCGTCGCGCCGAACGAAAGGGCGCGCACATACTGAGCAGCGGCCGCTCGAGGATCGCTGTCGGCGACCACGGACATGGCGACATCGTCAGCGTGACGCAGCTCGACGACGGACTCGAGCGCGGGAGCGGGGAGATCACCGCTTCGGTCGACAACCCTGCGGAGGGTGATGACGTCATCCTCCGCTGCGGCCGAACCGATGGTCTCGATTCTGGTCGAGCCATCGTGGTACGTCCGCCACCTGACTTCGCAGAGAACGCCTGGACCCTGGTCGCTTCCCGCTTCGCGCCCGAACAAGGCTGTGCCTCCGGCTCTCCGCACCCGCTCGCCGATCTGCTCCCATCGCACGCTCTGAACGCGTCGCCCATCAGGCGCGTAGCGGTTCACGACGTAGTCACCGCCGCCGCGCGCGCTGATCGACCACTCGACGACAGCTCCGGCTCCGTTCGCCGGCAGAACGGAGAAGGGCAGTCCTGATTCCCAGCGCCGGAGCGCTTCGCGCGCGGAGAGCGCCGGAGCTGCCGGCATCCGACCGATCCGCTCGTCGAACAACGTCGAGTAGACGATGTCTCCGGAGGTCGCGCTCGCCTCGGGTGTTCCGCGCCGATTCTTGAAGATCATCGTCGGCTAGCGCAGATCGTAGTTCCCGCCGAAGGTTCCGGGCCAAGAGGCCGGGCCACCGCCGCCGTTACGCGCCCCCGTCGCGGTGTCCGGCATGTTGATCACGCCTTCGGGGACTCCGGTGGGGAGGTATCCGCCTGCCAGCCAGTTCTCGTTGGCTCCGTCTTCACGTCCGGTCGGCACGTGCAGACCGTCGAGTTCCTCCGGAGAGAAGTGCCGGATCTCCACGCTCAGCGGGTTGCCGAACTCGTCGCGGTACGAGCCGGGGTCGAGTCCGAGCAGCTGTTCGAGCTTGTCGGTGTCGTTTCCGGCGCTGTCGAGCACCTGCTGAAGCTCATCCGCGGGGAACACGAAGACGCTGTGGTCGGCCTGAGCCGGGCCCCAGTCGTTGAGCGACGGGGAGACGTAGATGCGGCTGGCGCCGTTCTCGAACCGCGCAAGGTGCTGCTCGATGTAGCCCTCGCTCAGGTAGCTGTCCGGGTCCGGGCGGTCGTTCTTGTGGTCGTGGTCGTAGCGGCCGCCGTCCACGAAGTCGTTCGGCTGTGTGGAGGCGTTTCGATCCCATCCCCCGCGCAGTGCCCACGGAGCATCTCGCCCTTCGAACTTGTCCTGACCGCGGACTCGCTTCGCCACGTCATCCACATGGTTGGCGACGTTGTCGGCGAGGTGATGGAGCTTGTCCTTCGAGTGGCCGAAGCCCTTGATCGCGGCCTGCTTCAGCTCGCGCATGATCGGCTTGATCGCGCTCATTCGTTCGTTCCGCGACGGATCTCTTCGTTGAGCCGATCGATCTCGGCGCGCTGCACGGCGATCATGGTCACCGAAGCCGGGTCGACCGGTTGAAAGGTGTCGACGACTCCGGCGGCTCCCTCGGCCGTCATCCGGTATGCGGTGAGCCCGCCCCCCTGATCGCGTGCCATGCCGCTGGGCCACACCGCTGGCTGAGCACCTGCAACGCCGACCCGCCACCCGAGCGGCTCGAGTTGCTCGCGCACCAGGCAGAGCGCCTCGAAGGCATCGTCCGCCTGAGCGCTGACAGCACCGAACTCAGCGGACTCGACTGTCACCACCCAGCGCCCTGCCTCGTAACGCCACTCGACAGTCGCGTCGTATCTCGTGGCGTCACGCGCCACCTCGATGGTTTGCGGACTTTGGATCATGCGCTGACGACGTCGGACGGAACGAGGATGGCTGAAACGCGCGAGCCTGCATTGAGCGCGATCCTCACCTCGGCGGGCAGAGCCGCCGCAAGGTCGGAGCCGCGCATCGAAGTGTGCTCGGCATATCCCGAGGCGATCGCCTTCTCCGTGTCGGTGTAGGCGTACACCAGCTGGTCGCCGCCGTCCTCGGCGGGCGCGAGAAATATCCCGCCCCCCGGGCGACTGAAGACGAAGACGTCGGCCGACGCGAACTCGCGTGTGAGCTGCTCGTCCGGAAGGTAGCCGGCGAGGACGAGTTGCAGCACGTGCTCGAGTTTGGTCTGCGGCTCATTCCAGCCGCGCGCCTGGGGGGTAGGACGGTACTGAGGGTTGGGAGTGAAGTCCTCGCTCAGCTGACCCTTCTCATCAGAGCGCCACGCGCCCACGATGCCCTGCGGGGGAACGTCCGCCGAGCCGTTGAAGCCCGGGTCGACCGCATAGACCCATGCGCCAGGATTCGCGCGAGCTTCGGCTCTAAGCGCATCTGTGACGGGAGGACTCGTCGGAGACGTGGTCATCTGCGCATCCTTTCCCTCCCCGCGGAGATCAGTCACCTTCTACCACCGTAGTTGGGGTTCGGGATCCAATCGCCCAGTGCGCCGCCGGGTAGCACGGGGTTGCCGCCGACGATGTTCTCGGCCGGAACTCCGCCCTGGAAAGCGATCTCGGACTCCGGCGCCGACGTGTGGGGCGCGTACGGGCCGTTCGGCATGGTGGCGTCCACGTCGATCCCGCCAGGGGCATCGACGGTGTAGCGGTAGCTCGAGCCCCAGCGCTGATAGAGGTTCTCGTCGCGCGTGGTGCTGACGAAGTTCGATGGCCCGTTGGTGTGGACGAACTGGCTGAGGTCATTGTTCGTCGCATCCCGAACCTGGAAACCCTGGTCGAAGATCTCGGACGGCGGCCGATTATCCGATCGGTACAACAACTCCGTGGTCGTGCGGTCCACTCGATTGGTGCTGTTGCCGGTCAGATCAGGCTTGTCGGACGTGTCCACCTCGCGCACTCGCCGCCGCACGACATCCAGGTGGTCGTTCATGTTGTCCGCCACCTGATGGAGCTTGTCCTTGCTGTGGCCCATTCCCTTCAGAGTGGCCTGCTTGAGCTCGCGGAAAATCGACTTGAGAGACATCAGTCGTCTCCGAAGTTCAAGGCGGAGAACTCCGCGAAGAAGTTCGACGTCAACGTCTGGATATCGGAGCCGTGGACCTTCATCGTCGACTGCGCCTCCTCCAACGCCTGCAGGTCCGCGTAGAACTCATCCGAGTCCCCCACCTGACCCTCCACCATGGGCGCATCCAGGATCGCGTCGATCACCGCCGGCAACTGCTCCGCCAACGGCTCGATCGCCATCGGCGCCAACTGATTCAGCAACTGCTCCACCGCGATATCGACGGCCGCGTTGAGCAGCTTCTTCTTGATCAGCAGCATCGGCCCCGCACCCATCGCCGTGAGCGGGTTCGTCAGCATCGCCACCAACGCGATCAACGTCGTGGTCACATCGACGATGACCTTCATCTTCAGCGCGAAGATCGCATCCGCACCGATGTCCATCGCCTGCGACGCCGGCGGCATGATGTCCACCAGCTGCTGCAGATTCTGCGACCGGTTCGTGTTCCACGCACCCATCGTCGCCGGACCCGTCTGCCCCCGTATCGCCCCCGCGATATCGCCGTTGACCTTCCGGTCCACCGCCTGGATCACATCCTCGAGGTCGGACCCGAAGTTGCGCACCAGCGTCGCACCCTTACGGACCTCATCCTCATCGATATCCGGCCACTCGAACCCAAGCTTCTCCATCACCCAGACAAGCTCATTCGGCAACATCATTCCCACGGGCGTACCTCCAGGACGAGCCTAGACGCAGCGGTGGAATCGCCACGATGGGGACAAGTACCCATGCACCTACGAACGTCCGCCGGTGGATTCAGCCCCAGCCATCTCGACCCGCACAGCCCAGCCGCCGCGCTCGTAGCGCCAGGCGACGGTCGCGTCGCGAACGGCGACATCCATCAGTGGAAGAAGTGACGCTCTCCGGTGAAGAACATCGTGACGTTCGCCTTGCGCGCCGCCTCGATGACCTCTTCGTCGCGCACTGAGCCGCCGGGCTGGATGATCGCGCGGATCCCCGCGTCGATGAGCACCTGGGGTCCGTCGGCGAACGGGAAGAAGGCATCGGATGCCGCGACCGACCCCGCGGCTCGGTCGCCGGCCCGCTCGACCGCGAGCCGGCACGAGTCGACGCGGTTGACCTGCCCCATGCCGATGCCGACGGTGGCCGAGCCCTTCGCCAGCACGATGGCGTTGGACTTGACCGCCCGGCACGCCTTCCACGCGAAGATCAAGTTGGTCATCTCGTCGTCGTCGGGGCGGTCGCCCGAGACGAGCTGCCAGTCCTTCGCCACGGACTCGATGTCGTCGGGGAAGCGGTCGGCATCCTGCAGCAGCAGCCCGCCGGAGACCAGCCGCACGTCCATGCCCTCCTGCTGCCAGTCCGCCGGCAGCTCGAGCACGCGCAGGTTCTTCTTGAGCGTGAACACCTCGAGGGCGGCCGGCTCGAAGGCGGGCGCCACGATGACCTCGGTGAAGATGTCGCGCAGGTTCTCGGCCATCTTGAGAGTGACGGTGCGGTTGGCGGCGATCACGCCGCCGAACGCCGAGACGGAGTCGCACTCGTGGGCGCGCAGGTGAGCGCTCGCGATGGGATCGAGCGCGTTCGGGGCCGAGACGGCGATGCCGCAGGGGTTGGCGTGCTTGATGATCGCGACCGCGGGCTTGACCATGTCGAAGGCGGCGCGCAGGGCCGCGTCGGCGTCGACGTAGTTGTTGTAGGACATCTCCTTGCCCTGCAGCTGGGTGGCCTGGGCGATGCCGTGGCCGCCGGCGCGGGAGTAGATGGCGGCGCGCTGGTGCGAGTTCTCGCCGTAGCGGAGGGTCGCCAGACGCTCGGCCTTGATCGTGAGGTGCTGCGGCAGGTCGGCACCGGCGAGGGTCTCCTCGGCGAACCAGGTGGCCACGGCCTTGTCGTACTCGCACGTGTGCGCGAACGCACGGGCGGCGAGCTCGCGGCGCTGCATCAGCGTCGTGCCGCCGGTGCCGAGCGCGTCGATGATCGATGGGTACGACTCCGGCGAGACGACGATCGCGACGTTGGCGAAGTTCTTCGCCGACGCGCGCACCATGGCGGGGCCGCCGATGTCGATCTGTTCGACGACCTCGTCGCCCTGAGCGCCCGAGCGCACCGTCTCGACGAACGGGTACAGGTTCACGACGACGAGCTCGAACGGCTCGATGCCGAGCTCGCCCAGCTGCTGCTCGTGGTCCTCGAGCCGCAGGTCGGCGAGGAGCCCGGCGTGGACGCTCGGGTGCAGCGTCTTCACGCGTCCGCCGAGGGATTCGGGGAACCCGGTGATGCTCGCGACGTCGGTGACGGCGAACCCGGCGTCGCGGATGGTCGCCGCGGTCGATCCGGTCGAGACGATCTCGACGCCGGCGCCGGAGAGCGCTTCGGCGAGCGGGAGCAGATCGGTCTTGTCGCTCACCGACACCAGCGCGCGGCGCACGGGGACGAGGTCGCGGTGACGGTACAGGGCAGGGTCGTGGCTCGGGCCGGCCATGAGAGGCTCCTCGTTCGGGGTCAGGAGGCGGAAGATGCGGACGCGGCGACCGTGAGGTCCAGTTCGCCGGTCGCGATGCGGTGGACGACGTCGATCAGCAGGCGCCGCTCGACGGGCTTGATGCGGTCGTGGAGGGAGTGCTCGTCGTCGCCGGGGAGCACGGGCACGCGCTCCTGGGCGAGGATCGGCCCCGAGTCGACGCCGTTGTCGACGATGATGACGCTGGCCCCGGTCTGGTCGACGCCCGCGGCGAGCGCGTCGCGCACCCCGTGGGCTCCGGGGAACTCCGGCAGGTACGCGGGGTGGGTGTTGATGATGCGCGGCGCCCACCGGTCGACGAGCGACGCGGGCAGCAGCCGCATGAGACCACTCAGCACGACGAGGTCGGGCTGCCAGACGTCGAGCTGTGCGCCGAGCTCGGCGCCCCATTCCTCGCGCGTGGCGAACTGCGCCCACGGGACCATGAACGAGGGGATGCCGTATTCCTCGGCGTGCGCGAAGCCCTCGGCCTCGCGGTCGGCGCCGACGACGACGATATGCGCGGGGTAGCCGGGGTCGGCGGCCGCATCGAGCAGGGCGCGCAGATTGGAACCGGTGCCCGAGATGAGGACCGCGACCGTGAGCACCCGGTCAGTCTACCGGCGCACCCGAGGTCCCTATCGCGGCCCGAGATCCAGCGTCGCGTTGAGGTCCTCGGTCCAGGATCCGCTCGCCGGGGCGGGGGGCGGCATCCGCTCTCCCTCGTCATCCGGTTCGGCGGGTGAGTCCGCAGCGCTGCGGCGGTGTGCACGACGCAGCGGCGCGAGCAGCAGGATGGCGGCGCCGACCAGCACCTCGACTCCGACGGCCAGGGCCACGGCTCCGGGCTGGGGGCCGAAGTCGGCCAGCCGGCCAGGTCCGAGCGAGCCCGAGGCGGCCGCGCTGAGGAGCGCAGCCGCAGCGGCCGAGAGCACCGCGATGCCCGCGACGACTGCCAAGCGCGCCGAGATCGGTTCGTGGTCATCGTCGTGCGCGAGGTGATCGACTGCCCCGCCGCGAGCGACCGGCGACGTCAGCAGGCTGTGCACGGCGGCGGTCCGGGCGTCGTCGATGACCACAGCCGGTTCGGGCATGGCCGCGACGGCCGCCGGTGCCCCCGCGTGCACGAACCGGGAGCGTGCGATCCACCCGGCGAACGCCCCGAGCGCGACGGGGACCAGCGCGAGCAGAAGCAGCCAGGGCGTGGTCGAATCGGGCAGGATCCCGAGGATCGGCACTCCCGGCACCACACCGGCCTGCGTGCCCGCCGGCGAGATCGCCGAGTCGGTGCCGACGGCGAAGCCCGGTCCGGCCGTGAACGCGATCCCCCACACCACCAGCACCGGAAGGTAGGCCAGCTGCGCCAGGGTGAGGAGCGTGGCGCCCAGCCCATCGACGTTGCCCGCCTGGTACAGCGCCACCACTTCGCCGGCCTGCAGGAGCAGGGCGACCGCGGTGAGCACGGCGCCGGATCCGACGAGACCGACGACCACGACGGCCGTGCCGCGCGCGATCAGCGCGGGGACGTCGCCCCAGCCGTGCTCAGAGGCCTCGACACGCTCGCGAAGCCGAGCGATCACGCCGGTCCCGGCCTCGCGCCATTCGGTGACGACGGCGCCGCCGAGGGCCGGTAGGGCGAAGATCAGCGTGGGCAGGAGCATCGCCTGCCACAGCTCGGTGTCGGCGATGAGGTTCTGGGCGGTCAGCGCGGCAAGTGCGGTGAGGGCGGCGAACACGATCGTCCCGGCGAGCACCCCGGTCAGCCAGGCGTCGGCCTGCGAGGCGCGCACGCCCGACCGAGCCGCGAAGATGCCCGTGAATGCGGCGAACGCCAGCGGAGCCAGCGAGAGGACGAAGGATGCCGCAGCCGGATCGATGCCGGCGGCGGCCATGTACTCGGCCGGCAGCGTGACGGCCACAGGCACCAGGTGGCCGAACTGCCACACCGTCACCGCCGAGGGCCAGAGCGTCGCCCAGTCGGCCCCCGCGCCCAGCCCGAAGACCCAGAGCAGGGTGAACGGCGCGAGGATCGCCGCGACACCGACGGCCGCCGCGATGGCGGCGTCGACTGCGGCGAGAACGGCGACGATGAGGCGATGCATGGCGCCATCGACCCTACCCAGGCACCGCTCACCCGGGCGCCGACGGCGCGGCCCGGCGCGGCATCCGGAATCATCGCGTCAGAGCGGCGCGACGGGCGCTAACGTCGTCTGCGGAGGTCCTTCATGAGCACAGTCCCCACGCCCGACACCCGCACCGACGAGCCCGACGAGCCGGGCCGGACGCCCGAGCCGCGAGGCGCCCTGGACCGGTTCTTCGAGATCACCCGCAGAGGCTCCACGGTCGGCGCCGAGGTGCGCGGCGGCCTGGTGACTTTCGTGACGATGGCCTACATCGTCATCCTGAACCCGATCATCCTGTCGAGCGGGGTGGACGTCGACGGCAACAGCCTCGCGTTCCCGCAGGTCGCCGCGGTCACCGCCCTGACCGCCGGTGTCATGACGGTGCTGTTCGGCCTCGTCACCCGCCTGCCGTTCGCGTTCGCCGCGGGCCTGGGCATCAACTCGTTCCTCGCCGTCTCGGTCGTCGGCCAGGTCACCTGGCCCGAGGCCATGGGGCTCGTCGTCATCAACGGCCTCATCATCGTGCTGCTGGCCGCCACCGGGCTGCGGCGCATGATCTTCGACGCGGTCCCGATCCAGCTGAAGCTCGCGATCACGGTCGGCATCGGCCTGTTCATCGCCTTCATCGGCTTCGTCGACGCCGGGCTCGTCACCGCCACCGGCGCGTCCTCTCCCCCGGTCGGCCTCGGCATCAACGGCTCGGTCGCCACCGTGCCGACGCTGATCTTCGTCTTCACCCTGCTGCTCACCGGCATCCTCGTCGCCCGCAAGGTCAAGGGCGGCATCCTCATCGGTCTCGTCAGCGGCACCCTCGTGGCCGTCATCGTCGAGGCGATCTGGAACATCGGGCCCAAGTTCGAGGGCGATGACGTCAACCCCGGTGGTTGGAGTCTCTCGGTGCCCGAGCTTCCGGGCTCGCTCGTGAGCGTGCCCGACCTCTCGCTCATCGGCGACGTCGACCTCATCGGCTCGTTCGAGCGCATCGGCGTGCTCGCCGCGCTCATGCTCGTCTTCACGCTCGTCTTCACGAACTTCTTCGACGCCATGGGCACGATGACGGGGCTGTCCAAGGAGGCCGGCCTCGCCGACGCGAAGGGCGACTTCCCCCGCATCAAGTCGGCGCTGATCGTCGAGGGCGTCGGCGCCGTGGCCGGCGGCTACGCGTCGGCGTCGTCCAACACCGTGTTCATCGAGTCCGGCGCCGGCATCGGCGAGGGGGCGCGCACGGGCCTCGCGAACATCGTGACGGGCGTGCTGTTCCTCGTGGCGATGTTCTTCACGCCGCTCGTGTCGATCGTGCCCAGCGAGGTCGCGGCATCCGCTCTGGTGATCGTCGGCGCGCTCATGATGGCGCAGATCAAGTACATCGACTTCTCGGACTTCTCGGTCCTGCTGCCGGTGTTCCTCGCCGTCACCGTGATGCCGCTGACCTACTCGATCGCCAACGGCATCGGCGCCGGGTTCATCTCGTGGGTGATCGTGCGGTCGCTCTCGGGCAAAGCCCGCCAGATCAGCCCGCTGCTGTGGATCGTCGCCGCCGGCTTCCTGATCTACTTCGCCCGCGGACCGGTCGAGGCCCTGCTCGCCGGCTGACTCGCTCCGCAGGCACTTTCGGCGGTCAGCGCGGCTGATCTGCCGCGAAAGGTGACTGCGGAGCGGATGCCGCGTCAGGCCTCCATCGGCTCCAGCAGGAAGATCGCGATCAGGCGGTCGGTCTTCGCCTGGTACGCGTCGTAGTCGGGCCAGACCTCGGTGCCGCGCGGCCACCACTCGTCGCGCTCGGCGCCGCTGAGCTCGCGGGCGAGGTAGTCGCGCTTGTCGGCGCCGTCCTGCAGCTCGACGTGCGGCTGACGCCGCATGTTCTCGGCCCACTTGGGCTCGTCGGGCGCGCCGCCCTTCGAGGCGACGACGAGATAGCGGCCGCCGTGCTCGACGCGCATGAGCGCGGTCTTGCGCAGCTTGCCGCTCTGGGCCCCGACGGTGGTCAGGACGATGATCGGCACTCCACGCAGCAGGTTCGCCTCTTGGCCGTTCGAGGCCTCGAAGGTCTCGGCCTGCTTTCGGGCCCATTCGGACGTGGACGGCTCGTACTCTCCGGTCAGCGGCATGCTTTCACCCTAAGCCGATCTCGGCACGCCGAGACCGCACGAGTACACCGAGAGCGGCCCGAGATGTGTGCGGTCGTGCGGTCTCGGCGACGTGCGGTCTCGGCGCTGGGCGGTCAGACGCGGCGGCGGCGGGCGACCAGCAGCACGCCGAGAAGGAGCGCGAGGAGCGCGAAGCCGAGGAGGCGGAGGTCGAGTTCCACGCCCGTCGCCGCGAGACCGTCGCCGGAGGCATCGCCGTCTCCGGACGCTCCCGAGCCGCCGCCGTCTCCGCCGGGATCGGTGGGATCGGTCGGATCCGTGGGGTCGGTCGGATCGGTGGGGTCGTCGGGATCCTCGCTGGACGGCACGAGCGGCGGAGGCAGGTTGATGTAGACGTTGGAGGCCCGCGCGGAGTCGAAGCGCGGGTCGGCGCTCGAGACGATGTGGCTCATGGTCTGGACGATCATCCCGGGTCCGGGCTCCGCCGTCGGCGTGAAGGCGAAGAGCCCGATGCCGTGCGGCGCGACGGTCGCCACGAGGCGAACGAAGATCTCGAACGGCCCGACCTGGCCAGGCTCGATGACGAGGACGGCGTCGTCGGCGTAGGTCAGACCACCGTCGACCGACACCTCGCCATAGAGCAGTCCGCCCGCGTAGGCGCCGGAGATCGCGATGTATACGCGCTCCGTGGCGGGCACGGTCAGGCGGATCTTGTAGCTGTCGACCTCCTGAACGCCGGTGATCAGGCGAGTACTGCCGCCGGACTCGGTGATGATGACGAGCCCGGGGAGACCGATGCCCTCGACGGGAATGGGCACGGTGAGCAGGTCCCACGGCGACGGCAGCAGATCGGCGGGAAGCACGATCGGGGCCGGCACGGCGAACGGCATGGCCAGCACCGTGGCACCGTCCATGAGCCGCGTCATGATGTGCAGACCTGCACCGCGGATGAGGACTTCCTGCGCGAGGTACCGGACGTCGATGTCGCCCGCCGCGCCGGCGGTGCGGATGACGAGGGTCTCTTCTCCAGGCGCCCCGGCGGTGTCCGCGGTGCCCTCGAGCCAGAGCACGCCGTTCTGCAGGTAGACGCCGTCCAGATCGCGCACCGCCCGCACGTCGTACAGGTCGCTGCCGACCGTACCCTCGACCCGCAGCTCGGCGCTGTGCCGGTTGATCTGGAACACGTCGTCACCCTCGTGACCGTAGAGCACGAGCGCGAACGAGGCGCCGCGGCTCAGCCAGCCGAACTCGGTCTCCACCGTGTGGAACGCGTCGCCCGGCTGGACCGCCGGCTCCACGGCCGGCGCGGGGTGGAACTGGCCGACGATGAACGTGTCGGCGCCCGCGCCGCCGTGCACCGTGGTGGCGGTGCTGTTGTCGTCGAACGCGAAGGTGTCGTCGCCATCGTGCCCGATGACGGTGAGGCGCGCGGTGCCGCGGTCGTAGACGATGCGCTCGGCCGTACCGGCCGCCTCGTTCACGGCGGCGACGAACGCCGGGCGAGAAGCATCCGAGTGGCCCGGGACGCCTGCGAGCGCCCGGAACAGGAACACGTCCGCCTCGTCGGTGCCCTCGACGGTGAGGGTGTCGAACCCGGGTACTCCGCCGCCGCGGACGATGATCTGGTAGTCGTGGCCCGACGGATCGGCGTCAGCGCCGCCCCACGTCTGCACCGTCACGTCGTCGTCGCCGTCGAAGCCGTGGATGACGAGGGAATGGCGCACCGCGCGGCCGGCGAACCATTCGACCGGCTCCGGCGCGACCATCGGCGGCAGCGGCAGGAGCGGCGGCTCCTCGCCGACCGGGGTGGCGGGCTCGATCGGAACCAGGGGGATGACCGGAGTGCCGGGCATGAGGTGCGTGCCGGTCATCGTCTGCAGCCGGATGACGTCGAACACGTCGTCGCCCGTCGGCAGCTCGCCGGTCTCCTCGACGCCACCGTAGACGAGCGTGTGGCCGACCAGCAGCGTGCCGTCGAACACGAACCGGTCGCCGGCGAGGCCGCCGTAGATCGCGATCGGGAGGGCGGCGATCGTGCCGCCGAAGTACAGCGTCGATCCGCCGTCGGTCGCGGTCTGCTTGCCGAAGGATGCCCGGATGGTCACCGTGTCGCCCTGGATCAGCGTGCCCAAGGGCGCGACGACGTCCTGGCCGACGAGAAGCGTGACGTCGCCAGTCGCGACGATGCGACCCTCGGTGACCGTCTCGGACCCGTCGATGGTCTCGCCGGAGGTCGCCACGTACAGGCTCGCCGGCTCCTGGCTCGCGACGAAGGGGGCGGTGACCCGCACGTCGCCGTCGTCGGTCTCGGCCCGCAGCACCACGAGCGCGCCGGTGGCTTCGGTGAGGAAGATCCCGCCGAGACCGGGCAGCACAGGCTCGATCGGCGGCTCCGGCTCCTCGCCGGGCAGCGGCTCGGGATCCGGCGCCGGCTCGGGCACGGTGTCGCTCACGGCGTACAGACGTCCGAAGAGTCCGGTGTCGATCACGAGGTCGCCGGAGCGGTCAAGACTGTCGGTGCCGATCCGCCCGCCGATCGAGATGAGGTCGATCGAGCCGTCGCCGATCCCCCCGTCGGCGATGACCCGCCCGTCGACCGGCGCGGCGAGGATCGATCCGCTCCGCGTCCGGATGGCGGCATCCCCGGCCGTGGACTGCACGTAGTCGACGGACAGCGCGCCGGCCACCTGATCGAGCAGGGTGTCGCCGCCCGCGAACGAGGTGACGTGCACGCGCGCGTCGATCTCGAGGAAGTCGCGCACCGCCGGCTCGAGCACCTCAGGTCCGCCGACGCGCCCCGTTGTCGCGCCGGCGACGAGCTGGACGATGGCGCCGACGACGCGAGCCGAGCCGTCGTCGATGGCACCGGCATCCAGAATCGACGCCCAGGGGTCCAGAGCCCAGAGGTTGACGTCGTCGTCGGTGGAGGTGATCGTGCCGACCCGCAGATCTCCCACCGTCTCGACGACCTGCAGCAGGCCGTTCGTGAGCATCGTGATCTCGCCGTCGCCGTTCGTCGTCGAGTACGGCACGGTCCAGTCGCGCATCGCGACCAGCGTCGCATCCACGTCGGTGAAGGCGAGGATCGAGATCGTCGTCGCGGTCTCGGCGTGGACCACCTGGATGTCGTTCCCGGCCGCGAGGCTGAACACGTACGCCGAGTCGGCGGGCTCGTTCGCCGTGCCCCAGGCGATGAGCACCGGGTCGTCGAAGCCCGGCCAGGCCTGATCGGGGTAGTAGTAGACCTCGAAGTCGCCGTCGGCGGCACCCGGATCCTGTGCCTCGACATGGATGCTGAACGCCGTGAAGGATGGTCGGTCGTCGCCGGTGAGCGAGTCGTGCACGACGATGTCGATGTCGCGGCCCGCGTGGATCGGACCGAGCTGCGGCGCGAACGCGGTGGCGATGTACGGCGAGTCGGGCGTCATCCGCGCGATGTAGGTGATGTCGAGGACGACGTCATCGGCGGCGTCGGCGATGAGCGAGACGGGGCGGGTGGGGTCGACCTCGTCGACGAGGTAGTCCGACTGCACGAGCGTGATGTCGATCTGCTCGCGGGCGAGGAACTCGCCGCTGCCGGTCCAGCGGCCGATCGTGCCGCGCGGTGCGTCGAGGCGCGCGATGTTGGTGCGGATCGCGCCCGTCTGTGCCGCGAGGATGTCGCCCTCGTCGTTGACGATGAGCGTCGTGCCGATGGGGTTGTCGATGAGGCCCTCGAGCACGAGATCGCGGTCGCCCGGCGTGCCCAGGTTGGCGATGTCGATCAGCGTCGGCGGGAAGAGCGGCTTGGCGATCCGGAACCGGAAGCCTTCGCTGTCGGGCGAGACGATGTCGACGTCCGCGGCCGGATTCGCGTCGAGGTTGACCACCGAGATCCGATCGATGTGCAGCTCGCGATCGGAGTGGTTGTGGATCGTCACGGAGTCGAAGGTGCTCTGGATCCGCCACGTGCCGTCGTGCGCGACGCCGTCGTAGACCACGCGCTGCACGACGGCCGGGTGCGAGCCGTGGTTGGCGATGAAGCGGGCTTCGCCGCCGCCGTCGTTGTCGATCGGGGCGACCTCGATGATCGCACCCGAAGCGACGAGGGATCCGACCGTGAGGGTCGAGCCGTTCGCCGATGCCGTGAGGCCGTGCAGTTCGACGACGCGTCCATCCTCATCGATCACCAGCAGCGGCGTCGGCGAGTGCAGAATGACGTCGGCGCTCCACTGGATCGTCCGGGACGTCGACGCGCTCTCCGGCGAGCTCTGGCTGCCGCCGTCGAACGCCGCACCGGAGCGCGAGGACGTCGCATTGACGACCACGGCGCTCTGCAGGGCCTGCACCAGCAGCGCGGCCGTCTTCACCATCGCGGACCGGTGCGCGGTGATCCGGGAGTCGCCGTTGAACGTCACGCGGGAGTCGGCATCCGTGTCGCCGCCGAGGCAGCCGCAGCTCGCGCGTGCGTGCGCCCGCAGATCCGCCGTGCCCTCGCCGCCCTGATCGGCCGTGAGCGTGACGCTCTGGCGGCCGATGATCTTGGCGCCGCTGAAGATCTCGATGATGCTGGCGGAATCGACCCGCACCTGGGCACGCGCGTCGGCGTCCTGGCCGAGACCCTCGCCCCGTGAGTACCCCTCGTCGCGCATGCTGCTGCCGGCCAGCGCCGCGCGCAGCGAGACATCGTCGCCCTCGAGCCAGGCCGCCCCGCCGACGTTGATGACGTTCGCGGTGCGGCCGTACGTGTGGCATCCGGTGTTGCGGCCGTCGTTCACCTGGATGTCGCACTCGCCGCCCGAGGCCGCGCCGCCGACGGACGCGCTGTTCGCGCTCATCCACGCGTCCGCGAAGAACGCCGACTGGTTGCTCACGCGGATGTCGTCGCCCGTGGTGATCCGGCCGTTCAGCGTCACCGTCGACAGGGCGATGAGCGACAGGCGAACCCAGGCGCTCACCCCGGTGCCGAAGCCACCCGCCTTGGTGTCTGCCTTACCCTTGCCGCTCGCGCGCGTGAGGGAGAGGACGTTCACCGAGCCGCCCGCGTCGACCTCGCTGCCGGTGCCGAAGACGATGTCGGTCGTGGCCTCGGCGTTCACGCGCGAGCGCGACGAGCTGATGTCGATGGCTCCGCCCGAACGCGACCGCGCTTCGGCGTTGCCCGCGACATGGGACGAGACCAGTACGTCGACGTCTCCGCCGGCACGGAGCTTGGCGCCGTCGCCGATGATGACGTCGACGTCGGCGGAGACCGTCGTGCTCGGCTCGGTCTCGCCGGTGGAGATGAACCCGCCGCCGCCACCGTCGACGAACGACTCGGTGAACTCGCCGCCGCCGGCGAGAGCAAGCTCCACGGTGCCGGGCACGAACTGCTGCGTGCCGGTGCCGTCCGCGGTGAGATCGATCGCGAGGCGCTGCTTGTCGCCGAGCGCGATCGAGGCGTCGCCGAGGTCGACGACGGCGGGGCGGAACGAGCTCGTGCCACCGCCCGCGGCGAGGACGATCGCCGCGCCGCCCGCGGATGCCGAGACGCTGAAGCCGGCGTCATCGCGTGCGACGACGTAGTAGCGCTGACCGTCGCGGAGTCCGAGCACGGGCTTCGCCAGCGGATCGAAGAGGGTGTGGATGGTGTCGGCGCCGTGCTGTGCGGCGAGGACGAGCGCGGCGATCTCGATGGGGATGTCCTCGTAGATCGGGTTGTCGTCCTCGTCGACGCCCGTCTGCACGGTCTCGAAGCAGGTGCTGTCGCCGGAGAACCCGACGGCCTCGCAGTACGAGTCGGCGAGGCGGATCCGGTTGCCGTCGATGGCGATGACCCAGTACGAGCGTTCGTTGGACAGCCCGCCGATCACCGACGACGTCGCCTGGTACCAGACCTCGCGGCCGGTGGTGAGACCGTGGTCGCGGATCGCGATCGAGTCGTCGCCGGTGCCGAAGTACTGGATGCTGCCGTCGATGACCATGAGCTGGCCGGCCTCGCGGTCGTTCGCCGGGTCGTCGGCGGTCCACTGGCGCGCCTCGACGAAGGCACCCGCGAACCGGGCGAGGGCACCCGGCGCCACATACTCGAGCGCCGCACCCACGGCGTAGCCGTTCGCGGCGAGGATGCGCAGCCCGTCTCCGCTGATCGAGGAGCTCGCGAAGCTCACCGGCGTCGCGGGCGTCGCCGCGTCGATGAGCTGCACCCGGAACTCATCGACGATCTTCACGGTGTACGCCTTGCCGGAGACGAGTCCGGGCACCGAGCCGGCCGGCGCCTTGTAGATCACGCGCTGACCCTCGCGCAGTCCATGCTCGCGCGGCTGCGAGAGCTCGAAGAATCCGCCGACGCTCACGTACCAGCCGAACCAGAGCGTGTCGTCCGCACCCGTCGCGCGGCCGCCTGCGAGAAGCGCGCCGAGTTCAATGCGGTTCGGGTCGATGACGATGACGCGGTACGGGTCGCCCGGGTTGAGACCGCCGACCGGTGTCTGGCCCTGCGCGTCATAGGTGATGAGCGCCAGATCGGCGAGCCCGTGACCCGACAGGACGATCTGCTCCGTACCGGTGTCGACGCCCTCGACGGCGTCGAATGAGAGTCCGACGGGGCCGGGCTGCTCCACGGTGTTCTGACGTGCGGTGAGGGTGATGGATCCGCCGGCGGCGAGCGGGGTGCCGTCGGCGATGTCGAGGACGACGGCGGTGCGGTTCGTGGCGACGGCCGCGTTGTGCGCGACGCGCACGCCGCCGCCCGAGCTCGACTGCGTGTCGCTCACCGCGCGGGGCTGCGAGTCGACGACGAGATGAGCGTCGCCGCGCACGATGATCGGCGCGTTCGCTCCCCCGCCCACGTCCGTCGTCACGTGCGTGTCGACGTGGGCCACCGCGACCCCATCGCCGACCTCGATCAGGCCGCCGCTGCGGCTCTCGAGCGACGCAAGTGCCAGGTCGGCGCTGCGGGCCTCGACCCTCAGACTCGCTGCGAACGGGATGCCGGCGGCCATCTGCGCGCGGGTCGCGCCGAGGACCTCGGCACGCGGGTCGGAGTTGCCGACGTTGACGATCACGCCGACGCCGACGGCGCCCGCTCCCGAATCGGCCCGGTTGGTCGAGACCGCCTCGACGATGACCGCGGCGTCGGGAGCATGGATGACCGCGCCGGGCAGGATCAGCGCGTCCGTGCGCGCCGCGGTGCCGATGCGCGCCGTGGCCACGAGCGACGATCCGCCGCCGAGCGAGACGCCCACCTGGCCGCCGAACGCGTCCACGGTGCGGTTCGCGGTCGCCCGCACCGACGTGCCGGTGCCGAAGGTCTGGCGAGCCGCGGTCGACGAGTGGGCCGCCGCGTCGATCGTCGCCGTGGCGGTGCTGTCACGGAAGCTCACTGCTCCGCCGCCGTTGCTGTCGGTGGTCGCGGTCGCCGTCGTCGTCTGCGTCGCGTTGACGTTCACCGCGCCGCTGACGACGAGCACGCCCGAGCCGTATCGCGCGACCGTGGACGCGGAGGAGCCGATCGTCGCGGTCGCCGACGCCGTCGTGACGTCGATCGTCCCGCCGGACGCGGCACGCATCGTCGCGGTGGCTGCGCCCGACGCCGTCGACTGGACGAGCAGGCTCGCCGAGCCGTAGATCGATCCGTCGAAGGCCGCCAGGGCGCCCGCTGCCTGGGTCGCCGTGACGCCGAAGAGCGAGATGCTCGCGACGAGGCCGATGGCCGTGCCGCTCATCGCGGCCGAGGCGGCGGTGCCGGCACGCTGCGTCGCCTCCACCGAGACGGCGCCGGTCGCGACGAGGCGGGCGCCGGCTGCGACCGTGGCACTCGTCGTCGCGGTCTCGAGGACCACTGCCGTCGCAGAGACGCCGTTCCCTCCGATCGCCGAGATCGAGGTGAGCGAAAGGGTGGTCGCGGCCGAGTTCTGCGACGACGCCGAGACCGCGAACGACGACGACGTGTGGTCGGCTGCCCCGACCCGTGCGATGGTGGCTGCACCGACGCTGCTGCGCGGTGCGACGATCGAGAGGTCGAGCCCGCCGCCCCCGCCGCGCGACACGTCGAGCTTCGCGGCGTTCAGCGACCAGGCCGTCACCGAGAGGGCACCGCTGCGCGCGTGCACCGGGCGACCGCCCGACGCGACCTCGGCCCGCGTCTCGGCAGCCGCGGTCACGTCGGCGAACGACTCCCCCGTGAGGCTGACACTGCCGAGGATGCCGATCATCAGCATGTCGAGCAGGACGGTCGCGCGATTGGTCGCCGAGGCGTCGACCGTGAGACCGCGCCCTTCCAGACCCGCGGCGAACAGCGCCTCGGTCGCGGCCGCGATCCGCGCGCCCGGCAGGGTGGCCGCGCCACCCGCGAGCGAGATCGCGGCGGTGTCGGTGTCGACGGTCGCGGTGTTCACCGCGGTCGCGCGCACGGTGCTCATGCCGTTCGCGTAGACGTTCTGCAGGACCCGCGCACGCGTCGCGGCACTGCCGAAAACGGTGGCCTCGGCGACGAGCAGCTCGACCGTGAAGAGGCCGAGCGCGGCGGAGAAGGTATCGGTGTCGGCGGTGTTGGTCGCCGTCGCGACGACCTGGGCCCCGTTCGAGGAGTACACCGGGCTGTCGAGGGTCGCCGTGGTCGCCCCACGCAGCTCTGCGCGGGCGCCGTAGGCGGACCCGCTGAAGAGCGCGCCGCTGACGGCGGTGAGGAACGCCTTCGCGAGGTTGCCGCCCGCGAGACCGCCGCTGCCGCCGTCGGTGGCGATCGTCGCCGTCACTGCGACGACGCCCAGGCTGTGGATGAACGGGCCGGATGCCGTCGCGCGGACCGCGGCGGCTTCGGTGACGAGAGCGGTGACGAGCGCACCCGAGATCGTCGCAGCGCCGAGCGCGAGGAGCACGCCGTTCGCGATCGCGCGGTTCTCGCCGACCGCCGTGACCGCGACCGACCCGGACTGCTCCACCGTCGATCGCAGCAGCGCCTCGGTCAGGCCCGAGACCGTGGCGCTCTGCAGCTGCGCCGCGGCGCCGAAGAAGCCGGCGAACGAGCCCGACGCGATCGAGGCGTCGGCGTGGTTGCGCGAGTCCGCCGCAACCGTCACGGCTCCTGCCGCGCGGATGACGGTGCCGACGGCCGTCGAGGCGAGTGTGTCGCGGCTGATGACGGCTTCGGTGACGAAGGCGCCGATCGTCGCTCCGCCGCTGCCCTGCACCGCCGCGATGAGGGTGCTCACCGTGCTGCGGCTCACGGCGCGGACGGTGACCGCTCCGAACGTGATCACGGATCCGGCGAACGTGGCCTCGGTACGGCCCGGGATCTCGATGTCGGCACCGGCTCCCGTCGCAGAGAAGGCGACGCCGACCGAGAGTGCGAGCGCGGAGGCGTCGATCCGGATGTCGGAGTCGGCGAGCACCCGCACGCCGCCGACGGGGCTCTCGGAGCCGATCAGGACGTCGCCGATCCGAGCGATCGTGTCGCTCGTCTCTCCGTCGCCGGCGAGGTCGACGATCGCCACCGAGCCGCCGACGGCGATGCCGGCGATCTGCAGCCCGATGGTGTGCGCCTCGAGGGTGCGATCGGCGATCGCCTCCACGGCGACCGTGCCGTAGGCGGCGGGGATGGAGACCCCGTCGTCGATGTGCGCCTCCTGGTCGACGACGCTCGAGATGACGACGATCTGGCCGCCGACGCCGACGACGCCGACCTGACCCGCGAACGCGAGGCCGAACGTGTCCTCGGCGTAGCGGGAGCGGACCGTGATGTCGCCGCCCGAACGCAGCACCGTGCCGGTCGAGACGCCGGCCTCGATGGTGGGGCGGAGCGTCGCGACGAGCACCGCCGCGCCGACTCCCGCGATCCCGGCGGACGCGGACCCGGCGAGGCCGAAGTAGGAGTCGTCGGCGTCGGCCAGCACTGCGATGCCGCGACCCGTCGCGATCAGGGCGTTCACACCGATCCGGCTGGATGTGCCGCGCATCGGCGCGGTGGCGAACGAGTCGGCGACGAGCGAGTCGCCGGTCTCGGCGGTGCGCACGGCGCCGCTCGCGGCTGCGATGCCGTTCTGCCGGTGCATGGCTGCGACGTTCTGCGACGCGCCTTCCTCGTCTTCCGCGCCGCTCAGGATGTCGCGGAAGCCGCCGAGGCCGTTGCCGCTGTCACCGTCACCCGCGACCACCGTGTCCGCCTGCTGCTGCGGGCTGCCGCCCGCCGAGCCGAGCGCGTCGCGCGGACCGTTGTCGCCGCCGTCATCGTACGAGCCGCTGGGAGTGCCGCCGACCGTCCACACCGAGACGGACGCGCCCACGCCCACCGCGCCGCCGGCGACGTTCGCGGCGAAGGTCTGGATCTCGCGGACGGATGTCGCCGCCATCGTGAGCGAGTGCGCGGCCCGGACCTCGGCGAAATCGCCGATCGACGTCGTCACGGCGATGTCGGCGATGCCGATGTCGACCGCGCCCGACACGGCCACAGCGCCGACGGCGAGGGCGGCAGCGATGGTGAGCGTGTCGGTGGTGTCATGCGCGGCGACGAGCACGCCCTGCCAGGCGCCCGCGCCCGCCTGGTCTGCATTGATCCGCGTGCGGGCGGCCGAGGTGCTGTCGATCGAGGCGTTCGTCGTGACGTCGAGGAGCGTCACGCCGACGCCGCCGGCCGCGCCGACGAATCCGCCGCCGGCGCCGATGACGAGGCCGAAGAGTCGCTGCGAGGACTGCGCCGTCACCGCGAGGCCGAGCACCCCCTTGCCGAGATATTCGTCGTCCGAGATCGATCCGAATGCTCCGCGCAGCGCTCGCGCGTCCACCGTCGCGCCGGCGCCGATCCGGGCATCCGTGCTCTTGGTCGTCGTGACCACGGCGACGCCGACGCCCACGCCCACGAACCCGACGCCGATGCCGCCGGTGACGGTGGTGTAGCTGCTGTCGCGTCGATGGCCGAGACGATCACGTTGTTGCCCGCATCGACCGTCGCTCCCCCGGCGACGAGTGCGTGGCGTGTGGGTGTCACGATCGCGACGGTGACCGCGACGGCGACGCCGACGAGACCGCCGCCGAGCGCTGCCGAGGCCGCCGTGACGTCCTCGTTGCCGATCGCCGCGACGACCACGTCGTTCTGTCGCGCGGACGATCGCGCCGGTGCGGATCGGCGCGTCCTGGTCGATGTCCACGACGTCGACCGCGGCGCTCACGCCGACGCCCACCGTGCCCGCGCCGAGCGCCGCCGACACCATCAGCTGACGGAACGACCCGCCCGCCTGCGACAGTCACGGACTGGAACGGAGAGGCCTCGTCGTTCGCGATGTCGTTCACCCGCGCGAGGCGGCCGATGAAGGCGTCGGTGTCGACGTTCACGACGTTGACGTTGCCGGCGACGCCCACGCCGACCGTGCCGCCGACCGCGCCAGCGCCGCCGATCGCCGAGGATCTCGTCGCTGTTGTTCGCGATCACCGCGACGCCGCGGATCGCTCCCAGGCGCGGCGAGAGCACCCGGATGCCGGTGGCCAGTGCGGGGTCGCCCGGAGGCTGGGTGTCCTGACGGGTGAGGCTGTGAGCACGGCCCGTCGCCTGGCTCGCATCGAGCGAGATCGCCGGGCCGCCTTCGGTGCGCGCGAGCTGGAGGCTGTTTCCCGCGCGGCCGACGACGTAGTACGACTCGCCGTCGACGAGCCCGCCGATCGCGGTGCCGCCGTTCGCCGTATAGATCAGGACCTCGCCGTTGGCCGCCACGAGGTCGTACGGGAGGGCGATCGTGCTGCCGCTGACGTCTCCAGGGATGAAGTACGGCTGCAGCGCCGCGGGGACGCTCGCCTCATCGAGCGGGACGATCCGGTGCGAGCGGCCGGGACGCGCCGGCACCGAGACCGCGATGGGCGCTCCGCCCTGGGTGAGCGAGAGCCGGATCTTCGTCGGCGCCGACGTATCGACGAGCGCGTAGAACTCGCGGCCGTTGCCGAGGCCGAGCAGCGCCTGTCCGCCGCCCGAGAAGTACGTGACGACCTCGCCGTCGTCGATGCCGTGCGCGTAGCCGAGGTCGATCGTGTAGCCGTCTGCGTCGAGCGCGAACTGCGGATCGAATCGCGTGTCGATGTACGAGATGTCGAAGCCGCCGAGCGTGCCGAGGACACCGTCGGTGAGCGCGAGCGCCGTGACGACCGAGAGGTCGCCGATGAAAGCGCGCGTCGTCTTCGTGAGGACCGGCACCGCGGCGCCGACGCCGACGCCCGCGGCACCGCCGATCGCGATCGACCCGGCGATGAGGTCCATCGTGAGCACCTCGTTCGCGGTGATCCGCGCGCTGCCGCCGACGAGGACGACGCTCCGGGATGCCGCGCAGCTCGCCTCGCTCGCGACCGCCGCCCCGCACTCCTCGCCGATGAAGGCCAGGGTCGTGACGTCGTACACCGGCACTGCGGCGTTCACCGACACGCCGGCCGTGCCGCCGACGGCAGCGCCCGCCGAGACGCTGGTGACGTCCTCGCTCGAGTCGGCGTCGATCGTGACGTCGCCCGGCACCGTGACGAGCACCTGCGGTGCCATCGACGCCTCGGTGTGCTTGTTCATGACCTGCACGTCGGCCCCGAGGCCGACGCCCGCCGTGCCGCCCGCTGCCGCCTGACCGGCGATGCCGCGGAGCACCGTGTGGTCGGTCGCGCGCAGTCGCGCGCCGGCCTCGCCGTCCGGCGACGTGCCGTCGAGCGTGACGCCGCGGCCGAGGTGCGCCCGCGTCTCGTGGTCGTAGACGCCCGTCGTGATCGCGCCCGCGACGCCCGCCGTGCCGGCGCCGCCGCCCGCGACCGCGACCATCCAGACGTCCTGGCTCTGATCGGCCGTGAGCACGAGGCCGAGCCCGCCCGCGGCGCGCAGCCACGCCGCCTCGCCGACCTGTGCGTCGACGATGGCGTCGCGGACGAAGACGACCGTCGCGACCCCGATGCCCGCTGTTCCGGTCGAGACGCCCACGGCTCCCGCGAAGAGCGTCGAGGCACTCACGGGGTCAGCCGCCGTGATCGTCATGCCACCCTCGGCGAGCACCTCGGTGGGGTTCTGCGCCGAGCTCTCGATCCGGGCGCGCGTGCCGGGAGCGCCGTCGCCCTTGTTCACCACCAGCACGAGGAACGATCCGGCGATCGCCGCGCTGCTCGCGGCTGCGCCGCCTGCCACGACCTGGGTCCAGCTCTCGCCGGCTTGCGCGTCGAGCCACACCGATCCGCCGAGGCCGAGCGGCGACGCCCTCGCCGATCGTGGCACGCACGTCCTTGTTGTGCACGCCGACGACGAGCGCGAATCCGACGCCGGCGCTGCCCGTCGTGAGGCCGAGCGCTCCGGCGAGATCGACGAACTCGGTCTGGTCGCTCGCCGAGAATGCCAGATGCTGATTCTCGTCGGTCACGCCGATCGTCTGGTTCACCTGCGCGGCCTCGCCGAGCCAGGATCCGGTGCTCCGGTTCGTCACATTGACGATGACGGACCCGCCGACTCCCGCATCGCCACCGCCGAGCGCTGCGCCCAGGGCGACGCCCGTGAAGTCGGGGATGTCGATGAAGTCGATGCCGATGTCGGGCGCTGCGAGCGCATGCAGGTGGGCGGCCGCGCGGCCGATGATCGCGCCGCCGGCCTCGATGATCGTCGGGCGCTCGAACGACGAGTCGATGTACGCGAGCGTGTCGGCATCGACGAACTGGACGACGATGCCCGCGCCGACGCCGCTGCCCGACATCGACGCCGCCGCCGAGACGGCCATCGCCTGCAGGCCCATCGGGTTGGTCGCGTGGAGGGTGAGATCGCCGGCGACCTGCAGGGTCGAGCCTTCGCCGATCACGGCCTCGTTCCGCAGCTGCAGCACCTGAACCGCGACCGAGCCGGCGACCGCCGCGCCGCCCGATCCGCCGCCCGATCCACTCGTCGGATCCGGAGCGGCCACGGCGACCGACCTCGCCTCGAAGTCGTTCTGCGCCCCCTCGGGCGTGCGCGCCGTGAGTGCCATGTCACCCGGCGACGACGTCCGCGCCCGCACCCAGCGAGGCGAGGTCGTCGACGGTCGCGACGTTGAGCGAGACGCCCGCGCCGACCGCCGTCGTACCGCTCGGGAACGCCTTGCCCGTCGCGTGTGCCTTCGCGTCGACGTGCGCCGACGACAGGAGTGCGAACATGCCCGCGACGCGGATCGTGCGCTCCTCCGGCACGATCGAGCGACTCTCGACGGTGACCCAGTTGACCGAGACCGCCGCGCCGACCCCGACGCCGTCACTCGACTGGCCCGACTGGCTGCCCGCGGTGCCGTTGCCCTGAGAGACGGTGCTCTGCGAGCTCGGCAGGCCGATGCCGAGGCCGGACGTCGCCTGGTTGTCGTCCATCTCCTTCTGCGCCTGCTGGTCGGCATCCTGCGCCTCACCGGTCTGCGTCGGCTTGGCGCCGGAGGCGCTGGCGGCGGTGACGGCGGACGAGCTGACGGTCGCGCTCGAGACGAGCCAGAGCGAGCCGGCGGTGACGTCCCGGAAGACCGGCGCGTTCACGGTGACGTCGACCACGTTGATGACGACGATCGCGCCGACTGCCGTGTCGCTGCCGGAGGCCTCGGCATCCCCATTCGCCTGACGGTCGTCGTCGACGTCGCACGGACGATCACCTGGCCGGTCGCGGTGAACGGTCGGGGTCCTGCGGTGCCGATGCGCGCGAGAACCACCGGAAGCACGACGTCGATGCCCACGGCCGGCGCGACGGCGGCGCCGTCGCCGGTCGTGGCCGATCCGGCCTTCACCTCGTTCACGACCGTGTCGGAGTGGTCGGCCCGCACCGTGACGCTCGAGCCGCCGGTGACGTCGGCGCCGTCGTCGATCTCGGCGCGCGTGATGTCGGTGGCGAGCACGTTGAGCGCGATCGAGACTCCGACGCCCACACTCCCGCCGCCCGCCTTCGCGTCACTCACCGCACGGGCGGTGTCGGTGCGGAGATTCTCGGCGGCGACGGTGACGTCGCCCGTGCCGAAGGTGACCACCGCGCTCGAGGGGATCCACGCCTCGGTGTGATCGGTCACGATGTTGAGGCCCAGCGCGCCTGCGACGCCGGTGCCCGAGGGCGAGCCCGCGCCCGACTTCGCGACGGCGGCGAAGTCGTGCGTGCCGTCGTTCGGAAGCGGGGTCATGGTCGCCGAGACGGCGAAGCCGTTCGCCTCGACCTGGGTGTCCTCGCCGAGCCACGCGCGGTTCTCGACCCAGACGAGGTTGAGCGCGACCGCGGCGCCGATCGCCGTGCTGGAGCCACCACCACCACCACCGCCACCGCCACCCCCGGACGCGACGACCGTCGCCGATGCGTCCGCCTCGGTCTTCGAGTCGACCTGCGCCCGCGAGAGGAACCAGACGTGGCCGCCCGCCGTGATCGACAGTCCGTCCGGCAGGTGAGCGGTGAAGCTGGCGTCGGCGATGGACAGCGCGATCGCGGCGGCGACCGAGACGCTGCCTCCGCTGGTCGATGCCGAGGGCGACGAGTTGGACTGCATGCCGGATCCGCGGTTGGCGGTGGTCTGCTGGTCGGCGTACGAGCGCTGCTGGGCGATCTGGCCGTCGACTCCGCCGGCCCCGGCGCCGCCCTCGTCGTTCTGCGCCGGGGCGCCGCTCGTCGAGGCCTTGGCCGTGGCGGCGGCGAGCGCGGATCCGGTCACCGTGAAGACCGCGGAGCCGCCGGCGACGACATCCCGACGCGTCTGCGCGAACGCGACGTCGAAGGCGAAGTTCAGTGCCAGCGAGACGCCGACCGCCGTCGCGGCCTCGCCGGCCTCGGCATCCGTCGTCGTCTGGGCGCTGGTGGCGTGCTCGACGATCACGAAGACGTCGCCCGTGGCCTCGAGCGCATCGGCGAGCGTTCCGATCACCGCGGTCGTGGAGATCTCGGAGACGGTGATGCCGATGGCGGGGGTGACGGTGACCCCGCCGCCCTTCGCGCCCATCTTCGCCTCGTTCACGGTGTGACTCTCGGATGCCGCGGCGACGGTGAGATCGTCCGCTCCGGTCACCGCGACGCCGTCGGCGATCAGCGCATGCGTCTCGCTGAAGACGAGGGCGAGGGCGACCGACGCGCCGACGCCGACGTTGCCCGTCGAGACGACGCCGTCGCCCTTCGGCAGCGCCTTCGCCGTCGTGCTGAGCGCGTCGGTGGCCATGATCACGGCATCCGCGTCGTCGCCCGTGAGGAAGACGTCCCCGTAGACCACGGCGCGCGTGTCGGCGTTGACCTGGGCGATCGCCACCGAGCCCGCGACCGAGATCTTGCCGCCACCGGCGCCCGAGGCCGCCTCGGCCGAGATGGTCGAGGTGCGGTCGCCGGTGGCGTCGGCGGTCGTCGTCGCGCCGACCACGAGCCCGCCGGCGGTGATCGTGAGCCACTCCGGGACGATCGCGTGGTTGACGATGTCGACCCAGCTGATCGCGATCCCGACGCCGATCGTGGCCGACGCGCCCTCGGACACGGACGACCCGTCGCCGCCGGTCGCGACATCGGTGTTGTGCGACGAGAGGATGCGCACCGGGCCGACCGCCGCCAGTTCGGTGACGTCCTCGGTGATGCGTGCGATGGGCTGGATCGTGGCGACGACGATGCCGATCGCCGCGGCCACCGCCACCGGCCCCTCGCTCGTCTCGGCGCTGGGGGTCTCGGCGTCTCCCGATCCCGATCCGCCGGACTCCGAGGAGCGCTGGTCGGCGTAGCCGCGCTGCTGCGTCGCGAACTGGTCGACGCCGTTTCCGGCTGTGCCGCCCTGGTTCTCGGGGTCGGGCGATCCGCTGTCCGCCTCGTTCTCGGGCGCACCTGCGGCGGACGCTGTCGCCTTCGCACTCGACGCCGAGGCGCTGTAGGCCTGCAGCGTGAGCGATCCGCCCGCGTCGATCGTGCGCGCGAGCTCGGCGACGACATCGTGGTTCGGGATCGTGAGGGCGAACGAGATCCCCACCGCGGCATCGGTGCCGGCGATCGCTGCCGCCGTCGTGGTGTTGAGCGCGGAGGCGGTCTGCGTCGCCCGGATCCACACGTCGCCGCTCGTCTCGAGCGATCCGGTGCCGATGCGGGCCGTCGTCGTGACATTCGACAGCACGATCGAGACCGCGGGAGCGATGGCGACGCCGCCGCCCTTCGCGCCCATCTTCGCCTCGGCCGTCACCGCATCCGTCGCCTCGGCGGAGACGACGACACCCTGGGCGCCCGAGATCACCACGTCGTCGCCGATGAGTGCGCTCGTGCGGTGCGTGTCGAGCACGAGCACGAACGCGGCGCCGAGGCCGAAGTCGCCCTCGGTGGAGACACCGCCGATGAAGTCCTCGCCGCCGGGGCCCTCGACCTCGCCGTCCCCGTCCTCGTCGCCCGCCTTGTGGGGCAGCGCCGTGACGGTGCCGTCGATCGCGCTGCGCGCGGCGACAGCCACATCGCCCGAGGTGAGCGCGAGCGTGCCGAGCACGGTCGCGAGCGTGTCGGTGGTGATGATCGCGATCGCGACCGATCCCGCCACCGAGATGTTGCCGCCGCCTGCGCCGGAGGCCGCCGTCGCGCCGTAGGTGCCCGTGACGTCGTCGCCGTCGGCGGCGACCGTCGCCGAGACGACGACGTCGCCCGCGGTGGCCGACAGTGTCGCCGGGACGATCGACCGGTTCACCGTGGTCGCGAGGGTGAGCGCGACGCCGACTCCGATGTTCGCGTCACCGCCGGATGACACCGACGATCCGTCGCCGCCCGAGCGCGCGTCGGTGTTCGCCGCCGACTCGACGCGCAGCTGACCGCCGGCGGTGATCGCGGCGACCTCGGGCAGGATGAGCGACTCGGCGTGCACCTCGGCGACGACGATGCCGATGGCCGCGGCGACCGCGACACCGCCCTCGCTCGTCTCCGCGGACGGGTTCTCGGTGTCGCCCGAGTCGCGGCCGCCGTTCTGCGCGGCCTGCGCGTCTGCGTATCCCCGCTGCTGGTTCGCGAGCTGGTCGACGCCGGTGCCCGCACCGCCTCCGGGATTCTCGGGGTCGCCGGAGTCCTCGTTCTCGGGTGCGCCGGCGGCCGATGCCTCGGCGAGCGCACTGGACTCGGAGATGCTCGACGCTCGCAGCAGCACGTGCTGGGCGGCCTCGACGTCCCGGCCGAGCACGGCCATGGACGAGTGGTCGGCGTAGGTGAGGGCGAGCCCGAACCCGACGGCCGCGTCCGTGGCGTCGAGCGCTGCGGCCGTCGCGACCGTGTCGGCCACGGCCTTCTGGCCGGCCGAGAGCGCGAGGGTGCCGGCGAGCTGCTGCGTCGCGCCGGCGCCGAGCCGGGCGAGTGTCGACACGTTCGACAGCGCGATGCCGATCGACGGAGTGATCGCGACCGCGCCGCGGGCTCCCATCTTCGCCTCGACGCTCGTGAGATCTGTCGCGTCGGCCGTGAGGACGAGGTTGCGGATGCCGGCGGCGACGACGCCGTCGGCGACCTCCGCGACGGTGTCGTGGGTGACGATCGCGAGGCCGACCGAGATGCCGAGGCCGAGCGAGGTGGCCGGATCCTGCTCTTCGCCGTGTGGGAGGGCCTTCGCAGTCGTGGCGACGTCGCTCTTCGCGGTGACGGCCGCATCGCCGCCCGTGAGCTGGACGGTGCCGTCGATCGCCGCCCGCGTGAGGTGGTTCACGACCGCGAGACCGAGGGATCCCGCTCCGGCGAAGTCGCCGCCTCCGGCGCCCGAGGTTCCGATGGCCGAGATCGTCGAGGTCGTGTCGTCACCGTCGGCCGCGGCATCCGCCTGCACGATCAGATCGTGAGCGCGCACCGTGAGGTGAGCCGGCACGGTCGCCGTGTTCACGACGTCCATGAGGGTGATGCCGACGCCGACGCCGATGTTGGCCGTGCCCCCGCCGACAGCCGATCCGTCGCCCGCGGACGAGGAGTCGGTGTTCGCGGCGGTCAGGAAGGCGACGGTGCCCGCGGCGGTCAGCTCGCCGACCTCGCTCGTGACGCCTGCGCGGACGACGGGGCTGGAGAGGCTCACGCCGACCGCGGCGGCCGCGTTGACGCCGCCCTCGCTCGTCTCCGCCTGCGGGGCGCGCTGGTCGTCGCCGCCCGAGGTCTCGAGGCCGTTCTGCTGGGCCTGACCGTCGGCGTGATCCTGCTCGCGGTTGACGAGCTCGTTGACGCCGGCGTTGTCGGGGTCCTCGTCGGGGGCGGCCGTGTCCTCTTCCGGCGCGCCCGCAGCGGACGCGGTCGCGGTTGCGGTCGAATCGGAGATCGCGGATGCGCGGAGCACGATGTCTCCGCCGGCGTCGACGACGCGCGCGAGGTCGCTCGTCGCGGCGTGGTTCGCGATCGAGAGACCGAGCGAGACGCCGATCGCCGCGTCTCCCCCGGACACGGCGGCCGCCGATGCGGTGCTCGTGACCGAGGAGTTCAGGGCCGAGGCGAGCTGGAGCGATCCGTCCAGCGTCAGCGCTCCGGTGCCCACGCGCGTGGCGGCGGTGACGTTGGAGAGCGTCGTGGCGACCGCCGGAGCGATGGACACGCCGCCGCCCGCGGCACCCATCCGCGCCTCCGTCGTCGCGACGTCCCCAACGGTGGCCTGCAGGACGATGTCGTCGGCACCGGAGATGACGACGCCGTCGGCGATCTCCGCGACCGTGCGGTGGGTGACGAGATTCAGGGCGACGGATGCCCCGAAACCGAGATCGCCCGCCTCGGTGACGCCTGCTCCCGCCGGCAGTGCCTTCACGCTGCTCGCGAGATCGCTCGCGGCGGAGACCCAGACGTTGCTGCTCGTGAGGATGACGTCGCCTTCGATCGCCGCGCGCGTCTGGTGGTCCACGACTGCGAGCGCGAACGATCCCGCGATCGACACGTCGCCGCCCCCGGCTCCCGACGTCGCGCTCGCCGTGATCGTCGCAGTGTGATCGTCGCCGTCGACGGCCGTGTGCGCGCTGACGACGAGGTCACCGGCAGTGATCGTGAGCGCGGCGGGGACGACGGCGGCGTTGCGGACGTCCGAGAGCGTGATCGCGACCGCGGCCCCGATGGTCGCCGTGCCTCCTTCGGGCTGCGTCGCGGAGCCGTCCGCTGTCGCGGACGCGTCCGTGTTCGCCTCGGTCTGCAGGGTAGCGATACCGCCCGCCCGCAGATCGCCGACGGTGACGACGACCTCCGAGACCACCGTGGACAGCGCCACCGCGATCGCGGCAGCGACCTGGACCCCTCCGCCACTGGCCTCTGCAGCCGGCGCCTCGGCGCCACCGGTGCCGCTGCCGGTCTGCGCGGCTCCGACCTGGTCGGCGAACGCGACCTGCTCGCCGATCTGCTGGTCGACGCCGCCCGGCTCGCCCGCGGCGGGCTCCTCCTCGGACTCCGGCGCTCCGGCCGCCGAGGCGTTCGCGGATGCCGTCGTGCGCGAGACGCTCGCTGTGCGGAGCGTGACGTCCCCGCCCGCGACGACCGCACGCTCCACACGGGTCGTCACCGTGTGGTTCGCGATCGGAAGACCGAGGCTGATGCCGATTCCCGCGTCCGCTGCGCCCGCGACCGACGAGGTGCCCGACGCCGACGCCTCCGCCTCCTGCGTCGCGTGCATCGCGAGGTCGCCGGTCAGGATGAGCGCCGCGGGTCCGGTGCCGAGGCGCGTTGTCGTCGTGACGTTCGACAGGTCGATCGCGACCGCCGGGGCGAGGGCGACGGAGCCGCCCTGGGCGCCCATCTTCGCCTCGACCGTCGAGGTGTCGGCGGTGGTCGCGATGAGCGTGACGTCCGTCGCCCCGGTGAGGGTCGCACCGTCGGCGAGTTCGGCGAGCGTGTCGTGCCGGATGATCGCGAGTCCGACGGACGCGCCGAAGCCCACGCCGTCATCGGCCGCCTCGGCGCCGACGCCGTGCGGGAGTGCCTTGACGATCGTGGTCGCCGTGCTGCGCGCTGCGATCGTCGCCGCTCCCGTCAGCGTCGCGGTGCCCGCGAGCCGCGCGGTGCTCTCGCGATCTGCGACGACGAGGGCGAGCGAGCCGGCGACCGACAGCGAGCCGCCGCCTGCTCCTGCCATCGCGGTGGCGTCGGCAGCGGATGCCGCATCAGCGCCGTTCGCGAGCGGCGCGGTCGCGAGCACCAGGTCTGTGGCGACGACCGTCGCTCCGTCGGACAGCAGCGCGCGGGTCGTGACGTCGGCGTCGGTGATCGCGACGGCCGCTCCGATCGTCGCGCTCGAGCCCTGGGATGCCGAGCCGTCGGCGCTGGAGGTCTGGTCGACGTTCTCGAGCGCGGCGAGACGGACCGTGCCGGCGGTCACGGTGATGCCGGGCGAGAGCACCGATTCGCTCAGCATCGTCGCGAGGGTGAGCGCGATCGCCGCGGCCGCGTTGACCTTGCCGTCGCTCGTCTCGGCGCTCGCGGCTGCGGCCCCGCCCGACGTCTCGCCGCCGTTGTCCTCCGCGACGTCGTCGGCGTGGTCGCGCTGGGCGGCGAGCTGCTGGTCGACTCCGCCCGGGGCGCTCGGGTCGGCATCCGCCGGCGTCTCGTCCTCCGGTGCGCCGGACGCAGAGGCGACCGCGGTGGTCGTGGAGCCGCTCGTGAGGAACGTCGCGAGGAGGACCTCCGATGCCGCGACGCTGCGCGCGACGCGGGAGAGAGCCGAATGGTTCGGCATCGCGAGGGCGAGCGCAACGCCGATGCCGGCATCTTCGGCGCCCTCGACCACGGCCGTCGCCGTCGCGTTCGCCGTGGCATTCAGCACCGCGTCCAGACGGAGTGCGCCGGTGAGCACGAGCGCGGCGCCGGGAGCGAGGAGCGCCTGTGCGGTCTCGGTCGAGAGGGCGATCGCGACCACCGGAGTGAGCGCGACGCCGCCGCCGGTCGCTCCCATCCTGGCCTCGACCGCCACGGTGCTGCGCCCGTTCGCCGTGAGGGTCAGGTTCGCGGCGCCCGTCAGCGTCGCGCCGTCCGCGAGCGCCGCAGTGGTCCGACCCGTGACGATCGCGAGCGCGAACGACGCGCCGACGCCGAGCGTGCCCGCTCCCCCGACGCCGACGCCGTGCGGCAGAGCCTTCGCGGTGGTCTCGAGGATCCTCGACGCCGATACCACCGCATCGCCGGTGAGCTGGACGGCGCCCGCGATGACGGCCGTGGACTCGTGGGTGGTCAGGGCGATGGCGACGGATCCTGCGACCGAGATCTTGCCGTCCCCCGCGCCGGCCATCGACTCGGCGGAGAGCACCGACGCGCCGCCAGAGAGGGCGGCGGTCAGCACCTGCAGGCTCGCGGCACGCACCGTCGCGCCGGCCGAGATGGCGGCGCGCGTCCCGCCCTCGCCCTTCGCCAGTGCGACCGCCGGCGCCGATCGTGGCGGTGCCGCCGTCGGCAGCCGATCCGTCGGCCTTGGCCTGCCGGTCGATGTCGTCCAGCGCCGCCAGCGTCATCGCGCCCGTCGAGGTCACGGTGGCTCCCGCCAGCACGCGTGCCTCGCTGACCGCGGTCGCAAGGGCGAGGGCGATGGCCGCGGCGGCGTTGACGCCGCCCTCGCTCGTCTCGGCGCTCGGGGCGCTCGCACCGGGTGCCGATGGCGCTCCGCCGCCTGCTGCCGCGACGCCGTCGGCGTGCTCGCGCTGCGCCTGCAGCTGCTGGTCGACACCGCCGCCTGCCGCGCCGCCGGGGTTCGCCGCGTCGCCCGAGTCTGCTCCGTTCTCCGGTGCGCCTGCGGCCGACGCCACCGCGTGGGAGAGCGACGAGGAGGTGAGGAACGACGCGACGCCGATTTCTCCCACTGCCGTCGTGTCGCGGCCGATCTCGGCGATCGCGCGGTGCTGCGGCATCGCGAGCGCGAGCGCGACGCCGACGCCGGCGTCGCCCGCCCCTTCGACGGCGGCCGTCGCGGTGGCGTTCGCCGTGGCGTTGAGCACGGCATCCATCCGGATCGCCCCGCGGACGGACAGCGGCGAGCCGGTGCCGATCCGGGCGAGCGCGGCCTCGGTCGACAGGGCCGTCGCGACCACAGGCGTGAGCGCGACCCCGCCGCCGGTCGCGCCCATCCGCGCCTCGACCGTCGTGGTGCTGCGGCCGCTCGCGAACAGCATGAGCGAACCGGCATCCGCGATCGTGGCGCCGTCGCCGATCTCGGCCGTTGTGACCCCCGTGCCGATCGCGAGGGCGACGGAAGCGCCGATGCCGAGGGTGGAGGCGCCGGTCACGCCGTCGCCGTGCGGCAGTGCCTTCGCGACGATGCCGGTGCTGTTCGCGGCGGAGATGAGGACGGCGCCGTCGATGGTCGCGGTGCCGCGCAACGAGGCGAGCGACGAGTGGTTCACGATCGCGAGTGCGACCGATCCGGCGACCGAGACCTTGCCGTCACCCGCTCCCGCGGCCGACTCGGCCGTGGTGTCGGAGGACGTGTCGCCGCCGTTCACGAGCGTCGCGGTCGACAGCTGGAGGGATGCCGCGGTGACGGACGCGCCCGCCGCGAGGATCGCCTCGGTCGAGACGTCCGCCCGGGTGAGGGCGACGCCGGCTCCGATCGTGGCGGTCGCGCCGTTCGCGGCCGATCCGTCGGCCCGGGAGGACTGGTCGGCGTTCTCGAGCGCCGCCAGGCGCACCTGTCCGCCGGCGGTGACGTCGGCGGCATCGATGGTCGCACGGCTCACCGCGGTGGCGAGCGTGAGGGCGACCGCCGCGGCCGCGTTCACCTCACCGTCGCTCGTCGCCGCGCTCGGGGCGGTGCCCTGCGACGCGGATCCCCCGGCGCTTCCCGCCACGCCGTCGGCGTGAGACCGCTCCTGCCCGAGCTGCTGGTCGACGCCGGCGCCCCCCTCGCCGCCGTCGCCGGAATTCTCGGGTGCGCCGGCGGCAGAGGCGACGGCCGTCGTCGTGGCCTTCGAGGTGAGGAAGGAGTGGACGAGCACGTCGCCGCTCGCCGTGACATCTCTCGCGACGGTCGCGAGAGCACGGTGGTTCGGCATCGCGAGGGCGAGCGAGATGCCGACGCCCGCGGTCGTCGCGTTCGTCACATCCGCCGTCGCGTGCGCGGTGGCCGCGGCGTTCAGGATCGCGTCGAGGCGCAGCGTTCCGGTGAGCTGGAGCGTTCCGCCGCCGACGACGCGCGCCTCGGACGTCTCGGTCGTGAGCGCGGTCGCCACGACGGGGGCGAGGGCCACCGACCCGCCCTTCGCGCCCATCTTCGCGTCGGCGGTCGTGGCGCTCGCACCGTTCGCGTGAAGGGTGAGGTCCGCGGCCCCGGTGATGGTGCCGTCGGAGGAGAGCTCCGCGAGCGTCGTGCCGGTCACGACCGCCAGCGCGAACGACGCGCCGACGCCGAGCGACTCCGCACCCTCGACCCCGCCTTCGTGCGGGTAGGCCTTGGCCGTGGTCGCGACATCGCTCGTCGCGGATGCCGTGACGGCTCCCCCGCCCGTGATCGCGACCGCGCCGTCGACCGCTGCGCGAGTGGAGTGGTTCACGAGCGCGATCGCCACCGCGCCCGCGACGGACAGCTTGCCGCCGCCCGCCCCTGCGAGCGCCTCTGCGCCGAGGGCGGATGTCGCGTCCCCGCCCTCTTCGAGCGCGCGGGCGAACAGCTGCAGTCCGCCCGCGGCGACGACCACGCCGGTCGGCACGATCGCGGCGGTCGAGATGTCGGCGCGGGTGAGCGCGACCGCGGCGCCGATGGCGGCATCCGCTGCCTGCGAGGCCGAGCCGTCGGCGTAGGAGCGCACGTCGGAGTGGGTCGCGGCGTCGATGACGACCGAGCCGGTGCTCGTCAGGTCTGCGGCGAGGACGACATCGGCGGAGAGGTCGGCGAGCGTGACGGCGACGGCAGCGGCGACCGCGACCCCGCCCTGCGAGGTCGCCGCCGAGGGAGTGCCGGTGCCCGCGAGGGCGGGCGACCCCGCCGTCGCGTCGGCGTGATCGCGCTGGCTCTGCACGGCCGCGTCGACCCCGTCGCCGGCCGCGCCACCGGGATTCGCCGGATCCTCGGAATCGTCTGCGTTCTCGGGCGCGCCGGCCGCGGAGGCGGTCGCGTGCGAGGTCGCCTCGCTGACGGCGTGGGCGGTGAGCGCGGCGCTGGCGGCCGCGACGTCGCGCGCGAGCTGCACTGAGGCACTCTGCTCGGCCATCGTCAGAGCCAGGGATGCGCCGACAGCGGCGGTACCCGTGGAGAGGGCGATCGCGCCCGCGGTCGCCGCTGCCGTCGCATGCTGCTGCGCAGTGAGGCGCAGCGCCCCGGTCAGAGCGACGGGGTCGCCCGTGCCGAGTCGCGCGGTGGTCCGGACGGTGGACACGGTGGTCGCGACGGCGGGCGTGATCGAGACGCCACCGCCTGCGGCTCCCATCCGGGCCTCGGTCGTCGTCGTGATCGTCGAGCGTGCATCGATGGTCAGCGCGGCGACGCCCGTGAGAGTCGCACCGTCGCCCAGTTCGGCGAGGGTCTCGGCGCGGACGATCGCGAGGGCGAACGAGGCGCCGACGCCGAGATCGCCCGCGTCCGTGACGCCCGCGCCCGCGGGGAGCGCCTTCACCGTCGTGCTGCTGCTGCCGTTCGCCGCGACGGTGATCGATGCGCCGCCGGCGGAGCCGTCGAGGGCGGCGCGCAGTGCGCGGTCGATGAGCGCGATGGCGACCGAGCCCGCGACCGACACGTCGCCGCCGCCGGCGCCGGCGATGGATTCAGCACCGGAAGCCGACACGGTGTCGGCGCCGTCCGCCACCGTGCGGACGTGGATCGCGGTGGTGGGCGAGACGATCGAGGCGCCGCCGGTGACCACCGCGTGCGCCGCGAGGCTCGCGTCGGTGACCGCGACTGCCGCACCGACCGTCGCGGTCGCGCCCTGCGCCGCCCGGCCGTCCGCCTGCGAGGTCGCGTCGGTATGCTCGCCGGCCACGACGGTCACGGTGTCTGCGGTGACCGCACCGGCGATGATCGCCGAGACCGCCGACGCGGCGACGGTGACCGCGACCGCGGCGGCGACGTTCACGCCGCCGTCGCTCGTCGCCGCGCTCGCAGGCGCGGTCGAGTTGCCCGGGCGTCCCGACTCGGCCGCGATGGCGTTCGCCGTGGTCTGCGTGGCCGCGATCTGTCCGTCCACTCCGCCGCCCGCGCTGCCGCCCGCGGAGTTCTCAGGAGCCCCGGAGGCCGAGGCCTCGGCATCCGATGTGGTCTTCGATACCCCGGTGGCGCCGACCGTCACGTCCGCCGACCCGTCCGTGGCGCCGGCCGCGAGCACGACACGCGCCAGCCTCGCCTCGACCGAGTGATCCGCGAGAGCCAGGGCCAGGCCGATGCCGATCGCGGCGTCCCCGCTCTGGGCCACGGCGGCCTTCGCCGCCGCGTGCGTCTCGGCGCGCTGCACGGCCGTGACGACGAGGTTCTGCACCGAGAGGCCGCCGTCGCCGTCGATCAGCGCGACGGTGCGCGCGGTGCCCATCGCGACGGCGGTGAACGGCGCGATGGCGAGATCCTCGCCGGCCGCCGAGCCGCTCGCGTCTGCCCGGAGGATGTCGGTGCCGCTCGCCGTGACGGCGACGTCCGCCGTGCCGGTGGCCGATCCGCTGAGCGTCGCGGTGGTGGCGGTGCGACTGGCCGCGAGGGCGAACGACGCCCCCACGCCCGTGGTCGCCCCCGTGCCGCCGTCGGTCGCGAGCGTCGCACGGGCGACGGTCTCGGCGACTCCGGTGGCCGCGACCGTGAGGCCCGCGCCGTCGAAGGAGCCCTCGAGAGCGGAGGAGGTCTCGACGCTCGAGAGGGCGAGGGCGACGGAGCCGGCGACCGAGAGATCGCCGCCGGAACCTGCGCCGCCGGTGGCGGTGGCGGCGATGCGGTGTGCCGGGTCGTTCACGCCGCTCGCAGTGAGCGGGGCGACTCCGGCGGTGAGGCTGAGGCTCGCGGCGACGACGGCGGCGTCTGCGGCGAGCGCGGTGCGGACTCGGGCGTCCGCGAGGGTGAGGGCGACGGCTGCCGCGATGGTGGTGGCTGCCGGGTCCGCTCCCTCGGCCGGGGGCCCGCGGTCCGACGGTCCGCCGCTCGCTGTCGCGTCGGCCTGCAGGTTGCCGAGCGCGGTGAACGATGCGTTCGCCGCCCGGATCGAGACACCGTCGACGACGACGTCGCTGGTGAGGTCGTGGATGCCGAGGGCGACGGCCGCGGCGGCCGAGACCGTGCCCTGCGGGGTCGCGGGGGTGGGCGCGGCAGGGGTCGAGCCGGTGCCGCCGCCGGCCGGGGCGGCACCGTCGGCCCAGCCGCGGGCGCCGGCGATCTGCGTGGACGGGTCGGCCGCCGAGAGACCGCCGAACCCGGGCGCTGCGCCCGCGGATCCGGTCGCCGAAGACGTGGCGTCGGTGTCGGAGGATCCGCGTGCCTCGGCCGAGAGAGCGACGTCACCCGCCGCGACGACATCCCGGGCGAGATCGGTCGATGCGGAGTGATCGGCGAACGTCAGGGCCAGCACGGCGCCGACGGCCGCTCCGTCACCGGCGGTGATGTCTCCGCGCGCCGTCGTCGTGACCGGCGCTACGAGGGTCGCGCGCATCGTGAGGGCGCCGTCGAGGACGAGCGGCTCGGGGGCCGCGGCGACACGCGAGACCGCAGACGCGTTCGACACCGACAGCGCGAGCACCGTGGAGACGGCACCGGATGCCGCACCTCCGCTCGCCGTCGCGGTCTGGGGCGAGACCGTGGTGGCGAGGAGCGAGAGGTCGTCGAGTCCGGTCACCTCCGGGCTGGTGAGCTCGGCCGTGGTGGCATCGTTCACGATGCCGAGCGCGACATGCGCCCCGAGCCCGGTCGCGACACCGGCCGCTGTTGTCGGTGCCGCCGTCGCGAAGGTCGCGGCTGACGAGAACGCCTCGAATCGTGCATCGGTCGGATCCGCCCCCTGGAAGGCCACCGAGCCACCGCCCAGCAGCGCCTGCGTCGTGCGGATGACCAGCGCGATCGCGAGCGCACCGGCTGCTCCGAAGCCGTCGGAGGCGCCCGCACCCGAGGTCGCGGTGACACGGAACCCGCTGGCGGGGGCGCCCTCGGGCGAGGCCGAGATCGCGTAGGCCGACAGCGACGGCACCGCGAACGCGACGTCCGCGACGGCGGTGCGCGTGTCGATGTCGACGGAGCTGACCGCCACGGCGACGCCGACTCCGATCGCGTCCTCTGCCACGGCGGATGCATCGGCCGTGGTCACCGCCGAGCCATGGGCGCGGGAGACGAGGATCACGCCTCCGTCCGCGGTGTAGACGGCGGTAGGCGTCCCGCCGGCCGTCGCCAGCGTCGAGACGGCGAGGTCGGTGTAGGCCAGCGCCGCGGCGACGTCGACGGAGCCGTCGGGGGTCGTCGCGTTGCCGTCGGTCGTCGCGTCCGGGGCGGTGTCGTTCTGCGTCGCACCGCCGGCGCTCGCCGTGGCTGAGGTGTCGACGGCGTACACGCCGCTGGCCTCGACGTGCAGCATGCCGCCGGCGTCGACCGCACCGGACGAGGCCAGCGACGCCCGCGTGTCGATGGCGACGCGGCTCACGGCGATGGCACCGCCGGCCTCCTGGGCCGTTGCGGTGGTGTCGACGTCGGTGTCCGTCTGCGCGAGGAGGGTGACGTCGCCGGTCGCGGTGATCGCGGCCTCACCCTCCACCTGGACGAGCGCGGTCGCAGAGGCGTCCGCGTATGCGGCGGCCGCGTCGGCGCCTTCGGTGCCCGTGCCGGTCGCGGTGACGTCGAGGTCGAGCTCGGCCAGTGCCGAGAGGTGGACGTCGCCGCCTGAGCCGGCGCCGGTGGCGGCGATCGATCCGCCCTGCACGATGACCCGGGCGGTCGCGTTCGCCGCGCCGAGCGCCGACGTGATGGCGTCGTCCGATTCCTCGGTCACGACGTGGGTGACGTTCGCGTGCGCTCGTGCGACGACGTTCTCGCCGTTCACGGTCGCACCGGAGAGCAGGACCTCGGCGGTCGCGTCCTCGCCGACCGTCGCGGCGGAGGCCTGCATGCCGACGTACCCGGTGGAGCTGATCGCGGAGTCGGTCACCTCGATGCTCGCGGTCGCCGAGCCGTCGGTCTCGTTGTCCGCCCGGGCGGTCAGCACCACGTTCTCACCGGAAACGGTCGAGCCGCCGTCGATGACGATCTCGGCCTCGACGGGTGCCGGCGGCGTCGGCGCAGGCGCCGGCTCGCACGGCTCGGTGTCGCACGGCTCCGGCTCCTCGGCTTCGAGCAGCTCGGCGATCGCGGTGAGCAGGATGTTCCCGCCGGTCAGCGTCGCGCCGTTGAGGAGGATCCGAGCGGCGCGGAGATCGAAGTCGATGCCTGCGAACAGGAGCGCTCCGATGATCCGGATGATCGCGCGAGCGCCGTTCGAGTGGATCCGCACCGACGAAGCGGGGACGACCGTGGTGTCACCGTCGTTCGTGGTGATCACGAGGTCGCCGTCCGCGTTCTGCGAGATCGAGATGATCTCGTCGTCGACGTCGCGGTCGATCTCGATGTCTGCGGTCGGCGCCTCCGGCGTCTCGGGCTCGGCCTCGGACGGGTCAGCGGGCTCGGGAGCAGGGGGGTTCTCGCCCGGCGCTCCCGGGTCGCTCGGCTCGGCCGGGACCTCGGGGGCTTCACCTTCGGGCTCGGTGCCCTCCGCGGGCGTCTCCGGAGCGGCGGGCGGCTCGGTGGGCTCGGGCGCCTCGGGGGCGGGCACGGTCGGGGGCTCGGTGGGCTCCGGCGTCTCGGGGACCTCGACCGGTGCGGGGTCGCTCTCCGCCAGCTCTTCCACGTCGAACGGCCGGACGTCGAGGACTGCCGGCGATCCGGTGACCTCGTCCGGCGTCTCCGGTGTCTCGGGCGCGCCGGGCGCCGTCGGCTGGTCGGGAACGCCGGGGACAGGAGGCTGCTCGGGTACCTGCGGGGGGACGGGCGCCGGTGGGTTCGCGGGCGTCTCCGGGGACGGCTCGGGAGCCGGCGGCGCGGGCACGTCGGGAGCGGGCGGGCCCGGGACTCCCGGGGTCGGAACCCCGGGAAGTCCCGTCGGCGGCGCAGGAGCGGTGGGCGCAGCCGGAGGCTGCGGCGGCGTGGGCAGGCCCGGCATCGCCGGGATGGCGGGCGCCTGCGGGCCGTTCCCGTTGCCGGGGCCGCTGCTCGGACCGCAGACGAGGGTCGTGCTCGTGGCGCCCGATCCGTCGTTCGTGGTCACTTCGCGGCAGTTCGGCCCGAACGGATTGGCGGGCGCGGCCGGGGCGATGCGGCGCGCTGTGGCCGGCGGCACGATCACGATCGAGTAGTTCTTCGGGTCCGTCACAGGCGGGACGAGCAGCTCCGGCACCTCGCCGCCGGGCGTTTCGTCATCGCTCTCGGAGTCCTCGCCGAGCAGGTCGTCGGCGGGCGCAGCCGCACCCAGCCCGGCGGCCCACGGAGTCTCCGCACCGGTCCGCTCCAGGGCCCCGGCACTCGGCGCTCCAGCGGCTCCGCCCCACATCAGCTGCCCTGTGGCGAGGACCGCTGCGAGCACCACGGCGAGCGTACGCTGAGCGCGCGCCGACAGCGCAGCGGTCGAACCGCTGCGCTTTCGTGATGCCTCGAACACGAGGTATCTCCGACTCATGGGGCTCCTGCCCGATAGTCCAACGAGATGCCTCTCCCCCGAGTGGAATGTAGACCCGGCGAGACAGGCTTCACAAGGCCTGAGTCAGATTCCGGCTCGGGAATACATCGCCGGCCAGAATCCTTCGAGACGAATCCGTGCCGGACAAACGACGAAGGCGGATGCCGCGGCACAGGGCCGCGGCATCCGCCTTCGTCGTTGTGTCTTACAGGCCGGCGATGATCTCGCGCATGAGCTCGGCGGTCTCGCTCGGAGTCTTCCCGACCCTGACGCCGGCGGCCTCGAGGGCCTCCTTCTTCGCCTGAGCGGTGCCCGCGGAACCGGACACGATGGCGCCGGCATGGCCCATGGTCTTGCCCTCGGGAGCGGTGAAACCGGCGACGTAGCCGACGACCGGCTTGGTGACGTTGGCCTTGATGAAGTCGGCCGCGCGCTCTTCGGCGTCGCCGCCGATCTCGCCGATCATGACGATGGCCTTGGTCTCGGGGTCGGCCTCGAACGCCGCGAGCGCGTCGATGTGCGTGGTTCCGATGACCGGGTCGCCGCCGATGCCGATGGCCGTCGAGAAGCCGATCTCGCGCAGTTCGTACATCATCTGGTAGGTCAAGGTGCCCGACTTCGACACGAGGCCGATCGGGCCCTTGCCGGTGATGTTGGCAGGGGTGATGCCCACGAGCGATTCGCCGGGCGTGATGATGCCGGGGCAGTTCGGCCCGATGATGCGGGTGGTGTCGCCCTTGGACTGCGCGTACGCCCAGGCCTCGGCGGTGTCGCCGACGGGCACGCCCTCGGTGATCACCACGAGGAGCGGGATCTCGGCGTCGATGGCCTCGACCATCGCGCTCTTCGTGAAGGCCGGCGGGACGAACGCGATCGACACGTCGGCACCCGTCGCCGCGATGGCCTCGGCGACCGAGGCGAAGACGGGGAGCTCGACGGGGCTGCCGTCGGCGTCGTGGTGCAGCACCGTGGTGCCGGCCTTGCGGGCGTTGACGCCGCCGACGACCTGGGTACCGGCCTTGAGCATGAGCGCCGTGTGCTTGGTGCCCTCGCCGCCGGTGATGCCCTGGACGATGACCTTGGAGTCCTTGTTGAGGAAGATCGACATTTCTCTAGGTTCCTTGTTCTCGGCTGTCTCAGGCGTTGGCGAGCTCGGCGGCCTTGTCGGCGCCCTCGTCCATGGTCTCGGCCAGCGTCACGAGCGGGTGGTTGGCGTCGCGCAGGATCGCGCGGCCCTCCTCGACCTTGTTGCCGTCGAGGCGCACGACGAGCGGCTTCGAGGCGCTCGAGCCGAGCTCGGCCAGCGCGCCGACGATGCCCTTGGCGACCGCGTCGCACGCGGTGATGCCGCCGAACACGTTGACGAACACGCTCTTGACCTGCGGGTCGCCGAGGATGACGTCCAGGCCCGCGGCCATGACCTCGGCCGAAGCGCCGCCGCCGATGTCGAGGAAGTTGGCGGGCTTCACGCCACCGTGGTTCTCACCGGCGTAGGCGACGACGTCGAGCGTCGACATCACCAGGCCCGCGCCGTTGCCGATCACGCCCACCTCGCCGTCGAGCTTGACGTAGTTGAGGTCGTTCTCCTTCGCCTTCGCCTCGAGCGGGTCGGCCGCGGCCTTGTCCTCGAGCAGCGCGTGCCCGGCATGACGGAAGTCGGCGTTCTCGTCGAGCGAGACCTTGCCGTCGAGGGCGATGATGTCGCCGTCCTTCGAGAGGATGAGCGGGTTGACCTCGACCAGCGTCGCGTCCTCGCCCTTGTAGACGGCGTAGAGCTTGACGAAGACGTCGCTGACCTTGTCGACGAGCTCGGGGGCGAACCCGGCGGCCTCGGCGATCTCGACGGCCTTCTGCTTGTCGATGCCCTGCAGCGGGTCGACGGCGACGCGGGCGAGTGCCTCGGGACGCTCGACGGCGAGCTCCTCGATCTCCATGCCGCCCTCGACGCTGCACAGCGACAGGTAGGAGCGGTTGGCGCGGTCCAGCAGCACCGAGAAGTAGTACTCCTTGTCGATGGCGGCGCCCTGGGCGACCATCACGCGCGTGACGACGTGGCCCTTGATGTCGAGGCCGAGGATGGCCTGGGCCGCCTCGAACGCCTCGTCGGGGGTCTTGGCGACCTTCACGCCGCCGGCCTTGCCGCGGCCGCCGGTCTTCACCTGCGCCTTGACGACGACGACGCCGCCGATCTTCTCGGCTGCGGCACGCACCTCCTCCGGCGTGTCCGCGACGATGCCGGCGAGCACCGGCACCTCGTACTTCTCGAAAAGGTCACGTGCCTGGTACTCGTACAGATCCACAGTGGAATTCCTTCGCAGGTGGCGAATGGGGGGTGGGATGACGCAAAAGCGTCTCGACGTCGAGATATCGACCAGTCCCACAGCCTACTACCGCTCGCTGAGCGGTCCCGACAGCAGCGACGCGCGCACCGTTCGGATGAGCATGCAGATCAGCGGGCGGCCACGGAGGTCTCAGGTTCGAGCTCCTCCCCGCGCACGCGCGGCAGCCGGGCGAGATCGCACAGCGCCGGGCCTTCGATCCGCGTGCCGTCGGCCGCGAACCGGGAGGAGTGGAGCGGGCAGTCCCACGACCGTTCTGCGTCGTTCCACGAGAGGACGCCACCGAGGTGGGTGCAGACTCCACTGACCGCGCGTGTGACGCCGTCCACCGTCGAGATGCCCACAGGATGCCCCGCACGGTTGCCCACCACGCCTTCGCCCTCGGCCGGTCGGGGAACGGGCGTGGCGACCGCCTGCGCGCCGGCCCAGCCGGCCGCGGCCTCCCATCCGACCCGGATGTTCTCGGCTCCGCCCCGGGCCAGATCGGCGGGCACCGTGAGCCTCGTCGAGATGACGTTCATCCACTCGGGCCGTTCGCGACGTGGCACCTTCTGGATCTCGGCGACCATCCGCAGCGCAGCGGCGGGCCCGTTCGTGAGTCCCCATTTCGCGTAGCCGGTCGCGAAGCGGATGCGCCCGAGGCCCCGGGGCATCGCCCCGACGAAAGGAATGAGGTCGTGAGACTCGTAGTCCTGAGCGGACCACTGCGCAACGGGCTCGGCGCCGGGGAACAGCGTGCGACTCCAGCGCACCAGATCGTCGATGGCCGCCTGCGGCGAGTCCGATCGGCCGACCGGGTGACCGTTGCCGCCGACGATCAGCTGCGCGGCCGCGACGGGGCCATCCTGAGCCGTGATCGACCGGACGGACTTGGCCGCCCCGTCGACCGAGAGGTACAGGCCGTCCGGCACCGATCCGTCGTACGAGAACGCGACGCAGGACGATCGCAGGCCACGCGCCTTGGCGAAGTACAGCCCGCGATCGGTGATCGGGGTCGCGGTGGCCAGGACGATCCGATCGGCCGATGCCGAGCCGGCCGCCGTGACGACATGCGCCGACGGCACGACATGCACGCGGGTCACACGGATGCCGGTGTGCAGCGTTCCTCCCGCCGCCACGAACGCGCGGGCCAGCGCCGACGCCAGACGCTGCGGGTCGATCGCCGCCTGCCCGTCGAGTGCCACGGCGTCGGCCATGGGGACGAGGCCTGAGGCAAGCTGCTCGGCCGGAGCCGCGCGCACCGGCAGGCCCGCTTCGGACGCCGCCGCCAGCTCGGCGCGCACGCACTCGCGCCCCTCGCCGGTCTGCGCGAACGAGTACGCGGTCCGCCGCGAGTAGGGAACTCCGGCGCGCTCGGCGAAGCCGAGAAGCCATTCGGCGCCGTCGCGATTGGCGTCCACGTAGGCGCGCACCAGCGAGGCGGGATGGTGCCGTCGCAGGGTGGACAGCACCGAGCCCTGCAGCAGCGAGACCTTGCCGGTGTTGGACCCGGTCGCGAGCTGCGCCACCTCGCCTGCTTCGATCACGGCGACGTCGCGCCCATCCTCGGCGAGCAGGAGCGCGGTCGCGAGTCCAGTCACCCCCGCTCCCACGACGATCACGTCATGGTGCCGCCCCGGCTCGAAGGGCGTACCCGCCACGGAGGGAGCGTCGTGCTTCCAGATCGAGGTCATGGACCCAGTGAACGCCGAGTGGCGGCTTCGGTACAGCGGGTTGACACCGCTCAGCGCGACTGCGAACAGGCATGGTGCGGCGCGACGGGCTTCTGCGCGTCGCGCCACCGGCGCTCGAACCTGCGCCGGGTCTAGGCTCGTCCCGACATGAGCGATTCCCCCGCCTCGGCCACCGCCGCCGCACCGCAGGCCGCGGTCGTCGCGGCCGCTCTGGAGCTCTTCGCGGAACGCGGCTTCGATCAGACATCGGTCGAGCAGATCGCCCAGGCAGCGGGCGTGTCGAGATCCACGTTCTTCCGCCAGTTCGGCGGCAAGGACGACGTCGTCTTCGCCGATCACGAGCTGCTGCTGGACCGGCTCCGGGAGTTCCTCGCGCAGCCGCACGCCGACCCGTGGCGCGCGGTGTGCGACGCCTCTCTTCTGGTCTACTCGCACTTCGCCGCAGACCCCGAGCTCGCCCGCCGCCGCTACTCGGTGGTGCGTCAGGTGCCGGCGCTGCGCGAACGCGAGATCGTGACGGTCTTCCGGTACGAGCGTCTGTTCGATGAGTACCTGCGTGCATCGCTGCCCGGTCTGGATCCCCTCGATGCCGTGGGTTTCTCGGCTCTGGTGACAGCGATCCACAACCACGTGCTCCGCCAGCTGCTCCGCGGCCCCAAGCGCGTGCCGGCGTCGGTGCTGCGGCGCGCGCTGGACGATGCCCTGCGGCGCTTCGGCGTTCTGGACGACGACGCGACGCCGTCCGCAGACGACATCGTCGTGGCGGTCTTCCCCCGCACCATGCCCACGGCCGAGATCGCGAGACGGGTTCGCGAGCGCCTCGACTGACGAGCGCCGACCGCCCGGAGTGACACCTGGGTCGGCGACTCAGAGCGCGTCGTACACCGCGCGCAGGTACGTGACCGCACGCGATGAGGCGAGCAGGCCTTCGGCCATGCGGTTCATGACGTAGGCGAAGGTGACCCCACGGTCGAGGTCGGCCGTGACGAGCGATCCGCCCCATCCTCCCCAGAACGCCACTCGCCCCTCCGGGATGTAGGTCGTGGATGCGGGATGCCGCAGCCCGAACCCGAGTCCCCACTTCAGCGGGATGCCGAGCACGCAGTCGATCCCCTCGATCGAGTCCGCGAACACGCGGTCGACGGTCTCCGGTCGCAGCAGGCGGATGCCGCCGGCCTCGCCGCGGCCCGCTATCACGGCGTTGAGCAGCGCAACCGACCGGGCGTTGCCCTGCCCGCCGGCGCCTCCGATACCCGCAGCGCGCCACTCGCGCGTCCATGTGGCCTCGGCGCCGAGCGCCGGGCCGGTGAACGTCCGGAACGCCGGCGACTGCGGCGGCAGCGAGGCGATGTCGAGCTGCGACGGCGGCGGCGGCACGACCGGCGAGACCCGGGCGTCCTCGCTCTCGGGAAGCCCGAGCCAGAAGTCGGCGCCGAGCGGACCGGCGAGCTCGTCGGCGACGAACTGCCCGAGCGGTCGCCCGTCGACCGCCCGCACGAGCCCGTGGACGAGGTGGCCGTAGTCGAGCAGGTGGTAGCCCGACACCGTGCCGGCCGGCCACCAGGGCGCTTGGGCCGCCAGACGATCGGCGGCGGCATCCACGTCAAGGATGTCGGCCGGCTCGACGGGCTGCTGCCATCCCGACACCCCCGACGAGTGCATGAGCACGTGCTTCACGAGAACGCGCTCCTTGCCGGCGGCGGCGAACGCGGGCCAGTAGTCGGCGACAGGACGCTCGGGGTCCAGCAGCCCGCGGTCGATCAGCACCAGCGCTGCGAGCGACGAGACGGTCTTCGAGATCGACCACACGTTGGTGATCGTGTCGGCACCCCACTCCCGGGAGCGGTCGGTGTCGACCCAGCCGCCCCACAGATCGACGACGGGCTCGCCGTGCTCGAGTACGGCGATGGATCCGCCGAGCTCTGCGCCGTTGGCGATGTTGCCCTCGAACGCTGCGCGCAGCGCCGCGAACCGCTCGTCGGCGGTGCCTCCCGTAGGTACCTTCGCGAGTGAGGTCGTCGACATGGGTGCTCCTCTTCATCGAGTGCTCGGGTCGTTCCTGGCTCCGATTCGCCAGCATACCGTACGGTCGGTATGCTGGCCACGTCGCATCGTCGCGGCCGAGACGAGGAGGTCCTGTGCAGATCATCGGAGCCGTCCTCGAGCGCTCGGGCGGGCCGGCGCCGTTCGCCGAGTCCCGGCCCTTCACGGTCGGTCCGCTCGAACTCGACGCGCCAGGCCCGGGCGAGCTGCGCGTCCGCATCGAGGCCGCCGGGCGTCTGTCACTCCGACCTCAGCGTCGTGGACGGCAACCGCGTGCGACCGACGCCGATGCTGCTCGGCCATGAGGCTGCGGGCATCGTCGAAGCCACCGGGGACGACGTGGCGGACGTCGTCGCCGGTGACCGGGTGGTCATGACGTTCCTCCCCCGCTGCGGTCACTGCGACGGATGCCTCACCGACGGGCGGCTCCCCTGCACGCCGGGCACAGCGGCCAACAACGCCGGAACTCTCGTCGGCGGCGGCATCCGACTCCACCGGCACGACGCCGACGGCCGCGCCGAGCAGATCCGCCACCATCTCGGGGTGTCGGCCTTCGCGACCCACGCCGTCGTGAGCCGGACCTCGGTCGTGCCCGTCGATCACGACGTCCCCGCAGAGATCGCCGCCCTCCTCGGCTGCGCCGTCCTCACCGGAGGCGGCGCCGTGCTCAACGCCGGTCGCCCCGGCGCCGGGCGAGCGCGTGATCGTCGTCGGCCTCGGAGGCGTCGGCATGGCCGCGCTGCTCGTCGCCATCGCACTCGGCCACGACGTCATCGGCGTCGACGCCGTCGATGCGAAGCTGACGCTCGCGCGCGAGCTCGGCGCCGCGGACGCCCTGAGCCCGCAGGATGCCGTCGCCCGCGGCATCCGTGCTCCCGTCGTCATCGAGGCCGCAGGCGCCGTGCGGGCATTCGAGACCGCCGTCGCGCTCACCGCCCCCGGCGGCACCACCGTGACGGTCGGCCTGCCCGCGCCGGATGCACGGGCGACCATATCGCCGCTGCTCCTCACCGCCGAAGCGCGCACGGTCATCGGCAGCTATCTCGGCTCGGCCGTGCCCAGCCGCGACATCCCGCGCTACGTCGAGCTCTGGCGCGCCGGGCGCCTGCCCCTCGAACGACTCGTCTCCTCCCGCATCAGCCTCGACGACCTCGACGAGGCCATGGACCGGCTCGCCGCCGGCGGCGAGCTGCGCCAGCTCATCACCTTCGAAAGGAACCTCACATGACCCGGACCGCCATCGTCACGGGCGCCGCGCGCGGCATCGGCGCCGCGACCGCTCGACGCCTCGCCGCCGACGGACACGCCGTCGCCGTCCTCGACCTCGACCACGCGCACTGCGCAGAGACCGTCGCGGCGATCACCGATGCGGGTGGCCGCGCGGTGGCCGTGGGCGCCGACGTCGCCGACGCGAACGCGGTGGCGGATGCCGTCGCCCGCGTCGAGACCGAGCTCGGTGCGCCGACGATCCTGGTGAACAACGCCGGCATCATTCGCGACAACCTCCTGTTCAAGATGAGCGAGGACGACTGGGATGCCGTGCTCTCGGTGCACCTGCGCGGGGCGTTCCTGATGTCGCGCGCCGTCCAGGCGCACCAGGTCAAGGAAGGCTGGGGACGCATCGTCAACCTGTCGAGCACGTCGGCGCTCGGAAACCGCGGACAGGCGAACTACGCCGCCGCCAAGGCGGGGATGCAGGGCTTCACCAAGACCCTCGCGCTCGAGCTCGGCCGGTACGGCGTGACGGCCAACGCCATCGCGCCGGGCTTCATCGTGACCGACATGACGCGCACCACCGCAGATCGGATGGGCGTGCGCTTCGACGACTTCATCGCCGGCGCGGCCGCCGAGATTCCGGTCGGCCGGGCCGGGTATCCCGACGACATCGCCGCCGCCGCGTCCTTCTTCTGTTCAGAGGAGGCCGGCTTCGTCTCCGGCCAGGTGCTGTACGTCGCGGGAGGGCCGCGCGCATGACCATCGTCGTCGACTCCCCCGCTCGCGCTCGAGGACGCCGTCGGACGCACGGCCACCGGAGAGTGGTTCGCGATCGATCAGGGGCGCATCCAGGCCTTCGCCGACGCGACCGAGGACTGGCAGTGGATCCACCTCGACGCCGAGCGAGCGGCATCCGGTCCCTTCGGCGCGACCATCGCGCACGGCTACCTCACCCTGTCGCTGCTCCCTCGCCTCACCGCGGGGCTGCTGCAGATCGGCGGCACCTCGATGGTCGTGAACTACGGACTCGACCGCGTGCGGTTCCTGCAGCCCGTCGTCGTCGGATCGCGGGTGCGCGCGGTGACCGAGGTCGGGCCCGTGGAGCCGACGCCGCAGGGCTATCGGGTGAGCCTGAAGACGACCGTGGAGCTCGAGGGCTCCGTCCGTCCGGCGCTCATCGCCGACGCGCTGGCCCTGGTGGTCCCCGAGTCCTGATCCTCCGGGGCCGGGCGCGTCCGCGCGCCCGGCTCCGCCCACTCGCCCCCACCTACCCGCTCCCCACCCACCTGCTCCCCACCCACCTGCTCCCCACCCACCCGAGCGTGCCTGCTTCCCCAGAGGGCACGTTTCCCCCGAAAGCGCACTCTCACCGCGTGCAGAACATGCACGCTCGAGAAGAGAGTGCACTCTCGGCACTCGGGCCGAGCTCGTCCGCTCGACCGGGGCGCGGCGTGCGGCGTGCGGGGTGCGGGGTGCGGGGTGCGCGGGCGGCGTCACCCACCGAGCGTGCACGTTTCCCCCGAAAGCGCACTCTCACCACGTGCAGAACATGCACCCTCGAGAAGAGAGTGCACTCTCGGCACGCGCACCCTCGCGCGGAGCACGCCGCGCGGGGCACGCCGCGCCCGCCGCGCGGGGCACGCCGCCGCGCGGGTCAAGGCGGCGGCTCAGACCCGCTCGAGCACCATCGCCATGCCCTGGCCGCCGCCGACGCACATCGTCTCGAGGCCGTAGCGCCCGCCGGTCGCGGCCAGGCCGTTGATGAGGGTCGAGGTGATCCGGGCGCCGGTCATGCCGAACGGATGCCCGACCGCGATCGCGCCCCCGTGAACGTTGAGACGCTCCTCGTCGATGCCGAGCTCGCGCGCCGACGGGATGACCTGCGCCGCGAACGCTTCGTTGATCTCGACGAGGTCCATGTCGTCGATCGAGAGCCCTGCACGCGCCAGGGCGCGCCGGGATGCCTCCACTGGCCCGAGTCCCATGATCTCGGGCGAGAGCCCGCTGACGCCGGTGGACACGATCCTCGCCAGCGGGGTCAGCCCGAGCTCGTCGACGATGCGATCCGACACGACCACGACCGCCGCGGCCCCGTCGTTGAGCGGGCAGCAGTTGCCCGCCGTGACGGTGCCGTCCGGGCGGAACACCGGATCGAGTGCGGCGAGCGCCTCGAGCGTGACACCGGGTCGCGGTCCGTCGTCGGCGCTGACGACGGTCCCGTCCTCGAGCGTGACGGGCGTGATGTCGCGCGCCCAGAACCCTGACGCTATCGCCGCCTCTGCCCGCTGCTGCGACCGCGCGGCGAAGGCATCCTGATCCTCGCGGGTCACTCCGCGCATCTGCGCGACGTTCTCGGCCGTCTGCCCCATCGCGATGTACGGATCGGGCAGCGCCCCCTCGTCACGCGGGTCGGTCCAGCCGGCCGCCCCGCCCTCGGCGCGCGCAGCCGTACGCGCCCCGGCGGTGCTGAACACCGGGTTGAAGGCGCTCGGCACATCCGCGAAGCCCGCCGCGTACCGCGACACCGACTCGACGCCCGCCGAGACGAAGACGTCTCCTTCACCGGCCTTGATCGCGTGGAACGCCATGCGCGTGGTCTGCAGCGACGAGGAGCAGTAGCGGTTGACTGTCGTACCGGGGACGCCGTCGAGCCCGAGCAGCACCGACACGATGCGCGCGAGGTTCATCCCGTGCTCACCGGCGGGCTGACCGCATCCGAGCATGAGGTCCTCCACCCGCCCGGGATCGAGCGCGGGCACGGTCTCGAGTGCCGCGCGCACCATGCGCGCGGCGAGGTCGTCGGGCCGGATGCCGGCGAGCGACCCCTTCCTGGCGCGGCCGATCGGCGAGCGGGCGGTGGCGACGATGTATGCCTCGGTCATGTTTCTCCTTCGATGCGGATGCCGCGGCTCAGACGAACGCGGCGATGCCGGTGATGGCGCGGCCGACGATGAGGGTGTTCATGTCGTACGTGCCCTCGAACGTGTAGACGGCCTCGGCGTCGGCGAAGTATCGCGCGACGCTGTAGCCGGGAGGGATGTCGGCCGCGAGCTGGGACTGCCCGCCGAGCTGGATGCCGTTGCCGCCGCAGATCTCGCGGCAGAGCGCCACCGTCTCGCGCATGCGCGCGGACACGAAGGCCTTCGCCATGGCGGAGTGGTGGTCGCGCTGGATGCCCTCGTCCTGCATCTGCGACACGCGCACGCTGAGCGCGATCGACGCGGTGATGTTCGACAGCGCCACCGCGAGCTTCTCCTGCACCAGCTGGAAGGACGCGATCGGCCGGCCGAACTGCACCCGCGCCTTGGCATACGCGAGGGCCGCCTCGTATGCTCCGACGCCGACGCCGAGCCCCTGCCAGGCGACATCGCCGCGGGTCAGCCGCAGCACGACCGCGAGGTCGCGGAATCCATCGATGCGCTGCAGCCGGTCGGCTTCGGGCACGACGACGTCACGCAGCACGATGTCGGCGTTCTCCACCCCGCGCAGCGACTGCTTGCGCTCGATCTTGGTCGCGCTGAAGCCGACCGAGGGCGTGCGCACCAGGAATCCCTTCACCTGGTCGTCGGCGACATCCTTCGCCCAGATCACGACGAGATCGGCGAAGGCGCCGTTGCCGATCCAGCGCTTCGCCCCGTTGAGCACCCACTCGTCGCCGCGCCGTTCCGCGGTGGTCTCGAGACCCCGCGCGGTGTCGGAGCCGTGGCCCGGCTCGGTGAGCCCGAACGCGGCGACGACCTCTCCTGCGGCGAGCTTCGGGAGCCACTCGGCCTTCTGCTCTTCCGAGCCGCCGACCGAGATCGAGGTCATCGCGAGTCCGCTGTGCACGCCGATGAACGTCGCGAGCGACGGATCGGCACGCGAGAGCTCGAGGGCGACCCAGCCGCGGAACACGCTGCTGTTGTCGAACCTCCGCGTCTCAGGGAACGCGTAGCCGTAGAGCCCCAGCTCCGCGATGCGCGGAACCAGGTGCCGCGGGCTCTCCGCCCGCTCCCACAGATCGTCGGCGTAGGGCCGCACATCGGCGTCGAGGAACGCGCGGATGCCTGTGAGCGCCTGCTGCTCGGCATCCGTCAACGTGTGCTGGAAGGCGTAGAAGTCCGCCTCCAGCAGGTCGGCGGGGAGGGATGCCGCCGCCGTGGACGGCGTGAGGGTGAACGTCATCGTTGCTCCGATCTTCGGTGATCCTGGATCGAGTATGCATCATTTTTCAAAACGTTGCACACGCGCTGGTCGATCCGAGTAGAGTTCCCGCATGACCACCACTGCTGCTCCGCCGGCGACGATCGCGTCCGTCGGCGTCGACGCGGCACCGTCCTGGCTCTCGGAGCGACTCGGCGAGTCGCCCCGCCCCGACGCGATGCGCGCCTTCGAGGCCGCCCGCGAGACGTTCATCGACGCCCGCCGCATCGACATGGGGAGCCTCGCAGCCTCGCTGGGCGTCGACCGCACCTCGCTCTTCCGCTGGGTCGGCAATCGCGATGCCCTGCTCAGCGAGGTGCTGTGGTCGCTCGCCATCCCGACTCTCGTCCAGGCCGATCACGCGAGCACCGAGCTCTCCGGCGGCGACCGCATCGCCGCGATCCTGACGCACTTCGTCGACGACCTCATCACCGCGGACTACTTCCGGCAGTTCCTCCGCCGCGAGCCGGCACGCGCCCTGCGCCTGCTCACCACCAAGGAGAGCCCGATCCAGCGTCGCTACGTCGCCACCGCCGACTGGCTCGTGCGGCGCGAGCTCGGCGACGAGCCGCTCGGCGGCGCCATCGACCCTCCCGGGCTCGCCTACCTGCTCGTGCGGGTGTCCGAGTCGTTCACCTATGCCGATCTCATCTCCGGCGACCAGCCCAGCTCGGAGCGCGCGCGCGTCGCGTTCCGGCTGCTGCTGCGCGTCGATGCCTGATCCGCGTCCACGCCTGATCCGCGGCGCTGCGCGCCGATCCGACTCGAGGAGGAGTCCATGCCCGCCTACCCGGTGCGTCGCGCTTTCGCCACGCGGTGGAACGACAACGACCAGTACGGCCACGTCAACAACACCGTCTACTACGAGGCGATGGACACCGCGGTCAACGCCTGGATGATCGGCGGCGCCGGACTCGATCCACAGGGGGACGCGATCGCGCTGTGCGCGGCATCGTCGTGCGACTTCCGCGCGTCGGCGTCCTTTCCCGAGCCTCTCGAGGTCGGCATCGCCGTCGAACGACTCGGCACCACGAGCGTCACGTGGTCTCTCGGCATCCTGCGGGCGGGCGAGGACGACCCGATCGCGACGGGGCGATTCGTGCACGTCTTCGTGGATGCCGCGACCCGGCGTCCGACGCCCGTGCCGGCATCCGTCCGCTTTGCCATCGAGGCGCAACTCGGAGTCTGAGACGCGCCGCCGGCAGACCCGGGGGTCTTGCGGCGACCTAGGCTCGGGGGATGACCTCGACGCCCGGATCCGGCATGGCCGCCGTCGACGGGACCTCCGCTCGATGAGCGACATCGAGCTCGCGCGCATCCCGGCCGGCACCGTCGTGCTCCACGATGCGCGTCGCAAGGAGCGGCGCACTGTCGATCTCGAGCCGTTCGAGATCGGCGTCTATCCCGTGACGCAGGAGCAGCTCGCCGAGGTCATCGGCGAGCCAGCCACTCATCCTCGCCGACCCGCCACCGACGTGAGCTGGCTGCGGGCGGTGCGCTTCTGCAACGCGGCGTCGGAGTGGGAGGGGCTCGAGCCCGCCTACGCGTTCGACGGCGAGGACGTCACGTGGCACGTCGACTCCGAGGGCTACCGCCTGCCCACCGAAGCCGAGTGGGAGTTCGCCTGCCGCGCCGGCTCGGTCGCGCCGCACTACGGTCCGCTCGCCGAGGTCGCCTGGACGAGCGGCGACGGCGTGAGCTCTCCGCAGAACGTCGGCGGCAAGCTGCCCAATCTCCACGGGTTGTTCGACACTCTCGGCAACGTGTGGGAGTGGTGCTGGGACCTGCTCGACCCGGCCCGCTACGACGCCTACCGCGTCTTCCGCGGCGGGGGCTTCGCCGACGACGCCTGGAGCGTGCGCGCGTCGACGCGTCGCGGCGGGGCGCCGCGCATGCACCACGACGACGTCGGCTTCCGCGTCGCACGTGGCGGGTTCGACGCGATCGACGCCGCGCAAGGCTGGTCCGCGCAGGCCGACGACGAGCGCGCCGTGGCGAGTGGGCCGCGTCCGCTCGGATGGACGCCGCGGCACTGACCCCCTGCCTCAGAGATCTCGGTAAGCGGGCATACCGACCATCCGGTATGCTGGTCGCAGGTCGCAGCGAAGCGGCCGCAGAGAGAGGCGGGTCGTCGATGACCGAGGTTCCCGGGCTGAATGTCGCGGGCCTGACGGCGTGGCTCGCCACGGCGCACCCCGAGCTGGCGGGAGGACCGCTCAGCGCGGCGGTCATCGCCGGGGGCCGCAGCAACCTCACGTACGCCGTCGACGGTGCGCTCGTTCCGCTGATCGTGCGACGCCCACCCCTGGGGCACGTGCTCTCGAGCGCACACGACATGCGGCGCGAGCATCGCGTCATCTCCGCCCTGGCCGGCACGGCGGTCCCCGTTCCGCGCACGGTCGACGTCGTCGACGACACCGCGTCCGCGCGAGTCACCGGCACCGTCTTCTTCGTGATGGAACGCTCGCCGGGCGTGGTGCTGGCGCATCCCGCGCAGAACGCCGGCTACACCCCAGAAGGGCTCCGCGGCCTCGGCTTCGAACTCGTGCGCTGCCTGGCCGATCTTCACGCCGTCGAGCCGGCAGACGTCGGCCTCGAGGACTTCGGCCGCCCCGACGGCTACCTCGACCGGCAGCTCTCGACCTGGCGGCGCCAGCTGGAGGCCTCGCGATCTCGAGAGACCCCGATCCTCGACGCTCTCCAGGACTCGCTGGCGGAGGGGATGCCGAATTCCCCGCGTGCCGGGATCGTCCACGGCGACTTCCGCCTCGACAACGCCCTCGTCGTGGGCGACGCGCACGCGCCTCGCATCTCGGCGATCCTCGACTGGGAGATGGCCACGCTCGGCGATCCCTTCGTCGACCTCGGCATCTTCGCCCTCTACTGGGATATCGCGAACCTGCCCGGCGGTTTCGCCGGTGCGGTCCCCAGCGCCGTGGATCCGGGCGCCGGATACCCGACCTTCGACGAGCTGGTCGAGGTGTACGCGCAGCGCGCGGGAATCGGCATCCCGGATCTGCATTGGTACCGCGCGTTCGCGGCCTACAAGCTCGCCGTGATCCTCGAGGGAATCCACTTCCGCTACCAGGCCGGCGACACCGTCGGCGAAGGCTTCGATCGGATGGGCGCGCTCGTCGAGCCGCTCGCACGCAAGGGAATGGAGGTGCGCTGATGGACTTCGCGCCCGATGAGAAGACGCAGGAGCTGACCTCGCAGGCGCGAGCGTTCCTCGATGAGCATGTTCTGCCGGCGGAGCCGATCCTCGACCAGCAGCTCGCCGCCGAGCCCGACCGCTGGGGCGGCTGGCCGGTCGTGACCGCCCTGCAGGCGAAGGCCCGCGCCGCGGGACTGTGGAACCTGTTCCTTCCCGGCGAGCACGGCGGCGCGGGGCTCACGAACCTCCAGTACGCGGCGGTCGCCGAGGTGACGGGGTGGAGCCCGCGGCTGGCGCCGGCGGCGTTCAACTGCGCGGCGCCCGACACCGGCAACATGGAGGTGCTGAACCAGTTCGGCACCGCGGAGCAGAAGCAGCGATGGCTCGACCCGCTGCTGCAGGCCGAGATCCGCTCGTCGTTCTGCATGACCGAGCCCGACGCGGCATCCTCCGACGCCACGAACATCGGCACCCGGATCCGTCGCGACGGCGACGAGCTCGTGGTCTCGGGACGCAAGTGGTGGTCGACGGGGGCGATGAACCCGGATGCCGCGATCTTCATCGTGATGGGCAAGACCGATCCCGACGCCGACCGCCACCGGCAGCAGTCGATGGTGCTCGTGCCGCGCGACACGCCCGGCGTGCGCATCGTGCGCCCCCTGAGCGTGTTCGGCTACGACGACCGCGATCACGGCGGCCACGCCGAGATCGCTTTCGACGACGTGCGCGTCCCCGCCTCGAATCTCATCGGCGAGGAAGGATCGGGCTTCGCCATCGCTCAGGCACGCCTCGGCCCCGGCCGCATCCACCACTGCATGCGGGCGATCGGCATGGGCGAGCGCGCGCTCGCGCTTCTCATCTCGCGGGCGAACGAGCGTCATACGTTCGGCCGCACGCTGGCCGACCAGGGCGTGGTCCGCGAGTGGGCGGCGGAGTCGCGCATCCAGCTCGAGGCGCTCCGACTGCTCGTGCTCAAGACGGCGTGGCTGATGGACACGGTCGGCAACCGCAAGGCGATGACCGAGATCCAGGCGATCAAGATCGCCGTGCCGCGCGCCGTGCAGACGATCATCGACCGCGCGATCCAGGTGCACGGCGCGGCGGGCGTCTCCGCCGACACCCCGCTGGCCGAGCTGTACGCCGGGATCCGCTCGCTGCGGATCGCGGACGGCCCCGATGAAGTCCACCTCTCGAGCCTGGGTCGCGCACAGCTGCGCGGCTGAACACCGCCGGGATGCGGCATCCGTTTCCGCCGCCCTGGCCCCTCCCCTCTGTCGAAGGAGACAGCGATGACCCACCTTCCCGACCCCGCGATCGACGGCGCCGGCTTCACGACCCTGTCCGTCGCGAGCATCCTCAGTGAGTCCGCGGTACGGCACGCCGATCGGCCCGCTCTTCACTTCATGGGCAGAGCGACCACCTATGCCGAGCTGTGGGACCAGACCCGCGCGTACGCGGGAGCGCTGCGCGCGCGCGGCATCGGCGCCGGCGACCGCGTCGCGATGCTCATCCCGAACGTGCCCGACTTCGCCCGCGTCTACTACGCGGCGCTGTCGCTGGGCGCCGTCGTGGTGCCGGTGCACCTGCTCTTCAAGGCCGACGAGATCGCGTACGTGCTGCGCGACGCCGAGGCAGACGTGCTCGTGGCGGCGGCGCCGCTGCTGGGTGAGGCGGTGCCTGCGGCCGCACGGGCCGGCGTGCCGCTGGTCACCGTCCTGCTCCCCGCGGACGCGGGGGTGGACCTGCCGCGACTGGAGGTGGAGGCATCCGCCGCCCAGCCGATCGTGCGGCACGCACCGGTCGGCCCGCTCGACGCCGCGACCATCCTCTACACCTCGGGCACCACCGGCACGCCGAAGGGCGCCGTGGGGTCGCACCTGTCGATCGTCGAACAGGTCCACTGCACGCTCATCGACGCGTTCGACCTGCGCTCGTCGGACATCGTCTTCGGCGGGCTCCCGCTGTTCCACACGTTCGGGCAGACCGCCGTGATGAACATCGCCTTCCGGGTCGGGGCATCCGTGATCCTGCTCCCCCGGTTCGACGCGGACGAGGCGCTCGCGCTCATGGCGTCCCTCGAGGCGACCGTCTTCACCGCCGTGCCCACGATGTACGTCGGGATGCTCGAGGCCGCCCGCCGCTCCGACGCCCGCCCGCCGCTGCGGTACGCCGTCTCGGGAGGCGCGGCCCTGCCCGTGGCCGTGCTGGAGGCGTTCTCGGAGGCCTACGGCGCCGAGGTGCACGAGGGGTACGGACTGACCGAGACGGCCCCGACGGTGTCGTCGAACCCGCTGCACGAGCCGATCCGGCCGGGAACCGTCGGCAGGGCGCTGTGGGGCGTCGACGTCGCCATCGCCGACGCCGAGGTCGAGTCCGGCGTCGTCCTGCTGGACGAGCCCGGCGCGCTGGGCGAGATCGTGGTGCGCGGCCACAACCTCTTCAAGGGCTACCTCGGGCGATCGGATGCCTCGGCCGCCGCCGTCGTCGACGGCTGGTTCCGCACCGGAGACCTGGGCACCTACGTCGATGGAGTGCTGACGATCGTCGACCGCAAGAAGGACATGATCGTGCGCTCGGGCTACAACGTGTACCCGACCGAGGTGGAGGCCGTCCTCGCTCGGCATCCCGACATCGCCGTCGCCGCCGTGTTCGGCGTGGCAGACGACGTCCGCGGGCAGGAGGTGCACGCCGCCGTCGTCGCGCACGAAGGCGTCGAGCTCGACGAAGCCGAGATCGTGGCGTTCGTGAAGGACCGCATCGCCGCGTACAAGTACCCGCGCGTGGTGCACGTCGTCGCGTCGCTGCCGCTCGGCAGCAGCGGCAAGGTGCTCAAGCGCGAACTGGTCTCGCAGTTCACCCCGGTGGCCTGACCGCGCGGGTCACCTCCCCCGCCGAAAGCGCACTCCCCGCACGAGAGCGCACTCCCCGCACGTGTGGAGGGTGCACCCTCGTGAGCGGCATGCACTCTCGGGCTCAGGGCCGCCGCACGAGAGCGCACTCCCCGCCGAAGCGCACTCCCCGCCGAAAGCGCACTTGCCGCACGAGAGCGCACTCCCCGCACGTGTGGAGGGTGCACCCTCGTGAGCGGCATGCACTCTCGGGCTCAGGGCCGCCCCACGGCGCCTCCTCCCCGGCGGGATACAGGGCGACGTTGTGCACGGACCCGGTGCGGTGGGGACTGCTGGGCGGTGCGGGCGCCAGCCTGGGACGATGGATGCCGCACCCCCTGCCGAGAGCCTGCGCCATGTGACCCACCTCGAGTGGGCCGGCGTGGACTGGCGACAGCGCGGAGAGCGTCTGCGCGGCGGCGATCTCGTCCGCGTGCGTCGAGGCTGGTACGCGGATGCCGCGATCTGGCGCTCGTGGTGGTCCGAAGGCCGCCACCTCGCCCGCGTCCATGCCGCACAGCGGGCGATGCGGGGGTCCGGCGGCGTGTTCTCGCACCAGTCGGCGGCCGTCCTGTGGGGCCTGCCGTTGTACGGAGGGGACCCGCCGACGGTGCACACCACGCTTCGCCGCGGAGCGCACGTCCGCTCGACCGCACCGGTGCAGCGGCATCGGACTCCGCTCGACGAAGCGGACATCGTCGAGCGCGAGGGCATCGCGTGCACCAGCCTCAGCCGCACGGTGCTCGACGCGGCGCGGACGACGCGCCCCGAGACCGCGATCGCGTTGGCCGACGCCGCCTTCCGCCTCGTGGCCTGGAGCGAGCGCGAGCGCCGATACGACCTCGCGGCGGACGAAGTGTTCCGGGCCGGGCTGCGCGCGCGCATCGAGCAGATGCCCGGGGCCCGCGGCATCCGGCAGACGCGGTGGATCGTCGACCACGCCGACGGGCGCGCGCAGCTGCCCGGTGAGAGCGTGAGCCGGCTTCAGCTCCTACGCCTCGGGTTCCGCCGCATCCGGCTGCAAGTGCCTGTGCCCGGCCCGCACGGACGCGACTACGCGGTCGACTTCGGGCTTGACGAGGTCGCGGCATGGGGCGAGTTCGACGGTCGCAGCAAGTACCTGGACCCCGCGATGGCGGGCGACCGGGATCCGCTCGAGGTGCTGGCGGCGGAGAAGGAGCGCGAGGATTGGATCCGCGCGACGACCGGACGCCTCATGGCGCGGTGGGACATGCCTCACATCGGCACGCCCGCACTCCTCTCGCGAAGGCTGGCCGTGTACGGCATCCGCCCTCCCCGCCATGTCCCCGGCCGCGAGAGCGCACCCTGATCACGAGGGCGCACTCAACCCACGTGTCGGGAGTGCGCTTTCGTTCGGTGAGTGCGCCTTCGTGCGGTGAATGCGCCTTCGGGGCAGGCGGGGACGCCACCCTCGGGGCAGGTCGGGCCAGGCGGGGACGCCACCCTCGGGGCAGGTCGGGGCAGGCCCGGACGCCCTCGCGCACGAGAGAGGCCCGGACCGCTCACCGGTCCGGGCCCCCGGCGCCCTTACGACCCGGGCACGCCCGAGCCGGCGAGGGCGACGGGCTCGGGCTCCACCGAGACCACCGAGCCGCCGTCGACGGCGTAGGTCGAACCGACGTAGTCCTGCATGCCCTGATCGACCGAGGTGATGCCGACACCGAGATAGGCGGCGTGGTCTGTCGCTCGGAGAAGGAGAGCGGAAGGATGCCGTTGCCGGCCAGTCCGCCGCCTGAGCACCGCCTCGATCAGCGACTCGCGGGTCGGGTTCTCACCGGCCGCGTCGAGCGCCTCGGCGAACAGGTACGCGACGCTCATGCCGTAGATCGTGTTGCCGTCGAACGGCGCATCGTCGTTGTACTCCTCGTTGATCTCGCGGAAGAGCGACACCCACTCGTCGTCCGACGCCGAGCGGCAGGAAGGTAGTTCGCACCCGACGAGGCCCTGCAGCAGCTTCGGGTCCGACGTCCTCGCCGAGGTATCCGACGAGCGTCGGGTAGTCGGCGCCCGACGACGACGAGAACCACTCGGGAACCAGCCGAGCTGCGCGGCGGTGCCCAGCGCCAGCGCGGTGAAGCCGTTGATGGTCGCGAGGACGTTGATCTCGCAGCCGGCCGCCTTGAGGGCGCCGATCTGGGCCGTCGACGTCCTGGTTCGACACGGAGTACCGCTCGACGGCGGCGAGCCCGTCCGCGCCGAGCGCGAGCTCGACGCCCTCGATGATGCTCGTCGCCGAAGTCGTCGTCCTGGCCGAGCAGGCAGACCTTCTTGCCGGGGTACGTCGTCGGCCGCGTACTGCGCGAGCGCCGCGCCCTCGACGACGTAGTCGGCGTTGAAGCCGAACGTGTACGGATACTTCTCCGGCTGGTTCCAGCTCGTCGAGCCCGACGCGACGAACAGGTCGGGCACCTCGTTCTGGTTCAGGTAGTCCAGCACCGCGGTGTGCGTGGGCGTGCCGAGACCGTTGACGATCGCGAAGACCTCGTCCTCCTGCACCAGCTCGCGCACGACGGTCTGCGTGGTGGCCGGGTTGTAGCCGTCGTCCTTGACGATGTACTCGATCGCACGGCCGTTGCACGCCGCCGTTCGGCGTTGAGGTAGTCGAAGTACGCGGACGTGGCGGCCGAGATCGACGAGTAGCCGGCGGCGGCCGGCCCGGTCGAGCGGCGTGTGCGTGCCGATGGTCACCGTGTCGTCGGTGACGCCGGGGAGGCTCGTCGGCGGCGGGCGGCGGGAGTGCTGCACGCCGTGAGCGCGACGAGGACGGCGGCTGCGCGCGGTCAGACGCCATCGACGCGGCGTGCGGTGGAGTGCTGTGACATGGTCACCTCTCTGTCGATGGTTGATGAGGGACGGATTGCGATCGGATGCTGCGTCTCGGCGTTCGTGACGGCGGAGTGGTCCGGTGCCGGCGGTGCGGTCGCGGCATGCGCTCGTCGCCGGCGCAGCGGATGCCGCGCGATGCCGCCCGGCCAGGCCAGCATGACGACGATCAGCAGCACGCCGAAGACCAGGACCGACGACGTTTCCCGACAGCCGCTGCGCGAGGTCGGTCGGGAGGGCGAGTGCGGACGTGGTCGACCCGATCAGCCAGGGCAGCAGCACGATGAGCACGGAGCCGATGCGCCGCGCCGCCGATGCTGCCGAGACCGCCGACGACGACCGCGACCACGAGCAGCAGCGAGAACGCCGAGCGTGTAGGCGCCGGGACTGACCGACTGCGTCACGAAGCACGAGCACCGCTCCGCCCGGCGCCCGCCGCGACCGAGCTGACGGTGAACGCGGCGATCTTGACCCGGCCGGCCGCGACGCCGTTCAGCCGGGCCGCCGTCTCGTCGTCGCGCACCGCTCGCATGCGCAGGCCGAAGCCGCCCTGCGTCGCACCGCGGCCAGCCCCGTGACGCACGACGCCGGTGACGACGATCGCCACCCACGCCTGCCACTGCTCGACCGCGATGAGCGGCGCTGAGCGCGTCGGGCACCCCGTCGAAGGGGATCTGCACGCCCTGATCCCCGCCGAGCACCCCGGAGAAGACCGCGGTCACGGCGGGCAGCGGCGATCACCAGTGCGAGCGTCACGCCGGCGAGGTACGGCCCGCGCAGGCGTGCGGCGGCGAGGCCCGAGCAGCAGTCCGAGGAGCCCCGAGGCGACCACCGCCCCGAGCGAGAGCGAGGCAGGAATCGCGGCGACGCCGTCGATGCCGGCATCCGTCAGCGCATTCGCCGTCAGCGCGTACCCGTAGCCGCCCGCGGCCATCAGTGCCGCGTGACCCGAGCGAGAGCTGTCCGCTCAGGCCGACCAGCAGCGTCAGGCCGGCGACGGCGCAGAAGTACGCCGCGATCGGTCGCGAGCTGGAAGTTGCGGTAGGGGTCGAGCAGGAAGGTGCCGCCGAGCGCGACGCACGGTCAGCGCGCCGCCGAACACGCAGCGTGCGCGGCACTCCGTGAGAGCGGGGCAGGAAGTCGGCTCATGCGCTGCGCGCCTCTCGCAGCGAGAAGATCCCGCCGGGCTTGACCAGCAGCACCCCCACCAGCAGGACCAGCACCGCCGATCGGCGCGACGGTCGCGCCCGAGGTAGCCGGTCACGAGCGTCATCGCGACTCCGACGATCAGTCCGCCGAGCAGCGCTCCGACGGGCGAGTCCAGGCCCGCCGACCACGGCGACGGTGAACGCGTAGACGAACAGCACGTCGGTCGAGTGCGGATTCAGCCCGAGCTCGGTGGGGACCAGCAGCAGCGCCGCGAGCGCGGCGACGGCGGTCGACAGCATCCAGCCGATCGTCACCATGCGCGAGCACCCGCACGCCGAGCACGCGCGAGACCTCGGGCGCGAACGCGGATGCCCGCAGCTGCAGACCGAGCGACGTCCGGGTGAACAGCAGTCGCGAGCCCGCCCATCACGACGAGCGCCACGACCAGCACGAACAGGTCGTACGGCGAGAGCAGCGGCGACCCCGCCGATCACGATCGGGCGCTGTCGTCGAAGGGTGCGCGCATCGGGCCGGTACTGCTGGCCGAACAGGATGCCGAGCAGCGGACTGCAGCACCATGACCAGGCCGATCGCGACGATGACGCCGGACAGCGGGTTGTGCGTGCGGCGCGAAGCGCATGACGCCGCGTTCGACGCCGAAGCCGATCGCGGCGCCCGGCGATGCAGCGCCGGCGGCCAGTCCGGCGCCAGTACGAGCCGGTGAGCCCGGTCACGGCGAACGCGACGTACGTGGCGACGAGCGCCATCGCGCCCTGCGCGAAGTTGACGATGCGCGCCGCACGCCAGATGAGCACGAGCGACAGAGCGAACAGCGCGAAGATCGCGCCGCGGGCGAGGCCCGTGGCGAGGAGGAAGACGAGTCGGTCCATCAGAACCCCAGGTAGGCGTGGCGGAGGGCGGAGTCGGCGGCGAGGTCGGCGGCGGGCGCATCGGCGACGACCTCGCCGAGGTCGAGCACGACGCCGCGGTCGGCGATCGACAGCGCGCTCGTGACGTTCTGCTCGGCCAGGAGCACCGTGAGTCCGCGGCTCGGCGGCAGGTCGCGGAGCACGCCCATCAGTCTGCGCGACGACGAGCGGCGCGAGTCCGAGCGACGGCTCGTCGAGCAGCGAGCACGACCGGGTCGGCGATCAGCGCCCGCCCGAGCGCGAGCATCTGCCGCTCGCCGCCCGAGAGCTGGTGTCCCGCGCTGGTCCGGCGCCGGGCGAGTCGGCTCGAAGAGGTCGTAGATGCTGGTCGACGGCGCGAGCGCGGCCGGACGCCGCGGTGGCGCCACAGCGCTGCCGAGCCGCAGGTTCTCGTCGACGGTGAGCTCGGCGACGACGCTCTGCCCGTCGGGCACCAGGGCGATGCCGCGGCGAGCGCGGTCCTCGGTGCGGACGCGGGCGAGGTCCTCGCCGTCGAGCGCGACGCGTTCCGGATGCCGGCGGGCACGAGTCCGGCGAGCGTGCGCAGCAGCGTCGTCTTGCCGGCGCCGTTGGCCCCGAGCAGGGCGACGATCGTCGCCGCGGACGCATGTCGCAACGCCGACGTCGTGGAGCACGGGCGCGCCGCCGTAGCCGACGCGTGAGCCGGTCGATCGCGCAGGGCGCCGACCGGTGGCGACGGCGCGCTCATGCGCTCGCCGCCACACCGAGGTACGCCTCTTCGACCCGCGGATCGACGCGGATCTCGTCCGGGTGTGCCCCGCGCGATCACGCGGCCGAAGTCGAGCACCACGATGCGGTCGGCCACGTCCATGACGAAGTCGACGTGGTGCTCGACGAGCAGCACCGCGCACCCGTCGGCCGCGACCCGGCGCACGATCGCGCCGAGCTGCGGCGATGTCGTCGGAGCCGAGCCCGCCGGCCGGCTCGTCGAGCAGCAGCAGGCGCGGCTCGGTGACCAGTGCCCGGGCGAGCGCGACGCGCTTGCGCTCGGGGTAGGAGCAGAGCGTGCCACCGGCAGCATCGGCCAGACCCGGTCAGCCCGAGCGCGTCCAGACGGCGTGCGACGCGTCGGTTGCGGCATCCCGCGCCGCGAGTGAGCGGGCACGAGCACGTTCTCGCGCACGGTCAGCCCGGTGAAGAGGCCCGAGGCCCTGCAGGGTCCGCGAGACCCCGCGCGCGGTGAGATCGGCCGTCGCGACGCGGGGCCGGGCGGCCCGTCGACGCGAGACGGCGCCCGCGTCGGCGCACGAGCCCGCAGACGGCGTTGAACACCGTCGTCTTGCCGGCGCCGTTGGGGCCGATCAGCGCGACGACCTCGCCCGGTCGCACGTCGAACGAGACGTCGTCGACGGCGGTCAGTCCGCCGAACACGACCGTGAGGTCGCGGACGGCGAGTCGCGCGGGAGCGGATGCCGCATCCCTGGGCACGCCGGTCACGGTCGGCTGCAGGCCGGTCACGCAGCCGGCTGAGCGGCCGCGGCCGTTGCTCGGCTGGAGTCGGCTCGTCGGCAGGCTCGGGTCGGACGGAATCTGGGAGACATCGGCACCTCTTCGTGTCGGGTGCGCTCACTCTACCCAGAAACCGACCGGGCGGTATGTTCTCGTTGCAGGATCGTGATGCTCGGTGCGCGTTAGCGCCGCTCGCCGCGAGCGCTCCGCGTCCTGGTTTCGCCAGAAGGGGCCACACCCCCGCCGAGCGCGCATGGTTCGCACGAGCGCGCACGTATTTCACGCCGAAAGAATGCACTCTCGTGCGAACGATGCGCGCTCGAGCGCGCGAGCTGCGCGCGGAGGGCCAGGCAGGGCGGCGCCCCCGCTCCGGCCCACGGGGAAGGGCACGCGCAGGCGCGACGAGCCGAGGCGGCGGAGGTGACAGAGCCGACGCGGCAGCCGCGGCTACTTGTGCGGGATGCCGGCGATCATGCCGCCGTCGACGACGAACTCGGCGCCGCTGGTGAAGGACGACGCGTCGCTCGCGAGGAACACGACGGTGCCCGCGACATCGGACGGGATCACCCGGGCGCCCGAGCGGGATGTCGAGGTGCGCCGGATCGATCCGCGTGGTCATGGCGGTGCGGATGAAGCCGGGATGCACGGAGTTCACGCGGATGCCGAAGGGCCCGAGCTCGACCGCGAGGGACTGCGACAGCCCGCGCACGCCGAACTTCGCGGCCGTGTAGCCGTGCAGGCCTGGGCTGCCGCGCATGCCCTCGACCGACGAGATGTTGATGATCGAGCCGCGTCCCTGCGCCTTCATCGCGGGCACGACCGCACGGCACCCGAAGAACGTCGCCGGTGAGGTTGACGGCGATGACGGCATCCCATTTCTCCGTCGTCAGGTGCTCGATGGGAGCGGCGTTCGCGATGCCCGCATTGTTGACCAGCACGTCGATTCGCGCCGAAGGCGGTCGACGGATGCCTCGACCGCCGCCGCCCACTCCATCTCGTCCGTCACATCGAGGTGCACGAACAGCGCACGATCGCCGAGGTCGTCGGCGAGCGCCGAGCCCGTCGTCGTCCAGGATGTCGGCGACGACCACTCGGCGCACCCGCGGCGTGGAGGGCGCGGACGTACGCCTCGCCGATTCCCCGCGCCACCGCCGGTGACGAGGCACACCCGTCCGGCGAGATCGCTCACAGCGCGACTCACCACACCGGCCCACCGTCGTTCCCGACGCCAGAGCGGTGAGCGCGGCCGGGGCCTCGGCGAACGGCACGACGTGATCCACCACCGGGTCGATCGCGCCGCCCTCGAACAGGCGCATCAGATCGGCGTGCGCGTCGGCGACCAGCTCGGGGAAGCGCTCCTGGTACAGCCCCCAGTACAGGCCGAGCACGCTGTAGTTCTTCACGAGCGTGTGACTCACGGTCAGCGTGGGGATCTCGCCGCTCGCGAACCCGATCACGACGATCCTGCCCTTCGAACGCCATGCATCGGGTCGAGGCCTCGAAGGCGTCGCCGCCGACCGGGTCGAACACGACGTCGGCGCCGTGCCCGCCCGGTGATCTCCTTCACCGAGGCGACGATGTCGTCGACGTCGCGGACGATGACGTGCTCGGCACCTGCTGCACGGGCGACCTCGGCCTTCGCCGCCGACTGCCGACGACTCCGATGACCCGCGCACCGGCGGCCGCGCCGAGCTGCACCGTTGCGGCACCGACTCCCCCGGCGGCGGCGTGCACGAGCAGCCACTCGCCCGCCCGCAGCTCCGCCCGCCGGTGCAGCGCGAACCACGCCGTCTGGTACGCGATCGTGAGACCCGACGCCGCGACGTCGGTCAGGGCATCCGGAATCTTCTGGACAGCGGATGCCGGCACCACCGCGTACTCGGCGAGCACGCCGATCTTCGCGGCGACGACCCGGTCGCCCACGGCGACACCGGTGACCCCGTCGCCGAGCGCGGCGACGGTGCCGCTGCACTCGACCCCCGGCGTGAACGGCAGCTCGGGCCTGACCTGGTACTGCCCGCGGGCGAGCAGCACGTCAGGGAAGTTCGCCGCGACCGCGCCGACGCGCAGAAGCACCTCGCCGGGCGCCGGCGCGGGGACCGGAACCTCGTCGAGCGAGAGCGCGTCGGCGGGCTCGCCCGAGCGTCGTGACGCGCCAGGCGCGCATGGTGTCAGGCTGAGGCATCCGGTCTCCTGATGCTGGTGAGGAACAGGTCGGTGAGCTGCTCGGCGACGAGGGTCTTGTCTTCCGGGCCTTCGGGCGAGTACCAGTGCGACAGGTAGTGCAGGTCGCTGAAGAAGTGTGCGACGAGCACGGCGACGCGGGATGTCGGTGCGGTAGACGCCCTCGCTCTGGCCGCGCTCGATGAGCTCGGCGAACTCGTCGTGGTACGCGCGACGGCGACGCGTGACCTCCTGCTGACGAGGCGCCGAGAGCATGTGCATGCTCCGGAAGAACACCGTGCCCTCGGGCAGGTGAGTCGATCGACGTCTCGATCACGTCGACGCAGACCGCGCGCAGCACGTCGTCGACCGCACCGCCGCGCGCGATGATCTCGTCGAGCTCGCGACTTCTGCAGCGAGAGCAGCCGTCTCGTAGATGCCGAAGAGCAGATCGTCCTTCGACTCGAAGTAGTGGTACATCGCGCCCTTGGTGACGCCGGCGGCCTCGACGATCTGCTGCACGCTGGTGTTCGCGTAGCCCTGGGTGGCGAACAGCTCGACGGCGGCACGGGTGACGTCGTCGGCGACGTGCGAATCCTTCATGGGTTCATCCTTCCGCGAATCGCGGCTGGATCAGAGGAACGGACGGATGCCGGCGCCGCCGTCGATCGGCAGCGTCTGGCCCGGTGATCCACGCGGCGTCGTCGGAGAGCAGGAACGCGACCGGACCGGCGACGTCGTCGGGCTCGCCCAGTCGGCCCAGCGGGTAGCGCGGCGGATGCCTCGGCTCTCATGCCCCTCGTAGAGCGCGCGGGCGAACGCGGTCTTGATGACGGCGGGCGCGACGGCGTTGACGCGGATGCGCGGGCGCGAGCTCGTACGCGAGCTGCATCGTGAGGTTGATGAGCGCCGCCTTCGAGATGCCGTAGAACGCGATGCCGGGGCTCGCGCCGAGGCCGCCGACCGACGCGATGTTCACGACCGACCGCGAGAGGCCGGCGCCGACGGCCGCGCGCGTCCACTCCAGCGTCGCGACGACGTTGACCTCGAGGATCTTGCGGCGCGGCCTCGGCGTCGACGTCGAGGATCGGCCCGTAGACCGGGTTGATCCCGGCGTTGTTGACCAGGTGGTCGAGGCGGCCGTGGCGCTCGGCGATGTGCGCGAAGACCGCGGCGCGATGCTCGGCGTCATCGGCGCGTCCCGCGACGGCGGTCGCGGCATCCCCCAGATCGGCGATCGCCGCGTCGAGCCCCTCCTGCTTTCGCCCGGTGATCACGACCGAGCCGCCCTCGTCGACGAGGCGCCGTGCGATGGCGAAGCCGATACCGCGACTGGCGCCGGTGATGAGCGACACCGTCCCGTCGAATCGTCGCGTGCCCGCTGCCATGGCGCCTCCTCGCGCTGATGCATACCGTCCAGTCGGTTTTCGCATCGACACTAGCACGCCAGGCGGCCCCTCTCGCCGCCGGTCGCCGCCTGCCGGTACCGCGCGCACCGGTGATGAGACTCAGTCCTACAGATCGTGACATCTAGTCCCATACAATGAGAGCGTCGTTCGACTGAGGAGCACCATCATGACCGACTTCCAGCCCCGCCTCGGCCAGGCCACCGAGGGTTACGACGTGACCACGCGCCTCGGCACCGACTACTACCAGGTGTTCGCCGAGATTCCGGCCGAGGACCGCGCCGTCTGGGAGCGCGCGCAGTCCTACGTCGACGAGGTCGGCACACGGATGCAGGACGCGTGGGATGCCGCGACCTACCCCCTGGATCTCGCGATGCGCATGGGCGAGCGGGACCTCTTCAACGACGGCATCGATCATCCCGAGCTGACGCGGTTCTCGCCCCTCGCGGCCGGACTGGTCAACATGGAGGTCTCCCGCGGCGACGGATCGCTCGGCACCGTCATCGCAGTCCAGGGCGGACTGGCGCTGCGCACTCTGGCCCTCTTCGGAAGCCCCGAGCAGCAGGCGGCGTGGCTGAGGCCCGTCGCCCGAGGCGAGGTGCCCGCCGCCTTCGCCCTGACCGAGCCCGACCACGGCTCCGACTCCGTCTCGCTCGAGACGACCGCCCGCCGCGAAGGTGAGGAGTGGGTCCTCGACGGCGCGAAGAAGTGGATCGGCAACGGCGCGTCCGGCGGCATCACCTTCGTCTGGGCGCGCGTCGACGACCCCGGCACGCCCGAGCACGGCGCGGTGCGCTGCTTCCTCGTGCCGCAGGAGACGGCCGGGTACACCGGCACGGTGATCGGCGGGAAGGCGTCGCTGCGCGGCATCCATCAGGCGCTCGTCACCCTCGACGGCGTGCGCGTGCCGGCAGGCGCCGTCCTGCCGGGCACGAAGACCTTCAAGGATGCCTCGACCGTGCTGTACTCGACCCGCTCCGGCGTCGCGTGGTCGGCGCTCGGCCACGCGACGGCCTGCTACGAGGCCGCCCTGTCGTACGCGCAGCAGCGGACCCAGTTCGGCAAGCCGCTCGCGAAGTTCCAGATGGTGCAGGAGCGCCTCGCACAGATGCTCGAGGAGCTCACGGCGATGCAGCTGTACTGCCGCCACCTCGCCGACCTCGAGTCCTCGGGCGGACTCCGCCCGACCCAGGCCTCGCTCGCGAAGTACCACAACACCCGCGCCGCGCGCCGGATCGCGGCGATCGCGCGCGACCTGCTGGGCGGAAACGGCATCCTGCTCGAGAACGGCGTGATGCAGCACATGGCCGACATCGAGGCCATCCACACCTACGAGGGCACCGAGAGCGTCCAGGCTCTCCTCATCGGCCGCGACATCACCGGGATGAGCGCCTTCGTCTAGCAGTCGCGCCGCACGCGCGGCAAGCCGTATGGAGAGCCTGCGAGCCGGGGTTAGCCTCATCGCATGGGACTGTTCCAGCACGACCCGCAGAAGGTTCGTCTCGAGTCACAGGATGTCGAGCTGAAAGCCACGCGTGCTCCGTGGAGCCTGTGGGCCGACGGATTCGGCAAGCTCGGCATCCGATCGATCCAGATCATCGTCGTCGTCGCGGTCGTCGCGGGAATCGTGTTCGCGATCCAGCAGCTCACGCTGGTCACGATCCCCCTCGTGATCGCGCTGATCCTGGCGTGCGCGTTCCACCCGGTGATGCACTGGATGCGGCGGCGCGGCGTCCCGGCCATCCTCGCCACGCTCATCACGATGCTCACGATCACGGTGATCCTGGGCCTTCTGAGCTGGCTCATCGTGTGGGCGGTGCGCGACCAGTGGGATGACCTGTACGCCCAGGCCGAGGACGGCTTCCAGAACCTCATCGCGTGGTCGCAGACGCTGCCGTTCGAGTTCCTCCAGCCGGAACAGGTCGACGAGTGGATCGCCGCACTCACCGACTTCGTCACCAGCGCGCAGTTCGGCACCGGCGCACTGGCGGGTGTGGGCGCCGTGGCCAACTTCGTCACGGGACTCATCCTGATGGTCACGATCCTCTTCTTCTTCCTCAAGGACGGACCCCAGATGTGGGAGTTCCTGCTGCGTCCCTTCCGCGGCGAGAACTACCTGCGCGCCCGGCGGATCGGCGACAAGACGACCGTGGTGCTCGGGTCGTACGTCCGCGGCACCGCCACCGTCGCGCTGGTCGACGCCGTCGGCATCCTCATCGGTCTGCTCATCCTGCAGGTGCCGCTGGCCATCCCCCTCTCGGTGCTCGTCTTCCTGCTGGCCTTCATCCCGATCGTCGGGGCGACGGTCGCCGGCATCCTCGCGGCGCTGGTGGCGCTCGTCGCCAACGGCTGGTTCAATGCGCTCCTCGTCGTCGGAGTGGTGGTGCTGGTCAACCAGCTCGAGGGCAACTTCCTGCAGCCGGTGCTGATGGGCCGTTCGATGAAGCTGCACGCCTTCGTGATCCTGGTCGCCCTGACCGTCGGCACCGTGCTCGGCGGCATCGTCGGCGCGGTGCTGGCGGTACCGATCGCCGCGGCGGCGTGGGGAGTCATCCAGGTCTGGGACGGGCCCGACCTGCCCGCCCGCTGGGCGCGGCCGAAGCATCCGATCGAGGCCTGACCCGGTTTCGGGGTGCCGCTGTCCGGCGTCGGCGGTCCACGGCAGGATGGTGCGCATGGCCTTTGAGATTCCGGCGCCGATGCTCGCGAAGTCCGTGCCGCAGGTGCCCGACCCGAAGAAGACACCCGGCGGGCTGAGCTTCGAGCCGAAGTGGGACGGCTTCCGTGCGCTGGTGTCGTGGGACGGCGAGAACGTCGAGATCGGCAGCCGCGGTGCGAAGCCGCTGACCCGGTACTTCCCCGAGCTCGTCGAGGCATTCGCGCGGATCCTGCCCGAGCCGTGTCTCATCGACGGCGAGATCGTCGTGCCGAAGGGCGAGCCGGGCTCGCAGCGGCTCGACTGGGAGTCGCTGTCGCAGCGCATCCACCCCGCCGCGTCGCGGGTCAAGATGCTCGCCGAGACGACGCCCGCGATGTTCATCGCATTCGACCTGCTCGCTCGCGGCGACCGCGACCTGCAGTCCGAGCCGTTCGGGGTCCGCCGCGCCGAGCTCGTCGATCTGCTGGGCGGCGTGCCGCATCCGGTGCACGTCACCCGCACCACCGACGACCCCGAGCGCGCGACGCGCTGGCTCGCCGAGTTCGAGGGCGCCGGGCTCGACGGCGTCATCGCCAAGCCGCTCGCCCAGCCCTATGCGCCGAACAAGCGGGCGATGTTCAAGATCAAGCACGCGCGCACCGCCGATGTCGTCGCCCTCGGCTACCGCGTCCACAAGTCGGGCCAGGGCGTCGGGTCGCTCCTCGTCGGCCTCTACAACGACGACGGCACGCTGTATCCCGTGGGCGGTGTCGCCGCGTGGAGCAACGCCCGCCGCCTCGAGCTGATCGACGAGCTCGCCCCGCTCGTCGAGCGCGACGACGAGGGTGCGGCCGTGAAGAGCGAGGGCGAGAAGTCGCGCTTCTCGGCGCCCGACCGCGACTCGTCGTTCGTGCACCTCCGCCCGGAGCGGGTGCTCGAGGTGCGCTACGACCAGCTCGAGGGGTGGCGGTTCCGCCATACCGTGCAGTTCGAGCGCTGGCGTCCCGACCGCGATCCGAGCTCGTGCACCTACGACCAGCTCGAGACGGTGTCGGCGTACGACCTGGGCGACGTCCTGGACTGAGGCCTGGACCGAGCGCGGGCACGCGGGCGGACGGCTCAGTCCCAGTTCTCGGCGTTCTTCCGGCTCGGCTGCACGCGCGGCGGCTCGCCCGGCATCTTCGGGAAGTCCGGCGGGAACGGCAGCTCGCCCAGCCCGGCATCGAGGTCGCGCTGCCACCACTCGAGCAGCGTGTCGATGCGCCCCGGCTTCGCGAGCAGACCGCTCCAGGGGTCGCCGGTGTCGGCCAGCCGCTGCGGCACGGTCCGGATCGTGAAGGCGGCGGGATCGGCATCCGCCAGCTCTTCCCACTCCAATGGAGTCGACACCGTCGCCCCGGGCAGCGCCCGCGGACTGTAGGCGCCGGCCATGGTGCGGTCGCGATTGGCCTGGTTGAAGTCGATGAAGATGCGCTCCCCGCGCTCCTCCTTCCACCAGTTCATGGTCACCTTGTCGGGCAGCCGACGTTCGAGCTCGCGCCCGGCGGCGATCACGGCATGGCGGACGTCGAGGAACTCGTGCGCCGGCTCGATAGGGCAGAAGACATGGATGCCGCGGTTGCCGCTCGTCTTGAGGAACGCCGTCAGCCCCGCCTCGGCGAGCACCTCGCGCAGCGCGGGCGCGACGGCCGCGGCATCCGCGAAATCCGTTCCCGGCTGCGGATCGAGGTCGATGCGCAGCTCGACGGGGTTGTCGGTGTTCGCGGTGAGGGAGGCCCAGGGGTGGAACACGATCGTGTTCATCTGGACGGCCCACACCGCGGTCGCGATCTCGGTGAGGATGAGCTGCGGATGCCGCCGCCCGCTGTTGTAGGTGACCGTCTGAGCCTCGACGAACCCGGGCGCCCCCTTGGGCGGGTTCTTCGAATAGAACCTCTCGCCGTCGACGCCCTCGGGGAAGCGCTCCAGCGAGACGGGCCGGTCGCCGTTGGCCGCGATGAAGGGCTCGGCCACGGCGAGCATGTACTCGGCGAGCTCGTGCTTGGTGATGCCGAGCTCGGGCCACAGCACGCGGTTCGGGCTGGAGAGCCCGACCTCGCGGTCGCCGTCGGGTCCGGGAATGGTCAACGTGATGCGCTCCGACGCCATGCCTCGACCCTAGGGCGGCGGCCGGACATCGCGCATCCCCTCGCCCGTCCCCTCGGATGTGCACAACGTCGGCTATCCGCGCCCCGACACCTCGCCAGACCGCATGACGACGAGGCCGGGCGCACTCGCTGTGCCCGGACTGCCGACGTTGTGCTCAGAGCCTCGCGCACTGCGTCGAGGCCGCGATCAGGACGTCGCGGAGAGCAGCGGGGCGAGGTCTTCGCGCGACAGGCGGATCCACGGGCCCGCGGGGTCGATGACGATGCCCGACAGGCCCTCGTCGGAGCGGAGCGCGCCGGCGAGCTGCGCAGCGGTGAGCGGCGCAGCCTGGTCCGGCCGTCCGAGCACGGCCACCTCGAGGGGGTGCGAGAACACCTCGAGGAACCGCTCGCCCTCCTTCGAGCGGCCTTCGGCGATGCCGGGGCGCCCATCGTCGAGCTTTCCCACCGCGACCCACAGCGGCGCACCGGCCAGGGCCTTCACGACGGCGGGCGCCGTCTCGGCCGTGCGCTCGCCGGCCAGCAGCGTCTTGATCGTGAGCTGCTCGTCGATCTTGTCGACCATGCGCTTGAGGAGCTCGGCGGGCAGCACCGCGCGAGCAGGGGCCGAGGACTGATCGATGATCAGCCCGTCGAATCCGCCACCCAGCACGTGGCGGATCACGCTCAGGACCGGCTGGCCCATCGCCGAGGTCTCCACATCGCCGTCGGCGCGGATCGCGGCCTGCAGCGCGGCACCGCTGGAGTACGCGATGGTGAACCTCCGCTCTCCCAGCGTGACCATCCCGAGCGGAAGGTCCTTGCCCTCGGCGAGCAGCGTGCGCGCATCGCCCTTCACCCGCAGGAACAGGTGGCCCTGCAGCATCTGACGGGCGACGTCGAGCAGGGCCTGCGGGGGCGCGCTCTCGCCGACCTTGGCGAGCGCGGCCCGCACCAGCCCGTTGTCGCGCAGGCCAGGCACGGTCTCGGTCTGCGGCGGGGCGGTCCGGGTGGCCGCGTCGACCGAGGTGCGCGGGACGGGCGTGGGAACCGTCGGCTTCGCCGCGGGAGCCTGCACCGGCCGCGGCGCCGGCGCACCGAGCCCGCCGTACGAAGAGAGCGAGATGGAGACGGATGCCGCCTCCTGCGTCGGCTCGTCAGGCACAGCCGGGTCGTGCTCGGTCGCGCCGGGTTCGGCGCCCCGTGCGTCGGCAGAGGCGTCCGCGGCGACGAGGGGCGCGGCATCCGTCTCTGCCTGTTCAGCGGCCTGCGCGGAGTTCGAACCGGACGCGTCTTTGGGTCGGCGGGAGAAGAGAGCCATGATTTCGAGCCTAACCCGGGACCTCGGCGCGCTCTCGGAGACTAGAGCTTCTCGATGGGTGCGATCTTGATGAGCAGCTTCTTCGGCCCGGCCTTGTCGAACCTCACGTGGGCGACGCGCTTCGCGCCCTCGCCGGTCACGGCGTCGACCTTGCCGTCGCCGAAGTCGTCGTGGCGGATGCGGTCTCCCGGCGCGAGCTGCATGTCGCCGTTGTCGCGCACCTTCGCGGGGATCTTGTTCGCGAACCGGTCGATCGAGCCGGCCGGCGCGCGCCGGGCCAACGGCACCAGGTCGTCGCCGTAGCGGTTGCCCGATCCGCCGAACCCCGAACCGCCCGATCCCGAACCGCCTGAGCCGCCGTAGCCCGAGCCCGACCCACGGCGGGCGTTCAGGGCGCGCGACTGGGTGCCACCGCGCGAGTTGACGTCCCCCGGCGACTGGCGCCAGTTCAGCAGCTCGCTCGGGATCTCCTGCAGGAACCGGCTGGGCATCGCGACCGTGACCTCGCCGAACTGCGCGCGGGTCATGGCGAGCGAGAGGTAGAGGCGCTTGCGCGCACGCGTGATGCCGACGTAGAAGAGCCGGCGCTCCTCCTGCGGGCCGCCCGGCTCGTTCGCCGAGATGCGGTGCGGGATGAGGTCTTCCTCGACGCCGGTGACGAACACGGCGTCGTACTCGAGGCCCTTCGCCGTGTGCAGCGTCATGAGCGACACCGAACCCGAGGCGTCCTCGAGGTCATCGGCATCCGAGACGAGAGCGACCTCGGTGAGGAAGTCGAGGACCGTCCCCTCGGGGTTGTTGCGCGCGAACTCCCGCGCGACGGCCACGAGCTCGTCGAGGTTCTCGATGCGCGCCTCGTCCTGCGCGTCCTTGCTCGCTCGCAGCGCGTCGTAGTAGCCGCTCTTGTTCAGCACTAGCTGCAGGCCCTCGGCGACGACGGTCGGCGGGGCGAGCTCGCCGGATGGAGGCAGCATGAGAGCGGATGCCTCGGCCAGCACCGCGTCGAGATGGGCGATGGCCGCCTGGATCTTGGGGCCGACACCCAGCGCCGAGGAGTTCGCCAGGGCGTCGCGGAAGGTGATCTGCTGGTCGACGGCGTAGCGCGAGATCGCCTCGATCGTGACGTCGCCGATGCCTCGGCGCGGCCGGTTGATGATGCGGCGCATCGCCATCTCATCGGCCGGGTTCGCCACCGCGACGAGGTACGACAGCGCGTCCTTGATCTCGGCGCGCTCGTAGAACTTGGTGCCGCCCATGATCTTGTAGGGCACCGCCGAGCGGATGAAGATCTCTTCCAGCGCGCGCGACTGCGAGTTGGTCCGGTAGAACACGGCCATCTGCGAGTAGTCGATGCCGGCCTTGCGCAGGCGCTCGGTCTCGTCGGCCACGAACTGCGCCTCGTCGTGCTGCGAGTAGCCGGTGAAGCCGACGATCTGCTCGCCGGCGCCGACGTCGGTCCACAGCTTCTTGTCTTTGCGGTCGAAGTTGTTGCTGATGACGGCGTTCGCGGCCGACAGGATGTTCTGCGTCGAGCGGTAGTTCTGCTCGAGGAGCACGACCTTCGCGCCGGGATAGTCGCGCTCGAACTCGCTGATGTTGCGGATGTCGGCGCCGCGGAAAGCGTAGATCGACTGGTCCGAGTCACCGACGACGGTGAGCGATGCACCGGCCTTGTCGGGGTCTTCGGCCGGGTCGGCGTCGAAGATCATCATGCCGCCGGACGACGCGATCGGCCCCGCGTCCGAGCCGATGGGCCGGGTCAGCTCGTGGATGAGCGCGTACTGCGCGTGGTTGGTGTCCTGGTACTCGTCGACGAGGATGTGCCGGAACCGGCGGCGGTAGACGTCGGCCACGTGCGGGAACGCCCGGAAGAGGAACACCGTCTGCCCGATGAGGTCGTCGAAGTCGAAGGCGTTCGCGCGCTGCAGCTCACGCTGATAGGCGGCGAAGAGCTCGACGAACACCCGCTCGGCCGGGTCGCTCATGTTGGCCGATCGAGCGTAGGACTCGGCATCCGCGAGTTCGTTCTTGAGCTTGGAGATGCGACTCTGCGTCGCCGCGGGGGTGAGCCCGTAGGCGTCGGCCTCGTGCTGCTTCACCAGGCGCTTGATGAGCGCGCGGGAGTCGCCGGAGTCGTAGATCGTGAACGCCTTCGTGAACCCGAACTGCTCGGCCTCGCGCCGCAGGATGCGCACGCACGCCGAGTGGAAGGTCGAGATCCACATGCCGCGCGCGGTGTCTCCGACGAGCTGCTCGACGCGTTCGCGCATCTCGCCGGCGGCCTTGTTCGTGAAGGTGATCGCGAGGATCTGGCTCGGCCAGGCCTCGCGCGTGCGCAGCAGGCTCGCGATGCGACGGGTGAGCACGCTGGTCTTGCCCGACCCGGCGCCGGCGACGATGAGCAGCGCGGGGCCGCGGTAGGTGACCGCCTCGCGCTGCGGCTCGTTGAGGCCGGCGAGAAGGTCGTCGTCGGGGCGCGCGCCGGTGGGCTGCGGACCGTGATCTGCGCCGACGATGAGAGGAAGCGGGGCGTCGGTCATGTCCACACAAGTCTAGGCGCGCACGCCGACACCGAGGACTAGAGGAGGCGCCGCTCGGACGCCCAGGCGGTGAGTTCGTACCGCGACGACAGCTGCAGCTTCCGCAGCACCGCGGACACGTGCGACTCGACGGTCTTCATCGAGATGAACAGCTCGGCTGCGACCTCCTTGTACGCGTACCCGCGCGCGATGAGCCGCATCACCTCCTGCTCGCGCGACGACAGGCGGTCGAGCTCGTCGCTGGTGGCGGCGGTCTCCCCCACGGGAGCCCCGAAGGCATCGAGCACGAAACCCGCCAGCCGCGGCGAGAAGACCGCATCACCCCCGGCCACCGCGTGGATCGCGCGGCTCACCTCGGCCCCCGAGGAGCCCTTCGTGATGTAGCCCCGGGCGCCGGCGCGGATCACACGCACGACGTCCTCTGCGGCATCCGACACGCTCAGGGCCAGGAACCGCGTCGTCGGCACTCCCGGTCCTGCCGCCCGGATCACCGCCTCGCCGCCGGACGCCTCGGGAACGGATGCCGCTGCCCCGGCGCCCGCACCGGGGGGAAGGTGCACATCGAGGAGCACCACATCGGGCCGGGTCGCCTCGATCACCACGACGGCGGCCGCGACGTCCGCCGCCTCGCCGACCACATCGATGGTGTCGTCGAGGTCGGCGCGCAGGCCCGACCGGAAGATCGAGTGATCGTCGACGATCACCACGCGGACCGGCGACTCACCCACGGCGGACCTCGGCGGTCGCGGCATCCCGCGCTGCCGTCGCCTCTTTCGCGAACCGCAGGTGCACCTCGGTGCCGCCCCCGGCGCCGCGCCGGATCGTGGCCGACCCGCCGGCTCGCCGCATGCGACCGACGATCGACTCGCGGATGCCGAGACGGTCGGCCGGGACGCTCTCGAGATCGAACCCCGCGCCTCGGTCCCGCACGTACACGTCCACGGCCGTCGCATTGCCCTCGATGTAGACCGAGACCTCGCCGCCGGCGTGGCGCGCGGCATTGAGCATCGCCTCTCGGGACGCGGCGGCCACCTCACCGCTCGCGCGTTCGGCCGGCAGCCCCGCTGAGACGACATCGATGCGCACCGGGTAATCGAGCTCGAGCCCAGCGGCGTAGTCGCGGAGATCGGTGGACAGGTCGCTGTCGGCGGGGGCGTCTGCGTCGAAGAGCCACGAGCGCAGCTCGCGCTCCTGCGCGCGGGCGAGGCGAGCGACCTCGCTCGAAGCCCCGGCACGGTTCTGGATGAGTGCGAGCGTCTGCAGCACCGAGTCGTGCAGGTGGGCCGCCATCTCGGCGCGCTGCTCCTCGCGGATGCGCCGCACGCGCTCGCCGGCCAGCTCGCGCCATTTGCCGACGAGCGTCGACGAGTAGACGAGCCCGAGCCCCGCTATGGGGATGAACGCGAGCACGAACCCGGCGACCCCGGTCGACCGCAGAGCGCCGAGCTGCGCGATCAGCACGCCGACGAGCACCGCCGTCACGATGATCCGGACCGCAATCTCGTGTCGCGGGCCGCGAGCCGGATCGCGGCGGTCGACGAGCGTCGCCCAGACGCCTGCCGCAGCGGCGAGCACCGTGACGACGAACACCCCTTCGACCCACAGCGGCATCGCCTCGAACGAGAGGCCGTTGCCGGCGAAGAGCGCCATCCCCGACAGCGTCACGATGGCTGCCACGATCGACAGCGCGGTGAGGATCCAGGCGACGGGCACGCGGTGCGTGGGCACGTCGGCGTCCGTGTTCGCTTCATCCCACGGGGTGAAGACCCACAGCCACGCATAGAGCAGCACCCCTGCTCCCCCTACGAACGCGAGTCCCACGAACGCAGCTCGCACGAGCCAGAGCGGCCAGTCCAGGTGTCGGGCGAGTCCGGCCGACACCCCCGAGACGGCGCAGTCGCGCGGTCGCAGCAACGGCGGACGGACCGTCGTCGGATCCGTCGTCGCAGGGGAGGCCATGCCGACATCAAACCACCCGACGACCACGACCCCGCATCCCTGCTCCGGAGATCAGGGTCCAGTCAGGGGATCACCCCATGGCACGAGCAGCCCCGGCGCCGCCAGGGTTGAGACATGACCGACACGACGTCCGCGCCTCCTCCCGTCGATCCGGGACCGCCGCCGCCTGCTCCCCCCGGGCTTCCGACGGCCGCGGACCGCTTCTATTCCTGGGTGCGCGGCCTCGGCGTCGTCCGCGGCGACGCGTGGCTGGGCGGAGTGTGCGGCGGAATCGCGGCTCGCCTGCGCGTGGACCCGATCGTCGTGCGGGGCATCTTCGCCGTGGTGGCCGTGCTCGGCTTCCCGGCCCTTCTGGTCTACGCGATCGCGTGGGCCCTGCTTCCCGACACGACCGGTCGGATCCACGTGCGCGAGCTGTTCCACGGGCGGTTCGACCCGGCGATGATCGGCATCCTCATCCTCACCCTCGTGAGCTTCGTTCCCGTCGTGCCGTGGCTGTGGAACGCGGCGACGTGGCCGGTGTGGGCGGCCTTCGGCGGCGGATACTCGCTGCCCTTCTGGGACGTCACCTCCCCCTTCGGCGGCGTCGGCGTGATCATCGCGCTGACCCTGATCGGAGGCGCCATCTTCTTCATCGTCCGGTCGGCTCAGTCCGGCCGGCGCGCCCGGCCTCCGCGACAGGCTTCCGCGGAGTCCGTGCCGGCGCAGGCCGCATCGCCTTCGGGTGGCGATCCGGCCGTCGTCCACGCGGCGACCGCCGAAGATCCCGCGGACTCGGCCGGTCGGGCGCCGGCCGAGTCCGCGGCCACCCTGATGGAGGCGCCCACCGAGCCCGTCGCGCCGGCAGATCCCGCCGATGACGCCGCCATCGCCGAATGGCGCGCGAATCACGCGGCCTGGCGCGAGCAGAGCGATGCGTGGCGTCGCACCCGGCAGGATGCCGAACGTGCAGCGCGTGAACAGGCGCGCCACGAGCGTGAGGCGGCCGGCGCCGCATTCGCCGCCGAGGCGGAGGAGCGTCGACGCATCCGCCGCGCGAGCAGGCCCCGCACGAGCTTCATCTTCGTGCTCACCGCCCTCGGGGCCGCGATCGTCGCGGGCGCGGTCGGTGCCCTCGTCGCACTCGCGGATGCGGCGACCACCCCCTATGCGGCGGCCATCGGCATCCTCACCGGCGCGCTGGTCACCGCGCTCGCGATGATCGTCGCCGGTGCGGTGCGCCGACGGAGCGGGTTCCTGACGGCCGTGACGATCGTGCTCCTCGCGACCGGGATCACCACGGCCGCGGTATCCGGCCCGAGCAGTCTCGTCTTCCTGAGCCTGAACCTGGGGACGAGCACCGAGCCCGTATCGGTCACCCAGCCGTTCGGCGTCAGCAACATCTCGGTGAGCCGGCTCTCCGGTGACGACCCGATCGAGGCGGGGACGATCACTGTGCGCAAGGGCGCGGGAGACACCTACATCGAGGTCTATCCGGGCACGCTGCTGGAGCTCGAGGCGACGCTCGGCGGCGGCGGTGTCAGCTACACCCGCCTCAACCCGGACTCCGGAGAATTCATCGACGACGGCGTGATCTACCCGGACGCCGGGTCGGACGGCTCCGCCGAGTGGACGTGGTTCGTCCGCAACACCGCGGTGGCCGGCGAAGCCGCGACGCGCCAGCGCATCGTGCTCGACCAGGCGGTCGGCTCGGTGTACGTCACCATCTACGAGACGAAGGAAACCCGATGATCGACTACACCGAGGCAGCATCGACCCCGAACACCCCGGCCGAGTCCGGACCGGCCGGGCCCCGCATCCGGTGGGCGGCCATCATCTGGGGCATCGCGCTCGCGGCCGTGGCCGGCCTGGCCCTGTGGATCACGGTGGACGCCGATCGCCGCGCGGCGGTCGAGGACTGGATGCTCGCGCTGTCACCCGCGGCCGCGACGGCCTATTTCGTGCTCGCCATCGGCGCGGTGGCACTGGTCGCGGGCATCGTCGGCATCACGCGGCGACGCGCAGCGCTCGTTGGACGACCGGCGCGCGACCGACCCGACCGCCGGGTGACACGACCCTCTACAGGAGAACGCTCGCTCACCAGGAGATCTCGGGCCGATTCCTCCTGTAGAAGGCCGGAATCCCTGTGGAACGCGTCAACGCCGACGCCGGTCAGGCCTCGGCGCCTGCGTCCGCCAACGGCGCGGGAGTGGATGCCGCAGCCGCGCGCCGCTTCCACGGCAGCGCCAGCAGCAGCCCCGCCAGGAACAGCAGCGCACCGAAGGCCGCGGCGATCCACGGCGTCTCGGCCGGGATCTCGAGGTACGTGGTGATGCCGAGGATGCGCGCCAGCCCCCACGGCAGGAGCCCCATCTCGTCGTTCCAGGCGGTGAGTGCGCCCTCGAGGCCGATCGTGCCGATGATCGCAGCCGGCACGGCGAGGCCGGCGCCGACGGCCGCGAGCACGTAGCCGGTGGCCCGGCGTGCGCGCACCTGCGCGGCGAGCGCCCAGCCGGCGGCGATGAACACCCAGACGAACAGCGCGAACGCGACGGCGATGTAGATCGTGCGCAGCACGGGCTCGGTCCAGAATGCGAACCAGTACCCGCCCGGACCCGAGAACGACAGGGCGAACAGCGTCACGATGCAGCGCAGCACGACCACTCCGCCGACTGCGGCGATCGCGGGCCACGGCGAGCGGCGCCCGAGGAAGGCGCGGGCCACGAGCGCGAACACGGCCCACGCGGCGAAGACCACAGCCAGATGCGTCCACGACAGGAAGGAGGTCTGCACGGCGCGCGTGGCCACGAGCAGCGCCGCCGGCACGACGAGCAGCAGCCACCGATCGAGCTCGAGCATGCCCAGGGTCGACTCGCGCGCACGCCATGGGCGCATCGACGCGATCCACGACACCCGGGCGGCGGCCGCACCGGGCCGGCGCACCAGTCGCGTTCGCGCGGCCATGATCCCGATGACGACCCAGGCGAGGGCAAGCGCCAGCAGCACGCGGGCGATCCAGGCCATGGCCAGGTCGCGCTCCGCACGCTCCACGCCGAGCTGGGCGGCGGTGAGGTTGTACGCCGGGTAGTCGATGTTCCCCTCGTAGGCCTCGAGGTGCGCGGCCGCGAGCGTCTCGTACTCCTGGCGGTCGGCATCCCACGCGGCGTAGGCGTCGGGCGAGAGGGTGTCGTGCCACTGACCCTGGTGCAGGATCATCGCGCGGTAAGACGCGAGGAGCCGCAGCACATCCGCCTCGTAGGCGAGCGTCTCCGTGAACGCTTCGTGCATCGCGGGATCGTGCCAGGTCGCGGCATCCGTCGCCGCCACGGCCTCCTGCATCTGCTCGACCGTCGCCACGGCCTCGCGACCGCCGTCGATGGCGGCCTCGATGTCGCCGCCGGTGGCGTCGCGTGAGATCGCATAGAGGACGTCGAGCACGGCGGAGTCACCGGTCAGGATGTCCCACTCGAAGATCCACATCATGGGCGGCGGCTCGAGCCCGATGGCGAAGACCCGCTGGTCGGCGAAGGCCTCGATGTACATCCCCTGTTCGATCGCCTCGCGCGACAGGTCCATCGCCTCGACGATCGCGCCGACCGTCACAGGGTCGTCCGAGAACCACTGACGCGCCCAGCCCGCGGTCACATCGGCGACGTCGGCGTCCGGGTCGCGAGCGAGAGCCGAGGCCACGACGGTGTCGAGCTCGTAGAGCTGCCAGAACCCGGCCTTCAGGTACAGCGTCATGGGGCCTGCCCGCCACGGACCGCCGTCCTGGGTCCAGACCCAGACGCCCTCGATCTTGTCGTTGGCGGCGAGCAGCGTCTGCAGCGCGTACTGGTACTCGCGTCCGAGGTCGTTGGGGAAGGCGCCGAAGTTCTCGAACTCGCGCCGTGACTGGAACTCCACGATGCGTCGCTGCTCGCCCTGCTCGAGGGTGTCGTTCAGCGGCAGCCAGCTGTAGAAGTCGCCGAGCGTGTACTTCGTCGACACGATGAGCGCGGGCGAGTCGATGCCGCCGAGCACAGCCTCGTACGACGCCGGGTTGGTGTGCATGTCGCCGACGGCGCCGACACCCACGCTCCAGGTGCGGAAGATCACCTCGTGATCAGATGCCTCGGCCTGGGCACTGAGCGTCTCGAGCATCGCGCGCACGGCCGTGGGGGTGCGGACGGCGAGCTGCGAGTAGTAGTCCCAGCCCTCGACGTCGTAGACCTGACCGGCTTCGCCGATGCGGATGAGGATGCCGTCCAGGGCGGGTTCGGCGGCGTACAGCTCGTCGAGCCCGGCGGCGTAGACCTCCCACAGCTCGGGGTTCTCGGTGTCGAGCGAGCCGAAACGCTCGGTGAGGTACTGCTCGAGCGGAGTGGTCAGAGTGAGCATGTCGGTCCGGAGGAACACGTCCATGCCCAGCTGGTCCGCGTGCTGCCAGAACGGACCGAACGCCTCGCGCAGCGCGAGGGCCTGCGCACGGTGCTCGTCGCCCTCGGTGTAGACCTCACCGTCTGCCACCTCATCGAACGCGACGAACTCGACGAAACCGGGGAACGCCACGGCCGTGTAGCCGTTCGCGAGCGAGTGGCGGATGAACTCGTCGAAGTCGGCGAAGGCGTCGGCGAGCGCGGCTTCATCGATGTAGGGCGCTTCGGGCAGGAGCACCTGGTCGAAGGCCTTGGAGGCGTGCGAGTAGTCGTCTCCGCGCTCCCATGCCGCCGGGTCGGGCTCGACCCCGACGGCGCCCATGTCGACCATGCGGAAGGGGAGCCGAGAGCTGACCTCCTCGCCGAGGTGCTCGGCGATCGAGCGACCGGTGCGGATCTGCTCGGCCAGGTCGTAAAGTCCGCGGACCCCGCCGGCCTCGCTCGCCGCCTCGATGCGCAGCGCCGTGGGGGTGCCGGTGAGCCGGTACGTCTCGGCGGCGTCGTCGACGCCGCCGGAGACGACCGAGACCGATACCTCGCCCTCGTGCAGCTGAGCCGTCTCGACGGCCTCGCTGAGGCTCTGCGCGGCGGCCTCGTATCGCGCGCCACGCGGAGTGTCGATGCTCGTGATGCGCGGCGCCGGGACGACGGCGCCCAGCTCGGGCTCTGTCGGCGGGGCGGGCTGCATCTGCTCGGCGGGCTCGGTGCGGATGCCGAGCGCATCGCCCACGACGACCCCCAGGCCGACCCCGAGAGCCAGCAGCACGAGAGTGGTGACGACAGCGAGGATGCCTCGCCGCGTCGCCGTCGTCATGGGATTACGTTAGTGCGTCCGACGGGGTGTTTCTGACGCGCCCGAACGCGTGCGGCGCCGCATCGGGTCGCGGGAGCACGGATGCCCTTCCCGCGGCCAGGCGGGAAGGGCATCCGTGCGCGACGACAGCGTCAGCTGCTCTTGCGCATCGCCCGGATCCCGGCCCACAGGCCGAGGGCCGCGAGTACGAGCGCCGAGACCCAGCCCCACAGCACCGCGGTGGCGCCGAGGTCGCCGGCCAGCAGCGCCCGCTCGGCCTGCACGACCCAGTTGATCGGGTTCACGCTCGCCACCGCGCGCATCCATTCCGGTGCCGTGTCGAGCGGCAGCAGCATGCCCGAGAGGATGAGCAGCGGGAAGATCAGTGTCTGCTGCACTCCCCAGAACAGCCACTCGCGATCCTTCGTCTTCAGGGCGAGGGTGTACGACAGTGAGCCGAGCCCGACCCCGAACACCGCGAGCAGCGCGAGCCCGATCACGAGACCCGGGACGTTGATGCTGAAGCCGAACGGCCAGGCGATCAGCACGATCAGCACCGCCTGCACCACGATCGGCACGATCTCCTTGAGCGCGCGTCCGACGAGCAGTGACGAGCGTGCCAGCGGTGCCACCAGGGTCCGTTCGTGCGAGCCCGTCATCATCTCGTACTGCAGGTTCGACCCGGTCGCCCCCGTGCCGAACAGCACGATCATCACCAGCACACCCGGCACGAACCACTGCAGCGTCTCGCCCACCGGCTGGCCCGACGAGCCGATCAGCAGCGGGGCGAACAGCCCCAGGAAGACCAGCGGCTGCACGAGGCTGAAGATCAGCGTGAAGGGGTCGCGCACGACCGGCTTGAGCTCACGGGTCAGCACGTTCCAGGTGTCTCGCGCGGGGTTCGCCCGCACAGCGGTATCGGGCCGGGCCTCGGCCTGCGTCGTGGTCATCGGCGTGCTCCCGTCTTCTCTGCCGCCGGTTCGGCGGATCCGGATGCCGCGGCATCCTTGTCTGGCTTGTCGCCCTCGCTCTCGCTCTCGTCCTCGACGGGCTCGCCCTCGCCCGCCTCGCGCAGCGTGCGCCCGGTGAGCGCGAGGAAGACGTCGTCGAGGGTCGGCGGCACTCCCGTCGCGCGTGCGACCCGAATGCCCGCGGCATCCAGCGCCCGCACCGCGGTCGGCAGCAGCGCGTCGCCGTCCGGAGCAGTGACGGTCACGCTGCCGTCGTCGGTCAGCCGCACCTCACGGTCGGTGAGCCTCTGGATCACGGCGACAGCGGCCGCGGGTGGGCCCACGCGCCCAGAGGCTCCGCGCGGCGCGTCAGCGCCGTGTGGAGTGGGCGCGGGGACCGTCTCCGAGGCGAAGCCGAAGGTCAGCACGTCGCCGGCGAGGTTGGCCTTCAGCGCCGTCGCCGTGTCGTCGGCGATCACGCGCCCCTTGTCCATGACCATCACGCGCTCGGCGTACCGGTCGGCCTCCTCGAGGTAGTGGGTCGTGAGGAAGACCGTCGTGCCGTACTTCCGACGCAGGTCGAGGATGTGCTGCCACAGGTTCGCCCGGCTCTGCGGGTCGAGCCCGGTCGACGGCTCATCGAGGAAGATGAGCGGCGGCGCATGCATGAGCCCGAGAGCCACGTCGAGCCGGCGCTTCTGCCCGCCCGAGAGCTGCTGGACCGCGCGGTTCGCGAAGCCGGTGAGATCGAGCGACTCGATGAGCTCGTCCGCGCGCGCCTTGGACGCCGCCTTGGACATGCCGTAGAAGGCGCCCTGACTGAGCAGTTCGTCGCGGGCCCGCTGCGAGAAGCTGCCGCTGGTCAGCTGCCCCACGTAGCCGATGCGGGCGCGTACGTCGGCGGGACGGGTGAGGATGTCGTGCCCGACGACGCGGGCCGTGCCGGACGTGGGCGGGATGAGGGTGGTGAGCATGCGCAGGCTGGTGGACTTGCCCGCGCCGTTGGGCCCCAGGAACGCGACGAGTTCGCCGCGCTCGACCTGGAACGTGAGGTCGGTGACCGCCTCGACGGCCTTCTTCTTGACGCTGAAGCGCTTGGTCAAGCCCTGCGCTTCGATGATCGGTTCGTTCGCCATGGATTCAAGGTACGAACCATTGCGGTCACATTCGGTCCTCATAGTGCGACAATCTTGAGCCATGTCCGATACGACGACCCGAGCCCTCTCGCTGCTGAACCTGCTGCAGACCCATCGGCACTGGCCAGGGCCGGAGCTGGCCGACCGCCTCGGTGTGACGGAGCGGACCGTCCGTCGCGACGTCGAGCGCCTGCGCGACCTGGGCTACCGCATCGAGTCCTCGCCGGGTTCGGCCGGCGGCTACCGACTCGAGGCCGGGAGCGCCGTGCCCCCGCTGCTGCTGACCGACGAGGAAGCGGTGGCGATGGCGATCGGACTGCGGGTCGCGGCATCCCAGCGCCTCGTCAGCGGTCCCGAGACGACGATCACCGCGCTGGCCAAGCTCGAGCAGGTGCTGCCTGCGCCCCTGCGGCGGCGGGTGAACGCCCTCGCCGGGACGGTGCAGCCCACCGGCATCAACGCCGGCGCCGCGGTCTCGAGCGAAGTGCTGGGCGAGCTGGCCCTCGCCTGCCGCGACCACGAGCGCGTGCGCTTCTCCTATACAGCGGCATCGGGCGACGTCACGCGGCGACGCGTCGAGCCGCACGCCCTCGCACCGGCCGAGCGGCATTGGTACCTGCTGTGCTGGGACCTCGACAAGGAGGACTGGCGCACGTTCCGCGTCGACCGGCTCGAAGCCGTCGAGCACACCCGCGTCCTGTTCGAGCCCCAGCCGCTCACCCCGGAGCAGATCGAGGAGTTCATCTTCGTCGCACGGTCCTGGGTGCGCACCGCGGTAGAGGCGGATGCCGTGATGGAGCTTCCGCTCGAGACGATGCGCGAGCACTTCGGGCAGTGGGGCCAGGGCGCCGAGGCCGAGGACGACACCCACACGCGATGGCCGGTCGGCGGGGCGGACTGGCGCGAGACCATGTATGGGCTGATGTGGATCCCGGAGGGCGTCGAGTACACGACCGACCTCCAGGAGCCCGCGCGGTCGCAGCTGCGTGAGTCGCTCGCACGGATGCTGCGGGCGATCGACGCTCCCCCGCCGCCGCGACGCGTCGTGCCGGCGCGAGAGCACATGCAGGAGCCGTAGGGTCGATGGCATGAGCGAGGATGCACGGCTGACCCTGGAACGAGTCGAGCAGGATGAGCGCGAGTTGGTGCTACCCCGCTTCGATCTGACGGATGCCTGGGCCCTCGGCTCGCGCATGCGCGCCGCTGCGCTGGAGTCAGAGCTTCCCGTGGTCATCGGCGTGACGATTGGCGAGGCGCGGGTCTTCCACACCGCCCTGCCGGGGTCGAGCGCGGACAACGACGGGTGGCTCGATCGCAAGACCCGCGTCGCGCGTCGGTACGGCCGCTCGTCGTACGGCGTCGGCCTGTCGTTCCGCGCCGCCGGCAAGGACTTCGACACCGACGCGCGCCTCGACACTTCGCTCTACGCGGCGCACGGCGGCGTGTTCCCCATCACCATCGTGGGAGTCGGCGTGGTCGGCACCGTCGGGGTGTCCGGCCTGCCGCAGGCGCAGGACCACGCGTTCGTTGTCGATCAGCTGCGTGCGCACCTCGCCGAACTCGGCGACTGAGCCGGCCGGCGTCCGTCACACGGCGACGCACGACGCAACGACGGTTCATGATCGGCCGAGCGTCGGCCGTCGACGATAGCGTCGTGGGATCGCGGCGATCCGGTGGGACCGGGCTCCGGTTCATACCCGGCAGCGTTGCGGGTTCGACTCCCGCCGTCGCGTCTACTCTCGAGGGGCTGCGATCCTTTGTCTCGACTGAGATCGCGGCTCTCATCAACGCGGCGAGCGGCGCCCGGGATGGGCGCCGCGTTGCGGCCCGGCGTCACACCGCGCGCGTCCAGGGATACGACCGCAGCGATAGAGGCTGGCTAAGCGCCGCGACTGTGACTCGACCGGCTTCGAGCTCGCGGGGCAGTCTTCACGCGGGACGCAGTGCGTGTAAGGCCTCAAGGGCGCAGTCGCGGCTCTCGACGGGCACGAGGAGGTGGTCATGATGGAAGCCGGCGAGCACGTTGCAGCTGATACCCGCATCACCGAGCGCGCGCGAGAAGGCGGCCGTGAGGCCGACGGCGTCGAGGGAAGAGTGGACAGTGAGGGTCAGCCATGAAGCGACGAAGTCGTAGTCCACCCCGTGGAGATCGGCGTCGGCTCGGCGCAGCACGACGGTGAGGCCCTCGCTCTCTTCGATCGTCGCCGCGGCAAGAGCAACGACGGGGTGGTCGTGGGCGACGACGGCGAAGACGTAGTCGTCGGGACGAGCGGTCGCTTCGAGGGTGGCGAGCATGGCGGCGAGGTCGGTGGATCCGGTCATCCTTTCGCCACCCGCTGTTTGTCGATCACGGCGCGACTTGCAGAGAGCAGAGCCGCGGTGACCCTGTCGGGAGTGCCGAGGTAGCCGGTGACCATGGCGCCGTCGCGGAGCATCATGAGTTCGTCGGCGACAGCGGGATCGGTGATCCCGACCGCGCCGACCAGCTTTGCGAGCATCGCCAGGAACCAGGTGCGGTGCTCGGAGACGACCTGACGCACCGGGTGATCGGCGTCGGCGTATTCGGCGGCAGCGTTGATGAAGGGGCAGCCGCGAAACCCGGGGGTGCAGGCCTCGCGACCGATCCCTTCGGACACCAAGCGGATCGTCTCGTCGACGTCGCCATGCACAGCGGCACTTGCACCGAGGATGACCTCGCGCTCCCATGCAGCGCGGCGTTGCAGGTAGGCGACGATGACGTCGTCCTTCGAGGGGAAGTGCCGGTAGAAGGTGACCTTCGTGATGCCGGCCTGCTGAATGATGCGGTCCGCGCTGACCGCTCGGAGCCCGTGAGCGTAGAAGAGGTCGGATGCGGCGTCCACGATACGGTCGCGCGTGCTCGCTCCTCGCTCGGTAGCGGTTGCCTTGACCTGGGAGGGCATCGAGGTGCTCATCCCCCCATGATAGGGGCCAGTAGAGGTACTAGTTCGTCTATAACGCTGCTGGAGGCCGTGTCGCGCTCAGCGAACGACGGGCTCGTTCGGATTGCCAGCGCGCCCATTTCCGCCAGCTGACCAAAAACGTCATTGACGAGCGCATAGATGATGCCCGGCTGGTCGGGTGACCAGCCGGGCGCCGCCGTGTCGCGTGTCGGGATCAGCTGAGCGATTCGGCGGCTCCGCGGATGACTCGGGCCACGGTTTCGGGCTCGGCCGTCATCGAGAGGTGTCCTCGCGAGACGACGGTCACCGCGGAACCGGCACGCTCGGCCATCCACAGCTGCGTCTCGATCGCGATGCTGTGGTCTTCGGTGCCGGCGACGTACCACGAGGGCAGACTCTTTCCGGCCTGCCCGGCGCGCGCCGGTTCGGCCAGAGCGGCGTACGCGATGGGACGCTGCTTCGCGAAGAACGTCGCGGCGAGCTCGTCGGAGAGTCCGTTGACGAACCCTCCGGCGAAGGCTCCGGGCTGGAGGTACACGTCGACGCTGTGATCGCCCGGAAACGGCGCCGTATCGAAGAGCGCCCCGGCGTCGACCGGGCCCGCGTGGCCGGCGAGGTCGAGGATCGTCTCGCCCTCCTCGGGGACGAAGGCGTTGAGGTAGACGAGCGCTTTGACCTCCGGGTGCGAGAGTGCGGCGCTACTGATCACGGCGCCACCGTAGGAGTGTCCGACGAGCACGACCGGGCCACTGGTGCGGGCCTGGAGGAACGAGGTGAGGTAGTCCGCGTCAGCGCCGAGGGCGCGCAGCGGGTTGGCGAAGTGGCTGACGGTGTAGCCGTCTGCGGCGAGGAGCCGGTCGACGGCGTCGAACGGACTGGCGTCACTCCATGCTCCGTGGACGATGACGATGGTCGGGTTGATGGCGTTCATGGTGTGTCCTTCTGAGGTCTGAGAAGTCGGGATGAAGTCAGGAATGCTGCGGGCGGTCTACTTGGAGGCGGCGGCGTCTTCGATCACCCGAGCCACGGTTTCGGGCTCAGCGACCATGGTGAGGTGGCTGGCGTCCACCTCGACAAGGGTGGAACCGGCGCGCTCGGCCATCCACCGCTGGGTGTCGATGTCGATGCTGTGATCCTCGGTGCCCGCGACATACCAGGACGGGAGCGAGGTCCAGGCCTGTTCCCCGGCCGGTTCGCTGAGAGCGGCGTAGGTGATGGGGCGTTGGGTGGCGAAGTACTGCGCACTCTGCGCCTCGGTGAGGCCGTTGGCGAAACCGCCGGCGAACGGTTCGGCCTTGAGGTACAAGTCGACGTTGTGATCACCCTCGAACGGCGCCATCTCGAACAGTGCGTCCGGGTCGACGGGGCCGGCGTGGCCGGCGAGGTCGAGGATCGTCTCACCCTCTTCGGGAACGAACGCGTTGAGGTAGACGAGGGCCTTCACATCGGGGTCGGCGACCGCCGCGCCACCGATGACCGCACCCCCGTAGGAGTGTCCGACGAGAACGACAGGTCCGGCGGTCCTGGTCTCCAGGAACGAAGTGAGGTACGACGTGTCGCTGCTCAGCGCGCGCAGCGGGTTGGCGAAGGTGACCACCGGGTACCCAGCCTCGCGCAGCTGAGCGCCGACCGCGTTGAAGGGGCTGGCGTCGCTCCACGCTCCGTGCACCAGCACGATTGTCGGCTTGGGCGAGGAGTCGGCGACGGTGGAAGCGGACGGCGCGGCGGCCGGCGCGGCGCCAGCGCCTGTGGCGCACCCGGCGAGGACGACCGTCGCGGCGACGGCGAGAGCCGCCGTACCGGCGACACGTGCGCTGCGGGAGGAGAGGGCAGAGAACAGGTTCATGATGGCAACTTTCGATTGATGTAGACGAACTAGTACGTCTACCTGAGTCAGCATGGCGGATTCCCGAGCGAAGTGCAAGCTCGGACCGCCGGTAACCCGCAAAGCTGCGCGAGTTTCGTTACAGGTATTGCCTGTAACGTATCTACAGCCGTACAGTGAGTCAAGCCCGACTTTCCACGACGGTTCGCCGCCTCACGGCGAAGCTGCTCGACACGGGATTCGAGAACGAATAGCGGAAGCGAATGAGTCATGACCCTGAACAATCCGCCGCTGGCCAAGCCCGTCGGCCCCGCAGACCCGGTGACGGTCTCATCGGTTGTCGACCCGCGGCCCGTTGGGCGGGTTCACGTTCTCGTGCTCGTCCTGTGCGGCTTCGTCATGTTTCTCGACGGTTTTGATACACAGGCGCTGAGTTTCGCGGCGCCGGTGCTGGCAAGAGAATGGGGCCTGACACCCGCGGAGCTCGGAACGTTGCTGTCCGCGGCGCTCTTGGGCCTTATGGCCGGGTATCTCGGCCTCTCCCCTCTCGCGAACAAGGTGGGGCATCGCCGGGTCATCATTCTCGCCACGGCGGCTTTCGGCATTCTCACGCTGTTGTGCTCCCTCGCCACGGGGTCGACACAACTGATGGCGCTGCGTTTCCTCACCGGTATGGGGCTGGGCGCGGTCATTCCCAGCGTGGTGGCGCTGACGAGCGAGTTCGCGCCCCGTCGGCGGCGTTCGAGCTTCGTTCTGTTCGTCTACTGTTGGCTGGCGTTCGGGTTCGTTGCCGCCGGCCTCGTCGCGGGGGTTGTCATCCCACAGTTCGGTTGGCGAGCGATGTTCGTCGTCGGAGGCGGCTTGCCGTTGATCCTGGTCGTCGTGATCATCGCTCTTCTTCCCGATTCGCCGCGATACCTGCTCACCCGGCCCGCTTCGGCCCTGCGCCTGCGCGCCTTGATGCTGAGGATCGACCCCTTACTGCCTGCGGCGACCGTGATAGGCCCTGACGCGGAAGACTCGAGCGTGTCCAGCCGAGGAGGATCCATGGTCGTCGAGCTGCTTCGTCGCCGCTGGATTGCCAGCACTGTTCTTCTATGGGTGGCCTTCATCGCCAATCTGGCGGCCTTCTACTCGATCCAAAGCTGGATGCCGACCATCGTGGGCTCGTTCGGCCAGCAGCCGTCGGTCATCATCGCAGCCACCGTGCTGACGAGCGTCGGTGGCATCGTCGCTGCGACGATCATCGGCCCTGCGATGGACCGGATCAACCCGTTCCTCATCCTCGGATCGGTGTACGTCCTCGGATCCGTGTTCGTCGCGATCCTCGGCCTGTCGCTGGATGGCGATGCCTGGGTGCTGCTGGTTGCCGCGTTCGTGGCGGGGACGTGCGTCACAGGCGGCCAGATGAGCATCGTGGCGGTGGCATCGCTGATCTATCCGGCTCGGTTGCGTTCGACCGGAGTCGGCTGGGCGCTGGGTATCGGCCGACTGGGCGGGATCATCGGGCCGATCCTTGTCGGGGTTGCTCTGGGCGGCGGGATAGCACCCCCGACGGTCTTCGTGGGGATCGCCGTCCTGCTCATCGCTGCCGGCGTGAGCATCTTCCTGCTGGGCGGCCGAGCACGGTCGACATCGCCCGCGATCTAGCTTTCGCTCGTCGCGCGGATGCTGGGCCACAACGTGGCGACGACTCGAGTCGCGATGTCTTCCCTACCGGCGAAGCCGCCGAGGAGGTATGCACCGAGATAGCTGCCGTAGCAAAGAGTGGCGACAGCGTGGGTGTCCACGTCGGGCCGTATCTCACCGCGATCCTTCAGGGACTCGATGACCTGCTTGATCAGTGCTGCTCGAGGCTCGAGGGCATGCTTCCTCACGACGGCGAGAAGTTCCGGAGTCCGATACTGCTCTGCGATGAAGTTCCCCATCAGCACATGGGCGTCGGCGTTGAAGTACGTCTGATCGAGCCGGCGGACGGCCTCGGTCAGGGCTTCGATGGCTGGGAGATCTTCCCAAGGATCGGTCGGATAGCTGTCCCGCTGGGCCTTGAAGCCGTAATCCAATGCATCGACGACGAGGTCGAGCTTCCCCGGCCACCGGCGGTAAAGCGTCGGGCGTGTCACGCCGGCATCCTTCGCAATACTTCCCATCGTCATATTCGAGTAGCCGTCGCTGACCAGACGTCGACGAGTGGCGAGGATGATGGCGGTGTCGACGGCAGGATCCCGTGGACGACCACCGCGTGATCCGGCAGCGCTTTCAGATTCGGATCCGATAACGGTCTCAGAGTCATTGCGGGCGCCAGACGGATGATCCATGATGCACGACCTCTACTCAACAGATTGAAAACATGCTGCTTGGCCTGCGACGATCCGCTCGATCGGCGGTTACGTTACACACCTGATCTGTATCCTATCAGTCCGCCGCGAAGTGTGAACCCCGCACCGCCCGGCGAACTCGCGCGCTGAGGTCGGCGCCGAGCGTCATCCTTCGAGGGTGATGAGTCCCACCGCGATACGCGGGAAGGTGGCATCGGCACGATAAGCGGCCGCAACCCGCGGACTTCCGCGCAGACGAAGGGCAATCGCCATGACTGGTAGCTTCTGGGACTTTCTCCTCTGGGTGTTCTGGTTCTACATCCTGTTCGCGTGCATCTGGATCTTCATCACGATCATCATGGATCTGTTCCGCGACCACACCCTGAACGGCTGGGGCAAGGCCGGGTGGGTCATCTTCCTGGTCGTCGTTCCGTTCCTCGCCGCACTGATCTACCTGATCGCCCGCGGCCAGGGCATGACCAAGCGCGAGCTCGAGCGTCGTGGTCAGGCTCAGAACGAGGCGAACAGCTACATCCGCAGCGTCGCCGGCACCTCCTCGCCCACCAGCGAGATCGAATCCGCCAAGAATCTCCTCGACTCCGGAGCGATCACGCCGGCGGAGTACGAGTCGCTGAAGGCGAAGGCGCTGGCCTGATCTAGAGCTGACGAGCCCGCGCCGGCACTGCCGGTGCGGGCTCTTCTGCGTCCGTTCCGGCGCGATATTGGACCGCCGTGAGACGATGCAACGGATGGACACCGTGAGCCGAGACGAACTGCAGGAGCTTCGCGCGCGGGCGTACGGCCCCGGCGCTGACATCGATCAGGATGCCGCGGCCCTGCGCCGGCTCCACGAACTCGAGTCACTGAATCGCGACTGGGCGGATGCCGAAGCCGGCGCCCCGGCAGCACAGCCACCACCGAACGCGCCGATCGTGGTGAGGGTGCCGGCGCCTGCCGATGAGCCGATTCCGATGCCGTCCGATCCGACGGCGGCTGCAGCGTTTCCAGGGGAATCCGAGCCCGCGGTCACGACCGCCGCGCCGGCGTCCGAGTCGGAGACGAAGATCGAAGCCGGGAGCGAAGGCCCGCAGAAGCGGCGTCTGTCCCGGGGCGTCAAGATCCTCTGGGCCCTCTCGGTCGCGGCATCCGCTGCCGCCGCCGCCGCCATCACGTTCGGGCTGACATACATCGCTCCGGTGAACGTGTCGAGCGGCGCCGAGCAGATCGCGACCTTGGAGCCGGCGGCGACGATCGAGCTCCCCGCCGGATGGATGGGTGCCGGGCCGAGCTCGCGCGTCTACGAGTTCTACGGCTTGACGCTGTTCGAGACGACCGGCGGCTTCTACGGCCCCATGGGCACCGATTGCTTCGCCGCCGTCGTGACCGAGAGCATCCCGGAGGCGGACTCCTCGAGAGACAACTGGTCGTACGACGGGATGATGTACTCCGATTGCCGCATGGGCGACTTTCCCGCCACGGTGGAGGTTCCCGTCGGGAGCGGCACTCCGGAGGACATCCGCTCGCAGTTCCCCGAGAACAGCGTGCTGCAGTTCGTCATGGACGGCGACCGGATAGGCGTCTTCCTCGACAGCGGCCAGCCCAGCGACTGACAACGGCGCCCCCTCCACCTCACCATGGCGCACACTTGTTCCATGGGGTTCCTCAAGGCGATCAAGAATCGCGAGCATCGCGTGGCGCCGACGACCTGGGTGGTCGGCATCGCCGCCGTGGTCTACACGTTCGTGCCGATCGACCTCATTCCAGAGCTCATCCTCGGCCCGCTGGGGTTCGCCGACGACCTCGGCGTCTGGGCTGTTTTCGCCGTCCTCTTCGCCCGCGAGCACGGCCGGTGGCGGGCTGGGATCGACTCCGGGAAGGCCTGACCCTCAGCGAGTCCCCAGACACGCGCGCCGCGGCCCGCCCCTGCCCCGCGAAGGCGTATCGTCGATCGCGGTCCTCGGAGAGTCCGAGAACAGGTCAGCCGGGAAGTCTGGTCGGGCACGTGCGACCAGCGCGCTGAAAGGCAGCACCATGACTGCAGATCTCATCGTCCGCGGCGATCATCTCGCCGTGCTCTCGCCGCTGGCGGTCATCCAGGCGCCCGGTGTGGAGTCGCCGCGGGCGCTCGTGTGGGGCCTCGACCTCCGGCATGAAGGCACCCGCCACGCGGCGCAGAAGCGATTGAAGCAGGTGTCGCGAGAGGTCGCCGTCTTTGCGGCGAGCTATCCGCGTCTGACGCACGTCCTCGTCGCGTACACCCACGGCGGATCGCTTCCGGAAGGAACCTGCCTGGCGACGGCGGCGCAGACCGCGACCCGCATGCACGCCACCCTCGAGCGCACGCGCGGTCAGTCGATCGACGTGGTGACGCTCGACGTGACGGGCTGGGAGGACGGCGAGCTGCTGCGCGACCGCATCCTCGAAGCGGTCACCGGCAACGCGAGCGCGGCCGGCGATGTCGCGCTCGGCTGGCACGACATCGTCGACATCCCCATCCACACCGCCGCCATGCGGCAGTTCTACTGAGCGCTCCCCGTGATCTGAGCTCGCGCTGCCGCTTCGGCTCGGACGGCGTCCGCGGGACTCTCGTCGTCGCCGCCGCGTGTGAGCTGGGCGGGGCGGGGCGTGGCCTAGGGTCGACCCATGGGCTCGACCGCCACGGCGTACCTCACCGGCTTCGGCAGGTACCTTCCCGGTGATCCGGTCGACAACGACGGGATCGCGGCGCGTCTGGGCGGCGACGACAAGGTCACCGAGCGCATCCGCCGCCGCATCCTCGAATCCAACGGCATCCGTCAGCGCCACTACGCCCTCGACGAGCGCGGTGAGCCGACCGAGCTCAACGAGGAGCTCGCCGTCAAGGCGCTGCACGCGGCGCTCGAAGACCGCGGGATCGAGGCCGCCGACCTCCGGATGCTGGCCTGCGCGACCACGATGGGCGATGTGCTCGTCCCGGGATTCGCATCGATGGTCCATGGCCGACTGGGCGGCGGCCCGATGCAGCTGCTGTCGGCGTCCGGCGTGTGCGCTTCGAGCCTGGCCGCTCTCGACGCCGCCGTGAGCAAGATCCGGCTCGGCGATCATCCCGTCGCCGCAGTCGTCGGCTCGGAACTGCCCAGCCGCAGTCTGCGACAGCGCAGGTTCGACGGCATCCGGGCGGGCATGGACTCGCACTTCCTGCGCTGGATGCTCTCGGACGGCGCCGGCGCGGTGGTGGTGGAGTTCCAGCCGCACCCGAGCAAGCCCTCGCTCCGCGTCGACTGGGTCCGGCACGTGTCGCTCGCGCACGAGCAGGAGGTCTGCATGCGGGCCGGGATGGCCGGCGCCCGAGCCGCGGTGGGTGACACCTGGCAGGACGTCGGGATCGACGAGGCCGAAGCCCGGGGAATGTTCGTGCTGCGGCAGGACGTCGGGATGCTCGACGACCTGGCTCAGACCGGCATCCGGCAGTTCGAGGAGCTCGTCGACATCGGCCTCGTGGACGTCCATCGCCTCGACCACGTGGTCTGCCACTACAGCACGAACATGTTCCGCGACGTCGCATTCGACGCGCTGCGCCGACGCATCCCCACGCTCGACACCGATCGCTGGTTCTCGAATCTCGAGACACGGGGCAACACCGGATCGGCGAGCATCTTCATCGCGCTCGAAGAGGCGTGGCACTCCGGCCGGTTCGCCCCCGGTGAGACGGTCCTGCTCGCGGTGCCCGAGTCGGGACGATTCTCGTTCGCCTTCGCCCATCTGACCGTGGTCGCACCGACCCCTCCACAAGGAGCATCCGCATGACGACGAACACGTTGACCGCCGCCGACGCTGGCAGACCGGCTCGCCGACGTCTGGGACGAGCTCGAGGAGCATCTGGCGAACGTGCCGGTGCTGCGCCGGCTCGCCGACGGCACCGTCACCCTCGACGATTACAAGCGGCTGCTGTTCGATCTGCGCCAGCAGGTCGTCGACGGATCTCCGTGGATCTCGCGCGCCGCCTCGAGCTTCGACATCGCGCACTTCGAACTGCGCGCCGCCGCGATCCGCCACGCCGAAGAGGAGCACCGCGACTACCTCATGATCGAGCGCGACTACGTCGCCGTCGGGGGGTCGCTCGTCGGACCTGCGCGCGGGACGCAAGAACGTCGGCTCGGAGGCGCTGTCGGGCTACATGTTCCACTACGCAGCCCAGCCGAATCCGGTGGGGCTTCTGGGCGCGATGTTCATCATCGAAGGACTGGGCGCGAAGCGCGCGGCCGGATGGGCGGCGCGGTTCCAGGAGGTGCTCGGCCTCGCGGACAACCAGGTGCACTTCATGCGGTACCACGAGCAGGCCGACAGCGCCCACACCGGCGACCTCGACGCCATCCTCACCTCCGGCATGATCGACGATGCCGCCGCAGACGACATCGTCCGCTGCGCCCAGGTGGTCGCGCGGCTGTACGCGCTGCAGCTGGAAGAGCTGGATCGCTGACATGGCGGGGCGACGGCCGTCGGTGCCGGAGTTCGTACATTCGGACCCCAGCATGTGGGAGGCGATCTACTCCGATCCGTCCGTCCCGCTCGACCGGTCACTGGTACGGCTGATCATCGATGATCAGCGCCGCCTGTCACGACGGTGGCTCTACCCGATCGCGCGAGTGTTCTCGCGCGTGCTCGTCGCACTCATCTCCATCGTCAAGCGCGTACTCCCCTTCCGATGGATGCCGCTGCGGACGATGGACTTCCTGTGCGTGTGGTTCCTGCGCCACTTCGTCTCGCCCGACGCGGTAGAACTGCTCATCCGGCACTTCGTGGTCGAGACGAACCTGGTGAACTTCATCATCCGCAACACGCCTGTTCCGATGGAGCCGGTGACCCTGCGACCGGAGACGCTCGCGGGCCTCGGCGACTCGGCGGTGGTCGAGCACGACGTCAACGTCTACGACGTGCTCATCGCATTGGACGGGGTCCCGCTCACCCGGCCGGAGACGCTCGACTTCGCACAGCTCGACATTCCGCGGCTCGACGCCGAGCGGCATCAGCGCCGCTTCCTCCGCCTCGACATCCAGACGGCGCTGTGCTTCATGAACATCCCCTTCTCGATGGCGCTCACGGTCGAGGAGTATCGGCGTGCAGTCCATTCGATCCGGTTCGACGACTCGTTCATGGAGATCCTCGCCCTCGTCTGCGACGACGACACCTTCCGGCACTGGAAGCTCGGCGGACTCAGCCTGTGGATGGACTCCAACGTCGATGTTCCCCGGATGGTCTACCGCCACGCTCTGGTCTGCGAGTACGCCCATGCCCGCCTCGTCAAGCTCGCCGGCGGGGCCTACCCGCGCGAGACGCCGGCCGCGTTCGACTGAGCCGCTGCAGTACGCGCGCTGAAGCTGACCACCGGCGCGTGATCCAGACGATCAGAGCCCTTCGGCGATCTCCTTGATGGCGTCCAGCCGGCGCTCCCAGGCCGCGCCCACGGCGTCAAGACGTCGTGCAGTGGCGCTGAGCTCCGCGCCGACGATGCGGTACTGCACCTCGCGCCCCACCCGGACGATCTCGACCAGGCCGACCTCCTGCAGGACGCCCAGATGCTTGGCGATCGCCTGACGGCTCACCGGCAGGCGCCCGGCGAGGGCGGATGCCGAGGCATCCCCCTCACCGAGCGCCGCCAGGATGCTCCACCGCGTGCGGTCGCCGAGTGCAGCGAACACCGGCACCAGGGTGTCGGTCGTCACGAGCCGCTCTCGAGGAGGGCGACGAGCTTGTCGAGCTCATCGTTCCATCCCTGCCGGTGGTCGGCGAGGTTGGCAGCGGGGGCCGAGGTGTTCTCGAAGCCCGTTTCGACCACCGTCAGCTCGGTTCCCCCGGCCACCTCGGCGAGCGTGAAAGTGAAGACGGTCGAGTGCGCGTCGTCGAGCTCTTCGGGGACGACGCCGCTGGCGTCGTCGTTGCCCCACCGGTACGACACGGTGCGCCGCGGGTCGATGGCCTCGATGCGCACGGGGATCGGCTCGCGGCCGGGCCACGTGAGGGTGCCGAGTGCACCGGCGCCGGCCTCCTCGAAGGCAGCCTGCCCGAACCACCGCGAGATGTGCTCGGGCTCGGTGACGGCCGCCCAGACCTTCTCGACCGGAGCCGCGATGAGGATGGTGCGCTGCACCGAGAATGCGGCGTCGTCGACGATCGACGACGGATTGACTGTCATGCTCACGATCTTCGTTCCTTTCGTCCTTTCAGTGCAACCTTCGAGTTGCACCGGTACGCAACCTGATGGTTGCACAGAAACGCCCCGGGCGCAACCCATTGGTTGCAATAAGGGTCAGGGGATCGAACCGAGCTCCTCGCCGATGATCCTGGCGGCGTCGGGGAAGCGCTCCGGGTCGGGCCCCGAGAAATTCACGCGGATGTGGGGAGCGGAGGCCTCGGCCGGGAACCACTCGGTCCCGTCGGCGATGATCACACCTCTGCTCTCGCAGCGGCGAGCCAGGTCCTGCGGATCGGCCCCCTCGGGGAGCCGCAGCCACAGGTTGAGCCCGCCGCGCGGCACGAGCTCCAGGTGCGCCTGGGGGGCGTGCTCGCGCAGCGCCTCCGTGAGCAGATCACGTCGCGCCCCGAGAAGTCCCCGCACGGCGCGGAGATGCGTGCGCCATGCCGGCTGGGTGACGACGTCGAGCGCCGCCGCCTGGAGCAGCCCGCTCACGTACATCGACTCCGCCGCACGATCGGCGAGAATGCGGTCGCGCGCGGGCCCTCGTGCGGTGACCGCCGCCACCCGCAGCGCCGGGGAGACGCTCTTGGTGAGCGAGCGGATGTAGATCACGTGGCCGTCGTCATCGGATGCCGCGAGGGGGCGCGACTCGGCGTCGATCGCCAGGTCGTGAGCCCAGTCGTCCTCGATCAGGAATGCACCGCGGCGCCGGGCGATCTCGAGGACGTCGCGGCCGCGCTGCACGGACCACTGCGCGCCGGTGGGGTTGGAGAAGTTGGGCTGCACGTAGAAGCCCCGTGCGCCGCTCTGCTCGAACGCCCGCTCGACGTCGACGGGGTCGGGTCCGTCTAGCCCCGGAAGCCACCGGGACAAGGGTCACGTTCGCCTGTGCCGCTGCGAGGATGGCGCCCCAGTAGGTGGGCGACTCGATGAGGAGCGGATGCCCGGGCCCCACCAGCGCCCGGAAGATCGAGCTCAGACCGCTCTGGCTGCCCGACAGGATCAGCACGTCCCGCGCCGACGCGGGCGTCACCCCCGCCGGTGTGAAGCCCGCGAGCTCGGCCGCGAACCAGGACTGCAGCTCGGGCATTCCCGCCACCGGCGAACGCGAGATGGCGGCATCCGTCCGGGCAGCTCGGGTGATGGCGGCGCGCACCAGGCGCTCCGGGAGCAGCTCTCGGTCGGGATACCCGGCGTGAAGTCCGATCGCGTCGGGAGCGGTCGAGCGCTGTGCGGCCGGCAGCGCGAGAAGCCGGGACTGCGGCGCGCCCAGGGCGGACGTCTGCCATGCGTAGTCGACGGGTCGAGCAGCGCGAGCGGCGCGGATGAAGGTGCCGACGCCGGGTCTGCTCTCGATGAGCCCGAGCGCGGCGAGCGTACGCATCGCCTTCTGCACCGTGACCGGACTGGCGCCGTACTGCGCCGTCAGGTCGCGGTTGGACGGGACCCGCGCACCCGGAGGCGCTGACGCGATCCAGCGTCGCAGGCCTGCGACGATACGGTCGGTGCTATCGTTTCCCATGTCGGCCTACAGTAGCGTTATCGCCCACGAACCACCAGTGCTATCCATGCGCACGGGGTTGCTCTGGGGCCTGCTGGGCGTCCTCGCCTTCTCGCTCACCGTTCCCTTCACGCGAGTGGCCCTGGGTGGGTTGGACCCGCTCTTCATCGGGGCAGGACGCGCCGTCGTCGCCGCGGTCCTCGCCGCAGCCGCTCTCGCCCTCAGCCGCCAGGCGCTGCCCGATCGCCGGCAGTGGGCGCGCCTGGCCGTCGTGGCCGGCGGGGTCGTCGCCGGCTTCCCCCTGCTCACCTCGTTCGCGCTGACGACTGCCTCCGCTACCCACGGCGCCGTCGTGATCGCCCTGCTTCCCGCGGCGACGGCCGTGATCGCGGTGCTGCGCACCAGGGAGCGTCCGGGCCGATCGTTCTGGATGTTCGCCGGTCTCGGCGCGATAGCGGCAGTCCTGTTCGCGGCGGTCCACAGCGGCGGCCTCAGCGGTCTGCAGTGGTCTGACCTGCTGCTCTTCGGCGCCGTCCTCGCCGCCGCGATCGGCTACGCCGAGGGCGGGATGCTGTCGCGCGAACTGGGCTCGTGGCAGACGGTGTCCTGGGCGCTCGTGCTCGCCGCGCCGCTCATGATCGTGCTCACGATCGTCTCAGCCGTGCAGCAGCCCCCGGCTGCCACGCCTGTCGAGTGGGCGGCGTTCGCCTACCTGGCGATCGTGAGCATGTTCCTCGGGTTCTTCGCCTGGTACCGGGGCCTGGCGATCGGGCCGATGTCGCGGGTGAGCCAGATCCAGCTCGTCCAGCCCGTGCTGACGATCCTGTGGGCGGCCCTGCTCCTCGGCGAGCCGCTCACCTGGCAGGCGCTCGTCGGCGGCGCGGCGGTGATCCTGTGCGCGGGACTCGCGGTGCGCAGCCGGCTGGACCCGAAGCGCCCGCCGACGAGCGCAGCGTAGATCAGGCGATGCGGGTTCCCGGGGGCAGCCGGCGCGCGGGTGTGCCGGTCCGGACCCACGCCCACCACAGCAGCCCCGCCGCGAGAAGCACCTGCAGCGCCAGTCCGACGAACCAGCTCGGAGTGGACTGCGCGACGACGGCCTCCGGCGACGGAGGGTTCTCCTCGAGGGGAGTACGCGTGCACTCGTCGTAGAAGGTCTCCGATTCTGGCGGCTGCTGCGCCATGCGCACACCGAACTTGATCTGGCCGAAGAGGTCGACCGGGTTTCCGTAGCGGTCGAACTGGCTCGGCGTCGCGTCAGCGAGGATCACGAAGGGATTGGCCGCCAGCATCCACCAGACGCGATCGAAGCGCGGCACGTCATAGGTGTACTGCTGCCACTCGCCGCATGCGGGTGTGGGGTCCTCCTCGCACGGGTACTCGTCGGAGGACTCCTCCCCCGGCATGCAGGGGAACGTGCCGTCCTCGTACTCCGACCAGTCGATCGACCGCGTGTTGTTGACCTGCTCCGTGCGCATCGTCGCGCCGATCAGTCCGAACGCGATGAGGGTGCCGACGACGAGCGCCGCGACGACGAGGTACGTCGTGGCGACGGAGAACAGCGGCCGGGCCAGGATGCCGCTCAGCCCGACGCCGATCGCGGCGATCACCCCGACCTCGACGACCAGGACGAGGAGCGAGACGACGATGGTGACGGCATCCGCTCCGCCGGCGAAGGTGGCGGCGATGAGGAACGGAACCGACACCGCGACGAAGGCGAGACCGGTGACCCAGGCCGCGATCACCTTGCCGAACAGGATCTCGCCCGTGGTGGCCAGCGTGACCTGCACGGGGGCGAGGGTCGCGGCATCCCGATCGCCGTTGACGGAGTTGCCGCTCAGGGTGGGAGAGACGAGCACGATGAGCAGCAGCGTGATGTAGACGATCGTGGAGTAGATCGCCGAGCCCTGCTCCTGCTGAGTCCAGCTGTAGGCGAGGAACGAGAGCACCGTGACGATGAGCAGCAGCAGCGCGAAGACGCCCAGCAGGACGTACCAGGCGATGCTGCGGGTGCGCTGCGTCAGCTCGAGGCGGACGACGGTGCCGAGGCGCTGAGCGTTCATTCGGAAGCCCCCTCGATCGTCGGTCCGGCGGCCGGGTCTGTCGGCGGCGGCGGCGCCGGGGTGGCGCCGGGGTGGAACGCCGTTGCCGAGGTCGAGGAACGTGTGCTCGAGGCTGCCCTGGGCGGCGGCGAACTCGGCGACGGGAAGGCCGGCGGCGATCAGCTCGCGCAGGGCCGAGGCCGCGGTCTCGTCCGAGTCGAACGCCACCAGCACATCGCGACGGTCCACGACCGCCGCAGCGAGGTCGATTCTCAGGGCGGTCGCGACCTGCGGTGCGGCGACGGATGCCTCGGCCCCCGCGATCCGCACACGCCAGGGGCGCGCACGGCGGGAAGCCGCGGCCACACGTCCGGGATCGACGGTCTCGCCCGCCAGCAGGAAGACCGCGTCGTCGACGACCTCCTCCAGCTCGGCGAGGATGTGGCTCGAGACGAGCACGGTGCGACCTTCGGCGGCCAAGCGGCGCAGCAGTACACGGAGATCGATGCGGGCCTGAGGGTCCAGGCCCGAGGCGGGCTCGTCCAGCAGCAGCACCTGCGGGTCGTGCACCAGCGCGCGGGCGAGACCCAGCCGCTGCTTCTGCCCGCGAGAGAGCACCTTGGCCGGGGCGTCCGCGAGCGGCACGAGCCCCACCTCGGCGAGCAGCACCTCGGCGCGCGCCGCGGCATCCGCCTTCGGCATCCCGTACAGGCGCGCCGTCACCACGAGCGTCTCGCGCGAGGTGAGCGAGTTCCAGGCGCCGAGGGCGTCGGGCATCCAGCCGAGCAGCGCACGGGCGGCGTGCGGGTCGGTCACCGGGTCGACGCCGCCGATGCGGATCGTGCCGGCATCGGGTGCGAGCAGCGAGGAGAGCATGAGCAGGAGGGTCGTCTTGCCGGAGCCGTTGGGCCCGACGAGTCCCGTGACACGGCCGGCGTGCGCCTGCAGGCTCACGCTCCGCACCGCCTGGATCTCGCCGAACGCGCGACGGACTCCTTCGACGACGATGCCGGGGGAGGTCACCCGACTCACCCTAGCCACACGGGCGCGCAGCCGCCTCCGCCGCGCGGCGGATCGAGCCGTCCGGCTGATCGAGCCGTCGCACACGGTTCTCTGACTGGGTCGCCGACGACCGGCGGCGACGGTTCGGTGCCGGTCAGGACCGGAAGAACGTCACGCCGAGGTCGGGGTGGTCGACGAAGACGCCGTCGACTCCGGCATCCCGGATCATCCCCCACTCCGCCTCCCAGTCGCCGAAGGCGGCGGGCCCGCCCGAGCCACGGAACTGCGGGATCAGGAAGCGGTTCTCGGGGCGGCAGGTCCAGGTGAAGACCCTGAGGCCGCGGTCGTGGGCGTCGGCCACGACGCTCGAGGGTCCGCTGGAGCGTCCCAGCGTGTCGGGCGCGAGGATCAGGCGCTTGTCGACGCTGATGCCGTCCACCCGGCCGGCGAGCTGATCCAGCCCCGCGGGCGCGGCAGTCTGCCGGTAGGTCAGCGCGGCCTTGCCGTGAGCGCTGAGCAGATCGAACGGCCGCCCCGACGCCTCGAGCAGATAGATGTACGCGGCGCTGATGCCCCGCTCCTGCAGCGCGTAGAGCACGGTCGACTCGAACGCCTCGATCGTGAGCGGCCACTCTCCCGACGCCCACCCCGCTGCGCGGAGTTCGGCATCCACGAGCGCCGCAATGTCCCACCCCAGTGCGGCGAAGTACGTCGCGTGCTTGATCTCGAGCACGACGCCGATCTCGCGACCCTGCGCGAGCGAGCCGTCCCGCACCAGGTCGAGCACGTCGCGCAGCCGCAGAACCCGCTGCTCGTCGTCGAAGCTCGCGCTCGACACCCGGATCGCGGGCAGGCGCTCCCGGCAGCGCAGCGTCGAGAGCTCGTCCCAGGTGAAGTCCTCGGCGAACCAGCCGGTGTGCTCGGTGCCGTCGATGGTCTTCGTGGTCCGTCGGTCCGCGAACTCCGGCCGGTCGGCGACATCCGTGGTGCCCGAGATCTCGTTCTCGTGCCGTACGACCAGCACCCCGTCGCGCGAGACGACGATGTCGGGCTCGACGGCATCCACGCCGAGCGCGAGCGCCAGATCGTACGACGAGCGGGAGTGCTCCGGCCGGTAGCCCGGCGCACCGCGGTGTCCGATCACGAGCGGGTTCCGGCGGGGCATCGTCTCAGGCTACCGGCGCACGATCCGGCCGCCGTCGGGCCGACCTCAAAGCCCACTCCCAGCCGCCGTCTCGCTGAGAGGTCGGCGTGTCGGATATCGTTGACCCACAGCAACGCGCTGTCCCGACCCTCGACTTGGAGTGTGAGAGCAGTGGCCCTCAACAACCCCGCGTTCAACAGCCCGGCCTTCCAGGATCCGAAGACCACCGGCGGCCGCCGGGTGGGCCTGACTCCGCCGCCTGCCGCGCAGACGCAGTACGCGACGGCTCAGCACGCCGGAACGGATGCCGCGGCCCAGGCGCACCTGGAGGGCATGTACTCCGCCCCCGCCGCCGGCGCCATCGAGACCGACCGCATGTCTGTCGAAGACACGGTGTGGAAGACGGCCGGTCTGTTCGCCGTCCTGCTGGTCACCGCCGTCGCCGGCTGGGTCTGGACGATGGCGCGGCGTCACCGCCGCGAACCCCAACCCATCAATGGCACCGTGGCTCATCGGCGCCCTCGGTGGCTTCGTGCTGGCCATGGTCGTCATCTTCACGTCGCGCAAGAAGGTTCGCCCGGCGCTGATCTTCGGGTACGCCGCCTTCGAGGGCCTGTTCGTCGGCGCCATCTCGGCCTTCTTCGAGTTCCTGTATCCCGGCATCGTCGTCCAGGCCACGCTCGCCACGTTCTCGGTCGTCGGCGTGACCCTGGCGCTGTTCGCCAGCGGCAAGATCCGCGCGTCGAAGAAGGCCACCAAGATCTTCATGATCGCGATGGTCGGCTACCTGGTCTTCTCGCTGATCAACATCGTGCTCATGTGGACGGGCGTCGCGACCGACCCGTTCGGCCTTCTGAGCCAGAAGGTCATGGGCATCCCGCTCGGCCTCATCATCGGCGTCCTCGTCGTCATCATGGCCGCGTACTCGCTGGTGCTCGACTTCGACCAGGTCCAGCAGGGCGTGCGCAACGGCGCTCCCCGTCAGTTCGGCTGGCTCGGAGCCTTCGGCATCATGGTCACCGTCGTGTGGCTGTACGTCGAGATCCTGCGCATCATCGCGATCGTGCGAGGAAGCAACTAGCTCTACGCGCAAGCGCTCGAACGGCCGCCCGGTTCTCCGGGCGGCCGTTCTCGCTGTGGCTGTGCACAGAATCGGATTCCGCGGGGTGACACGCCGCGATCGGATGCCTCTCACCCGCGTGTCCTGCATGATCTCCGACTCTGTGATCGTGCGGCCGTTCTGCTTTGAGCGGAACGGGTCGAGGGGCGCGGCATCCGCGTTCTATCGTGACCGCATGGCCGAGATCATCCCCCTGCCGATCACGCCGGCACCACCCTCACCGCGGGCGCCTCGCGAGCCCGAGCCGCTGTGGCGCGACGCCCTCGGCGACCGGCTGCGCCGCCTGCGCCATGACCGCGGCGAGCGCCTCGCCGACACCGCCGAACGCGCCGGCGTCTCGCCGCAGTACCTGTCCGAGATCGAGCGCGGACTCAAGGAGGCCTCGAGCGAGATGATCGCCGCCGTCGCCGGCGCGCTCGAGGTCACGCTGGTGGAGCTCACCGCCGCGGTCGTCGACGACCTCCGCTCGCACGCATCCGAGCGCGCCGTCGTCGGCGTCCGCGCCGCCTACTCGCTCGCCGCCTGAGGCCCGCGGCCTGGTCTGCGCGAGACCGACCTTCGAGGCATCCGCGAACCTCGAAATCGCACAGATCAACCGGGCCGGGTCCCCTGGCCGAGGTCGGGGCACGACGCTAGCGTGGGCGGATGAGTCCCGCACGCAAAGAGGAGATCCTCGAGATCGAGGGGCAGGACGTCCGGATCTCGAGCCCCGACAAGGTCGTGTTCCCCGGACCCGGGCTGACCAAGCTCGACGTCGTGACGTACTACCTGGCCGTCGCCGAAGGAGCCCTGCGCGGAGCCGGCGGCCGGCCGATGGTGCTCAAGCGCTTCGTGAAGGGCATCGACCAGGAGGCGTTCTTCCAGAAGCGCGTCCCCGAGAACCACCCCGGCTTCATCGACACCGCGACCCTGCAGTACGCCCGGGGCACATCCGCGGAAGAGGCCGTGATCCGGGATGCCGCGGGCCTGGCGTGGGTCGTCAACCTCGGCTGCCTCGACCTCAACCCGCACCCGATCCGCGCCGAGGACCTCGATCACCCCGATGAGCTGCGCATCGACCTCGACCCCATGCCCGGCGTGGACTGGGCGCAGATCGTCGACGTGGCGATGGTCGCGCGCGAGGTGCTCGACGACGTCGGACTCGTCGGCTGGCCGAAGACGAGCGGATCGCGCGGCCTGCACATCCTCGTCCGCATCGCGCCGCACTGGGACTACACGCAGGTCCGCCTGGCCGCCGAGACCCTGGCTCGCGAGGTCGAGAACCGCGCCCCCGGACTCGCGACGGCGCGGTGGTGGAAGGAGGAGCGCGGCGAGAGCGTGTTCGTCGACTTCAACCAGAACGCGAAGGACCGGACCGTGGCATCCGCGTACTCGATCCGGCCGCTGCCCGACGCCCGGGTGTCGACGCCGATGGACTGGGCCGAGGTCGGCGTGCGTCGACCGGAGGAGTTCACCGTGTCCACGGTGCTCGAGCGCTTCGCCGACATCGGCGACCCGCACCGCGGCATCGACGACGCCGTCGGCACCCTCGACGGGCTGCTCGCGCTCGCGCAGGAGCTCGGACCCGCCGAGAAGCCGCCGCGCGCCGGTGGACCGGACGGACGCCGGCAATCGACCATGCCCCTGATCGAGGTGGCGCGGACCAAGACCAAGCCCGAGGCGCTCGAGGCACTCGAGCAGTGGAAGGCGCGGCATCCGTCCGTCTTCCCGCTTCTCCACCCCGCCGACGTGATGGTGGATGGCATGCGCGGCTCGAGCTCGCTCTGGTACCGCGTGCGCGTGAATCTGCAGCACGTGCCCGAGGCCGAGCGCCCGGCGCAGGAAGCGCTCATCGCCGACTACGACCCTCCCCACGGCTTCTCCACGCACCGCTGACGCGCTGCGCGGAGCCTCCGGCCGCGTGGGCCCCGGGCCGGCAAGGTCTGGTCAGAGTCCGACTCACGCAGCTGAAGCGAGGCACCGCCGCGGAGGTCCGGCGCGCAGACTAGGTTGCGAGCGCTCGCTCCAGCTGCGAGAGACCGTACTCGAAGGCCTGGTCGACGTCTCCGCCCAGCCGGAAGGCGCCGGCGAGTTCCATGCTGACGAAGCCGGTGGCCCACGCGGTCAGCAGCCGGGCAGCGTCGAGGGCGTGCTCGGGTCCGACGGCGCGGCCCGCCGCTCGGAGCACCGGTTCGCTGGCGCGCTGCAGGGCATCGGCGTTGCCCGGCACGGCGTACATCAGGCGGAAGCCCTCCGGCCGCTCGTGCGCGAAGGAGCGGTAGGTGCGCGCGAGCGCGGTGAGTGATCCATCGGATGCCGTGAGCCGGCCCCCGAGATCCTCTACGGTCGCCTCGGCGACGAGCTGCAGGAGCGAGTCGCGGTCCCGGACGCGCTTGTACAGCGACGGCGCACGAACCCCCACCCGCTGAGCAACGGCCTGCATCGTGAGCGCGGCCGGCCCGCCCGCTTCCAGCACTGTGCGCCCGGCGTCGACGATGGCGGCGAGGGACGTGCGCTCCGGGGTGGGCATTCGACTGACCTCCTGCGATGGCTATTGACGTAAGCCATCATAGCTACGTAGCATAGCCATCACAACCACGGAGGATTTCATGCGACTCGGACCGCACCTGCACCGCATCGGCAACGACATCGTCGCCGCGTACCTCATCGTGACGCCCGAAGGAATCACCGTCATCGACGCCGGGTTGCCGGGGCATTGGAGCGATCTGGCAGCGGAGCTCGCTGCGATCGGACGATCGATGGACGACATCCGAGGCGTGATCCTCACGCACGGCGACAGCGACCACGTCGGATTCGCGGAGCGACTGCGCCGCGAGCGGGGCGTGCCCGTGCACGTCCACGCAGCGGACGCCGACCGGGCGAAGGGCGGCGACAAGCCGAAGACTCCGATGGGAGCGATGCGCATCGGTCCCACGGTCGGCTTCTTCACCTATGCCCTGCGCAAGAAGGGCTGGCGGACCGCGTACCTCCGCGAGGTCATCGAGCTTGCCGACGGCGACGTGGTCGACCTGCCCGGCGCACCCGAGATCATCGGCCTGCCCGGCCACTCGCCCGGGAGCATCGCGATTCACGTGCCGCTCGCCTCGGCCGTCTTCGTCGGCGACGCGCTCACCACGCGCCATGTGCTCACGGGGCGGGCGGGCGCGCAGCCGGCTCCGTTCACCGACGACCCGGCGCTCGCGCTGACCTCGCTCGACCGGCTCGAAGGCATCGAGGCGGTGTGGGTGCTGCCGGGCCATGGAGCGCCCTGGCAGGGCTCTCCCGCCGACATCGCCGCCGCGGTCCGTGCTGCCGCCGCCCACTGAGTCCACCGGTCGGTGTGCACAACGTCGGCAATCCGGGTGTCTCAGACAGCACGACTAGAGCGCAGGACACGGAACGAGCACGGCCGACCGCGCATTCTGCAGACGTTCTGCACGGCCGCCCTCTCGGGTAGCGGCCCGCGGCTGAAGCTCTCGACGCGCAGGCGAGTTACAACTCCTGCAATCCGTCCACCGCTGAGCGCACGCGCCGCGGAACAACGGGGCCGCGCGTCGGCGGACGCGCGGATTGCCTGAGTTATGGCACGCCCGCCGCGCCGGCAGCGGCGTGCCGGGCGGCAGCGGCGGAAACGGCGGCCGGCGGCGGCGCGGCGGCGGAGCTCCCTCGACGCGCACGCGTGCACAACTCCGGCAATCCGTCCACCCTCGAGCGCACGCGCCGCGGAATCACGGGGTCGCTCGTCGGAGTCCGCGCAGAGCGCCTGAGTTATGGCACGTTCCTCGCGTCGGCATCGGCGGCGGCATCGGCGGCCGCGGCCGCGCCACGCGGAGTTGTGCACACCGCCGACGATCCATTCCCCGGTCAGCGCTCTTCGAGCACGCGGTCGGCGAGGCCGTAGGCCACGGCATCCGCCGCGGTGAAGACCCGGTCGCGGTCGGTGTCGGCGCGCAGGCGCGCGGCATCCTTCCCGGTGTGGCGGGCGAGGATCGCCTCGACATCGCCGCGCACGCGGACGAGCTCGTCGGCCTGCAGGATCAGGTCGGGGATCGCGCCCCTCCCCTGCGCCGCGGGCTGATGCAGCACCACCCGCGCATGCGGCAGCACGGCCCGCTTGCCCGCAGCCCCGGCCGCGAGCATGACCGCGCCGACGCCGATCGCCTGGCCGACGACCGTGGTCGCGACATCCGGTCGCACGTGCTGCATGGTGTCGTACACCGCGAGCATTGCGGACGGATCACCGCCCTCGCAGTTGATGTAGAGCTGGATGTCGCGGTCGGCGTTGTCGGCGTCGAGGTGCAGCAGCTGTGCGATGAGCGCATTCGCGACACCGGCGTCGATGCCGGTGCCGAGGTACACGACCCGCTCCGACAGCAGGTGCGAGTAGACGTCCATCACCCGGTCGCCGCGCGGATGCTGTGCTACCACGCTGGGGATCGTGTACGAGCTCATGCCGCCACCTCCGCCGGCCCGAGCCCGAGACCTGCCGCGCGCCGGCGCCGGGGCACCACCTGGGCGAAGTCGTCGACCACGCCGTCGATGAAGCCGTAGCCCAGTGCCTCGGCCGCCGTGTACCAGCGGTCGTGGAGCGAGTCCTCGAAGATCCGGTCGATGCTCTGCCCCGTGTCGGAGGCGATGATGCCGAGCACCGTGTCGCGCATGTGTCGCAGGTCGCCCGCCTGCACCTCGACCTCCGCCGTCGAACCGCCGATCCCGGAGGAGCCCTGATGCATGAGGATGCGCGCGTGCGGGAGCGCCCGGCGCTTGCCCGGCGTTCCAGCGGAGAGCAGGAACTGCCCGGCGCTGCACGCAAGGCCCAGCGCGAGGGTCGCCACATCGTTGGGGATCAGCCGCATCACATCGCGGATCGCCAGCATCGACGGCACGGAGCCGCCGGGTGAGTGGATCCACAGTGCGATATCGGATGCCTCGTCCTCCGCCGCGAGCGCGAGCAGCTGCGTCGCGAGCAGAGTGCCGTTGTCGTCGTCGAGCGGGCCGTCGAGCACCAGCACGCGCTGGTGGAACAGCTCGCGTCGCGCCTCGGCCCCGAACATCGGGATCTTGCCTTCTTCTGCCATGACCCCAGCCTGCGTCGGTCACCGGGCCTCGGCATCCGATTCCGCCCTCGGCGGCTCCGCCGACGGCAGAGCCGGTCCTTATTGTGAAACCAGCGGGCGAAATCCGGTCCCGTCACCACGCGTGACCGCCGATCCGTCCCCGCCGTCTCACCGCATCGAGCCCGCGATCGGGCCCGTCGTCCGCGCGAGAAACGGCCGCGAGCGGCTCGAACCGTCTCTGACAACTCCACCTCCGACCGCCGCGCGACCACGCGCGACGGATCGACGCGCCGGTCGGTCAGGGCGACCGGCGGGACGGATGCCGCACCGCGGCGCCCAGCGCCGCCACCAGTGCGGGACGCACGGCGTCGGGGCCGAAGGATGCCGCGACCTCGCGCGCACGCACCGACAGCGCCGCGCGACGAGCGTCGTCGCGCAAGAGCGCGATCACGGCGTCGGCCAGGCCGTCGACGTCGCCCGGGGCGACCAGCACACCGGCGTCGCCGATCGCATCGCGCGGACCATAGCGGGCATCGAACGAGACGACCGGCAATCCCCGCGCGAGCGCTTCGGCGATCGCGAGACCCTGCCCCTCGAACGCCGTCGAGACGAGGAACAGCGCGGCGCGATCGAACACGGCGTCGCGCTGGTCGGTGGGGCCGCACAGGCGCACGGATCCGGAGAGGCCGAGCTCCTCGATCAGCCCCTCGAGCTCCGCACGCAGCGGGCCTTCGCCGTAGACGTCGAGCCGGGCCGCCGGCATCGCCTCGACCACTCGCGCCCAGGCGCGGACAGCCAGGTCGACGCGCTTCTGGTCGGCGAGCCGGTTGAGCATGACGACCGTGCGTCCGTCTCGGGATGCCGCGCCCGGCGGCTCGTCGCCGAGGTCGATCGTGCTCGGCACCACGTGGAAGGTGCCCGGATCGCCGAATCGAGCCGCGACCTCGTCGCGCTGCGCGCGCGTCGGCCACAGCACAGCGTCGTAGCGGTCGGCGGTCGCCAGCCAACGCCGCCAGAGGCCGGTGACCGGAGCGTCGGGATCATCGTGCGGTGCGGGCAGGTGCGAGTTGTGCACGGTGTGCACGAGCCGCACGCGGGGGTCGTTCCAGCCGACCAGGGTCTCGCCGATCTGCCGCGACTCGACGATCACCACGAACAGACGATCGAGATCACCCGCAACAGCCCGACGCTCCTCGGCAATGCGGCTGAGCCACGCGATGTACAGCGCGCGGAATCCCCGCAGCCAGCGGTCGCCGTCGGGCGCATGAAGCACGACCGGCATGTCCGAGAGGTGCCACTCCGGGTCGTTCGGCAGCACCGGCAGCGAGACGAGCGGCCGGGCCGCGGCATCCGTCACTGCTCGATACTCCAGCCCCGGGACCGGATCGCCCGCCGGCTCGCCCAGCGACCACAGCCAGGACGGATCGGAGACGATGTCATCGAAGAGGTTGCGGGCCGAAGCCGCGCGCTCGAGCAGCCCTGCGTCGACGAACTCCCGACGCTGTCCGGCATGGACTTCGGGCGGCGCTCCGTCGACGCTCAGCAGCAGCGGGTCGACGGCTCCCGCCTCGGTGAGCAGACGCAGGCGCCGAGGCACCGCGACGGCGAACCCGCCGTCGAGCCCGAGCGCGACCCGGCTGCCGAGCAGGACGTAGTCGGCGTCGGGGAGACCAGTATCGTGCAGACCGGCGTCCGGATCGCCGGTCACTCCCACTCGATGGTCCCCGGGGGCTTGCTCGTGACGTCGAGCACGACGCGGTTGACCTCGCGCACCTCGTTCGTGATGCGGTTCGAGATGCGCGCGAGCGCGTCGTACGGCAGGCGGGTCCAGTCCGCGGTCATGGCGTCCTCGGACGAGACCGGACGCAGCACGATCGGGTGTCCGTACGTGCGTCCATCGCCCTGCACACCGACAGAGCGCACGTCGGCCAAGAGGACGACGGGACACTGCCAGATCTCGTCGTCGAGTCCGGCCCGGGTCAGCTCTTCGCGGGCGATGGCGTCGGCGTCACGCAGGATCTCGAGGCGGTCAGCGGTGACCTCACCCACGATCCGGATGCCGAGGCCGGGGCCCGGAAAGGGCTGGCGTCCCACGATCACCTCGGGGAGACCGAGCTCGCGACCGATGGCCCGCACCTCGTCCTTGAACAGGGTGCGCAGCGGCTCGACGAGCTCGAACTGCAGGTCCTCCGGCAGCCCGCCCACGTTGTGGTGCGACTTGATGTTCGCCGTGCCGGTGCCGCCGCCGGACTCCACCACGTCGGGGTAGAGCGTGCCCTGCACGAGGAAGCGGATCGGCTCGCCGTCGGCAGCCGCCTCGGCGATGAGCGCCTTCTCGGCGGCCTCGAACGAGCGGATGAACTCCCGCCCGATGATCTTGCGCTTCTGCTCGGGGTCGCTGACCCCGGCGAGGGCGGTCAGGAACTGCTCACGCGCGTCGATGGTGACCAGCCGCACGCCGGTGGAGGCGACGTAGTCCTGCTCGACCTGCTCGCGCTCATCCTTGCGCAGCAGACCGTGGTCGACGAAGATGCAGACCAGCTGGTCGCCGACCGCCTTGTGCACGAGCGCCGCGGCGACGGCCGAGTCGACGCCGCCTGACAGGCCGCAGATCACGCGGCCGGTGCCGATCTGGGCGCGGATGCGCTCGACCTGCTCGGCGATGACGTTGCCGCTGTTCCAGTCGGCGGGGAGCCCCGCGGCCTTGTGAAGGAAGTTCTCGATGACCTGCTGGCCGTGATCGGAGTGCTTCACCTCGGGATGCCACTGCACGCCGTAGAAGCGCTTCTCGTCGCTGCCGAACGCGGCCACGGGCGTGGCCGTCGTCGAGGCCAGCACGTCGAAGCCCTCCGGGGCGCGCGAGACCTGGTCGCCGTGGCTCATCCACACGTTCTGGTCGATGGGCTGGCCGCCCAGCAGCACGCCGCCGTCACCGGTGACCGAGGCGTCGGTCGCGCCGTACTCACGCAGCCCCGTGTGGGCGACCTCGCCGCCGAGCGCCTGCGCCATCACCTGGAAGCCGTAGCAGATGCCCAGGGTCGGCACCCCGAGGTCGAAGACTCCGGTGTCGAGCGCCGGCGCTCCGGGCTCGTACACCGACGACGGGCCGCCGGAGAGGATGATGCCGACCGGGTTCTTCGCCGCGATGTCGGCGGCGGAGGCGGTGTGGGGCACGATCTCGCTGTACACGCCCGCTTCGCGCACGCGACGGGCGATCAGCTGCGCGTACTGCGCGCCGAAGTCGACGACCAGAACAGGACGCTGGGAGGTTTCGGTCTGCTCGGTCAACGGCTGCCTTCCACTGCGGGGACGGATTCGGGAGAGGATGCCTCGGCGGCTTCGCGTTCGGCGAGATAGGTGCGCACGCGGCGCGTCTCGGCGGCTTCGAGGAAGAACGACAGGAACGGGATGATGCCACCCAGGGCCAGCAGCAGGAACCGCGGGAACGGCCAGCGCATGAGGCTCCACAGGCGGAAGCACGCGAAGAGATACACGACGTAGAACCAGCCGTGCGCGACCAGGATGAACAGCGAGATGTTGAAGCCGTCGCCGGCCGAGACCATCTCGCAGTCGTTCGTGGTCGGCAGGAACAGCGACCACCACTGGCAGTCGGGACCCGCGATGACCGGCGCGAACCACAGGAGACCGCCCGAGCCGCCGGCGAAGAGCTCGACGTGCAGCGGGGTGTACTTGAGGATCATCTCGGCCACGAGCAGCAGCAGGCCGACACCCGTGATGATGGCGCAGATCTGGTAGAACTTCAGGGCTCCGCGGATCGCCGGAAACGAAGCGAGCTTGGGGGCACGGGGCATGGCCCCAGTCTACCCGCGGGTTTCCGGGCGCTCCGCGCGTCGACGCGGCCGGCCGCCCTCCCCGCGGGTGGAAGAGGGCGGCCGGGTCGCGTCGGACGGATCACTCCGCCGAGGGCAGCTTCACCTTGATGAGACCGGCCGGGTAGCGGTCGCGTGCCGAGACGAACAACACGTCGCGTTCGGTGTCGATCGACACGCCGTAGACCTTGTTGCCGTACTGGTGGGCGGACAGACGCTGGACGAGCGACAGGCCGCTTGCTCGGTAGACGGAGGCACCCGAGTTGTCGAAAGTGATCCCCTGGTGACCCACGACAACCGTTCCGGTCGCCGGGTCGATGTCGATGGACCGGAAGTCCGCCCCGTCGACGGCGAGCGTCTCCACGAGTGCATAGTCCGAGCCGCGGTAGACGCGGATGCCCTGCGTGGATCCCGCGGCGTCGCTGTTGCTGACGTAGATGAGGTCGTTCACCTCGTCATACGCGACGCCGTGCGTGCGCCACGCGCCGCCGTCGGCGGGCCCTTCCACGGTGCGGATCAGCTCGCCGGTTGCGGCGTTCATGACATCGAATCCGCTCCCTCGCACGCCGCCGAACACGCGTCCGCCTTCGGTATCGACATCAAGCCCTCGCACGCCGCCCGTGAAGGCGAATGGTCCGGCGACCTTGGCGCCGGTCTCGGCATCCATCACGACCCAGTTGTTGCCGAAGGCGACCGTGACGTCACCCGAGGCCGGGTCGAGCGCGATGTCGCGTAGCCCGTCCTGAGCCGGATCCGTCGTAGGCGCGGACATGGTTCGCACCACCTTGTCGGTTCTGGATCGATGACGTGAACGCGGGCGGGGCGCATCTCATCGGCCAGGTACACCAGCCCGGTGGCCGGGTCCACGACCGAGCCGACGGGTCGGATCTCATCGGCCCCCTCGGGTGTCTCGGTCGGAATCGCGGTGAGCGCGGTCGCCGTGTAGGGCTCCTCCACAGGGTCTGTGGGATCCGTCGGGTCCGTGGGATCCGTCGGGTCCGTGGGATCCGTCGGGTCCGTCGAGCCGTCGCTACGGATCGTGACCGTCACGGACTTCGGCTCGAGTTCTTCGCCGGGAGGGTTGAGGCGGAAGTCGCGGTTGGCCACGAACACCCGCTGGCGCTCCTCGTCGACGGCGATGCCGTACCCGTCCTTGCCGAACTCCGACCCCACCTGATCGACCAGCAACGCGCCGGAGGTCAGCGAGTGCACCGAGAACCCGCCGCGGTCGGCGGCCGCTCCGGTGTACCCGACATAGAGGAGCCCCTGCTCGCTGTCGATGTCGACCTGACGGGCTCCCGCACGCACCTCCTTCTCCCACAGCAGGCGGAAGCCGTCGTTCACAGCGAACGCCTGCAGGTCGGGAGTGCCGGCGACACCCTGGAACTTCGTCGTGACGACCGTTCCGGTCTCGGGATCGGCAGCGACGTAATACGCATCCGCGGTGCCGTTGATCACGCCGAGCGACTCACCGGTCGAGGCGCGGAACACCTCGACGCCGCGAGCGGGCACCGCCTGATAGACGTAGTCGTTGACGGGGTCCACATCCATCGAGCGCTGCGACTCGATCATCGCGTACGGGCCCCGCACCACCTGCCCGAACGTGGCATCCGCCAGGGAGACCACCACCCAGTTGCGGTTCTGCTGTCCGACATACAGGAGCTGGTTCGCCTCGTCGATGCCCAGGTCACGGATGTTCTCCGGCAGAGTCATCTCACGCAGCACCGTGTCGGTATCGGGATCGATCTCGAAGATCTTCCGCCCGTTCTGGTCACCCAGATACAGCACGTCACGACCCTGGTCATAAGCCAGACCAGCCGGCAGCGCCGCCGTATGCGCACCACCCACACCGTTCGGCAACACCGCATCCAGGTGCGTCAGGTGCTCGTATGTGAACTCCTCGGCGGGTGGCGCGACGACACGGGTCGACTCCGTCACCGCAAAGGGCTCGAGTTCTTCGCCGGGAGGGTTGAGGCGGAAGTCGCGGTTGGCCACGAACACCCGCTGGCGCTCCTCGTCGACGGCGATGCCGTACCCGTCCTTGCCGAACTCCGACCCCACCTGATCGACCAGCAACGCGCCGGAGGTCAGCGAGTGCACCGAGAACCCACCGCGGTCGGCGGCCGCTCCGGTGTACCCGACATAGAGGAGCCCCTGCTCGCTGTCGATGTCGACCTGACGGGCCCCCGCACGCACCTCCTTCTCCCACAGCAGGCGGAAGCCGTCGTTCACAGCGAAGGCCTGCAGGTCAGGAGTGCCGGCGACACCCTGGAACTTCGTCGTGACGACCGTTCCGGTCTCGGGATCGGCAGCGACGTAGTACGCATCCGCGGTGCCGTTGATCACGCCGAGCGACTCACCGGTCGAGGCGCGGAACACCTCGACGCCGCGAGCGGGCACCGCCTGATAGACGTAGTCGTTGACGGGGTCCACATCCATCGAGCGCTGCGACTCGATGATCGCGTACGGGCCCCGCACCACCTGCCCGAACGTGGCATCCGCCAGGGAGACCACCACCCAGTTGCGGTTCTGCTGTCCGACATACAGGAGCTGGTTCGCCTCGTCGATGCCCAGGTCACGGATGTTCTCCGGCAGAGTCATCTCACGCAGCACCGTGTCGGTATCGGGATCGATCTCGAAGATCTTCCGCCCGTTCTGGTCACCCAGATACAGCACGTCACGACCCTGGTCATAAGCCAGACCAGCCGGCAGCGCCGCCGTATGCGCACCACCCACACTGTTCGGCAACACCGCATCCAACTGTGCCGTCTGCTCGTAGACGAAGTCGCCGGCCGGTTCCTCCGGGTCAGTCGGATCGGTGGGATCGGGCGGGGTCTCGCAGCCCAGGCAGGGTGCGGGGGCGCCCGGATCGATGACCTGAGGTTCCACCCCGTCAATGACGAGCTTCTGCCCGTCCTTCTTCGTGATCGTGAACCCGTCGAGGAACTTTCCGTCGGCGGTGCGCGACTCGAAGCGCAGCGTGCCGTCGGCGATGTCGACGACCTGATAGGTCTGCATGCCGGTGACGAGGCGACGCAGATGCGCGTCGTTCTCATTCCAGATGGCGCGGACCCGCGTCGTAGAACTTCGATCCGACGCTCGACGACACGTACACGGGGCCCGTGTGGCTGAGCTCGGGATCCGCGCCCTCGGGCAGGTTCTGCTCATTCGACTTCGAGGTTGCCCCGACCGTACGCATGGTCGTGTCCTGTCAGCACGAGGTCGACATTGTGCTTCTCGAGGATCGGCCCCCAGGACTGACGGATGCCGAGATTGTTGCGGCCCTCGTCGAGCGAGTACACGGGGTGATGGAAGTACACCACCGCCCACTCGAGCGGGTTCTCGGTGAGGACCGTGTCGAGCCACTCCGCCTGCACGGTCAGCGCTTCGGACCCCACGATGTTGCTGTTGAGCGAGACGAACCGCACACCTTGGTGATCGGTGTAATAGACCGACCCGTCGAGCTCGTCGTACACCTCGCCCTCGCCCTGCGGCCCGTTGTCGGGGTACGAGAACTGGTTCTGCCACTGCTGCGACAGGCCGCCTTCGTACTCGTGGTTGCCAGGTGTCGTCAGGAACTGCTGTGTGCCGAGAGTGTACGAGAACGCGTCGAACAGCTGTCCCCATTGGGCATCGGACTCGGCGTCGTTGACGAGGTCGCCGATCTGCAGGACGAGGTCGGCGTTGGGCCTATCGCGGAAGGCGTTGCGCACCACGCGGGACGCGTCGGAGTGGATGCCGTTCTGGATGTCGCCGAGGTAGACGAACGAGAACCGATCGGCCTCCGCGGACGACGTCTCGAAGTCCTGCCACTCGCTCCAGTTGGTTCCGTCGCCGATGCGGTACATGTATGCGACGCCAGGCTGGAGCCCCGAGACCGTCGCGGTGTGGATCGCGTGGGTGTACCCGAGATCGGTGGTCTGCTCGACCCGACTCTGCGCGGCGAGCTTCTGCACACCGGTCGGGTACGACAGCGGAGTCAGCGAGCGAATCTCGACGTAACCCTCGGTCACGGCGGTCGAGGATCGCCACGAGATCACTTGCTGAGTAGTGGGGTCCTCCCCGGGAACGAGCGTGATGCGGTCGGGCACACGCAGCGGAGCGTATCGATCGGAGTCGGGGACGGATGCCGCCTGTGCGGGCGCTGCGGCGAGGACGCCGCCTCCGAGCGCGACGGCGAGGGCGAGGCCCCCGGCCACCAGGCGCGGGAGTGTGCGATGACGGGCCATCGGTCAGACTGCCTTTCGATTGCGGAGGAGAGTGCGGGTCAGAAGCGTGCCGCCGCCGAGGGCGAGCGTGGCGCCGAGGGCGATCAACCCGATCGGCAGCGCTCCACCGGTCGCGGGAAGCGCAGAGGCCGGAGAGCCCGACGTGCGGGTGACGATGATGTCCACGCTGGCCATTCGACCGGTCTCGAGGCCACGCAGCACGATCGAGTGCTCACCGGGTGTGGCGTCTCGCGGGATCGTCACGGTCACCGCCAGGGCACCGGCGGCATCCGCGGTGGAGAGCGCGAGGGTCACGGGCGTCGAGTGGAGCTCGATCGAGACGCGCTCACCGCCGCCGAATCCAGTGGCGGTCACGCCGAGCTCGTCACCGGGCGCGACAGACGTGTCGCTGACCGACATCTGCGGGTCGCCGACACCAGGGTCCGTCGGGTCCGTCGGATCGGTCGGGTCCGTCGGATCGGTCGGGTCCGTCGGATCGGTCGGGTCCGTCGGATCCGTCGGGTCCGTCGGGTCCGTCGGGAGAGCCGGTGGCGCGACACCGTCACGGGTGGATCCGGGACCGCCGGCCCAGGCCTCGGAATCCGTCACGATCTTGCCGTCGCCGTTCTTCGTGATCGTGAACGAGTCGAAGAGGGCGCCGTCGACAGTGCGCGCCTCGACGTGCATGCGTCCGTCGTCGGTGACGTCGACCGTCTGGAACAGCTGAACGTCACGCCCGACGACGCGCAGGTTCGCGCCGTTCATGGTCCAGTTGTTGCTCTCAGCCGGGTCGGGAACGTACATCTTCGGACCGGCGACGCTGACGAGGTAGACCGGGCCGGTGTGGCTCGTCGACGGGTCCACCCCCTCGGGGAGCCCCTGCTCGTTGGCGAGGAGGTTGCCGCGGCCGTATGCATGATCGTGGCCCTGCACGACGAGATCCACGTCGTACTTCTCGAAGACAGGCAGCCAGGATTCACGCAGCGACGCGTTGTCACGTCCGCTGGTGACCGAGAAGATCGGGTGGTGAAAGCTGACGACCGTCCACTCGTTCGGGTTGTCGGCGAGCAACGACTCGAGCCACGCGGTCTGAGCGGCGCGCTCGGCCGTCTTCATGCCTTGGGTGCTGTCGAGGCTGATGAAGCGCACGCCCTGGTAGTCGACCGAGTAGACCGTCTCGGCGAGGGTCGGTTCGTTCTCCGGCCCGTTCAGTGGGTACTCGAATTGTGCGCCCCAGTAGCGCGAGAGATCAGGACCCGGGTAGTACTCGTGGTTGCCCGTCGAGGCGATGACGTTCAGGTACTGGTTCGCGAAGGCCGCGGCCTCGTGCCACTCGCCCCACTCGGCGTCGCTCGTCTCGGTGTCGATGAGGTCGCCGGCGTGCACGACGGTGCGTGCGTACGGTCGCGCCTCGAACGCCGCACGGAAGGCGCGAGACGTGTATGCCTTGTTGTCGTTCTGCGCGTCGCCCTGCACGAGGAAACTGAATCCGCCGACCGTGTCTTCAGCCGTGGTGAACTCGAGCCACTCCGACCAGGTCTCACCGTCCCCGACCCGGTAGACGTAGGTCGTGCCCGCGGTGAGGCCGTCGATCGTCGCGGAGTGATGCGCGACGGGATAGCCGAGATTTGCGGCGAACTCCACCGTCGTGGTGGCCGCCATCGTCTGCTGGCCGGCGATGACGCTCGGTCCGCTCAGCACCCACTGCACCTGCGGTGAGGTGACGGCATCGGAGGTGCGCCACGTCACGGACTGGCTGGTCTCCGGCGAAGTGGTGGGAGTCAGGATGATCCGGTCCGGCACCGCCGTCGGCGTGTGGACGATCGCGGGATCGATCGCGGGCGGCGCAAGGCCACCTCCGGGGTTCGAGGCGGCGACGGCGACGCCTCCTGCAATGCTGGTCAAACCGAGGATCGCGACAGTGGCTGCTGCCGTGATCAACGCGGGACGGCCGAATCGGGGCACGCGGAAACACCTCTCGGGAGAACCGGGTCGGGCCCCGGTCGATCAGCGCTCGAAAGCGCGGGCCGCGATGAATCCGCAGGCCCTCCTCGAGTCTGGCGATGGACGTGATGCCAGGAGACGACTTCGCCGGAACTTCTCCGATCGTTCATTCAAGCGCATGAAAACGCCGAGCGATCGGCCCGTGCGCCATCCGCGTCGCATCGGATGACTACCGGGGGAGCATCCCGTGTTCACCTTCTGATCACCCGGGTCTGAGCCGAGCGGTCGGATCAGCTCGCGGCATCCTCGATGTCTTCGACTTCCTTCTCCCACGCGTCGCGCGCCAGGCGGTACCAGAGGTAGAAGGCGAACCCGGCGAAGACGGCCCATTCGGCGGCGTAGAAGATGTTCAGCCAGTTCACCGTGGAGAGCTCGTCGGGTGCCGGTGACGAGATGTCCTCGAGTCCGGCCGAGGCCTCGGCCGAGGCCAGGTAGGGACGGTAGACCTCGAGCTGCTCGATGTCGTGCCAGCGCCCGAGCAGCGCGGCGGGCGACATCCGCGTCATGACCTGGGGGTCGTCGTTCTTGCCCGGCAGCGAGGGGCCCTCGTCTGAGATGACCCGCCCACCGACCTCGATCGGCCCGGCGTCGCCGGCTGCGGCATCCGCTTCCAGCTGCTCCACCGCGGCGAGCGCCTCGTCCTCGGTGGGCGCCCAGCCGATGGCGACGGCGATCGAGGTCGGCGCCTCGGTGCCGTCCAGGCGCAGCTGCCCGGTGACCCAGTACCCCTCGGCGCCGTCGTTGAAGCGCGACGAGACGACGAGGAAGTCGCCCGGCACCCAGGTTCCGGTCGTGGTCACGCGCTGTCCGACCAGCGGCTCGCCCAGGTACTCCCCGGGGGCGACGACGTCCTCGAGGGGTCGCACCTGTTCGGTGGCGCCGGCGGGCGGGGGGTCGGTGTCGATCGCGCGGCTCAGCTGCCACTGTCCGAGCCAGGCGAAGAGCCCGGCGACGAGCAGGCACAGCAGCAGCATGCCGATCCACCGCGGACGCAGCATGACCTCACGCAGGGTCGGCGGGAAGACCTCCGGCTCTGCCGGGACACCGCCCGAGGGGTCGTGATCGGTCACGACTTCGCTCATCCCGCGGAGTAGGGCGCGACGACGACCTCGACGCGCTGGAATTCCTTGAGGTCGGAGTATCCGGTCGTGGCCATCGACTTGCGCAGTGCCCCGATGAGGTTCGCGGTGCCGTCGGCCACCGGCGCGGGGCCGTAGAGGACCTCTTCGAGCGTGGCGACCTGGTCGACCTTCACGCGGCGGCCGCGGGGCAGCTTCGCGTGGTGCGCCTCGGGGCCCCAGTGGAAGCCGCGCCCGGGGGCATCGGTCGCGCGGGCGAGCGCGACGCCGAGCATGACCGCGTCGGCGCCCATCGCGAGCGCCTTGACGATGTCGCCCGAGGTGCCCACGCCGCCGTCGGCGATGACGTGGACGTAGCGTCCGCCCGACTCATCGAGGTAGTCGCGGCGAGCGCCGGCGACGTCGGCGACGGCGGTCGCCATCGGCGCGTGCAGGCCGAGGGTGGCACGGGTGGTGGATGCCGCTCCCCCGCCGAATCCGACGAGCACGCCCGCGGCGCCGGTGCGCATGAGGTGCAGGGCCGCGGTGTACGTCGCGGCACCGCCGACGATCACGGGGACGTCGAGGTCGTAGATGAACTTCTTGAGGTTCAGCGGCTGGTCCACCGACGACACGTGCTCGGCCGAGACCGTGGTGCCGCGGATGACGAAGAGGTCGACGCCCGCCGCGACGACGGTCTCGTACAGCTCCTGCGTGCGCTGCGGGGTGAGTGCTCCGGCGACGGTGACACCTGCCGCGCGGATCTCGGCCAGGCGGTCGCGCACGAGCTCCGGCTTGATCGGCTCGGAGTACAGCTCCTGCATGCGGCGGGTGGCTGCGGTCTTGTCGAGCTCGGCGATCTCGGAGAGGAAGGGGGTCGGGTCGTCGTAGCGCGTCCACAGGCCTTCGAGGTCGAGCACGCCGAGGCCGCCGAGCTGACCGAGCATGATCGCCGTCTGCGGGCTCACCACCGAGTCCATCGGGGCTCCCAGCACCGGGATGTCGAATTGGAACGCGTCGATCGTCCAGGCGGTGGAGACATCCTCGGGGTTGCGCGTGCGCCGCGAGGGCACGACCGCGATGTCGTCGAACGTGTACGCGCGGCGTGCGCGCTTGGCGCGACCGAGTTCGATGTCCATGCTCACCCGCCCAGCCTACCCGTGGCCGCTCGCCCGGCCGATCTCCCGGTCATCGGTCGCGCATCACGCGGGCCTCGTCCCACACCGGCACCTCGGACTCGACGACGCGGCCGTCGGCGCCGAACACCAGGAACCGGTCGAACGACCGCGCCAGCCACCGGTCGTGCGTGACAGTGAGCACCGTGCCCTCGAAGCGTCCGAGAGCCTCCTCGAGCGCCTCGGCCGAGACCAGGTCGAGGTTGTCGGTCGGCTCGTCCAGCAGCAGCAGCGTCGCGCCCGAGAGCTCGAGCAGCAGGATCTGGAACCGTGCCTGCTGCCCGCCCGACAGGCTCTCGAACGTCTGCTCGGCCTGTCCGACGAGCCCGTAGCGATCCAGGGCCGAGCTCGCGGCATCCCGAGGAAGCCCCGTGCGGGCGTCTTCGCCGCGATGGAGAATCTCGAGCAGGGTGCGTCCGGTGAATTCGGGGTGGCGGTGGGTCTGCGCGAACCATCCCGGCACCACGCGGGCCCCGAGCACGCCCCGGCCGGAATGGGCGACCGGGGCGAGTCCCGAACCGGTGGTCGTGACGTGGCCGAGCCGCGCGTCGGGGTCGGTGCCACCGCGCGCGAGAAGCCGCAGGAAGTGCGACTTGCCGGAGCCGTTCGAGCCGAGCACCCCGACACGGTCGCCGAACCAGATCTCGACGTCGAACGGCTTCATGAGCCCGGTGAGCTCGAGCTGTTCCGCGATCACCGCGCGCTTGCCCGTGCGGGCGCCGCGCAGCCGGAGCGCCAGGTCCTGCTCGGGCGGACGCTCCTGCGGCGGCCCGACCTCCTCGAACTTGCGCAGCCGCGTCTGGGCGGCCCGGTACCTCGAGGTGAAGCTGTCGTTCGCGGTCGCCTTGACCTTGAGTGCAGCCACCAGCTCCTTGAGTTTCATGTGCTGCTCGTCCCATCGACGGCGCAGCTCGTCGAGGCGGGCCATGCGCTCCGCCCGGGCACGGTGGTACGTGCGGAAGCTGCCGCCGTGCACCCACGCCGTGCTCCCGGCGCCGCCCGCCTCGAGCGTCACGATCCGGTCCGCGGCGCGCGCCAGCAGTTCGCGGTCGTGCGAGACCAGCAGCACGGTCTTGGGAGTTTCGCGCAACCGCGCTTCGAGCCACCGCTTGCCGGGGACGTCGAGGTAGTTGTCGGGCTCGTCGAGCAGCAGCACCTGGTCGGGTCCGCGCAGCAGCGCCTCGAGCGCGAGCCGCTTCTGCTCGCCGCCCGAGAGGGTGGTCAGCTCGCGGAACCGGGCACGCGTGAACGGGATGCCGAGGGCCGCGGTCGTGCACGTGTCCCACACCGTCTCATACTCGTAGCCGCCTGCCTCGGCGTAGTCGGCGAGCGCGCCGGCGTAGCGCATCTGCGTGTCGAGGTCGTCCCGCTCGATGATCGCAGCCTCGGAATCCTCGAGTTCGCGCGCGGCGCGGCGCACCCGGTCCGGGGCGACCGCGATCAGCAGGTCGTGGACGGTCTGGCCGGGCTCGCCGTGACCGACGAACTGATCCATGACGCCGAGCCCGCCGTCGATGGCGACGACGCCGGAGAGCGCCGGCGTCTCGCCGCGGACGATGCGCAGCAGCGTGGTCTTGCCGGCGCCGTTCTGCCCGATCAGCGCTGTCGTCGAGCCCTCCCCGACGCGAAACGAGACCTCGTCCAGCAGCGGCCGGCCGTCCGGCAGCGCGTACGAGACGGCGGCGATGTCGATGTACCCCACGGTGATCCTGTCTGCTCCGTGCGGCATTCGTCGCCGGTGGGGAGCCGACCAGACTATCGGCTCCCGTGCGGTTCGTCAGGCGGCGGCGTACCGGCCGGACTTGATCGCGCGAGCGCGGGCCTTCTCGGCCTCTTCCTCGCGGTTCTTCGGCGGCGCGACGGCGACGAGGTCGTCGAGCAGATGCTGCGTGATGTGGGCGATCTCGTGCACGGCGCGGTCGAAGGCCTCCTGGTTGGCCTTCGACGGCTTGGTCGTGCCCGCGATCTTGCGGACGTACTGGAGCGCGGCGGCGTTCACTTCTTCCGAGGACGCGGCGGGCTCGAAGTTGTGGAGCGTGTGGATGTTGCGGCACATGCCCCCGACGATACGCCGGGGTTCCGGCATCCGTCATCCCCCTCCGGGGCTCCGCCCCAGACCCCGGCTTGCTGACGCGCGCCCTTGAGGCGCCGGAACGTCACCAGGGTTCGGTACCGCGGGGAACCAGGTCCAGGACGTGCGGCAGTTCGGTGGGGAAGCACGAGCGGAACAGCTCGGTGATCTGGGGGTCCGACCCGTAGTCGTCGACGAGGCGCAGGCCGATCATGGTGCTGATGAGCATGCCCTCGGCCATGAAGGAGCGAGCCTCGTCGGCGTCGAGGCCCATCTCGTCGCGGAAGAACCGCCACACCGCGGCGAACCCACGGCGCGCAGTCGGCCCGATGGTCGGGTGGCTCCCCATGAGGTAGGCGTACGCAAGGGTCTGATGCAGGCCGCGGATCTCGAGCAGGTTGACGTACGCCTCGCCGATCCGCTTGCCCACCGGTTCGCCGTCATCTTCGGCCAGAGCGGCGCGGAAGCCCGCGAGCATCCGGGCGAGGGCGTCCTCGATCGTCGCGAGGAAGAGCGCCTCCTTCGTGCCGAACAGGCGCACGACGTAAGGCTGGCTGACCCCTGCGGCACGGGCGACCTCGTCGGTCGTCGCGCCCTCGTAGCCTCGGGCGCCGAACACGGCGAGCGCGGCGCGGAGGATCTGCAGCCGACGCTCGTCGGAGGAGAGCCGCTTGACAGGGTCGACGGCCGGTTCGTCGACAGCGATGTCGGCACGGGAAGGAGTCATGTTCTGAAGGTTATCAGCGGATGACTTGACTTTGTAATCAGTCGATTACTACATTGACCTTCGTAAGTAATCATCCAATTACTACCGGAGACCTCATGACCACCCTTTCCCCTCCCCTTCGGCGGCACCGGCCGTTCGCGCTGATCATCGCTGCGGCATCCCTCCCAATGTTCATGGCCACGCTCGACAACCTCGTCATGACCAATGCCCTTCCCGTGCTGCACGAGCAGATGGGCGCCTCGGTCGAAGAGCTGCAGTGGTTCGTGAACGCCTACACGCTCTCGTTCGCCGCCGCCATCCTGGTCGCCTCGGCGCTCGGCGACCGGTTCGGGCGCCGCACGGTATTCGCGATCGGCATCGCGGTGTTCGGCATCGGCTCGGTGCTCGCTGCGCTGAGCACCGATCCCGGGCAGCTCATCGCCGCCCGGGCTCTGCAGGGGCTCGGCGGTGCGGGCGTGCTGCCGCTGTCGCTGGCCCTGCTCAGCGGCGCGGTCGCCACCGAGCGCAGGCCGCTCGCGATCGGCATCTGGGGCGGCATCTCGGGCCTCGGCGTGGCCGTGGGCCCGCTCGTCGGCGGAGCCATCATGGAAGGCTGGGACTGGCAGGCGATCTTCTGGATCAACGTCCCTGTCGCCCTCATCGCCATCCCGCTGGCGCTCGTCGTGCTCCACAACGACTTCGGCGCCCGCGTCCGGATCGACGTCCCCGGCGCGGTGCTCGCTGCGGCGGGCGTGCTCGCGCTCGTCCACGCCATCGTCCGCGGCAACGACGACGGGTGGGACTCCGCCGGGGTCATCGCCGAGATCGCGCTCGGCACGGCGCTGCTGGCCGTCTTCCTGTGGTGGCAGACCCGCACCAAGGCCCCGCTCGTGCCGCTGCGCCTCTTCCGCGACCGCTCGTTCTCGGTCACCAACATCATCGGCTTCGCCTTCAGCTTCGGGACCTTCGGCGCGGTGTTCATCCTGATCCAGTACCTCCAGGTCGTGCAGGGCTCGACACCGTTCGAGGCGGCGCTGCAGACCACACCGTGGACGCTCGCGCCGATGTTCGTGGCACCGATCGCCGGCATGCTCGCGCCGCGCATCGGCACGCGCGTGCTCATGGTGACCGGTCTCGGACTGCAGGCGATCGCCCTGGCGTGGATCGCGACGATCATGTCGGCAGACCTCGACTACCCCGCGCTCATCGTCCCCTTCGTGATGGCAGGAGTGGGCATGGCCCTCGTCTTCGCCCCCTCCGCCACGGCGCTGCTGGCGACCCTCGGACTCATCGACCACGCCAAGGCGTCGGGGGTCAACTCCACCGTGCGCGAGTTGGGGGTCGCCCTCGGCACGGCCGTGATGACGGCGATCTTCGTGAGCGCCGGCGGAGCCCTCACGCCCGAGCTGTACGTCGACGCCGCGCGTCCGGCCGTCTTCACCGGGGCGGTGGTGCTCCTCGTCGCGACGATCGCCGCGCTGTGGCTTCCGTCGGGTCGGTCGAGCACGACAGCGGATGCCGCGGCCCCGGCCGACGCCGACGCCTCGGCCGAGCTTCAGCCGGTCGGCTGATCACCCGCGAAGGGGCGGCGGGCGCGGCATCCGGTCGCGTCAGCCGCCCTTTCCGCGCAGCAGCCGCGTCAGGACCCCGTCGAAGAGGAACAGCAGGAAGGCGGCGGACCCGATGAGGGGCGACAGCGCCACAACCACCGCTGCGATGAGAAGCGCACTGGTCGCGCCGCGGCCGTAGGCGCGCGCCTGGGCGTCGGTGAGGTCGGGCAGCATCAGCTCGCGATGGCCGGTCGCCCAGAGCCACTGCAGCCGACTGCACAGGATCGCCAGGAAGAAGGTCACCGGCATCGCCATCCGTCCGGCCAGCTCGTCCGAGTACTCGGTGGTCAGGCCGGTGGCGAACGGGACGAGCACGATGAACATGAGCCGCGCGCTGTTGAGCCAGATCATCACGGCATCAACGCGCGCGACGTGCTCGAACTGCTGCACGTGCGTCATCCACAGCAGGCACAGCAGCACGAAGCTGAGGGCGAAGTTGAGGAACAGCGGCCACATGCCCAGCAGGGCCACCCAGAGTCCGGCGTCGGTGCCTGCGTCACCGATCGGATGCATCGTGAGGTCGAGCACCAGCAGCGTCGCCGCGATCGCGAAGACTCCGTCGGTGAACGCCTCGAGCCGTGCGGTGCGCTGCGTCGCGGCGGGGTGACGTCGCTGCCGGATCATGCTGTCAGGCTAGCGACGACGTCAGCGTCAGCGCTTGTAGTTGGGAGCCTCGACGACGATCTGCACGTCGTGCGGGTGCGATTCCTTCAGCCCCGCGGCCGTGATGCGCACGAATCGGCCCTTGGACTTGAGCTCGTCGATCGTCCGCGCGCCGACGTAGAACATCGACTGCCGAAGGCCCCCGACAAGCTGGTACGCCACGGCCGACACAGGGCCCCGGTACGCGACCTGTCCCTCGATCCCCTCGGGGATGAGCTTGTCGTCGGTGGGGACGTCGGCCTGGAAGTAGCGGTCCTTCGAATACGAGGTCTTCTTGCCACGCGTCTGCAGCGCGCCGAGCGAGCCCATGCCGCGATACTGCTTGAACTGCTTGCCGCCGACGAAGACGACCTCGCCGGGGCTCTCGTCGGTGCCGGCGAACAGCGAGCCGATCATCACGGTGTCGGCGCCGGCGACCAGCGCCTTGGCGATGTCGCCCGAGTACTGCAGCCCGCCGTCGGCGATGACCGGGATGCCGGCCTCGCGGGCAGCGAGATACGCCTCGTATACAGCGGTGACCTGGGGAACCCCGACTCCGGCCACGACCCGGGTGGTGCAGATCGAGCCGGGGCCGACGCCGACCTTGACGGCGTCGACTCCCGCGTCGATGAGCGCCTGTGCGCCCTCGCGCGTGGCGACGTTGCCGCCGATGATGTCGATGTGCTCGAAGCTCGCGTCGGCCTTGATGCGGGTGACGATGTCGATGACGCCGGCGGACTGGCCGTTCGCGGTGTCGACGACGAGCACGTCGACTCCGGCGTCGCGCAGCGCCTCGGCGCGCTCCCATGCGTCACCGAAGAAGCCGATGGCGGCGCCGACACGGAGACGGCCCTGCTCGTCCTTGGTGGCGAGAGGGTACTTCTCGCTCTTGTCGAAGTCCTTGATGGTGATGAGTCCCGCGAGCTTGCCGTCCTCGTCGATCAGCGGCAGCTTCTCGACGCGGTGCTTGGCGAAGGTCGCGATGACGTCGTTCGCGCCGATCCCGACGCGGGCCGTGATCAGGCCTTCGGTGGTCATGACGTCCTTCACGAGCGTGGTCTGGCGCTCGAAGCCCGACACGAAGCGCATGTCGCGGTTGGTCACGATGCCGACGAGGCGCCCGTCCTCGTCGATCACGGGGAGCCCGGAGATGCGATACGTGGCGCACAGCCCGTCGACCTCTTCGATGGTGGTGTCGGGCGTCGTCGTGATCGGGTCGGTGATCATGCCGGACTCGCTGCGCTTCACGCGGTCGACCATCGAGGCCTGCTCGGCGATCGAGAGATTGCGATGGATGATGCCGATCCCGCCCTCACGGGCGATGGCGATCGCCATGCGTGCCTCGGTGACGGTGTCCATCGCACTGGAGACCAGCGGCGTGGCCACCGTGATGCGGCGGGTGACGCGGGACGACGTGTCCGCCTCGCTGGGGATCACGTCGGTGTGCCCGGGCAGGAGCAGAACGTCGTCGTAGGTCAGTCCGACGAAGCCGAAGGGGTCGTGGTGCTCCATGGGTTCTCCTGCGCGCGCGGCGCGTTTCTCGATGTGGACGACGACGGCCGGTGCGCGGGGCGCTCCGTACTCGATTCTAAGCGCCGAAACAAGCCATTTGTTCCCATGCGTCGCGTGCTCGAGGGTCGCTCTTATAGCGCATCAGGGCGTGAGTAGGCGAAACACCGACGACACATTAGGTTCGTACTGTCGTCTCACGGCCGATGCGACCCGAGCTTCGGTGACGCGTGGTGCCGCTACTGGAGGTTTTGTGGGTCCTACGACTGTGACCGCGAGGAGTTACGCCCGTTGGGTGGTCGTCCTCATCGGTGTGCTGATGGCAGCCGCGATGGTGCTGCTCGCCTCGCCGACGGGCGCTCATGCGTCCGCGGAGGCCCCAGACACCCCCGGCGGCGATCAAGAGCAGACCGGTTTCTACTTCGGCGGCGTCATCACCTTCGACGGTGAGCCCGTCGAAGGCGTGACCATGACGATCGACGGCAACGGCTTCGAGGCCGAGACCGTGACCAACGCCGAGGGCAAATGGCGTCTCTACGTCCCTGAGAAAGAGGACTACGTCCTGACCGTCGACGAGGACACCCTTCCCGAGGGCGTCATCGTCGACCCGGCACTGCTGCCGGAGGGCACTCAGCCCAAGTCGGGGACGACCGCGTCGTTCGACGTGACCTTCGGCGCCACCGGCACGAAGATCATCAACCTCTTCCTCGGCGAGGGCGAGCGGATCACGACCTCGTTCCTGGATCAGCTCGCCGAGCGCCTTGTCAGCGGACTCAACTTCGGCCTGCTCCTGGCACTCGCCGCGGTCGGCGTCTCGCTCATCTTCGGCACGACGGGCCTGACGAACTTCGCCCACGCCGAGATGCTGACCTACGGCGCCATCATCGCCCTGATCTTCGCCAACATCGGCCTGCCGATGTGGATCGTGATCCCGATCGTGATCCTCTTCGGCGCGGCCTTCGGCTGGGTGCTGGATGCCGGTCTCTGGCGGCCACTGAGGCGTCGAGGCCTCGGCCTGGTCCAGCTCATGATCGTGAGCATCGGACTCTCGCTCGCGATCCGCTACACCTACCAGTTCTTCATCGGCGGCGGCACGTACCAGCTGCCCGGCGCCGGCGCATCGCGCGACATCCGCATCGGCCCCATCGCCGTCTCGTGGATCGACGTCCTCTCCATGGGCGTCTCGATCGTCCTGCTGCTGGCCGTCGCTTACTGGCTGCTGCGCACCCGCATCGGCAAGGCCACCCGCGCGATCTCGGACAACCCCGGTCTCGCGGCCGCGTCGGGCATCAACGTCGACCGCGTCATCCGCATCGTGTGGGTGCTCTCGGCCGCACTCGCCGCCGTCGCCGGAGTGCTGTGGGCCTACTTCCGCCCCGGCATCAAGTGGGACATGGGCGTGCAGGTGCTGCTGCTCATCTTCGCCGCGGTCACCCTCGGCGGTCTCGGAACCGCGTTCGGCGCGCTCATCGGCTCGCTGATCGTCGGCATCCTGGTCGAACTGTCCACCCTGCTCGGCATCCCGCCGGACATGAAGTACGTCGGAGCTCTGGCTGTGCTGATCATCATCCTCCTGGTGAGGCCGCAAGGCCTGCTGGGCCGTAAAGAGAGGCTGGGCTAGTCCATGGATTGGGGACAGATTCTCAACAACACGGCCTACTGGCTGTTCAGCCCCGAGACGATCGCGTACGCCCTGGCGGCGACCGGTCTCGCCGTGCACTTCGGCTACGCAGGCCTGCTCAACTTCGGCATGGCGGGCTTCATGGCCCTCGGCGCGTACGGCTACGCCATCTCGATCCTCAGCTTCGGCTGGCCGTGGTGGGTCGGCATCATCGTCGGCTGTCTGGCCTCGGTGGTCTTCGCGATCATCCTCGGCATCCCGACGCTCCGTCTGAGGGCGGACTATCTCGCCATCGTCACCATCGCCGCGGCCGAGATCGTCCGTCTGGCACTGACCACGCAGCTGTTCGACGAGTGGACGAACTCCGCGGACGGACTCGGCGGCTACCACGCCGGCTTCCGCGCGGCCAACCCGTTCCCTGAGGGCACGTACGGCTTCGGCCCGTGGACGTGGACCGCCGATCAGCTGTGGGTGCGCGTGTTCGGCATCATCCTGCTGGCCATCGCGGTCTACCTCGTGTGGGCCCTGATGCGCAGTCCGTGGGGCCGGGTGCTCAAGGGCATCCGCGAGGACGAGGACGCCGTGCGCTCGCTCGGCAAGAACGTCTTCGCCTACAAGATGCAGGCGCTCATCATCGGTGGCATCTTCGGCGCGCTGGGCGGCGTGGTGTTCGCGCTTCCGTCGGCCGTCGTGCCCGCCACCTACACGACCTCGCTGACGTTCTTCATCTGGACGATCCTGCTGCTCGGCGGTGCGGCGACCGTGTTCGGTCCCGTCGTCGGCTCGATCATCTTCTGGGTGATCATGGGCTTCCTCGGCAACGTGCTCCCCGCCCTGGCGAACTCCGGCATCCTGCCGCTGTCGTCGGTGCAGGCCGGCACGCTCCGCTTCATCCTGGTGGGTGTCGCGCTCATGCTGATCGTGATCTTCCGCCCGCAGGGCATCTTCGGAAACAAGAGGGAGCTGACCTTTGTCAAATAACGGCACCTCGAGCGACGGCACGCCGGTGCAGCCGACGACCGGCTCGACGCCGGCGGCCACCACCCCCACCGGCAGCATCCGCCGCCCCAAGACGACGGGCCTGGCCCAGGGCGATCCCGTCCCCGGGGTCGCCAAGAACGACCCCATCATGGTGATCGACGACATCACGCGCCGGTTCGGCGGTCTGACCGCCGTGGACGTCGACCACCTCGAGATCCCACGCGGCGCGATCACCGCCCTCATCGGCCCCAACGGCGCCGGCAAGACGACCCTGTTCAACCTGCTGTGCGGCTTCGACAAGCCCAACAGCGGCACGTGGTCGTTCGACGGCAAGAACCTGTCCGGCATCCCGTCGTTCAAGGTCGCCCGCATGGGACAGGTGCGCACGTTCCAGCTCACGAAGGCGCTGTCGCTGCTCACCGTGCTCGAGAACATGAAGCTCGGCGCGACCGGGCAGAAGGGCGAGAGGCTCCTCTCCAGCATCATCCCCGCGATCTGGCGCAAGCAGGACGACGCCAACGAGGAGAAGGCGATGGAGCTGCTCGCGCGCTTCAAGCTCGACGCGAAGGCCGATGACTACGCGGCCTCGCTCTCGGGCGGTCAGCGCAAGCTCCTCGAGATGGCCCGCGCACTGATGAGCTCGCCGACTCTGGTGATGCTCGACGAGCCGATGGCGGGCGTGAACCCGGCACTCACCGAGTCGCTCCTGGATCACATCCTCGACCTCAAGGACCTCGGCATGACCGTTCTCTTCGTCGAGCACGACATGCACATGGTCCGTCACATCGCCGACTGGGTCGTCGTGATGGCCGAAGGCCGCGTCGTGGCCGAGGGACCGCCCGAGACCGTGATGCAGGACAAGGCCGTCATCGACGCCTATCTGGGCAGCCACCAGGACGTCGACCTGGGCGTGGTGACCGGCCGTGTCGCCGGTGACCTCGACGCGTCGGCCGCAGAACTGCTGGAGGAGATCAAAGAGGCCGAAGCGGCCGACATCGCCGACGCCGAGGAGGAGAACAAGTGAGCAATGCTGCCGGCACCGCCCCCTCGACGACCGGAGCCGGATCGTCGGAGGCCGCGCGCACCGACCGCGTCGTCGTCGAGGTCTCCGACCTCTACGCCGGCTACCTGCCCGGGATCAACATCATCAACGGCGCCAACCTGATCGCGCGCAAGGGCGAGCTGATCGGGATCATCGGCCCCAACGGCGCCGGCAAGTCCACGCTGCTGAAGTCGATCTTCGGCATGGTGAAGGTGCGCTCGGGCATCGTCAACGTCAACGGCGACAGCGTCATCGGGCTGAAGTCCGACAAGCTCGTCACCAAGGGCGTCGGCTTCGTCCCGCAGACGAACAACGTGTTCCCCTCGCTCACCATCGAGGAGAACCTGCAGATGGGCCTGTACCAGGCTCCCAAGCAGTATGCCGAGCGTCTGGACTTCGTGACCGGCATCTTCGCCGAGCTGGGCAAGCGGCTCAAGCAGCGCGCCGGGTCGCTCTCGGGCGGCGAGCGGCAGATGGTGGCCATGTCGCGCGCGCTCATGATGGATCCGGCGGTGCTTCTCCTCGACGAGCCGTCCGCCGGCCTGTCCCCCGTGCGCCAGGACGACGCGTTCATCCGCGTCTCCGACATCAACAAGGCCGGCGTCACGATCATCATGGTCGAGCAGAACGCCCGTCGCTGCCTGCAGATCTGCGACCGCGGCTACGTCCTGGACCAGGGCCGCGACGCGTACGAGGGCACGGGGCGCGACCTGCTGAACGACCCCAAGGTCATCGGCCTCTACCTGGGAACACTGGGTACAGAGGCCAACTGACCCACCACGGCGAGAAGAGAAGAGCGGATGCCTCGGCATCCGCTCTTCTCTTTGCCCTCAGGCGAAGGGAAAGGGCCCCGGATCGCTCCGGGGCCCTTCCTCTCGTGCGCGGGACTCAGCCGATGCGCTCGAAGTTGTTGTCGGCAAGGTACTCGAAGATGCCGACGGTCGCCTCGGTCGGGTCACCGTTCTCGTCGAGCGTGATCGGGCCGGAGAAGCCGTCGTAGTCGGCCGTGCCGCCACCGAGGATGATGGCCGCGCAGTCGGCGTAGTTGTCGCACTTCTCGCCCTCACCGGAGCCTCCAGAGACTTCCTGGAGCTTGCCGGCGATCTCGGCCGGGTCGGTCGAGTTGGCGGCGAGCGATGCGAGCGCGAGCAGGATGACCGCGTCGTACGACTCGTTGGCGTACGAGAAGTCGGTCAGGTCGGTGTTGCCCTCACCCGTCCACCACTCGTTGAGGCGATCCTGGAAGCTCGTGTCGGCCTCGAGCGGTCCGGCAGGAGTGGTGCCCTTGGCGCCTTCCATGCTGGCGTCGGCCGGCCACTTGGCGTCCGCACCGAAGTTCTTCAGGTTTCCGTCGACCAGGTACAGCTGCTCGGCGGGGTAGCCCGCAGACAGCAGCGCCGGGCCGATGGTGAAGATCTCGTCGAACGTGATCAGCACGATGGCGTCGGGGTTCGAGGCCATCAGCGAGCTGATCTGGGCGTCGAACGAGGTGTCGCCGGTGTTGTAGGACTGCTCCTCGACGATCGTGCCGCCCGCGCCGGTGAAGGTCTCCTGGAAGACCTCGTTCAGGCCGGTGCCGTACGAGTCGTTGAGGTACAGGACTGCGACGTTCTCGTGACCGTCTTCTGCCACGAGGTTGCCGAGCACCTCGCCCTGGAGCGTGTCCGAGGGGGCGGTGCGCCAGTAGAGGCCGTTGTCGTCCCACGAGGTGAAGTCGAGCGACGTGTTGGCGGGCGAGAACGTGATGATGCCCGCGGCGACGGCGTCGTCGAGGAACAGCTTCGTGACGCCGGACGATGCGGCGCCGATCGCGGCGGAGACACCCTCCGAGATCAGCGTCTGGATGGTGGTCGCGTACGCCTTGTTGTCGGTGTCGCCCGAGTCGCCCCAGACGATGTCGTCGATCATCAGGCCCGTGTCGCCGGACGCCTCGTTGACATCGGCGGCTGCGAGACCGACGCCTGCCTCCTCCGGCGGTCCGAGGAACGACAGGTTTCCCGTCTGCGGCAGAATCGTGCCGATCTTGAGGGCGAGGTCGCGCTCCTCGGTGGGGGGTGCGCTGGTCTCGCCGCCCGTGCCGCCGCCGGCGCAGCCGGCGAGGACGAGGGCGGAGGCGCCTGCGAGCGCAATGGTGCCGAGGGCTGCCTTGCGCGAGCGGGTGAAGACGCTCATGTTGCTCCTTGCTGTGAATGAAACACGGGTTCGACTCGGGCGCCGACCCAGTGTCCCTAACCTAACCGCGCGGAACGCATCGGAATGTTGCCGTTCGTTAACGATGTGTAACGCAGTCGGATCGTTATCGGACCGCTTTGGTATCGCTCTCCTGAGCGGGAATACCCCTAGGCGGTATACGGTTGCGGTATGCGTACCCCCACGGGGTATGCATACCGTTCGGACGAAAGGCAAGACCCATGACGATCAAGAGCGAGTACCAGGTGACCGGGATGACCTGCGGGCACTGCGAGGCATCGGTGCGCGGCGAGGTCTCCAAGCTCACAGGCATCGAGGGGATCGCCGTCGACGCCACGTCCGGCTCTCTGGTGATCGAATCCACCGCGCCGGTTGCCGACGCCGATGTCATCGCGGCCGTCGACGAGGCCGGCTACGAGGCGGTGCGGGTCTGATGAGCGCCGTGCCCGCCTCGGACGCCACGCGCGTCGAGCTCGAGATCGGCGGCATGACGTGCGCGTCGTGCGCGAACCGGATCGAGAAGCGGCTGAACCGGCTCGACGGTGTCGCGGCATCCGTCAACTACGCCACGGAGAAGGCGACCGTCACCGTCCCCGCGGGGCTGGACCCGCAGGCGCTGATCGCCGAAGTCGTGAAGACCGGGTACACGGCCGCCCTCCCGGCGCCTCCTGCCGAGACGGGAGGCGAGCACGACCACGACGTCACCGACACAGAGCTCATCGGCCTCCGGCAGCGTGTGACCGGCTCGGTCGTGCTCTCGGTGCCGGTCATCCTGCTGGCCATGATCCCCGCGCTGCAGTTCACGTACTGGCAGTGGGCCTCCCTCGCGCTCGCGGCGCCCGTCGTGGTGTGGGGCGCCTGGCCGTTCCATCGAGCGGCCTGGATCAATCTGCGCCACGGCGCGGCCACGATGGACACGCTCATCTCGCTGGGCGTCTCGGCGGCCTTCCTGTGGTCGCTGTACGCGCTCTTCCTCGGCCACGCCGGGATGCCCGGCATGACCCACGCGTTCGAGTGGTCCGTCCAGCCCGGCGACGGTGCCGGTGACATCTATCTCGAGGTCGCCGCGGGCGTGACGATGTTCGTGCTCGCGGGCCGCTACTTCGAGGTGCGGTCCAAGCGGCGCGCCGGTGCCGCGATGCGGGCGCTGCTCGAGATCGGCGCGAAGGACGTGGCCGTGCTGCGCGCCGGCTCCGACGGAGCCGTCGGCGAGTCCCGCGTCCCGATCGGGCAGCTGCGCGCGGGCGACGAGTTCGTCGTGCGGCCGGGCGAGAAGATCGCCACCGACGGCGTCGTGGCCTCGGGGACCTCGGCGGTCGACGCTTCGATGGTCACCGGTGAGTCGGTGCCCGTCGAGGTCGGCCCCGGCGACCCCGTCATCGGCGCGACCGTCAACGCCGGCGGACGACTGGTGGTGCGCGCCACCCGCGTCGGCGACGACACCCAGCTCGCCCAGATGGCACGGCTCGTCGAGGCGGCGCAGTCCGGCAAGGCCGATGTCCAGCGCCTGGCCGACCGCATCTCGGGCATCTTCGTGCCCATCGTGCTGCTCATCTCGCTCGCGACCCTCGCGACCTGGCTGATCCTCGGCTACGACGCCACGATGGCCTTCACGGCTGCGGTCGCCGTCCTGATCATCGCGTGCCCCTGCGCGCTGGGCCTCGCCACACCGACCGCCCTGCTGGTCGGAACCGGCCGCGGCGCGCAGCTCGGCATCCTGATCCGCGGACCGGAAGTGCTGGAGTCCACCCGCACGGTGGACACGATCGTGCTCGACAAGACGGGCACCGTCACGACGGGTCGCATGGCCCTCGTCGACGTCGTGACCGCTGCGGGCACGGACCGGGGCGAGCTGCTGCGCTTGGCGGGCGCCCTCGAGCACGCATCCGAGCACCCCATCGCCCAGGCGGTGGCACGAGGCGCGAGCGCCGAGACCGGCGCGCCGCACGACGTCGAGTCGTTCCAGAACGTTCCCGGCAAGGGGGTCTCGGGCGTCGTCGACGGGCACGCCGTCATCGTGGGCCGCTCCGCGCTGCTCGAGGACTGGGCGCTCAGCCTGCCGGCAGACCTCGCCGAAGCGAAGCACCGCGCCGAGGCTGCGGGCCGCACCGCCGTGCTCGTCGCGTGGGACGGCGAGGTGCACGGTGTCCTCGTGGTCGCCGACCAGGTGAAGCCCACCAGCGCCGAGGCCGTCGGGCAGCTGAGGGCTCTGGGCCTGTCGACCATCCTGCTGACCGGCGACAACACCGCCGCTGCGGCATCGGTCGCGCACGAGGTCGGCATCGAGCGGGTCATCGCCGAGGTGCTTCCTCAGGACAAGGTGGCAGTCGTCCGGCAGCTGCAGTCCGAGGGACGCGTGGTCGCGATGGTGGGCGACGGCGTCAACGACGCCGCGGCCCTGGCGCAGGCCGACCTGGGCCTGGCGATGGGAACCGGGACGGATGCCGCCATCGAGGCATCCGACATCACCCTGGTCCGCGGCGACCTGCGCAGCGCCGCCGACGCGATCCGGCTGTCGCGTGCGACGCTCGGCACCATCAAGGTCAATCTGTTCTGGGCCTTCGCATACAACGTCGCGGCGATCCCGCTGGCCGCCCTCGGCCTGCTCAACCCGATGATCGCCGGCGCGGCCATGGCCGTCTCGAGCGTCTTCGTCGTCGGCAACAGCCTGCGACTGAAGTCCTTCCGCAGCCGGTCGGCCGCGATCGCCGCGCCCGCACAGACACCCGCATCGACCCAGGAGGTACACAGTGGACACCACGCATGACGCCGTCGCTCTCGCCGAGCACAGCCACCACGGCTACATCACCGACAAGGACAAGTACCTCAACCGCCTGAAGCGGATCGAGGGGCAGGCCCGCGGCATCCACAAGATGGTCGAAGACGAGAAGTACTGCATCGACATCCTGACGCAGGTCAGCGCACTCACCAGCGCCCTGCAGGCCGTCGCCGTGGGACTGCTCGACGACCACCTGCGGCACTGCGTCGTCGACGCCGCCCGTATGGGCGAGGCCGAGGCCGACGCCAAGATCACCGAGGCCACTCAGGCGATCGCGCGCCTCGTGCGCTGAGCCTCGCTTCGTCTGTGCGAAAGCGACCTTCCGTCTGGCCCCGGGGGTCGCTTTCGCACAGCTGAGCGGGCCGCTACGAGGCCGTCGACCGCGATCGCCGCGCGTGCACCAGCGAGTCGACCGTCAGGACGGCCAGCGCCACCCAGACCAGGCCGAAGCCGACCCACCGCTCGATCGGCATCGGCTCGCCGAGCAGCCAGGCGCCGATGATGAACTGCAGGATCGGCGCGACGAACTGCAGCAGCCCGATCGTGGTCAGCGAGGCCCGGCGAGCGCCGGCGGCGAAGAACAGCAGCGGCACCGCAGTGACCACGCCGACGAGGCTCAGCAGAACGGTGTGCCACGTGCCTTCGCTGCCGATCATGAGCCCCGTGGTGGCGTTGACGACGATGAGCAGCACGGCCGCCACCGGCACGAGCCACAGCGACTCCAGCGTGAGGCCGCTCACGGCGTCGACCGACGGCCCCACACGCTTCTTGACCAGTCCGTAGAGGCTGAAGGTCGCCGCGAGGGTGAGCGCGATCCACGGGAACGAGCCGTACCCGACGATGATCACGAGGACGGCGAGCGTCGCGATCCCGATCGCGATCCACTGCGTGATCCGCAGCCGCTCGCGCAGCACGAGGACCGCCAGCAGCACGGTGGCGATCGGGTTGATGAAGTAGCCGAGACTGGTCTCGATCACGTGGCCGGTGAGGGCGCCGAGGATGAAGACCTGCCAGTTGATGTAGATCAGTCCGCCGGCGAGGACCGTGAGCCACGCGATGCGCGGCTGACGCAGGATCGCGGCGATGCGCCCCCACGACCGCATGACGGTCAGCAGCAGCGCGCAGAAGACGAGGGACAGCAGGATCCGCCAGGCCACCAGCTCGAAGGGCCCGATCGGCAGGAGCAGCAGGAAGTACAGCGGCAGGAAGCCCCAGAGCAGATACGCGGTGAACGCGTACACGCCGCCCAGGGTCTGCTGCGTCGCGAGCTGCGTGGCGACAGCGCCGGTCCGCGATGCCGGGACCACAGCGATCCCCGCGGTCGCCGTCGCTGCGGCGCCGAGCTCGGCGGAGCTCTCCGAGGGCGCGGACGGGGACGGGGACGATTCGGGACTCACCGGTCCAGCCTAGGACGGACGCCGCGGCCTCGAGCCGATGTGCCGGATGCGGAGGCTGGGCGAACTGCCGACCTTGGCGCGATTCTTGCCAGGGACGACGAGAGGGCCGGATGCCGAAGCATCCGACCCTCTCGGTACACGCTGAAAGGTCAGCGGACGACGACCGCCAGGACGTCGCGAGCCGACAGGACGAGGAACTCGTCCGCGCCGAACTTGACCTCGGTGCCGCCGTACTTGCTGTACAGGACACGGTCGCCGACGGAGACGTCGAGCGGAACGCGGTTGCCGTTGTCGTCGATGCGGCCGGGGCCGACGGCGACGACTTCGCCCTCCTGGGGCTTCTCCTTGGCAGTGTCGGGGATGACCAGGCCACTCGCGGTGGTCTGCTCGGCCTCGACCTGCTTGATGACGATGCGGTCCTCGAGCGGCTTGATGGAAACCGACACGGTCTACCTCTTCTTTCCTTGAGACTAAGACTCGTTAGCACCCGCACACTGAGAGTGCTAACGACAAGTCTAGGGATGCGCTGGCACTCTCGCAACGTGAGTGCCAGCCGCGTGACGCCGTGTGGCATCCCCGTAGGCTGGGCCGGTGGAGATGGCCGAGCTGACCGCGCTGCTGACCCCCGACGGACTGCGCCTGCTCGATGCGCTCCCGGCGGCGGAATCGGCGGACGACGTCGCGCGCACCGTCTCGCGGCTGCGCAAGGAGGGTCACTCCCCCGACCTCGTCTCGGCCGTCGTCACCCAGTCGCGACTGCGCGGGCGGGCGACGGCGAAGTTCGGTCCGTTCGCGGAGCGGATGCTCTTCACCCGCGCCGGCCTGGAGCAGGCCACACGGCTGCCGATCGCGGCGCGGCACGCCGGCCGGTTCCGGGATGCCGGACTGACCCATGTCGCCGATCTCGGCTGCGGCATCGGCGGCGACGCCCTCGGGCTCGCCGGGCTGGGACTCGCCGTCCAGGCGGTCGACGCCGACGAGGTCACGGCTGCGATCGCGGCATACAACCTCGCGCCGTTCGGCAAAGTCGTGAGCGTCGCTCACGGCACCGCGGAGACGGCGGAGCTGTCGGGAGTCGACGCTGTCTGGCTCGATCCCGCCCGTCGCACCGCCGGCCACTCCGAGACGAGGCGCACCCGGCCCGAGGACTGGTCGCCGTCGCTGGACTGGGCGTTCGAGCTGGCCGCGCGCCTGCCGACGGGCATCAAGCTCGGTCCGGGCCTGGACCGCGACCTCATCCCCGCCGACGTCGAGGCGCAGTGGGTCAGCGCCGACGGCTCGACCATCGAGCTGGCGCTCTGGTCGAAAGCGCTGGCGCGCGACGGCGTCCGGCGGGCGGCGCTGGTGATCCGCGGCGACGAGGCGCACGAGATCACCGCTGCCGCGGACGCCGCCGACGTGCCCGCTCGCGAACTCGGCGCCTACCTCCACGAGCCCGACGGCGCCGTCATCCGGGCGCGCCTGATCGGCGACGTCGCCCGCGCCCTCGACGCCGGCATGGTCGACGAGCACATCGCCTATCTGACATCGGATGCCGCGCTGACGAGCCCCTTCGTCTCGACGTTCCGAGTCGAGGAGTCGATGCCGGCGAAGGTCCCGGTGATCAACGCCGCGCTGCGCGAGCGGGGCATCGGACGGATCGAGATCAAGAAGCGCGGTGTGGACGTGGACCCGGCGCAGTTCCGGCGCAAGCTCACGCTCCGCGGCGACGCCGAGGCGACCCTGTTCCTCACGCGCGTGGGGAGCACCCGCATCGCCGTGCTCGCTGAGCGGCTCAGCCGATGAAGGGAGCGCGGTACGCCGCGAACAGCAGCCACCCGGCGCTGTAGAGGATCGACACCACGCCCAGCGACAGCGCCCACACCCCGACAGCGCGGCTCTCGAGCGGGCGTCGCAGGGCGAGGATCGCCGAGACGACGGCGACGATGCCGATCGGGAACCCCCAGCCGACGAACAGCGAGACGGCGAGACCGGCGATCGCGAACGCCAGCGCCCAGGCCCCCAAGCCGCGCTGCGGCCCCTCGGTCGGCGGCATCAGCCACTGCGCTGTCGCCGGCGGCTCGTCGTCTTCGGTGCCGGGCTCGGCCGGCGCGGACTGGCTCATGACGGCCACGGGAGCAGTGGGCAGACGCCGGAATCCGCCGCGATGCGCGCCGGGGAGCGGCGACGTCTCGTCGGCGAGCGCGACGTCGGGCGACGGCGGCTCGACGGCGGGTGCCGGGACGCCCGTAGCGGCGTCTGCGGCCGACGTCTCCGGCCGAGGCGGGCTCGACGGTGGCGGCATCCGCTCGTCGTCGGGGTTCACGAGGCCTCCTCCGCGACCTGGATCTCGGTGACCGGCAGGGTGGAGTCCGCCCCGAAGTGCAGCGTCGACGGGGCGCGGCCGGACATCACCAGCTCGGAGGCGAGGGCGGCGATCATGGCGCCGTTGTCGGTGCACAGCGACAGCGGCGGGATGCGCACCGTGACGCCCTGCGCGGCGGCTCGCTCGATCGCCACATCGCGCAGCCGGCGGTTGGCGATGACCCCGCCACCGAGCAGCAGGCGCGGGACGTCGTGATCGCGGCACGCCGCCAGCGCCTTGGTCACGAGCACGTCCACGACGGCCTCGCGGAAGCTCGCGGCGACGTCGGCCACCGGCACCGGCTCGCCCGCGGCCTGCCGCTGCTCGACCCAGCGGGCGACAGCGGTCTTGAGCCCGGAGAACGAGAAGTCGTAGCGGTGGGCGGCCAGGTCGCTCGCGCGGGAGAGACCCCGAGGGAAGGGGATCGCGTTCGGATCGCCGGATGCCGCGGCCCGGTCGATCTCGGGACCGCCGGGGTACGGCAGCCCCAGCAGGCGAGCGACTTTGTCGAAAGCCTCGCCGGCAGCGTCGTCCATGGTCTCGCCCAGCAGCTCGACGTCGGAGGTGAGGTCGCGCACCAGCAGCAGCGACGTGTGCCCGCCGCTGACCAGGAGCGCGACGGTCGGGTACTCCAGCGGGGGCGCGTCGGCGTCGAGGATGTCGGCGGCGATGTGGCCGACGAGGTGGTTCACCGCGTAGAGCGGGCGATCCAGCGATACGGCGAGCGCCTTGGCCGCGCCGACTCCCACCATGAGCGCCCCCGCGAGTCCGGGGCCGGAGGTGACGGCGATCGCATCGATGTCGGTCAGCGCGACGCCGGACTCCGCCAGCGCGGCGTGGAGGGCGGGTTCGAGCGCCTCGAGGTGGGCACGCGCCGCGACCTCGGGAACCACGCCACCGAACCGCGCGTGCTCGTCCATCGAGCTGGCGATCGTGTTCGACAGCAGCGTGCGGCCCCGGACGATGCCGATACCGGTCTCGTCGCAGCTCGTCTCGATGCCCAGGATCAGGGGCTCGGTGCGGTTCACGTGCACGCTCCGGCATCCGTCACGGACGGCTCGAGCGCCGCACGTCCGCGCAGGTCGAGCTTCATCACGATCGCGTCGACATCGTCGGGCTGGTAGTAGCGGGGGCGGCGCCCGGCGTCGAGGAAGCCCTCAGAGACGTAGAGCGCCTGCGCGACGGGGTTGTCGGCGCGCACCTCGAGGAAGACGTCGTTCACGCCGCGTCGCTCCGCCTCGGCGAGCAGCGCCCGCAGCAGCGTGCGCCCGCGACCGCGTCCGCGCACCTCGGCGGCGAGGGCGATGGTCTGGATGTCGGCATCCGTCGCTCCGCGCACCGCGCGCAGACCGCCGTACCCCACGACCCGGCCGGCCTCTTCGTCGACGACGTACCAGCCATGCGGCGAGCCCAGTTCTTCGCGCATCATCGCGTCCGACCACGCGTCACCGGGGAACGAGGCGCGTTCGAGCGTCATGATCGCGTCGAGGTCGGCGACAGATGCCGGGCGCAGCGTCATGAGCCGACCCGCTTCGGGGCACCCGGCATCGTGACATCGGGCGACCGGAGATAGAGCGCCTCCTCGGGGCCGATGGTGCGCCCCGCGGCGATGGCTCGGGCCGCCGCGACGGCCAGGAGACCGCAAGGGATCCGCTCGGCGTCCCGACGCTCGACTCCGTGAGGGACGAGGACGGCGTCCAGCTCGTCGCGGGGTGTCAGCGCGGGCTCGGCGATGCGGACGGGCAATCCGTCGTCGTCGAGGCCTCGATACATCGTGAATGCGAACTCCCGCCGCCGGGCGTCTGTGACCACGGCGAACGGACGGTCCTCGGCGTCGAGGCCGGCGTGGAGAGCCGCGTGCAGCAGCAGCTCGAGGGCGACGGCGTCGTGACTCACCACGGGCACCACCGGGATCCCCCGGCCGAGCGCGAACGTACGCGCTGCCGCGATCCCGACGCGCAGTCCGGTGAACGGCCCAGGGCCCATTCCCGCGGCGACGTGGGTGATCTCGGCGGCGGTGACGGATGCTTCGGCCAGCGCCTCCTGGATGAGGGTGCCGATGACCTCGGCGTGCCCGCGAGGGTCGAGGCTCTCGCGCTGCGACCTCACAGCGCCGTCCGGTTCGACGACCGCGACGGCCGAGCCGAGCGAGGTGTCGATGCCGAGGATCACCCTTCCAGGGTAGTCGGCGCCGGATGCGGGGCGACCTCGGGGTGCCGGGTGAGCGTGAGGACGCGCGGCGTGTCGGCGTCGAGCGCCTCCGTGGCCCGGGAGTACGTGCCGCAGGCGGTGTCGACCCCGCGGCCGTGCCACTGGCGGGAGATCTCGATGTCCCACCAGCGCTCGCGCAGGCCGTCGACCATGCCGCGCCCCCACTCGACGACGACCGCGGACGCCTCGAAATCGATGTCGAGGTCGTCCAGCTCGGCCGGCGAGCCCAGCCGGTAGGCGTCCACATGCACCAGCGGAGTGCCGCCGACCAGCGACGGGTGGGTCCGCGCGATGACGAACGTCGGGCTCTGCACGGGTCCGCGCACGCCCAGGCCCGCCCCGATCCCCCGGGTGAGCGTGGTCTTGCCCGCACCCAGCGGACCGGTGAGCACGAGCAGGTCGCCCGGGCCCAACGCTCGGCCGATCCGCTCACCGAACCGCTCCATGTCGGCGGGAGTCAGCACCTCGCGGGTGCCGAGCAGGCCGTCAAGACCGGGCATGCCGCTCACCCGGACACCTGCCGGCGCGGCACGCGCGGACCGATGCGCGTGACGACCTCGTAGTTGATGGTGCCTGCTGCGGCCGCCCAGTCGTCCGCTGCCGGGGCGCCGAGTGTGGGATCGCCGAAGAGGACCGCCTCATCGCCGACAGCCACCGGATGCTCGCCGACGTCGACGACGAACTGGTCCATCGCGATTCGCCCGGCCACCGTGAAGCGGCGCCCGCCGATCACGACCGGTCCGGTGCCGGACGCCTGACGGGGAACTCCGTCGGCGTACCCCAGAGGGATCAGCGCCAGCGTCGTCTCGCGCTCGGCGCGGTAGTCGTAGCCGTACGACACGCCCTGTCCCGCCGGCACCCGCCGCACCGCGGCGACCGCACCGCGCAGGGTCATGGCCGGGCGCAGCCCGAGGTCTGCGGAGCTGCGGTCCTCGAACGGCGAAAGACCGTACATGCCGATTCCGATCCGCACGCAGCCGAGCCGCGTCTGCGGCAGGGCGATCGCCGCGTGTGTGGCGGCGAGGTGGCGAAGGGGCGGGGAGACGCCGAGGGATGCCGCGGCGGCGACACCTTCCTCGAACCGGTGCAGCGCCGCCAGGTCGTCCTCGGCCGAGGCATTGGACAGATGGCTGAACAGGGCGACCACGCGGATCTTGCCGATGCGCTCGAGTCGGGCGGCCTCGGCGAACACGACGCGCTGGTCCTCGGGCGGGATGCCGTTGCGCGAGAGCCCGGTCTCGAGCTTCAGGTGCACCGGCACGGGCCTCTCCGACGTCGCGGCGGCCGCCGCCTGCAGCAGCTGGTCGAAGCTCGAGATCCCGAGCTCGATCCGGTGCGAGGCGGCTTCGGCGAACGACGCACCGGGCGCGTGCAGCCAGGCCAGGATCGGTGCGTCGATTCCCGCGCGCCGCAGCGCGATCGCCTCGGCGACCTCTGCCACGCCCAGCCGCGTCGCACCGCCGGCGAGCGCTGCCAGCGCCGACCGCACGGCGCCGTGCCCGTATCCGTCGGCCTTCACCACGGCGATGATCTCGGACTCGGTCAGGCGTCGGAGGTGGCGGATGTTGTCCTCGATGGCGCCCACGTCGATCCGTGCTTCACGGAGGGACCCCGGTCCGAGCCTGCTCACCACGAGACCTCCTCGGATGCCGCGACCGAGGCCTCGGCGATCACGTAGGCGGTCGCGAATCCTGCGTCGTGCGACATCGACAGGTGCACGGTCGTGATGCCGCGGCGCGCGACGACGTCGGCGGTGGAGCCGCTCAGCGTGAACCAGGGACGTCCCGAGGGCTCGGGTGTGATCTCGATCTCGGTCCAATGCACGCCGTCGGAGCCGCCCAGCGCCTTGATGAGCGCCTCCTTGGCGGCGTATCGTGCGGCGAGAGACCGGGGCTTGAGCTCTCGCTCGCGTTCGGAGAACAGCCGCTCGGCCAGCCGGGGCGTCCGCTCCAGCGTCCGCTCGAAACGGCCGATGTCGACGAGGTCGACTCCGATCCCCACGATCACGACACACTCCCGTCCGGCCGCGGTCGCGGCATCCGTCACCCTACCCGGCGAACGGGCCTATTCCACCGTGCCTATTCGACCGTGCCTATTCGACCGTGACCGACTTCGCCAGGTTGCGCGGCTGGTCGACGTCCAGGCCCTTCGCCGTGGCGAGGCCCATCGCGAAGATGTGCAGCGGAACGACCGCCAGGAGCGGCTCGAAGAGCGGCCCGGCGAGCGGGATGCGCAGCACCTCGTCGGCCTTGGGCAGCACGGCGACGTCGCCCTCTTCGGCGATCGCGATGACGCGGGCGCCGCGAGCGCGGATCTCCTCGATGCTCGAGATGACCTTCTTGTGCATCTCCGCCGACTTGCGCGGCGACGGCACGATCACGAAGACCGGCTGACCGGCCTCGATGAGAGCGATCGGACCGTGCTTGAGCTCGCCGGCGGCGAAGCCCTCGGCGTGGATGTACGCGAGCTCCTTGAGCTTGAGCGCACCCTCGAGTGCGATCGGGTAACCCACGTGACGGCCGAGGAACAGCACCGAGCGGGTATCGGCCATCCAGTGCGCGAACTGCTCGATGCGGGGCTGCTCGCGCTCGAGGATCTGCGAGATCTTGGCGGGGATCGCCTCCAGCTCGGCGATGTGGGCCGCGGCATCGGTGGCCGAGACGGTGCCGCGAAGTCGCCCGACGTGCAGTCCGAGAAGGTACAGCGCGGTGATCTGGGCGACGAACGCCTTCGTGGAGGCGACCGCGACCTCGGGTCCGGCGTGCGTGTAGACGATGGCGTCGGACTCGCGCGGGATCGTCGCACCCTGGGTGTTGCAGATGGACAGTGTCTTGGCGCCGCGCTCGCGCGCGTACTTGACGGCCATGAGAGTGTCCATGGTCTCGCCGGACTGGCTGATCGAGACGACGAGCGTGTCGGGTCCGATGACCGGGTCTCGGTAGCGGAACTCATGGGCGAGCTCGACGTCGACCGGTACGCGCGTCCACTGCTCGATCGCGTACTTGCCCACCTGGCCGGCGTAGGCGGCGGTGCCGCACGCGATCACGATGATGCGGGAGATGCCGAGGAACAGCTCGTCGAGACCGTCGAGCTCGGGGATGACGACCTCGCCGTCGCGCAGGCGACCGCGCAGCGTGTTCGCGACGGCCTCGGGCTCCTCCGAGACCTCCTTGGCCATGAACGAGGACCAGCCGCCCTTGTCGGCGGCCGAGGCATCCCACGTCACCTCGAAGGGCTCGACCTCGACGCTGTTCCCGTCGAAATCGGTGACCTCCACGCCGGCGGGGGTGATGGCGACGATCTGGTCCTGGCCGATGGCGAGAGCGTTGCGGGTGTGCTCGACGAAGGCGGCGACGTCGGAGCCGAGGAAGTTCTCGCCCTCGCCCAGGCCGATGACCAGCGGCGAGTTGCGGCGGGCGCCGACGACGAGCCCGGGCTGCTCCTCGTGCATCGCGAGAAGGGTGAAGGCACCCTCCAGACGGGACACGACGGCGCGGAAGGCTGCGGTGAGATCACCCGAGGCGCGGTACTCGCGACCGAGCAGCACGGCGGCGACCTCGGTGTCGGTCTCACTGCGGAAGGTGTAGCCGCCCTCGAGCAGTTCGGCCTTGAGCTCGGAGAAGTTCTCGATGATGCCGTTGTGGATCACGGCGAGCTTGTCGTCGTCCGCCAGGTGCGGGTGGGCGTTGTCGTCGGTGGGGCCGCCGTGGGTCGCCCACCGCGTGTGCCCGATGCCGGTGGTGCCGTCGGCCAGCGGCGATCCTTCGAGGTCGTCGCGGAGCTTGACGAGCTTGCCGGCGCGCTTGCGCATGCCGAGGTCGCCCTCGGCATCGATCACGGCGATCCCGGCGGAGTCGTAGCCGCGGTACTCGAGCCGTGCCAGACCGGCGAGAAGGATGGGCTGGCTCTGGCGCGGGCCCACGTAACCGACGATTCCACACATGCCTTCCATGGTAGGCGCGCGGTTATGCGAGGAGTCTGAACGAAAAGCGAACCCCAGACCCGGAGGCGAATCGCGTCAGAGCTTGCGCAGCAGGACCCGCTCCACCGTGTGATCCGGGGCCTTCTGCAGCACGAGGCTGGCGCGGTGGCGCGTCGGCAGGACGTTCTCCATGAGATTCGGCAGGTTGATGTCGTTCCAGTACCCCATCGCCGTCTGCACCGCCTCGTCGTCGGTGAGGTGCGAGAAGACGTTGAAGAACGAGCTCGGGTTGGCGAAGGCGCCGGTGCGCAGCGCCATGAAGCGCTCGACGTACCACTGCGCGATGTGTCCAGGATCGGCATCGACGTAGATCGAGAAGTCGAACAGATCGCTGACGGCCACGTCCCCCGGGGCGGGCGACGGCTGCAGGACGTTCAGCCCCTCCACGATGACGACATCGGGCCGGCGGACGGTGGTGTGCGCGTCGGGCACGATGTCGTAGCGCATGTGCGAGTAGAACGGCGCGCGGACCTCGGCGGCGCCGCTCTTGACCTCGGTGAGGAACGACACCAGCGCGCGCCGGTCGTAGGACTCGGGGAAGCCTTTGCGCGCCATGATGCCGCGGCGCTCCAGCTCGGCGTTCGGGTAGAGGAAGCCGTCGGTGGTCACGAGCTCGACCCGCGGGGTGTCGGGCCAGCGGCTCATGAGCTCGCGGAGCAGACGGGCGATCGTGGACTTGCCGACGGCGACCGAGCCCGCCACCGCGACGACGAAGGGCGTGGTGCTGTCGGCGTCGCCGAGGAAGGAGCTCGTCTCGGCACCGAGCCGCTTCGTGGCCTTCGCGTACAGCGACAGCAGTCGCGACAACGGTACGTAGACCTGCGACACCTCGGCCATGTCGAGGCGATCGCCGAGGCCGCGTATCTGCACGATCTCGGTCTCGGAGAGCGGCTGCGACATCCCGGCGGACAGCCGCGCCCACTCGGCGCGGTCGATCTCGCGGTAGAGCGAGAGCGCGGTCGTGAGCGCGGGAGCGTCGTCGGCAGGCATCCCGCTCATCGTATCCAACGCGGGCTCCTCAGCCGGCCCTGGGCAGACGGCACGCGGGCCCGCCCCGGAAGGACGGGCCCGCGTGGGCATCGATGCGAGTGCGGTCAGTCCGCCTCGTTGTGGCCGTGGTCCGGGTGGAGGCCGCCGCCGCCGCCCGCCCACGTGCCCTGAGGACCGGCGGGCTCGGGCAGCACGAGGCCGCCGGGCACGCCGACGCCGACGACGCCGTTGACCAGTTCGGTCGAGTACGCGTACGCGAGCACCGCCAGGGCGATGGCGTCCGAGTTGACCTCGAGCGCCTCGAGGCTGATGTTGCCGAGGTCGTCACAGGCCTGGTGGTAGCACGGGTCGAGCCACTCGCCCGCCGTGCCGCCCCAGATCGCCGCCTGGTCGGGCGTCTTCTCGTCTTCGGCGCCGGTGAACAGACCGCCCGCGGGGATGCCGGCCAGGATGAACGCCTCGTAATCGCTGCGTCCGCTGAACTCCGCGTCGTCGTAGGGCGCGCCCACGCTGGTGAAGTAGCGCTCGAAGAGATCCTCGATCTCGATGGAGCCCTCGGGAACCACGACGGGCGCCTCGAAAGTGGACTCATCGCCGTCGTACACCATGTAGATGAAGTTCGGCGAGGCGACCATGTCGAAGTTCAGGTACAGCGCGATGCGGTCCTTCTCAGCCTGGCTGAGACCGTCGACATAGGCCTGCGATCCGAGGAGACCGACTTCTTCCGCCGCCCACCAGGCCAGGCGCACCGTGTTCTGCGGCTTCACCTTCCTCATGGACTGCGCGAGTTCGAGCAGCGCGGCGGATCCGGAGCCGTTGTCGTTGATCCCCGGGCCTGCGGGCACCGAGTCCAGGTGCGCACCCGCCATCACGACGTTGTCGGGATTGCGACCGGGGAGCTCGGCGATCACATTCTTCTGCGGGTGGTTCTCGGTGAACATCGAGACGGTCGCGGTCGAGCCGGGTGCGGCGAGCGCCGTGCCGGCGGCGAAGGAGGTGTTGACGACGGGGATGTCGAGCGCCGTCGGGTTCGCGCCGATCAGGGTCACGTTCGTGATGACTCCGGAACGCTCCGGGGTGTTGCCCTGGTTCATGATGACCACGGCGTCGGCGCCGGCGTTCTGCGCATTGCGCGCCTTGACGCCGAACTCGCACACGCCGCGCTGCAGGAGGGCGATGTCGTTGTCCCCGGTGAAGTCGAGGCCCGCGAAGTCCGTGGCCTCGCACCCGCTCGTGCTGGCCGCCGGGTTGGCGATGGCCAGGTCGACGGGGATGACGGCGCCGGTGACAGTGCCTTCAGCCGAACCGGTCGAGAAGAAGCCTGCGGGGTGGGTGGCTGCCGTCGGCGTGAGCTGATTGATCGTCGGCACGGGGACGAGGTAGTCGAACTCGTCGATCGAGACCTGCCATCCGGCAGCGTTGAGGGTGTCGACGACGTAGTCGACGCTGGCCTCGTACCCAGCGGTATTGGCCGCGCGGTTGCCGTTGTTGGCGGTCGCGATCTCCTGGAACGCCTCGAGATGCTCCAGCGCTCCAGCGGCGGTGACGCACTCGAGGAGCTTGCTGACGGTGTTGTTGTTCCTGTTGTCGCATTTGGCGGCGGGCGCCGCGGTCGCGGCTGCCGCCGGGGCGATCGCGAGGGCAAGAGCCGTCGCTCCTGCCGCGGTCAGCGCAAGCGCGCGATGCGCGCTGCTTCGGGATCGATTCATGTTCTCTCCTTCACGCTCGGCGCTCATCGTCGAGCGCCGTGCACGCGGGCGACCTCTCGACGTCCGCGCGCAGGGGGACGGGCACCGGGTCGGCACCCGAGGCTGAGGCTAGATCGGCGCTCTGCCGGCGCGATAGAGCGCGCCGCGACTTCTCATCGGGCGCTCATGATGACGACGGTCCGCGTGCAGAGCGCGACCGTCGGGGCGCTACTGTCGATCCGTGCGCCTGGGAGTCCTCGACATCGGTTCGAACACCGTCCATCTGCTCGTCGCCGACGTGCGGCCCGGCGGACGACCACTGGCCGCGACGAGTCAGCGCACGGTGCTGCGCCTGATGCGCTACCTCGGACCGGACGGCGAGATCACTCCGGCCGGAGTCACGGCTCTGGTGAACGCCGTGACCGAGGCGCGGCGCGTGGCCGCCGCCGAGCGCGTCGACGAGCTGCTCGCGACGGCGACCTCGGCCGTGCGCGAGGCGACGAACGGCCCGGAGGTGATCGCGCTGATCGAGGACGCCCTGGGCCAGCCGCTGCAGGTGCTCGGCGGCGAGACCGAGGCCCGGTTCACCTTCCTCGCCGTCCGCCGCTGGTTCGGCTGGGCTGCAGGCCAGATCCTGCTCTTCGACATCGGCGGCGGCTCGCTCGAGATCGCGGCCGGTGGCGACGAACTGCCGGATGCCGCGGCATCCGTCCCCCTCGGCGCCGGCCGCATGACGATCCAGTTCCTTCCCGACGACCCGCCGGGAGAGGACGCCGTCGAGCGTCTGCGCGACCATGCGCGCAAGAGCCTTGCGCCGGTGGCGAAGGAATTCGGCGCACTGGATCGGCCCGACCACGTCGTGGGCTCGTCCAAGGCGATCCGCTCGCTCGCCAAGCTCGTCGGGTACCCGGTTCCCGGCTGGTCGGGCATCGAGCGGATGGTGCTCCCCCGCGCCGCGCTCGGGTCATGGATCCCGCGGCTGGCACGGATCCCGGCATCCGCTCGGCAGGAGCTGCCCGGGGATCACCCCGGACCGCACGTTCCAGATCGTGGCGGGCGCCGTCGTGCTGCACGAGGCGATGCGGGCTCTCGATGTCGACGAGCTCGAGGTGTCGCCCTGGGCGCTGCGCGAAGGCGTGCTGCTGCGCTACATCGAGTCGCTGTCCTGGGACGCGGCGCCCGCCTGACCGGCGCCGTCTGCCCTCGAACCGTCGCGGACGGTCGGTCGCGACGCCGGACGCAGCCGGCCGCGAAGGATCGAGGGCTGTACGACGCCGGGATCGCCAGGAAGGCTGAACGCGAGCTACAGCGCGAGGCGCTCGCGCACGACCGCGGCGAGAGCTTCGGCGTGACGCTGGGCGTCCTCGGACGATGTCGCTTCGACCATCACGCGCACCAGCTGCTCGGTGCCCGACGGGCGCAGCAGCACCCGGCCGGAGTCCCCGAGCTCTGCGGCTGCGGCGGCCACGGCATCCGACACGCCCTCGTCCTCGTTCGCGCGGGTGCGGTCGACGTCCTTCACGTTGATCAGCACCTGCGGGTAGACCGTCATCACCGAGGCCAGCTCGGCGAGCGTCTTCTTCTGCGCGGCCATCTCGGCCACGATGTGCAGGCCGGTGAGCAGGCCGTCGCCCGTGGTCGCGAAATCACTCATGATGACGTGGCCGGACTGCTCGCCGCCGAGCGAGAAGCCGCCCTCGGTCATGCGCTCCAGCACGTAGCGGTCGCCCACAGCGGTCTGCTCGACGCGGATCCCTTGAGCCGCCATCGCCCGGTGCAGGCCGAGATTGCTCATCACGGTCGCGACGAGGGTGTCGTCCTTCAGGAGGCCCCGCGACTTCATCGCGACGGCGAGGATCGCCATGATCTGGTCACCGTCGACGATGCGCCCGTCTGCGTCCACCGCCAGGCAGCGGTCGGCGTCGCCGTCATGGGCGATGCCGACGTCCGCTCCGACGCGCACGACGTGCTCGGCGAGCGAGTCGAGGTGGGTCGAGCCGACGCCGTCGTTGATGTTGAGGCCGTCGGGGTCCGCGCCGATCACGGTCACGCGCGCGCCGGCGTCGCGGAACGTCTCGGGAGAGACACCGGATGCCGCGCCGTTCGCGCAGTCGAGGACGACGTGGATGCCGTCCAGGCGATGCGGCAGCGAGCCGAGGAGATGGACCACGTAGCGGTCCTCGGCGTCGGCGAAGCGGCGGATGCGCCCCACAGCGGCGCCGGTCGGCTGCAGCTTGGGTCCCGCCATGGCGTGCTCGATGCGCTGCTCGACCAGGTCGGGCAGCTTCACCCCGCCGCGGGCGAAGATCTTGATGCCGTTGTCGGGCGCCGGGTTGTGCGAGGCCGACACCATGACGCCGAAGTCCGCGTCCATGTCGCCGATGAGGAACGCCGTCGCCGGGGTGGGCAGCACGCCGGCGTCGAGGACGTCGACGCCCGAGGAGGCGAGCCCCGCCTCGACGGCGGCCGAGAGGAACTCGCCGGAGACGCGGGGATCACGGGCCACGACGGCCGTGATGCGCTTGCCGGCTGCGCGACGCGCATCGGCGGTACGGCCCTGGCCCAGGACGACGGCGGTCGCCTGGGCCAGGGACAGTGCGAGATCGGCGGTGAGGGAGCCGTTGGCCAGCCCCCTCACCCCGTCCGTGCCAAAGAGCGGCATGCGGAAGGAGCGCCGATCAGCGCTTCGAGTACTGCGGAGCCTTGCGGGCCTTCTTGAGACCAGCCTTCTTGCGCTCGATGACGCGGGCGTCACGCGACAGGAAGCCGGCCTTCTTGAGGGTCGGGCGGTTGTTCTCTTCGTCGATCTGGTTCAGCGCACGGGCGATGCCGAGGCGCAGCGCGCCGGCCTGGCCCGAGGGGCCGCCGCCGGAGATGCGCACGATGACGTCGTACGCGTCGGTCAGGTTGAGGACCGTGAAGGGATCGGTGATCAGCTGCTGGTGCAGCTTGTTCGGGAAGTAGTCCTCGAACTCACGGCCGTTGACCGTGATGACACCCGAGCCGGGGATGAGGCGCACGCGGGCGATGGCCTGCTTGCGACGGCCCACGGCCGCGCCCGGCACCGAGAGCACGGGGCGCTCGGCGGGGGCTGCGTCGAGCTGGTCGACGGGGGTCTCGGTGGAGTAGTTGGTGGGGTCTTCGATGTTCGCCACGAGTGTGTCCTTAGTCTCTGCGGTGCTTACTGGGCGACCTGGTCGAGGGTGTACGTCTTGGGCAGCTGCGCACCGTGGGGGTGCTCTGCGCCGCGGTAGACCTTCAGCTTGCGCAGCTGCGCGGCACCGAGGCTGTTCTTCGGGAGCATGCCGCGGACGGCCTTCTCGACGGCGCGCTCGGGGTTCTTGGTGAGCAGCTCCTCGTAGGTGACCGAGGAGAGACCGCCCGGGTAGCCCGAGTGGCGGTACGCCTTCTTCTTCTGGAGCTTCTGACCCGTGAGGGCGACCTTGTCGGCGTTGATGATGATGACGAAGTCACCGGTGTCGACGTGGTTGGCGAAGGTCGCCTTGTGCTTGCCGCGGAGGAGGATCGCCGCGTGCGAGGCGAGGCGGCCCAGAACGACGTCGGTCGCGTCGATGACGAGCCAGTCGCGCTGGATCTCGCCAGTCTTGGGGGTGTAAGTGCGCGTCACAGTAGTGCTGCTTTCTTGATTCGAACGGAGGAGTTCGTGAATCCCGCTCCGGGGTGGTTCGCTCCCCGAAGGGGATGGAACACGCCAGTGGAGGGCTCACGTTCGTGGTGCCGGGTCAGCTGAGCCGCACACCAAAGGTCGAGTCTACGCCATTGCCCTACCACAGCCAAACGCGCGTCGCGGGGCATGCCCGTCTGCGCGTGTCGCTAGTGTCGGCGGCATGTCGTCCGTCGCCTCATCCACGTCGGTGCAGCGCACCTACCGCTACCTGCGCATCGGCATCGCCGGGACCGTGATCGTCATCTTCGTGGCAGTGGCGGTCGCTACCGCGGAGGTCGGCTTGCTCACCTCGGTGAGCGACTACTTCTACTCCCCCGCGCGGAACGCCTTCGTCGGCGCGCTCATCGCGGCCGCGCTGGCACTGGTGGCGCTGTCCGGACGCGGCGCCGAGCGCGCGCTGCTGGACGCCGCCGCGCTGTTCGCGCCGCTCATCGCCCTCGTGCCCACCACGCTCGCTCCGGGAAGCGTGCCCGGCGTCTCGGTCCCGTGCGCGACGCGCTGCTTCCCTCCCGCCTACGAAGCGGATGCCGCGAACGGCGTCCTCACCTACCTCATCATGGGCGCGCTCACCGTGCTCGTCGCACTCCTGCTGGTCGCGCTGCGTCAGCTCTCGCTCACCGCAGTGGGATTCTCGCTGGTGCTCACCACAGCCGTCCTCGCCACGGTCGGCGCCTTCTGGGTCTTCGCTCGCGAGGTCTTCCTCGCGCAGGGCCACTTCGTGGCAACTGTCGCGTTCTTCGCGCTCTTCGCCGCCGTCGCCGTCTCCCATGCGTTTCCGCGCCGCCAGGCCCCACCTGCGCCCGTCTTCCGCGTGCTCTACACCGCCATCGCGCTCGCGCTCGTCGCGGTGCTCGTCTTCTACATCGTGCTGCTGCCCGGCGCCCGGGCGTCTGGCGTGCCGGTCGTGCTCCTCGCCGAGGCGGCGGCCCTCTCGCTGTTCTTCGCGTTCTGGGTCGTCCAGGGCATCGAGAAGTGGGACGACGCGGATCCGCGGATCGCCGCCGACCGCTGACCGCCCGGGCGGGCGCTCAGGCTGCGCCGACCTCGGACTGGCTGGCGGCCCGACGCGAGGTCGCCGAGGTGCGGGCGGTCACCAGGATGGGCAGGTGATCGCTGAGTCCCTGCGGGAGGGTGCGCACGCGGTCGATCTCGAAGCCGATAGACGTCGCGAAGTCGTAGTGTCCCCGGAAGAAGCGGTACCGCGTGTAGGTGCGGGAGTCGCTGAGGTTCAGCTCGTACCCCTGCTCCCGCACATGCTGCCCGAGGTGCTCCTTGAAGACCGGGTAGTTGTAGTCGCCCACCATCAGGGCGGGCAGCCCCTCGCCGAGGCTCTGCAGCTCGGTGAGCGCCGTGCGGATCTGGTGGCGCCGCAGCGAGTTCAGCGCCGTCAGCGGGGCCGCGTGGAACGAGGCCACGATGAAGTCGTGGCCGGCGTCGATGTCGTGCAGGCGAACACCGAGCAGACGCTCTTCGGCAGGCTTGAGGACGCGATCGTGCAGGGACTTCTTCAGCGCGAGCGCCCGCACGTCCACCGCCCGATAGGTGTTCTCGCGGTAGTAGACAGCGAGGCCCAGACGGTTGCGCTGTGTGGAGTCTGCCAGCCTGAGGCCGGAGATCTCGTCGGGGATGTCGGACGTGTCGGCCTCCTGCAGGCACAGCACGTCGGCGCCGTACCGCTCGACGAGATGCGCGAGTTCGACGGCCGCACGATGCTTGCGCAGGTTGTACGAGATCACCTTCATGACGGCCCCAGCATAGGCCCGGCCGGTGGCGCGACGGAATCGGCCCGGTGGATGCTCCGCGCACTCACAGGTACTTCCTCATTCGTCGTCGACCGCGTCTGCCGGCTCATCGAGGTCGCGCCGCGCGCGAGTCTGCGCAGCGCGCTGCGCGAGCAGTTCGTCGACCGGGTAGCCGACAGCGGTGAGCGTGAGGCCGCGTGCAGCGAGCACCTTGACCTCGGGCACGCGCTCGCGTGCGTCGCGGATGCCGGAGACATCGGCCGGATCGAGCCGGCCCTCGCCGACCGCCACGCAACCGCCGACGAGCGCGCGCACCATGCTGTGGCAGAAGGCGTCGGCCTTGACGTTGGCGCGCAGCACGCCCTCGGTGTCGCGGTGCCAGTCGAACTCCAGCAGAGTGCGGATCGTCGTGGCCTCTGGGCGCGGCTTGCAGTACGCCGCGAAATCGTGGAGTCCGACGAGCGACCGGGCCGCGGCATCCATCGCCTGCTCGTCCAGGGTCGCGCGCACCGTCGTGGTGCGATGGCGCTCGATCGGGTCGTAGCCCGACACCGCATCGGCGATGCGGTACTCGTAGCGGCGCCACACGGCCGAGAAGCGCGCGTCGAAGCCGTCGGGCGCGGGTGCGGTGCGCGTGACCGCGACGTCGGAGTACGCGCCCATGACCCCGGTGAGCCGGGCGGCGAGGGTTGCGACCGGGTCGACGGCCGCCGCACCGGCACGCGGCCGGCGCGCCATCAGGCGCTCCTGCTGCGCCTCGTCGAGGTCGATGTGCGCGACCTGCCCCGCGGCGTGGACGCCGGCGTCGGTGCGGCCGGCGACGACGAGCCTGGGCTGCCCCCGAGGATCCGGGCCAAGGCCCCTTCCAGAGTCTCCTGGACCGTGCGGAGCCCGGGTTGCCGCGCCCAGCCTCGGAAATGCGTGCCGTCGTAGGCGATGTCGAGCCTGATGCGCACCCGCCCAGCTTACGGCTTCCCGCAGCCCCGGCCTTGGTACCGCCTGCAGACGCAGCGAGACCCGCAGGCCCTGACGGGCTCGCGGGTCTCGCGGTGCAAGAGTGCCGGACTCAGATCCGGCGACCGGGCATGACGCCCGGCGATCCGATCACTCGGACTTCTCCTCGGCGGGGGTCTCGACGGCGTCCTCGGCCGCAGCCTCGGCGGCCGCGCCCTCCTCCTGCGACTCGGCGCCGGCTTCGGCGGCCTCGTCGGCCACGGGGGCCTCTTCGGCCTCGGGGGCCTCGGACTCGGCGGGTGCCTCGTCGACGGCTGCTGCCGGCGTAGCGGCAGCGGACTTCTTGGCCGACTTCGCCTTCGGGGTCACCGGCTCGAGGACGAGCTCGATGACCGCCATGGGGGCGTTGTCGCCCTTGCGGTTGCCGACCTTGGTGATGCGCGTGTAGCCGCCCTCACGCTCGGCGACCAGCGGCGCGATCTCGGTGAAGAGGACGTGCACGACTTCCTTGTCACCGATGACCGACAGCACCCGGCGACGAGCGTGCAGGTCGCCGCGCTTGGCGAAGGTGATGAGGCGCTCGGCGAGCGGACGCAGGCGCTTGGCCTTGGTCTCGGTCGTCTTGATGGACTTGTGCGTGAACAGGGCCGCGGCGAGGTTCGCAAGCAGCAGGCGCTCGTGCGCGGGACCGCCTCCGAGGCGGGGACCCTTCGTGGGCTTAGGCATTCTCAATTACTCCAGATCAGAAATTCGGGTGTGAGCCGGGGGCTCAGACGGTCTCGTCGTCGTAGCCGCCGTAGAAGTGCGCGCCGTCGAACCCGGGGACCGAGTCCTTCAGCGACAGGCCGAGGGAGACGAGCTTGTCGCGCACCTCGTCGACCGACTTCTGACCGAAGTTGCGGATGTTCATGAGCTGCGTCTCCGAGAGGGCGACGAGCTCCGACACGGTGTTGATGCCCTCGCGCTTGAGGCAGTTGTACGAGCGAACCGACAGATCGAGGTCCTCGATCGGCATCGACAGCTCGTTCGAGAGGACGGTCTCGACCGGCGCGGGGCCGATCTCGATGCCCTCGGCCTCGACGTTGAGCTCGCGGGCCAGGCCGAACAGCTCGGTCAGCGTGCGACCGGCCGAGGCGACAGCGTCGCGCGGGGCGATCGAGGGCTTGGCCTCGACGTCCAGAACGAGCTTGTCGAAGTCGGTGCGCTCACCGGCACGGGTGGCCTCGACGCGGTAGCTGACCTTGAGGACCGGCGAGTAGATCGAGTCGATCGGGATCTGACCGGCCTCGGCGTACTCGTTGCGGTTCTGGGTCGCCGACACGTAGCCGCGGCCGCGCTCGATCGTGAGCTCGAGCTCGAACTTCGCGGTGTCGTTGAGCGTCGCGATGACGAGGTCCGGGTTGTGCACCTCGACACCGGCCGGAGCCGAGATGTCGGCGGCGGTGACCTCACCGGAGCCGGTCTTGCGCAGGTACGCCGTGATGGGCTCGTCGCGCTCGCTGGAGACGACCAGCTGCTTGATGTTGAGGATGATCTCGGTGACATCCTCCTTCACGCCCGGAATGGTGCTGAACTCGTGCAGGACGCCGTCGATGCGGATGGACGTCACGGCAGCGCCGGGGATGGACGAGAGGAGGCTGCGACGCAGGGCGTTGCCGATGGTGTACCCGAAGCCGGGCTCCAGCGGCTCGATGACGAAGCGGCTGCGGAACTCCCCGACCTTTTCCTCGGTCAGGGTGGGACGCTGTGCGATGAGCACTATGTGTTCCTTTCGATCACGTGCCCGCTATATGACACGTGCGGTGGGTGAGGTGTTGAGTTTTCTCCAGGGGATGCCGCTTCCGGCCGGAAAGGCCGGTCGAGGCATCCGCAAACGTGCGGTAGCCGGGGTGCCACGAGGGCACCCCGGCTGCGTGAATCAGACGCGGCGGCGCTTCGGCGGACGGCAGCCGTTGTGGGCCTGCGGCGTCACATCCTGGATCTGCCCGACCTCGAGGCCTGCGGCCTGCAGCGAGCGGATCGCGGTCTCGCGGCCCGAACCCGGGCCCTTCACGAAGACGTCGACCTTCTTGACGCCGTGCTCCTGCGCCTGGCGAGCGGCCGACTCCGCGGCCATGCCTGCGGCGTAGGGGGTGGACTTGCGCGAGCCCTTGAAGCCCACGCCACCCGACGACGCCCAGCTGATGACCGCACCCGACGGGTCGGTGATCGAGACGATCGTGTTGTTGAACGTCGACTTGATGTGGGCCTGGCCCAGCGCGATGTTCTTCTTCTCCTTGCGGCGCGGCTTGCGCGCGGCGGTCTTGGCCTGTGCCATGAGCGGTTCTCCCTAAATCCTTGAGGCGCCGGCGGAGGCCTAGCGCGCCTTCTTCTTGCCGGCGACGGTGCGCTTGGGGCCCTTGCGGGTACGCGCGTTCGTCTTCGTGCGCTGACCGCGCACCGGGAGCCCGCGGCGGTGGCGGATGCCCTCGTACGAGCCGATCTCGACCTTGCGGCGGATGTCGGCGGCGACCTCACGGCGGAGGTCACCCTCCACCTTGTAGGTGCCTTCGATGTGGTCGCGGAGCGCGATGAGCTGCTCGTCGCTGAGGTCCTTGACGCGGATGTTCTCGTCGATCTCGGTGGTCTTGAGGATCTCGACGGAACGGGTACGGCCAACGCCGTAGATGTAGGTGAGGGCGATCACCACGCGCTTGTCGCGCGGGATGTCAACGCCGGCAAGACGTGCCATGCGGTTCTCCTAAGGAGTGAGTGGAGGTGTGGAGCAGGATCGGTGCCCGGGCCTCCGCCCGAGGTGTCCCCCGCGAACGGGTTCTGATCCTGCCTGTGATGTGTGGAGTTGTAAGCCGGGGGCTGCGCCGGGCGCAGCATCCGATCAGCCCTGGCGCTGCTTGTGACGCGGGTTCGACTTGCAGATGACCATGACGCGACCGTGACGACGGATGACCTTGCAGTGGTCGCAGATGGGCTTGACGGAGGGGTTGACCTTCATGATTTCCTGTTTCGCTGTCTTCGCCTGCGGGCACGTCCGTGCCCGGGGCGTTACTTCTCGACCGGTCTAGCGGTAGCGGTAGACGATGCGCCCGCGGGTGAGGTCGTAGGGGCTGAGCTCCACGACGACACGGTCCTCGGGGATGATGCGGATGTAGTTCTGCCGCATCTTGCCGGAGATCGTCGCGAGGACCTTGTGTCCGTTGCTCAGCTCAACGCGGAACATCGCGTTGGGCAGCGCCTCGGAGATCACGCCCTCGATCTCGATGACACCGTCTTTCTTCGCCATACGCTCGCTAACACTCGTTGCAGACCGGTCGGTCTGCGGTGGATGGGATTGTGGTGCTCGGACACGCCGATGAAGGCGCAACGCACCAAAGATCAAGCATACGTGATATCGGATGCCGCGGCAAACCGGCGCCGGAGTGACCCCCCGCACCGCGCCGCGACGGCGACATCGGTCAGTTCATACGGTCCACGAGATCGGCCTGCGGGTCACCTGTCAGGGTCAGGTGTTCGCCGTTGACGACGATCGTCGGCGTGCCCGCACCACCGGTCGTGGGGTTCGCGGGGATCTCCCCCGTCTGCTCCTCGACGAAGGGGATGTACGTTCCATCGGCGACGCACGACGAGATGTCGGCGGCCCCGGCATCCGTCGCCATCGAGACGAGCTCGTCGTCGGTCTGGCCCCGGCCGGTCGGGTTCGTGGCGAACAGCGCCTGCATGAACGGATAGGCGGCATCGGGCGTCGTCTCGGCCACGCAGTACATCGCGTTCGCCGACCTCTTGGAGAAGTCGGTGCCGGACGCGCCGTTGAGCCCCGGAAGCGCGACAGGAAAGAGGTTGAGGGTCACGTCGCCCTGCTCGAGGAGGTCGTCGATCGTCGGGCCATAGGCCTCTTCGAACTCCTGGCAGTGGGGGCAGTAGAAGTCGAACCAGATGTCGATCTGGTTCGAGCCGGTTCCTGCCACGATGGCGCCCGTCTCGGTGTCGATGCCCGAGCCCGCGGGCCGCTGGCCCGGGGCACTGGCGACGTTGTTGAAGACGACGACCAGGATGCTCACCACCACGAGCACGACCACGACGGCGACGCTGATCCAGATCGCGAACCAGTTCGTCTTGCGACCCTGTGTCTGAGCCATGGCTTCCTCTCCGGCGTCAGCCGATGGGTCGGGGCGTCACACCGAAGGCCGCCAGGCCCGCGGCGCCGCCGTCGGGTGCGGTGAGCACCCAGATGCCGTCATCGTGCACGGCCACGCTGTGCTCCCAGTGGGAGCCGGCGCCGCCGTCGAGGGTGGAGACGGTCCAGTCGTCGTCCTCGATGAAGGTGGCCTGATCGCCCGTCACGACCATGGGCTCGATCGCGAGGACCAGGCCGGGACGCACCTCGGGACCGCGGTCGGGCACCCGGTAGTTGAACACCGACGGCGCCTCGTGCATCTTGCGCCCGATGCCGTGGCCGACGTACTCGCGCAGGATGCCGTAGCCCGGGTCGGGACCGTTGTCTTCGATGTAGCCCTGCACGGCCGCGCCGATCTCGCCGAGGTGGGACGCCGTGGCGAGCGCGGCGATGCCGGCCCAGAGCGAGCCCTCGGTGACGTCCGACAGGCGCTGCCGCTCGGCGATGACCTCGGGGCGCGCCGGGTCAGGAATCACGAGCGTGAACGCCGAGTCGCCGTTCCAGCCCTTGTACTCGGCTCCGGCATCGATCGACACGATGTCGCCCGGCTCGAGCACCCGGCTGCCCGGGATCCCGTGCACGACCTGCTCGTTCACCGAGGCGCAGATGGTGTGCCGGTAGCCCCGGACCATCTGGAAGTTCGACTTCGCACCGCGGGCCGTGATGACGGCGGATGCCGCGGCATCCAGTTCAGCGGTGGTCACCCCCGGAGCGATCAGGCCGCGAGCGGCGCCGAGTGCTGCCGCAGTGATGAGACCGGGCTCCACCATCGCCCGCAGCTGGGCGGGCGACTTGTAGATCGAGCGGCGAAGCGACACGGATCAGGCTGCGGCGGAGCGGCCGAGGCCCCGGGCTTCGAGCGCCGCCACGATGCGTGCAGCGATCTCGTCGAGGCTGCCGACGCCGTCGACCGCGTCGACGATGCCGCGGGTGCGGTACACGCCGAGGATCGGCGCCGTCTCGCGCTCGTAGATCGCGAGACGGTTGGCGATGACCGCCTCGGTGTCGTCGGTGCGACCCTGCTCCTTCGCGCGCAGCGACAGACGGGCGATGCTCTCTTCGCGCGGGACGCTGAGCTCGATCACGGCGTCGAGGCTCTCGTCACGGCCTTCGAGGAACTCGTCCAGGTGCGAGACCTGGTTGATGTTGCGCGGATAGCCGTCGAGCAGGAAGCCGGCCTCGGCGTCGGGCTGCGACAGCCGGTCGCGCACGACCGCGCTCGTCAGCTCGTCCGAGACCAGGTCGCCGCCCTCGATGATCGCCTTCACCTGGTTGCCGAGGTCCGAGCCGGCCGCGACGGCCGCCCGGAACACGTCGCCCGTGGAGATCGCCGGGATGCCGAACGCCTGCGCGATCCGCACGCCCTGCGTGCCCTTGCCCGAGCCCTGTGGACCGACGATCAGCAGACGCGTGCCCTCGCTGACCGTCATCGCAGGAGCCCCTCGTAGTGGCGCTGCTGCAGCTGGGCATCGATCTGCTTCACCGTCTCGAGTCCGACACCGACGATGATGAGGATCGAGGCGCCGCCGAACGGGAAGTTCTGGTTGGCGCCGACCGTCGCCAGGGCGATGAGCGGGAGCAGGGCGATGCAGCCGAGGTACAGCGAGCCCGGAAGCGTGATGCGGGTGAGCACGTAGTCGAGGTACTCGGCGGTGGGACGACCGGCACGGATGCCGGGGATGAAGCCGCCGTACTTCTTCATGTTGTCGGCGACCTCGACCGGGTTGAACGTGATCGCGACGTAGAAGTACGTGAAGCCCACGATGAGCAGGAAGTACACCGCCATGTAGATGGGGCTGTCACCGTTGGTGAAGTACTGCTGGATCCACGCGACCCACGCCGGAATCTCGTTCTCGGAGTTCGGCTGCATGTTGAACTGCGCGATCAGCGCGGGGATGTACAGCAGCGACGAGGCGAAGATGACGGGCACGACGCCGGCCATGTTGACCTTGATCGGGATGTACGTGTTCGTACCGCCATAGGTGCGGCGTCCGACCATGCGCTTGGCGTACTGCACCGGGATGCGCCGCTGCGACTGTTCGACGAACACCACCAGGGCGACCACCACGATTCCGACGAGCAGGACCAGGAGGAAGACCTCGAACCCGCGCGACTGCCAGATGGCCCACATCGACGCGGGGAACGCGGCGGCGATCGAGGTGAAGATGAGGAGAGACATGCCATTGCCGATGCCGCGCTCGGTGACGAGCTCGGCGAACCACATGATGAGGCCGGTGCCGGCCGTCATCGTGATGATCATGAGGAGCTGCGCCCACCACACGTCGTTGGTGAGGAGCTGCTCGCACTCGGGGATGCCGGTGGCGCCGAACAGCTGTCCGCTGCGGGCGACCGTCACGAGCGTCGTCGACTGCAGCAGTGCGAGCGCGATCGTCAGGTAACGGGTGTACTGCGTGAGGCGCGCCTGGCCGGCCTGGCCCTCCTTGTAGAGGGTCTCGAAGTGCGGGATGACCACGCGCAGGAGCTGGACGATGATCGTCGCGGTGATGTACGGCATGACGCCGAGCGCGAAGATCGACAGCTGCAGCAGCGCGCCGCCCGAGAACAGGTTGACGAGCGACAGAAGCCCCTGCGTGCCTGCGGACTGGTCCAGGCAGGACTGCACGTTGGGGAAGTCGACGAACGGAGCCGGGATGTGGGCGCCGAGGCGATACAGGGCGATGATCGCCAGAGTGAATGCGATCTTCCGCCGAAGGTCGGGAGTGCGGAAGACCCGCGCGATGGCGCTGAACAAGAGGATGCCTCCAGAGGGGATGCCGGCCGCACGGCGACGTGCCGACGTCCAGGGTAACCCAGTGGGGGCCGGAGCATCGCTCCGGCCCCCATGTGCGTACTACTTGACGGAACCGCCTGCGGCGACGATCTTCTGCTCGGCGGAACCCGAGACCTTGTCGACCGACACGTTGAGCTTGACCGCGATGTCTCCGGTGCCGAGCACCTTGACCTTCTCGTTCTTGCGAACCGCGCCCTTGGCGACCAGGTCGACGACCGTGACGTCGCCACCGGCCGGGTACAGCTCGGCGAGCTTGTCGAGGTTCACGACCTGGTACTCGACGCGGAACGGGTTCTTGAACCCGCGCAGCTTCGGCGTACGCATGTGCAGCGGCATCTGCCCGCCTTCGAAGCCGGCCTTGACCTGGTAGCGGGCCTTCTGGCCCTTGGTGCCACGACCGGCCGTCTTGCCCTTCGAGCCCTCACCGCGACCGACACGGGTCTTCGCGGTGTTGGAGCCGGGGACCGGACGGAGGTGGTGGACCTTCAGGACACCCGGACGCGATGCCGGGGCATCCGCCTTCGGGGCAGCCTTCTTGGCAGGAGCCTTCTTGGCAGCAGGTGCCTTCTCGGCCTTGTCCGCAGCCTCGGCCTTGTCGGCCTTGGCAGCGGCGGCCTTGGCGGGCGCCTTCTTCTCGGCGGCCGGCTTGACGGCGGCAGCCTTCTTCGCGGGCGCAGCCTTCTCGGCAGCAGCCTTCTTGGGAGCAGCCTTCTTCGCGGGGGCCTTGACCTCAGCTTCGACGGCGTCCTTCTTCTCGGCCTTTTCAGCCATTAGTCGATCTCCTCAACCTTCACGAGGTGCGCGACGGTCTTGACGTAACCGCGCGTCTGCGCGTCGTCGGGACGGACGACCGAGTCGCCGATCCGCTTCAGACCAAGCGAACGCAGCGTGTCACGCTGGTTCTGCTTCTCACTCACCTTGGACTTGACCTGGGTCACCTTCAGGCGCGCAGCCATCAGACACCTGCCTTCGGGGCTGCCGCGGCCTCGGCCTCGGCACGAACGAGACGGGCGGGGGCGACCTGGTCGAACTCGAGGCCACGACGTGCGGCGACCGCACGGGGCTCCTCGAGCTGCTTCAGGGCCTCCACCGTCGCGTGGACGATGTTGATCGTGTTCGACGAGCCGAGCGACTTCGACAGCACGTCGTGGATGCCCGCGCACTCGAGGACGGCACGAACCGGACCACCGGCGATGACACCGGTACCGGCGCCGGCCGGACGCAGGAGCACCACGCCGGCAGCGGCCTCACCCTGCACGGGGTGCGGGATGGTCGAGCCGGAACGGGGCACGCGGAAGAAGTTGCGCTTGGCCTCTTCGACACCCTTCGAGATGGCCAGGGGCACCTCACGGGCCTTGCCGTAGCCGACGCCCACCACACCGTTGCCGTCACCGACGACCACGAGCGCGGTGAAGCTGAAGCGACGACCGCCCTTGACGACCTTCGACACGCGGTTGATGGTGACGACGCGCTCCAGGAACTGGCTCTTGTCGGCATCGCGCGACCCACGGTCACGCTGGTTGGCGTTGCGCTCGCGACCGCCGCGACGCGGCTCGCGCTCACGCTCGGCGGGCGCCTCGGTGGTCGCAGCGGCAGCAGCCGGCTCGGTCACTTCGGTCTCCACGGGGTTGTTGGTTGTTTCGCTCACAGGTTCAGACCTCCTTCGCGAGCGCCATCGGCGATCGCGGCGACACGGCCCGCGTAGCGGTTGCCACCACGGTCGAACACGACGTCGGAGACGCCGGCGGCCTTGGCGCGCTCGGCGACGAGCTCGCCGACCTTGCGGGCCTTGGCGGTCTTGTCACCGTCGAACGCACGAAGGTCGGTCTCGAGGGTCGAGGCCGAGGCCACGGTGCGACCCTTGCTGTCGTCGACGACCTGCACGAAGACGTGGCGGGCCGAACGGGTGACGACGAGGCGCGGACGCTGCTCGGTGCCGACGACCTTCTTGCGAAGGCGGAGGTGACGGCGCGTGCGCGCCTGAGTCTTTGTCTTGACAGCCATGGTTACTTACCACTCTTTCCGGCCTTGCGACGAACGACCTCGCCGGCGTACCGCACACCCTTGCCCTTGTAGGGCTCGGGCTTGCGGATCTTGCGGATGTTTGCAGCCGCCTCGCCGACGGCCTGCTTGTCGATGCCGCTCACGGTGAGCTTGTTGTTGCCCTCGACCGTGAAGGTGATGCCCGCGGGCGGATCCACCAGCACCGGGTGCGAGAAGCCGAGGGCGAACTCGACCGAGCTGCCCTTCTGCGCGACGCGGTAACCGGTTCCGACGACCTCGAGGCCCTTGGTGTAACCCTGGGTGACACCGACGATGTTGTTGCTGATGAGCGTGCGGGTCAGGCCGTGGAGCGAGCGCGAAGCGCGCTCGTCGTCGGGACGGGTCACGACGACCTGGCCCTCTTCGACCTTGACCTCGATGGGGTTCGCAACGGTGAGCGACAGCTCACCCTTGGGGCCCTTGACCGCGACATCCTGGCCGGCGACCGTGACGGTCACGTCCGCGGGGATGTCGATGGGGAGACGTCCGATACGCGACATGTCAGATCACCACACGTAGGCGAGGACTTCCCCACCCACGCCCTTCTGCTCGGCCTGACGGTCCGTGAGGAGACCGGAGGAGGTGGACAGGATGGCAACGCCGAGGCCACCGAGGACGGTGGGGATCTCGGTCGACTTCGCGTACACGCGGAGGCCGGGCTTGGACACGCGCTTGATGCCGGCGATCGACCGCTCGCGGTTCGGGCCGTACTTCAGCGTCAGGGTGAGGGTCTGTCCGACACGAGCGTCAGCGACCTCCCAGCCGGCGATGTAGCCCTCCTGCTGGAGGATCTGGGCGATGTGGGTCTTGAGCTTCGAGCTCGGCAGCGACACGCTGTCGTGGTGCGCCGAGTTCGCGTTGCGCAGACGGGTCAGCATGTCTGCGACCGGGTCTGTCATTGTCATTTGTCTGTTCCTTTGTTCATGAGGTTTCGGCTGCCGTTACACGACAGACGACCTTCTATGAGAGCCCCGGGAGCGTGGCCCCCGGGGCAATCGCCGCTCAGGACTGAGCGTCCTCGGAGCGGAAGGGGAAGCCGAGGTGACGCAGCAGCGCACGGCCTTCGGCATCCGACTTCGCCGTGGTGACGACAGTGATGTCGAAACCGCGGACGCGGTCGATCTTGTCCTGGTTGATCTCGTGGAACACGGACTGCTCCTGGAGACCGAAGGTGTAGTTGCCGTTCCCGTCGAACTGCGCGGCCGAGAGGCCGCGGAAGTCGCGGATGCGGGGCAGGGCGAGGTTGACCAGACGGTCCACGAACTCCCACGCGCGGTCACCACGGAGGGTGACGTGCGCGCCGATGGCCTGACCCTCGCGCAGCTTGAACTGAGCGATGGACTTGCGGGCCTTCGTGACGACCGGCTTCTGGCCGGTGATCTTGGTGAGGTCGTCGACCGCACCATCGATCACCTTGCTGTCGCGAGCTGCCTCGCCGACACCGGTGTTGACCACAACCTTGACCAGACCGGGGATCTGCATGACGTTCGGGTAGCCGAACTCGTCCTGCAGAGCCTTCTTGATCTCGGAGTTGTACTTCTGCTTCAGGCGCGGCTGGGTCTTGCCAGCCGGCGCGGCAGTTGCCGTAGCCATTAGAGGTCCTTGCCTGACTTCTTGGCGTAGCGCACGCGGACGGTGCGCTTGACGCCGTCCTTGGTCTGCTCCTCGGACCGGTGGCCGACGCGGGTCGGCTTCTTGGTCGAGGGGTCGACGATCGCCACGTTGGAGATGTGGATGGGGGCCTCGAAGGTCTCGATGCCGCCCGTCTTGGTGCCGCGCTGCGTCTGACCGACGCGCGTGTGCTTGGTGACGTAGTTCACGCCCTCGACGATGACGCGGTTCTGCTCGACCAGGACCTCGAGGACCTTGCCCTGCTTGCCGCGGTCTCCGCCGCGCTCGGGCTTGGCGCCCGAGATGACCTGGACCAGGTCACCCTTCTTGATCTTCGCCATGACTTAAATGACCTCCGGCGCGAGCGAGACGATCTTCATGAACTTCTTGTCGCGAAGCTCACGGCCGACCGGTCCGAAGATGCGGGTGCCGCGGGGCTCCCCGTCGCTCTTCAGGATGACGGCGGCGTTCTCGTCGAACTTGATGTAGGAGCCGTCGGGACGACGGACCTCCTTCTTGGTGCGGACGATGACGGCCTTGACCACGTCGCCCTTCTTGACGTTGCCGCCGGGGATCGCATCCTTGACCGTGGCCACGATGGTGTCGCCCAGACCGGCGTACCGGCGGTGCGAGCCACCGAGCACGCGGATCGTGAGCAGCTCCTTGGCGCCGGTGTTGTCGGCGACCTTCAGGCGGGATTCCTGCTGAATCACTTGTTACTCCTTGGGTTCCAAGCAGCCCGAGGGCTTACTTGGCCTTCTCGAGGATCTCGACCAGGCGCCAGCGCTTGGTGGCGCTCAGCGGACGGGTCTCGTTGATGAGGACGAGGTCGCCGATGCCGGCAGTGTTGCCCTCGTCGTGCGCCTTGACCTTCGACGTGCGACGGATGACCTTGCCGTAGAGGGGGTGCTTGACGCGGTCCTCGACCTCGACGACGATCGTCTTGTCCATCTTGTCGCTCACCACGTAGCCGCGGCGGGCCTTGCGGTAACCGCGGGCGTCGGCGTCGCGCACATCGTGTGCGGACGACTCGTGTCCGGTCTGCTCCTTGACGACGGTCTCGGCTGCGGGAGCCTTGGCCTTCTTCGCGGGAGCCTTCTTCTCGGTGGTCTCAGCCATCACTCGGCCTCTTCCTTCACGGCTTCGTCAGCGGAGTCCGCCTTCTTGGCCTTCGTCTTCTTCGCCTTCGTCGCGGTCTCCAGCGGGGCGGGCGTGGCACGGATGCCGAGCTCGCGCTCACGGATCACGGTGTAGAGCCGCGCGATGTCGCGCTTCACGGCGCGGATGCGACCGTGGCTCTCGAGCTGGCCGGTGGCCGACTGGAAGCGCAGGTTGAACAGCTCTTCCTTGGCCTTGCGCAGCTCCTCGACGAGGCGCTGGTCTTCGAACGTGTCGAGCTCGCTCGGTGCGAGCGTCTTGGTGCCGATCGCCATTACGCGTCGCCCTCCTCGCGCTTGATGATGCGTGCCTTCAGGGGCAGCTTGTGGATGGCACGGGTCAGGGCCTCACGAGCGAGTTCCTCGTTGACGCCGGCGACCTCGAAGAGGACGCGACCCGGCTTGACGTTGGCGACCCACCACTCGGGCGAGCCCTTACCGGAACCCATGCGGGTTTCGGCCGGCTTCTTGGTGAGCGGACGGTCGGGGTAGATGTTGATCCACACCTTTCCGCCACGCTTGATGTGACGGGTCATCGCGATACGAGCGGACTCGATCTGACGGTTCGTCACATATGCGGGCGTGAGCGCCTGGATTCCGAACTCACCGAACGACACCTTGGTGCCACCGGTGGCCTGGCCCGAGCGACCCGGGTGGTGCTGCTTGCGGTACTTGACCTTGCGGGGGATAAGCATTACGCCGATGCTCCTTCTGCGACGGGTGCGTCGTTGCGCGGTCCACGACGACGGTCGCCGCCACGGTCGTCACGACCACGAGGCGCCTTCGGTGCGTTGGCCTGCTCGCGCGCGAGCTCCTTGTTGGTGAGGTCGCCCTTGTAGATCCAGACCTTCACGCCGATGCGGCCGAAGGTGGTCTTGGCCTCGTAGAAGCCGTAGTCGATGTTCGCGCGCAGCGTGTGCAGCGGCACACGACCCTCGCGGTAGAACTCCGAACGGCTCATCTCGGCACCGCCGAGGCGGCCGGAGACCTGGATGCGAACGCCCTTGGCGCCGGCGCGCTGGGCGCCCTGCAGGCCCTTGCGCATCGCGCGGCGGAAAGCCACGCGGGCGCTGAGCTGCTCGGCGATGCCCTGCGCGACCAGCTGAGCGTCGGCCTCGGGGTTCTTGACCTCGAGGATGTTCAGCTGGATCTGCTTCGCGGTGAGCTTCTCGAGGTCGGAGCGGATGCGCTCGGCCTCGGCGCCGCGGCGGCCGATGACGATGCCCGGGCGGGCGGTGTGGATGTCGACGCGAACGCGGTCACGCGTGCGCTCGATCTCGATGTTGCTGACGCCGGCGCGGTCAAGCGACGTCGTCAGCAGACGACGGATCTTGATGTCCTCGGCCACGTAGTCGGCGTAGCGCTGTCCGGGCTTCGTCGAGTCCGAGAACCAACGCGACACGTGGTCCGTGGTGATGCCGAGGCGGAAGCCGTACGGGTTGACCTTCTGGCCCATTACTTGCTCGCCTTCTTCGTCTTGGCAGCCGGGGCCGCCTCAGCGACCTCGGGCGTCGAGAGCACGACCGTGATGTGGCTCGTGCGCTTCTTGATCTGGAACGCGCGACCCTGAGCACGGGGGCGGAAACGCTTGAGCGTCGTGCCCTCGTCGACATACGCGTTGGCCACGTACAGGTCCTGCTCGTCCAGGAACTCGCCGTCCTTGTCGGCCTTCACGCGAGCGTTCGCGATCGCCGACGCGACGAGCTTGTAAATCGGCTCGCTCGCGCTCTGCGGCGCGAACTTGAGGATGGCCAGGGCCTCCTCGGCCTGCTTGCCCTTGATGAGGGCGACGACACGACGAGCCTTCTGAGGGGTCACGCGGATGTGTCGCACACGTGCGATGGACTCCACCATTTCTCTCTCCTCTATCGTCACCGCGTCAGCGGCGACGGCCCTTCTTGTCGTCCTTCACGTGGCCGCGGAAGGTGCGGGTGGGCGCGAATTCGCCCAGTTTGTGGCCGACCATGCTCTCGGTCACGAACACGGGGATGTGCTTGCGACCGTCGTGGACGGCGATGGTGTGACCGAGCATGACCGGAATGATCATGGAACGGCGCGACCAGGTCTTGATGACGTTCTTGGAACCGGCTTCGTTCTGGACGACGACCTTGCGAAGCAGGTGCTCGTCGACGAAGGGGCCCTTCTTAAGACTGCGTGGCATCTTCCTCTACTCCTACTTGCGCTTCTTGCCGGCGTTGCGACGGCGAACGATGTACTTGTCGCTTTCCTTGTTCGCGTGACGGGTGCGGCCTTCGGCCTTGCCCCACGGCGAAACAGGGTGACGACCACCAGAGGTCTTGCCCTCGCCACCACCGTGCGGGTGGTCGACGGGGTTCATCGCGACACCGCGGACGGTCGGGCGGATGCCCTTCCAGCGGTTGCGACCGGCCTTGCCCCAGTTGATGTTCGACTGCTCGGCGTTGCCGACCTCGCCGATCGTCGCGCGGCAGCGCGAGTCGACGTTGCGGATCTCGCCCGAGGGCAGACGCAGCTGGGCGTAGGGGCCGTCCTTCGCCACGAGGCGAACAGACACACCGGCCGAACGCGCGATCTTCGCGCCGCCGCCGGGGCGGAGCTCGATCGCGTGGATGACGGTACCGGTGGGGATGTTCTTCAGCGGCAGGTTGTTGCCCGGCTTGATGTCGGCCGAGGGGCCCGACTCGATGACATCGCCCTGCGACAGCTTGTTCGGGGCGAGGATGTAGCGCTTCTCACCGTCGAAGTAGTGCAGCAGCGCGATGCGCGCGGTGCGGTTGGGGTCGTACTCGATGTGAGCGACCTTGGCGTTCACGCCGTCCTTGTCATTGCGACGGAAGTCGATGACGCGGTACTGGCGCTTGTGGCCACCACCGATGTGACGGGTCGTGATGCGGCCCTGGTTGTTGCGACCACCGGTCTTGGACAGCGGGCGGAGGAGCGACTTCTCGGGCGTCGATCGGGTGATCTCGGCGAAGTCGGCCACCGACGAGCCGCGGCGACCCGGGGTCGTGGGCTTGTACTTGCGAATTGCCATGTTCTCTAGTCCTCTATCCCGACCGTCAGCCGACTGCCGTGAAGATGTCGATGGTGCCCGACTTCAGGCTCACGATGGCGCGCTTGGTGTCCTTGCGCTTGCCGGCGCCGAAGCGGGTGCGGCGGGTCTTGCCGACGCGGTTGATCGTGTTGACCGCAGCGACCTTGACGCCGAAGATCTTCTCGATGGCGAGCTTGATCTCGGTCTTGGTCGCGCGCGGGTCCACGAGGAACGTGTACTTGCCCTCGTCGATGAGCCCGTAGCTCTTCTCGGAGACGACCGGCTTCAGGATGATGTCGCGCGGGTCCTTGTTCACGGCGGTCATGCCGAGACCTCCTCGGTGGAGCCGGCCTTCGAGGCGACGAACGCGTCGTAGGCGGCCTTGGTGAAGACGATGTCGTCCGAGACGAGCACGTCGTAGGCGTTCAGCTGGTCGAAGTACAGCACGTGGACGTACGCGAGGTTGCGCACGCTCAGGATGCTGAGCTCGTCATCACGGGTGATGACGACCATGACGTTCTTCGCCGGGGCGAGCGCGCCGAGGACCGCAGCAGCGGCCTTCGTCGAAGGCGCGCCTTCAATGGCGAAGGAGTCGACGATGTGCAGACGGCCACCGCGAGCACGGTCGCTGAGCGAGCCCAGGAGGGCTGCCGCGATCATCTTCTTGGGGGTGCGCTGCGAGTAGTCGCGCGGCTTCGGGCCGTGCACGACGCCACCGCCGGTCATGTGCGGTGCGCGGATCGAGCCCTGACGGGCGTTACCCGTGCCCTTCTGCTTGAAGGGCTTGCGGCCGGCGCCCGAGACCTCACCGCGACGCTTGGTCGAGTGGGTACCCTGGCGAGCCGCCGCGCGCTGCGCGATGACGACCTGGTGGATCAGCGGGATGTTCGTCTTGACGTCGAAGATCGCGGCAGGCAGCTCGACAGAGCCGACCTTCTTGCCATCGGCCTTGAGGACGTCGAGCGCGAGAGTCGAGTCAGCCATGTGCTCAGGCCCCCTTCACTGCGTTGCGGACGTAGACGATGCGGCCACGAGCACCGGGGACGGCGCCCTTGACGAGCAGCAGACCCTTCTCGGCGTCGATGGCGTGCACCTTGAGGTTCATGACGGTCACGCGCTCGCCACCCATACGGCCGGCCATGCGCATGCCCTTGAAGACGCGGCTCGGGGTCGACGATGCGCCGATGGAGCCGGGCTTGCGGTGGTTGCGGTGCGCACCGTGCGAAGCGGAGACGCCCTTGAAGTTGTGGCGCTTCATGACACCCGCGGTGCCCTTGCCCTTGCTGGTGCCGACGACGTCGATCAGCTGACCGGCCTCGAAGACGCCGTCCACCGTGAGCTCCTGGCCGAGCGCGTAGTCAGCGGCGTCTGCGGTGCGGATCTCGGTGATGTGGCGGCGGGGGGTCACGCCGGCGGCCTCGAAGTGGGCCGAGAGCGGCTTGTTGACCTTGCGGGGGTCGATCTGGCCGTAGGCGATCTGAACAGCGTTGTAGCCGTCCTTCTCGGGCGTGCGCACCTGGGTGACCACGTTGGGGGCCACCTCGATGACGGTGACGGGAACGAGCTTGCCGTTCGCATCCCAGACCTGGGTCATGCCGAGCTTGGTGCCCAGCAGGCCCTTCGAAATCTTGTTGTTGATGTCAGCCATGTCGAACCTCAGAGCTTGATCTCGATGTTGACATCGGCCGGCAGGTCGAGGCGCATCAGCGAGTCGACTGCCTTGGGCGTCGGGTCGATGATGTCGATCAGACGCTTGTGGGTGCGCATCTCGAAGTGCTCACGGCTGTCCTTGTACTTGTGGGGCGACCGGATGACGCACACGACGTTCTTCTCGGTCGGCAGGGGCACGGGGCCCACCACGGTGGCGCCGGCACGGGTCACGGTGTCGACGATCTTGCGAGCCGACGAATCGAGGCCTGCGTGATCGTACGACTTCAGGCGAATGCGGATCTTCTGTCCCGCCATTGTCTGCTCTCTCTCTTCTCGCGTCTTACCGTCCCGGACTTCCCGGGGGCATTGGACGCACGGTGGCGCTCGCGCGCCATGGCACTTCTGCACTGCTCTTGCAGTGCGTTGCTGCACCGCTGTTCTGATGTCAATCCGGATGCCGCGCCGAAGCGCCGCTCCCGGCATCCGCCACCCGCTTGCACACGCGAGGAACACTCTCGTGCGGAAGGGGTTTGAGATGTGGTGGTTCTGCTGCCCGCGGCCTAGGACCCTGCGCGTGTGCGCCGCCTATGCACTGCCCTGGCAGTGATCCGGTGCACGCCGATGAAGGGGCGCCGGAATGTGGAACCTCACTAGTCTACGTGTCGCCCGGGCGTGTCGCAAACTCGGGCGTGTCGCGGGATGGATTGCTCGGCTGCTTCTCAGGTCGAGGGGCCCCGTCCCGGAAGACGTGGACATCGCGTCTTCCTCTCGCGGACATCCGGATGTAGAGTGACGACACGCGAGGCGCCGTGTTGGGACACGGTGCCGAGACGGACGGGGATCTGTCTAGCGCGTACTGGGGAAGTAGCGAAGCAGCGCAGTATGTGCTTCGTATTGTCAATTGGGGATACGACAATGGCATTTGGGGATGCCGCGCGCCAGACGGCGCGCTTTGCAGGCGGCGCGCACGCCGCCACACTGAGCACCGACGCGCTCATCGGGTTCGACTCGACCGTGCGCCTCGCGCCCGTCGTGTCGCCACCGGCGATGCCGATCAGGCCCGGTCTGAAACTCGTGCCTCGCGTCGAGCCGGCGTTGGAACAGCGCCGAATGTGGGAGCACCGCCTGGCGGATCGCCTGCGCCTGAGCGACGCCGTCGTCGTGACCGTCGCCGTCGCTGCGGCCGCGGCGACGACCGGCGCCGGCATGAGCACGATGGCATGGGTCGTGGCGGTCGGCACCGCGGCGACGTGGCTCGTCATGCTCTGGCTGGGCAACACGAGATCGAGCGACATTGTCGGGTCCGGCGCGACGGAGTACAAGCGCGTCGCCCACGCCTCCGGCTACACCTTCGGCGTCCTTGCGGTGCTCTTCGTCGTCTTCCAGCTGCAGCCGCTGCGGCCCGAACTCCTCGTGGCCCTGCCCGCCGGAACCATCGCGCTGCTTGCCAGCCGCTGGGGCTGGCGCAAGTGGCTGTTCACGCAGCGCCGCTACGGCCACTACACCAAGCGCGCCATCGTGACCGGCACCCGGGACGACATCGAGTACGTGCTGCGCACGTTCGAAGCGGCCGGGTCGCTCGGGTACACGATCGTGGGTGCAGCGCCGTTCGACGACCGCACCGACGACATCCTGGCGAATGGAAGGGCATATCGCGTGGTGGGCTCGATGGACTCCGTCGCCCTCCAGGCCCGCATCCTCGGCGCCGACACAGTCATCGTCGCCAACCGGCCGCACGACGACCCGGACTTCATCAAGCGGCTCAGCTGGGAGCTGGAGGGCACAGCGGCAGAGCTCGTGCTGTCGAGCCGGATCGCGGATGTGGCGGGTCCGCGGATCTCACTGCAGCCGATCGACGGACTGCCTCTGATCAAGGTGAAGATCCCCGAGTTCGAGGGCGGACGCCATGCGCTCAAACGCGCCGTCGACATCTGCGCGTCCGCGCTCGCGCTTGCGCCCATCGCGCTGGTGCTGCCGTTCATCGCCCTGCTGGTCTGGCTCGAGGACCGCGGTCCGGTCTTCTTCTGGCAGACGCGCATCGGCCGCGACGGGCAGGAGTTCCGCATCCTGAAATTCCGCACGATGCGCACGGATGCCGAAGAGCAGCTGGCGAAGCTGCAGGCGCTGAGCGAGGGCAACGGCGTTCTGTTCAAGATGAAGAAGGACCCGCGGGTCACTCGCGTGGGCGCCGTGCTGCGCAAGTACTCGATCGACGAGCTCCCTCAATTCTGGAACGTGCTGCGCGGCGACATGAGCGTCGTCGGACCGCGCCCGCCGCTGCCCAGGGAGGTGCACGGGTACGACGGCAAGGTCTATCGGCGGCTGTTCATCAAGCCGGGCATCACGGGCCTGTGGCAGATCAGCGGCCGAAGCGACCTCTCGTGGGAAGAGAGCGTGCGGCTCGACCTGCGGTACGTCGAGAACTGGTCGGTGATGAGCGACCTCATGATCATGTGGCGCACCGCCAAGGTCATGATCACCCCGAGCGGAGCGTACTGATGCGCGTTCCCACGATCTTCAGCGAGCACCGCGGTGGTGGCTTGCTGGACTGAACCGATCCGCGGCCGTGCGCCGCCGGACGCCATCGGCGTCCCAAGCACGGCGGTGATCGCCCCTGCCCCCCAAGGGTCACGGCCGCGGATCCTCTCCTTTCGCCGACGCCACCGCGCGTCCGCACGATAACGTATGACCCGATCGGCCTCCGGCAGGGGGACGGGACCACGGCTCTGGAGGCCGCACATGGTGAGCATCGTCATCGCGGCGCACAACGAAGAAGCGGTGATCGGGTCCTGCCTGGATGCGCTGCTCTCGGATGCGGACGGCACGGCCGCGGAGATCATCGTGAGCGCCAACGGCTGCTCCGACCGCACCGCCGGCATCGCACGCGAACGCGGGGCGATCGTGATCGACCGTCCGGAGCCCGGCAAGCCCGGGGCGCTCAACGCTGCCGATGCCGTCGCGACCGGCTTCCCGCGCATCTACCTGGACGCCGACATCCGCGTCCCCGGGGGCGGGGTCGCAGCCCTGGAACGGATGCTGAACGCCCAGACCCTTGCGATCGTGCCACGGCGCAGGGTGGTGGTATCGGGCAGACCCCTGGCTGTGAAGTGCTACTTCGCGATCAACGAGCGTCTTCCGGTGTTCCGCGACGGACTGTTCGGGCGCGGCATGATCGCGCTCTCTCAGGAGGGCCGATCGCGCTTCGGGGAGTTCCCGCCGTTGATCGCCGACGACCTCTTCCTCGACTCTCAGTTCTCGACGGCCGAGAAGGCCGAGGCGCGCGAGGTCGAAGTGCTCGTCGAAGCGCCGCACACGACTCGGGCCCTCGTGAACCGGCTGATCCGCGTGCGCCGCGGAAACGCCGAGATGCGGGCCGCGGCGGCGGCCGGCAGCGTGACGGCGGATGTGCGCGCGTCCGACCGGTGGGCATGGCTGCGTGACGTCGTCCTGCCTCACCCGCGGCTGGCGTTCGCCGCCGTGCCGTATCTGGCGATCACCGTCGCTGCCGCGTGGCGCGCACGCCGGGAGCCGGTGGGAAGCGCGTGGGGCCGCGACGACAGCACGCGGATCTCGGTGACGGAGTCCGGCCCGGAGTCGACAGCGTGATCGTCAACGTCTGCTTCCACGGCATCGGAGAATGCAAGCGAGAGCGCGAGCCGGGCGAGGGCCGCTACTGGGTGACGCAGGACGTCTTCCGCGGCGTTCTCGACGGAGTCACCGGGCGCGAGGACGTGGGCCTGAGCTTCGACGACGGCAATCGCTCGGACGTCGATGTCGCACTTCCCGCGCTGCGCGAACGCGGACTCCGCGCTACCTTCTTCGCCCTCGCCGGACGTCTCGACGATCCCGCGAGCTTGAGCGCCGGCGATCTGCGGAGCCTGGGCGCGGCTGGTATGGCCATCGGGTCGCACGGCTGGGCCCACGTTCCCTGGCAAGGGCTCGACCCGTCGCAGGCCCGGCGTGAGTTCATCGACGCCCGCACCGTCCTGGAGGATGCGGCGGGCGCCCGGATCACGGAAGCCGCCATGCCCCTGGGAAGATACGACCGCAGGGCGCTCCGCGGGCTCAGGAGCGCGGGCTACGACACCGTGTACTCCAGCGATCGGTTCCCCGCGCGTCCCGGCTCGTGGCTGCAGGCCCGGTACAGCGTGACCTCCGATGACACGGTCGAAACCATACTCGCCGCGGTGGGTCGCCGACCGGGTCTCGCGGACGCGCGGAGTCTTGCGAAGAGTCTGATCAAGCGGATTCGCTGACGCGATCACAGGGGAATGCCGTGCCCAATCCTGAGCCGCACGCGATACCGTGGAAGACACGGCAGGCGGGGTGCCGGTTTCGCGATGGGGAACGCGAGGGGGATGAACATGATGTCGCCAGATGAGCGACCGCCGCACAGCGGCGCGTCCGATGGGCGGAAGGATGCCGCTGTTCACGCCTCCGGCACGCCGAGGCGCGGGCTCAGCCGGCCCATGCGCATCACACTGTGGACGGTGGGGGCAATCGTCGCGGCCGGCATCGTGCTCGCTCTCGCCTTCCTCATCGCGCCGCCGCCCGCCGGACAGGGCTCTGGGGCCGGGCCCAGTGCCGACGCGTCAGCGCCGCGCGGACCGGACCCGGAGGGCACTCCCGTCGCCGGCAGCGAGGTCCAGGCTCCCGACCCCTCGGCCACCGCTTCCGATCGGCTTCCGCCTCGTGAGGGATCCGGCCCTCTCGTGACCCCGCCGCTGCCCCCCTCGGCCTCGGCCGAGGGGTCGCTGGTGGACGGCTACCCGCGGGACATCATGGGTCCCGCAGCCGACTCCGATGTGATCAGTAGCAGCATCGCGACCGAAGGCGACACGATGCAGGTCACGCTCGTCGCGCGCACAGACCAGACCGAAGACGAGGTCCGCTCACACTTCCTCAGTGTGTGGACGAGTCTCGGCCTGGTCCAGACCGCACAGGACAGGGGGACATCGCTCGCAGTGACCGACGGGACGAACTCGATGTCGCTGGCATTCGCGTCCTCGGGCACCGGGACGGTCTATATGGTCTACGGCGTCTTCCGGGCCGGCTGAGCGTATATGTACATATCCTTCTCCAACAAGCCGGGTTCCGACTCCGACAAGCCAACCTCCGACGGCGAGCCCGAGGGCACGGGCGAGTCGGGCGCCGAGGCAGCGCCGACGCGCGAGTCGCCGCGGCCGGCGGGCGGACGCCGGCGGCGACCCGCCGGAGTCCGCACCGTGTCGAGCACCGTGGTGACCCTCGGCATCGTGTCACTCCTCACCGACATCTCGTCGGAGTCCGTGGCGGCGATCCTTCCGCTGTACATCACGGGCGTGCTCGGGCTGTCGACCATCGCGTTCGGCTTCCTCGACGGCCTCTACCAGGGCGTGAGCGCGCTCGTGCGCATCGCCGGAGGCTACACCTCGGACCGCACCGACCAGCCCAAGTGGGTCGCCTTCAGCGGCTATGCACTGGCAGCAGTCGCACGCGTCGGGCTGCTGTTCGCATCGGGCTTCGGGGCGATCACCGCGGTCATCACCGCCGACCGCATCGGAAAGGGGCTCCGCACGGCACCGCGCGACGCGCTGATCACCGCCGCGTCGCGACCCGACAATCTCGGAGCGTCGTTCGGCGTCCATCGCACGCTGGACAACATCGGTGCGGCTGTGGGTCCGCTGATCGCATTCTTCATCCTGCTGGTGATCCCCGACGGCTATCAGACGATCTGGGTGGCGTCGCTGGCGTTCGCCGTCGTCGGCGTCGCGATCCTCGCCTTCCTCGTGCCGAACGTGCGCACGCGGGCTGCGAACACGGACGGGAAGAGATCCGAGCGTCCGCGCTTCGACTGGGGCGTGGTCTTCACAGGACGCATGCGACGAGTGCTGGCTGCCGCCGGCATCCTGGGACTCCTGTCGATCGGCGACGGATTCGTCTATCTGGTGCTGCAGTCTCGGAGCGACTTCGCGGCCCAATGGTTCCCGCTCATGTACGTGGGCACGAACGTCGCCTTCCTGGCGTTCGCGATCCCCCTCGGCCGACTCGCCGACCGGATCGGGCGTGCGCGCGTGTTCGTGTACGGTCACGCCGCGCTCCTGGGCGCATACGTGCTCGCCGCCGCGCCACTGCCGGACATCGCCTCGACGGTCCTGTGCCTGGTCCTCCTCGGAGCGTTCTATGCGGCCACCGACGGCGTGCTCGCCGCGCTCGCAGCCCAGCTCACCACCCCTGAGACACACGGCACCGGCATCGCCGCGGCGCAGACGGTCGTCGCGATCACGCGCTTTCTGTCGGCGACCGGTTTCGGCGTGCTCTGGTTCGCCCTCGGCCGCGAGAACGCGATGTGGATCGTCGCGGCGCTGCTCGCGGTCGCGATTCCCCTCGTGGCGCTCCTGCTGCGATCGTTTCTGTCGGCGCGCGGGACGGCCGACGCGTGAGCCCTCGTATCACCTGGCTCCTGGTCATCGGCATCTCGGTCGTGGCTCTCGGCGCGACGACGATCGTCGGCGTCCTCGCCTGGCAGCAGTACCAGGCGCGGGTGAGCGCTCCCAGCGCCGCTGAGACAGCGGCGCCCGGGAACTGGGCGGACGGTGACCGCATCGTCTTCCGCAGCACCGCGTCGGGACAGGGCTATGGGCACGTCGCGAGTGTTCCGCTCGACGACCCCCTCGGACCGCGCGCCGTGCTCGACATCCCGTGCGATCGGATCGATGCGACCGCCGACGAGTTCGTGTGTCTGCGCACCGAGCGCGGCATCGCCCCGTCCTACGCCGGCACGCTGCACGCCAACGACGGCAGCGTGCTGGCGGAGTGGCCGCTCTCGGGCATCCCCAGTCGCACCCGGATCTCGGCCGACGGCAGCAAGGTCGCCTCGACGGCGTTCGTCACGGGCCACTCGTACGCCACCATCGGGTTCTCGACCGAGACGGTGGTCTACGACATCGACGGCACGAGCTCCGGCAGCCTCGAGGATTTCACTCTCATCGTCGACGGCCAGCCCGTCGCTCCGGTCGATCGCAACTTCTGGGGCGTGACGTTCATCGACGACTCCACGTTCTACGCCACGGCGGGCCTCACCACGCAGGGCACCACATACCTGGTGCGGGGCGACCTCCGGACCCGCACGCTGTCATCGATCGCCGAGAATGTGGAGTGCCCGTCGCTCTCGCCCGACGGCACCCGCATCGCTTTCAAGCGCGTGAGCGAGCGCTCGGGCCCGACCGTCCACTGGACACCGGCTGTCTATGATCTCGCGACCGGCGAGGTGGATCTGCTGCCCGAGAACCGCAGCGTCGATGACCAGATCGAGTGGCTCGACGACGACACGATCCTGTATGGGATGCCGCGCGAGGGCCAGCCCGGCGACACCGATGTATGGGCGCTCGAGGCCGATGGATCGAAGGGTCCCGAGCTCTTCATCGAGCACGCGTGGTCACCGGCGGTCGTGCGCGACTGAGGTCGGACTCTGCTCGGCACGCGTCTGCGCTGTGCGCTCGAGACGGCGCTGGCGCCGCACGACCATCCACGCGACCGCGGCGCCGACGGCAGCGCCCAGGACGTTGGCAAGCACATCCCTCAGGCTCGGCTGGCGCGACGGGATCACGATCTGCACGAGCTCGACTGCGGCCGACAGCGTGAGCGCGAGCGCGATGCCGTACCAGGGATGCCGGAACAGCAGAGTGAGGAGGAAGCCGAGGGGCACGAACATGAGAATGTTGGCCACGAACTCGATCCAGCCCGATCCGAAAGACGTGACACCCAGCCCGTCCCGGACCCAATCCCCGATGCCGTTCACGATGCCGCTGTAGCTGACCGGCAGCAGGACGATGAGGGCCACGGCGGCGCCGTACGCCGCGAGGCCGACGATCGCCCACAAGCGACGCGTCCGCAGTGCATCGGTCCCCATGACACCTCTCCCGACGCCCGCCAGCCTCCATTTGGGTCAGCGCACTGCACATTACAGCCGCAGGAGACCTGCGTGAGGGTTCTCTCACGTGCCATAGTAAAAGGCGAGACTCCGCAATACTGCTATCACCCCCGAGATCCCCCGAACATCGGATGGTTATGACCCGCAGAGCTGACCGAGTACGCGCGCGCTCCCGCCGCCGACTCCGCATCGGCATCATCGCCTCACTGATCGCAGCGCTGACCGTGACCGGATTCGTCGCCCCGGCCATCGCGTCAGGAGCCGGCACCACCGGAATCTTCTCCGACACCCTCACGCCCCAGGTCGCCGCCGACTCTGATCGCGTCGCGGTCGAGTTGGGTGTGAGGTTCCGCCCGCAGACGTCCGGCACGGTGACCGCGCTGCAGTACTACCAGGGCAGCAAGGCGAAGAACGTCACGAAGGCCACGCTGTGGTCCTCGGACGGCAAAGCGATCGCGCGCGCCACGTTCGCTCGTTCGACGAAGGAGGGCTGGCGCACGGTTGCGATCGGCAAGCCCGTCGCTCTCCAGGCTGGCAAGACCTACACGGTGTCGTATCACGCGCCGCGGGGCGGGTACCCGGTGACGGAGCGCGACCTGGCCGCGCAGCGCACCCAGAACGGCTTCACTCTGCCGGCGGGTGCCGGGGTCTACCGCTACGGCGCCAGGAGCACCCTGCCGACCCAGACCTATCGCGGGTCCAACTACCTCGTCGACATCGTGTTCTCGCCGTCCGGTGCTCCGTCCGCGAGCCCGACGACGCCGATCGCCACGCCGACGCCGACCGCCACCCCGACGCCGACCGCGGCACCCACACCCAGGCCGGAACCCACCCCCACGCCCACCCCCACGCCCACGCCCACGGCGACACCCACGCCGACACCGCCACCCACTTCGACGCCGGACCCGCCGCGCGGTGGATTCCCCACGCGGGAGTCCGCGGGCCTTCCCGACGGCTGGCAGCCGGTGCGTGAGGTCTCCGGTGACGTGTGGATCCGTGACGCCGGGGCGGTCGTGGAGGACCTGCGGGTCACGAACGGCACCATCTACGTCGATGCGCCGAACGTGACGCTGCGCCGTATCGACGCCGTCGCCACGAGCGTGGTGAATGACTACCGCAACATCTGCCGCAACGGGCTCGTGATCGAGGACTCGACGTTCACGCCGCCGGCGCGCACCACCGATCAGGACATCTTCGTCATCGGCCCGGGCGGCTACACCGTACGCAACGTCCTCATCGACGGGCTGCCCGAGGGCCTGCGGGCTGCCGGTGTCGACTATGGTTGCGGGCCCGTCAACATCGAGGATTCGTTCATCCGCGTGACATCCCCCACCGTGTGCAACGACTGGCACGGCGACGGCGTCCAGGGCTACTACGGCGACCGCCTGACGGTCCGCAACTCCGTGGTCATCATGGAGGAGAACAACGGATGCTGGGGCACGGCGGCGTTCTTCTACCCGCACAGCCAGGGGAACACCTCGCTCGACGTCGACGGCCTGATCGTGTCCGGCGGCGGCTACCCCTTCCGCAACGGCATGCCTGCAACAGTCAAGAATCTGCACGTTCTGGACGGCAGCTGGGGCTACGGTCCCATCGACGTGAGGTGCTCGGTCGTGACCACGTGGCAGGCGAATGTGTCACATCTCGATGCCGCGGGCCAGCCGGTCCCCATCCGGCCTATCGCGTGCTCCATGGAAGGCGGGCGCTGACCCGTCCGCCTCACACGGCGCGCCGACACGACGGCGTCACGCGCGGTGCCCGACCTCCGAGTAGATGCGCTCCATGCGCTCGACGCGGTGCTCCCACAGATGGCGCGTGAAGGCCCATTCGCGCGCTGCGGCGCCCATCTGCAGGCGCAGCTCGCGGTGCTCGACCAGCTGTCTGATCGCGGCGGCGCAGTCCCCGGCCAGCTGAGCAGGGGACTCCGCCGCGAGCCGGAACCCGCAGGAGTCGTCGACATTGGCACCGGGGCCCCCGCGCTCGCAGACGATGACCGGAAGCCCGAACGACATGGCCTCGAGGCTCACGTTCCCGCCCGGCTCGCGGTAGCTGGGGAACACGAAGATGTCGGCGCGTTCGTAGAAGTCGTCGATGGCCTCACGGGGGAGCCTGCCGTGGAACGTGACCCGGCCCGCCAGACCCAGCGCACGGACGAGCTCTTCGCACGCGTCTCGATCGTTGCCGTCGCCCACGACGTCCAGGCGCACGTCAAGATCACCCAGGGTCGCCAGCGCGCGGATGGCATCGCGCAGCCCCTTGGTGCGGACGATCCTTCCCACGTGCAGCAGTCGCACGGTCCCTTCCCGCTCAGCGCGGTCGACCGGCTCGTGGATGCTGTGAACCGCGGTCTCACTCATGATCTCGAAGCGTCGCACCCGAATCCCGGTCAGACGGTCGGCGACGTATGAGGCGATCCCGACGACGCAGTCCGCCGATTCGTATGTCCGTCGCAGAAGCGGGTCGTGCCGGAGGCGGATGACGTCCAGAGCGCGCAGCCGCTGATACCAGGGCGTCGCCCCCTCCTCCGCGACGAAAGCGGGGGGCGACTCCAGACTCCCGCCGACGGGGCCGATCACGAAGGGGATCCCCAGCCCCGCAGCGGGGCTGGGGTACCGCATGGCGACGGGGACGACCTGATGAGCGACGTCGAAGCGCTCCCCCGCGGCGAGCCGGCCTTTGATCCATCTCCGCGCGCGGATGGAGAATGGCAGGTACCCCGGCTGCAGCAGACTGTTGAACCGCTCGAAGCGTCCGATCCCCCTCGGCTCACTCCATTCCACGACGCGGACTCCTGGCAGCTGAACCGAGGGCGGCCGATGACCTACCTTGTAGCTCGTGAGCAGCGTGAGATCACAGCGCTCCGACAGCAGTTGAGCCCATTGGAACGCCACCCACGACTCACCGACATCGTCGCCGTCGCAGGCCGGCGCAACGAGGAGAACGCTGCGTCGGCGGCCGACGCTCTGGTCCTCAGCGCGGGACAAGGCTGTCTCCCGCGTTCAGCGCGGGCGGTCGCAGACTCGGACGCACCAGCGCCCGGATCGTCGCCCAGGACTTGTCATGTCCCAGCAGTGCGCGGCGCACCTCTATGAGCACCGTCAAGGCGAAGTAGGTGGCGCCGCGAACAGGACCGCTTCGCCGTCGGTACAGGCGCACACGGTTGAGGATCTTCATGGTGTGCGTCACGGAACTCTCACCGGAACCGCCGCCGACGTGCAGAGCTCCGGCGTGCGGCGTGTAGACGGTCGCCCATCCGGCCTCCTTGGCGCGCAGGCTGAAGTCGGTCTCCTCCGAGTAGAGGAAGAACGACTCGTCCAGCCCGCCCAGAGCGTCGAAGCACTCGCGCGCCACCAGCAGGATCGCCCCGACCAACCAGTCGACGTCATGTTCGTGGTCGTAGGCGCTGGGCTCCTCGACGCGCTCCGAGAACGCCGCGAGTCGCGTGAAACTCAGGCCGCCCACCCTGAGCATCGTCGACTCGCGACGGATCGTGGGCGAGAGGCTCCCGTCGCTTTCGCGCACCCGAGGGCCGACGATTCCGACTCCGGGGCTGCGGAGCGTATCGAGCATGCGCGGAACCGAGTCGGGGTCGAGCGCCGCATCCGGGTTGAGGATGAGGACGGACGCCGCGTCCGCTGCGGATCTCACCGCCCGATTGATGCCGGCGGCATAGCCGTCGTTCGTCGAGCGGACGACCGTGCAGTCCGTCCGCGCGTCGAGGATCTCGAGCGTGCGGTCAGACGAGCCGTTGTCGACGACGACGATCTCGTACGCGAGGTCCCGCATCGCCTGCGGGATGCTGTCGAGAAGCCCCTCGACGTGGTCTTCGCTGTTGTACGTCACGATCACTGCGGCGACATCGATGGGCACGGGCTTCATAGTGTGAGCGTTCCTGGTTCGAGCAGCTAGACGACGAGGGCAGGGACAGGGGGGCCGAAGGAGGGTCGTTCTCGCGCGTGATCCCGCAGTGCCGTTCGCGTGAACGCGCCGACCATGCCGAGGACGAGGAAGAGTGTGCCCATCGTCATCGGAAACGCGAACGCGTCGAAGAACGCGAGGCTGGCGAATCCGGCGACGACCGCAGCGATCAGACTCACTGACAGATCGACGCTGCGCGAGTCCTCGACGACGTGGAACACCCGGCTGAGCTGGACGACGGCGACGACGGCGATCGCCAGAAGTGCGAGCACGCCGACCGCGCCGATCGTGACGAGAGCGCCGAGGTACTGATTGTCGAAGATGCGGTACCTCGGCAGGAACGTCCCCAGCCCTCGCCCGAACAACGCGTTCTGCTCGATGAACGCCCAGGCGAAGCTGAAGCTGTCGGTGCGCGACGCGATGCTCGGGTCCTCCTCCACTCCCGCGAAGAGGCCGACGATCGCATTGATGAGGCGCGGCATGACGACGGCAGCCGCGACCACGCCGACCGCCACGAGCCCCAGCAGCATGCGACGCTCCTTCGACGACCAGGCGACCAGGCAGATCGCGACCGCGATGACGGCACCGAGGTAGGCGGACCGCGATGAGGAGACCGCGATGACTCCCGCGATCGCGGCCGCCGGAAACCACCGCAGCAGGACGGGGCGCTCGGTGAACCGGAGTCCGACGTGCAGTGCGAGCGGCAGCAGGATGGTCAGGAGCGTGCCGTACTCGATGGGATGGATCGCCGTTCCCGACGGCCGCACGAGGCCGTTGCGGTTGTAGAGTGCGGCATCCGCGATCGAGGTCAGTCCTGGAATGGAGATGAGGTCGACGATCGCGCGTCGGGTGACGAACTGCGCGATGCCGAGCAGCGCGAACATCCCGCCGAGGAAGACGAACCGCCAGATCACGGTGTCGAGCTTGGCGCGAGTGCGCAGCCCGTCGTTGGTCAGCAGCATGATTCCCGACCACGAGGCGAGCGACAGCAGCGCGACGTCGGCCGGGCTGATCTCGTCGCTGTTGATCGGCTGTGACATGGCGAGCGCGTACGAGATGGCGACGGACACGATGAAGGCACCCAGCGCCCACCGCATCGGCTGCGCCCGCATCGGAAAGGTGCGTCCGAAGCCCGACAGGACCAGCACGACCCAGAGCGCAAGGCTCACCAGCCCCAGCAGCATCGAGATGGACCCTGCGCTGCCGAGTGGTCCCACCACCAGACGCGACGGCACGGCGAGAAGGACCGCCATGTACAGCGTCAGCCAGGCCGTCACGAAGTCGCCTCGCGATGCGTCCGGTGCAACGAACCCGAGCCGCGCCCCATCGACCCGGACAGTCGCCGGCGCTGCGGTCATGACAGCGGCTGCGATCGGGTCGTCGAGGCCGGCATCGGGTCAGCGGGGAAGGCGCGCTTCGGGATCGGCCCGGGATCGACCCGGAGAACCTCGTCCTGGTCTTCCGTCGAGGTCCGCCGACGCCCCCGCCGTGTCGTGCGCGTCAAGAGCCCGTCGAGCGCGTACACGGCGAAGACCGTCACAGCCAGACCGGCGACGGCGACGAGGATCAGCAGGCGCGTGAGGTCGCTGAAATCAGGATCGGCCTCGGTGTCCATCGTGAGCGGGATCGAGCGCATCACCGCTGTGCTGGGCACGCCGACCTCATCTTGAAGCGTCTGCAGGCTGTCTGTCACGCGCCCGGAGATGTAGTCGAGCGTGTCGAGGGCGCCGTCGGCGGACGTGTCGATGACATCGATCGAGATGATCGGTCCGCGTGTGGATTCCTCGATCGCGATCTCGGCTTCGGCATCCGGGAATCGCTCCGCGAGGTCCTCCTGTGCCGCGTTGGTCGAGAACGTCGCCACGACGACGCGGGCCGGCAGATCCAGGCCGCCCAGGGCGAGCAGCGGGTTGCCGCCGTCGACGGCCTCGGCGTCAGGCGGCGGCAGCAGCAGGATGAGCCCTCGCGCCGCATACTGCGCAGGCGTGACGGAGAAGGCGAACCAAGCCGCACCCGCCGTGATCAGCAAGCCGATCAGAACCAAGTACCACCGGCGCCCCAGCGCACTCAGCACACCCTTCAGCGTCACTGTGACGGTGCTCCCCCCAGCCGAATCGGGCTCAGGATACCAGGGGCGCCGGCTCCGTGACTGGGAAGTCGATGCACGCGTCTCACGGTCCCATGCATCACACAGCCCGGCACCGTATGGTTCTGACAGACCTGTTCCGGCGACCTGCGAGCCCGATGTCCATTCGAGAGTTCCTCCGCGCCATCACGCGCCGATGGCCGATCATCCTGATCGGCGCCCTTGTGACGGCCGCGGCCGCCGTGGCGGTGCTTCGAGAGGACGGGACGCACTGGACGCGCTCCGAGCTGGTCTTCATGGCCCCCTCGAGCGCGTTCTTCCCCAACTCGCTGCAGACGCGCTCCGAAGACCTGATCATCACGGCCGGGCTGGTCGGCAAGCGCGTCACCGGTCCGGACCGGACCTTGAAGTACGGCTCGACGGATGTCACCCTCATCGGAACCCCGCACGATGGGGACTACTGGCTGCGACTGCCCGACACCGGTGGGCAGTGGGCGACGAACTACGGAGACCAACTGCTCCTCCTCGATGTCGTCGGTGATTCGCCGGACGCAGTCGAGGAACTGCACGACGACGTCGTGGCGCGGGTGCGCACCGAACTGGAAGCCGTGCAGCGGGCACAGGGCGTGGCCCCGGTGAACGAGATCACCATGCAGGTGTCTCCCGAGGCTCTCGTCGTGCATCAGGTGGGTGGCAGCCGCATCCGTGCACTGGCGATGACCGGCGTCATCGGCGTCGCGGTGACCGGCGCAGCCGTCATGCTTCTCGAGCTTCGAGCGTCGCGACGCCGCGAGCGCGTCGCCGCGCTCGCGGAGCGCTAGTCTGACGCCGTGGACCCGAAGCCCGTCGTTCGCCCGATCACCGAGCAGGACGTGGCCTCGGTCGGCGCGTTCCTGCACACCCACCTCAACCGCCGCGTCTCGCCGGACGCATGGGCGCGGCTGCTGACCCCGCCGTGGCCGTCGCCGGCCGAGAACCGGGGATTCCAGCTGATGCTGGGCGACCGTGTCGTGGGCGCGTACGCGGCGGTGCATTCGAGCCGCCAGAGGGGCGGCGAGACACTGCATGTCTGCAACCTCGCGGCGTTCTGCGTCCTCGAGGAGCACCGCCATCAGAGCCTGCTGCTCGTCCGCGCGATGCTCAAGCAGCGCGGAACCCTCTTCACCGACCTCTCCCCCAGCGGCAACGTGGTCGCGATGAATGAGCGTCTGGGCTTCCAGCGGCTCGACACCGCGACGCGTCTCACCCTCAACCTCGGTTGGCCCGGGCGGCGCGGCATCCGGATCTCGCAGGATCTCGACACCATCGCGAGGACGGTCGAGGGCGACGACGCACGAATCTTCGCCGACCACCGCACAGCACCCGCCGCGCAGCACGTCGTCGTCGCCGAAGGCGGTCGCTACGCCTACCTGATGTTCCGCACCGACCGCCGGAAGCGTCTTGCGATCTTCGCGACGCCGCTGTACGTCGGTGGGGATCGGCGGCTGCTCGAACGGGCGTGGGGCGCTGTCGCAATCCGGCTGCTGGTGTCACACGGGCTCGTCGCGACCCTCGCAGAGCGCCGCGTCCTGGGCTTCGGGCCTCGACTCGGCATCGAGCTCGCGCATCCGCGCGCGAAGATGTTCCGCGGCGATGACATCCCCTCCGATGACATCGACTACCTCTACAGCGAGCTGACGCTCCTCCGCTGGTAGAGCGTCAGGCGGCGAGCTTCTCGTCGACGAACGAGGTCAGCGTTCCGACCGTCTCGAACAGGTCGGCGCCGAACTCGTCGTCGTCGATCGTGATGTCGAAGCGGTCCTCGAGCGCGCCGACGAGGGCGACGACGCCGAACGAATCCAGCTCGGGGAGCGAGCCGAACAGCGCCGTGCCGGGTTGCAGGTCTTCGGGCGATTGCTGGAGCTCGAGAGCGTCGATCAGGACGGCGCGGACGGCGTCGAGCGTGGCGGTCATCGGGGACTCCTCGGTCAGGCAGGTCAGGATGCGGATGTGCGCGGTCGGTTCATCATACGAGCACCTCGACGGGGGCCGGATGCCCGAGGAACGCGGTCGGACTGGCCGTGAGCCCGTACGCACCCTGCTGGAAGATGACGATCAGATCATCGATCTGCGCGTCGGGCAGCTCGACGTCGTCACCGAGCAGATCCAGCGGCGTGCAGAGACATCCCACGACGGTGACCGGTTCGCCGGCGTCCGCAGCGATGCGGTTGCCGACGACCAGGGGGTAGTTGCGCCGGATCGCCTGCCCGAAGTTGCCCGAGGCCGCGAGCTGATGGTGCATGCCGCCGTCGACCACGAGGAACGTCTTGCCGCGCGAGATCTTCCGATCGACGACGCGCGCGACGTACACGCCGCACTCGCCGACGAGGTAGCGTCCCAGCTCGACGACGGGATCGGCGTCCGGGAACCGCTGCGCGATCGGCCCGTCGACGAGCTCGCGCAGGTTCGAGGCGACGGCGTCGAGGTCGAGGGGCCGATCCCTGTCCGTGTACGGGATGCCGAAGCCGCCGCCGAGGTTGAGGTAGCGGACGGACGTGGGCAGGCGATCGGCGAGCGCGCTCACCAGCTCGACCGTGTTGCGCTGCGCCTCGGCGATGATGCCGGCGTTGAGGTTCTGTGAACCGGCGAAGACGTGGAACCCGAGGATGTCGACCGCGCGACCGAACTCGTCAAGCACCGCAGGCACTTGTTCGGCGTCGATCCCGAACTGCTGGGGGCCCCCGCCCATGCGCATGCCGGACCCCTTCACCGCGAAGTCGGGGTTCACCCTGATCGCCACCGTGGGCTGAACACCGAGATCGTCGCCGGCGGCGATGACGCGCCGCAGCTCGGTCGTGGACTCGATCTCGACGATGATGCCCGCCGCGACTGCCTGCCGGATCTCTGCCGAGGTCTTGCCGGGGCCGGCGAAGCTCACCCGGTCGGGGCGGATGCCGGAATCCAGCGCATGCTGCATCTCCAGGGCCGATGCGACGTCGATGCGGTCCACGCGGGCGGCGAGGTGATGGACGACGGCCGGCATCGGGTTCGCCTTCATGGCGAAGCTGAGCTGCAGCCGGGCCGGCAGCGCGGCGCGCAGCTGATCGACCCGTGCGTCGAGGAGGGCTCTGTCGTACGCGAAGAACGGCGTCGACCCGACCCGTGCCGCGAGGCGGCTGAGCGGCATCCCGCCGACGCGCAGCTCGCCGTCCATCGTGCCGAACGGCGCAGCGTGCTCGAATGGCTTCATGCCGTCACCTCCGAGGTGATGAGGGGCCGATCGAACTTGCCGTTCGGCGACCGCGGCAGGTCGTCGCGGATCTCGATGCGCGCCGGGATCATGTAGGCCGGGAGCAGCGGACGCAGGGCCGCGACGAGTGCCGCCTCGGTGAGTCCGTCACCCGACGGGGTGACGACCAGCACGATGCGCTGACCCAGCGCCGCGTCGTCCACCCCGACGGCGACCACGTCGCGGACGATTCCGCTGCTGTATGCGGCCTCCTCGATCTCGGTGGGGCTCACTCGGTACCCGGAGGTCTTGATCATGTCGTCGGCCCGGCCGACGAACGACAGGAAGCCGTCCTCGTCTGCGACGACGGTGTCCCCCGACCACACCGCCAGCTCGGGAGCGCGCCACTCCTGACCGGGACGGTGCACCGGGCGGAAGCGCTGGGCCGTGCGCTCGGGGTCGTTCCAGTACCCGAGTGCGACGAGCGGCCCCCGGTGCACGAGCTCGCCCGGCTCCCCGGGATCGCACGGTGCGCCGTCCGGGCGCAGCACCAGGATCTCGGCGTTCGGGATCGCCTTGCCGATCGATCCCGGTCGCGCGTCGACCTCGGAGGGCTCGAGGTACGTGGACCGGAAGGCCTCGGTGAGGCCGTACATCAGGAAGGGCGAGGCCTCGGTGAACAGCGAGCGGAGCCGGTCGAGCGTGGCCCGCGGCATCCGTCCGCCCGTGTTCGCCCAGTACCGAACCCGGCGCACCGCGTCCTCGGGCCAGTCGATGTCTGCCAGCTGCAGCCACAGCGGCGGAACAGCCGTGACGCCGGTGACACCGTACTGGGCGCACAGCTTGGGTACGTCGCGCGGAAGCAGGTAGTTCATGAGCACGCAGTGGGCACCGACCGCGAACGCCGTCGTCACCTGACTGAGGCCGGCATCGAAGCTCAGCGGAAGCACACTCAGGATGACGTCGTCGCTCGTGTTGCCCAGATAGGTGCTGACGCTCTCGGCGCCGACGATGAGGTTGCGATGGCTGAGGACGACGCCCTTCGGCCTGCCGGTGCTGCCCGACGTGTAGAGGATGGCCGCGGGGTCGAGATCGATCACGCCCGACGGACCGGGGTCATCATCCGCGAGCTGCCCGTCGTGCCAGCCATGGACGCCGTGATCGCCGGATGCCTCCGGCACCGTGTCGCCCACGACGATGACGTTCGCGACCTCGCGAGCCTGCCAGCGCGGCCGCGAGCTGGTCCAGCCGGTCTGCGGACGTGATGAGGACCGTCGCGCCACTGTCGGCCAGAATATGACCGACCTGCAGCGGCTTCAGGACGTGGTTGACCGGTACGAAGAGCGCTCCGGCCGCCGAGGCGGCGAAGAAGGCCGCAACGGTCTCGAGGCGCTTCTCGAGGTAGATCGCGACGCGATCTCCTCGCCGAACGCCGATGCTCCGCAGCTGGGCGGCGGCTGCACGCGCGGAGCGCCATACCTCGGCGTACGTCGCGGTGTGTCCCCGGTAGGTGAGGGCCGGGGCATCCGGCCGGGCGGCCGCCTGCTCGGCGAGCAGGTCGTGGACGTTCGCCCGGATCACGGAGCGCTCCTCTCGCGCAGGTACCGCTCGAGCTCGGCGGGGTCATCGAGCGGGACGTAGCGGCGTCCCTGCGCATCCGCGTCGGGTGCATCCTGGGTCGGCGGGACGGCCGGCCCGGACTGCGAGAAGCCCGTCAGCTCGTCGTACACGCCCACGTAGGCTTCCGCCTGCGGACGCCAGTCGAGCACACTCGACACGCGTGCTCGCGCCTTGAGTCCGAGAGTGACGCGCCGGGCCGGGTCGTCGGCCAGCGCCTCGACGGCATCCGCGAATGCCGCGATGTCCCCCGAGGGCACGTACTCGACGCAGTCCGCCCCCGAGATTCGCGTTTCGGCGAGATCGAATGACACCGCAGGCAGGCCGTACGCCATGTACTCCATCGTCTTGTTCATCGTGGACAGGTCGTTGAGCGGCGTCTTGAGGTCCGGGCTCAGCCCGATGTCGGCCGCGCTGAGGTGCTCGGCGATGGCGACGCGGTCGACGCGGCCGGTGAAGGTGACGCGATCGTCAAGTCCGAGGCTGCGTCGACTGCGCCTTGAGGTCCTCCAGGCAGTCTCCGAACCCGAGCAGCGTCGCGGTGATGTCCGTGCGCCCTCGTTTGCGGACCAGCTCGTCCATGACGAGCAGCACCTGGTCCACGCCGTCCTGCGGGCCCATGATGCCGAGGTAGGCGAGGTTCACGGTGCCGACGGCGTGCGGTCGCTCTGGATAGACCGGCCGCATCTGCTGCGTGTCCGGTCCGCTGCGGACGACGGTGACGTGACCGGGGCGACGGTCGCCGCGGCGGACGGCGACGGCCTTGTACGACTCGTTCGTGGAGATGATGCGATCGGCCGCACGGAACGTCCGGCGCTCGAGCCAGCGCAGCCCCCGGTACTCCAGCTTCCTGACGAGACCGGCGGGTGTGCCGAAGCGGGAGATGAACAGCTCCGGGTTGAGATCGTGGTGGTCGAAGACGAAGCGCACCCCGAAAGGTCGCCACGCGAGCGCGAGCAGCCAGTAGGTGTCAGGCGGATTGCACGCCTGGATCACGTCGAACCGACCGCGGCGACGCGCTGCGAGGGTCAGCAGCGCGGTCCGCACCCAGCTGTAGGCGAACTCCCACGCAAAGCCGAGCAGCCCCTCCGCCTCGGGCGCCGGCGAGTACTTGTAGATGTCGACGCCGTCGATGCGCTGCCGCGACGGATCGCCCGGGCCCTTCGGGCAGATCACGCTGACACGGTATCCGCGCGCGAGCAGTGCCTGACATTCCAGCCATACCCGGCGATCGAGGGGTACAGGAAGGTTCTGGACGATGATCAGGATGTGCGGAGGCTCGGAGGCCTTCCGTCGACGGGTCACGTGATCTCCTTCTTCGGTCTGTGTGAGGTGCGTTGCCGGCCATGCCTCGGCACGTACGCGGCCAGATCGCCGAACACCGGGCGCACGAGGAGCGAGGCGACCCCGGCGTGCGCCGCCAAGACGGCCGCGCCGGCGAGGATGATGCGGACGATGGGCGGCAGCGTCCCCGTGATGGCGATGACCGCGAGCCCGGCGCCGCCGCTGACGAGCACGGTCGTGATGAGGAAGACGAACGGGCGCGCGAACGAGCGCACCGGCGTGCGGATCAGGCCGGCCACCAGAAACCATCGTCCGATGGTCGCGACCACGGCGACGATGAGGAACCCCACGGCCACCGCGACCAGGCCGCTGTGCACAGCCAGGGCGGTGACAGCAACCGTGAGGATGTCGACCACCACAGCGTAGAAGAACCACCGCCCGGGTCGGCCGAGACCATAGAACAGACCGTGATCGAGCGTCGCGCCGACCACGACGGTCCCCGCGAGGGCGAGGAACTGCGCGACACGGAAGCTCTGCTCCCACCCCGGGCCGAAGACGATCGGGATGATGAGGGGGCCGGCGACGGCGAGCAGCACGAGCGGCGGTGCCATCACTGCGTAGAGCATCCGCAGTGCACGCGTGTACGCGGCGGTGAGTCGCTCGGCGGAGCCCCGCAGCTTGGCGAATGCGACCGTGGTCACCGGCAGCACCGCGGCGCCGGTGAGGTCCTGCACGATCTGCACGAGCTTCTGCGCGATCGTCAGGTATCCGAAGGCCGTGAGGCCGAGTGAAGCCGACACGATGGCAGCCTCGACGGCGGCTCTCGTCATCGCGACGAGCTCGACGCTCAGCACCTTCGTGCCGAACGTCGTCATGGCTTTCAGCTCCGGCCACGAGAACAGCCACGACGGCAGCCACCGCGCTGCGACGCAGGCGAGGATCGTCATGACCACCTGCGAGGTGAGGGTCTGGCCGACCAGCGCCCATACACCCAGTCCGCTGAGCGCCATCGCGATCGCCACGACCTGCGCGAGCACGGAGGCGACGAGCCCCTGCACGGCGAGCGCTCGGAACTGCATCCGTCGTCGCAGCAGCGCCGTGGGCACCGACGACACCGCGGTGAACAGCACCGCGATCGACAGGACCTGGATCACGGGGATGACGTCCGGGGAGGAGAACATCACGCCGAACAGCGGCGCGGCGGCGAAGAGCACGGCGGTCAGCACGAGCCCGGCGACCGCGGAGAACCAGAACCCGCTGCTGAGCACCCGCTGGTCCGGGGCGTCCGCCTGAACGATGTATGTCGCGAAGCCGAGGTCGCTGAGCAGATAGAAGAACGGGAGGACGGTCATGGCCGCCGCAACGACGCCGAAGTCCTCGGGGCTCAGCAGGCGAGTCAGGATGGCGATCGTCGCCAGGCCGGCGAGGCGCACGACCCACTTCTGCGCGGTGAGCCAGAGAACCCCGGATGCCGCGCGCTGCCCCAGCGGCGACTCGGGCCCGACCAGGGAGTCGGGTCCGACAGGGGGCGGGTCATCGACCATCGCGTTCATCACCCCGCCGTGCCATCCGTGCCCGGCCCGTACACCTCGTCCTCGATGATCCGGACGATGTCGGCCTGGGCTTTCGTCCACGCGAAGGGCCGCACGGATGCCGCCGCCCGCGCGGGCGCGGACGCATCCGCGCGGGTGATCACGCCGCTGAGGGCGGAGGCGATGCCTCCCGGCGTGGGTGGCGCCCACGCCACGTTGTCGTTGATCAGATCGGCGCGGGAGTGCGGCGAGTCGTTCACGACGGGGATGGTCCCCGCCGCGAGCATCTCCTCCGCCACCAGCGAGATGTTCGTGAACGACATCGCGATCCCCGCGATGCAGCGGTTGTAGAGCGCGTTGAGTTCCGCGGGCGGCAGTCGGCCGTGCTGGGTGGCGGGGAATCCGAGGTCCCGCACCACCGAGCCGTAGACGTGGATGTCGACGTCGGGGTGACGGCGATGGAACTCCTGCAGCGCGAGCTTGGCCAGCCAGAACCCGCGTCGGGGTACGTCCGGCCTGGCGTACAGGACGACCCCGGTGCGCCGGGTCCCTTCGAGCGGACGGTAGACGGCGGTGTCGCAGCCGAACTCCGTGACCTCAGCCGGCACGCCCGCCTCGGATCTCAGCAGATCGCCCACCATGTCGCCGAGCGCGACGTTGCGGAAGCCGAAGCGGTAGCTGTCTTCGGCGAGAGAGTACTCCGACCCGCGCGGGTAGAAGAACGGCTCGTAGTCCTGGATGAAGTACAGGTAGCGCATCGGCGACGCCGCGCGTCGGGCGGCGACGTGCGCTGTCTCCCAGCCCGAGGCGACGATCGCATCGACGCCCGAGATGCCGTCGCGCGCATCGTGCACCTGCGCGCGGAGCGTCGGCCACCACGAGCGGATGACGTCGGTCTGAGCGGAGACGTCCCCGCCGTAGCGGTCGTAGAGGAAGAGATGACAGCGGTGCCCCGCCGCCTCGACCGCCTCCACCATGCGGAAGAGCGTGGTGTGGCCACCCGAGCCCGCCCGCGGCGGCACCGTGATCCAGCCGATGTCCAGCGGCTCGCCGGGCCCGGGGCGCTGCGTCGGACGTCGCAGCTCGAGGCGCGTGGAGTCGGCGATGTCGCTGTCGAGCAACGGCTCGTCGAGACTGCCCACGTCCAGCCGGTGGCCGAGGCTCCGCACCGCGCGGCGGAGCACGGCACGGGGACCCTCGCGCCGCAGCACGGCGAGCGCCTTCGCAACGGCGCTCATCGCACGCCTTGGGCGTTCATGCCGCGGACGGCGGAGGGCGACCAGTCCAGACTGCGGACGGCTCGAGACGGCCGGAACCGTCCCGCCGTCCGACGCTCGATCGTGCGCTCGATCTTCGCCCGCAGCATGCGCCCTTCGAAGGGGAGGTCGCTTAGCCACGCCGAGCGCGACGCATCCCGCGTCACCCGGTCGTACAGATCTGCGAGCCGCTCCGCCATGGCGACCAGTCCGAAACTGTCCGTCGCGAACGCAGCGCCGAAGGCACCTCGCGAAGCACGCAGCGACGGGTCGGCGATCATTCCTTCCAGCGTCGCCCGCAGCAGCTCGGCGCCGTCCGTCACCTGTTCGGGACTCCAGAAGCTGCTGCGGAACAGGGCGGCGGAGCTCGCCTCGGTGAACGCCTCGCTCCAGCCGTGCTCACCGAGCACCACGAGGGGCTTGCCGTGCGCGAGTCCTCGCGCAGCCGAGCTTCCCATCCCGAGCACGATGTCCGCTGCCGCATAGGCCTGCCGGGGATCGGCCATCGCGCCCGTGAACCGGACGGCGTCGCGCCCGAGGCGCCGGTTGGCATCATCGGCGAGCGAAGCCAGCCGCTCGTGCGCGTCTCCGGTACCGACGACGAGAAGGCGCACGGCCGGGTCATCGAGGGCCACTACCGCGGCGATGGTGTCCTCGACACCGCGCGCCTTCATCTCCTCCGCCAGCCGGCAGACGATCACGAGCAGCACATCTTCGGATCCGACGCCCCACTCCGACCGGAAGCGGGCGGCGTCCACCACGGTCGCCGAGTCCTTGTCCAGATCGACCGGCGGGCTGATCAGCGTCACGCCTCCGGGCCGACCGTCGAGCTCGTCACGGAGGTAGCCTGTGCCGATCACCACAGGAACACGCGGATGCGTACGTGGATCGAAGGTCATCTCGTAGATCGTGCGAACGACTGCACGGCGCCCCCACCGCCCGGGACCCCAATATGCGGCGCGCTCGGACGTGCTGAAGCAGTGCACGACCTCGGCGTCGGCCCGGCGCGCCCAGGCTTCCAGCACGCGTGCGTGGCGGCCGATGCGGTCGGGGCGATCGTAGGGTTCCACCCTCACGCCGTAGTCGGCTGCGACATCGAGCAGCGAGGGAGCGAACTGCGGAAGCGAGGCCCGCGGTCCGATGAGCGTGCTCTCCCATCCTCGCGACCGTGCAGCCGCCGAGAGCTGGACTGCGTTGATCTGCGCACCGCCCAGCTCGAGACTGTCGAGCTGTACGAGCACCTTTCTCGTCGTCACTGCGACACCGACCTCGCCGGTAGCTGCACTGCGAAGCACCTCGGCGACGCGCGCCTGCTGGACCTCCGAGAGGTGTGGGAACATCGGCAGCGACAGTATCTGCCCGGCGGCACGCTCGGCGACCGGGAACGCACCGCGCGAGATCCCGAGATGCGAATACGCCTCGGTGAGATGCACAGGGGTCGGATAGTGGATGCCCGTCGCCACGCCGCTGTCCGCCAGATGCCCGGCGATACGCTCACGATCGTCCACTCGGACGACGTAGAGGTGCCACACATCAGTCGTTGCCCGGACGCGCCAGCGGGAGGCGCACGCTCGTCGACGTCGCTGAGGAGCTGTGCGTACCGAGCGGCCGCCGCGCGTCGCTGATCGTTCCAGCGCTCCAGCCGGCGCAGCTTGGCACGGAGCACCGGCGCCTGCAGGGCATCCAGGCGTGCGTTCATGCCGATACGGTCGTGGACGTACTTCACAGAGCTGCCGTGCGCGGCCACGTTGCGGACGAAAGCCGCGATGTCGGGATCCCCGGTCATGACGGCGCCGGCGTCCCCGGCCGCGCCGAGGTTCTTTCCCGGATAGAAGCTCGTGGCGGCGACTCGCCCGATCGCGCCCGCACGTCCCGCGAGCGATGACGCCCCCTGCGACTGAGCAGCGTCTTCGACGATGACGAGGCCGTGCCGCTCGGCGATCGGCAGCAGCGGCTCCATCGGCGCCGTCTGGCCGAACAGGTGGACGGGAGCGATCACGCGAGTGCGGTCGGTGATCGGCGGACTCGACGGCGTCCGGATCGATCAGGAGGTGCTCGTCGTCGACGTCGACGAAGACCGGACGGGCACCGATGCGGGATGCCGCTTCCGCCGTCGCGATGAACGTGTTCGCCGGCATGATGACCTCGTCGCCCGGCCGGACGCCGACGGCGCGGAAGGCCAGTTCGAGTGCGTCGGTGCCGTTGGACACGCCGACGACATGATCGACGCCGATGTACTCGGCGAACTCTCGCTCGAACGCATCGACCTCCGCACCGCCGACGAAGCCGCCCGCGGCCAGCTGCTCGCTGCCAGATCGGCAGCACCTCATCGGCGATCTCGGCCGACTGTGCGGCCAGGTCCAGAAACGGAACCTTCTCGCTCACGGTCTCTCCCCCAATCGACGTGCCGGCACGCCGGCCCACGTCTCGTCCGGCGGCACGTCGTTCAGCACGACCGCGCCCATCCCGACCGTAGCGCGTGCGCCGATCGAAATGCCCTGCCGTACCGACGCGTTCATGCCGATGTACGCGGCTTCGCCGATACGCACGCCGCCTCCGAGTGCGACACCCGCAGGCGAGCGTCGCGAAGTCCGCCAGCACACCGTCGTGGGTGATCGTCGAGTTCGGCATGATGACGACGTGCCGTCCGATCCGTGCGTCGGAGGTGACGACCGCACTGTCGAGCAGGATGCTGCCGGGTCCGACGGTGCTCGACGATCCGACCCGAGCGGACCGTGCGACGAACAACGCGTACCGATCGTCGCCCACGCCGAGCCCGTCCCACCGCCGGACGATGCTGCGCCGTGATGCGCTGGGGCCGACGCAGCAGCAGCAGCTGCTCACGGCGCGTCGACCGCGTCGGCGAGCCGTCCGACGACCGGTACGCCGGCGACCTCGGTGCCGTGCAGCTTTTCATCGTCGTCGAGCATCCCGACGACACCGGTCATGCCGGCTGCGAGCACTTCGCGGGCCAATCCGCTCGCCCCCACGAGCAGTACGCCGGTCACTCCACTGCACCCCCTGGGGTGCGAAGCACGTCGATGATCCGCTGCTGGTCCTGCGCGCTCAGTGCGTGGAAGACCGGCAGGATCAGGGTGCTGTCGTTGAGGTGCTCGGTGGCAGGCAACCCCCCATCCGGCGCGAGATGGCGGTATGGCGGCTGTCGATGCGTGGCCATGATGCCGCGCCGCGCGGAGATGTCGGCGAGGGCGAGCGCCTCGAGCAGTCCGTCGCGGTCCACGGGGTACCCCTCACCGACCTCCACCCAGAAGGACTGGAAGTTGCTGGTGCCGTCCTCGGTGTCGGCCACGGCACGCAGGCCCGGGATCGCGGCGATCGCTTCGTCGTACCGCGCGGCGATCTCACGGCGGCGAGCGACGATGGCGGGCAGGCGCCCGAGCTGGACGAGCCCGACGGCGGCTTGCAGATCGGTCATGCGGAAGTTGAACCCGACCTCGGTGTACTCCTCGGCCGGCGGCAGCACCGAAGCATGCCGGTCCGCGGCCGACACGCTCATGGCGTGCTCGCGCAGCTGCCGGGCGCGGTCGGCCCATTCCGGGTTCGACGTCGTGATCATCCCGCCTTCGCCGGTCGTGAGGAGTTTGCGCGGATGGAAAGACCACGCAGCGATCTCGGCGCCGGCGCCGACCGGCCTGCCCTTGTACGTCGAGCCTGCGCCGCACGCGGCATCCTCGATCACGACGATGTTCAACTGATCCGTGAACGACCGGATGTCGTCGATGTCGACGGGCACACCGCCTTGGTCGACCGCGATGACGGCGCGCGTGCGCGGCGTGAGCGCGTCGGCGATGGTGTGCCCGGTGACGTTGCCGGTGAGGGGATCGACCTCGGCGAAGACCGGGTTCGCACCGACGTACCGCACCGCATTCGTCGAGGCGATGAACGAGAACGACGGCACGACCACGTCGTCGCCCGGCTTGATGCCGGCCACGATGAGCGCAAGATGCAGCGCCGTTGTGCAGCTGCTCGTGGCGACGGCGTAGCGGGCCTGCATCGCCTTGGCGAACTCCTCCTCGAAGCGCGCGACGCGGGGCCCCTGCGCGACCCATCCGCTCGCGATCACTTCAGCCACGGCATCCGACTCCTCCTGGCCGAGCCAGGGGACCATGACGTTGATACGCTCGCTCACGACACCGCCACCGTGCGGCCGGCCGCGATCTCGTCGCGCAGTGGGCGCCACCAGTCCACGAGCTGACGCAGGCCCTCCTCGAGGCCGGTCGTCGCCTCGAACCCGAGGTCGCGGCGAGCCGCGGACGTGTCGGCAAGTCGCCGGGCGACGCCGTTGACGGCGCGCTCCGGCCCATGCTCGACATCGAGGTCCGAGTCCATCGCTCGGAGCAGCGCCTGCGCGAGCTCGAGCAGGCTGGTCTCCGTGCCGCTGGCGATGTTGTACGTGCCCTCTACGACGTGGCTCTCGGCGGCGAGCACGTTCGCGCGAGCGATGTCGGGCACGCACACGAAGTCCATCGTCTGCCGGCCGTCACCGAAGATGAGAGGCGGCTTGCCATCGGCGATACGCTCCATCCAGCGCACGAGCACCTCCGTATAGAGGCCGTGGACGTCCATGCGAGGGCCGTACACGTTGAAGTAGCGCAGCAGCACGTAGTCCAGCCCCTGCATCGCACGGAAGCTGCGGATGAGCCCCTCGTTGAACGTCTTCGCAGCGCCGTACAGCGTGTCGTTGTTCTCGTGGTGGTGGCGCTCGTCGGTCGGGAAGGCCTCGGCCATTCCGTAGACCGAGGCACTCGAAGCGGCCACGAGCTTCTTGACGCGGTGCTTGGCCGCGGCCTCGACGACGTTGAAGGTGCCGTCCACGAGCACCTCGAGCGCCAGCCGCGGCTCTTCTGCGCATTGGGTGATGCGGATGGCCGCCTGATGGAACACGACGTCTTTGCCCGCGGTCAGGTCGTCGACGAGCGCTGCGTCCCGGATGTCGCCGTCGACGAGCTCGACACGACCGCTCGCCAGCGCGCCGTCCAGGTTCGCGCGCCGGCCGCGCACGAGGTTGTCGAGCACGTCGATGTGGGCGACCCCGGCATCGAGCAGTTCGTCCACGAGCGTCGAGCCGATCGTGCCGGCGCCGCCGGTGACGAGCACACGGGCGTTCTGGAGTTGAGTCATACGACGAGGTCCTCACTGAGTTCAAGGGATGCGGTGGGCTGCGGGGCCCCCGCCTGCTGCAGGCTGCGCGCGGATGCCTCGAGTACGGCGAGCACGCGCAGACCCGACTCTCCGCTGGTCCGTGCCGGTCGGCCCTCGCGGATCGAATCGGCGAACTCGCTCGCGACATTGGCCAGGGCCTCGCGCTCGGTCAGCGCCGGTGCCCACGTGTCGCCCAGCCGGTAGGAGATCGCGGAGGCGCGGGTGTCGGCGGTCTCGAGTGACTGCGTCTCGAGGTCGACGCCCCGGTCGTAGACGCTGACGCGCTGCTGCGGGTTCAGGTCGTCCCACACCAGCGTGCGGCGCGTGCCGCCGATGACCATCTGACGGATCTTGGTAGGGCTCAGCCAGTTCACGTGGACATGCGCCATCGCCCCGCCCGCGAGCGGCATCGCGAGATACCCGATGCACGACTTCCCGGTCCGCAGCGGATCGGCGCCGTGGGCGGACACGCTCTCGACGTCGAGACCGCCGGGAAGGATGAAGTCCATGATCGACAGGTCGTGGGGAGCGAGGTCCCAGAACACGTCGACGTCAGGCTGGATCAGGCCGAGGTTGATGCGGACACTGTCGACGAACAGGATGTCACCGAGGAAGCCGTCTTCGATGAGTTCACGGATCTTCAGCACGGCCGGCGTATAGCAGTAGGTATGGTCGGCCATCAGCGTAAGGCCGCGCTCCCGCGCCTCACGCACCATCTCTTCGCCTCGCTCGCGGGAGTCCGCGAGGGGTTTCTCGACGATCACATGCTTGCCCGCCCGCAGTGCCGCCATCACGATCGGGTGATGGGTACGGGCGGGCGTGGCGATGGCGACGGCATCGATCGCGGGGTCGGCCAGCACCGAGTCCAGGTCGGGCGTGACGGTGACGCCGCCCACCCCGTCTGCGACCCGCTGCGCGCGCTCGACATCGAGGTCGCAGATCGCGGCGAGCTCCCAGTCCGTACTGGCCCGGAAGTTGCGCGCGAGATTCGGTCCCCAGTAGCCGGCGCCGACCACGGCGACGCGAAGTCTGTCAGTCACGATTGCCCCCCAAGGCGTGAACAGCGATTTGAGCTTGCGGTTGTGATGCTATAAGTTGCCCGCCCGACGCGCGCAGACCATGGCTCAGCCCGCGGGTGTGAACAGGACGTCGACCCAGTAGTTGTGGGACGACCACCGCACCGGATACTCCCGGGAATACGCGTAGGCGCTCCCCTCTGCGGGGACGGTGAACGGACCCGAGCTGAGTCCGTTCTGGAACCCGTTGATGTCGACGGCGTATCGCCCGGTCGTGCTGTAGAGACCGACGCGGTATTCGTGGCCAGGCTCGAGAACGACCGGCGTGGCGAAGTGCGCTGTCTGCCACCCGTCCTCCGTCTCGTCGACGAAGGCCACCTCCGCGAGTTTGGTGCCGTAGTCGCGCCACAGGTATCCCGTGTGCTCACCCGTGTTCGCGCCGCCCTTGTAGAAGCGGATGGCAGTCGCCTGGCCTTCGACGTTCACGGTGAAACGGGTCGCGACCTGGATCGCATCGGGGTCATCCCATGCCGCGTTCTGCGGCGGGGCGTCACCGAGGATGGAAACGGCGTCGATGATCGGCGGTTCCGCGCCGGTCGTGAACGACCACTGACCGCCGTCGACCTGTCTGCCGGGGACCGTAACGGCGGCGCTGTAGCTCGAGGACCACGCCAGCGGTTCGGCAGGAGTGAAGGAAACGGTTCGCGTCGCCGAATCGTAGGCGATCGTCCCGGCCACGGCGGCGGCGTCAGGCCCGCTGAGCGCGAGGGCGGCGTCCGGTTCGTCCGTGCTGAGCGTCGCGGAGATGATCGTCGTCGGCACGACCTCCACGGCGCCGTTCGCAGGCCCAGTCGACTCGACCGTCACTGCGGTCGGCGTCGGCTCGGGTGTCGGCGTCGGAGTCGGAGTCGGCGTCGGAGTCGGCGTCGGCGTCGGAGTCGGCGTCGGAGTCGGCGTCGGTGTCGGTGTCGGTGTCGGTGTCGGTGTCGGTGTCGAGGCGTCAGGGAACACGACCTCCGCGTCGACGAAGTACGCGGACGAGCTGTAGCTGCCCGTCGGGAACCCGCCGCCGGCCGCGTAGAGGAATCGGCCGTTCGAGCCCGCCGGCGCGGTGATGCGTCCGTTCACCTTCGGCGTCGCGAAGTAGTTCTCCGCGATCGCGAACCGGCCGTTCGGAGCCAGGTACGACACCACGTAGGTCGCCCCGGCCTGCACCTCCACCGGATCCTCCAGCTCCACGCGCTGCCATCCGGACGCGGTCTCACCGGTGAAGATCACGCGGCCGAGCACCTCGCCGCTCGATGACCACAGCGTTCCCCGGTGCTCGCCCGTGTTGGCCGTGCCCTTGTAGAAGCGGATCGCCGTCACCGTTCCCGGCGCGGACACGGTGAAGGCCGTCCCGACCTCGACCGGCTCGTTGTCGACCGACATCGTGATCGTCGGCACCTCCGAACCGAACAGCGTCTCGACCGTGCCGGCCACCGGAGTGCGCGCCGTCCGGAACGTCCACGAATCGAGCGGCGCCCCGTCAAGGGTCACCGTGGCGGTGTAGGTCATGTAGTGCTCGAGAGACTGCGCCGGATCGAATGAAACCAGACCGGTCGAGCGATCGTACGCAGAGACGCCCACGACGGTCCCGGCCGGCCCGGCGATGGTCAGCCCCACGCTCGCGTCCGCCGGGACGCGATCGACGCGGGCCGAAACCGACATCCCGACATCGACGTTCGTGGCTCCTCGCGCCGGGGTGACCGTACCCACTTCGGGTGCAGCACCGGGACCGGTCTGCTGTGTGACGAACTCGACGTCGACGAAGTAGTTCGTCGAGTTCCAGCTCTCGATCGGCATGACGCCCCCGCTCCCGTAGCGGTACCGGCCGTTGGTCGTCGCCACTGTGGTCAGCGGGCCGCTCGTCACAGACGACGCGAGCGCCGCGCTGGTATACGAGTAGTTGCCCCGCGGCGCCAGGTAAGACACCGTATAGACCTCACCAGGCTGGATGGCGACCGGCGTCGACAGCAGCGCTCGCTGCCATCCCGACGCGGTCTCATTCCCGAACTGCACCTGCGCGATGCGCACGCCGTTCTCGTTCCACAATGAGCCCGTGTGCGTGCCCGTGTTACCCGGTCCCTTGTAGAACCGGATGGCGCGGACCTCACCGGCAACGGCGCTCGTGAACGCCACGCCGAGCTCCACCGATGCGGTGTCGGTGGTCTCGGCGGCGACCTGCGGCGTCGCGTTCCCGAAGATCGTCGTCACGTTCTGCTGGCCGGCGGGGATCACCGAGAACGCCCACGACACGGGCTCGCCTGCAACGCCGTTCGCGCCCACGATTCCCGTGATCGACACGTTGACCGTGGCGCCCGAAGGCAGCGGTGCGGCCGGCGTGAACCGCAAGGTCTCGGCGTCCGAGCTGAGCGCCCACGTCCCGTCGATCGCAGCGCCCAGCGCTGTCACGGTCGCCGCGTACCCTGTGGCGATCGGATCGCTGAAGGCCGCCGAGATCGTCGAGTCGGCGGACACGTCGTGCGCGCCGGCGGCCGGGGTCAGGGACGTCACGACGGGTGCCGGAGCGGCCCCGCCCGCCGTGGTGAAGACGACGTCCACGGAGTAGTTCGTCGTCGAGGTCTGGTTGGGGAAGCCGTTCGCGTAGGTGAACGCGCCGCCATTGGCAGGCACAGTGAGCGGTCCCCGACTGTAGCCCGCGGAGCCGAACTGTCCCAGCGTGACCGAGTAGGCGCCCTGAGGAGCGAGATACGACGCGATGTACGTCTCACCCGGCGTCACCTGGATCGGCTGATCCAGCACGATCGTCTGCCAGCCGTGCGACGACTCCGTCGTGACGACCTTCGTCGCCAGACGCGAGCCGTCGGCGCGCCACAGATCGACCGTCCGCGGACCGACGTTGCGCTCGCCCTTGAAGAACTTCAGCGCAGTGACCGTCCCGGGTGCGTCCACCGTGAACCGAACGCCGAGCGTTACGAGGTCGTCGTCGATGTCCGCATCGATCGTCGGGCGCGAGCTCTCGGGGAACAGCGAGCACGGGCACGTGCCTTCGGGCAGGTCCGCGGCCTGGGTCGTGAACTTCCAAGCGGAATCCGCCGAGAGGCCCACCCCGGCGACGTCGTCGGCGGACGGCGTGACCGCGTAGGTCGTCGATGGGGTCCAGGCGGACGCCGGCGCGAACCGGGCAGTCCTGGTCGCCGCATTGTAGGACAAGGTGCCGGCGACGTCGGTGCCTGCGGCATCTTCGACGATGACGCTCACCGTCGCGGGATCTGCGGCGCGCGTGAACGAGAAGGTGACGGGCGCATCGAGGGGAACGCTCGAGGAGTCTGCCTGCGGCGAGCGGGACGCGATGCGCAGCGGCGAAGTGTCGGACTTGTCGAAGATGACGTCGACGAAGTAGTTCGACTCCTTCCACGTCTCCGTCGGTCGCGACCCAGCGTTGCCGAACACACCTGCGGCGTCGACTCCGACCCCGTCCGAGGCGACGAGGGGTGAGGTGGTCTGCGAAAGGTAGGGCCAGTAGCCGCCGGTCATCGAGTAGCCACCCTGCGGCGCTGTGTACGACACCGTGTACTGCGTTCCTGCCATCACCTGGACCGGAGAGGAGAAATAGGCGCGCTGCCAGCCCTCCCCGGTCTCATTGCCGAAGGTGACCGTCGCCAGGCGGGCGCCGTCCGGGCCCCACAGCGCACCGGTGTGCAGGCCGGTGTTCGAAGGACCTTTGTAGAACCGGACACCGAGGATGAAGCCGTCGGCCTCAGACGTGAACCTGAGCCCGAGTTCGACCGACCCGGCGTCATCGGCCGAGGCGATCTTCGGGACGGCGTCGCCGAGCACCGAGTACGGACCCGTGACGGTGACGGCGCGGCTGATGCCGGTGCGTGAGAAGTTGGCAGAGTCGTCGATGGCTCGCGCGAGAATGGTCTGCGCACCGCTGCCCTGCTGCGTGTAGGTGTAGCTCCAACTCGTGGTGCCGGCGGCGGGGTGCCACGACTGGCCGCCGTCGGTCGACACCTCGACGCCGGCCACGCGGCCTCCCGAGTCCGCAGCGGTCCCGGTCACCGTCACGCTCGTGCCGTGTGCGATCTCGACGCCGGCAGCGGGCGAGGTGATGGTCGTGGTGGGCGAGGTGCTGTCGCTGCTGGCGGTGGCCCTGACCAGGCCGCTCATGAGCGTCTGCGGCTGCGCGCCCATGTCGGCGAAGAGGTTCACCTGCGCCTGCTGCATGCGGGAATCGGCGGGCACCTGCTCGCCGTCGTGCTCGCTGTCGAGCCCCCAGCTCCACTGCACACTGCCGGCCGAGAACACGAGGGCGCCGCTGTCCGCGCGGTACAGCGTGACATGGTGCTCGGTGGTGCCGGGCACGACGACGTTGCCGTAGTCGGTCAGGTACTCGGGCGTGGGTCCCACGGTGGTGGACAGGCGGATGAGCCCCTGGGGCCGGAAGCCGTTGTCGATGTCCTCGTTCGATTCGTAGCCGACCGTCTGCTGCGCGAGCGCCGCCGACGCGCCCGGCGAGAGCGAGGTGAGCGAGGTATGACGCCACAACCTCGTCTTGCCCTCTTGGGAGTCGACAGTGACGGGCAGATACACGTTGTTGACCATGTACATGGTGCCGGTCAGGGCGTTCTCGGGCGAATGACCGCCCTGCGATGCGTCAGCGAAGCGCGGATCCCGCCACGTTCCGGTCCACTCCGGACTGGACGTGTCGATCTTGGCGCCGCCACGGTTCGCTGCGTTGCCCCACGTCTCCTTGTACGACACCAGGGTGCGGTAGGGCGTGCTCGTCCCGGCGGCAGAGGCCTCGTAGCGTGTGCGCCAGTACCCTTCGTTGCCGGTGAGGAACTGCAGGTTCACGCCGGCATCGCGTGCGGCCTCGATGTTCGCCCGCTGCGCACCCGACCAGTACTCGTCGTGACCTACCGACATGAACACCTTGTGGTTGAGCAGCTCGTGCCCCCGGCGGTCGGTGTCGACGCCCGCGATGTAGCTCACGTCGTAGCCGTTGCGTTCGAGGAAGCGCACCGTCGCGTACTCGGAGCTGAAGTAGAAGTCGCGCTTCTCGACGCCCTCCCGCGTGGCGAAGGGGCGGTTGTAGCTGATCTTGTAGGCACGTCCGTTGGCCGCGCCCTGATAGAAGTCCGAACCGCCGTACGTGTTGTAGGCGTGCCACGTCGGGTCGGAGGTCTGGAACACGACGTCCGACGTGCTGCCGTCGTTGCGGACGATGAACATGATGTGGCTGTCGCCGCCGGTGTCCTGCCGGATCAGCCGCGCGATGTAGACACCGGAGACCGCGTCAGCGGGCACGTTCCACGATGCCGACACACCCCACGTGCCGCAGTCGTAGAGCTCGGTCGCGACGTCCGTGCGGCATTCGGGCTGGCGCTGCGGCAGCGGGACGGACGGGTTGACCGTCGTGATGTAGCGCGCGCCCAGACCCTGGTACCAGCCGGTGCGGTAGATGCGGATGCCGTAGGCCGCGGCATCCGTGTCGATCTTGAAGTCGATCTTCGCGCCCGCGTTCACCGAGATGTCGGTCGCGAAGCCCTGGATGGAAGGATCACCTGCCCCGTCGATGTCCCACTCGGTCGGCGATGTGCCCTGCTTCTGGTTCTCGCACGCGATGGCGTTGACCGCGGGTCCGCACGGGCTCGCGGCTGCGGCTCGCACCGGTGGTTCGAAGGCGACGAACCCGGTGATGATGAGCGCGGCGGCGGCGACTATTGCTGCCCAGCGCGCCACACGGCGCGATGAGCCATGCGTTCCCCAGATGACGTTCGACATGATTCCCCAATTCCCGCCGCACGCAGCGGGTCAGCGTCGACCGTGAACCCCTCCACGGTCGGAGCTGCGCCTCACGTCGATTTCCCCACGACGCGGAACACAGTGATCCCCGACGCTGAGTCTAGCGACGGCACCCGGCATAAAGAAAGCCACGTTCCTCAGGAAAACCCAAGGAGAGTTCGTGCGGGCATGCGCGAATGCGTCACAGCCGCTCGAGAAGGTGCTCTGCGATGGCGATCGAGGAGGTCGCCGCGGGGGACGGCGCGTTGCGCAGCACCGTGACGGAGTCCACCGTGTCGATGGCGAAGTCATCGAGCAGGGACCCGTCGCGGCCCCACGCCTGGGCCCTGACTCCCGCGGCCGTCCTGCGTGCGAGATCCCGAACCTCCAACTCCGGCACGAAGCGCCGCGCACGGCGGTAGTACGCCGACTTCGACAGCGATCCCCACGTTTCGTAGACGCCCATACGCCAGTGCTTCCGCGCGAGCGGCCACGCCCCCGGCCACGTGAGCGAGGCCCAGGTGTCGCGGGCCGACACGTCGCGCCATCGATATCCTTCACGCGCGAGGGCGGGGACGGCGTTCGGGCCCACGTGCACGTGATCGTCGAAGGCGCGCGTGAAGTGCACGCCCAGAAACGGGAACCGCGGGTCGGGAACGGGGTAGATCATGCCGCGCACGAGGTCCGCGCGCGCAGGATCCAACTCCCAGTACTCACCGCGGAACGGGAGGATCCGAGGGGATGCATCGGCTCCGATCAGAGCTGCGACGACGTCGGACTGCAGACCGGCGCACACGACGAGCCGGTCCACCCTGCGCTCGCCTGCGGCCGTCTCGACGGTCACGCCGCCCGGCTCCCGACGGATGCCGGTCACCTCTGCATTCAGCAGCACCTCGCCGCCGGCATCGCGTACCTCATCGGCCATCGCCTCCGCGATTGCGACGTAGTCCACGACCGCGGTGTGCGGCGAGTGGAGAGCGCCGACGCCCGTCGCGGCCGGCTCGATGTCGCGGATGCGGTCGGCGTCGATCCGTGTGAGACCGGGAACGCCGTTCGCGGCAGCGCGTTCCCGCAGCGCTGCGAGCGCGGGCAGCTCGGACTCGTCGACGGCGACGACGAGCTTTCCGAGTTCGCGATACGGCAGGCCCCGCTCTTGACAGTAATCGCGGATCGCGACGCGACCGCGCGCGCACAGGAGTGCCTTGAGGGAGCCTGGAGCGTAGTAGATCCCGGCGTGCACGACACCCGAGTTGTGCCCGGTCTGATGGGCCGCGACACGGTCTTCCTTGTCGAGCACCACCACCCCATCGCCGCGCTGTGCGAGAGCGCGCGCGACGGCGAGCCCCACGATGCCAGCCCCTACGACGCCATACTGAGTCACGTCTCTCCACCTCCCGCAGACATCATAGAGACACGACCCCGCGGCGCCGCTCGCCGATCTTCGAAGCCTCGAGGAGGCAACCCATGACCGACGCCCCCGTCGTCCAGTCCACCGCAGACGTCGCCGAGTCCGCTGAGCTCGGAGCACGCACGCGGATATGGCACCTCGCGCAAGTGCGCGAAGGAGCGCGACTGGGCTCCGACTGCAACATCGGCCGCGGTGCGTACATCGGTCCCGATGTCGTGCTCGGCGATGCATGCAAAGTCCAGAACTACGCCCTGGTGTACGAGCCTGCCCGGCTCGGCGACGGTGTCTTCATCGGACCGGCCGCCGTGCTCACGAACGACGAGTTCCCGCGCGCGGCCAATCCGGACGGCACGCCGAAGGGCTCCGACGACTGGCACGCCGTCGGCGTCACCGTCGGCCGTGGCGCGTCGATCGGCGCGCGGGCGGTCTGCGTCGCCCCCGTCTCGATCGGCGAGTGGGCGCTCGTCGCCGCGGGGGCCGTCGTGACGAAGGACGTTCCGCGGTTTGCGCTCGTCGTGGGGGTTCCCGCGCGTCGGGTCGGCTGGGTGGGCCGGGCCGGCAAGCCGCTCACCCACACGGATGGCGGCATCTGGGTGTGCCCCGAATCAGGCGAGCGCTATCTCGAGACCGACGGCGTCCTGACTCTCACGACGCCGTGACGCACGCATCGGCCGGGGCCATGACGCCACTACGATGAGCGGGGACTCGGTGAGTCTGCGCCGGCGGCGGGGAGCCGGTATGAGCAAGGGGGGAATGCATGCGGGTCTCTGTGATCGGCTGCGGCTATCTGGGAGCTGTGCACGCGGCGGCGATGGCCGAACTGGGCCACGACGTCATCGGCATCGATGTCGACGCCGACAAGATCGCCGCGCTGACGCGCGGTGAGGCGCCGTTCTTCGAACCGGGGCTGCCGGAGCTGCTCGAGAAGCACGTCGCCTCAGGCCGGCTGCGCTTCTCCACGGACATGTCGGATGCCGGGGGCAGCAGTGTGCATTTCCTGGCGGTCGGCACCCCGCAGATCCACGGCGGCACCGCCGCCGATCTGAGGTTCGTCGATGCGGCGATCTCGGCAGTGCTGCCGCATACGCGCCAGGCCGATGTGATCGTGGGCAAGTCGACCGTGCCGGTCGGCACCGCGACGCGCGTGGCCCAGACGATCGCTGCAGCCGGCACCGGGGCGGTTCTCGCCTGGAACCCCGAGTTCCTTCGTGAGGGCTGGGCTGTGAAGGACTCGCTGGCTCCCGATCGCCTCGTCTTCGGTCTGCCTCCGGATCCGGCCGACGCCGCGATCGCCGAGACGGCGCTGCGCACCGCATACTCGTCCGTGATCGCGACGGACACGCCGGTGATCGTCACCGACTTCGCCACCTCGGAGCTCGTCAAGGTCGCCGCCAACGCATTCCTGGCCACGAAGATCTCGTTCATCAACGCCATGGCCGAGATCGCCGAGGTCACCGGCGCCGATGTCGTGCAGCTCGCCGATGCGATCGGTCACGACGACCGCATCGGCCGGCGGTTCCTCGGGGCCGGAGTCGGCTTCGGAGGCGGCTGTCTGCCGAAGGACATCCGCGCCTTCACGGCGCGCGCCGAAGAACTGGGCAGGGCCGACTCGGTCGCCTTCCTCAAAGAGGTCGACGCGATCAATCTGCGACGGCGGCAGAAGGTCGTCGACCATGTGCTCGATGCGCTCGGCGGTCAGCCCGTGGGAAAGATCGTCGCGGTCCTCGGCCTGGCCTTCAAACCGCACTCCGACGATGTGCGCGACTCGCCGGCCCTCGACGTCGCGGTGCGACTGAAGGGTCTCGGCGTCGATGTGCGCGTCACCGACCCGGCAGCCATCGAGAACGCCCGGGCGCGGCATCCGCAACTGGACTACAGGGAGTCGTTCGAAGACACCGTTTCAGGCGCGGAGGTCATGGTGCTCGTGACGGAATGGGACGAATACCGTCATCTCGATCCCGCGGCCGTGCTGCCGCTCGTGGCTTCTCCGAACGTGATCGATGCGCGCAACAGCTACGACCCGGCGCGCTGGCGCGCCGCGGGCTGGACGTACCGCGGATTGGGCCGGCGCTGATCGTCACCCGAGTTCGGGCCTGACCGTCCCACGGGGTCGCGTGAACAGTCAGGAACAGGAGATCGGCGTTTCGGTGATCGCGGGCACGCTGAGCATCGGGGTGTGGAGGATGACCGGCGTCACAACGCGCGGCTCCGCGGACAGGAAGCGGAACTCCATCGTGGCGGACTCACCGGGCGCGAGGTCGACACGTGCCGACGTCACCGGAAAGCCCCCATCGGATGCTTCCGCCGTGGCGATGGGCGCGTCTCCCCTGGTGACACCGCCGAAGTACGAGCCTGTCGGCGCCGAAACCGACACATTCGTCGCGATGTCGCCGGCACGAGCCCCATACCATCCGCCCCCCGTCATGCTGGAGGGAAGGTCGGCGGCAGCCTCCGGCGACACCGTGCTGGTCAGCGTGACCGACACGACGATGTCGCGATGGCCATCGGTGCGGCACTCGGCCACACCCCACGAGATTGCGGCATCGAGGAAGCTGTCCATCTTGCCGCTCGTCGCGTCGTTCAGGTAGACCGCGAACGCGTCCTCCCCCGCGTGCGCCTGTCGCGCCGCCGGTCCGGCAAGCGACGTGCGCACGATCACCTCCTGCTCATCCGCGTGCGCGCTCCACATCGACACCCGCCCTTGCTCCACCGGCTCGATGAGCGCGGTCGCCAGCGCCATCAGCCCGACGTCGGTGGACATCACCCGCGTGAAGACCGCCGCCGCCGCGTCACGGAACAGCGCCGTCTGATCCTCGGAACCGAGCGAGAGATAGGGCTCGACCAGAAGACGCGAGACGAGGTCGTCGGCGGTGAGCTCCTGTCCGGACGCCTGGATCGGGCCGGTGACCTGGAGCACCGCCTTCAGCACGACGGGATCGACCGCGATCACGACATCGGGCGAACGGCCTGTCAAGGTCAGCCACCACTCCGACACCAGGTCGGCGGTCAGTTCGAAATCCGCCGTCATCGAGGCGTTCTGGACGAACCTGCCGACGCGATCGCCGTAGAGCGCCGCCGTCGTTTCGGGAATGGGCAGAATGCCGGTCTCTTCGGCCGCGAAGTGGGACGAGTCGGCCTGCGCGCGTATCGCGACATGACCGCCTTCGGCACTCAGCTCCACGAACGACCCGGTGATCCCACCCCCGGTGCGCAGTTCCGCATTGTTCTGCAGCGCCACGAGAATCGTGCGCGGGCCGTCGGCGCCGAGGAGTGACGGCAGGAGCGAAGCGACATCGTCGAGGGCGGCCACGGCGGGGCGCACCTGCGAGAGCATGTCGGAGAACTGGTCCACCCCCTCGCGGACGGGCGCGACCATCGGCCCGCGGTCGATGTCGTCGAGGCGCTGAGCGCTGTCGTCGAGAACGACCGCCGCGCGCGAGATCGGGCCCTCGAAGCGACTCAGAGCGTCGATGTCGATTGCTCCATCGGCGGTCCGCCCGCTCGCCGCGACGAAGCCCGCCGCCGACATCAGGGGTTCCAGCACCTCTGTGACGACTCGATCCATCTCCGCCGAAACGACCCGGACCGCCGCCAGGTTGGCGCCGGCGTATGGAACGATCTCGGCGAGGCGCCACACCGGATCGGACGTCAACTCAGCGGCCCGCCGCGCATGATCGGCGAGTTCCGCGACCTGCTCCGCGTCAGCGAAGTCGAGCTCCACCGCAGACTCCTGGAGGGAGCCCGCGAGCTCCTGAGCCGACTCGAGTTCGTCCTTTGCCAGGATGCCTCGGATACCGACCCATGCCGCAGCCGCCATCATCACGATGAGGACGGCTGCGATGAGCAGGAGCGCCGTGCGACGCCGGCGAGCAGGTCGCCGCGCGACCGTCACCGCACCGTGCGACGTCGGCGAATGACGATCGCCGCGCCACCGACAGCCAGCATCGCCGCACCCACCCCTGCGACGGCGATCGGCATGGCGCTGCCGGTCGCCGGGAGCGAGGTCGCTCCGACTCCTGCGGACGCGACCGGACCGGCGCACGCCGCCGTCGCCGGCGGGTACGCGAGCGGCACCGAGAGCTCCGGGTTCACGCGGATGACCGCGGAGATGGATCCGCGAGTCCACGCGTAGTTGCCGCTCGTCTCCACCCACCGGCCGTTCTCGAACGCCCAGCCCGGCCAACCGGTCGCGTTGCCGCTGCCATCCACCGACGCACCCGGCCACAGCACGCTGCCGGAGAGCTTGCCTCCGACGAGCATGCCCAGCGCGATCTCGGTCGATTCGCCCCCGCCGGACAGAACCAGCACCGCATCGTGTGATGTGACCTGGCTGTCGGGGTCGTTCAGGACCACATCGAATCGGATCCACGGCACGTCTCGTTGGCAATCGGTCGTCACCGACGATCCCGCGAGCGTCGCGGCGTTCGGCGGCGGCGGCTGGTACTCATCGACCGCGTACGCCGCCGTCGACGCTCCGAGCGCCACCATCACGGCGACACCGATTCCAGACAGAATTCGGTAGAACATTTGAGCCTCCCCATGGCTGCGCACGACCGACGTCCGAAGACGATCAGGTCGAAATCCCCAGTGTGATGTCCACTCCCCAGCGGACACACTGCATCCCACATGCAGTTACTCGGGAGTCTACATCAGGCGATCGTGATGTTCGAGGCGTCGGCGTGAGAGCGTCGACCCGGCGGTCCCAGCCCGCGAGCAGGCGTGAGAGAGGACGGGCCAGGGGCGAGCCCGCCCTCTCTCACAGTCAGGAGTCCGGCAGCGACCGCGCGCAGGGCCGCGGCGCAGGTCGTCATCCCGCCGGCCTGCTCAGCAGCGGCCGGCGGGAGGCCCCGCCGACGGAAGATTGGTGTGGCACGACATCGGCGATGGTCGGCACGGCGTTCGCAGCAGCGAAGGCCCGCGGCAGCGGTCCCAGGACGACGGCCGCTGGGTCGCGGCGCTGCGTCGTGGATCCGCCGAACGTGCCGATCCGTACTCTTCGAGGTCCCCAGACATCCCGAACTATCCCCAAACTTGCCGATGTCATGCCACAGGAAGACCCAGAAGAATCCAGGCCTCCAAGACAGGTGCTTCCAGCCGATGCTCACTCCCCAGCGCGCATCCGGCCAGCACATTGCCCCACCCGGGAACGTAGCCGCTTCCGAGTCGCGGCGTCAAGCCCGAGGCTCCCTTCGGCGCCGCGGCCGGGGCAGACGAGAAAGCGGCCCCGAGATGCCTCTCGGGACCGCTTGCCGCTCGGGCGTTGCCTTCTACTCGTTGCCGACGGCCTTGTCGACGTGGTCGCGCACGCCGTCGACGTGCTCGTGCACACTCTCGGGGGCGATCTTCTTCACGAACTCTGCGGCGGCATCGAGCGCGCCGTCGCTCACGTCCTCCGCCTGATCCGACTTGATCACGTCGTCGATCTTGTCCTTGTTCTGCTCGAGGAAGTCCTTGCCCTGATTGACGAGGTCGTCGATACCCATCACACACTCCTTCGGCGCCCCGGATGGGCGTTCACGACCCATTCAAGACCGACCGGTGTCCGGGCGTCAACACTCGTCCCCGTCGACCGCGGCACGACGAAGGGGCCGGGCCCGAAGGCCCGACCCCTTGTCGGTGACGGATGCCGCGGCATCCGTCTCACAGATTCCCGAAGACTACTTGATGATCTTCGTGACCGTGCCGGCGCCGACGGTGCGGCCACCCTCACGGATGGCGTAGCCGAGGCCCTCCTCCATGGCGATCGGCTGGATCAGCTCGACCGACATGTCGGTGGTGTCGCCGGGCATGACCATCTCGGTGCCCTCGGGCAGCGAGATGACGCCGGTGACGTCGGTGGTGCGGAAGTAGAACTGCGGGCGGTAGTTCGTGAAGAACGGGTTGTGACGGCCGCCCTCCTCCTTGGACAGGATGTACGCCGTGCCCTCGAAGTTGGTGTGCGGGGTGACCGAGCCGGGCTTCACGACGACCTGGCCGCGCTCGACGTCGTCACGCTTGGTGCCACGCAGGAGCAGACCGCAGTTCTCGCCGGCCCACGCCTCGTCGAGCTGCTTGTGGAACATCTCGATGCCCGTGACGATGGTCTTCTGCGTCGGACGGATGCCGACGATCTCGACCTCGGAGTTGATCGCGAGGGTACCGCGCTCGGCGCGGCCCGTGACGACCGTGCCACGGCCGGTGATCGTGAAGACGTCCTCGATCGGCATGAGGAACGGCTTGTCCTTGTCGCGGATCGGGTCCGGGATGGACTCGTCGACGGCTTCCATGAGCTCGACGATCTTCTCGACCCACTTCTCGTCGCCCTCGAGGGCCTTCAGACCCGAGACCTGGATGACGGGAGCGTTGTCGCCGTCGAAGTCCTGCGACGACAGCAGCTCGCGAACCTCGAGCTCGACGAGCTCCAGGATCTCCTCGTCGTCGACCATGTCGGACTTGTTCAGCGCGACCAGCAGGTACGGCACGCCGACCTGCTTGGCGAGCAGCACGTGCTCACGCGTCTGAGCCATCGGGCCGTCGGTGGCGGCGACCACGAGGATCGCGCCGTCCATCTGAGCCGCACCCGTGATCATGTTCTTGATGTAGTCGGCGTGACCCGGGGCGTCGACGTGCGCGTAGTGGCGCTTCGGCGTCTCGTACTCGACGTGCGAGATGTTGATCGTGATGCCGCGCTGACGCTCTTCGGGAGCGGAGTCGATCGACGCGAAGTCGCGCTGCACGTTGGTGGCCGACGGGTACTTGTCGGCGAGCACCTTCGAGATCGCTGCGGTGAGCGTGGTCTTGCCGTGGTCAACGTGACCGATCGTTCCGATGTTGACGTGCGGCTTGGTGCGCTCGAACTTGGCCTTGGCCACTGGGTCCTCCTCAGGACGTTCGTGTAGAGATCTCCAGACGCTGGTGTGCGCCGGATCTCTACGGGGATTTCTCTAGCTTAGTAGAGAGGTTTCTGTTGGATCAGTGTGAAGTTGTGCTCCGGGATGCCTCGTCGCGGAGGCATCCCGGAGTGAAAGGGTTACTCGCCCTTGGTCTTCTGGACGATCTCGTCCATGACGTTGCGCGGGACCTCTGCGTAGCTGTCGAACTCCATGGAGTAGACGGCGCGGCCGGAGGTCTTGGAGCGCAGGTCGCCGATGTAGCCGAACATCTCGGACAGCGGAACCAGCGCGCGCACGACCTTGACGCCCTGAGCATCCTCCATGGACTGGATCTGCCCACGACGCGAGTTCAGGTCGCCGATGACGTCGCCCATGTACTCCTCGGGCGTACGCACCTCGACCGACATGAGCGGCTCGAGGATGACCGGGTTCGCGCGGCGGACGGCCTCCTTGAAGCCCATCGAGCCGGCGATCTTGAAGGCCATCTCGGACGAGTCGACGTCGTGCGACGCGCCGTCGAGCAGGATCGCCTTGACGCCCACCATGGGGTAGCCGGCGAGCACGCCGACGTTCATGGCGTCCTGGAAGCCCTGGTCGGTCGGGCTGATGTACTCGCGCGGGATACGGCCACCGGTGACCTTGTTCTCGAACTCGTACGTCTTGTCGGCCGTGACCTCGAGGGGCTCGATCGTGAACTGGATCTTCGCGAACTGACCCGAGCCACCCGTCTGCTTCTTGTGGGTGTAGTCGTGCTTCTCGACCGACTTCTTGATCGTCTCGCGGTACGCGACCTGGGGCTTGCCGACGTTCGCCTCGACCTTGAACTCCCGCTTCATGCGGTCGACCAGGATGTCGAGGTGCAGCTCGCCCATGCCCTTGATGACGGTCTGACCGGTGTCGGAGTTCTGCTCGACGCGGAACGTCGGGTCCTCCTCCGCGAGCTTCTGGATCGCGAGACCCAGCTTCTCCTGGTCGGCCTTGGTCTTGGGCTCGATCGCGACCTCGATGACCGGCTCGGGGAACGTCATCGACTCGAGCACGACCTGGTGCTGCGCATCGCAGAGCGTGTCGCCCGTGGTCGTGTCCTTGAGGCCGATGACCGCGTAGATGTGACCGGCGGTGACCGAGGGCACCGGGTTCTCCTTGTTGGCGTACATCTGGAAGATCTTCCCGATGCGCTCCTTCTTGGACTTCGTCGAGTTGACGATCTGCGCGCCGGAATCCAGGTGACCGGAGTACACGCGGATGTAGGTCAGACGACCGAAGAACGGGTGCGTCACGATCTTGAACGCGAGCGCCGTGAAGGGCTCCTCGCGGTCGGCGTGGCGCTCGATGACGGTCTCTTCGTTCTTCGGGTCGTGGGCCTCGATGGCCGGCACGTCCAGCGGCGACGGGAGGTAGTCCACGACCGCGTCGAGCATCGGCTGCACGCCGCGGTTCTTGAACGCCGAGCCGCAGAGCACCGGGTAGAGCTCCGAGTTGACGGTCAGCTTGCGGATGGCGCCCTTGATCTCGGCGACCGTGAGCGGCTCACCGCCGAAGTGCTTCTCGAGAAGCTCCTCGTCGGACTCCGCGACGGTCTCGAGGAGGATCTCGCGGTACTCCGCGACCTTGTCGGCCATGTCGGCCGGGATCTCCTGGATCTCGTACTTGGCGCCCATGGTGACATCACCCTTGGCATCGCCCGCCCACACCAGCGCGCGCATCTCCACGAGGTCGACGACGCCGATGAAGTCGTTCTCCACGCCGATCGGCAGCTGGATGACGAGGGGCTTGGCCTTGAGCTTGTTGATGATGGTGTCGACCGTGAAGTAGAAGTCGGCGCCGAGCTTGTCCATCTTGTTGACGAAGCAGATGCGCGGGACGTCGTACTTGTCGGCCTGACGCCAGACGGTCTCGGACTGGGGCTCGACGCCCTCCTTGCCGTCGAAGACGGCGACGGCGCCGTCGAGGACGCGGAGCGAGCGCTCCACCTCGACGGTGAAGTCCACGTGACCGGGGGTGTCGATGATGTTGATCTGGTTCTTGTCCCAGAAGCACGTGACGGCGGCCGACGTGATCGTGATGCCGCGCTCCTGCTCCTGCTCCATCCAGTCGGTGGTCGACGCGCCATCGTGCGTCTCACCGATCTTGTGATTGGTGCCCGTGTAATACAGGATGCGCTCGGTCGTCGTCGTCTTGCCGGCATCGATGTGCGCCATGATGCCGATGTTGCGGACCTTGGTGAGGTCGGTGAGCACTTCTTGTGCCACGGGGTTCTTCCTTACTTTGGAAATCCAGTCGGCCGTACGAGACGGTCAGGCGGGTGGGGCGGCCGGATCGAGAGGATGCCTCGACCCGGCCGCCGCGCTGGTTACCAGCGGTAGTGCGCGAAGGCGCGGTTCGACTCGGCCATCTTGTGGGTGTCTTCGCGGCGCTTGACCGCGGCACCCAGGCCGTTCGATGCATCCAGGATCTCGTTCTGGAGGCGTTCGGTCATCGTCTTCTCACGACGACCCTTGGCGTAGCTCACGAGCCAGCGAAGGGCGAGCGTGTTGGCACGGTGAGGCTTGACCTCGACCGGCACCTGGTAGGTCGAGCCACCGACGCGGCGGCTCTTGACCTCGAGGGTCGGGCGCACGTTGTCGAGCGCCTTCTTGAGCGTGGCGACGGCGTCCTGGCCGTTCTTGGTCTCGACACCCTTGAGGGCGGTGTACACGATCGACTCGGCGATGGACTTCTTGCCGTCGACGAGGATCTTGTTCACGAGCTGGCTGACGATGGGTGCGCCGTAGACCGGGTCGTTGACGACGGGGCGCTTCGGGGCGGGTCCTTTACGAGGCATTTTCCTTAACCCTTCTTCGCGCCGTAGCGGCTGCGAGCCTGCTTACGGTTCTTGACGGCCTGCGTGTCGAGCGCGCCACGGACGATCTTGTAGCGGACACCGGGGAGGTCCTTCACACGACCACCGCGGACGAGCACGAGCGAGTGCTCCTGCAGGTTGTGGCCCTCGCCGGGAATGTAGGCGGTGACCTCGGTGCCGTTGCGGAGCTTGACACGGGCGACCTTGCGCATCGCCGAGTTGGGCTTCTTGGGCGTGGTCGTGTACACGCGAGTGCAGACGCCTGCCTGCTGCGGGTTCGCCTTGAGCGCCGGCGCCTTGGTCTTGGTGACCTTGGGCGAGCGACCCTTGCGAACCAACTGCTGAATGGTTGGCACGTTCTCTCCTATGTTGTGCTGCACGGTGCCTCTCGGCTCCGCACAGGTGCTGCACGGTGACAGCGATCGTGTCTCCCCCGCTGCATCCCGGATCTTGCGATCCGTGACGCGGCGGGCTCACATTCACCCACCGGCGCGGCATGATGGTGCCGCGCTGTATGTGGTGGATATGCCGTGGGGGTGGCCTGTTCGCAGGCCATTCCCTGAGATGGGGCACTCGCAAGCCGATTCCGCGCCGAGGCACGGCGGACGGCGCGCGCGAGCGCACACCCGGTCAATGATACGCAGGATGCCGGGGGTCGGTCAAACGCGGCTGCTCCCCGGCCGTCAGTTCAGCAGCAGGAGCACCAGCGCAGCGGCCGATCCGGCGACGACGACGAACACCGAGACACCCACCACGATGGCTCTGCGCCGGCCACGCACGCGGCCCGCGCGCTCTGTGCCGACGTGATCAGGGGTCGCCTCTGCCGGCGCGAGGGCGCGCGGGGGCGAAGCATCCGGGGCCCGCGTGACGGTGATGTCGGGCAGCGCGCGCGGCGCGACCGGGGTACGCAGCGCGGCGGCATCGGGCACGTGAGCGGCGCGAGGCCGGAAGATCGCCTGCTCGGCCTCTGGCCCGGGCGTCCGAGCCGCGTGCGCCTTCAGCGACGTGGCCACCACGACGGTCGCGTCGTCGAGGGACCCTGCCGGAACGGTGCGGCGCGCCGAGAGCATCGTCTCGTCGTCCGGCACATCCGCATCGGCTTCCGCTGCGCGGCGGCGCGAGGACATCGTCGTGACGTCGTCGGGCACCTCGGCGTCGGCCTCTGCCACGCGGCGGCGCGAGGACATCGTCGTGACATCGTCGGGCACCTCGGCGTCGGCCTCTGCCGCGCGGCGGCGCGAGGACATCGTCGTGACATCGTCGGGCACCTCGGCCTCTGCCGCGCGACGGCGCGAGGAGATCGTCGTGACATCGTCGAGCGCGTCTTCTGAAGGGTCGACCGGCTGGGCCGACCGTCGGCGCGACGGGCCGGTGAGCTCGTCCGGCAGGTCGGCGGCCGTCATCGACCGGTTTCGTCCGCCAGCCGCAGCTCGGCGTCGCCGAGCAGGAAGCGACGGGGGGCGCGGTGCGCGGCGCCCGGGACGATCTCACGCTCTGCGCCGTCCGAAGCGATGAGGATGGTGCCATTCGTCGAGTGCAGGTCGGTGATCGACCACTCGTCGCCGTGCCGTTCCAGACGCAGGTGCGTCTTGGAGACAGTGCCGTCATCGACCTCGATGAGCTGGGCGTTCGGGAAAGCGGTGCTGGGCGCGGGACGCCTGCCGACGAGCACAACATCCGCGTGCAGATCCACGGCGGTGCCCGTAGGCAGCTGCAGGCTCCAGTGCGCCTTGCGCCGGTTCGCGATCATCGTCTCTTCGACGTCGTCGTCCGGGATCTCCGGGAGCACATGCTGCGCCGACACCGACGCACGCGCAGACCGGGGGATGCCGGCATCCGGCGATCCAGCGACGGCCGAGACCTCGCCGGAGAACTCCGGGAAGGCGTCGGGCTCGGGCAGCGGCGACCGCGACGGCGACCAGGGCTCGGGGTCGGTCGACGGCTGAGCCCGGACGCGCATGACTGCCGGGGCGGCCGAGACCGGGTCCGGCTTCGGCCGGCCCGACGCGGCTGCCGCGGAGACGGGCCCGGGGGCTCCTGCGACGGCGGCGGTGACCTCGTCGGTGAACTCGCCCGCCGCGCCGAAGTCGAAGCCACCCCATCCGTCGTCGCCCCCGGCACCCGTCGGCACCGGAGCCGCCGGGTTCGGAGATGGGAAGGCGACGGGCGCCGACGGCGCTGCCGGGCTCGGCGGCGCTGACTCGGTCGGTCGCGGTACCGATGCCGGCAGCACCGGCACGAACGAGATGGGCTCATCGGACGGCGTCGAGTGCGGCGGCGCGGCGAACGCGGCCGCGGCGCTGGTCGGAAGGGGCGGCACGGGCGGGGCGGCGTTCGCCGGCTCGGGGGCCCAGCTCGCGCCCGGCCATGCAGGAGCTGCGGCCGTCGGAAGCGGCGGTCCCGCGGGGTGCGCGCCGGTGGACGCCTCATGCGTCTCGCTCGCGCGACGCTGACCTGGCGGCGCTTCCGCGCCGACCCAGCGCGTCGCGCCGAAACCGATCACTGTGGCCCAGACGGGCAGCGAGAGCGCGGCGACGACGGTCATGCCCACGCCGAAGCCGAAGGCGAGATTGATGCGGTAGCAGGCGAGCACGATGAAGACCCACAGCGCGAGCGGGCCCAGGATCGGCACAAGACCCAGGAGCACGAGCCACGGCGAGAAGCTGCCGAGCTGGAGCAGCACGATGACGTTGAGGACGGGGACCCAGGCCTTCCAGCCCTCTTCGCCGGACTTGCGGAACACGGCGGACAGCGCCAGCGCGGTCCAGACATACAGGGCGGCGACGGCGATCAGCGAAAGGAGGATCGGGACGACGGAGGCGGAGGCATCGGTCATGGCATCGGAGGCTCGGGCTGGGGGACCCGGCGCATCCCCCTCTCGGCGAAACGCGTACGAGCACCCGAAACGGGTGCCAGGTGTCGGACGAACGATCTCAACGATACGGTCACTGCGAGCCGGCGCCAGAACCCCTGTTCCTTCGCGAGGATACGGCGCTGCTCGTCGACCGAGTGCCAGAAGGCATCGGCCTCGGCCGGCGTCTCGTCTTGCGATGAGAATACGGCCCGGTCGGCGGTAGCGGCGAGCACCAGTCCCGCGGGCGCGTCGAAGGACTGCGCGAGCTCTCGACGCGTGTGTGTGCGCGGCGCTTCCCGCCCGGCGTCGACGGCCGCGTCGACGAACTCATCCCATCCACCGGCGATACGCACCGCGGGGGTCTCTCCCCGGCGCCGAGCACGACGGCGTGCCGCCTTGGCGCCGATGATGACGAGGAACGGGCCGAGGGCGAGGGCGAGGATGAGCAGCACGACACCGGTGTTGCGCAGCACCGGCCACAGCCAGGCCAGATCGAGTCCCGCAGGCTCCTCCGCACGGTCGGACGCCCCGGAGTCCTCCTGCACGGGGTCGGGCGGCAGGACCTCCTCCACGCTGTCGGGACGGACCTCGGTCACCACCTCGGGGTCGCGCTGCTCGGTGACATCGAGGCTGGGCGACTGCTCGAACTGAGGTGTCACGTCGATGGGGATCCAGGCGCCGTCCGCAGACTGCACCTCGGTCCAGGCCGCGAGGTCCTGGGCGCGGCAGATCCCCTCGTCGCAGACGGGAAGCGCGGCGTCGGCCGAGGAGAGTCGTGTGCCGACGACGACACGGGCGGGGAAACCGAGCTCGCGGGCGATGAGGGCCACGGCGACGGCGAACTGCTCGTCGTCACCGACAGCGGCGACGAGGTTGCCCGACTCCGCGGCGCGCGGATCGCCCTCTCTCTCGAGCAGGCGCGTGAAGATCTGATCGATGCGCGCCAGCGAGTGTCCGGAAGCGCTCGGCTGGAAGGTGTAGTCGGGCAGCGACTCCATCCATTCGGCGGGCTCCTCGCCGACAGAGAGTGCATGGCTCAGATAGCTGCGCTCGCGCAGCAGCGCCACGAGGCCGGCCAGTGCCGCGCCGTCCGAGCCGGTCGCGTGCTGCTCGACCCAGGTGCTCAGGCTTTCGGGAGCGCTGATGTCGCCGGCAGATCCGCCGGGAGCCTGCACGTCGGCCAGGTCGGGCGCAGCAGGCTCGATCCCGTGCACGACGTACCGGTCGCCCTGCGTCAGTCCGCCGCCTGCCGTCTGCACGCCAGCTGCAGCGGCGGCGTTGTAGTAGAAGCGGTCGACGAGGGAGGCAGCCCGCTCCCCCGCGAAGTCGACCCGTGTGAGTCGGCCGGCCGTCGGCATCCACACCCCGTCCAGACCCTCGATCGTGACGTCCGCCGCGATGGACTCACCGGCACCCGGGTCGAGCATCGAGGGAACGCGGACGAAGCGGCCGACCTCGGCCGCGCCCTCGCCGCCACTGCGGTAGACCTCGCCGTCGTAGGCGTCGAGGGTCGCGAGCCGCACGCGCTCGGGCAGCGCGCCCTCATCGGCGGCGACGGAGAACAGCACCTCGTCGACGCGATCGTCGGCGAACTGCGCCCGGTATTGCGCCAGCGGACTCACCTCGGCGGAGAGATCGATGTCGGGCTCGACCGACGAGCGCAGCACGTCGCGCTGGGCTCCCTGTGCGGCCATCGGCACGACGATGACCGCCGCGAGCAGGGCGACCGAGACCATGCCGGCGCCCAGCATGGTGCGGCGCCGATCGGCGCGCGACGGCCGGCGCGACACGCGCACGCCGCTGGATGCCGCCGCGCGCTGCAGCGCGTGGACCCGCTCGTCGTGCGTGCGCCAGGCGAGCCACAGCAGGCAGACGACGAGGCCGCCCGCACCCAGGACCGTCTCCACGGGCGCCGGGAGCACCAGCGGGCCGATGCTGAGCGGCGCACTCACCGTGGAACGGCCGAAGAAGAGTCCGAACGAGACCATCGCCAGCGCGACCGGGACCGCCCCGTAGGCCGCGCGATCGGCACGCCACGCCAGCAGCAGCACCACGGTCGTGCCGACGAGGAAGATCAGCAGCGCGGGAACGAGGAGGTTGCGATAGGCGCCCAGCGGGAGCTCGACCGTGACGAGGTCCTTCCAGCCGAGCACGGCGCCCGCGGCGAGCTCGCCGAGCCCGCGCAGAAGCTCTGCGGGCCCGCCGAGACGTGAGGGAACAGCCAGGGGGATGCCGATCACGAAGAACGTGGCCGTGAGCAGGCCGGCCACGACCCATCCGCTCCAGCGGAGGCGGTGGGCCACAGCCGCGATCACCCCCGCGACGATCGAGCACGCGCCCACGAGCAGCACGAGCTGCCAGGAGCGGTAGATCGGCCAGGCCGCAACCGCGGCGAGCACCACGATCAGACCGGCGAAGAGACTTCCCGCGACGATGCGCGGCACGACCCACGAGGTCCGCGGCGTGCGGGCCGCGGCATCCTCCAGGGCGCTCACGACGTCGCCCCGCGGATCAGCAGACCGGCCATGTCTTCGATGGTGCCCACGGTGAGCACGCTCAGCCCCGAGAGCGTCTTCATGCGCGGGTGCGCGCGCTCATCGCAGATGACCGCGACGACGCTCGTGTCAGCCGGGAAGGCGAGGGCCGCCTGCTGCAGGCGCGTCAGCGGCACGCGCGAGCCGACCACCACGAAGGCGATCGACAGTCGCTCTCCGGACTCCGCAATCAGGCGGCACACCTCGGAGACGGGCATGGTGCTCTCGAGCAGGTCGACGCCGCTGAAGCCGTCCAGCATGGGCCGCGGCGCGGCGGACGGGATGTGACGGATCGCGCGCAGGCGCCCTCGGACCACGCGGGGGATCTCGGAGCCGGTGACGATCTCGACGTCGCGGGCGTCGCGCACCGCCCGCAGCCCGAGCGACGCCGCACAGCTCACTGCCAGCTCGTACTCGTCGGCGTCCGCATACTCCTGCGCGGCGGCGGCGAGGACCACGGCCATCCGCGACCGGCGCGACTCCTCGTACTGGCGCACCATGAGCTTGCCGGTCTTGGCGGTGGACTTCCAGTGGATGTGGCGGCGGGAATCGCCGGTGGTGTACTCGCGGATCGCGTGGAACGACATGTCGGAGTCGACCAGACGGCGCGTCGGGTTGCCCTCCAGGTCGCGGATGAGGCCGGCGCTGGTGGAGGGAAGCTCGATGGTGCGGGGGTGGACGTAGACCTCGTGCACGTCCTCGAAGGCGTGCTCGCGCCGCAGGAGTCCGATGGGGTCGCTGCGCACCGTGGTCGCCGGACCCACCGTGATGATGCCGCGGCGGAGCCCAGGGATGTCGAGGGGCTGCGCGACCGTGTGGCCGGGACGCAGCAGCGGCACGCCGAACTCGACGAGCCCGGCGCCGACGGGGATGTCGATGCGGCCGGGAAGGGCGATGCGGTGACCGTGGTTGCGCACCACGATCTCGCCGGCCACGCCGTCGCCGGCCACGACGCGCTCGTGCGTCAGCGACAGGTCGACGTCGTACGAGCGGGCGCCGAAGAGGAACGGCACCGACGCCGCGAGCAGGATGAGCGAGATGGCACCGGCGACCATCCATTCCATCCAGCCGAAGATCACGCCGAGTCCCATGCCGACCGTCGCTGCCACGACCACCAGCACGCCGGCAGGGCGCACGGTGCGAGCGCTCCAGGCGGCCGCGACGGCGACGCCGCGCGCGAGCGAGCGCCACACCTCGGCGGCCCAGACGACGGCGCGCACCATCGCCCGGTCGCGCCCCGAGGAGGCCACCTGGGTGGAGGTGACATGGGTGCGCCCGGTCGCGCCGGTGGCGGCCGACGTGCGGGTGAGGCGGGACTCGGTGAGGCTCATACGGCTTCGCGGCGACTGGGCGGGGCGACGTCGAGGAGGACCTGTCCGATGACGGCCTCCTGCGTCACCCCGTCGAACTCCGACTCGGGGTGCAGGATCAGGCGGTGCGAGAGCACGGGCACCGCGAGCGCCTTGACGTCGTCGGGCGTCGCGTACGTGCGGCCCTGCGACGCGGCGCGCGTGCGGCTCGCGCGGGTGAGGGCGAGGGCGCCGCGGATGCTGACACCCAGGCGCACCTCGTCGGCCGAGCGCGTGCCGTCCACAAGCCGGGCGATGTAGTCGAGGACGAGCGCGTCGACGTAGACCTGCGCCGCGAGATCGGCCATGCCCACCAGCGCCTGAGGCGTGATCACGGGGGTGAGGTCGGCGGTGGCGACGGCGGCGCCGTCGAGGATGCGCACCGTCGCCGCATGGTCGGGGTAGCCCAGTGAGGCGCGCATCATGAAGCGGTCCAGCTGCGCCTCGGGGAGCCGGTAGGTGCCGGCCTGCTCGACCGGGTTCTGCGTGGCGAGGACCAGGAAGGGCACGCCGACCTTGCGCGAGACGCCGTCGATGGTGACGCTGCCCTCCTCCATGACCTCCAGCAGCGCGGACTGGGTCTTGGGGCTGGCACGGTTGATCTCGTCGGCGAGCACGATGTTGGCGAAGATCGGGCCGGCGTGGAACTCGAACACGCCTTCCTTCTGGTCGTACACGCTGATGCCGGTGATGTCGCCGGGCAGGAGATCGGGCGTGAACTGGATGCGGGTGTTCGAGCCCTGCACCGACTGCCCCATCGCGCGCGCGAGCGACGTCTTGCCGGTGCCGGGGACGTCTTCGAGGAGCACGTGACCGTCGCTGAGCATCGCCGTGAGGACGAGTTCGACGACGTGACGCTTGCCGAGCACGGCGCGCTCCACATTGTCGGCGAGCTGGCCGAAAGTCTCAGCGAACCAGGTCGCCTGCTCCTGCGTGATGGTCATGCGCTGTCCTCTGTCGTAGTGGAGAAGATTCGGGATGCCGCGGCTCACGGCGCCGGCGGAAGGGGCGGGGCGAGGTTCGGGTCGCACCGGGCGGAGAAGGTCGTCGAGGCGGGATTCAGGCCCCACCCTTGCGCGTCCCAGTTCACGGACACCGCGATTCCTTCGACGAGGACGGCGCCCACGGGAACGGCCCACGAGTCGGGCGCGGTGCGCGGGCAGGACATTGCCGTTCTCGTCCGTGAAGCGCAGGTCGGCATTGCCGAACGCGATGACCGCCGCATCCGACGAGCTACCGCTGCTGCGGACCAGATCGGATCCGCCCACGCAGCTCGTGACGCGCCAGTTGGCCTGCACCTGGTGAGGCGCGCTTCCGGCGCGCGGCGTCACGTCCGACCAGGCGGTGACAGTCGCCCCAGAACTGGTGCACGTACCGCACCCTGATCGAAGGGTTCCGTCCGAAGACGGAGGTGCCGGGGTCCCAGCCCTGGAACTCGACTCTGTTGAAGAGCGGGACCCGGTCGTCGGAGGTCGGGTCCTGGCGGATGACCCACTCCGCGCTGTCGCTGCCGACGTTGCGGCGCCAGGCATCCACGCGGAATGTCAGTTCCTCGGCGGGCGGCCGTTCTGCTCTGGCCCGCACGGCCTCGGTCGTCGTCGCCGCTGTCGAACGTACGCTGCCCCCCGACCACGAGGCGACGCACATCGTGAAGCGGTACTCCTGCGCCGTCCTGCAGGCCCGGGAACGTCGCGTTGTCGCCGCCCGGCGACCGGCGCGCAGCATCGATCGCCTTCGAGCGCACGATCGCGTAGCGCAGGATCGAGCCGTCGCCGTTCGCGCGCCGCGGTGCCCGGCGGTGATCGTGACGGTGTCGTCGGCGTTCGGAGTCGGACGTGAGCGATAGGCGAAGGTCCAGCGGCACGCCGACGCCGTTGCCGAAGATCGTCGCCGCCGCACCGGACGCACTGCCGCCGAGACCCGGCGGGAGCGCGAAGCGCGAGAACGGTGTGACGCTGACGAGCGTCGAGGTGTTCGGTGCCCACCCGATAGCTGACGGCACCTCGAGGGTCGTCTGATTGCCGCGGCACCGGGATCCGGACCCGCTCGCCCGATCGCGCTGCTGATCTCCAGCGCTCCCGGTCTCGGAAGGTACGAGGCCGCTCGATCGTCAGCGCGACGACGCCGCCCTCACCGCCGGTCGGCACGGGCACGAGACGTGACGGCCGTGGGCGGCCGGCGGCGCGTCGTACGCCCAGGCGACCGTGCGGACGCCGGTGCGGGACTCTCCGACCGAGTTCACGGCGAACGCCTCGTAGGTGCGCTGCTCGCCGTTGGGGGCCGAGATCGACGGGCATGCGCCGTCGGCCGCGCACCGCGCGACCTCCTGGCCGTTCCACCGGAGCACGAAGCCCGACAGGGCCGGGTACGCGAGGCGCGCCTCGCCGGGGTCCACCCGGAGCGTCAGCGAGCCGTTGGCATATGCCGTCTGCTGCACGCTCGAAGGGGCCTTCGGGTACCCGAGGAGGTCGAGGAGCACCCGCCCATCGCGCTCGGACGCCGTCGTCCGGCCCTGTGCGTCGCGGACCGAGAACGTCGCGGTGCACGTCGCGCCCGGGGCATCCGCCGTCCACGACGCCTGAACCGCGGTGGCCGAAGCGACGCGGAACGAGACGCCGATGCAGGCACCCGTCGGCCGCACGTCGACGACCTCCAGCGGCGTGCGCGGGAGCGGATTGACCTCGCCGCCTGCCCCGATCACCGAGATCGTGCAGGAGGCTCCCGTGCTCTGCGAGCACTGCTGCGTCGCCGAGCCGCCCTGCGGCAGCGTCGACGGGGCGGCGCCGACGCGCAGGATCAGGCGTGCGGGGGCGACGGCGGTGTGACTGGTGATCGTGACGATCGCCGCCTCTTCGCCGCCGGGGACCGCCCGATCGGCACCGGTCACCCTCACCGTGGAGCCCTCGAGAGAGACCTCGAAAGCGGAGCCGGAGTAATCGAGCGCGTACTCGACGCCGCCCCAGTCCTCGCGCAGCTGCCACGTGGTCATGTCGTGCAGATCGAACGTGGCCGTCTCGCCGGGGGCCACGGTCATCGAGCCGGGGCGCAGCACCGGCTGCGGGTCGAGCGCGTTGACCACGATCGGCACGGAGAGGTACGTCCAGTCGTCCTGGCCCGTCAGGCGCACCGGCACCTGGCAGGAGTCGGCCCAAGGAGCGCCGGGACCGGAGTCGTAGCGCACCGTCGTGCCCGACTCGACGGCGCAGGCGGCCTGCGCGCGAGCGCCCGAGACGCGCACGTCGTTCCCCACCTCGATGCGGCTGCCGCGGGGCTTCGCGACCAGTTCGGCCATGTCGAAGCCGACCGACTCGAGCTCGGTGACCTCGGGCGACGGCGCGCCGGAGCGGATGGTCAGCGCCAGGTCGTCGTCGCCGGGCACACGAAGGAATCCGTAGCTGGTGACCTCGCCCGATGCCCCCTCGCCGGTGACGGCGAAGGGGATGAGCCGTGTCGTCGCGGTCAGCTCGCCGCTGATCTCCCAGCCGTCGACCGAGACGCCCGCCGGGGCCCCCCACAGCGCCACATCGAGTCCGGCGATGTCGCCACCGGACCAGGCGACCCTGTCCTGGAGCACGTCGACCCCGTCGGGGAAGTCCTCGCGGGTCTCCGCGGTGAGGAAGGTGTCGGCGACCACCGGGTAGTCGGGAACGCTCTCGCGCACCACCTTGACGACGATCAGGCCACGACCTGTGTTGCCCGTGCTCGACTCGAGGTCGTAGAGGAACGACATCGTCGCCGGCTCGGTGCCCGCCTCGATGACGACCGTCGCGTCATCGACGGACAGCAGGCGCTCGTCGAGGCGGGAGAACTCCGGGTTCTCGCTGCCGTCCATCAACGTGGACGGGAGGTCCGGTTGCACGTCGGTGAGCGACAGCGAGCCGAGCGTGGGATCGACGTCGTTGGAGAGCGGGCTGACGCGGATCGTGTTGCCCTCCCCTGCCTGGACCTGGACGTAGTCGGTGAAGGTCACCGGGCTCGGGTTGGACTGACCGTCGAGGACGCCGATGCGGACGATGGCCTCGCCGGTGTCGCCGAACGCGTCGACGACGCGATAGCGGAACGAGACCTGCCCGCTGTCGCCCGGAACGCTCGAGTAGAGGATCGAGCCGCCGTCGGCCGAGATGGTCGCCGCGCCTCGGGCAGGCTGCTCGACGATGCGGTCGAGGGTGACGACATCGCCGTCCGGGTCCATGCCGAAGCCGTCGAACTCGATGAGCGTCGACTGCCCCGTGAGGACTCGGCCCTCGAGCGTGTCGGGCACAGGTGCCCGGTTGGCGTCGTCGGCCAGCACCCGCACGCGCACGGTCGCGGTGTCGGCGAGCGCCGGGGCTCCCGTGGTGTACACCGAGTAGTCGACGCCGTACTCGCCGGCCTCGGCGGGCGCGAGGTAGCGCAGCACATCGCCGGCGGCGAATGCCAGCGCCTCTTCGCTCGAGGACACGATCGATGCAGGGTTGAGCGTGGGCCGACCTCCCGCGGGAGAGATGTCGTTCTCGAGGACCGGGATGTCGATCTGGGCGCCCGCGCGCACGACCACCGTGTCGTCCACGGCGATGGGCGCGAGTTCGGGCGCCGGCGGAAGCAGGAAGACGGTGGCCTCGCCCGCCACGCGGGACCCCTCGTCCTCGGTGCCGTCGCTGACCATGTAGGACACCGTGCCCAGCCGCCCGGCACCGCCCGTGGCGGTGGTGCCCGAGACGCGCAGGTTGTTCTGGCCGACGGCGTCCACCGACAGGGTGGCACCGGCATCCGCCGTCGCCACGACGTCGCTCAGCAGCAGCACTCGCCTCGTCGGGTTGGAGACGGCCGCGAACACATCGAGCGTCGCGTCCTGCTGCGGGTGCACGAACGCCACGACGGGCGAGGTCGCGAGATCTGCGGGCGCGTCGGCCGGCAGGAGCGTGATGCGCGCCGTCCCGGTCGCGTCCGAGACGCCGTCGGTCACCGTGAAGTCGACGCGGAACGTGCCCGCGGACGCCGCCGTGAAGTCGAACTCGGTGGTCCCGTCGACCACCGTGGCCGTCGCGCCCGCGTCGTCCAGCACGCGGACCGAGTCGAGCATCACCGTGCCGGCCGTGCCGGTCACATGGTCGGCGACGTCGACCGTCAGCGCCGCTGCGACGGTGTCGACGACCGCGAAGGACTGGGCCTCGAGCTGCGGCTCGGGCGACACCCGGACGATGAGCGACTTCTGCGCGGTCAGACCCTGGGTGTCGGCCACCGTCACCACCAGCTCGATGAGCTCTTCTCCGCCGCTTCCGTCGTCGCTGTGCTGATACACGACGTCGCCCGCAGGAGTGGCGGCCACCGTGCCGATTCCGCTCGCGTTCTCGACCGACAGCAGCAGCAGCGGGTCGCCTTCGGGATCGACCCACCCGGGCAGCACCGGCACCGTGACCGTGCCGCCGCGCGCGACTTCGGGCGCGGGCCACTCGATGAGGCAGCGTTCGACGCCGCACCACTCGGGTGCAGACCCGGCGGATGCCCCCGCCACGGTGAGCGCGACGGTCGTGGGCTCGGACAGCAGGCCTCCCTCGGCGGTGCCGTCGGTGACTCCGTACGTGAACGACGCGCTGCCGCCGGCCTCCGGAGTGAGGCGCACGGCGAGACGCTGACCGTCGTCCGTGAGCGTGACCGTCCCGAACGCGGGGTCCAGGCCTCCCACCGAGGCGGGATCGATGCTCAGCACGTCCTCGTTCGGGTCGTGGTCGTTCATGAGGACCGGCAGCGTCGTGAGGCTCCCGGCGCGGGCGCCGAAGGAATCCGGCTCGGCGATCGGGGGCTTCGGGTCGAGCACGACGGTCAGCTGGTCCTCGCTCGGGACCGCATCCGGATCGGTGCGGTCATCGAGCGACCAGTCCTGGCTCGAGGGGATGAGGTCACCGTCGGGAACGCTCCACGCCCATCCCGAGCGGGTGTCGTTGAGGATGACCGCCTGGTCGCTCGCCACGAAGACGGGGCGCCGCTGATCGGGCAGCGTCTGGCCGCCGTAGTCCAGGTCGACCCGCTCGCCGCCGGAGCGCCAGAGCACTCCGCCGGCCTCGCCCTGACCGAGCCAGGCCGCGAAGACCTCGCCGTCGTGGACGATGGGCTGCGCCGGTTCGCCGAGGACCGTTCCCGTGCCGCCGATCTCGGGGTCGATCGCCGAGCCGTCCACGGGCACGCGCACCAGTGACGTCTCGTCGGCGAGATAGACGGCGGCTCCTTCGGGGTCCGGCTTGCTCACGACGACGGTGCCCGTCGTCGGTGCGGCGGTCGCGGCATCCGCTCCCCGGAGCCAGACGTCGCCGTCCTCGGTGTCGACGACGACCCAGGTGTCGCCTGCCGCGGTCACGGCCGGCGCGGCCAGGCCGTCGACGTCGAGGGGGTCGCGGCCGTCCACGTCGCCGGTCGCGACGTCGTAGCGCAGCACCGAGGCATCTTCGCGCGAGTAGGCGTAGAGGATGCCGCGCTCGTCGACGGCGATGGCGTCGGCGGCGTACTGCGGCGCGTCCTCGTCCTCGGAGGGGAACGGGTCGAGCTGCACCGGGGATTCCGACGAGAGGCGGCCCGCGAAGACCGCCCCCGAGTCCGTGAGGTACGCGACGTAGTCGCCGGCGGTCACGACGTCGGTCGTGCCGGGCGGCGTCGACGCGGACGTCTGCAGCGCCTCCTCGTCGATATCCGCCGGCCGGGCCTCGTCGATCCGGGTGACCTTGCTGAAGCTGTCGCTGAAGATGTACGCCGCGTCGCCGGTCTGGACCACGCGGTCGGGGTTGCTGATGCCGCGCACGGTGTCGAGCTCGCCGATCGACGTGTTCACCCGCGCGTAACGGCGGCCGTCACCGGTCTGCAGCGCCCAGACCGCAGTGTCGACCTCCGGGGTCTCCTGGGCGTCCAGTCCCGGCCAGACGACGCTGACACCTGCGACCACCGCGACGACGGCCCCGGCGGCGACCAGTCCCGCGAGGGACCGGCGGCGCATCACAGCACCCCCGTGACGAAGAGGGTGGCGAGCACGGCGCCGGCGGTGGCGACGACGACCGCGACGCTGCCGACCACCCAGGGCAGCGCTCCCACCTTCGCGCGCGAGGGCGCGGAGAAGTCGGTGTCCTCGTCGCGCACGAGTCCGGAGACGCCGGTGGACGCGCGGCGCTTGCGAGTGCCCTCGCGCTCGATGCGCGAGCGGGCGGGTCCGCGCAGCGACGAGTCCGCGAAGTCGACCGGAGCGGAGGAGGGGGACCACTCCTCACCTGGCACTTCGAGGGGAGTCGCCGACAGACCGAGCTCGAGCTGCACGGCGCGCAGAGCCTCGGCGAAGGCACGCGCCGACGGCTGACGGCGGGCCGGATCGCGGTTCATCGCCGTGGCCAGCACGGCCTGCAGCGAAGGCGGCACGTCGGCACGGGTGATCTCGGTGTAGGTCGCCTTGGCGATGCGCCGGCGGAGCAGTTCCTTGGTGTTCTGCCCGCGCTCACGCCGCTCGAAAGGGCTGTGCCCGGCGAGCAGCGAGTACACCGTGGCCCCGACGCTCCACACTTCGCTCGCGACCGATCCCGCGGTCTGCTCGGCGATGACCTCGGGCGCGCTCCACGGCACCGACATCGCCAGCACCTCGTCGGTGCCCTTCGGCAGCAGGGACGACGAGATCCCGAAATCGGCGAGCACCGGAGTGCCGAACGTGGTGATGAGGATGTTGCTCGGCTTGACGTCGCGGTGCACGAGACCCGCACGGTGGGCGGACTCGAGTGCGCCGGCCATCCGGACGCCGATCGCGAGCACCTCGTCGACCGGCATGCGCTCGAGGCGGTAGCGCTGCGCGAGCGAATCCGGGCAGTACTCCATGACGATGTACGGCCGCCCGTCGGCCGAGATGCCGGCCTGGTAGACGGTGACGATCGCGGGATGCGCCGAGAGGTGCGCGAGCACATCGGCCTCGGCGTTGAACATCCTGCGCAGATCGGGATCGCGGACGTCGCTCGGCATGACCTTGACGGCCACGTTGCGGCGCGGCATGTCCTGCTCGTACAGGAAGACGTCGGCGAAACCGCCCGAACCCAAGGGGCGGATGTAGGCCAGTCCCGGCAGAATGGGGGGCGCTGACGGGAGCCTCGTGGCCACGTCACCTCCCCCAAGGTTCAAGGCGCCGGAAGACGCCGGCGTGCCGACATACAGCAAACCCGCCCATGCTAACAAACCGGAGGCCCCGGCTTCTGACAGCACGCTGGACGGGGTGGCCGCCGGGAAGGATCGGGGTTCCTAGCCGGAGAGGGGGTCGCGGGGATCGAACGGCGCATCGAGCGAGCGGGTGAGCTCGTCCAGCATCGCCTCGATCTGCGGCTCGACGAACTCGCCGATCGCGGCCTGGATCCGCAGGCGATGGTGCAGGAGGATCGTGCACACTTCGCGGCCCACCATGTTGGCGTAGTCGTCGGCCAGCCCGACTTCTTGACGCAGAGCGGCCTTCGCCTCGGCGCTCAGCGGCGGAAGGGCCGGGACGACGGCATCCGCCTCGGCGGCCATGTCGGAGATGGTGAAGAGGAACGGCGCACCGGGGATCGGATCGGGGTCCAGGGGCAGCCCCTCGAACTCGGGGTCGAGGTTCTCGGCCGGCCGATAGCTGCGCGCCCGGTTGCGGGCGGCCTGCTGGTCGAGTTCGGCCTGCAGCATGGGCAGGTTCACCGAGGTGTACTCGGCGACGGCGCGATCGACGATCGTCTTGATCCGTGTCGACAGGCCGTGCTGGACCCCATGCGGCACGTCCGCCCCGAGACCGGCCGCCGACAGGACCGGCGATCCGAAGCAGCGGCGGCAGGGAGCGACGCGCCCCCGGTGGGTGGCGGGCTCCCACCGCGGCAGCCAGGTCAGCCAGGCGTCGACGGCCTGGCTCACCTGCGTCTCGAGTGAGCGCTCCACAGAGTCAACGGTAGTACCGAAAGCCCGGTCGTCGCAGGATTCCGGGCGCCGCGCGGCGTCGCACGCGGCGGAGTCACTCGTCGAACTCGTCCTCCCACGGCCAGCGAGGGCGCTGTGCCCGCGTGCGCACGAGGGCGATCCCGCCCCAGGCGGCGAGTGCACCCGCCACGGCGACGACGAGCCCGAACCACGACGTCGCGATCCGCCCGGCCACCGCGGTCGACACCGCGAGGCCCGCGCCGGAGACCAGCGCTCCCAGCCACACGCCGAGGACGTAGGCAAGGAAGCACGCCACCGCCGTCCAGAGCGCGCCGATGTAGGCGGCCGGGGGGCGACCCACGGCCGCCCAGAGCCCTGCCGCGAAAGCGCCCGTGGCCAGGACCGTCCCGGTGATGCCGGGGATCTGTCCGAGCCCGGGAGTCGCGATGACGTCCTGGTCGGCGATGAGGCTCGTCATCCCGAGCCCGAAGATCAGGAGCGCGAAGAAGGTCACCGTCGCCAGCGCCAGCGCGAGGACCGGGCGAACCGGTTCGTTGTCCGGAGCGCTGTCCGTCCCGCTGCCGGGCGGCGGTGACGCGGTCATCTACTGGCGGACGAGCTGCGGACCCGCCTCGAGCGTGCGCTCGTACTCGCGCTGGGCCTCGATGTTGAGCTCGGTGACCCGTCGTCCGCGCGCAGCGGCCCAGGATCCGAACCAGATGGTGAGCTCCCGGCCGATGATGAACGCCGCGATGGCGAGCGGAGCCAGCATGCTGTCGGTCATGAGCCGAGCACCCTCGGATGCGGTCAGCATCCAGAACTGCTCCTGGAACAGCTGGCCGAGGAGGTAGCCGGCCCACGATGCCACGCCGACCAGCAGTCCGAACACGACCCACTGGCCCCAGCGACCGCGGTTGATGATGGCGCCGAGCAGCCAGAACGCGAGGAAGAAGACGACCACCGGCACCCACAGCACGAACGAGCCCAGGCCGCCGAGCGCCACGGTGCCGACGTTGTCGGCGGTGACGTCGCCGCCGAGGGCGGTCAGGCCCAGCCAGACACCGAAGTAGAGAACGGCGAAGGTCAGAGCGGCGACGAGGCCGATCGCGCCTGCCGCGGCGCGGTTTCCGCGCGGATGGGGAGCTTCGGGCGCCTGGACGAAGATCGGCTGCGGCGTCGCGGGCGAGACGACGACGGTCTCGGCGACGGGATCGCTGGGGGTCACGACGGGTGCGGCCGAGGCGGTGTCGGCAGGAGTGTCGTAGGCGGCGACGGCCGGCTTCTCGTAGACGACGGACTCGGATGCCGCGGCCGGCGCACTCTCACTCGTCAGCGAGGCCGCTTCCGGAGAGTCCCAGGGGTCGGGCTCGGCGGGGGCGGCCGGGGCGGGCTCCGCATCGGCCTCCGGGACTGCGGCTTCGTCGGCAGCGGAGTCACCGCGCGCGGCTTCGGCCTCAGCGAGACCCTCGTGCGCACGGCCGACGACGTCATCGACGGGCGTAGGCTCTTCGACCGGCTCGCCGTAGGACGACTTGGGGTCACTCATCGCAGGCACTCCTCACGCGGGGATGGTCCCCGCAGTGCGAGGGTAGTACCCGGTCGCGCCTGCGTCGCGCAGGCGTGCCGTGGAGGCGCGGGCGAGGTTGCAAGGTTCCTGTGCGCGCGTCAGCCCCAGACCTCGGCCTCGACGCGGTCACTGAAGCGCTCGGGGCGCCAGCCGCTCTCCACGTTCGACATCCACACGCCGTCGCGCACGACCTGCACCTCGGTCACGCCGTCGAGCACCCGCGAGCACCGCACCGCCCCGTCGGCGATCCCGCACGTGAATCCCTGACCGAGAAGCGCCGCCTCGGTCAGCGCAGGCGCGTCGGCCGCGACGACGGCAAGAGTGGTCATGATGACGGGTGCGCCGTCGATCCGCCACGCGCACGTCAATCTGACGTCGGGCGCGAGCACCTCCGTCAGCGTCGTGACCGCGGTCGCCGGCGGATCGAGGCTCTGGTCGAGCACGGCTTCACCCTGCCAGGTGAGCTCGTTCCACAGGCTGTCGGTGTAGATCGAACGACAGTCCATGGTCTCCCCGGCGACGATGCGCAGCGCCGGGGTGTCCGTCGGTACGGCGGCGACCTCGGGTGCGGTCGCGCGGCGCATGGTGTCTCCGGCCCAGGCGATCGTCACCGGCACCATCGGCAGGGAGAGCCAGATGAGGGCAGCGACGATCGCCGTGCACACCATCCCCGCAGGGACGGCGATCCACGAGTTGCGTCCAGCGATTCGCGCCAAGGCCCCCACCTCCTCCTCAACGGTACGGCGGGATCCGCCCGGGCCGCGTCCGACGCGCAGCGAAGGTCCGGGCCGATCACGGCGGCAGAGGTGCCCGTGCGGGAGCGTGTGCGGGGCAAAGTGGTCGCAGCGCCTCACACGGCCGACCGACCCATGACGAAGGGCCCCGGCTGATGCCGGGGCCCTTCGTGCGGATCGCTACGTCACAGCGCTACGTGCTCCGTGACATCGGCGGTGTCAGTTGTAGTTGCCGCTGAAGTCGCCGTCCGTGGAGAAGCTGTCGAAGTCGACGTAGCTCAGGTCGGCGTCCGAGTAGGCGCCGTCCGAGGCGAAGATGCGGTTGGGGTACCGCTCGCTCTTGGCCTCCTCCGTCGCCTCGACCGAGACGTTGCGGTACTTCGCAAGTCCGGTTCCAGCGGGGATGAGCTTTCCGATGATGACGTTCTCCTTGAGGCCCATGAGCGGGTCGCTCTTGCCCTCCATCGCCGCCTGGGTGAGGACGCGCGTCGTCTCCTGGAACGACGCGGCCGACAGCCACGACTCCGTCGCGAGCGACGCCTTCGTGATGCCCATCAGCTCCGGACGACCCGACGCGGGACGCTTGCCCTCGCCGACGGCCTCACGGTTCATGTTCTGGTAGCGCTTGAAGTCCACCAGCTCGCCCGGAAGCAGCGTGGTCTCACCGTGGTCGACCACGGTGACCTTGCGCAGCATCTGGCGAACGATGACCTCGATGTGCTTGTCGTGGATCGGCACACCCTGCGATCGGTACACACCCTGGACGCCGTTGACGAGATACCGCTGGACCTCGCGGGCGCCCATGACACGCATGACCTCCTTGGGGTCGAGCGTGCCCACCAGGATCGGCTGACCGACCGTGACGTGCTGGCCGTCCTCGACCAGCAGCGTCGCGCGCTTCAGGACCGGGTAGACGTGCGGCTCGTCGCCGTTGTCGGGCGTGAGGATGACCTTCTTGGCCTTGTCGGTCTCGTCGATCGTGATGCGTCCGTCGGACTCGGCGATCGGCGAGGCACCCTTCGGGGTGCGCGCCTCGAACAGCTCCTGCACGCGGGGCAGACCCTGCGTGATGTCGTCCGCGGATGCCGAACCACCGGTGTGGAAGGTACGCATCGTCAGCTGGGTACCGGGCTCACCGATCGACTGGGCCGCGATGATGCCGACCGCCTCGCCGATGTCGACGATCTTGCCGGTGGCCAGCGAACGGCCGTAGCACTTCGCGCAGACACCCACGGCCGACTCGCACGTCAGGACGGAGCGGACCTTGATGGCCTCCACGCCGCCTTCGACGAGCTTGTCGATCAGGACGTCGCCCACGTCGTCGCCGGCCTCGGCGAGAACCGCGCCCTTCGGGTCGATGACGTCGGAGGACAGCGTGCGGGCGAACACCGAGTTCTCGACGTTCGCGTCGCGAACCAGGGCGCCGTCGGCGCCGGCCGCCGCGATGGGCAGCTCGAGACCCTTGTTCGTACCGCAGTCCTCCTCGCGGATGATGACATCCTGCGAGACGTCCACGAGACGGCGCGTGAGGTAGCCCGAGTCGGCTGTACGGAGGGCCGTGTCGGCCAGACCCTTGCGGGCACCGTGCGTGGCGATGAAGTACTCCGCCACCGACAGGCCCTCGCGGTACGAGGAGATGATCGGACGCGGGATGATCTCACCCTTGGGGTTGTTCACCAGGCCTCGCATACCCGCGATGTTGCGGATCTGCAGCCAGTTGCCACGAGCACCCGACGACACCATGCGGTTGATGGTGTTGTCCTCGGGGAAGTTGTCGCGCATCGCCTTCTGGACCTCGTCGGTCGCCTCGGTCCAGATCTTGATGAGCTCCTGACGACGCTCGGCGTCGGTGGTGAGACCCTTCTCGAACTGGTCCTGCGCCTTCGCGGCCTTCTTCTCGTAACCCGCGACGATCTGACCCTTGTTGGGGGGCGTGAGGATGTCGCTGAGCGCCACCGTGACACCCGAACGGGTGGCCCAGTAGAAGCCGGCGTCCTTGATGCGGTCGAGCGAAGCCGCGACCTCCACCTTGGGGTACTCCTCGGCCAGCTTGTTGACGATCTGCGACAGCTTGCCCTTGTCCGCCTGCTCGCGGACGAACGGGTATCCCTTGGGGAGCGTGTCGTTGAAGATCGCCTGACCCAGCGAGGTGACGACCAGGCCGTTGCGCTCGTACGTCGCGATGGTCTCGGCCGTCTCGCCCTCCGACTCCAGGAACGTGAGCCCCGGGATGCGGATGCGGACGCTCGCCTGCAGGTCGAGGGTGCCCTCGTCCTTGGCCAGGATGGCCTCGCCGACGGAGCCGAACACGCGACCCTCGCCCTTGGCGCCCGCCTTGACCGTGGTCAGGTGGTGCAGGCCGATGATCATGTCCTGCGAGGGCAGGGTCACCGGACGGCCGTCCGAGGGCTTGAGGATGTTGTTCGACGCCAGCATCAGGATGCGGGCCTCGGCCTGAGCCTCGACCGACAGCGGCAGGTGGACAGCCATCTGGTCGCCGTCGAAGTCCGCGTTGAACGCGGCGCAGACGAGCGGGTGCAGCTGGATGGCCTTGCCCTCGACGAGCTGAGGCTCGAAGGCCTGGATGCCGAGACGGTGCAGCGTGGGTGCACGGTTGAGCAGCACCGGACGCTCGCGGATGATCTCCTCGAGCACGTCCCAGACCTCGGGACGGGTGCGCTCGACGGCGCGCTTGGCCGCCTTGATGTTCTGCGAGTGACCGAGGTCGATCAGGCGCTTGATCACGAACGGCTTGAACAGCTCGAGGGCCATCTGCTTGGGCAGACCGCACTGGTGGAGCTTGAGCTGCGGGCCGACGATGATGACCGAGCGACCCGAGTAGTCCACGCGCTTGCCGAGCAGGTTCTGACGGAACCGGCCCTGCTTGCCCTTGAGCATGTCGCTCAGCGACTTCAGCGCGCGGTTGCCGGTGCCTGTGACGGGACGACCGCGGCGGCCGTTGTCGAAGAGCGCGTCGACGGCCTCCTGCAGCATCCGCTTCTCGTTGTTGACGATGATCTCGGGGGCACCGAGGTCGATCAGGCGACGGAGGCGGTTGTTGCGGTTGATCACGCGGCGGTACAGGTCGTTGAGGTCGGAGGTCGCGAAGCGGCCACCGTCCAGCTGCACCATCGGGCGCAGCTCCGGCGGGATAACCGGAACGACGTCGAGGACCATGGATGCCGGGCTCATGCCCGTCTGCAGGAACGAGTTGACGACCTTCAGGCGCTTGATCGCACGGATCTTGCGCTGGCCCTTGCCCTCGGAGATCTGCAGGTGCAGGCTCTCGGATTCGGCCGCGAGGTCGAACGCCTCGAGGCGGCGCTTGATCGACTCGGCGCCCATGTGGGCCTCGAAGTACTGGCCGAAGCGGTCCTGGAGCTCGTGGAAGATCTCGTCTTCGCCCTTGAGAGCGCCGACATCGAGCGTGCGGAAGTCCTCCCACACCTTCTCGAGACGGATGATCTGGTCGTCCGAGCTCTTCCGGATCGACGCCATCTCCTTCTCGGCGGCGTCCTTGACCTTCTTCTTCTGGTCGGCCTTGGCGCCTTCCTCCTCGAGAGCGGCGAGCTCCTCCTCCAGCTTCTGGAGGCGGGTCGCGATGCGGGAGTCGCGGCGGTCGGCGAGCGTCTTCAGCTCGAGACGGATGTTGTTCTCCTGCATCGCGAGGTCGCGGTGACGCGCTTCCTCGTCGACGGAGATCACCATGTAGGCGGCGAAGTAGATGACCTTCTCGAGGTCCTTCGGCGCCATGTCCAGCAGGTAGCCCAGGCGCGAGGGGACGCCCTTGAAGTACCAGATGTGGGTGACGGGCGCGGCGAGCTCGATGTGGCCCATGCGCTCGCGGCGGACCGAGGACTTGGTGACCTCGACGCCGCAGCGCTCGCAGACGATGCCCTTGAAGCGGACGCGCTTGTACTTGCCGCACGCGCACTCCCAGTCACGCGAAGGCCCGAAGATCTGCTCTCCGAAGAGACCGTCCTTCTCGGGCTTCAGCGTGCGGTAGTTGATGGTCTCCGGCTTCTTGACCTCGCCGAACGACCAACGACGGATGTCGTCAGCGGTGGCCAGGCCAATACGAAGCTGGTCGAAAGTGGTTGATTCGAGCACTGGTTCTCCTGTGTCGGAATTCTGTTCGTTGCCTGGCCGGATCAGATCTCGTCGATGGACGAGGACTCGAAGCGGCTGGAGATGTTGATGCCGAGCTCTTCCGCTGCGCGGAAGGCGTCGTCGTCGGTGTCACGGAGGTTGACCGGCGTGCCGTCGGCCGAGAGGACCTCGACGTTCAGGCAGAGCGACTGCATCTCCTTCATGAGGACCTTGAACGACTCGGGGATGCCGGGCTCCTGGATGTTCTCGCCCTTGACGATCGCCTCGTAGACCTTGACGCGGCCGAGGATGTCGTCGGACTTGATCGTGAGGAGCTCCTGCAGTGCGTAGGCGGCACCGTAGGCCTCGAGGGCCCACACCTCCATCTCACCGAAGCGCTGACCACCGAACTGGGCCTTACCACCGAGCGGCTGCTGGGTGATCATCGAGTACGGACCCGTCGACCGCGCGTGGATCTTGTCGTCCACGAGGTGGTGCAGCTTCAGGATGTACATGTAGCCCACCGAGACCGGCGCCGGGAACGGGTCGCCGGAGCGGCCGTCGAACAGCAGCGTCTTTCCGCTGGAGCCGATGAGGCGGTCGCCGTCGCGGGTCACGTTGGTCGAGTCGAGCAGACCTGCGATCTCCTCCTCGGACGCACCGTCGAACACCGGGGTGGCGACCTTCGTGCCGGGAGCGGCCTCGAACGCCTCGGCCGGCAGGGACGTCGCCCACGCCGGGGTGCCCTCGACCTTCCAGCCCTGCTGCGCGATCCATCCGAGGTGCAGCTCGAGCACCTGACCGAAGTTCATTCGACCGGGGATGCCGAGCGGGTTCAGGATGACCTGGACCGGCGTGCCGTCCGCGAGGAACGGCATGTCCTCGACGGGGAGGATCTTCGCGATGACGCCCTTGTTGCCGTGACGGCCGGCGAGCTTGTCACCCTCGGTGATCTTGCGCTTCTGGGCGATGTAGACCACGACGCGGCGGTTGACTCCCGAGCCGAGCTCGTCGTCGCCGTCCTCGGCGTTGAACTCCTTGACCGCGATGATCGTGCCCTGCTCGCCGTGGGGCACCTTCAGCGACGTGTCGCGGACCTCGCGGCTCTTCTCGTTGAAGATCGCGCGCAGCAGGCGCTCCTCGGCCGACAGCTCGGTCTCGCCCTTGGGCGTGACCTTGCCGACGAGGATGTCGCCGGGGCGGACCTCGGCGCCGATGCGGATGATGCCGCGCTCGTCCAGGTCCTTCAGCAGGTCGGGGCTGACGTTGGGGAGGTCACGGGTGATCTCCTCCTTGCCGAGCTTCGTGTCGCGCGCGTCGACCTCGTACTCCTCGATGTGGATCGAGGAGAGCGTGTCGTCCTTCACCAGGTCCTGGCTCAGGATGATCGCGTCTTCGAAGTTGTGACCCTCCCACGTCATGAACGCCACGAGGAGGTTCTTGCCGAGCGCGAGCTCGCCGTTCTCCGTCGCGGGGCCGTCGGCGATGACCTCGCCGACCTCGATGCGGTCGCCGGCCGAGACCACGACGCGCTGGTTGTAGCTCGTGCCCTGGTTGGAGCGGTCGAACTTGCGCAGGAAGTAATCCTGTGTGCCGCCCTCGTCGAGCTGCACGGTCACGACATCGGCAGAGACCTCGAGGACCACACCGGCCTTCTCGGCCGTGACCACGTCACCGGCGTCGATGGCCGCGAAGCCCTCCATACCGGTGCCGACCACCGGCGACTCCGAACGGAGGAGCGGGACGGCCTGGCGCTGCATGTTGGCGCCCATGAGGGCGCGGTTCGCGTCGTCGTGCTCGAGGAAGGGGATGAGCGAGGTCGCCACCGACACCATCTGGCGCGGTGAGACGTCCATGTAGCCGATCTCCTCGGCGTGGAACAGGTCGACCTCGCCGCCCTTCTTGCGGGCGAGCACGCGGTCCTCGGTGAAGTGACCGTCGGCCTTGAGCGGCGCGTTGGCCTGGGCGACGATGAAGTCGTCCTCCTCCGACGCGGTCAGGTAGTCGATCTGCTCGGTGACCTTGCCGCTGACGACCTTGCGGTACGGCGTCTCGATGAAGCCGAACGCGTTGATGCGGGCGAACGAGGCGAGCGAGCCGATCAGGCCGATGTTCGGGCCTTCCGGGGTCTCGATCGGGCACATGCGGCCGTAGTGCGACGGGTGGACGTCACGGACCTCCACGCCGGCGCGCTCTCGCGAGAGGCCGCCGGGGCCGAGCGCCGACAGGCGGCGCTTGTGGGTCAGACCCGCGAGCGGGTTGTTCTGGTCCATGAACTGCGACAGCTGCGAGGTGCCGAAGAACTCCTTGATCGCGGCGACGACGGGTCGCACGTTGATCAGGGTCTGCGGCGTGATCGCCTCGATGTCCTGCGTGGTCATGCGCTCGCGGACGACGCGCTCCATGCGCGACAGACCGGTGCGGACCTGGTTCTGGATGAGCTCGCCGACCGCGCGGATGCGGCGGTTGCCGAAGTTGTCGATGTCGTCGATGTCCAGGCGGATCTCGGCCTGCTTGCCCGAGCGGATGCCGTCGAACGTCGTGTCGCCACGGTGCAGGCGGACGAGGTACTTGATGGTCGCGACGATGTCGTCGACCGTCAGCACCGAGTCCGACAGCGGCTTGTCGAGGCCGAGCTTCTGGTTGATCTTGTAGCGACCCACCTTGGCCAGGTCGTAGCGCTTCGGGTTGAAGTAGAAGTTGTCCAGCAGCGCGCGGGCGGCCTCGGCGGCGACCTGCTCGCCCGGACGGAGCTTGCGGTAGATGTCGCGGAGCGCGTCCTCCTTGGAGAGGATCGTGTCCTTCGAGAGGGTCTCCTCGATCGACTCGAAGCCGGCGAACTCGGCGAGGATGTCCTCGCTGGTCAGGCCGAGCGCCTTGAGGAAGACGGTGACCGACTGCTTGCGCTTGCGGTCGATGCGCACGCCGACCTGGTCGCGCTTGTCGATCTCGAACTCGAGCCACGCGCCGCGGCTCGGGATGACGCGCGCCGACACGATGTCCTTGTCGGAGGTCTTGTCGGGCGTCTTGTCGAAGTAGACGCCGGGCGAGCGGACGAGCTGCGACACCACGACACGCTCGGTGCCGTTGATGATGAACGTGCCCTTGCCGGTCTGGAGCGGGAAGTCGCCCATGAAGACCGTCTGCGTCTTGATCTCACCGGTCTGGTGGTTCATGAACTCGGCCTCGACGTAGAGCGGGGCGGAGTACGTCTTGCCGCGCTCCTTGCACTCCTCGATGGAGTACTTCTCGGGCTCGAGGTACGGGTTCGTGAACGAGAGCTGCATCGTCTCGCTCAGGTCCTCGATCGGGGAGATCTCCTCGAAGATCTCCTCCAGGCCGCTGATCTCGGGCACGTCTGTGCGGCCCGCAGCCTTGGCCTCGGCGACGCGGGCCTTCCAGCCCTCATTGCCGACGAGCCAGTCGAAGGACTCCGTCTGCAGCGCGAGAAGGTCGGGGACCGTCAGCGTGTCGGAGATCTTGGCGAACGAGAGGCGGGATGCTCCGCGGCCGTTCTTGGGGGTGGTGGTGGATGCGTTGCGCGCAGCAGCCAAGGGGATTACCTCCGTGGGCCCGGGTCAGGGGCTCGTTTCCTTGTCGTCAGGGTGGAGTGCTCAGTCGTTTCCCCGATAACCCGCGCGGCACTCCTCGCGATCAAGCGAGGGGGCGCAGGCACAGCCGACCACCATATGAGGGCAGGGGGAATCCAAGAGCGCAAGGACCAACTATACGTGGGATGACGCGCCATGTCCAGCGGGATCCTTGACGACTTTCGGATGCTGCGGTATAACCGCGACATGACTGGGGTCACACACCCCGTGATCCGTACGCCTGACCAGCGGATCCGGGTGTTCGTGAGTTCGACGCTGCGCGAACTCTCGGACGAGCGTCGGGCGGTGCGTGGCGCCGTCGAGCGGATGCGGCTCGCGCCCGTCATGTTCGAGCTCGGCGCGCGGCCCCATCCTCCCCGCGAGCTCTATCGCTCGTACCTCTCGCAGAGCGACGTGTTCATCGGCATCTACGGCGAGAGCTACGGCTGGGTGGCTCCCGACGAGGACGTCTCGGGACTCGAGGACGAGTACAACCTCGCCCCGATCGGAATGCCGAAGCTCATCTACATCAAGAAGTCGGCGACGCGGGACCAGCGCCTCACCGAGCTGATCGAGCGCATCCAGTCCGACGACACCGCCGCCTACCTCCACTTCCACTCCGCGGACGAGCTCGAGGAACAGGTGGCCGGCGACCTCGCGATGCTGCTCGCCGAGCGCTTCGACGAGTCCCGGATGGTCACCGACGCCGAGGACGACAGGGTGGCGGCATCCCTCATCGCACGCATCCCGGCGCCGTACACCGCCACCATCGGCCGGGACGCCGACATCGCAGCGGTGCGGGAGATGCTCTCGCGTGGGACGGACCGGGTGGTCAGCCTCATCGGTCCTGGCGGCATCGGCAAGAGCCGACTGGCGATCGAGGCGGCGCGGGCCTCCGAGGATCTCTTCCCGGACGGCACGTACTTCGTGCTGCTGGAGGGCGTGCTCGAACCCGGTCTGCTGCTGCCGACGATCGCGTATCACCTCGGCATCCGCGACAACGGCGAAGCGGAGCTCGAGGAGCGCATCTCGCGCGCGCTGGCCGACCGCAAGGTGCTCATCGTGCTCGACAACTTCGAGCAGATCGTCGAAGCCGCTCCGGTGCTCGTGCGGCTGTACTCGGTCGCCCCGACCGCGACGTTCCTGGTCACGAGCCGGATCGTGCTGCGCATCCGCGGTGAGCGCGTGTACGAGGTGCCGACGCTGACGACTCCAGCGGACGGCGCTCCCGCGAGTCTCGATCCATCGACCCGCTCCGCCGCGGTCGCGCTGTTCGTCGACCGGGCGCAGGCCGTCAAGCCCGGCTTCGACGTGACCGCGGAGAACGCCGCGGACCTCGCGGTGATCTGCCGCGCCCTCGAGGGCCTGCCGCTGGCGATCGAGCTCGCTGCGGCGAAGATCCGCATGCTCACGCCCGGTGGAATCGCGCAGCGACTCGCGCAGAGCCTTCCGCTGCTGACGGCTGCCGTGCGCGACCTGCCGGAGCGGCACCGCACGATGCGCGCGACGATCGACTGGAGCGTCGAGCCTGCTGCCGGAGCCTCAGCGCGAGCTCCTGGAGGACCTCGGGGTCTTCGCGACGCGCTTCACGCTCGAGGCCGTCGACGCGCTCGCGGCAGGACGGTCGTGGGAGGGGCAGGAGCTCGACACCCTGGCCGCCCTCGTCGACAGCTCGCTCGTGACGCAGACCGAGATCGGTGGGCGTTCGGTCTTCTCGCTGCTCGCGATCGTGCGCGAATACGCGCTGGGGCGCCTGAAGGCGCGGGGCGACGCCGACCGCGTGCGCGCGGCACACGCCGACTACTACGTGGGCTTCGTGCGACGAGTGGCGCCCGGCCTGCGCGGCGATCAGCAGGCGCAGGCCGTCGTGCAGCTCGGACTGGAGCTGCCCAACCTGCGTGCAGCGGTGCGGCACCTCGTCTACACGGACCGCCTCGACGACGCCGGCGACTTCGCGTGGAGCCTGCTGATCTACTGGTGGATCTCGGGATTCTTCGCCGAAGTGCGTCTGTGGATGCTGGAGCTCCTCGAGAAGCAGCACGAGCAGCCCATCACCCCGCACACTCGAGCGGTCGCGTGGTTCCTCGCGCTGTGGGGCGAGATGTGGCAGCGGCCGAGTCCGCAGGTGGTGGCAGGGCTCGGAGAGTGCGTGCGGCTGTTCACCGAGAGCGGGGACGAGGATGCCGCGGCCATGGCGCTCGCCGCGCGGGCGACGGCGCGGGTGCAGCTCGTGGATCCCGATGTCGCCAAGGCGGAGCGCGAGCTGCGCCGAGCGGTGACCAAGCTGCGAGCGCTGGGCAACAGCTGGGCGGAGGCCATCACCGAGGTGTCGCTCGGGCGACTCGCCTGGGTGCGCGGCTCCATCGAGGAGGCGCTCGCGCACTTCGACCGCGCCACCGAGGTCGCCTCGGCCGGCGGCGACCTGTTCACCACGTCGGTCGCCGGAAACCTCCGTTCGAGGCTGAACTTCCAGCTCGGACACATCGAGGAGGCCGAGGACGAGTTCGTCCAGACCCTGCTCCTCTCGGTGGAGCTGCACTACGAGGAGGGCGTCGCGTACGGGCTGGAGGGTGTGTGCGCGGTCGCCGCCGCGAAGGGCGACGCCTGGCGCGCTGCTGCGCTGGCGGTCGCCGCCGGCGTGATCCGCCGCCGCATCGGCATCTTCGACGTGGAAGCGTTCACGGTGCACACCCCGCACCTCGACATCCTGCGCGGCCGGGACCCCGAGATCGTCGCGGCCGGCGAGGCCGCGGGCGCCGAGCTGAGCGTGGCCGAGGCGGTTCGGCTGGCGCTCCCCGAAGCGGATCACGCGGGGGTCGAGGCGGCGCTCGCGCACTGGTGACTCGCGGAAAGCTATCCGACCCTGCGGGAGTGACGGAAGCGGATGCCGGTGCCCGGCCGGGCCTGGGCGAGCAGGTCGAGCGCGGCATCCGTCACCACTGCGATGACCGGGTAGCCGCCCGTGACCGGGCCGTCCGCCAGGAGGATGGTCGGCCGTCCGCTCGGCGGCACCTGCAGCGAACCCGGCACCATGCCCTCGCTCGGCATCTCGCCCATTCGGACGCGAGCGAGCTCGGGTCCGTCGAGGCGCATGCCGACGCGATCGGCGTCGTTGGTCACGGTCCATACCGACTCGAAGAGCGCGGCGTGCGCTGACGGGGCGAACCAGTCCGCACGCGGGCCGGGGGCGAGCTCGAGCACGAGCTCGTCATCGTGCGGCATCCCCCAGACCGCGGGCGGCCCGGCGGGGATCGGGCCGGCGATGTCGTCTCGCACGCCGACCCGGTCGCCGGCGCCCAGGGCTGCCGGCCCGAGGCCCGCGAGAAGGTCGGTCGCTCGCGAGCCGAGCACCGTCGGCGCGTCGAAGCCGCCGCGCACCGCGAGATAAGCCCGGGCACCGTGGGCGAACCAGTCGAGATCCAGCTCGGAGCCGGCCCGCCAGAGGTGGGCCTCGTAGGGGTCGACGCTGTGGCCGTCGAGTGCGATCGGGCCCCACGCCCCGGTGACCGCGAACCAGACGTCGCCGGTCGCGCGGCGCGCGGAACCCGCCCATCGTCACCTCGATCGCCGCCGCGTCCTCACGGTTGCCGAGAAGACGGTTCGCCGTGCGCAGCGCTGCGCGGTCGAGCGCGCCCGAGGTCGCGACCCCCAGGGCGGCCGATCCGGTGCGGCCGAGATCCTGGAGCGTGGCGAGCAGACCGGGCTCGACGATCTCGATTCCCGGGGCCGGTGCTCCGCTCCCGGCGGCTTCCGAATCAGGGGATCTGGCGGGGGCAGGCCCTTTCGCGCTGGATCCTCCTGCGTCCGCCAGCTGTCCTGATCCGGGAGCGGGGGCGGGTGTCGCCGAGACCGAGACCGAGGCCTTGCGGAAGCGCACGCGCGTGCCCGGAGCGAGCAGCGCGGGGGACGCGGCATCCGGATCGAACAGACGCGCGGCGGTCGTGCCGATCAGCCGCCAGCCGCCGGGCGTATCGCGGGGGTAGGCGCCGGAGAACTCGCCCGCGAGTCCGACGGCGCCCGCGGGCACCCGCGTGCGCGGCGACGCCAGTCGAGGGACCTCGAACGGCCAGTCGGGGCTCACGAGGTAGCCGAAGCCCGGCGCGAACCCCGTGAACGCGACCGTCCACTCGGCGCTGGAATGCCGTTCGACGAGGTCGGCGACGGCGACCCCGAGCAGCTCCGCGGTCTCGGCGAGGTCGGCGCCGTCGTAGATCACCTCGAGCTCGACGGCTTCGCCCTCGGACGCGACGCCTCGCTCGGCCACCGCTGCGACGCCGAGCGCCCAGGCCCGCGCGGCCGAGAGGGCGAGCCGGCGCGGATCGATGCGGACCAGGACCGTCCGCGCCGCCGGCACGAGATCGATGACGCCGTCCTGCCGCGCGACCTCCAGTGCCGCGTGCAGCGCGAGAACCTCGGCGAGCGAGCCGGTCTCGAGCAGGAACGCCCGCTCCCCCGTCGGGAGCACCTGCACGCTCACCACGGCACGCTCACCACGGTGCGCGCACCTCGATGCCCTCCGCGTCCAGGGCCGTCGCGCACCGCGCGGGCCATCGCCACCGCCGACGGCGAATCGCCGTGCAGACACAGGGACGCGGCATCCACCTCGACGAGCGTCCCGTCCGACCGCCTCGACCACGCCCTCGCGCACGAGTCGCACCGCGCGAGCCGGCGACGAGGCCGGGGTCCTCGCAGCAGCGCGCCGGGCTCGCTGCGGGCGACGAGGCCGATCCGTCCGTCCGGTAGCCGCGGTCGAGGAACGCCTCGCGCACGAACGGGCAGGCCCGCTGCGACGGCGGCCCGGCGATCTCGCCCGCCGAGGCCCAGGACCGGCAGCGGTCGCCCGAGGATCGCGGACTGATCGCGCCACGGCCCGGCAGACCGCCTGGGCCTGCGCCGCGGTCGAGCGTGACCGCGTGATAGAGCGCGCCGTGCGGTTTGACGTAGCGGAGTCGGCGCCCGCACCGACGAGGGCGCCGAGCTGCACCGCCACGGTCGCGGCCAGTTCGTCCGGGCTCAGCGCCATGGCGACGCGGCCGAAGTTCGGCGCGATCGGGGTAGGACGGATGGGCCCCGACCGCGACGCCGAAGCCGGACGGCGCGGACGCACTGCTTCGCGCATGGCGGCGGCATCCCCCGCGTGCCCGCCGCAGGCGACGCTCGCGCTCGAGATCACCGCGAACATCGCCTCGTCGTCCGCCGTCGGCACGCCGTCGACGGTCTCGCCGAGGTCGGCGTTGAGATCGATGGCCGCCATGGGTCCACGGTAGACCGACGACGCGGCGGCAGGCGCCCGCCGGCTGTGCACAAGTCCGGCGAATCGGGCTGCGAACGACCGAAACGCACGGCTGCGGGGGCATCGGCATCCGATCTGCCGACGTTGTGCTCAGCGCGTGTTCCACACCGCCCCGACAGCCCGCGTCACGACTGCGTAAAGCTCGCGCGCTGCACGTGCGCGCGCGCCCCGAGGGAGGCAGGATGGACGAATGGCCCGATCCACCGAACGCGTCGCCGCCGGTACGCCGCTGCTCCAGGTCCGCGATGTCGCGGTCCAGTTCCGCACCATGGACGGCGCCGTGCACGCGGTCGAGGGCGTCGACCTCGACCTGGCCGCCGGCGAGACCCTCGCGATCGTCGGCGAGTCCGGCTCGGGCAAGTCCACCACCGCGATGGCGGTCATCGGGCTCCTTCCCGGCAACGGCAAGGTCACGCGCGGCAGCATCCTGTTCGAGGGCGAAGACCTCGTCGGCGCTCCCGAGAGCGTGATGCGCAGCATCCGCGGCGCGCTCGATCGGCCTGGTGCCGCAGGATCCGATGTCGAACCTCAACCCGGTCGCGAAGATCGGCACGCAGGTCGCCGAGACGCTCCTCGCCCACGGCCTGGCCACCCGCAAGAACGTCGACCGCAAGGTCGTCGAGACGCTGGCCGCGGCGGGCCTGCCCGACGCCGCAGAGCGGGCGAAGCAGTACCCGCACGAGTTCTCCGGCGGCATGCGCCAGCGCGCGCTGATCGCCATCGGGCTCGCCTGCAACCCCAAGCTGCTGATCGCCGACGAGCCCACCAGCGCGCTCGACGTCACGGTGCAGCGCACGATCCTCGACCAGCTCGAGCGCATGACCGGCGAGCTCGGCACCGCCCTCATGCTGATCACGCACGACCTCGGGCTGGCCGCCGAGCGCGCATCGCGCGTGGTCGTGATGCACCGCGGTCGCATCGTCGAGCAGGGTCCCGCCCGGCAGATCCTCGAGGACCCGCAGCAGCCGTACACGCAGGCACTCGTCAAGGCCGCGCCGTCGGTGGCGGCGGTGCGGCTGCGCCCCGAAGCGTTCCGCACGGCGGTCTCCGGCGATCCGCGGAGATCGCGAAGACGGATGCCGCAGCCGTGGTCACCGAGCGCGCAGAGGTCGCCGCTGCGCCGGAGCGCGTCGGTGGCGGACAACATCGTCGAGGTCGAGGACCTGACCAAGGTCTTCCAGGTGCGCGGCAGCAAGGAGGACTTCGTCGCCGTCAAGGACGTCGTCGTTCTCGATCCCCCGCGGCGAGACCGTCGCGATCGTCGGCGAGTCCGGGTCGGGCAAGACCACGACCGCCCGCATGATGCTCAAGGTCGTCGAGCCCGACCAGGGCGTGATCCGCTTCGACGGGCGAGGACGTCGCGTCGCCTCAAGGGCAAGCAGCTGCAGCGAGTTCCGCCAGCGGGTGCAGCCGATCTTCCAGGACCCGTACTCGTCGCTGAACCCGATGTTCTCGATCGAGCGGATCATCACCGAGCCGCTGGACTTCTACAAGCGCGGGTCCGCGAAGGAGCGCACGGCCCGCGTGCGGCAGCTGCTGGACGACGTGGCGCTGCCGCAGACGATGCTGCGCCGCTACCCCTCGGAGCTCTCGGGCGGCCAGCGTCAGCGTGTCGCGATCGCCCGCGCCCTCGCCCTCTCCCCCGACCTCATCGTGTGCGACGAGCCGGTCTCGGCGCTGGACGTGCTCGTGCAGGACCAGATCCTGACGCTGCTGCGGCGACCTGCAGGCGCGAGTACGGCCTGAGCTACCTCTTCATCTCGCACGACCTCGCCGTCGTGCGCCTGATCAGCGACTACGTCTGCGTGATGAAGGACGGCGTGCTGGTCGAGGCGGCGACCTCGCGAGGAGATCTTCACGAACCCCCGCGACCCCTACACGCGCCGGCTGCTCGCCTCGATCCCCGGCAACGAGCTCGACATCGCCGTCTGACCCGGTCCGCGCCCTCGCCCGGCGCTCCTCCGGTCCGCGAGACTGCATCCGCGCGCCGAGACTCGCGGTCCGGGAACCGCCCGGCGTGCTCGGAGCCCCGGTGCAGTCTCGGCGGTCCAGGGCCAGCGGGCGCGGCGCGGGCGCGCGGAGCCGGGGTCAGCGCATGCGGGTGCGCGGGTCCATCGCCTCGCGCAGCGCCTCGCCGAGCAGCGTGAAGCCGAGCGCGGTGATCATGATGCAGATGCCGGGCAGGAACGCCAGCCACGGCGCGATCGCCAGCTCCGCCTGCGCGTAGGTGAGCATGCGGCCCCACTCCGCGGTCTCGGGGCGTCCGCCGCCGAGCCCGAGGTACGACAGCGCCGCGGCGTCGATGACGGCGGTCGCGAGGCTCAGCGTGCCCTGCACGATGACGGGTCCGACCGAGTTCGGCAGCACGTGGCTCATCGTGATCCGGCCACGGCCGAGTCCGAGGGTCTGCGCCGACAGCACGTAGTCGGCGCTGCGCTGCTGCAGCATCGACGAGCGCAGCAGGCGGGCGAAGATCGGAACCTGCGCGACACCGATGGCGATCATCACCGAGAACGGCGTCTGGCCCAGCAGCGCGGCGATCGAGACCGCCAGCAGCAGGCTCGGCACCGACAGCAGGATGTCGACGAAGCGCATCAGGATGTTGTCGACCTGACCGCCGAACATGCCGGCGATGCAGGCCGATCAGCATGCCGCCGATGCAGGCCGAACGCCGTCGAGACGACGCCGATGATGAGCGACGCCTGCGCGCCCCAGATCAGCTTCGAGAGCACGTCGCCGCCGAAGCGGTCCAGTCCCGAGCGGGAACTGCGCGCAGCTCGCCCGGGCCGGGGATGTGCGTCGGCGTGATGTACGCCTGCCCGGGCAGGGCGTTCGGCGGGTACGGGCGCGAGCCACGGCGCCAGCACGGCGACGAGGACGAAGAAGCGCGACGATGATCGCGCCGACCCAGGCCGAGGGGTTGCGGCGCAGCCGCGGCCAGACATCGCGCCAGAACCCGCCGCCGCCCGCGCGTGCGGCGAGCAGCTCGCCGTCGGTGACCGCCGTGTCGTCGACCGGGCCGCCTGCGGCGGCCGGGGGAAGCATCGCGGAGGTCATGACACCCTCACTCTCGGGTCGATGAAGCTGTACGAGACATCGACCGCCAGGTTGATCAGCGCGTAGCCGATGGCGATGAAGATGATGAAGCCCTGCAGCACGGCGTAGTCGCGCTCGAAGATCGCGTCGGCCATGAACTGCCCGACGCCGGGATAGGCGAACACCTTCTCGGTGAGCACCGCCCCCGAGATGAGCAGCCCGGTCTGCAGGCCGACCGTCGTCACCACCGGCAGCATCGCGTTGCGCAGGATGAAGCGGTTGCGGATCGTGCCCTGCGAGATGCCCTTGGCGCGGCCGGTGCGCACGTAGTCGGCGTTCTGCACCTCGAGCACCGAGGCGCGGGTGATGCGCACGATGATCGCCAGCGGAATGGTGCCGAGCGCGATCGCCGGCAGGATCAGATGCAGGATCGCGTCCCAGGACGCGTCGAACTCGCCGGTCAGGAGGCCGTCGAGGACGTAGAAGCCGGTCGGGTGGGTCGCATCGATGCGCGGGTTCTGGCGGCCGTCCGACGGGCAGCCAGCCGAGCTGGACCGCGAAGACGTACTTGAGGATGAACGCGAGGAAGAACACCGGGATCGTGATGCCGATCAGGCTCGCGGTGACGGCGAAGTGGTCGGCTGCCTTGCCGTGTCGGCGGGCAGCCCAGTAGCCGAGCGGGATGCCGAAGCCGACCGCGAAGATGAGGGCGGCGATCGCGAGCTCGAGGGTCGCGGGGAATCGCAGGGCGAACTCCTCCAGCACGAGCCGGCTCGTCATGATCGAGGCGCCGAAGTTGCCCTGGAAGAGCGAGCCGATCCACGTGAAGTACTGCTCGATGATGCGGCCGGTCGAACCCGTAGAGCTCGTTGATCCGCTCGATCGCCTCGGGCGTGGCCTTCTCGCCCAGGATGGCGACCGCCGGCCCGCCGGGGAGCGACCGCACCCAGATGAACAGCAGGATCGACAGGCCGAACAGGGTGGGGATCAGGTAGAGGATTCGTTTGCCGATGACGCGCAGCACTGCAGAGACTCCGAGGGTTCGGTAGGGGGACGAGACGCGGATGCCGCGAGCGGGCGGTGAGGCCCGTCCGCGGCATCCGTCGAGTTCATCACTCGCTGAGCTCGATCATGGTTGAACACCTCGTCGTTGACCGGGCTCGCCGGGTACGACGTCGACGCGCGGCGTCGAACGCGAGCGACGGCGCCGGGTGCGCGAGCGGGATGCCCGGGTTGAACTCCGCGATCATCTCGTTGATCGCCTCGTACTGCGCCGTCTGCTCCTCGATGTCTGCCGTGCCGCGGGCCTCGGTGAGCGCCTCGAACAGCTCGGGGTTGTCGAAGCCCCACTCGTTCGACGCCTGACCGAAGAAGACGCCGACGAAGTTGTCGGTGTCGTTGTAGTCACCCGTCCAGCCCAGGAGGTGCAGACCGTGGTCGGCGCCGCCCTGGATGCGGTCGAGGTAGGCCGGGTTCCACTCGTTGCCCGCCGGGGTGACGGTGATCCCGACGGCCTCGAGCTGCGAGGCGAGGTTCGTGAAGATCTGCTCCGGGTTGGGCATGTACGGGCGCGACACGTTCGTCGGGTAGTTGAACATGAGCGTCAGACCGTCCGGGTAGCCCGCCTCGGCGAGCAGCTGCTTGGCCAGCTCGGGGTCGTACTCGTACGTGGTGACGTCCTCGTTCCAGCCGGTGACGACCGGCGGGATGAACTGCGACGCGACCTCGGTGCCCTCGGGCAGCACCTGCGTGACCAGGGCCTCCTTGTCGATCGCGTGGGCGATCGCCTCGCGCACGAGCGGGTTCGCGAGCTCCGGCACGGCCTGGTTCATGCCGAGGTAGAGGATCGTGAACGGGTCGCGCTGCATCACGTTGAAGCCGGCATCCTCGAGGGCGGCGGTGTCGGCGGGTGCGACGAGGTCGTAGCCGTCGATGTCGCCGGACTCGAGCGCCTGGCGGCGTGCGGTCGTGTCGCCGATCGTGCGGAAGATGATCTCCTGCACCTGGCCCTGCTCGCCCCAGTAGTCGGGGTACGCCTGGAGCGTCGACCTGCTCGCCCGGCGCCCACGACGTCGAACGTGAACGGTCCGGTGCCGGTCGGGTGCGCGTTCGCGTACTCGCTGAGAGTCGGCGACTCCTCGGTGCCGCCGACGGCGTCGGCGTCGTACTCGGCGAGAGCCGTCGGGCTCTGCATCGAGAACGCGGGCAGCGAGAGCGCCGCGATGAAGCCGGCGAACGGCTGCGTCAGCGTCACGGTGGCGTGCGTCGCGTCGTCGGCGGTGCACGAGTCGTAGACGGCGGTGTCGGGGGTGTCGGCGAAGCCCTTGAAGAGCGAGCCGTAGTAGTACGACAGGCTCTCGGACTGCGCGAGGCCGGTCCAGTTGTACCACCGGTCGAAGTTCGCGCAGACGGCCTCGGCGTTGAACTCGGTGCCGTCGTGGAACGTCACGCCCTCCTTGAGGGTGAACGTGTAGGACAGTCCGTCATCGGACTGCTCCCAGCTCTCGGCCAGCAGCGGTGCGGGGTCGGCGGTGCCCGGCTCGACGCCGACGAGGCCCTCGAAGATCTGGCGCGAGACGCGGAAGGTCTCGCCGTCGCTCGCGAAGGCAGGATCGAGGCCCGCCGGATCGTTCGACGCAGCGAAGACGAACGTGCGAGTCGACGTCGCTCGCCTCGTCGGCGTCGCCGCCGTCCTGGCGTTCGCTGGCGCACGCGGTGAGGACGATCGCCCCGACGGCGACCGCTCGCGGCGCCGGCAAGCAGGCGCCTCTTCGAAGTGTGGAGCATGTGCTGTGCACCTTCCATGTCGTGTGGGCCCCGCTGCACGTCGACGTGGAGCAGAGGTGCGCGCAGCCCTCAGGGGGTGTGATGAATCGACGCTACCCGGGCCGGGCAGTCACGACTGTTACACCTGTGTCTCGATTGTATTTCGATGAGAACAGGTGCTCGCGATACAGCGAAATGCGCAGCCCGCTTGCGTTTCGCGGCTCATAAGTGTCAACGGCGACCGTCCGACCTGCACGGCGGGCCTAACGTGGAGGCATGGCGCGCACGAGGAACGAGGCATCCTCTCCCTCGGCACGACTCTCCGACGGCACGCTCGCCCGCGTGATCGCGTCGACCGTTCGCGAGGCGGGTGGGAACTCGACGTCGACGGCACCCCGCAGTCCCACGTCGACCTCGACGATCCGACTCACCTGCACTTCGAGTACATCGCGCGCATGGGCGCGGTCATCGACCAGCTCCGGATGCCGCGACAGCCGCTCACCGCGATCCACCTCGGCGCCGGAGCCCTGACCCTCCCGCGCTACGTCGAGGCCACCCGGCCGGGCTCGCGCCAGCAGGTCATCGAGCTCGAGCCGGCGCTGTGGGACCTCGTGCGCGAGAGCCTTCCGCTGCCGCGCGGGGCGTCGATCCGCGTGCGGATCGGCGACGCGCGCGACGGACTCGAGCGTCTGCCCGCCGGACTGGTCGGCGCCGTCGACCTGGTCGTGTCGGACGTGTACTCGGGCGCCCAGACCCCCGCGCACCTGACGACGGTCGAGTTCTACACCGCCGCGGCGCGGCTACCTCGCACCCGAGGGCGTGCTGCTGGTCAACGTCGCCGACGGGGCCGGGCTCGCGTTCGCGCGGCGTCAGGTGGCGACCGATCGCGCGCAGTGCTCGAGCACGTCATCGTGCTGGCCGAGGTGCAGATGCTCAAGGGCCGCCGCTTCGGCAACCTCGTGATCGCGGCATCCCGGGCGCCGCTTCCGACGCGAGTGGCTGCCGCGGCTCATGGCGGCCGGGCCGCACCCGGCGAAGGTCGCCGCAGGGCGCCGAGGCTGCGAGGAGTTCGCGCGCGGCGCGCGGGTCGCCTCGGACGCCGACGCGACGGCCTCACCCGAGCCCTCGGCATCCGTCTTCGACCGCTGATCCGGTCCTCCGCTGCCTCGCGGCTGTCGGCGTGCCACCGCCGATGATCCGCCGCGCGCGCGTCACACTGGAGGAGCGACCGGAACCGCGCGAAGGGAGTCGCTGTGAGCTACATCCGCGGGTACGACCCCGACACCCTGCGCGAGCAGGTCGATCGCGCGTCAGTGCAAGGAGCGCCTCGACGAGATCGGCGAGCAGCGCAGCCTGCCCGCGCTGCTCGAGCGGGTCTGGCTGCTGAAGGTGCTCGACCGGCTCGGAGGATGCGCTCGTCGCTCTCGGAGCAGTCGGTGCGCGTCGCCCGCATGGCGGGGACGCGCAAGGACCTGCTGCGCGCGCGCATCCTGCACGCCTCGGTGCTGCAGATGCGCGGCGCCTACGCGGCGGCCGAGCAGGAGCTCACGACCTGCGCCGAAGAGGCCGAGGGCCAGGGCTGGTCGGGCATCGCCGCCTTCGCCTATCAGCACCGCGGCAAGGTGCACTACGAGGCCGGCGACTTCGTCTCGGCGCGCCGCGACTTCAAGCGCGCGCTGTTCCTGCGCCAGGAGTCCGGTGCGGCCGACGACCAGCTCGAGTCGACCCTGCTCGCCATCGACGCAGCCGACCGCCGACGCGCCGCGCACTCGGTCGCCAGCTGACTGTCGCACGGCGCCGTCTACGTCTCTCATCCATGTCGGAACTGCACCGGGTGCGTCATTGGGCCGAGGCGCTGATCGCCGCCCACCTCGACGACACGTGGTCGTTCGGCTTCGACAACGCCAAGCGCCGCGCGGGCCTGTGCGACTTCACGCGCAAGCGCATCAGCGTCTCGCGCTACCTGGCGGCCCGCTACGACGACGACACCAACCACCAGACGCTGCTGCACGAGGTCGCCCACGCGCTCGCCGGCCCGACCGCCGGTCACGGGCAGAAGTGGAAGACGATCGCGCGCGAGCTCGGGTACGTCGGCGGCACGACGCACCAGGGCGAGACGGCGACCGACCTGGCGCCCTGGGTCGGCGATGTGCCCGGCCGGGCATGTCGCCTACCGGCACCGCCGAGCGACCAGGCCCGACCTCGTGCGCGAAGTGCGCACCGCGTTTCGACGAGCGCTTCGCCTTCACGTGGTCCCGCCGGCAGATCACACCGGCGACGCGTCTGGCTGCGATCACCCCGCGCTGACCCGGCGTCAGAGCGCGGCGAAGGCGCCGTCGCGCAGGACGGGGACGACGGATGCCGCGTCCACCGCAGCCGCCGCCAGCACCTCGTCGCGCAGGGCCACGGCCTCGAGCTCGCGGCCCGACGCGCTCGCTGTGAGCAGATGCCGCGCCGCACCGCGGAGGGAGCGGAAGCCCTCGCCGGCCACGGCGGCCTCCGGAGAGCTGTGGTCGATGCCGAGGTTCGCGAGCGCATCGATCACGGCGCCGGCGCCGAGCAGGTCCTCGACGGCGAAGCGCAGCGCCGCGTCCGGCTCGCGCGACGACAGCTCGCCGCACGCGATGACCGAGATGCTGGTGCGCGCGCCGCGCTCGTGCTGAAGGTCGAGGACGGCTCGCGCGACGGCCGCCGCGTTGCGGAGTCCTCCCACGAGTACGGTGGCGTCTCCCGCACCGGCCGCGGCGGCCACCGCCGCGCCGTTGAGCGAGACGGCGTGGGCCGCGGCATCCAGTGCCGTCGTCTCGCCCCGCTCGCCGGCTTGGATCACCGTCGAGGAGAACCGCAGCACGTCGACCACGACGATGACGTCGGCGGGGGCGAGACGCGCGAGACCGACGACGCCCCACTCCATGCGCACCTGGTAGGCGGACTGGTCGTGCGGATGCTGCGGGCCGGGCATCCGTCCAGCGTACGGCGCCGCGCGGCCCGGCCCGTGCGGCCGGCGGCCGGCGGCCGGCGGCCGGCGGCCGGATGTGTCATACCTCAGGCTCGTCAGGTCCCGCCGCCCGCAGTCCCCGCACGATCACGTGACCGGCGCGGCCGGGAGGAGCAGAGAACCTGAATTGCGGCACACCATAGCCGTCGATCAGCGGCGGCGCCAGCGCGGCGGGGCCGTGGTCCGTCGGTGCGAGACTGAACCATGCGCATCATGCTCAAGCTCGTGCTCGACTGCGACGCCGACGCCGCATGGCGCGCGGTGCACTCCCCCCGTGCCGTCGCCGAGCTCTACGGTCCCCTGCTCGGCCTGGAGCCTCTCGTGCCGAACGGCCTGCCCACCGCATGGAGCTCCGGCGACGATGTCCCGGTGCAGCTCTCGGCCTTCGGCTCGCTGCCGATGGGTCGTCAGCTCATCCACGTGAGCGAGCGCACCGTCGACGAGGCTGACGGACCGGTGCGGATCTTCCGCGACAGCGGCATCCCCCTGACCGGGCCGCTCGCGAGCCTGGACGTCTGGGACCACCAGATGGCGGTCTCACCGGCGCCGGGCGATCCGTCCCGCACGCTGTGGCGCGACCGGCTCGTGATCGGCGGGCCGACCGCGCCCGCACTGTGGCCGGTGCTGTGGGGCATGTGGCAGTGGCGGGCGGCGCGCATCACGGCGCTCGCCCCGACGTGGGCGCACGACCCTGCCCCGGAGGCCGTCGCACCGGAGGCCGACGACCCGGGGATCTGAACGAAGGACGAACGGATGCCGCGGCTCGAAGCCTGAGCCGCGGCATCCGTCGTCCGTCGACGCTCAGTCGGCGAGCGCCTCGACCGGCGCCACCCGCGTCGCGAGGCGCGTGGGCACCACCGCCGCGATCAGGGTCAGCGCCGCCATCGCGACGACGATCACCACGACCGGCAGCCACGGCACCGCCGGCGCGACCAGCGTCGGGGACTGCCAGGCGGGCGGCATCGGGACGGATCCGAGGAGCGACTGCGCCCCGGCCCACCCGTACCCGATGCCGAGCACCAGGCCGGTGCCGACCGCTGCGATCGTGATGTGCGCGGCCTCGAGCAGGACCATGCGCCGCACCTGTCCGGTCGACACGCCGAGCGAGCGGAGCAGTCCGAGCTCGCGGCGGCGCTGCACCACGCCGATCGTCAGGAGGTTGACGAGTCCGACGGCGGCGATGACCGCCGACACGGCGACGAGCGCCATCATGATGCCGGAGAAGGTGTCGATGAGCGCCGAGAACTCCGGCTCGATCTCGCCCCCCGACGAGATCGCGATGACCGACTTCACCGTCTCGAGCGCGACGGCGAACATCGTCACGAGGGTGACGCCGACGACGACGCCGATGGCCATCCTGCTCGAGCGCTCCGGGTAGCGCAGCGCGTTCTCGGCCGCCAGGCGAGCGGTGGCCGAGCGGCCGAACATGCGGCCGACCAGTCGCAGCACGGGCGGCATGATCAGGGTCGACCCGAGCACGAGCCCCGTGAACGACAGGATGCCGCCGATGAAGGCCACGGTCACGCCGAGCGGGCTGAGCAGACCGAACAGGATGCCCGCCGCGAGCAGTGCCGCGCCTGCGGCGAACAGTCCGATCGCCGAGCCGTTGCGTCCTCGCTTGCGGGAGAGGGTCTCGTGGGATGCCTCCACCGACCCGCCGAGCGCCTGCAGCGGGGTGACTGTGAGCACACGGCGCGAGCCGGTCCACGCCGCCGCCCAGGTGGTGAGGGCGACGATCACGGCCGGGATGAGCAGCACGGGCTGCACCACGGAGTACCCGACGTCGTCGATGCCGAGCAGCGCCTCGAGGATCACGATGCCGACGGCAGCCAGCGCGGTGCCCGCCAGCAGCCCGAGGAACGCGCCGATGGCGCCCACGACCAGCCCCTGACGGGCGACCTCGGCTCGCTGCGACCGGGCCGAGGCGCCGATGAGGCGCATCAGCGCGATGTGCCGCGTGCGTCCGGCGACGACCGTCGAGAACGTGTTCGAGGTCACGATCGCCGCGACGTACACGGCGACGCCGACCAGGATGACCGACATGATCGCCAGGACGATGGCGACCGTCTCGCTCTCGCCGAGGTAGGGGTCGGCCCGCAGGATCGCGGCGATGTAGCCGGTGGCGCTCAGCAGCACCGCGCCGAAGGCGCTCGAGATCGCAGCGACGAGGATGCTCGCGCCCATGCCCGCGCTCGCGCAGCCACGGGAGACGAGCGGATGCCGCGGGCCGGGGCAGCCGCTCCGCCTCCGGCGCTGTCGCCAGGGTCGGGCCCACGCGGCCGGAGGCTCCGCCCGACGCGCCAGCGGCGAGTGGAGAAGCCGTGGGGATCATGAGGCCACCGCCGGCTCGCCGGCGCTCAGTTCGGTCGCGAGCATGTACGCCGAGATCTCCTCGGCGCTCTGGCGCGGCTTGTCGGCCACGATTTGCCCGTCGCCCAGGAAGAGCACGCGGTCGGCGTGGCTGGCGGCCACCGGATCGTGCGTGACCATCGCGATCGACTGACCGTGCTCGCGGCTCGCGGAGGCGAGCAGACGGAGCACCTCGCGACCGCTGCGCGAGTCGAGGTTGCCGGTGGGCTCGTCGGCGAAGACGAGGTCGGGGGCCGTCGCCAGGGCGCGGGCGATGGCGACGCGCTGCTGCTGTCCGCCCGACAGCTGGTGCGGACGGTGGCCGAGACGTGGGGCCAGCCCGAGGGCCTCGATCAGGCCGTCGATGCGCGCCTTCTCGAGCGCCGTGGGACGGCGCCCGTCGAGGTCGAACGGGAGCAGGATGTTCGCGAGGGCGTCCAGCGTCGGGACGAGGTTGAACGCCTGGAAGACGAACCCCACGCGCCGGCGGCGGAGGATGGTCAGCTCGAGGTCGGAGAGGGCCGTGATGTCGGTGTCGCCGATCCACGCGCGGCCGGCGGTCGGGGCATCCAATCCCGCCATGATGTGCATGAGGGTGGACTTGCCCGATCCGGACGGCCCCATGATCGCGGTGAATTCGCCGCGGCGGATGCCCACCGACACGCCGTCGAGCGCCCGCACAGTGCTCTCGCCGGTGCCGTAGGTCTTCGTGAGCTGCTGGACCCGGGCGGCGAGGCCGAGGTCGGTCGATGTGATCTCCATGGCTACGACGCTACGAACCGGCGGTGGGCTCTCGCGTCGGCCGGGCGGAGCATCCGCGTACATCGCGAGGATGACTCTTCCGCGGCCGGGTCGCCGGGTCTATCGTCTCGACCAGCCCGGTTCGTCTGTGCGGACTCGACCCGCAACATGCGGTGGAGCGTCGATCGTGCACGAATGAACCGCTCGACGACGACGAGGAGACCCGATGCCCGCGACACCCTTGCCGCCCAGCGGCGGCCTGCCCGACGGCTCGCTGCCCGACCGCCCCAAGACCTGCGACGCGAGCGGGATGATCGAGATCCATCGCATGTTCCGGCGCGGGTTCGGCGAGGGACCCGACCTCGTCCTTGCGGTGTCCGAGCAGAACACGGTGCACGCCGCCGCGGTCGCGACGCAGCTCGAGACCATGTCGCTCGGTCTGCACGCGCACCACGAAGGCGAGGACCAGAAGCTCTGGGAGGCCCTGGAGACCCGCGCTCCTGCGTGCTCGTCGCACGTCGCGCGCATGAAGGCCCAGCATGCCGAGATGCTCGCCCACCTCACCGAGCTCGACCTGGCTCTGCCGTCGTGGCGCGCGTCGGGACGAGCCGCGGATGCCGCGCCCGTCCTCGCGGCGCTCGAGGGCATCAACGGAGCCCTGGCCGTGCACCTCCCCGACGAGGAGACGAACATCGTGCCCGTCATGGAGTCCACGATCACCGAGGCCGAGGTGAAATGGTTCTCCGAGCATGGGCGGAAGTCGATCCCCAAGGCACAGACCTGGCAGCAGCTGGGCGAGATCCTGGCATCGCAGCCCGACGGCGGCGACGAGTGGCTGCACAAGCACATGCCCGTACCCGGGCGGCTGGCGTGGCGGCTGATCGGCCGCCGCGCCTACGCCAAACACCGCAAGGCCCTCGAAGGGCGCTGAGCTCGGGGCGTTTCGTCTCGCTCGCTCAACGACCGGGGCGCGCCCAGGGTCGGGCGCGGCGGCGTCCCGTCCACAACTCCTCAAATGTGGAGGAGTCGGGTCCGCTGGGGCACCTTTGCGGGCCTGCATCGAGCTTCTTGAGGAGTTCGTGCACGCTCGACCCCTGAGCCGGCGACTGAAGCGGCCGCGTCAGGCGAGGCCGTGCTCGAAGGCGAACACCACGAGCTGCACGCGGTCGCGCAGGGCGAGCTTGGTGAGGATGCGGCTGATGTGCGTCTTCACGGTCGCCTCGCTGAGGAACTCGCGTCCCGCGATCTCGGCGTTGGAGAGCCCGCGCGCGGCCAGCGCGAAGATCTCTCGCTCGCGGTCGGTCAGTGTGCCGTAGGTGGCCGGGATGGGGCGGGGCGCGGCATCCGAGAAGTGGGCGAACAGATCGCGAGTGGCGGATGCCGCGATCACGGCCGAACCGGAATGCACGGTGCGGATCGCCGCGAGGAGGAACTCCGGGTCGGCGTCCTTGAGCAGGAACCCGCTGGCGCCCTGCCGGATCGCCCGGGCTGCGGCCTCGTCGAGGTCGAACGTCGTGAGCATCACGATGCGGGGTGGATCGTCGTCGCGCAGCAGCTCGGCGGTGGCCGTAAGGCCGTCCATGACCGGCATCCGGATGTCCATGAGCACGACATCGGGCCGGGTACTCCTGACGACGTCGAGCGCCTCGTGGCCGTTCGACGCCTCACCCACGACCTCCAGGTCGGGCTGGGAGCCCACGAGCATGCGGATGCCCGCCCGGAACAGCGCCTGGTCGTCGACGAGCACGACCCGGATCGGGCCGGTCACGAGGCCGCCCCGATCGGGAGGGTCGCGCGCACGATGAACCGGCCGGCGTCCGCGGAGGCCTCGAGGCTGCCCCCGGCCAGCTGCGCCCGCTCTCGCATGCCGATCACGCCGTGCCCGGGCGCTGCCCCCACCGCGCCGGCGACGGGGTTGCCCACCTCCACGTCGACGCGGTCCGCATGCCACGCCAGCCCCACATCGACCGGTCCGCCGGTGCCGTGGCGCAGCGCGTTGGTCAGCGCCTCCTGGAGGATCCGGTACACCGCGAGCTGGACGCCCGCGGGAGGCTCGCCGGGCGGCGTGGGGTCGACGTCGACACGCAGCTGCACCCCGGCGGCGCGGACCTGCGCGTAGAGCTGCTCGAGGTCGGCGATCGTCGGCTGCGGCCCCTCTGCCTGGCTGTGCCGCAGCTGAGTGAGCAGCAGCCGCACGTCGGCGAGCGCCGAGCGGGCCGTGGTCGAGATCGTGCCGAGCGCCGTCGTCGCCGCAGCCGGATCGGCCGCCGCGGCGTATCGTGCGCCGTCGGCCTGCGCGATCACCACGGCGAGCGAGTGCGCGACGACGTCGTGCATGTCGCGCGCGATGCGCACCCGCTCCTGCTCGACGACGGCGTCCGCCTCGGCGCGCTCCTTGGCGTCGCGGCTCACCCGCGCGCGCACCGCCGTGCGCACGAGGGCGCCGATCGTCCAGGACAGTCCGAGGGCGAAGGCGGCCGCGACGAGCATCACGAGCGCGAGGGGAAGGGTCTCCCACGTCAGCCCGGCTCCCCCCGCGAACACCGGGCCGGCCATGAGGTACACCGTGATCACCAGCGCACCGCCCAGGGCCGAGACGCAGCCCGGCCCAGTACACGCGCGAGGAGCCGTAGGCGGCGGTGGCGTACAGCACCGCGAAGATCGCGAAGTCGGCCAGGCCCGGAGGGCGGCCGAGAGCCATCTGCAGCAGAGCGCCCGCCCACGCGACGGTCAGAGCGAGAGCGGGCGAGAGCCGCCGCAGCGCGAGCGCGACGGCGAACACGGCGACCACCAGGGCTGCGGTGACCGTCGCGGCGGTGCCGTCGATGTTCGGCTCGAGCCCCGCCCGGCTGACCAGCACGGCCTCGGCGGGCCAGGCCACCAGGAAGAACAGCACGGCCACCACGACGTCGACGACGATCTGGTACGGCTTCAGGCGGCGGAACACCGTTTCACGCTACGGGAGAACGGATGCCGCGGCATCCGTCCCGCGATGTACATCGTTATGGTCTGCCCGACCCACCATTGCGGCGGCGCGACCCAGGCTTTACTGTCGCGTCACAGGCCGAAACCGCCGGGAAATCCGGATGGGTGAGGATCAGGGAAACGCAGGGAGAGACGATGACGACGGTACGCGCGGCCATCACGCAGACCACCTGGACGGGCGACAAGGAGTCGATGCTCGACAAGCACGAGCAGTTCGCGCGGGATGCCGCGGCTCAGGGTGCGCAGGTGATCTGCTTCCAGGAGCTGTTCTACGGCCCCTACTTCGGCATCACGCAGGACAAGAAGTACTACGACTACGCCGAGCCCGCCGACGGGCCGATCGTGCAGCGGTTCGCGGCACTGGCCGCCGAGCTGAACATGGTGATGATCCTTCCCATCTACGAGGAGGACATCACCGGCGTCTACTACAACACCACCGTCGTGGTGGACGCCGACGGCACGATCCTCGGCAAATACCGCAAGCATCACCTGCCGCACCTCGATCGCTTCTGGGAGAAGTTCTACTTCCGCCCCGGCAACCTCGGCTACCCCGTCTTCGACACCGCCGTCGGCAAGGTCGGCACCTACATCTGCTACGACCGGCATTTCCCCGAGGGCTGGCGAGAACTCGGGTTGAACGGCGCGCACATCGTCTTCAACCCGAACGCCACCAAACCCGGGCTGTCGAACCGGCTGTGGGAGGTCGAGGGTCCGTGCGCGGCGGTCGCCAACGGATACTTCGTGCTGCAGCCCAACCGCGTGGGCCGCGAGGACAACGAGTACGGCGAGCTCGCGGTCGACTTCTACGGCACCAGCCAGGTCATCGACCCGCGCGGCGACTTCGTCGGGGAACGCGGATCGGGCACCGACGAGGAGGTGCTCATCCGCGACCTCGACATGGACATGGTCAAGCAGATGCGCGACGACTGGCAGTTCTACCGCGACCGCCGGCCCGACTCCTACACCGCGATCGCGCAGCCGTGACCGTGAGGAGCGACGTCGCAGCCCGCACCGCGCAGCCCGCTCGACGACGGAGGACAGCATGACGACCACACTCATCACCGGCGGCACCGTCGTCTCGGCCACGGGCCGCGGCGAGGCGGACGTCCTCATCGACGGCGAGACGATCGCGGCGGTGCTGCGGCCGGGCTCGGAGCTGCTCGGGACGGATGTCGCGGCATCCGTCGACCGTGTCATCGACGCGACGGGCAAGTACGTGATCCCCGGCGGCATCGACGCGCACACGCATATGGAGCTCCCCTTCGGCGGCACCAACGCGAGCGACACGTTCGAGACCGGCACGCGCGCGGCGGCGTGGGGCGGCACCACCTCGATCATCGACTTCGCCGTGCAGCGCTACGGCGAGCGCGTGCAGGACGGCCTGGCGGCGTGGCACGAGAAAGCCGCCGGCAACTGCGCGATCGACTACGGATTCCATCAGATCGTCGGCGGCGTCGACGAGGACTCGCTCTCGGCCATGGACGGCCTGATCGACGAAGGCGTCACGAGCTTCAAGCTGTTCATGGCGTACCCCGGCGTCTTCTACTCCGACGACGCGCAGATCCTGCGGGCGATGCAGAAGTCTGCCGACACGGGGCTGCTCACGATGATGCACGCCGAGAACGGACCCGCGATCGACGTCCTGGCCGCTCAGCTGGCCGAGGCCGGCAAGAAGGCGCCGTACTACCACGGCATCGCCCGCGCCTGGCAGATGGAGGAGGAGGCCACCCACCGGGCGATCATGCTCGCGAACCTCACCGGCGCGCCGCTGTACGTCGTGCACGTGTCGGCCAAGCAGGCCGTCGACCAGCTCGCGTGGGCGCGCGACCAGGGGTGGAACGTGTTCGGCGAGACGTGCCCGCAGTACCTGTACCTCTCGCTCGAGGAGCAGCTCGGCGCGTTCAGCGAGGAGTGGGGACAGTTCGAGGGCGCCAAGTGGGTGTGTTCGACGCCGCTGCGCAGTCGCGGCGAGGGCCACCAGCACCACATGTGGCAGGCGCTGCGCACCAACGACATCCAGATGGTCTCGACCGACCACTGCCCGTTCTGCATGAAGGGCCAGAAAGAGCTGGGCAAGGACGACTTCCGCGCCATCCCGAACGGGATCGGCTCGGTGGAGCACCGCATGGATCTCATGTACCAGGGGGTCGTGACGGGGAAGATCACCCTCGAGCGCTGGGTGGAGCTGACCAGCACGACCCCCGCCCGCATGTTCGGCCTCTACGGCCGCAAGGGGGTGATCCAGCCCGGCGCCGACGGCGACGTCGTCGTCTACGACCCGAACGGGCACACCTCGATCGGGATGGGCGAGGGCCGCAGCCACCACATGAACATGGACCACTCGGCGTGGGAGGGCTACGAGATCGACGGGCACGTCGACACCGTGATCTCGCGCGGCAAGGTCGTCGTCGACGCCGGGCAGTACCTCGGCGCGAAGGGCGACGGGCGCTACCTCAAGCGCGGCCTGTCGCAGTACCTCATCTGATCATGGCCCGCGTCATCTCGCCCCTTCGCTCCTCGCTCACCGACCGGAAGGTGTGACATGGACTTCGGAGTCGTCCTCCAACCCAATCCCCCGGCCGCCCGCACGGTGCAGCTCGCGCAGCTCGCCGAGGCGCACGGGTTCAGCCACGTGTGGACGTTCGACTCGCACCTGCTGTGGCAGGAGCCGTACGTCATCCACTCGGCGATCCTGGGCGCCACCAAGCGGGTGACGGTCGGCCCGTTCGTGACGAACCCCGCCACGCGGGACTGGACCGTCACGGCATCCGTCTTCGCCACTCTCAACGAGCTCTACGGCAACCGCACGATCTGCGGCATCGGCCGCGGCGACTCGGCGGTGCGGGTGACGAACGGCAAGCCGGTGACCATGGCCGAGCTGCGCGAGTCGATCCACGTGATCCGCGAGCTCGCGAACTCGCGACCCGTCGAGTACAAGGGCGCCACGCTGCAGTTCCCGTGGAGCCGGGGGTCCGAGCTCGACGTCTGGGTCGCCGCGTACGGGCCGATGGCCCTGAAGCTCACCGGCGAGGTGGGCGACGGCTTCATCCTGCAGCTCGCGGACGTCGACATCGCCGCCTGGATGATCAAGACGGTGAAGGATGCCGCGGCCGCCGCCGGCCGCGACCCCGAGTCGATCGCCTTCTGCGTGGCCGCTCCGATGTACATCGGCGAGGACCGCGCGCACATGCTCGAGCAGTGCCGGTGGTTCGGCGGCATGGTGGGCAACCATGTGGCCGACATCGTCGCCAAGTACGGCGAGCACGGTGCGGTGCCCGAGGCGCTGACGGAGTACATCGCCGGCCGCCAGGGCTACGACTACAACACCCACGGCAAGGCCGACAACGACCACGTCGACTTCGTGCCGGACGAGATCGTCGAGCGGTTCTGCATCCTCGGCACGGCCGACGAGCACATCGCGAAGCTCGAGCAGCTGCGCGCGCTCGGCGTCACCCAGTTCGCGGGCTACCTCCAGCACGACAACAAGGAGGAGACGATGCGGGTGTACGGCGAGACGGTCATCCCGGCGCTTTCGGCTCAGGTGACGGCGAAGGCATGACGGCGGATCCCACCGCGGCCCAGGCCGTTCCGGCCCCTCCGGGAGACCCCGCGCGCCCTACGCGGCCCGCGCGCCCGAAGGGCCCGCGCCCGGCGCGCGCGTGGCTGTGGGGCATCGTCGGCGTCGCGGCGGTGATCGTGCTCTGGGAGCTGTACAAGCTGCTCGCGCCGGAGGACGGCGTGATCGTGCTGGGGGTGCGGATCCTGCCGCGCACCACCGACCTCGCCATGCCGCACGTGTGGGACATGGCCGTGCGCCTGGTCGAGCCGGTCACCCGCCAGGAGGGATCGCCGCCGCTGTGGTCGATCATCGCGCTGGGTGCGCTGACGACCCTCGGCATCGCGGCGGTCGGGTGGGTCGTCGGCATGATCGTCGGCTTCCTCTTCGCCCTGCTCATGCAGCGCTGGCGCCTGGCCGAGTGGGGACTGCTGCCCTGGATCATCCTCAGCCAGACCGTGCCGCTCATCGCCTTCGCGCCCATCGTGAAGAGCTGGGGGTCGCGCATCGAGATCGGCGGCTGGGAGTGGCAGGACTGGATGTCCGTCGCGCTCATCGCCTCGTACCTGGCGTTCTTCCCGATCGCCGTCGGCGCGCTCCGCGGGCTCCAGTCGCCGGACCGCATCCACACCGAGCTGATGCGCACGTACGCGGCGGGCTACTGGCCGACGCTGCTGAAGCTGCGGCTGCCGGCATCCGTCCCCTACCTGCTGCCCGCGCTGCGCCTGGGAGCCGCCAACGCCGTGATCGGCGCGGTGGTCGCCGAGGTGTCGACCGGGCCTGCAGGGCGGCATCGGGCGCCTGCTGATCCAGTTCGCCGGGCAGGCGTCGGGCGATCCGTCCAAGGCGTGGGCGCCGATCTTCGGCGCCGTCGTGCTCGGACTCGTGGCCGCCGGCTCTGTCGCGCTGCTGGGCGTGTTCCTGAAGGACTACCGACGAGGAGAGGCCGTCTGATGAGCGACACGGCGACGAACCCGCACACCGCGACGACCGCCGCGGCGGTGAGCGTCCACGGAGTCTCGAAGGTCTTCGCCTCCAAGGCGCGCGACGTCACCGCGCTCGACGGGATCGACCTGAGCGTGGCGGCCGGCGAGTTCGTGTCGCTCATCGGGCCGTCCGGCTGCGGCAAGTCGACGCTGCTGCGCCTGATCGCCGATCTCGACGCGGCGAGCGCCGGCACCATCGAGGTGTTCGGCAAGCCGGCGCACCGGGCTCGCCGCGATCAGGACTACGGCATCGCCTTCCAGCAGGCGGGGCTCCTCCCCTGGCGGACCGTCGCCGCCAACATCGCGCTGCCGCTGGAGATCCACGGGGTCGGGTCCGCCGAGCGCACAGCGCGCGTCGCCGAGCTCGCAGACCTCGTCGGACTGTCGGACTTCGCCGACCGGCATCCGGATCAGCTCTCCGGCGGAATGCAGCAGCGCGTCGCGATCGCGCGGGCCCTGGCCGAGCGGCCCCGGCTGCTGCTCATGGACGAGCCGTTCGGCGCCCTGGACGAGATGACCCGTGAGCGCATGCAGGTCGAGCTCTCGCGCATCGCCGCGGAGACCGGCGCCGCGGTGGTGTTCGTCACCCACTCGATCCCGGAGGCGGTGTTCCTCTCGGACCGGGTCGTGGTGATGTCACCCCGGCCCGGCCGGATCACGTCGGTCATCGAGACCGGGTTCGCGGCGGTCGGCGCGCGCGACGACGCGCTCCGCGAGAGCCCGGCGTTCTTCGCCATCGTGACGGCCGTGCGCGAGGCCCTCCACGGCGCTCCCGCGAGCGGGCCGCGCGGCGCGGAGGAGCGATGAGCGTCCAGGCGCACTCCGCCTCGGGCGCCCGTGCGGCGGGCTGGAGCCCGGCCACCGAGCGACGGCTGCGCGTCATCGCCCCCATCGTCGTGGGCCTGCTCGGCCTCGCGCTGTGGCAGTTCCTGGTGACGGTGGTCGGAGTGTCGGACTACCTGCTGCCGAGCCCCGCCGCGATCGCCGAGCAGCTGGTCGAGTTCTGGCCGGCGATCCTCTCGGCGACGATCGTCACGGGCACCAATGCCCTCATCGGACTCGTCGTCGGCACGCTGGGCGGTGTCCTCCTCGCCGCCCTCGCGTCGCGGTGGAGCGCGGTGGACGGGATGTCGGCGCCCGTCGTGGCCGCCCTCGCGGTGGTGCCCATCGTCGCCCTGGCCCCGGTGCTGAACTCGATGTTCGGCGCCGACAGCCAATTCGGCCGGCAGGCCATCGCCGCGCTCGCCGCGTTCGTCCCCGTGTTCGTCAACACTCTGCGGGGCCTGCGCCAGACCCGGCCGGTCCACCGCGACCTCATGCGCGTCTACGCCGCCTCCGGTGCGCAGACCTTCGGCAAGGTCACGCTGCCCACCGCCGTGCCCTACCTGATGACCGGCATCCGCATCGCGAGCTCGCTGGCCGTGATCTCCGCCCTCGTGGCCGAGTACTTCGGCGGGCCGCGCGGGGGCCTCGGCACCTTCATCGCCACCTCGGCGGCCACCAGCGCGTACGCACGCGCCTGGGCCTACGTGGCGGCGGCCATCGCGCTCGGCCTGCTCTTCTACCTCGCGACCGCTCTGCTCGAGTGGCTCGTGCTGCGCCGCATCCCCTCAGGAGGCGCATGAGCACAGCGATCATCGACCCCGTCCCCTCGAGGACGGCCCTGCACCGCAGCGTCACATCGAAAGGAACGACATGAACCACAGCACACGTCGCGCTCTCGCGACCGGGGCCTTCGCCCTGTCGGCCCTCCTTCTCGCCGGCTGCGCCGGCTCAGGGGGGACGGACACGACCGACGGAGGCGACGGCGGCGACGGCGACCTCACGCCGGTCAAGCTGCAGCTCCAGTGGCTGCCCCAGGCGCAGTTCGCGGGCTACTTCGCGGCGATCGACCAGGGCTACTTCGAGGAGGAGGGCCTGGACGTCGAGATCATCCCGTCGGGCGGCGACATCGTCCCGCAGGACGCCCTCGCCAACGGCGACGTCGACTTCGCGATCGCCTGGGTGCCGAAGGTGCTCGGCTCGATCGAGGCCGGAGCCAACCTCACCGACATCGCACAGATCTTCCAGCGGTCCGGCACCCTGCAGGTCTCGTGGGCGGACTCCGGCATCGAGTCGGTCGCCGACTTCGAGGGCAAGACCATCGGCTCGTGGGGCTTCGGCAACGAGTGGGAGATCTTCGCGGCGATGGCCGCCGAGGGCCTGGACTCCAGCACCGTGCAGATCATCACGCAGGACTTCAACATGAACGCGTTCCTGCAGGGCGACATCGACGCGGCGCAGGCGATGACCTACAACGAGTACGCCCAGCTGCTCGAGACGGTGGATCCCGACACCGGTGAGCTCTACCAGCCCGAGGACTTCAACGTCATCAGCTACCAGGACACCGTCGGCGCCATGCTGCAGGACGCGATCTGGGCCGACACCGAGCGACTCGAGAGCGACGAGGCCTACGCCGAGACCACGGTCGCGTTCCTCAAGGCCGTCGTCAAGGGGTGGCTGTTCGCGCGCGACAACCCCGAAGACGCGGCGGCGATCACCCTCGAGAACGGCTCCGCATGGGGCCCGAGCCACGAGCTGTGGATGATGAACGAGATCAACAAGCTGATCTGGCCGTCACCCGACGGCATCGGCATCATCGACGAGGCGGCCTGGCAGCAGACGGTCGACGGAGCACTGGCGGCCGTCAACGAGACCGGCGCCCACCTCATCACCGAGGAGCCGCCGGCCACCGCCTGGTCCAACGAGTACATCCAGCAGGCGCTGGACGAGCTCGAGGCCGAGGGCGTCGACCTGACGGGCGACGGTTTCGAGCCGATCGACGTCGAACTGCTGGAAGGCGGCAACTGACACCGGCCGGACGTTCCGTCTCGCATCGCCCGCTCGGCGGCCGGGTTGCCTGTTGACCCCCGGTCGCCGAGCGACGAGCGTAGCGAAGGAACCTCGACGGAAGGACACCGGGCGTGATGGCAGAGGATCTCGACGCGGCGGCCAAGCGACTCGACCGTGAGCACGTCTTCCACTCCTGGTCCGCGCAGGCGGGCCTGGATCTCCCGGTGATCGCCGGGGGCTCGGGCACCGTGGTGTGGGACCACGCCGGCAATCGCATGCTCGACTTCGCCAGCCAGCTGGTCAACGTGAACATCGGCCACCAGCATCCGGCCGTCGTCGCCGCCATCCAGAAGCAGGCGGGCGAACTCGCGACCATCGGGCCGGCGACCGCGAACCTCACCCGCGGTCACGCCGCCGAGCGCATCCTGTCGAAGGCGCCGGACGGCTTCGCCAAGGTGTTCTTCACCAACGGCGGCGCCGACGCGAACGAGAACGCCATCCGCATGGCCCGGCTTCACACGGGGCGCGACACGGTGCTCTCCACCTACCGCTCGTACCACGGCAACACCGGAGCCGCCATCGTCGCGACGGGCGACTGGCGACGGATGCCGAACCAGTACGCCCGCGGGCACGCCCACTTCTTCGGCCCGTACCTGTATCGCAGCGAGTTCTGGGCCTCGACGCCGGAGGAGGAGTCGGCGCGCGCGCTGCAGCACCTCGAGCGCGTCATCCAGTCCGAGGGGCCGGCGACGATCGCGGCGATCCTCCTCGAGTCCGTGCCGGGAACGGCCGGGATCCTGGTGCCGCCGCCCGGCTACCTCGCCGGGGTGCGCGCCCTGTGCGACCGGTACGGCATCGTGCTGATCCTCGACGAGGTGATGTGCGGGTTCGGCCGCACCGGCCGGTGGTTCGCGTTCGAGGGCTCGGACGTCGTGCCCGACCTCATCGTCTTCGCGAAGGGCGTGAACTCCGGCTACGTGCCGGTCGGCGGGGTCGTGATCTCGGACGCGATCTCGGCGACCTTCGATGACCGCGTCTTCCCAGGCGGACTGACATATTCCGGGCATCCGCTGGCCGCGGCATCCATCATCGCCTCCATCGATGCGATGGAGAGCGAGGGCATCGTCGACAACGCCCGGCGGATCGGCGCCGACGCCATCGGCCCCGGACTGCGCGCGCTGCAGGACACGCACCCGCTCGTGGGCGAGGTCCGCGGCGAGGGCGTGTTCTGGGCGATCGAGCTCGTCTCGGATCGCGCGACGCGCGAGCCCGTCGGCGCCGAGGTGATCGGAAAGCTCAAGAAGGAGCTGACCGCCAGGGGCCTGCTGCCCTTCGCTGCGGAGAACCGCATCCACGTGGTGCCGCCCTGCGTCGTGACCGACGAAGAGGTGGCACAGGCCATGACGATTTACGATGAAGCCTTGACGAGCGTCGAAGAAGACCTCTTCTGACGCGTGTGCGTCCTCTCACGAGGAGGGCTTCCCGATGAAGGGCAGGAACACGATGACCGACACCACGACCCTGGAGCGGACCGACCAGTCCGCGACCACGATCCTCGAGCACTGGGTGCGAGGGGCTGCCTGGGCCGGCGAATCCGAGCGGACCGGATCCGTCTACAACCCCGCGCTCGGAACGGTGCAGAAGCAGGTGAGGTTCGCTTCGAAGGCGGATGTCGGAGCCGCCGTCGACGTGGCATCCGAGGCCTGGGCGGGCTGGCGTGACTCGTCCATCGCCAAGCGCCAGGGCGTCATGTTCGCCTTCCGCGAGCTGCTCAACCAGCGCAAGGGCGAGCTGGCCGAGATCCTCACGTCCGAGCACGGCAAGGTGCTCTCCGACGCGCTCGGCGAGATCGCCCGCGGCATGGAGGTCGTCGAATTCGCGTGCGGCCTCGGGCACCTGACGAAGGGCGCCTACTCCGAGAACGTCTCCACCGGCATCGACGTCTACACGCTGCGCCAGCCGCTCGGCGTCGTGGGCATCATCAGCCCGTTCAACTTCCCGGCGATGGTGCCGCTGTGGTTCTTCTCGGTCGCCCTCGCCGCCGGCAACGCCGTGATCCTCAAGCCCAGCGAGAAGGACCCGACCGCCGCGAACTGGATGGCCGCGCTGCTCAAGGAAGCGGGGCTGCCGGACGGCGTGCTCAACGTCGTGCACGGCGACAAGGAGGCCGTCGACGCCCTGCTGGAGCACCCCGAGGTCAAGGCGATCTCGTTCGTCGGCTCGACGCCGATCGCGAAGTACGTGTACGAGACGGCGACCGGCCACGGCAAGCGCGTGCAGGCCCTCGGCGGCGCCAAGAACCACATGCTGATCCTGCCCGATGCCGACCTCGACCTCGCGGCGGACGCCGCCGTCAACGCCGGCTTCGGCTCGGCCGGCGAGCGCTGCATGGCGATCTCGGTCGTCCTCGCCGTCGACACCATCGCCGACGAGTTCGTGCAGAAGGTCTCGGAGCGCATGGCGACCCTGCGCACCGGCGACGGCATGCGCGGCTGCGACATGGGACCGCTCATCACCGGGCAGCACCGCGACAAGGTGACGTCGTACATCGACGTCGCCTCGTCGGACGGTGCCTCGGTGGTCGTCGACGGCCGCGACGTCGAGATCGACGGCGACCCCAACGGCTTCTGGCTCGGCCCCACGCTGATCGACAAGGTGCCCACCTCGTCGACGGTGTACACCGACGAGATCTTCGGTCCGGTGCTGTCGGTCGTCCGTGTCGAGGGCTACGAGGACGGCCTCGGCATCATCAACTCGAGCCTGTACGGCAACGGCACGGCGATCTTCACCAACGACGGCGGCGCCGCCCGGCGCTTCCAGCGCGAGGCGCAGGTCGGCATGATCGGCATCAACGTGCCGATCCCGGTCCCGGTGGCCTACCACTCGTTCGGCGGCTGGAAGGCCTCGCTCTTCGGCGACGCCAAGGCCTACGGCCCGCACGGCTTCGAGTTCTTCACGGCCGAGAAGGCGATCACCTCGCGCTGGCTCGACCCGTCGCACGGCGGGCTGAACCTGGGCTTCCCGCAGCACGACTGAGTGAGCATCGGATGCCGCGGCCTCGCGTGGGTCGCGGCATCCGTCGTTTCTGCGTTTCGTCTCGCTTCGCTCGCTCAACGACCGGCTACGGCGCGGGGGCGTAGACGCGCAGCGATGACGGGACTGCTCGGCAATGCAGGGTGAACCCGGCAGGATCCCGCTCGACGAGCTCGCCGTCGTGTACGAACACCGAGGGCCGCCCCGGCTGCGGAATGACCCGCAGCTCGAGGTCGGTCACCACGAGGCGCTCGATATCGGCGTCCCGCGGGAACAGCCGCACCGCTCGCAGGACGGCGGCTGTGCGCTTGCCGAAGGCGAGGGACGCGAGGGCGCGCAGCCGCGAGCCGCGCGCGTGGTGGATGCGGATGTCGAGCCGGTCGGCCGTGGCGCCCTGGCGCTGCATGGTCGCGACGCGTTCGGGGTCGTTCCGTCCGACGCTGACGAACACCGACCAGACCCGCGCCCGCTTGCCGGCGAGCACGATGGTGATCGGCTCTGCCCGTCGCAACGCGCCCCACGTCGCGACGACGCCGCCCAGCCACTTGCCCAGGCTGCTGCGACGCTGGCGTTCCTCGATGAGCTCGGGGTACGCGCCGACCGAGACCACGTTCAGCACGGTCACGGGTTCCTCGTCATCGACGGTCGCCTCGACGACCCCGACCGACACTGTCGATCCCGCCTCGAGGGCGTCCAGGGCGACCTCGACCCCGGTGAGGTCGAGGGCGCGTACGAAGTGGTTGAACGTGCCCCCGGGCATCGCGAGCAGCGGGCGATCGTAGCGCCGCGCCAGGTGCGCCATGCGCGACACCGACCCGTCGCCGCCATAGATGCCGAGAACATCGGGCGCGGCATCCGATTCCATCGCCGCGGCGACGACGTCGCCGAGGTCTTCCCCGTCCGCGAGCTCGTGCAGTACGGCTTCCGGGAGCCTCCCGGCGAACAGATCAGCGGGATCGGATCGGAGGACCGCTGTGCCGGACTGCGCATTGCGCACGAGGAGCACCCCGCGTCCGAGGACGTGGCGTCGGGCGCGGTCGAAGGTCCCCTCCATAGGCCTGAGCGTACCCGGGGCGCTGCGGGGACAGGACAGGGACGGTGGGCGAACCAGATACAGGAGACTCGCCGCGAAGCGCTCGGCTAAGTCGCCTCAGGGTCGCGTTCTTCCTGATTCTGTGACGCCCCCGACGGCTGCCGGCCTGGCACGCGTCACGCCGGAAGGATCGGGCGGTTCTCGTAGAAGGTCTGCAGCACCACGGTCGTGCGGGTGTTGACCGAGGCTGCGAGGCGGATGTCGCGGATGAGCGACTCGAGATGCCGCGGCGAGCTCACCCGGACGAAGAGGATGTAGCTGGCATCGCCGGCGATCGAGTGGCAGGCCTCGATCTCGGCGAGGTGCTCGAGCATCTCTGGCGCGTTGTCGGGCTGCGCGGGGTCGAGCGGAGTGATCTCGATGAACGCCGAGAGGGGCTTTCCCACGGACTCGGCGTCGATGACGGCGCGATAGCCGGTGATCACGCCGCGGGACTCGAGGCGGCGCAGCCGCGTCTGCACGGCCGACACCGACAGGCCCGCGGCTACCGACAACTCTGCCAGCGTCGCTCGGGCGTTGCGCGACACCTCTCGCACGATCGCCGCATCGATCGGGTCGTCCACCGGCGCGGTCGGCGTCGAGTCGTCGGAGCTGAGCATGGTCCGACCCTACCAAGCCGGTCGCGCATCGACAGGAAGTATTCCTGCCACACGCATGAAGCACAGGAACTTCTCCCGTAGACTGGGCTGCGTCCACCCAGGAACGGAGGTTCACCATGCCCACCAGCCACATCCACGCGACCCAGGCGATTGTCGGCGAACCCGAGGTCGTGGAGGACGCGAGCCTGGCCCCGGGCGTCGAGACCTCCTCCGCCTGGCTGTCGCTCAAAGCGGCCGCGACCGCGCTGCAGAGCCTGCAGGTCAAGGACGGCTCCGTCGCCGAGGCGTCCGATCGCCCCGCCGCCGCCGAGCACGTCCGCACGATCATCGCCGCGATGGATGAGCTCGCACCGCTGTTCCCGCATGACGCCGACTATCTCGACGCCTCGCGGCGCGACTTCACGCGGTGGATGGACGAGGGCTTCGGCATCCCGGACTTCCTCGACTCTCTGACGGCCTTCCAGCCGCAGCAGCACCGGATCGACGGCATCCGTCATCTCGTCGTCTTTCCGATGTACACCCAGAACGGCTCGTCCGACCGGCACGTCGAGGCCGTGCTCGTCGAGGTGATCTGGCCGGAGTTCATCGCCGAGCTCGAGACGCAGTACACGAACAAGCTCTTCGTCTCGCTGCGGTTCCTCGACTTCACGCCGGGCTACGACACCAACTCCGCGGTGCTCTTTCCCGAGACGGTCGCGATGCGCGAGATCCCGCCCTTCACGTGGGGCGCGATCTTCCAGGACCGCGAGGCGGCGCGCTACCGGCGCGTCGTGCGTGCAGCGGCCGAGATCACCAAGCTCGAGCTGCCCGCGGACGCTGCCCGCATGCTCGATGACCAGGAGCTCACCGAGAAGACGTTCGTGATGTGGGACATCATCCACGACCGCACGCACATGCGCGGCGACCTGCCGTTCGACCCGTTCATGATCAAGCAGCGGATGCCGTTCTTCCTGTACTCGCTGGAGGAGCTGCGGTGCGACCTCACGGCGTTCCGCGAATGCGTCGCGATCCAGGGCCGCCTGGCGGCGCGTGCCGAGGCGGGCGAGAAGCTGGACCCCGCCGAGAGCGAGATGCTCGAGCACGCGAAGCTCGTCCAGTACGCGGTGATCTTCGACCGGATCTTCCGGTTCTCGATCACCGGCACGCGGGTGCGCAACTACGACGGGCTCGGCGGTCAGCTGCTGTTCGCCTGGCTGCACCAGCGCGGGGTGCTGCACTGGACCGACACCTCGCTGGCGTTCGACTGGCCCGACGTCCCTGCAGCCGTGATGGCGCTGGCCGACGCGATCGACGAGCTGTACTGGCGCTCGATCGACCGGCCCAAGGTGGCGCACTGGCTCGCCGCCTACGACCTGGTCCGCGGCACGGTCACGCCGAGCCCGGCATCCGTCTGGGCACGCGGCCTGCCGGACGAGATCCTCGCCGGCGCCCCGAAGGGGTACACCGACGCGGTGCTGGACGACGAGTTCCCGCTCTCGATGTTCTTCGAGGCCCTCGACAAGAAGATGAAGCCCGTCATCGAGTCGACGGCGGGCATCACCGGCTGGGCCCCCGCGCCCGGAGGCTCCGCCGATCGCGCCCGCGATCAGCGGAGTGGGCGCGGAGACGATGCCTGACTCGGTCGAGGGCCGGCTGGTCCTCGTCGCCGGCGCCACGAGCGCGTCCGGCCTCGCGGCTGCCCGCGCGCTGGCTTCGGCCGGCGCGCGGGTGGTCGCGGTCGGGCGGGATCAGGGGAAGCTCGACGAGCTCGCGGCGGCGGTGCCGAGCGTCGGCACCGAGGTGTGCGATCTCGGCGACGAGGCGGCTGTGAGTGCGCTCGTGAAGCGCGTGCACGCCGGGCACGGCGCTGTCGACGGGCTCCTGCATCTGGTGGGTGGCTGGCGCGGCGGCGGCGGACTCGCCGGTCAGACGGATGCCGACTTCCGCGCGCTCGAGTCGTCGTTCACCGCGCTGCGGCACATCACCCGGGCCTTCGATGACGACCTGCGGTCGTCGTCCGCCGGACGACTGGCCGTCGTCTCCTCCACCGCGGTCGCCCGGCCGCTCGCCGGCGGCGCGAACTACGCGGCCGTGAAGGCGGCGACCGAAGCGTGGGCGCGTGCGGTCGCGCAGGGCTTCGCCAAGGCGGCTCGGGATGCCGGAACGCCGCTGGCCGCGGCATCCGTCGTCTTCCGGGTCACGGCGCTCTCGGGCCTGGAGGACGCGCTTGCGCAGCGGTTCGCCGACCTCTGGCAGGCCGAGGCCGCCGAGGTCAACGACACCATCGTCGAGCTGACCGCCCCCGACCTCTGAGCTCGCCGCGGCCGCGTCGTCGCAACTCAGGCTGCATGCCGAGCCGCGACAGGCACCGCTCGTCAATGCGCGGGCTCTGCACCGGAACCTCCGGCTGAGCCTGCGTTATGACACAGCTAGATTGGAACACCGTGACCACGATCCACGACACGACCCTGCGCGGCTTCGCGTCCGACAACTACTCCGGCATCCACCCCGAGGTGCTCGCCGCGATCGCCGCGGCCAACGACGGGCATCAGGTCGCCTACGGCGAGGACGACTACACCGCGCGGCTGCAGCAGGTCATGGCGCGCCACTTCGGCGACGGGGTCGAGGCGTTCCCGGTCTTCAACGGCACCGGCGCCAACGTCGTCGGACTGCAGTCGATGCTGCCCCGCTGGGGCGCCGTCATCGCGGCCACGACCGCGCACATCAACGTCGACGAGGGCGGCGCGCCCGAGCGCGTCGGCGGCATCAAGATCCTCAACGTCCCGACCGAGGACGGCAAGCTCACGCCCGAGCTCATCGACCGCGAGGCCTGGGGCTGGGGCGACGAGCACCGCGCGCAGCCGCTGGTGGTATCGGTCACGCAGTCCACCGAGCTGGGCACGCTGTACACGCCCGGCGAGCTGCGGACCATCGCCGACCACGTGCACGGGCACGGTATGAAGCTGCACATGGACGGATCGCGCATCTCGAACGCGGCGGCGTCGCTCGGCGTCCCGCTGCGTGCGATCACGACGGACGTGGGCGTGGACGTGCTGAGCTTCGGCGGCACCAAGAACGGGGCGATGCTCGGCGAGGCGATCGTCGTGCTCGATCCCGGTGCATCCCAGGGCCTCACATACCTGCGCAAGCTCGACATGCAGCTGTCGTCGAAGATGCGCTTCGTCTCGGCGCAGCTGATCGCCCTGCTCGACGGCGACCTGTGGCTGCGCAATGCGTCGCACTCCAACGCCATGGCCCAGCGCCTGCGCGCCGGGGTCGAGGCGGGTCTCGCCGATGGTTCGATCCGCGGGGTCGCCTTCACGCAGCCGACTCAGGCGAACGGCGTCTTCGCGACCGTCCCCGACGGCGTCGCCGACCGGCTGCGCGCGTCGTTCCGGTTCTACGACTGGGATGCCGCGAAGAACGAAGTCCGCTGGATGTGCGCGTTCGACACGTCCGAGGACGACATCGACGCCTTCATCGCCGCGATCGCCCGCGAGACCTCGGCCTGACCCGCGCCCGCCGGGCCGGTCCGCGCGCCAGCGGTTCCGGTCGGTCGCGGCGCGCCAGGCGCCAGCACGCGTTCGGAGTGCGTGCGCGCTTCATCTGCGCCGAATCGACCTCGACGCCGCGCCGGAAGGTCGGTTTCGCACAGACGAACGGCGATGCGACGGATGCCACGGCGGGTAAGGCCTGGGACCCGGCACGACAGGACAGGCTTATGCGCAGGTGCTGCGGGGTCGGGTGCTGCGGGGTCGGGTGCTGCGGGGTCGCGTGCCGCGGGGTCGGGTGCGCTTCATCTGCGCGGAATCGACCTCGACGCCGCGCCGGAGCATCGGTTTCGCACAGACGAACGGCGACGCGACGGATGCCGACGCGGCGGGCTGGGCTGGGAGCGAAAGGCCCCGCGCCGAAACTCAGCTGCTCGCTCGAGAGTCCGCGCAACGCACGGAGTCTCGGGCGCGGCACTGAGTCTCGGCCGGGGTGGGCGCCGGAGTGCGGCGTCAGTTGTTGACGGGCTCGAGCTCGTCGGCCCGCTCGGTCTCCGCATCCTCAGCCTGAACGTCTTCGACGTGAGCGTCCTCGGCCTGGAGGTCATCGGCTTCGTCATCGGCGGCCTCAGGCTGGTCGGCATCCTCGAGCTCGGCGATGACGACGTCCTCCTCGGCGTCGGCTTCGTCCACGTCGGCCTCCGGCGCCGCAACCTCGGCTTCGGCCTCGCCGACCGGCGCCTCGAGGTCAGCCTCCGCCTCGATCTCGGCATCCGACTCGTCCGTGACCACGGCATCGGCCGGCACACCCTCGGCAGGTGCCGCGGCGCTCGAACTGCGAGCCGCGTCGACGGCGACGGCGGGCCGGATCATCTCCTTGACCTCGGACATGAAGCTCGTGAGCTGATGCTGCTGCCAGCGCAGCTGGCGAGTGCGGTCCTCGGCGTCGCGCAGCACGGTCTGCGCCTGGGTGGTCACGAGGTCCATGATGCGCTGAGCCTTGGCGTGCGCCTGGTCGAGCGTCTCGCGGGCGCGCACGTTGGCGTCGGCCTCGATCTGGGCGGCCTGAGCACGCATCAGGCGCTCGAAGTCCTCGGCCTTCGCCGACACCCGCTGCGCGTGGTCGAGCGACGCGGCGACCTGCTCGTTCGCATCCTGCGTGATGCGCTCGGCATGGGCGACGGCCTGCGTGTGCAGCACGAGGAACTCCTGCTGCGCGTCATCCTGACGGCGCGTGAGCGAGGCCTCGAAGTCGAGGGCGCGGACGCGCAGCTCGCGCACGGCCTCTTCGGCCTCGGCACGGGCCTGGCCGGTCTCGCGGGCCACCATCGAGCGCAGCGCCGCCGCGCCCTTCTCCGACTCGGTGCGGATGGCGGCGGCTTCGCGCTCGGCCTGCGACACCTTCTCGGCCGCGTGCGCGGCCTCCCGCTCGATGCGCGCCTGGTGGGCGGTGAGCTCGGTGTCGATCTTGAGGCGGACCTGCTGCGCCTCGTGCTGCGCCTGCGAGACGAGGGCATCGGCCTCGGCCTGCGCGTCCTTGCGGCGGGACTCGATGTCTTCGAGGGCGACTTCGAGCAGTCGCTCACCCTGCACCGTGGCGTTGCGCAGCAGGACGTTCGCCTGCTCCTCGGCGACGCGGAGGATCTCCTCGAACCGAGGGCGATCGGATGCCGAGGACTCCTCGGACGCGCCTACGAGCTCTTCGGTGAGGGCCTGCACGCGGTGCTCGGCGCTCGCTGCCCGGGCATTGGCCGCGGCCAGCTCGCCCGAGAGCCGCTCGACCGCATCGCGGTCGTGCTCGACGGCCGCGGCGACCGCGGCCTCGAGGTTCTCGACCGCCTCGACGCGCTGCTCCTCGGCGGCGGCGAGGTCGGCTTCGAGCTTCTCGATCTTCTCGCGGCTGTGGGTCACCGCGGCACCGGCCCGGCGCTGGTTCTGCTTGAGCGAGGTGACCTGGTCCTCGGCGGAGTTCAGTCGGGCGCGCAGGGAACGGAGCTCGGCGTCGACCTCGTCCTTGTCATAGCCCCGGAACGACGTCGCGAAGCTCGACGACGAAGTCGGAGCGGGCTTCGTCGAGTCGGCGATCAGCTGATCGAACGGGGTGGTCTCGTCAGAGCCGGATCGGCCGGTGGAGGCGTGGTCGGACATCGTGTGTCTCCGCTTCTTCGGGGGATGTCGGCGCGCACGAGTGCGGCCGTGATCAGGGACCGGGCGAGGGGGGAACGGTGTCCGGCAGGGGGAAGATTACCCCGCATACCTGTGTGAAGTCGATGCGATCTCGACACCGGCGGCGGGGGTTCAGGCCCCCAGCCACTCCCGGTATGCGTCGAACGAGTAGGGCCGTCCGAGGAAGGCTTCGACCAGGTCGCGCGCATCGCGGCTGCCACCCGGCTCGAGGATCTCGCGACGGTAGCGCTGTGCGGTCTGCTCGTCCATGAGCCCGGCCCCGAATCCCGAGAGCAGATCTCGCGCGATGACCAGGCTCCACTGGTACGTGTAATAGCAGGCGCCGTAGCCGGTGAGGTGCCCGAAGCCGGCGTACGAGTGGAGCCCCGGCAGCGGCTGCACCGGCGAGGAGGCGGTGTAGAGCTGCTCGGTCGCCGCCTGCAGGTCTGTGGGGCGGTCGACGTGCAGGTGGTAGGAGACGCTCGCGTGCCCGAGCTGCCGGCGCACCTCGAGAGCACGACCGAACGCATCGGCGACGCGCATCCTGGCGACCAGCTCGGCAGGGATGGGCTCGCCGGCCTCGTTCGCGGTGAATGACCCGAGCACCTCGGCGTCCCACGCCCACTCCTCCAGGAGCTGGCTCGGCGCCTCGACGAAATCCCACTCGGTCGCCACGCCGCTGAAGCGCGCCCAGCGCTGCGCGCCGCCGAGGATGTCGTGGACGAGGTGGCCGAACTCGTGGAAGAAGGTCACGACCTCGTCGTGCTCGAGCAGGCCTCGCGAGAAGTTGCACAGCAGCACGGCCTCCGGAAGCACGCGGCCGGCGACGCCCGGCGCGAGCGGGAAGCACGCGGCGTGCGTGAACTTTCCCGGGCGAGGGTGGAGGTCGAGGTGAATGCGGCCGATGCGCTCGCCGTCGCGGATGACGTCGTAGCTCGACACGTCCTCGTGCCAGGTCGGCACCTGGACCGGGATGTACTCGAGTCCCAGCAGCCGCCCGGTGGCGTCGAGGACTCCCGGCTTGACCTTGTCGAAGGGAAAGTACGAGCGCACGAGCTGGGCGTCCACGTCGTACTCCTCGCGCTTGAGTGTGCCGAGGAGGTACCAGAAGTCCGCGATGCTGACGGCGTCGGCATCCGGCACGTCGCGGCGGAGCCGCTCGAGGAGCCGCGCGTACTCGCGATCGGCTGCGGCGGCGGACGCGGCATCCAGCTTCGAAAGGAAGGCGGGGATCTCGTCGCCCGCGCCGATCATGCGCGTCTGGGTCTCGTAGTCCGCCCAGTCGGAGAAGCCCAACAGCCGTGCCCGCTCCTCGCGAACGGCCAGCAGCTCGGCGAGCACCGCGTCGTTCTCGGGCCACGCCATGTCGTTGTAGGCGCTGAGCACCGCGACTCGGGTTGCGCGGGAGGCGGCGTACTCGCGGACCGGCATGAGGTCGGTGTACTCGGTGGTGAGCGTGACGAGTCCGTCGGCGTCGGCCGGGTGCGAGTCGACGAAGTCCTGCGGCAGCCCGGCGATGTCGGCGACCGGGACCTTGACCTCGCGTCTGCCGTCGCGGACGTTGCGCGAGAACTCCAGCGAGAGCTCTGTGTCGCGGTCGGTCAGCGCGCGCACCCGCTCCCGGGCGCTCTCGTCGAGGTCGACGCCGCCGCGACGGAAGTCGCGCTGCACGTGGGCCAGCAGCCGCGCGGAATGCTCGTCGAGACCGCTCGCGTCGGCGTCGGCGAACACCGCCCAGAGGGCGCGGTCGAGCATGCGGGTGCTGCTGACGGACTCGACGGCCTGCACCTGCGCCTCGGCGACCTCGCGGATGTGGACATCGGGGTGTGCCTCACTCAGGAGGTACGCCTCGCTGAGCGCCTCGGAGAGGGCGATCTCGGCGTCGTTCCACAGCTCGAGCCGCTCGTGAGCGCTCAGCTCTTCACCGGAGGTGAGCTTGGCGTCGATCGCTGCCACATGCGCGAGCCGCTGTGCGGGACGATCGGTCGCGAACGACGTCCAGCCGGCGTCGTCGGTCGGGAAGGCAAGGGGCTCGAGCGCGGCGATGGTCACCGCACGAGCCTACGTCGGGCCTCGGTCAGCGCAAGGCGCCGACGCTGGCCAGGGCGAGCCGGACGAGCGTGCCGCGCCCGCCCTCCATCTCGGCTGACATCGCGTCGGACGCCGCCTCCGCGGGCGTCAGCCAGGTGACCTCGAGCGCGTCCTGACGGGGCTCGCAGGTGCCCGTCACCGGCACGACGAAGGCGAGCGACACCGCGTGCTGACGGTCGTCGTGGAAAGGACTGAGCCCCGGCATCGGGAAGTACTCGGCCACCGTGAACGGGGACGGCTGCGGGGGAAGCAGCGGGAACGCCATCGGTCCGAGGTCGTTCTCGACGTGACGGAACAGCGCGTCGCGCACGGTCTCGCCGTAGCGGACCCGGCCCGACACGAGCGTGCGGGTCATCTCGCCGAGCGGCGTCGCGCGCAGCAGGATGCCGACCTCGGTGACCGCGCCGACCCCGTCGGTGCGCACCGGGAGAGCCTCGACGTAGAGCATGGGCAGCCGCCGCCGGGCCTCGGCCAGCTCGACGTCGGACAGCCAGCCGGGGTTCGCGGCGCTGCCGCGAGACGGGGAGCTGAACGGCGACCCGCCACTGTGGAGAGGATCGCGGGGACCCTCGTCGCTGGGCTCGTTGGGGTCGGGATCTGGCGTGCGGACCGGCATGAGTCCTGTATACCCCAGCGACCCCGCGCGCGTCTCCGCGGCGCGGAGCGCGCCTGCGACCGGCAGGATGGAGGCGTGAGTCCGCATACGCCCCTCGATGTCGATGCCGTCCTGTGGTCCGCCGATGACAGCGAGCGCCAGAATCGCCCCCTGCTCGTGCTGCTTCACGGGTACGGCGCCGACGAGCGCGACCTGTTCGGGCTGGTGCCGTATCTGCCACCCGGGTTCGTCGTCGCCGCGGTGCGGGCGCCTCTCGCGCCGCCGTTTCCGGCGCCGGGATACTCCTGGTACCCGATCGAGGGGCTCGAGAGCCGCGAGGCGCAGCACGTCACCGCAGCGGCGGCACGGCTCATCGAATGGACGGATGCCGCGGCCGGCGCCCATCGCTCGATCGGGCTGCTCGGCTTCTCGCAGGGCGCCGCCGTTGCCCTGCAGGCGATGCGCCTGGACCCGCAGCGCTTCGCCTTCGCCGTGAACCTCTCGCGGCTACGTCACCCCCGGAGACCTGCCCGGCGACGGCGAGCTCGCCGAGCGCAGACCCGCCGTCTTCTGGGGCCGCGGGACGAACGATGACGTCATCCCGGAGTTCCTCGTCGATCACACGACGCAGTGGCTTCCGGGCCACGCCGACCTCAGCGGCCGCGTGTATCCCGGGCTCACCCACAGCGTGTCCGAGCCCGAGCTCGCCGACGTGCGGGTCTTCCTCGACAAGCAGCTCGCGGCGCTCGAGGCGTCAGGACCCGCCTAGCCGCAGCCTGCCGGCATCCGCTATCGTGGCTCCCGGCCTTGTCCCCTCTGTGAGGAACTCCCTTGAAGCTGATCGCCGCGACCGCGCTGTAATCGCGCTGCTCCGTCGATCTGCGACGTGCCAGCGCTTCTGATAACGCGCTGACCCGTCGATCCCGCCGCTCTTCTCGGCTTCTGCCCGCTTCGGGCGAGCTCTTCTCGCGGCATCCGGTGTCAGCGCATGACCGACACCTCGGAGGCCTCATGCCCGCCCATACCCTTCTTCCGTCCGTCCTTCTCGATCGCGTCTCGTTCGCGTGGGCGGACGGCACTCCGGCCCTGACCGGCGTCTCCGGCGCGTTCGGCGCCGGCCGGACCGGACTCGTCGGCCGCAACGGCACCGGCAAGTCGACGCTGCTCCGGCTCATCGCCGGCGAGCTCGCCCCCGCTGCGGGGCACATCACGACCTCCTCGGATGTCGCGTACCTCCCGCAGCGGCTCACCCTCGACGTCGGTCGTCCCGTCGCCGAGCTGCTCGGCGTGTCGGCGCAGCTCAGCGCGCTGCGCGCGATCGAGTCCGGAGACGTCGACCTGCGTCACTTCGACGCCGTCGGCTCGGACTGGGACATCGAGGCCCGCGCGCACGGTGCGCTGGCCGACGCCGGTCTGGCGCCCGGCATGCTCGACCGGAGGGTCGGCGAGCTGTCGGGCGGAGAGTCGGTGCTCGCCGCCATCGCAGGAATCCGGCTGCGCGCGGCGACGATCGCCCTGCTCGACGAGCCCACCAACAACCTGGACCGCGACGCCCGGGCACGGCTCGGCGACATGGTGCGGGACTGGCGCGGCACACTGATCGTCGTCAGCCACGACCTGTCACTGCTCGAGCTCATGGACAGCACGGCCGAGCTGTACGGCAGCGAGCTGTCGATGTTCGGCGGCCCGTACTCGCAATGGAAGGCCTGGCTGGATGCCGAGCAGGACGCCGCCCGACGGGCCGAGAAGACCGCGGCGCAGGCGGTGCGCCGCGAGAAGCGGCAGCGGATCGAGGCGGAGACGACGATCGCGCACCGACAGGCGATGGGCCGGAAGGCGCAGTCGCACAAGCGCGTGCCGCCGATCGTCGCCGGCAACCTCCAGCGCGCGGCTCAGGTGTCGGCGGGCAAGCTGCGCGGCGAGAAGGCCGCCCGCGAGGCCTCGGCCCGTGCCGCGCTGGACTCCGCCGAACGCAGGGTGCGCGACGACGACTCGGTGAGGATCGACCTGCCCGATCCCGACGTGCCGGCCGGTCGGCGCATCGCGACGCTCGGTGACGGCGAGCACTCCTGGGTGGTCCAGGGCCCCGAGCGGGTGGCCCTGGTCGGCGCGAACGGGGTCGGCAAGACGACGCTGCTCGACGCCCTGGTGGCGGCGGCGGTCATCAGAGGCCATGGCGCCAGCGTCGGCGAGCACAACGTCGGCAATCCGGGCCCCAACGGGAGCCGAGAGTCCGGTGCCGAGGGATTCGCCGACGGATCGCCGACGTTGTGCACGCGCCGCCCCGCACACCGACCAGGGTCGGATACCTGCCGCAGCGGGTGGACGGACTGGACGAGGCCGCCTCGGTGCTCGAGAACGTCGCCGCGGCCGCGCCGCAGGTGCCGATCGCCGAGCTGCGCAACCGCCTGGCGCGGTTCCTCATCCGCGGCGACGCCGTGACGCGCCCGGTGTCCACACTGTCGGGCGGCGAGCGGTTCCGCGTCGCCCTGGCGCGGCTGCTGCTGGCCGACCCGCCGCCGCAGCTGATCGTGCTCGACGAGCCGACGAACAACCTCGACCTCGACACGGTCGATCAGCTCGTGAACGCCCTCGCCGCCTACCGCGGCGCGATGCTCGTCGTCAGCCACGACGACGCGTTCCTCGCCCGGCTGGGCATCGACCTCACTCTCGAGCTCGACCGCGCCGGCGGCCTGACGGAGCTGTGAGCGCGCGCTCGGCACCTGCTCCGCTGCACGCGGAGCGGGTGTCGGGCGGGGCCCGGATCGGTCATGATGTGCACATGAAGCAACTCGTCCGGCCCCGCGAGGGGCGCATGATCGCGGGGGCGTGCGCCGCGGTGGCCAACAGGTTCGGCGTGAACGTGGTGGCGGTGCGAATCCTCACCCTGCTCGCCACCGTGTTCTTCGGCCTATCCCTCTGGGTCTACATCGCCCTCTGGATCCTCATCCCCGCCGAGGACTGATCCGGTCCAGGGCGGCCGCCGCCCGTCAAGCCCGCCCGGATGTCGGCGCCAGCGACCAAGATGGAGGAATGGTCGAGGTGCTCGAGCGGTTCGGACCTGCGACGCAGGACTGGTTCCGCGGCGCCTTCCCCAGCCCGACCGACGCGCAGGTGGGCGCATGGGACGCCATCTCGCACGGACGGCACGCGCTGGTGGTCGCGCCGACCGGCTCCGGCAAGACCCTCGCGGCATTCCTCTGGGCGATCGACCGCGTGTTCCGCGAGAAGGATGCGACGGGTGCCGAGCCCGCGCGCGGGCGGAAGAAGCGAGCGGATGCCTCGGCATCCCCCACGCGCGTCCTCTACATCTCGCCGCTCAAGGCTCTCGGTGTCGACGTCGAGCGCAACCTCCGCTCTCCGCTCGTGGGCATCGGGCAGTCAGCTCGCCGCCTGGGCATCGCTGTGCCGGACGTCACGGTGGGCGTCCGCTCGGGCGACACCGACGTCGAGCGACCGGCGCAAGCTCGTGACGGCACCCCCGGACATCCTCATCACCACACCCGAGTCGCTGTACCTGATGCTCACGAGCGCTGCCGGCGAGACGCTCAAGAACGTTCACACCGTGATCGTCGACGAGGTCCACGCCGTCGCAGCCACCAAGCGCGGCGCGCATCTCGCGGTCAGCCTCGAGCGGCTGGACGCCACTCTCGACAAGCCGGCGCAGCGCATCGGCCTGTCCGCGACCGTGCGGCCCATCGACGAGGTCGCCCGCTTCCTCGGCGGCTCGGCGCCTGTGGAGATCGTGGCTCCGCGCGCGAGCAAGGCCTTCGACATGAAGGTCGTCGTTCCCATCGACGACATGCTCAATCCCCCGCCGCCGCCGGGATCCGCGCCCGCGCCGGGCGCGTCATCGGCGCCCGAGGACGATGACGAACCCGTCGACGAGGACTGGTTCGCCGATGGATCCGCGGGCGGGAAGGCTCGGGCGACCGGGGCCGGCGAGACGGAGATGACCGGCTCGGTGTGGCCGCACGTCGAAGAGGCGATCGTCGACCGCATCCTGCAGCAGCGATCGACGATCGTGTTCTGCAACTCTCGCCGCCTGGCCGAGCGCCTGACCGGCCGTCTCAACGAGATCTACTCCGAGCGGCTGGGCCTGGATCTGCCGGATGCCGCCGTCCCCGCCGCGACGATGGCTCAGTCCGGCGCCACGGCGGGTGCCGACCCGGTGCTCGCCAAAGCGCACCACGGCTCGGTGTCGAAGGAGCAGCGCGCCCAGGTCGAGGAAGAGCTCAAATCGGGCGTGCTCCGGTGCGTGGTGGCCACGAGCAGCCTCGAACTCGGCATCGACATGGGCGCGGTCGATCTCGTCATCCAGGTCGAGGCCCCGCCGAGCGCGGCATCCGGTCTGCAGCGCATCGGCCGCGCGGGTCACCAGGTCGGCGAGGTCAGCCGCGCAGCGCTCTTCCCCAAGCACCGAGGGGACGTGCTGCACACCGCGATCGTCACGGAACGGATGCTCGCGGGTCAGATCGAGGCGATCTCGATACCGCAGAACCCGCTCGACATCCTGGCGCAGCAGACGGTGGCGGCCTCGGCGCTCGGACCGGTCGACGTCGAGGGCTGGTACGAGACGCTCAAGCGCAGCGCGCCGTTCCGGTCGCTCCCGCGCTCCGCCTATGAGGCGACGCTCGACCTGCTCGCCGGGCGATTCCCGTCCGACGAGTTCGCCGAGCTGCGGCCGCGGCTGGTCTGGGACCGCGATCATGGCACCCTCACCGGCCGACCGGGCTCTCAGCGCATCGCGGTCACCAGCGGCGGGACGATCCCCGACCGCGGGCTCTTCGGCGTCTTCATCGCAGGCGAGTCGCAGAACGCCCGCGTGGGCGAGCTCGACGAGGAGATGGTCTACGAGTCGCGCGTGAACGACGTCTTCACCTTGGGCACGACGAGCTGGCGGATCGTCGAGATCACCCACGACCGCGTCAACGTGGTGCCCGCTTTCGGGCAGCCGGGCAAGGTGCCGTTCTGGCACGGCGACGGCATCGGACGTCCGGCCGAGCTCGGCGAAGCCCTCGGGAAGTTCTCGCGTGAGGTGTCGACGGCGAAGCCCGAGAAGGCCGAGCAACGGCTGCGCGATGCCGGGCTCGACGACCGCGCGCAGAGCAACCTGCTGTCGTACCTGGCCGAGCAGCGCGAGTCGACGGGCACCCTGCCGACCGACCGTCAGCTGACGGTCGAGCGGGGCCGGGACGAGGTCGGCGACTGGCGGATCATCCTCCATTCCCCGTACGGCATGCAGGTGCACGCGCCGTGGGCGCTGGCCGTCAACGCCCGCATCCGCGAGCGGCTCGGGGTCGAGGGGTCGGCGGTCGCCAGCGATGACGGGATCATCGCGCGGGTGCCGGATGCCTCGGCCGAGCCCCCCGGCGCAGAGCTCTTCGTCTTCGACCCCGACGAGCTCGAGCAGATCGTGACCGAGGAAGTCGGCGGCTCCGCGCTGTTCGCCTCGCGGTTCCGGGAGTGCGCGGCCCGCGCGCTGCTCATGCCTCGTCGCAATCCCGGCCGCCGCAGCCCGCTGTGGCAGCAGCGTCAGCGCTCCGCCCAGCTGCTCGAGGTCGCCCGGCGCTATCCGACGTTCCCGATCATCCTCGAGACGCTCCGCGAAGTGCTGCAGGACGTCTACGACGTGCCCTCGCTGCTGCGCCTCGCCCGCAGCATCGGCGACCGCAGCATCCGCCTCGTCGAGACCGAGCCGTCCCAGCCCTCGCCGTTCGCGCGCGACCTCCTGTTCGGATATGTCGGCGCGTTCATGTACGAGGGCGACTCCCCTCTCGCCGAACGCCGAGCCGCAGCGCTGTCGGTCGATCCGGCCCTGCTGAGCGAGCTCCTCGGCAAGATCGAGATGCGCGAGCTGCTCGATCCCGACGTGATCGCGCAGTTCGAGCGCGAGGCCCAGCGCCTCGACCCCGACCGACGGGCACGGGGCGTCGAGGGCGTCGCCGACCTGCTCCGCATCCTCGGTCCACTCGACCCCGCCGAAGTCGCGGCGCGACTCCAACGCGACCCTGCCGGAGCTGACGGCGTTTCGTCCCCTCGCTCCGCTCCTCGCGCGAGGGCCGAGACGGACGAACCGGACCTCGAGCGACGGACGCGAGACGAAGCGCCCCCGGCGACCGAGTCCGAGGCATCCGCTCTGCTGGATGATCTCGTCGTCGCCCGGCGTGTGATCCCGGTGACCGTCGCCGGCGCCGCCCGCTTCGCCGCCGTCGAGGACGCCGGTCGCCTGCGCGACGCGATCGGGGTCGCGCTGCCCGTCGGGATCCCGAACGCGTTCCTCGAGCCGCTCGCCGATCCGCTCGGCGACCTGGTCGCCCGCTACGCCCGCACCCACGGGCCCTTCACCGCGGATGCCGTCGCCCAGCGCCTGGGTGTGGGAGTCGCCGTGGCGCGGCACACGCTGCAGCGCCTCGAGTCTCAGGGACGTCTGGCGAGCGGGTACTTCCTGCCGGCCTCGACATCGACCAGCGATGACGCGGAGTGGTGCGACTCGGAGGTGCTGCGACGCCTGCGGATGCGCTCGCTCGCCGCGATTCGCGGCAGCGTCGAGCCCGTGCCGCAGGACGCCTATGCGCGATTTCTGCCGGTGTGGCAGCACGTCACGCGTCCGCTCGAAGGGATCGACGGTGTGGCGGCCGTCATCGAGCAGCTTGCGGGGGTGCCGATCCCGGCGAGCGCGTGGGAGTCGCTCGTCCTCCCCGGACGCGTGTCGGACTACGTCCCGGCCATGCTGGATGAGCTCACGTCGAGCGGCGAGGTGGTCTGGTCGGGCCACGGCAGTCTCGCCGGGCGCGACGGCTGGATCTCACTGCATCCGGCCGATGCCGTTCCCCTGACCCTCACGACGGTGCCCGACGAGATCGCTCCCGGTTCGCTCGACGAGCAGCTGCTGTCGGCGCTGGCAGCCGGCGGCGGATTCTTCGCGACGCAGCTGCGGCAGCTCGTCGGCGCCGAGAACGAGCAGTCCGTGGTCGAGGCTCTGTGGCGCCTGACGTGGACCGGTCGCGTCACGAACGACACGTTCGCACCGGTCCGCACGCTCGTCGGCGGCGGATCGCAGGCGCACCGCGTCGCCCGCAAGACACCGCGAACGCGGCTGTACCGCGGCGCGGCCGTGCGCACCGTCGCGTCGTCGGTTCCGCCCCGTCCCCCGGCGCTCGGCGGACGCTGGTCACTGCTGCCCGCCCCCGAGTCCGACCCGGCGCTGCGCGCGACGGCGGCGGCGAGCCTGCTGCTCGACCGCTACGGCGTCGTCACGCGCGGGGCGGTCCAGGCGGAGGGTCTTCCCGGCGGCTTCGCCCAGGCGTACCGCGTGCTCGCCGGTTTCGAAGAGGCCGGCCACTGCCGCCGCGGGTACGTGGTCGAGAAGCTCGGAGCTGCGCAGTTCGCGGCATCCGCCACCGTCGACCGACTGCGGGAGTTCGCCGCCCTTCCCGACCCGCCCCCGTTGCGCGCGGTCACCCTGGCCGCGACCGACCCGGCGAACCCGTACGGCGCCGCGCTGGCGTGGCCCGCTCTCGAGGGCGTGGGGCACCGGCCTGGGCGCAAGGCCGGCGCGCTCGTGGTGCTCGTCGACGGAATGCTGGTGATGTATCTCGAGCGCGGTGGCAAGTCGGCGCTGGCCTTCACGGGCGATGAGGAGGCCATCGCCGCCGCGACCCGCGCTCTGGCGGCGACGGCCCGAGGTCGGCGCCTCGACACGCTGACGATCGAGCAGGTCAACGGCGCCTTCGTGCACGGCACGGGCTGGGGGCGTGCGCTGCGCGACGCCGGGTTCGTCGAGTCCCCGCGCGGCCTGACACTGCGGCGACTCACCGCCGGCGATGCCGAGCGCGCCGCGCGCGCGCCGGGGCCCGCCCATGCCTGAGACATCCGCTCGGTCGCACGCGGGTGACGCGCCGGGCCGGGTGCACGGAATCGGATCCCGGAGACGACACCCCGAGGATCGGCCGCTCCGACCGGCGCGTCGTGGGCGATCTCCGATTCTGTGCACGCCGGAGACGGCGCTGCGCACGATCGGCACGCCGGAGACGGCGCTGCGCACGATCGGCACGACGGGAGCGGCACGTGCCTGAGGGCGACACCGTCTTCCGCACGGCACGACGACTGAACGACGCACTTGCGGGGGCCGAGGTGACCCGCTTCGAGCTGCGCGTGCCGCAGGCGGCGACGGTCGACCTGACGGGGCGCATCGTCCACGACGTCGTTCCTCGCGGCAAGCACCTGCTGCACCGGATCGGCGGATTCACGCTCCATACCCACCTGAAGATGGAGGGCGAGTGGCATGTGTACCGCCGCGGCGAGCGCTGGCGCAATGCGGGGTTCAAGGCTCGCGCGGTGATCGGTGCGCGCGCGCCCGACGGCACGGAGTGGGAGACCGTCGGGTTCGACCTCGCCGACATCTCGGTGGTGCCCACGACCCACGAGGACCAGCTCGTCGGTCATCTCGGTCCCGACCCGCTCTCCGACTCATGGGATCCCGCCGAGGCCGGGCGCAGGCTGAGCGCCGACCGGCGGGAGGTGCACGTCGCGATCCAGGACCAGCGCAACATCGCCGGATTCGGCAACGAGTACGCCAACGAGATCCTGTTCGTGCGCGGCATCCTTCCCACGACTCCCGCTGACGAGACGGATGCCGCAGCCCTGGTGGATCTCGGAGCCCGCATGATCCGCGCCAACCGCAATCGTTCCGGGCGCACCTTCACCGGTGACGCCCGGCCTGGACGCTCGACGTGGGTGTACGGCCGCGAGGGGCGCCCGTGTCGGCGGTGCGGGACGCTGATCGAAGGCGGTTCGCTGGGGGCCGATCCCACCCGCGAGCGCATCGTCTTCTGGTGCCCCCGCTGCCAGCGCTGAACGCCAGTGCCAGGCGCCGGGGTCGGGACGCTCCCCTCAGCGTCGCCTGAGTGCGGGCCGACGTCGAGGATCAGGAACGGACGATCTGTCGGCGTGGCCGAGCCATGAGCGCGGGCGGACCTGTGCCCTCTCTGAAACTGCGCGGTATCCGGACCGTTACACAAACCCGGACGATCTGTCGGACCAGTGCCGTCCGCACCCCGGATCGTCCGGTTCGCCGAGTGGCACGTTGCGGGGGCAGAACCGCTCGATATTGAATACCCCTCACATCGATCAGTCGCGCAGCGTCGCGTGGCTCGCGAGCAGGAGGACCCGACCGAGTGACCACGGCGACTGACGCGGAGACGGCTCCCGCGAACACCCCCGCACCTGCGGAACGTCGCGGCGAGGTGGTCCTCGACGCCCTGACGAAGCGCTACGGCGACCAGATCGCCGTCGACGATCTCTCACTGACGATCCAGCCGGGCGAGTTCATCTCGCTCCTCGGCCCCTCAGGCTGCGGCAAGACCACGACGCTGCGGATGATCGCCGGGTTCGAACATCCCGATGCCGGTGACATCAGCGTCTCGGGCCGGTCGGTCCGCGGCGTCCCGCCCTATCGGCGCGACGTCAACACCGTCTTCCAGGCCTACGCGCTCTTCCCGCACATGTCGGTGGCCGAGAACGTCGCCTACGGACTCCAGCAGCGCCGCACCCCGAAGGCCGAGATCCGCGAGAAGGTGTCGCAGGCACTGGACCTGGTGCAGATGCGGCGGTTCGGCGACCGCAAGCCGACGCAGCTCTCCGGCGGCCAGCAGCAGCGCATCGCGCTGGCCCGCGCGCTCGTCAACCGGCCCTCGGTGCTCCTGCTCGACGAGCCCCTCGGCGCCCTGGACAGGCAGCTGCGGGAAGAGATGCAGCTCGAGCTCAAGCTCCTGCAGTCGCGCGTCGGGATCACGTTCGTCTTCGTCACGCACGACCAGGGCGAGGCGCTGTCGATGAGCGACCGCATCGCGATCATGCGCGCCGGGCGCATCGAGCAGCTCGCCGACGCCGACACCGTCTACGCCCGGCCCGCCTCGGCGTACGTCGCCGCCTTCGTCGGCCAGCAGAACTTCTTCCGCGGATCGGTGACCGAGTCGGGCACGGCGATCGCCTCCCCGCACGCGCTGGTGAGGGCGTCGGATGCCGCGCTCCCGGGCGCGACGCAGGGCGAGGCGGCGGTCCGGCCGGAGTTCATCACGATCGGATCGGACGACGGCGCACCCGTGCCCGACTCGAACACCGCGCGCGGCGCACTGATCGGCGTCTCGCACCTCGGCGACACGATGCAGTACCTGGTGAAGCTGGGCGAGGACCAGAGCCTCATCGTCCGACGCCCGACGCCCGACGCGCCGGCCCTCGTCATCGGCGACCCCGTCGTCTGCACGTGGGCGGCCCATCACGTCCTGCTCTTTCCCGCCGATCTGTCCGCGCAGGAGGGCGGCTACGTCGCTCCGCCGACAGCCTGACTGCCACACCGCACTGCCTCCGCCGGACCCGTCCGGCACACCCGGTGACCTGGGAGATCCCTGTCACCGGCTCCCCGACCCGAACCAGGAGACCCTCGATGACCGAACCCCGCAACCCGCTCCGGATCCTCGCTCCCGAGGGCTCGGCCCCGACGATCATGCGCGAGCTCTCCCGCCGCCGCTTCCTCAGCGTCGCCGCGATCGCGGGCAGCGCCGCCGCCCTCGCCGCCTGCGCCCCGTCTGGCAACGGCTCGCCGAAGCCGCAGGCGACCGGCGGCACGCTCGAAGACGACGTGTCGGTCTACACGTGGGGCGACTACGACTCCCCCGAGGTCGTTTCGGGCTTCACCTCAGAGCTCGGACCCGACGTCACGCTCGACTCGTACTCGTCCAACGAGGAGCTCATCGCCAAGCTGATCGCGGCCAAGGGCACGTCCGGCTACGACATCGTCGTGCCGACGGGCGTGTTCATCCCGCAGATGATCGAGAACGGCCTGCTCACGCCGTTCAACAAGGACCTGCTGCCGAACCTGGCCAACATGGATCCCGCGTACCTGGGTCGCGCCTGGGATCCCGGGCAACGACTACTCGGTCTGCAAGGCATGGGGCACCACCGGCTTCGTCTACGACAAGAACGTGATCACGCGCGAGCTCGCCACCTGGGGCGACTTCTTCGACGCCGCGAAGAACGAGGCGAGCGGAAAGACGTCGATGTCGGACGACCCCGCCGGTATCATCGGCGCCTACTTCTGGGCCAACGACATGGACTGGAACACCGAGGACCCCGACGAGCTCGAGGCCTGCCGCGCCTTCCTGGTCGACGAGATCGCCCCGCACATCGCGGCGTTCGACTCGTACCCCGGCACGAGCGCGATCCCGCAGGGCACGCAGTCGCTGATGCAGGCGTGGAACGGCGACGCACGACTCGGCATCCTCGAGTCGCAGCGAGCCCGACCGCTGGCAGTGGGTGCTGCCCGGGCCCGATCACCGAGCTGTGGATGGACAACTGGGCCATCGCCGCGGGCGCCCCGCACCCGGAGGCCGCCCACGCGTTCATCAACTACTCGCTCTCGCCCGAGAGCCTGGTGCTGAACCTCGACTACATCGGCTACAACGTCGGCGGCAAGGACATGGAGCCCGCTGCGGTGGATGCCGGCCTCGAGCTGACCGACCTCATCTTCTTCACCCCCGAGCAGCTCGAGACCATGGAGGAGCAGATCCTCAACGACTCGCAGACCACGCGCGTGGAGATCTGGAACGAGATGAAGGCCGCCGCTGGTGCGTAGCCGCGCAGCCGGAGCCGCCCTCGCCGCTCCGGCCTGGGCCTGGCTCCTGCTGTTCTTCGTCGCCCCGGTGGCGATGGTGGTCTGGTTCAGCTTCGGCTACAAGCCGGGCATCTTCGGCACGCACGCGAACGACATCCTGTCCTTCGACCGCTATGCCGAGGCCATGTCGCCGACCTTCTTCGCGACGTTCCAGAACACACTGTGGGTCGGGATCATCGGCACGGTGCTGTGCTTCCTCATCGGAGCTCCGGTCGCCTACTGGATGGCGTTCAAGGTGCCGGCATCGCGCCGCGGCATCCTGATCGCCCTCGTCCTGGTCCCGTTCTGGACCAACTTCCTCGTCCGCACCATCGGATGGCAGGTGATCCTCGCCCCCGAGGGCTGGCTGTCGACCCTGCTGCAGGGCGTCGGGCATCCTCGACGGCCCCCTCGAGCTGCTGTACACGCGCACCGCGGTGATCATCGGCGTGGTCTACAACTACCTGCCGCTCATGATCCTGCCGCTGTTCGTCGCGTTCGACCGGGTCGGCCCCGCGCTGCGCGAGGCGTCCAAGGATCTCGGCGCGGGCAAATGGATGACCTTCTTCCGCGTCACCCTCCCGCTGGCGCGCCCCGGCATCATCGCCGGCGTGCTGCTGGTGTTCATCCCGTTGATGGGCGACTACATCACGGCCACCGTCCTGGGCGGCGCGCGCGGCAACATGGTGGGCCAGCTCGTGGCGAGCCAGTTCCAGAGCGCTCAGAACTGGGCTCTGGGCTCGGCCATGGCCGTGCTGCTCATGATCGTGATCATGCTCACGATCGCCGCCGCCGCCGCCCTGATCTGGCTGGTGACGCTGCCACTGCGCCACCGCGACCGGTTGGTGCTGGGCCCGGAGCCCGCGCCTGCGCGAACGGATGCCGCGACCCCCGTCGCCTCGGAGGTGCTGTCATGACCCGGACGCAGACAGAGACGATGCTGCGGGCGCAGTCGGCGCCGAGCTCCGCGCGGAAGCTGCCCCGGGCGAAGAAGCCGTGGTCGGACGTCGCGTTCGGCGTCTGGGGCGTGCTCGTCATGCTCTTCCTGTTCCTGCCGATCATCGTCATCGTGATCTCGTCGTTCAATACGGGCCGACTGCTGGTCTCGTGGGACGGCTTCGGGTTCGACGCCTTCCGGACGATCATCGACAAGCCCGCGATCCAGAGCGCCGTGCGCGTGTCGCTCGTCACGGCGTTCATCGCGGCGATCATCGCCACGGCGCTCGGCACCCTCGCGGGCATCGCGATGGCCCGTCACCCGGGCAAGTGGGTGTGGTGGTTCCTCGGCCTGCTGCTGCTCGTCTCGGTGACCCCCGAGATCGTCGACGCCGTCGCGCTGCTGCCGTGGTTCGTCTTCCTCGGTCAGGACGTCGGACTGTCGGCGTTCAACGACGGCATCGTGCGCCTGTCGATCGGCTCCTCGCTGTTCGCGACCGCCGTCGTGTCGTACATCGTGCGCGCACGGCTGGTCGGCATGGACGCGAACCTCGAAGAGGCCTCGGCCGACCTGTACGCGAAGCCGGTCACCACCTTCCGCCGCGTGACGCTCGCACTCGCGATGCCGGCCGTGCTCGCCGGCTTCCTGCTCGCGTTCACGCTGAGCCTGGACAACACGATCGTCGCCGCCTTCGTGCAGGTCTCGGGCACGACGCCGTGGCCGGTGTACGTGCTCAGCGCGGTGCGCTCGGGGCTCCGGCCCGAGATCGCCGCCGTCTCGACGATCATGCTGCTGCTCACCCTTGTCGCACTCGCACTCGTCGCCCTGGTGCTCAAGCGCGCCGGCGACTCGGCGACCGACATCGCCCGGACCATGGCGGGCAACTGACGCGTTCCCTCTCGCTCCGCTCGCGCAACGACTGAGCTGCTGAAACGCCACGAACAAGGAGTGACCATGCCCCAGGCCGATCTCGTCTTCAGCGGAGGTCCGGTCTTCACCGCGAACTCGGTGCGCTCGCGCGCGAGCGCCGTGGCGGTCTCGGACGGACGCATCGTCGCGGTCGGCGGAGACCGCCTGCACGAGCTCATCGGCCCTCGGACAGAGCTCGTGGACCTCCGCGGGCGGATGCTCGTGCCCGGGTTCCAGGATGCCCACGTGCACCCGGTGTGGGGTGGGCTCGACATGCTCCGGTGCGACCTCGCCGAGTACGCGACGGCCGCGGAGTACCTCGACGCGATCGCCGAGTACGCGCAGGCCCGGCCTGACGACGAGTGGATCCTCGGCGGCGGCTGGCAGATGTCGGCCTTCCCGGGAGGCACCCCGACCGCCGCCGAGCTCGACCGGGTCGCGGCGGATCGACCGGCGTTCTTCCCGAACCGCGACGGACACGGCGCGTGGGTCAACTCCGCGGCGCTGCGCCTCGCCGGCATCGACAAGACCACACCCGATCCCGCCGACGGTCGCATCGAGCGCCACGCCGACGGCACCCCGTCGGGCACCCTGCACGAGGGGGCGATGGCCCTCGTCAACCGCCTGCTGCCGGAAGAGCCTCTCGAGCGCCTCACCGAGGCTCTCCTGGTCGGACAGCGATACCTGCACTCGTACGGCATCACGGCCTGGCAGGATGCCATCGTCGGGTCGTACGGGGATGCCGGGGACCCCGGTCCCGCCTATCTCCGCGCTGACCGCCGACGGCACGCTCACCGCCCGGGTGGTAGGGGCCATCTGGTGGGACCGCACGCAGGGTCTCGAGCAGATCCCCTCCATCCTCGAGCGCCGCGAGCGGTACCGCGGAGGCCGGTTCGCCGCGACATCCGTCAAGATCATGCAGGACGGCGTCGCCGAGAACTTCACCGCCTCGATGCTCGAGCCGTACTGCGACGGGCACGGTCACTTCACCGACAACTCGGGCATCTCGTTCGTCCCGCCGGAGATCCTCAACGAGGCGGTGCCGATCCTCGACGCCGAGGGATTCCAGGTGCACTTCCACGCGATCGGCGACCGGGCCGTTCGCGAATGCCTCGACGCGGTGGAGTATGCGCTCGCCCGCAACGGCCGCGGCGACAATCGCCACCACATCGCGCACATCCAGGTCGTGCATCCCGAAGACATCGCACGCTTCCGCGAGCTGGGCGTCGCCGCCAACATGCAGTCGCTGTGGGCGACGTACGAGCCGCAGATGGTGGACCTCACCCTGCCCTTCCTCGGATCGCCCCGCGATGCGTGGCAGTACCCGTTCGGCGACCTGCTGCGCGCGGGCGCGGTGCTGGCGGCCGGCAGCGACTGGTCCGTATCGACGCCCGACCCGCTGGCCGCGATCCACACCGCCGTCAACCGCACGGCCGCACCCGGGTACGAGGAGGGCGAGTACGACGCCTTCCTGCCTGAGCAGGCCATCGACCTGGCGACGTCGCTGACCGCGTACACGGCGGGCTCGGCCTGGGTGAATCATCTCGACGCGACCACCGGCACGATCGAGGTGGGCAAGCTCGCCGACCTCGCGGTGCTCGATCGCGACCCGTTCGATGGGCCGGCCGATCAGATCGGCGCGACGCGGGTGCTGCAGACCTTCGTAGAGGGCGCCCGGGTGTTCGCGGCGCCCGACGCGTAGCGCCGGCTGACCCGACGCGGACGCACGAAGGCAGGAGATCGCACGGGAACAGGACGATTCCGGCCGAAATGTCCTGACCTCGTGCGATCTCCTGCCGCGGAGCGATCCGCATCCGTCACGATCGAGGAAGACACCTCAAGGAGTGATCACCGTGGGCACCACCGTCTTCGAACGCCAGCCGCCGTCCGCCGCCGCCATCGCGGACAGCCTGTCGGGCGCGCGCCACAGCGTTTTCTGGCTCGACGATCTGCCGGCCCAGCCGGCGCGCGAGCGACTGACCGGTCAGCTGCGCGCCGACCTCGTCATCGTCGGCGCCGGGTATGCGGGACTGTGGACGGCGCTGCGGGCCAAGCGCCGCGACCCCGACCTGCGCGTCGTGGTCGTCGAGGCGCGCACGGCCGGCTGGGCGGCGTCCGGCCGCAACGGCGGCTTCTGCGACGCGAGCCTCACGCACGGCCGTGACAACGGCCTCAGCCGCTGGCCGAGCGAGATCGACCTCCTGGATGCGCTCGGTCTGGAGAATCTCGACGGCATGGGCGAGGACATCGCCCGCTACGGCATCGACGCCGAGTGGGAGCGCGTGGGCGCGCTCGGGGTCGCGACGGAGCCGCATCAGGTCGCGTGGCTCGACGAATGGGCTCAGGATGCCGCGGACCGCGGCGACGCGCACGTCCAACGCCTGAGCGCGGCTGAGGTGCAGGCATCCGTCTCCTCCCCCACCTATCTCGGCGCCGTGTGGGAGCGGCAGTCCACCGCCCTGGTGCACCCCGGCAAGCTCGCTGCCGGGCTCGCCCGCGCCGCCGAGGACGCCGGCGTGCAGATCTTCGAGCACTCCCCCGTGCACGCCATCGACGACGACGCCAGCGGCGTGCAGGTCGTGACGACCCACGGCCGCATCGCCGCCCGCCAGGTCGCGCTGGCCACGAACGTCTTCCCCTCGCTGCTCACGCGCAACCGGCTGATGACCGTGCCGGTGTACGACTACGTGCTCATGACCGAGCCGCTGACCGACGAGCAGCTCGCCGCGATCGGCTGGAGCGACCGGCAGGGCATCAGCGACCTGGCCAATCAGTTCCACTACTACCGGCTGAGCAGCGACAACCGCATCCTCTTCGGCGGGTACGACGCCGTCTACCACTACGGCCGTCGGGTGCGCTCCCGCTATGAGCGACGTGACCAGACGTTCGAGCGGCTCGCGAGCCACCTTCTGACGACCTTCCCCGCACTGGAGGGCGTGCGCTTCAGCCACAAGTGGGCCGGTGCCATCGACACATCCACGCGCTTCTGCGCGTACTTCGGCACCGCGCGCAAGGGACGTGTGGCGTACGCCGCCGGATTCACCGGGCTCGGGGTCGCGGCCACCCGCTTCGCGGCCGACACCATGCTCGACCTGCTCTCCGGCGAACGCACGGAACGCACCGAGCTCGAGATGGTGCGCAGCCGCCCGCTGCCGTTCCCGCCCGAGCCGGCCGCCGCGATCGGCATCAACGCGACGCGCTGGTCGCTCGACCGGGCCGACCACGAGGGCGGCCGCCGCAATCTCCTGCTGAAGACCCTCGACGCCCTCGGGCTCGGATTCGACTCATGACCCGGCTCCCGCCCGGTGCCGTGACGGACGCCGCCTCGCTGCCGGCCGCGTTCGAGCCGGTGCCCGCGGAGCAGGTCGTGTCGGGCGCACCTGCCACGCGCTACGCCGAGCTGGACGAGGCATCCGGTCGCTCGATCGGCGTCTGGGAGCATTCGCCCGGGATCTCGGCCGATGTCGAGGCGCACGAGGTCTTCGTCGTGCTCGCGGGCGACGCGACGCTCGAGTTCGACGATCCCGATCTGGCCGCGATCGAGCTGCGGCCGGGATCGATCGTGCGGCTCGAGGCCGGCATGCGCACCGTGTGGACGGTCCGCGAGACTCTCCGCAAGGTCTACATCACGGGCTGAGCCGGGGCTCAGCGCCCGGCGCTGCGCCGCACGAGCAGCGCCAGGTGCAGGGCCGTCTGCGTCTCGCCGTCGTCGAGGTCGACGCCGAGCAGCTGCTCGATGAGGCCGATGCGCTGGTAGAACACCGAGCGGGACAGGTGCGAAGCGGATGCCGCAGCCGTGCGGTTTCCCGGATGCGCGAGCATCGCCTCGAGCACGTCGAGCAGATCGCCGCCGCGCGTCAGGTCGTGCAGTACCAGCGGTGCCAGCATGCGCTCGCCGTGCTCGAGGACCCGGTGGTCGTCGCGGAGCGCGGTCACCAGCTGTACGAGCGGCCGGTTCTCGGCCCGGCGCAGGGCCGGGCCCTTCGCGACGCGACGACGGCGGCCGCGCGCGAGGTCGACGGCATCGTGCAGCGAGGCGAGCGCGGCGTCGAGCCCCTCCGCCGCCCGGCCGACCGACATCGTCAGCCGATCCTCATCGCCGGCGCGCTCGGCGAGCGCTCCCGCGAAGGCCAGGGCGGCCGCGTCGTCGAAGACGGTGCCGGCGGGGAGCGAGAGCAGCAGGGCCGTGGCGGGCGCGGCAACCCCCTCCGGCGCCGCACCGGCGAGGGTGCGCCCGCGCAGCGCGCGGGCCGCGGCATCCGCTCGTTCGGTCGAGACGGCGACCCCGGACACCACGATCCCGTAGAGCTTCGCGTCGCGTACGGGCAGGCCCGCCGCTTCGAGCCGGGCGCCGGCGCCGCCGATGCCGGCGAAGCGGCCGGCCAGCAGCCCTTCGATCAGTCGTCGGCGACCGATGCGTCCCCACTCATCGGCCTCGCCGTCGGCGAGTCGACCGACGGCCAGCGCGATCGCGCCCTGCTCGAGCACCGCGGTGCGTCCGGCCGGATGGTCGGGACCCGGCAGCGCGATCAGGTGACCCCAGCGCACACCGCGCGCCTCGACCGGCACGATGACCCAGTCCTCCGGCCGGGGTGCGGCGTCGATGTCGCGCCGCTGCTCGGACCGGCGATGGGCCGACCGCGAGCGCAGCTCCCACTCGGTGAACAGCTCCTCCTCGAGCGCGAGGGGGACCTCGGCGGCGACCACCTCGTGGCCGCGGTTCTCGAGGATCACGGGGGCGCCGAGCGTCTGGGCGAGCTGGTGCACGATGAAGTCCGCCGGAGATCCCCGCAGCACGAGGGCGGTGAAGCGCTCGCGCACTTCATCGCGGGCGCGCAGGGCGTCGGTCTGGCCGGCGATGATGCGGCCGTGCACGGCCTCGGTGAGGGTGACGAACTTCATCTCGCGGTGAAGCACGATGAAAGCAAGCCCCCGGTCACGCGCCGCAGCGACGAGCGGCTCGGGAACAACGCGGTAGTGCGTGCCCAGCTCGAGGATCAGTCCCGCGAGACCGGCGTCGGCCAGTTCGCCCACGAACCGCCGCAGCTGGGCCGGCTCGACCGGCCAGGAGGACCCGGTCGACAGCAGCAGCTCGCCGCCGTCGAGCAGCCGCGCCACCCCCGCGCTGTCGGACACATGCAGCCAGCGCACGTGGGCGTCCAGCGCCCCATCTCCGACCATGACCTCGGGCACGCCCTGCGCGACGGCGTCGAGCGAGAGCACCTCGCGCACGGTGGGGAGGGTCTCGTGTGCTGATCTGTCGATCGGACGATCCGTACGGGCCGTTCGATCCTTGCGACGGTCGGACACCGTAGCCGCCTCTGCTGCTTCGTCGATTCGGGTGCGCCCAGCCTAGGCCACCGCCGGTCGATCTGTCCGACGACGCCATAAAGGAAAGGATCGCGCCGAGTCAAGGGGGTGCAATCCGACGCGACTCCGGCGACGAATAGAGAGTGCATCCGAAACTTCTGATGCGCGGGAATGAATTCATGGACGGACAGGTTATTCCTGTACTCAGCACGAAACGGGTGCTGCCGGAGGGGATCGTGGGCAAGAACTACGTCGACATCGAGAACGACCGGGGCGAGACGCTGCGCTATCGCAAGCACGTCAACGGCCGGGGCCTCGTCGCGCATGGCGCGAAGGTCCACCCGAGCGCTTTTGTGGAGGCCGGTGCGTACGTGGAGCCGGGAGTGCAGATCGCCGCCGGCGCTCATGTGGGCCGTGGCGTCTGGGTCGAGTCGGATGCCGTGATCGGCCCCGACGCCGACATCGCGCCGCACGCCCACATCGGGCCGCGCGCGGCGATCGGGGCCCGGGCGAAGATCGGCGTGCGCACCCATGTCGGCAGCGAGGCGCGCGTAGCCGTGGGATCCCTCATCGGGGACGACCAGACGATCGGGGACGGCGAGCGCGTCGCCACCGACCCTCGCGGCCTCCATCTGGCGGCCTGAGGCCTCTCCTCGAGCGGATGCCGCGCGGCGGCGTCGTCGGGGGCTGTTAGCGTTCGACGGTGCACCGCGTCGCCCTCACCGTCCTCTGGCTCGGACTTGCGGCGGTGCTGGGCTTCGGCATCTGGTTCGCGACGGGGGATGATCGCGCGCAGGACACGTTCGGTCCGGCCGAACCCGGAGCCACCGTCGCGGACCCGGCCGCACCGCAGACGCCGGTCGTCCCGGCCCGTCCGGGCGACGCCTTCGCGCTGACCGTCGACCACGTGGTCGACGGAGACACGATCGTCGCGCGCACGGTCTCTCCGAACGCCGTCGTGCCCACGACCGATCAGCTGCGCATCCGTCTCATCGGCATCGACACCCCGGAGGGCGCGCCCGAGCTGGAGTGCTGGGCGAATGAGGCACGCGAGCATCTGCGCGCACTCCTGCCCGAGGGTGCGACGGTGTGGGCGGCGCCAGACGCCGAGTGGCGCGACCGCTACGACCGCGCGCTCCTGTACCTGTGGACCGAGGACGGCCGGTTCGTCAACCACGAGCTGATGGCCGCCGGTGACGCGGAGGTCATGACGATCGCGCCGAACGACACCCACGCCGACCTCTTCGCGGCGGCTCGGGATGCCGCGTCCGCCGGCGGGCTGGGCCGCTGGGGTGCGTGCGGCTGATCAGGCGAAGAGGAACAGGACGAACCCGATGAGGGGCAGCGTGCCCTGCGTCATCGCGGCCCGCCAGTATCTGCCGCCCGTCGTCAGCAGCACGAGGGAGGCCGCGACCATGCAGCCGAGCCCGAACAGAGCGAGCGCGAGGCCTGCCGCGCGCAGCGCCGAGTCTGCTGGGCCGCTGTGGAAGAGCACCAGGCCGATCACGACGCCGACCGCGAGGAACAGGTTGTAGAACCCCTGGTTGTAGGCCATGGGTCTGGTGGTCTCGGCGGCGGCCTGGTCGGCGACGCCGAAGCGGCGCCAGACCTTGGGCTGCGTCCATTGCACGCTCTCCATCACGAAGATGTAGACGTGCAGGAGAGCGGCGAGCGCCGCGAGAACCGTTGCCAGGATCGCCGCCATGAGCGAACACTAGCGCCCGGGCTACGCTGAACGACATGGGCAAGAACGGAGCGTCGCGCGGGCGGCCGGGAAAGAGCGGCCGGGATGCCTCGGCACGCCGCCCGCTGAAGCCCGGCGCTCGTCCGGCAGCGAAGTCGCCCGCCGCGAAGCCGAGGCCGAAGCAGACGGCCGCCGCCTCGCCTCCCCCCACCGAGCCCGCTCCGCCGTCCGGACCCTTCCGCCTGGGCGCCGTGCCGGGCGCGACGCCGGGCAAGTGGATCGACGCGTGGCATGAACGCATGCCCGGGGTGGGCTTCGAGTTGATCTCCGTCGCCGCAGCCGACCAGCGCCGGGCGCTCATGGACGGCGAGGTGGACGCCGCCCTGGTTCGACTGCCGCTGCAGGGTGACGGGTTCCATGTCATCGCGCTCTACGACGAGGTGCCGGTGGTCGTGACGGCCGCGGAGTCGCACCTGACCGCCGCGGACGAGCTCTCACTCGCCGACCTCGCGGGCGAGATCCTCATCGTGCCCGCCGACGACGTGCTCGGCATCCGGGTTCCCGGCACTGTCGCCCCGGCGTTCGCGCCTCCCGCGGACACCGGCGAGGCCATCGCGACGGTGGCGGCAGGCGTCGGCATCGTGGTCGTCCCGATGTCGCTCGCGCGGCTGCACCGGCGCAAGGACGTCGACTATCGACCTCTCCGCGACGGCCCTCCCTCGCGGGTGGCGCTGGCGTGGCTCGCCGATCGCACGACCACGTCTGTGGAGACGTTCGTCGGCATCGTGCGCGGACGAACCGAGAACTCCTCGCGCGGGTGACGAAGGAGGGGGATGTCGCGGCTCTTGCCCCCGGCTGCGACATCCCCCCTTGTTCCTGCTCAGAAGACCGTGTCCCCAGACTTCCCCAAAGTCCTGTCTTCTCCTCGAGCGGATGTCGTTCCCCAGAATGACCTCGCGCGAGCAGTCCCGATGATCAAGAGCGTGCCTCCACCCTCCTGATACACCTGGGCCGGAATCTTTCTAGAAGCCCGAGCCGTGCACCTGGAACGGGGCGATGATGCCGGTGTCCTCGGCTGCGCGAGCCAGCGCCTCTGAGGGCGTCTCCCCCGCCGCCATGCCCTCATGCACGGCGGTCAGCAGTTCGCAGGCCGCATCGTCGGCGACGATCACGGGTGCGGCGACGACGGACCGGGTGCCGGCGTGCAGCCAGCCTCTGGTCATGCCGATCGCCTCCTCGCCCCACCGGACCGAGGAGCGCCCGACTTCGCAGGCCGACAGCACGACGGTCTTCGGCACGACCGGCATGAGGTCGATGTCGTAGCCGAACAGGGTGCCGTCGACGAGCTCGAGCCCCGAGAACAGCGGGTTGTCGACGGCGTGCCGCCCGTGCGCGGCGATATGCAGCACGTCGACCGTCCCTGCCAGCCCGGTGACCGCGGCGACGGTGGCCTGCGCGCCCGCGAGCGCGAGGCCGCCGCCCCATGCACCGGAGGCGCGCTCGACTTCTTCCGCGGCGCGGGCGACGCGTGGTCCGGCAACGAAGCCGGCCAGGGCGGGCCGGGGCGCCTCCCCCCGCATCGCCAGCCAGCGCGAGGCCGACGGCGCAAGCGTGAACGGATGCCGGTTCATCGCGGGCAGCATCCCCCACGGGAGGCCATTGAGCACCCCGGGCGCCGTGATGACGAAGCGCCGCGCGCCGCAGCGGGCAGCCGGGCGCTCCAGCAGAGCGTCCGAGAGCGCGGCGAGTCTCTCGTCGCGCGAACGGCGGACCACGTCCGCCAGCGGGCCGGTGGTGACGGATGCCGAGACATCGAGGTCGGCCCGCAGCCCGGCGATCAGCGCGCGCACGTCGGGCCACGGCGGGAGGGGCACGACTTCCGCGCGCTCGGCTGTCGCCACGACGCACGCGAGCCGGTCGCCCGCCCACACGTACGCCAGCAGAGCCGTCTCCCCATCGAGGCCGGCGCGCAGCGCTGCGAGATCGGCGCGGTCCTGCACTTCGCGTGCTCCCACGCCGCTCCACTGGCGATCGCGGATCCGGTCTCGGAGGGCGGCCGCTCGCGGATCGGCGAGCCAGTGCTCATCGGACCCGTCGCCGCGCAGCCGCCGCAGCTCGGCGAGATCTGCCGCGAGCAGCGGGTCCGGCGGCGGGCGCAGGGGCACGACGGCCTGGCTCAGGTGACGCGCGCGCTCGGACCACTCGAACACGATCTCGGGGCGACCGCTCGCGAGCGCCGACGAGAGGCCGGTGACCGCCAGAGGGACGGCGTTCATGGCAGCCGAGGTCTGCAGATCGAGGCTGCCGAACGAGGCCTGCCTCGAGAGGAGCTCGTCCAGACCCCGCGCACAGTGCCGGCGCACCTCGGCGCCCGACCCGCGAAGCTCGGCGCGGCGTGCCCGCAGCTGATGGAGCATCAGACGCGGGCCGGTCGGGGCCGTCGCCGGCACCCTCGGCGTCACGACGGACGAGCCGAGCCCGGCGAAGCGCAGCGCGGCGGCCAGCCTGACGCTCATCGCCTCCAGCGCGAACCCGGCGCGCGAGAGCGCGGACGCGAGCTCCTCCGCGGCATCCGCATCCACCGTCGAGCGCGATGCGGTCGGCCGCCGCTCTCCGCGGCGGCCGTACACCTCGGTGACGAGGTCGGCACGCGTGCGCACCGCGTCGGCGCGCAGGGCCCACGTCGCGCTCCTGATCGCGCGGAAGCGCCGCGCCGCCTGCCGCGCCGCGCGCGCCGCCGCCGGCGGGTCGTGCGAGAGCAGCGACCGTGCGAGGCTCAGTTCGGATTCGGCGCGGGCCTGCGTCATCCCGTGCGCACCGAACGTGCGGGCGACGCGTTCCAGGATGCGCTCGGCGTCGGTGGTCAGCCCGGCATCGCGCAGCACGTCCGCGCGATCGACGTCGCACTGCGCCGCCGCCACCGCCGACAGGGATTCGAGTGCCGGCCGAGCGGTCGCCATATGCCCCAGTGCCTGGACGAGGTCACCGGCGAGCAGTTCCGCGTAGCCCAGGTTGTGCAGCGCCTTGGCACGTTCGACATCGTCGCCCGCGCGCTCGAACGTCGCGGCGGCGAGCAGGAGATCGGATCGCGCCTGGGCGAGGTCGCCGAGCTGCATCGCGGCGACGCTGCGGTTGATCCGCATGCGGCCGGACGTCGGATCGTCTCCGGCGTTCTCGAGCGCACGGGTGAGGAGTGTGCGCGCCCGCTGGTTCTGACCGCTCATGAGCGCCAGCACTCCCAGCTGCCCGTCGAGGACGGCGCGGGTCGGCGCACCCACCCGCGGGTCGGCGAGGCCCTCCACACACAGCCGCTCGGCGGCCGCGGGATCGCCCGTGCGCGCTTCGATGTACGCCAGCGTGCCCAGGACCCGCGCGCGCAGATCGGGGTCGTCGGTGCGGGCGAGCGCGGAACGCAGGTCGCGGCGCGCGGCCGCGTTGCGCCCGGCGTTGCCGTGCTCGACGCCGCGGTCGTACAGTCGCTGCGCGCTCAGCCCCATGTCGCCGAATCTACAAGGGCCGCTCCTCGGCCAGGGCCGCAGCGATCTTCTCGGCGCGTCCGACGCGCTCGGAGGCCTTCGCCGGCCACCCGCCGTCGGCCGCAGCAGAGCCCAGTCGGGCGGCGATCGTCCCGGCCACGAGCGGGGCCGCGAACGACGTGCCGCTCCACACGGCGAATCCTCCGCTGAAGTCGTCGGGGTCGATCGCCTCACGCGCCTTGCCGTGCGCGGGACGGCTGGTCACCGCCTGCGCCCCGCCGTTGAAGCCCGGGAAGGTCGAGACCACCGCGGTGCCGCGCGCATACAGGTCGACCCACGGCGCGGTGTTGCTGTACAGCGCCACCGTGCGGCGGTTGGGGTTGCAGGCCCCCACCGACACCAGCGGCGCCGAGCCGCTCTCGCCCGGGAACGCGGCGGGGAACATCGGCCGGTCGGTCGCGTCGTTGCCGGCGCTGCAGACCACGGCGCAGCCGGCATCCGTGATCTCGAGAAGGATGTCGCGCATGCCATCGCTGAAGAGCACGTCGGCCGGGGTCTCGTGGTAGTAGCCGAGCGACAGGTTCAGCACGTCGATGCGCCGCCCCCCGTCGAGCCCCTGATCGTGACGACGCACCAGCTCGGCCACCTGATCGAGGGCGTCGATGAGGTCGGACTCGATCACGCGGCCGAGGCTGTCGGCGATGCGCGGCGTCAGGATCACAGCCTCCGGGCAGGCCTGCAGGACGATCCCGGTGATGAACGTGCCGTGACCGGCGATCGGATCGATCTGACCGTCCAGCGGACCGACGAGATCGGAGTGCGTCTCGGGGTCGTCCGCCGTGCCGGTGCGGCCGATAGGGCGGCCGTCGACCTCCACCCGCCGTTCGACCACACCGGGTCCGAACCAGTCGTGCTCGCCGCACCCGGTGTCGAGCACCATGACGACAGGCCGCTCGTGCGAGGCGTGCTCGGAGCGCGCCGGCGGCGCGCCGATCCAGGCCACGGGCTGCCTGCCCCCGTAGCCGGGGAGCGCGTAGCTGCCGAGTCCCGTGCTGGCCGGGTTGGTCGAGGTGAACGGGTTGGTGGAGGTGAACGGGTTGGTGGAGGTGAACGGGTTCGTCGAGGTGAACGGGTTCGTCGAGGTGAACGGGTTCGTCGACGTGAACGGGTTCATCCCGATGGGACCGATGGTGAGCAGATGATCGAGGCCGACGCCGGTCAGATCGACACCCCGCCGTTCGGCGTCCCGCAGCACCGCCCAGGCGTCGGGGGCACCGGGCTTCGCGTCGGGCTCGGCGACGACGAGCAGGCGCGTGACGGCGGGCGCCTCGCGGCCGCTGCGACGGCGCGCACGTCGTTCGAAAGGCATGGCCGGCTGGTCGACGGAGATCCGGATGCCGGAATCGGCGAATTCCTTGGTGAGCGCGTCCGCCACCTCCTGGGCATCGCGCCGCGCGGAGACAAGAAGCCGGTCGGGCACGTACACGGTCGGGAAGATCGCACGGTCGCCCGGCTCCGCGGGAGGCTGCAGCACGACCCCGAGAGGCTTGATGACCTGCTCCCGCTCCTCCCACGACGCGCCCCGCGTCCTGTCCCTGCGCGGACGCTTGGCTCCGTCACCGGCGACCGGTCGTGCCATGTGCCATCTCCTTCGATCTCGAACGGCGCGGCCGCTCACCCGCGACGTGGACTGCGTGGACCCGCCCCGAAGGATCAGACCTCGAACTGGGGCGTCTGGAATTCCCGCAGCTCGCCACCGGCATCGCGCACGACCATCCGGATGCGCGTGAGGCCGGGGGTCACCTCGGCGAACGCGAAACGACCGTGCTCACCGGACTCAGCCTCCCACTCCCGCTCGCCCTGGACCAGTCTGATGGCCATCGGCGCGGCATCCACCCACCCGTCGACGCGCCTGCTGCCGTCCGCCGGCGAGGTGACATGGACCATCACGCTCGTGCTGCCGTCGCTGAACTGCAGGGTCGCGGTGTCGGTCTCGCCCCGGACCGCGGCGGTCTTTCCCTCGACGAGGGTGAGCAGGGCGTATTCGCGGCTGAGATCCTCGACGGCCACGACGGCGACCATGCGGTCCACGAGACCCGCGGGCACAGGATCGAGCTCCTCCCACACGGCACGCAGTCGTGCGAAGAGCGCGGCGTCGGCCGCGAAGTCCTCAGGCTCCATCGGCTGCTCCCTGCCATCCGGTGCCCTCGAGCACGGCGCGGAGCTTGACGAGGCACCGCTGGCGAGTCGGTCCGATGGACCCCACCGGCATCGCCAGGTCCTGCGCGATCCGCGCGTAGTCGGGGCGCTCCTCGAAGGCCACGATCCGCAGCAGCCGGCGACAGCGCTCGTTGAGCGTGCCGACGGCTTCCCACAGCCGGTTCGCGGCGTCGCCGGTCGCGGCGGTCTGCTCGGCTGACTCCTGCGTCGGCAGGTGCGGCTCCAGCGCCTCGACCTCGGTGGGATCGGCGCGCCGGTGCTGCTTGCCGACACGCCAGGCCTCGCGTCGCGCGCACATGGTCAGCCATCCCGACACCGCGCGGGGGTCGACGATCGTCTCATGCCGGCGGACGAGCGTCAGCCACGTGGTCTGCACCACGTCCTGCGCGAGCGCCGCGTCGAGACCGCAGGCCCGGGCGACATGCCAGAGCGTCGGAGTCAGCAGTCGCACGAGCTCATCCATCGCGCGGCCGTCACCTTCGCGCCAGCGCAGGAACAGCGCCGCGGCGCGCTCCCAGCGCGCCGGCTCGGCCGAGCCGACCGGAGCGTGCGCAGCATCCGTCATGAGGTCCATTGTCTCCACACAGGCACAGAGAGCGATAGGGCGCCGGTGATACACGGCGTCACACGATCGGCGCCGATCTCGCCCGGGAGGATCCCGCGATTTAGACTGCGGGCATGACGACCGCGCCGCTGCTCTATGTCTGCGTGCGGCCGCAGCAGGGCGCGGCGGCGGCCGAGTACGAGTCGTTCCGCACCGCGATGCGTCTGGATCCCTCGCAGCTGGGCCATCACGACCTGGTGCGCGAAGCGCTGCCCGACGACGTCTTCGAGCGGTACAGCGGCTTCCTCGTGGGCGGCAGCCCCTTCAATCTCGCCGATCCCGAGTCGACCAAGACCGATGTGCAGCGGCGTCTCGAAGCAGATCTGGAGCGGGTCGCGCGCCGGGTCGCCGAGGGGGATGGACCGGCCGCGATGTTCACCTGCTACGGCATCGGCGTGGTCACGCGGATGCTCGGGGGCGAGGTCAGCCGGGCCTACCCCGAAGACACCGGGCCCGTCACGATCGAGCTCGCGCCGGCCGCGTCGGCGGATCCGCTGTTCGGAGGGCTGGCGAGCCGCTTCACAGCGCTCACCGCGCACAAGGAGGGCACGACGGCGCCGCCACCGGGCGCGACGCTGCTCGCGTTCAACGACGGATGCCCCGTCCAGGCGTACGTCGTCGGGGACCGGCTCTACGCGACGCAGTTCCACCCCGAGCCGACGACCCGCGCCTTCACCGAGCGCATGGCGGTGTACCGGGACGACGGTTACTTCGAGGCGAACGACTACGACGCGGTCGCGGCGCGAGTGCTTGCGGCATCCGTCACCCAGCCGTCGCGCCTGCTCGAGGCTTTCGCCCGGCGCTTCCGGCAGGCCGAAGCCGCCTGACCGGCGGGGCTTCAGGCCTCGGCGTTGCGCACATCGGCGACGCGGTGCACGAGGCTGCCCGCGAGAGGCACGACCACGACGATCACGGCGGCGATGAGCGCCGCGATACCGATCGGCACGCTGGGCGGCTCGAAAGCGAGGCGCCCGACCGCGATCCAGGCCAGCCCCCACCCCATCGCGAGGCCCGGGGCGATGCGCCATTCGCTCGCCCAGGCGATGCCGACCCCGATCGCCGTGACCACCGCGAGCACGGCGATCCCCCACAGCGCGGCGGACTCGCCTGCCTGCTCGGGAACGATCGTCGTGAGCCACGCCGATGTGTTCGCGACGGTCGCCAGTGCCACCCAGCCGAGGTGCAGGCCGGTGACGCCGTCGATCAGCAGCGCGTCGACCCAGCCTCGCCCGGGGCTGAGGACCGCACGACGGAAGGTGAGGCCGAGCAGCACCAGGAGCAGCACGATGGCGAGCACGGTGAGGGGCAGCGTCGCGAACTGGGCGGTGACGAGCCACAGCCCGTTCAGCACCATCGTGCCGGCGATGAGCCAGCCCAGGTCGCGCTGGCGGGAGCGGCTGCGCTGACGGGGCAGCGCCTGCCACACGGTGTACGCGAAGAGCCCGACGTAGATCACCGACCAGATCGAGAAGGCGGAACTCGCCGGCGCCAAGTAGGACCCATCGGCATCGAGCGCCCCGTCCTGCAGATCCTGCACGGGGGTGCCGCCGAAGAGTCCGGTCCCCACCATGGCGGCGACGATCATGAAGCAGAAGGCGCTGATCACGGCGATCTGGCGGGCGAGGTCCTTCGCGTTCGAGTTCATGCCGTCCACGTTATGGACTGGCGGCGGCGGCCGTCACGGGGTTGACAGCGGCGGAGAGCACGCTAGGCGCGCGGCGGCGGGGCGAGCAGCAGTTCGATGCGCTCGCCGAGGTACCGGTCGAGCACCATGTAGCCGCCCGCGGCGCTCCATCGCACGCTGACCACTCCGTCCACGAGCGCGAGCGGGCCGGATGCCGTGCCGCGATCGACCGCAGCGGGGTCGAGGCGCTGCCAGCCGATGTGGACGATCCGGCCCTCGTCGAAGCCGCCGCGCCGGGCCGCAGCGGCCAGCTCGGCGCGCTGTCGCTGCGACTCGGCGGCATACCCGCGCGGGGCTTCGGCGCGTGCCCGGATGATCTCACCGGTGGCGAGCAGCCCGTCCTCGGTGAGCAGCAGCACACCGAGGTGCCAGGCGCGCCCGGCCGGCACGATGCGCGGCGACCGGGCGATCCCGAGCACCCGACCGGGTGTCCGCAGCTCACCGAGCGACTCCTGCGGCGCACCTGCCAGCCGCACGCGCGCGGCTTCGAGGAGCGCGGTGGCGCTCACGCCAGATCGTCCTCGAGAACGTCGCTCGCGCCGACCCGGCGCTCGCCGCGGATGCTCATCGCGATGAGCGGGAACAGCAGCACCGACAGCATGCCGGCGCCGACGAGCAGGGCTGCGGCCGCCGATGACATGACCCCGTCCTCGACGCCGATTGCTGTCACCGCGACGATGATCGGCAGTCCCGTCGCGCCCAGGAGCGCGATCGACAGGCGGTCCTTGGACGTCGAGCCCTCGGGGGCGGCGAGCATCGACGGGATGCCACGGACGACGAGCATCACCACCAGCACGACGGGCAGCAGCAGGAACAGCGCCGGCTGGTCGAGCAGTGCCTGGAGGTCGAACGTCACGCCGGTGTAGATGAAGAACACCGGCACGAGGAAGCCGAACGCGACGGCCTCGACCTTGCTCTCGACGGCTTCCCGATCGGCCTCGTCCGCATCGCGCATGATGAGGCGCCAGACGATCCCGGCGGTGAAGGCGCCGAGCAGGATATCCAGATCGAGGACGATGCTCAGCGCGATCAGTCCGGCGAGGATCACGAACACGACGCGGATGGCGAACTGCCCCGATGTGTGGAGCGAGGCGTTCACGAAGCGGTGCATGGCGCCCTGGGGGATGCGGAACGCGAGCCAGATGGCCAGACCGGCGAGCAGTCCGAACGCGACGAGCACGAGCGTCGAGGCACCCGGGTTCCTGCTGCCGAGGAAGATCGAGATCGCGATGAGCGGCCCGAACTCGCCGACGGCGCCGATCGCCCCGAGCGCCCGGCCGAACGGGGTCTTCAGCTCGCCCGCGTCGCGCAGGATCGGCAGGATCGTCCCCAGCGCCGTAGACGACAGCGCGACGCCGATCACGACGGCTTCCTCGCCGGGGAACAGCACCCACGCGGCGGCGACGCCCACCGCGAGGCTGATCAGCCAGCCGAAGCTCGCCCGTCGTCCCGTGCGGCCGCGGAACGCCGCGAACTCGATCTCGGACCCCGCGACGAAGAAGAGCATCGCCAGGCCGTACTCGGAAAGGATGTCGATGAACGCGTCGGGACTGGCCCACCCCAGTACGTACGGTCCGACCAGGATGCCGAGCACGAGCTCGAAGACGACGATCGGCACACGCACCCAGCGGCTGAGCCCGCGGGCGAGCAGCGGCGCCAGCACGCCGAGGATCGGGATGATCAGCAGAGTCGGCTCGAGGTCGTTCACGCACTCACCCTAGCGATGCGCGGGCCGGCACCGCGGCGCGCTTCCGGGGTCAGGCCTCGATGGCGCGAGCGTGGCCGGTCCGACCGACCGGGCTGGGCAGAAGCGTGGCGGACGAGCCGCGGATCTCGCGGTGCAGGCGCTCCATCCGTTCGTCCAGCTCGGAGGCCGTCTCGGCGGCATCCTTCAGGCTGTCCAGCAGCTCCCCCGGGACATTGGTGTCGTACTTGTAGTAGATCTTGTGCTCGAGGCTGGCCCAGAAGTCCATCGCGATGGTGCGGAACTGCACCTCGACCGGCACGTCGACGCGACCTGTGGAGAGGAACACCGGCACGCTGACGATCGCGTGCAGGCTCTTGTAGCCGTTGGGCTTGGGATTGGCGATGTAGTCCTTCACCGTGAGCACCCGGATGTCGTCCTGCGTCGTCAGCAGGTCGAACAGGCGATACGCGTCGGCGACGAAGCTGCACGTGACCCGCACACCGGCGATATCGGTCACCTGCTCGCGGATCGACGCGAAGTCGGGATCGATGCCCTTGCGCTGAACCTTCTCGACGAGGCTGTCGGGCGACTTCACGCGGCTCGACACGTGCTCGATCGGGTTGTAGTCGTGGACGAGCTGGAACTCGTCGCGCAGGATGCCGAGTTTCGTCTCGACCTCCTGCATGCCGAAGCGGTACTCCATCAGGAAGCGCTCGAACTCGTCTCGGAGCTCTCGCAGCTCCGCCGCCGAGACGGTGATCGAGGCGTCGGAATCAGCTGCATGCGCGAGGGGCGCCGTATCGGCCATGTCCCCCACGCTAGGGACGGCGACTACGAGACTCCTGTGAGTGTGCCCTTACTCGGCGACGGCGTCGCGAGCCCGCTGGGCGTCGCGAGCGGCAGACTTCGCCCGGGATGCCGCGTCCGAGCGCTCCGCTTCCACCGCGGTGAGCGCCGCCGACGCCGTGGCCTGCTCGCCCTCGAGCCGCTCCAGATCGCGGCGCAGGTCGTCGATGCGCTCGGACACATGGTCGATGCGCTCCTGCAGCTTCTCGCGCTGCGCGTCGATCCGCGCCAGCTCGCGCTCGGCCTCGTTGGCCAGCCGTTCCGCCTCCCGCGCGGCCTTCTCGGCGGCCTTGCGCGCCCGACGCGCGGCGAGGTCGTCGCGCTGCGGAGCCGCGACCACCCCGGGCACCGACCCGGCGACGGCGTCCGCGAGCTCAGACTCCTCGAACGAGCCCGCTTCCAGCGGAGTGATCAGGCGCGCCGTCATCACGGCCGCGGCGGCCGCGGCATCCATCACCGCAGCGTTGATCGTCTTCTCGACGTCTTCGCGCGCGGCGGAGCTGACGGCGACACCGGCGTCCTCGGCGAGGTTCACGGCCTGGGCGGCCAGCGCGGCGACGAGCGCGCGGCGCTGCCGGCTCAGGCGCGAGAGCTCGGCGCCGTCGAGGTCTTCCTGGGCCTCGCGCAGCGCAGCGGAGAGCTCGAGAGCCTCGTCGAGCTGCCCGGCCCGCGCGAGCAGGTTCACGGCCCACGCGGCGACCGTGGGCTTGCGCAGCGCCTTGACGTGGGCAGCGATGGAGCGATCCGCGAGGCTCACGCGAGCATTGCGGGCGGCGGTGAACTCGGCGGGCGGCAAGACGTAGAGCTCCGCCGCGATGGCGTCGAGGTCGCTCCGCTCAGGCACGGGACCATCCTCGCCCACGGGCTCCACGCGCGCGACCCACGGGCGCGGCGCTCCCTCCCGCCGGGCATGCACGAACTCCTCAACCCGATGATGTCGGGCCCGCTCGTGCCCCGGAAGTCCGCAATCAGCGAGAGCCGACCATCCGAATCTTGAGGAGTTGTTGCCCGGCGCCGAGCGCGCGGTGGCGGGCAGGCGGCCGGGTCAGGAGGCAGCGAGGACGGATGCCGCCTGCCGGGCGGCGCCGCGCGCGACGTACTCGCCCGGCTCGGGCACCACGACCGGCAGCCCGAGCACGAGCGGCGCGATCGTGCGCACGGCGTCGGACTGTGCGGCGCCGCCGATCAGCAGCGCGCGCTCGAGCGGCACCCCGAGGCCGCGCAGGGCGTCGAGGCCCGCAGCGAGCCCGGACAGCATGCCCTCGACCGCCGCGCGCGCCAGGTTCTCGCGGGTGGTCGAGGCGAGCGTCATCCCCGTCAGCGACGCCGTCGCGTCGGGCAGGTTCGGCGTGCGCTCCCCTTCGAAGTACGGCACGAGGGTCAGGCCGCCGGCTCCCGGCTCGGCCGACAGCGCAAGGCGGCTGAGCTCGGCATGGTCCACCGCGAGCAGGCGCGCGATCGCATCGAGCACCCGCGCCGCGTTGAGGGTGGCCACGAGCGGCAGGAAGCGCCCGGTGCAGTCGGCGAAGCCCGCCACCGTGCCCGACGGGTCGATCGTGCGCTCGTCGCTGACGGCGAACACCGTGCCGCTGGTACCGATCGACACCACCACGTCTCCGGTGCCGGCGCCGAGACCGAGGGCGGCACCGGCGTTGTCGCCGGCGCCTCCGCCGACGCGGCGTCCTGCTCCGTCCTCTACCCACTCGTCCGGGCCGAGCACCCGCGGCAGCACCGCGTCGTGCCCGAGCGCGGCGGCGAGCAGCTCGCGGTCGTAGCCCCCGCTCGCGGGGTCCCAGTAGCCGGTGCCCGAGGCATCCGAGCGGTCGGTGATGAGCTCGTCGAGCACCGGGCCGCGCGCGGAATCGCCCTCGGGCCCGAAGCCGCGCAGGCGCCAGGTCAGCCAGTCGTGGGGCAGCGCGACGGCTGCGACGCGGGCGGCGTTGGCGGGCTCGTTGTCGCGCAGCCAGCGCAGCTTGGTGATCGTGAACGAGGCGACAGGCACGAGACCCGTGCGCTGGGCGAGCGCCTCGGCACCGAACTCGGCGATCAGCTCGGCCGCCGCACCAGCGGAGCGGGTGTCGTTCCACAGCAGAGCATCGCGGATCACATGCCCGTCGGCGTCCAGGGCCACCATTCCGTGCTGCTGGCCGCCGATCGCCCACGCCTCGACGTCGGCGAGGCCCCCGGCATCCGTGATCGCCGCGCGAAGCGCCGACCACCATGCTCCCGGATGCACCTCGGTGCCGTCCGGGTGCGACGCGCGCCCTTCGCGCAGGACGGCGCCGGTGGCGGCATCCGTGATCACGACCTTGCACGACTGCGTCGACGAGTCGATGCCCATCACGAGCGCCATGGCTTCTCCTTCGTGTTCATCCGGCCGCCGCGGTTCGGCGCGACTCACCACGACACGGCACGGTGGACGCGCGGGCGGCGCGCCCACCGTGCGGGTCGAGTGGTGTGCCTCAGCGGGCGCCGAGCAGGTGCTCGGTCGCGAGCTGCTGCAGGCGGACGAACCCGCCGCCCTTGCCGCCCAGGTACGCGTCGGTGTCGAAGTCCTCGTACGCCGAGCGGTCGGCGAGGAAGTCGTCGTAGGACTCGCCGTCGTTCAGGGTGGGCACCGAGAGCTCGGCCACGCGGGCCGCCTCGAGCGCCTCCTGCACCTCGGGGTCGGCGCGGAAGGCCGCGGCGCGCTCCTTGAGCAGCAGGTAGGTGCGCATGTTCGCGGCGGCCGACTCCCACACGCCCTTCTCATCCTCGGTGCGGCTGGGCTTGTAGTCGAAGTGACGGGGGCCGTCGTACGCGGGCACGCCGCCGGGTCCGCCGTTCTCGAGCAGGTCCACCAGGGCGAACGCGTTGTGCAGGTCGCCGTGGCCGAACACGAGGTCCTGGTCGTACTTGATGCCGCGCTGGCCGTTGAGGTCGATGTGGAAGAGCTTGCCGTGGTACAGCGCCTGCGCGATGCCGGCAGCGAAGTTGAGCCCCGCCATCTGCTCGTGCCCGACCTCGGGGTTCAGGCCCACGAGCTCGGGGCGCTCGAGCGAGTCGATGAAGGCGATCGCGTGCCCGAGGGTCGGCAGCAGGATGTCGCCGCGCGGCTCGTTGGGCTTGGGCTCGATCGCGAACCGGATGTCGTAGCCCTTGTCGGTCACGTAGTCGCCGAGGAGGTTCACCGCCTCGCGGTAGCGCTCGAGCGCCTGGCGGATGTCCTTGGCCGAGTCGTACTCGGCACCCTCGCGGCCGCCCCACATGACGAAGGTCTTCGCTCCGAGCTCGGCGCCGAGGTCGAGCTGACGGAACACCTTGCGCAGCGCGAAGCGCCGGACGTCGCGGTCGTTCGCGGTGAAGCCGCCGTCCTTGAACACGGGAGCCGAGAACAGGTTGGTGGTGACCATCGGCACGATGAGGCCGGTGTCATCCAGCGCGCCCTTCAGGCGATCGATCTGGGTCTGCCGTTCGGAGTCGCTCGAGCCGAACGGGAACAGGTCGTCGTCGTGGAACGTCAGACCGTACGCGCCGAGCTCGGCGAGCTTCTCGACGGCGTGGACGACGTCCAGCGGGTGACGGGTCGGACCGCCGAACGGATCGGTGCCGTTGTAGCCGACGGTCCAGAGGCCGAAGGAGAACTTGTCTTCGCGGGTGGGGTTGGGCATGACGCTCCTTGATTCTGCGCTGAACACGATTCGGGACAACATGCAAATGTTGTTGAAAACAACCTATACCATCACGGATGCCGCGTCCAGCGGTGCGCGCAATCGAAAGTTGCGACCGTCCGCGCCTAAGATCGCCTCATGGCCAGCTCGTCACGCGTCACTCTCGCCGAGATCGCCGCCGAGGCGGGTGTCTCGCTCGCGACGATGTCCAAAGTGCTCAACGGGCGAGCCGACGTCGCACCCGCGACGCGCGTCCGCCTCGAGGAGCACCTCTCCCGCCACGGCTACACCCGGCGCTCGTCGACACCGCGCAGCGAGTTGCTCGAGCTGGTGTTCCACGAGCTCGAGTCGAGCTGGTCGATGGAGGTCATCGAAGGCGTGGAGGACGTCGCCCACGCCGCCGGCCTCTCGGTCGTCCTCACGGTGAGCGGCGACCGTCACGCGCCCGCCCCCGATTGGATCGAAGGCGTCCTGCGGCGCCGCCCGGCCGGGGTCGTCCTCGTCTTCTCCGACATCGGAGCCCCGTACCGCGACATGCTCCGCTCGCGCGGCATCCCCTTCGCCATCGTCGACCCCGCGGGCGACCCGCCCCCGGACGTCCCCAGCGTCGGGTCGGCGAACTGGTCGGGCGGCCTCATGGCGACGCGCCATCTGATCGAGCTGGGCCACCGCCGCATCGCGGCGATCACGGGGCCCGACGACATGATGTGCTCCCTCGCCCGGGTCGACGGCTACCGCTCGGCGATGAACGCGGCCGGGCTGCCGATCGACCCGGCGTGGATCCGCTTCGGCGACTTCCACACGACGGGCGGGGAGGCGCGTGCCCGCGAGATCCTGACGCTCCCCGATCCGCCGACGGCGATCTTCGCCGGCAGCGACCTGCAGGCCCTGGGCACCATCGCCGCGGCGCGTGAGGTCGGCCTCTCCGTCCCCGAGGACCTCTCGGTCGTCGGCTACGACGACATCGCCCTCTCGCGGTGGATGAGCCCGCAGCTGACGACCGTCCATCAGCCCCTCAAGCGCATGGGCGAGGAAGCCACCCGCCTGGTGCTGCGAATGGCCGAGGGCGAGGTGCCCGACACGCTGCGGATGGACCTCGCAACCCACCTCGTCGTGCGCGGCAGCACAGCCGCGCCACGCTCTCGATAGTTTCGAGGAAGTTTCGTAACTTAACGATAACGGTCAGGCTGCATCTCGGCGTCCGGAACATATGTTGGCCCTCGCCACATATCCCCCGCGCAAAGGAGCGCCTACGATGCGTCATTCCATTCGCCGCCTGCTCGCGATCGCGTCCACAGCGGCGGTCACCGCCGCTCTCGTGGTCGTCCCCGCAGCCGCGGCATCGGCCGCACCCGTCATCGTGTCGCACGTCGACTTCGAGGACGGCACGACCGGCAGCTGGACCCAGAGCGGCGGTGGCGCCGGCACGCTGTCGGTCGTCGAGGTCGAAGGCGGCAAGGCGCTCCTGGTCACCGACCGCGCCGCCGACTACGTGGGCCTCCAGAGCCCTGCGGGCATCTACACGCCCGGCGAGACGTACACCTTCTCGATGCGCGTGCGGCTGGCCGAGGGCACGGCCGGTTCAGCGGGCGTGCGCTTCGTGATGAAGCCCACCTACACCTGGATCGGCGACACGACCATGACAGCGGATGCCTGGACCACCGTCACCGGCCAGCTCGTGGTTCCGGCGGACGCCGACCCCGCTGCGCTCCAGGTCTACATCGGCACGGCCGATCTGGCCGGCCCCTACAGCTACCTGGTCGACGACATCACGGTCACAGCCGAGGACTCCGACCTGCCCGAGCCGGACGTCGTCCCCGGCGGTGCGCCGAACCCCGTTGCCACTCCCGTCAGCCTGGCGCAGGGCAGCGGAAACGTCGCCGCCCTCACGTTCGACGACGGCCCGAACCCCGGCACGACGCCCGCGCTGCTCGACTACCTCAAGGCCAACGACCTGCAGGCCGTGTTCTGCGTGATCGGCCAGAACATCACCGCACCCGGCGGTGCCGACATCCTCAAGCGCATCGTCGCCGACGGGCACACGCTCTGCAACCACTCGACCACCTACGACGACATGGGCTCGCTGTCGGCTGCCGATGCGCAGCAGCGCATGGCGCAGAACCTGCAGATCATCCGCACCGCGCTCGGCGACGCGAACGCGAAGGTGCCGTTCTTCCGCGCACCCAACGGCAGCTGGGGCCAGACGCCCGGCGCTGCCGTGTCGCTCGGAATGCAGCCGCTCGCCGTCATCAACACCATCAACGACTGGGCCACGCAGGACGTCCCGACCCTCACGGCGAACCTCCGCGCAGCGATGAAGCCCGGCGAGGTCGTGCTGGCGCACGACGGCGGCGGTGATCGCTCGGGCACGCTCGCCGCGGTGAAGACCGTCATCTCGGAGCGCCTTGCCCAGGGCTGGAGCTTCACCCTCCCCGCCGGGGCGCCGCCTGCGGGCGGCACGACCGCGATCAGCACCGACTTCGAGACCGGACTCGACGGCTGGGGCCCGCGCGATTCGGGCTCGGGCGCCCCCGCTGTCGCGCTCACGACCGCGGAGGCGCACGGTGGCGTCCAGGCTGCGGCGGTCACGAGCCGCACGTCGCAGGGCAGCGGCATCGGCCGCGACGTGACCGGCATCCTCGAGCCCGGGGTCACCTACGACCTCTCGGCCTGGGTGCGCTTCGGCGCCGGCCAGCCCGTGGACGCCGTCTGGCTGAGCATGGCCCGCACCGCCGGCGGCGCCACGAGCTACTCCACGCTGAGCCAGTTCACCGGCGTCACGAACAGCGGCTGGACCGAGGTGACGGCGACCTTCACCATGGGCGAGGCCGACACCGCGCTGCTGTACTTCGAGACGAACTACAACGGCACGAACACGTCCGACCTGCTGATCGACGACATCGTCGTGAGGACCCCGGAGCCCGCGGTGATCCAGGACCTCGAGCCTCTGAAGGACACGGTGGACTTCCCCCTCGGAGTGGCCATCGACAGCCGCGAGACGGCGGGCGCGGCATCCGATCTGCTCGTGAAGCACTTCGACCAGGTGACCAGCGAGAACTACATGAAGCCCGAGGCCTGGTACGACGCGAACGGCGTGTTCACACCCCACCCCGAGGCCGACGCGCTCATGACGTACGCGCAGCAGAACGACCTCGGCGTGTACGGGCACACCCTCGCGTGGCACAGCCAGACGCCGGCGTTCTTCTTCCAGGATGCCGCGGGCCAGCCGCTCACGACGAGCGCGGCCGATCGGCAGATCCTGCGGGACCGCCTGCGCACGCACATCTTCGCGGTGGCCGAGCACCTCAGCGACACGTACGGCGCGTTCGGCAGCGACACCAACCCGCTGTATGCGTTCGACGTCGTCAACGAGGTCGTCTCCGACAGCGCGGACCACGCCGACGGCCTGCGGCGCAGCGAGTGGTACCGGATCCTCGGCGAGGAGTTCATCGACCTGTCCTTCCGCTACGCGGAGGAGTCGTTCAACGGCGTCTACGCCGCGGCCGGCGCCGACCGGCCGGTGACGCTGTTCATCAACGACTACAACACCGAGCAGACCGGCAAGCAGGCGCGCCTGCACGCGCTGGTGGAGCGGATGCTGTCACGCGGCGTGCCTGTGGACGGCGTGGGGCACCAGTTCCACGTCAGCCTGTCGATGCCGGTCGGCGCCCTCGAGGACGCGATCGTCGCGTTCGAGGACCTGCCCGTCACCCAGGCGGTGACCGAGCTGGACGTCACGACGGGCACGCCCGTGACGCCCGCGAAGCTGATCGAGCAGGGCTACTACTACCGCGACGCGTTCCGGGTGTTCCGGGAGCACACCGACGACCTGTTCTCGGTGACGGTGTGGGGCCTGACCGACGGGCGCAGCTGGCGCTCGTCGTCGGGGGCTCCGCTGCTGTTCGACGACGGCCTGCAGGCGAAGCCGGCCTACTACGGCGCCGCCGACGGCGAGCTGCGCGGCGCGACTGCGCACGGCGAACGTGTTCCAGGGCGACGTGCCGATCGATGCGCAGGCGACGGGGTCGCTCGAGTGGCGCACGCTGCCGCTCAACGTCATCGACGACACCGCCGCGTTCCAGCTGCGCTGGAGCCCCGACCACCTGACCGCGTTCGTGCGCGTCGAGGATGCGACGGCCGACGCGACGGACGCCGTGGCGTTCGAGTACGGCGGCGCCGTGGTGACGGTCGGCCGTGACGGCACGAGCTCCTCGGCCGGCGTGGAGGCGGTCGTGACCGAGCGCACCGGCGGCTACGACCTGGTCGTCTCCCTGCCGCTGGCCTCGCCCGCAGCCGAGGGCTCGACCCTCGGCCTGGACGTGCGCGTCACCGACGGTACGACCGTGCACGGCTGGAACACCCCCGGGCAGGTCGGCACCCTGACCCTGGTCGAGCCGCTGTCGTACCTGGAAGTCGCCGCCACCGCGGAGGCTCCGTCGATCGACGGCACGATCGAAGGACTGTGGGATGCCGCGGGCACGGTGTCCACCGACAAGCAGGTGGTCGGCACCGACGGGGCGACGGCCACGGTGCGGACGCTCTGGAAGGACCAGACGCTGTACGTCGTGGCCGAGGTCGCCGACCCGGTCGTGGACGTGAGCGGATCGGATCCTTGGACCCAGGACTCCGTCGAGATCTACGTCGACCCGGGCAATGCGAAGAACGGGTCCTACCGCTACGACGACTCGCAGATCCGCATCAGTGCCGCGAACGTGGTGTCGTTCGGCACCGGCGACGAGGCCTTCCAGCGGGCTCGCGTGCAGAGCTCGACCGCCCTGGTCGACGGCGGGTACGTCGTCGAGGCCGCGATCAGCCTGCTCGAGTACGGCGGGGCCGACACCTTCCACGGTGTCGACTTCCAAGTGAACGACGCCGCCGACGGTCAGCGCGCGTCGATCCGCAACTGGGCCGACCCGACGGGCGCGGGCTACCAGTCCACGGCGCGCTGGGGGGTCGGTCGCCTGCTGCCCGAGGTCGTGGTCCCGACCGCTCCGGTGAACCTCACGCCGCCCGCGATCGAGGGCGACCCGCTCGTCGGGCAGCGCCTGACGGTGACACCCGGCACGTGGGACACCGAGGGGCTGACCTTCACCTACCGCTGGCAGGCCGACGGGGTCGACATCCCCGGCGCCAAGAAGGCCGAGTACAAGGTCAAGCCGAAGGACGCCGGCTCAGTACTGACGGTGGTCGTCACGGCGACGATCGAGGGAATGGATGCCGCGACCGCCGCCTCCGATCCGGTGATGGTGCCGCCCGGCAAGAAGAACCCTCCCGGCAAGAAGAAGTAGCCACGGCATGAAGGGCCGGGCGCCGCGAGAGCGGCGTCCGGCCCTTCTGTGTGATCGGGCCGCCGTGATGACAAGTGTGCTTGACACTGGTGGGCCTGCCCCGTAGCGTGTCAAGTGTACTTGACTTAGAAGGAGGTCACCATGGAGCCGTCGTCGACAGACCGCTATCGGGCTGAGCTGAAAGGGAGCGGGGCGCTGGTCGCCTGGGGCCTCGCCTGGGTGGCCAGCTTGGCGCTCGCACGATTCGGGCCAGAGGCCTGGGGAGAGTCCCAGCAGGCGTTGACCTGGGCAGCGGTCGGCATCAATCTTGTCGCCGGGGTCGGTTGGATCGTCGCGTTCGCGCGGTTCCTGCGGACGATCGACGATCTGCAGCGAAAGATCGTGCAAGACGCACTCGCGGCTGCTCTCGGTGCGGGATGGGTGCTCGGCTCGGCCTACGTCGTCGCCGACGCGGGCGGGCTGCTGCCCGCCAGCGTCGACTTCGTCGTCTTGCCGATCATCATGGGCGCCACGTTCATCGTCGTGTTCCTCGTCGGCAAGATTCGATACCGATGAAGAACCACATCGCCGCCCTTCGCGCACAGCACGCGTGGACGCAGGCAGACGTCGCGATTCGCCTGGGCGTATCGCGCCAAACGGTGAACGCGATCGAGACCGGAAAGTTCGATCCGAGCCTTCCCGTCGCGTTTCGGCTCGCTCGACTGTTCGAGTCGACGATCGAGGAGATCTTCATCGACGAGGGCTGACCAGTCCGCGGCTGTGTCACCGCACGTGCGCGGCGTCCTGCTGCTGCAGCCAGCTCACGATCGCGTCGTTGAGCTCGGTCGGCCTCTCCTGCTGGATCCAGTGCCCGCAGTCGAGAGTGACGACGTCGACGTTCGGCACGAAGTCGGCCAGTGTCGCGGATCGCTGGATCGTGTCCCGCTCACCGTAGATCATGAGCGTGGGCTGATGGATGATCGGATCCACACCGGCCAGCAGGTGCCAGTTGCGGTCGAGGTTTCTATACCAGTTCACGCCGCCTGAGAACCCCGACGACTCGAAGGCGGAGACGAGGACGGCCATGTCCTCGTCGCTCATGACGGGGTCGCCGAGTGGCGCTTCGGCTCGCGCGAGGGCGAGCAGCGGCATGCCCGGCTGAGGCTCGCGCGGCGGCTCGTTCGTGCGGTACAGATTCCGAAGGAAGCGGGAGGCGTTGTCATCGAACACGGCGTCGGCGACCCCGGGATGCCGATTGAAGTGAACGAAGTAGAAGTCGTCGCCGAGCACGGCGTCCATGAGCTCGATCCACGGAATCTCTCCGCGCTCCTGGTAGGGCAGGCTCAGGTTGATCACCCTCTTCACACGATCCGGGTGCAGCAGAGTCAGCCCCCAGACGACCATCGCGCCCCAGTCATGACCGACGAAGGTGGCGTCGTCGTATCCGTAGTGATCGAGCAGTGCGACGAGGTCGCCGGACAGATGCTCGATGTCGTAGTCGGTCACCTCAGCCGGCCGGTAGGACTCGCCGTAGCCGCGCTGGTTCGGGACGATCACGTGATACCCCGCTGCGACGAGAGCGGGAATCTGATGGCGCCATACCGACGCGTGCCCGGGCCATCCGTGGCACAGCACGATGGGGTTGCCGGTGTGGTGTCGCCCGGCCTCGAAGACTTCGAGTTCTTCCCCGTTCACGGGGACGCGGGTGGGTGCGGGAAAATCGGACGGGTTCACAGAAGCTCCTCTGAGATCGGCGCCGATCACCTGTATCGATCGGCGGTTGCCCAGAACGTACGAAGCATTGTGGACACCTGACGTCCGAGATGGTCGGCAAGCTGAAGCCATGCGAACCGATCCGACGGCCAGAGCACTGCAGTTGCTGTCGCTGCTGCAGACACATCGCTTCTGGCCCTGTGCCGAACTCGCCGCGCGGCTCGAGGTCACCGAGCGGACGGTGCGCCGCGACCTGGACCGGTTGCGCGACCTCGGCTATCCGGTCGATTCCACCACCGGCAGATATGGCGGGTATCGGCTCGCGACGGGTGCGCATGTGCCGCCACTGATACTCGACGACGACGAAGCCGTCGCCGTGGCGATCGGCTTGCGGTACGCCGCCCAGGCAGCCATCAGCGGAATCGAAGAGACGTCGCTGCGCGCACTGATGAAAATCGAATCGCTTCTCCCCCAGCGCCTCCACCGCCGAGTTTCGGCGCTGCATTCGAGCGTCACCCCACTGCGGTCGGCGGTAGATCTCGACATCGTCGAGCCGGAGTCGCTCAGCGTGTTCGCCGCGGCATGTCGCGACCATGAGCACGTGCGGTTCGTCTACCTGCGAAGCGATGACGAGAGCAGGCGACGCGTCGAGCCTCACCGGCTCGTCACTGCCGGGCGTCGTTGGTACCTCCTTGCGTGGGACGGAGACCGCGGCGACTGGCGGACGTTCCGGCTGGACAGGATCCGGCAGCCGCGGCTGGTCGGCAGCCATTTCACACCGCGCCAGGTTCCGGGCGGAGATGCAGCGGACTTCGTCGCGAACTCGATCGGCATCACGGGCCGCCGTCACCATGCCAGGCTCGCCATTCAGGCGCCCTTCGCGGAAGTCGAAGGCGTGCTTCGCTGGGGCGACCACACTCTCATCGAGACGAGGCCCGACGGGTGCGTCGTCCAGATCCGCAGCGAAGACCTCGGACGACTCGCGATGACGGTCGCCGAGATCGCACTGACCGCCCCGGTGACCGTCGTCGAGCCTGCCGAGCTCGTCGAAGCGATTGGCCGGCTCTCGGTCCACCTCGCCGGCAGGAGGCACCTGACCTGATCGACGCGGCATCGGGGTGCCGTCCGGCGGGTTGTCAAGGCCTCGAAGGTCGGAGCGGGCTTGGGCCAGAGTGAAGGGAGCAAGGGCGCGCCGGCGCCGAACTCGAACGCAGAAGGAGCATCCGATGACCGAAAGAGAGCCTCACGAGCGGCACTCCGACGACGCGCGCGCTGACGCCGACGCTCCGACCGACGCTGTCACGGACGAAGTGCGCCGTGACGCCGTCGAGGAGACCACCGCGCCCGTCGATCGTCCCGCCCAGACACACCCGTAAGTGGCCTCGACCGTCGCCGAGCCCGCGCCCGGGACGGGGCTGAAGCGGGCGATCGGCACACCGCTGCTGTTCGCCTTCATCGTCGGCGACACCCTCGGCGCCGGCATCTACACCTTGGTGGGCACGATGTCCGGCGACGTAGGAGGGGTGATCTGGCTCCCCCTGCTCATCGCTCTGGTCGTGGCGCTCCTCACAGCGGGCACCTACGCCGAGCTCATCACCAAGTACCCGCACGCGGGCGGTGCGGCGCGCTACGTCGACCGTGCCTTCGGCATCCCGTATCTGTCGTTCCTCGTCGGCTTTCTCATGATGGCTGCGGGCATCACCACCGCGGCGGCGCTCGCCAACGCGTTCGCGGGCGACTATCTCAGCGCGCTCATCGAGCTGCCTCCGGCGCCGACCGCGGTCGTCTTCATCGGCGTTCTGACGCTGATCAACCTGCGGGGTGTGCGAGAGTCGCTCGGCGCCAACCTCGTCGCGTCGATCATCGAAGTGTCCGGACTGGTCATCGTCATCGTGCTGGCGGCGATCGTCTTCGCGGGCGGCGACGGGGACCCGTCGCGGGTGCTCGAGTTCGCGCCAGGCGTGGCTCCGCTGCAGGGAGCGTTCGCGGCATCCGTGATCGCGTTCTTCTCCTTCCTCGGCTTCGAGGCGGCGGCCAACATGGCCGAGGAGGTGCGCAACCCGTCGAAGTCGTATCCGCGGGCGCTCTTCGGCGCGATCGGGACAGCCGCGGTGGTGTACCTGCTCATCGCCATCGGCGCCGTGATCGTGGTGCCGCCGGAGGTGCTCGCCGAGTCGACGGGACCACTTCTCGAGGTCGTCGCGGCGAGCGGGCTGCCGGTGCCGACGTGGCTGTTCGGACTGATCGCACTCGTGGCCATCGCCAACGGAGCCCTGCTGTTCATGGTGATGGCCAGCCGCGTGGGCTACGGGCTCGCCGAGGCAGACCTGCTGCCCCGCGCATTCGGCCGGGTGCTCCCGAATCGCCGCACGCCGTGGGTATCGATTCTCGTCGTGGCCGCGGTGACGATGGGTCTCACGTTCGTCGGCGACGTGGGAACGCTTGCAGAGACGACGGTGCTGCTGCTGCTCCTCGTGTTCCTCGCGGCGAACGTGAGCGTTCTCGTCCTCAAGAAGGATGCGGTCGAGCACTCCCACTTCCGGGTGCCGCGCATCGTTCCCGTCTTGGGCATCGTCGCGTGCATCGTGCTGCTGACTCAGCAGACGGGCATGGTGTGGCTGGGATCGGCCGCGTACATCGCGGTCGGCTCGGTGCTCTTCCTGATCGCGCGGGCGGCCCGGGCGCGTGAGACCGGCCGGCGCGCATCCGATACCGTGCCGAACGAGCCTGACTCGTGAGGGCCGCGCCGAAGCCGCGCTTCAGCGCAGCCGCACCTCGACCCGATCGGCGCGCCCTCGACCCAGCGTCACGCCAGCCGCAGATTCGCCACGCCGCACGAGGTAGTCGCCGGCGAAGCCGGTGACGCGCACCTGACCCTCGGCATCCGTCCTGCATCGTGGTCGGCGGCAGCCACCACTCGCCCTTGATGAGCCCGTGGAGCGCGTCGTAGGCGGGCTTGCGCGAGCCGTCCTCCCGCACCAGCCCGATGGGCGCGCCCAGCCAGGCGCCGCGGTCGGTGATGCCCCAGTAGGTGATCGACTCCACCGCCGGATGCGAGACCAGGCTGCGGTAGTGACGCTCGATCTCATCCGCCTGCCGCGCCTCGCCCTCGGGCGTGCTCGGCCAGTCGTCGACGCGGTAGTCGTTGAGATCCTCGATGTCGGCCGGCATCAGGGCACCCGAGACCAGTGAGTTCTCGGTGAAGTGAAGGGGCAGGCCGTATCGTGCGAACCGGTCGGCGATCGCGCGCACCTCGTCTTCGCCGCGATATCCCTGGTGCATGTGCGTCTGCAGGCCGAGCGCATCGATCTTCACCCCGGCCTCGAGCAGCCCCTCGATGAGGCACTCGTACGCGGTGCTCAGATCGAAGTCATTGAGCAGCAGCGTCGCTCCGGGGTCGGCCGCGCGTGCTTCGTCGAATGCGAGCTTCGCCATCGCGACCCGGCCGCGGTTCCATGCGAGACGCGTCACCGCGTTGTCGTCGCGGTCGAACACCGGCATGATCACGAGCTCGTTGATGGCGTCCCAGGATGGGACGACGTCGCGCAGCGCCGACACCTCCCGGCGCACTCGGCTGCGCAGCCGCTGCTCGATCCCGTCCAGGTCGTACGCGCGCAGCCAGTCCGGCTGCACGGTGTGCCAGACGAGCGGATGCCCCTTCACGGCCACTCCGCGATCCCCGAACCACCGCGCGGCAGCGCGCAGGCGCTCGGTCTGCGGGGCACCCTCGGTCGGCTCGAAGTCTCCCCAGTAGAACGGCAGCGTCGCCGCGTTGAACAGCTCGAGCCAGTCGGCGGCGAGCTGCTCGTCATCCGGACCACCCCGGCCTTCGGCGAGGTCCATCAGGTCGAAGCCGATGTTGCCGAAACCGAAGGCGTGCCCCACCTGCTCGACCACGACCTCGGTGTCGCGCAGCGGCGCGCCCGCGTCGTCGAGCACGCGCACGAGTGCGCTCCCCCGCCGGTGCCCGAACGGATCCTCCGAGGCCACCCGGCTCACGAGTCCGACCCCGCGGTCGACTCGACCTCCACCCGCACGTCGGCGTGCAGCCGGCGCGCGGCATCGACCATACGGGTCTCGCCGACGACCCGGACGGCCGCCGTCAGCGGGATCTCGCCGCTGGAGCGCCCGAAGCCGAACACGATCTCGCCCGGCTCCACGATGCGCCTTCCGCCGGCGCCCGTGAACGACAGCAGGTCCGCGGGCACATCGAACGACACCAGCGCGCGCTCCCCCACGGCCAGCGGCACGCGGGTGTAGCCGATGAGCCGCTGCACCGGACGTACGACCGAGGCGACCGGATCGTGCACGTAGAGCTGCACGACCTCCACCCCGTCGCGGTCGCCCGCGTTGCCGACGTGCATCGACACGGTGACCGACCCGTCCACGGGCAGCTCCGGGGCCGTGGCCGCGGCATCCGACCACACGAAGTGCGAGTAGCCGAGGCCATGGCCGAACGGGAACGCCGGCGTGGGGTCGATGTTCGAGACCTCGTTGCGGCGCGCGAGGGTGCGCCGCGAGGTACGTCGAGGGCTGAGCGCCGGGATCGCGCGGCACGCTGACCGGCAGGCGTCCGCTCGGGTTCACCCGTCCGCTGAGCACGCCGGCGATCGCGCCTGTTCCCTCTTCGCCGGCGAAGAACGTCTGCACGATGGCGGCGGCCCGTTCCGGGGCCGAGCCCAGCGCGTAAGGGCGCCCGGCGAGCAGCGTCACCACTGCTGGAGTGCCGCTGTCGAGCACGGCGTCCAGCAGCGCCTGCTGCGCCCCGGGAAGCGAGAGGTCGGCGACATCGCAGCCTTCACCGCTGGTACCGCGACCGAAGAGACCGGCTCGGTCGCCGAGGGCGACCACGACGACATCGGCAGCGGATGCCGCGGCCACCGCCTTCGCGAACCCGTCCGTCTCGCCGCCGTCGACCGTGGTCCCGCGGGCGAAGACGATCTCGGCGTCGGGGAACTCGGCCGCGATCGCGTCCCGCAGGGTCGGCAGCGTGAGGCCGATCGGAACTTCCGGATGCCGCACCCCGACGTGCGACGGGAACGAATAGCACCCCAGCACGGCGTACGGGTCGGCGGCGACGGGCCCGACGACCGCGATCCGGCGCGGTGCGCGCAGCGGGAGTGCCCCGTCGTTCGCGAGCAGGATCACCGCCTTTTCGGCGAGACGACGCGCGAGGTCGCGGTTGGCCGGCGGATCGAGGTCGACGCTGCCGCGGACGTCGTGCCCACCGGCACCACGGCGCACCGCGGCGAGCGCCGGAGGCACCGGCGACCATTCGGGGTCGAGCATCCCGAGCTCCGCCTTCTGGCGAAGCACGCGAGTCAGCGCCCGGTCGATGAGGGTCTCGTCGACGGTGCCTTCTTCGACCGCCTGCACGAGCGCGGGGCCGAAGGTCTTGACCGTGGGCAGCTCGACGTCGATGCCTGCCGCGAGCGCGTCGCGCGCGGCATCCGTCCACCCAGCGCTGTAGCCGTGCAGCTGCTTGAGGAAGGCGATCGAGAAGTAGTCGGCGACCACGGTGCCCTCGAAGCCCCACTCGTCACGGAGGAGTCCGGTGAGAAGCGACGCATCGGCGGCGGTCGGGATGCCGTCAAGGTCGGTGTACGAGTTCATCACCGAGCGGACGCCGCTCTCGCGGACAGCCATCTCGAACGGGGGCAGGAGCACGTCGGCGAGCTCGCGAGCGCCCACCGAGACGGGGGCGAGGTTGCGGCCGCCCTTGGAGGCGGAGTAGCCGACGAAGTGCTTGAGCGTGGCGATGACTCCGGCCGACTCGACGCCCTGGATGTAGGCCGTCGCGACGGTCCCCACGAGATACGGGTCCTCGCCGATGGTCTCCTCGACACGACCCCAGCGGGCGTCGCGCACGACGTCGAGCACCGGCGCGAGGCCCTGGTGGACGCCGACCGAACGCATGTCGTCGCCGATGCGGCGGCCCATCTCGCGGACGAGGTCGGGGTCGAAGGACGCGCCCCAGCTGAGCGGCACCGGGTATGCCGTCGCACCCCACGTGGCGAAGCCGGCGAGGCACTCCTCGTGGGCGAGAGCCGGGATGCCGAACCGTCCGGCGGCGACGATCTTCTGCTGGGCGCGCTGCAGCGACAGCGCCCCGACGGCGGGATCGACGGGTGCCGTCCCGAAGGGCCGAGTGAGCTGACCGAGCCCCGAGGGCAGGATCGCGTCGAGGTCGACGTGGTCGTCCATCTCGTGCTGGTGCGGTGCGACATCCTCGCCGTCGTCCGAGGCGCCGACCCACACTCCGTACAGCTGCGCGACCTTCTCGGCGACCGTCATCTCAGCCATGAGCGCTGAGACCCGCTCGTCCACGGTCAGGCGGGCATCCCGCCAGAGTTCTGTGGCGGCGGGTGCCGTCTGCGGTGACATGGTCATCCCTTCACTGCTCCTGTCAGTCCGCCGACGATGCGCTTCTCGGCGAGGAGGAAGAACACCAGGGCCGGGATCATCGCCAGCGAGGTGTAGGCCAGGACGGCGCCGGTGTCCTGCGAGTACTGCGTGGAGAACTGCGTCACCCCGAGTGGCAGCGGCCACAGCTCCTGCGGCAGCGACCCGGTGCTGATCACGAGCAGGGGCAGCAGGTAGCCGTTCCAGCTCGCGACGAAGGCAAGGATGCCGACCGTGATGAGCCCGGGCTTGGCGAGCGGCAGCATGATGCGCCAGAAGAAGCCGATGCGGGTGGCGCCGTCGATCATCGCGGCCTCCTCGAGCTCCTCGGGGATGGCCCGGAGGAACGGCACGAGGATGATGATCGTCGTCGGCAGTGCGAACGCGATGCCCGGGATGATGACGCCCAGGTACGTGCCGTGCAGGCCGAGCGTGCGCAGCAGCAGCGTCAGGGGAAGCGCGGCGACCGTCAGCGGGAACATGAGCCCGGCGGCGAACAGGGTGTACAGCCCCTGGCGACCGCGGAAGTCGTAGCGCGCGAGCACGAACGCCGCCATGAGGCCGGCGATCACGACGCCGACGGTCGTGGCCACCGCCAGCACGGTGCTGGCGAACACGTTGCCCCAGAACCGCGGGGCGCTGAGCACCGTGATCCAGTTCTGCAGCGTCCACGGGTCGGGAAGACCTGCGGGGTTCGCGTTGAGGTCGGCGGTGGTGCGCAGTCCGCCCATGAAGACGTAGACGACCGGTCCGATGGCGACGGCGGCGATGACGAGAGCGACGAGGTAGACGAAGGGCTGGCCCCAGTCGAACTTTCGTCCGGCGGGCGCCGTGTCGTGCGGGCCCTCGACTCCGGTGACGATGGTGGTGGTGGCGGACATCAGTTGATGCCTTCCTTCTTGTCGCGGGCGCCGGGTTTCTTGCCCTTCGGCCCGGAGCCGGTCCGCGTGATGGCTCCCGCCAGGTCGCGTCGCAGCGCGAAGCGCTGGTAGATCAGGGCGATGACGAGGGAGATGACGAACATGATCACGGCGATCGCGCTGCCGTAGCCGGGCTGACCGGCGAACTGTCCCTGCTGCACCATGTAGGTCGCCATCGACTCGGTGGCGATCCGGCGCACGGCGGGCGAGACCGTGACCCAGATCATGTCGAAGACCTGGAGCGAGCCGATGATCGACAGGAACGCCCAGATGCGGATGGTGGGTCCGAGCAGCGGCAGGGTGATGTGCCGCTGGATCTGCCACCAGCTGGCGCCGTCGATGGCCGCGGCCTCGGCGAGCTCCTCCGGAACACCCTGGAGCCCGGCGAGCATGAGCAGGATCGCGAACCCGATGTACTTCCACGTCAGGATGAAGAAGATCGTCCACAGTGCGATCGACGGGTCGGCGAGCCAGTTCTTGGCGAGCGCGCCCAGGCCGACGGCCTCGAGCGTGGCGTTGACCGCCCCGGCCGGCTGGAGCATGAGCTTCCAGGCCAGGCCTGCGATCACCTCGGCGAGCACGTAGGGCACGAAGATCAGGAGGCGGAAGATGCTCCGCCCGCGCATGCGCCGGTTCAGCAGCAGCGCGATGCCGATGGCGAGCGGCCCCTGGATGAGCAGCGACGCGCCGAGGATGAAGAAGGTGTTGGCGACCGCACGCTGGAACTCGGGCGTCGTGAGCGCGCGGACGTAGTTGTCGAGCCCGATGAAGCGCTCAGGCTCGGCGAGGTCGGACCACTCGAAGGCGGCCGGCAGGTTGTAGAGGCTGTACACCGCGGCGAGGATCACCGGCAGGATCACGAAGCCGAGGAACAGCACGAGCGCAGGCGTCACGAAGAAGGCGATCTCGAGCCGCTTGCGGCGGTCATCGCGCCGAGGGCGGCGCGCGGGAGCAGGGCCCGGGCCCGCGGTGACCGCGGGCCCGGGGGTGGTGAGAGTGGTCATGGCCTACAGAGTCGCTGCCGCGTCCTGCATCCGCTGGACGATCTCCTCAGGCGAGCCGGTGCCGGCGAAGAGGTTGACGATGCCCTCGTTCATGGCGTTTCCGACCGTGGTGCCGAAGGCGGTGTCGAGCCAGAGCTGGACGAAGGATGCCTCGGCCAGGCCTTCGGCGACCATCTTGAGGTTCTCGTCCTCGAGGGCGGACTGGGCCGCCGTCACCGTCGGGATGCCCGAGCCGCTGGCCGCGAAGCGTGCCTGCACGTCCTCGCTCATGATGTACGCGAGCAGGTCGGCGCACTCCGGCGGGGCCTCGGCCGAGCAGCCGAATCCGTCGCCGCCGCCGAGGGCCGCCGTCGGGTCGCCCGCGGCGTCCTCGATGCCGGGCACCGGGAACCAGCCGAGGAACGGCGGGACCTGCTGGTCGGCGGTGAGCCCGCCGATGGTGCCGGCGTTCCAGTGACCCATGAGCTCCATGGCTGCCTGGCCGTTCGCGACGAGACCTGCCGAGCTGCCGGCGCCCTCCTGGGCGACCGTGCCGAGGAATCCGTCCTGGAAGGGGTTCTCGCCCAGGAAGGCCTCGAGCTGCTCGCCCGCCTCGACGAAGCACTCGTCGCTGAAGTCGTACTCCTCCTGCGCCGCCGCGAGGGTCTCGGGCGAGCAGGACTTGAGGGCGAACTGGTACCACCAGTGCGCGGCGGGCCAGCCGCTGCCGGCGCCGACGGCGATCGGGGTGACGCCCGACTCGCGCAGCGCACCGACGACCTCGATGAGTTCATCGAACGTGGTCGGCACCTCGACGCCTGCCTCGTCGAACATCTCGGTGTTGTACCAGAAGCCCTCGATGCCGAACGTGAACGGGACCGCGTACGTCTCGCCGCCCACCTGCCACGGGTTCACCGTCGCGCCGACGGACTCGATCGTGTCGGGGATCGCGTCGTCGAGCGGCATCAGGTAGCCGTTCTCGACCTGGTCGCGCAGCTCGCCGCCGGGCCACACCTGGAACAGGTCCGGCGGGTCGCCGGCTGCCAGGGCGTTGGGGATGAGCGTGCGCTGCAGCTCCTCGTTCTGGTAGCCGGTCTGCTCGACGTTGACGCCGGGGTTGGCCTCTTCGAACTCGGCGGCCACTTCCTCCCACACCTCGGGCAGGGGGCCGTTGGTGGCGTTGTGCCACCAGGTGAGCGTGACGTCGTCGCCGCCGTCGCCGTTGTCGTCGCCGCCGGCGGCGGAACAGCCGGCAAGCGCTCCAATGGCGAGGCCGGTCGCGGCGAGGCCTGCTGCGAGCCTCGTCCTGCTGCGTGTGTTCATCTTCGAACCTCTCGAAAGTTTCGACGTCTACGTCGAAAGTGATCTGGACGTTGCAAGAGTACGTCGAACGCCATTTGGCGTCAAGAGCAACAAATACAGATCGGATGCCGCGCCCACCTCTACAGTGAGAGGGATGACCGATCAGCCCCCCGGCGCCGAGAGCGTCCGTCAGCGCAACCTCGCCCGCCTGCTGCGTCTGGTGCACCTCGAGGGGCCGCTCTCGCGTGCCGCGCTGACCGAGGCGACGGGCCTCAACCGGTCGACGATCGCCGACCTGGTCGCGGAGCTGGCCGGTGCCGCCCTCGTCGAAGAGCGGGCGCCCGACCCGTCGCGCCGAGTCGGGCGGCCGTCCCCCGTCGTCGCGATTTCGCCCGGGGTTCTCGCTGTCGCAGCCAACCCCGAGGTCGACGCCCTGACCATCGCCGCGGTGGGCCTGGACCGCGAGCTCGTGCTGCGCGAGCGCATCGACCTCGATCACCTCCTCACGCCCGGAGAAACCGCTCAGCTCATCGCCGACCGCCTCGATGCCTGGCGTGCCGGCCCACTTGCCGACGCCCGCTTCGTCGCGGCGGGACTCGCCGTGCCGGGCCTCGTCCGCACCGCCGACGGGCTCGTCCGCGACGCCCCGCACCTGCGCTGGACCGACGCTCCCGTGCGCGATCTCGTTGCGGACGCCACGGGTCTGCCGACGGTCGTCGGCAACGACGCCGGCCTCGGCGCCCTCGCCGAGCACCTCTACGGGGCCGCCCGCGGAATCGACCACGTCGTCTATCTCAATGGCGGTGCCAGCGGCATCGGCGGCGGATTGATCGTGCACGGGATGCCGGTGGCCGGCGCCGGCGGCTATGCCGGCGAGTTCGGGCAGAACCGCCCCGGCATCGCTGCCGACACCGACCGCCGCGCCGACGGCGGCGTGCTCGAGGACGAGGTCAGCCGCAGCCGCCTGCTCGAGGCCGTGGGCCTTCCCGCCGCCGACGAGCCCACGCTCGCCGAGGCCCTCGCGTCGTCGGACGATCCCGCCGTGACCGCCGAGCTGACCCGGCAGCGCGGCATCCTCTCCACTGCGCTGGCCAACGCGGTCAACGTGCTGAACCCCTCGGTCGTCGTGCTCGGCGGCTTCCTGGCGACCCTTGCCGCCTCCGACATCGAAGCTCTCACCGACGCCGTCGCCGCGCAGGCGATGCCTGCGAACATGGAGGGTCTCGACATCCGCGTGGCCTCCCTCGCCGAGGACCGCCTGCTCATCGGCGCCGCCGAGGCAGCCTTCGAGCGGCTGCTCGCCGACCCCGCCGGCGCCACCGCCTGATCCCGGCGCCCCGCGCCCGTTCCCGCGCCTCCCCGGGAGCCTGGCCGGCGCGACGACCCGGGCCTCCAGCGCTTACACCGGGTCGCCGGACCGGTCAACGGCACTGACGGATGCCGAGCCCCGGCGCATGCTGGAACCTCGAGAGAGGACCAGCATGAGCGATCCGAGCACCTTCCCCGGCAACCCTGGCGTCCCCGGCGAACCCGGTCTCCCCGGCGTTCCGGGCGACCCCGGTTCTCCCGGCATCCCCGGCGACCCGGGCGGACCGACGCCCCCCGGCAAGCCCGAGCCGGCCGTCCCCGGTGAGACGCCATCGCCGTTCCCGGCCGAGCCCGCTCAGCCGGCACCGGCCGAGCCCACGCATCCGACGCCGGAGGAGCCGCTCGCCCCGAACCCGCAGGAGCCGACCTTTCCGGCGCCCGTCGAGCCGACGACGCCAGCGCCCTCGGAGCCGAACCCCGGCCTCGGGGGACCCGCGTACTGACCCGGCCACGCGCGCTGGCGTGCTGAACGGTCGGCGTGCCGCGCGGACGGACGGTCCGCCGCATCCGCCCAACGATCAGGACGGACCGTCATGGCTGGCGTGCGAACGCGCGAGTAGCGTGGGGAGAAGTCCTGACGGAAGGCCCGCAATGTCGACGACCACCGATCGCCACGCCCGCACCGAGGCAGAGCTGCAGCAGATGGCCAAGGACCATCTCTGGATGCACTTCGCCCGCCAGTCGGTGATGGAGGAGGGCGGCCCCGGCGTCCCGATCATCGTCAAGGGCGAGGGTCACCACATCTGGGACTCGAAGGGCAAGCAGTACATCGACGGTCTGGCGGGCCTCTTCGTCGTCAATGCGGGCCACGGCCGTCGGCGCCTCGCCGAGGTCGCTGCCGCGCAGGCCGAACAGCTGGCGTTCTTCCCGATCTGGTCCTACGCTCACCCGGCCGCCATCGAGCTCGCCGACCGGCTGGCCGGCTACGCACCGGGCGACCTCAACCACGTGTTCTTCTCGACCGGCGGCGGCGAGGCCGTCGAGACGGCGTTCAAGCTCGCCAAGTACTACTGGAAGCTGCAGGGCCAGCCCACCAAGCACAAGGTCATCTCGCGCGCGGTGGCGTACCACGGCACACCGCAGGGCGCCCTGGCGATCACCGGCATCCCCGCCATGAAGGCGATGTTCGAGCCGGTCACGCCCGGCGGATTCCGCGTGCCCAACACGAACTTCTACCGTGCCGCCGACATGGGCGCTCCGACGGGCAGCCTCGAGGAGTTCGGCGTCTGGGCGGCCGACCGCATCGAGGAGATGATCCAGTTCGAGGGTCCCGACACGGTGGCCGCGGTCTTCCTCGAGCCGGTGCAGAACTCCGGCGGCTGCTTCCCTCCTCCGCCCGGCTACTTCCAGCGCGTGCGCGAGATCTGCGACAAGTACGACGTGCTGCTCGTCAGCGACGAGGTCATCTGCGCGTTCGGTCGCATCGGCCACATGTTCGCGTGCGACGCCTACGGCTACGAGCCCGACATGATCACGTGCGCCAAGGGCATGACCAGCGGATACTCGCCCATCGGCGCGACCATCGTCAGCGACAAGATCTACGAGCCGTTCCGCACGGGCGACCGGGCGTTCTACCACGGCTACACCTTCGGCGGGCATCCGGTCTCGGCCGCCGTGGCGCTGGAGAATCTCGACATCTTCGAGGAGGAAGGGCTCAACGAGCGGGTGCGCGAGAACTCTCCGATCTTCCGGTCTACCCTCGAGCAGCTCAAGGACCTGCCGATCGTCGGCGACGTGCGCGGCGACGGCTATTTCTTCGGCATCGAGCTCGTGAAGGACAAGGCCACCAAGGAGACCTTCGACGACGACGAGTCCGAGCGTCTGCTGCGCGGGTTCCTCTCCAAGGCGCTGTTCGACGCCGGCCTGTACTGCCGGGCCGATGACCGCGGCGATCCGGTGATCCAGCTCGCTCCCCCGCTGACGGTGGGCCCCGCCGAGTTCACCGAGATCGAGCAGATCCTCCGCTCGGTGCTGACGGAGGCCTGGACCCGCCTCTGACCGACCCGTTTCGTCTCGCTGCGCTCGCTCAACGACCGGGGCCCGCTCGCCGTCCGGTCCGCACACCCGACACTGCCATCGGTTAGTGTCGAGCCGCAGTGTCCTCGGGCTCTTGCCGCGCTCCACGCCGGTTGGGTTCTTCGACCTCCGCGGCATCCAGGAACGCGCGAGCGCGAGAGGTCCCCGTTGAGTCTTCGAGCCAGAGGAGAAGCCGCGCGGGTCGATCGATCGGCGGCACCGTGAGTGAAGTTGCGACTGACACAGCGAACGGTTCGGCTTCGACCTGCCCTGACGCCGCATGAACATCGTCGATGAACTGCTCGGCCGATGAACCAGCGGGAACCCACGCGGCTTTGACCCGTCCCTCCACAGTCGACGGTCCGTGGTGAGAGACCTGCACCTCGAGCTGGAACGCCTCGAGCGGCACTTCGATGTCCGCGCCAGCGGCGAGTGGCACGAGGTTCAGGATCAGTACCGTCTCGGCGTTGACGTCGGCGGGCCGGCATCCACCCCAGTCCTTGGCGCGCCTGTCGGCCGTGAGCAGCCCTGCTCCCTCATGTTCGACATCGCAGAACTCCGTGTAGACGTAGCCTGCAAATCGGTCGTGGCGACGGAGCTCCTGCGTCTCCCAGCGGAGATGCCAGGCGCGTTCGAGGCTTGTGAAGCCTTCGCCGTATTCACTGTTGAGAATCGGCACGCCGTGTCGGGGGAACTCGTCGTTGCCGTAGAGGGACTTGTCGACGGTGAAAGCTGGTCCGAGGCGGACGGGGAAGGTCTCCTGCTCTCCGGCGACCATGCGGCTCATGGCCCGGCCCCACTCCGCGAGGTCAGGTTCGTAGTAGTGCCAGTCGACCAGGTCGCTCTTCACGTGAGACCATCCCGAGTTTTCGACGATCGGGCGGGTGTCATCCAGTGCACGGAGCAGGTCGTAAGCAGTGACTGCAGCCTCTGCTCGGCTGGTGCTGCCGGGGATGTCCCAGTCGAGGCCCCATTCTTCGTTGTAGAGGCCCCAGATGATGATGCTGGGGTGGTTGCCGTCGCGCTCGACCATCGCCGGGAGCTGCGCTTCGAATGCGGCGGCGGCTTCGGGTGAGAAGCGGCTCGGGCACGCGGGCTCAGCCCAGACGAGCATTCCCTGCGCGTCTGCCTCGTGTAGCCAGATCGGCTCCTCGAACTTCAGGTGCTTTCGCACGAGGTTGTACCCGAGATCTGCCGCGAGCCGAATGTCCTCGCGAAGCTCGTCTGCCGATGGTGCGGTGAGCCCTGTCGCGGGCCAGTATCCCTGGTCCAGGATTCCGCGTACGTAGAGTCGTTCGTCGTTGAGCCAGAGCTGCTCCCCGCGGATGTCGATGCGGCGCAGCCCGGTGGTCGCAGTGACCTGGTCAGCGGCGTCTCCCTCTCCTGTCGAGATAACCAGGTGGTAAAGGTGTGGGTTCGCCGGTGACCACAGCTTGGGTTCGGCGAGCTGGAGGTGCGCCGTTCCGCGCCCCGTCGCGTCGGTGGTGAGGGTCACGGCCTCGCCCGTTTCGACGACGCGGACGTGGACGGCGGCGGCCGCGGCGGAGTCGCCGGCCAGGCCCACAGTGATGTCGATGCCTGTGAGGCTTTGGGTCCGGAGTTCGACGTTTCGGGCATACGTGCGGCCGCGTGCTTCGAGCCAGACGGTCTGCCAGATTCCGGAGCTGGGCGTGAACGAGACTCCGTCGTAGTCGTCGCGCGGGATGGAGCGTTGCTTGCCGTGCGCGATCGCGCGCTTGTCAGCTGGAGCCGTCACCTCCACGTCGAGCATGAAGTCGACGCCGGCGATGACGCGGTCGGTGATGTCGATCTCGAAGGACTCGTACCCACCGATGTGCTCTGCAACGAAGTCGCCGTCGATACGCACGATGGCGCGGTGGTGGACGGCGCCGAAGCAGAGCACTACTCGCGCGTCCGACCAGGCGTCGGGCACCGTGACCGAGCGGCGGTATGTGCCGTGTTCGAGCCAGGTGCGGTGAATCCCGGAGGCTTCGGTCTCCCAGGCGAAGGGGACTGTGATTTCGCCGGTGGTTCCGTCCGCTTCGAAGGACCATTGGCCGTTGAGGTTCAGCCAGCGTCCGGAACGGTCACGGTCCGGGCGAGGGTACTCCGGGCGTGGGATCGGCAGGTGGGACGTCTCGTTCGAGGCGATCTCAAAACTATGGTGGGTCAGTGTCATGCGGTTTTCAGCCCTTCACGCTGCCGGCAAGGATGCCGTTGATGAAATGCCGCTGGAACACGATGAAGAGCACCAGCAGCGGTAGGAGTGCGACGGAGCTCGCCGCGAGTAGTTCGGCCGTGACCGTGGCGTAGTCGGCTCCGATGCGGTTGCCGGTGATGTTCTGCGCGAGGGTGGAGAGCATCACTTGCAGGGTCGACATCCGTTCGGAGCTGGCGACGATGACGGGCCAGACGAAGTCGTTGTAGATGTTCATCACGGTCAGCACGGCGAGGCCCGCGAGACCGGGTCGGATGATGGGGACGATGATGCGCCAGAAGATGGCGAACTCGCCGCAGCCGTCGACGCGGGCAGCATCCATCAGCTCGTCGGGCACAGCCGTGATCACCTGTCGCATCCAGAAGATGGCGAACGCGTCGATCGCGCCGGGGAGGATCAGTGCTTGATAGGTGTTCACCCATCCGAGTTCTTTCATCTCCAGGAGCAGCGGCACGATCAGTACCAGCGTGGGGAGCATGAGAGTTATCAGCACGGCACCGAAGATGAGGTTCTTGCCGACGAAGTCGTATTTGGCGAAGCCGTAGGCGGCGAGCGGCGCGAAGAACAGGGTGATCGTGCCCTTGAAGAGGAGGACGATCGCTGTGTTCCAGAATCCGAGGCCGATGGGCACGTCCTGGAACATCGCGATGAAGTTGTCCAGCGTGAACGTGCCCGGGTTGAATGTCAGCGGTGCACGGATGATGTCGTTCGCGGGCTTGAACGCGGAAAGAATCGCCCAGACAACGGGTGCAAGGAACCCGACCAGCAGTAGTCCGAGGAACGCGTGGGATCCCAGACGGAGCTCCCGGCGCTGACGCCTGGGAGCGGCGGCGTTCACTGAGGGCATCGGCCGGTCTAGGTCGGTTGCGATTGGTGATTCGAGAAGAGCCATGGGTCAGTCCTTCGCTCTCAGCAGTCGCACGAAGACGAGCGAAAGCGCCATGACGAGAATGACGAGCAGGAACGAGTTCGCCGCCCCCGTGCCGAGGTCGGCGCGGGTGATGTGGTTGTACAGGTAGTAGCCGGCCGTCATCGTGGAGTTGTACGGACCGCCCTGGGTGACGACGAACGGTTCGGCGAACATTTGAAAGACCGCGAGCGTTTGCAGCACGACGGCGAACATGATCGTGCGACGCAGGAGGGGCACCGTGATGCTCCACAGTTGCCGGGCCTTCGACGCCCCGTCCAGTTCGGCGGCTTCGTAGAGGGTTGTGTCGATGGACTGCAATCCCGACAACAGGATGATCACGATGAATCCGGTCGTCTTCCACAGGAACAGCAGCGCCAGGGTCGGCTTGGACCAGATGCTCGTCGTGAGCCACCCGACATCGGGAAGCCCGAAGAACCCGAGAACCGAGTTGACGGCGCCGTACTGCTGGTCGAACAGGACGATCCATATCTGCGCCACTGCCACCAACGGAGTCACGAAGGGGACGATGAACGCAACACGGTATACGCCGCGGAACTTCAACGTGGCTGAGTTCAGCAGCACCGCGATGATGACGCCGAGGACGAGCTGAATCGGCACGATGAGCAGCCACAGGCTCGCCGAGTTGGCGAGAGAGTTCCAGAACGCGGGATTCGTGAGCAGATACGTGTAGTTGTCCCAGCCGACCCACTCCGCTGCCCCGGTACCGCGCCAATTTGTGAAGCTGAGGCGCGCGGTGAACGTGAGGGGGTAGACGCTGAACGCGATGAACATGGCGACGAACGGCAGCACGAACACGTAGGGCGCAAGCCGGCGCCGAACTGTGGTCATGGGCACTCGTCGTCTCCTCGTCGGAGCAGCGAAGCGGGCGGCTGGGAGCGAGGTCACTGCCGGTCGACCAGGTTCGTCTGAATGGCCTCGGTCGACTGGGTGATGACCTGTTCGGGCGTCAGATCGCCGTCGAGCATGCGCTGGATGTCGTTACCCAGGTAATCCACGGCGCCCGCCCACCAGCTGACGATGGGAGTTCCGCCAGGGATCTCGGCGCCAGCCTCGGTGGCCACCGCCCACAGGTCCTGGTCGCCGAGCGCCTCCACCGGCGCAAAGAGTGGGCTCGCCGGATCTGCCGCGGGGAGGTAGCTGGGAATCGAGGTGTTCAGACCCTCGGGATAGACCTCGTTCGGACCCCACACAGCCGAGTAGCCTGCCTCGTCGAACATGAGGAACTCGTAGAACAGCCACGCCAGGTCGGCGTTCTCACCGTCCTTCGGAAGCACGAATGACGAACCGCCCATGGCACCACTGCGCGCCCCACCCTGCTCCCACGCGGGAAGAGGCATCGCACGCCAGTCACCGGTGGTCTCGGTGAGGAGTTGCTGCGGCGCGAAGCTGAACCAGATCGCCCACGGGTAGAAGACCTGGTTGGCGTTCTCCAGTTCGCCGATGTCGGTAGGACTGAGATACTCCGCGCGGGTGCCGAGCCCCTCGGTCTGAACCGAGTTCAGAAAGCCGAGGATCTGCTCGTACTCGGGGCTGTCCAGTCGAAGCTCGCCATCCGCGTCAGCAATCGACGTGCCGAGCTGGCTCGCGTACATCTCCAGTTGCAGCTGACCGAGGAAAGGCGACTGCTCGAGATGGATCGGCTTCGCCTCCGGCTTGAACTCCTGATATGCCGCCGCGGCTGTGAGGAGATCGTCGTACGTCTCGATCTGCGCAGCGTCGATACCCGCTGCGCTCAGAGCGCTCTCGTTGTAGTACAACAGTCCCGGGTTGAGGTCGAACGGCACACCGTAGATTCCGTCGCCAATCGTGTTGACGTCGATCTTCTGCTGTGAGATATCCGCCGCGTATGGCTCGAGGACGTCACTCACATCCCAGAGGTAGTCGGTGATTCCGCTGATCTTCGCATCGTCCAGGAACACCCCGTCAGGGACATCTGCACCGGTGATCAGCGCATTCTGAAGCTTCGCGTCGATGTCGACGGCGTCGTGGTTGACCTTGATGTTCGGGTACTTCTCATTGAATGCCGGAATGGCGGATTCGAACACCTCGAACAGGTCGCCTTCGCGGTCCCAGATCGTGATCTCGCCCTCGGGTGACTCTGACTCGGGAGCTTGGAGGAGACCGCCGGAGGCGGTGTCGGAATCGCCTGCTGTGATGTCGGGGCCGCAGGCCGTCAGGCTTAGGGTCGCCATGGCGACCAGCCCGAGGGCGAGGAACTGCTTCGTGCTGCGGTGCGGGTGTGGGTGGGACACTGGACACTCCTTTGTGCGTTTGCCAACGTATGCAAACCATAACTCACGTTTTCAATCGTTGCAAACGATAGGATCGGGCCATGCCGGCAACCCTCCGCGATGTGGCCGAACGGGCCAAGGTCTCCGTCCGCACGGTCTCTAACGTGGTCAGTGGCTACGAGCATGTCAGTGAGCGGATGCGGCAGCGCGTAGAAGCCGCGATCGAGGAGCTCGATTATCGCCCCAATCTGGTGGCGCGCACACTTCGCACCGGCCGCACTGGGGTTCTCGCCCTGGTGGTGCCGGAGATCGCAGTGCCCTACTTCAGTGAACTGGCCCGCGACGTGATCGACGCGGCAGCGGAGCATGGGTTCCGCGTCATGATCGATCAGACCGGGCATGATCATCGTCGTGAGCGAGAGCTTCTGCTCGGCGAAGACCGCACGATGCTCTTCGATGGCATCCTTTTCAGTCCGCTGGTGACGAAGTCCGAAGTGCTCGAAATGAACAGCACCAATAGGATGCCGCTGGTCCTTCTGGGCGAGCACGAGTTCAACGGACGCTTCGACCACGTCGCCATCGACAATGTTCGAGCGGCCCGCGACGCTGTCGATCACCTCGTGCAGATCGGCCGCACGAGGGTCGCCGCGATCGGAGCTCAACCCTCGGAGGAGTACGCGACACCTCAGCAGCGCACGGCCGGCTATGAGGCCGCCCTCATCGCAGCGGGGCTCTCCGTCAATCCCGAGTACGCTCGGTCCGCCGCCCGGTACAGTCGCGCCGATGGTTACGCAGCCGCCACGGCGCTCTTGGAACTCAGCCCACCGCCCGATGCCATCTTCTGCTACTCCGACCTCCTGGCGATGGGGGCGATGCGTGCCGTGTTCGACGCAGGGCTTCGGGTTCCCGACGACGTCGCTGTCATCGGAGTCGATGACATCGAGGAAGGTCGCTACTCCAGACCTTCGCTTAGCACTGTGTCGCTCGACACGCCCTTCATCGCCACCGAGGCAGTCCGCCGCATCGTCATGCGCATCGAGAATCCTGAGGCGCCGGCGGAGGAGCTCGTCGCACCGCATCGGTTAGTCGTCCGAGAGAGCACGGGCGCGACGCACGTGCCCTGAGCTGCGTCCACGGACGCTCGATCACGGCGCCAGCTTACTATTGCAACGTATGCAAACTCCTGCCAGGGTTCTTGCAACGTCTGCAAATCGCGGGCGGGTTCGGCTATCTCAAGGAGTCCCAATGACGGGAATCAGATTGCGACGGACGCGAGGGCGCAGACTCGTCGCTGCCGCCGCCGCCGTAAGCCTCGCCTTCGTCGGCCTGGGCGCGGTGGCATCGATGGCGCCGGCAACGGCGGCCCAGTCCGGTCAGGTGCTGTACACACCCAACCTCTCCACCTATCCCTCGGGGACAGCGGGCTATCCGCGAGCTATCCGGCTCGATCACGACGGGTCGTCGTCCCAGACCATGCTTGCCACGTTTGCGAAGGGCGGTCACGGCGCGCCCACGTCGCTGCCGATCTACCGCAGCACTAACGGCGGCACGAGCTGGACGCAGATATCCACGGTCACATCGAACACAGCCGGATGGGACCTGGAGGCGCCGACGCTCTTTGAGGTACCCCGCAATATCCCGGGCTTGAATCAGGGTGACATCCTCGCGGCCGGTACTGCGTGGGATGTGGGCGACTACACAACGCAGAAGGTCGAAGTCTTCCGCAGCACCGACAAGGGTGCGACCTGGCAGTACCTCTCCAACTGCACACAGACGTCCGGGCAACCCAACAGTTGGGGGCAAGGAATCTGGGAACCCGTGTTCCTCGTGGCGGACAACAACACCCTCGCGTGTTTCATCTCCGACGAACGACCCGCGAACAGCTCGACCAACAACCAGATCATCGGGCATTACACGTCCACCAACGGTGGTGTCACCTGGAACGCGTCGATAACGCCGGATGTGTACTTCCCTGCCGACAACCTCGCTCGCCCTGGCATGCAGACATTCGCCGAACTACCCAACGGAACCTTCGCGATGACCTATGAGATGTGTCGGGACGCTACCAATCCCGACCACGCATGCGAGGTCTACATCAAGTTCAGCAGCGACGGTCTCTCGTGGGGTGCCGCGGGAGACAAGGGAACGCTCGTCAAGACGTCCGACGGGCGCGAGCTCCTTCACACGCCCGCTGTCGCTTGGGTCGCTGGCGGTGGTCCGAACGGCACGGTGTTGGTGTCCGGGCAGCGCGTGACCAGCGGCCCCACGGGTAACAAGAGCGTCATGGCAGAGTCCGGCACGGTCCTGTTCGCCAACACGAACTTGGGCGTCGGCGACTGGGTCGAGGTCGAGACGCCCGTAACCGTCAACCCGACGGGTGGATACGCCCCCGGTGTTCCGTCCTGCCCGGGATACTCCACGCCGATGCTTCCGCGCGAAGACGGCACGTCGTACCTGTACCTTGCCGCGACATGGCTGGGCCAGGGCAACCAGTGCGAGCTGCGGTACGGCATCGGAGCTCTGCCCGGACCCACGGGCGCCATCGGAACCATCGGCGGAAAGTGCGTCGATGTCGATACCAACACGTCCAACAACGGTCGGGCGGTCCAGCTGTGGACCTGTGGCACCGCCAGCGGGCAGGACTGGTCGATTTCGGCGGACGGAAAGATTCGCTCGCTGGGCAAATGCCTCGACATCGTGGGCAACGGCACCGCGAATTTCACGAAGGTCCAGCTCTGGGAGTGCAACACCGCCGGAGGGCAGCAGTGGCGCCCTCAGGCGAACGGGGCGCTCCTGAACCCACAGTCCGGGCGCTGCCTTGACGTCCCGAACGCCACGACGACTGACGGCACGGACCTCCAGATCTACGACTGCAACGGCTTGGCTCCGCAAGTCTTCTACATTGCCTGGATTCCCTACTGGACCGATCACGGGGCCGGGGACAAACAGCTTTTGCGTCGACGTTGATACGAACACCGCTGTGAACGGGAAAGCCATACAGCTCTGGACCTGCAACGGTGTGCCGGGGCAGCAGTGGACCATGAACGCAAACGGCACCGTCACCGCCTTCGGCAAATGCATGGACGTCGGAGGAAGCGGCACCGGAACGTCGAACGGCACCGCGATTCAGCTCTGGGACTGCAACGGCACCGGTGGGCAGAGTTGGGCCGTCCAGACGAATGGGTCGCTCCGCAATCCAGAGTCCGGACGCTGCCTCGATGCCCCCGGTGGATCGGTCGCCGGCACCGACCTTCGGCTGTACGACTGCAACGGTGTAGCCGCCCAGCAGAAATGGAGCTTCCCCGTCTAGCCCCCAGCCACCCACCCTCGAGCGGGCACCCGCCGCGTCCGAGACCTCGCCCGCGACGGGTGCCCAGCACCCGTCGCGGGCAATGACTGAGCCCACAATCCTCACTGATTGGTCAGCCGCTTCCCCGCCACTACCGCCGCAGCCAGGTCACAGCGACGAGACGAAACGCACCGACATCGCGGGAATGGTTCGCGCCGCTGCGCGTTCCCCCTCGGCATGACAACAGTGGGAATCATCGGAGCAGGACACATCGGATCGACCCTCGCCCGCGGTCTCGTCGACCGCGGGTACAAGGTCGTGATCAGCAATTCGCGGGGTCCCGAGACCCTCGCCGGGCTGGTCGCAGACCTGGGCGAGAACGCCACCGCGGCAACCGCGACGGAGGCCGCGGCATCCGGTGATGTCGTCATCGTGACGGTGCCGCTCAAGGCCCTCGCCGACGTCCCGGTCGAGCCGCTGGCGGGAAAGATCGTCCTCGACACCAACAACTACTACTGGGAGCGGGACGGCCGCATCCTCGAACTCGACGAGGGCACGACCACGACGACCGGCATGCTGCAGAACCACCTGCCCGAGTCGAAGGTCGCGAAGGCGTTCAACCACATCACGTCAGGCGACATCCTCACCACCGGGTCGCCCGCCGGCACCGACGACCGTCGCGCCCTCGCCACGGCGAGCGATCATCCGGATGCCGCGGCCTACGTCACGGCGCTCTACGACGAGTTCGGCTTCGACACCGTCGACATCGGCTCGGTCGCCGAGAGCTGGCGCGTCGAGCGTGACCGCCCGGCGTACGTGACGCGTCAGACGAAGTCCGAGCTCGAGCAGAACCTGGCCCGCGCGACCCGCTGACCCTCACACAACCCACCTCAGCCGGTCATCGGTCCGTAACTGCTCCCCGCACCCCTCGAAAGGGGCTCGAGAGAGCAGTTACGGACCGACGAGCGCAGGGTGAAGCGCGCGTAGAGCGCGAGGGGATGGAACGCTAGATCGTGGCCTCGAAGGGGTCGAAGTCCGCGCCGAGGGACCCGACCTCGTCGACCGTGCTCTGCACGGGCACGAACGCGCGGGACTCGACGGATTCCTCGACCGCCAGCAGCGTGTCGAGCACGTGGAAGCCGAAGCGTCCGGTCGCGACGTGCGGCCGGTCGGCCCGGATCGACCGGGCCATGTCGAGCAGTCCGATGCCCCGGCCTGCCAGCACGCCCTCCTGCGGCACGTCGACGACCTCCTGCGTCGTCTCCGCGGGCGGCTCGACCATCTCGGCGAGCGGACGCGTGATGGTGATCGGCCCACCGAACCCGTTGGGGTCCGGGATCACGAGCGTGCCCTCGGTGCCGGTGATCTCGACGATTCCGTGGCGGTACAGCGGGGAGTCGGTGCTGTACAGGCTCTGCGCCTGCCCGCCCTCCTCGAACTGGAACAGCGCCGACACGGTCGAGGGGATCTCGACCGGGAACTCCTCGCCCGCCGACGGTCCGACCTGCACCGCGCGGGTCTCGCTGCCCTTGAGTCCGAGCGCCGCGACGGCGGCGACCGGGCCGAAGACGTGGATCAGGGTCGAGACGTAGTACGGCCCCATGTCCAGCAGCGGCCCGCCGCCGACGGCGTAGAGGAAGGCCGGGTTCGGGTGGAACAGCTCCGGCCCCTGCCACTGGAAGGTCGTCTGAGCGAACAGCGGCCGGCCGATGTCGCCGCGGGCGATCGCGCGCTTCGCAGTCTGCACGCCGGGGCCCAGCACGGTGTCCGGAGCGACGCCGACGCGCAGGCCCGCGGCATCCGCTTTCTCGAGCATGCCCAGCGACGACGCCCGGTCCACGCCGATGGGCTTCTCGGTCCACACATGCTTGCCTGCTGCGAGGATCGCCTCGGACACCTCGATGTGCACGGCCGGGATCGTGAGGTTCACGACGATCTCGATCTCGGGGTCGCCGAGCACGGTGTCGATCCCGCCGAAGCGCGGGACGCCGTACTTGGCGGCCTGCTCGGCCGCGCGCTCCTCGATCAGGTCGGCGATCGCGAGCACCCGCACGTCGGGGAACCGCGTCAGGTTCGACAGGTACTGGTCGCTGATGTTCCCGGCGCCGATGATGCCGACGCCGACGGGGGCGCCCATCAGCGGGCCGCCCGCTCGTCGAGGAAGACCCGGCCCTGCTCGATGCCCTCGAACAGATCGCCCGAGTAGGCGTCGAACTCGACGATGGCGAACTCCAGAGCGGATGCCGCCTCCAGCGCCTCGGCCAGCGGCACGTTGCCCGTGCCGGCGGGGACCTGATCGGCCGGCGGATAGGCGGTGATCGCCTCGGGGTCGAGCGTGCCGTCCTTCACGTGGACCGCGACGACCCGGTCGCCCAGGGTGCGCAGGAGCGCGGCGGGGTCGACTCCGGCGCGAGCCGCCCAGTAGAGGTCGACCTCGAGCACGACGCTCGGGTCCAGCAGCTCGGCGAGCACCTCGAGGCCCGTCTGACCGTCGATCTGCGCTTCCAGCTCGTGCGCATGGTTGTGATAGCCGACACGGATGCCGCGCTCGGCGCCCGCCGCCGCTGCGGCGTTGAGACGCCCGGCGGTGTACTCGATCTGCTCACGCGTGGTCCAGCGCTCGGCCGTCGTGTACGGGTCGATGACGGTGCCCATGCCGAGAGTCTCGGCCGCATCGAACACGACGTCGTGGCTGGGAACGGGAAGCTCGGTGCCGCTGCCGTCCGGGTTGACGAAAGTCTCGGTCGCGAGGATGGCGTGGCCTGTCGGCGCGACCAGGCCGTGCGCGGCCAGTGCGGCGGCCAGCGGCTCGGCGCGACGCACGAAGTCGTACGGTTCGACCGCGGTGAAGCCGCGTCTCGCGATCTCGGCGAGCGTGCCGTCGAGGTCGGCCTCGAGGGACTCCTTCACGGTGAACAGCTGAACGGATGTGAGTGCCGTCATGGGAACCTCCTGCGGTCGTCGTCGACGGGCGACGCGGTCCGCGTCTCGACAGCACGCTAGCATAAACCTCCACGTGGAGGTTTTGGTCGGGATAGGATGCCGCCATGACCGACGAACCGCGCGCACAGGACGATTCCCCCGGCCGCGCGCGGGGACCGTACGCCAAGGGCCTCGCCCGCCGGCAGCAGATCCTCGATCGCGCCATCGAGGTGTTCGCGCGGCGCGGTTCCGCGCGCACGAGCCTGCGGTCCATCGCCCAGGAGATCGGCGTGTCGCACGCCGCGCTGACCCACTACTTCACCTCGCGCGAGCAGCTGCTGGTGGAGGTCTACCGCGAGGCGGAGCGGCAGATCAACGAGAACGAGCCGTGGAGCGCCGATGCGTCGCCGGTTCAGATGATGACCGAGTCCGCCCAGCGCAACCACACCGTTCCCGGACTGGTGCAGCTGTACTCCACCCTCGTCGCGGCCGCTCTCGAGTCGGGGCATCCCGATGCCGCGGAATTCGCGACCAGCCGCTTCGCCCGGGTGCGGGCCGACCTGGCCGTCCGTGTGCGTCGCAATCAGGACGCCGGCCGAATGCGCCAGGACGTCGATCCCGAGGTCGTGGCCTCGCTCGTCATCGCCGCCTCGGACGGACTCCAGACGCAGTGGATGCTCGACGAGAACGTCCCCCATGGGGCCGCGCTGGACCTGCTCGCGCGACTTTTGAGTCCGAGTCCACACTCAGCGTCTTAACAGGTTTAGGCTTTCTGCGTGGGGACCATCTACTACGGAGGATCGGCCACACCGATCCACATCGAAGACCGTGCGCTGGCGCATCTCAAGGTCGTCATCGCGACGAAGCTGCGCCGAGACGAGAGCTTCACCGTGTCGTGGCAGCATCCCGACGACCAGCCGCGCGGCCGCAGCACCATCTGGCTGCACCCCTCCATCCCGTTGCGCTTCGTCTTCGACGACCCCGAACCGACCGCGCTGAGTCGCGAGTGGATCGAAGAGCTGGCGAACTCGGCGAACTCGTCGGGTGGCATCACGCTGATCTCAGGGCACTTCGACACCGGCCCCGTGCCCGTCGCGGGCGAGGGCATCGACGCCGACTCGCTCAAGGTCGGCACGGTCGAGGTCGAGAGCCTCGAGATCGACAAGCTCAAGGTCGCCGGCACCGACGTGCCGGCGGGAGACCTCCCGAAGAGCTGACCCGCCGGGAGGATGCGGTCAGCCCAGTTCGGGCGCCGGCTCGTCCGAGGGCTCGGGCAGGATCGCGAGGCCTGCGGGTCCGCTGGCCGCCTGCATGAGATCCTCGACCCACTTCCGGTTGATCCGAGGCTGACGGCTGCCGAAGAAGTGGAACTGCAGCGGGACCGAGGGGTGGATCCAGAAGCTGCGGCGTCCGCTGCCGTCGCCGACTTCGACGTCGAACATGAACGGCTCGGACCGTCGCAGCTTGTTCATCATGACGATGCGCAGGTGCGCGAGTGTCCGGTCTTCGATGTCGACGGCGTTCGCGGCCGTGTCGTAGATGAACCTGCCCATGCCAGGAGCATAGGCGCACAGGTCAGCGCGGAGCGAATGCGGCTCGGAACAGCGCTCGCGCGCGGTTCGCGACGGCAGGCCGGGAGGCGGCATCCGCGCGGGCGAGCTCGGTGGCCAGCATCCCGACGGCCATGTTCACATCCTCGGCGTCGATGTGTCCGCCAAGACGCCCCGCCGCCCTCTCACGCGCGACGAGCGCCGCCACGACCGCACCGAATCGCTCGCCGAGGGGCGTCACTCGCGGGTCGTTGATGTCGGCCGTGATGAGTTCGATGAACGCCGTCGAGGAGACGGCCTGGTCGACCACACGGTCGAGCAGATCGTCGATCGTGCGATCGCCCGCGGCCGTGTAGTCCTCGAGGTCGGTGACGTTCTCCTCGAACACCGCGACCGCGAGCGCCGTCCGGTCGGGGAAGTGCCGGTAGAGGCTGCCCTGACCGACACCGGCGCGCTTGGCGACGGCGCTGAACGGTGCGCTGAGACCGCCTTCCGCGTACACCTCGCGCGCCGCCGCGATCAGCGCTCGGCGATTGTCCGCGGCAGCGGCGGGACCGCGATTCACGCGAGGGGAAGCGGCGGTCTGCACGGGTGTAGCCTAGTACCGGACACTGATGTCCGGTCGAAAGGAACACATCATGGGCAACCCGAAGCCGCTCACCGGCGACTCCTCGATCGCGGACTGGCTGGCCGACCCGGCCGGCCATGCGATCCTCACCGACCTGCTCGCCCAGAGCGGGCAGTCCCCCGACGTGTTCAAGCCGGTCAGGCGCCTCGCGATCAAGCGCCTGGTCAAGATGAGCCGCGGTGCCTTCACACAGGAGATGCTCGACGACCTCATCCGACGGGCTGCGGCAGGCGACGTCCCCGCGGGCGCTGCACCCCTGGCGGCCGCTGACTCGGACGCCGATCCGGACGACGACGCCGTGCCGCTGCGCGAGTGGACCGAGCGCCTCGACCAGGGCCGCTTCACCGGACAGACCGTCATCGTGACGGGCGCGGGATCCGGAATCGGCCGGGCCACGGCATCCCGAATCGCCCGAGAAGGCGGTCGCGTCGTCGCGGTCGACGTCAGCCAGGAGCGCCTGGACGAGTTCGTCGCCGAGCACGTCGGCGCGGACGTCGCCTGCGTGGTGGCCGACATCACCGACGACGCGGGAGTGGCCCGCATCGTCGAGGCCGCCGGAGACACCATCGACGGCCTGGCCAACATCGCCGGGATCATGGACGACATGACCCCCGTCGGGGACGTGACGGATGCCGTATGGCAGCGCGTCTTCCGCGTGAACGTCGAGGGCACCATGAAGATGATGCGCGCCGTCATCCCGGCGATGCTCGGGCAGGGCGGCGGCTCGATCGTGAACACCGCGTCCGAGGCCGCGCTGCGCGGCTCCGCGGCCGGTGCCGCCTACACGGCGTCCAAGCACGCCGTGGCCGGGCTCACGAAGTCGAGCGCCTTCATGTACGGGCCCAGTGGCATCCGCGTGAATGCCGTGGCCCCGGGTCCGACGATCACCAACATCGAGGCCACGTTCGGCTCACCGCTGGGCGCCTCGCGCATCCAGATGGCGATGTCGGTCATGCCCGATCCCGTCGAGGCGGACGCGCTCGCGGCATCCATCACCTTCCTTCTGTCCGACGATGGTGTGAACATCAACGGAGTGGTGCTCCCGAGTGACGGCGGCTGGTCGGCGGCCTGATCGCACTGCGACGCACCCCGAAGGGCCCTGGAGAGGCGACTCCAGGGCCCTTCGGCTTCTCGCGTCCCCCCGCAGCTACAGCGCGGCGAGGGCCTGATCGAGGTCTGCGATGAGGTCATCGGCGCTCTCGATGCCGACGGACAGCCGCACCAGTTCTTCCGGAACGGCGAGCTCGGTGCCCCGCACCGAGGCGTGGGTCATCTCGTCGGGGTAGTTCATGAGCGACTCGACGCCACCGAGCGACTCGGCCAACTGGAACAGGCGGGTCGATTCGGCGAAACGGCGAGCGGATGCCGCATCTTCCAGTTCCGCCGAGACGATCCCTCCGAAGGCCGACATCTGGCGAGCGGCCAAGGCGTGGCCCGGGTGCGAGGCGAGGCCCGGGTAGTGGACGCGAGCGACCTTGGGGTGGCCGGCGAGGAACTCGGCCACGGCGTGCGCGTTCTCGCTGTGCCGCTGCATCCGCAGGCCCAGGGTCTTGATGCCGCGGGTCGTGAGCCAGGCGTCGAGGGGCCCCGACACGGCGCCGGCCGCGAACTGAAGGAACTTGGCCTGCTCGTGGAGGGCGTCGTCGTTCATGACCAGCGCACCGCCGACGACGTCGGAATGTCCGCCGAGGTACTTCGTCGTCGAGTGCACCACGACATCGGCGCCGAGCGACAGCGGCTGCTGCAGCGCCGGCGAGGCGAACGTGTTGTCGACCACGACGAGCGCGCCCGCCGCGTGGCCGAGCCGCGCAAGCCCCGCGATGTCGGTGATCCGCAGCAGCGGGTTGCTCGGAGTCTCGACCCACACGATGCGCGCCGGGCGCTCGGCGAGAGCCGTCTCGACGGCATTCAGGTTGCTCATGTCGACCACGCGCAGGCCGACGCCCCAGGGACCGAGGATCCGGGCGATGAGTCGGTAGGTGCCGCCATAGACGTCGTTGCCGAGCAGCACCTCGTCGCCGGGCCTCAAGACGGATCGCAGGAGGGCATCCTCTGCCGCGAGGCCCGACGCGAACGAGAGGCCGTGTGCTCCCCCCTCGAGCGCAGCGAGCTGTGCCTCGAGCGCCGTGCGCGTCGGATTGCCGCTGCGCCCGTACTCGTACCCCTGTCGCAGGCCGCCGATGCCGTCCTGCGCGTACGTGGTCGAGAAGTGCACGGGCGGAATGACCGCGCCGGTGGACGGATCGAACGCCTGACCGGCGTGGACTGCTCTGGTGTCGAACCCGCGCGGGGTGTTCGGCTCGGTCATTCGGATGCTCCTTCGATGGGGGCGGGCGTTTCGTCGGGCGAACGCGGCGGATGGTCGAGGTCGAAGCCCCGCGAGCGCATCCACTCGTCGTCGATAGATCCTGCTGAGGTAGCCGCGGCCATGGTCGGGCAGCAGCACAACAACGACCGCATCGGCGGGCAGGTCGCGCGCGATGCGCAGTGCTCCGACGACGGCCATCCCGCTCGAGCCGCCGACGAGCAGGCCCTCCTCGCGGGCGAGGCGGCGCGTCATCGCGAAGGATTCGGCATCCGCAACACGCTCGAGCGACGCGACCACGGAGGGGTCGTACGTCTCGGGCCAGAAGTCCTCTCCGACGCCTTCGACGAGGTAGCCGTGCACCGGGCCGCCGGAGTAGATCGATCCCTCCGGATCGACGCCGATCACACGGACGGCTCCGCCGGACACCTCGCGCAGGTAGCGGCCCGTTCCGGTGATGGTGCCGCCGGTGCCGATGCCCGCCACGAAGTGCGTCACCCGCCCGTCGGTGTCACGCCAGATCTCGGGGCCGGTGGATCCATAGTGTGCGGCCGGGCCGTTCTGGTTCGCGAACTGGTTGGGCTTGAAGGCGCCCGGGATCTCACGCACGAGCCGGTCCGAGACGCTGTAGTACGAGCGCGGGTCGTCGGGCTCGACGCTGGTCTCGGTCATGACGACCTCGGCACCGTACGCCTTGAGCACCGCGACCTTCTCGCCGGCGAACTTGTCGGGCACGACGAAGATCATGCGGTACCCGCGCTCGAGCGCCACCAGCGCCAGGCCGACGCCGGTGTTGCCGCTGGTCGGCTCGACGATGGTGCCGCCCGGCGCCAGCAGGCCGTCTCGCTCGGCGGCGTCGATGATGCTGCGGGCGATGCGGTCTTTGGCCGATCCGCCGGGATTGAAGTACTCGACCTTCGCGAGCACCGTGGCGGCGATGCCGTCGGTGACACGGGTCAACTGCACGAGGGGGGTGTTGCCGACGAGGTCGGCAACGCTCTTGGCGTAACGCACGGATGGAGTCCTCGGTGTCGCCGCGCTGAGGCGCGGACGTGCTGTCTGGGGTCGCGGAAGCGTGCCTACGGCACTCAGCGACAACAACGACAGGTCAACACGTCGGTCAGTGTAGCCCGGTCGCCCGGAGTGCGCGATGGCTGGCGACATCTGAGAATCCCGCGGCTGCGCTGATCGCATGCTTACCGAACCCTGAGCCGCCGGCTGTCGCGCCCACGAACCGTCCCCCCCTAGCATCAGGTGACATGTCTGGAGCATGTCTGCACCATCGACCCGCTAGGAGACTGCAATGAACGCCCAGACAGAGACCCCGTCCGCGACCGACTCGCGCAAGTCGGACCGGCGCCGCAAGGTCGCGGCCATCCTCGCGGGAGGTCTCGTGCTCGGCATCGGCGCCGCCGTCACGCTGGCTGTGTGGAACGACTCCGAGTTCGCCACCGGCACGTTCTCGTCCGGTGAGTTCGATCTTCAGGGCAGCACGAGCGGCACCACCTTCACGAGTGATGCGACCGCGCCCGGCAAGACGCTCGCCTTCGCGCTCGACGCAGACATCCTGTCCCCGGGCGACGTCGTCTACGCGCCCTTCGCCGTCCAGCTGTCGACCGGCTCCGACTACGCCGCCGACGTGACGCTCGCCAACGTCATCGGCGGCGCCATCGGAACGAACCTGACTTACTCGCTCTACGACGTGGGGACGTTCGGCGCCACCTGCTCCGCAGCCACGCCGCCCACCGGGACCGCGATCGTCGCCGACCGTGCGGCGAACGCCACCGGCACGGTCGCGGCCTTCGACCTCACGGCCGCCGCGACGCCCACCAACCTGTGCTTCGTCGTCACGGCCGGCCCCGCGCTGCCGCAGGGCGTGACCGGCACGATCACCTGGGAGTTCGCAGGCGTCTCGACGACGCCTCTGCCGTGAGCCGTGGGCGACTCGACGAGGAAGGTCGGGCGCCGCAGGCTGCGCAGCCGCCGTGTGCGGGCACTGCTCGCGGCGGGACTGGTGTTCGGCATCGGCTCGTTCGCCACTCTCGCGGCGTGGACCGACACCGAGAACGCGACGGGGAGCTTCGGCGCGAGCATCTTCGACACCGAGTCGCAGAGCGCCGGCTCGACGACGTGGGCGGGTCGACCCACGGTCGGAAGCGCGGCGATACTCACGTTCAACGCCAGCGGCCATGTCTCCCAGCGTGCCGCACTACGCCTGGCTGAACGTCCGCACCACTCCCGCCTCGACCGTGGCAGGCACGGCGGTCCTCAGCGGGGTCACGGGCAGCGGAGCCCTGGCCCCCGCCCTGCAGTACAGGGCTGTGCGCCTGGCGGGTGCGGGGACGACCGCGAACTGCACGTCGGCGGCGTTCACGGGCACGCCGGCGTGGATCGCGGGAGGCACTTCGACCTACCTGCCGGTCGAATCCGCCGGTGCCGTCGCCAGCGGTGGTGAGCAATCTTCCGGCGGCAGCCGCGGCGATCGTCGGCTACTGCTTCGAGGTGCAGATCGCCGCCGGTTCGGCCAACACGTACCAGGGCACGACCGCGACCGTGACCTGGACGTTCACGGCACAGTCCGTCAGCTGACCCGAAGAGGCGGAAGCACACCGTGGCACGCAAGGATGACCGATCGTGGGGTGCCGTCGTCGGCGACGGCGCCCTCACGGTCGTGGCCGTCCTCGGAGCGGTGTGCATCGCCCTGGTGATCGCCGCGGCGTTCTTCGACGTGCGCATCATCCTGTTCAGCACGGGGTCGATGTCACCCACGATCCCCGCGGGGTCGGCCGCGATCGTGCGCCACATCCCCGCGGCCGAGATCGGCGTCGGAGACGTCATCACCGTCGACCGGCCGGGCAAGCTGCCGATCACGCACCGCGTGACGAGCGTGGCCGAGGTCCCCGACGGGGCCGACACCCAGCGCCGCATCACGATGCGCGGCGACGCCAACGCCGTGGAGGACCCGCTGCCGTACGACGTCGAGCGGGTGCGTCTGGTGGTGTTCTCGGTGCCGGGAATCGCGCCGATCATCGCGTCGCTGGGCAACCCCTGGGTGCTCGGCACCATCACGCTCTGCGCGACGACTCTGGTCATCTGGGTGTTCTGGCCGCGCAGGAAACACGGTCACGACGACCGCGCGCGCGAGGGTGAAGGTGAGAGCGAGGGTGAATCAGAAACCGAACCCGACGCTGCCGCGGGAGCCGCTCGTGGCGCGGTCACGGCCATCGCAGTGCTCCTCGCCGCCGGATCCGTCGTCGCCGCCCCGCAACAGGCTCATGCCGCTGGCGGCGAGCGCATCATCCAGGGCGACGTCATCCGACTTGTCTCCATCGAGCAGCCCGCAATGCGCGACCTCCTGCCCGGCGGATCGGCCGCCTGGGAGGTCGGGGTCAGCGCCGACGCACCGACACCCGGCACGATCACCGTGCTGCTGTCCTCGACCGGCGATGCCGAGCTGGACCTGGAGTACGACGTCCTCTCGTGCTCCGAGCGATGGGTCAACGGCGCGTGCGAGACCCCGACGACCCTGGTCGACGAAGAGCCCGTGCCGCTGGACGGCGTGGAGCGCCGCGTCCAGTCGATGACGTCGTCGCAGCAGAGCTGGCTGCGCGTCGTGGTCGCGATGCCCGCGACCGCAGACGCCGGCGCCGCCGGAGAGGTGGAGTTCACCGTCCGCGCCGTCGGCATGGGCGACGACGTCTCCACCGGACCCGGCGGGACCCTGCCCGTCACCGGCGGCGAGTCGCCGTGGCTACTCGCGATCACCGCCGCGGTGCTGGTGACTGTCGGCACTGTCGTCTACGCGCGAAGCCGGGTGCGGTCATGAACCGCCGAAATCGGATGCCGCGAGCCGTCGTCGCACTCGCGGCGATCGCTGTGCATGGCTGTGCGCCGCATTCGTAGGCGGCCCGTCCGAGACGGATGCCGCGTGGACCGACGCCGAGAGGGGAACAGGATCGATGACCGCGGGAATCGTCAGCCCCGTGACCAACCTGAGCTGCAGCGGTGGACTTCTCAGCGCGATCAACGTCACCTGGACACTGCCGATCGGCGGCCTCACTCGCACCAGCTACCGCTGGACTGTTTCCGGAGGCGCTCAACGGATCGGGGACGCACCTTGAATGCCGAACGCCACAGATGTTCAGATCAGCGGGGCGACTTGCTCGGCCTGGGCTCGGGCACCTTCAGGCTCTACGCGGTCGGCCCCGCCGAATCCCCCGAACCCTTGGCTCCTCAGCACCGGCTCAGCGCGAGCCGTCTCGGTGCTCTCGATCGTCGGGAGCAGCTGCTCGCCGAACTGACCTCGACACGGGTCCAGGGAGGCGGCCATTACGCTGCCCCGCGTCCATCATCTCACGGCGGGCGCAGCCCGCTCCGCCACCCGAAGCCCCCAGCAGCTGCCTCAACTCGGCGAGGCTCGCCTCCGACCGCGCGAGCGCATCGCGCAGTTCGTCGATCGAAGCGCCGCCCGCAGCGCCGGCCACCATGCCCGACGGAGCAGCGGGCGCCACGACGCCCGCGTCCGCCGAGACCTCGGCCGCGGCATCCGGTTCCTCATCGCTCTTCGTAGGTGCGAGGAAGAGATTCGCCAGATAGCCGGTGAAGGTGCCGAAGATGCCCACGCCGATGACGATGATCATCGCGCCGATGATCCGGCCGGCCTCGGTGACCGGATACTGGTCGCCGTAGCCGACTGTCGAGATGGTGACGATCGTGTACCAGATCGCGTCGGAGGCCGAGGTGATGTTCGCCCCGTTCGCGTACTGCTCGACGCGGAGCACGAAGAGGCTTCCGAACTGGAGGACGAGGATGCCCATGAGCAGCAGCAGCAGCAGCGCGCTGCCGGCTCGATCGCGCACGAGGGAGCCCCAGAGGTTGCGGGGGCCGACATCACGCATGAGGCGCGCGACGCGCACGAGGCGGAAGACACGGAGGATCTTCGCCTGAGGGAACGGAAGACTGGCCAGCAGGTCCGCCCAGCCGAAGTGCCGGAAGAAGTACGCGCCCGCCGACGGGGCGGTGCGGATGCGGAAGATGAAGTCGCACAGGAAGATCACGCTGAACAGCCCGTTCATCACGCTGAGGATCTGCTGCATCGCCGGGTCGCGCACGAAGGCGTAGACGAGGACGATGTTCACGATCGACAGCAGCGAGAGGAGACCGATGAAGATCTCGTAGCCGGTGCTCTTGAGTTCAGTGCGCGGTGCAGCCATGCCTGGATTCTGGCAGGAGTTCTCGCGCCGCAGGGTGATGCGATACTGGGTGGCGCACCGCAGCCGCCTGCGGGAGAGAACATGAGCGCCCTCAACAGCCGTCGCGCAGCGACCATCAGCATCGTGGGGCCCGGACGCCTGGGCCGGGCTGCGGCGACCGCACTGCGCGCCGCCGGTTATCGGGTGAACGGACCGACGGGTCGCGGCGAGCCGATAGCGCCGGCCGACATCGTGCTGCTGTGCGTGCCCGACCGCGAGATCGCTGCGATGGTGCGCGCCGCGCGCGCGAGCGCCGGGCTGGTCGGACACACATCCGGCGCCACGACCCTGCGCGAGTCGGGCGCCGACTTCGGGTTGCACCCGCTGCGAGCGTTCGTCGGCGACGAGGGTCCGGATGCGTTCCACGGCATCGGCTGCGCCGTCGCGGGGATCTCCCCCGACGCGCTGCGCACGGCCGGTGACCTCGTGGCAGGCATCGGCGGCGAAGCGTTCACGGTGACCGACGAGCAGCGCGCCGGGTATCACGCGGCCGCTTCGATCGCCTCCAATTTCTTCGTCACCCTCGCCGCCGCGGCCGAGGCGACGGCAGCGGCAGCAGGTCTGGATCCCACCGCGTCTGCGCCGTCACCTCGTGCCCCTCGTGCAGGGAACCGTCGACAACTGGGCGCTGCACGGACCGCGCGCGGCCCTCACCGGGCCCGTCGCACGCGGCGACGAGGCGACCGTCGACCGGCAGCGCGAGGCGGTGCGCAGCGGAACACCCGCCGAACTCCCGCTGTTCGACATCCTGGTCGAGCGCACGCGCGCACTCGCCGCTGCCGAGGAGAACACCCCATGAGGATTCTGCGAACCGTCGCCGACGTCCGTGCCGCCGTGCGCGAAGCGCGCGCCGAGGGCCGCACCGTCGGTCTGGTGCCCACGATGGGCGCCTTCCACGAGGGCCACCTCTCGCTCATCCGCGCAGCTCGGGCCGGGAACGATCTCGTCGTGGTCTCGCTGTTCGTCAACCCGACGCAGTTCGGCGCCGGCGAGGACCTCACCGCGTATCCCCGCGACGAGGCGCGCGACGCCGAGCTCGCCGAGAGCGCGGGCGCCGACATCCTCTTCGCCCCCGCCGTCGGCCGAGGTGTACCCGCACGGCTTCGCGACGAGCATCCATGTCTCGGGCATCACCGACGTGCTCTGCGGGGCCACGCGGGGCCCCGCCCACTTCGACGGCGTCGCCACCGTCGTCACGAAGCTGCTGCAGATCGTGGCCCCCGACACGGCCTACTTCGGCCAGAAGGACGCGCAGCAGGTGCTCGTGGTGCGCCGCGTGGTCCGCGACCTCGACATCCCGGTGCGCATCGAGGCCTGCCCGATCGTGCGCGAGCCCGACGGCCTCGCGATGAGCTCGCGCAACGTCTATCTCGACGCCGCAGCCCGTGAGCGCGCCGCGAACATCAACCGCGCGCTCGATGCCGCCGAAGCCGCGGTGGCCGCAGGCGAGACGGATGCCGCCGCCGTGGTCGCGGCAGCGCGATCGGTGCTCGAACGCGCGGGTATCGAACCCGAGTACCTCGAGCTGCGCTCCACCGACGACCTGAGTCTCGTCGACACGATCGGAGACGCCGCGCTCCTCGCGGTCGCCGCGCGGGTCGGAGCCGCACGCCTCATCGACAACCGGATTCTGGAGGCCCCCGCATGAGCACAGGACCCACCTCGACGCCCGCGCGGCGACGCACCTTCGCCGACCTGGCCGCTCAGAAGGCCGCCGGGCATCCCATCGCGATGGTCACTGCATACGACTACCCGAGCGCGCAGATCGCCGAGGCCGCGGGCGTCGACGTCGTGCTGGTCGGCGACTCGGGCGCGATGACGGTGCTCGGCTACGACAGCACCGTGCCCATCACCGTCGACGAGATGCTGGTGCTGACCTCGGCGGTCCGCCGCGGGCTCTCGACGCCCCTGCTCATCGCCGACCTCCCCTTCGGCTCCTACGAAGGCTCGGACGAACAGGCCGTCGCCACCGCGCAGCGGTTCGTGAAGACAACGGGCTGCGACGGCGTCAAGATCGAGCGGGGCGGCACGTCGGTTCACCGCGCCCGAGCGATCGTCGCCGCCGGCATCCCGGTCATGGGCCACATCGGGCTCACCCCGCAGACTGCCGCGACCATCGGCGGCTACCGCGCGCAGGGACGCACCGCCGAGGAGGCGGTGACGCTGCTCGAAAGCGCCCGCGCGCTCGAGCAGGCCGGCTGTTTCGCGCTGGTGTTCGAGGCCATCCCCACCGCCGTGACCGATGCGATCATGCCCCACCTGTCGGTGCCGGTGATCGGGATCGGCGCCGGGCCCGGCACCGACGGCCAGGTGCTGGTGTTCCACGACCTGCTGGGCATCTACGACGGCCACGCCGCTCGCTTCGTCAAGCGCTACGCCGAGCTGCGCGGCGAGATGATCTCCGCCGTCACGGCCTACGCCGACGACGTCCGCTCGGGCCGCTATCCCCAGGAAGAGCACGGATACGGGATGCCGGAGGCCGAGGTCGCGCGGCTGCACGACCTGCTCGGCCCGCTCCCCGCGGAGTAGCGCAGCCTTCGCCGCCGGCTGGCTACTCGACCGCACAAAAAAGGAAGGCGTGTCGCCTTCCACTTCCAGGATAGCGCCGGAGGGGGGACTTGCGGCAAGAGCCCCCCGCTGCCGCATACTGGTCGGCCGCCGCCTCGCACCGCGCGAGTACGGCGCTGCGGATAGGAGCTTCGCTCGTGCACCCTCACCCGATGACCCAGGTCTTCGACCTCCCCCCGCACCTGGCAGCCAAAGCGGCCCCTCGACTGATCGGCGGCGACCAACGGCACCTCGACGCCGTCGCCCGCACGCTGGCGCGGTCCATCGCAGACCTGTCGACGAGACGGGATGCCGCACTCGCGGCACGCGGCGGCACCGGCCAAGCCGCGATGGACCGCGATATCGAGGTTCATCGGCTGACCGCCCGCCTGTCAGCCCTCCGGCGGTTCGGATCCGACGTCTGCCTCGGTCACATCCTCGCGGAAGGGAGCGACGAGCCGATCTACATCGGCCGGCTGGGGCTCACTGACGCCGACGGCCACCAACTGCTCGTCGACTGGAGATCGCCCGCCGCCGAGCCCTTCTTCGCAGCGACCCTTGCGAACCCGCTGGGTCTGGCCCGCCGGCGTCGCTACCGCTGGAGCGGCTCCCGGATCACCGACTACTGGGACGAGGCGTTCACCGCGGAGGCGCTCTCCGAGTCCGGCGCCCTCGACGACCAGTCGGCGTTCATCGCGAGCCTCGGCAGTTCGAGAACGGCGCGGATGCGCGACGTCCTCGGCACCATCCAGGCGGATCAGGATGCCGTCGTCCGAGCGAGCTCGCGCGGTGCACTGGTCGTCGACGGCGGTCCCGGCACGGGCAAGACGGTCGTCGCCCTTCATCGGTCCGCCTACCTCCTCTACTCCGACCCGCAGCTCAGCAGGGGTCGCGGCGGCGTGCTGTTCGTCGGCCCGCACCAGCCGTACCTGGACTACGTGTCCGACATCCTCCCCGGCCTGGGCGAAGACGGCGTCGCCACGTGCACCCTGCGTGACCTCGTTCCCCAGGGCGCGGCCGCCGCCGAGGAGTCCGACCCGTACGTCGCCGGGCTCAAGGCAGCGGGACGGATCGTTGACGCCGTCGAGCGCGCGGTGCGATACCACGAGCAGCCGCCGGCCGAAGCGACCCTGATCCGCACCCCGTGGCGGGAGGTGCTGCTGCATCCCGAAGAGTGGGCGGACGCGTTCGACGTGATCGAACCGGGCTCCGCGCACAACGACGCGCGCGATGAGGTGCTCGACGAGGTCGTCTCGATACTCGTCGGCAAGCTCGCAGACGAGGCGCCGGACGCGATGCTGAGGCGATCGCTGCGTGCCAACGGCGACCTCGTCCGCGCTCTGGGGAAAGCCTGGCCCATGCTCGACGCGGCGGGAGTGGTGGCCGACCTGTGGTCGGTGCCGTCCTATCTCCGCCTGTGCGCACCGTGGCTGCAGCCCGCTGAGATCGCGGCCCTTCAGCGGACCGACCCCCGAGCATGGACGGTGTCCGACCTGCCGCTGCTGGATGCCGCCCGCCAGCGGATCGGAGACCCCGATACGTCGCGGCGACGGCAGCGGAACGATGCCGTGCTGGCCGCGCAGCGCGAGCTGCGTGACCGTGTGAGGGACGACCTCATCGCGGCCGACGACTCGGAGATGCAGGTGATGTCGATGCTGAGCAGGGAGGACTTCGACAACAGCCTCGCGGATGAGGCGGAGACCGACCTCGCGGAGCCCGACAGGCTGGCCGGTCCGTTCGGTCACATCGTCGTCGATGAGGCGCAGGAATTGACCGATGCGGAGTGGCGGATGCTGCTGCTGCGCTGCCCTTCGCGCAGCTTCACCATCGTTGGCGACCGGGCGCAGGCACGTCACGGGTTCACCGAGTCATGGATGGAGAGGCTGGAACGCGTCGGCATCGAGCGTGCCGAGATCGCGTCGCTGACCATCAATTACCGGACACCGCTGGAGGTGATGGCCGAGGCCGAACTCATCATCCGGGCCGCGCTGCCCGATGCCAACGTGCCGACGTCGGTGCGGAGCTCCGGCATCCCGGTCCGTCATGCGCCGCGCAGTGAAAGGGACGCGATTCTCGCAGGCTGGCTCGCGGAGCAGCCCGAGGGGATCGCGTGCGTCATCGGCGACGCCGACTTCGTACCGCGCGACCGCGTGCGCTCGCTCTCGCCGCAGCTCGCGAAGGGACTGGAGTTCGACCTCGTGGTGCTCGTCGAGCCCGACACATGGGGCTCGGGCATCGAGGGAGCCGTCGATCGCTATGTCGCGATGACGCGCGCCACAGCGCAGCTCGTCGTCCTCACCGCCGGCTGACCGCACACGCACCGGTGCCCCCCGCATCTGCGCGGGGGGCACCGGTGGCGGAAATCACTTGCGGTCGTCGGTGAACGCGTCCTTCACATCGTCGCCGGCCTGCTTGACGTTGGCTCCGGCCTGATCCATCTTTCCTTCGGCCTGCAGGCGCTCGTTGTCGGTCATGTCTCCGACCGACTCCTTGACCTTGCCCTTCATCTCCTCGGCACCGTGCTTCATGTCGTCTCCCATACCCATGGGCTCTTCTCCTCTCCGGCGGCCCTGTGCCACCGATCCATCGCGTGCGCTATCGATCTCGCACGACGCGCTCGTCGCCGAGGCCGACGCTGTCGACCCGGCGGTGGTACTTCATGCCGGCCATGCCGCCGAGGATCGCGCCGCCCAGCGTGATCAGTACGGCCACGACCGCTGTGATGATCCCCGTGATCGTGGCGGAATCCGCCATCGGGATGCGCGGGAAGCTGTCGAGGGTGCCGAGGATGTCCCACTGGGCGCCCAGGATCATCGACATGATCGCCACGAGGAGGGCGATGACGATTCCCCAGACCCACACGGCGACGCCCTGCAGCGCTCCGCTGAATCGGGCCATGCGCCCGGCCACATAGCCGCCGGCGAGGTAGGCGACGAAGAGGACGACGGCGACCGCGATGATGCTGACGATCCCGACCGTCTCGGCGTTGTCGGCCGCGGCATCCGCGGCTTCGTCGATCGTGGTGCCGGTGTTCACGCCGATCGCCGCACCGATCGCGCCCACCAGCGCGGTGAGCAGGGCCGCGGCGCCGAAGGCGGTCAGCCAGCCGAAGAACGCGGAGCCGAACTTGACGCCGCGGAACCGCCGGTTCTCGAGGGCGAGCGCGTCGGAGTGGGCGAGTTCGCGGTCGACGGGTGCCGAGTACGTGCGGTCGTCAACCGGACGACCCGTGTCGTCGATGGGGCGACCCGCGGAATCGCGTGGCGTGCTGGAGGTGCTCATAGCCAGACGATATGCCTGGTGCCGGCCGTTCCGAGCCCGGGTTGCCAGCATCCGATGAAGCGTTTATCCTTGCCTTCCGCGTGACGGGAAAGCCCGGAATTCCGCGGATCTCAGGGGGTGGGCGCGACGACCGGGTGTGCGTGGACCTCCGTGCTCAGCGTCGTGCCGTTGAGCTCCAGGTAGAGCTGTCGCTCGGTCACCGACACCGTCATCGAGTTGCGTCGCTCGAGCGGGCGGACGGCCTCGTCGATGAAGCCGGGGTCGAAGCTGTACAGCGCGATGCCTTCGGCCTGGTGGATCTTCTTGCCCGCCCACGGCGCCGCGACCTTTGCCGGGTCGCGGTGGGTGTAGACGGCGACGCGATCGGCGAGCTTGCTGCCGTAGTGCAGGCGCTCCGCGTCGGGCGCGCCGATCTCGATCCACGCCGTGATCCGGCCGGTCATGTCGCGCACGAGGACGGCGGGTTCGTCGGTCTGCGAGATCCCCTCGCTGAAGGCGATGCCCTCTTCGTACTCGAGGCAGTATGCGAGAAGGCGCGTCATCATGTACGCCTCGGTTTCGGAGGGATGCCGCGCCACTCGCAGCGCGAGCTCTTCGTAGACCCCGCGATCGACGTCAGCCAGCTGCACCGTGAAGGTGATCATCGTCGCGCCCAGTGCCATGGGTCAGGAGCTTACGCGAAGAACTTCGGTATTCAGTGTTGCTAACTACCGGTACCTAGTGTTACCGTCTAGTGGTAGTCAGCAACACAGAGTAGATCGGAGGCGAGCATGGCAAGTCAGATGACGGAGATGCTCAAAGGCACCCTCGAGGGCATCGTGCTCTCGATCCTGTCGCAGCGTCCCGCGTACGGCTACGAGATCACGGCCCGCCTGCGTGAGCAGGGCTTCTCGGATCTCGCCGAAGGCACGGTCTACGCACTCCTCGTGCGCATCGAGCAGCGGGGCTTCGTGGATGTCGAGAAGGTCCCGTCCGAGAAGGGACCCCCGCGCAAGGTGTACTCCATCAACACGCAGGGACGCGAACAGCTCGAAGAGTTCTGGAGGACGTGGAGCTTCCTCGCAGAGCGCATCGGACAGCTCCACCACACCCGCACCGACCAGGAGGAGAACTGACATGACCGCGAAATGGATCGAGCTCGTCACCGGATCGCTCGCAGAGAAGAAGCAGTACAAGCAGGACAAGGCCCGCATCGAGGCCCTGCCCGAGCCGTACGCGCGCCGCCGCCAAGGCGATGCACCGGTACCTCATGTACGCGGGCGGCATCACCGACGGCCCCACGCTCATCACGATGTACACCGATCTCGCCGATCTGTGGGAACGCGCGGCGGTGGACGGCACGCCTGTCCGCGACATCGTGGGCGATGACCCCGTCGAGTTCGCCGAGACGTTCGCGCAGGCCTACGCCGGCAAGCAGTGGATCGACAAGGAGCGCGCTCGCCTGACCCAGGCGATGAATGACGCAGAGAGAGGAGAGACGACATGACCACGGATGCCGCGATCCGCGTGAGCGGACTGGAGAAGTCGTACAAGGACCTCCACGTGCTCAAGGGCGTCGACTTCGACGTCGCGCGCGGCAGCATCTTCGCTCTGCTCGGCTCCAACGGCGCCGGCAAGACGACGGTCGTGCGGATCCTCGTCGACGCTGCTGAAGGCCGACGCCGGCTCTGCCGACGTCGCACGGTTTCGACGTCGCCGTCGCAGCCGCAGAAGGTGCGGGAGTCGATCAGCCTGACCGGGCAGTTCGCCGCGGTCGACGAGATCCTCACCGGTCGCGAGAACCTCGTCCTGCGTCGCTCGCCTGCGCCACCTGAAGGACCCGGGTGCGATCGCCGACGACCTGCTCGCGCGCTTCTCGCTCACCGAGGCGGGCGGCCGCAGGGCCGGCACGTACTCGGGCGGCATGCGCCGCCGGCTCGACATCGCGATGAGCCTCATCGGCAATCCCCCGGTGATCTTCCTCGACGAGCCGACCACCGGCCTCGACCCTCAGGCGCGCATCGAGGTCTGGCAGACGATCAAGGAGCTCGCCGACGGCGGCACGACGGTGCTGCTGACGACGCAGTACCTCGACGAGGCCGAGCAGCTCGCCGACCGGATCGCGATCCTGCACCAGGGCCGCATCATCGTCAACGGCACGCTGGCCGAGCTCAAGCGCCTGCTGCCCGCCGCGACGGTCGAGTACGTCGAGAAGCAGCCCACCCTCGAGGAGGTCTTCCTCGCGATCACCGGCCCACAGACGAGCAAGGAACGATGATGACCACGCACTTCGCCGGCGACACCGCCGTCCTCACCGGTCGGTCGCTGCGGCACATCCTGCGCAGCCCCGACACCATCATCACGACCGCCGTCACGCCGATCGCCATCATGGTCCTCTTCGTCTTCGTGTTCGGCGGGGCCATCGACACCGGCAGCGACGTCGTACATCGACTACATGCTGCCCGGCATTCTGCTGATCACGATCGCGTCCGGCATCGCCTACACGGCATACCGCCTGTTCATGGACATGCAGGGCGGCATCTTCGAGCGATTCCAGTCGATGCCCATCGCGCGGTCGGCCGCACTGTGGGCGCACGTGCTCACGTCACTCGTGGCCAATGTCATCTCACTGGTGATCGTCATCGCCGTCGGGTTCGCGATGGGCTTCCGTACGCAGGCAGACCTCTGGGCCTGGCTCGCCGTGGCAGGCATCCTGGTGCTGTTCACCCTGGCGCTGACCTGGCTGGCCGTCGTCGCCGGACTGTCGGCGAAGACGGTGGACGGAGCGAGCGCGTTCTCGTACCCGCTCATCTTCCTGCCGTTCATCAGCTCGGCCTTCGTGCCCACCGACACGATGCCGGCCCCGGTCGCCTGGTTCGCCGAGAACCAGCCGGTCACCCCGATCGTCAACACCCTGCGCGACCTGTTCGCCGGTCAGCCCGTGGGCGACGGCATCTGGATCGCGCTGGCGTGGTGCGTCGGCATCCTGGTCGTCGCCTACTTCTGGGCGATGGCGATCTACCGTCGCAAGATCAGCTGAGCGCATACGCAGCACTGAACGCACTCCGGCTCCTCAGTCCAGCTCGCTGAGCCAGTTCTGTGCGAGCTCGTGCGATCGGATGCCGTAGTCCAGCGTCGCCCGCTGGTACCGGAACAGCTCGGCATACTCCGCTGGGATTTCCTGGGCATCGAGACCCTCTGCGACATTTCGCAGCTCCGCGAGCGCCGCGCTGACGCTGACCTCGAGCGCGGCGAGCGCTCGACGGCGTTCGTCTCCATCGTCGAGGAGACCGAGGAGAAAGACCTTGGACAGCATCGCGGTCTCGGCATGGGACCCGCCGATCGGCTCGTGCATCCACTGCCGCCAGGCGTCGATGCCAGCGGCGGTCGGCGTGTGCAGCTTGCGGCCGCGCGCTGAGTCGGGCGCATCGTCGACCGTCACCAGCCCCTGGGTGACGAGCTGCTGCAGCGCGCGATGGAGGCTGCCGTAGCTGGCGCTGTAGAACAGCGACGGACCCGCGGAGAACTGGGCATGGAGGTCGTAGAGCGACATCGGTCGCATCATGAGCAGGCCCAGGATGACGAACTGCATGTGCCCATCCTCCCCCATCTATGGCAATGTATCTCTTAGATATATTGAAGGAGTGTCATGCCTCGTCACCGCGACATCGAACCGGACCTGACGGCGATCGCCGCGCGCTTCGCTCGCAAGCGTCCGCAGCTGCCGAGCCCCGCAGGTGCTGGTGAGAGCGCCCGGTCTGGAGTTCGCGTCGGGCGATCGGGCGCGGCGTTTCCATGCCGCGAGCGTCGGCAAGATGCTGACGGCCACGCTCGCCTTCCAGCTCGCCGAACGCGGCGACCTCGACCTGACCGCTCCCCTGCCGTCGCTCCTCCCGGCTGGTGAGATCGACGGCCTGTTCCCGGATCAGGATGCCGCGGCATCCGTCACCGCCCTTCACCTCCTCTCGCACACCAGCGGTGTCGCCGACTACTTCGGCGGACGCAACGACACGGGCGAGACGTTCACGGCGCAGGCGACCCGCGACGTCGACCGACTGTACGAGCCGGCGGATCTGCTCGCGTTCTCACGCGCGCACCAGCGACCGGTCGGCCGGCCCGGGCGAGCGCTTCTCGTACTCCGACACCGGCTATGTGCTCCTCGCCCGCGTGATCGAGGAAGCCGGCGGCGCATCACTGGGAGCACAGCTGCACGAGCGCATCCTGGATCCGGCGGGGATGGATGCCTCGTGCCTGCTGTTCCACACGATGCCCGGAGGATCGGCATCCGTCGATCCGGACCCCGGCGCCGCCCTCGACATCGCGCCCATCCTGGTCGACGGCGTCGACCTCAGCCGCGCGCGGAGTTTGAGCTGCGACTGGGGCGGCGGCGGTGTCGTCACGACCGTCGACGACCTGCACCGGTTCGCGGGCGCATGGCACTCGGGTGCACTCATCGGCACCGAGTCGCGGGCGCGGATGGCGCGGATCGAGAATCGGTTCCGGCCCGGCATCCACTACGGCGCTGGACTCATGCAGCTCCGCTACCCCGGGTTCTTCCCGCTGCTGATCGGCCTGCCGCGCACGATCGGCCATCTCGGGGTGACCGGGGTGCACCTGTTCACCGATCCCGAGCGGGACATCACGATCGTGCTCAACCTGCACTCGACGCGGGAGATGACGAGGAGCTTCCAGCTGCACATCCAGCTGCTGCAGCGGGTGCTTCGCGCGCGGTAGGCGCGAGCCGCAACGGCGGGCAGGCAGAGCGGTGCCCGTTCGTCAGCCTAGGGGGGATCAGCCGGAACCGAGCACCGCTCCAGAGAAGGACGGTACAGGACGAAAGCTGAGTGTTGTCCCCCATTTGGGGGACAACACGCCGACACGATCGCTGGCAGGCACCGGCTCGACTGAGCGGTCTTCGCGCTGAGGGTGTCGGCTACAGCTGGTGCTGGTCGACCGCCGTCAGCAGCACCTCTGCCTGCGCGCCGACTGCACCGGCAGGATGGCTGTGCAGCACGGACTCCCACGAGTAGCCGCGTCGCTTCATCAGCGCGATCGCGAGGGCGTCGCCCCACGCCGCCGTCGCCAGTGTCGACCCCATCGCCAGCACGCCGCCGGGGTCGGCCGACGACGAGTCCACCGACACGACGACGTCGACCATCCGGGCCAGCGACGAGTCCGGGCTGGCTGTGAGCGCGACGGCTCTGGCGCCGCGCTCCTTTGCGAGCCCGACGAAGGCGGTCAGCTCGTGTGACTCTCCGCCCTTCGAGATCGCGATGACGAGGTCGCCGTGTGCGACGGCCCCCACCGTGCCGTGCAGACCGTCGGCCGCGATCAGGAAGAACGCCGGGCTGCCGCACACCGAGAGCAGGTGCGCGAAGCGGCGGGCGATCGCCCCCGAAGTGCCCGAGCCGATGACGACCACCTTGCCCGGAAGGGAGAGGATCAGCTCGACGGTCTCGTCGAAGGATGCGTCGAGCTGATCTGCGATGGCGGCCACCGCCGCGGCTTCGGCCACGATGAGGCGACGGGCATCGTGCAGCTGCTGGGATTCGGTCATGGCGTTCGTGCTCCTCGGCGTTCGCGGCGGGATGGCGTTGCGGGTTCGGCGGGCGGGGTGAGCGCGGCGCCGTCCGGGACGGGTCGGGACATGAGCCTGCTGAGCCATCCGAGTCGACCTCGCCGCGACTCGAGCACCAGCACGACGACCAGGATCAAGCCCTGGATGATCTGGTAGATGTACGGGCTGATCTGCATCCCGGTGATCCCGCTCGAGATGGACTGCAGAATGAGAGCCGCCACGGCGACGCCCACGATCGGCGCGCGCCCTCCAGAGGGGTTCGTGCCACCGAGGACCGCGATCGTGATCGCGAGCAGCAGGTAGGAAGCCCCGTAGTCCGCAGTGGCGCTGGCCGATCGTGCCGACATCAGCACGCCGGCGATGGCGGCGATCACCCCCGCCGTGGCATAGGTGCCCATGAGCACGCGGCTGCGACGGATGCCGCTGTAGTCCGCTGCCTCGGCACTGGCGCCCACCAGCAGGACGCGAAGTCCGAATCCCGTCCTGTTCATCAGCAGGAACAGCAGCGCCACCACCACGCAGAGGATCCAGAAGCTCAGCGGGACGATCGCGATCGTCTGCACGCCGAGCGCGAGCGTGGTCTCCGGCAGACCGTACAGGGGCTCGCCGCGGGTGAGGACGATGGCGATGCCGGTGAAGAGGGTCATGGTGGCGAGGGTGGCGAGAATGGGCGCGATCCGCACGTACGCGATCAGCGCGCCGTTGATCAAGCCGCACACCAGACCGATCACCAGGGCGACGAGGATGCCGACGAGTGCCGCAACGGGATCGCTCATGCCCGATTGCAGCATCGCGATGGCGACCGCCGCGCCGCCGAGCGAGGAGAGGTTGGCGACGGCCACCACCGACAGGTCGATGCCCGCGCTCGACATCGTCAGTGCGATGGCGAGGGCGAGAAGGGCGATCTCGGGAACGGCGTACCCGATCGACTGGAGATTGAGCGGCGTGGCGAACACGCGCGGGTTGAGGGCGCTGAAGAGCACGATCACCCCGACGAGGACGATCAGCAGCGTGCCGGTATGACCTGCGGACTCGTGCAGCCGTGCGACGCGCTTGCGCACCAGGATTGCTTCGGTGGACATCAGTTCATCGACCCTTCGAGGATGGCGGCGCGCCGCTGTCTGTTTCGGCGACTCAGTGCCTGCACGGCGACGCCGATCAGAATGACGAGACCGACCACGACCGTGTGCCAGAAGCCGGGAACGCCGAGCCGCACGAGCGAGTTCTGGATGAGCGCAAGAAGGATCACTCCGAGCGCCACGCCCTGCACGGTTCCCCGTCCGCCGGTGTCGGCGGCTCCGCCGATGACGACGGCGGCGATCACAGTGAGCTCGGTGCCCACCAGTTCGAACGGGGAGGCGTGACCGGCGAGCGCCACGTGCACCATGCCCGCGAACCCCGACAGTGCGCCGGCCAGGACGAAGATGAGCGTCTGCACGCGACCGACACGGATGCCGGCTCTGCGCGCGGACTCTGCCGATCCGCCGATGGCGTACACCGACCGTCCGAACATCGTCTTCTTCAGCACGAAGCCCAGCACGACCGCGATCAGCACGACAGGGACCGCGAGAACGGCCAGCGATGCGCCGCCGCCCAGCGAGAACCGGGCATCACCGACCGCGGCCAGCTGCGGCGGCAGGGTGGAGATGTACGTCGAGCCGAAGACGACGAGAAGCGTGCCGCGGATGATGCCCTGAGTTCCCAGCGTGGCGATCAGCGTCTGCAGCCGGAATCCGGCGATGAGAATGGCATTGAGGATGCCGAGGGCAGCCCCGACCACGATGGCGAGGGCGAACGCGAAGAGCGCGCTGTCGATGCCGAGCGCCTGCATCGCGACCACTGTGCCGTACCCGGCGAAGATGGCGATGGCGGTGAACGACACGTCCACGCCCCCGGCGATGATGATGAGGAGCAGGCCCAGCGCGAGCGCCATGTTGACGATCGCGCTGCGTGCGATATCGGCAGCCATGGCCACCGAGAGAGTGCCGGGGCTCACGACGAGGATGACCAGCAGGAGCAGCACGATGATGCCGAGGAGCACGCCCTCGTTGTTGCGCCCGCGCAGCCGGCCCAGCCGGTCGAGCGCAGACGGCGATGCGGTGAGCGCGGTCATGCGATGGTCCTTTCCCTGAGGGTGTCGACGGAGACGTCGTCGGAACGGATCTCATCGACGAGGCGGCCGCGTCGCACCACGAGCACGCGGTGGCATGCGGCGACCAGCTCGGGGACGTCGTCCGAGATGAGCAGGACGGCCATCCCCTCTGCTGCCTTTTCACGGAGGATCTGGAGGATGGCGGCCTTCGAGCCGACATCGACGCCGACCGTGGGCCCGTTGAGGATGAGCAGCTTGGGCTCAGTGGCCAGCCACTTCGCGATCACGACGCGCTGCTGATTGCCGCCCGAGAGACTGCTCACCGGGTGGGCGGGTGAGCCCACCTTCATGTGGAGCTCATCGACGAGCCGCGAGACCCCGGCATCCACCGCCTTTCGCCTGATCCATCCCCAGCGGGTGGAGAAGCGCGACAGCGCCGACGCGATCATGTTGCGAGTGATCGACTGCTCGAGGAAGACCCCCTGGGTCAGGCGGTCCGAGGGCACGTATGCCACACCGGCGTCGATCGCGGACTTCACGCTGCCCGAGCGGATCGGGCGCCCGCCGACCGTGACGCTTCCCTGGTTGAAGGCGATGATGCCGAAGATGGCGTCCGCGATCTCGCTGCGGCCCGAGCCGAGCAGGCCGGTCAGCCCCACGATCTCTCCGGCACGCGCCTGGAACTCGATGTCGCGGAACTGTCCGGGGGCACCCAGACCTACGACATCCAGCACGACGTCTTCGTGACCGGTCTGCTCCGACACCAGGCGCTCCTCCAGCTCGCGGCGCCCGATCAGCGCCTCGACCAGCGAGTCCCGGGTGAACTCCTCAACGAGACCCTCGGACACGACGCGACCGTTCCGCAGCACCGTGATCCGGTCCGACAGGGCGAAGACCTCTTCGGTCTTGTGGCTGACGAAGACGATCGCGACTCCGTCGGCCTTGAGCACCTCGATCACGCCGAACAGAACCTGCACCTCGCTCCATGTGAGCGCCGTGGTCGGCTCATCCATGAACAGCACGCGCACCTCGTTGGCCAGCGCGCGGCAGATGGCCGCAAGCTGCCGCTCAGCCACCGAGAGCGTGTCGACGTAGGCGTCGAGGTCGAGGTCGAGCCCCAGCCGCTCCTGCACAGCCGCCGCCGTGCGCTTCGCGCTCGCGGCCGAGACGACCTTGGCGTGTCCGGCGACACGCGAGGTCATCGCGATGTTCTCGGCGACGGTGAGGTTCGGGAACAGGGAGAGGTCCTGGTAGATCACCTGGATGCCGCGCGCGATGGCGCCCGGCACACTGAGGCGGGTCACCGTCTCGCCGGCGATCTCGATCTCACCGCGATCAGCGCTCTCGACGCCGGAGAGGATCTTGATCAGTGTCGACTTGCCCGAGCCGTTGGCGCCGGCGAGGCAGTGCACCTCACCACCGCGGATCTCGAGGTGGGCATCGGAGAGCGCGTGGGCGCCGCCGTAGGTCTTGGTGACGTGCTGAGCACGCAGCACGATCGGATGCTCGTTCATGTGTGTCCCTTCGTGGGGGCCGGTTGGGGACCGGCCCCCACTGGTGGGGTGGCTGCGACTCAGACCGAGTGGTCGGCCACCTGAGATGGGAACCGGACTGGGGAACCGGTTCCGCGGGTAGGAATGCCTCAGAACGCGTAGTCGGCCGCGTTGTCGGCGGTCACGTCGATCCAGGCGGTGCCGTAGAACGTGTTGGGGTTCTCGGGGTCGACGCTCAGGCTCTCATAGCCGGTGACGCCCAGATCCGAGCCCTCTTCGATGCTCTCTCCGGCGATGAGCATCGACGCGATGGTGAGCATCGCCTGCCCGGCCAGGGCCGGGTCCCAGAAGGTGATGACATCGATCGCGCCGCTCTCGAGCAGGTCAGAGGTCATCGACGGCAGCGAGGTGCCGACGACGCACACCTGGTCCTCGAGCCCGGCCTCGCTGATCGCCCGGCCCGCGCCGACGACGTCCGTCGAGGCGGCGCCGATGATGCCGGCGAGATCGGGGTAGGTCGCGATGAGCTCGCGCGTGCGCTGGTAGGCGGTGTCCGCGCTCTCATCGGACGAGATCGGGTCGCCGATGGAGGTGACCGACGGGTACTCCTCAGCCGCGCGATCGGCGGCGCCTTCCACCCAGTTGTTGTGGCTGGTGACGGTCAAGCCGCCGACGAAGTGCGCGTAGGTGCCGCCGTCGTCGCCCATGCAATCGGCCAGCAGATCCATCTGGTGGGCGCCGTAGTCGAGGTCGTTGAAGGCTTCGATGTCCGCGTCCGCGTTCGTGATGCCGGCCGCCTCATGGGTGACCACGACGATGCCCGCATCCTGGGCGCGCTTGAGGACCGCCTCGACACTCTCCGGCGCGTTCGGAACGACCGTGATGGCGGCCGGCTGCTGCGGGATCGTGTCGCTGATGATCTGGATCTGACGCTCAGGGCTGGCATCCTCGCCGGCGGTCTGCACGACGGTCACGTCGTTGGCCTGAGCCCATTCCTGGTTGCCGACATCCATGCGGTTGAACCAGTCACCACCGGACAGCTTGACGATGTTGATCATCGTCTCTTCGCCGCCGGCGGCACCGTCGTTCGACTGGTCGGCCGACAGACCCGGCGCCGCAGCCGGTGAGGGTGAGGGCGCCGACGATGGCGAGTGCGCTGACTGCGCGGAGGGGGTGATGCACGAGAATCTCCTTCGGTGTGTCGTTCATCGGGTTGAGGTCGTTTCGGCTGCATCGCTGGTCGCGTGCCTCAGACGGTGCATGAGCTGAGGATGCTCGTCACCGAAGAAGTGCTGGATGCGGCGGTAGTCCTGGTAGGCGGCTTCGTAGGCGGCGGACGCCTGCGGGTCGGGCGTGTACGTCATCGCTGCCCGGTCACCGAGGCTCGCGGCCGCGTCGCTCACATCGGCGAAGGCTCCGGCCGCGACGGCGGCGTGGAGCGCCGCGCCGAAGGCGGCCGTCTGAAGCAGCGGGCTCACCCGGATCGCGCGGCCGGTGATGTCGGCCAGCAGCTGCATCAGCAGCGGGCTGCGCAGAGTCAGTCCCCCGCACGCGACGATGTCCGTGACCTCGAGTCCGGCATCCTCGAACGAGTCGATGATCGAGCGCTGACCATAGGCCGCAGCCTCCAGCAGCGCTCGATAGATCTCGGGCGCGGTGGTGGCGAGCGTGAGCCCGATGAGCGCTCCACTGAGGTGCGCGTCGGCGTAGGGCGACCTGTTGCCGCTCCACCAGTCCAGGGCGAGGACGCGCCCCTGTCCCGGACGGAGCTGCGCGGCGCGACGAGTGAGGAGTTCGAGGACATCGATGCCCTCGGCATCCGCCTCCGCGACGTAATGGTTCGGCACGTGGTTGCGCGCGAACGCGGCGAACATATCGCCCACGCCTGCTTGGCCTGCCTCGTACGTCCACATTCCCGGGGCGACGGACGATCGCACCGCCCCCGCCACTCCGGCCACGGGACGGAAGTCCTCCGCGTTCAGGAGGTTGCAGACGCTCGTGCCCATCATCACCACCATGCGGCCTGGGGCCATGGCGTTCGTCGCGATCATCGCGACCTGGGCGTCCATGCTGCCCGCCGCGACGGCGATGCCCTCGTCGAGACCGAGAACCTCCGCCCACGCTCCGCTGAGGCCGCCGACGCGCGATCCGGGGGCATGCAGCTCACCGGCGAGCCGATCGAGGACTGCATCGAACCCGGGAGCGAGCTCATTCAGGAAGGGCGCCGCGGGGTATCCCGCCGCCTCGCCGCGGTGGTTCGCCTTGAACCCGGCGGCCTGAGCGCTGCGCACCGACGTGCCCACGAGAGTCGAGGTGATCCAGTCGCCCGCGTCGAGGAACCCGACGGCGGCATCGAAGACCGCGCTGTCGTTCTCGAAGATCTCGAGCGCCTTGGGGAACATCCACTCCGACGACACGCTTCCGTCGTAGGCCGCAAGATCGCACCCGGGCCGGCGGGATGCCAGTTCGCTGATCCGATTCGCCTGCGGCTGCGCGGCATGGTGCTTCCACAGCTTGGTCCACGCGTGCGGGCGGTCACGGAAGTCGGCGAGTCTGCTGAGGGGGGTGTTGTCGGCTGCCACCGGCACCACGGTGCACGATGTCGCGTCGACGGCGATGCCGACCACGTCGGAGCGATCGATGCGCGCGTCGGCGACCGCGGTGCGGACGGCCCGCTCGAGCGCGAACAGGTAGTCGTCGGCGTCGTGCAGCGCCCAGGCATCCGGAAGGGCCTCGCCCGTGACGGGAAAGATGTCGTCGATGACGCCGAGCGGGTAGTCGACGACAGCCTCGCCCGCGATGCGGCCGGTGACGACGTCGACGACGACCGCGCGAGCGGACTGTGTGCCGAAGTCCACTCCGATCGTGAAGCTGGTCACTGTCGGCCTCCTCATCGATGCCTGTTCTGCTGGTACGGAAGATCCCGTCTCCGAAACTCTAATCATGTGTGCAGATCAATCGCGAGTAGAGTGCTCATATGAGCACACCCGGGGCAGGTCACGAGGACGATCTGGAAGAGATGATCGAGATTGCCGAGCGGTACTACCTGCAACGGCACAGCAAGCTGGAGATCGCGGCCGCACTCGGATTGTCGCGCTTCCGTGTCGCGCGCCTCCTGCAGAAGGCCATCGACGACGGCGTCGTGCGGATCAGCGTCGCCTCACCGCGCGAGCGCCGCCACGACCTCGTCGATCAACTGAGAGCACGGTACGACTTGGAGCACGTCGTGCTCATCGACATGCAGTCCCTCGGACGCGAGGAGCGCCTGCGAGAGGCGCTGGGACGCGCGGCCGCGCAGCTGCTCGGCCGCATCCTGACCGACGAGGATGTCCTGGGGATGGGATGGGGACGATCCATCCACGCCACCGCCGCGGCGATGACCTCGCTGCCGCCGGTGCCGATCGTGCAGCTGGGCGGCATGGCAGGCACGGCGCGGTCCAATTCCATGGAGCCGGTGCGGATGCTGTCGGATCTGGGGACGGGTCCGACCTATCCTCTCTACGGACCGCTCATCCTGCCCGACGCGCAGACTGCCGCGGGTCTCCGTCGCCAGCCCGACATCGCCGCCACCATCGAGATGTTCGATCGCGTCACGGTCGGGGTGGTCGCCGTCGGAAGCTGGAACCCGCCCAACTCCCAGCTTCTCGCCGCTTTCTCCCCTGATGAGCAGCGTCGTCTCGCGGCAGGAGGGGTGGCTGCCGAGGTGTGCGGTGTGCTGCTCGATCACACGGGCAGGCCGCTGTTCCCCGACGTCTCCGAGCGCATGCTCGCCATCGACGGCCAGCGTCTGCAGCAGATCCGCACCACGATCGCCGTCGCGGGCGGCCTGACCAAGGCGGCCGCCGTCCACTCGGTGCTCTTGGGCAGGTATGCGACATCGCTCGTCAGCGATCTCACGCTCGCGCGGGAGCTCGTTTCGCGGCATCCGTGACCGGACCTGCTCGATCCACGCGCACAGTTGCACGCACCACGATCGTTACGCGGACTGCGAGACCTTGCCCGCTGCGGAATGCTCAGACTTCCTCCGTCGCAGAACGAGCAGCAGGATCCCTCCAGCCAGCAGCGCTCCCGCAGCGACGGGCAGGATCCCGACTCCGCCTCCCGTCCGGCCCAAAAAGTCGCCGACCTCTTTGATCACCGGAGGCAGCTCGACACCGACGTAGTGGGACCGGTCCTCGTCGGTGACGATGACAGCTTCGACGGGATTGCCGTCGACATCGGTGGTCGGTGGCGCGGTGCCGGTCACGGTTCCGAGGTTGGTGTACTGGCCTGCTGTGGCGGTGCCCGACGCGGTGCACGTGAACGACTCTCCCGGCTGCAGCGGGCCGGGCACGACATTGCTGCCCGTGCCGTCGCAGTCGATGGACGCGGCGGCTTCGACGTCGTCGGTGACGGTGACATCGGTGAGAGCGGTGTTGCCGGTGTTCGTGACCACGTAGGTCCACTCGACAGCACCGCCGATGGTCACGCTCGGGCCGGTGGGGGTGTCGGCGTCCTGCCCGTTGGTGGCCTTCTCGATGTCGACCGCGGGCTGGATGCCGAAGTAGTGGGAGGGGTCCTCATCGTCGACCTGCAGGCCGGGGACGATCGTGCCGTCCACATCGACGACCTGCGGGCCGATGCCGGTGACGCTGCCCAGATTGGCGTACTGCCCGGCCGTGGCCGTGCCGGTCGCGACACAGGTGAACGAGGCGCCGGGTGCGAGCGGTCCGGCGATGATGTTGCTGCCGGTTCCGTCGCAGTCGATGCCGGTGGCCGCGACCATGTCGTCGATGACGGTGACCTGCGTGAGGTCGCTGGTGCCGGTGTTCGTGACGACGTACGTCCAGCGGACGTCACCGCCGACGCTCACGAGCGGCCCCGTGGGGGTGTCGGCATCCTGTCCGTTGGTGGACTTCTCGATGTCCACTGCAGCGATCACACCGAAGTAGTGGGAAGGGTCGTCGTCGGTGACCTCGACGCGGGGCACCGGATCGCCTTCCACGTCGGTGCCCGCCGGCGCGGTCCCCGTGACGGCGCCGAGGTTCGCGTACTGCCCCACGATGGCCGTGCCGTCCGCCTCGCACTGCACGGACGCGCCCGGGGCCAGTTCGGCGATGATGTTGCCGTCTGTGCCCTCGCAGGTGATCTCGGTCGAGGCGACCATGTCGTCGGTGACGGTGACGTCGGTGAGGGTGACGTTGCCGGTGTTGGTGACCACATACGTCCACCGCACCGCCCCGTCACGGTTGATGACCGGCCCGGTGGGCTCATCGGCATCATGGGTGTTGGTGGCCTTCTCGATAACGATCCCCGGCAGCGCACCGAAGTAGTGCGACCGGTCGGTATCGTCGACCTCGACGCCCGGGACGGGGTTGCCGGCCACGTCGGTGGTCTGCGGGCCGATGCCGGTGACGGTGCCGAGGTTGGTGTACTGGCCCGGGGCTGCGGTGCCGTTCGCGACACAGGTGAAGGACTCGCCCTGAGCCAGCGGCCCCGCGATGACGTTCGAGCCGGTGCCGTCGCAGTCGATCTGCGCCGCCGCGACGAGGTCATCGGTCACGGTCACCGCCGTCAGTGCGGCGTTGCCGGTGTTGGTCACCACATACGTCCACCGCACCTGCCCACCCACGGCCACGTACGGCCCGGTCGGGGTGTCGGCATCCCGACTGTTGGTGGCTTTCTCGATATCGATGGAGGGCTCCACGCCGAAGTAGTGCGACGGGTCCTCGTCATCGACCTCGACCCCGGGGACCGTTTCACCGTCGACGTCGGTGGTCTCCGGCGCGGTGCCGGTGACCGCACCGAGATTCTCGTACTGCCCGAGGGCCGCCTCACCCGTGGCGACACACGTGAAGGACGCACCCGGCGCCAACGGTCCCGGTACCACGTTGCTTCCCGTTGCCGAGCAGTCGATATCCGCGGCAGCCACCCTGTCGTCGGTGACGGTCACATCCGTCAGCACGGCATTTCCGGTGTTGGTCACCACATACGTCCACTGCACCGCGTCTCCGACGGTCACCAGCGGACCGGTCGGTGTATCGGCATCCTGACCATTGGTGGCCTTCTCGATGTCCACCGACGGCTCGATGCCGAAGTAGTGGGACGGGTCATCGTCCGCGACGACGGCGCCGGCGACGGTGTTGCCGTCCACATCGGTCGTCGAAGGCGCGGTGCCGGTGACAGCGCCGAGGTTCGCGTACTGCCCGGACACAGCTGTCCCCTCGGCCACACAGGTGAAGGACTCGCCCGAGGCCAGCGGACCTGCGATCACGTTCGAGCCGGTGTCGTCGCAGTCGATCTCTGCGGCGGCGACCAGATCATCGACCACGGTCACGTTCGTCAGCGGAACACTGCCGGTGTTGGTGACGACATACGTCCACCGCACCGCGCCACCGACGGTCACCAGCGGACCGGTCGGGGTGTCGGCATCCTGACCGTTCGTCGCCTTCTCGATATCGATGGACGGCTCGATGCCGAAGTAGTGCGACGGGTCCTCATCATCGACCTCGACATCGGTGGGGTCCAGGCCGGTGACCGAACCCAGATTCTCGTACTGGCCGAGGGTCGCGGTGCCCGTGGCCACACACGTCACGGACGCGCCCGGTGTGAGCAGAGTCACCACGTTGCTGCCGGTGCCGGCACAGTCGATATCGGCAGCAGCGACCTGATCGTCCGTGACCGTCACACCGGTGAGGTTCACCCCACCGGTGTTCGTGACCACATACGTCCACCGCACCGGCTCGCCCACGGTCACGTTCGGACCCGTCCCCGCATCGGCATCCTGCCCATTGGTGGACTTCTCGATGCCGATACCCGGCGTCGGCATCAACGCCAGGTCGGCGGTGAAGTTGGTGAACTCATCCGGGATGACATCGCCGGCAAGGCCCGCCACATCGTCGCCGGAAGGGCCGTTGCCTCCGGTGAGGCGCTGGTTGAGGTACTCGTACGACATCGTGACCGGCGTGCTGGTCAAACCCGTCGCCGCCGGGTTCGGTGTGGCGGTGTTGTTGTTGTCGGCTCCTTCATTGATGCCGTTCGCGGCCGCTGACCCGACGGTGCGGACCACGGTGTCTGCCAGAGGCCCTCCGGGGGCGAACATCGATGCCGGAATGTGGACCGTGTACTCGCCCGCCGGCAGCGCCGCGGCCGACCAGCGGCCGTTCGCGTCGGTGACGCGGGTCGCGACGACGTCCCCGTCGGCGTTCCGCACCTGCACCGTCACGCCCGGAACCCCGCGCTCCGCTCCGTCGAAGCGGCCGTTGCCGTTGCGGTCCTGCCACACCAGGTCACCGATCGTGAAGCCTGGCATCAGCACGAACGGCTCGTTCGACAGCAGCGGCTGATTCGCGAACGTGCCCGAGAAGATCATCGCGCGGTTGACGTACACGTTGTCGAGGTCGTTGCTCGTGGACACCATCGGGATCTGGGCGCGCACGCGGGACTGCACCGGCAAGGACTCACTCGACACGAACCGCACGCCCGTCACATCGGCGAAGTCGGTGATCTCCGCCGCCGAGCGCCACAGACCGCCCGGCGCCGCAGGATCAGCGTTCGACGCGTCCCGCGGATCGTGGTTGAGCGTCGACGGGTTCGCTGTGGTGTAGTACCACGTGCCCGGCACCGCCCCCGTCGCACCCCGCAGATACGTCGGCGCTGCGAGTGGCCCGGTCAGCTCTGCCAGGCCGGTGTACTCCGACCCGTACTGCGCCCTGGGAGAACCCGACGCCGGGCCGTCGTCGCCGTTCCACGGCAGCACGTCGATGAGGTCCGGAGGCTGGAACGCGATCACCGTCGAGGTGTTGCCCCACTCGAGCGACCACGTGTACGGGTCACCGCTTGCCACATACGCCGGATCGACGCTCTTGGCGATGCCCATCTGGCCCGAGCCGACGATCTGAATCGTCGCGGCGTTCGTCGGTGTGTTCTCGGAGTTCGTCGCCGTCGCGAGCACGTTGTTCGTGATCGAGTCCCCCGGCTGTGCGAGTGAGTCCACCGTCGTGCACAGCCGCAGCCGGGGTGCGCCGTCACCGTTGTTGATGTGGAACGCCCACTGGTTGGGCGACCGCGTGATCGGCACATCACCCGCCCGGAACGTCGCCTGACGCGCCACCGCGTCGTACGTGAGCGTGACACCCGGCGGCAGAAGGCTGCGTGTGCAGGGCAGGTCGATGCTCAGCCCTGCCGGGATGGTGTCCACCACCTGCAGGTTGAGCATCGTCGCCCCGATGTCGGTCCGCTGCATCTGCACGCTGAGGTCCCACGTCACCGTCGCACCCGGCAGATACTGGGTCGGAGTGGCGCTCTTCGCCACCAGCAGGCGCATACCGGTGTACTGCATCTGGCGGGTGACGGTGCCCCACTCCTGTCCAGTGCTGCCGGTCGGCCAGCCGCCGATGTTGGTGAGCAGAATCCCGGCGGGAATCGGCTCACCGGCGTTCGGGCCGCCGTTGTAGGTGGAGCGCACATCGAGCAGAAGGTTCAGGAACGCGTCGAACGGGCCGACCTCCACGTGGGCCGGGTCGATCGGGCGCGAACGCACCATGTTCACTCGGTCACGCCAGTCGGGGCCGAAGTCCGCCTCGGGGTTGGTCGACCACGGACCGGAGTGGTCCCGGCAGCCCGCGGCCGTGTTCACCAGGTCGGCCCGCTCAATGGGGAACTGCCCGTTGGCGCCCTTCGGGCCCGCCTGCGTGTCGACGTTGTTCGGGCCGATCGCATACTCGATGACGTAGTCCGCGGGGAGGATGCCGGGGCCGCCGGTGCGAGGCACATAGGTGTCGAGGCGGAACACCGAAACGTCGAACACGTCGCACATGCGCATGTCGTCGACCTGAACACGGTCGTTGCTCGCGACCACGTTCAAGTACGACTGGATGGTGTCGCCGCCGAAGGTGATCTGACCGTTGACGGTGAACCCGTCACGGATGAAGCTCTTGTTGCCGGTGAGCGTGCCGCACTCCCCCGCAGAGGGGCGGATGCTGTTCGCTGCCACGTTGTTGCCGGTCGCCGTCACGCCGTCCCAGCCCGGCTCGAACCCGGTGCCGTTGACGGGTTCGCCCGCCTCGGTCCAATGGTCGGTGCCGACGGCCTCGTTGCGGAGGTCCAGGGTCGCGGTGGTCTCGCAGAGGTCTCCGCCTTCGACCGCGTCCATCGGGATGAAGAGACGGACGTTGAAATCACCGCGGCGACGATCGAACCCGTCCTGGTCGGGTCGGAAGCTCATGTCCCACCCATCGGCCGGCTGCAAGCCGGTCTCACACGTCGCCGCTCCACCCGCGACCGAAGGATCGCCCGTCCCGCGCGGCGTGCACTCGATGAGATGGGCACCGGGATGGGTCGTCAACCTGTCTCTGAAAGTGACCGGGCTGTCGAGCCACGGGGCGACGTTGTTGGAACCCGCGCGGTCCAAGATCGTCATCGCGTAGGTGACGTCATACCCCCGGACGCTCTGACCGTTGATCGTCCGCGTCGTCGTCGCCGGCCCGCCGGTGAACGACTTGACCAGGTCCCACTGGGAGTCGCTGGCCCGGGCGTTGTGGGTGGCGAGGTTGTTGCCGGTGCCGTCGAACCCCGGCTCCTGACCGTTGCCGTAGTTCGGGGCGCCGCCGTTCATCGTCCAGGTGTCGGTGTCTTCGGCGCGATTCTGGAAGTCGAACACGCCGGTCGGCGTCGGATCCCCCGGCTCCCAGGCCGGGTCGATGGCGCGGTTCATCTCGGCCAGCGGGATGAACACATCCATCCGGAGGTAGCCGACGCGCGTGTCCATTCCTCGTCCGCTGTTGGGACGGACGCTGACGTCCCAGCCATCCGTGCCCTGGATCTCGCCGATCGGGCAGGTCAGCGTCCACGGCGACCATCCCGAACTCAGATCCGGGCGCGACTCCCAGCACGCGAGGATGCGGGCGCCGGGGAACTCCGGCATCACGTCGGTGAACGTCGCCGGCCACACCAGCTCGCCGCCGCCGACGCCGGAGGGCACCCGGTCTGTGATCTGGAACTGGTACAACACCTGATACCCGGGCTGCCGCACACCATCGAAGGTCCGCTCGGTGTACTTCGGTCCGGCGCTCTCGAAACGGTTGGACGGGAATGGCCGCTTCGACAGGTCCCACTCCGCCGCCCCTGTCACCTCGACCTCGGGACCTGTCACCGTGTTGGAGACCCCGGCATCGCCGGCACCGGCATACGCACGTGAGGTGATGCTCGCATGCGAGGGAATCGGAGTGCTTCCGCTGAACGCGTACGCGATCTGCAAGGCTGCGACGTTGGATGCCATCGTGCCCACGTTGCACGTGACGGTGATGGATCCATCCGCATTGAGCGTCCGCGACGACGGCGGGTTCGCACCGTTGGCGGCCGCGAGGCAGCCAGCGGGAATGCCATTGGTGCCGGGCCCGACGAGCGTCAGCCGCGCACCGTCGGGAGAGGAGATCGTGAACTCGACCACCACATTGGGCACCGACGCTCCCGTCGGCAGACCCGTCAACGACACCGAGTACTGCTGCGACACGGTGTCGAGCGTGCGCACGATGCAGTTCGCCGGGCCCGTGTCCTGCCCCGGCCCCTCAGTCGCGTCGAACGGTGTTCGACCACCGGTGACGGCGAACCCCTCGCACGCGTCGGCCTGCGGAAGTCGCTCGACGGTGAGATCAGAGATCGGCTGCATTCCGGCATCTCGTCCGGTCACCTGCGTCGCACCGGCGATCGCGAACGGGACAGTCGCGCCGCGCTCTGGCTGCCCGGCAGCGGGCGCGCCCGTGCGAGTGAAATCGTTGTCGCCACTGACCGCGTCAGGGAATCGGAACGCGCCCGGCGCGTCCACGCGGACGAAGTAGTCGCCATCCGCAGTGTTGGCAAAACTGTACGCACCGGCAGCTGAGGTCGTCGTCGTCGCAACCACCGCACCATCGATGCTGTTCAGCAGCTGCACAGTGACGCCGGAGCGCACCGGCTCGCCCCCATTGCGAAGGCCGTCACGATTCGTGTCCGCCCACACCACGCCGGAGACCACACTGCCCTGCCCGGCGCTGGCGCCCGTTGTCGGCAGGATGAAACCTGCAACCAGTCCCAGAAGTGCGATGCTCACCAGGATGAGCCGACTGCGCGTGCGCAGTGCTGTGTCTTCGGGCGACATAAGTCGTGCGGACATGTGGACCCCCCGCCCTCCGCATCGCGAAGCCCCCCTCGCGATTGCTGAATCGTACATTCATGTTCGCGTCGACCGCTAGGAGGGGCATCACCCGCATCGTATGATCCGCGAGACCGGCCTCTTCTCGTATGCGACTGCTCGAATGAGGCGAATGCTCCACCGGTCGCCCGACGCCGAGGCTGCCTGGGGGCGCCTTGACGAGACCCGCCTCGGTCCCTGGCGCCGCTGTGCAGTCATCCTCCGGATGTATGCCGGTACCACCATGGTCGGATGCATCTCTCAGAGAGGTTCAGCACTATTGGAGCATGAAGCTTTCAGTTCGGGCCGTTTCCGCGATGATCGTCGGCGCTGCAGTTGTGGCGCTGAGCGGCTGCTCGACGGATCAGGAGGAGCCCAGCCGGTTCCTGTACGAGGCGTCGGCATCCAAGCCCGGCGGTCAGATCACCTACATGGAGACGGTCGACGCCGCCGAACCGATCGGCGTCGAGGTGGAGATGGATGCCGCTGAGTGGGCGTATGCGCCGGAGCTCAATCCGGCGACCACGACTCCGAGCGTGTCCGTCGTGCCGCCGGCGGGTGCCACCGCCGCCTGCCGGATCCTCCGCGTGCAAGGAACGGCCGTGACCATCGTCTCCGCTCAGGATGGCGAGATCGATGCCGAGGTCGTGTGCGACGCCCCTCGACCGGAGTGACTCTCCCTGGCGGTCACCGAGCAGTCACGGACACGGTGGTGTAGTCGCTGTGGCCGCCGAAGTCGGTCACCGAGAGGTCGAATGTCAACTCGGTGCCCTCGGGAATCTCGTTCACGAAGAACTCCAGCGCATCCAGGTCCGCACTGATCCCTTCCGGAACCGTCTGCTCGTAGACCCATTCGCCGTCCCCGGTAGAGACGAGTGCGATCGGGAACAACAGCCCGTTCGGGTCGGGATCGAAAGCCCCCAGCGACCCGCTGGAGTCTCGAGCGAAGAAGTCCTGCTCGATGATCGCGCCCTCGTCGTCGAGCACGATCGACATCAGCGCGTCGCGATAGTCCTCGGGCGCGCCGCCGGGCCCGTAGTAGTCGATCGGGATATCGATCACGGTGTGACCGGTCCCCCAGTCGACGCCGACGCTCTGGTAGACGAGAGCATCGTCCTCCTCGCTTCCGATCGTGAGGTAGGTGAGGTCGTACTGGGCTCCGACGCCGACCGCTCCATCCTGCTCCATCACGGTCGCGGGCATCTCCAGCACGTAGACGAGCTCGCCGTCCTCGTCTTCGAACCCCACCGCCACGGAAGTGTCGGCCACGGATTCGGCACCCGCTGACGGCATGGCCGCGAAGACCGACACCCCGTCATCGTCGAACGAGACGACCGGATCGACGGCCGCCGCGAACGATGCCCGCGACTCCTGAGTGAGCAGCGCCCCGCTGGCGTAGTACTGCGCGAGCATCGTGGGCCACGCCGGCACGCTGTCCAGGCCCAGGTAGCCGGCATCGAACAGGCTCTCGGTCGGGGGGAAGTAGATCGACAGTCCGGTCGAGGCGCTCGTGGCCGGGCCGGCGATGTGCTCCATCACCACGGCGTCCAGTGCGGCGGTCGCCGCCTCGGCGAGCGCGGCGATCTCCCCCTCCTCGGCTGCAAGGTTCTCGAGGAACCCTCCGAGGTCGATCTGATGGGTGCTGCTCGTCGGGTCCGGGTCGCGTCCGAACTCGAGCACGTCGTGCTGGGCGGACGCGACGTCGGGGCTGAACGCGATCGGATCGGCCACGAACGCCGTTGCGACCTCGCTCATCGCCGCTTCGAGGTCGTCGACGGCCGTGAGGTCGAGCAGACCGAGGGTGATGTCGGACTCGGTCCCCTCGTCCTCTGCCTGCAGCGCATAGCCGTCGATCATCGCCATGGCCAGGTCCGGCGCGGCGATGTCGGGATCCTCCGAGACGATGGCCAGCTCCTCGTAGTTCCAGCCGTGGCCCGGCTCGACCTCTTCCGACGCGACCATGTAGTCGGCATACGGAGCCAGAGTGCTGGCGACCTCGAACGTGGCCATCAGGCACGCGTCGAAGCCCAGCAGATCCAGCCTCTCGACACCGGTCGACGCGAGCCCGGCATCGATGCCCTCCGAGATCTCATTCAGCTCGAGGCCGTCTTCGCCGTCGGTCTGGTCGGCGCCCATCCCGACCCACCCGCCGCCGTGATCCCACAGCAGCAGGGCGTAGTTGTCGGCGGGGTACAGGGGGACTGCCGTCTCGATGAACGACGCGAGGGTGTCGGAGGAGCCGGTGTTGAGCTCGCCGAGGTCAGCCACCTCGACGAGTTCGTCCTCCTGCACCTCGAGGAGCTTGGTGTCTTCCCAGTCGTCCAGGTTGAGGACGCCTTCGTCGGAGTAGTCGGGGCTGCGGTCGACCATCGCGACGATGCTGAGATCCTCGCTGGATCCGACCGATGCCATCTCGGTGAGGTCGTCGAGTGCGTACGGCTCGAGGTCGGTGTCGCCCATGACGTACACCATGAAGGTCCAGGATGCCGGGGCCGCGGCATCCGAATCCTCATCGCCATCCCCTACGCCATACATCACCAATGCGAAGACCGCCAAGATCGCGATCGCCGGGATGGCTACCAGCCACATGAACCGTTCCGCCGACATTCTCTCCCCCATCGACCGTTGCTTTCGCGATCGTCTCAAGCGTGCTGTGCGATGAGCATCACCCGCATCGGATGAAGCCTAGACCGCCGGGCGCCCGTGCCACGTCCAGAGCCGGCACGCCGTCCGTTCAGCGCTCCGCTCGGTGCGAGTGGCTCACAAGTTCCTGGTGCTGGCGCCCGAGGCCGTCGATCTCGAGTTCCATCACGTCGCCTGTCTTCAGATAGGGGAATCGTCCCGACAGCGCGACTCCCTCCGGTGTGCCGGTGAGGATCAGATCGCCGGGATCGAGCACCATGTACTGGCTCAGATGGTGGATGATCGTGGCGACATCGAAGACCATGTCGCTCGTTCGCGAGTCCTGTCGCGCTTCGCCGTTGACCCAGCTGCGAAGCCTCAGATCGCGATGGTCGATCTCGTCGGGAGTGACAAGCCACGGACCGACGGGGCTGAATCCGGGCGAGATCTTTCCCTTGCTCCACTGACCGCCGGAGTCCTCGAGCTGAAATGTGCGCTCTGAGACGTCATTGGCGAGGACGAAGCCGCCGATGTGGTCGAGCGCCGCGTCGACCGTATCGAGATATGAGGCCCGGGAGCCGATCACGACCCCGAGCTCCACCTCCCAGTCGGTCTTGATGCTGTTCCGCGGGATGGGAACGGAGTCGTTGGGGCCGGCAAGGGTGTTCGGAGCCTTGAAGAAGAGCACGGGTGATGCGGGCAACTCGGCACCGGACTCTGCCGCATGGGCGGCATAGTTGAGACCGATGCAGATGATCACTCCCGGGCGCGTGATCGGCGAGCCGAGGCGCAGTCGTTCGGCATCTGCGACTGCAGGCAAGGCGCCTGATCGGAGCGCTGCCGCGACCTCCTCGACTGCTCCACGTTCCCAGAACTGCCTGTCGATGTCGCCGGTGATGTCCGCGATCGAGTAGGCGCCGTCGTCGGTCAGGACGACCGGGACCTCCGCGCCGGGCTCTCCTAGGCGTGCAAATCTCATCAGCCGCTAGCCTTTCGTCCCGCCGGTGAGAATCCCGCCCACCAGGTACCGCTGGAAGAAGAGGAAGAGGATCGCGACGGGGAGCACGACGATCAAGCCGGCGAGCGCCGCCTCCGGCGGACCGATCGGCAGGAGCGACCCGCCGACGGGATTGATCGCGTTCGTGCTCGCCATGAGCGTGCCCAGCCCGACAGGAAGGTTGTATTTGCTCTCCGACGCCAGCATCACGTAGGGCAGGAAGTAGTTGTTCCAGTGCGACACGAAGCTGAAGAAGGCGGCGAGCGCGATGATGGGCTTGGCGAGCGGGAGCGCGATCGCGAAGAAGGTCCGCACCGTGCCGCTGCCGTCGACCTTTGCTGCTTCGAGGAGTTCCTTCGGCAACGATGTCGAAAAATAGATGAAGCACAGGTAGACGCCGAACGGATAGAACGAGGCGGGGAGGATCACCGCCATCGCGGTGTTCACGAAGCCCAGCGCATTCATCTCGAGGAAGAGCGGCAGCACGATCGCAGTTGCGGGGAGCACCATGGCGATCAGGGTGGACAGCAGCACCACCTTGCGACCGGGGAACGACATCGTCGCCAGGGCGTACCCGGCGAGAAGAGCGGTGATGACGCTCACGACCACCGGCACGATCGTGTAGTACACCGAGTTGATCATCCACTGGTACATCACGCCATCGTTGTATGTGCCCAGGTTCTGCCAGGCTTCGACGACTCGCTCCCAGGAGCCGAACGAGAATGGCGGGTCGAACTGCAGTTGAGCACCGGTCTTCGTCGGCGCGAGCAGCAGCCAGATGAGCGGTATCAGGCAGAACACCGCGAACCCGATCAGGATCAGCCAGCGCAACGCGGTCCACCCGGTGGGCCGATCTGCCCGACTCCGGCGACGCGCCTGGTGCGAACCTTCGGGAACGAGGAGGGTCTGTGTCTTCGTTGTGGCGGTCAATCGTCTACCTCGGTCTTGAAGAAGTTGGTGCGGAAGACAAGCAGCAGCGCACCGATGGTGCACACGATCAGCAGCATCACCGAGATGACGGCGGCACGTCCGAAGTCACCATGTCCGAAGGCGAACACGTATCCCAGCTGGTTCAGCGCCCACGATGCCGAACCAGCACCCACCGCGCTGTAGAACAGCGCCGGCTCGACGAAGATCTGCACCGCCGCGGCGAAGGTGAGAATGAGCATGTACACGATGTACTTGCCGATGAGAGGCACCTTGATCATCAGGGCGATGCGGAACGGCCCGGCGCCGTCCACGCGAGCGGCCTCGATGATCTCGTGCGGCACCGCCTGGAACGCGCCGAAGAGGATGACCACCCAGTTGCCGAACCCCGTGATGAAAGCGATCAGGGTGAAGATGGCGACGAGGTTCTGGTCCTGGAACACCTCACCCGCCGAGGTGAGACCCATGGCCTCGAGCGCGGGCCGGAATGGGCTCACGGACGGGCTCAGCATGAAGTACCAGAGCATTACGGCCGCTGAGCCGGCGACTGCGCCGGGGAGGAAGTAGACGAGGCGGATGGTGGAGCTGAACCGACCAACCCGCTCGTGCAGCAGAAGCGCGAAGAAGAGCGAGCCGCCGATCATGATCGGGATCCACACGGCCGCGAAGATCAGAATGTTTCCCACAGCCGGCAGGAACCGGAAGTCGTCGAAGACGAGGACCCAGTTGTCGAGGGTGAAGCCGGGCTGCAGCTGATCGCGGAACGCCTCGACGAAGGCATAGACCGCGGGGATCGCCCCCACCAACAACAGCAGCAGCACGTAGGGGGCCAGGAACGCCCAGCCCGTGACTGCGTTCAGCGCTGCAGCGCGTCGCTTCTGTGACATCTTCTACTACTCATTTCCACCTCGTCGTGACGATCACCGGCGACCACCGGGGGGCGCACTGCCGGGGCGGCTCGAGGCCCCGGCAGTGCGCAGACTACGACTACTCGATGTCGAACTCGTAGCCGAACGATGCAGCCAGTGCGCGCACCTGGCGTTGGAAGGCGGGCAGACCCGCCTCGATCGTCTTTCCGCTGGTGAGGCCAGAGACGATCGTCGGCGACAACGCGGTGGCCGAGTTGTAGCGAGTCGGCACGGTGTCAGGCTGGATCTTGCCGGCGGTTGCCAGCAGCACGGCAGACGGGTCCGCGGCGTAGAACGGGTCGGCTGCCTTGCCTTCCAGCCACGCCTCTGCCGCAGGGCCGTAGGCGGGGAACGTGGGCGACGTCGCCTGGTACTCGAGGTCGGTGGCGGCGAAGATCGCTGCCGCCACTGCGCCGTCGAGGTTCTTCGCATGACGCGAGACGACGTAGATACCGCCGCCGCCCGAGCCGCTCCAGTTCGTCTCCTCGCCTTCCCACAGCGGGACCTCGGCGGCTTCGATGACGCCGTCGGGCATGTTGTAGGAGTTCTCCGAGTTGAACACGAAGTCGCCGTACCACGACGCCGCCGGGAGCATGAGCAGCTTGTTCTCTCTCGCGAGCTGGGCGACCGCGGGGTCGGTTGCGGAGAGCGGCGAGACCGAGCCGTTGGCCAGCATGGGGTCGAGCAGCGAGGCGACTCGCGTGCAGCGCTCGTCGGTCATGTCGATGTCGACCTTGTTCTCGCCCACGAGGGTCTGGACCGGGCACCCGCTGCTCCACATGAAGTCGTAGAGGATCGAGCCACCGCCGACAGCGCCGAGAATGTAGCCGGGGTGCTCGGCAGCGACGCGCTCACCGAGCTCCTGGTATTCGTCCCACGTCGTGGGAATCTCGTAGCCGAAGGCCTCCATCTGAGGCTTGTTCACCCAGAGCACGCCCTGCGCGAGGTCGTTGCGGAGACAGTAGATCTCACCGTCGACCGTGCAGGTCGCCGTCTCGAGGAACTCCTCCTGCACGTCTTCCGGCACCAGTTCGCTGAGGGGCTGCGCAAAGTCGAACAGGGGACTGACCAGGGACGCGATGTCGTTGGGCTGACCGTCGAAGATGACATCGGGCCATCCCGAGCCGACGCGGTTGGCGAGCTGGATCTTCGGCAGGAAGCCGGAGGGGTCGACAACCTCGATCTTCACATCGAGGTCGGGGTTGGCCTCGGCGAACATCTCGAAGGCCGCCTGGCGCGTGGCGTCGGTCCAGATCAAGATCTCGGCGTCGGGATCGTTCCCCTCGGCTTCTTCGGCCGGGGCAGTACAGCCCGCGATCGAGAGCGCGACGGCCGCTACGGTAACGGCGGCGATGCCGTTTCGCAGGCGGCGAGTGAATGGTCGTAGAGAACTCATGTGGCTTCCTCACCTTGTCTCTTCGAATCGGGTCGTTCCGATTCTCGGGTCGATCAAATACTCTCGATGATCGATCAGGATGTCAAGTGCGCTTCCATAACGTTCCTATATCCTATATTTCGGTCGTTTAAGGGGTGATTCCCACCGGCTAGGCGGCGAACCGCCGCAAGCCCTCAGGTACGCCCGTGAGCGCCCACTGCTCTTCCCACCCGATGCCGGGTGCCGTCGTCGCGGACACCATCCCGTTCGCGTCGACCTCCGCCGGACGCTTGACGTGAGTGCCGGTGACGAGCGCCTCGTAGTACGTGGTGTTCGAGATGGCGAGGACGAGGTGGCGGGCGACGAGTCCACCGCCGTGCACTTCGGCCCGCAGCTGAAACGAGTCCGCCAGGTGGGCGATGCGCATCGCGCCGGTCACCCCGCCACGCAGCACTGCGCTGGTTCGCACGACGTCGGCACACCCGCTGGCGATGAAGTCGGCGGTGGCGAGGTGCGCCCCTTCGGCGACCTCGCACACCATGAGCGGCACGTCGATGCTCTCACCGAGCCGTTTGTGGGAGGTCACGTTGAACTCCCGCATCGGCTCCTCGTACCAGAGGTAGTCGGCTTCCCCGAGCGCGCGGCCGAGGTAGATCGCGTCGAGCAGATCGAAGCCGGCCGACCCGTCGTACATGAGGGGCACGCCAGGTCCGACTCTCTCCCGGAGGGCGAGACACAATGCGGCGTCCTTGCGCGCATCGCCCCACGCATGCAGCTTGATGGCCGTGAAGCCGAGTTCGAGACACTGGTCCGCGACGTCGAGATACTCTTCCACGGTGTCGTAGGTGACGGTGGACGCATAGGCCGGAATCGCCTCGCGGAAAGGGCCCAAGAACTGATTCAGCGGCAACCCCGCGGCCTTTGCTCCGATGTCCCAGAGCGCGGTGTCGACGAGGCCGAATATTCCGACGGGAAAGCGGTCGATCCGATCGAGCTCCCACACCCGATGCCAAAGGAACTCTCGCTGCAGCGGGTCTTTCCCGATGAGTTCCCCACGCAGGCGGCGGTCGACGATGTCGGCCAGTTGCACACCGCGAATGCTGGAGGCATACCCGGTGATGCCCGCATCGGTCTGCACGACGAGCCACCCCGTCTCAACAGCGGGTTCAGATCCCGGCAGTCCCGCCCGCCACGCGAATGGCGGACTGCTTGCCGGGACCGCGACCAGGACGACGTCGACAGCCGTGATCTTCACGAGATCTCCTCTTCCGTTTCATTTCCCATCCGCGATCCTATATGATCGACTGTGAAGAATTCAGAGGTGGCCATGAACCCAAGATTCCAGATCCCGTCCCGCGCCGTCCTCGCAGACGGAACGTACGACGTCATCAGAGGGATGCTCCTCAACCACACGATCACCCCCGGCGAACGCATCGTGATCGACAGTCTCGCGCGCGATCTCGACGTCTCACAGACTCCTATCCGCGAATCGCTCGCTCGACTCGAAGCGGACGGACTCGTCGTCAAGCAGGCGCTCCGGGGCTACGCTGCTACACCCCTTCTCACCAGCACAGAGGTCGACGATCTGTTCCAGTTTCGCCTCCTCCTCGAGCCTTGGTCCGCCGAACGTGCAGCGTCGCAGCTCGACGCCGACGGCGAGGCCGCTCTGGAATCCGAGCTCGGCAGCGTGATCAATGCGGGAGTCCTCGACGACAGCCGCAACCTCGACGAGGCATACGAGCTGATGTCCGCGCACGACTCTCGGTTCCACGGGCTGATCGCCACGCTGTCGGGAAGCCCGATGGTCAGCGATGCCTTCGACCGAACCCACTGCCACCTCCACCTGCTGCGCCTCTACAGGGCAGGGCAGGCGCGGATCGCCGAAGCGCGCGAGGACTCCGGTGCCGTGAGCGACCTGTTCGGAATGTACTACCAGCCGAGCAATGGCTTCCTCGCTTTCGCCGAGCACCGAGCAATCGCCGCCGCGATCGCCGACGGAGACAGCGAGCGCGCCCGTGCGTTGATGGCTGCACACATTCAGTCCTCCCGAGACCGCTTCTCGACGATCCTCTCGACCCTCGAACACCTCCCGTCCGGCGGAGCCGACAGGGAAGAAAGATCTCGATGACACGCGCTCACCTGACCGAACTCGGGTTCGGCGGCGCCCAGGCAGGCAATCTGCATACCGTGATCGACGACGACACCGTGCAGCAGGCCATCGACACGGCCTGGGATGCGGGCGTCCGCTATTTCGACACCGCCCCGCACTACGGACTCGGCCTCTCCGAACGACGGCTCGGCGCCGCGCTCGCGAGACGCCCTCGCGACGACTACGTGCTGTCGACCAAAGTCGGTCGGGTGTTGACGCCGAGCCCGGAGAGTGCCCACCTGATGGACGCTGAAGGGTTCGCCGTACCAGCAGACTCTCGCCGAGAGTGGGACCTCACACCGGACGGCATTCGTCGCTCCCTCGACGCCAGTCTGAACCGACTCGCACTGGACCGCATCGACATCGCCTACCTGCACGATCCCGATGACTTCCCGCTGTCCACGGTGATTCCCGCGATCGAGACTCTCATCGAGCTGCGAGACGAGGGGATCGTCGCCGGTGTGGGCGCGGGAAGCAACTTCACTCGGATGCCCGCCGACCTGATCCGCAACACCGACGTCGATGTGATGATGCTCGCCGGCCGGTTCACCTTGCTCGATCAGGAGGCGCTCGATGAGCTCCTGCCGCTCGCACTCGAGCGTGGCGTCTCCGTCGTCGCAGCGGGGGTGTACAACTCCGGGATACTCAGTCGCCCCCGTCCCGCCGACGACGCGCTCTACCAGTACGCACCGGCAGACGCCGAGCTGCGGGCCAGAGCCGTACGGATCGCTGAAGTCTGCGAAGCGCACGGGGTGACTCTGCCCTGCGCCGCCGTGCAATTCCCGCTTCGGCATCCCGCAGTCGAGTCGGTCGTGGTCGGTCTCCGTTCCTCGGAGCACGTCGAGAGCGCCGCGACGCGGATGAGCACCGCTATCCCGCCCTCGCTGTGGACGGACCTCGCGGGCGCAGGACTTATCAGGGATCACGTGGCGAGCAATGAGCGCTGATCAGCAACGACGAGGAGAATTCTGTGACTGCAACGTTCGCCAGTGACTTCGCGGGGCTCACGGCCCTCGTCACCGGAGGGGCCGAAGGGCTCGGCCGGGCCACCGCCGAGATGCTGGTCGCACGAGGTGCCCGGGTAGCCATCCTCGATCTCGACGTCAGCGGCGTGCCCGCGGGCTTCGTGCGCGTTCAAGCCGATGTGACCGATCGGGCGGCCGTCGACGCGGCGGTCGCTGACGCCGCCGCGCAGCTCGGCTGCCTCGACGTCCTCGTCAACAATGCGGGGGTAGGCGCGATCGGAACGGTCTCAGACAACGACGACGCCGAGTGGGCGCATGTCTTCGACGTCAATGTCTTCGGAATGGCGCGCGTCACCGCAGCCGCGCTCCCGTGGCTGCGGACGTCATCGAACGCCGCGATCGTCAACGTCAGCTCCGTTGCCGCGCTCAACGGGTTGCCGCAACGCGCGCTCTACTCGGCCACGAAGGGTGCCGTGCTTTCGCTCACGCTCGCCCTCGCCGCCGACCACCTGCGCGAGGGCATCCGTGTGAACTGCATCTGCCCGGGTACGGCGAGCACCGCATGGATCGACCGTCTGCTGAGCGCCGCCGACGACCCGGAAGCGGAGCGCGCGGCGCTCAACGTGCGGCAGCCGATCGGGCGACTCGTCGACCCCGACGAGGTGGCGCTCGCCATCGCCTACCTGGCCAGCCCTCTCGCCGGATCGACCACGGGAACCGCGCTCGATGTCGACGGCGGCCTCACTCGGCTTCGACTGCGTCCAATGGCGTCGTGACGGTGCCGGACGCGGCCGCATTGGCCGGATCGTTCTCATGCTCCGCCAGAGGATGGACGTCGACCGCCAACCACGGCCACAGGGGCAGGCTGGTGAGGGCGCGGTGGAGAGCGGTCGCGTCCTCCGCCGACCAGATCCCCCAGTTCGCGCGTCGCCCCGGTATACGCCATAGCCGGATCAGCGTGCCTTCGGCGGTCAGGCGACGCGCCTGCCGCGCTTCGGCGACGCGGAGCCGTTCGCGTTCGTCGGTCGGCATGTGGGGATCGAAAGTGACGACCATCTTGACAAGGAACTCAGACATCCCAGCTATACTAGCGATAAACGATTAGGGATCCCCTGTCAAAGATGCTGTGCCCCGCACGGCGCCCCGAGCGATGGACCAACGTTGAATTCCGACCTCTTTGCCGACATCGGCACCCGCAGCATCTCCGCACGCGAGTCACTGTCTCCGGTTCTTCCCCCTCAACTGCCCCCGGTGGAACTGCCCGCCGGGGCCTCCGACCCTGACGCCGCCTTCACCCCCACAGTGAAGCTGAGCACGCCCGCGGACCTGACGGCGGCCCTCTCCGCGATGCGCGCCGAGAAGGCCCCATTCCTCGCAGACCTGGCGCCGGCCCTTCCGGACGGACGCATCGTGCTGCCGCTGGAGCGATTCCAGTGGCGCATGGAGACGGCCGCCGACCTTGCCGACTTCACCCACACCACGTCGGGAGCAGGCGACTGGGACGACGTCACCCTGCCGCACTACGGCGGCCCGGTCGGCCGAGCGCGTGCGTACTACCGCACGACATTCAACGTCACCGCCGACATGATCGCGAAGGGTGCCGTCGCGATCCACTTCGAGGGCGTCGACTACAAGGCTCAGGTCTTCGTGAACGGCCACCACGTCGGATCCCACGAAGGCTTCTTCGGGCCCTTCGACGTCGAGTGCCTCGACGTCGTACGCGAGGGTGAGAACCTGCTGCTCGTTCGCGTGGAGAACGACGCCGCGTTCATGGGCATCCAGTTCTGGGGCAAACAGGAGGAGGGCGACAAGCTCTTCGCCGCCTCCGGTCTCGGCTGGGACGACCCCGACCTGGGCTGGCGCCACAGCCCGCCCGGTTTCGGCATCTACCGGTGGGTGACCGTCGAAGCACGCGCGCCACTGCACGTCGCCGACCTGTTCGTGCGCACCCTGACGACTGAGGGGGATGTCGAAGCCTGGGTCGAGGTGTGGAGCAACGACCGCACCAATCAGGTCGTATCCCTCGAGCTCTCCGTCTTCGGGCAGAACTTCGAGCAGACCGTCATCCGAGACCTCCCGCATTCGCCGGTCGCCCAGGTGACACCGGGCGTCGGCGACATGGAGAAGCCGACCGACAACCAGCAGGTGCCCCTGACGATGGGGCCCGGACTCAACGTTCTCAAGGTTCCGCTGACCATCGCCGACCCGCGGCTGTGGGACCTCGACACCCCGTGGCTCTACCAGCTGCAGGTGAAGCTTCTGGATGCCGACGGCGCAGTCATCGACACGCGGAGGCGCCAGTTCGGCATCCGCACGTTCACGCAAGACGTCGACAACGAGCCGCGCGGCCGCTTCATCCTCAACGGTCGCGAGATCAAGCTCCGCGGCGCCAACTCGATGGGCTTCGAGCAGCAGGACGTCTTCACCGGCGACCTCGAACAGCTCGTCGACGACATCCTGCTGGCGAAGATCGCCAACATGAACTACCTGCGGCTGACCCAGCGGCCCGTCGAACGCGAGGTCTACGAGCATGCCGACCGCCTCGGGCTTCTCACTCAGACCGACCTGCCGCTCTTCGGATGCCTCCGCTACAGCAAGTTCGCCGAAGCAGTGCGGCAGTCGGAGGAGATGGAACGCTTCGTGCGGGGCCACGCCTGCAACGTCGTCGTGAGCTTCATCAACGAGCCCTTCCCGAACGCGTACGCCAAGCCGCACCGGCACCTCACCCGCCCCGACCTGCAGGGCTTCTTCGAGGCCGCTGAACGCGCCATGCGGGTTCTGAACCCCGACCGCGTGTTCAAGCACGTCGACGGCGACTACGACCCGCCCGGCACCACGCTGCCCGACAACCACTGCTACTCGGGCTGGTACAACGGCCACGGCGTGGAACTCGGCGAGCTGCACCGGGGCGCGTGGATCCCGATCCGCGACGGGTGGGCCTACGGGTGCGGCGAGTTCGGCTCCGAAGGTCTCGACAGTGCCGACCTCATGCGCCGCCGCTACCCCGCCGACTGGCTGCCGCAGGGTGACGAGTCCGAGTGGTGGCCGAGCGCGATCCCCGGGTCTCAGACCGGCGACTTCCACTACATGTGGTTCGACACGCAGCACACCGTCGACGACTGGGTGGACGCCACGTGGCGCCACCAGGCGTGGATCACGCGGATGTTCGCGGAGCGTTTCCGCCGCGACAACCGCATGGTGTCGTTCGCCATCCATCTGTTCATCGACGCGTTCCCGGCGAGCTGGATGAAGTCGATCATGGACGTCGAGCGCCAGCCGAAGCCGGCCTACTTCGCCTACCGCGACGCCCTCGAGCCGCTCACGGTGAGCATCCGAACGGATCGCTGGAAGTGGACCGCCGGCGAACCGATGCGCTACGAGTTCTGGGTTGCGAACGACACCCAGCTCACGTCGGAATCTCTCACCCTCCGCTGGCAGCTCGAGGACGAGGCGGGCACGGTCGTGTTCGCCCAGCGAGGCGCTGCCTCCGTTTCGGCCGTGCAGAGCACATTCCAGGGCTTCTTCTCGCCGACAGCACCCGAAGTCGACGACCGTGCGCGATACACGGTGCGCCTCGCACTGTGCGACGGAGACGACGTCATCACCGACACCGCGGTCGAGGTCGAGCTCCTGCCGAGACTGGCGGAGCTCACATCGGATGCGCCCGGAGTGCGGGTCGTGGGATCGACCGGTCTCGGCGCACGGCTTCTCGACGAGCTCGGCGCTCGAATCTCGAGCAACGCCGACACGATCCTCGTCGACGACTACGCCGCCTTCGACGCGAACCGGGTGGAGCTCGAGCAAGCCGTCGCGGAGGGTGCGCGCATGGTGTTCCTCGACCTGCCCCCCGGCACCTACGACATCGCTGACGGAGAGGTGGGCGTCAGGACGCTGCCGATGCAGTCCCGTCAGTTCGTCTCGCGTGCCACGGGCCACTCGCTCGTCGAGGGATTCGAAGCCGACGACTTCAAGTGCTGGTACGAAACCGGTGCCGGCGGCTTCACTCCGATTCTCGCGACGGCAGTCGACGCCCCTGGCTGGTCGCCGATCCTGACGTCCGGACGCGGCGAGTGGATGGTCAAGAATTGGATGCCGGTGTCGGGCGCCGCCGAGAAGATGCACGGCGCGGGGTCGTACCTGATCTGCCAGCTCAGCCTGGCCGGCCGGATGGTGAACCCGACGGCGGAGCGCTTCGCCCGGCGGCTGCTCAGCCTGCCGGCGTAGATGCGCGGAAGCGGGCGATGAGTCCGCGCATCCGCTCCAGCAGGCGCAGCGGCGCCAGTCCGAGATGGTACAGATGCAGTTCGGTGGCACCGGCTTCGGCGACCCGCGTCGCATGCTCGTCGAGCTGATCGTCCGTCGCGGGAGGCAGGACCGTCACGTAGGCGGCGACCGCGACGCCCTCAGGCGCAGCGTCGGTCGCCGCGGCGACGTCACCCGCTGAATCCGCGCCCGTATCCCAGGCGGAGACCTGAACCACCTCGACTCCGTCGGTCACGGTGACGGCCGAAAGCGGTGCCGTCGACCAGTCGCTGGGATGCGCATGCACGATCACGCGGGCGTCGGGAGCGGCGCTCCGGATGACCCCCACGATGCCCGCCAGGTTGCGTGCTGCCGCAGTGGTCCGGGTGGTCGCCAACATCAGCTCGAGCCCGTCAGCGAGTTTCGCCTCGCCGCCGGCCCCGACGACGCGTACGGCACGCCGCAGCTCCTCCACGACCTGCGCGTCGTCAAGCCCCACCATCCGCCAGGCGCTCCGGCAGGCGGCACAACAGCACACCGACAGCAGGCGCTCTGCGGTCGGCGACCACGCTCGAGCCGTCTTCTCGTGATGCCCGCCGTGAACGACGCCCAGCTGGCCCCAAGCCTCCAGCACAACCCCGTCGACGTCGACGTCGCGCAGACTCTCGGCTGCGAGCAGAGTCGAGTACTCGCGCACCTCATCGTGCTGGGGGCACAACGCATAGGAGTAGCGGTCGCCGAAGCAGTTGACGACGGCGAGGTCCGGGTTCGCCTCGCCGAGGCGGGTGTTGTGGGTGAAGACGATCCACGCGTTGACCCGCATCCCGCCCTGTCGCAGCGCGGAGGCGCCAGTCGCGAAAGAGTCGGGGTCGTCGATCCACCCGGCGCCGACGGGGCCGAGGCGCCGTCTCCCCCACACCTCTGACCGCACAGGGCGGTAGAACGCTGCATGTGGCGCGGCGACGATCTGATGATGTGGATGCTGCGGCGTCGCGGCGCGCACGGAATGGTAGTGAGCGGCGAGCGTCACCTCGCCGATGCCGAGCCCGGCGACACGTTCGACGAATCCGGGGTCGCCGTGGAGATCCCAGGGGTACGCGTGGCCCGCCACCCGAGCCGGAGTCGCCCCCCGATCAGCCGACAACAGCCACCTGGCCCGCGTCGACCGCTTCGGCGGCCACGGTTCCCGCTGAGATGAGCGCTTCCAGTCGACGGAAGTGCTCGGGCGTCGGGTCGACCAGGGGCGCGCGAACGCCGCCCACCGGGAGCCCGGAGATGCGTGCCCCCGCCTTGACCAGCGCCACCGCGTAGCCGGGCACCTCATCCCGAAGGGCTGCAAGCGGAAGGTAGAACTCGGCGAGCAGGCGTTGCATCCCCGGCTCGTCGCCGCGTTCGAAGGCGGCGTAGAAGGCGCTCGCGACCTGGGGAGCCATGCTGAGAACGGCGGAGCTGTAGGCGCGCACGCCGATGGCCGAGTAAGCCTGCACCCCCAGTTCCGCCGTCGGAAGACCGTTGAAGAACTGGAACTCCTGCGCGCGCGGATGCCCGCTGGTGCGGATGGCGGTGACGATGCGCAGCATGGCCGAGACGTCACCCACGCCGTCTTTGAGTCCCAGCACCTCAGGCACGTCGAGGAGTTCGAGCGCTGCGCCGACGTTGAGCACCGCGTTCGCGCGCTGGTAGACGATCACCGGAATGGAGGAACCTCGGGCGACTTGCCGGACGTGTTCCACCAACCCTGCCGGGGTGGATGCCAGCAGATACGGCGGAAGGAGCAGGAGGCCCTCAGCCCCGTTCTCGATCGCGACGTCGCGGAACTCCCGCGCGACCGCCGTGCCTCCGCCGATGCCGGCCAGGACGGGCAGCTTTCCTGCGCTCACCTCTACCGCGGTGCGGACGACCGTCGCGAATTCGGCCAGCGTGAGGGCTGTGAACTCCCCCGCCGCACACGCGACGAAGATGGCACTGGCGTCGGTGCCGAGCTGAACTCGGAGGTGGGCTGCGAAGGCGTCGACATCGATGCCTCCCGCCTCGGCAAAGGGCGTCACCGGGAACGACAGGATGCCGTGCAGTTTCCAACCAGCTGCGTTCGGGGTCATCGGGGCTCCTCAGGTTGCGGCGCGTACCGCTCCGGCGGCGCGTCGGGCAGGGTGTAGTCGGGGGTCTGGCCGATCGGCAGCCGGGTGAGCGCGCCGCCGACACGGAGCATGTCGGCGATCTCGGTCGGCGTGGCCGGCGGGATGTCGGCAGCGTAGACCTCCGCGTCGTCGCGGGGGCGGTAACCGAGAGCGTCGCCCTCGGCGCTCGACCACCAGGACCGGGTGTTTGCGCTGATGCCCCACACGACTCTGAACCCGCCTGCGGGGGCACTGAGGCTCGCTTCGACGAGACGCGCAGCGTCGTCCGGCGAGAGCCAGGTGGCGAGGGTGCGCTCCGCTTCGGGTCGCTGCGAGAAGGTGCCGATGCGGAGGGCGATGACATCCATGCCGTAGCGCTCCGCGTAGAGGCGCCCCAGCAGCTCTTTCGCTGCGGTGCTGAAGCCGTAGTAGGTGTCGGGGCGAGCGGGCACGTCGGCGGGCAGGCCCGATTCGGGTGCTTCGACCCGCTCGTACATGCCGGCAGCGTGGTGGGAGGAAGCGAGGATGACGCGGCGGACCCCGCTGCGCCGCGCTGCCTCGAACACATGGTGGGAACCGTCGACGTTGGCGCCGAGGACATCGGGCCAGTCGCTTTCGGTGGCCTGTCCGCCGAGATGGACGACCGCGTCGCATCCTGCCGCGGCGGCGGTCATCGCATCGAGATCAGTGAGGTCGGCGACGACGGTTTCGACGCTCTCGCGATCGGCGGCCGGGTCGACGGGCGTGCGGTCCGTGAGGCGAAGGGTCCGGCCCGCCCGCGCGAGTCGCGGCCGCAACGCCCGGCCCATCCGTCCGCCAGCGCCGGTGATGAGGATGCGCTGTGCTGCGTCCATTGGGGGAATCCTACTCAGACTGCGACGTGCGCATCGAGGTCAGAACCGCGGAAGCGTCGGGTTCCAGTCCGGGTTCACCCGACGCATGGCACCTTCGTCGTCACGCAGTCGAACGTTTGATGTGAGCCAGCGCTCATGGAGGGTGGCCAGCGAGTCGCGATCGAGCTCAACGCCGAGGCCCGGCGCGTCGGGCACCGTGATGGCACCGCCGACGATCGGGAGCGGCTCTCCGACGACGACGTCCTCCGTCTGCCACGGCCAGTGGGTGTCACACGCGTAGGCGATCGTGGGGACCGTCGCGGCGAGATGAGTCATGGCGGCGAGACTCACTCCGAGGTGGGAGTTGGAGTGCATGGAGAGCGACAGTCCGAACGTGTCGCAGATGGCGGCGAGCCGTTGGGTCGCACGAAGCCCGCCCCAGAAGTGGTGGTCGGAGAGGATGATCTGCACGGACTTCGTCGCGACCGCTTCGGGGATCTGCGAGAAGTCCATGACGCACATGTTGGTGGCGAGCGGAATGTCGACCTTCGCAGCGACTTCGGCCATTGTCGGGCCGGGCGTCGGGTCTTCGAAGTACTCGAGCAATCCGTGGAGCTGCTCGGCGACATAGAGGCTCGTCTCGACTGACCAGCCGGCGTTCGGGTCGATCCGGAGGGCGTGGTCGGGGAACGCCTCACGCAGCGCCCGCACAGCGGCGATCTCCTCATCAGGCGGGAAGACGCCGCCCTTGAGCTTCAGCGACCGGAAGCCGTACTGGTCGATCATGCGCTGCGCCTCGGCGACGATGGTCTGCGGGTCGAGCACAGCACCCCAGTCGTCGGCTTCGCCTTCACCGAACGGATGCTCCCCCCACTTGTAGAAGAGGTAGCCACTGAAGTCGACGCGGTCGCGCACCTTCCCGCCGAGGAGGGCATGCACAGGCAACCCGAGGGCGTGACCTTGCGCGTCGAGCAGTGCCACCTCGAACACCGAGGTGACGATCGAGACGGCGCGGGTCAGGCTGACGGATCCTGTGATGTTGATGCCCGCGTGATCCTTCTGTCCATCGACGACACCACTTCCGGTTCCGGCGAGCGCCTGGGTGATCCGGGCAGAGAGCTGGTTCAGTTCGAAGATGCTCGTGCCCCGCAGCGCCGCACCGGCAGTCTCGAGCCATCGGAGGATGTGTGCGTCACCGTAGGTCTCACCGAGACCGAGGATGCCGCCGTCGGTCACGATCTCGAGGATCGCGCGCGGCACGTAGGGCTGATGGACGCCGATGACGTTGAGCAGTGGCGGATCGGCCACGAGGATCGGCGTGACGGTCACATCGCGAATGAGCACGGATTTCCTCTTGTTGTATGGCCACGTGGCACAGGTTGTTTTAGATGATCGATAATCTATCGTAGATGAGGCCCGAGATCCATACTCGGGTTCACTTCGATCGGGGCCCGAGCGGTCGCTCGATGCACGTTCTGCTCGGCGAGGCTTCTCAATCCACCGGCGGCGGTTGCACGAGCTCGAGGGTGATCTCGTCCGGGTCGACGAAGTAGCAGGCGAAGCCGCCCGTATTCACGCCTGCGGTGATCGCTTGCGGTCGTGACACGAACGCGACCCCCGCCGAGGTCAGGCGATCAAAGGTCTCGTGAATGTCATCCACGACGAACGCCAGGTGGGATGCACCGGGCCGGTTTCGTTCCGGTGAGTGCGGGATCCCCCGGGGGGCGACGTACTCGACGAGTTCCAGGTGGTGCCCCGAGACGGAGTCGGGCTGGCCCGGCACCCGCAGCTGCGCCACTCGGAGCGATGCATCCGCAAATCCGACCAGAGCGCGTGTATACGCGTTGGCCTGGTCCTGGCGGCGAACCAATTCCAGTCCGAGCACGCCCTCATAGAACGCGATCGACAGGTCGAGATCGGCGACATGGAAGCTGAAGTGCCAGACGCCTCTCATGCGGGCACCACCGCGCCGACCAGGTCGCGAACGGCCGCCTCGATGTGCTCAGCCTGCGGCAGCAGAACCTGCGCCAGGTGAACGGCCGACGGCAGACGCGAGTCGTCCAGTCCGAGTCGACGCGGCGGTGCGAGCAGCCGCGCCCCCGACTCGACGACGCGCGAGACGACCTCGGCGCCGAACCCGCCCGTGCGAGCCGCTTCGTGGACGACCAGCAAGCGACCCGTACGCTGCACGCTTTCGAGCACAGCCGCGTGGTCGAAGGGGTTGAGCCACACCATCTCCAGCACGTCCGCCCCGACGCCCGTACCCCGGAGCCGGTCGGCGGCATCCAGAACCTTGGAGGTCATCGCCCCCCAGGTCACGATCGTGATGTCGTCGCCCTCGCGGCGGCGCCGGTGTCCGCCGATCGGAAGGATCGGCCCGTCGAGCACCAACTCCTCCTTCTCCCCTGCGTAGAGAGTGCGGTTCTCGATCACCACGGTGGGGTCGTCGCACGCGACCGCCGAGAGCACGAGGTCATACGCATCCTGAGCCGTACGCGGCATGCAGACCCGGATGCCGGGAATGTGCAGGAGGAGTGCCTCGAGGTTCTGCGAGTGCTGCGCGCATGCGCCGGGCGAGTTGCCCTGCTGAGTGCGGATGGTCAGGGGCGCGGTGAGCCGCCCCTCCGACACGTACCGCACGTTCGCCGCCTGGTTGGCGATCTGGTCGAAGGCGACGAGCGAGAAGTCGATCCACATGATCTCGACGATCGGGCGCCGGCCGAACGCCGACGCCCCGACGGCTGCGCCGAGCATCGCGGTCTCGCTGATCGGCGTGTCGAAGACTCGATCACCGAAGCGCTTCTGCAGCCCGCGACTGACGCCGAAGACGCCTCCCGGCTTGCCGACGTCTTCGCCGTAGAGCAGAGTTTCGGGCATCTCGCCGAGGCAGCGAGCGAGAGCGGCGTTGACCGCGCCGCCGACGTTGAGCTTCACGGTCTCAGGCATAGAGGTGGTCCTTCGCGGTCAGAGGATCGACGAGCGGGTCGGCGAGCGCTTGGGCGGCAGCGTGGTCCATCTCGGCGCGGGCGCTCATCTCGCATCCCTCGATCAGATGCGCGGGCACGCCCTCGGCGGTGAGTTCGCGCGAGAGCCGCGCGATCGGCTCGACCAGCGCGTCGGCCTCCCGTTCACCGAGCGGCCGATAATGTTCGGCGTCACCGATGTAGTGCCCGACGATGCGCTGCGTGTGCGCTTCGATGAACGTCGGGCCGCGCCCTGCAGCCGCGGCCAGCACGGCGAGCCGCACCGCGGTGCGCACCTGACTCAGATCGTTGCCGTCGATGCGCACCGCCGGGATGCCCAGTGCAGTCGCCCGCTGTGAAAGGTCGGGGTTGGCGACCATGTCGTTGATGGGCGTCAACTCGGAGTAGCGGTTGTTCTCGCAGATGAACACCACACCGAGCCGGAACGCGGCGGCGAAGTTCATCGCCTCACTCACCGCGCCCTGGTTCATCGCGCCGTCACCGAAAACCGTCACGGCGACCCGGCCGGATCCGTCGTACCGGGCAGCGAGAGCCGCCCCCGTCGCGATGGGAGCCCCGGCTCCGACGATGGAGTTCTCGCCGTAGAAGCCCCATTCGGGCGCCGAGAAGTACGCGGAGCCGCCACGACCGCCGTTGACCCCGGTCGTGCGGCCCATCAGTTCGGCGATCAGGTTGCGCGGGGGAACCCCGCGGGCGAGTGCCCAGCCGTGCCCGCGGTAGGTGGCGTACAGCGCATCCTGGGACCGCAGCTCGCCACAGGTCGCGACAGCGATGCTCTCCTGACCGTTCGCGAGGTGGACCGACCCGACGACATCCATGTTCAGCCGGAGATCGCGGATCTTCTCCTCGAGGGCACGGATGCGCCACATCGCGTGCAGGTCTCCCAGCCGCGCCGAGACGTTGTTGGTCGGGTCGTTCATCGTCCTGCCTTCCAGGGGTTGGGCTGCGCGGCGACATCGGCATGCCAGGCAGCAGCCGCCGTCGTTGCAACATCGGCGGCGAAACCGATCGCGTGACGTGGCTCGGTGAGCCCGATCGGCGGGAGTTGCGGTTGAGTGGTCAGCCAGCGCCCGAGCACGTCCTTGAACGGTTCGCCGGCGTTGCGCGCTTCGAGAGCAAGCTCGTAGACCGCGTCGTGTGCTTCCTCGCGCCCGAGATGCGGGGCGAGCGCGATCATCGCGGACTCGGCCATGATGAGTCCGCCGTCGGCGTCGAGGTTGCGCACCATCCGCTGCGGGTGGACGGCCAGGTCGCGGACGAGCTCGTGCGCGAGCCGCAACGCCGAGCTCACGTTGACCAGGAGTGCCGGGAGCAGCGTCCATTCCACCTGCCACTCGCCCGCGGAGCGCTCGTGACCGGCCTCCGCAGCACGGGACAGCCCGGTCACCATCGATCGGGCTGCCACGGCGAACCCGATGATCGACTCGCTCGTGACGGGGTTGGCTTTCTGCGGCATCGTCGACGAGGCCCCCCGATGATGGCCGACCGACTCTCCCACCTCGCCGATCTCGGTGCGCGAGAGGTCGATGACCTCGCGCGCCAGCCGCGCAGCGGTGGTGGATGCTGCGACGGCGACCGAGCTCAGGTGAACGATGCAGTCGCGGGCGACGTGCCACGGAATGATCGCATCGACGAGCCCCAGCTTCTGGGCGGCCTTCGCGCGGATGAGGGCGGCATGCGGCCCGTAAGCCGCCGACGTGCCGCCGGCCCCGAAGAGCGAGATGCGGCGCACGTCGTCGCGAGTGGCGAGCAGGCGCGCACGGTGCCGGCCCATCTCGTCGAGGAAGACGGCGAGTTTGGCCCCCAGAGTCGTGGGCACCGCCTGCTGTGCGTGGGTGCGGCCGGCCATCACGGTCTCGGCCTCGGCGGAGGCGCGGGCGGCGAGGACGTCGCCGAGGCTGCGGAGGCGACGCTCCAGCACCGCCATGGCGGCATCCAGCTGGATCGCGAGACCGCTGTCCATGATGTCCTGGGTCGTGGCACCGAGGTGCAGACTCCCCCGCTGGTGCTCCGGGAGCGCGGCATCGAGTTGCCGCACCAGGCCCAGGATCGGATAGCCCACGTTGCGAGCGCCAGCCCAGAGCGCGTCGGCATCCACGCTCTGCGGATCGGCGCAGACAGCGACGATCGCGTCAGCGCGGTCACCCGGGATGTCGCCGACGTCGGCCTGCGCGCGCGCGAGCGCCGCCTCGACCTGCTTCCACGCGTCGATCGTGCGCTCGGCCGAGAAGACCTCGATCATGTCCGAGTCCCCGTACAGCTCGCGGAGGAGGTCGAAAGGAGCCGCGGCCATCAGTTCATCTCCAGTCCGCCATCGACGTTGATGGCTTGACCCGTCACGAATGACGCCTGGTCACTCGCCAGGAACGCGACGACGGTGGCGAGCTCGCGAGCGTCGCCGGCACGCTGCAGCGCGGTGCCGGACGACACCTCATTCAGATACGCCCTGCCGGCGCCAGGACCGAACTCCGCGTCGCGATCGCGGATGATCCCTGACCACATCTCGGTCAGGAAGATGCCGGGGCACACCGCGTTGACACGGATTCGAGGGCCCAGCGCCAGAGCGGCGGACTTCGTGAGCGAGAGCAGCGCCGCCTTCGTCGCGGCGTAGTCGGCGGCGTTCGGTCGTCCCGACCGCCCAGCGACGGATGACAGCGAGACGATGCTGCCGCCGTCGGACATCACCGCAGCGGCCGCCTGCATCGTCGTGAAGACACCGCTCAGATTGATCTCGAGAGTTCGCGACCACTGGTCGGAGCCGAGCTCGGCGAACGGCGTGGTGCGCAGCACGCCGACGGCGTTCACGAGCACGTCGAGCGAGTCGGTGCCGGCCGCTTCGAGCGCCAGCGACGGCAGGCGCCGGCAGTTCTCCCGGTCGGAGAGGTCCAGCGGGACCGTATGGAACCGCCCGGGATGCTCGGCGAAGGACGCCTCGAGCTGCTCGAGCCGCTCCGACGGCAGGTCGCTGACGACAACGGTCGCACCCGAGTCGACCAGCAGCTCCGCGCAGGCGCGACCGAGCCCGCCCGCACCTCCGGTGATGAGGACTGTTCGTCCGCTGAAGTCGCCCCCGTTCACGGGCGGACCGCCTGCGCGGTCTGGGAGTCCATCGAGCGGTAGAGCGCCTCTACGAGAGCGAGCGTGGCGAGGTTGTCGCGCGCCGCTGTCGGGGCCACCTCGCCGGTGGCGATCCACCGCAGGAGTCCCGACATCGGTCCGGCGAAGGCGTCAGGAAGCCAGCGTTGCGTCACCGGGTAGGACATCCAGCCGTCCGTGGGCAGGCTGCGGCTGAACACTTCGAGTGTGTCGGGGCGCCCGCGCGGATAGTCCAGCAGCAGGCCGATCGTCCCGCGCACCGACCCCTCGGACCCGTCGAGCCGGAACTCGGCGCGGAAGTCGCCGCCGATGTTCTCGTGGTTCACGTGCAGCACGGCCGCGACGCCGTCGCCGAAGTCGAGGGTGCTCATCGTGCGGGTCTCACCCCTGGCGAGCTGGCCCGGCCGGCGCCCTCCCACGCAGAACACGGTGACCGGCTCGCCGAGCACCGAGCGGATCGCATCGAGGTAGTGGATGGAGTGATAGTTGATCTCCAGGCGATCTGCACTGACGAGCCATGGCCACGCGCTCCAGTCGGTGCCGATATCGACGTGAAAGCTCATCGCGGTCGGCTCGCCGATCCAGCCCGCCTGCAGGATCGCGCGCAACGCCGCCATGCCTTCCTCGTAGCGCATCTGCTGATTGACGGCGACGCGCAGATTCGCGGCATCCGCGAGTGCGATGAGCTCGCGACCGGTCTCCAGGTCCTGCACGAAGGGCTTCTGGCACAGCAGATGCTTTCCGGCGGCGAGCGCCTTGCGCACGATCTCAGGCTGAGCCTCGGCGAACACGGCGATGTCGACGACCTCGACCCGGTCGTCGGCCAGCAGATCGTCGAGGGAGGCGTAGACCGTCGGCACTTCGTGCAGGGCCGCCACGCGGGCGGCGCGCTCGCGGTCGAGGTCGAACAGTCCGATCACTTCGAGGCCGGCCGCGCGGTAGGCGGGCAGGTGGGCCACCTCGACGATCGTGCCCGCACCGACGATCGCAATCGGGCGCTTGTGATCATCGGGAATCGTGTGGTCGATGGCATCGGCGATCGGTCGCCACCGGTCGACACCGTTCATGCCGGGTTCCCGAGCCGGTAGACGCTGCGCGCGGTGCCGCCGAGTATGGCACCGCGCTCGGCGGGGCTCAGGGCAGCCAGCAGCTCACGGACCGTCGACCACCACCGCTGGTAGCCGCCGGCGAGGACGCTCACGGGCCAATCGCTGCCGAACATCAGCCGGGCTGCTCCGAAGTGCGTGAGCGCGTGGTCGATGTAGGGCTGGATCGCGTCAGCGGTGTAGTTAGCCGGGTCGCAGGCCGTGTCGAGCCCGGAGATCTTCGCCGAGACGTTGGGGAAGGCGGCTGCCTCGGCGAGAAGCCCGGACCACGGGTCCCAGCTCGCCGAACCGATCGGGGGCTTGGCGAGGTGGTCGATGATGATGCGCAGCTCGGGATGCCGGCGCGCGAGTGTCGGCACATGCTCGAGGTGCCTGGGCAGCACCGCGACGACGTCGAACGAGAGGCCGTGGCGTTCGAGGAGCGACAGTCCGGCCCCGACATCCTCGCGGACCACCCAGTCGGGGTCGGCCTCGTCATGCATCAGATGGCGAATGCCCACGATCCGCGGGTCATCGGTCCATCGCTCGAGGATGCCGGGCAGCGCGTCGTGGTCGGCCAAGGGCGCCCATGCGACGATGCCGGCCACGCGTGACCAGGTATCGGCGGCGGCGATCATCGCCTCGGTGTCGGCGATCGTCGCGGCGGCCTGCACGAGGACGACATCGTCGACGCCCGCCGCAGCTGCGAGAGGCTCGGCGTCAGACGCATCGAACGAGCGGTTGATCGGCCCCAACGCCGGACTCAGCCAGGAGTAGTCGCCGCTGTCGAGGTTCCACAGGTGCTGATGAGCGTCTACGACGCGGATGCCGTCGATCATGCGCGTCAGACCCTGCCGGCGACGTCGGCGAGTTGCCGGCTCATCGACCACACGAGCTTCGGCGCCGCGAGCACGGGGATGGAGGTGACCTCCTCGAAGTGCTCGACGTACGCGGCCATCTCCGCCTGCCAGCGGTCGTTGACGGCGTTTCCGGCGAGACTCGCCGCCATCGCGTCGTAGTCGTCGACATCGACGAGGTGGAGCAGGAAACGCCCGTCGCGCCAGATGCCCCAGTCCCGCACGCCAGCGGCGATGAGCGTTTCAGCGAGGTCGTCGGGGATGCGCGTGTGTGCTGCTTCGTACGCCTCCCCCTGCCCCTCGCGCAGGACGCTCATGAGGATGGATGCACGCAGACTCGTCATCGGTTCTAAACCCTCCGCTCAATCGCGGTCGGCTGCCTTGCGCACCCGACTCACACGATTGAACAAAGTAAACCACGTGTTATCGATTGTCGAAAGACGAAAATCGAGAACCGACGATTTCCCGCCGTCTACTCCGAGTCAGAACCCTCGTCGAGACCCACCGAGCGGCGCAGGTCCGCGATCGGAAGCTGACTGCTGTGCTCGATGAAGCTGCGCGCTGCGTGTTCGGGGTCGCCGGTCTCGAGAAGCGCGATGAGGCCTTCATGCACATCGGCGAGCGTCGCGTAGTCGTCCTGTCCGCGCGGGCCGGAGACGACCTGCAGGCTGAACATCATCTGCTCGATCTGCAGCCAGAGCCGTGACAGCAGCGAATTGCCGGATGCCTCGATGACCGTCCGGTGAAAGTCGGCATCCAGGACTCGGAAGCTCGCGAAGTCGTGGCGTTCGGCCGCCGATCGCATGTCGGCCACGACGCCGCGCAGACGCTCGGCGTGCTCGTCGTCCAGATGGCCGGCGATGGTGCGGGCCGCAACGGCCTCGAGAGCCTGTCTCACGACGCGAGCCTCGGCGGCCTGCTCAGGGGAGACGCTGCGGACGAAGGTGCCACGCCGCGGAATGATCTCGACCAGCCCCTCATGACTGAGCTTGCGCAACGCGTCACGCATGGGTGCCTGACTGATGTTCATCTGCTTGGCGAACTGCGACTCGACGATCTGCTCACCCGGAGCGAACGTGCCGTCCAGGATGGAGGAACGGATCACGTCGTACGCCTTGTCCGACAGCAGTTCGCGATTCAACTGAGGAAACTGGACGGGAGAAGCCATCATCGTGAACCTTTCGACCCGACAGGAGACGTGAGCGCGCTATCAGAGGGGAGAGACATACACCGCATTCTATGCTTGTCGATGATCGATTTGCATCGCTAGTGTCGAAGTGTGCTTACTACGACTGATCCGGCGACGGGACGAACCCGCGACACCACGATCGAACCCACTCCCGACACAGAGGTCACCGAGATCGCAGCACTTGCTGCAACAGCCGCTCGCGCGCTGCGCACGTCCACCCGAGAGTGGCGAGCCGGTCTTCTCGAAGCACTGGCGACCGCCCTCGAAGCAGACGCCGAGCACCTCGTCCAGACGGCGGCGGCCGAAACCGGCCTTCCCCGCACACGCCTCGAAGGGGAGGTGAAGCGCTCGGCGTCTCAGTTCCGCCTGTTCGCAGACGCGGTGCGAGACGGCGCCTATCTCGAGGCGGCAATCGACCATGCGGCATCCACCCCCCTCGGACCTGCCCCCGACATACGCAGGATGCTGGTCGCCCTCGGCCCCGTAGCCGTCTTCGGCTCGAGCAACTTCCCCTTCGCCTTCTCCGTCGCAGGCGGTGACACGGCGTCCGCTCTCGCCGCGGGGTGTCCCGTGGTCGCGAAAGCGCACAGCTCGCATGTCCTCACGTCCCAGGCCTCGTTCGCCGCGCTGAACAGCGCGGCGAAGACCTACGGTGCGCCCGCAGGCACTCTCGGCATCGTGTACGGCACCGAGGCCGGGCGCGTCCTCGTCGCCGATCCGAACATCGTCGCCGTCGGCTTCACAGGCTCGCTCGGCGCTGCCCGAGCGCTGATGGCGATCATCGACGAGCGCCCCGCGCCGATCCCCTTCTACGGGGAGCTGTCGAGCGTCAATCCCCTCGTCGTCACCCCCGAAGCCGCGGCCACCCGGGGCAGTGCGATCGCAGAGGGGCTCTTCACATCGTTCACCGGTTCCGCGGGACAGCTCTGCACCAAGCCGGGCGTCGCATTCGTGCCCCGCTCCGCGCATGTCCTCATCGACACTCTCGCGGCGAAGGTCTCGGGCTCCGGCCGACAGCCGCTGCTGAACGCTCGCATCCTCACCTCGTTCGGCGAGATCCTCGAACGCCTCGTGGCTGACGGGCGCGCCGAGGTGCTCGCGACAGGTTCGTCCGGCGCTGCGGACGCCGACGGGTTCGGGGTGGTTCCGCAGCTGCTGCGCATCGATGCTGCCGACCTCACCGAGGCGGCCACCGAAGAGGCGTTCGGACCGCTGATCCTGCTCGTCGTCTACGACGACCTCGCGGAGGTCCTGGGCGGGCTCGCCGCGGTCCCGACGTCACTCACCGCGACACTGCACAGCGAACCCGAGGAGGTGGCCGAACGAGCCCTCCTCGTCGAGGAGATGCAACAGCGCTCCGGTCGGCTCGTGTTCGACGGGTACCCCACCGGTGTACGCGTGTCGTGGGCTCAGCACCACGGCGGACCGTGGCCGGCGACCAACGCGTTGCACTCCTCGGTCGGGGTGAGCGCCGTCCGACGATTCCTGCGGCCGTTCGCCTGGCAAGATGCCCCGGCCGATGTCCTGCCACTCGAGTTGCGCGACGACAACACGTCGGTGCTGCGTCGAGTGGACGGGACGCTGGTGCTGCCCGATCAGGAGGCATCACGACCGTAGAGAACAGCTCCTCACCCGGCGTGTGCTCTCGCCGTCGTCAGATCCGGATCGGGAACGTCAGCATCACGATCAGCCCCGTTGCGCCCGCCACGATGGCGAGGATGAGCAGTGCCCGGCGCATCCAGGGCACGAGTTCGCGTTGCGACATGGCGGTGAGAAAGAGCACCAGCGCGAAAAGGACCGTCAGCAGCGTGTAGTTGTCGCCTCGCTGATTGTGCTCCAGCGCCTCTTGATACTTCGCGTCGGCGCGGGCAGACAGCTCCTTCGATTCGACCGTCCCCGGCGGTTCGTACTCCGGCATGGCGAACGGGCCGAGTGCTTCCCGGCCGCCTGCCTCCCACGCGTCGAACGCCACGCGGAACTCGGGTGAGAAGCGGGCTTCGATGAATTGGACGAGCTCCTCTCGCCCGTCTGCCTGCGCGAGCACCCACTGCGTGTAGATGGTCAGGTCGTACTGCTGATTGTCACGCGCCTCTCCATCGGCGTTCGCAGCCTGGACACGGGCGCTCGAGGCCTGGCTGAAGGCGATCGACATCTCGCCGCCCCACTTCGAGGACTCGAACCCGCACCAGGCTGTCAGCACAGCGGTGATCGACAGCAAGAACACCGAGACGACATCCCAGATCTTGCTCTCCCGAGTGGGTTCCCCCATGGCGGGCTCCAAATCTGCTACGGAAGGACGACGCTCTCAGCGTAAGGGCTGCGGGGCACCCCGGCCCCCGAGCCCGGGTGTTTCCAGGGCTCGGGGGCTCGGAGGGGTCTAGATCCGGCGGCGGCGGGGCGTCGCGACAGCACCGACCACTGCGGCGGTCGCGATGGGGCTGCGCCCCGGTGTGACCGCGGCACCGACGACGGCCGCCTTTGCGACCGGCGAGCGTCCCGGTGTGACCGCGGCACCGACGACGGCCGCCTTGGCGACGGGTGCTCCGATGACTCCTACGCGTCCGACTCTTCTTCCGAGCATGTCAGGCTCCAATCTGCTCTGCGGTCTCGTCCGCCTCGATCGAGGCGATGATTGCTTGGATGGGAATGCGCCCGTTGGCGATGAGCTGGCCCCCCGCGCGGCGAGCGGCCGAGGCGAACGGCGCGCTCCACAGGTTCTCGTAGACGAGCACTCCTGCGACGGTGCCGGGGTCCATCGACGCGGCGAGGTGCGCCACGTCGTCGGCGGCGAGCAGCTCGGCGAGTTCCGCTTCCAGGCGTGCCAGCGGGCCGAGGTCGTCCAGCTCGGAGAGCTCGAGCGCCGCGATGGTGCCGTCGGCATCCTTGGTGATGATCATCAGGTCGATGACGCGGATCGTTCCGGCATCGACCAGCTTGAGCAGCTCCTCAGCCATCTCGCCGGTGAAGTGTGAGTGGCCGGGCGGGAACTCGACGACGACGAAGTCGACGGGTCCGAGCTCGTCCAGTGTGGAGTCGGTCATAGATCTTCCTTCCTATGGGTGGTCATGGGTCACGGTACCGTCGCGAAGACGCTCGCGCCTGAGCCGCGGCATCCGATTCGTCATCTACATCGTGCGCGCTCAGTCCTTCTCGCGGAAGATCTCGGGCAGCTGCCACGTCAGGTCGAACCACGGCTCGAGCGGACCGTAGAGGCGCAGCACCGGCCACCAGGACTTGCCCGGCAGTGTCGGAATCCAGTTGGTCTCCTTGCCGTCGGGCGCCGCTGGGCCGAACCACAGCACGGTCGAGCCGTCCTCTTCCGGCTGCAGATCTCCGTCCAGGCTGGACAGTGCCGGGTACAGCGCCGACTGCAGGAGCGAGCGGGTCTGCGTGTCGTAGATGTCGACCGCCCAGAAGTTCTTCGCGGGCACCTGCGGCGGAATCCTGAGCGAGTACGTGGCAGCGCCGTCGAGGAGCGCGCCGTCGGCGTCTGTGACGGTGTAGAGGTAGGCGGAGCCCGCACCCACCTGAGCATGCGCCATTGCCGGGGTGATCACGGTCGCGGCGTAGTGGTAGAGCGTACGGGCGTCGAGGTTGCGGGCGCCGTCGCTGAGGAACTCGTAGCTGCCCCCGACGAACGGGTTCTTCCACGACTTGCCCTCCCAGCGGAAGGCCTCAGCATCGCGAGGTGAGTAGAGGATCGCGCGGGACATCGCGGCGCCGATCTTGGCGGCATCGTCCAGGATGCCGCGCAGCCGGTCATCGGGCGCGAAAGGCTTTCCGTGGACGATGCCCAGGGAAGCCAGTGTGCCGGCCCGCTCCGCGTCGAGCGCCGAGGTCGGCTCTTCCGCGACGAGCTGCGCGATCTCCTCGAAGAACGAGAAGTCGTTCGAATGGACGGTGTTCATCGCCTGTTCGCCGAAGTTCACGAAGGTGTTCTCGGGCGCGGCATCCGCATCGCTGAGGCGGTAGATGCGGGACTGCTTGATCGCGGGAACGCCGCCGAGCGCGCGGATCACGACGAAGTTCGAGAACGTCGGACTCTCGAAGGTGTAGTAGCCCTCCGGACGGTCTCCCTCGTAGCCGGGCGGCAGGAAGAGGTACTTTCCACCGGCACCCCGATCGGGACCGGGAATGCCCATGTCGGTGACGTAGCGGAACCAGAAGTCGTCCACCACGCACAGCGACTGCGGCGGCACCTCGATCACCGTCGGGCCCCAGGCTTTCAGGTCGAGGAACGTGACGCCGTAGGTCGTCTCGGTGTTGGGCGTCAGGAAGAGCGGCGTGGACGTGCATCGCGGGTCGGTGTAGCCGATCTTGTCGGGCGAGTCGACACCGACGGACCGGAGTCCACGACGCATGCCGACCAGCGATGCCCCGGGGATCGTGTCGAGGAATGCGGTGATGCCCCGGACGAGGTCGAGCCCGTCGAAGATCGACCGCACCGAGGCTGGCTGCGGCACTCCGTCGAAGAACTCGAGTTCGCCGAACGGCGTCGACAGCCGATCGGGTATCGAGACGTGCGAGATCTCCTCGGCGAGCTGCTCCGCGGTGAGTCCGGGTCCCTGGGTTCCTTCGATGGCCATGCTTGGTTCTCCTCTATGGTCTGACTGCGCGATGCTCTCAGCGTCGCGAGCGGAAGGCATCACCCGGAGGGAGTGAGCCTGGGACAGATCCCCGGCGGCTGCTCCTGCGTGGGGTCGGTCGGCGGTCGCGATGCCGGTCGCTCGATCTGACGACTCTGGGCTCGGCCCGACCGGTCTACCCGGGCGACGGGACGGGGGGTTCCGCAACGAGAGATGTGAACCCCTACGGGATCACCTTTCAGGGCGCGCTGAGGGGGACTTTCCCCACCTTTCACCGCAGCGCAGTCATGCACGACATCTTTGAACCGTTCTTCCCACCTGCCATAGCCTCGCGCGACCTCATCGAACCCTGACGGGGGATGTGGATCTCCGCACGATCAGGGTGGCGGGGATCACCGCCGCCGCTTGCGGGCGCTCCCCGTGGAGGGCGGCCATGACCGTCTCGAGAATCGCCGAGCCGAGGGCTTCGAAGTCTTGTCGGACCGTGGTGAGGGGTGGGATGAAGTGCGCTGACTCAGGGAGGTCGTCGAACCCCACGACGCTGATGTCGTCGGGTACGCGGATGCCCCGCGTCCACAGCCCGTGGATCAGCCCCAGTGCCATCTGGTCATTGGCCGAGAACACTGCGGTTGCGCTGCCCAGGTCCCTGCGCGCCCCTACTTCGAAGCCGAAGTCGGCGGACCAGTCGCCCAGCATCACATCGGCAATCGGAGCTTTCGCGGCCTGTATCGACTCGCGCCACGCGAGTTCGCGGTGCTGTGCGTCAGCGGTGTCGAGCGGTCCCGCGAGGTGGAGAATCCTTCGGTGACCGAGCTCCAGGAGGTGTTCCATCACGCGATGCGCACCCGCAGACTGGTCGACGCCGACGCGCAAGAGGTCACGGCCGTATTCACCCGAGCCGACGACCAGCACGGGCATGGTGGCTGCGGCGCGTTGCAGCGCGTGCATCGATGTGCCGCCAGGTCCGATGACGCAGATCGCATCGACGCCCTGCGCCTCGAGATCGGTAACCCCTCGGTCCAGTTCGTCATCGTCTCCTGAGGAAATCGAGTACGCGGCGACGCTGTAGCCAACGTCTCTCGCTGCCCGTTCGATGGCGATCAGTGTGCTTTTCGGGCCGAACTGCGTCGGCTCATGCACAATCACACCGATCCGCATCGCCCGCCGAGTCACCAGCGCGCGCGCAGCGGCACTCGGGCGGTATCCGATCGCCTCGATGGCCGCAAGTACTTTCGACCGGGTCTGCTCCGTCATGTTCGTGCCGCCGTTGAGAACTCGCGACACCGTCATGTGAGAGACACCCGCAACTTCAGCGACGTGATAGATGCTGGGTCGGCTCGACCGGCGTGCCTTGTCTGTCATAGCCTCACCGCTGAACCGTCGATCGGCAGCCGAGCGCCGCGCCGTCGTGATTGGTCTGCACGGCATCGCCTATCGCTCGCTGCTTTGCGTCCAGACCGAATCGGTCGGGGCAGCATCAGGTATGCGCTGGCGGTCCAGGTGTAGGCCGGATCGCGCAGGTGGGTCTTCCGCATGGATGAGTCCGCTCGTGGCGAGCTTCTCCCAGAGCTCGGGAGAAGGCGCCGCATGGTAGCGATCTATCGTCGACCCGACCTGGCCGGTTCCGTGCATGCCTACGACGACGGACGTCACGAGTGGGTTGCGAAGCGGGAACGCGACCGCAGCGGCCGGGAGCGTCGTCCCGTGCTCTTCGCAGAGGTCTGCGATCGCGTTCGCCCTGGCAATCAGCTCGACCGACGCTTCTCGATAATCGAACCGCGCTCCGTCGCGGGGGCGATCCGAGCTCAACAGGCCGGAGTTGTAGATCGCCGCCGCGACCACCGCGACACCGCGCTCAGCTGCGGCCGGCAGCAGATCCGCGGCGGCGGACTGATCGAGCAGCGTGTATCGACCCGCGACCATCATGATGTCGACGTCGCAGCGGCGCACGAACTCCGCGAGCATGGCCGACTGATTCATCCCAGCGCCGATCGCGGACACGACGCCTTGATCGCGGAGTTCGATGAGGGTGTCCACCCCGGTCGTCGCGGCGGCATCCCAATGCTCGTCGGGATCATGCAGGTAGACGATGTCGAGGCGATCGGTGCGCAGGCGGCGCAGACTCGCCTCGACCGATGCGAGGATGCCGTCGCGCGAAAAGTCCCATCGACGACGAAGCGAGCTGGTCACCGCAAAGCCATCGTCGTCCGGCACTCGTCTTCCCGTGGGGTCCTCGACGAGAAGACGTCCCACCTTCGTCGACAATACGAACTCGCTCCGCGGACGCGACGCCAGCGCCTCACCCAGCCGGCGCTCCGACAGACCGAGACCGTAGTGCGGGGCTGAGTCGAAATACCGGATGCCGGCATCCCACGCCGCATCGACGGTCATCCTTGCCGTGTCATCGTCGATCTCGCGGTGGAGGTTGCCGAGCTGCGCGGCTCCCAGGCCGATCTCGCTCAGTGCGGGCGCACGACCTCGTCTACGGTGTTCCATTCGCACTCGCTCCCTCTCGTCATCCGTCCACATCTTAGTCCGGAATGTCTAACGTGTGATGTATGCTCTTTTTGAGTTCCGCCGCGCGAAATCGAGGAAGATATGAAGATCACCGGCTACCGATGTGTCCGCACCTTCCGTGATTGGGGACGGCCGATCGGCGATGTGAACGGCTTCCTGAAGAACGGCGTTACCGATGTGCCGGTGGTCATCCTCGAGACGGACGAGGGCATCGAAGGCATCGGGACGGGGTCAGACCAGTACCTCGAGCAGCTGTTCCCCGCTCTCGAGGGCGAGGATCCCCGCGCAGCAGTGACCCTCTACGATCGGATGCTCGCGCGCGTCTTCAAGGCCGGGCACAATGGCGCAACCTTTGCAGCCATCGGCACCTTGGACATGGCACTGTGGGACCTCAAGGCCAAGATTGCCGGCGAGCCGCTGTGGCGCATGCTCGGAGGACGCGACCGCTTCGTGGAGGGATACGCGTCAGGCCTGGACATCGCACTGGACGACGAGAAGCTCGCCGGCTTCTACGATCTGATGGCAGACCGCGGTTTCACCAGCGGAAAGCTCAAGGGAGGTCTCGACCTCGAGGCAGACCTTCGGCGTCTGCGTATCCTGGACGACGCCCTGAAACGAAACTCGCGGGCGCCTGCTCTCATGCTCGATGCGAACGAGTCGTGGAACCTGAAGCAGGCAGTGCGCTATGTGTCGGCGATCGAGCGCGAGATCGACCTCACCTGGATTGAAGAGCCGCTGCGCCGCTGGGACGCCCCCGGACACGCACGCCTCTCCAACTCGATAAAGGCTGCAGTTGCGACCGGCGAGAATCTCTCCGGCCTCGAGCAGTTCCGCCCGCTCCTCGACGCGAACGGCGTCGACGTCGTTCAGGTCGGGTGCACGTGGGGCGTGACCCACTTCTTGCGGGTAGCGACGGTAGCGCACTCCCGCGATCTGCCGATCAGCCCTGTCGGGCTGACGACGAACCAAGCGGTCGCGCACGCTGCGGCATCCATCCCCAACCATCTTTCGACGGAGGTTCAGGACCTCGGTGCGCCATTCGGGCTCACGATCGACCAGGAGATCATGGACGGAGGCATCGTGCTCGGCGACAACCCCGGCCACGGTGTCGCAGTCGACGAAGCCGCGATCGCGGGAAATCAGCGATCGGCCAGCTGGCTCCTCACCGAGGGACCGCACGTCCGACCGGCGCGCGCCGGCCTCCGCCTCGTCACCGATACGGACCGTCGTGAAGGCGCGTCATGAATCCGAAGTCTCAGCGACAGCCGACGCGGCTAGGCTGACGGCATGAGTTCGACTCTCAGCACCTCCAACGACACGTCGGCGGTGTTCGGCGACTCAGCGCGACGTACTCCATCGGCGCGACTGGGCGTGGCTGTCGTGCACGACCTCGTGACCGCGATCGTCAACGGCGAGGTCGCTCCGGGTCACACGCTTCCACCGGAGGAGAAGCTCGCACAGCACTTCGGAGTCAGCCGTACGGTCGTCCGCGAATCCGTCAAGCGTGTCGAAGAGAAGGGCCTCATCGCTGTGGCGCCTGGTCGCGGAACGACTGTGCAGCCGACGACCTCTTGGAACATCCTTGACCCGGTCGTGCTCTCGGTCATGCTGGAGAACGACGACGCGCTCGGAGTGCTCGATGATCTGGCGATCATCCGAGGCTCTCTTGAAGGCGAGATGTCGGCCGAGACCGCCCGGCGTCGGTCAGAGGAGGAGCTCGCTCTCATCCACGAGGCGCTCACCGCGATGGAGCAGCACGTCAACGACCCCGACGTGTTCCCGCAGGCTGATGTCGACTTCCACTTCATCGTCATGACCCTCTCGGGCAACCAGCTCGCGAGCAACATCACGAAGATCCTCTTCCAGCGCGCCCGCAGCAGCAGTCGCTTCACCGGCCACCAGTCGGTGGATGCCCACGCGCTCACCGTCGAAGAGCATCGGCGTGTCTACGAAGCGATCGCCGCCGGCGACGCCGAGGCGGCACAAGCGGCGATGCGCGCTCACATCATCGACTCCTGGCAGCGCCGTCGTCTGCCGACCCAGCGCAAGCCCTGACATCTATCGTCGGCCGAGGCCTTTACTCCAGGAAGACGCGGACGTCCCACGGGCCCAACTCCACCAGCGCACCGGCTTCGACAAGCCCGGTGGAGAGGAGATCCGTGACGTCGGCCGGCAACCGGATCGAACAGGCATCCCACGACCAGTTGTGCAGCACTCGCAGCCGACGACCCGCGGCCGTCGTCGCCGAGGTCGCCGTGACCGAACCGGTCGTCAGCGAGGTCCACGCGTCCCTGTCAGCTGGCACCGCCCAGGACACCAACGCAGCCGACAGCTCGGCATTGGGCACCGTACCGACGACCGTCACGCGCCCCCGACCCGCCTCAACGGTGGTGATCGCCGGGTACAGGCCGAGCGCGGGGTGCTGATAGCGGGCGAGGATCTCGACCGAGTCGTCTGAGACCTGCAAGTAGTCGGCCCATGCTGTGGCGGTCGCGGCGGCCCGCAGCTCGAGTCCGCCGTCGGAGCCCGTCACGCGCACGGGTGTCGCCAGGTTGCTGAACTCCTGGTAGCTGACGCCGGCGGCGGCGGCGAGCCGCGCCGGCTTGACCTCCGTGCGCGCTCGAGCCTCAGTATCCGCATATCCTGTGCGCGGTCCGAGCACCAGGTGTCCGCCCGCCTCCGCGTAATCGCGCAGCCAGTCGAGAAGCGTGTCGCTCGCCACGTAGAGCGCCGGTACCAGTAGGACGGGCAGTTCGGCGGCGACTTCGGCCGGTTCGCGGAGCCGCGTACCGTCGCCCGGCTCGACCAGCTGGACGTCGTGGATGATTCGCACCGGCGCACCTGTGTCGAACGCGCCCCGGTAGAAGGCGTGCACTATCCGCTCGTAGCTGTGGGGATCCGCGGAGCCGTCGTCGCGGGCGAGCGCCGGCTGACCTTCGAGGCCCCACATCGACTCGTTGGACCACAGCAGCCCCACGGTGGCGTCAGGGACGAGTCCGTTCAGGTGATCCTCGGCAGACTTGATCTCTGCACCGAGCGCGGCCAGCTGCTCGTAGACCCGCCCTGGCCTCTGGTCGTGCGGGAGAACTCCCACCCAAAACGTCTCGGCACCGAAGTGCAGTGTGTGCCAGTGCCAGTACTCGATCATCCGTGCGCCCCGGGCGATCATTGCCCAGCCCGCCTGACGCCACTGGCCATCGAACGCGGGCGCGTTCATGGCCGGCCCGCCGATGGCCCCGCCGTTCGTCTCGGTGACGAGGAACCGCGCCTGCTTCGACGAGTACATTCTGTCTGCGCTGTGGAAGAGCGCCCAGGCCCCGCTCGTCGCCCAGCCGGGCGTGAGATCTTCTGTGCCTGAGAGAGCGAAACCGTCCTGCATCGCATAGTAGGGATTGCCCGCAGTCACATCCAGCGCTGCCGTCAGCTCCGGGTCTTGCGCTCCCGGCCGGTCGTAGGCGATGCACGTGGTCACGAACTTCTCGGCGCCGACGATCTCCCGAACGATCCCGGCCTGCCACTCGATGAACTCGGTGACCTTCCGGGCCTGGAACTTCCGCCAGGCCAGGTCGTACTGAGGTTGGGCGTTGTTGTCCGGTCGCCACAGGTCCGCCCAGGTGGTGAGCCGATGCGACCAGTAAACGAGTCCCCACTCCCGGTTCAGGGTCTCCACGTCGCCGTAGGTGCGGCGCAGATCGTCGACGAAGGCCTGGAACACACCTTCGTTGTGCAGCAACTCGAAACCGGGTTCGTTGTCCACCTGAAAACCGATCACAGCGGGATGGTCCTGGTAGCGCCCGACGACGGCGCGGATGACGCGCTCGGCGTGGAATCGGTAGGCGGCGTGGGTCAGGTCCATTTCTTGACGGGCCCCCCAGCCGATGCGCTCCCCGGTGCGTCGCTCTCCGGCGATCTCGGGATACTTGCGCGTCAACCACGGGGGTACGGCATAGGTGGGCGTACCCAGCACGACGGCGATCCCTCGCGAATGCGCGCCGTCCAGGACTGGCTGCAGCCAGTCGAGGTCGAACACTCCGTCCTCCGGCTCCCAGGTGGCCCACGTGGACTCGCCCACCCGGATCACGCTGAACCCGGCTTCGCTGCATGAGGTCGAGATCCTGGTCAAGCCGAGGGGAGGGCTGGTACTCGTGGTAGTACGCGGCGCCGAAGAGCACGCGGTCGTCAAGGTCTGTCAAGGCAACGAGGTCCTGTTCTGGAGGGGTAGGGGAAGGGCGACGGCGCCGATCGTGGTCACTCTTGGCTCCTGGTCATCCTTGGAACCGATTCGGAGGTGCCACACGCTACCGCGCGTGCCCTGGTCGGCAAAGGCTCCGCCGACGGCGGGGGCGCCCCCGCGCCAGAAACGTCGCGGGGGCGCCTCGCCGGCAGTGCCGGCAGCCGCATTACGGGGTAGGGGCCTCCGCGATGGTCTGGCACCGCGGGTCGATACCGTTGAGGTTGACGTTGAGCTCCGTACGGTACTCAGGCGCGACGCCCGCCGCGCAGATGACCTCCCACGCGCCGCTGGGCCAGTTGTTGCCGTTGACCCGAACGTTGTCGATCAGCCGGTTGTTGCGCTGTTCGGCGTTGGGCATCTGGGCAAAGCCCGAGTTGTACCAGTTCTCCTGGAACGTATTGTCGTTCGTGCCGTTGCCGGCGCTGTACGCGTTGGTGAACACCCACGGGTTCGCGCCGCTCAAGACATTGTGCCGGGAGAGGATGTCGCGGCTGCCTTCGTCCAGGTAGAGGCCGACACCGGAGACGTTGTACAAGTAGTTCTTCTCGATGACCGTCCCTGGGCTTGCCGAGAGATTGTAGATGTTGCCGGAGTCAGCGAAGTCGCCCTTGATATCGTGCACGAGGTTGCCCGCGATCAGGTTGTCCTTCAACGTCGTCGGCGTCTGGTAGAGCGGGTTGTACTGGTAGTAACCGCGGCGGACGTACTCCTGAGAGCCGCCTGCGTCGTTGATTCCCCATCCGTAGCCGGATCGATGGCGTAGGCGAGGTCGCTCAGCTCGTTGTTCACGATCTGCGCCCTGGTCACGTAGGTGCTGAGAATGCCGGTGGTGTCCTGGTACTCCACGGCGACGTGGCTGATCGTGTTGTTCGCGATGAGGATGTCCTGGTTCGTCATCCGGGGGTCGCTGGGGTGATGGGCGTCCGCCCGGATCCCGCCCACCATCACTGCGTGCGCACCGATCTGGGTGAACACGTTGCCGATCACGTCGATGTTGCTCGCGCCAAGCCCGACTCCGGTGAGCATCGCGTTGTCGTCGCTGCCGATGCCGAGGGCCGACGACCCGAGGTTGCGGAAGGTGTTCCTGGCGAACGTGATGTTGTCGGCGGCGGACACCTGTACTGCAGAGGGGATCTGGTGCCACGTGTTGCGCGTCCGCTCGTACGGGTCACAGCCGCGGCTGCAGTTGGCGAAGGCGTCGGCGGGGCGGTAATCGTAAACGCCCTTGAGGTAGCCGCCGATCTGCTGGCTGACGTACCCCTCGGCCGAGGACGGGCCGAGCCAGGAGGTCCCGGTGAAGGTGAGACCGCTGAACTCGAGGTGGGAGACGGGGGCCTCATAGGTGCCGCCGACGCTGATGAGTGTCTCCAGCCGCGGGAGCTCGATGTCGAGGTCCTCGGGGTTCACACCGTCCGCGGGCTTGTAGTAGAGCTTCCCCGCGTCGGGGTCGACGTACCACTCTTCCGCCTCATCCACGAAGCTGAGCGAGTTCGCCAGGAACCACGTCGACTCGGCGAGCAGCGAGTACTGCACCGTGTCCCAGCCCCACGTGTTGTTGTCCCAGGCGGGCTGCGTCATCGTGATCGTGTTGCCCTCGATGCTCTGCACCGGGGAGTAGCGGTCGGTGAAGTCGCCGAGCGACTCGAACTCGATCCGGTCCTGGTCCGGCAGGTCCGCCAAGTAGGCGAGCGCAGGGTTGTTGATCGTCATCCCCGTCGGGGTGAGCGTCAAGTCGGTCAGTTCCAGGCTGGTCGACGCCCGCGGTGCGGCGATGCCGTCGACGTAGAGCTGCCGGGTCTCGAGGCCGGCCGGCGTGTCTGCCACGTAGATGTTCGCGGCCTCGTCATGCTTCTGCCAGCCCGATAGCTGGGTCGAGCCCGTGATCTCGGGGTGTGCGCCCGGAGCAGCCGTCCAGCGCACGGTGTGCCCGTTCCGGCCGCTGTCCTCCGCACGGAACTCGAGCGGGCTGTCGATGCGGTAGGTGCCGTCAGCGAGCACAACAGTGACATCGCCCTTCCCCTTGGCGGCAGTGTGTCGTACGACGCCTTGTACGTGCTCCAGCGAGCACGGGTGCTTCTCCTGGCACTGCCCGTGGTCGCGCCCGTCGGGTGACGCGTAATAGACACTGTCCTTCTGCGGCGGTGCCGCCAGGGCACCTGATGTGCCCAGGCCGCTCAGGAGCAGGGCCGCCGCGCCGGCAGATCCGGCAGCTGCTTGCCACCAGCCCTTCCTTCGTTCAGAGACTTCGCGCGTGTGTGACGTCAATGTCATGACTGTTCGCTTCCGTGATGTTGAGGAGGGCTGCTTTACCCCGGTTGTAGAAAATCATACGTATGACGTATGCGCAAGACCCTGTTTGACGTTCTCAGGCGGGTCGACCGACACCGCGGGCCGTGCGCGCCAAAGCTCTCGCGTTTCACACCTGGGCTATGAACTCAGGTCGTTACGGGGGCGACGGCAACTGACGTCGACTGACGCCGGCATCAGTCGAGGTGCCAGGCCTCTTCTAGCGGCTGCCAGTTCGGCACGTCCGCATCCGCCGTGAACGGCACCTGACAAGGCGCAGTGAGCGCCCACCACTCCTGGGTCACGGGGTCAGCCGCCATCCGACGCTGATCGGCGTCGTAGTCGTCGCCGATGTACTCGTAGTAGCCGAAGAGGACGTCGTCGATCACGTAGATCGAGAAGTTCCGGATGCCGCACTGCAGGATCGTGGCCTCCACGCCCGGCCAGACATCGCGATGGAGAGCCAGATACTCCTCACGCTTGTCGGGTAGCACGCGGCACACCATCGCGTATCGCCGCATCCGCCTCAGCCCTTCGTGCCGCCGGCAGTCATGCCGGATACCAGGAATCGCTGCGAGAACAGGAAGATGATCAACACGGGTGCCACCGAGATGATCGTCGCCAGCGCGAGTGTCGGCAACTCGATCGTCACGGTACCGGCCGCCGTGGGATTGAACAGCGGGACGTTGGAGAGCAGCTCTGCGAGTCCCACCTGAATGGGCGCCTTCCTGCCGGGCACCATCACGAAGGGCAGGAAGTAGTTGTTCCAGTTGCCGACGAAGTTGAAGAAGCCGACCAGGGCGATCACGGGGGTTGCCAGGGGCATCGCGACTCCCCAGAAGACCCGGAACTCGCTGGCGCCGTCGATGCGGGCGGCATCCAACAGGTCTCGGGAGACGCTGGTGGAGAAGTAGATATAGGTGAGGTAGACCCCGAACGGAAAGAACGAGAACGGCAGGATGACCGACAGTGGGTTGCCGATCAGTCGCACGGCGCTCAGCTCGAGGAAGATCGGCAGCACCAGGGCGGTGTTGGGAATGAGCATCACGACCAACGTCGTGATCAGGAGCGCACGACGTAGGCGGAAGTCGATCAATGCCAGGGCGTAGCCCGCCGGGATGCTGACGACGAGCGTGAGGATGAGCGCCGCTCCGGTGTAGAAAGCGGCGTTTCCCAACCACGTCCAGACGATGCCGTTCTGGAACGACGACAGGCTCTGCCAGTTCTCGACGAGCGTGCCGATGCCCCCGAACATGAACGGGTTCTCGGTCAGCAGCTGCAGAGGTGTCTTCGTCGGTGCCAGCAGAAGCCAGATCAACGGAAGCACGAAGAACACCACGAAAACCAGCGCTACGACGATCGCCAGAGCGCGACCGAGCCAGCCGCGTGGCGACCTCGCCGTTCGGTGATCGCGGGTCAGTACTGCGTTACTCGCGCTCAAAGAGACCTCCACGGAAGACGAAGAACGCGGCCAGTCCGAGAGCGACCACGAGAAGGATGAGGGAGATCGCCGCGGAGCCGTTGAAGTCGTTCTGACGGAACGCGTATAGATAGGCGAGCTGGTTCAGCGAATAGTCGGCGGGCACGACGCCCTTGCTGGCCTGAGAGAGGACGCGCGGCTCGACGAAGAGCTGCGTTCCCGCCGCAAGCGTCATGATCCCCATGTACGAGATCCACTTCCGCAGCAGTGGCAGCTGGATATACCAGGCCGTCTTGACCGCGCCGGCGCCATCGACGCGTGCCGCCTCCATCACTTCCTGACTGATGTTGTTGAGCGCTCCGTACATGATGACGATCCATCCACCGGCGCCGGCCCAGAACGCGATGATCGTGAAGATGACCGGAAGGTTCTCGATCGAGACGGTCTCGACGAAGCTGTCCATGCCGAGAGCGCTCAGGATCCCGGACACCGGGCTGACGGAAGGGTCGAGGAGGAACAGCCACAGCATCACGCTGGACGCGCCGGCCAGTGCCCCCGGGATGTAGTACACGAACCGCGTCGACATCGAGAGCCATCGAGCGCCGAACCCGTGAACGATCAGGGCAAGCAAAACGACGAAGATCGTCTGGAGAGTCAACCAGATGACCACGTACACGGCGACGTGCTGCGCGGCGGGCCAGAATCGGTAGTCGTTGAACACCCTGACGAAGTTGTCGAGGCCGACGAACGCGCCTTCGTCGGTGAACGCCAGGAAGATGGCGTACAGGGTGGGGACCAGGCCGAACAGGACCAGCAGGATGCCGTATCCCGCACTGAAGGTGTAACCCATTCGCGCCTGTGCGCGGTTCGGGTTCTTGCGTCTGGTGCGGGGCTCCCGCCGCCGGCCGTCCAGCTGGCCGACGGCAGGAGTCGTCACGGTAGAGATTGCGATGAGCTTCTGCTTTCAGTAATGAGCGATCGTTACTGGGCGACGGTGTAACCCTGGACCTGCGCCTCGTTCTCCATCTCTTGCTGCCACTCGGGCACGACCGACTCGATCGCGTCCCCGGCAGCGAGAGCGGGCAGGACGACCTTCGCATAGGCGGTTTCCGCGCTGAAGCTCGGGTAGCCCCAGCCGCTCCACACCTGGCTCGCAGCATCCACCACAGTCTGCTCGAAGTCTCCGACGAAGTATCCGTCACTGGCCTGCTTCGCGATCCACTGCTCAGCGGCTTCGGCGTAGGCGGGGTAGCCGCCTGCCAGTTCCACCTGGTACTCGTTCGAACTCGTCACGAACTCCATAAAAGTCTTGACCGCTTCGAGGTTCTTCGTGTGGCTCGATGCGATCCACGTGCCGCCGCCCACGTTGCCTGTGCCGATCTCCTCGCCCTCCCAGTGCAGAGGTGTGCCGGCGCCAAGCTGGCCAGCCGGAACATTGAGGCTGTCGGGGTTCTGGAACAGGGCCCCGGTGAACCAGACCGGTCCCGGCATGCCCAGCACCTTGCCCTGGTTCTTCTGCACGAAGTCCGCGCTGAACACGCTGTCCGTGGTCAGAGTGCCGTTCTCAACCATGTGGTCGAGCAGTTCAGTCATCTTCTGTGAGTTATCAGCCGAGAAGTCGCTGCTGAACGTGTCGCCGTCGAGCTGGAAGACGGGTGCCTGAGCGCCCCAGTAGTAGACCATCATGCCGAGGAACGCGTCGCCCACGGAGCCGAGGATGTAGCCCGGGTGCTCAGCCGCGAGGCGATCACTCAGCTCCTGGTACTCCTCCCAGGTCGCGGGGACCTCGTAACCGAACTGGTCGAACAGGGTCTGGTCGTACCAGAACACCGACTGGGCAAGGTCGTTGCGCAGCCCGTAGACGGTTTCGTCGACCGTGAGCGGGTCGAGCGATCCCGGCGTGAAGCCGTCGAGGAACTCTTGATCGAACCACCCCTCGTTGACCGGGGCCGCGAAGGCTTGAACGCCGTTGGTCTCTTTGGATGCCCACGACGCGTCGTTGTTCTGAGTTGAGAAGACGACGTCAGGCCACCCCTCCCCCGCCTGATCGAACAAGGCGACCTTCGTCTGCAGACTCCCCGAGCCGCTCGCGTTCCCGTCATACGTTTCAACGTTGATGTCGATCTCCGGGTGCGCTGCCTGGAAGGCCTCGGTCGCGGGTTCGCGGGATGCGTCCACCCACACGGTGATGGCGCTGTCGGGATCCTGCTCCGCCGGCGTGAAGCCGAACTCGGAGTTGTCTCCACCGCCGCCGGTGCCGCCCGAGCAGGCGGTAAGCGCGACCACTGCAACCACCGAGGTGGCGAGCGTGAGTGATCGGGCGAGGCGGGAGAAGCGGCGCTGCTGTGATGCCATTTTCGCGTCCTTACTTGTCGACGTCGTTGACGACTCGTCGCCAATTGACGACTGCCGAAATTATTAGATCATACATGTGACCTATTAGCAATCAGTCGTCTAGGGCGTGTACCTTTCATATGACATCATACCCATAGGAGAGACATGCGTACATTGCAGTACACCGCCCCACGCACCGTTGTGCTGGCCGATGCAGAACCGTCTCCGCCCGGTGCGGGGGAAGTCCAGATCGACGTAGCCTTCGCAGGATTGTGCGGCACCGACCTTCATATCTTCCACGGCCACATGGATGCGCGGGTGACGACGCCCCTCGTCTTCGGTCACGAGATGAGCGGCGTGATCACCGCCGTCGGGCCTGAAGTGCCCGCGTGGAGCGTCGGCGAGCGCGTCACCGTGATGCCTCTGTCCTGGGACGGCGTGTGCCCCGCCTGCCGCGCCGGGAATGAGCACATCTGTCAGAACCTCGATTTCATCGGAATCGACTCCCCCGGCGCCCTCCAGGAGAAGTGGAACGTTCCCGCGTCCACCCTCGTGCGCCTGCCGGCATCGCTGCCCCTGGACGTCGCGGCCCTCGTAGAACCCGTCGCTGTGGCGGTGCATGATGTGCGCCGGTCCGAACTCGTGGAAGGCGATCGAGTCGTCGTCATCGGGGGCGGCCCCATCGGCGTGCTCATCGCGTGCGTCGCCCGCCACGCAGGTGCCGACGTCGTGGTGATCGAAGTCGACGAGCGGCGTCGTTCGCAGATCTCCGACCTCGGCTTCGCGACGCTGGATCCCCGCGCGACGAATCAGGCCGAATGGGTGGAGGAGTGGACAGACGGTGCCGGTGCCGACGTCGTCTTCGAAGTCTCCGGGGCAGCAGCAGCCGTCGCGGGAGCCACCGGCCTCGCGAAGGTCCGCGGAACCATCGTCATCGTCGCCATCCACCCCCAGCCGCGAGAACTGGACCTGCAACGGGTCTTCTGGCGTGAACTGCGCATCCTCGGCGCTCGGGTCTACCGCAAGGAAGACTTCGAGCGCGCCGTCGAACTCCTCGAAGGAGGCGCGATCCCCACCGACGCCCTCATCACGCGCATCGTCCACCTCAGCGAAGCGCAAGAGGCCTTCAGCGACCTCGAGAACGGTCGCGCCATGAAGGTGCTCGTGAAAGTCGGGGACGTCTCATGACCGCCCGCCTGTTCGACCTGACGGGCACGGTCGCGGTGGTCACCGGCGCCCGCCGAGGAATCGGACGCGCCATGGCCGAAGCACTCGCCGACGCCGGCGCGGACATCATCGGGGTGAGCGCAAGCCTTGCACCGGGCAGTGATGTACAGACCTCGGTGGAAGCGAAAGGGCGCTCGTTCGAAGCCATCTCATGCGATTTCGCCGACTCGGCCGCCGTCGATGCGCTCGGTCGGAGACTGGCGGAACGCGCCCCGGACATTCTCGTCAACAACGCCGGGACGATCGAACGCGCACCCGCCGCCGTGCACAGCCGTGACGCCTGGGACCGCGTCCTCCAGGTCAATCTCTCGAGCCAGTTCGCGCTCAGTCAATCGGTCGGCGCGTCGATGCTCGAGCGAGGAAGCGGAAAGATCATCTTCACGGCCTCGCTTCTGAGCTTCCAGGGAGGAATCAACGTGCCCGGCTATGCCGCGGCGAAGTCCGGCATCGCAGGATTGACGAAGGCTCTCTCGAACGAGTGGGCATCCCGCCGCGTCAACGTCAACGCGATCGCGCCCGGATACATCGCAACCGACAACACGGCAGCTCTGCAGGCCGACGAGGATCGCTCCCGGAGCATCCTCGAGCGGATCCCCGCGGGACGCTGGGGGCAAGCCGACGATCTCGCGGGCGCCACCGTCTTCCTCGCCTCTCACGCCTCGGACTATGTCAACGGCATCGTGCTGCCTGTCGACGGCGGATGGCTCGGCCGATGACGGAGGGGCTGCCGGCGTCCTGTCCTGTCATCCCTGTCGTCGTGATCGATGACGCAACGGACGCACCGGACCTGGCGGCTGCGCTCATGGCCGGCGGCATCCGCTGCGCGGAGATCACGCTTCGCACGCCCGCTGGGCTCGACGCGATCCGCGCGATCGCCGCAGCCGCCGGACCCTCCTTCACTGTCGGGGCGGGGACCGTACTCGATGTCGATCAGTTCGACGCCGCCGTCGAGGCCGGGGCCGCCTTCGTCGTGAGTCCCGGCCTCGATGCCGCTGTCGTCGAACGAGCGCGGGAGCGCGGCATCGACGTGCTTCCGGGGGTCGCGACCGCGACGGAGGTCCAGCATGCGCGACGGCTGGGGGTGCGCACCGTCAAGTTCTTTCCCGCCGACCGACTCGGTGGGCTCCCGGCCATCTCGGCACTGGCCGCTCCGTTCTCCGACATGGCTTTCGTCCCGTCCGGCGGAGTCTCCGCAGCGAACATCGGAGAATACCTCGCCCATGCCTCTGTGCCCGCCGTGAGCGGCAGCTGGATGGTCGCGCGACCGCTCATCGCGAGCAGAGAGTTCGGCAGGATCGAGGAGCTGAGCCGCGTGGCGATGCAGCTTGCGGCCACCGCCCTCCAGCCTGCGCCTGGGACTCCGCGTTGACTGCCGATCGCGACGGGCTCGTCACGCTCGGAGAGACGATGGGGCTCTTCCGGCCGTCCGGTATCGGCCCCGGCGAACTCATCGACAGCTACCACCTCACGACGGGCGGAGCCGAAAGCAATGTGGCGATCGGCATCGCTCGGCTCGGCGGCACCGCGCGCTGGATCGGCCGCGTCGGACGCGATGCCGTCGGCCGCAAGGTGCTGCGCGATCTCCGTGCCGAGTCTGTGCATGCCCGCGCAATCCTCGACCCTGAGGCCGGCACGGGCGTCATGACGAAGGAGCAGCGCGTGCAGGGGCGTTCCGCCGTCCACTACGCCCGCACGGACAGCGCCGGCAGTCGGCTCTCCCCCGGCGACATCATGGAGTCCGACATCACCGCCGCCGCCATGCTGCATGTGACCGGCATTACGCCGGCTCTGTCCCCATCGGCGGCGGCCGCCGTCAACGCGGCGATCGACATCGCGCAAGCGTCCGGCATCCCGGTGTCCTTCGACGTGAACCATCGCACCTCGCTCTGGCGCGGCCGTGACGCCTCTCCTGTCTATCGGCGACTGGCCGCCCGTGCGACGGTCCTCTTCGCTGGGGAGCACGAAGCGTCCCTCATCGTCGGAGCGAGCGACCCCCAGGCGCTTGCGCTGCGCCTGGCAGATCTCGGCCCACGGACGGTCGTCATCAAACTCGGCGCAGCGGGTGCTCTGGCGCTCGCAGACGGCGAGTTCTCCCTGCGGGAAGCCGTGGCAGTGCCCGTGATCGATACGGTGGGCGCTGGAGACGCGTTCGTCGCGGGCTATCTCTCGGAGCTGATGACAGGGGCCGACCCCCGCGCGTGTCTGGAGCTGGCCGTGCGGACGGGGGCGTTCGCGTGCCTCGCACCCGGGGACTGGGAAGGGTATCCACGACGCGACGAACTCGGGCTCCTCGAGTCATCCGAACCAGTCGCCCGATGAGCTGCCCGAGCACATCGAACAGAGGACGCCACAGAACATGACGCTCATCGATTCCCACGTGCACGTCTGGGACCCCGACCGGCTCAGCTACAGCTGGCTCGCCGAGAGCGAGCTGGACCGGGCGATGCTCCCTCCCCATGTGGATCGCGTCGCCACGATGCCCACCCAAATGATCTTCGTCCAGGCATCCGACGGCGACCCGCTCGCCGAAGCCCGATGGGTCGACCAGCTCGACTGGCCGGAGCTGGTCGCGATCGTCGCGGGCGCGGACCTCACCCGGCAGCCTGAGGACATCGAGGCCCACCTCGCAGCGCTCGCCGAGATCCCTCGAGTCGTGGGAGTGCGACATCTGCTCCAAGACACCGCCGTGAGGGACTTCTCCGCGGTGAGGGAAGGACTGCGCATCTTGGAGCACCGCGGCGGAACCTTCGACGCGTGCATCCGCCACACCCAGCTGCCCGCGCTCATCGACCTGCTCGACGCAGTGCCCGATCTGACCGTCGTGCTCGACCACCTGGGCAAGCCGCCGGTCGACGAGGGCATCGACAGTCCCGAGGGACGGCGGTGGTCCGAGCAGATCGGCATCCTCGCCGCGCGACCGCGGACCTACGTGAAACTGTCGGGTCTCGCCCCGGAATCCTCAGATGCTTCCGCCTTCGGCGCGAACGTGGACGCCTTCATCGACCGTGGCCTCGAGGCGTTCGGAGTGCAACGGGCGATGATCGGCAGCGATTGGCCGGTCAGCGCTCACTTCGGCGTCGGGGGCACGTTCACGGGATGGGCCGCCCGAGTCGAACGGCTCGTCGGTGCGGCCGACTGGGCGGCGATCTTCAGCATGACAGCACGATCGGCCTATCTTCCGGACGGAGCGTCTCGGCGGCGCGTACCCTGACGCTGCGGACTCCAGCTCCCGCAAGACTGCGCCCCCTCCTCTCGCCGGAGAGGAGGGGGCGCAGTCGTCCGATCAACAGGCTTGAGCGTGTCCGTTGCCTAGGGCGCGACGGCCTCCGTCTGCATCGAGAAGTCGCTGAAGACGTTGATCCTCGACTGGTTGCGGTCGTGCGAGGTCGAGAAGATCCCGCCGTCCTGCACCGCCGCCGCGCCTGTGAGCGTCACCGTCGACCCGACCTGGGCGTAGTTGGCGCCGTCGTACGAGTAGAAGGCGCTCACCTTGTCTCCCTGGCGTTCGAGCTTGACCCAGACCGGGCGGAACGTGTTGACGTTCGCCGATGCGGAGCTCTCGACGTACCCGTCGCCGTTCGCGTCCCAGTGGAACACGACGCCGTTGCGGGGAGTCACCGCCGCCACCGCATAACCGGCTGACGCACCGGCGGCTTCGATGTCGTTGCGGATCATGACGCCGGACTTCGCCCACGCGTTGGAGTCGCCCACGGTGTCGACGCGGGCCGACACGCTCGAAGCTGCCGTGATGGCATCCTTCTGGAAGATGGCCCCGTATGCGTCGTCGCGCTGTCCACCGCCACCCCAGACGTCCGCGCCGGCGGCACGGATCCCGAAGTGATCGCCCGACTGAGCGAAGTAGGAGCTCAGCGCCGACGAGCCGGTCGTCGAGAGCGGCGCGGCCACGGGGTCGCCCGGGCTGCCGCAGGCGGGGTCTTCCGAGAAGAGGTTGCCGTTGAGCTGCGTCCGACGTTCCGGCTCGACGCCAGCCTCGCAGATCACCTGCTGAGCCGCGGCGGGCCAGTTGAGCCCGGTCACTCGCACGTTGTCGATGAGCTGGTTGCGGTTCTGTGCCGCGTTGGGAGTCTGCGCACCGCCCGAGTTGTACCAGTTCTCACGGATGAGGTTGTCACTCGTGTTGGTCGCGCCGTACGCGTTCGTGAAGACCCACGGGTTGGTGCCCTGCAGCACGTTGTTCTGGTAAACCGTCGACCGGGTGCCCTCATCGAGGTACAGTCCGACCCCCGAGACGTTGTACAGGTAGTTGCGCTCCGTGACAGACCCCGGGCTCGCCGACAGGTTATAGATCGACCCGCCGTCCGCGAATTGCGACTTCGTGTTGTGCACCACGTTGCCCGTCACGGCGTTGTCCTTGAGCGTCGTCGGAGTCTCGTAGCGGGTGTTCCAGTTGTAGTACCCGCGGTTGGTGTACTCGCCGGAGCCGCCAGCGTCATTCATGCCCCATCCGTATCCGGTGTCGATACCGTCATACGCGACGTTGGCGACTTCGTTGTGGAGGATCCGGGCGTTCGTGACATACGTGCTCAGGATGCCCGAGTTGTCCTTGTACTCCACCGCCGCACGCGTGACCGTGTTGTGCTCGATGACGATGTCGCGGTTGATCATCCGCGGGTCGCTCGGGTGGTGGGCGTCGGGTCGATTGCCGCCGACGAAGACGCCATGCCCACCGAGCTCGGTGAATCGGTTGCCGGTCACCGTGACGTCGCTCGCGCCGAGCCCGACGCCGCTGACGGCCGCGTTGGTGTCATTGCCGATGCCCAGAGCGGAGGAGCCCAGAGTCGTGAAGAAGTTGTCGACGAACGACACTCCGGATGCCGCGGACACTTGGACCGCCGCGGGCTGCTGGTACCAACTCGTCCGGGCACGTTCGAACAGTTCGCACCCGCGCGAGCACGACGTGAAGGCATCCGTGGGGCGGTAGTCGTAGTCATCCTTGATGTACGAGCCGTTCTGCTGCGTGGCATAGCCGTGCGACGACGGTCCGAGCCAGGATGTGCCCGTGAAGGTCAGCCCTTCGAACTCGAGGTTCTGAAGCGGCTCATCGTAGGTGCCGCCGATGCTGAGCAGTGCCTCCGTGCGTGGCAGCTGCACGTCGAGGGTGTTCGGGTCCACTCCGGCGCCTGGCTTGTAATAGAGCTTTCCGGCGCCCGGATCGATGTACCACTCGTTCATCGAGTCGAGGAACGCCAGCGAGTTGGAGAACCAGAACGTCGACCCCCCAAGAAGGGCGTACTGAGGTGTGTCCCAACCCCACGTGTTGTTGTCCCACGCCGGCTGTCTCATGGTGACCATGTTGTTCGTGATGGACTCGACCGGCGAGTAGCGATAGGTGAAGTCGCCCTTGCTCTCGAACTCGATCCGATCCTGGTTCGGCAGCGTGTTCATGAACGCGAGGTTGGGGTTCTTCAGAGCGATGCCGTTCGCACTGAGCGTCACGTCGGAGACCGGAACCTGCCGCTGCGCCCGTTGCGCATACACGCCATTGACGTAGAGCTGACGTGTATCCACGCCCTGCGGGGTGTCGGCGACCCAGATGCCGGTCGTCGAGTCGTGCACGCTCCAGCCGGAGACGGGCTCCGACCCCGAGATGACGGGCTCTGCACCGTCAGCGGCAACCCAGCGGACCATCCCGCCTTCGCCGCCAGCGTCCTCCGGGCGGAATTCGAGAGGCTCGTCGATGCGGTACACGCCGTCGGCGAGCTCCACGGTGACGTTCGAAGCGGGCCCGGCAGGAAGTTTACTCACCCGCTCTTTCGCGGAGGCGATGTCACACGGTCGGGGCTCCGAGCATGCCGGGCCTGAACCGTCGGGCGAGACGAACAGAGTGCGCGTGGAAGCGTGGGCGGGGGACGCGACGGCGAGGCTCGCCGCGAGAACCCCGATCACCGCCAGTGCGCCGCCACGTATGAGGCTGAGCTTCACGGGGAATCCAATCTGGTGGGGGTCTCCCGCACTCACACGCGCAACGACCGATCACGACACTGTGGAACGGGGCGAGCGTGGGGTGCTCGCGTGAAGATAATATGAATGATGTATGAGCTTCGCAAGAGAAGATTGGGAATGCTCAGAGTGCGCGGCCCGTCCGTTCGACTGCCCTGCGGCCATAGCGATGATCAATGACCATGCGCCTTCCGCGATCTCCCGTGCGCCGCGCTGCGCCTGATTGCGCGAGCCACCCCCGCGCCCGCCCGATTCAGAGCCATTCCGGCCCGCCGCTCGCCATCGCTTTTCATGTCTTTCCCACGAGCCACCCAGGCAAGAAAAAACCCCCGATAAACGGGGGTTCTCTGGCGGTGACGGTGGGATATGAACCCTTGCGGGATCATCTTTCAGGGGTGCGCGAGGTTGGACTTTCCGCGTCCTTCCGCGGATCCCGACCTTCCAAGGCTGCGCAGCGATGCACGCCTTCTTTCCACGTTCCTTCCCACTTGGGCCCGGCTCAGTAGTCGTCGGTCGAGCGCAGGTCGTTGAGGATTTCACGCGTGCTCGAGAGTCCGAGGCGTGTGGCGCCGGCGGCAATCATCGCCTCGGCTTCTTGGCGTGTGCGGATGCCGCCTGAGGCCTTCACTTCGAGGCGGTCGCCGACGGTCTCCTTCATCAGTCGGACGGCGTGCACCGAAGCCCCGCCGGCAGGATGGAATCCCGTCGAGGTCTTCACGAAGTCCGCGCCTGCGGCCTCGGCGGCGCGGCATGCACCGACGATCGCCTCGTCGGTGAGTGCGGCTGATTCGATGATGACCTTGAGCACGACGGGATGTGGCGCGGCCTCACGAACTGCGTGAACGTCTGCCTCGATGTCTGCGAAGCGGCCATCCAGTGCGGCGCCCAGGTCGATCACCATGTCGATCTCATCGACGCCTTCCGCCACGGCGACGCGCGCCTCGGCAGCCTTCAGTTCGGAGTGATGCTTCCCGCTGGGAAATCCGCACACCACCGTGAGCTTGAGGTCTGACTCCGCAGGGATCTCCACGGGGAGCATTGACGGCGAGATGCACACGCTGTAGGCCCCCAGCTCGGCTGCCTCTGCGATGACCGAAGTGACGTCGGCGATCGTCGCCTCGGGCTTGAGGAACGTGTGGTCGACCAGGCGGACGAGTTCTTTCGTGGGCATGCTTCTCCTTGGCATTGGTGGTGACGTGCGGGTCAGCGGGCGGCCGCCAGGGCCCGACCGTCGAGGAACTTGTTGAGAATGAGGGCAAGGATGAGGATGACGCCGGTTGCGATCATCTGCACGAAGGTTCCGACCCCCATCAGGTTGAAGAGGTTCTTGAGGACCGACAGGAGCAGCACGGCGATGAACGTGCCGCCGACGCCGCCTCGGCCGCCGAACAGACTCGTTCCGCCCAGGACCACAGCGGCGATCGCATCGAGCTCAGCACCCGCGAACGCCGTCGGCTGACCGATGGTCAGTCGACTGGTGAGCAGGACACCCGCCAGCGCGGCCGTCAGTCCGGAGAAGCCGAACACCGCGGTCTTGACCCAGTTGACGGGCACACCCGAAAGTCGGGCGGCTTCCTCGTTGCTGCCGACCGCGTAGATGTATTCACCGAAGGTCGTGTACCGCAGGATGAGCCCGGTGATGATCGTCACGCCGATGAAGATGAGCCCGGTCAGGGGGATGATGCCGAGGTAACCGCCGCCGATGATCGTGAAAGCTTCGGGCAGATCAGTCCCCACCGGGCGTCCGTCGGTGAGGGTAAACGCCCAACCGCGCACGGCGGTAAGACCTGCGAGCGTGACGATGAACGCGGGCAGCCGGATCCAGGCGGCGATGGAGCCCATCAGCAGCCCGATACCAACGCCGGTCGCCAGCGAGACGAGGATCGCGATCGGAATCGGCACGGCACCGTCGAGGAGGATCGCGACGATCATGCCGCTCAGCGCCGCGACGGATCCGACCGCGAGGTCGATGCCGCTGGTGAGGATGACGAGCGTCATGCCGATCGCGATGATCCCCGTCAGGCTCGATTGCTGCAGCAGATTCGCGAGGTTGCGGGTAGTGAGGAATTCGGGGCTCAGGAAGGCAGCGATGGCGAAGATGATCACGAAGACGATCAGGAGATTGCCCTTGATCAGCCAACTGGAGCTGCGCTGCCTCCACGATGGCTTGGTCTCGTCGCCCTGCGTCAGCGCTGTCGCTGTGGTCGTCAGCTGATCGCCCGCCGGTGGGGTCTGTGTCTCGTTCATGATGCCTTCCCGCTGATGATGGCGTGACTGATGCGTTCTTCGGTGTCGACGAGGGGATCGAACTCCCCGACCTTGCAGCCCTCGTGCAGCACGACGATGCGGTCTGCGTTGGCTACGAGCTCGCTGAGCTCGCTCGACGCCACGAGCACTGCTGCTCCCTTCTCGGCGAGTTCGCGCACCTGCCGGTAGAGGTCGGCTTTGGCTCCGATGTCGAGCCCCCGCGTTGGCTCGTCCAGTAGGAGGATCCGGGTATCGCGCGCGAGCCACTTCGCGAGCACGACCTTCTGCTGGTTGCCGCCTGAGAGGAGGCCGATCTCCTGGTTGGCGCGCGCGTACTTGACTGCCAGATTTCTCAGGATCGGTGCGGTTCGGCGTACTTCCCGCTCGCGTGGCAGGAACCAGGAGCCGCCGCGCAGGGCGGCTAATCCAGCGTTGCGCGCCACGGACAGCCCCAGCAGCAGGCCCTGCGACTTGCGGCTTTCGGGCACGAGCCCGAAGTGATTGCTCATCGCGTCCCGCACGGACCGGATCCGGACGGGCTTGCCGAACACGCGCAGATCGCTGGTCGAAGAGCGCGCCCCGAACACTGCGGAGAGCAGCGTCGTCCGTCCCGCACCGCCTAGGCCCGCGAGTCCGACGATCTCGCCCTTCCGCAGTGCGATGTCCTTCACATCGATCAGCGACGGGACGACGACGCTGCGGATGTCGAGCGCGATCTCGCCGGAGAACTCCCGCCGTTGCCGGTGCTGGGTGAGCTCTGCTTTCTTGTCGCCGATCATGTCGGAGATCCACCGATCGGCGTCGGTGTCGGCTACGGAGTATTTCGCCGAGTTCACTCCGTCTCGCAGCACCGTGATCCGCGTGCCGATCGCGCGGATCTCGTCCATGCGGTGGGAGATGTAGATGACCGCCCGACCTTCGCTCGCCAAGCGGCGGATGACCGTGTAGACGTTGGCGACATCGGCCTCGCCGAGGGTGGCGGTCGGTTCGTCCATCACGATGATCTGCGCATCGGTGGTGAGCGCTCGGGCGATCGCGGTGAGCTGCTGGTCAGCGATCGGCAGTTCACCGACCCGAGCATCGGGCGAGAAAGTCGCGCCGACACGTTCGAGGTAGGTCTTGGCGAGCCGGCGTCGGACGCGTCGGCGTACGACACCCCCCGACGAGGGGGCGTGGCCCACGAACAGGTTCTGCGCCACCGTGAGGTCGGGGAACAGATCGAGCTCCTGGTAGATCACCGCGATGCCCGCGTTGATCCCATCGAGCGGTCGATGGAATTCGACTTCCGTCCCCCTGATCTCGATCGTGCCCCCGTCGGGCGTGTACGAGCCGGCGAGGATCTTCATGAGCGTCGACTTACCGGCGCCATTCTCACCGAGCAGGCAGTGCACCTCACCCGCGTGCACGTCGAGGTCCACCGACTTCAGGGCCATCGTCCCGGGGAACGATTTGCGGATGCCACGCATCCGCAAAATCGGATCCGGCGCTGTGGCGGCTGTCGACTGCGTCATCTTCATGCCCTCGCTTCCAAGAGTTCGCGTGCGGTGTCTTCGTCGGTGACGAGCACCGAGCAGTAGCGATTGGCGACGACCGCGCGGCACACGGCGCGCTTGGCTGCCCCGGCGATCACTGCGATCGCGACGTTCGCTTCGCGGAGGTCGTCGAGCGTCAGCCCGAGGGTGCGCTCGTCGAGTTCGTGGTCCACAACGTGACCGTCGGCGTCGATGTAGCGACCGAGAATGTCGCCCACTGCGCCCTTCTCTGCGAGAGCGCGCACGTCGTCAGCACGCATGTATCCGCTCGATACGAGCACCGAGGAGGTGTCGACCGGGCCTGCGCTGAAAACCAGAGCCGTGGCATGACGTGCCTTGTCGAGGATGCCGGCAACGAGCCGGTCCTGTTCGATGGCTCGTTTCGTCGAGGCGTGTTCGAGGATCGCGGGGCTCGGCAGCAGGGTCACCGTACCGCCGGACTTCTGCGCGATCGTCGATGCGGTCGCCGATGCCATTCCGGCGCGCCTATTCACGGTGACGCCGCCGTTGATCTGGACGACATCGACCCCTTGCGCCCATCCGTCGGGAAGTGCTGCGGCGATCTGCTGCAGCGTGCGGCCCCAGCTGATGCCGAGCGTGCGTGGCACGGGGCGCATCGAGGACAGATATTCCGCGGCCGCGGCGGCGACCCGCTCCGACAGGATGAAGTCGTCATCGGATGCAGGGACCACGATCGCCTCGTGGAGGCCGAAGGCTTCGCGAAGTTCGCGCTCAAGTGGCAGTCGGCGCGCCTTGGGGTGCACCACCTCGATGCGCACGAACCCCCGCTCCTTGGCAAATGTCAGCAGGCGGCCGACTTTCCAGCGATTGACCCCCAGAAGCGCAGCGATCTCAGACTGGTTCTTCTCGTCCTGGTAGTAGAGCTCTGCGGCACGCACAGCGAGCATCTCTTCATCCAGGCTCATCGCACATCCACCTTCCCGACCCGGCCGGCCGCGGCATCCGCCAATCGACTGCTGAGAGGCGCGAGCATCGTCGTCGCCTCGAGGTAGGAGTGGAAGGCCTGATCCAGCGGCGCGATCGCCGCGGGGTTCGGCTCGATCATCCGGAAGCTCGGAGCGAACCGCGACGCGATGTCGCGCACATCACCGCCGGTCGTCGCCGCCACACCGAGGATCGCCAGCGCACGAGTGGTGAGGTTCTCGCCGTCGGCGAGGCCGATCGGGCGGCCGAGCGTGTCCGCCGTCGTCTGCACCCACAAGCGGTTGTGCCGGATGCCACCGGTGAAGAACACGTCGCTCGTGTCGACGCCGACTGCTTCGAGCGAGTCCAGTACCTGGCGGGTGCCGAAGGTGACTGCCTCGACGGTGGCGCGGTAGAGGTGTTCGGGCGTCGTCCCCAGTGAAATGCCCAGCACCGCGCCGCGCAGATTGGGGTCGCGAAGGGGGGTGCGGTTCCCCATGAAGTGGTCGAGCACCAAGAGCCCGTGACCCGCCGGCGGGACCGCTTCGGCACGGGCGATGAGATCGGCTACGCGATCGCGTGTCACCCCGAGGATGCGCTCCGACAGCCAGGACAGCGCCGCCCCCGCCGAAATCTGGCCGCCCTCGACGAGCCAGCGATCCGGGGAGAGCGCGCCCGGGTACGGACCCCAGATCGTCGGGGAGAACACCGGCTCGTCGAGCTCGGCGATGAACGCGTTCGATGTGCCCGCCACCACCGCGACCGGGCTGCGGCTGATCCCCCACAACGCCACGAGGGCGAGGTGCGCGTCGATGCCGCCCGTCACCACAAGCGCCCCGGGAGTCACTCCCAGTTCGGCCGCCGCGGCCGCGCTGAGCGATCCCGCCACACTTCCGGTGGGCAGGATCTCTGCAGGGAGCTTGTCTGCGAGGTCCTCCACACCAAGCGCTCGGTAGAGGTCGGTCGGCAGTCCGCTTTCGCGGTGGTCGTAGTTCCACTTGCAGGTGGCGTTCAGTCGAGAGCCGACCCAGCGACCGGTGAGCTTGAGTGTCAGGTAGTCAACAGACTCGCCGATGCGTTCGGCAGCGCGATAGACCTCTGGTTCATTGCGGGCGAGCCACATCGCCTTGGGGACGAGCCACTCAGCACTGTCGGACCCTCCGGAGAAGCGAAGCGCCGGATGGTCGACTCCCCCAGTGGCTGCCGACTCCTCGGATGCACGACTGTCCATCCAGAGGATTGCCGGGCGAAGGGGGGCCGCCCGACCGTCGAGGATGACCACCGAAGACGACGTCGTTGCCACGCCGATCGCGTCGAGCGTGTGCACGTCAGCGTCGGTCAGGGCCTGCCGGGAGGCCTGAACGGCGCACCGCCACCAGTCGACGGGGTTCTGCTCGGCCCAACCGGGACGAGGGTAGCTGGTCAGATACGACGCGGCCGCATCGGCGAGGCGAGCTCCCGACTCGTCGAAGACCCCCGCGCGGGCACCCTCGGTGCCGATGTCGATTGCGAGGTAGAACCCCATCGTCCCCATCCTTTCTTCCGGTCAGATCCTGGTCACGGCTCGTTGGGCAGGAACAGGACCTTTGAGCTGAAGATCGAACGATCGCCCAGCTGGCGCATCGTCTCTGGCAGCGCGTCGAGACCGAGCTCATGCGTGATCATGAACTCCCAGCGCAGGCTGCCATTGGCGAACGCCCGGGCCGACTCGATCCATTCGCGACCGGGAAACGGCGCGGAGAAGGAGTTCCAGCTTCCGCGTAGCGACGCTTCGCGCCGCAGGAAGTGGCTGAAGGTTTCCTTGTCGAACTCGACGGGCTTGTGCGGAATGCCGATGAAGACGGCTTCACCCTGGCGCGCGGTGAGCTTCGTCGCAAGAGCGATCGTGGGAGGCACGCCTGCGGACTCGATGACGACGTCGAATCCAGTCCCGGCCTGCGCGAGGGCTTCTTCGTCATTGACCGCTGTCATCGTCGCCCCGGCCTCGGTCGCCATCGCCGCCTTCTCCGCGTTCACATCGACGGCAAGCACCTCGCTCGCGCCCAGAAGCCTCGCCCACTGCACAGCGAAGAGTCCGATCGGTCCAGCGCCGATGACGGCGACCCGCGATCCCTCGCCCAGCGCGGTGCGATAGATGGCGTGCAGAGCGATCGCCGACGGATCCATCATCGCGGCTGCTCGCGGGTCGACCCCGTCCGGCATCACGAACACGTTGCCCTCATTCACCGACACGTACTGCGCATACGCGCCGTCCTGCCGACTGCCGAAGTAGCCGTAGTTCTCGCAGAGCGAGAACTGGCCATCGAGGCAGCTGTCGCATTCGTTGCAGGGAATCAGCGGTGGGACCGTGATGAGCTGTCCGGGGGTGAGGTTCTCCACCTCTGCCCCCAGCTCGACGATGTGTCCGGAGAACTCGTGCCCGCAGATGATGGGGTGATAGTACGCTCCCGCGAAGTTCATGCGAGGAATGTCAGACCCGCAAACACCGCATGCGGCCACCTTCACAAGTACGTCGCGAGGGCCGATCTCAGGCAGGGGTACGTCTTCGACGCGAATGTCGCCGGGGGCGTACATTACTGCGGCAGTCATGGCATCGGGCATGGTTCTCCTCCGGTTAGGTGGCTGTGGGAAGCGGTGAGAGCGGGCCGGGCGTGGATCCGACCCACCCTCAAGACGCGCTACTTCTGCTCGGCGAACAGCGTGGTGCCGACGAAGTCAGCCGCGTTCGCCTTGGTCACCAGCTCAGTGCCGGCGTCGATCTCGGCATCCACGTCGTCGCCTGCAGCGGCGGCCAGAGCCGTTTCTGCGGCGACTCGACCGAGCGAGATCGGGTCGTTGAGCGACGTGGCGACGTACTGATCACCGTCGGCGATCTCTTCAACGGCCTCCATGAGGCCGTCTACGCCTGCGACCAGCACATCGGTGCGACCGTTCTCCTGCAGCACCTGCAGAGCGCCGAGCGCCATGTCGTCGTTGTGGGCGTATACCACCTTGACATCACTGTTGGCTTGCAGCAGGTCCTGCATCGCCGTCACAGCGTTCGACCGGATGTACTCGGCGTAGGGACCCTCGATGATAGTCACCGAGTCGTCACCTTCGAACGCGGCATGGAAGCCCGCGGATCGGTCCATCGCAACGGTGCCGCCGGCATCGCCCTGGATCTCGATGATCTTTCCGCCGGTATCGCCGAGGGCTTCCTTGACGGCGTCGCCGACGAGCTGCCCCATCGCGACGTTGTCCCGGCCGACGTGGGCGATTGCACCGTCCGCCGGGCGATCGACGGTGACGACGGGGATGCCGGCGGCCTCGGCGGACGCGAGGCTCGGGGCGATGCCCTGCGGATCCACCGGGTTGATGAGCAGCACGTCGACGCCCTTGGTGATGAGGTCTTCGATGTCGTTGTTCTGCTTGGTCACATCGCCGTTCGCATCGACGTACTCCAGCTCGGCGCCGGCCGACTCTGCGGCGACTTTGACGCCCTCGCCCAGTTCGACGTAGAACGGCGACTGCTGGGTCGCCTGACTGAATCCGATGGAAAACGTGTCGTCACTTCCCGAGCCGGCATCGCCGCCGGGAGTCGTGGTCACGGAGCACGCGGTCGTTGTAAGCGCCATCGCCGTCAATGCGATGAGCGCAAAGCCTGCTTTCTTCATTGAGCTGAGCCTCCTTGGTCAGGTGTAGTGCTCCACGAATGTAGGTTGACCCTCCGGCACGGTCAACTTTTGAGACCCTTGGTGCACTTATGAGCATCCTCTGAGATGGAGATTGCGCGGACGAGCAAGATTGCGGTCGGAAGGGCCTCCCCGGACGCAGGCGCGACCCAGGCACCTCGGAGTGGCGATGCGGACCGACTGTCGTGGATGATCACGAGCCGACGGCAGGCAACCGCTCCACATTCGCGACACGTCCGCCGATGAACCTCGCAGGCATGGGAATCTCATCGACTGGCCAGAAGACGAGTTCTGGGCAAGGTGTCCGGAGAGCAGGCTCCCCCACGTGAAATATGTGGGCGATCCGTGGGCACGGCCGCAAGCCGGCTCGATCTCAGTCGCCCTCGGTCTTCGCCGTTCCGCTTCGATCGTCCTCGATCTGTTCGTGGAAGCCGAAGGCGCCAGCAAAGGAAACCCCTGATCAGCCCGTGCCCACAATTGAGCAGGAACGAGAACCACCCAAAAGGAATGAGCCGGATCGAAACCTACTCGGAGGTAGGTCGATCCGGCTCAAAGTGGCGGTGACGGTGGGATTTGAACCCTTACTGCGTCACCTTTCACGGGTGCGCCAGCAGGGACTTTCCGCGTCATTCCGGGGATAGCGACCTTTCGAGGGTGCGCATCAATGCACTGCTACTTTCGACGGTTTTTCCCACCCGGCACCGCCGCTCCGAGGCACAGGACGAGGGGTTCGGACGGCGCACCGGCGCCGCCCGAACCCCCCTCACCGGCTCAGAACCCGGAGTTCCCGCTCCCCCGGTTGATCACGAAGCCTCCATCACTCAGGAGGCCGGACGTACCGGACCCTGACACGGTCGTGTTCGTGAACAACGCGCTACCACTGGCGTGGGTCTCGATCCCGTAGGTGCCCGAGCCCGTGATTGTCACGTTGGAGAATGACACCTGCTGGATCGACTTCTGCCACGACATGAGCACACCGGCGTAGGTGCTGTCGGCGATGGTGATGTCGCGGATCACGATGGGTGCATTGATCGCGTGCACGTCGGCGTAGATCCACAGCGCACCCAGGTCGGACGGCCAGTTGGACTCCTTGCTGCCGGTGCGGGTGAGCGTGTTGCGCTGCACGGTCGTGGTTCCGGTGAACGGCACGCCGAAGCGAGTGCTCACCGCAATCCCGGCAGCAGCCTCCACAGTGTCGGCGACGAGGTTGTCTTCGATCCGGTTGCCGCCACCTCCGCCGTAGACTGCAAGCCCGTTCGACAGGGCGGGCGCCTGGACGGTGTTGAATGCGAAGACGCTGTCTTGCACCGCGCTTCCGTCCGACCACATGGCGAGACCGTCATCGCCGGTGTTGCGGAAGGTGGACTGGATGACCTGCGAGTTGCGCACGCCGTCGCGGAAGTTGACGCCGTCCGCATAGGTGTCGCGCACGCGCAGCCCGACGGCCAGCACATCCTTGGAACCCGGCCGCACCCACAGCGCAACCTTCGTGTGCTGGATCGACACGTTCTGGACCAGCGTCTCGCTCGCGAAGTCCCCCTCGATCGCCGCTTGGCCGGCGGAGTCCTCGCGCTGAGTCGCGCTCCCCTGGATCGACAGGTCGGCGATGGTGACGCCGCCGCCCGTGCCGTAGAAGCCGCCGGCGTTGCCGGCACTGATGATGGCCGAATACCAGGGCCCTGCGCCGAGCACCGTGACACCGGCGACCTGGATCGCCGTGGTCACATGGAAGGAGCCCGAGGGAACCCAAACGGGCACGCCGGCGGACTTCGCCGCCGCGACCGCCGCGGTGATCGCCGCGGTGTCGTCGCCGCCACCGGAGGTAGCGCCGTGGGACGTGATCGCGACCGCACCGGCGGGCGCGGTCAGCGCAGCGGGAATCGCCTCGGCCTCGATCAGATCGATGTCGATGTACGGCACGACGGCCGAGTCGATCTGCAGCTTGATCACGGCGCCAGAGGGCTGCGCCGGAATCGTCAAGCGCGTCTCGTCGTAGAACCGGTGAGCCAGGCCGCCGCTCACGACGTTGTCGAACGGGTACGGCCCATAAACCCAAGCGTGCTTGGACGAGAGCGTCAGATCAGTGACCTTCGTGCCGTTCGCATAGACGCCGATCGGCGCCGTCTGACCAGTTCCGGCGGCGTTGTCAGGGAGCGAGTACCGGATCGACAGACCATTCGCGGGCGCGGCGAGCGTGATGCTCACCTGCTCCCCCGCGGCATCCAGGCGTACGGCACGTCGTCCGCTCGACTCGGCCTGCACGGTGCGGTACGTGCGGGATGCGGCGAGCACCGAACCATTCGTCGAGCCCGCCTCAGCCTCGTACTCCCGATACGGCGTGGTCGCGCCCCGAGTCGCCAGCGACCCCTCACCCGACAGCACGATGCTGTCGAGGAGCACATCGGCTCCGGCAGAACCGGCGCGGACGCCCACGGTGTTGACTCCCGCACGCACGGGAACGCTGGCGATCACCGTGCGCCAGCCGCTGCCCGCAGACAAGCTGACCGTGCCCGCCTTGCGGGCGTTGACCAGCAGATCGAGCGTGCGCGTCGTCGTGGCCTGGAAGCGAATCGTGACGGTCGCGGCCGTGGCGGACGGCATGGCGAGCGTGCGGACCAGGCGGGCGCCCGTCGCGGTGAACCCCTGGACGTAGCCGGTGCCGGCGAAGCCGGAAGTGCTGTTCGCCACGGACGCTCCGCCAGAGAAGTAGGCCAATTCGGCCTCACCCGGACCTGCGGGCTCGGGAGCCACAACCGACGTCACTTCGAGCCGATCGAGATTGACGTTGCCGGAGTCGCTCGAGCCGAACCGCACCGCGATGTCGTGGTTGCCGGCTGTGAGGGACACGGTCGACGCGACGGTTCCCCACGAGGCCCAGCTGGCGGTTGCAGGGAGCGTCAGCTGGCCCTGCGACACCCCACCGATGAGCAGCGTGAGCGTCTGGGCCGAGCCGGTCCCGTTGGCGTAGCGGAACGTGAGTGTCTTGGGCCCAGCCGCGGGCACTTGCACCTTGAACGTCGTCGTCGCGTTGCCCTTGTTGCTGTCGGTGTATCCGCCGACGAACCCGCTGCCGTTGTACCCGGCGTGATCGTTGGCGACGACGGTGCCTCCGGAAAGCGTTGCGGCTTCAGCCTCGAAGACAGGCCCGGAGGCATACCCATCGCCTCCAGTCGGTGTCGTGACATCGAGCGCGTCGACATTGACGTTGCCCGAGTCGGCGGTGCCGAACCGGTACGCGATCGTGTGCGCCCCGGCCGAGAGGTTGACGCCGACGCTCTGCGTGGCCCAGCTGTCCCAGTTCGCAGTCGCCGCGAGCGTGATCTGCTGCGAGTTGCCGTCGACGACGAGCGTGAGGGTCCTTGCCGATCCGGTTCCGTTGGCATACCGCAGGGCGAGCGTGTGGGTCCCTGCAGTGGCGGTGGATACCGCGAAGCTCGTGCTCGCGGTTCCCTTGTTCGTGTCGGTGTACCCGCCGACGAAGGCTGTTCCGCTGTAGCCGGTGTGATCGGTCGCGTTCACCGCTCCCCCGCTGCGGGTGGCGTTTTCAGCCTCGTAGCGGCTGGTCGCCGCGTGGGCGGGGACCGTGGACAGCGCCACGAGCAGGGCGCTCAGCAGCCCCACGGCGGTGAGCAGCGCAATCGTGCGCCGGCTCAGTTTGGACAGGACGGTCATCTTCGACTCCGATCGATTCCGGCGCTCGGGAGAGGCCGTCTTTGGCCGCGCACTGGTTTAGCGCTACACCATAGCGAGCGAATCGACGGAGCGGAAGGGCGAAATCGCGAGCCCCTCGGGTAAGACTGGCTTAACGGGCGCGCGGCGGGCCGACGGTGCCGCGTTCGACGAGTTCGATGCCGAACGAGACGGGGGCCCGCGGGCTCTCCCCGCCCTCGATCTCGTCGAGGATGATGCGTGCCGTCTCGGCCACTTTGGCCGGCATGTCCTGCGCGATGGTGGTGAGTCCGGGCGAGGTGTAGGCGCTCATCTCGAGGTCGTCGAAGCCGATGACCGATACGTCGCCGGGCACGGTCGCCCCGGACTCGACCAAGCCGGCGATGATGCCGATCGCGAGCACATCGGCCGTGGCGAACACCGCGGTGACGTCCGGGTGGTCGCGGCGCAAACGCAGGCCGAGCTCGCGCCCGTCCTCGAAGGAGGTCAGCACCTCCTCCACCTCGATCGAGTCGGTGTCGATCCCGGCGGCGACGCATGCGGAGCGGAAGCCGTCGAAACGCTGCCCGACCACGCCCATGCCCTCATACGGCGGCCCGGCGAACAGCACGTGCCTGTGTCCGGCGTCGGCGAGACGGGCTCCCGCGACCCACCCGCCGCGGTGGTCATCGGTACGGACACCGATCGTGCGCGGATTCGCCGAGTAACTGTCGAGCGCAACCAGAGGCACGCCGTCGATGCTGATCCGATCGATCTCGGCATCCGTGAACTCGACCAGGATCGCACCGTCCAGCGACCAGCCGCGGATGGCCTGCGCAATGTCGTCGTGGTGCTCGATGCCGCGCAAAAGGACGTGGTAACCGCGATGGCGAAGGTGCTGCTCGACTCCACCGATCACCGCGACCGTGTGCGGGCTGAAGAGCAGACTGGACTCTTCTCGCACCGGCACGAACGCGGCGACGATGTGTGACCGCGACGCTTTGAGGCTGCGGGCCTGAATGTTCGGGACATAGCCCAAGCGGTCGGCGATCTCTTGCACACGGGCGATGGTCGTCGCCGAGACTCGGGCGCGCTTGCCGTTCATGACGTTCGACACGGTCATCACGCTGACGCCGGCAGCGTTGGCGATGTCGCTGAGTTTGACGGTCATCGGCCACCTCCCGGGTTCATCCTAGGGCGGCGCTTGACGGCCAAGACTGACGTGGTCTAACGTTCGATCAGATTTAGCGTTAAAGTATCCGGAGATCGGTCGAAGGAGACCCCATGTACAGCTCTGCTCGGACGCGCACTCGCGTCATGATCGTGGGTGCGGCAGTCGTTGCCCTCGTGGGTGGCGGCGTCGCTCCGGCATCTGCGGTCGTCGCCGCTCTCGAGTACGAGGCGGAAGCGGCCGTGCTGTTCGGCGGCGCCGGTGTCAACGACAATCACCTCGGCTACTCGGGCGCCGGGTTCGTGGACGGCTTCGTGCTCGACCATCAGGGCGAGGCTGGCGTCACCTTCGACGTCGACGTGCCCGAGGCGGCGAGTACGGACTCAACCTCCGCTACGCGAACGGCCTCGGCTCGGACATGACGCTCTCGCAGGTCATCGGTGAGGAGGACCGCCAGATCATGCTGCCGTCGGTGGTCGGCGCGGGGTGGAGCCAGTGGTTCATCCACCAGGAGGTGGTCGACACTCGGCGGCCGGCCCGCAGCAGATCACGTTCCGCTTCGACGACGACGACACCGGCAACGTCAACATCGATGCCATCGCGCTCACGACCGTCGGTGACCTCGAGACGCCCGGCGGAGGGGCGACTGATCCGGGCGACGTTCCAGGCGCCGGCGCGGACACCCGCTGGGACGAGGTGGGCAACGCGCTCCTCGTCAAGGCGGCGCCGAAGAAGGGCCACACCGTACGAGGCCGAGGCCGGATTCAGCGCGAACGGCGCAGTCGCTCGACGACACCCGCGACGCGACCGGCCAGTCGATCTCTCCGCCGCACGTGCGCGCCTCGTCGTGACGACCTTCGCGACCGACGACCGCGCGCAGCTGGTGACCCTGCGCTATCGCAGCACGCCCCGCCGAGCCCGTGCGCCTCGTCGCCGGGCAGACGGCTCCCCCTCGGCGTGCTCACCCTGCCCACCTCGACCGCGTGGCGAGAGATCGCCGTTCCGGTCGCGCTGCGCAGCGGGCTCGGCACGTTCGAGCTGCGGCGCACGGGGACGCCGTCGACGGCGTGCTCGTCATCGACGGCGTGCCGTCTCCAGCGAGGCGAGGCGCCGAAACGACCGCGGCGCGACCACTTGGCACCACCGTCGTATGAGGCCGAGCACGGCCTCACGAACGGCGCAGATCCTTGCACCGAGCCGCACGTTCCGAGAACTCGCCGCCGAGGCATCCGGGCGCCAGGCGGTGACGCTCGCCGAGACGGACGATGCGATCGAGCTGGACGCTGACCGAGCCCGCTGACGCCCTGGTGCTCCGCGCATCGATCCCCGACACCGCCGATGGCGCTGGCCAGACCGGCGCTCTCGCCCTCTACGCCGGCAAGAACAAGATCGCCGACGTGCACCGTGTCGAGCACCTACTCCTGGGTCTACGGCGGATACCCCTACGGCAACGACCCGTCCACGGCGGCGCGCAGCGGTTCTTCGACGATTGCCGCGTCGACCTTCGCGCAAGCTGCCGGCAGGCACGACGCTGCGTCTCAGAAGGACTGCGGCGTCGGGCCGCTGCCCTACACGTCGACCTCGTCGAGACCGAGGTGCGCGACCAGGCGTTCGCGCACGGCCCGGCCGACTACATCGACGTCACGCAGCCACGGCGCGACCGCGGGCGACGACACCGACGACACCGCCGCCATTCAGGCAGCGGTCGATGCCGCGCGCGAGGCGGGCACCGGAGTCTGGGTACCCGCGGGCCGCTTCACCATCGCCGACCTCGTGCGACTCGTCGGACGTGTCCGTCCGAGGCGCCGGGCCTTGGTACTCCGAGCTCGCCGGCCGCGACGACCACGGCGGCCTCTACGCGATGGGCACCGGCGTGACGATCGCCGACCTGATGATCGCGGGCGACGTGCGCCACCGCAACGACGCGCAGTTCGACTCGGGCGTCGAGGGCAACTTCGGCCAGGGCTCGCTCGTCCAGAACGTCTGGATCGCGCACACCAAGACCGGTGTGTGGGTGGACGCCGGCACCGACGGCCTGCTCGTCACCGGAGTGCGCGTGCGTGACACCTTCGCCGACGGGGTGCACCTGCACGGGCGGGTGAGCGACGCCCGGGTCGAGCACGCGAGCGTGCGCAACACCGGCGACGACGCGATGGCCATGTGGTCGCCGGCGGCGCGGTCACGCGCGGCGTGTTCACCCACAGCACGGTGCAGAGCCCGCTGCTCGGCAACGGCGCGGCGATCTACGGCGGCGACTCGAACCGCATCGCGCAGTCGATCATCGCCGACACGCTGACCGCACCGGCCGGCATCGCCGTGAGCACCCGCTTCAACCCGGTGCCGTTCAGCGGCACGACCGTCGTCTCCGGCAACGACATCCACCGCAGCGGCGGCTGGGAGCCGAACTGGAACACCTCCTTCGGCGGCATCTGGGTGTTCGCCGACACCAGCCACATCACGACCCCCGTGGTCATCAGCGAGACGCGGATCATCGACTCCGGCTACGAGGGAATCCTCGTCAGCGGCAGCCACTGGGTCAACGACCTGCGGGTGAGCGACGTCACGATCGAGAGCACCGGCTCGTACGCAGTCGCCGCACGCGTCGGCGGCGACCACCGCTTCGGCGACGTGCAGGGTGTCGGGGGTGACGCAGCCGGCCGACGGCCGCAACCACCTGTGGGGCACCTTCATCGACGAGGGCGGCAACACCGGCCTGCTCGCCGCGGCGAGCGCGACGTGCACGGTGGAGGTGGCGCCGAAGCGAGTCAGGGCCGGCGGGTTCACCGCGCGCGTCACGATCCGCAACTCCGGCACGGAGCCGCTCGACCTCGGAGCTCTGTCGTGGCACGCCGGCAGCGGTGAGGCGGTCCTCCGGGCATCCGGCGCCGCCGTGTCGCAGAACGGGACCCGCGTGGAGATCGCACCGGAGGCATCCACGCTGAAGCCCGGCGGTGCGCGGACCTTCGTGATCACAGGAACGGCGAACGCCGAGGAGATCTCACTCCCGACGGACTTCGTGCTCGACGGAGTGGAGTGCGAGCGATGACCGACCAGCTCTCCGCCGTCCAGACCGGTCAGGCCGCCGCCGCCATCGCCGACCCGTGGTGGCGCGACGCCGTCATCTACCAGATCTACCCGCGCAGCTTCGCGGACGGCGACGGCGACGGCACCGGTGACCTCGCGGGCGTGCGCGCGCGGCTGCCGCTACCTCGCGACCTCGGCGTGGACGCGATCTGGTTCACGCCCTGGTACGCCTCCCCGCTCGCGGACGGCGGCTACGACGTCGCCGACTACCGGGCGATCGACCCGGCCTTCGGCAACCTCGCCGAGGCCGAGCAGCTGATCGCCGAGGCGCGCGGCCTCGGCATCCGCACCATCGTCGACGTGGTGCCGAACCACGTGTCCGACCAGCACGCGTGGTTCCAGGCAGGCGCTGGAGGCGGGGCCGGGATCACCCGGAGCGCGAGCGCTTCTGGTTCCGGCCGGGCCGCGGCGAGCACGGCGAACTGCCGCCCACCGACTGGGTGTCGAGCTTCGCCGGCACGACCTGGACGCGCACGGTCGAACCCGGACGGCACGCCCGGAGAGTGGTACCTGCACCTGTTCGCCGCCGAGCAGCCCGACCTCAACTGGGACCACCCGGACGTGCGTCGCGAGCACGAGGACGATCCTGCGCTTCTGGTTCGACCGCGGGCGTCGGCGGGCATCCGGATCGACTCGGCGGCCCTGCTCGTCAAGGATCCGGCGCTGCCCGAGGTCGTCGAGCGCCGGCCGGCGCGCACCCGTTCCTCGACCGCGACGAGCTGCACGACATCTACCGCGGCTGGCGCGCGCGTCGCCGACTCGTACGACGAGCCGCGCGTGCTCGTCGGCGAGGTCTGGCTCGCCGACCCGAGCGGTTCGCCCGCTACCTGCGCCCCGACGAGATGCACACCGCGTTCAACTTCGACTTCATGACCCGCCCGTGGGACGCCGGCGCGCTGCGCGCCTCGATCGAGCGCACACTCGACGCGCACGCGCCGGTCGGCGCACCCGCCACCTGGGTGCTGTCCAACCACGACGTCACCCGGCCGGTGACCCGCTACGGCCGTGCGGACAGCTCGCTTCGCCTTCGACCAGCGAAGCGCTTCGGCATCCCGACCGACCTGGCGCCGGCACCCGCCGCGCACGCGCGGCCGCGCTGCTGATCGGCTGCGCTGCCCGGCTGCCCTCTACATCTACCAGGGCGACGAGCTCGGGCCTGCCCGAGGTCGAGGATCTGCCGCTGGAGCGTGCTGCAGGATCCGATGTACTTCCGGTCCGAGGGCGTCGACCCCGGCAGAGACGGATGCCGCGTCCCACTGCCCTGGTCCGGCCACCAGGCGCCGTTCGGCTTCGGTGCCGACGCGGTCCCTCGTGGCTGCCGCAGCCCGACGACTGGGGTTCACTCACCGTCGAGGCACAATCCGAGGACCCCGGATCGATGCTCTCGCTCTATCGCACCTCGCTCGGCATCCGCCGCGATCGCGACGACCTGCGCGGTGAGACGATCGAGTGGCTCGAGCTCGGCGCAGACGTCATCGCCTTCGCGCGCGGCGCAGAGACGATCAGCGTCACCAACTTGGGCGCGACGCCGATCGAGCTGCCGACGCATCGGCAGATCCTCCTCAGCAGCGTGCCGATCGACGGCGCGCTGCTGCCCGCCAGACTCCACCGTGTGGCTCGCCCGATGAGTGCGCGGATCCGGAGGAAACGTCCCCAGGACGCCACGATTGACACAGCAGGAAAGGATAGGACCATGAGGATGCGACGAAGCATCATGATGATCGGCGCGATCAGCGCCACCCTGACGCTCGCGGCATGTGCGGGCGCCGGCGACGGCAACAGCGGAGGCACCGGCGGCAACTCCGGCAGCGACGAGAAGCTCACGCTGTGGGTCGACCCGAACCGGGTCGTCGAGATGCAGCCGCTTGTCGATGCGTACCAGGAGGAGTCCGGCGTCGAGATCGAGCTGGTCGAGAAGGCGGTGGAAGACATCGGCCCCGACTTCGTCGCGCAGGTGCCCACCGGCGAAGGCCCCGACATGATCATCTCGGCCCACGACGGTCTGGGCGAGTGGGTGAAAAACGGCGTCGTGGCCCCCATCGAGCTGGGCGACAAGGTCGACGACTTCGCGCCCGTCGCCTCGGCGGCGATGGCCTACGACGGCCAGTACTACGGCGTCCCGCTGGCGCTCGAGAACGTCGCACTGGTGCGCAACAACGCGCTGCTCTCAGAGACGAAGGCGACGACGTTCGACGAGCTCATCGCCGAGGGCAGGACCGCCGGCACCGAGTTCCCCGTGCTCATCCAGCAGGGCGAGGAGTCCGATCCGTACCACATGTATCCCCTGCAGACCTCGTTCGGTGCGCAGGTGTTCAAGCAGAACGCCGACGGCTCGTACACGTCCGAGCTGGCGATGGGCGGCGAGGCGGGGCACGCGTGGGCGCAGTACCTCGCGAAGCTCGGCCAGGAGGGCGTGCTCGACATCGCCGTCGACGGCGCGGTGGCCGGACAGGCGTTCGGCGACGGGAAGTCGCCATACATCATCACCGGACCGTGGGGCATCCCCGGCATGCAGGAGGCCGGCATCGACTTCACCGTGCTCCCGGTGCCGAGCGCGGGAGGCCAGCCGGCACAGCCGTTCGTCGGCGTATCGGGCATTTTCATCTCGGCCAAGTCGAAGAACCCGGTCGTGGCCAACGACTTCGTGGTGAACTACCTCACGACCGAGGAGGCGCAGGACCTGCTCTACGAGTCGAGCAAGCGCAGCCCAGCGCTGATCGCCTCGGCTGAGAAGGTCGACGACCCGGTGATCGCCGGGTTCAACGCCGCCGGTGCCGAGGGTGCGCCCATGCCCGCCATCCCGGAGATGAGCGCGGTCTGGGGCTTCTGGGGCACCACCGAGGCTCAGATCATCGACGGCCAGGTCGACCCGATCGAAGGATGGGACGCGCTCGTGCAGAACGTCCAGGACGCCATCGACGCGGGCTGATACGTGGTTCCGCCCGCCTGCCCGACGACGGCGGGCGGGCGGAAGCAGCCCCCGTCCGCCGTACGCTCTGCCCAAGGATCACCGATGGCGCTTACCACCTCCACCGCCCCCGCACCCGCCCCGTCCCAACCACACCGACTCCGACCGAGCGTGGCCGCACCCTCGGCGTCGGCTTCTTCGTCAAGCTCATCCTCGTCGGACTGGCCGATGCGCTCGGTCTGTACGGGGTTCTGACGGCTTGGGCGATCGGCCAATGGGCGATCCTGATCTCCCTCGTCGTGATTCTCGCCGTCGTGAACTGGGCGTACTTCTCACGCCGGGCGCGTGGCAGCGAAGTACCTCGTCCCGGGGCTGATCTTCCTGTTCGTCTACCAGATCTTCGTGATGGGCTTCACCGGGTACGTCGCCTTCACCAACTACGGCGACGGTCACAACTCGACCAAGCAGGATGCGATCGCGCAGATCTCCGAGCAGAACGAAGTGCGCGTCGAAGGCTCGCCGACCTACCCGCTGGCCGTGCTCGCTCGCGGCGATCAGCTCGCCTTCGCGATCGTCGACGACGGCGAAGCGCTGCTCGGCACCTCTGGCCAACCGCTCGACGAGGTCCGCAACGCCACCGTCGAGGACGAGCAGGTCACGGAGGTCCCCGGGTGGCAGACGCTGACCTTCGCCGAGATCGCCCAGCGGCAGGACGAGGTCGTCGACCCTGCGAGTACCCCTGTCCGGCGATCCCGCCGACGGTTCACTCCGCACCCAGGACGGCTCGACGGGGTTCGTGGCCGTTCCCGTCTTGCAATACGACGAGGACACCGACACGTTCGTCGACTCGACAGACGGGACCGTGTACCACGTCAGCGACACCGGCAATTTCGTCTCGGACGACGGTGACGGTCCTCAATCCGGGCTGGCGCGTCGGCGTCGGGTTCGCGAACTTCGGGACGATGATCACCGATCCGCGGATGGCGGGGCCGTTCGCCCAGATCTTCGTCTGGACGTTCGTGTTCGCGTTCCTGTCCGTGGTCGACCACCTTCCCGCTCGGCATCTTCCTCGCGATCGCGTTCAACGACTCGCGCGCTGCGCGGACGGAAGATCTACCGGTCGCTCTTGATCCTTCCGTACGCGTTCCCCGGGTTCCTCTCGGCGCTGGTCTGGGCCGGGCATGCTCAACGGCGTTCGGGTACATCAACGTCGGTGCTGCTCGGCGGCGCCGACGATCCCGTGGCTCACCGACCCGATGCTGGCCAAGCTCTCGGTGCTGGGCGTGAACCTGTGGCTCGGCTTCCCGTACATGTTCCTCATCTGCACCGGGCGCGCTGCAGGCGGTGCCGGCCGACCTGATCGACGCCGCGCGCATCGACGGCGCCGGGCCGCTGGCGGATCTTCCGCTACGTCACGCTGCCGCTTCTGATGATCGTCGGTCGCGCCGCTGCTGATCTCGTCGTTCGCGTTCAACTTCAACAACTTCGCGCTGATCTACATGCTGACCGGCGGTGGTCCCAACTTCGTCGGCGCCCCGTACGTCGTCGGGCACACCGACATCCTGATCTCGATGGTCTACTCGGTCGCCTTCGAAGAGCGGCAGCAAGCAATACGGCGTGGCCAGCGCGCTGTCACTCGTGATCTTCGTGATGGTCGGCATCATCTCGTGGGTCGGTTCCGCCGTACCCGCTCGTCTCGAGGAGATCTGACGATGAGCCGACCTCCGTCGGCACGCCGACCTCCGCCGCCGACAGCTCGCCCTGGAACGCGGCCCGCCGACGCTGGTGGAGCGAGCTCGGCTGGCGCCACGCTGGTCGGCGTCGTGATGATCGTCTATCGCGTCTTCCCGCTGCTCTACGTCGCTCTCGGCGTCTCTGAACCCGGCGGGAACGCTCACCGGCTCGTACGACCTGTTCCGCGTCGGTGCTCGCTCGCCGAACTACGTCGACCTCGGCGACACCCCGTTCTGGACCTGGATGCGCAACTCGCTCGCTGGTGTCGTCGCTCACCGCGGCCGGCACGGTGCTCATGGGCGCAGCGGCGGCCTACGCCTTCTCGCGCTTCCGGTTCAGCGGACGCCGGGCGGGGCTCACCGACGCTGCTGCTGCTGCAGATGTTCCCGCAGATGCTCGCGTTCGTCGCGATCTTCCTCGTGCTGCATCGCGATCGGCGACGTCTTCCCGGTGCTCGGGCTGAACTCGCAGCCTCGGACTGATCTGCGTCTACCTCGGCGGCGCGCTGGGCGTGAACACGTTCCTCATGTACGGCTTCTTCAACACCGTGCCGCGCGAGCTCGACGAGGCGGCCAAGATCGACGGCGCCATCCACGCCCAGATCTTCTGGCGCATCATCCTGCGACTGGTCGCGCCGATCCTCGCCGTCGTCGGGCCTGCTGTCGTTCATCGGCACGTTCAGCGACTTCATCATCGCGCGGGTGGTGCTGCAGCGCTCGGAGACAATTGACCCTCGCGATCGGCCTCTACGACTGGGTCTCCGACGAGCGCAACGCCCACTGGGGCCTGTTCACGGCGGGCGCGGTCGTCGCGGCGATCCCGGTGCTCGTGCTGTTCCTGTTCCTGCAGAGGTACATCGTGTCGCGGCCTGACGGCGGGGTCGACCAAGGGCTGAGACGGGGCGCTACCCGGGCGCGGTGTGTATGTGGAATGTAGGCACTGACCCGACGTGAGCATTCCTGACGGTGGGCCAGATGCCCACCGTCAGTAGTCAAGGGCGCGACAACAGAGTCGTCGGTGGGGTTGCGTCCTCCGCGATATTCCGCGGGCTGCGCCGAGTCTGACGCTGCAAGCCATCCCTCGCGCGTGTCCGATTCCGAGCCATCCCGGACACTTTTCGCGAACGGTTTTTCCCATTTCTTTCCCACGAGCCATCCGGGAACGAAAAAACCCCCGATAAACGGGGGTTTTCTGGCGGTGACGGTGGGATTTGAACCCTTGTCGGACCACCTTTCAAGGTTGCGCGAACTTGAACTTTCCGCGTCATTCCGCGGATCTCGACCTTTCGAGGCCGTACGGCGATGCACTACTTCTTTCCACGTGCTTTCCCACGACACTGCGGCTTCCCGGACGGGATGACTGCTGAAATGCAAGCGCCGCACTGGCATCGTTCTCGAGGCGCGGTGAGTTTGCACCGTCGTGGTAGCGGCAGGATCGACTGGGCGAGCTCGCCTGGTCGGCGGCGCCTAGTATGACGCCACGGATGCCGTCATTTCGCGACCTCGGTTGGAGCGGCGGCAAGGACTTCCGGCTGTGCTACAGGAACTCCGCGTAGGGTGCGAACCGCGCGTCGCCGAAGTCGCTCCTCCCACCAGCTAGAGCGGAGCCTGACCCGCTTTCCCGGACACCTGAGTTGAGGCGATGATCGTCTCGGAAGGAGTCCGTGAGATGCCTGCTGCCCACCCGCCGGAGTTCCGGCGTCGAGCCCTCGATCTGGTCGCCCAGGGCAACCCGGTCGGCCAGACCGCGCGTGATCTCGGGATCAGCGAGTCCGTGTCTTCGCAACTGGATGAACCGTGACGACGATCGACAGCGGCCGCAAGCCAGGTCTGACGACCGACGAGCACAAGGAGCTCGTCGAGCTGCGTCGCGCGGCTGCGGGTGCTGGAGATGGAGAACGAGATCCTCAAGCGCGCCAGCGCCTACTTCGCCCGGGAGAACGTGCTCCCAAAATAGGGTTCCGGCTGGTCCAGGAGCTCGCCGCGGACGGTGTTCCCGTCGCGGTGGCCTGCCGGTTCCTGAACGTCTCCACCTCCGGCTACTACGACTGGCGCGGCCGGTCACCGTCGCCGCGCGCGGTCGCGGATGCTGAGCTGACGACGACGATCCGGCGACATCCACGCCGACTCGCGGCAGCACCTACGGCGCACCGCGGGTGCTACGCCGAGCTGCGGCTCGGACTCGGCGTCCGCGTCGGCCGCAAACGCGTCGCGCGGCTGATGCGGCTGGACGGGCTGGTCGGGGTCTCGCCACCGCCGCAAGCGGCGCGGCTGGAAGCCGGACACCGCGACGCACGAGGACCTCGTGAAGCGCACAGTTCCGTCGCCGACTGCGCCGAACCGGCTCTGGTTCTGCGACATCACGCAGCACCGCGCCCGGGACGGATGGGTCTACTGCGCCGCCGTGATCGACGCCTTCTCCCGCCGGATCGTGGGCTGGTCGATCTCGGACCGGATCACCGCGGAGATCGTCGTCGACGCGCTCGAGATGGCCCGCTGGCGACGCCGACCCGAACCCGGAACCGTCGTTCACGCGGACCGCGGCAGCGCAATACACCAGCTGGCTCTTCGGGCACCGGCTCCGCCAAGCCGGCCTGCTCGGATCGATGGGCAGAGTCGCATCCAGCGTCGACAACGCGCTCATCGAGTCGCTTCTGGTCGACCATGCAACGCGAGCTCCTCGACCGCACGCATCTGGGACTCCCGCGCGCAGCTCGCGCTCGGCCATGTTCGAGTGGATCGAGGGCTTCTACAACCCCCGCCGCCGGCACACCAGCCTCGGCGACCTCAGCCCCGCCGACTACGAAGCCCTTCACACCGCCGCCGAAATCGCGGCATGATCAACACACAAGAACCGTCCGGGAAACCGGGTCAGGCTCCAGCCTCCTTGGGCAGTCTTGAGAAGCCGGTCCGTGAGACTCCACTCATCAACGACTCGGCGGGCGGCCCTCTTCAAGATCAATTGCGCTTGTGATGGGCCCCTTTCTGCGAGCCCTATCGCTTGCAACAGCAGGTCGCGAACGTCAGCCAGACTCTCCTCGTCAGCACGGGTTTGCGATGCGGATCGATCGAAATTTCACCAAGATGGAGTCGACTAGCGCGACGAGCCGACCGCTTACATCAGGTCGTCGAGATTCGGGACGAACCACTAGACGCCTCCTCCCCCGTGGCCGAACGCGGGAGCGACACGACCCGCGATATATAGCGCCGGGCCTCATCCGGAACCGCACACACCGACTTCTCGGTACTGGCGCGGATCGCCAATCTCGACATCGTTCCCGGCGCCGATTGGCGACGGCCTGTCAATCTTGGGGGGAAAAGACTCGATCGAGTGCGTCCTTCGCGGCGACGCTACCGTGCTCGGCGGCCTGGCGCCACAACGAAACCGCCTCGTCCACCTCTCCGCCGTCGAAGAATCGCTGAGCGGCGACGACCAGCGCATCCGCGCTGACCAGACCGCCGCTGCGCTCGAGCATATGACGTGCAGCCGCCGCGGCCCGCCGGGCCGGCGTCGCCGGCTCTCCCTCGACGCGAGATTCCGGGAGCAGGCTCGCCCACAAACACCTCGGACACTGCACCCGCCGGTAGTCGCGCGACCGGTCTCGCCAACCAGTCCGGCTCCGACCCGGTCAGCCCGGCCAGTTCGGAAACATCGTGGATCGCGAAGTCTCGCGGACTCGCATCCCGAAGCAGCTCGGCCAGCTCGCGGCGCACGAGAATCCGTCGCGATGCGCTCCACCCATCACCGAACCACTCTGGCCCCGCCACGATGTCATACCCGTTCACAACCGACGGGTCCAGAACGGGGGGCAGGCTGCCCCACCCCATTGGCATCCACCGCCACGTCCCACAGACCGAACACCGCGCGCCGGGACTGCCGTGCCCCTCGATCGCGCGTTCGCGCAGTTGTTCCTCGTCGAACCACTTCTGCCGGGTCGACGGGATCACGACCTGCATCGCCTCCCCCGGCGATGAGCTCGCCCACCTTGATCTCACGCAACTCGACCCGGAACCGGTCCGCGACCTCGTGAGTAACATCCGGCGCAAGACACAACGTGTCAAATCGCCAGTTCGGGACCCACGCACCCGTGACCGTGAGTCCTCGACGCTGCAGCACCATCGAGCCACGTTGCTTCCGCTGCGGCACACCACACGCATGACACCAGCCGTCCTCCCCGTACATTGGCGTTCGACCCGAAGAGTCCTCGGGCCACGGCCACCCACGGTTGCGCTTCGGTCGCAACTCAACGTAGTCCCGAGTCATTACAGCCCCAGCGCCTCGAGAATCTTCGGATAA
>CAVWGM010000002.1:0-406452 GCA_963754635.1 uncultured Actinomycetota bacterium | reverse complement strand
ATCTTCTTCGGCCAGGCTTCCGTTAAATACGTATTGCTTGCGATCGACTCGACGAAGCTGCGCAGGGAACTCGGCTGGTCGCCTTCCTACGGCGACTTCGGAGCCGGTCTCGCTGCGACGATCCAGTGGTACCGCGAGAATGAGTCATGGTGGGCCGGCAACAAGGACGGCGTCGAAGCGTTTTACGCGTCCAAAGGCCAGTGATGACGCAGTTCGGCAAACAACTGACGATCACAAACAGCGATACCCGGACTGTTGATCGCCGAGCTTCCGGTACACGGAGACTCCCGCGGATGGTTCAAGGAGAACTGGCAGCGCGAGAAGATGGTCGCCGCGGGGATTCCCGACCTCCGGCCCGTGCAGAACAACATCTCGTTCAACGATGCGGTCGGAACGACACGCGGCATCCACGCCGAGCCCTGGGACAAGTGGGTCTCGGTGGCGACGGGACGTGTCTTCGGGGCCTGGGTCGATCTGCGCGATGGGCCGACGTTCGGCACGGTCTTCGCGGCCGAGATCGATGCGTCTCGCGCCATCCTGGTACCGCGGGGCGTCGGCAACTCGTATCAAACGCTCGAGCCTGACACCGCGTACGTCTACCTCGTCAACGACCACTGGTCGCCGGACGCTGCCTACACGTTCCTCAATCTCGCCGACGAGACCGTCGCCATCGACTGGCCCATACCGCTGGATCGCAGCGAGCTATCCGAGAAAGATCGCGCGCACCCTCGCTTGGCTGACGTTGTGCCCCTTCCGCCGCGTAAGACTCTCGTGATCGGGGCCGACGGGCAGCTCGGGCGCGCGCTGCGCGACCACCTCGGCGACAGCCCGCACGTCGAATACGCGAGTCGGTCCGACATCGACATCTCCGATCCGGGTGTGGCCACGGCCCGCCGTTGGCGCGACTACGCCGCGATCATCAACGCCGCCGCATACACGGCGTCGTCGATCTCGCTGAGACGCCAGGCGGCCGTGTGGAAGCCTGGGCCGCCAACGTCACAGGTGTGCAGCACCTCGCTCGAATCGCGTCCGAGAACGATGTGACACTCGTCCATGTCTCGACCGACTACGTGTTCGACGGCGCCTCTGAGGGGAGCTATTCCGAGTCTGCCGCGCTGTGCCCACTGGGCGTCTACGGCCAGACGAAGGCCGCGTCCGAGGCCACGGTGGCAACGGTTTCCCGCCATTACATCGTGCGCACTTCCTGGGTGATCGGCGAGGGCAGGAACTTCGTCCGCACCATGGCGTCACTCGCAGAGCGCGGCATAGATCCGAAGGTCGTCGACGATCAGATCGGCCGTCTGACCTTCACGGAAGACCTCGCGCGCGGCATCCTGCACCTGATCTCGACCGCAGCGCCTTCAGGCATCTACAACCTCACCGGCGCAGGTCGCGCGACATCGTGGGCCGACATCGCACGTCAGGTCTTCGCACTGACGGGCCACGACCCCGCACGGGTCACCGGAGTCTCGACGGACGAGTATTTCGCGTCCACCACCGGCCCGGTAGCCCCCCGACCGCGGAACAGTGTGCTCGACCTCGCCAAGATCGTCGGCACGGGTTTTGAGCCCGCCGATGCGGCGATCTCGCTCGAGAACTACCTAGCGAACGCCTGACCCTCGACGACGCCTGCTCGCGGAGCGCGAGGCTCCGTCCGTGCCGCTCGCCCGCTGCGACACGATTCAATCGATGGGCTGACCGGCGGGCTGCTCCGAATGGTGGAGTCGCTCACGGTCAGGATCGTGGGCGCCGACCCGCCATTCAGACGCAACAGCGCCGTCCATGATCTGACCGGGCGCAATTCGCCCGATTGAGCGGCGAAGACGGTCACTCCGGCGGACTTGACAAAGACGCTCGTCAAAACCGTCGCTGCCGTCGGGCGCGAGCTGCAGAGCGCGCTGGACAACGAGGAGATCGTGAAACCCTCTGCTAGCGCAGGGCTGGCGAGCCGGTACAGCATGCCCGACGCAGCGACGTGCACTTCGGTGCTGTCGCCACAGCGGATCCAATTCGAGAGCATCGGGGCCGGGCGGTACGACGCGATCTCGTTCTGCGGTCGTACGAAGAAGTTCGTGCTGAGACCGAGTTCGCGCGCCGCGTCGAAAGAGGGCAACGGGACCAGGGATCCCGCCGAGACGACGAACACGACAGGGGACTGATCGCCCTTAATCAGATCGCCGTCGGCGAACCGCAGCGCCGCTGTCGGAAGCGGGGCGAGGAGGTCGTCGCTCACGGTGAGTATGGTCGGCGCCGCGCCACCGTTCGTTTGGACGAGTGCCTTCCACGAGGCGAACGGGGTCTGGTTCATTTGCGACCTGGTAGACAACGTCGCTCCGCGGCGACTTCGCGAAAACACTCGCCAACGGAGTCGTGGCAAGACTGAGTCTCCTGCACGCGTCGTCGCTCAGCGCGAATGACGCCAGCCCGACTGAGCCGGAGTCCGCGAGCGGATGTAGGCGCCCCTGCGCGCCGATGTACGTCGTGTTCAAGCAGGTGACAAGGCCAGTGACCATATCGGTTCTGTTCCAACGGTACGCGGAGAAGTCAGCCGGCGACACCGTCCGCAATTCGCTCGCGCGCATCCCCAGAGCGTCGGTCATCCCGAAGCTCGGGACCGCAACGAGCCTCCCACCGACGTCAGTTACGTAGACCATGGGTGCGTCCGTCGTCTTCACGAGCGTCGCTGGAGCGAACGTGAGGGGTCGAGGGGAGAGCTTCGAAAGCACGAGTTCCGGAATACGAGCGGCATACGGTTCAACGCCGCGATTCGCATATATTGCTGCAGCTCGGTCGTAGTACATCTCTGGTTCGGCGCCCGCCATTCGCCCCCAGCGACCGGTGGAAGCAACTTGGAAAAACTCCGTCATCATCGCTCCTCGCGGAACAGCTGAGAAGACACCGGCGGAGAGATTCACGGGATTCGCGCACGATGCACCCCATGCCTGCACTGCCTCGCAGGACGAGAATTGATGAGACTGACCGTCCTGGATCAGGGCTATCTCTCCGGATGACGCGTTGCGAACGATCGCGGTTGCGGGGCCGGCGTTTGCTAGCGTGGCGAGGTAGGAGTCGCTGACGACCTGCGTCGGCCCGTACACGCGGTTCAGTTCTATCCAATCGTGGACCGACGCGATGCTCCAGCGCTTGCCCAAAGCGTTGAGGTACACCGTTGCGGAGGAGCTCACCTTGATCAAGTTCATCTGCGCCCCGCGGGTGCTTCCGAACCAATCGGTGAAGTAGTTGTAGAAGTTGCGGTTCCCATAGCTCGAGCAGGAGTTGTTCGCCGCGCCGTACCCAGCAGCGAGCGCCGCCGCGTTCGGCTGATACGGCGTGTAGTAGTAGAGGTTTGCCGTCGCCTGGTTGCGGATGGTCACGGGGGAGCTTCCGCACGCAGCGTTGGGGTGGAACTGCACGTTCCAGGTTCGACCGGGCGCGTACCAGGTGAAGTAGTTAGAGGTCCCCGGCGGGTTCGCGTACCTCTTGAACTGCGCCGCTGCACCGTAGACCTGATTGAAGAAGCCGTAATAGCGAGTGTCGCACGCTGCGGTGTCCGGGCATCCTTGCCCCATTGCTATCCTGAAGCGGGATTCGGTAGGCGCGGTGTGAGTCACCAGGCCCTGCTCCTTCTGCAGCGTCACGATGATCACCTGCGGGTTGATTCCGCATGCCTGGGCGACCTTCGTGATGATGCGGGCAGCGCTCTCGGATGCCGAACCCTCATAGCGACCGCACAATGCCGTCGCCTCGCGGGTCGGCGTCGTCTGACTGAAAGTCTTGAGGCACCCGTACCCGGGCTGGCAATTCGGCACCCGCCCATTGAGGAAGCTCTGGATGGTTGCTTCGCCCATGGACGCGGAGTTGAAGAACACGGCGTCGTCGATGATGTTGCCAGGGTCGAAGCCGACGAGTGACTGGTGCACTGTCAGACCTCTCGCTGTCTCAAGCGATGACGTCGAGGGGACGCGAGTCGACTCGGCCGCGGAGGCGCCGGCAGCGACCGCGCCGCCGACGAAAACTGTGACGACGACGGTCAGGACCGCGATCCGATTGACGACACTCCTGAGACGCATGTGCCACATGTTACGCATGTGACTGGAGCATACGCCAGGCTAAGTGGTTTCCAGCACAGGGAAGCGCACTTTCGGGTTGAAGCGGACTCCTGCGAAGTACCGGGCAGCAGTCGCCCTCCGCAGCCGCAGCGGAACCCGTCCGCGGTGCAGGCTCACGAACAGCCGCGCCCCGAACTCGAGGAAGTACAGCAGGCCGCGATGGTGCAGCTGATAGGAGGCCTCGTTGCGCACGCCGTACGCGAACTTCCACACGCTCTTGTCGTCGACCATGGCGAAGTTCACGCCGCGGTTGTCGCCCATGTCGTGGACGACGACGCTGTCGAGCACCTGCACGCCAGGGCACACGCGGGTCAGCCGCAGCGTGTACTCGCGGTCGTCGAACCAGATGAAGTACTCCGCGGTACGGCAGCCCGTAGCTGGCGATCGCCCACCGCGGGATCAGCACGGACACGAACGAGCACGCGGTGACCATGACGTTCTGCTGCCCCTTGACCAGCAGCCGCCCCCAGTCCCAGGTCGGGACCGGGTTGTTCATCTCGCAGATGCGTGCCGTCGGTGAACTGCACGACCGAGCAGGCGAACGGCACGTCGGCGTCCGAGCTCGGCCACCGCGCCGTCGAATCCCGCGACGAGCGACGCGAGCGCTGTCGGGGCTGCGGATAGCAGTCGTCGTCCATGATCCAGACGTGGTCGGCGCCGGAGGCGTAGCCGCGCAGCATCCCCTCGGCGAACCCGCCCGCGCCGCCGGAGTTCGTCTCCATCGTGACGACCTCGAGCGGCACGGTCGTGGAGAGCTGCGCGAGGTACTCCGCCGTGCCGTCCGTCGACGCGTTGTCGATCACGAACAGAGTCGCGACCGGCAGCGTCTGCGCCTCGATCGATGCGATCACGGTCTTCAGCTTCTCGAGCCGGTTGAACGTGACGACGACTGCGGCGACCGTCACCACGATCCCACCTCCTGTGTGAACCATTCGCTGGCGGATGTCCGCGACAGCAGCTTCTTCTCGGCCGCGCGCTCGTCGCGCCACAGCCGGTGGCGCGCATCCTCGTCGTCCGCGATCCACTCGACCTTGCGCGCGGCCTCGCCGCACGGCGCGATGGACGTTGCGGCTGACCAGAGCGCGGTCGGGGATGATGTCGGCCTGCGCGCCGACGTCGGTGGAGACGACCGGCACGCCGTGAGTCGATTGCCTCGAGCGTGGTCAACGTGAGCCCCTCGTTGTGCGATGTCACCACGCAGCACGTGCGCCTCATCGAGCGTGGTCGCCACCGGCACCGACGAGTCCCGCCGCATCGACGACGTCGCCGAGCCCGTAGCGGGCGATCAGGTCATCGACCCAGGTCGCCAGCTCGCCGTCGCCGTGCATGACGAAACGGATGTCGTCGCGGGTGCGCACGGAGTCGATGCGCGCGAGCCGAGGAAGACCTCGGGCGCCTTCTGCCGCGCCATCCGGCCGATGAACGCGACCGTGAACGGCTCGCCCTCGCGCACGCCGGCGGAAATCTCGCGTCGCTGCGGGTCGACCGTGAGCCCGCCGAGCGGAGCCATGACGACCTTCTCGCCGGCGACGCCCTGCACATCGATCATCCACCGCTGCAGCGCACGGCGAGATCACGTGGTGACGCGTGATCGACCTCGTCCACGCGCACGCTGCTGTGCGGGAAGCCGCCGCCGCGGTATTCGACGATGTGGGTGGAATCGACGATCGGGCAGTCCCGGGCGCGAGCGTGCGATCCAGTGCAGGCGGTCGTAGAGCCACTGGTTGTGGTGCACCACGACGCCGCGCACATCGAAGGTGCGCAGGATCGCGCGCAGCAGCTCTTCCACGCCCGCGGTCTGCGAGCGCACCGTCGGCTCGGAGAACGGGACGATCAGCGCGCCGTCGAGCTCGGGCCGACCGATCCAGGGCTGGTGCGAGTCGCGATTGGTGAGCACGATCGGCAGCAGACCCGCCTCGCGCGACGAGCTTGACGGTCTCGAACGCCCACCGCTCGGCGCCTCCGAGCTCGAACCAGTGCAGGCCGATGACCACCGCCCGTGGCGCGCCGGCCGGCGCCGGCGCCGCGCGTCACGATCTCGCTGTCCGCGTGGATGCCGCCCGGCGCGAACTCGCGGCGATAGTCCCGCCGCGTTGCGCGGTGGCGATGGACCGTGCGCGATGCCGAAGCAGCTCGATGTCGCGCGCCTCGTCGTACAGCAGTGGCCACCGGGTACGCACCGATGCGCGCAGGGCGCGCGAACCGACTCTGGAGATGCTCGCGAGGCGGGTCGAACTGCAGCACGTCGTCGCGCGAGACGTGGAGGTGGCGCACGGATGCCGGCGATGAGCGCCGCTGCGGCGTCCTCGCGCAGCGATCGGATCGCGCGACTCCGGCGACGACCGCGCTCTGCATCGCCAGAGTGAACACGCGCGTGAGCGGAACTGCCGCGACATCCCGTCGAAGGTCGCATCGTCGGTCAGCCGGGGCAGGGTGTTCCACGCGCCGTCGTAGGCATGCACCGTCAGCTCGCGCCCGGGCGCCATCAGCGCGTGGAAGTTCAGCGCGCCGACCAGCAGCCGCGCTCGCGCACCGACAGGTCCAGTGGCAAGTCCTCCGCCGGTGAGGCGGAAGACGGCGGGCTGGCCGAGGACGGTATGAAGTCACGATTCGGGGAGTCTCCCTGGAAGTCGAGGACGCGGACCCGCCGAGCGACGGAGCGTTCCGGAGTCTACCAAGCCGGCCTTCGAGCACCCGAGTGCGACCGATGGGGCGCCGATCCGGTCCCAGCAATCCCGCAGCGGTCGCCGACTAGGATGTAACCCGCCCGCTCCGGGCCGTCCACCCCATGCCTGAAGGAGGGCAATGTCCCGCGTGTCGCCCGAGGCGTCCGCGCTCGAGCAGCCAGGACGCAACCTCGGTCTGCTGGACGTGTTCCACCGCCGGTACCTGCTCTCGCTGATCGTGCGCAAGGAAGTTCAGATCCGGTACCGCGGTTCGGTGCTCGGCTGGATGTGGTCCTACGTCAAGCCGCTGGTGCAGTTCGTCGTCTTCTACGTCGCGATCGGCGTGTTCCTCGGCATGAACGCGCGCGTGGAGTTCTTCCCGATCTACCTGCTGGCCGGCATCACCGTCGTCACCTTCTTCAACGAGGCGTTCTCCAACGGCACCCGCTCGCTCGTCGACAACGCCGCGCTGATCAAGAAGATCTACCTGCCCCGCGAGATGTTCCCCGTCTCGAGCATGCTGATCGCGGCGGTCAACACCATCCCGCAGATCATCGTCGTGATCGTCATCGCGCTGTTCTTCGGCTGGGCGCCCTCGCTGCGTGCAGATCGGCGCGATCCTGCTGGCGCTCGTGATCGTCTCGGTGCTCGCGACCGGGCTCGGCCTGTTCTTCGGCGCGATCAACGTCACCTTCCGCGACGCGCAGAGCTTCGTCGAGATCATCGTGATGATGGCGGTGTGGGCGTCGCCGGTGATGTACCAGTGGCAGATGGTCGCCGACGCCGTCCCCGAGTGGCTGTTCGTGCTCTACCGGCTGAACCCGCTGACGCCCGCCGTCGAGCTCTTCCACTACGGCATCTGGTTCCCCCTGGACCCCGCGGACGCCGAGTCGCTGCCCGATCTGCTGGCTGTTCGCCGGCATCGCGCTGGGGGTCTCTCTGATCACTGCTCGTCGTCGGCCAGACCGTCTTCCGCCGGCTGGAGGGTCGCTTTGCCCAGGATCTCTGACCCGTGCCGCGCCCCAGCATCGTCGTCGACGACGTGCACAAGGACTTCAAGCTCCGGCACACGCACTCCATCAAGGAGACATTCGTCGCGGCCATGCGCCGCAAGCCCCTCACGACCGACTTCCACGCCCTCGACGGCATGTCGTTCACGATCGACGCAGGGCGAGGCCGTCGCGCTGCTCGGCTTCAACGGGTCGGGCAAGTCGACGATGCTGAAGCTGATCTCCGGCGTGCTCGAGCCCCGACAGCGGGCGAGGTGCTCACGCGCGGCCGGGTCGCCGGCCTGATCGAAGTCGGCGCCGGCTTCCACCCCGACCTGTCGGGGCGCGAGAACATCTTCCTGAACGCCGCGATCCTCGGGATGAGCAAGAAGGAGATCGAAGCACGGTTCGACGACATCGTCGCGTTCAGCGAGATCGAGCAGTTCATCGACACCGAGGTGAAGCACTACTCCTCGGGCATGTTCCTCCGTCTCGCGTTCTCGGTGGCGATCCACACCGAGGTCGGACGTGCTGCTGATCGACGAGATCCTCTCCGTCGGCGACGAGCCGTTCCAGCGCAAGTGCCTGGCGCGCATCCGCGAGCTGCACGCGGCCGGCAAGACGCTGGTCGTCGTCTCGCACGATCTGAACATGGTCTCGGACCTGTGCAGCGCGGCATCCTGCTGCGGGGCGGCAAGATCGTCTTCGACGGCCGTCAGCCGCTGGCCGTCAAAGAGCTCAGGAGCTGAGCAAATCCCCGTCGCCGATGTGCAGCGCGAGCATCCGTTCTTCGACGAGATTCTCGAACTCTCGGAGAAGCGGGCGCTGACGTTCTTCCCCGATGAGAGCGGTGCGCAGGCCTCCGGCCTGAGGAGCAGGTGGCGCCTCGCGGTTCTCTTGCGCGCGCAATGCACGCTCTGGCGGGCATGCCCCCGGCGATTCACACCGGGGCCGTGGCGTCGGACGCCGATGATTCGCATCCGGATGCCACGGCGATCGCCTGGCTCGTGTCGTCTATGCCGCCGGCCTGACTTTTGCGCGTTTCGAGCCAGATCTCGTCCTGACCCGCGCGTCGCTCGCGGTGGTGCTCTACGAGCATGCTGGACGGCCCGACACGATCGTTCCCGCGCATTCGCCTTTTGCTGACGTGTCGGAGTTCCATCCGGACTTCGCCGCAGATCGCATGGCTCCACAACAGCGGGATCTCGAAGGGCTGGAGCAGCGATCTCGGTCTTCCGGCATTCCGACCCGACGCCGCTGTGACCCGCGACGCGCTCGCGGCGTTCCTCGCACGGTATCGGTCGAGGACGTCGACTCGGCCGCGACGGCGTCCGCTACAGCTCCGCGTGGAGCATCCACACCTTGTCGGCGGCCTCGCGCCACGAGAACGACCGTCCGCGATCCCCCGCGAGCACAGCGAGCCGCTCGGCGGCAGCCGTCGACCCGACCGCCGACGCCAGAGCCGACCCAAGCCCCTCAACCAGCGAAGCGCGATCGGCAGCCAGCGACGAGCACTCCCCCGTCCACAACAACCTCGTCATGCACGGCCGACGAAGCGGCGACGACCGGCACCCCGAGCGTCAAAGCATCCACCACCCGCCACGGGAAGGCGCCACGCCGCGACGGCGCCACGAACGCGACCGCGCCACCGAACACCGCAGCGCGATCCGCGGCATCCAATGATCCCCGCACATGCAACCGCGCCTCAGGGAGCCCGGCCGCCGACGCCAGCTCGGCCACGGCCGGCTCCAAGCCCTCGGGAACATCCAGGACCACCACGGGCACGTCCACGCCCGAAGCCACCACAGCGGCAAAGCCCGCGTCGAGCGACTCCGACGGCAGCGGCCCGCCCGACAGCAGCACGAAACCCTCCGGCAATCCCGAGCGAACGCCGGCGTCCGACCTCGTCCGACGGAACCGCGAAGCCCAGCGGCGAAGCGCCCGCCACCACCCGCAACCGGTCCGTCAGCGACGGCGCGATCTCACCCAGCCGCACAGCAAGCGAGTGCGTCGGCACCACGACGGCGTCGGCGAACCGCACCGCGCGCTTCAGCATCGCCTTCTGCCACGACGCGACCCCGCGCGGCAGCTCGGCGCCCGCCTCCCACGCCCGCAGGTCCCACACCGTGACGACGGTCTGGTCGTTGTCGTGCACCCGGTCATGCTTCACGAGCGGCGCGAACAGCGTCGGCGAATGGATCATGCCGCCGCCGATCCCGGTGCCGAGCCCCAGCTGCAGCGCTCCTGACAACTCCCGTCGCGCCAAAGCGGTGCGCCGCACGCCGGCGAGCCCGGGCACCTCGACAGCCGCAGAGCCCGCCGGGGCGATCCCCTCGACCTCGCAGCCCGACGGGGCGCCGGCGATGAGCGCGCGGGTGAGATCACGCGATGCCTCGGCCAGCACGTGCTCGGTGGGGGCGACCAGCTGGTCGAGCATGACCCGCAGAGTGGCGACCACGACTCAGCCTTCCGGCGTCGCGGTCGGGGTCGGCGGATGGAGCGCGGCGCGCACGAGCTCTTGCACGTAGGCGAAGTTCGGCTCGAACTCATCCACCCCGCCATCGGGCGTCAGCTCGATGGTCTGCACCGGCAGCTCCTTCGCCTTGAGTGCGAGGTCGGCCAGGAACGGCACGAGCGACTGCGGCAGGTCGGTCTGGACGATGTCGGCGCCGGCCGTGGCGATCTCCCCGAAGCGGGTGGCCACGGTCTGCGGGGTGAACTGCGCGAGCATCGCCTGCTGCAGGATGCGCTGGCGCTCCATCCGGTCGAAGTCGTCGGTGGTGTAGCGGGAGCGGGCGTACCACTGCGCCGTATCGCCGTCCATGCGCTGCGGTCCGGCTTCGATCCATCCGATAGCCCAGTCGTCGACGGGCTGTCCGGAGTATGCCGGGCCGCCGCCCTTGGGCAGGCGCTCGGCGACGTCGATCTCGACTCCGCCGAGCGCGTCGATGAGAGACGCGAACCCGTGCATGTCGATGAAGACGTAGTACGGGATCTCGATCCCGAGGATGCCCTCGGCCGCGTCCTTGGTCGCCTCGATGGCCGGGGCCGAGCTGTTCGCGACAGCGTCGGGGTACAGCGCGTTGCCGTCCTGGCAGACCTCGACCTCGGTGCGCAGCTGGTTGATCCCGCTCCCCCACCCGCAGTCGGGGTCGGAGTGGCTCTCGTGCCCGTTCGGGTACTTGTCCTGCATGGGTCCGGCCGCGAACGGGAAGTTGGGCATGTCACGGGGGATGCCGGTGATCGTGGTCGCGCCGGTTTCGGCGTTGACCGACACGACCGAGATGCTGTCGAAGCGCATCGAGTCCCGGCCCTGGCCGCTGTCGGCGCCGAGCAGAAGGATGTTGTAGTAGCCCTCGGACGGCTCCACCGGCGGCCCGGTGGCCACGAAGATGTCGGCGAACGACTGCCGTCCGGCGCCGACGGCGTTCGCGGCGTAGACGGCCGTCCCGCTCGCGACGACCAGCAGCACGACGGCGAGCCCGGCGATGCCGAACCGCGCGCCGCCGCGAGTCCGCACGAGGCGCACCAGCCGCACGGTGTCGATGGTCAGCACGATCCACAGCACCGCGTACGCCAGGAGAAGCCCCTGCGCCAGCAGCAGCACGAACGGGTTGGTCGCGAGCGTGAGGAACACCGTCTGCCACAGCACCGCGCAGAGCACGGTCAGTGCCAGCAGCACCCACATCACCAGCGTCGACCCGAGGCCGAACCGACCGAGCCGGCGGTTGCCGGCGAGCACCTGCGCGGAGCCCGGGAGCAGGAAGTTCAGAACGACGAGCCACCACCCGCGACGCGACATCATCGCCGGCGATGCGGCATCCGGATGACGCATCGGCCGGTCCTCGATCAGCCGCGCGCGGCTGCCGGCGGGGGCCCTCGGCGGGCTCATCACGCTCACAGCGACTCCTTGAGCCGCCGGTTCTTCTCCTCGACCTGCGCCTCGAGCGAGCGCGCATACTCCTCGACTCGCTCGGCGAGGACGGAGTCCGACGAGCCGAGGATGCGGGCGGCCAGCAGCCCCGCGTTCTTGGCGCCGTTGATCGAGACTGTGGCGACGGGGATGCCCGCGGGCATCTGGACGATGCTCAGCAGCGAATCCATGCCGTCGAGCGTCGACAGCTGCACGGGCACGCCGATCACGGGCAATGCCGTGACCGAGGCCAGCATGCCGGGCAGATGCGCGGCGCCGCCGGCGCCGGCGATGATCGCGCGCAGCCCGCGGGCGCGCGCCTCACGCCCGTAGCGCATGAGCTTGTCGGGCGTTCGGTGCGCCGAGACGACCTCGACCTCGTGCGGCACGCCGAACTCGGTGAGCACCTGAGAGGCGTCGCTCATCACCCGCCAGTCCGAGTCGGAGCCCATGACGACGCCGACCAGGGGCGCGTCGGAAGAATGCAGCGGCCGGATCACTCGACAAGGCTAGGGCGCGAGGCTGGAAGATCACCGCAACGGCGCGGCCCGGCATCCGATCCCGACAGACTCAGTCGAGGAAGAGGGATGCCGCGGCCCGCGCCCGGTACGCGACGTCGTCGAGGTCGTCCCCCACGACGTTGACGTGCCCGACCTTGCGGCCCGGACGCGGGGCCTTGCCGTACGTGTGCACCTTGGCGCCCGGGTAGTCGGCCATCGCCGCGGCGAAGCGGTCGGTGAGCGAGTCCTCCGCGGGCCCGCCGAGGATGTTGACCATCACGGCCCACGGTGCGCTCGGCGACGTGTCACCGAGCGGCAGGTCGAGCGCCGCGCGCAGGTGCTGCTCGAACTGGCTCGTGACGGCGCCGTCCTGGGTCCAGTGACCGCTGTTGTGCGGGCGCATGGCGAGCTCGTTCACGAGCACGCGCTCGTCGGTCGTCTCGAACAGCTCGACCGCGAGCATGCCGGTGACCCCGAGGCCTTCGGCGATGGCGATGCCGATGCCGGCGGCGACCTCGCTCAGCCGCGCAGCGGCGTGCGGGGCCGGGGCGAGCACCTCGGCGCAGACGCCGTCACGCTGCACCGTCTCGACGACCGGATACACCGCGATCTCGCCGGACGGGCGACGCGCGACCTGCTGCGCGAGCTCTCGCGAGAACTCCACGAGCTCTTCGACGAGGAGCTCGCCGCCGCGGGCGTCCTCGGCGAGCGCCGCGAACCAGTCCTCGGCCTCGGCCGCGGCGGACACCACGCGGACGCCCTTGCCGTCGTAGCCGCCGCGCGGCGTCTTCACGACGGCACGGCCGCCGTGCGCGTCGAGGAAGGCCTGCAGCTCGTCGGCGCCCGAGACGGCCGCCCAGTCGGGCTGCGGCATCCCGAGCTCGGTGAGCCGCCGGCGCATGACGAGCTTGTCCTGTGCGAAGCGCAGCGCGTCGGGGCCCGGATGGACGGCGACTCCCGCGTCGACGAGCTCGCGCAGCACCTCCTGCGGCACGTGCTCGTGGTCGAAGGTGATCACGTCGACATCGCGGGCGAAGGCCAGCACCGTGGCCGCGTCCCGGTAGTCGCCCACGGCGGTCGCCGCGAGGCCTGCGGACATCCCCTCCGCCTCGGCCAGCACGCGCAGCTCGACGCCGAGCTCGACGGCAGGGGCGATCATCATGCGGGCGAGCTGCCCGCCACCGACGACTCCGACTCGCAGCGACATGGCGCCACCTCTCTCTTCCGACGCTCCATCTTCCCGCACCCGCGGGCGCCCGCTCGCCTCAGCGCTGCGGAGGCGGGGGCGGCATCGGCGGAAGCGCCTGCGCGTCGCGGTGCGCGAGGATCTGGTTGACCTCCACCTGATCGACCAGCGCCTCGTGGACCAGCACGACGCTCGGCACGTTCACGAGTCGCACGGGCTCGTCGACGCCGTTGGACAGCGTGAGGGTGCCGGCGCCCCACATGCGCTGCAGCGGGCCCCTGCGCACCTGGATGGTGTACCCGCGGACATGGCTGAGCTCGCGCTGCCGACGCGCCAGGAGGCCGCGCCTGTCGATGACCCGGCGCGTCGTGATCGTGTAGACGTGCGTCCACCAGCGCAGGAACGGGATCAGCACGAGCAGCAGGATCACGGCCGCAGCAGCCGAAAGCAGCATCCAGTCCTCGAACGGCGCGGGCAGGTTGCCGTAGAAGTACCCGCAGGCGCCCGCGACGACGATCAGCACGAGGGCCGACCAGCCCAGCCGTCGCGCGTGGCCGCGGAACTGCGCGACGCGCAGCTCCGGCGTCGGCGCGCCCGGCGCGGGCGCCAGCGGCCGCCCGCCATAGATCGGCTGCGTCATGATCCCATTCTGGTCCTCACGGCGCCCGAGGCCGCCGCGCACCGCCGGTCCGCGGCACGGACGGCGCCGGAATCGTCAGCGCACGTGCACCACGTCGCCGGCCGACACCGCGCTTTCGAACTCGGAGTCCTGCTCGACGACGAGCCTGCCGTCGCCGTCGATGCGCACGGCGCGCCCCCGCAGCGTCTCGCCGTCGGGAAGCGACACGGCCACATCGCTGCCGATCGTCGAGCACAGACTCTCGACGCCGCGGAGGATCCCGGAGCCGACGGGATCGCCGCCCGCGGCCGCCAGTGCCTGCAGCTGCTCGTCGAGGGCGGACAGGTAGTCGGCGACCAGCTTGTCCTCGTCGGCGACGAGTCCGACCGCCTCGAAGGAGGTCGCCGTCTCGACCGGCAGGTCGGCAACCGCCATTCGGGTGTTCACGCCCGACCCGATGACGACGACATCCGGATGCCCCGGCACGACTTCCGCCAGGATGCCGCAGACCTTGCCGCCGTCCAGGAGCACGTCGTTGGGCCACTTCAGCGCCGCGACGTGCGCGGTTCCCCGCAGCTGCTCGCCGATCGCTCGCGTCATCGCCGCGCCGGCCACGAGCGGAATCCACCCGCGGGCGGCAGGCGGGAGGGCGTCGACCCGCACGACGACCGAGGCGGCGAGGGCCGTGCCCGGCGGGGTGACCCACGTGCGGTCGAGCCGCCCGCGGCCGGCGCGCTGGTCGGTGGTGAGCAGCAGCGACAGGTGCGGCCAGTCGGCGGGGGCGTCCACGACATGGCCCACGACGTCGGCGTTCGTCGACTCGGTCGACTCCGCGACCTGCACCCGGGGACTGATCGCGGCGGTGAGGGGATACCCCTCCTGCGAGTACGTCATGGCGCCACGCTACCGGGCACCCTCCGCGCCGGCACACCCCTTGCGCACCGAGGCCGGGCGAGAACTCCACAGCGGATGCCCCGGCCCGTTGTGCGAACCCTCCAACGTCTGCGGGAAGGCCGCCGATAGGGTGGAACCCGTGACCGATCAGCCCGACCTCTTCACGACCGCCGGCAAGATCGCCGACCTCCGCGCCCGCTACCAGGAGGCCGTCCTCGACGCCGAGGTGGCCGCCCAGCAGAAGCAGCACGCGAAGGGCAAGGGCACCGCGCGCGAGCGCATCGAGCTGCTCGTCGACCCGGGCAGCTTCGTCGAGCTCGACGAGTACGTGCGCCACCGCACGACCGCCTTCGGCATGGACAAGTCCCGCCCCTACGGCGACTCCGTCGTCACGGGCGTCGGAACGATCCACGGCCGCACCGTCGCGGTGTACTCGCAGGACTTCTCGACGTTCGGCGGATCGCTGGGCGAGGTGGCCGGCGAGAAGATCATCAAGGTGATGGAGTTCGCTCTGCGCAGCGGCATCCCGATCGTAGGCATGCTCGATTCGGGCGGCGCGCGCATCCAGGAGGGCGTGGTCGCGCTCGGCAAGTACGGCGAGATCTTCCGCCTCAACACCCAGGCGTCCGGCGTGATCCCGCAGATCTCGATCATCATGGGCCCGGCGGCCGGCGGCGCGGTCTACTCCCCCGCCCTCACCGACTTCGTGGTGATGGTCGACAAGACCAGCCAGATGTTCGTCACCGGCCCGGACGTCATCAAGACCGTCACCGGCGAGGACGTCGGCATGGAGGAGCTGGGTGGCGCGCACACCCACAACACGCGCTCGGGTGTCGCCCACTACCTCGCCGAGGACGAGGACGACGCGATCGACTACGTCCGCACGATGCTCAGCTTCCTCCCCGACAACAACATGGCGGAGCTGCCGGTCTACGAGACCGGGTTCGAGTTCGAGACGACGGATGCCGATCGCGCGCTGAACGCGATCATCCCGGACTCGCCGAACCAGCCCTATGACATCCACCAGGTCATCCGCGGCATCGTCGACTCCGAGGAGTTCCTCGAGGTGCAGCCGCTCTTCGCCCCGAACATCGTCATCGGCTTCGGACGCATCGAGGGTCGCTCCGTCGGCATCATCGCCAATCAGCCGTCGCAGATGGCCGGAACCCTCAACATCGAGGCCGGGGAGAAGGCGAGCCGGTTCGTGCGCTTCTGCGACGCGTTCTCGATCCCGATCGTCACCCTCGTCGACGTGCCGGGGTACCTTCCGGGCACCGATCAGGAGTGGACCGGAGTCATCCGCCGCGGCGCGAAGCTGCTGTACGCCTACGCCGAGGCAACGGTTCCCCTGGTGACCGTCATCCTGCGCAAGGCCTACGGCGGCGCGTACATCGTCATGGGCTCCAAGCAGCTCGGCGCGGACATCAACCTGGCGTGGCCGACGGCCGAGATCGCGGTCATGGGCGGTCAGGGCGCGGTCAACATCCTCTACCGCCCCGAGATCAAGAGGGCCGAGGAGGCCGGCGAGGACGTCGCAGCCGTGCGCACCCGCCTGGCCAACGAGTACACCTACAACGTGGCCTCGCCGTTCCTCGCGGCAGAGCGCGGCGAGCTGGACGGGATCATCGAGCCGGCGCAGACCCGGGTGTCGATCGCGAAGGCGCTGCGGGCGCTGCGTGGCAAGCGCGCCAGCCTGCCGCCCAAGAAGCACGGGAACATCCCGCTGTGACCGGCCCGGACGGAGGCTCCGGCGATCTCACGATCGACGTGCGCCGCGGCGCGCCGACCGAGGACGAACTGGCGGCACTCCTCGCCGTGGTCAGCGAGGCGTACACGGTCGAGGCCGCGCACGCGACTGTCTCCGACGACGACGCCGGGCGGACGGCCTGGTCGGTCACCCAGCGCGGGCTGCGCACACCCCTCCGGCGCGAGCTGGGGTGGGGTCGCTTCAGCGGGTGAGATTTGTCCCCCGAAATACCTACAGACGGCACGAGCGTCGCACGGCGATACTTGAACCGCTGGAACGCTTCTGCGTTCGGCTGACCCGCTCTCCGCACTGCGAAGATCCGGGTTCGGCCACGCGGGCTGTTTTCGGGTAACAGTCCGCCAAGGCGAGGGGCGGGCGGCTTCGCCGCCCCTCGCCTCCTTCCACCCCGCTCCCTGTTCCGGTTCATCCTCCCCCTACCGGAACGGGGAGCGACTGCTTTCCGGCCAGGGTGTCAGACGCCGGCGTTCAGACGATCTCGGGGTGCGGAATCTCACGCCAGAGATCCACCGAGTCCTCGTCAGACGGGCCGCCGACAGCCGGGGACCGCCCGACGACGGTCACCGCGACCCGCGCATCGGGAGACGTGCGGATGTAGAGCCGCTCCGAGCTCGCCGAGCGCAGCGCTTCAACCAGCTGGGCACGGATGACCGTGAGGGAGTCATCGTCGAGGCCGTCGAGCCCGCCCTCGTCGAGCACGGTGACGTTGGCCCCGCGGCGGCGGGCGCGTTCCAGTTCTGCGCGCACCTCGTCGTCGAGCAGACGCGGGCCCCGCATCTCGTCGCGAAGCCGCCCCTCGGCCAGCCGAGCCTCGAGACGATCCTCATCGTTCAGTCGGCCTCCGGTGGCGACCGTGCGGGTGAGCACGGGGCCGGCCACGGCGAGCGCCTGCTGCACCTGTACACGACGTTCGCGCTGCCGCACGGACTGCGAGGCCTGCCAGCCCGACGCCGCGCGCTGCAGCTGGGTGAGGCGGGTGGTGTCACGGGCGGCGCGGTCCATCGAGCGAACAAGCAGCTGCGCCGACGCGACCCAGACGATGGACCCGACCAGGCCGAGAGCGAGCGCACTCGCCCATCCCATCCAGGCCATGGACGCGATGGCGAGCAGCGCGGTGCCGGCCCACGCCGTCCACGGGCGACGGCGGACCATGACGATGGTCATGAGCGCGCCGATCCCGCCGAGGTACCACGTCGCGAAAGAGGCGGTGCGGGCATCCGGGCCGACGGCGTACGCGACGGCGGTCGGCACGATGACCGCGCACGCGATCGCGAGCACCTGAGCCGGCACGGGGAGCTTCAGCGGCCCGCGACCCGCGGGAGCCAGCGGATCCTGTTCCGCCGCCTCGGCCGGGGGCAGAGCCTGAGGGACCGGGGCGACCGGCGCCGGGCGACTGTTCCAGAAGATGCAGAGCCACGTCGTCGCGAGGTAGAACCCGAGAGTGGCGATGGCCGCGAGCGGGTGCGGCACCGGGTCCGTCCACCACATCCCGCGTGCTGCAAGGTACGCCGTGAAGGCGAGAGCGAGGGCGACGAGGACGTTCTTGACGCTGATCATTCGCCGGCCTCCTGCCACGTCAGCAGGACCGAGGTCCCGCGATGCCCGGAGTCGATGGCGGCCAGCCCGCCGACTGCGGCGACACGCGCGAAGATCGATGCCCGGATGCCGAGGCGGTCGTCGGGCACGTCCTCCAGGACGAAGCCCTCGCCGGAGTCGCGCACCTCGATGTCGATCTGATGCTCGCTCGCGGTCACCGAGACGCCCAGGCCCATGCCTCCGGCATGCTGGACGGCGTTGGCGACGGCCTGCGTCGCGGCGAGCGCGAGAGCCCGCCCGACGCGGCCGGGCACCGAGAGCTGAGCCTCCGCCACCGCGCGCGTGACGCGCAGCTCGACGCCCACCTCGCGCGCGCCCGCCTCGATGTCGTCGGCGACCTCGTCCGGCGACTTGGGCGCGTCCGGCCCCTCGGACCAGTCCTGGTCGGTGTTCGCCAGGCGGGTGAGGGCCTCGCGCGCCATCGCGGCCGCGAGCGTGCGCGCTCGCGGCGTCTCGGCGCGCTCTGCGGAGATGAGGGCCGCGAGGACGCTGTCATGCATGAGGGCGGCCACGGCGATGCGCTCCTGCTCGAGGGCGTCCGCAGCCGCCGCCTGCGCGTACGAGGCGACGGCGCGGGCTCTGGTGCTGTCGACGTTGGCCGCGACGGATCGGAACACCCACCCGAGCGTGAGGATCACGCCGCCGAGGATCAGGGCGAACGAGACGTCGAGGCCGACCGCGATCCAGAATTCGCTGGCGAAGCCGCCCTGGATGAGACGCACGAGCCCGAACAGGAGCGGCGCGAGCAACGTCCAGACGATCTGCAGCGGGAACGGGAACGCCAGCACCGCGGCCAGCGTCGCGATGTTCACCAGATACCAGATCCACGGCTGGTCGGTGGCCACCGGGGTCGATCCTGCGGTCGCGATCGGCCAGGCGGCGAGGGCCAGCACATAGATGAGCGCGAAAGCCCCCGCGGTCAGTCGCACGCCGAAACCGACGAAGCACGCGAGGATCATGATCGCCAGTGGTCCGAAGACGACGATCATGAGCGGGATGTGCCAGCCGGGGCGCTCCTCGCCGGGTCCGAGCGCGCTGAGGAATGCCTGCGCACCGAGCACGAGCGAGCCGAACCCGCCGGTCAGGGTGATGATGCGCTCGACGCGCGTGCGCGTGAACGAGCCGATGCCGGAGGTGGCCTCCCGCGAGTGGGGAATCATCCCCCACGCGCTGTCGAGCACCGCCGCGTCAGCCGCCACGCGGGACGCTCTCCTGTTCGGGAGTCGGCTCGATCACGATGCCGTCCTCCATAGCCCGCCGGAGCAGGTCGACCTTGGTCGGCGCAGGACGCCCGACCTCGACGTACTTCACACGGACCCGGGTGATGTTCTCCTTGGCAGTGGAGTACGCGACGCCGAGCCGTTCGGCGACCACCTTGAGCGGAAGGCCGGTGGCGTAGAGCCGCAGAACCTCGCGCTCACGCGCCGACAGCTGGGCGTCGGCGAACTCGCGGTCGGCCTCGACCGCGCTCGCCCATTCCACGTTGTTGAGCGGCTCACCGCGCGCGACGGTGCGCACGGCTGCGATGACGTCGTCGATCGGCGAGGACTTGCTGACGATCCCCGCTGCTCCGGCGGCGAGCGCCTCGCGCACCGCTGCCGGACGATCCGCCACGCTGTGGATGATGACGCTGGAGCCGTCGGTCACCAGGCTGCGGACGTTCTCGGTGACGGTCGTGCCGTCGCCCAGGGTGAGATCGAGCACGACGACATCGGCGGGCGCCCCGCCGCTGGAGGCGCGCCATGCGAGGTACTCCGTCACGCTGCTGCCCGAGAACACCACGTCCTTCGTCCGAGCACGGACGCATGCGGCTTCGAGTCCCAGCCGCACGGATTCGTGGTCATCGATGAGGGCAACCCGTGTCATGGCGTCAGCCTATCGTCGCGACTGCGACGGCATGAGGGTGGCGACGGCCTCGACATGGTGCGAGTTCGGAAACAGGTCGAGCGCCTCCACCGCGGCGGTGTCGTACCCGGCGTCGCGGAAGATCGCGACGTCCCGCGCGAGTGCCACAGGATCGCAGGCGACGTAGACGACCGCGGCGGGCGAGAGCGACGCCACCGACTCGACCACGGCGCGTCCGGCCCCCGCGCGCGGCGGGTCCAGCAGCACGACGCCGCGCGAAAGACGCTGCCGCTCGAGGACCGAAGCCTCTGCGGCGAGCCGCGCGAGCCAGCGGTCGACCCGGCCGGTCTCGGCGCGGGCGCCGACCCACTCGACGAGGTTCTCCGCGGCGTCATCGGTGGCACGAGGGTCGGATTCGACGGTCGTCACGCGGGTCGCCGGGCCCCCGACATCCCCCATCGCGGCGGCGAACAGACCGACGCCGCCGTAGAGATCGAGGTGCCAGGCATCGGCATCCCACGAAACACGATCGCCGAGTCCGGTGAGCACCGAGCGCACCGACTGGGTGAGTGTGTGCGCGGCGAGTCTGTGGACCTGCCAGAACCCTCCCGCGTCCACGCGGAAGTCGCGGTCGCCGACCCGCTCGTAGACGATCTCGGGCTGGGGCTGGACCGGCTTGGGGCCGCTTCGGCCCCGCCCGCGGCCTGCCGGACGCTCGGGGCGCACGATGACCCGCACGCGGCCGTCGTCCGGCTGCGCGAGGTCGATGCGGCCCGGCTGGCCGCCGCGGAGCGCGAGCGCGGCATCCTCGATCTCCTGCGTCGCCAGCGGATGGTCGTCGACGGCGATGACCCGGTGACTGCGAGCGGCGTAGGGCCCGACGCGCCCCTCCTCGTCGACGTGGAGGCTGACGCGCGTGCGCCAGCGCGTCCCGTCGGGCGTCTCGGGAGCCGAGGTCGCATCGCCCTCGGCGCCGTCGATCGAGACGGGCAGGTCGACGCCGCCGAAACGGTGCAGCGCGTCGGTGAGGACCTTGAGCTTGAGCCGCCGCTGTTCGGCCAGGTCGATGTGACCGAACTCCGCGCCCCCGGGGCGCCGGTCGGGGTCGACGTCGATGTCGGCCTGACGCCAGACGTGCGCGCGCCGGTGGGGAGAGGCATCCAGAACCTCCAGCGCCTCCCCGCGCCAGAAGGAGCTCTTCGACGTGTCGGTGAGCCGCACTCGCACCCGCTCGCCGGGCAGCACGTCGGGCACGAACACCACGCGCCCCTCGTGCCGGGCGACGAAGACGCCGCCGTGGGCGACGTCCCCGATCTCGAGGTCGATGATCTGCCCGCTGTCGCCTGTCGATTCCGTCACGTGGGAGAGCCTACGGTGGACGCATGCGCGTGTGCCTCGCCTCTACCTCGCCCGCCCGGCTCATGCTGCTGCAGCAGTTCGGCATCCGCCCGCTCACGCTGGCGCCGGACGTCGACGAAGAAGCGGTCGTCGAGGCGATCGAGTCGTCCGAGGGCCGCACGCTCGCGCCCCATGAGCACGTCCTGCTGCTCGCGCGGCGTAAGGCGGCGGATGTCGCCGGACGCCTCGCCGACGAGATTCCCGGCTTCGACGGCATCGTCATCGGGGGCGACTCGATGTTCGAGCTGGACGGCGACGTCCTCGGCAAGCCGCACACGCCCGAGAACGCGATGGCGCGCTGGCACGCGATGCGCGGCCGCACCGGCGTGCTGCATTCGGGACATGCGGTGGTCCGTCTCCAGCCGGGGTCGCCTCCCCGCGAGGTGCACGCCGTGGCCGAGGCATCCGTCACCTTCGCCGAAGACGTGACGGATGCCGAGATCGACGCGTACGTCGCCTCCGGCGAGCCCCTGCACGTCGCCGGCGCGTTCACCGTCGACAGCCTGGGTGCGGCGTTCATCACGCGGGTCGACGGAGACCCGTCGACCGTCATCGGGATGTCGCTGTCGACCCTGCGGACGCTCGTGCGGCAGCTCGGGGTGGAGTGGACGGCGCTCTGGCACACCGTGGATCCGTCGCTCGACGGAGATCCGGGATTGTCGTAGGACGCCCACGTTTCGGGGTGCTTCTTGTGGGAACCGGTCAAAAGCCGGGCCGGGGGCGTCGGTAGGCTGACATCCATGCCTCATATCGCCAAGGTGCTCATTGCCAACCGCGGCGAGATCGCCGTCCGCGTCATCCGCGCCGCGCGCGACGCCGGGAAGTCCTCCGTCGCCGTCTACGCCGATCAGGACCGCGACGCCATGCACGCCCGGCTCGCCGACGAGGCATACGCGCTCGACGGCGCCACGAGCGCCGAGACCTACCTCTCGATCGAGAAGATCCTCTCGATCGCGCGGCGCTCCGGCGCAGACGCCGTGCACCCGGGCTACGGCTTCCTCGCCGAGAACGCCGACTTCGCCCGGGCCGTCATCGGCGCGGGTCTGATCTGGATCGGACCGAGCCCGGAAGCCATCGAGGCGCTCGGCGACAAGGTGACGGCGCGCAAGGTCGCCGAGAAGGTCGGCGCACCGCTGGCCCCCGGCACCCCCGGCCCCGTCTCGGGCGCCGACGAGGTCGTGGCCTTCGCCGAGGAGGTCGGGCTTCCGATCGCCATCAAGGCGGCCTACGGCGGCGGCGGCCGCGGCCTGAAGGTCGCCCGCACCCTCGACGAGGTGCCCGAGATGTTCGAGTCCGCCACGCGCGAGGCGATCACCGCCTTCGGCCGCGGCGAGTGCTTCGTGGAGAAGTACCTCGACAAGCCGCGTCACGTCGAGACGCAGTGCCTCGCGGATGCCGCGGGCAACGTCGTCGTCATCTCCACGCGCGACTGCTCGCTGCAGCGCCGTCACCAGAAGCTCGTCGAGGAGGCGCCCGCGCCGTTCCTGAGCGATGAGCAGAACGCGATCCTGTACGAGTCCTCGAAGGCGATCCTCCGCGAGGTCGGCTACGTCGGCGCGGGAACGTGCGAGTTCCTCATCGGCGCCGACGGCACCATCTCCTTCCTCGAGGTGAACACGCGCCTGCAGGTCGAGCACCCGGTCTCGGAGGAGATCACCGGCGTCGACCTCGTGCGCGAGCAGTTCCGCCTCGCCGAGGGCGAGGAGATCGGCTACGACGACCCGATCGCCGACGGCCACTCGATCGAGTTCCGCATCAACGGCGAGGACGCCGGTCGCGGATTCCTTCCTCAGCCCGGCCCGATCCACGTCTTCAAGACGTTCGGCGGTCCCGGCATCCGTCTCGACTCCGGCGTCACCGCCGGTGACAGCGTCTCGGGGGCCTTCGACTCGCTCCTGGCGAAGATCATCGTCACCGGGCGCGACCGTGCCGAGGCGCTGCAGCGCGCGCGCCGCGCCCTCGACGAGTTCGAGGTCGCCGGCATGCCGACGGTGCTCCCGTTCCATCGCAAGGTCGTCCGCGACCCCGCGTTCACCGCCGAGAGCGGCGAATTCGGCGTCTTCACGCGCTGGATCGAGACCGAGTTCGTCAACGACATCGCGCCGTGGGACGGCGAGGCCGAGGCTCCCAAGCCCGCCGAGACCCGCCACACCGTCGTCGTCGAGGTCGCCGGCAAGCGCCTCGAGGTGAGTCTGCCCGACCGCGTCGTGACCGCCCCGGGCGCGACCGGACGCCCGGTCGCCGTTCCGCCGTCGCGCCGCTCGCACTCCCCCTCGGTGGTCTCCGGCGCGTCAGGCGACGCCGTCAAGTCGCCGATGCAGGCCACGATCGTGAAGGTCGCCGTCGAGGACGGCCAGCAGGTCGTCAAGGGCGACCTCGTCGTCGTGCTCGAGGCCATGAAGATGGAGCAGCCGATCCAGGCGCACAAGGACGGCACCGTCGGCGCGATCAACGCCACGGCCGGCACCACGGTCTCGGCCGGGCACCAGCTGCTGACGATCTCGTAGCGCGAACTCACGAAAGAGCGGATGCCGAGGCCTCGGCATCCGCTCTGCTCGTGTCGGGCGGGAGCGAAGCCGGTCAGGCCCCGTAGATGCCGTGGTCGACGACGTGCATCGCGCGTGCGGCGTCGGTGATGCTGCCCGACAGCGACGGGTACACCGCGAACACCCGCGAGACCTGGTCGACGGTGAGGCGTCGCTCGACGGCGATCGCGATCGGGTAGATGAGTTCGGAGGCGCGCGGGCCGACGATGACTCCGCCGACGACGCTCCCGCTGCCCTGACGCGCGATGAGCTTGACGAAGCCGTCCTTGATGCCCATCATCTTCGCCCGCGGGTTGGCCGCGAGGGGCAGCTTGTGCACGACGGCGTTGATGAGGCCGTCGGCGATGTCCTTCTCCTGCCAGCCGACCGTCGCGATCTCGGGCGCGGTGAAGATGTTCGAGGTGATGCGCCGCCGTTCGAGCGGGATCACGACGTCGCCGAGCGCGTGGAAGATCGCCGTCCGCCCCTGCATCGAGGCGACGGAGGCGAGCGGGACGAAGGTCGTGCAGTCTCCGGCGGCGTAGATATTGGGCACCGAGGTGCGCGCGACGCGGTTCACCTGGATGTGACCGGACTCGGTCATCTGCACGCCGGCCTGCTCGAGCCCGACGCCGGCGGTGTTGGGGATCGAGCCGACCGCCATGAGGCAGTGGCTGCCCTCGACGGTGCGGCCGTCGCTGAGGGTGACCACGACGCCGTCGCCGTCGCGCTCGACCTTGTCGGCGCGGGACTTCGACAGCAGCTTCATGCCGCCGCGCTTGAACACCTTCTCGAGGACGGCCGCGGCATCCGAATCCTCTCCGGGCAGAACCTGGTCACGGCTGGAGACGAGCGTCACCTTGGCACCGAGGTTCATGTACGCCGACGCGAACTCGGCGCCGGTGACGCCCGAGCCGACCACGATCAGGTGCTCGGGCACCGAGGTCATGTCGTAGAGCTGCGTCCACGTGAGGATGCGCTCACCGTCGGGCATCGCGCTCGCGAGCTCGCGGGGCGACGAACCCGTCGACACGACGAGGGTGTCCGCCTCGATGCGATCGAAGTCGGTCCCGCCGGGGCCCGTCGACACGATGACCGAGTTCTCGCCCTCGAGGCGGCCGTGTCCGGAGATGATGCGCACGCCCGCCTCGACCAGGGACGCCCGCATGTCGTCCGACTGCTGACGCGCGAGCGAGAGCAGCCGCTTGTTCACCGCCACGAGGTTGATCGCGATCTCGGGCTTGAGCGGCTTGCCGTCCTTGCCCTTGGCGAACAGCTGCACACCGAGGTCGCCCGCGCCGGCGATGGCGACGGCCGCATCGGCGGTCGCGATGAGCGTCTTGGAGGGGACGACGTCGGTGATGACGGCGGATCCGCCGATGCCCGCGCGTTCGACGACGGTCACCTCGGCTCCGAGCTGGGCTGCGGCGAGTGCCGCGTCGTAGCCGCCGGGTCCGCCGCCGATGATGGCGACGCTCTGAGTGCGCTCGAAGCTCAAGGACATGTCGACCATTCTCTCCCGCTCCGGGCGCCCGCCACGACACCCCGCGCACGGCGTCGCTGGCTCTTGCGCCTGCGGGTTCCTAGAGTGGGGGCATGTCAGACACCACCGGCAATCCCCTCGACGACCCCTCGGCCGATCCGTTCGAGATCGCGGCCGCCGCAGCAGGCGACATCGCCCGCCTCACCGGCGTCGAGCGCCACGACATCGCCCTCACGCTCGGGAGCGGCTGGGGCAAGGCCGCGGAGCTCATCGGCGAGACGACCGTGACCTTCCCCGCGACCGAGGTGACGGGCTTCAGCAAGCCGGCGCTCGAGGGCCACGTCGGCACGCTGCGCAGCGTCCTCACCCCGAAGGGCCGTCGCGTTCTGATCATCGGCGCCCGCACCCACTACTACGAGGGCCACGGCGCTCGGCGGGTCGTGCACAGCGTGCGGACCGCCGCGGCGACCGGCGCTCGGACGATGGTGCTCACCAACGGCGCCGGCGGCATCAAGCACACGTGGAAGCCCGGGCAGCCGGTGCTGATCAGCGACCACATCAACCTCACGGGCGACTCGCCGCTCGAAGGGGCCACCTTCATCGACCTCACCGACCTCTACTCCATGCGGCTGCGCGACCTCGCCCGCACGATCGATCCGTCTCTCGACGAGGGCGTGTACTGCCAGTTCCGCGGTCCGCAGTACGAGACCCCGGCAGAGGTGCGCATGGCCAAGGCCATCGGCGGCCACATCGTCGGGATGTCGACGGCGCTCGAGGCGATCGCCGCCCGCCAGGCGGGCATGGAGATCCTGGGCTTCTCGCTCATCACGAACATGGCGGCCGGCATCCAGACGACGCCGCTGAGCCATCAGGAGGTCATCGAGGCGGGCCGCGAGGCGGAGCCGGTGATCTCCTCGCTCCTGGCACGCGTGATCGGCGCGCTGTGAGCGACGCCGAGGTCCCCGCTGCCGACCCCGACGCCCCGGAGCCCGCGCCGGACGCGGTGCCGGCCGGCCCGGACGACGAGGCGTCGATCATCGAGCGCGCTCGCGCCTGGCTGTCGCAGGACCCCGACGCGCAGACCCGCGCCGAGCTGCGCGAGCTGATCTCGGCGGCCGAGGGCGGCGACGATGACGCGCTCCCGGGGCTGGAGGACCGATTCGCCGGCCGTCTCGCGTTCGGCACCGCGGGCCTCCGCGGCGAGCTGGGCGCCGGCAGCAACCGCATGAACCGCGTGCTCGTCGCCCAGGCCGCCGCGGGACTGGCGGCATACGTGAACGAGAAGAACACGACGACGGATGCCGCGATCCCGGCCGTCGTCGTCGGGTACGACGGCCGTCGCAACTCGGACGTGTTCGCCCGCGACTCCGCAGAGATCTTCGCGGGTGCGGGGCTGCGCGCGATCCTGCTGCCGCGCCTGCTGCCGACCCCGGTGCTCGCCTTCGCGGTGCGTCGCTTCGGCGCGGCGGCCGGGGTCATGGTGACCGCGAGCCACAATCCGCCCAACGACAACGGCTACAAGGTGTATCTCGGTGGCGAACACGAAGGGTCGCAGATCGTCGCTCCGGCCGACGCCGAGATCGCCGCGCACATCCAGCGGATCGCCGACGCCGGCGACATCGCCGCGCTTCCCCGGTCGCTCGGCTACGAGATCGCGGCCGAGACCGTCATCGACGACTACATCGCCGCGACCGCCGAGGTCGCCCCGGCGCCGGCGGGGGCCGCCGGCCTGAAGTGGGTGTACACGGCCATGCACGGGGTCGGCTGGGAGACGTTCTCGCGCATCCTCGACGCCGCCGGCTACCCGGCACCGATCCCCGTGGCCGCGCAGCTCGAGCCCGACGGCGCGTTCCCGACCGTGGCCTTCCCCAATCCGGAAGAGCCCGGCGCGATGGACCTCGCGTTCGAGCGCGCCCGGGAGGCGGGCGCAGAACTCGTCATCGCCAACGATCCCGACGCCGACCGGCTCGCGGTCGCGATCCCCGACGCGTCCGCCGAGGACGGCTGGCGCCGGCTGACCGGAAACCAGATCGGGCTGCTGCTCGGCTGGCGCGCCGCACGGCTGGTGTCGGAGGCGGGCGCGCCGGAGGGCGCCTCGCTGGCCTGCTCGCTGGTCTCCTCGCCGGGGCTGCGGGCGGTGGCCGAGCACTACGGCCTCGACTTCCACTCGACGCTGACCGGGTTCAAGTGGATCTCACGGGCGCCCGGCATCGTCTTCGGCTTCGAAGAGGCACTCGGCTACCTCGTCAATCCCGAGACCGTGCGCGACAAGGACGGGATCTCCGCCGCGATCGCCATGCTGGATCTCGTGACCGAGGCGCGCGGCCGCGGGCTGGCACTCGCCGACCTCCTCGCCGAGTTCGACGAGACGTTCGGCGCCTTCGCGAGTGACCAGATCTCTGTGCGCGTCGAGGATGTGTCCGACATCGCCCGGATCATGGCGGCACTGCGGGATCGGCATCCGTCCGCCATCGGCGATGTCGCCCGTCGAGCGGGTCGACGATCTGCTCGAGGGCGTCGACGACCTTCCGCCCGGGGATGTCCTGCGGCTCTGGCTGCAGGGACGGCTCCCGGGTGATCGTCAGGCCGAGCGGCACCGAGCCCAAGCTCAAGCTGTACCTCGACGTGCGCGGCGACTCGGCAGCGGATGCGACGACGCGCATCGAGCGGCTCGCCGCGGGTGCTCGGGAGCTGCTCGACGACATCGGCTGAGCCGCGCCCGCCGCCACCCCGGCGTGTCCGCGGCGCGTGCTAGAGTCGCGGCCGCGAGAGCCTGGCGGGCGCTCGCGCGGGGGAATGTCGAGACGGAGGCGGGCGCGGTGAGCAGGCAGGGCGACGACAAGACGGATGCCGTGGCCGAGCCGTTCGATGCCGCCGCCGACCCGGACGAGGTCGCCGATCCGCCGCACTGGCTCCGCAAGGTGGTGCTGTTCCTCAGCGGCCAGACCGTGAGCCTGCTGGGTTCGATGCTCGTGCAGTACGCGGTGTTCTGGTACCTGACGATCGAGTACCGCTCGGGCGTCATCATGATGCTCGCGGCGCTGTTCGGGTTCCTGCCGCAGGCCGTCGTGTCGATCTTCGGCGGGGTCTGGGCCGACCGTCACAACCGCAAGTACCTCATCATGGGGGCCGACGCGGCCATTGCCCTGTCGACACTCGCCCTCGCGCTCATCATGATGACGGGGTACGACGCGGTGTGGCTGCTGTTCGCCGTCATGGCCGTGCGCTCGGCCGGGGCCGGGATCCAGATGCCCGCGGTGTCGGCTCTCATCCCGCAGATCACCCCGACGCGCAACCTCATCCGGGTGAACGGCATCAACGGCTCGATCCAGGCCGCGATGGCGCTGCTCGCGCCCGCGGCGGCCGGCGCGATCTACGCCTGGTCGTCGGCGGCGACCGGCGGCACGGCCTCCTCGCTGATCCCGATCTTCTTCATCGACGTCGTCACCGCGATCATCGGGATCGGCATCCTGGCCTTCATCCCCGTGGGAACCGTGCGCAAGGCGTCCGACGTGCAGACCGGCTACTTCGCCGACCTCGTCGACGGCGTCCGCTACATCGTCCACCATGCCTTCGTGCGCTGGCTGCTGATCGTCTTCGCGATCATCTTCGTGCTGACCGTCGCGCCGTCGAACCTGACCCCGCTCATGCTGGTGCGCACGTTCCCCGCCGGCGAGGCGCAGGACGTCGTCAACCTGGCCGTGCTCGAGATCGCTTTCAGCATCGGCATGATGCTCGGCGGGATCCTCGTCGCGACGTTCTTCGCCAAGCGCAGTCGCATCGGCCTGATCGTCACGTCGTCGCTGGTGTTCGGCGCGCTCTCGATCGGCCTCGGCCTCGCACCGAACATCTGGATGTTCTTCGGCTTCATGTTCCTGGTCGGACTCGCGGTGCCGTTCTTCTCGACGCCGTCGATGACTCTGCTGCAAGAGACCGTCGAGCCTGAGCGCCAGGGTCGTGTGTTCGGGTTCCTCGGGATCGTGATGGCCCTCGCCATGCCGCTCGGCATGGTCGTGTTCGGCCCTCTCGCCGACGTGGTGCCGATCGAGACCCTGCTGATCGCCGCCGGCATCCTCACGTTCGTCGTGATCGGCCTGGCCGTCTGGCTTCCCGCCGGGCAGCGCGCGATCGCCGCAGCCCGCGCAGCCTCCGGCGGCGATCCGGCCGCCGCGGCGGCCAAGGTCGAGGCGGTCATGCACGGGGAGGACGCCGAGGCGCGAACCGGGTCCTAGGCTCGGGGGATGCTCCTCACGCAGCCCGTCACGCTCGAGAACGCCTTCGTCCGCCTCGAGCCGCTGAGCCCGGCACACGGGGCCGATCTGGCCGCCGCATCGGTCGGGCTGGATCACGCCTGGTACACCTCGGTGCCGGCCGGCGACGCGGTCGCGGCAGATGTGCAGCAGCGCCTCGCCTGGCAGCGCGAGGGACACATGACCCCTTGGGCGGTGCGGAGGCTCTCGACGGACCGCGTCGTCGGCGAGACCACGTTCTGCAACATCGACCAGACCAATCGGCGCGTCGAGATCGGGCACACCTGGCTGGGACTGGAGGCGCAGCGCACCGCCGTCAACACCGCCGCGAAGCTGCTGCTGCTCACCCACGCGTTCGAGACCTGCGACGCGATCGCCGTGGAGTTCCGCACGCACTGGCACAACCGCCAGTCGCGCGAGGCCATCGCCCGGCTCGGCGCCAAGCAGGACGGCGTGCTGCGCAACCACCGGCTCGGGCCCGGCGGCACGCTCCGCGACACGGTGGTCTTCTCGATCCTCCCGGCGGAGTGGCCCGCGGTGAAGCTCGGGCTCGAGGAGCGGCTGCGTCGCGGCTGAGTCCACGGCGGTTGTGGCTACCGCGGCATCCGTCGCCGTCCGAGCGGGCGTGCGCAACGTCGGCAATCACCCCGGTCCCGGACTGCTTCTGCCCGGGTCCCGCCGCTCGTAGCTCGACTGCCGACGTCGTGCAACCTGGGCGCTTCGCGGGCCATGGATTCGGCGCCGCGGGCCTGGCTGCGGCGCCGCGGGCCTGCGCCCGGCCTGCTCGCCGTCCGGACCGGTGTACTCCAGCTCGAAGCGCTCGGTTCGGCGCCTTGGGCCTGGCGTTGGCGCACCTCGCACCTCCCACCTCGCACCGGACGCCCGCGCTGCGGCCCTCAATGATGGAGACCAGCTCGTCGAGGATCTCCAGCCTCTCAAAACCGTATGTGAGTTCATGCTCACACGCGCCCTGTGGGAGCGTCTCGGCCCGACGAGGTGGGGCGGTCAGGCCGAGGTGCGATCGGTGTCGTTTCGGCGGGCGTGAGCCGACGACGAACGGCAACTCGGGATCGACGGCCACGGCATCCGCCCGGATCAGGAGATCGGGCGAGAACAGGACGATGCCGCCGAAACCGTCCTGTTCTCGCCAGATCACCTGTCCTCGGCAGGCAGCCACGGCCGGTGCGGTACCGGCCGAACGGCTGTGTGAACGCAAGCACACATGCAGATCAGACAGATGCCGGAACCCGACCGTCGGAACCCGCATGTGAACCCGAGCTCACATGCAGATCTGACGGATGCCGGAGCCGGAACGACAGTGTGAACCCGATCTCACATGCAGAACTGACGGATGCCGAAGCCCGACCGCCGGAACGCGCATGTGAACGCGAACTCACATGCAGAACTGACGGATGCCGAAGCCGGAACGACAGTGTGAACCCGAGCTCACATGCGGTTTTGACGGATGCCGAAGCTCAGCCGTCGATGACGGCGACGAGCTCGTCGAGAAAGCCGCCGAAATCGGTGCTGCGACGGACGATCCGCTGGACGCTCTCGCGCTCGGAGAACACCTCGACGAACTGCTCGAACACCGTCTGGAACGCCTCGCGATCGGTCTCCGAGAACGCCACCAGCGCGACGACCTGGACGCGGCCGTCACCCCACGCGATCGAGGGCTCTGCGATGCCGATCGCGATCGAGGTGCGGCTCGCGGTCATGCCGAGTGCATGCGGCACGGCCAGCGCGTCCGTGAACGCCGTGGATGAGAGCCGCTCGCGCTGGATGGTGCGCTCGACGTAGTCCTCATCGATGACGCCCTGCGCGATGAGCGTCGCACCGAGGGCGCGGATCACCTGCTCGACACCCGCCGAGGCATCCAGACCGCGGATGAACGCCGACGGGGCGAAGTAGCGTTCGAGCTCGATGCGCAGGCGTGCGAGGCGTCGACTCCGGCGGATCCGGCCCGCGGCCGCCTGCACGCGCTCGATGTCGGCGTCGGTGAGGAACGGCTGGATCCGCACGATCCGCTCCCCCGGCACGGCCGGATCGATGGTCGTCAGCACGAGGTCGGTGTCGATCGCGGCCCAGTCGGGGTCGACGCGCGTCTCGACGCCGACGACCTCGATGGCCTGCCCGAGCGAGCGATCCACCGAGGAGCGCAGCAGCTCGTGGAGCTCGTAGTACCCGGGGCACACGATGGTCGCGGTGAGCAGCTGGTCGGCGCGGCGGCTGCGCTCGAGGCGCCCGCCGACGTGCATCGCGATATAGGCGATCTCATCGTCGAGCAGAGGGATGCCGAGCCGCTCGTGCAGTCCGTTGGCGATGAACACCGCGACCTCGAAGATCATCGGGTACGTCGACTTGAGCGACCGCGTCAGAGGATTGCGCGACCAGGCCTGCTCGCGTGAGCGGTGCAGGAGGTTCTGCACGTGCAGCGCGAGACGCAGCACGAAGTCCTCGTGGGCGATGTCGACGAGGAACTCCGCGGCCGCCTGCTCGACGACCGCCCGCACGGCCGCCTCGACCTCGGGTTCCACCGCCGGCCGCGGCTGATCCTGCGCCGGTGCACCGCCTGCTCCGCCCGGCGCGACCACGCGGGTGAGCACGAGTGTGGCGAGATGCTGCAGGTCGCCGCTGCCCAGCACGACGCCGAGGTGACGCTCGGTGAGCTCGGCGATGATCGCGGCGACCTCGGTCTCGGCGGGCCGGTCCTCGCGGGCGTCCTCGCGGGCGTCCTCGAGCGGACGGTCGTGCGCGACACGGTCGGCGGCGATCGCGATGTGCATGATCACGTCGGCGATGCCGAACTCGTTCACGAACCACCCGAGGCCGCCGAGTCTCGTCACCAGCTCGGCCTTGAACGGGCCGAAGGCCTGTGCCCCCACGGAGTCCTCTCCGAGGGTGCGCCGCAGCGCGGCGAGGTCGAAGGATCCGGCATCCATCTCATCGTGGGCCAGGCGGCTCAGCAGCCGCCGCTGGGCGACCTCGGTGCCGCGCAGCCGTGCGCGCGACGCGGACCGCTCGAGGGTGAGCTCGGTGCCTCCGAGGAGGCTCCGCACGCGACCGAGGTCGGCGTCGAGGGTGGCCGAACTGACGTGCAGCGCGTCGGCGGTCTCGAAGACGTCGATGCCGTCGGGGGCGGACAGCAGCGACCGCACGAGCGTGTGCAGCCGGTCGCGGGGCGTGCCGGCCTCCCCCGCCGTCCGCAGCGCCGCCGCGGCGTCGGGGCCGGCGCGGTATCCCTGCGGCCCGGATTCCACGGCCGTGCCGGGCGCCACACGGCCGTTGAGCGCCGTCACATACGACCGGACGCTGCGCGGCGTGACGCCGAGCGCGTCGGCGAGAGTCGCGGCCGTCGCCCAGTCATCGTCACGCGTGAGAAGGCTCAGAAGCCTGTCCTGCCGCGCGCGGGTCACTGTGCTCCTTCCGGGTCGCCGTCCCGACGCCCTCGTGGAGGCAAGTCAACCACGGGCGTGCAGCCGGACGGGCCGGCCCGGCGCGCCTTCCGCCCCTGCGGAAGAAGGACTGGTTGTCCGCTCTCAGCGTTTTCACAACAATGGCATCGAGGAGGCGGATCGATGAGGATCCTGGTGATCTGCGGAGCGGGTGCGTCGAGCACGTTCGTCGCTCAGCGCGTGCGGCGTGCCGCGAGCGCGCAGGGACTGGACTGCTCGGCCGTCGCCGGCACGGAGCAGACGCTCGCCGCCGAGATCGGCGATGTCGACGTCGTGCTCGTGGGTCCGCACCTGGGCGATGCCCTCGAGCGCATCGAGCGGGATGCCGCCGCCACCGGCGCATCGGTCGTGCTGCTGCCGCCGGACATCTTCAGCGACAAGGACGGCAGCCGCACCCTGGCGCTCGTCCAGTCCGCGCTCGCTCAGCCCATCGACATTCCCACCCCCGCCCGCACGTCCCGGGCCGACTGAACCGACCGGAAAGGCCACCCCCATGCCCCCCACCTCCCGGACCGTCAGGATCGGATCCTCGCACGGCCTGCACGCCCGCCCCGCGAAGCTGTTCGCGCAGGCGGCGAAGGATGCCGGCATCCCGATCACGGTCTCCAAAGGATCGGGCGCGCCGGTGAACGCGGCCAGCATCCTCGGCGTGATCGCGCTGGGCGTCGAACAGGGGGACTACGTCACCCTCACCGTCGACGGGGACGGCGCCGAGGACACCCTCGACACCCTCGCCGAGCTGCTCACGACCGATCACGATGCGGAGTAGGCGATGACCGAACTGCGAGGAGTCGGAATCGGCCTCGGCGTCGCCCAGGGCCCGGTCGCCCGCATGGCCGAGCCGCTGCCCGCGCCCAGCGACGCCCCCAGCACGTTGAGTCCCGACGAGGAGAAGGCGCGGGTGAAGGATGCCGTGACCGCCGTCGCCCGCGAGCTCGAGCAGCGCGGAGCCCAGGCCGGCGGCGCGGCCCAGGAGGTGCTCGAAGCGCAGGCCATGATGGCCGAGGACCCCAGCCTGGAGGACGAGGTCGGCAGCCGGATCGCCCAGGGCCGGACCGGCGAGTTCGCCGTCTTCGACGCCTTCGCCTCGTTCCGCGAGCAGCTCACCGCGCTCGGCGGCTACCTCGGCGAGCGCGCCGCCGATCTCGACGACGTCGCCCAGCGGGTGATCGCCCGGCTGCGCGGCGTTCCCGCTCCGGGGGTGCCTGACCCCGGGCATCCGTTCGTGCTCGTCGCGAAGGATCTCGCCCCTGCCGACACCGCGCTCCTCGACCTCGACAAGGTGCTGGCGCTGGTGACCACCGAGGGCGGCCCGACCTCGCACACCGCGATCCTCGCCCGCGAGAAGTCGATCGTCGCGGTCGTCGGCGCCGTCGACGCGAAGAGCCTCCGCGAGGGCGAGATGGTGATCGTGGATGCCGCGGCCGGCGTCGTCACCACCGAGCCGACGACGGAGGAGCTCGACCGGGCGAAGCACCGCGCGGAGGATCGCGCCTCGGCGTCCTCGGCGCCGATCACCGACGGCGCACTGGCGGACGGCACGCCGATCCCGCTGCTGGCGAACCTCGGCAAGCCCGAGGCGGCGGCCGACGCCGTCGCCCTCGGCGCGGAGGGCGTCGGCCTGTTCCGCACCGAGTTCCTCTTCCTCAGCTCGGCGCAGGCACCCACCGTCGAGCAGCAGCGCGAGGCGTACACGAAGCTGCTCGCGGCCTTCCCGGGCAAGAAGGTCGTGGTGCGCGTCCTCGATGCCGGCGCCGACAAGCCGCTCGCCTTCCTCAACGACGCGCACGAGGAGAACCCCGCCCTCGGCCTGCGCGGCATCCGCGCGCTGCGCGCGAGCGAGGACATCCTGCGCGAGCAGCTCACGGCGCTGGCCGAAGCGGATGCCGCGACCTCTGCGCAAGCCGGTGGCGGGGCCGACCTGTGGGTCATGGCTCCGATGGTGGCCACCGTCGAGGAGACGGACTACTTCACCGACATCGCCAAGGACTACGGCATCAAGACCGCCGGCGTCATGGTCGAGGTGCCCTCCTCCGCCCTGCTGGCGGACCGGATCCTGGCGCACGCGGACTTCGCGTCGATCGGCACGAACGACCTCACCCAGTACACGCTCGCGGCCGACCGACTGCTCGGCTCGGTGGCGGCATTCCAGGACCCGTGGCACCCCGCCGTGCTGCGGCTGATCCGCGAGGTCGGCGACGCCGGACGCGTCCACGGCAAGCCCGTCGGCATCTGCGGCGAGGCAGCGGCCGACCCGCTGCTCGCGGTCGTCCTCGTCGGGCTCGGCGCCACGAGCCTGTCGATGGCACCGACCGCGCTCGCCGACGTGCGGGCGACGCTGCTGCAGCACTCGCTCGACGACGCCCGCGTCATCGCCCACGCAGCCCTCGCCGCCGACGACGCGGCATCCGCTCGCAGCGCAGCCCAGGCTGCGGCCACCCGACTTCACCCCATCGAAGTACCTGAAACCAAGGAGACACCGCAATGACAACGACGTCACCGCCCGCCACGGGCATGAACAAGGCACGGGTGGGCGTGCAGCGCTTCGGCACCTTCCTCTCCGGCATGATCATGCCCAACATCGCGGCGTTCATCGCGTGGGGCTTCATCACGATGCTCTTCATCCCCGCCGGCTTCTTCGGCGCGAAGAGCCCCTTCGGCTGGCACTGGTACCCGGTCTCCGAGATCATCGGCGGTGGCGGCGACCAGGCGATCATCGGCTGGCAGGGCTCCATGGTCGCCCTCGCCGAGGCTGACGGCGTCAACTTCATGGCCTACGTCGGTCTCGTCGGCCCGATGGTGACCTACCTCCTGCCGCTCCTCATCGCCAACACCGCCGGACGCATGGTCTACGGCGAGCGCGGCGGAGTGGTCGCGAGCATCGCCACGATCGGCGTCATCGTCGGCACCAACATCCCGATGTTCCTCGGCGCGATGATCATGGGCCCGCTCGCGGCGCTGATCACGAAGTGGATGGACCGGCTCTGGGACGGCAAGATCAAGCCCGGCTTCGAGATGCTGGTCAACAACTTCTCCGCCGGCATCCTCGGCATGATCCTCGCGATCGTCGGCTTCTTCGTCTTCGGGCCGGTGATGCTCGGCATCAGCGCCGTGCTCGGCGGAGCGGTCGGCTGGCTCGTCGACATGAGCCTGCTGCCCCTGGTGTCGATCATCGTCGAGCCCGCGAAGGTGCTGTTCCTCAACAACGCCATCAACCATGGCGTGTTCACCCCGCTCGGTATCGAGCAGGCCGCCGAGACGGGCAAGTCGATCCTGTTCCTCATCGAGGCGAACCCCGGACCGGGCCTCGGCCTGCTGCTGGCGTTCACCTTCTTCGGCGTCGGAGCAGCGAAGGCCTCGGCACCCGGTGCGATCATCATCCAGTTCTTCGGCGGCATCCACGAGATCTACTTCCCGTACGCGCTGAGCAAGCCGATGACGATCCTGGCCCTCATCGCGGGCGGCGCCACCGGCGTCACGACGAACATGCTGCTGAACGGTGGCCTGGCGTTCCCCGCGGCTCCCGGCAGCATCATCGCCGTCACTGCTGCCGCCATCGGACCCGGAGTCGACAACCTGCTCGTGGTGTACCTCTCGGTGATCCTCGCGGCAGTCGTGACCTTCCTCGTCGCCGGCATCATCCTGCGGGCCTCGCGCAAGCGCGACCTGCTGGCCGAGGCCGACGCGTTCGGCGCCGCGATCGCCCAGACCGAGGCGAACAAGGGCAAGTCCTCGGCCGCCATGGATGCGCTGCGCGCGTCGGACGGCAAGGACCGCGTCGCGCTCCACGACGCCGAGGAGGCCGTCGACAAGCTCGAGACCGAGGCAGAGACGGCCGGTCTGGCCGATGGCGGCATCCTCACCACGAAGCGCGTGCAGAACATCGTGTTCGCGTGCGACGCAGGGATGGGCTCGTCGGCGATGGGCGCCAGCGTGCTGCGCAACAAGATGAAGAAGGCGGGCGTCGAGGACGTCTCGGTGTCGAACAAGGCGATCGCGAACCTCGATGCCTCGGCGGACCTGGTGATCACGCAGAACCAGCTCACCGACCGTGCCCGCAAGCAGACGCCGAACGCCATGCACGTCTCGGTGGACAACTTCATGAACTCGCCGCAGTACGACGAGGTCGTGGACCTCGTCCGCGACCAGCACCAGGATGGTGCGTAGGCGCTGAGGCGGCTGTGGAGTCGGGCGGCGCGAGGCCCCCGGCTCCACGGTCCTCGGGCTGCGGCATCCGTCGATCGAAAGGCAAGCGAAATGGCACGTGACGTACTCAGCATCGGCCAGGTGCGGATCCACAGCGGCAGCGCGACCCGCGAGGAGGCGATGAAGGAGGCCGCCGACATCCTGGAGTCGGCCGGCGCGGTCACCAGCGCCTACTTCGACGCGATGCAGCAGCGCGAGCAGACGGTGTCGACCTACATGGGCAACGAGCTCGCCATCCCCCACGGCACGAACGAGACCAAGCACACCATCCTCGATTCGGCGCTGTCGGTCGTCCGCTACGACGGCGGCGTGGACTGGGGCGGCGAGCCGGTGACGTTCGTGGTCGGCATCGCAGGCAAGGGTGACGAGCACCTCGAGATCCTGTCGCAGATCGCGATCCTCTTCTCCGACGAGGACGACGTCGAGCGGCTCAAGGCGGCGCAGACGCCGGAAGAGCTGTTCGCGCTGGTCTCCGCAGCGGGCGTCTGATGAAGGCGGTCCACTTCGGCGCCGGCAACATCGGCCGCGGCTTCGTCGGACTGCTGCTGCACCAGGGCGGCTACGAGCTCGTCTTCTCGGACGTCGCGGCACCCCTCGTCGATGCGATCAACGCCGTCGACGAGTACACGGTGCGCGAGGTGGGCGAGGGCGGCCGCGACACCGTCGTGACCGGCTTCCGGGCGATCAACAGCGCCGAGCATGCCGACCAGGTCATCGACGAGATCGCCACCGCCAACGTCGTGACGACCGCGGTGGGTCCGACGATCCTGAAGTTCGTGGCGCCGCACGTCGTGGCGGGTCTCGCGCTGCGCGATCCGTCGGCGCCGCCGCTGCAGATCATGGCCTGCGAGAACGCGATCAACGCCACCGACCTGCTGCGCGACGAGATCCTCGCACTCGCGGGCGATGCGTGGGACGCCCTGGCGTCGCGAGCGGTGTTCGCCAACACCGCCGTCGACCGGATCGTTCCCGCCCAGCCTGAGGGCGCGGGCGTGGACGTGACTGTCGAGCCGTTCTACGAGTGGGCGATCGAGCGTCCTCCGTTCGGCGACGAGCCGCCGGTGATTCCCGGGGCGCACTTCGTCGACGACCTCGCGCCCTACATCGAGCGCAAGCTCTTCACCGTCAACACCGGCCACGCCACGACGGCCTACTTCGGCGCCCGTGCGGGGATCGACACCATCGCGGCCGCGCTCGCAGACCCGTCGATCGCCGCCCGGGTGTCGGCGACCCTCGAAGAGACATCGGCGCTGCTCGTGGCCACGCACGACCTCGATCCCGCCGAGCTCGCCGCCTACCGCGCGACGATCCTCGCGCGCTTCCGCAATGCCGCACTGCCCGACACGGTGTGGCGGGTCGGCCGGCAGCCGCTGCGCAAGCTGTCGCGCCACGAGAGGTTCGTCGGACCGGCGGCGGAAGCGGCGGAGCGAGGGCTGTCCACGGACGCCCTGCTCGAGGCGATGGGCGCTCTCCTCTCGTTCGACGACTCCGAGGATCCGCAGTCCGTGGACCTGCAGCGGATGCTGCGCGAGCAGGATGCCGACACCTTCACGGCCACGACGACCGGGCTCGAGTCCGAGCATCCCCTCTTCGCACGCCTGGTGGGCGTAGTGTCCGCGCGGCAGGCGGAGCTCGGCGTCTGAGCGCGGCCACCCCGGGCCGCCGCGACCACGTGTGGGAGACGAATGAGCGAACCTCGCTACGCCATCATCGGCGCTGGTCCGTCCGGGCTGTCGGCCGCGCGCGCGCTGCAGAAGGAGGGCATCGCGTTCGACGGCTACGAAGCCTCGCGCGGCGTCGGCGGTCTGTGGGACATCGAGAATCCGCGCTCGACCATGTACGAGTCCGCGCACCTGATCTCGTCGCGCACCACGACGGAGTTCACGGAGTTCCCGATGGACACCACGGCGGACTATCCGAGCCACCGCACCCTGGTCCGGTACTTCCGCGACTTCGCCGACCGCTTCGCGCTGACGGCGAAGTTCCAGTTCGACACGAAGGTGACCGCCCTCGAGCAGGACGATGACGGCGGCGTGGATGCTCCGGGCCGACGGTCCGGACGGATCCACCGAGCAGCACTACGACGGCGTCATCCTCGCCAACGGCACGCTCGCCGAGCCCAGCATCCCTGAGTTCCGCGGGGAGTTCACCGGCGAGCTCCTCCACACGAGCGCCTACAAGAGCGCGTCGCAGCTGACCGGCAAGCGCGTCCTCATCATCGGCGCGGGCAACTCGGGCTGCGACATCGCGGTCGACGCCGTCCACCACGCGGCATCCGTCGACATGAGCGTGCGACGCGGCTACTACTTCGTGCCGCGCTACCTGTTCGGCCGGCCCAGCGACACGCTCAACCAGGGCAAGCCGCTTCCCGCCCCGATCAAGCAGTTCGTCGACAAGCGGGTGCTCCAGGCGTTCACCGGCGACCCGGTGCGATTCGGCTTCCCGAAGCCGGACTACAAGATCTATGAGTCGCACCCGATCGTCAACACCCTGATCCTCAACCACCTCGGCCAGGGGGATCTCGGCATCCGCTCCGACATCGACCGATTCGACGGGCGCACCGTGCACTTCCGCGACGGCTCGAGCGGAGAATACGACCTCGTCCTCCTCGCCACCGGCTACACGCTCGACTATCCCTTCGTCGACCGCACGGCGCTCAACTGGAAGGGCTGGTCGCCGCAGCTCTACCTGAACGTGTTCCCGCCGTCGTTCAACGGGCTCTACGTCATGGGCATGATCGAGGCCTCGGGCATCGGCTGGCAGGGCCGCTACGAGCAGGCCGAGCTGATCGCCCAGTACCTCTCGGCGACCGAGCGCCACCCCGAGCGGGCGGACGATTTCCGTCGCCGAGTCGGAGAAGAGCCGTGGCCGGACCTCACCGGCGGGTACAAGTACCTGGGCCTCGCCCGCATGTCGTACTACGTCAACAAGGACGCCTACCGCAAGGCCGTGCGCGATGCGACGGCGGCGCTGCGCACCGACCCGCGGACGGATGCCTCGGCCCGCCGCATCCGCTCGCGCCTGCGCCGTACCCGGAACGCCGCCACGTGAAGCCGACGAGGTCGTCCTGAGCTTCAATCCCGGCATGCTCATCATTCTCAACGTCGTGCTCGGACTGATCATGTTCGGCATCGCGCTGGAGCGCAGGAGAACGCACCAAGACCGGACCGTTGGACCGTCGGTCGTCCTGTCTTCGTGCGATCTCCTGTGTGGGTGCGAAGCGAGGGGGAGCGGATCCCGCGGCATCCGGATCGCCCGGAGGCGCAGGGCCAGGCGGCGGCATCCGCTGGGCGGATGACCCGCCTCAGCCGGCGAAGCCCTCGGCGATCAGCTCGACGAGCTCCTCGCGTTCCTCGACCGGCAGGAACGCCCCGGCGGCGGCGTTCAGCTGGAACGCTTCGAGGTCGTCGATGCCGTACTCGAAGGTCTCCACCAGCAGCGCGAGCTCGCGCGTGAGCGACGTGCGGCTCATCGTGCGGTTGTCGACGTTCACCGTCACGGCGAAGCCCAGCTGGTACAGCAGGTCGAAGGGGTGGTCTTCGAGGGTGGTCCCCCACGCCGCGAACGCGCCGGTCTGCAGGTTCGAGGACGGCGAGAGCTCCAGCGGGATCTCGCGGTCTCGCACCCAGCGGGCGAGGTCTCCGAACTGCACGAACACCTCTTCGCCCTCGCGCGAGACCACCTCGAGGTCCTCGGCGATGCGCACGCCGTGGCCGAGCCGCAGCGCGCGCCCGTCGATCAGCGCGGAGCGGATGGAGTCGAGTCCGGCGGCCTCTCCGGCGTGCACGGTGACCGGGAAGAACTCCGACGCCAGGTAGTCGAAGGCGGCACGGTGGCGCGAGGGCGGGAACCCGTCCTCGGGTCCTGCGATGTCGAAGCCGACGGCTCCGCGTCCGCGCCAGTCGACGGCCAGCTTCGCGATCTCGAGCGACCGGTCGGTGTGACGCATCGCCGTGATGAGCTGGCCGACCCGGATGTCGCGGCCCGCGCTCTCGGCCGCGTCCTCGCCCTCTTCGATCCCCTCTTGGACCGCCTCGACGACCTCGTCCAGCGAAAGCCCGCCGCCGAGGTGCTGCTCGGGCGCCCACCGCACCTCGCCGTAGATCACGCCGTCGGCCGCGAGGTCCTCGACGAACTCCCGTGCCACCCGCGTGAGGCCCTCGCGCGTCTGCATGACCGCGGTGGTCAGATCGAACGTCTTGAGGTACTCCACCAGCGAGCCCGAATCGCTCTTGTCGGCGAACCAGTCGGCCAGATCGTCGGCGGTCTTCTCGGGCACGTCCAGACCGATTCCGTCGGCGAGCTCGATGATCGTCCCGGGGCGGAGCGCTCCGTCGAGGTGGTCGTGAAGCGAGACCTTCGGGAGGCTCCGGAGGGAGACTCCGTCGACGAGGGCGTCTGCGTGCTGGTCGATGGGCATGGATTCTCCTGAGGGGTCAGCGAAGAGCGAGCGTGAGGGCGGCGGATCAGGCGGTGATGCGTTCGAGAACCAGAGGAGTGCGGGCCGGGGCATCCGTCCCGATCTCCCACGCGCCCTCGAGAGCGTCGAGGGCGCGGTCGAAGCGGGAGGCGTCCACGCCGAGCAGGGTGAACAGCGGCTGCCCTGCCACGACCTCGTCGCCGGGCTTCACGTGCAGGTCGATGCCCGCGGCGTGGAGCACCGGGTCCTGCGCCCGCGCACGCCCGGCGCCGAGGCGCCACGCGGCGATGCCGAAGGGCAGCGCCTCCATCCTGGTGACGAAGCCGGGAGCCGTCGCCGTGACCGTGTGGGTCTCGTTCGGCGCGGGAAGCGGCGCGTCCGGGTCGCCGTCCTGGGCCTGGATCATCCGGCGCCAGGCGTCCATGGCGCGGCCGTCGCGCAGCGCGCCTTCGACGTCGGCATCGGGCTGTCCGGCGAGGGCGAGCATCTCGCGGGCGAGCGCGACGGTCAGCTCGACCACGTCGGCCGGGCCGCCGCCGGCAAGCACCTCGACCGACTCGCGGACCTCGTTGGCGTTGCCGATCGCGAGGCCCAAGGGCGTGTTCATGTCGGTGAGCAGCGCGGTCGTCGCGACGCCGGAGTCGGTGCCCAGCGCCACCATCGTGCGGGCGAGCTCGCGCGCCTTGTCGACGTCGCGCATGAAGGCGCCCGAGCCGAACTTCACATCGAGCACGAGGGAGTCCGTCCCCTCCGCGATCTTCTTCGACATGATGCTCGAGGCGATGAGCGGGATGGCCTCGACCGTCCCGGTGACATCGCGCAGGGCATAGAGCTTCTTGTCCGCGGGAGCGAGGCCGGTCCCGGCGGCGCAGATCACCGCGCCCACATCGGCGAGCTGCGCGACCAGCTCCTCGTTGCTGAGCGCCGCGCGCCAGCCCGGGATCGACTCGAGCTTGTCGAGCGTGCCGCCGGTGTGACCCAGACCGCGGCCCGAGAGCTGCGGCACCGCGACGCCGAACGCGGCGACCAGCGGAGCGAGGGGCAGGGTGATCTTGTCGCCCACTCCCCCGGTGGAGTGCTTGTCGACCGTGGGCTTGCCGAGGCTCGCGAAGCTCATCCGCTCCCCCGACGCGATCATCGCATCGGTCATCACGCGGATCTCGTCGCGCGTCATGCCGTTGAGCAGCACCGCCATCGCGAACGCCGCCATCTGGGAGTCGGCGACGTAGCCGCGCGTATAGGCATCGATCATCCAGCGCAGCGCGTCCTCGCCGACCGCGCCGCCGTCGCGCTTGGCGCGGATGACGTCTACGGCGTCGTACGGCTCGACGGCACTCATCGTGCGGCGTCCTCGAGGTCGCGTGGTCCCCATGCGTCCGGGAGAACCTCGTCGATCGTGCGGATGCCGGACACCGTCTCGAGCAGCATCCCGGGGATCGCGAACTCGTAGAGCAGCTGCCGGCAGCGCCCGCACGGCATGATGGTGTCGCCCTCGCCGTTCACGCAGACGAACGCGACGAGGCTTCCGCCGCCCGACATCGCGAGCTCGCTCACCAGACCGCACTCGGCGCACAGCGTGACGCCGTACGAGGCGTTCTCGACGTTGCAGCCGGTCACGATGCGGCCGTCGGTCACTAGTGCGGCCGCGCCCACCCGATATCGCGAGTACGGGGCGTACGCACGGGTCATCGCGTCGGTCGCGGCTGCCCGCAGCTCATCCCAGTCGATGTCGGTCACGAGCGGCCATCCTTCTTGTCGGTCTGGAGGGCGACGGCGGTCGGGCCGGGCCAGGGCAGTCGGGCCATCGTCAGCCCTTGATGTACGGTTTGCCGTCGGCAGCGGGGGCGCGGGACTTTCCGACGACCCCGGCCACGACGAAGATCGTGACGAGGTACGGCAGCATCAGCATGAACTCGCTCGGCACCGGCGAGCCGATGGTGCTGAGCGTGTTCTGCAGGCTGGAGGCGAAGCCGAACAGCAGGGCCGCGAGGGTCGCCTTGATCGGGTCCCACTGACCGAAGATCACGGCGGCCAGCGCGATGAAGCCGGCACCGGCCGTCATCTCCTTGTTGAAGGCGATGCCGTTGCCGATCGTGAACACGGTGCCGCCGAGCCCGGCGATGGCGCCCGCGAGGATCACATTCCAGAACCTCGTCGCATTGACCTTGATGCCGACGGTGTCGGCCGCCTGCGGGTGCTCACCGACGGCGCGCAGGCGCAGCCCCCAGCGCGTGCGGAACATCCCGAACCAGACCACGGCCACGGCGATGTACATGATGTAGACGATGATCGTCTGGCGGAACAGCACCGGACCGAGGACGGGGATGTCGCTGAGCAGCGGGATCGGGATGCGGTCGAACCGCGGCGGCGTGTTCAGCTGCGCGGCGTTCGGCTGCAGCACCTGGGAGTAGAAGAAGCTCGTCAGGCCCAGCACCAGCACGTTGAGCACCACACCGACGATGACCTGGTCGACCAGGTACTTGATCGCGAAAGCCGCGAGGACGAAAGCGACCAGGCACCCGGCGACCATCGCCGCCACGAGCCCGAGGAGCGGCTGCCCGGTCGCCGAGGCGACGACCGCAGCTGTGAAGGCGCCGGCGAGCAGCTGACCCTCGATGGCGATGTTGACCACGCCCGCGCGTTCGCCGATCACACCGCCGAGCGCGCCGTAGATGAGCGGGACGGCCAGGGCCAGTGACCCGGCGAGCAGACCGACGACGGGGATCGCGGCACCGGCTGCCGCCCACGTGAGGAACCCCACGACGTAGACGAAGATGTAGACGATCACGATCCACAGCGGCGAACGTCCCGCCAGTCGCACGAAGTACGCCGACGCGAGCGTGAGGAGCACGAGCAGCACGAAGCACACCCACGCCGTGAGCATGACCGGTACGACCAGGTCGGGCAGCTGGATGGCGTCCGCCTCCCGCGAGAGGCGGAACGTCGTGACGCCCTCTCGGGGTGCGGCCAGCAGGAGGATCGCGAACAGCGCCGCAAAGATCGCCAGGGCGATCGGGCCCTTCCAGCTGCGGATGATCGTCGTCTCGGGAAGCACGTCGGCGGACGAGACCTGCACGGCTGTGGTGCTCACTGGGCGGCCCCCTCGGTCGTGGCGTCAGCCTTGACTTCGGCCTTGAGCGCCTTCTGGCGTGCCTTCTCGCGACGGCGCTGATCGCGCTCGGGCGAGGGCAGGAAGAAGATGGTCCGCACCAGCGGCGGCGCGGCGATGAACAGGACGATGAGCGCCTGCACGACGGTGACGATCTCGATCGGGATGCCCTGACCGGCCTGCATCGCGAACCCACCGGCCTTGAATGCCCCGAACAGGATGCCGGCGGCGAAGGTTCCCCACGGCGTCGAGCGTCCGAGCAGGGCGACGGTGATCGCGTCGAAGCCGATGCCGGCGTCGATGTCGGCCGAGAAGCCGGTGGTGATGGTGCCGAGCACCTGGTTGACGCCGGCGAGACCGATGAGCGCACCGGAGATGAGCATTCCGTAGACGTACATGCTCTTCACGCTGATGCCCGCGACGCGAGCGGCGTTGGGGTTCTCGCCGACGGCGCGGAACTTGAAGCCGAGGCTGGAGCGGCTGAGGATCCACCACACCAGCACCGTCGCGCCGAGCACCAGGATGAACCCGAAGTGGAGGTTGTACTGCGGTCCGAACAGCTCCGGGAACACCGCCGTGTCCTTCATCGCCGGCGTCTTCGGGTTGCTCGAACCCGGCGCCTGCAGCAGACCGGGGGTGCGCAGCATCCATGAGACGAGATAGAAGGCGACGTAGTTGAGCATGATCGTCACGATCACCTCGTGCGCGCCCGTGCGCGCCTTGAGGATGCCGGCGATGCCCGCCCACAGCGCTCCGGCGGTGAGACCCGCCATCAGCGCGACGACCATGTGGATGCCCCAGGGAAGATCGAGTGAGAACGCGACCCAGCCGGCTGCGGCCGACGCCATGAGCATCTGACCGCGGCCGCCGATGTTGAACATGCCGATGCGGAACGCGAGCGCCACGCCCAGACCTGCCGCGATGAGCGGCGTCGCGAAGGTCAGCGTCTCGGTGAGGGGACGGATGCCGCGGGCGAAGGTCGGAGCGTTGAAGTTGTAGATCGAGCCCTGGAACAGCGCGATGTACGCGCCCGACACGGCCTGCCACACCGCGACGACCGTGTCGCCGGGGCGAGCGAAGAAGTACACGGATGCCGACTGCACATCCTCGTCGGTGAACGCGATCATGATGCCGCCGACGATCAGCGCCAGGAGCACCGCGAGCACGGAGATGATCGCGTTGCCCTGGGTGATCTGCAGGAACGTGCGATGCCACTTGGAGGGGGGCGGCTCATCCGCTCCGGGCAGGACGGTCGTGGTCGTGGTCGCGCTCACGCGGCGGCCCCCTCACCGGGCGTTTCGCCCGCCATCATCAGTCCGAGCGTCTCGCGCGGGGTGGTGCCGGGCACGATGCCCACGATCCGGCCGCGGTACATCACCATGATCCGGTCTGCGAGCGCCGTGACCTCGTCGAGCTCGGTCGAGACCACGATCACGGGAACCCCGGAGTCGCGGGTCTCGACGATGCGCTTGTGGATGAACTCGATCGACCCGACATCGACGCCGCGCGTCGGCTGGGCCGCCACGAAGAGCGACAGGTCGCGGCTGAGCTCGCGCGCCAGGACGACCTTCTGCTGGTTCCCGCCGGACAGCCGGCCGACGGGCGTGTCGATGCCCGGAGCGCGGACGTCGAACTCGGCGAACTTCTCTTTCGCGAAGTCCTCGAGGGTCCCGCGCTGCACGGTGCCGCCCCGGACGAACGGCTTCCCGTTCGCGCGGTCGAGCATGAGGTTCTCTGCGATGGTGAACGCGCCGACCAGGCCGTCCTCCTTGCGGTCCTCGGGGACGAACCCGACGCCTTCGTCGAGGATGCGGCGCACGCTCGAACCGACGAGCTGCTCGCCGTTGAGCGTGATCGAGCCGCGCACCTGCGGCTGCAGTCCGAGCAGTGCCTCGGTGAGCTCGGTCTGGCCGTTGCCCTGCACGCCTGCGATCGCCAGGACCTCGCCGCCACGCACCTCGAAGCTGACGTCGTTGACGACGAACTGGCCCCGCGGGTCGATCACGCTGAGTCCGCTGACCACGAGCGCGCGATCGTTCAGGACGGGTTCGTCCTTCTTCACGGTCAGCTCGACCGCTCGGCCGACCATCATCGAGGCGAGCTCGGCGTTCGACGCCGTCGGGGATGCCGCTCCGACGACCTTGCCGAGGCGGATGACCGTGATGCGGTCCGCCACTTCGCGCACCTCGCGCAGCTTGTGGGTGATGAAGACGATGGAGGCCCCGGTCTCCTTGAGCTGCCGCATGATGCCCATCAGCTCATCCGTCTCCTGCGGGGTGAGCACGGCGGTGGGTTCGTCGAAGATCAGCACCTTGGCGTCGCGGGAGAGCGCCTTGATGATCTCGACGCGCTGCTGGACGCCCACGGGCAGATCCTCGACGAGCGCGTCGGGATCGACATCGAACCCGAACCGCGCCGAGATCTCGCGCACGCGCGCGCGGGCGGCATCCAGATCCAGCACACCGCCGGCCTTCGTGGACTCGTGGCCGAGCATGACGTTCTCGGCGACCGTGAAGACGGGGATGAGCATGAAGTGCTGATGCACCATGCCGATGCCGGCGCGCATCGCGTCTCCGGGGCCTGTGAAGTTCTGCACGTGGTCATCGAGGAGGATGACGCCGTCGTCGGCCTTGTAGAGCCCGTACAGGACGTTCATGAGGGTCGACTTGCCGGCGCCGTTCTCGCCGAGCAGGCAGTGGATCTCGCCCGGTTGGACGACCAGGTCGATGTGGTCGTTCGCGACGAGGCTTCCGAACCGCTTCGTGATTCCGCGGAGTTCGAGCTTCATGGTGCCGATCCTAGTGAGAGGGGATGCCGGGCGCACCGGCGAGGACAGGCGAATGGGGAGGCTGGCATGCCAGCCTCCCCATTCGGTTGCGAACTAGTTCGCGAGGTACGACGTGACGGGGATCGAGCCGTCGATGATGCCGGCCTTGATCTCGTCGAGCTCAGCCTGCAGCTCGGGCGAGACCATGTCCTCGAAGTCGTGGAACGGGGCCAGGCCCACGCCCTCGTTCTCGAGGGTGCCGACGAACGGCGAGGCGTCGAAGTTGCCCTCGCCCGCGGCCAGCACGGCGTCCTCCACGCCCACGTCGATCAGCTTGCGGATCGAGGTGAGCAGCAGGTCGGCGACCGACGGGTCGGTCTCGTAGACGTCGGCGTCGACACCGAGCAGCGCGATGTCGCGGCCGGAGTCGCGGATCACCGAAGCGGCGCTCTGGTAGATCGGTCCGCCGACGGGCAGGAGCACGTCCACGCCCTGGTCGACGAGGCCCTGCGCGGCGTTGATGGCGTCCTGGTTGGCGGAGAAGCCACCGGTGAAGACGCCGTCCGTGCCGTCCCAGCCGAGAACCTCGACTGCCTCGCCCTTCTCGGCGTTCCAGTACTCGACGCCCTGCTTGAAGCCGTCCATGAAGATCGAGACGGTCGGGAAGTTCATTCCGCCGAACGTACCGACCTTGTCGGCCTCGGAGTACGACGCCGACGCGTAGCCCGCGAGGAACGCGGCCTGGGCCGTGTCGAACACGATGGGCTTGATGTTCGGGGCATCCGTCTCGCCGTCGAAGTCGTTGTCGACGACGTCATCGATCGAGACGTAGTTGATGTCGGGGTTCGCGATGGCGGACTCGCCGGCGGCCGAGGCGAGCGCGAAGCCGACGGTCACGATGAGCGTGCAGCCCTGGTCGACGAGGCTCGTGAGGTTCGGCGCGTAGTCCGACTCCGAGTCCGACTGGACCGTGACGGGCTCGACGCCCAGCTCGTCGGACGCGCGGGTCAGGCCCTCGAAGCCGAGCTGGTTGAACGACTTGTCGTCGAAACCGCCGGCGTCGGACACCATGCAGGGCTTGAAGCCCTCGACGGCGCTCCCGGCGTCGTCGGTTGCCTCGGTCTCTTCCGGTGCGGATGCGCAGCCGGCGAGGGCGACGAACAGGCTCGCAGCAGCGAGGCTCCCCAGCACTCGCTTGCGGGTGGAAATGGTGGTCAAGACAGCCTCCCGTGGGAATGAACCCGCGGACGTCGCGGGCGCTGGTAAGAAGTTACCTACTGTGACGGCGCTCTTGCGCTTCCGCTGGGCCGTCCGGCGCGAATGGTTACAAAGACGCAATGTCTCCGATACCGACACCGGGGGTCAGAGGACGTCGCCCTGTCCGTTGAGCTTGAGGGCGTCGACCACGCCCTTCACCCGCTGAGCGTGCTCGCTGGTGGTCACCAGGAGCGCGTCCTCGGTGTCGACCACCACGATGTCGCGCACCCCGATGAGGCTGATCACGCGCTTGGTCTGGCTGACGACGATCCCGCTCGCGGCATCCGAGAGCACACGCGCGTTCTCGCCCAGGATCGCCAGGTCGTTCTTGCGCCCGTGGGAGTTCAGCTTCGCCAGGCTCGCGAAGTCGCCGACGTCGTCCCAGTCGAAGTGCCCGGGAACCACCGCGAGGCGGCCCCGCGCGGCCGCGGGCTCGGCGACGGCGTAGTCGATCGCGATCTTCTTGAGCTCGGGCCACACGCGGTCCACGACCGGTCCGCGGCGTTCGCGGTCGTCCCAGGCCTCGGCGAGCTCCATGAGGCCGGCGTGCAGCGCCGGCTGCTGCGCGGCGATCTCGGCGAGCAGCACGTCGGCGCGCGAGATGAACATGCCCGCGTTCCACAGGTACGACCGGTCGGCGAAGTATTCCTTCGCGGTCTCGAGATCCGGCTTCTCCACGAAGCTGTCGACCAGGGCGGCCTCGGGCGCCCCGTCGACGACGAGCTCGGCGCCCTTGCGGATGTAGCCGAACCCGACAGCGGGCTCGGCGGGCTGGATGCCGATCGTGCAGATGTAGCCCTGCCGTGCGGTGGCGACGGCCTGCTGCACCGCCCATTCGAACAGGTGAGGCACGCGGATCACGTGGTCGGCCGCGAAGGAGCCGATGATCACGTCGGGCTCGCGGCGCACCAGGATCGCCGCGGCCAGTCCGATGGCCGCACTCGAGTCACGAGGCTCGGACTCGAGGAAGACGTTCTTGTCCGGGATGCCGGGAAGCTCGTGCTCGACGGCGGCCCGGTGCGCGCGCCCGGTCACCACCGCGATGCGGTCGGCGCCGGCGAGCGGCTCGAGGCGGTCCCACGTGTCGCGCAGAAGCGTCTGTCCTGACCCGGTGAGGTCGTGCAGGAACTTGGGGGCGTCCGCGCGCGAGAGCGGCCATAGCCGGCTGCCGACGCCGCCGGCGGGGATGACGGCGTAGAAGTCTTGGATCGGTTCCTGCATGGGCCCAGGCTATCTTCCGCTGCCTGTGCGACCCCGGACTAAGGATCGCCTACGTCGCCCGGCCGCGAAATGCGGGAATAGGATGGGAGCAGCGCCCGCGTGACGCCGATGGCCCGAGCCACTGCGCCGGGTCACCTCAGGGGCATCGTTTCCCGCCCCACCATGTTCGATCCAGGGAGGACGGCCGTGTCTGCACCAGCACGCGTCACACCGTCGGCATCCGAGACCACTTCCCGAGTCCCCCGCGGCACTCTGTACCGCGGGAACGAAGGCATGTGGTCGTGGGTGCTGCACCGCATCACCGGCATCGCGATCTTCTTCTTCCTGCTGGTCCACGTGCTCGACACGGCGCTGATCCGCGTCGCGCCCGAGGCGTACGACGCCGTCATCGAGCTCGTACAAGAACCCGGTCATGGGGCTCGGCGAGGTCGCGCTCGTCGGCGCCGATCGCGTACCACGCCTACAACGGGCTGCGGATCATCCTGGTCGACTTCTGGTCGCTGGGCGACCCGGCACCAGCGCCAGCTGTGGTGGGGCGTGCTCGGACTGTGGCTGGCCACGATGATCCGCGTTCACGGCGCGTCACCTCATGAACGTCTTCGGCGACTTCGGAGGGGGGCACTGATGACCGCCATCGCCGATCCCCGCGCTCCGCGCGCCGCCGTCCGCCGCAAGGGCCCCAACCTCGAGAAGTGGGGCTGGATCTACATGCGTGTCTCGGGCGTCCTGCTCGTGATCCTGATCTTCGGTCACCTCTTCGTGAACCTCATGCTCGGCGAGGGCATCCACGGCATCGACTTCGCGTTCGTCGCCGGCAAGTTCGCCACGCCGTTCTGGCAGTGGTGGGACGTCATCATGCTGTGGCTCGCCCTGATCCACGGCGCCAACGGCATGCGCACCATCGTGAACGACTACGTCACCCACGAGCGCACGCGCCGGGTGCTGGTGTGGGCGCTGTGGCTCTCGGCGGCATTCCTGATCGTCCTCGGAACGCTCGTCGTGTTCACCTTCGACCCCTGCCTGGGCCTGAGCGACACCAGCGCCGAGTGGCTGCAAGAGCTCTGCGCGTCCTGACGCCGAGCCGACCGAGTCTTCCCCCACACCGAAAGCACTGAGAGTGACCACGCAGAGCACCGACAGCTACGTCAAAGACGGCGTCCACTACCACCAGTTCGACATCGTCATCGTCGGAGCCGGCGGCGCCGGGATGCGTGCCGCGATCGAGGCCGGCCCGGGTGCCAGGACAGCGGTCATCTCCAAGCTCTACCCGACCCGCTCGCACACCGGCGCGGCGCAGGGCGGCATGGCGGCGGCGCTCGCCAACGTCGAAGAGGACTCGTGGGAGTGGCACACCTTCGACACCGTCAAGGGCGGCGACTACCTCGTCGACCAGGACGCGGCCGAGATCCTCGCGAAGGAGGCCATCGACGCGGTCATCGACCTCGAGAACATGGGCCTGCCCTTCAACCGCACACCCGAGGGCAAGATCGACCAGCGGCGCTTCGGCGGCCACACCGCCGACCACGGAAAGACCCCGGTGCGACGCGCGTGCTACGCCGCCGACCGCACGGGCCACATGATCCTGCAGACGCTGTTCCAGAACTGCGTGAAGCTCGGCATCAACTTCTTCAACGAGTTCTACGTCCTCGACCTCATCACGGTGACGGCCGAGGATGGTTCGACCGAGACCGCGGGCGTCGTCGCCTACGAGCTCGCGACGGGCGAGCTGCACGTGTTCCACTCGAAGGCCGTCATCTTCGCCACCGGCGGCTTCGGCAAGATCTTCAAGACCACCTCCAATGCCCACACGCTCACCGGTGACGGCGTGGGCATCGTGTGGCGCAAGGGCCTGCCGCTCGAGGACATGGAGTTCTTCCAGTTCCACCCGACCGGCCTCGCCGGGCTCGGCATCCTGCTCACCGAAGGTGCCCGCGGAGAAGGTGCGATCCTGCGCAACGCGTCGGGCGAGCGCTTCATGGAGCGCTATGCGCCGACCATCAAGGACCTCGCCCCGCGCGACATCGTGAGCCGGTGCATGGTGCAGGAAGTGGCGGAAGGCCGCGGCGCCGGCCCGGAGCGCGACTACGTGCTGCTGGACTGCACCCACCTCGGCGCCGAAGTGCTCGAGACCAAGCTTCCCGACATCACCGAGTTCGCCCGCACCTACCTCGGGGTCGATCCCGTCGTCGAGCCCGTGCCGGTGATGCCCACGGCCCACTACGCCATGGGCGGCATCCCGACCAACACCGACGCCCAGGTGCTGAGCGACAACACCACCGTCGTCCCCGGCCTGTACGCGGCCGGCGAGTGCGCGTGCGTCTCGGTGCACGGATCCAACCGCCTCGGCACCAACTCGCTGCTCGACATCAACGTGTTCGGCAAGCGCGCCGGGCGCCATGCGGTCGAGTACGTCAAGACCGCCGAGTTCGTGCCGCTGCCGGAAGATCCGGCCGCCGAGGTGAGGGGCCTCATCGAGAGCCTCCGCAACAACCAGGGCACCGAGCGGATCGCCGTGCTGCGCAAGAAGCTGCAGGACGAGATGGACCGCAAGGCCCAGGTCTTCCGCACCGAGGAATCGCTGGGCGAGGTGCTCGACGTGATCGAAGAGCTGCGCGAGCGCTTCAAGAACATCCACGTCGACGACAAGGGCAAGCGGTACAACACCGATCTGCTCGAGGCGGTCGAGCTCGGGTTCCTGCTCGACATCGCCGAGGTCGTCGTGGTGACCGCCCGCAACCGCAAGGAGAGCCGCGGCGGCCACATGCGCGATGACTTCCCGCAGCGCGACGACGAGAACTACATGCAGCACACGATGGCGTATCTCTCGGGCGACGCGGGATCGTCCAAGTCCGAGGACCACATCCGGCTCGGCTGGAAGCCGGTCGTCTTCACGAAGAACGACGCCGGTGAATTGCGCTACCCCCCGTTGGAGAGGAAGTACTGATGACGACGCTCGCCGCCGTGGACGCGCCCTCCGAGGCCACCACTGAGCAGACCCCGGCCGACACCGGCATCCAGTCGTTCCTGGTCACCTTCATCATCCGCCGCTTCGATCCCGAGGTCGACGACGAGCCGCGCTGGGTCGACTACGACGTGGAGCTGTACGCAACGGACCGCGTGCTCGACGCGCTGCACAAGATCAAGTGGGAGGTCGACGGCTCGCTGTCGTTCCGTCGCTCGTGCGCCCACGGCATCTGCGGCTCGGACGCGATGCGCATCAACGGCCGCAACCGCCTGGCCTGCAAGACGCTCATCAAGGACCTCGACATCTCGCAGCCGATCTACGTCGAGGCGATCAAGGGCCTGCCGCTGGAGAAGGACCTGATCGTCGACATGGAGCCGTTCTTCGCGTCGTTCCGCGAGGTGCAGCCGTTCCTGATCGCCAACTCGACGCCGGAGCCCGGCAAGGAGCGCATCCAGTCGATCGTCGATCGCGAAGTCTTCGACGACACCACGAAGTGCATCCTGTGCGCCGCGTGCACGTCCTCGTGCCCGGTCTTCTGGACCGACGGCCAGTACTTCGGTCCGGCCGCGATCGTCAACGCGCACCGCTTCATCTTCGACTCGCGCGACGACGCGGGCGACGTGCGCCTCGACATCCTCAACGACAAAGAGGGCGTGTGGCGCTGTCGTACCACGTTCAACTGCACCGAGGCATGCCCGCGCGGCATCGAGGTGACCAAGGCCATCGCCGAGGTCAAGCAGGCCGTTCTCCGCGGACGCTCGTAGCGCCCGCCCGCCGGTGACGGGGATCGAGCGCAACGACGCGCCCACCACTCAGCCGGACCGGTCCTTGCGTCGCGCCCGTGGCGCGGTGACGGCGGCGTACGCCGCGCAGGGCCTGGGCTACGCCGTCATCGTGACGTCGCTGCCGGCGCTCCAGCTGCGGCAGGGCATCGACGACAGCTTCGTCATCTCGATGCTGATCCTGGGCGTCGCCCTCGCTGCCGCCGTCGGCTCGGTCATCGCCAACATCGTGGCCGTGCGCTGGGGCAGTCGCGCTGCGCTCACCCTCGGTCTTGTCATCCAGGGGCTGGCGCTGCCCATGATCGCGCTCCCTCTGCCGTTCGAGCTCTTCGCCGCGGCATTCGGGATCTTCGGGATCGGTCTCGGCTGCGTGGACGCCGCCGCCGCGATGCAGGGCGTGGCCGTGCAGCGCGCCTACAACAGGCACCTGCTCGGAGGGTTCTTCGCCGCGGCGACGGCGGCGGCCATCGCGGGCGCGCTCCTGGTCTCGGGCGTGGCGCTCTCGGCCGCGGCCGCCGGCGTCGCGCTGGGCTGCGCCGCCGTGATCGCCCTGGGCGTGGCGGGGATCGGCATCCGCTTCTTCGCCCGTGAGGTCCCTATCGACGAGGCGCTCCCGCCGTCGGAGCGCGCGAAGCTGCCTCGCAGCGGCATCTGGATCTTCGGGCTCGTCATCCTGGCGGTCTTCGTCGCCGACTCGGCCGTGAGCACGTGGAGCACGCAGTATCTTCAGCTCGACCTGGCCACCCTCGCGTGGGTGGCCCCGCTCGGCTACGCGTCCTACCAGGCGGTGGTCCTGCTCACACGCCTGTTCACGGATCGGCTGATACCCGCCGTCGGCCGTCGCCGGCTCGTCGCGATCGCCGCGAGCGTGTCGGCGCTCGGCTGCCTCATCGTGGCGCTCCTGCCCTTTCCCGCTGCCGCGCTGGTCGGCTTCGCGCTGGCCGGAGTGAGCGCGGGAGTGCTCATCCCTGTCACCTTCGGGGCGGCGGGAGACCTCGATCCCGCTCACAGCGACCAGGTGATCGCACGGGTCAACCTCTTCAACTACGCGGGTGCGATCATCGGCGCCGTGGTCGTCGGCCTTCTCGCCGATGGGCCGGGGCTGGGCCCGGCATTCCTGCTGCCCGCGGTCGCGCTCGCGGCGATCCTCTTCGCCGTCCCTGCGTTCCGCACGCGGGCTGAGAGCGCGCCCGGCGCGGCAGCGGGCCGTGACACGACCGACGACCGGCACAATCGGTAACCTGACTCTGTGACCCGCACCCCACCCCCCGACGCGCAGGCCGTGGCGGACGCCGCGCAGCGCGACGAGGAGACTCTGCGCGAGCGGTGGGAGGAGACCGAGCACAGCCTGCGGCAGCGGTTCGACGTGCCGATCAGCCGGGCTACCCGGCTGACCGAGGCGACGATGGCGTGGTTCCCGGTGCGCGTGTGGCGCCACTTCCTCATCGAGAACGGGTTCCTGCTCGCGGCCGGCGTCAGCTACGTCGCGCTCTTCGCCTGCTTCGCCGCCCTCTATCTCGCCTTCGCGATCGCGGGCCTCTGGCTCGGCGGAAGCCCGCAAGCGGTGCAGGCGATGATCGACCTCATCAACACCTACATCCCGGGGCTCATCGCCCCGGAGGGCGGCATCGTGACGCCCGACCAGGTGCAGGCGATCGCCTCGGAGAACTCGGGCACCCTGGGCTGGACCGGCGTCATCGCCCTCGGCGTGCTGATCTGGACGGCCATGGACTGGGTGACCTACTCGCGGCGGGCCGTGCGCGAGCTGTTCTCGATCCCGCCGGATCGGCGCAGCTACGTCCTGCTCAAGGCCCGCGATCTGCTCGCCGCCGTGATCTTCGGCGCGGCGCTGATCCTCGGCGCGGCGCTGAGCTCGATCGGCACGCTCACCATCGACTGGCTGTTCTCCCTGATCGGGCTGGCGAACGCGAGCACCCTCGTCGACGTGGCGGTGCGATCCGGATCAGCGATCGTGGGCTTCGCGATCACGTCGACCGCGCTGGTCGGATTCTTCCGGTTCCTCACCGGCACGAAGCTGCCGTGGCGGCGCATCTGGCCGGGAGCGATCCTCGGAGGCCTCGGGATCACAGTGCTGCAGCTCGGCGCCGGGCTGCTCCTCAGCTACACCCCCTCGAATCCGCTGCTCGCAACGTTCGCGATCTTCGTCGGCCTTCTGCTGTGGTTCCGGCTGCTGGGGATCGTGACGCTGGTTGCCGCCGCGTGGATCGCCGTGGCCGCCAACGACCGCGACGTCGTCCTGCTCCCCCAGACGGAGGCGGAGCGTCTCGCCGCCGAGCACGCCGCCCTGGTCGTGGCCGCGCGAGTGCGGGTGAGAACTGCTCAGGATGCTCGTGCCCAGGCACCCTGGTATCGCGTCTATCTGGCCGAGCGCTCGCTGCGCGACGCCCGCGAAGAGCTGCGCCAGGTCGAGGCATCCGCTCCCCCGCCGCCGCCGCGGCCGGCACCGGCCAAGCCGGCGCGCCGTTCGAAGAAGGCGGCCGACCCGGCCAAGTCGGCGCGCCGTTCGACGAAGGCGGCCGACCCGGCCTGAGCCATGCTCGCTGTCGGAGCCGCGGGCTAGGCTGGCGGGCGTGCCACGCCGAGTCCGAATCGCCTCTGTCAACGTCAACGGGATCCGCGCGGCGACGCGCAAGGGCATGAACGAATGGCTCGACGCGGCTGATGTCGACGTGCTCGCCCTCCAGGAGGTGCGAGCCACTCTCGAAGAGCTCAGCGCGGCGCTGCCCGGCTGGGAGATCGTCAACGACGAAGCGCTGGCCAAGGGCCGCGCGGGCGTCGCAGTGGCGACACGCTGGCCCGCGGCCGACGTGCGTCGCGTGCTCGGTTCCGAGCCGCTGGACTCGGCGGGGCGCTGGATCGAGGCCGACTTCGAGGTCGACGGCGAGCGGCTCACCGTGGTGAGCGCCTACGTGCACACCGGCGAGGCCGAGACGCCCCGGCAGGATGCCAAGTGGGCTTTCCTCGACGCCATGGAGAAGCGGATGCCGCAGCTCGAGCAGGCATCGCCGCTCGCGCTGATCATGGGCGACCTGAATGTCGGGCATCGCGAGCTCGACATCCGCAACTGGAAGGGCAACGTCAAGAAGGCCGGGTTCCTCCCGCGTGAGCGCGCCTACTTCGACCGCTTCCTCGGTCCCGCAGGCGAAGAGGTGACCGGCGTCGACGGCTCGACGGGCCCGGGCCTCGGGTGGGTCGATGTCGGCCGCGCCGCCCACGGCGATGTCGACGGTCCGTACACCTGGTGGTCGATGCGCGGGCGCGCCTTCGACAACGACAGCGGCTGGCGGATCGACTACCACCTGGCGACCCCGGCGCTGGCGGCGCGCGCCTCCGGATACCGGGTGGTGCGGGCCCCGTCGTGGGACACCCGGTGGAGCGACCACTCCCCCGTCGTCGCGGACTACGAGATCGGGGCCTGAGGGGCGACGGGCACCTGGCGCCGTTGGCGACGAGGGCGCGACGGGTGCGGCATCCGCTCGCCCGTAGGATTGACCGGTGAGCAAACCCCGTCTGTACTCCGGCATGCAGCCCTCGGCCGATTCCCTCCAGATCGGCAACTACATCGGGGCGCTCCTGCAATGGCGCGACCTTCAGGAGGCGTACGACGCCTTCTTCTCGGTGGTCGACCTGCACGCGCTCACGGTTCCCAACGATGCCGCCGAACTGCGTGAGAAGACCCGTCGCACGGCCGCGCAGTACATCGCGGCCGGCATCGAGCCGTCGAAGTCGACGCTGTACGTGCAGTCGCACGTGCGCGCCCACGCGGAGCTCGCCTGGATCCTCTCGACGATCACCGGGTTCGGCGAGGCCGGGCGCATGACGCAGTTCAAAGACAAGTCCTCGCGGTACGGGTCGGACGTCACCTCCGTCGGCCTGTTCACCTACCCGGTGCTCATGGCGGCGGACATCCTGCTGTACCAGACCGACATCGTGCCGGTGGGCGACGACCAGAAGCAGCACGTCGAACTGACGCGCGACCTCGCCGAGCGGTTCAACAGCCGGTACGGGCAGACCTTCACCGTGCCGATGCCGGTGATCCAGAAGGACACCGCCCGCATCTACGACCTGCAGAACCCGACGGCCAAGATGTCGAAGTCGGCGGAGTCGGACGCCGGCGTGCTGTGGCTGCTCGATGACCCGGCCAAGAGCGCGAAGAAGATCATGCGCGCCGTCACCGACAGCGAGGGTGCGGTGCGCTACGACCGCGAGGCCAAGCCCGGCGTGTCCAACCTGCTCGTGATCTACGCGGCCCTGACCGGCCGGCAGATCCCGGCGATCGAGGACGAGTACGCCGGTCGCGGATACGGCGACTTCAAGAAGGGCCTCGCCGAGGTCGTGGTGGAAGAGTTCGGCCCGGTGCGCGAGCGCGCACTCGAACTGCTGGACGACCCCGCCGAGCTCGACCGGGTTCTCGCCGCGAACGCCGCGAAGGCCGACGAGGTCGCGAACCGCACCCTTGCCGACGTGTACGACAAGGTCGGGCTGCTCCGCCGGGTCTAGACGCTTCTCGCGCGGTCCGCACCGCGACCTGCGCATGGCGGATCTGCCGTACGCGGTCTTGCGGCCGCTGCTTCCGGGCGGCCGCTTCGGCAAGCCGGCCGCGCACAACGTCGGCGATGTGGTGCCGTCTTGCGGCCTCCCCCTCAAAAACTCCGCCTTGCGCGCGGATTGCCGACGTTGTGCACAGATCGCCGGGCAGCCAGCAGGCCGCGCACCGCGCGCAGCACGCGCTCCGGGTCGTGCATGATGTCCTCCGCGATCGGGCGGATGGTCGTGTAGCCCAGCGCCGCGGCCGCGAGGTCGCGGCGACGATCTCGGCGCTGCGCGTCCCAACCGGCATGGTGTGCCTCGCTGTCGCACTCGATGATCAGCCATCCGTCCACCAGGAAGTCGACACGACCGACCCCGACGATCACCACCTGAAGCTCGAGCGTCACACCAAGGGCGCGCAGCAGCAGCCGCATCATGGTTTCTGACCCCGACTCGCTCCGGCGATCGAGCAACGGGTGAAGGGCTCGGTATCGCTGCGGCAGCCGCCTGAATATCTCGGTCAGATCAGCTTCGCCGACCAGCCCGAGGTGCCACGCACTGTCCAGCGTGGCGAGGGCGGCCCGCGGCTCCTGACAGCGGCACGCCTGCGCCAGGGCTTCGACCAGGTCTGCGTGAAGGGCGCCGCGCAGCGCTCGGGTCTGACGCCAGTGCCGGACGACACCGGCTGAGCGAGGCGCAGCGCGGGTCGTTCCGCGCTCCATCTGGATATGCATGGGGCCCTCGCGATCCAGGACGAAGACCCCGAGGGCACGTAGGAGCGAGACGCAGTCCAGGCGGCCGCCGCGCCTCGCGGCTTCGACGAGAGGTGCCGGGCAGTCGCCAGGCAGGAACGTGCCCTTTCTCACCCTGATCAGCGCGCCCTGGACGAGCTCCCGGTCGATGGCACGCCGCGACATGTGCGCCCGGAGTTCCGCATAGCTGATGAGGCTGACGGACGGGAGCGACGACTGGTAGGGACGGGACGGCGACATCAGGGCAGTCTCACTCGGTCTCCGCAGTGGGACTCCGGCTCCTCCGCGATCGGTGGATGGCACCCGCGGAGGGCCGTCTCGGGAGGAACCTCGAGCACAACGTCGGCAATCTGGGCCCCCGCGCCGCTGTGAGGGCAAGTCGGGCGGCTTCCATGCGGAAGTCGCCGACGTTGTGCACGCCGCCGGGCAACCGGCGGACACCGGCCCCGTCGCCCGCCCCGGCCCCCGTCGCCCGCCCGGCCCGGCCCAACCCCCGCCCCGGCCCCCGCCGGGAGCCGCGGCCCCCGGCCGGCGACTACCCTGGCCGCATGGAACCGGTCATCCTGCGCACGAGCCGCCTCGAGCTCACGCTGCCGCGCGAGTCCGACGCCGACGCGATCACTGAGGCCTGCCAGGACCCGGGCATCCAGCGCTACACATCGGTCCCCGTGCCCTATGAGCGTGAGCACGCCGAGGGGTTCATCGCGCAAGTGCCGCAGGACTGGGAAGCCGGACGCAACCTGACCTGGGTGATCCGCGAGGATGACTCTCTCGTGGGCACGATCGGCCTCTACCGGCTCGAGGGGAACGGCAACGGCGAGATCGGGTTCTGGATGGCCCCGTCCGCTCGCGGGGGCGGTCGACTCGACGAGGCGTCGAATGCCGTGATCCGGTGGGGCTATGCCGCCGGCGGGCTCGACCTCACACGGATCGAATGGCGCGCCGTGGTCGGCAACATCGCGTCCGCCCGAGTGGCGCGCCGTCTCGGGTTCCGGTTCGAAGGGACGATGCGCGGCGCCCTGGTGAACGCGAAGTACCGCGACGACGGGTGGGTCGCCGCGCTTCTGCGGACGGACGACCGGATGCCGCAGCCCTGGCCCGTCCTCGACGACTGAGACCGGACCTGCCCTGGGGTCGGCACCCCGTGGCAGGATGGCCCCATGCCGGAGATGCCCGAGGTCCAGGGCCTCGTCGAGTTCCTGCGCGGACGCGTGACGGGGCTGGAGGTCACGCGCGTGTCCGTCGCCAACATCGCCGCCCTCAAGACCTATGACCCGCCCGTCGAGGCCCTCACAGGCACCCGCATCTCCGGGGTCACCCGCCACGGCAAGTTCGTCGACCTCGCAACGGAGGCGACTGAGGCGACAGAGGGGACGGAGGGATTGGATGCCGCGCCCCACCTCGTCTTCCATCTCGCGAAGGCGGGCTGGCTCCGGTTCTACGAGCAGCTGCCGTCGACGATCATCCGGCCCGGCAAGACGCCGATCGCGCTGCGCGTGGCGTTCGACGACGGCTCGGGCTTCGACCTCACCGAGGCCGGCACGAAGAAGTCGCTGGCGTACTACGTCGTGCGCGATCCGTCCGACGTCCCCGGCGTCGCGCGGCTGGGGCCCGACCCCCTCGACCCGGAATTCACACGCGACACTCTTGCGGGTCTGCTCGAGGGTCGCCGCACGCAGATCAAGGGAGTGCTGCGCGACCAGGCGACCATCGCCGGCGTCGGCAACGCGTATTCCGACGAGATCCTGCACGCGGCCCGGATGTCGCCCTACGCGCTGGCCTCGAGCCTCGACGACGCCGACGTCGACCGGCTGTTCGACGCGATGACCGACACCCTCGCGGAAGCGATCGCAGAAGCCGCCGGCAAGCCTCCCGCCGAGCTCAAGGACGCCAAGCGCCGGGGCATGAAGGTGCACGGCAGACGCGGCGAGAGCTGCCCGGTCTGCGGCGACGAGGTGCGCAGCGTCTTCTTCGCCGACAACTCCCTCGAGTACTGCCCCACGTGCCAGACGGGCGGCAAGATCCTCGCGGACCGGCGTCTGTCCCGTCTGCTCAAGTAGCCTCGGTCAGCGACGCCTCGCGAGCGCCCGGCGCCCGCGGCGCGGCCGCGCACGGCGCCGATTCAGTGACCGGTTGTGCCCATGAGGATCCGCGCATCGTCGTCCACCCAGCCGAGCGACTTCGAGACCGCCTTCTGCCACTGCCGGTACCTGCGCTCGCGCTCCTCTTCGGGCATCCGCGGCTCGAACCGGACGTCTTCCCGCCAATGAGCGCGCAGCTCGTCGCGATCGCTCCACACGCCGGTCGCGAGCCCTGCCGCGTAGGCGGCGCCGAGCGCGGTGGTCTCGACGATCTTCGGGCGGACGACGGGGATGCCGAGGATGTCGGCCTGGAACTGCATCAGCAGGTCGTTGCGGGTCATTCCCCCGTCCACGCGGAGCTCGGCGAGCGTGCGCCCGGTGTCTGCCGTGGCGGCCTCGATGACGTCGCGCGTCTGGAAGGCCGTCGACTCGAGCGCGGCACGGGCGATGTGCGCCTTGTTGACATAGCGCGTCATGCCGACGAGAGCGCCGCGCGCCTCGGGCCGCCAGTACGGTGCGAACAGTCCCGAGAAGGCGGGAACGAAGTAGGCGCCGCCGTTGTCGTCGACGGTGGCGGCGAGGGTTTCGACGTCTTCGGAGCGCTCGATGATGCCCAGGTTGTCGCGCAGCCACTGCACCAGCGACCCGGTCACCGCGATCGAGCCCTCCAGCGCGTACTGGGCCGGCTCGTCGCCGCAGCGATAGGCGACCGTGGTGATGAGGCCCGCATCCGAGCGCACGATCTCGGCGCCGGTGTTCACCAGCAGGAAGTTGCCGGTGCCATAGGTGTTCTTCGACTCGCCGGCGTCGAACGCGGCCTGGCCGAAGGTCGCCGCCTGCTGGTCGCCGAGGATGCCCGCTATCGGGGTGCCGCGCACGGACTCGGGCTCCTGAGCCGTGCCCACGACCTCGGACGACGAGCGGATCTCCGGCATCATCGACCGCGGGATCCCCCAGACCTCGAGCAGCTCCTCCGACCAGTCCAGCGTGCGCAGGTCCATCAGCAGCGTCCGGGAGGCATTGGTGACGTCCGTCACATGGATGCCGCCACCGGCGCCGCCGGTGAGGTTCCATACGATCCAGCTGTCCGGCGTGCCGAAGGCGAGGTGACCCGCGTCGGCAGCGGCACGGGCGCCCGGCACCTCCTCGAGTATCCAGGCGACCTTGGAGGCGGAGAAGTAGGTCGCCAGCGGCAGGCCGGTGATCTCGGCGAAGCGATGCGTGCCGTCGCGAGCGTCGCCCTCCGCACCGGAGGCGCCCTCGGCGGCGAGCGCGTCGATGCGAGGCTGTGTGCGGGTGTCCTGCCACACGATCGCGTTGTGCACCGGCAGCCCGGTCCGGCGGTCCCAGACGATCGCGGTCTCGCGCTGATTGGTGACGCCGATGCCGGCGATGGCCGATGCGGCTGCGCCTGCTCGCGACAGGCACTCCTGAACCACCGATGCGGCGTTGGTCCAGATCTCCCTCGGATCGTGCTCGACCCAGCCGGCGCGCGGGAAGATCTGCTCGTGCTCGCGCTGGGCGACCGAGACGATCGCCCCGTCGGAGTCGAAGACGATGGCACGTGTGGAAGTGGTGCCCTGATCGATGGCCAGAACGTGATCGGACACGCGGCTCCTTCCTCGCGGGCGACTGCGCCCGCGCATCGCCGGGCGCCCGTGCGCCGGCTGCGGTCAGGCTATCGCGACGCGGACGTCGCTCCAGCCCAGGACGGATCGGCTGCGTGCACCTTCTCGAGCGCCCGCTGCGTTTCGGCCGCCACGCGGGCCGCGTCCCACTCCAGCACCGGCGCGATCACGTCGGCCAGTTCGGCGACGGCCGCCGGAGTGGCCCCGCCGGTGAAGGCGACGCTCGTGCGCCGCAGCAGCAGGTCGTCCAGGTGCGCGACGTCCTCGGCGAGGGCCAGATGCCGGACCTCGGCCGTGCTGTAGCCGGGGACGTGCTCGAGGGCGGCGTCGTCCGCATCGTCGACGATCGCCTCGATGACGGACGCGGCGACCGTGCCGTACCGGTCGAGGAGCGTCGCGACCCGGTCGATCGGCAGCCCGTCGGCATGCCCGGAGATCCACTGCCGACGTGTGCGCTCGGTCGTCGGGAAGCCGCTGCCCCCGCCGATCGGAAGGCCCTTGGTCGAGCGCCGCCGCGGTCGCGCGAGCAGCTCGAGCGCACGGTCGGCGAGGTGCTCGGCCGAGGCGCGGAACGTCGTCCATTTGCCGCCGACCAGGCTCAGCACCGTGGCGTCTCCGCCGACGAGCGGAGCCGACTCGATCCGATAGTCGCGAGAGACGAATCCCGGCGCGAGGTCGCCGTGGCCGGGCAGCGGCCGCACGCCCGAGAACCGGTAGACGATCTGATCGCGCCGGACCTCTATGCGGGGAAGCACCTGGCCGATGAGGTCGATGAAGTACTCCACCTCCGCCTCGGTGCACACGATCGGGTCGCCCATGTCGTGCTCGAGATCGGTGGTCCCCACGAGGACGCGCCCCTTGAGCGGGTAGATGAGGACGATCCGGCCGTCCTCGTTCTCGAAGAAGAGCTCCCGCCCGCCCGTGGCCGCCAGAAGCTCGGGGTTGTCGAGCACGATGTGCGAGCCCTTGGTGCCGCCCATGTAGCGGGTGGGGTCTCCGAGCGCCAGGTTGGTGAGGTCGGTCCACGGTCCCGACGCGTTGATGACGACGGATGCCGCGAACGGCGTCTCGCGACCGCTGACGGCGTCTCGCAGCACGACGCGGCCCTCGCTGACGCCGACGGCCGCCGTGTAGTTGGCTGCACGGGCCTGCTCACCGCCGGCCTTGCGCCCGTCGCGAAGCACGTCGATCGCGAGCCGCTCGGGATCGTGCAGCGAGGCATCCCAGTAGGTCGCCGTGTACTTGATGTCGGAGTTGAGCTCGGGCAGTTCCCGCAGCGAACGCTTGCGCCCACGGAAGGCGTGACGTGGCACCCGGCCGCCGCTGCGCGAGAACGAGTCGTAGATGACCAGGCCGATCTTGATCAGCGCAGCGCCGCGCTCGGTGGGCTTGCCGCCGCCGTGGCGCAGGAACCGCAGCGGGGCGCTGAGGACACCCGAGAAGGTCGAGAAGATCGGGATCGTGGTCTGCAGCGGGCGCACGTAGTGCGGTGCGATCCGCAGCAGGCCGTTCCGCTCGGTGACCGCCTCGTGAACGAGGCGGAACTCGCCGTTCTCGAGGTAGCGGATGCCGCCGTGGATCATGTGCGACGAGGCCGCAGAGGCGCCGCTGATGAAGTCGTCCCGCTCTACGAGAGCGACATCCACTCCTTGCAGCGCCAGGTCACGGAAGGTGGCGAGACCATTGATCCCGCCGCCGATGATCAGCACGTCGGCATACGGTCGCTCGGCGAGCTCGTCGAATCGTGATCCGGTCCGCGCGGTCATCGCATTCCCCCATCGTGCTTGGCTGTCCTGACATCCATGATGTCACCGCTGGACGTCCTTGCAGCCCGAATGAACATATGTGCAAGGATGTCTCGCGTGGACGACCTGAGCGCAGCCGGCACCGTGCAGCGGGCACTGACCGCCGCTCACCTCTACTACGTGCAGGACCGGACGATGGAGGCCATCGCCCGCGAACTCGGCACGTCTCGGTCGACGGTGTCGCGACTGCTCGCCCACGCCCGGGCGACAGGGATCGTCGACATCCGCATCCGTTCGCCCTTCGCCGCCCCGCAGCTGCTCGGCGAGCATCTCGCGGACCGCTTCGGCGTCACCGCCCACGTCGTGCCGGTGCCCGACGACGCGACGGAGGTCGAGCGCCTCGAACGTGTGGCGGTCGCCGCGGCGCATCTGCTCGGCGACCTCGTCCTGGCCGACATGACCGTGGGGGTCGCGTGGGGGTCGACCACCGCCGCCGTGAGCCACCGCCTGGTCCCCCAGTCCGTGCACGGAACCACCTTCGTGCAGCTCAACGGCTCGGGCAACACCCACACGACCGGCCTGCTCTATGCCAGCGACATCCTCGGGCGCTTCGCCGCGGCGCACGGCGGCAGCGCTCAGCAGTTCCCGGTCCCGGCGTTCTTCGACGACCCGCGCACGAAGAGCGCGATGTGGCGCGAGCGCAGCACGCGGCGGATCCTGGCCATGCAGGCCGCCATGGACCTCGTGGTCTTCAGTACGGGTTCGGCCGATTCCCGCGTGCCGAGCCACGTGTACTCCGGCGGCTACCTCGAAGCGCAGGAGCTGTCCGCCCTCGAATCCGAGGGCGTCGTCGGCGACGTGGCGACGGTGTTCTTCCGCGCCGACGGCTCGAGCGACGGCATCCCGCTCAACGACCGGGCGACAGGTCCGCACTTCGACGTGCTCCGCCGCGTGCCGAGGCGGCTGTGCATCGTCTCGGGCGTCTCGAAGGTGGCGAGCCTTCGCGGAGCGCTGGCGGCCGGCCTCGCGACCGATCTGGTGATCGACGAGGCCGTCGCCCGCGCACTCACCGAGTGAGGGACGGACTTCATGCGCAGACATGGAATGAATGCCCGGATGCGACGTTGACTACACTCGAGAGCATCTACGTGCTCCGGGGTCGGTGAGAATCCGAACCGGCGGTGACAGTCCGCGAGCCACGGCATCAGCATCCGAATCGGATGCCGCCGCGGCTGATCCGGTGGAATTCCGGAACCGACGGTGATGTGGCAGAGGTCTGGGAACAGAGCTCGGCCGCTAGTCCGGATGGGAGGCAGCACGGGCGGCGCCGAGCGCGCCGCCGCTTCCCGCGTCCCCGGAACACCGCCAGGTGAAGACGAGGAGACACGGATGACGGCCGCAGCGGCAGAGCACGACGCCATGCGTCGGGCGCTCGCGCTCGCGCGCCGTGGCCCGCGCGGGGTCAACCCGCAGGTGGGCGCCGTGATCCTCTCCCCCGCCGGCGAGGTGCTTGCCGAGGGCTGGCACCACGGGGCCGGCACGGACCATGCCGAGGTCGACGCGCTCGCGCAGCTCTCACCGGGCGCGGCGCGCGGCGCGACAGCCATCGTGACGCTCGAGCCGTGCAACCACACCGGTCGCACCGGTCCGTGTGCGGAAGCGCTCATCGAGGCCGGTGTCGCCCGCGTGATCTACGCGATCGACGACCCGAACGACGTCTCGTCGGGCGGCGGCGACCGGCTCCGGGAAGCCGGCGTGGACGTCGAGGCGGGTCTGCTCGCCGCCGAGGCCCACGACCTCCTCGATTCGTGGCTCACGGTGCAGCGACTGGGCCGGCCGCATGTGAGCGTGAAGTGGGCGCAGTCCCTCGACGGCCGGGCTGCGGCATCCGACGGCACCAGCCAGTGGATCACCGGACCCGCAGCGCGCGCGGACGTCCATCTCCGGCGAGCCGACGCCGACGCCATCGTCGTCGGCACCGGAACCGTCCTCGCCGACGATCCCGCACTCACCGCCCGCGCTGCGGACGGCACGCTGCTGCCGGATCAGCCGGTTCCCGTCGTGCTCGGCGAACGCGAGGTGCCCGCCGATGCGGCCGTGCGTCGGCATCCCCAGGACTTCCTGCAGTATCCCGGCGACCTCGGCGCGGCGCTCACCGACCTCCGCGATCGCGGCGTGCACCGCGTGTTCGTCGAGGGCGGGCCCGCCGTCGCATCGTCGTTCATGCGCGCCGGCCTCGTCGACGAGTACCTCGTGTACGTCGCGCCGGTGCTGCTGGGCGGAGACATGCTCGCCGTCGGTGACATCGGGGTGTCGACCATCGACGACGCGCGGCGCCTGTCGATCCGCGGCGTCGAGAAGCTCGGCGATGATCTCCTGATCGTCGCCGCCCCCGCCACCGAAGGAGAGAGCTGATGTTCACCGGAATCGTCGAGGAGATCGGCGAGGTCACCTCCGTCGAAGACGCGGGCGACGGCGTGCGCGTCACCGTCCGGGCGCCGAAGGCGGTTTCGGATGCCGCGCACGGCGACTCCATCTCGGTGAGCGGCGTCTGCCTCACGGTCATCGACCAGGGCGCGGACTGGTTCACTGCCGACGTCATGCGCCAGACCCTGGACATGTCGACGCTCCAGGGCGTCGCGGCCGGGCGTCCGGTCAACCTGGAACGCGCGACCGTGGCGCACGGCCGACTCGGGGGGCACATCGTCCAGGGGCACATCGATGGCACCGGCGAGCTCCTCGAAGTGCGTCCGGGTGCGCAGTGGCGCGTGCTCCGCATCGCCCTGCCGGAGGCGCTGGCGCCGCTAGTGGTCGACAAGGGCTCCATCGCCGTGGACGGCGTCTCGCTCACGGTGAGTTCGGCATCCGCCGCGGCGCCGGCCGACGGCATCCACTGGTTCGAAGTCTCACTGATCCCCGAGACTCTCGAGGCGACGACCCTCGGCAGCCGGATCGCCGGCGATCGCGTGAACATCGAGACCGACATCCTGGCGCGCCATGTGCAGCGTCTGCTGGCATTCAACACCGCGGCTGGTTCCGCACCGACGGAAGGAGGCTCGAAGTGAGCCTTTCCACCATCCCCGAGGCACTCGACGCGCTGCGCGCCGGGAAGCCCGTCATCGTCGCCGACGATGAGAACCGCGAGAACGAGGGCGACGTCGTCATCTCGGCGCAGCTCGCGACCCCCGAGTGGATCGCGTGGACCGTGCGCTGGTCCAGTGGATTCATCTGCGCACCGATGCCGGCCGACTGGGCCGATCGCCTCGACCTCCCCCCGATGGTCGAGGTCAACCAGGACGCGCGCTCCACGGCCTACACGGTGAGCGTCGACGCATCCGACCGCGTGTCGACGGGCATCAGCGCCGCCGACCGCGCCCACACGCTCAACGTGCTCGCCGATCCCGACTCGGTGCCGACGAGCCTCATCCGCCCCGGTCACATCCTCCCGCTGCGCGCGGTCGACGGCGGCGTCCGCGAACGCGGCGGCCACACCGAGGCGGCGGTCGAGCTCATGAGGCTCGCCGGCCTGCATCCGGTCGGCGCGATCGCCGAAGTCGTCGCCGAGGACGGCTCGATGATGCGGCTGCCCGGACTGATCGAGCTGGGCGAGCGCGATGGGGTGCACGTCATCACGATCGAGCAGCTCGTGGGCTACCTCGACGAGCACGAGCCGGTCGATGCCTCCGCTGCGCACCCGCACAAGCGGCGCGTGAGCCTGCGCGCCGAGGCGCTCGTGCCCACCGCGCACGGAGAGTTCCGCTTCCTGGCCTACAAGGATCGCGTCACCGGCACGGACCACCTCGCGGTCGTCTCCGGCGAGATCGGCGAGGCGCCGCTCGTGCGCGTGCACTCCGAGTGCCTGACCGGCGAGGCGTTCGACTCCCTCAAGTGCGAGTGCGGCCCGCAGCTCGAGGCCGCGCTCGACGCCATCGAGCAGGACGGCGGAATCATCGTGTACATGCGCGGGCACGAGGGGCGCGGCATCGGGCTCATCAACAAGCTGCGCGCCTACTCGCTGCAGGAGCGCGGGCTCGACACGGTCGATGCCAACCTCGCGCTCGGCCTTCCCGCAGACGCGCGCGACTACGCGGCCGCCGCCGGGATCCTCGCCGACCTCGGCGTCGACAAGGTGCGCCTGCTCACCAACAACTCCGACAAGGTCAACCAGCTGCGCGAACTCGGGCTCGACATCGTCGAGCAGGTGCCGCTGCTGGTCGGCGTCGGCCCGAACAACCACCAGTACCTGGCCACCAAGCGCGACCGGATGGGGCACCTCATCGCCGAGGACGACCTCGCCGACGCCCTCGCGCAGATGCACGAAGGAGCAGAGCGATGAGCGGCAAGGGAGCACCCCAGGTCACCGGCACCGTCGACGCGGCGGGCCTGGAGGTCGTCGTGATCGCCGGCACCTGGCACGACGTCATCTCCGACGGTCTCATCGCCGGAGCGCAGCGCGCACTCGAGCAGTACGGCGCGACCTGGCGCCTGATTCGCGTGCCGGGCTCGTTCGAGCTTCCGGTCGCCGCGAAGGCCGCCCTGGAGGCCGGCGCGGACGCCGTGGTGGCGCTGGGCGTGATCATCCGCGGTGGGACGCCCCACTTCGAGTTCGTGTCGTCGGCGGCGACGGACGGCCTCACGCGAGTCGCTCTCGACACCGGCAAGCCGGTCGGGTTCGGCGTGCTCACGCTGGACGACGAGGCGCAGGGCATCGCCCGCGCGGGCCTGCCCGGATCCGAGGAGGACAAGGGGTTCGAAGCCGCCGATGCGGCCGTGCGCACCGCCCTGGTGCTGCGCGACCTGCGCGGCTGAAACGACCTGCGACGCGGCGCCGGGTGAGGCCCGCCTTGCTGGCGGCGAACGGCGAACCGTCCTAGCGTGGCGTCCATGGAGAACCTGCGCCACCTCGTCCTGCTGCTGCACCTCGTCGGATTCGCCGTCCTCTTCGGCGCGTGGGTCGTCGAGGCCTTCGGCAAGCACCGCATCACCCGCTTCATGAACTGGGGACTCGCGGTCGCCGCGATCGCCGGCCTCATCCTCGCTGCGCCGTGGGGCACCGACGGCGACATGAACTACATGAAGATCGGCATCAAGCTGATCATCCTTATCGTGATCGGCGCTCTGCTCGGCATCGGCGCCGGCCGCCAGCGCAAGACCGGCTCCGTCCCGCCCGCGATCTTCTGGTCGATCGGCGTGCTCACCCTGACCAACGCCGCCATCGCGGTGCTCTGGCAGTGACTCGCTGATCAGAGCAGAGCGGATGCCGCGTCCCGCCGGGGCGCGGCATCCGTCGTCTCCTCAGGTCCGGCGTTCGTGGCGGACGGGCACGAGCCGGGAGCGCTTCAGTCGAGGAAGAGAGCTCTCAGTCGCTTCGTCGTGAAGACGAGGCCGACGGCGATCATCACGACGAAGTAGAGCGCGTGACCCCACATCGCGGGCGTCAGGATGCCGGTGGTGAGGCCGCGCACCAGCTCGACGCCATGCCACAGCGGGAACGCCATGACGATCTGCTGTACCCACTCGGGATAAACCGAGATCGGATAGAGGGTGGCCGAGAAGAGGAACATCGGCAGCAGCACGAAGTTGATCCAGTCCATGTGCTGGAAGGTCTTCATGTAGCTCGTGACGGCCATGCCGAGGCTCGCGAACCCGAACGCGATGAGCAGTACCGCCGGGATGGCGAGGATCGCCGTCCACGCCAGGTTCAGTCCGAGCACCTGCATGATGATCATGAAACCGGTCGCGTAGAGGAGCCCGCGCAGCAGCGCGTAGAGGATCTCGCCCAGGGCGACGTCCAGCGGCCCGAGCGACGTAGCGAGCATCCCCTCGTAGAGTTTGCCGTAGTTCAGCTTGAAGAAGACGTTCCACGTCGAGTCGTAGATCGCGCCGTTCATCGCCGATACGGCGAGCAGTGCGGGGGCGATGAAGGCCGCGTACGAGACTTCGACGCCGCTGGAGGTCTGGACGTCGCCGATGATCGAGCCCAGCCCGATCCCCATCGAGGCCAGGTAGAACACCGGCTCGAAGAAGCCCGAGAACACCACGATCCAGCTCGACGAGCGCGCGGCGATCAGGCCGCGCTGCACGACCGACTGGGGGTTGCCGGCCCACAGCGCCCGCACTCCGCCGACACGGGTCGGGGCATCCGTCATCGTCGACGCGCTCACTTGGCGAGCCTCCGCTCGAACAGGCGACGGCCGACGATGAGGCCGCCGATCGCCAGGGCGAGCAGGTACACCACGTGAACGACGATCATGAGGGGCGGGGTGGGCTGGCCGTACGTGACGACGCGGCCGAGCTCGGTCGCGTGCCAGAGGGGCGAGATCCACCCGATCCATTGCAGCCAGATGGGCAGGTTCATCAGCGGGTAGAAGGTGCCGGAGAACAGGAACATCGGCATGAACACGAAGCGCTGCACGAGGGCGAACTGTCCCTTGTCGTCTTCGATCGACGCGGCATATGCCATGAGTGGAATGCCGAACGAGAGGCCGCCGAGCAGAGCGATGAAGATCGCCATCCACGCAGTTCCGGGACGGGTCGCGTCCGGCTGCAGCCAGGCGAAGAAGAGCACGATGAAGATGAAGTAGAGCACCACCGTCACGCCCATGCGCGCGCCGGCGCCGGCGACCACACCGTTCGCGATCTGACCCGACGACAGCGGCGATGCGTTGAATCCGTAGAAGTAGCGGCGCCACTTGAAGCCCGACATGACCGGGTACGTGAACTCCTCCGACGCCACCGCGATCGCCGATGTCATGAGAAGGGCGGGCGCCACGAACACCAGGTACGGCACCTCCTCGCCCGCGACCTCCATCGGGGCGTCTATCAGCGCTGCGAGGCCGACCGCCAGCCCCAGCAGATAGAGCACCGGCTGCCCGAGCGCTCCGACGATGATCGTCCAGCCGTACGCGCGCATCGCGCGCACCATGTGCTCGGTGACGTAGAACGAGCCGAAGCTGCGGGCCTTGCGGCCCCAGGTCATGGCCTCGACGCGGAGCTCCTCGAGACCGTCCTCGGCGACGGCGACAGGCTGCGGCATCCGCTCGCCGTCGCCGTCGGAGGGGATGACGTCGCTCATTCGATCAGCGACCTTCCGGTCAGCCGCAGGAACACGTCCTCGAGGCTCGAGCGGCGAACCAGGCTCGTGACCGGGTGGAGGTCGCGGGCGATGACCTGCTCGAGCGCGGCCTCGCCGTCGTCCGGCATAGACGAGCACGCGGTCGGGCAGCACCTCGACCCGCTCGCCGATGCCCTGCAGCTGAGGCGCGACCTGCTCATTGCGCTCGGACCCGAACCGCACCTCGAGCACCTCACGGCTGGAGTGCTCGCGGATGAGCGAGGCGGGCGTGCCCTCGGCCATGATCCGGCCCTTGTCGACCACGATGAGGCGGTCGCACAGCTGCTCGGCCTCGTCCATGTAGTGGGTGGTGAGGACCAGCGTCGTGCCGCGCTCCTTGAGCCGGAAAAGCCGATCCCAGAGCACATGGCGCGCCTGCGGGTCGAGGCCGGTGGTGGGCTCGTCGAGCAGCAGGATGCGCGGGTCGTTGATGAGCCCGCGCGCGATGGTGAGGCGGCGCTTCATGCCGCCCGAGAGCGCGTCCACTCTGCTCTTCGCCTTGTCCTCCAGCGCGGCGAACGCGAGCAGTTCGTCGGCCTTCTGGGCGCACACCTTGCCCGGCAGTCCGAAGTAGCGGCCGTAGACGTACAGGTTCTCGCGCGCGTTGAGCTCGCCGTCGAGGTTGTCCTGCTGGGGCACGACGCCCAGGCGCGAGCGGATCTCGGGCCCGTAGCGGTCGGGGTCGAGCCCGAGGATCGACAGGTCGCCGGCCGTGCGCGTGGAGACCGCGCCGATCATCTTCATCGTGGTCGACTTGCCCGCGCCGTTGGGACCGAGGAGCCCGAACGACTCCCCCGGAGCGACCTCGAACGACAGGCCGTCCACGGCCAGGAAGTCGGGCTTGCCTTTGACCTTGTAGGCCTTGACGAGGTTCTTCGCATCGATCACGGGGGCGGGCACCGCACAACCCTAACGCCGCCGTCCGACACAGCAGGCGGACCAGATGCAGGAGACACGCCGCCCACGACCCCGATATGTGCCCACCGCCGACCGTTCTTCCTGCATCTGGTCCGCCCGCCACCAAACCCCGTCAACTCAAGTTGACGCTGCAGGCCCAGGTCAACTAAAGTTGACGCCGGAACGCCGGAACGCCGGGCCCCGGCATCCGTCCCCGAAGGAGACCTGTGAGCGGCGACGACCTCAGCACCCTGATCGGCTCTGCGCCCGAGCGCGAGCCGATCGTCGAACTGCGGCGCCTGGCCGAGGTTCGACGAGAGCTCGCGAGGTCAGAAGAGGTGCAGGTGCGACGGGCCCGCGTCCTCGGCTTCTCGTGGCAGGCGATCGCGTCAGCCCTCGGTGTGACCAAACAGGCGGTCCACAGGAAGTACGGTCGAAGGTAACCCCTGATGCACGAACGAGGTACACCCATGCCCTCAGCCGATCTCGACGCAGCCACCACCGCCGTCGACGCCCCGCCGACAGCGCGTGGCCGCCGCAAGACGAAGGACGACGGCCCGCGCGCCAGCTTCGGCCAGCTGCTGCCGTTCCTCTTCGAGCACAAGGGCACGCTCGTCGTGGTCACCGCACTCAGCATCGTGAGCGCCGTCACGATGCTCGCCCAGCCGCTGCTGGTCGGGCAGGTCATCGACCGGGTGCAGAACAACCTCGACCTCGGTCTGCTGCTCTGGGCGCTGGTCGCGCTCGTGGTGATCAGCTCGCTCGTCTCGGGCTGGCAGCACTACCTGCTGCAGCGCACCGGCACGGCCGTGGTCTACTCGAGCCGGCGCAAGCTCATCGCCCGCATCTTCCACCTGCCGATCAGCCAGTTCGACGCCCGTCGCACCGGAGACCTCGTCTCACGTGTCGGCAGCGACACCACGCTGCTCTACGCCGTGCTGACGCAGGGCCTGGCCGACGCGCTCGGCAACGCACTGCTGTTCGTCGGGGCCATCATCGCGATGGCGCTCATCGACCCGCTGCTGCTCGGGATCATCGTCGTGGTCATCGGCATCTCGGTGGTCGGCGTCGTGGCGCTCAGCGGGCGCATCCGCACGGCCTCGACAGAACAGCAGGAGAAGGTCGGCGAACTGGCATCCGGCGTCGAGCGCGCGGTCGGCTCGATCCGCACCGTGCGCGCGGCGGGCGCGACCGATCGCGAAGTCGAGCTCGTCACGCAGCGTGCGACCGAGGCCTATGTCGTCGGTGTGAAGATCGCGAAGGTCTCGGCCCTGGTCGTCCCGATCGCCGGCATCGCCCTGCAGGTCTCGCTGCTGGTCGTCATCGGCTTCGGCGGCTACCGCGTGGCGTCGGGCGCGATCGACATCGCCAGCCTCATCACGTTCATCATGTTCCTGTTCATGCTGATCGCGCCGCTCGGCTCGTTCTTCGGCGCCATCACCTCGGTCAATCAGGCCCTCGGCGCCCTCGGGCGCATCCAGGAGGTGCTCGATCTTCCCACCGAGTCGCAGGACGACGAGGCCCTCGCGCGCGCGGTCGACAGAATTCCGGATGCCGCGTCCCCGGCCGATGCGCCGGCCGTCGAGTTCCGCGACGTCCGCTTCCGCTACCCCGAGGCCGTCGTCGCGGCCAGGCGCAAGGCCGAGACCGAGGCCATCGCCGTGCTCGAGAACGCGCACGTCGGGCCGGCGCGGATCATGCGGGACGAGGCATCCGGCGACGACCTGCCCGAGCGCGACGGCGACGTCCTGCGGGGCGTGTCGTTCTCGGTGCCCCGCGGCGCCCGTGTCGCACTCGTCGGGCCGTCCGGCGCCGGCAAGAGCACGACCCTCTCGCTCATCGAGCGCTTCTACGACCCGACCGGCGGCGCGATCCTGCTCGGCGGGCACAGATGTGAGGGCGTTCGACCGGGTCGATCTGCGTGCTCAGCTCGGCTACGTCGAGCAGGATGCCCCGACCCTGGCCGGGACGATCGGCGACAACCTGCGGCTCGCGTCGCCCGAGGCCACCGACGCCGAGTGCGACGCCGTGCTGCGCGCCGTCAACCTCGGCGAGGTGCTCGACCGCAACCCGCTCGCGCTCGACGCCCCCGTCGGTGAGGGCGGGGTCATGCTCTCCGGCGGCGAGCGCCAGCGGCTGGCGATCGCCCGGGCGCTGCTGGCCGCTCCCCCGATCCTGCTGCTGGACGAGTCGACCTCGTCGCTGGACGGGCTCAACGAGCAGCGCATGCGCGACGCCATCGATGCGGTCGCCGCGGGACGCACGCTCATCGTGATCGCGCATCGCCTGTCGACCGTCGTCGACAGCGACCACATCGTCGTCCTGGACCACGGTCGGGTCGTCGGGCAGGGCACCCACTCGGAGCTCGTCGTCTCGACGCCGCTGTACCGGGACCTCGCGAAGCACCAGCTGCTCGTCTGAGCGCGCCGCGCGTCCGGGATGTCTGCGCCCCCAGAGAAATCGCACGGCAGGATGCCCCGATCCGCCACCCGGGGCGGGTCGGGGCATCCGACCGATCGGTCGTCAGGCTCGCTGCAGCCGGTACCGCAGCGCGGCGAGCTCGGACCACAGCGCGGGCGGCACCCGGCCGTCGAACGTGCGGTAGAACTCCTCGGTGAGGTCGGCCTCGCGCAACCATGACTGCGGGTCGACCGCGAACAGCTCGTCGAGGTCGGCCCGCGGCAGGTCGAGTCCGTCGACGTCGAGGTCCTCGATGCGGGGCAGTCGGCCGATCGGGGTGTCGATCGCGCCGACCTCGCCGTCCAGGCGGCGGATGATCCAGTCGATCACGCGGGCGTTGTCACCGAAGCCGGGCCACAGGAAGCGTCCGTCCGATCCCTTGCGGAACCAGTTCACCTGGAACACGCGCGGAGCCCGGTCGAAGCGCAGCTTCTGCCCGATCTTGAGCCAGTGGCCGAAGTAGTCCGCCATGTTGTAGCCGCAGAACGGGAGCATCGCGAACGGGTCGCGACGCAGTTCGCCGACCGTGCCCTCGGCCGCCGCCGTGCGCTCGGACGACACGTTCGAGCCCATGAAGACGCCGTGCGTCCAGTCCGTCGCCTCGACGACCAGCGGCACGTTGGTGGCCCGGCGTCCGCCGAACAGGATGCCGTCCAGAGGAACGCCCTGCGGCGCATCCCAGTCGTCGGCGATCTGCGGGCACTGCCCGGCCCGCACGGTGAAGCGCGAGTTCGGGTGGGCGGCGGGACGACCGGATGCCGGGGTCCAGGGGTTGCCCTCCCAGTCGGTGAGCTCCGCCGGCGGCTCGTCGGTGAGGCCCTCCCACCACACGTCGCCGTCGGGACGAAGTGCGACGTTGGTGAAGATCGTGTTGCCCCACAGCGTCTCGATGGCCGTGACGTTGGTGCTCTCACCGGTGCCGGGGGCCACGCCGAAGAAGCCCGCCTCGGGGTTGATCGCCCACAGGCGGCCGTCGTCGCCCGGGCGGAGCCAGGCGATGTCGTCGCCGAGCGTCTCGACGCGCCAGCCGGGGATGGTCGGTCGCAGCATCGCAAGGTTCGTCTTGCCGCACGCCGACGGGAAGGCGGCGGCGAGGTGGTAGGCCCGGCCCGCCGGGTCGATCACCCGGATGAGGAGCATGTGCTCGGCCAGCCAGCCTTCGTTGCGGCCGATGACCGAGGCGATGCGGAGCGCGAAGCACTTCTTCGCCAGGATCGCGTTGCCGCCGTAGCCCGAGCCGAACGACCAGACCTCGAGCGTCTCGGGGAAGTGGACGATGTACTTCTCGTCGTTGCACGGCCACGCGACGTCCTGCTCTCCCGGCTCGAGGGGCGCGCCGACGGAGTGCACGGTCCTCACCCACGGCGCTCCGCCCGCGATCTCGCGCAGCACGTCGGTTCCGACGTGGGTCATGATCCCGATCGACGCGACGGCGTACGCGCTGTCGGTGACCTGCACGCCGATGTGCGAGAGCGGGCCGCCCACGGCGCCCATCGAAAACGGCACGACGTACATCGTCCGGCCCCGCATCGAGCCCTCGAACAGGGGCGTGATCGTGGCGCGGATCTCGGCGGGATCGACCCAGTTGTTGGTGGGGCCGGCGTCCTCTTCGCGCTCCGAGGCGATGAACGTGCGCCCCTCGGTGCGGGCGACGTCGCTCGGGTGCGAGCGCGCCAGGTACGAGCCGGGGCGCCACTCGGGGTTGAGCTTGATGAGCTTGCCCTCGTCGACCATCTCGCGCAGCAGCGCGTCGTTCTCCGAGCGGGTGCCGTCGACCCAGTGGACCCGATCGGGCTGGGTGAGTGCGGCGATCTCGTCGACCCACGCGACGAGTTCGCGCATGCCCTCTCCCTGGATCGCGGGCAGATCGCCGTACGAGCGCGTCACCGCGGTCCGTGCAGGCGTGGAGCCCTCGGGGCGGGTGAAGATTTCGGCAATTGCCATGGCGGTCGCTCCTCCTCGATTCGACGTACCGAGACGTTCAGATCTGCGGTCTTCCTCCACTTTCTCTCCAGCACGGCGTATTTGATCAGAAATCATCTCGTCAAGAGTTGCGTTTCTTTCGTTATCATCAAGGAATGCCCCCGACTCCTCTGGAACTCTCCACGCTGGGCCACCGCATCCGCCATCAGCGCATCTCGCACGGCTTCACCCTCGATGAGCTCGGCGAGAAGGTGGGCGTGGCGGGCAGTCAGCTGAGTCTCATCGAGAACGGCAAGCGCGAGCCCAAGCTCTCCTTGCTGCAGGCCATCGCGAACGTCACCGGCGTCGAAGTGGCGGATCTGCTGTCGACCGAGCCCCCCAATCGCCGCGCTGCGCTGGAGATCGAGCTCGAGCGCGCGCAGGCAGGGTCGGTCTTCCGCCAGCTCGGAATCGCGCCGGTCAAGGTCACCAAGGGCATGACCGACGAGACGATCGAGTCCATCCTGGGCCTGCACCACGAGCTGCAGCGCCGCGAGCGCGAGGCCATCGCCACGCCGGAGGAGGCACGACGGGCGAACACCGAGCTGCGCCTGGAGATGCGTGCACTCGACAACTACCTCCCCGAGATCGAGAAGCTCGCAGAGAAGCAGCTCAAGGCGGCCGGACACGTGTCCGGGGCCCTGACCCACCGCACCGTGAGCATCATGGCCGAGCGCCTCGGATTCGAGCTCATCTACGCCGGCGACCTGCCTCACTCGACCCGCTCGGTCACCGACCTCGAACACGGGCGCATCTACCTGCCGCCGGCGTCCATCCCCGGGGGGCACGGTCTGCGCTCGATGGCGCTGCAGGCGATGGCGCACCGTCTGCTCGGGCACAAGCGCCCCACCGACTACGCCGACTTCCTCAAGCAGCGACTCGAGATCAACTACTACGCGGCGTGCTGCCTGATGCCCGAGACGGCGTCGGTGGCTTTCCTCCAGCAGGCGAAGAAGGACCGGAACCTCGCGGTGGAGGACTTCCGCGACGCGTTCGGCGTCACGCACGAGGCGGCGGGGATGCGCCTGACGAATCTCGCGACGCAGCATCTCGGCATCCGGCTGCACTTCCTCCGTGTCGACGGATCGGGCGCGATCACCCGCGTCTACGAGAACGACGACCTCCCCCTGCCGATGGACGTCACCGGTGCGGTCGACGGGCAGATCGCATGCCGCAGATTCTCCGCGCGCGCGGCCTTCGCCGAGCAGAACCGGACGACCGAGCACTACCAGTACACCGACACCCCGGCCGGTACGTTCTGGTGCTCGACGCAGACCGGAGCCACCTCGGAGGGCGAGTTCTCGATCACCGTCGGCGTGCCCTTCGACGACGCGCGCTGGTTCCGCGGCCGCGAGACGCACAAGCGCGCCACGTCGACCTGCCCCGATGAGTCGTGCTGCCGGAGGGCGCCGGCGGATCTCTCGCAGCGCTGGTCGGGCAAGGCATGGCCGAGTGCGCGCGTGCACATGCAGATGTTCTCGCCGCTCCCCCGCGGCGCCTTCCCCGGCGTCGACGACAACGAGGTCTACGCGTTCCTCGACCGCCACGTCTGAGGCGCCGCGTCGTGGGCTTCGTCTGTGCGAATCCGACCTTCCTGCGCTCCACGACGATCGATCTCGCACAGACCAACCCATTGGCTCGCGAGGGCGGGCGGGTCGTGGCGGTGCATGTCGAAGCGGCGGCGTAACCTCGAAGGGTGACCCCCGAACTCGCCGCCCGCATCGTCGCGGACTCCCGCGATCGGGTCTCGTGGGTGCGGGCGCGCTCCCGGGGGATCACGGCGACCGATGTTGCGGCGCTGACCTCCGAGAACGCCATCGCCCGCGCCGCCGACGCGAAGCTCATGGGCTCCGGGTTCTCCGGCAACGCCTACACCGCGCACGGCCGCGCTCGCGAGCCCGAGATCGCCGCGTGGGTGGCGGCGACCCACGGCATCCAGCCGTCGTCGGCGCTGTTCCACGCCGTGGTCGAGAAGCGCCACCTCGCGACCCCGGACGGCATCGGGGTCGACACCGCGGGCCGCGTCACCCTCGCCGAGATCAAGACGACGAACAAGTCGTGGCGCAGCATCCCCCGTTCCTACCTGCGTCAGGTGTGGTGGCAGCAGCACGTGCTCGGCGCCGAGCGGACGCTGGTCGCGTGGGAGCAGCACGACGCGTTCGTGCCGGTAGGCGACGAGCCGCGCTGCGCGTGGGTCGAGCGCGATGACGCCGAGATCGCCAAGCTGGTGCGCCTGGCGACCGCGCTCATCGACGAGCTCTACCACCGCACCACGAAGGGACGCACGGCAGAGCGGATGCCGGAGCCCTCCGCTCCTCGTCAGCCGTTCCGGGCGCTGGCCCTCGCCGACTGAACCCTCTCGACCCGCGCGAACGAGGGCTCTAGCCTGAGCGGATGGAGATCCCCGAACCGCAGACGGCAGCGGGCAAAGTGCTCTGGCACTTCTCGATGTCGCTGGACGGCTTCATCGCCGGCCCAGGGCACTCGATGGAGTGGATGAGCGGCTTCACCGGCCGCGACGGCATCGTGGAGGAGTACGTCGCGACGACGGGGGCGATCCTCGGCGGTCGTGACGGCTGGGACGCGTTCCCCGACGTCAGCACGACCTACGGTGGGCTGTGGCACGGACACACGTTCGTGCTCACCCACCATCCTGAGGATGCCGCGCCCACCGAGGGCGTCACGTTCGTGGACGTCGACGTCGCCGAAGCGCTGCGCATGGCTCTGGAGGCGGCCGGTGGGAAGAACGTCGAGGTGCTCTCCGCCTCGGTCGGGCGGCAGCTGCTCGAGCGCGGATTGATCGACGAGATCGACATCCACCTGGCGCCCGTGCTCCTGGGCGACGGCATCCGGCTTTATGACAACCCTGGCGGGATGCCCATTCCGCTGACACTCGTCAACGGCGGCGGACGTGTCGAAGTCGACCTGCGCTACCGTCCTGTCCGCGGCGGGTGACCCTGCCAATCCTGCACGTGATCCCGCCAGCGATGCGCTGATCGCCCCGATGTGTCGAACGGGACGGGCGCGGCCCGGCAGAATCGGCAGATGTCCTCAGCCATCACCGTCCACCTCCGCTATGAGATCGACCCCGACAGGCTGGAGGAGTTCACCTACTACGGGCGCGAGTGGATCCGCTTGGTCACCAAGCTCGGCGGCACGCACCACGGCTATTTCATGCCCAGCGAAGGCGACAGCGATGAGGCCTTCGCGCTCTTCACGTTCCCGTCACTGGCTGAGTACGAGGTCTATCGGACCGCGTCACGGACAGACCCGGAATGCCAGGAGATCTTCCGCTTCGCCCGCGAGACGCAGTGCATCCGACGGTACGAGCGGCGGTTCCTGAGCCCGGTCTTCGGCTGAACATCAGCGACAGCTCGCGGCGATGTCGATCATCGCTTGCGACGGGTACCCGTACGCCTGGACGCCGTTGCCGGGAGCGGTGTGACCCAAGCTGATCGCCCACGCGGTCGCCCACTCCTCGTTCGCGGCCTGGTTCTCCCAGTCGAACTTGTCGTGACACTTGGCGGAGATGGCATGGCCGACCTCGTGTGCCACGAGGGCGCGCGAGTCGGCGTTCGGCCACCATTCGGCGACCGAGTCCGACAGCGTGATCGTCGAGAATCCGCCGCGCCCCGAGTTCCAGGTGGCGAGACCGCCGATTCCCGATGAACCGCCCATGCCGTTGACGACCGGCGCCCAGTCGAAGTCGAGCAGGACCCCGCCCGAGATGGAGCGTGCGAAAGCTTCGATCTCGAGCCGTGTGGCGGAGAGCCCCCCGGCCTTTTCGGCGAGCTCGGCCTGGGCCGACTCTTTCAAGGTCGCCGCGCGCGTCGCGTAGACCGACAGCGCCACGGCCGAGTCGGCGTCGACCTGCGTCTGCTCGGCCACGGCGGCTGCGGCATCCCGGAAGTCGAGCACGGCAGCCGTACGGGCCGACACGTTGGCGGCCTCCATCGCTGCGGCCGCGGGCGGCACCGAGGCGAACAGTGCGACCGCGGTCTCGTCCATCAGCTCATCCGCGGATTCCAGTTCGGCCTTCGACGCCTCCAGCCGAGCGTCCTGATCGGCGGCGTCGGACGCCCGCTCCTCGAGCTGCGCCGTCCGCGTGCGCAGCTGCCACGTCCAGAATGGTTTGCTCGAACTGCCGTCGTCGAGCTTCTCCTCAAGCATCTCGGTCGACTCTTCGACGGCATCGGACGCGGCTGCGGCCGCGTCCGCGAGCGCAGTGCGCGCGGCGGCGTCCACGAGGTCGTCCGCAGCGGCGGACACCAGCTGGTCGGCCGACGTCAGCGAGCTCTCGAGTGTCAGGACCGTCCTGTCGAGGAGCACCTGCGCGTCGGCAGCGCCGTCCGCAGCGGTCTGCAGCTCGCTCTCCGCCGCATCGAAGGCCTCGTTGGCGCTCACATGCACGAACCCCGCCCCGACGCCGATCGCGACGGCGGCAGCCGCACCGATGCTCCAGGCCAGCACAGCCCGGGCGCGAGACGGGCGGGGCGCATCGGCGGGGGCGACGGCATCCGTGTCAGGCAGGGCTTCGGTCTCGACGCCGGCAGCCACGGGCTGCGACGGCGGGAAAGCGGGCGAGTTCTCCACGACTGAACTCTAGGTCTTCGCGGGATACGCGAACGAACGACTCATAAGGCCATGTGGAGGAAGCCCCGCGAGCTCGGCAAGCGCGTACCCCCGCGACGCCCGCGCCCCAATCGCCGCGGCGGAACGCTCTACCGCCGGCGTGAGCGCGTGATCCCTGCCGCTGCGGCCGCGAGGAGACCGGCGGTGACGAGCGCGGCACCGGCGAGAAGCGGGATGCCGGGCTCCGTGCCAGTCGCCGGCAGAGCCCCGGCGAGGGGCGGAGCCTGCGGATCGGGCGTCGGGCTGGGCGACGGCGTGGGCGCGGGGATCGCGACGAGCACGAAGGACGCGTCGGCGGTGTTGCCGGCATCCGTGATGGTCACTGTCTGCGAGGGCTCCGCGGGCGGCCGGTAGCCCGCGGGCGTCGTGATCGTCACGGTGTACTGACCCGGTCCGACCCCGTCGAGCGCGTATTCACCAGCGTCGTTCGTGGTCGCCGTCGCCGTCCCGTTCGGCCCGACGACGGTCAGCTGCGCTCCGACGATCGGCGCGCCGCCGTCGGTGGTGACCGTGCCGGTGATCGCGCCGGGCAGGGCGAGCGCGAAGTCCACGCCACCGAGGTCGGCTGTGGCGACCGTCTCGTCCCGGGATACCGGGCCGGAAGCAGTGTAGCCGGGCGGCGGGGTAATGGTGACCTCATAGTCGTCGGGATCGATCCTCGGGAAGGCGTAGCTGCCGTCCGCGGCCGTGACCGTGGTGTAGGTGCGGTCACCCACGGCTGTCACGGTGACGCCCCCGACGCCGGCGCCGCCGGCGAGGACGTGGCCGCTGAGCGTGGGCTGCTCGGCCAGCACGAAGTCCTGCCCGGTGACCGGCGTCTCGGAGTCGGCCGGGATGGTGAACGGCCCGGGCGACGTGATGACGGTGTACCCGTCCGGGGCCGTCACCGACGCCTGGTACTCACCCGGCAGGACGGTGTCGAAGAAGAAGGCGCCATCGCTCGAGGTGAGGACGGTGTACGTGCCGCCGTCGCCGGTCAGGGTGACGGTCACACCCGACAGGCCGCCGTCCGCGTCCGTCACTGTGCCCGAGACCGGCACGGGGATGATGTCGCGGATCGAGAACGGCACGACGGCATCGGACGACGTGAGATCCGCCGGCTTCCGAGTCGCATCGACCCCGGTCTTCCCGATGGGCGGGTCGATCTCGACCGTGTACCCGGGCGCGGCGACGACCCCGAGCAGCGAGTACGAGCCCGCGTCATCCGTCGACGTCTCGGCGATCACGGCACCGTTGGCATCGAGGAGCCGCACGGGAACTCCCGAGACCGGCCCGTCGACGACATCGGTGACGACGCCCGTGATGTCGCGGGCCAGGCTCGCGAACCATGTCTGGTAGACCGGGAACCCGGAGCGGCGCTGGAAGACGAACGTCAGCGAAGAGATCGGCTGCGTCGGCTCGAACCAGGCGGCGGCCCCGGACGTGTCGACCGCCGCTTCGTTGCCGCGGAGTGTGCGCGTGAGCGGATCCCACACCGGCACGTCCAGTGCATCGCCCGCGCAGGACGGCCGGCCGGCGACGGTCGGCGCACAGTAGTTGAAGCCGCCCTGGAACCCCAGAGCTGAGGCGGGAAGCTCGGCACCGTCCGGCCCGATCGCGCGGATCGTGACCTGATCGGCATCGATGTCTCCGAGGACGAACGTCCAGCCCGATACCGGCGTGGGCGTGGCGAAGGAGTAGGTCGTCGTGGATGCGCCGGTCGAGGTGTCCGCTCGCGGGCGAAGATTGAGGTACTCGCTGCCGCGGCTCGTGCCGTACTTGGCGCCGACGGGCGTTCCCTCGGACAGCCAGACGCTCTCGCCCGAGATGACGCCGACAGACCCTCCGCGCGAGTTGCTCGTGAACGTCGCCGACAGCTGCGGGAGCGGGGCGACGTCGACAGAGCCGGCGTAGGCCCCTGCCGACCCGGAGAGTCCGGTCCAATCGGCCCACGTCGACGACGTCGCCGCGTGCGCGACCGGCGAGACCGCGACCAGCAGCGCAGCGAGAAGGGTGGCCAGGACGGCACGCGGCCACCTGGTCCGTCGGGAATCCGTCATGGCATCTGTCGCTTTCATCTCATCCTCCACCGAGCGTTCCGCGCACGACGCCGGCGGTGGCCAGGGCGTCCGCTGCCAGCTTGCGCTTGAGCTCGATCGATCTGCCGATCTCCTGGGCGAGGAGGGGGCGCGATCGCACGAGCTGGTCGACCGTGTCGAGCGGGACCACGAGAATCGTCAGGACGTCCGCCGCAATGGCCGTGGTGAGGGTCTTCTCGCGGGTGAGCGCGGTCTGCCCGACGTAGTCACCTGGTTCTGCCGTGGCGAACTCGATGCGTCCGCCTCCGGCTTCCACCGCGAGCCGCACCCGCCCATCGACCACGAACCGGATGTCGTGGGGCAGCACGCCGGCGGGCTGCACGATCTCACCGACCCCGTAACGCTCGAGCTTGGCGGTGGCCAGCACGAGCTCCCGGTCCTTCTCGCCGAGATGGAGTGTGGGCCCGATGACGGCGAGTGCGTGGTCGAGACGCGCGGGATCGGCGATCGGATCCGTCGCGTCGCCGTCCAGCGCGAGACCACGACGTCGTGCCGCGTACCAGAGCCAGGCCAGATAGAGACTCAGCGCCTGGGGCGCGTGGGCAGGCGCGTCGATGGGGAGGCTCACGGCGTATTTGCCGGCGCCGAGGTAGTCGGCGCTCGCCCGCGCGTCCGGCGTTCGCATCGGAAGAGAGTCCGCGACCTCGACGAGCAGCCCGATCACTTCGTGCGGCGGGTCGTCGGTGGTGAAGGCGACCGACGTCGCGACGTGATGCGGGCCTTCGGGCTGACTCAGGTTGGTGAACGACGCCCCGGACAGCGTGGAGTTCGGAATGATCTGGATGCCGGACCCGGTGTCGATGTGCACGGCACGCCAGTTCACCTCGATGACGCGACCCTGGACGCCTGCGGCATCCAGCCAGTCGCCGATCTTGAACGGCTGCTCGAACAGGAGCAGCAAGCCCGAGATCACGCCGCCGACGGCATTCTGCAACGCGAGGCCGATCACGATGGACGTCACGCCCAGCGCCGCGATCAGGCCCGCGACATCCGCATTCCACACCCACTGGAAGAGCACCGCCAGACCCACGACCACCAGGATGAGCCGGGCGAGTTCGACGAAGATCGACGGGATGCGCTCCTGCCAGCTGCCGGCCTTCGCATTGGCGAACAGCGCCACGTTGAACGCGGACAGCACGAGCAGGATGAGCAGGAAGCCGAGGACGGTCGCCACGACTCGCGCCCACACCTGATCGGCGTCCGAGCGGAGCGCGAACACGAGCAAGGCGAACAGCGCCGCGACCGGGACGATCCAGTTGCGCAGGAGGCGCACCGGCCCGGCGGCGGGATTGCCGCGACGCGTGAGCGTCCCGAGGATCTCGGTGAGGATCACCAGCACCAGCGGAACGCCGACCGCCAGGGCGATCGCCCACCAGATCCATCCGTCTGCGAAGTGATCCATGGCTACTCGATCCGCCAGACGTCCTGCTCCTGACCTCGCAGCTCGACGGAGCCCGCTCGGACGAAGGTGACGCTGTCCTGCAGCCGATCCCGCACGGCCTGGCTGACGTAGATGCCGGGCTGACCGGTGACGCTGCGCACGCGGTAGGCCAAGCTCACCGCGTCGCCCCAAAGGTCGTAGGCGAGACTGGTGCGGGCGACGAGGCCGCTCGTCACCGTACCGGCGTCGACGCCCGCGCGAAGATCGATGTCAGTGCCGTTCTGCGTGTTGAACCGCTGCACGACGGTGCGCATCTCCTGCGCGAAGTCGACGGCTCGGCGGACGTTGTCGACCCGGGGAATGATGAGGCCGGAGCTGGCGAGGTACCCGCCGCGCAGGGTCCTGACCTTCTCGACACCTGCCTTCTGCGCGGCCTCGTCGAACCCGCGCATCAGCGCGTTGAGCTTCGACGTCTCTTCATCGCCGGAGAGCTCGTGGGCGTACTCGTCGAATCCGACGAGCTCGGCGAACACCACCGAGACATTGCTGTGCTGCTCCGAGATCGTCTCCTCGCCGTTCCGGTAGCGCCGGGCGACGTCCTCCGGCATCAGGGTCAGCATCAGCTTCTGATTCTCGACCTGCTGCTCGTCGATCAGCTCCTGCTTGATGCGCAGGCTCGACGCCATGTCGTTGAAAGCCGATCCGAGGTCGCCGATCTCGTCTCGCGAGCCGATCGGGACCTGGACGGCGAGATCGCCGCCGGCCACGCGCCGCACGGCGTCGACGAGCTTGCGGATCGGTCGGGTGAACACCTGTGCGAGCAGCAGCGACAGGACGCTCACGGCCAGCACGATCGCGAGCAGGGAGAGAACGAGCGTCCGGGTGAAGTCGGCGACCGGCGCAAAGGCCTCGGCGGTGTCGATGCGGGCGACGGCCACCCAGTTCAAGCCTTCGATCTCGACGGGCGTGTACGCCGTGATGTTCTCGCCGCCGAGATACGAACGTGAGATCGAGGTTCCCGTCTCGCCTCTGAGCGCCCGCTCGACCGACTCCGTGTCCGCAGGCTGGATGAGGACCGTGCCTTTGACCTCGACGGCTCGATCAGCGATCTCGGGCGGCGTTCCGGAGGCGACTGCGCGCTCCGCATACTCTTCGGGATCCTCCACGAGCAGGCGTGAGACGCTGCGCATCAGATGGTCCTGACCCACGAGGAACACTTCACCCGTGTCACCCAGTCCCTGCTCCTTCCACCGCTCGTCACCGGTCATCGCATCGTTGATGGTGCCGAGTGACACCTGTGCGGCCAGCACCCCGGTGACCTCCGAGTCGTCGCCGATCGGCGAGACCACCCACATGGTCGGGACGTTGAGCGACGGGACCCACCGCTCGAAGTCGGTCGTCTCGCACCGCGTCGACGCTGTTCGTGGCCACCACGTTGCGGTAGGCGCTGGCGAGGAGCGACTCGCCATAGGGTCCTTCGAGAAGGTTCGTCCCCATGTCGACGCCTTTGTAGGCGGAGTAGACGATGTCTCCCTCCAGGTTCAGCACGAGCAGATCCTCGTAGCCCACCGTCTCGATGAGGCGTGTGAGATAGGCGCCGTAGCTCGCCGCCGTCGCCGAGTAGGCGGTGCCGTCGTCGACACCGGGGGTGGCCAGGGCCTGCTCGAAGTCGCCGAACTGCGCGGTGTAGTGGTACTGAACCCATCGGCCGGCATTCGAGTCCGGGATGAACGCGTTGGGGCTGTATGCGTTCCCCGTCCTCGTCTCCAGCTCCGGGAGGAACGAGTCGGCATAGTAGGCCTCGAGTTCCGCTTCCTGCTCGGGCGTCAGCTGCCTGGACTGGAGGTCCTCCCATCCCGCGTTGAGCTGTCGCGAGAGGGTCTGCGCGCTGAGGTTGCGGGAGTCGAGGGCGACGCCGTTCTGCACGCCGCCTACGGTGTGCTCGAGCTCGTCCACTCTCATCTCACGGATCGTGGTGAGCTGGTCGATCGCCGCGGCCTGCAGCGACTCCCGCCCGTTCACGTAGCCGATGATGCCTACGACGACGGACGAGATCAGGCTGACCGACAGCAGCATGATGAGCAGCTTCGACTGGATGCTCAGTCCCCCGCGAATGCGCCGCCTCGGGCGGGCGGGCGCGTCCGCTGTCGCCTCCCTGGCGAACTCGCGCTCCCGCAGCCGTTCGCTCTCGGTGACCGGACTGTGAGCGTCAGCGACTGTCAAAGCGTTCCCCTCGATCGGTCGTGTCGTCCCCCCGACGTCACTCTAGCCAGGTGGCAAAAGCCCTGGCAAGGATCTCCGAGCTCCCCCGGCTAGCCTTGCCGTGACCGAGGAGGCTGCCGCATGGGAGGTCGTGAAGGTGCGGGTCCGCTCCACGGTCCCGCATTCGCGCGCTACTTCTCGGCCGTCGCCATCGGCGCCTTCGGAACGGCTCTGACCGCGGTCGCCATGCCGGTGCTCGTCGTCGACGTACTCGGAGCCAGCGCGCTCGAAGTGGGGATCGTCAACGCTGCCCAGTTCCTGCCCTACGCGCTGCTCGGGCTCCTGGCCGGAGTCTACGTCGACCGATGGAGGCGGCAGCGCGTCCTCGTGTGGGCGAGTATCGGGCGCGCGGCCGCGCTCGCGCTCATCCCGCTGTGCTGGGCGCTCGGCGTGCTGCACCTGTGGGTGCTGGTCGCGCTCCTGTTCCTGTTCGGCGCGTTCTCCGTCTTCGGCTTCGCGGCCGGTCAGTCGCTTCTGCCCGAGATCGTCGAGCGCCGAGCACTGCGAGCCGCGAACGCACGCCTCGACCAGGCTGAGGCCGGTGCGCAGACGGCAGGTCCTGCGCTCGGCGGCCTGCTCGTGGCCGTCATCGGTGCACCGCTGGCGATCGCGGTGGATGCCGTGACCTATGTCGTCGACGCGGTACTGGTCGCCGGCATCCGCCTGCGTGAGAGCGCGCGTCCCATCCCGCAACGGCGCTCGCTCGGGCGCGAGGTCATGGAGGGGCTGCGCTGGACGTATCGTCACCGCACGCTGGGACCACTCGCCCTCTCGACCCACGTGTGGTTCCTGGCGAATGCCGCCGGATTCACCGTGCTCGCCGTGTTCGCCCTGCGCACCCTGAATGTCGGCCCCTTCCTGTACGGAGTGCTGTTCGCAGCCGCCGGCGCAGCGGCGCTCGCCGGCGCCTCCCTCGCCTCGAGCGCCGGTGCTCGGATGGGCTCGGGCCCGACCATCACCGCAGGCCGGGCGGTGTACCCGCTCGCCTGGATCCTGATCGCGACCACTCCCCTCTCCGACGAGCCGCCCGGAGTCGTCGCGGTCGTCCTGCTCACGACCGCCATGATGCTGCAGGGGTTCGCCGGCGGAGTGGAGAACGCCAACGAGATGAGCCTCCGGCAGACGGTCACCCCGGATGCCCTGCTGGGTCGCACGAGCGCGACCATGCGATCGGCCAACCGTACGATGGCCGCCGTGGGGGCCGTGCTCGGGGGGATCGCCGCGACACTGCTCGGCGAGCGCGCCGCGCTCTGGCTCGTGGTCTGCGTCTTCGTGATCGCCTTCGGCATCGCGGTGGTCTCGCCCCTGCGGACGGCACGCGACGACGAGGAGGACATCACGTGAGCAGCATGACCCGCCCGGCGGATGCCGTCTGGATCGAGCCGGGACACGGCTACCGACGATGGGAGCAGTCGGGGGTGCTCGGATCCGGGGACGCGGTGTGGAGATGGGCGACGGCCGAAGTGCTCCGCTGGGGGGTGAAGACCCGCAGCGGCTTCTCCGTCGCGCCGAGCGAGCCGGTGATGCCCGGGGGCCGACCGGTGATCACGGCGCACGCGTTCGGGCTGTCGGTGCTCGAGCCGGTCGAGGTGGTCGACGTCGTCCAGACGGCTGACCGCGTGGGCTTCGCGTACCGAACTCTTCCCGGCCATCCCGTGTCCGGCGAGGAGGCGTTCATCGTTCACCGCGACGGCGACACCGTGACGCTGACGATCCGGTCTCTCACTCGCCCGGCACGGGAGCTTCGCTGGTGGCTCGCCTACCCGGGGCTGCTCGTCGCACAGAAGGTGGCCCGCCGCCGGTATCTGAGGGCGCTCCGTGCTCATGGACCCAGCCTGGATTCCCCGCCCGCAGCGCGGCGCGGCGCTCAGGCTTGATGCCAAGGGAGACGCCGCGATGGCAGCACTCGACCGGTTGGGCGACTCGAATCCGCTCAGCCACCGATGTCGGGGGTGCGGCGTACCCTGCCGGTGTGCCCACCCTCGACGACATCCGCAGGATCGCCGCGCGATTGCCGGGGAGTGAGGAGCGGATGACGACAGGGGGCGCCGCCTGGTTCGTGCGGCGCAAGCTCTACGCGTGGGAGATCCACCCCTGGCCCAGCATCCCCGACGACGCCCGCGCGATCATCGCGTCCGAGCTGGTCGTCGGGGTGAAGGTCGACGATCGCATGGACGCACTCGCGCTGTTCGAGATGGCTCCTGACATCTTCCTGCGCACGACCACGGCTTGGAACGAACCCAAGGTCGCGTTCCGCATGGCCGGCATCGACGTGGAGCACCTGGGCGAGCTGGTGACCGAAGCGTGGCGCGTGCAGGCGCCGAGGTATCTGCGCCGCGAACTGGAGTCGCTCGGGGATAGTTGACGCGGATCAACGATCGATATATGGTTGATCCAACTCAACGGTTGACCCGCGTCAACCTTATCGGCGCCACCAGCGCTCCGTGCCCCCAGCCGAAGGAACTCCATGGCCACCACCTCTGTGACCGCGCCCGCGGTCTCGGACGACGAGAAGAAGCGTCACCGCCGCATCCTCCAAGCACTGTCCGGGTTGCTGCTGGGCATGTTCGTCTCGATGCTGGCCTCGACCGTGGTCTCGACCTCGCTGCCCGTCATCGTCCACGATCTCGGCGGCGACCAGGCCGCCTTCACGTGGGTCGTCACGGCAACGCTGCTGACGACCGCGATCTCGACGCCGGTCTGGGGAAAGCTCGCCGATCTGTTCAACCGCAAGCTGCTCATCCAGCTCGCGATCGTGATCTTCGTACTGGCCACGGCCGCGGCGGGCTTCTCGCAGGACCCCGCCACACTCATCGCGTTCCGCGCGGTGCAGGGCATCGGCGCCGGCGGGCTGGCGGCGCTCAGCCAGGTCATCATGGCCGACATCATCAGTCCGCGCGAACGCGGCCGCTACATGGGTCTCTTCGGCGCCGTGATGGCCGTGGCGACCGTCGGCGGCCCCCTCCTCGGCGGTGTCATCACCGACTCCCTCGGATGGCGCTGGAACTTCTTCGTGGCGATTCCCTTCGCCGTCCTCGCCCTCGTGATCATGCAGCGCACGCTGCACCTGCCCGCCCGCCCGCGGCAGAAGGCCCGCATCGACTACATCGGCATCGTGCTGCTCGCCGCCTCGGTCTCGCTGCTGCTGATCTGGATCACCGGCGCCGGAAGCGACTTCGACTGGTGGAGCACCGAGACGATCCTCATGGTCGGCGGAGCACTGCTCGGGACGGCGCTCTTCATCGTCACCGAACTCCGCGTCAAGGAGCCGCTCGTGCCGCTCGAGCCTGTTCAAGAACCGCACGTTCACGCTCGCGGTGATCGCCTCCATCGCGACCGGTATCGCGATGTTCGGCACCTCGGTGTTCCTCAGCCAGTACATGCAGATGGCCCGCGGCGCCACGCCCACCGAGGCCGGCGTGATGACCATCCCGATGATCGCGGGCCTGCTGCTCGCGTCGATCGTCGTCGGCGGCCTCATCTCGCGCCACGGTCACTGGAAGCCGTGGCTGATCGTGGGCGGCGTGCTCCTCATCGCCGGCTCGTTCCTGCTCTCGACGATCCACTACGACACGAACTTCGCGCTGGTCTCGCTGTACATGTTCCTGCTCGGCGCCGGCGTGGGCATGACCATGCAGAACCTCGTGCTCATCGTGCAGAACACCGCGAACCCGTCCGAGATGGGGGTCGCGAGCTCGGGCGTCACCTTCTTCCGCAGCCTGGGCGGCACGATCGGCGTCTCGGTCATGGGTGCTGCGCTGGCATCCTCGGCCACGACGCTGTTCGGAGATATGAAGTCCGACATCGGCGCCGCCCTCGCCCAGCTCGGCGACAAGGGTGCCGAGATCGGGCGGCAGCTGCAGTCGGGCACGATCCCGCAGGTCTCCGAGCTGCCCGAGGGCATCCGCGTCATCGTCGAGGACATCTACGCGCAGGCGATCGCGCACTCGTTCCTCATCGCGGTCCCCGTGGCGGTGGTCAGCCTCATCGCGATCGTGTTCCTGCCGAACATTCCGCTCACCCGCATGACCACGAGCGAGCGCGTCGCCGCCGGCGAGGCAGACCTCGCCACGGTGTCGGTCAGCGCGGGCATGTCGACCTTGGACGCCTCCGGCCCTGCGCCGGACGCCGCCGAGGCGGACGCCGATCCCGCGGGGCCGCGGGACGAGGCATCCGCCTCCTCCCGCTAGTGTCGATCCCGATGACCTCCCCAGACACCCGTGAGGCGCGCACCGAAGCGGTGCGCGCCCTCGAGGCCGAGTTCGGCGAACTCATCACCCGCTTCCGCAAGATCATCGGCGAGAACGCCTCCCGGGTGAGCCCGGGAATGCTGCCGGGCGCCTACAAGGTCTTCACCACCATCGTGCGCCGTGAGTCGATCACCCTGTCGGCCCTCGCCGAGGCCCTGATGGCCGACAAGGGCCAGATCAGCCGGACGGTGCGCGAGCTCGAGCAGCTGGGACTGATCGAGCGGACTCCCGACCCCGAGGACGGCCGCTCGAGCCTGCTCTCCCCGACCGCCTTCGGCCTGGAGCGCCTTGCACAGGCCCGGGAACCGCAGGAGAGCACGCTGATCAACGCGCTCGAGGAGTGGCCGCTGGACGACATCCGCAATCTGTCGCGACTGCTCCACGCACTGACGGCGGGGCAGTCGCCGTAGCCGCGGCCGCCCCGCATCCACCAGCCGGCAGGGATTCTCGACCCGGTAGCACCGGCGTAACACGACCGAGACAATCTCGCGGTTGACTGGGGGTATTCCGGCAATGGATGCCGAGACGCGACGCGCACGCGGAAGGAGCGCCCGATGAGATTCCGGCCGCTGCACTCGTCCAACCGTTCCGATGGCGAACGCGTGGCCGTGACAGAACCACCCGAAGAGATGCGGGCGATCGTCTTCGACACGCCCGGCGATCCCGAGACGCTGCGTGAGACATCCGCCCCCGTCCCCTCACCCGCGCTCAGCGAGGTGCTCGTCCGCGTGGTGGCAGCCGGCGTCAACCCGATCGATGCGAAGACCCGAGCCGGCGGCGGCCTCACACCGCATCTGACCGCACAGCCCTCGACCCTCGGCCTGGACTTCAGCGGGATCGTCGTGAAGAGCCCGTACGAGGCGCACCATCTGCCCCCGGGGACCCCCGTGTTCGGCATGGCGTCGTTCCCCCGGACCGGCGGCACGTATGCGGAGTACGCCGTCGTCCCCTCGATGTCGGTCGCGCGTAAGCCGTCGTCGCTGTCCCACGTGGAGGCCGCCGGCGTGCCTGTCGCAGCTCTCACCGCGTGGGGTCTGATCGTCGAGACCGCTCATGCCCATGAGGGCCAGCGGATCCTCATCCACGCCGGCAGCGGCGGCGTCGGACACCTCGCCGTGCAGTTCGCCGCGTACTTCGGCGCGCACGTCACGGCGACGTCATCGGGCCGCAATCTCAACTGGATGCGCGAACTCGGTGCGGCGGTGGTGATCGACTACACGACCACGCGGTTCGAGGACGTCGTGGGACAGGTCGACGTCGTCATCGACCTCGTCGGCAACGTGCACGACGAAACCGGAACGCGGTCCCTGGCGGTGCTGCGGCCCGGCGGGCTCTACGTGCTCGTCCCCACCGGATCATGGCCCGGCTACTCGGATGCCGCGGAGGCGGCCGGCGTGCGGGCGACGAGCTACAAGGCGATCCCCGACGGCGGCGCGCTGAGCACGATCGCCCGGCTGCTCGATTCCGGTGCGGTCCAGGTGTACATCGAGCGCGTGTTCGATCTGGCCGATGCGGCCGACGCGCACCGCGCCATCGAGGAAGGGCACACTCGGGGCAAGATCGTGCTGCGGGTGAGCGACGACTGAGCCGCAGGATCCGTCACGCACCGGGGCTGAGAACCCGGCGCCCTTCGCCCACGATCTCGCCGGCGATGGCGTCGAGCAGCGGCGACCGCAGGTTCCACTGCTGCCAGTACAGCGGCACATCGACCGGCGCACCGCCGAGCAGCACGAGCTCGCCGCTGAGCAGCGCCTCGTGCGACTGGAACCGCGGCAGGAGAGCCCAGCCGAGACCGAGCTTGACCGAGGTCGCGAAGTCGTTCGATGCGGGCACGTAGTGCCGGGGCGGCAGCGCAGGGTCGACGCCCTGCGCTGTGAGCCACTCGTTCTGCAGATCGTCGCGTCTGTCGAAGTCCACGACAGGCGCCTCCCTGAGAAGGCTCGGCCGATCGCCGGACAGCCACTGCTGCACGAAGTGCGGTGTCGCCACCGCTTCGTAGCGCATCGCGCCGAGCGCGCTGACGCGGCAGCCCGCGACGGGTGTCGCCCTCGACGTGACGGCGCCCATCACCGTTCCCGACTCGAGGAGCGCGGCGGTGAAGTCCTGGTCGTCGCGGTGCAGTTCGAACACGACGGGATGCCGCTGCGCCAGCCGGGTCAGCGGCGGCAGGAACCACGTGGCGAGCGAGTCGGCATTGACCGCGAGCGGCACTGCGGTGCGGACACCGCCGTCGGGATCGGCGCCGAGCTCGGCGAGGGTGTCGTGCTCGAGCAACGCGGCCTGCCGGGCGAGCCGGATGACGGCCGAGCCGGCATCGGTCGGCCTGACCGGCTTCGAGCGCACGAGGACCACCCGTCCGAGCAGCTCCTCCAGGGTCTTGATCCGCTGACTCACCGCCGAGGGCGTGATGTGCAGGCGCTGGGCTGCGGCATCCAGCGTCCCGTCGTCGACGACGACGGCGAGAGTCTCGGCCAGCTCGAACGGGATACGCATCGTAAGCCAGGCTAATGCATCGATAGAACCATGAGCTGGCTTGCATCTACTCGCCGACGTAGCGTGGAACTGTGCTCTCCTCTGTACTCGCGGGTCTCGGACTCGGCTTCTCGCTCATCGTCGCCATCGGCGCGCAGAACCTCTTCGTGCTGCGGCAGGGGCTGCGGCGCGAGCACGTGTTCGCCGTGGCCGCGATCTGCGCGATCTCGGATGCCGCGCTGATCGCCGTGGGAGTCTCCGGCGTCGGGTTCGTCCTGGAGAGCATCCCCTGGCTGGTCGACGTGGTGCGGTGGGCAGGGGCCGCGTTCCTCATCACGTACGGCGTGCTGGCCGCCCGACGCGCCTGGCGTCCGGGCGACCGCGCCCTGGCGGCATCCGATCCCGAGCCCACGGCAGGCCCGTCGGGAAGCCCGGCAGCGGTCCTCACACAAACGAGCACCCGGCTCGCGCCCGTCATCCTCACGTGCCTCGCGCTCACCTGGCTGAACCCCCACGTGTACCTCGACACCGTGTTCCTGCTCGGAACGGTCGCGAACACCCACGACGAGTACCGGTGGCTCTTCGCCGCCGGAGCGATGGCCGCCAGCATCGTCTGGTTCTTCGGCCTCGCGTTCGGCGCGCGCTACCTCGGCCGCTGGCTGTCGACGCCGAAGGCCTGGCGAATCCTGGACGCCGTGATCGCGGTGGTCATGATCGGGCTCGGGGTGAGCCTGGTGCTCCCCCACTGAGCCTGTTTTCCCTGAGCCTGATTTCCGTGAGCCTGTTTTCCCCGAGCCTGAGCCTCAGCCCTCGATCTGCTCCTTGCGGGCACGCACCAGCGTCTCGACGACCTCGTCGGGGAGCGGATGCTCCGGCTGGAAGCGGATGGTGCCCTTGTCGATCCCGATGCCCGGGTGCGCGGCCAGCGAGTCCGCGACGGCGGTGACGGCGGCCGGACTGAACGGGTAGACGCCGATGTGCTTCTTCGCGCGCATGACGGAGATGAGCGGCTTTCCCCGGTACACCAGGGCCGGCATCCCGTATCCCAGCCCCTGCTCCGCCTCCGGCACGACCCGTTGCGCGATGGCGTAGACACGCGCCACCGGCTCGCGATCCTCGGGGAGGAGGTCTGCGAGGAGGTCGTCGACGGTTCCCATGCAGGCATCCTGTCATCGCCCGCTCGCGATCGACACCCGCACACGGCACCATGAGGGGATGAGACGGGTTCACGTGATCGTCGAGGGCGACGTGCAGGGGGTGGGTTACCGATACACGCTGCGGCTGGTCGCGCGCGATGCCGGCGTCGCGGGCTGGGTGCGCAACCGCCGCGACGGCACGGTCGAGGCCGAGCTCGCCGGAGCCCACGCCGCGGTCGGCGAGGTGCTCGCGTGGATGGAGCAGGGACCGCCGGGGTCCCGCGTGAGCACGACGACGGTGACGGATGCCGCGCCCGCCGTCGACGACGGCTTCGAGGTACGCCCGACGGCGTAGGAGTCAGCCGTCGAACGGGCGGAGGATCCGGTCGATGAACCGACGGGTGCGCTCGTGCGTCGGCGCCGTGAAGAGGTCCTTGGGAGCACCGCGTTCGAGGATCACGCCGTCGTCGAAGAACAGCACCTCATCGGCCACCTGCCGGGCGAAGGCCAGCTCGTGCGTGACGATCACCATCGTCCAGCCCTCGTCTGCGAGCTCCTTGAGGACGAGCAGGACCTCGCCGACCAGCTCGGAGTCCAGCGCGCTCGTGGGCTCGTCGAACAGCAGCAGCGACGGCTGCAGCGCCAACGCGCGCACGATGCCCACGCGCTGCTGCTGCCCGCCCGACAGCTCGAACGGATAGGCATCCCGCTTCTCGCTGAGACCCACGCGCTCGAGCAGGGCCTCGGCTCGGGCGATCGCCTGGGCCTTGGGAACCTTGTGGGCGTGGACCGGGCCCTCGATCACGTTCTGCAGCACGGTGCGGTGCGGGAAGAGGTTGTGGTGCTGGAACACCATGGCCGACTGATCTCGCAACGCAATGCGGTCGGCCTTGGTCACCGGTGCGGCGAAGTCGACGTCCGGACCGCCCTCGAACGAGAGCACGCCGGCTTCGGGCGTCTCGAGCCCGTTGAGCGAACGCAGGACCGTCGTCTTGCCCGAGCCGCTCGGGCCGATCAGTGCGACGACCTCACCGCGGCGCACCTCGAAGTCGACTCCGTGCAGCACGGTGTTGGCGCCGAAGCTCTTGGTCAGACCGCTGACCTGCAGCAGCGGGCGGTCATCGCCCGGCGCGGGCGGGGCCAGCGCGTCGCCGGCGGAACCGTCAATGGGCGACATAGCGATCGAGCCTCCGTTCGATGACGCTCTGCCCGCTCGACAGCACGAGGCAGAACAGCCAGTAGATGAGGGCCGCCTCGAGGTAGATCGCCATGAACTCGAAGGTGAAGGCGGCGATCTCCTGGGCCTTGCGGAAGAGCTCGCTGACGAGGATCAGCGAGGCCAGCGAGGTGTCCTTCACGAGCGAGATGAAGGTGTTGGACAGCGGGGGCACCGAGACGCGCGCCGCCTGCGGCAGGACGACGCGGGTGAGGGTCTGGAACTGCGAATGCCCGACGGTGTGCCCGGCCTCCCACTGCCCTTTCGGCACCGACAAGATCGACGCGCGGATGATCTCGGCCGCATACCCGCCGACGTTGACTGAGAACGCGACGATCGCCGCCGGCCAGGGGTCGATCACGATGCCGACCGACCCCAGGCCGAAGAAGATCACGAAGAGCTGCACGAGCAGGGGTGTGCCTCGCACCACCGATACGTAGAATCGTGCGATCCCCGACAGCACGCGGTTCGGCGACAAACGCAGCAGTGCGACGGCGAGAGCGATCACCAGACCGAGCGCGAACGACGCCAACGCGAGCGGGATGGTGCCCGTCAGCCCGGCGAGCAGCAGCGGCCAGAACGAGTCGACGAGCAGTTGCCAGATGCCACTGTCATCCATGGACGGTCCTTCCTCCGGGCTGGCGGCACAGCGAAGCCGTCGCCCGCCACGTTATGGCGGGCGACGGCTCGATGGCTACTGCGTGACGTCGGCGCCGAAGTACTTCTCGCTGATCTCGGCGAGCACGCCCTCTTCGCGCAGCTCGGCGAGCGCCTCGTCGATGGCCTCGACGAGCGCGGTCCTGTCCTTCGTCAGGGCGAAGGCGTTGTACGCCGGGTCGTCGGTCTCGGCGGCGATCTTCAGGCCGGTCGGACCCTCGCTGGTCTCGTAGTCGAGGAAGGTGAGGTTGTCGTTGATGGTGGCGTCGACACGGCCCTGCTGCAGGAGCGCGACGGCCTGGGCCCAGCCCTCGACGGCCTCGACGTTGGCGCCGCTCTCCTGGGCGAGCTCGTACCAGTTGCTCGTCAGCGACTGCGCGGTGGTCTTGCCCTCGAGGTCGTCGAAGCTCGTGATCGAGTCGTCGTCCTCGAGTACGACGATGACGCCGGGCGACACCGTGTACGGCTCGCTGAAGAGGTACTTCTCCTCGCGCTCCGGGTTGATCGAGACCTGGTTCGCGATGACGTCGAAGCGTCCGCCGTCAAGACCGGCGAAAATGGCGTCCCACTGCGTCTCCTGGAAGACGACCTCGAGTCCGAGCTTGCCGGCGACGGCCTCGGCGATCTCGACGTCGAAGCCGACGAGATCGCCCGACTCGTCGTGGAAGGTGAAGGGGCGGTACGTGCCCTCGGTCGCGACCGTCAGCGTGCCGTCGGTGACCAGCCCGTAGTCGGCGCCGTCCGCTCCCGTGGAACCGGACGGCTCGGGTGCGGCGGAGCTGCACGCGGTGAGGGCCAGAGCGGCGGTGGCGGCGAGGAGGACAGCGGTGATGCGACGGTATGACATAGGGGTTTCCTGGTCGAGTGAAAGGCGTTGTGCGCCGGCGGGACATTCCAGTACAACACGGGATTTCCGGGCCGGGGGCGGAACGTTACGCCTTGTTGCCGGGGGCGCCACCGACGGGATGCCGGCCCGAATCTCGTCGAGAACCGCTCGCGGCGGCAGGCATGGCCTCGGCGCTGCCCGCAGCGGGATACGACGAAGGGCCCCACCCGGAGGTGAGGCCCTTCGCGCTACCGATCCGAGGATCAGATGGCGTTGACGTCCAGCGGGATGCCGGGGCCGAACGTGGTCGACACGGCGCCCTTCTGGATGTAGCGGCCCTTCGAGCTCGAGGGCTTCAGGCGGACGATCTCCTCGAGAGCAGCGGCGAGGTTCTCGTCGAGCTGCTCAGCGGTGAACGACGCCTTGCCGACGACGAAGTGCACGTTGGCGTGCTTGTCGACGCGGAACTCGATCTTGCCGCCCTTGATCTCCTCGACAGCCTTGGCTGCGTTGGGGGTCACGGTGCCGGTCTTGGGGTTCGGCATGAGGCCGCGGGGGCCCAGCACCTTACCCAGTCGACCGACCTGGCCCATGAGCTCGGGCGTCGAGACGGCCGCGTCGAACGCGGTCCAGCCTGCGGCGACCTTCTCGATGAGCTCGGCGCCACCGACCTCGTCAGCGCCTGCGGCGATGGCGGCCTCAGCGGCCGGGCCCGTCGCGAAGACGATGACGCGGGCGGTCTTGCCCGTGCCGTGCGGGAGGATGACGGTGCCGCGCACCATCTGGTCCGCCTTGCGGGGGTCGACGGCGAGCTTGAGCGCGACCTCGACGGTCGAGTCGAACTTGGCCGATCCGGTCTGACGCGCGAGCGCGACAGCCTCGGTGGGGGTGTAGAACTTGTCCGCCTCGATCTTGGCGGCAGCGGCCTGGAAGGCCTTGGACTTGGTTGCCATGATTCCTCTTACCCCTTAGTCCTCGACCGTGATGCCCATGGAACGGGCGGTGCCGGCGATGATCTTCGAGGCAGCCTCGATGTCGTTCGCGTTCAGGTCGGGCTGCTTCGTCTCAGCGATCTGCCGCACCTGCTCCTTGGTGAGCTTGGCCACCTTGGTCGTGTGCGGGGTCGGCGAGCCCTTCTGGACGCCTGCGGCCTTCTTGATGAGCTCAGCCGCCGGCGGGGTCTTCAGGATGAACGTGAAGCTGCGGTCCTCGTAGACGGTGATCTCCACGGGGATGACGTTGCCGCGCTGCGACTCGGTCGCGGCGTTGTACGCCTTGCAGAACTCCATGATGTTGACGCCATGCTGACCGAGCGCGGGCCCGATCGGCGGCGCCGGGTTGGCTGCACCGGCGTTGATCTGAAGCTTGATCAGGCCGGTCACCTTCTTCTTCGGTGCCATTCTTGTTTCCTTTCATTCGAACCGGATGCTGTACATCCGCTTCTCCCGCACACTCGGCGTTTCCGAGCAGCGGTTCCCCCGGGCGAACCGGGAAGTCTGTGGTTTAGAGCTTCGTGACCTGGTCGAACGACAGCTCGACGGGAGTCTCGCGCTCGAAGAGCGAGACGAGGACCGTGAGCTTGCCGCTCTCGGGCTTGATCTCGCTGATCGTGCCCGGAAGACCCGCGAACGAGCCCTCCTTGATCGTGATCGTCTCGCCGACCTCGAAGTCGATCTCGGCGGGAAGGACGCGCGACGCGGCGGTCTGGCCCTTCGTGGCGGTGCCGCCCTTCGCGGGCACGGTCTCCTTGATCTCGACGAGGCTCTTCAGCATGTTGAAGGCCTCCTCGAAGCGGAGCGGGGTCGGGTTGTGGGCGTTGCCCACGAAGCCCGTGACGCCGGGCGTGTGGCGCACGACCGACCAGGTGTCCTCGGTGAGCTCCATGCGCACGAGCACGTATCCGGGGATCCGGACGCGCGTGACCATCTTGCGCTGACCGTTCTTGATCTCGACGACGTCCTCCATGGGGACCTCGATCTGGTAGATCTCCTCTTCGACCTCGAGCGTCGACTTGCGCTGCTCGATGTTGGCCTTCACCTTGCGCTCGAACCCGGCGTAGGAGTGGATGACGTACCACTTGCCGGGGAGCATGCGCAGCTCGGTGCGGAAGGCCTCGTAGGGGTCTTCCTCGGAGTCGTCGTCGTCCTCGTCGGCGGAGGACTCGTCCTCGTCGCCGTTCACGTCGGGGCCGTCGTAGGGGGCGACCTCGTCCGCGGCTTCGGCCTCGAGCTCGGCGACCTCTTCTGCGATGGAGTCGTTGAGCACCTCGGCCGCGGCCTCGGTCTCGGCTGCCTCGTCGAGGTTCAGGGCGTCGTTCACGATGGCGTCTGCCTCCGGGTCGTCGATGTCGATGTCGTCCACGTCGGAGTCGTCCTCGTCGGACTCATCCACGATGTGGATGGCGGCGTGCTCCGCCGGCGTGTTCGCGGCGGTCTCCTCAGCGAGGATGTTGCCCTCCTGGGCTTCGTCGTCCTCGGAGGACTGCTCAGCAGCCGTCGCCCAGTCGGCGTCGTCGAAAACTCTTTCAGACACTGCGTTCTCTTCCGTTCCATCCGCGGCAGGAGAAGATCTCCGCCAGCGTGGCCGTTCGCTGTTCCAGGTCGTTCAGGCGACTCAGGCGCCCGGCACTCCGAAGACATAGGCCGTCATCCAGACGAACAGGATGTCGAGGCCGTACACGATCGCCATCATGATGACGACGAACCCGAGCACGACCGCCGTGTACTTCAGCAGCTCCTGGCGCGTCGGGGTGACGACCTTGCGGAGCTCGGCGAAGACCTGACGCATGAAGATGGCGATCCGCGCGAAGACGTTGGGCCTCTTCTCGCGGGGTGCGCCGCCCGCGGGGACGACCTCGCCCGTCGGCTCGTCTTGAACCATCGATGCCACCTGATTACCTTCCGTGTCCGGCGGTCGCCGGGCCACTGTGTAGTCAACTCCCGACCGTGAGGCCGGTGTTGCGCTTACGCGCAGGGCGGACAGGAATCGAACCTGCAACCTGCGGTTTTGGAGACCGCTGCTCTGCCAATTGAGCTACCGCCCTAGAGATCCGGAGACCTCGCAAGCCCGCGTTCTTCCCCGTACCAGAGCGATTGGGATCCGTCCCGGACGACGGGCACGGCGAAAGAATGCAGACTTCAACTGCATGCTCCAGTGTACGGCATGCCCCCCGGCCCCGCGAATCCGGGCCGGGGGCCAGGCCGTCAGGCGCCGACGCGGATGAGCTTCTTGTTGACGAACTCGTCCGCGGCCAGGAGACCCATCTCGCGCGAGGTGCCGGAGCGCTTCACGCCGCCGAAGGGCAGGCCCGGCTCGTCGGCGAGGACGACGTTGACGTAGACCATGCCGGCGTCGATCTTGTCGGCGACGCGGGCCGCCTGCTCCTCGTCCGTGGTGAACACGTAGGACCCCAGGCCGAAGCTGGTGTCGTTGGCGATCTTCACCGCCTCGTCCTCGTCGGCGGCGCGGTAGACGACGCCGACGGGCCCGAAGAACTCCTCGCCGTAGGCGTCCATCTCCGGCGTCACGCCGGTGAGCACCGTTCCGGGGTAGTAGGCGCCGTCGCGCGTGCCGCCGGCCACGAGCGTCGCACCCTGCGCGACGGCCTTGTCGACCTGCTCCGCCAGCCTCTCGGCAGCAGTGAGCGAGGAGAGCGGGCCGAGCACGGTGTCCTCCGCGAACGGGTCGCCGACCTTCGCCTCGGTCATCTTCGCCGTGAACTTCTCGAGGAACGCCTCGTAGAGCTCGTCGACCACGATGAAGCGCTTGGCGGCGTTGCAGGACTGCCCGGTGTTGTCCAGCCGGGCGTCGACCGCGGCCTGCGCGGCGCCGTCGAGGTCGTCCGTCGACAGCAGGATGAACGGGTCGGACCCGCCGAGCTCGAGCGCGACCTTCTTGAGGTTGCGGCCGGCGACCTCCGCCACCGCGGCGCCCGCCCGCTCGGAGCCGGTGACCGAGACGCCCTGCACACGGCGATCGGCGATGATGACGGCCGCCTGCTCGTTGGAGGCGTAGACGTTCGTGTACACGCCCTCCAGCCCGGCATCGTGGTACATCGCCTCGATCGCCGCAGCGGATTCGGGGCACTGTCCGGCGTGCTTGAGGATGATCGTGTTGCCGATCACGATGTTCGGCGCGGAGAAGCGCGCCACCTGGTAGTACGGGAAATTCCACGGCATGATGCCCAGCAGCACGCCCAGCGCCGAGCGGCGGATGACAGCGGTCCCCTCGCCGTCGATGTCGATCGGCTGGTCGCCGGTGATCTTCTCCGCGTGCTCGGCGTAGTACTCGGTGATGTCGGCGGCGAAGTCGACCTCTCCGAGGGCGGCCTCCAGCGGCTTGCCCATCTCGCGCACGATGATCGCGGCGAGCTCGTCCCGGCGCTCGCGGTGCAGCTCGGCGACTCTGCGGATGCGGGCCGCACGCTCGGCGACCGGTTCGCGGCGCCACGCGCGGAACGCGGCATCCGCTCCGGCGACCACCCCTTCGAGTGCATCGTCGGTGATCGTCGGGTAGGTGGCCAGGGTCTCGCCCGTGGCGGGGTTGACGACGGCGTACTCACTCATGGTGTTCTCTCTCCGATCGAGGATGTGCGATTGATTCTGCCCTCACCGACGGGCGCGGCGAAGGCTTTCGGGCGCATCGAGCGACAGCGTCTCGCCTCTGAAGAACGCGGGCCGCTTGACGGCCTGCCAGATCATGATCGCGACGCCGAGGACGATGATCGTCATCCCCAGGATGAAGACGATCCCGACTCCCCCGATCTGCGACCCGCTGCCGTAGGCCGGATCCATCGAGTCCTTCAGCGTGGTGACGAACAGGACGAGGAGGATGATCCCGCCGACGAGCGGCGACAGGAACGTGAAGAAGAAGTTCCTGGTCGAGTCGAACCACTGCTTGCGGAAGTACCAGACGCATGCGAACGCGGTGATCCCGTAGTAGAAGCAGATCATCATGCCGAGCGTGAGGATCGTGTCCCACAGCGTGTCTTCGCTGACCACGCGCATGACGGCGTAGAAGACCGACGCGACGATCGCCGAGACGATGGTGGCGAAGCCCGGGGTGAAGAACCGCGGGCTGACCTTGGCGAAGGCCGGTGGCAGCGCGCCGTAGTGCCCCATCGACAGCAGCGTGCGGGCAGGGCCGACGAACGTGGACTGGAGCGACGATGCCGAGCTGGTGAGCACCGCGAGCGACACGAGGAAGGCGAGGGGGCCGAGCACCGGTCCCGAGAGGAAGAAGAACACGTTCTCCTGGATGTCCTCGTTGCCGAGTCCGAGTGCGCCGGTGCCGACACCGGAGTACATGATCATGGCGACCGACAGCAGCAGGTAGAGCGAGACGATCGTCACCACCGTGATCGTCGCCGCCCGGCCGGGTGTGCGCTCGGGATCCTTGGTCTCCTCGTTCATCGTCAGGGTGACGTCCCAGCCCCAGAAGATGAAGATCGACAGGGACAGGCCGGCGGCGAAGGCGCTGAACGAGCCGACGGCGAAGGGGTTGAACCAGGCCAGGTCGAACGGGGTGTACTCGAATCCGTTGCCGCTGGTCGCCTGCACGATGGCCGCGACCGCGAAGAACAGCAGCACCGCCACCTGGAAGGTGACGAGGACGTACTGGATCTTCTGCGTGGTCTGCAGGTCGCGGTACGACACCCAGGTCGCGCCGAACATGAACAGCAGGCACACACCGATGTTGATCCACGTCCCCGGATCCAGCGGCCCGGTGCCGGCGGCGATGCTCGCGATGTCCTCGTTGCCGGTGATCTGCGAGATGAGCAGGAAGAGGAAGTCCACGGCCACGCCGGCGAGGTTCGACAGCACCAGGATGGTCGCCACGATGAGGCCCCAGCCGGCCATCCAGCCGATCCACGGCCCGAAGGCGCGGGTGGCCCAGGTGAAGGACGTGCCCGCGTCCGGCATCCGCCGGTTGAGCTCGCGGTAGCCGAAGGCGACCAGCAGCATGGGGATGAAGCCGACGAGGATGATGGCCGGGATCTGGGCGCCGACGACGGATGCCGTGGGCCCGATGGCCGCGGTGAACGTGTACGCGGGCGCGATGCACGAGATGCCGATGACCACCGCCCCGAGGAGGCCGATGGTCCCGGCGCTCAGGCCCTTCTTCGACAGTCCGCCGGTCTCCGGCGCTGCGCCGACGACGTCGATGTCGCTCTGCTTCCCGCTCATGGCCGGGCACCTTTCTTCTTGCGTGTGCGGGGCACGACGATCATCGGCACCGGCAGCTCGTGCAGCATCTTCGCCGCGGTGGAGCCGAGGAACAGGCGCCGGGGTCGCGCGAGCCGGCTCGAGCCGACCACCGCGATCTCGCCCGGCTCCCAGCTGAGGTGCGAGACGGCCTCTTCGATGCTGTCGCCGAGACCGACGACCGCCTCCGTTTCGACGCTCCGCGGCAGCGCGGCCCGTGCGTGGACGAAGACCTCGTCGGCGTGCAGCGCGGCGGACTCGTTGCTCTCGATGCCTGCCGGGAGGTCGACCGCGACCAGCGAGACCAGCCGGAGCTCGGCGCCCGTCGATGTCGCGAGGGCCAGCGACTCCTCCAGAAGCACGTCGGCGCCGGGCCGGAGCCCGACGGCTGCCGTGATGCGCGTGATGCCCGCGGAGTGGTCGATCCGCCGCGCTCCCTCGGGCGCGAGCGCGACAGGCACGTCGGCGGAGTGCAGCAGCTCGCCGGCCACCGTTCCGAGTCGATGCCGGCCGCGCAGTCCGCCATTGGCCGCGCCCACCACGATGAGCGACGCGTGGACCTCGTGAGCCACCTCGAGCAGGCCCGCGGCGAAGGACTCGGCGTACCGGACGTGCGTGCTGGTGGCGACGGCATCCGTGATCCCGGCGGCGGCCTCGTTGAGCCAGACCCGCGCCTGATCCTCGAGGTAGCGGTCGTAGCCCGCGTCCGGCGGGGTGATGACGCTGCGGTCCTCGCCGGGCAGCACGACCACGAGGTCGAGCGCGGAATCGGATGCCGCGGCCAGCCGCACGCCGAGCGAGAGCGCGTCGCGCCCGGCGTCGGTGGCGGTGTATCCCACTACGATGCGACCGGTCATGCGCGGGCCTCCTCGACGATGGTGGCGGCGACCAGGCGCCCCATGCGGACGGCACCGTCCACGTGCTGGTAGCCGGCGCCCGCCATGTCGCTGCACGCGAAGTGGATGGGCCCGACCGGCGTCCGCAGGTCGGCGCCGTAGCGGGTGAGCCCGCCCAGGTCGAAGCTCGCGGCGTAGGCGCCGCGCGTCCATTCCTCGGCGCCCCAGTCGCTCTCGAAATACACGTCCGGTTTGAGCGCCTCGGGTCCGTAGTAGTGCGACAGCGACTCGAGGATGCGCGCCTTGCGCTCCTCGGCCGAGACGCGGAAGAGGTCGTCGGCGCTGCGGTCGGACACGAATCCCACGAGCGTTCCGCGCTCGTCCCCGTGGTTGGTGTTGTCGTACGCCTCGTGCGTGATCTCGTACGGGCTGAAGGCGGTGCCCGACAGCCCCTGGTCGCGCCAGAACGGCCGGTCGTACACGGCGTGGACCTTGATGACGAAGCCCATCGAGATGTGCTGGTGCATCTGCTGCTTGAGCCGCGGGAGCGCCGGGGTGAAGTCGATCCACGGGTAGAGGATCGGCGCGTGGGCGAGGATCACGAAGCGCCCGCGCACGGTGACATCGCCGTCGGTGATCACGGTGACCCCGGAGTCGGACCAGTTGACGGTGTGCACCGGCTGGTTCAGCAGGACGTCGTCGCCGAGGCGCTCGGCCAGCAGCAGAGGCACCTGCTGGAGCCCTCCGACGACGCGCTCGTCGAGGATGTAGTCGGCGTCGACGAGGTTCGAGAAGCTTCCTGCGCTGGCCGCCATCAGAAGCGCCTGCAGGGCCGAGAAGGCGTACGCGGGCTTCGTGAGCATGGCGCCCGCGATGAAGAGGGCGATGTTGTCGCGGGCCTCCTGGTCGTCGGTCTGCTCCTCGAGCCACGCCTCGAACGAGATCCGGTCGAGCTCCTCCGCATCGGGGTGCTCCCAGGGCCGGTCGGGGTCGACCTCGGCCACCATCGCATCGAGCTTGTCGATGAGCTGGACCATCGCCTGCTCGGTCGCCGGCGGGACCGGGAAGATCTCACCGGTGAAGCGCGTGGACGCGCCGGTCTTGTCGACGTAGACCGAGTCACCCTCGCGGTAGCGCCGGTACGTCTCGAGCCCGAGCTCGGCGAGCGTCTCCTTGAGCGCCTCCTGGTCGGGCGAGACCCACTGGCCGCCGATCTCGAGCATGGCCCCGTCGACGACGTCGGTCCACAGGCGTCCGCCGACGCGGTCGCGAGCCTCGAGCACCACCACCGACATTCCGGCCTTCTTCAGCTCGTTGGCCGCGGTCAGGCCCGCGGCTCCGGCGCCGACGATGACGACGTCTCGGGTCAGCTCTGTCACTTTTCACTCCTTCGTGGCGGCCCCAGCCGCTGTGGACCCCGGCCGAGCCGGGGGTGCTCGCCGGACGTGCCGGTCAGGCGGATGCCTCGGCCAGCGCTGCGGCGACGACGTCGATGCCCTCGTGGAGCAGATCGTCGCCGATCGACAGTGGCGGCAGGAAACGGATCACGTTCCCGTAGGTGCCGCAGGTCAGGACGACCACGCCGTCGGCGATGCAGGCCTTCGCCACCGCGGCGGTGAGCGCGGCATCCGGCTCGCCCGTCACCGGGTCGACGAACTCGGCCGCGATCATGGCGCCGTGGCCGCGGACGTCGCCCACGCGGGGATCGGCGGCCTGGAGCGCCCGCAGGCGCTCGGTGAGGATCCGCCCGATCTCGCGGGCGCGCTCGATCATGCCGTCGTTCTCGAAGACGTCGATCGCGGCGAGCGCCGCAGCGCAGGCGATCGGGTTGCCGCCGTACGTGCCGCCGAGACCGCCGGCATGCGAGGCGTCCATGATCTCGGCCCGTCCGGTCACGGCCGCCAAGGGCAGGCCCCCAGCGATGCCCTTGGCGGTCGTGATCAGGTCCGGCACGATGCCGAACACATCGCTCGCGAACATCTCCCCGGTGCGAGCGAAGCCGGTCTGGATCTCGTCGGCGATGAAGACGACGCCGTGGGCACGGCACCAGTCCACGATCGCCGGGAGGAAGCCGTCCGCGGGGACGATGAAGCCGCCCTCGCCCTGGATCGGCTCGATGATGACGGCGGCGAGGTTGTCGGCGCCGACCTGCTTCTCGATGATCGAGATCGCGCGGGTGGCGGCCTCTGCCCCGGTGAGGCCGTCGCGGTAGGGGTACGAGAGGGGCGCGCGGTAGATCTCGGAGGCGAAGGGACCGAAGCCGCTCTTGTACGGCATCGACTTGGCCGTGAGCGCCATCGTGAGGTTGGTGCGACCGTGGTAGCCGTGGTCGAAGGCGACGACAGCCTGCCTGCCGGTGAACTTGCGCGCGATCTTGACCGCGTTCTCCACCGCTTCAGCACCGGAGTTGAACAGTGCGCTCTTCTTGGCGTGGTCGCCGGGCGTGATGCGGTTCAGTGCCTCGGCGACGGCCACGTAGGACTCGTACGGGGCGATCATGAAGCACGTGTGGGTGAACTGGGCGACCTGGGACTGCACCGCCGCGACGACCTTGGGATGCGCGTTGCCGATGGTGGTCACGGCGATGCCGGAGCCGAGGTCGATGAGCGAGTTGCCGTCGGCGTCCACGATGACCCCGCCGCCTGCGGCGACCGCGTGAACAGGCGCGGTGTGCCCCACACCCGCGGCCACTGCGTCCGCTTTGCGGGAGATGAGCTGCTGCGAGCGGGGGCCGGGGATGCTCGTGACGAGCCGGCGCTCCTGCGCGAGGGAGGGTCCGCCCAGCGGCGTTTCGGTGACGGTGTCGACAGCAGCCATGTTCGGGAGCGTAAAGGTCGTCCGGCACCGCCCGCACCGTCCGGGCTGTACATTCTCGATAGGCGGATGTACAGGTGGTACACGCTTGAAGGATCATGCGCACTCTCGACGAAGCTCCGACGCTCCGCGCTCTGCTGAGCCGCGGCGACCTTCACCTGACGCTGTCTCCCGACGACGACCTCGACGCCTCGGCGCTCGACCGGCCCGTCCGGTGGGTCCACAGCTCGGACCTCGCCGACCCGACGCCGTTCCTCTCCGAAGGCCTGGTCCTCCTCACCACCGGCACGCAGTTCCCGGACGCGTCCGAGGACCCCGAGACCTACCGGTCCTATGTGCAGCGGCTCGCGGACCGCGGCGTGGTCGGGCTCGGATTCGGCACCGAGGTCGTGCGCATCGGCATTCCCCCTGCCCTCGCCGACGCGTGCCGCGGAATCGGGATGCCGCTGTTCGAGGTGCCCTATCGCACGCCGTTCATCGCCGTGGCGCGGGCGAACGCCGAGGCGATCGCCGCACAGGCCTACGCGCGACGCAGCTGGGCCCTCGCCGCGCAGCGCGCCATCGCCCTGGCGGCGCTGCGCCCGGACGGGCTCGGCGCCACGGTGGCCGAGCTGGCGCGCCAGCTCGGCAGCTGGGTCGGGATGTTCGACGCCGCCGGCGAGCTCTCGCGCGAGCACCCGGCGGGCGGCCTGGACGACGACACGTCCGGGGCGCTGCGACGCGAGGTGAGCGGCGTGCTGAGCCGCGGCGCCCGTGCGGGCTCTTCGCTGCGCATCGGGTCGACGCCGTTCCGCCTCCAGACCCTCGGGCGCGGGGGGCATCTGCGCGGCGTGATCGCCATCGCCGCCGGTGATCTCGACCAGGAGGGGCGGGGGGTCGTGACCGCCGTCATCGCGATGGCCGGCCTTGCGCTCGAGCAGCAGCAGGGCCTCAGCCGCGCCCGGGGCGCGCTGCGCGCCGGCCTCATGCAGACCCTGCTCACCGGCGACCCCGCGCTCGCCCGCCGTATCGCGCGCGAGCTCTGGGGGCCGCTGCCGGCAGCACCGGTCGATGTGGCGGTGACGGATGCCGCGTCCACCGGCGACGCGTTGACCGAGCTGCTCGAGCTGCGGGTCGAGGAGCGCCGCGGAACGCTGTTCTTCGGCCGTGCCGACGAGGACCTCGTGCTGGTCGTGCCGTCCGGCGAGCGGACCGCGCTCGACGAGGTCGCCGAGCGCTTCGGGTGCCGTCTCGGCGTCTCGGAGCCGACCGGCTACGACGGATTCGCCGATGCGGTCGCGCAGGCCCGGACGGCACGAGGCCGCGGCGCCAGCGGGGCCGCCGGTGCAGGCGGGGGCATCACCGCGTTCGCCGATGTGGCGAGATCCGGGGTGCTGTCTGCACTGTCGAGCGAGGCCCGCGCGTTCGCGCGTGCCGAGCTCGCGCCGCTGCGCGCCCACGACGATGCCGAGGGAACCAAGCTCATCGAGACGCTGCAGGCCTGGCTGTCCAGCGACTGCTCGCACGAGGCATCGGCTCGCGTGCTCGGCGTGCACCGGCACACCGTGCGCACTCGGCTGGCCCTGGCCGAACGCGTGCTCGGTCGCGACCTCACCTCGTTCGCGACGCGGGCCGAGCTCTGGGCCGCTCTCCGCGCCCTTGACCCCGCCTGAGCCCGAGCACGGTCCGGCTGCCGGCCGGGCGGGGCGGACGAAACGCCCTGCGTCGCCGCACGCTCGGGACGAACTGCCCCGGCGCACCGGCGCGAGGCCGCGAGAGGATGGCGGCATGACCGACTCGCGCGTGCCCAACGGCGGCGTCTCGTGGTGGTGGCAGCAGCTCGGCGGCACGCCCTCACCTCGAGCGAGCCTCGATGGGGACCTCGACGTCGATGTCGCGATCGTCGGCGCCGGGTACACCGGCCTCTGGGCCGCGTACTACCTCAAGCGCGAGCAGCCCGACCTGCGGATCGCCGTGCTCGACCAGCGCTTCGCGGGGTTCGGTGCATCCGGGCGCAACGGCGGCTGGCTGACGAACACGGTCACGGGCGGGCGCGAGCGGTACGCGGCATCCCACGGTCGCGACGCGGCGATCGCGCAGCAGCGTGCCCTCAACGACACCGTCGACGAGGTGATCGCCGTCGCCCGGCACGAGGGGATCGAGGCCGACGTCGTCAAGGGCGGCGAGCTCGGCATCGCCCGCTCCCCCGCGCAGCTCGCGCGCCTGCGCGCCGCGGTCGCCGCCGAGCAGGCGTGGCCGCACACCGACGTGGAGGAATGGGATGCCGCGACCACGGCCTCGCGCGTGGGCGTCGAAGGCGTGCTCGGCGGGCTGTGGCATCCGCACTGCGCTCGGGTGCATCCCGCGAAGCTGGTGGCGGGGCTCGCCGCGGCGGTCGAGCGCCGGGGCGTGCCCATCTACGAGCAGACCCGCGTGACCGAGATCGCTCCCGGTCGGGCGGTCACCGAGCGCGGGGTGGTGCGCGCGGCGCACGTGCTGCGCGCCACCGAGGGCTTCACGCCGGACCTGCGCGGTCAGCACCGGACGTGGCTGCCCATGAACTCGTCGATGATCGTGACCGAGCCGATCCCTGCTGCGGCGTGGGATCGCATCGGCTGGGACGGGCGCGAGACGCTCGGGGACTTCGCGCACGTCTACATGTACGCCCAGCGCACGGCCGACGACCGGATCGCGTTCGGCGGACGCGGGGTTCCGTATCGGTTCGGGTCGCGGGTGGACACCGACGGCTCGACGCAGCGGCGGACGATCGCCTCGCTCACCGCGCTGCTGCGGCAGTTCTTCCCGGATGCCGCAGACGTGCCGATCGCGCACGCGTGGTCCGGCGTGCTCGGCGTCGCGCGGGACTGGGCCGCGACCGTCGTGCACGATCGTGCGACGGGCCTGGGCTGGGCCGGCGGCTACGTCGGGACGGGGGTCACCGCGACGAATCTCGCCGGTCGCACGCTCGCCGACCTCGTCCTCGAGCGCGACACCGCGCTCGCTCGGCTGCCGTGGGCGGGCCACCGAGCGAAGAACTGGGAGCCCGAACCCCTGCGCTGGGTCGCCGTCAACGCGATCTACACCGCCTATCGCGCCGCAGACCGGGTCGAGGCATCCGGCCGCTCATCCCGCACCGCGTGGCCCGCCCGGGTCGCGGACGTCATCGCCGGGCGCTGACACCCCTCGAGCGCGCAGAGACGCACGGAGGCCAGGGTTCATCTGTGCGATACCTACGCTCGCGCTGCCGCTGAAGGTCGTCATCGCACAGATGACCGGGCACCCGGCACCTGGGCGCCCGATACCGGGCACCCGATACCCGGCTAGCACGTTCTTCGGGGCTCGTCGAGGTCATTCCGCACGCCCGCCGGCGTGGCCACGGTGGTCGATGAGGTCATTCTCATCTGCAAATACCTTTCATGTGTCAGGTTTTAGGAGTACCGTCATCATCGGGCGCTCCCCCCGCGCCCTCACAGCCGAGGCAAGGCCGCCGCGGAGGCGGCGACGACCAATGGAGGCGTCAGACCCATGAACAGATCACTCACCCCGAGCAGCGCTCGATGGGCCGCGGCAGGCGCCGTGGTCCTCGTCGGCACGCTGGTCCTCGCAGGCTGCGGTCGCACCGACGGCGGCGAAGGCGGGGGCCCCGAAGCCGGCGAGGCGATCGACGATTCGCCCGCGACGGGAACCGTCGACGTCTGGGCGATGGGCAACGAGGGCGAGGTCCTCGGCGAGCTCGCCGCCCAGTTCGAGGAGGAGAACCCCGAGGTCACGATCAATGTGACAGCCGTGCCCTGGGAGAGCGCACACGACCGCATCGCCACCGCGATCGCGGGCGGCGAGACGCCCGACATCTCGATGCTCGGCACCACCTGGGTCGGCGAGTTCGCCGCCACCGGAGCCTTCGAGCCGACGCCCGAGGGTCTGGTGGACGAGTCCTCGTTCTTCCAGGGCTCGTGGGAGACCGCCGTGGTGGACGACGTGGCCTACGGCGTCCCCTGGTACGTCGACACCCGCGTGCTCTACTACCGCACGGACCTGGCCGAGGCGGCGGGGGTCGAGCCTCCTGAGACGTGGGAGGAGTACACCGAGTTCACCCAGGCGCTGCAAGGCGCCGGTGCGCAATGGGGCGTCTCGCTGCCGCCCGGGGGCTTCGACTCGTGGCAGTACGTGAGCCCGCTCGCGTGGCAGCAGGGGGGCGAGATCCTGAACGAGGACGGCACCGAGTTCACCTTCGACACTCCGGAATGGGAGGAGGCGTTCGCCTTCTACACGAGCTTCTTCCAGGAGGGCATCGCCGAGCCGCGGCGCCTGGAGGGCGGCGAGATCGAAGCAGCCTTCATCAACGGCGAGGTCGGCGCGTTCTACAGCGGCCCGTTCCACGTCGGCCTGCTGCTCGAGCAGGGCGGCGAGGAGTTCGCCGGCAAGTTCGGCGTCGCGATGGTGCCGGGCGCCGACAGTCGTACGAGCTTCACGGGCGGTGGAAACCTCGCCGTGTTCGAAGACACCGAGAACCGGGATGCCTCCTGGAAGTTCGTCCGGTGGCTGAGCCAGCCCGAGACGCAGATCGAGTGGTACGACATCTCGACCGACCTGCCCAGCGTGCAGGCGGCGTGGGATGACCCGACGTTCGCCGAGGACCCGTACCTGAGCGTGTTCGGCGAGCAGCTTCAGGACTCGAAGGCTCCGCCGGCGATCGCGACCTGGGCGCAGGTCTCTGCGGTGATCGATCAGGAGCTCGAGAAGGCGACCCGCGGTGACACGACCCCCGCCGAGGCGATCGCGACCATCCAGGAGCAGGCGTCGTCCATCGGGACCGGCCAGTAGAGGCTCCGATGTCCTCCACACCAGCTCTCGCCGCTGCGGCACCGCCGCGGCGCCCCGCACCTCGTGCGCGGGCGTCGCGGCGGGAACGCCGAATGACGCTCACCGCGTGGCTGTTCGCCGCGCCGTTCGTGATCCTGTTCGTGGTGTTCATGGCGGGCCCGATCATCGGGTCCTTCGCGATGAGCTTCACCGACATGACGACGCGGGACCTCGAGACGCCGTTCCAGGTGAATGTCGTCGGTCTCGACAACTACATCCGCCTGTTCCAGGATCCGCGGTTCCTGCACTCGCTCGGCAACACCTTCACGTTCGTGATCGTGGCCGTCCCGCTCACGATCGCCCTGGCCCTCGCCGTCGCGCTCGCGCTCGACAAGGGGATCCACCGCCTGCGCACCGTGTACCGCGTCGGCTACTACGCCCCCGTCGTCACGAGCATCGTCGCGATCGCCATCGTCTGGCGGTTCATCCTGCAGCCGGACGGCCTGCTCAACGGCTTCCTGGCCGTGTTCGGCATCCAGGGTCCCGACTGGCTGCAGTCGACGACGTGGGCGCTCCCCTCGCTCATCATGATGGCGGTCTGGCGCAACATCGGCACGATCATGGTGATCTTCCTCGCCGCACTCCAGGGGGTCCCGCGCGAGCATCACGAGGCCGCGATGGTCGACGGCGCGAACGCGTGGCAGCGCTTCCGCAACATCACGATCCCCGCCATGCGTCCGGCGATCCTCTTCGCGACCGTGATCACCGGCATCGGGTTCCTGCAGTTCTTCGAAGAGCCGTATGTGATGACGCAGGGCGGTCCCCTCGACGCCACCCTCTCGACTGCGATGTACACGTACGACCAGTTCGGCTTCGGGAACTACGCCTACGCGTCGGCGGCCAGCTACGTGCTGTTCCTGGCGATCGTGCTGCTCTCGCTTCTCCAATTCCGCCTGATCGGGAAGAAGGACTGACATGGCCGCGATACCTCCCGCCGCCGCCGAAGCGTCCCGCCCGCTCGGCCCGGTCCTCGCCTCCTCGGCGGTGACCGACACCGACGTCGCCCCCACCGAGCCGCATCCCGCCGGACGCCGCCGCCGCGGCGAGCGCCCGCGGTGGTGGCTGTACATCGTGCTCACGCTGGGCCTGATCGCGATGGTCATGCCGTTCGTCTGGATGATCCTCGGGTCGTTCAAGACGGATGCCGAGATCCGCCAGAACCCGACCGGCTTCCTGCCGCAGAACCCGACCGTCGAGAACTTCGAGACGCTCTTCGGGCGCCTCGACTTCACCACGTTCTTCATCAACAGCATCGTGGTCGCGGTGTTCGTGACGCTCGGCAACATCGTGTTCTGCTCGATGATCGGCTACGCGCTGGCGAAGCTGCAGTTCCGCGGCAAGAAGCTGCTGTTCGGGCTGGTGCTCGGCACGCTCATGGTGCCGGGTGTGGTGACGTTCGTCCCGCTGTTCGTGCTCACTGCGAATCTCGGGCTCGTCAACTCGTATCCCGGCCTGATCCTGCCGTTCCTCATCTCGCCGCTCGGCGTGTTCCTCATGCGGCAGTTCATGCTGAGCCTGCCCGACGAGCTGATCGAGGCCGCGCGCATCGACGGCGCGAGCGAGTGGCGGATCTTCCTGCGCGTGATCATGCCGATGTGCGGCCCGGCCGTGGCGACCCTCACGATCCTCACGTTCCTGGGGAGCTGGAACAACTTCCTGTGGCCGCTCGTGGTGGCCACCACCGAGGACATGTACACGCTGCCGGTGGCGCTCGCGCTGTACTCGGTCGGCCAGAACGCGGCGCGCTACGGCCTCATGATGGCCGGCGCCGTGGTGGTCGTACTGCCGATGCTGCTCCTGTTCGTCTTCCTGCAGCGCTACTTCGTGCAGGGCATCGCGCTCACGGGCATCAAGTGACCCGAGCGGATGCCGCGGCATCCGCTCTCTCCGATAAGAAAGGACCATCGCACGATGGACTTCCCCGAAGGCTTCCTCTGGGGTGCGTCGACGGCGGCGCACCAGATCGAGGGCGGCAACGTCAACTCCGACTGGTGGCAGCGCGAGTGGGGGCATCTTCCCGGCGCCCCCGTCGAGACGCCGTCCGGCGACGCCGCCGACAGCTACCACCGCTATCCGGAGGACATGGCGCTGCTCGCCGGCGCCGGGCTCGACACGTACCGGTTCAGTATCGAGTGGGCTCGCATCGAGCCCGAGGACGGCTGGATCTCGCGCGCAGCCATCGACCACTACCGGCGGATGGTGGCCACGGCGCAGGACATCGGCCTGCAGCCGATGATCACGCTCCACCACTTCACGAACCCGGTCTGGTTCGCTCGCGAGGGCGGATGGCACTCGGATGCCGCGGCCGACCGGTTCGCCCGCTACGTCGAGGCCGCGCTGCCGGTGCTCGACGGCGTCGACCTCGTCTGCACGATCAACGAGCCGAACATGGTCTCGGTGCTCGCGGACCCCGAGGTGGGCTTCCCGTCGATCGGGCTGCCGCCCGGCGTGCCGGCGGTGACCGACCGGCTCGTCGACGCGCACCAGCGCGCGGTGGACATCGTCCGCGGCGCCGGCGCGCGGGCCGGCTGGTCGGTGGCGACGCAGGCGTATCAGCCGGTCGACGGCGCCGAGTCCGTCGCCGCTGAGTACGGCCGCTCGCGCGAAGACGTCTTCCTCGACGCGGCGAAGGGCGACGACTGGATCGGCGTGCAGGCCTATACGCGCACCCGCATCGGGACCGACGGGCCCCAGCCGATCCCCGATGAGGCCGAGCGCACGCTCACGGGCTGGGAGTACTACCCGCCGGCGGTGGGCGAAGGGATCCGCAACGCGTGGGCGCGGGCCGGCGTCCCCGTGTACGTGACCGAGAACGGCATGGCGACTGCGGACGACGCCCGCCGCATCGACTACATGCGGGGTGCCCTCGAGGCGGTCCGGGCGTGCATCGACGACGGGGTGGACGTGCGCGGCTATCTGCACTGGAGCGCACTGGACAACTACGAGTGGGGCAGCTTCGCCCCGACGTTCGGCCTCATCGCCTGGGATCGCGACACCTTCGAGCGCCGCCCCAAGCCCAGCCTCGCGTGGCTCGGCGACGTCGCGCGCGCGAACGCCCTTCCGACGGCCTGATCGGGCCGCGACGTCCGCTCAGCCGGCCGGGCGGGCGTCGTCGCCATCTCGCGGGAGGAGGTACCCCCGGGCGAACTCCGCGAACAGCGCGTTCATGTCCACGCTGTCATCGAGCAGCCATTGCTGCTGGATGCCGTCCATGACCGCGCTGATGAGCCGCGCGGCGAGCTCGGGGTCGACATCCCGCCTGACCTCCCCGTCCTCCTGCGCCGCGATGAGGATCGGCGTCGAATTCGCGGCGCTCTCCTGATAGCGGCGCGCGAACTCTTCGTGCGCGGGATGCTCCGAGTCGGTCGCCTCCGCGGAGACTGTCGCATACAGCGACGTCAGACCGCGTGACTCCTGGTTATAGGCCACGACCTTCATCGCCTGCTGGATGAGGGTGTGCTCGGCCGGGTCGCCGGCCGCTTCGCGGATCTTCTCGTCGCGCTGACGGAGGACCTCGGTGAAGAGCTCCTCCTTGTTGGCGAAGTGGTGCATGAGTCCGGTCGGCGTCAGGCCCACCCGCTTGGCGATCTCTCTGAGGGACCCGCTGTGGAAGCCGCTGCGGCCGAAGACGACCAGCGCCTCGTCGACGATCTGCTGCCGGCGCGCCAGCCCCTTGGCGTAGCTGCCTCGTGGTGAGCGCGCGGCGCGGGCCGGGGCATCCGATTCGGGTGTCCCTGTCACTTCTCGGCCCTGCTGCTCACTCGCGAACTTTCCCATCGGAGCTGAAGACCTGCGCTGCCATCGCCGGGCGCAGGCGCCGCTCCATCTCCTTGTCGACGAAGTACCGCTTCAGCGTATCGCCGGTCAGCTCGTTGCCGATCGCCGCCAGGATCATCGACTGATCGAGAGAGAGATAGCGCTCGGCCACGGTTCCGCTCACCACGGCGACGGCAGTCGTAGAAGCCCCCCGGGCCATACGCGCCGAGGTCGGCCTCGAGATGCGCGAGGTTCTCGAGCACACCCGACCGGTCGTACGGCAGTGCCAGGAATGCCGCATGAGGGGTCACGACGCCGTCGCCGAACTCAGGGTCGGGGTTCGTGCCCACCGTGCAGCCCGGGCGGTCGATGTCGACATCGGTCTTCTCGTTGTCAGAGGGATAGCCGTCGGAGCGCATTCCGGCGAGGTCGACGCCGTACTCGGCGTAGCTTCCGAACGGATCGCTGGCCGGCGAGAACCCCCACGCGCCGTACCCGGCGTCGACGAGTCCGTGGTGCTTCTGCACGGCGACGGTGATCGGGTGGTTGAGGCGCCAGGACTTCGCACCCCACTTCGTCTCGGGCACGAGGAGGTCGGGCATGAGGGCCTCGAACATGCTGCCACCCCAGCTCGGCACGAAGCTCATGCCGGCGTAGGTATACACGCCCTCCCAGACGTCGAACCCCTGGTAGCTGCGCGTCGTGCCGGTGGGGAGCTGCTCCTGCCAGGCCCAGTCGCATCCGGGCGGCATCGTCCGATGCGTGCCGTAGAGCGCGGTCGCCGGGATCTGCCCGTTCGCGATCCCGAGGTAGGTGGCGATGCGACTCTCGCTCACCGTGGTGTCGTAGTGGTGGCACGTGTAGAACGCCTCCGCGCCGGAGCCGTTGTACATGGGCGCCGCGACGCTGCAGCCGGGAGGCGCGACCTCCCAGAACCCGCCGCGGTTCGTTCCTGCGGGCAGTCCGGGCGCGCCCTCCGGGTTGAAGAAGGCCCCGAAGTCCATCGAGTCGTACAGTGCATCTGCCTGGCGGGCGAGACTCGGCTCCGCCTCGCGCACGATGCGGAGGGACGCGGCGAGCCAGCCGTTGTCGACGGTGCTCAGGAACGGGTGCACGACGTCACCCGAGTCCGGCCACGTGGTCAGCTTCGCGCCCGTCGCGGGGTCGTACCAGTTGTAGTACATGCCGCTGGCGTCGTTGCGCTCGAGCGTCTCGAGCGTCGTCGAGCGTCGTCGCCATGCGGTCACGGGCCTCGTCCGCGGTGATGATGCCGAGGTCGCGCGCGGTCACCGTCGACCACAGGTAGCCGCCGATGTTCGTCGGCGACGTGTAGGCGCCGGGCGTCGACAGATCGCCCGTGATGTTGTCGGACGGGAGCCCGGTGGCCTCATCGGTCATCGCGTCCAGAGATGCCCAGGTGTCGTAGGCGTATCGCTGAAGGGTCTCGTTCCCCGGTTTGCCGGAGCCGGCACCGCCGTTCGCCACCGCCGGCCCGGCGAAAGCCAGTCCGGTCACGATCAGTCCCGCTGCGGCCGCCGTGCTCACCCATCGCTTCATCGCGCTCTCCTCGTCGAAAGCGGCTCCGCCCGGCGGAACCGTCGGTCGGGAAAACCTAACACCCGACAGGTATTGGCCGGAACCCCGTCGTCCGGACTCTCACCCGCCTCTCACGCGCCGGTCACGCACACTCGCTGTGCGCCACCCCGCGCCTTCTCCCGAGAGTGCATTCTTTTCCCGAGCGTGCGTGGTTTTCACGTGCAATGAGTGCACGCTCGGGATAGACGTGCCCTCTCGGCGGAAGAAGGAGAGACCGCGCAGGTCACGGTGGCTCGGCGAAGGAGGCGCGGCCGCCAACGGGCGGGGTCGGTCAGCGAGGGGCGTGCGCCTCGAGGAACTCGTAGACATCGGTCGTATCGACCCCGGGAAACGCGCCGGTGGGCAGCGTGGCCAGCAGCGTCCGCGGCGTGCGGACGTTCGGCCAGGAGTTCTCGCGCCAGGATGCCTCGAGGTCGGCGGGGGCGCGCCTGCAGCAGGCCTCGACGGAGTGCTTCGAGACGCCGCGGTTCGGGGTGTCTCGGCCGAGGAACCACTTCGTGTCGTCGAACCTCACTCCGACCGAGACCGAGTGCGCGCCCTCGCTGGACTGCTCGACGCGGGCCGTGCACCAGTACGTCCCGTTGCCGGTGTCGGTGTACTGGTAGTACGGGTTGAAGTGGTCGTCGACGTCGAACACGACCCTTGACGTCCATTTACGGCAGCACATCTGCCCCTCGATCGAGCCGAGGCGGTCGGTGGGGAAGTTCACGTCGTCGTTCTCGTACGCCTTCGTGATGGTCCCCGACTCGTGCACCTTGAGGAAGTGCACCGGGATGCCGAGATGCACGCTCGCGAGATTCGTGAAGCGGTGCGCCGCCGTCTCGTACGACACCGAGTATGCGTCGCGGACGTCCTCGATCGAGATCGCCCGGTCCTTCTTGGCCTCCTGCAGGAACGGCACGGCGTGCTGCTCGGGGATGAGCAGCGCCCCCGTGAGGTAGTTGGTCTCGACGCGCTGGCGCAGGAACTCGGCGTACGAGGTCGGCTCGCGGTGGCCGAGAATCCGGCTCGACAGCGCCTGCAGCACCGCCGTGCGGGGATCGCCCTTCGCGGTCAGCCGGCTCGAGAGGTACAAGCGCCCGTTCTTGATGTCGGCGACGCTCCGGGTCGTCTGCGGCAGGTCGGGAACGTAGTGCAGGGTGAACCCGAGATGGGCGGCGATATCGGATGCCGTGCGCTGGGTCAGCGGTCCGCCCGGGTGGTCGACGGCCTGAAGCAGCGCTCGCGCCTGGTCTTCGAGGTCGGCGAAGTAATTGCTCTGCGTGCGCATGAGCCGGCGAAGGGCGACGTTGGCGCGCCGGGCCTCCTCGGGTGTCGCGGCCCGCTCGTCGCGGAGACGCTCGATCTCGGTCTGCAGGGCGAGCATCGCCTTGAGCGCCTCGCTGGGCACCGTCTTGCCGATGCGGAACGGCGGGATGCCGAGGGCCTGGAACGTCTGCCCTCGCATCGCGCGCTCGAGCGAGATCTCCAGCGTCGCGCGCTCGTCGAGCGGCTCCGACTCGAGGATCGCATCCAGCGTCGACCCGAGCGCGCGGGCGATCGCCTGCAGCAGCGTGAGCTTCGGCTCGCGCCGGCCGTTCTCGATCATCGACAGCTGGCTGGGCGCGCGGTCGACCGCGGCCGCGAGCTCTTCGAGCGTCATGCCGCGCTCGGAGCGCAGCTGGCGGATGCGGCGGCCGATGGTGAGGGAGTCCACACCTTCATCGTCGGGGAGTTCCGCGACCGGATCGCGGGTGAACGACGTCGTCATGCCGCGATTCTGTCACGAAAGCAGAAATTCGGGGAAAGTTCTCCACCGATTTCGCCGGGGAGCACCCCGATCTTCACCGCAGAGTGGACTCACACCCCGCAGGACCCGATCGAACCGAAGCACGGATCACGGATGCCGCACCCGGCGCACCCGCCGGCCCGGCGGCATCCGCCCACAACACCTTTCGTCACAGGAAGACAGGACCATGACACCTGCAACCGCCACCCCGATGCGCACGCGCACCGGCCCCATCCCGACGCAGACCCAAGACCCGTCGATCGAGGTCGCCGCGCCCCTCGCCGCGCGCTACGACGAGATCCTCACCTACGAGGCGCTCGCCTTCCTCACGGAACTGCACCACCGCTTCGGCGCCCGGCGCCACAGCCGCCTCGCCGACCGCCTGCGCCGCCGGTTCGAGATCGGCAACGGGCACGACCCGCAGTTCCGCGACGACACCCGCCACATCCGCGAGGACGCGCAGTGGCGCGTCGCCGGCGCCGGCCCGGGCCTGGAGGACCGCCGCGTCGAGATAACGGGGCCGACCGACCCGAAGATGACGATCAACGCGCTCAACTCGGGTGCGAAGGTGTGGCTCGCCGACCAGGAGGACGCCACCAGCCCGACGTGGAAGAACGTCATCGAAGGCCAGCTGAGCCTGCGAGACGCCATCCGCGGCGAGCTCTCGTTCACCAGTGCGGAGGGCAAGCGCTACGAGGTGACCGCGGAGCAGACACCGACGATCGTGATGCGTCCGCGCGGATGGCACCTGCCCGAGCAGCACATCCGCTTCACCGACCGCACCGGGCGCACGATGGCGGCGTCGGGTTCGCTCGTGGACTTCGGCCTGTACTTCTTCCACAACGCGACGCGGCTCATCGCGAACGGCCGCGGGCCCTACTTCTACATCGCCAAGCTCGAGTCGAGCGAAGAGGCCAAACTGTGGGACGACGTCTTCACGTTCAGCGAGCAGCACCTCGGCCTCGAACACGGCACGATCCGTGCGACCGTGCTCATCGAGACGCTGCCGGCGGCGTTCGAGATGGACGAGATCCTCTTCGAGCTGCGCGACCACTGCGCCGGGCTCAACGCCGGGCGCTGGGACTACATCTTCTCGATCATCAAGAACTACCGCGGTCGCGGAGCGCGGTTCGTGCTCCCCGACCGCAGCGAGGTCACGATGACCGTGCCGTTCATGCGCTCATACACCGAGCTGCTCGTGCAGACGTGCCACAAGCGCGGAGCCTTCGCCATCGGCGGCATGAGCGCGTTCATTCCGAACCGCCGTGACCCCGAGGTGACCGAGCGCGCGTTCGAGAAGGTCGCCGCCGACAAGAAGCGCGAGGCCGGCGACGGTTTCGACGGCACGTGGGTGGCCCATCCCGACCTGATCCCCGTCGCACGAGCCGAGTTCGACGCGGTGCTGGGCGACCGCCCGAACCAGCTCGACCGTCAGCGCCCGGACGTGTCGGTCGCGGCATCCGATCTGCTCGACGTCCACATCGGCCGGCCGATCACGTCAGCCGGCGTGCACGCGAACGTGTCGGTGGCCATCCGCTATCTCGAGGCGTGGCTGCGGGGCCTGGGCGCCGTCGCCATCGACAACCTGATGGAGGATGCCGCGACCGCCGAGATCTCGCGGTCGCAGGTGTGGCAGTGGATCCACCAGGACCAGGCGACCGAAGACGGCACTCCGATCACCCGGGACTATGTCGAGGGACTCATCGGGCAGGTGCTCGGCGAGGTCGGCCGGCACGAGGGTGACCGCTTCGACGATGCCGCCGAGATCTTCCGCGACGTCGCCCTCGGCCAGGAATTCCCGGCGTTCCTGACCCTTCCGGCCTACTCGCGCTTCCTGGCCGAGACGGCCTGACCCACGTCCCTTTCGAAGGAGAAGAAGACATGACCGCCTACCAAGACGACATCGATGCCGTTCGCACGCTGAAGGACCAGCACGGCTCTGCCTGGGACGCCATCGACCCCGAGTCGGCCGCACGCCTCCGTGCGCAGAACCGCTTCCGGACGGGACTGGAGATCGCGCAGTACACCGCCGACATCATGCGCCGCGACATGGCCGAATACGATGTCGACTCGTCGGTCTACACCCAGTCGCTCGGTGTCTGGCACGGCTTCATCGGGCAGCAGAAGCTCATCTCGATCAAGAAGCACCTCAAGACCACCGAGAAGCGCTACCTGTACCTGTCGGGCTGGATGGTCGCTGCCCTCCGGTCGGAGTTCGGCCCGCTGCCCGACCAGTCGATGCACGAGAAGACGTCGGTGCCCGCCCTGATCGAGGAGCTCTACACCTTCCTCCGCCAGGCCGACGCCCGCGAACTCGACCTGCTCTTCAGCGGGCTCGACACCGCGCGCGCGGCCGGCGACGAGACCGCCGTGGAGTTCGTCCAGTCGCAGATCGATAACCACGAGACCCACGTCGTGCCGATCATCGCCGACATCGACGCCGGGTTCGGCAACCCCGAGGCGACCTACCTGCTCGCGAAGAAGATGATCGAGGCGGGCGCGTGCGCGATCCAGATCGAGAACCAGGTCTCGGACGAGAAGCAGTGCGGGCACCAGGACGGCAAAGTCACCGTCCCGCACGAGGACTTCCTCGCGAAGATCAACGCCGTCCGCTACGCGTTCCTCGAACTCGGCATCGACAACGGCATCATCGTCGCCCGCACCGACTCGCTCGGTGCCGGCCTCACGCAGAAGCTCGCCGTCTCGAACGAGCCCGGCGACCTGGGAGACCTGTACAACTCCTACCTCGACGTCGAAGAGGTCTCCGAGTCCGAGCTGGGCGACGGCGACGTCATCATCCGCCGCGAGGGCAGGCTGCTCCGCCCGAAGCGACTGGCAAGCAACCTGTACCAGTTCCGGCCCGGCACGGGCGAGGACCGCGTCGTCCTCGACTGCATCACGTCCCTTCGCAACGGCGCCGACCTGCTGTGGATCGAGACCGAGAAGCCGCACATCGAGCAGATCGCCGGAATGGTGGACCGCATCCGCGAGGTCGTGCCCGATGCCAAGCTGGTCTACAACAACAGCCCGTCGTTCAACTGGACGCTGAATTTCCGCCAGCAGGCCTACGATCTGCTTGCCGAGAGCGGCGAGGATGTCTCGGCCTACGACCGCGGCAGCCTCATGAGCGTCGAGTACGACGACACCGAACTGGCGCGGGTGGCCGACGAGAAGATCCGCTCGTTCCAGCGCGACGGCTCGGCGCGCGCGGGCATCTTCCACCACCTCATCACCCTGCCGACGTATCACACGGCCGCGCTGTCGACCGACGACCTCGCGAAGGGGTACTTCGGCGACGAGGGCATGCTGGCCTACGTCAAGGGCGTCCAGCGCCGCGAGATCCGCGGTGGAATCGCCACGGTCAAGCACCAGAACATGGCCGGCAGTGACATCGGCGACACCCACAAGGAGTACTTCGCCGGCGAGGCGGCCCTCAAGGCCGGCGGTGCGCACAACACGATGAACCAGTTCGGCTGAAGCGACGACGGATGCCGCGGACCCGCCCGTCCGCGGCATCCGTCGTTCAGTTCAAAAATCGCCAGGCCGCAATCCGCACGACGACGGCCGCGCTGCCCGGCTACGCTCGAAGGCGTGACAGAACGCGCCCCGATCCCCCGCAAGCCCACGCTTTCCCACAAGCTCAGTGCGATCGCCGAGTCGGCGACCCTCAAGGTCGATGCCAAGGCCAAGGCGCTGCAGGCAGCGGGCCGCCCCGTGATCTCGTTACGCGGCCGGCGAGCCCGACTTCGCGACGCCGCAGTTCGATCGTGGATGCCGCAGCCGAGGCCCTGCGCGACCCCGCGAACTTCCGCTACACCCCGGCCGTCGGTCTGCCGGTGCTGCGCGAGGCGATCGCGGCCAAGACGCTGCGCGACTCCGGCCTCGAGGTCGACCCGTCGCAGATCATCGTGACCAACGGCGGCAAGCAGTCCGTGTATCAGGCGTTCCAGGCCGTGGTGAACCCCGGCGACGAGGTGCTGCTGCCCGCGCCGTACTGGACGACGTACCCCGAGGCCATCGCGCTGGCCGACGGCGTCCCCGTCGAGGTGTTCGCCGGCGCCGACCAGGACTACAAGGTCACGGTCGAGCAGCTCGAGGCGGCGCGCACCGACAAGCACGACTGCGCTCGTCTTCGTGTCACCCTCGAACCCCACCGGTGCCGTCTACACGCCGGAAGAGACCAAGGCCATCGGCGAGTGGGCGCTCGAGCACGGCATCTGGGTCATCTCCGACGAGATCTACCAGAACCTCGTCTACGAGGGCGTGCGCGCCGTCTCGATCGTCGAGGCGGTTCCGGATGCCGCGGCCCAGACGATCCTCGTCAACGGCGTCGCGAAGACCTACGCCATGACCGGCTGGCGCGTGGGCTGGATGGTGGGCCCCAAGGACGCCATCAAGGTCGCCGCGAACCTGCAGTCGCACCTCAGTCGAGCAACGTCAACAACATCGCGCAGCGCGCCGCGCTCGCGGCGCTGACCGGCCCGCAGGCCGAGGTCGAGCAGTTGCGCATGGCCTTCGACCGCCGCCGTCGCCTCATCGTCGACGGAGCTCGTCGAAGATCGACGGCGTCACGGTGCCGAACCCGCTGGGCGCGTTCTACGTCTACCCCGACGTGCCGCGGACTGCTGGGCCGCGAGTGGCGCGGCAAGACGCCGACGACCTCGCTCGAGCTCGCCGACCTCATCCTCGACGAGGCCGAGGTCGCCGTCGTGCCCGGAGAGGCGTTCGGCCCGAGCGGCTACCTGCGCCTGTCGTACGCGCTCGGCGACGACGCACTGCTCGAGGGCGTCCAGCGCCTGCAGCGGCTCTTCGCCTAGTCGCGCGTCCTGCTCGATGCATCGCGCCTGACCGCCGCCGCCGGCTGCCGAGCCGCCGCCGCCGGCACTCACGCATCGGACCTGGTCACGGCGACCCTCTCGGGACGGCACCGGATCAGTGATCGCACCGCCCCCGCCGATCCATCACGGCAACGGGCTCGCCGACGACGGAAGCCTTCGCGTGCATGGCCTACACGAACGGCACTCGGCGTTCTCGTGCTCCGCGGCGGCGCGGACCAGCGAGGGCGATGTGACCAGATGACGGCGAGACCGCAGCTTTCGGTCCGCGACGCTCCACTCGCGACATCAAGACCGGGCAGACGGGACGGACAGCATCACCGGCCGGGTCCGAGCTAGAGCTCGACGCCGACGAGCACCGGTTCGGGCTGGAGGATCAGGCCGAACTCGGACTGCACGCGACCCTGGATGAAGCGCGCCAGCTCGGCGAGCTCGGCCGCGGTCGCCGTACCGCGATTCGTCAGCGCGAGCGCGTGCTTGGACGACAGCGCCGCGCGCGACCGCGGCAGCTTGAAGCCCTTGCGCAGCCCCGAGTGCTCGATCAGCCACGCGGCGCTCACCTTGACGTCCGACTCGACCGCAGCCGGCGGCGGCACGTAGCCGTGGTACGTCGGCCAGCGGGATGACGAGCACCGGGTCGAGATCGGGAGTCACCGGCCAGCGCGGGCACGCGTCGGGCAGCGTGCGGGCGAACGACGCCGAGACGATCGCGTTCTGGAAGAACGAGCCCGCGCTGTAGGTGTCGGGGTCGTCGGCGTCGAGCACCATGCCCTTGCGAGCCGCGCGTCGCGAGCACGTGGTCGCGCACCCACGCCAGCGATCACGCCTGTCGCCGGCGGCGAGGCCGAGCGCCGTGCGCAGCTGCTCGCCGGCGATCGGCCGCTCGCCGTGGCCGACGTCGTCGAGCTCGAGCGTGACGGACAGGATCACCGCGCGCCGCTCGGGAACCGACCCGTAGTGGTGCTTGAGCACCGAGGTGCGAAATCCCAGTCCGAGCTCGGCCGCCGGGCACGGTCGACACCTCGCCGGTGGCTTCGTCGATCAGCTCGACCTCGACGAGCGTCTGGACGATCTCCTGCCCGTAGGCGCCGATGTTCTGCACGGGCGCCGCCCCGACCGTGCCCGGGATGCCCGACATCGCCTCGATGCCGCGCGAGCCCCTCCGACACGGCGTGCGCGACGAGCGCGTCCCAGTCGTGGCCCGCCTGCACCCGCAGCCGGACGAACCCCTGTCGCGGCGACGGCAGGCGCTCGATCCCGCTGCGTGCGGACGCGCACCACGGTGCCGTCGAACGGCTCGTCGCCGACGAAGATGTTCGAGCCGCCGCCGAGAACGAGCCACTCGGCTCGCCGTCTGCCCACACCTCGCGCAGCGCATCGACGAGCTCCTCCGACGTGGATGCGCGTCGAGCATGCGCTCGGGGGCACCGCCGGTGCGCAGCGTGGTGAGCTGGGACAGCGGGACCGGAGTCGACGCTCGGCATCGTCAGGCGAGTCCGGACGCGCACCTGCGCCTTGCCGAGCACGGTCGTCTCGGCGTGCGTGACGGTGAGGTCGATGCGGGCGGCGCTCGTCGTCGACAGCGCCGACCTTGGCGACGATCGGTGAGCGTCGGCGCCGGTCTCGGGGTCGACGACGACCGGGCGCGTGAACCGCACGCCGTACTCGAGGATGCGGCCGGAGTCGCCGAGCCACGACACGATCGTCTGCGACGGCGAGCCCCATGGTCAGCATGCCGTGGGCGAGCACGCCGGGCAGCCCGACGGCGGCGGCGACGTCGTCGCGGTAGTGGATGGGGTTGAAGTCTCCCGATGCGCCCGGCGTACCGCACGAGCGACTCGCGGGTCAGGTGCACGGTGCGCTCGGCGACGACGTCGCCGACGCTCAGCTCGACCGCGGCGCTCACTGGTCGCTCCCCGACGAGCAGAACGGACGTCGCGGTGACGACGTGGCTCGCCCGTCGGCATCCCGGATCTCGGCGTCGCTGGTGACCATGGCGTTGCCGCCGAGGGCGCGGACGCCGGTCACCGCCAGGCGTGGCGGTGAGCTCGTCGCCGGCGACGATCGGGCGCGTGTAGCGGAAGCGCTGCTCGGCGTGCAGCACCCGCGACAGCTCGATGCCGCGAGTCGGGCTCGGCGAGCAGCTGCTGCAGCGTGAGGTCCTGCACGACCATGGCGAACGTCGGCGGCGCGACCACGTCGGCGTAGCCGAGCGCCGGGCGGCGGCGGGGTCGAAGTGCTGCGGGTCGTCGGCGAAGACGGCGCGTGCGAACTCGCGCACCTTCTCGCGGCCGACGAGGTAGGGGGGCGTCGGGGGGAATTCGCGCCCGACGAGCTCGGGGTTCACTGGCACCGTGCCATCCTACCGAGCGCCTCTCGGCTCCTGCTCGTCAGCGACGGCGCCCGCGGATCGCTCGCAGCGCCATCTGCACGGTGATGACGGCGAGGAACACCGCGAAGAGGATGTTGCCGACGAACGGGTCGACGGCGACGGCGAGCCAGCGCGCCGAGCGCCGTCGTCGTGCAGGCCGCGCCGCCGATCAGCGGCGGCTGCGACGAGGTCGACGTTGCGTGCGACGGACGTTGCCGATGGTGCCCGACATCGCGGTCGGGATCATCATGAGCAGCGAAGTCCCCTTGGCGACCAGGTCGCTGGTGCCGAAGAGCAGCATGAGCGCCGGGACGACGATGATCCCTCCGCCGACGCCGATGAGTCCCGCGAGTGATGCCGGTGACGACGCCCGAGCACCACGAGCCCGAGGCCGCTGACCACGGTGAGTTCGAGCACGGCGTCGCGCGACGGCACGACGATGAACAGGCTCGCGATCACCAGCGACCAGGAAGCCGACGAACCCCCAGCGCAGCGCGTGTCAGAGGCAGACGAGGCAGCAGCCAGGTTCCGAGCTGCGCACCGACGACCGCGCCCGCGGCGAGGAGGAGCGCCGGAATCCAGGCGACGGAGTCGTGGATCGCGTACGAGATCACCCCGACGGTCGCCGTGGGGACGATCGCGGCGAGCGATGTTCCCGCAGCGATGCGCTGGTCGAATCCGAGCACGAGCACGAGCAGCGGCACGATGACCGTGCCGCCGCCCACGCCGAACAGACCCGAGAGCAGGCCCGCGATCAGCCCGATGCCGATGCAGGTGAAGAAGAACCGCGAGTCACGAACCCGCGCGGTGGCGCCGGACACTTCAGTTCTCGATGTCGTCGATGACCCGCTCGCCGTCGATGGACACCAGCGTGTGCTCGTAGGCGACCTCGGGAGGCTCGGGGCTCGAGGATGCGGCGCCCGACGAGCCTCCTCCGGCGTTCATGCCGAGAAGGACGGGAATCAGGACGGCTGCGCCGATCACCAGCGCGAGCATCACGACGCCGAGAACGACCCAGACGTTCCAGAGCTTGGACTTCCGCGGCGACGTCGCGGCCGTGAAGATGCCGGTGGCCCCGCCTTCGCCCGGGTATCCACCGGGGTAGGCGCCCTGCGGGTGGTCGGGATGCGCAGCGGCGACCGGCCGGTCGACACCGCCGGCCTGGGTGGCATCGGCCGGATAGCCGGGAACGCCTGCCGCTGGCGGCATGCCCACTCCGAGCGCAGTCGCCGCCGCGGTCTCTGCCGGAAGCGGCGCGTCCGCCGACCCGGAGGAAGCCACGATCTCGGCCTCGGTCGGCGCGTCGGCGTCGGTCTCGGGGTCGGGAGCGACGACGTGCTCCGTCCACTGAGCGCCGTCCCACCAGCGCAGGGCGCCGTGTGCGTCGTCGTACCAGCCGGGAGGTGTCGTCGCCATGGTCAAACCCTACGCCTCACGCAGGCGGATCCTCAGTCGTAGAAGACGTCGTCGATGGCCCACACGCCATCGATCTCGACGACCATGTAGTCCAGGCGATCCTCGACCGGTTCGGGTTCATCGAGATGCACCCCGTCCTCGTCGTAGAGCCATTCGTACGACTCTGTGACGGAGACCGCGGCGGCGGAATCGACGGCATCCACGTCGCGGATCACCGTCGTGAAGAACTGAACGGACTCGATGAAGCTGCGGGATGCGCTGTAGAAGGAGTCGCAGTCGTCCAGCTGGTTGTACTCGCGGTACTCCTGAGTCGTGGACGCGAAGAAGTCCTCGCAGTCCCCGAGCCGCCACGCCCGATCGTGGAGTTCGACGGCCTCCCGCGCGGCGATCTCGTCGGCCGCGCTCAGGGTGTCGTCCGCTGATCCGTCGGCTCCCGAAGATCCGGACGGGTCCGACTGGGCGATCGCGCCCATCAGGAGAGCGGCGATCAGGACCACTGCACCGACGACGATCCCCAGCGCCACGACACCGCCGACGATCCACCAGATCCATGCGCGCGACTGACGCGGCGCCGGAGCGTTCCCGAAGACGGCGGCCGAGGCATCCGGTTCGAACGGGCGGTAGGCGCCCGGATACCCGGCCGTCGTGGCGGGCATCACATAGGGCGGCGTCGGCGCGACATAGGGCGGCGTCGGCGCGATCGGAGCAGCCCCGACGTGGGAGTCCGCGAGCACTGCGGCCGGCACCGGGGGCTGCTCGCGATGAGCGACGTGCTCGGTCCACTGGCCTCCGTCCCACCAGCGCATGGCGCCGCGTCCGTCGTCGTACCAACCCGCGGGTGTCGTCATGGCTCACACGATATGCCGCGGGCGTGCGCCGACGACTCACCCGGGGCAGATGAGTTCACCGGGCCGTCAGCGACTGCTGAACGCGGCGTCGAACGCTGCGGTCGGGGCGGCGAACGCGTTGCGCCGGACGAACTCCAGCGCCTCGGGAGCGCCGAGCAGCCGGTCCATACCGGCATCCTCCCACTCGACCGAGATCGGGCCGTCGTAGCCGATGCTGTTCAGCGCGCGGAACGAGGCCTCCCACGGCACGTCGCCGCGCCCGGTCGAGACGAAGTCCCAGCCCCGACGAAGGTCGGCCCACGCCAGGTGCGAGCCGAGCCGGCCGTTGCGGCCGTTGCCGACGTTCAGCTTCACGTCCTTGCAGTCGACGTGGTAGATGAGGTCCTTGAACTCGAGGATGAAGTCCACCGGGTCCAGCTGCTGCCACACGAAGTGCGACGGATCCCAGTTGAGGCCGAAAGCCGGGCGGTGCCCGATGGCCTCGAGGGTGCGCACAGTGGTCCAGTAGTCGTAGGCGATCTCGGACGGGTGCACCTCGTGAGCGAAGCGCACCCCGACCTCGTCGAAGACGTCGAGGATCGGGTTCCAGCGATCGGCGAAGTCCTGGTAGCCGGCGTCGATGGCCTCCTGCGACACCGGCGGGAACATCGCGACGTACTTCCAGATGCTCGAGCCCGTGAAGCCGACGACCGTCTTCACGCCGAGCTTCGCGGCGAGGCGGGCCGTGTTCTTCATCTCCTCGGCCGCGCGCTGACGCACGCCCTCGGGGTCGCCGTCACCCCACACGCGGTCGGAGAGGATGTCGCGGTGGCGCTGGTCGATGGGGTCATCGCACACCGCCTGCCCCTTGAGGTGGTTGGAGATCGCCCAGACCTTGAGTCCGTGGCGCTCGAGCAGGTCGAGCCGGCCCTGCACGTATTCGTCGTCGTCCCAGCGCCAGGGATCGAGGTGGTCGCCCCAGCATGCGAGCTCGAGGCCGTCATAGCCCCACTCGGCGGCGAGGCGTGCGACCTCTTCGAGCGGCAGGTCGGCCCACTGGCCGGTGAACAAGGTGATGGGTCGCGACATTGCGGTTCCTTTTGATCAGTCTCTGAGAGGGGATGCCGGATCAGGGGTCGGTGCGCGTCCAGGCGCTGTCGGCGGCCGAGCTTCGCTCCACCGCGTCGAGCACCCGCTGGACGTGCAGCCCGTCGTCGAACGAGGGCCGCGGCTGCGTGCCCTCGCCGATCGCGGTGACGAAGTCGAACACCTGGTGCGAGAAGCCGTGCTCGTAGCCGAGCATATGACCGGTGGGCCACCACGGCGCAAGGTAGGGGTGGTCGTGCTCGGTCACCAGGATCCGCTGGAAGCCGAGTCCGGTCTCGGGGAGCGTCGCGTCGTAGAACTCGAGCTCGTTGAGGCGCTCGAGGTCGAAGGCGATCGCGCCCTTCGAGCCGGAGATCTCGATGCGCAGGGCGTTCTTGCGGCCGGTTCGGAACCGCGTCGCCTCGAACGACGCGAGCGCGCCGGATTCCAGGCGGCCGGTGAACAGGGCGATGTCGTCGACGGTGACCGCGCCGCGCTCGGTGGAAGCGGTGCCGGACAGGCCGACCCCCTCGCCGAGCAGCGGACGCTCGGTGACGAGCGTCTCGATGATCCCCGAGACCGTGGTCGACGCTTCTGGCCCGTGATGTACTCGGTCGAGGTCGATCGCGTGGGCGCCGATGTCGCCGAGCGCGCCCGAGCCGGCGAGCTCCTTCTTCATGCGCCACGTCAGCGGCGCCTCGGCATCCATGAGCCAGTCCTGCAGGTACTCGGCGCGCACCTGGCGGATCTGACCGAGTCCGCCCGGCGGCGACGAGGTCGCGGGCGAAGGTCGTCGCGGGCACGCGACGGTAGGTGAACCCCACCATCGAGCGGATGCCGCGCCCGGCCGCCGCTCGCGCGGCAGCGGTCATCGCGCTCGGCCTCTTCGACCGTGTTCGCCAGCGGCTTCTCGCACAGGACGTGCTTGCCCGCCTCGAGCGCGGCGATCGCGATCTCGGCGTGCGTGTCGCCGGGGGTGACGATGTCGACGACGTCGATGTCATCGCGCGCGATGACCTCGCGCCAGTCGGTGGCGCGTCTCGGTCCAGCCCCATTTGCGGGCGGATGCCTCGACGGTCGGCCGGTTGCGACCCGACGAGCACCGGCCATCTCGGGCTCGACGGGCGAGGTCGAAGAAGCGGGGCGCGACGCGCCAGCCCTGGGAGTGCGCGGCGCCCATGAAGCCGTGGCCGATCATGGCGATGCGAAGCGTCTCGGTCAACGCGGTGTCCTCTCTCGGGAGGTATGGCGCGGGGCGCCCGTCGGTGACGACGGACGCCCCGCGGTTCGTCGTAGTCTACTCGAAGGAGAGGTCGATGAACTGGTCGACGTTCTCCTTCGTCACGACGGGCGCGTCGAGCACGATGCGGTTCGGGATCGCTGGGCGTGATCAGGTCGCTCATCGTCTTGCCCTGAGCGATCAGTCGCGCCAGCGCCACACCGTCGGCGGCCTGCGTCGACGGGTAGATGACGGTCGCCTTCAGGACGGTGTCATCGGCCTCGATGGCCTCCATCGCGCGAGCGGCTTCCCGCGCCGCCCATCATGAAGAACTCGTCGCGGCCGGCCGCAGTCGATGGCCGCGAGGACGCCGATGCCCTGGTCGTCGTCGTGGTTCCACAGCGCGTCGATCTGCGGGTTGGCCGACAGCAGCTGCGAAGCCGCCGCCTCGCCGCCGGCGACGGTGAAGTCAGCGGCCACTCGGGCCGTGACCTCCAGTCCGCAGTCCTCGAGCGCGTCCGCGAAGCCCTGCGAGCGGTCCTGCGTCAGCGGCAGCGAGTCGATGCCGGCGATCTCCGCGACGACGGCGTCGGGGTTGTCGCCGAGCTGCTCGCAGATGTAGGTGCCGGCGCTGACGCCCATGCCGTAGTTGTCGCCGAGGATCGTGGCGCGAGCGGCGAACGGGCTCGAGAACTCACGGTCGACGTTGATGACCGGAATGCCGGCCTCCATGGCCTGCGATGGCGACCTCGGTGAGCGCCGCACCGTCGGTCGGCAGCAGCACGATGGCGTCGACGCCCTCGTTGATGAAGGTCTCGACGGCGGCGATCTGGGCGATCGGGTCGTTCGTGCCCTCGGCGACGCTTCAGCTCGACGTCGTCGAAGCTGTCCGCGGCGGCGCTGCGCGCCGGAGTTGATCGCGCCGAGCCAGCCGTGGTCGGCCGCGGGGCCCGAGAAGCCGATGACGACGGTGTCGCCCGACTCGGCGTTCTCTTCGTCGATGGTGCCCTGGTCGACGACGCTGTCCTCGTCGGCTCCCGCGCCCGTGCAGCCGGCGAGAAGTCCGACGGCGGCGAGAACCGCGGTGCCGGTCAGGACGAGTCGCGTGCGCGCCTTCAGGTGTGAGCGCATAGTGTTTCCTCCTTGAATGTGATGCAGCTGGCGACGCGTGGCTGCGTCGAGAGGAAGGCTGACCGACCCGAGGAGTCCACGCTGACGGAGACCACCGTAACAGAAGATGCTGATCGGAGTTTGTCATCTTTTGATTTTGCGTCGGCAAAAGTGTCCAATTCCGGTTATCGGCGCCGGATTTCGCCGGCACTGACCGCCACTCGCCGATCCTCAGATCGGCTTCGACGTTGCGGATAACGACGACTCGGTAGCGCGCATCCGACGTGTTATGTTCGGCCGGTGATCAAAGTTGACCATCAATCGGCATTACTCGACGTCAGCGGCGTGACGAAGTCGTTCGCCGGTGTTCACGCCCTTCGCGGCGTCGACCTGGAGGTCGTTCCCGGCGAGGTGCACTGCGTCCTCGGCCAGAACGGCGCGGGCAAGTCGACGCTCATCAAGACGCTCGCCGGCGTGCACCGCCCGGATGACGGCGAGATCTCCTGGCAGGGCGAGCCACGTCGAGATCCCGACACCCGAGTCGGCGATCGAGCTCGGCATCGCCACGATGTACCAGGAGCTCGACGTCGTGGACGGCCTGACGATCGCCGAGAACATCTTCCTCGGGCACGAGCTCGCGCGCGGCGGCTTCACCCGGCGCTCCGAGGCCGCGCAGCAGACCCGCGAGCTGCTGCGCCGGCTGGGCCACGCCGAACCTCTCCCCGCACACCGAGGTCGGCAGCCTGAGCGCCGCGAACAAGCAGATCGTCAGCATGGCGCGTGCGCTCTCGCACGACATCAAGCTCATCATCATGGACGAGCCGTCCGCCGTCCTCGACTCCGAAGAGGTGAAGAACCTCTTCCACGTCGTGCGAGAGCTCACCGCGGCAGGGATCGCGGTCGTGTACATCACCCACCGCTCGGAGGAGATCCGCCAGATCGGCGACCGCATCACCGTGCTGAAGGACGGGCGCACCACGGCGGTCGGGCTTCCGGTCGCCGACACCCCCACGTCCGAGCTCATCCGGCTGATGACCGGTCGCGAGGTCGAGAACGTCTTCCCGCCCGCGGTGCCTGTCGCCGGCGGATGCGCCCGACCGTGCTCGAGGTCGACGGCCTCGCGCCTCGCCGGCGTCTTCGAGGACGTGTCGTTCTCGGTCCGCGCCGGCGAGATCGTCGGCCTGGCCGGCCTCGTCGGCTCCGGGCGCTCCGAGATCCTCGAGACCGTCTACGGCGCCCGCCGATCGACCGCGGGAACGGTGAAGCGTCGGGGGCGAGGCGCTGCGTCGCGGCTCGGTCGTCGCCGCGGTGCGCGCCGGCATCGGGCTCTCGCCCGAAGAGCGCAAGAGCCAGGGCCTCGTGCTCGATGAGCCCATCTTCGTCAACGTCACGCTGTCGTCGATGTCGCGATTCGCCAAGGCGGGCTTCCTCGACGAGCGCGCCGAGCGCAAGGTCGCGCGCGAGCAGATCGAGGCACTCGAACTGCGGCCGGCCGATCCCGACCGCCCGGCCATGACGCTCTCCGGCGGCAACCAGCAGAAGATCCTGCTCGCCCGCTGGCTGGTGCACGGCACCACGCGTGCTGCTGCTCGACGAGCCGACCCGCGGCGTCGATGTCGGCGCCCGCGCCGAGATCTACGCCCTCATCCGTCGGCTCGCCGCCGCCGGCAACGCCGTCGTCATCGTCTCGAGCGAGATCGAAGAGGTGCTCGGCCTCGCCGACACCGTCCTGGTCGTCGCCGACGGCCGCGTGCTCAAGACCCTCCCCGCCTCACAGATCGACGAGCACGGCGTGCTCGACCTCGTCATGAAAGGAACCGCCGCGTGAGCGAGCAGACCACCCAGGGGCTCCGCACCGCTCGCCACGCAGCCCGGGACCACCGCAGGTCCGCACCCCCGCGCGCCGCGACGTCTCGCCCGACGCTCGACCGGCTTCCAGCGCTTCATGTCCGGCTCGGTCGGTCGCAACCTCGGCCTCGTGGTCGCGCTGCTGCTGCTCGTCATCGTCGGCGCCGTCACCGCGCCCGACACGTTCACCAGCGTCGAGCAACATCCTGACGATCCTGCGTCAGGCCTCGATCATCGGCGTCGTGAGCATCGGCATGACGCTCGTCATCATCGCCGGCGGCATCGATCTGTCGGTCGGATCGCTCATCGGACTCGCCTCCGTCGTCGCGACGCTCGCAGCGATCCAGGACCTCGCCGACCAGACTGCACTGGATCGTCATGATCGTCATCGCGCTCGCCGTCGGCGTCGGCGCCGGACTCGTCAACGGCATCGTCATCGCGTACGGCAAGGTCGTCGCCTTCATGGCGACGCTGGCGATGCTCGTCGCGGCGCGCGGCCTCGCCGAGATCCTCGCCGAACGCCGCACGCTGCAGGTCGGCGACCGCGACTTCATCGAGTTCATGAATCTCGACATCATCGGCGTCGACATGCTGATCTGGATCTTCGCGATCGTCGCCGCGCTCGGCTGGGTCGTGCTCAACCGCACCACGTTCGGTCGGCGCACCGTCGCCATCGGCGGCAACCGCGAGGCCGCGCGGCTGGCGGGCATCAACGTCAAGCGGCACACGATGTGGCTGTACGCGATCTCGGGCCTGTGCGCGGGCATCGCCGCGGTCATGTACCTCGGCCGCACCACCGCCGGCACGTCGACGCACGGCACCCTGCTCGAGCTCGATGCGATCGCCGCCGTCGTGGTCGGCGGCACGCTGCTTATCGGCGGTCGCGGCACCATCACCGGCACCGTCTTCGGCGTGCTGATCTTCGCCACACTCACAAACGTGTTCGTGCAGAACAACCTGAACTCGTCGGTCCAGGCCGTCGTGAAGGGCGTCATCATCGTCGTCGCCGTGCTGCTGCAGCAGCGGTTCGCCAAGCCGACCGGCCGAGCGACCTGATCATGTCGCAGCCCGGCGCGCGTCGACGATCGCTCGGTCGTGCGCGCCGGGACGCGGCATCCGGTCAGAAGTCATCGGACTTCGGCGACTCATCACCGTCGATAAACTGAAATGTGACGAACATGAGCATCGATCGTCGACGACCGTGTCGGGAGTCAGCCAGCTCTTCCAGCTTCTGCGCGACGGCGTCCCCCGCACCCGCGCCGAGCTCGCGAAGTCGACCGGCCTCGCCCGATCGACCATCGCCGCCCGCGTCGACGAGCTCATGCGGATGGGGCTCATCACGCCCGATCGCCGAGACCGTCTCGACCGGCGGCCGCCCGCCGTCGCAGTTCGCCCTCAATCCCGCGCGCGCGCCTCGTGCTCGCCGCCGACATCGGCGCCTCGCACGCCACGCGTCGCGGTCACCGACCTCGCCGGGCAGCATCCTCGCCGAGCACAGCGAGCCGCTGGATGTCACCCTCGGGCCCGTGCCGGTGCTGACCTGGATGGTCGACGACGCCCTCGCCCTGCTCGAGCAGATCGGCCGCTCGACCGACGATCTGGCCGCGATCGGCATCGGGATCCCGGGGCCGGTCGAGCACTCCACGGGTCAGCCCGTCAACCCGCCGATCATGCCCGGCTGGGACCGGTTCGACGTTCCCGGCTGGGTGCAGCAGCACCTCGACGTGCCGGTGCTCGTCGACAACGACGTGAACATCATGGCGCTCGGCGAACGGGCGATCGCCTACCCCGGTGTCGAGCACCTCATGTTCGTCAAGGTCGCGACCGGCATCGGCTCCGGACTGATCTCGAGCGGCACGCTGCAGCGGGGCGCGCAGGGCATCGCGGGTGACATCGGCCACGTGCGGGTCGCCCGGGGCGCCGGCGTGCCCTGCCACTGCGGCAACCAGGGATGCCTCGAGGCTCTGGCCTCGGGACCTGCGATCGCCCGGGCGCTGCGCGCCCAGGGCGTGCCGGCGGAGAACGGCAATGACGTCGTCGATCTCGTCAAGCGCGGCAACATCGACGCCATCCAGGCCGTGCGTCAGGCCGGCCGTGACATCGGGGAGGTCCTCACCACCTGCGTGAGCCTTGTGAACCCGTCCGTCATCGCGATCGGCGGATCGATGGCTCGCGTGGGCGAGCACTTGATCGCCGGCGTGCGTGAAGTGGTCTACACGCGCTCGATCCCGCTCGCGACCGAGCACCTGTCGATCGTGCAGTCTGCGGCCGCGCACAACGCCGCCGTTCTCGGGGCGAGCATGCTCGCGATCGAGCACGCCCTCTCGCCCGAGGCGCTCTCCTCGCTCGTCTCGGCGTGATGCCCGATCCGTCTCAGAGCGGCTTGCCTCCCGTGACCGGAAGCACGGCGCCCGAGACATACGAGGCCGCCTCGGAGGCCAGGTACACGTAGGCGCCGGCGAGCTCGGCAGGCTGTCCCGGCCGGCCGAGCGGCGTGTCGGTTCCGAACGAGGCGAGGCGCTCGGCATCCCATCCCGTCGCCGGAATGAGCGGCGTCCAGATGGGACCGGGAGCGACGGCGTTCACGCGGATGCCCTTCGGCCCGAGCTCCTCGGCCAGCGCCTTCACGAACGCGACCTGGGCGGCCTTCGTCATCGCGTAGTCGATGAGGCCGGGCGACGGATGGAACGCCTGGACGGACGACGTCACGATGATCGAGCTGCCCGGCCTCAAGTGCGGCACCGCCTGGCGCGCGGAGTAGATCAGGCCGTAGAGGTTGGTCTGGAAGACCCGGTCCATCTCGTCGGTCTCGAGCGACGCAAGGCTCTCGCGGTCCTTCTGGTAGGCGGCGTTCAGCACCACGATGTCGAGGCCGCCGAGCTCTCGGTGGGCGTCGTCGACGATCGACGTCGCGAAGGCCTCGTCACGCACATCGCCGGCGTACGAGGCACCCGAGCGACCGGCATCCCGGATGAGTGCGACGGTGTCGTCGGCGTCCTTCTGCTCCTCGGGCATGTGCGCGATCGCGACATCGGCGCCCTCGCGGGCGAAGGCGATCGCCACGGCGCGGCCGATGCCGGAGTCGCCTCCCGTGATCAGCGCCTTGCGCCCGGCGAGCCGCTCGGCACCGACGTAGGTGTCCTCGCCGTGGTCCGGTTCGGGGTTCGTCTCGTCGGTCAGGCCGGGCTGCTCCTGCTCCTGGTCGGGGAAGCCGCCTTCGGGGTGCTTGTCGCGGGGGTCGGTCTGGGTCTCGGACATTCGACTCTCCTTCGTTCGTCGTCCGACGATAGGAAGAGCCGCGCAGGAGATCCAGGGGCTTGAACGCCCGGCCCTCTGCGGCTAGAGCAGCGAGCTGCTAGAAGCTCGCCATGCCCTTGCCGATCAGCACGACGCCGATGACCAGCAGCAGCACGGCCATGATGACCGCATTCTCGTGCGCCAGCCACACGCGCAGTCGTTCCAGCGGCCCCCGCAGACGCTTCGCTGCAATCAGGTAGCCGATCACCGGGATGGCGACGGTGGATGCCGCGATCAGCGTGAACACGGCGATCACCGCAGCTGTCTCACCGCCCGACAGCCCAGCGGAGCCGATGTCGGTCCCGGCGGCGGCTCCCATCATGAGGTTCTTGGGGTTGACCCCTGACAGGAGCAGACCGAGACCCAGCGCACCGAAGAAGGAGATCGTGTCGATCGCCTTCATCCACTTCGGCATCACCGGCTCTTCGCCGGCACGGGGCCTCGCCCGCCAGTTGCGCACAGCGAGCAGGAGCAGCAATGCCCCGAGGACGAGCTGAATGGTGCCGCGGATCGGCGCGGCCGCATCCGGGTCGGCCGGGGGAATGAGCGAGGCGAGCAGAGTGAACACGGTGACGGCGACGACGATGCCGCCGATCCAGCCGAGCAGGAATCCCACGCTCGTGACGCGCGCCTTGGGCGAGAGCAGCATCAGGATCGCGGCGATGATCGGGATCGGGCTGATGGCGACGCCCAGCGCCAGAGGAAGGATCTCGCCGATGATCTCAGTCATGCTCCTATGGTGGCGTGGATCGGTGCCGTCCCGCCAACGGCGCGCCACAGGGGCCTGCCGGCCACGGGCGTCCTGTCATGGCTGTCCGTCGGCGCGCGCCACGCCGTCGCTCGACAGGAGTTCTCGCCTTCCACAGGAGGATCCGCCCGGATTCGTCCTGTGGAAGGCCCGTTCTCCTGCTGAAGGCGGATGCCGCGGCCCTCGCCCGAGATCAGTCGTCGGTCGTCGGGGGCGGCGCGGTCGAGAAACGGGTCAGCTTGTGGGTGCCGTCGCACCACGGCTTGATCGCCGATGCACCGCAGCGGCACAGGGCGACGGTGCGGCGCGGATTGTGCAGCGGCTCGCCGTCGTCGCCGAGGATCTCGACGTCGCCGCGCACGATGAGCGGGCCATCCGGGCACGCGGTCACGCGCGCGAACCGCTCCGTCATAGCGCCACCACCCCTCCGGTCGGGGCGAGCCGGCTTCGGCGATCAGACATCGGCGCCTCCCCGTCAGCGCGCTGCGCCCGGCCTCGAACGCCTCGCGCATCACGTCGGCCGCGCGGTCGTCGAGGAAGAGACATGCGGCGGCGCCGAACATGATGTCGGGGAGCAGTTCCGGCTGATCCTCGCCGAGAGCGCCCGCGAGATCGCGTGCCGCGATCTGCTCGTGCACGGCGTCCGCCTCGACATGCTCGTCGAAGTAGTCGGTGACGTCTTCGCCGAAGCCCAGCCGGCGGAAGCCGTCTCCGTAGGAGCGGTTCGGGAGCGACGACGTCATCTCGAATGCCGCCAGATGACCGACGATCGCGCCCACGAGCCGCCGGTTGAGTCCGAACATCGACATCGCGTTCATCGACGCCAACGTCTCCGCAGGCACCACGTCCGCGTAAGCCCCGTATGTCGAGTCCAGTCCCGCGCCGCGCATCGTGCGCGCGAAGATCTCCGCGTGCACCCGCTCCGGCCGGCCGCCGCCGTACTCGTCGGACTGGATCTCGACGAGCGCTGCCTTCGCTCTCCCCTTCAGGCGCGGGATAGCCCACGAGTGCGGGTCGGCCTCGCGGAGCGTGTAGATGCTGCGGTGGATGAGGAACTCGCGCGCCTGGTCCAGCGTGGCGCGCTTGGCGATGTACCGCGACAGCGACGGCCCCGGGCTCGGCGCGGTGAGCGCGAACAGGGCGGTGGCGATGGCGCCGGCATCCGGTTCCGGCGTCTCGGGAACCGTCACCCGGTTGCGCAACGACGCCTCGAAGGCCGTCTCGAGGATGCCGCGGGCCTCGATGAGCACCGGATGCCACTCCCAGCCCGGGTCGATCCATTCAAGGGATCCGTAGGCGCACGCGTACAGCACGAAGAGAGTCAGCTGAATGTCCTCGTCCGCCGCGACGTCATCGCTGGCGAGGACCGCCTCGCGACTGGCGGCCACGAGAGCGGTACGCCGGTGGGCGAAATCCGCATGCAGGAGGGTGGCCAGCGTCGTGGCGCTGAGCGGTCCCCGCGGGGCCAGGGCATAGGTGGGGGCGGCGGCGCTGGTGATCGTCATGCGTCCTCCTCGTCGCAGGGCACCGCGTTCTGCGGCGCAACGACGATCTCAAGAAATGCTGGGCCCCGTCGCGGGGCTTGACGCGGTCGCAGCCTGCCCGGTAGGCGCAGGTGCCGCAACCAGGTTCGCGGTCCGACGCAGCCACCTGCGCGGCGGGAAGTCGCGCGGCCAGTGCACCGTCACCGTGCGCACGCCCCGGCGCAGTCGCAGGATCAGCGATGACGCACTCGAGAACGGACGCATCGACATCCCCATCGTCAGTCCGGCGCGGTACGCGATCCGGTGGTGCTCGCCGAGGTGGAATGAGAGGTCGAGGTCGTCGTGAACCTCCGGGTCATGACGGTGAACGGTCGACCGCACCCGGCGCCACGCAGGCGCGCGGAGCGCGAAGTTCGACCCGAACAGCGGCATGTGGCCGAGCGCCGGGATCGTCGCCGCCGCATACGCGAGGAGGTAGGCCGCGGCCAACGGCCCCCTCAGGATTCTCGGACCGTCGACGAACCGTGCGCCCCCGGTGACTGCGTCGGCGTGTGGTGCGTCATCGAGGGCGGCGAGAACGCGTGCGATCCACCGCCGTCCCGGGATGCAGTCCGCGTCAAGGCGCAGGAGCACGTCGCCTGCCGCAGCGTCGAATCCTGCCGCGGTCGCCGCCGGGATGCCCGGTTCCCGGCACCGGATGACCCGGGCGCCGGCAGCAGCCGCCACGCGAGCCGTCGGGTCGGACGAGCCGTTGTCGACGACGACGACTTCGTCTGCTCGGCGGGTCTGGCCGGCCAGCGCCGCCAGGCACCTCTCGAGCTGACGGGCGTCATCCTTCGCCGGGATGACCACCGACACGACGATGGGCCGGTCGGCTGCGGACGGTGCGGACACGGGACGCACTCCGATCAAGCCAGCGCCCGCATCCGCTCCAGCAGAGGTTCGGCGACCTCGTCGAGGAAGCGCTGCTGCTGCTCGTCGCCGATCTGCACGATGGCGATGTCGGTGAACCCGGCGTCGAGGAAGGGCCGCACGCTCTCGGCGAGCTCGTCCAGATCGGGGCCGCACGCGATGGACTCCGCGACGTCCTCGGGCCGCACGAACGAACTCGCGGCCGCGAACCCCGCCGGCGTCGGCAGGTCGGCGTTGACGGCCCACCCGCCCCCGAACCAGCGGAACTGGTCGTGTGCGCGCTCGATGGCGGCATCCCGGTCGGGGTCCCACGAGATCGGGACCTGGCCGATCTTGCGCGACTCGCCCGGGTGGGCGACGTCCCAGCCCGTCGACGATGTCCTTCTCGGGAGTCACGGCGATCATGTGGTCGCCGATCGGAGCGAACCGCTCGATGCTGTCGCCGCCCGACACGGCGATGCCGATCGGCACGCCCCCGTCGGGGACGTCCCAGATGCGGGCGGAATCGACCCGGAAGTACTCGCCGTCGAAGGTGACCAGCTCACCGGTGTGCAGCTCGCGGATGATGTCGACGGCTTCCTCGAGCATCGCCTGGCGCGTCTGCGACGCCCGGCCAGCCCTCGCCGACGACGTGCTCGTTGAGGCTCTCGCCCGACCCGAGTCCCAAGAGGAACCTGCCATCCGAGAGCAACTGCATCGTCGCCGCCTTCTGCGCGACGACCGCAGGGTGATAGCGCATCGTCGGACACGTCACGTAGGTCATCAGCTCGACGGATTCGGTGACCTGCGCGACCGCGCCGAGCACCGACCACGCGTATGCGGAGTGCCCCTGGCTGGTCAGCCACGGCGAGTAGTGGTCGCTCGACACCTCGAAGTCGAAGCCCGCTTCCTCGGCCGCCCGGGCGTAGCGGACCAATTCTCTGGGTCCGCTCTGCTCGGTCATCAGGGTGTATCCGAAACGCGTCATGCTCGTCCTCGCTCCCTCTCGTCGCCGGCGCACGCCGCGGCGCCAGCGTGACGAGCCTTCCCGAAGGGCGCGCCCGACGCGACGGGCTTGACACGCCGCCGCCGCGCCGGATATCCCCGGCCGGCGAGCCCGCTCTCCGGAGTCAGCGTGCCAGTCGGTTCGTTCGACAGGGAGACCCGGCCCGACGCGATGTGTGACAACCGAGTACCGTGATCCCGGATCGATGACGTCGTCGAACCCGAAAGGACGCCCGATGGCCTGGCGCATGCCCTCCGAGACCGCGCGGCACGATCGCACCTGGATGGCGTTCCCGCGCGCCGGGCAGACCCTCGGCGACACCGACGCCGAGCAGGAGGAGTGCTACGCCGCGTGGACGGCCATCGCTCACGCGGTGGCACGGTTCGAGCCGGTCACGATGGTCGTCGATCCGAGTGAGCTGGCGCGAGCCCGGCGAATGCTCTCGGGCGACGTCGAGATCGTCGAGGCGCCGCTGGACGAGTTCTGGATGCGCGACTTCGGGCCGACCTTCGTGCTCGACGACGAGCGTCCCGGCGTGCTCGGCGCAGTCGACTGGATCTTCAACGGATGGGGCGCCCCGGCGTGGGCGGAATGGGCGCTGTCGGCAGAGATCGGCCGGTTCGTCGCCGCGCGCGTCGGCGCCGAGCTCGTCAGCTCGGTGCTCGTCAACGAGGGCGGCGGCATCCACGTCGACGGCGAGGGCACCGTGCTCCTCACCGAGACCGTGCAGCTCGACCCGCGCCGCAACCCCTACGCCGACCGAGCCCGCGGTCGAGGCCGAGCTCGCCCGCACGATCGGCACGACCAAGGCGATCTGGCTGCCGCGCGGCCTGACCCGCGACTACGACGACTTCGGCACGAACGGGCACGTCGACATCGTCGCGACGATCCCCTCGCCGGGCCGCATCCTGCTGCACCGCCAGGCCGACGCCGGCCACCCCGACCACGATGTCACGAGCCAGCTGCGCGCCCTTCTCGAAGCCGAGACGGATGCCGCCGGCCGCGCGTGGGATGTCATCGACGTGCCCGCTCCGGCGACGCTGCGCGACGACGAGGGCTTCGTCGACTGGAGCTACGTCAACCACCTCGTCGTCAACGGCGGCGTGATCGCGTGCGGCTTCGGCGACGACCAGGCGGATGCCGCGGCCCGCGCCATCCTGTCGGAGGCGTACCCCGGGCGCGAAGTGCTGAGCGTCGACGCCCGGCCGATCTTCGCCCGCGGCGGCGGCATCCACTGCATCACCCAGCAGCAGCCGGCGGTGCGGATCGGCGACGCGATGATCGATGTGGTGGAGACCGGCATCGCCGACCTGCGCAGCGCGCTCGAGACGCGGCGAGACGACCAGCGTCGAGCTGGTCGCAGGCGTACCTCGCGCGCATCGACGCCTACGACGCGCCCGAGACCGAGACGGCGCTCAACGCCGTGGTCGTGCGCAACCCGGATGCGCTCGCCGAAGCGCGCAGCGTCCGATGCGCGGCGCGCGGCAGGACGCACGCTCGGGCCCGCTCGACGGCATCCCGTACACCGCCAAGGACAGCTACCTGGTGCGCGGGCCTCACCGCCGCGGCCGGCAGCCCCGCGTTCGCCGCACCTGGTCGCCCAGCGCGACGCCTTCACGATCGAGCGGCTGCGCGCGGCCGGTGCGATCTGCCTCGGGCTGACCAACATGCCGCCCGATGGCCAACGGCGGCATGCAGCGCGGGCTGTACGGCCGCGCCGAGAGCCCGTACAACGCCGACTACCTCGACCGCGCCGTTCGCCTCGGGCTCGTCGAACGGCTCGGGCACCGCGACGGCCGCGAGCTTCGCGGCGTTCGGGCTCGGCGAGGAGACCTGGTCGAGCGGCCGCGGCCCGGCGTCGAACAACGGCGCTGTGCGCCTACACGCCGTCGCGCGGGGTCATCTCGGTGCGCGGCAACTGGCCGCTCGTGCCCACGATGGACGTCGTCGTGCCGCACACCCGCACCATGGCCGACCTGCTCGAGGTGCTCGACGTCATCGTCGCCGACGACCCCGAGACGCGCGGCGACTTCTGGCGCGTCGCAGCCGTGGGTGCCGATCCCGCCGCGCGTCCGCGGTGCGGCCGCGAGTCGTACCCGGCCCTGGGCCGGCGATCGCGGCGGACCCGACCGGCGTCCTGGCGGGCCGGCGCATCGGCGTGCCGCGCATGTACATCAACGCCGACCCCGACGCCGGCACCGCGGACCGCCCGGGAATCGGCGGCCCGACCGGGCAGCGCATCGAGACGCGCGCGTCGGTGATCGCACTGTGGGAGGCGGCGCGCCGGACCTCGAAGCGCGCGGGCGCGACCGTCGTCGAGGTCGACTTCCCGGTGGTCTCGAACTACGAGGGCGACCGGCCCGGCGCGCCGACCATCGCGCACCCGCGGCCTCGTCTCGCCCGAGTTCCTGCGCACGCGAGATCCTCGACCTGTCGGCCTGGGCGTGGGACGACTTCCTGCGCGCGAACGGCGATCCCGCGCTGCCCGACCTCGCCGACGTCGACGGCGCGCGGATCTTCCCGCACCCCGAGGGTGCGCTGCCCGACCGGTACACCGGCTTCGACGACGACATCGCCGACTACCCGGCGCACGTGCGCGAGCACCCCGTCGCCGCGGTGACCGACATCCCCGAGCTCGAGGCAGGTCTGCGCGGGCTCGAAGCAGACCCGCCGCATCGACCTCGAGGAATGGATGGACGGCCTCGGCCTCGACGCCGTGGTCTTTCCCGCCGTCGCCGACGTCGGGCCGGCCGACATGGACGTGAACCCCGAGTCCGCCGACCTCGGCTGGCGCAACGGCGTCTGGGTCGCCAACGGCAACCTCGCCGATCCGCCACCTCGGCATCCCGACGGTCACCGTGCCGATGGGGCTGATGGCCGACATCGGGATGCCGGTCGGCCTCACCTTCGCCGGCCGGGCGTACGACGACACGGCGCTGCTCCGGCTCGCGGCGGCGTTCGAACAGTCGTCCCCGCGCGGGTCGCCCCGCCGCGCACACCTCCGTTGTAGGCAGGCGCACTCCGCGCCAAGGACGGCGTTGCACTTTCGATGCCGATGCCCATGATCGACATGCCGTTGTTGAGCACGCCGATGATGAGGCCACCGATGAAGCGGCCGAGATCGCTTCGAGCCCGGTCGTCACCGCCTTCGGCCCGGCGAGGTTGAGGCAGGCTGTCAAGATCAGGCCCGAGAATCCGACGAGGAAGCCCCTGTTGACGAGCAGCCAGAAGTCCCGACGGTGAAGGCGGGGCCGTCGACATGGACGGCCCCGCCTCTGCGTGCGCGGTCACGCGGCTACGACCTCTGAGGAACCTCGGCCTCGACGTCACCGGCACCGGCGTCGGCCGGGTCGTCTGCCGACGACGGGTCGCCGGCGGACTCGAGGGAGGCCGTTTCGGCGTCGATGTCGGTGGCGGCCTGCTCGAACTGGGACTGGTACAGCCGCCAGTACGCGCCGTGCGCGGCGATGAGCTCGTCGTGCGATCCCTTCTCCACGATGTCGCCGTGCTCCATCACAAGGATGAGATCGGCGTCGCGGATCGTCGAGAGGCGGTGGGCGATCACGAATGAGGTGCGCCCCTCGCGCAGCGCTGCCATCGCGTGCTGCAGCAGCAGCTCCGTGCGCGTGTCGACCGACGACGTCGCCTCGTCGAGGATGAGCACCGAAGGCTGCGCCACGAACGCCCGCGCGATCGTGATGAGCTGCTTCTCGCCGGCCGAGACGTTGGACGCGTCCTCGTCGAGCACGGTGTCGTAGCCGTCCGGCAGCGAGTGCACGAACCGGTCGACGCGCGTCGCCTTGGCCGCTTCGATGATCTCCTCGTCGGTCGCCGACTCGCGTCCGTAGCGGATGTTGTCGCGGATCGTTCCGGCGAACAGCCAGGGATCCTGCAGCACCATCCCCGTGCGCGAACGGACGTCATCGCGGGAGAGTTCGGCGATGTCCTGCCCGTCGAGCAGGATCTGGCCGCCGTTCAGCTCGTAGAACCGCATGATGAGGTTCACCAGCGTCGTCTTGCCGGCGCCGGTCGGGCCGACGATCGCGACGGTCTGCCCCGGCTCGACCCGGAACGACAGATCGGTGATGAGCGGGCGATCCTCCGTGTAGGCGAACTTCACGCCCTTGAACTCGATCACACCGTGGCCCTCGGCCAGCTCGGGAGCGTCCTCGTCGTCGGGCTCCTGCTCGTCGGCGTCCAGTAGCTCGAACACGCGCTCCGCCGAAGCCGTCCCCGACTGGATGACGGCGGCCATTCCGCCGAGTTCCGACAGCGGCTGGGTGAACTGCTGCGAGTACTGGATGAACGCCTGCACGTCGCCGAGCCGCAGCTGGCCGTTCGCGACCATGATGCCGCCCAGGACGGCAATGCCGACATACGTCAGGTTTCCGACGAACATCATGCCCGGCATGATGATCCCCGAGAGGAACTGCGCCTTGAACGCGGCCTCGTAGAGCTCCTCGTTCTCGACCGCGAACTTCTCGGCCGAGTCCGCCTCGCGGCCGAACACCTTCACCAGCGCGTGACCGGAGAAGGACTCCTCGACGCGGGCGTTCAGGCGACCCACCTTGCGCCACTGGATGCCGAACGCCTTCTGCGAGCGCGGGCCGATGACGCCGAAGATCACGGCCATCAGCGGCAGCGACACCAGCGCGACGAGAGCGAGCTGCCACGAGATCGTGAACATCATGAAGAGAACGCCGATGACGGTGAGCACCGAGGTCACCACTGTCGACAGCGACTGCTGCATCGTCTGGGTGATGTTGTCGATGTCGTTGGTCACGCGCGAGATCAGCTCGCCGCGCTGCACCTTGTCGAAGTACGACAGCGGCAGGCGGTTGATCTTCGCCTCGACCGACTCGCGCAGGCGCCACATGGTGCGGACCATGATCACGTTGATCACATAACCCTGGGCCCAGGTCAGGAGCGCCGACACGACGTAGATCGCGAGGACGGCGACGATCACCATGCGCAGAGCGTCGAAGTCCACGCCGGCGCCGACCGTGAAGTCGCGCATGGCCGAGATCATGTTCGCCATGTCGGTCTGGCCGGCCGCGCGGAGGGTCTCGACGACGACGTCCTGCGGAGTGCCGGCGGGGAACTGGTCTCCGAGGCTGGCCGAGACCACGCCCTCGAAGATGATGTTGGTGGCCTCGCCCAGCACTTTCGGCGCGATGACCGCGAGCACGACGCCGATCGCGCCGAGGATCGAGACGAGGATGAAGGCCACGGCGTGGGGCTTCAGCAGCCCGATGAGGCGGCCGAAGCTCTGGCCGAAGTTCGCGGCCTTGCCGGGCGCGACGCTGCTCCAGTCATCGGCGCCCAGGCGGGCCTGCTCGGCCATCTCGAGCTCGAGGCGCTCCTCCTCGGTCAGCATGTCGGGCGCGCTCATGCCTCCACCCCCAGCTGCGAGTCGACGATCTCTCTATAGGTCGGACTGGTGCTCAAGAGCTCCTCATGGGTCCCGATGCCCACCATCTGACCGTCCTCGAGCACGACGATGCGGTCGGCTTCGGTGATGGTCGAGACGCGCTGAGCGACGACGATCTTGGTGACGTTCGGCAGCTCGCGCCACAGCGCCTGCCGCAGCCGCGCATCGGTGGTGAGGTCGAGCGCCGAGAACGAGTCGTCGAACACGAGCACATCGGGCTGGTGCACGATGGCACGGGCGATCGCGAGACGCTGGCGCTGGCCGCCCGAGACGTTGGTGCCGCCCTGCGCGATACGCGCATTCAGCTGGCCCTCCATCTCTTCGACGAAGTCGCGACCCTGTGCGATCTCGAGGGCGTGCCACAGCTCTTCGTCAGTGGCCTCTTCGCGCCCGAATCGCAGGTTCGAGGCGACGGTGCCGGTGAAGAGGAACGGGCGTTGGGGCACCAGGCCGATACCCTTCCACAGCCCGTCCAGGTCCGCTTCGCGCACATCCACCCCGCCCACCTGGACCGAGCCCCCGGTGGCGTCGAACAGACGCGGGATCAGCGAGACGAGCGTCGTCTTGCCGGCACCGGTCGAGCCGACGATCGCGACCGTCTCGCCAGGAGCGGCCTCGAAGCTGATGTCCTGCAGCACCGGCGACTCGGCGCCGGGATAGGTGAACTCGACGTCCGAGAAGCGCACCGACCCGGGGGTCTCGAACGTGCTCACGGCGTTCGCTGCCCGGGTGAGGGTCGACTCGCTCGCCAGCACCTCGCTGATGCGCTCGGCCGAGACCGCGGCGCGCGGGATCATGATCGTCATGAAGGTCGCCATCAGCACGCCCATGAGGATCTGACCGACGTACTGCATGAAGGCGAAGAGGGTGCCGATCTCGACGGTTCCGGCATCCACCTGAATGCCTCCGAACCAGATCACACCTACCACCGTCACGTTCAGGATGAGCATGGCGAGCGGGAACATCAGCACGAAGAGCGAGCCGACCTTGCGGCCGACGACCATGATGTCGGTGTTCGCGCCGCGGAACCGCTCTTCTTCGATGCCCTCGCGGACGAACGCGCGGACGACCCTGACGCCGGTCAGCTGCTCGCGCATGATGCGGTTGACCGCGTCGAGCTTGGTCTGGAAGGTGCGGAACAGCGGCACCATACGGCTGATGATGATCGCGACGATGACGAGCAGCAGCGGCACCGAGACGGCGATGAGCCAGCTGAGGCCGACGTCCTGCTGCAGCGCCATGATGATGCCGCCGATGGCGAGCATCGGTGCGGTGACCAGCATGGTCGCGCCCATCATTGCGAGCATCTGCACCTGCTGCACGTCGTTGGTGTTGCGGGTGATGAGCGATCCCGGGCCGAACTTCGACACTTCGCGCTCGGAGAACGCGCTCACTTTGCCGTACACATCACGACGGATGTCGCGCCCCGCAGCCATCGCAGCACGTGCGGCGAAGTAGGTGGCGATGATCGAGGCGGTGATCTGACCGAGCGAGATCATGAGCATCACGACGCCGGTCGACCAGATGTAGGCGGTGTCGCCCGCGGCCACGCCGTTGTCGATGATGTCGGCGTTGAGGCGCGGCAGGTAGAGCGACGCCATGGCTGCGGCGAATTGGAAGACGAGCACGCCGAGCAGCAGCCAGCGATACTCCTTCAGATAGCGGACGAGGAGTTTTCCGAGCACAGGAGTCTCCGATTACGAGGGTGTGAGGACTCAACGAGAAGCCGGGCAGCGGCATCCGAACAGAGCAGTTCTCAGGCTACGACGAGGGTGCGACACAGCGGGAGCTCCTTTGTACGCCCTGAGCGGACGATCCCGGATGCGGGTCTGTGCCCACCGGCGCCGAGGGCGATACGCTCCGGAAATCATGGCGAACGTCCTCTTCTGCCCCGTGACCTTCAATCTGGCCGAGACCACGCGGATGATCCAGGTCGCCCGCCCTGTGCGACGGCGTGCCGTTCGTCGGCATGGGCCTGCAGCCCGAGCAGACGTGGCACGTCCGCTCCTGCGAGCGGCGCGGCAACGCCATCGCGATCTCGCCCAAGCGGGTGGCCAAGCCGGAGTTCGTCGAGGCAGTGCAACGGGTGGTGACCGACCCCGCGATCCGGACTGCGGCGACTGAGGTGCGCTACGCCTATGCGCTCGAGGACGGCGCGGTGGTCACCGCACGGCTCATCGAGGCTGAGATCGAACAGCCGGGCCGCTTGATTCGCTGACGAGCCCGGCTGCTCTGCTCACTCGCGGTGGTGCAGATGATCGCGGTGCTTCTCGGCTTGACGGCCTCGCGTCTGAAGGTCGATGGGTCCGGTGACCGTGCGTTCGTCCTCCCAGCACTCCACTCCGGTGATGTCGGGAAGGAGGTCGCGGGTGAAGACGGGGTCTCTGCCGGCACGGCGCTGCGCGGAGTAGTCCTTGAGAAGTCTGAATGCGATGCCGGAGAGCAGACCGATGGCGATGAGGTTCGTGAGCGCCATCAGTCCCATGACGCCGTCCGCGAAGTTCCAGACCAGGTCCGCGCCGGCGACCGACCCGGTCAGCACGGCGACCACGACGAGGATCCGGTAGCCCGTCAGGACCCAGCGTCGCGGGGTGATGAACTCGATGTTGGACTCGCCGTAGTAGTAATTGCCGAGGATCGACGAGAACGCCAGCATGAAGATGATGACGCTCAGCGCGACGTTCGACCACTGGCCCAGCGTTCCGACGAGCGCGTCCTGGGTCAAGCCGATCCCTCGTTCGGCGTCACCGAGATCGGGCACCGACACCAGGATGATGAACGCGGTGATCGAGCAGACCAGGAAGGTGTCGAAGTACACCCCGAGGGTCTGCACCAGGCCCTGCTTGACCGGATGGGTGACGGCGGCAGTGGCCCCGGCGTTCGGCGCGGAGCCGAGCCCGGCTTCATTCGAGAACATTCCTCGCTTCACACCGGTGAGCACGATGTAGCCGAACGCGGCTCCGACGACCTCGTTGAACCCCCATGCCTGCGTGAAGATCTCCACGAAGACGGGCCCGATGCGATCCACGTGCAGGGCGACGACGATCAGCCCGAGCAGCAGGTAGGCGAGCGCCATGATCGGAACCAGGAACTGGGTGACCGAGGCGATGCGCCGCACGCCGCCGAAGACGACGAGCGCTGTCAGCGCGGCGATGCCGACGCCGATGCCCCAGGGCAGCCACGGCAGATCTCCCCCGACGCTGGAGGTGACCGTCGCCGAGATCGTGTTCGCCTGCAGGGAGCTGAACGCGAAGGGGAAGCAGACGATCAGGATGATGGCGAACCATACGCCGAGCCAGCGAGCCTTGAGACCACGCTGCATGTAGTACGCCGGACCTCCGCGGAAGCTGTCCTTGTCGCGCACCTTGAACAGCTGAGCGAGGGAGGACTCGATGAAGCTCGACGCCCCGCCGATGAAGGCCATCACCCACATCCAGAACACGGCTCCCGGACCGCCGACGGCGATCGCGGTTCCGACGCCGGCGATGTTGCCGACACCCACCCGGGATGCGGCCGAGATCGTGAAGGCCTGGAAAGCGGACACGGACTGCGGCGCGCCGGATTCGTTCCGTGGCGTCTTGTCGGTCAGCGTCCGGAACATCTCCGGGATGAGGCGGAACTGCACGACCCCCGAGCGGATCGTGAAGTAGAGCCCCAGCAGCACCACGACGGGCAGTACAACCCAGGTCCAGAGGTTGTCGCCCCAGGTGAGCAGCCACTCGTTAACAGCGTCCATGCACGCAAGTATGGCCAAGATGCGTCATTCGGCATAGGGCGGTGCCCACTGGCTGGCGGGGTCGGGAGTCACTCCGGGGCATGCCGTTCGTCCGCATCGGCGGCGACTGAAGCGCCTGGTTAGGGTGGAACGATGACGACCACGCAGCGACGGGCGCAGGCGGCATCCGGTGGACGCACGTCCACCATCAAGCGGTGGGTGTTCTGGCCGGCCGCCGTCGTGGCGCTGTCGTTCAGCGCCTTCGCCCTCATCGCTCCGCACCTCGCCGAGCGGTTCTTCGGCGCCGTCCAGGCCTCGATCATCAACGCGTTCAACTGGTACTACGTGCTGATCGCCGCCTTCTTCGTCGCCTTCGCCCTGGTCATCGGCTTCAGCAGGTTCGGTGACATCCGTCTGGGTGCCGACGACGAGAAGCCCGAGTTCTCGCTCGGAGCGTGGTTCTCACTGCTCTTCGCCGCCGGCATGGGTATCGGACTGGTGTTCTATGGCGTCAGCGAGCCGCTGAGCCACTTCGTCAACCCTCGGCCGGGGGTCAGCGGAACCCCCGAGCAGCTGGCGCAGGCGGCGTTGAGCCAGACCTATCTGCACTGGGGGGTCCAGGCCTGGTCGATCTATGTCGTCGTAGGACTGGGACTGGCGTACGCGATCCACCGACGCAAGCGCCCGATCTCCATCCGCTGGTCGCTCGAGCCGCTGCTCGGCAAGCGGGTCGAGGGCGGCTGGGGCAACGCGATCGACGTCGTCGCGCTCGTCGGCACGCTCTTCGGCGTCGCGACGTCCCTCGGTCTCGGCGTGCTGCAGATCAGCGCGGGACTGGATGCCATCGGCCTGTTCGAGCCGACCGCGCCGGTTCAGATCGGCGTCATCGCCGTGATCACCGTGCTGGTGCTGGCATCGGTGCTGTCCGGCGTGACCAAGGGCATGAAGTGGCTGTCGTCGTTCAACCTGATCCTCGCCGGTGTGCTCGTGGTCTACCTGCTGGTGTTCGGCCAGACGGAGTTCCTGCTGCGAGAGTGGGTGCAGTCGATCGGCAACTACATCCAGACCTACATCGGCCTGTCGTTCAACGTCAGCGCCTTCCAGGGCGCGGCCGGTGAGGCGTGGCAGGCAGCCTGGACGTCGTTCTACTGGGGCTGGTGGATCTCGTGGGCGCCGTTCGTCGGCATCTTCATCGCCCGCATCTCACGAGGTCGCACCGTGCGGCAGTTCGTGATGGGTGTCATCATCGTGCCGACGCTCGTCACGATCCTCTGGTTCAGCGTGCTGGGCGGCTCGGCGTTGTACATCGAGCTCACCGACCCCGGCGCCCTCACGCAGCCGGACGGCACAGTCGACCTCAACACGGCCCTGTTCCAGATGCTCGAGTACATCCCCGGCACGTCCGTGCTCACGGTCGGCGTCCTGGTGCTGATCACCGTCTTCTTCGTGACGTCGTCGGACTCGGGAGCGCTCGTGATGGGGATGATCGCTACCGGCGGCCAGATCAATCCCCGACGCTGGGTGCGGGCCTTCTTCGCGGTGACCAGCGCAGTTCTCGCAACGGCGCTGCTGCTCGCGGGCGGCCTGCAGGCTCTCCAGACGGCGGCCATCATCATCGCCCTGCCGTTCAGTGTCGTCATGCTGATGATCTGCTGGGCCACCGTGATCGCGTTCTCTCGCGAGCGCCGCGCCTACGACCGGGCCGCCCGGGCGCAGTTCGTCGACCACATCGGCGAGTACTACGGCCTCGAGGTGGAGGAGCCGCTCGCGCGGGGGGTGCTGCACGAACCGTCGTGGATGCGACGGCTCGCCCGTCGCGTGGGCCTGCAGCAGGGACCGCCGGCATCGGTGGCAGACATCTCGCACGCCACCGAGGGTCCTGCGCGCCAGGCGTCTCCCCGAGCGCTCGACGCGGAGAATGCCGAGCACTCCGGCGTCCCGACGAGCGACGTCGATCGGGTGGTCGAGCACGACCCGCGCGCCCTCGGCGACGTCGGTGACGTGCCCGATCGTGAGATCGATCACGGCGGCGACCCGTTGCGGTAGATCCGGCTCGTTCGACACGGCGGGGCGGGCGACGAATCTCGTCCCCCGCCCTCGCACTTCAGCGCGTTGTCAGCCGCAGGCCGGCAGCGAGTACGACGCTTCGGTCACCGATGTCACCGGCTCTCCCTCCCGGACCGCGCCAGCGGTGACCGAGACCGTGCCGGGCTCGATCTGCGCGAGGCGCGTGGTGAAGGCCTGCGCGGAACTCTTGCCTGGCTGGAGGACGCCGGCGTTCTTGCTGCCGTACGGTGTCTGCACCGACAGAGTCACCGGCACGTCGTCGACGTTCTTCGTCTGCACGACGAGTGTCACCTTGCCGGCGACGCATCGGCCGGTCACGGTCACGGTGACCTCGGGCGGGGCTGCAGGCAGCTCGATCACCTGCGGGGCCACGCTCTCGAGCGTCGGCACGACGGCCTTCATCAGGCCGTCGGCACCGAACTCGAGCTTGTCGATCGTCGTCTCGCGGTGGTTGCCGTCGCCGCCCGGCATCGCGAAGCGGTGGTACGCGATGTACCAGTCGTCCGTGCCCGGGACGTTGATGATCGAGCTGTGACCGGGGCCCTTGATGCCGAGCGCGAGGTCCTTCTGCAGGATCACGCCGCGGTACGTCCACGGTCCGGTCATGCTGGTGGACGTCGCGTAGCCGACCCGGTAGTTCTCCGAACCGGTGTCGTCGATCGCGTAGGTGAGGTGGTAGAGCCCGTTGCGGTAGTTGAAGAAGACGCCCTCGCGGAAGTCGGTCAGACCGGTGATGCGCTGGTACGTGCCGGCCTTGATCGAGACCATGTCGTCGTTCAGCTCGGCCAGCACCGGCGAGCCGTTGCCCCATCCGAGGTACCACTTGCCCGATACCGGGTCGTGGAACGCGGCGGGGTCGATCGCCTGACCCGATGTGACCGCCTCGTTGTTGAGGATCATCGCGTTCGGCTGGGCGAGGAAGGGGCCCTCCGGGGTGTCCGCGACCGCGACGCCGATCGTCTTGCGATTGAGCGCGGCGTTGTGGCCGCTGAAGTAGAAGTAGTACTTCCCGTCGCGCTCGATGATCGTCGGCGCCCACGCGTTGCCGGTCGCCCACGGCACGTTCCCGTTCGCTCCGTCGAGCGTCAGGAACGGCTCTGCCGAGCGCTCCCAGTCCACGAGGTCCTTCGAGCTCCACACGTAGAACTCCTTGCCACCCCAGCCGGCGTAGCCGTCGGAGGTCGCGTAGATGTAGTACGTGTCGCCGAAGACCGCGATGTTCGGATCGGCGTACAGGCCCGGCAGCACAGGACTGTTGACCACAGTCGCGGTCATCGTCCACGTGGTCGTCGTGCCGCCTGCTGCGGTGAGCGTGTAGGTCACCGGCTGAGTCATATCGACCACCGTGCCGGATGCCGGTGAGACGGTCACTCCCGGAGCAGTGGTGAACGTCGGCGCCAGTGCGGTGACGTCGGTGCCCTTGTGCACGGGGAACACGGCCGTGTGCGCGGCACCGCTGACGATCGGCGCGAGCTTGAGGGCCGCGGCATCCGTCAGAGACACGTCGAGCAGCTGGTCGGTGACCCCCGCATTGGCCAGCACCTCGGTGGCCGACAGCGCGCGGTTGTAGACGCGCACGTTGTCGTACCAGCCCTGGAAGTAGCCGTCGGCGGAGTAGAGCGACTTGCCGAGGTAGCCGACCAGATCCGTGCCGAGCTGCTCGATCGTCGCGCCGAGCGCGGCGTTCTCGCCGAGCTTGACGCCATCCGCGTAGACGGTCATCGTGGTGCCGGCGAAGACGACATCGATGCGATGCCACTGCCCGCTCTCCACGGTTCCCGTGACCGCGGACTCGTTCTGCCACGAGGTCTGGGTGATCGCGCTGCGTACGTCTCCCCCGCGCAGGCGCAGGAAGTAGTACTTGCTCGTGTCGGCGCCCAGGGCGAAGGTGAAGAAGTTGCCGCTGGCCTTCTCGGACTTCACGTCCATCGACACCGTCATCGTGCTGCGGCCGTCGAAGAAGCCCGTCGGGAACGACGCGAACCCGTTGGCCGTGCCGTCCAGCTTCAGCGCCTTGCCCTTCACTGCGTCGGTCGCGACGGCGGCGGTGCCGCTCGCCGTAAGGTCCGCGTCGCCTGCCGAGTCGGTGAGGGTGCCATCGTCGAAGGTGTACTCGGCGATCGGCTCCTGCTGCGGCTCCTCCGGCTCTTCCGGGTCCGGGTGTTGCCGTATGCGGCGAGCAGGGTCTGCTCCTCGGCAGCCGACAGGCGCAGCACCGAGCCATGACGGAAGCGCTGATCGAACGAGTACTGGTCCGCGCCCGAGCCGACCGCAAGCTGCTCGAACTCGAGACTCGCGAGGGTGTCGGCGGTGTGGCCGTAGTAACCGCCATCGTCGCCCATCGCCGCCCACCGGCCGTCGGGCAGCTGGTAAACGGTCAATCCCTCCATCCGGGCGAGCAGCCCGTGGGCGCCGGCTTCACCCGCGTCGATCTCACGCGTCCACGGCCCGTCAAGGGTCGGGGCGGTGTCGACGACCGTGTGCCAGTCGGAGGTGGAGAACCGGTAGTAGGTGTCGCCCTCCTTGGCGATGCTCGAGTCGATGATGTTGACGCCGCCGGCGCCGTCGCCCTGCTCGTTCATCGAGGCCCAGACCTGCGGCTCGGTGAAGGTCACGAAATCGCGGGTCTTGGTGAGGTAGACGCGCAGCGCCCAGTCGGGCGTCTCGTTCTCGCGACGGTCACGTGCAGACCAGTACACGTAGTACTCGCCGGTGGCGTCGTTGTAGATCGCCTCGGGCGCCCAGACATTGCCGGCGTGCTCGAAGCCTGCGAAAACGATGCGCTGGTCGCTCCAGTTCACCAGGTCCGTGGACTCCCACACCACGAGGTTCTTGCTCGCGTTCAGCTGATCCCAGCCGGATCCGCCGGCACCGCCGCCTTCGGCGTGCAAGTCGGTGCCGATGATCCAGTACTTGTCGCCCTCCGGAGCGCGCACGAGGTGCGGGTCCCGCACGCCGAGGTCTCCGCCGAGATTGGCGAGGATCGGGGCGTTGTCGTTGAGCTTCGACCAGTGCAGGCCGTCGTCGCTGTGGCCGAAGAAGATCTTCTCGTAGCCTCCTTGAGCCGCGAAGTGGGTCCAGAGGTATCCGGCCGTGTAGTCGGTGTCCAGATCGGCCGGTGCTGCGGTCACGGTGACGTCAATGGCACGGGTGGCGGTCGATCCCGGCACCGTCGCGGTGAGAGTCACAGCGGTGTCGGTCGCACCACGGGACACGACTCCGGCCGCTCTGCCGCCTTGCGCCGTCGTCGTGATCACGCCGGCCGGCGAGGCCGACCACTCGATCGCGGTGCCGTTGACGGTGCCCTCGGACGGCAGCGTGATGTTGCCGCGGATGTCGTGGGCGTTGACGATCTCGACCGCGTCGAGGTCCTCCTGCGCGAGGACGTCCGCGCCGGGAAGGGCGAGCACCGTCGCCTCGAACGAGCGGGATTCGGATGCCGCCCCCCGCGTGAGCGTGGCGGTCAGAGTCGCGGTGGCCGGCGTGTGTCCGGCAGCCGGGCGGGTCACCACACCGGTCGCGGAGATCACGGCTGGATCGCTCGACGACCACGCGATCGTCGCGCCGTTCGCCCCCCTGGCGGGAAGAGCGATGTCGGCTGTCAGGCCGGAGAGATCTCCCAGCGACAGGTTCGCGGCATCCCGCTGCAGTCGTGCGGCATCGGTCGGCACGAGCGATGTCACTTCCGAGGCGGAGAGGGCCGCGTCGTAGATGCGCACGTCGCGCAGGCTGCCGGCCAGGCGCTTGTCGGCGTTGTAGACCGAACGGCCGAGGTAGTTCGCCGTCGTGACGCCGCCGCCGATCGATCCCGGCGCGATCGTCACGTTGGTGTTCTGCGCGACCTGCACGCCGTCGAGGTAGACGCTCGCCGTGTTCGTGGCGTCGTCGAGCGTGTACGTGATGGTCTTCCAGACGTCGCGCTCGAGGTTCTCGCCGCTGTTCGCGGTCTGCTCGGTCGACCAGTTGCCCGAAGCGATCGACGTCTTGTACGTGTTGCCGGTCGAGTAGAGGTAGCCGTTGCCGACGCCGCTACCGTCGGTGTTGCCGAAGCCGTAGATGAAGTACGGCGTCCCCTGCGCCGCGCGGACGAGAACCTCGGCGCTGACGGTGACCGACGTGAGCCCGGCGAGCAGATTGTTCGGCAGCTTGATGTGATCATCGACTCCGTCGAGCCGAACGCCCTCGCCGCCGGTCAGGGCGGGGGCGCCGACATAGGAGCCGCTGCGCCCTGCGCCGGAGGCGTCGACCGCAATCGTGCCCGTCGTCTCGTCGAGCGGGTAGTGAGCGACCAGCTGCGTCGCCGCCACTGCGGGTTGCGCCGCGGTGATCGCACCGGTGAGGCCGATCGCGACGGCTGTGAGGGCTGCGAGAGAACGTCGGGCAAGAGGCTGCATCGTTGCGCTTCCTTCGGGTGGCCGCGGCGCCGCGGCGGAGTTGGGGGACTCCGGAAGCGATGTTAGCGCTCACCATTGATCGAGGGCAAGCGACTGATACCGCTCACAGTTCGCGTGGTGAAGGATCCTCGCGCTCGCGCTTCGCCCTGCCTCACGTCCTCCGCCATTCCCCTTTACGACTCGATCAGATACGGTCGATGATCGATGACACCAATCAGTCTCGGCGGCCGCCGCTCGGCCGTCAGCGACCAGATCTACCGGCACCTGGGCGAATTGCTGAGGTCCCGACACATCGCGCCTGGCGCGCGACTGAATGTCGAGCGGCTCGCTCGCCAGCTCCAGGTCTCGAACACCCCCGTGAGGCGCGCGCTCCTGAGACTCGAATCCGAAGGATTGGTGACCAGAGACCCGGGCCGCGGTTTCGAGGCTTCCCCGCTCCTCGATTCCCGTGCGATCAGTGAATTCTTCGACTACCGGCTACTCATCGAGCCGGCGACCGCAGCCCGGGCTGCGCGACGCGGAACGTCCGAGGAGATCGCCGAGCTCCTCGCGGCGTGTGACGCTGCGTTTGACGCGATACGCAGCGGCGACCCCGTCGCGACGCTGCTCCCGCAGTGGGATGTCGAACTCCACCTCGCCATCGCTCGGATGGCCAGGTCGAAAATGATCATGGAGAACCTCGCTACGACGCTCGAGCAGACAAGCCGATATCACGGCTACGGACAACCGGGAGCAACGCTCGAGGCGTGGAGCGAGCACCGCGCGGCCGTTCAGGCGATCGCCGCACGAGAGCCCCAGGCAGCCGCTCACGCCATGCAAAGGCATTTGATCTGCGGGCGCGACCGCATTCTGACCGCGTTTCCGCCCAGCGAGAGCACGATCCGACCACACTGATACCCGATCGTGCCTCCGCGTCGGTGCGGCTTCGGCACCCATGATTGAATGCCCGAGCTCAACGGCTCCAAGGAGGCAGCATGTTAGTCCACTCAAAGATGCGTGGAATTGCACTCGGCGCGGCGATCGCCATCACGACGGCGTCGCTCACACTCGTCACCGCAGCACCCGCCACTGCGGCGGCCAACAACATCCAGGCGACGTACTGGGCATCCCCCATCGGCAGCGGCTCCACCTGCTCGTCGGACAGCCCGTGCTCACTGGAAGGCGCTCGCGACAAAGTGCGCACCGTCAATGCCGACATGACCGGCGACATCATCGTCTCCTTGACGGGCGGAACCTACAACCTCTCGAGCGCCTTCGAACTCACAGAGAGTTCGACGGACCACGACTCCGGTACGAACGGATTCGACGTCATATACCGCGCGGCTGAAGGCGCCACGCCTATTCTCAGCGGCGGCACTACCATCGACCCCTCCGCCTTCGTCAAAGGCGACGGCGACATCTGGTCAGCACCGGTGGCCGCCGACGTCGAGTCGCGCCAGTTCTACGTCGACGGGGTTCGCCAGACGCGCGCACGGCACGTCGGCAACCCTGGCTTCTCGTCCGACGCCACGGGCTACTCCTTCGCATCAGCGGGGGCGCCCTGGAACGAGATGGATATGTGGGGCAACCCCGACGACATCGAGATCGCGGCCGCTCTGAGCTGGAAGCACCCGCGGTACAGCGTCGACTCCATCGACGTCACGGGCAACGCAGTGACCCTCACGATGGACAACCCTGGCTGGGCCGACAGCGCCACGCAGCCCCTTCATGTGGCGCGAGACATCGCGTGGGTCGAGAACGCCCTCGAGCTCCTCGACCTCGAGGGTGAGTGGTACCTCGACCGCACGGCCGATCGGCTTTACTACAAGCCGCGCCCCGCGGAGATCGTCACCGACTCTGAAGGCACGAGAATCGACCCCGCGCGTGAGTTCGTGCTGGGCACGACGGTCGGCCTACTGAAGGGCACCGGCGAGACGGGCACCCCGCTGCACCACGTTCGGTTCGAGGGGATCACGTTCTCGTACGATGGCTGGACCGAACCGAACACCGAGCTGGGCTACCCCGACTTCCAGGCGGGGGTCGTCTTCCGCGGCACCGGCTCCGGGTGGCCCGACAAGAGCCATCTGACCCCGGCGGGTGTCACCTTCACCAATTCCCGCAACATCGTCGTGTCGAAGTGCACGTTCGAGCACATGGCCAACGCAGGGCTCGCATTCGGCATCGGCAGCCAAGACAACCTGATCGATCACAACACGTTCCGTGACCTCTCTGGCAGCGGCATGACGATCGGCGGTGTGACGAAGGCGGAGCATTCGGAGCCGGATCCGGAACGGCGCGTCACCGGCAACGTCATCTCTCACAACACCATCACTCAGATCGGACGCGAGTACCGAGACACCGTCGGCATCTTCGTCGGCTTCACCGACGCCACCGACGTGAAGCACAACACGCTCTACGACCTGCCGTACTCAGCGATCTCGGTCGGCTGGGGCTGGGGCAATCTCGACAAGAACTCCACCAACCCCCCTGTCGCCAAGAACAACATCGTGCGCGGCAACTTGATCCACGACTACATGAAGCAGGTTCCGGACGGCGGCGGGGTCTACACGCTCGGCAGCCAGTACGGAACGCAGGTTGTCGACAACTACATCTACGACCAGAGGACGTCGCACGCCCTGCTCTACCGCGACAACGGTTCGGCCGGCATCCTCGACACCAACAACGTGCTCGACCGCGGGCCAAACGCGAAGTGGTATCACCTGGCCTCCGGCTACTCCGGAAACCTCGCCTACCTCAACTCGTCGAGCAACCGCGCTAAAGACAACTACTTCGCTGCCGGGATGACCACGCAGGGCGAGGGCGGGAACAACGAGGTGACCGGGAACATCTCGGTCAGTGGCGGCAACTGGCCTGCGGATGCCCTCGAAGTCATCGCAGCGGCGGGTGTCGACGGCGCTGACATCAGCAACGTCGCTCCGGTGCCGGCGTCGCAGGGCAAGGCGACGACCGCGTCGACTTCCTCCGTCAGTCATCCCGCGTCGAACGCTGTCGATGGCGACTCGGCCACTCGGTGGGCCCAGGCCTCCGGCGCAGCCGACCCGTCGTGGTTGAAAGTCGACCTCGGAGAAACGCATGTGGTCACCGGTGTGACGACCTCGGCATTCCTGGCCACCGGCGAGGGTGTGAAGTACAGAATCGAATACTCCACGGACGACGTCGTGTGGACCACGTACGCCGACCACACGACGAAGTTCGTCGTCCCCGGCAAGGCTGACGGTCCGGCCGTGAACGCGCGCTATGTGCGCATGCTCCTCACCGACACCCAGCTGCAGGAGGGCAGCCTCTGGGAGTTCGAGGTGTGGGGAAGCCCGCTGTCGCTCTCGCAGGGCAAGCCCGCGACGGCGTCGAGTCAGTACTCGGAGAACCACGTTCCCGGTAAGGCAGTCGACGGGCTGTCCACAACACGGTGGGCACAGCATTCCGGATACGCGGACCCGTCCTGGCTGCAGGTCGACCTCGGGGCCGACTACGTCATCGCGCGCACGACGACGTCGACGATCGCGGCGCAGCCGGTGAAGTACAAGATCGAGTACTCCGCCGATGGGTCGACGTGGTTCACGTTCGTCAACCACACGGCCTACGCGATTCCGGGGACCGACACCAGCCCGACAACCGCGATCGGGCGGTACGTCCGGGTGACGTTCACGGCCACGCAGGGTCAGGGCGGCAGCGTCTCGGAGTTCGACGTCTACGGCGACCCGATCACGCGGCTGACCGCCGGCGCGACGGCGACCGCATCCAGCATCTACTCGCCGACCTTCTCGGCCGACAAGGCGCTGGATCTGAACGCCGCCACCCGGTGGGCGCAATCGGCGGGCGCCGCCGACCCGTCGTGGCTGCAGGTCGACCTGGGTTCGGCTCAAGATGTCGCGCACGTCGCCACGTCGGCTTTCCCTGTCGGCAGCGCGGTGAAGTACAAGATCGAGTACTCCACTGATGGCAGCACCTGGTCGACCTTCGTCGCCAAGACCGCAGCCTTCTCGGCTCCGGGCATCGACAGCCTCACCACTCCGGTCAGCGCGCGATACGTGAAGATCACCATCACGGGCAGCAACGGCCAGGGAGGCAGTATTCGGGAGTTCCAGGTCTACGGCGGATAGCCGCTGCGAGTCGCCGTGAGAACAGGCTCCGGGGTGCGCGGACCCGACCGCGCACCCCGGGGCCTCCCGCCGTCGGCTGGGCCGCCTTCGCAGACCTCTTCGACGAGGACCTCCACCGGCATCACTGTGAGCAGATCGGCGCGTGCACGCGCAGATGATCGGTGCGTGGGCAACAAAAAACCCCGGCGAACCGGGGCTTTCCAACTGTAGCGGGAGCGGGGCTTGAACCCGCGACCTCACGATTATGAGGCGTGTACCCGTCGCCGCTCGCTATGCGAGCCGACTCCGAAAACAATCGACCCGGGCGCTGCAGACGTGCTCGCGCGCGGCTGCTCCTCCCCCGTCAAGACGTCTACCGGCGTGTGGGTGCGGTGTGGGTCCCGGATCAAGAGCAAGTGCGGGTCGTGCGCGGAGCTCTATCGCGGTGACTGGGCGGCGATCGCTCGCTCGGGAGTGTTCGACGGTCCGGTCGAGGACTTCCGGTTCTATCTCCTGACCCTCACGGCGCCGTCGTTCGGCGGCGTGCACCGGGTGCCGCGTGACGGGGCGAAGGGCACGCGATGCCGTTGCGGCGTGATGCATACGGCGACCGATGCCGGGCTGCGCGGCGTGCCGCTGGATGCGGTCGGCTACGACTACGCGGGCCAGGTGGCGTGGAATCGGGATGCCGGGGTGCTGTGGGATCGCACCCGACGTCGGATGCGGGATCGGTGGGACTCGCTGGAGTACTTCATCGTCCGGGAGTGGCAGGACCGCGGCGTGCTGCATGTGCACGCGATCGTCCGGATTGCCCGGATCGAGGCTCCGTCTGCGGACCAACTGCGCGATGCGGCGCGCACCGCGGTGGCAGTGTCGCGAGTGGACGGCGTAATCGTGGAGTGGGGCGACCAGGCGAAGTGCGATGCGTTCCGGGCGGACGGCGACGGGGCGAAGACCATCTGGTACCTGTCCAAAGCGCTGAACTACGTGCTTAAGGACGTTGCGTCCGACACGGGCGAAGTTCCGCTCGAGATTTGGCGGCATCAGGTCGCACTCGGTGACGCCGCCCGGAAGATGCGCTGCGCGGTGGACTGCGAGCCGCAGGACTGCTCGAGCCTGGTTCACCAACGGTACGGGTCGCGGTCCCAGGTCGTCAGCGCGTCTCGTAGCACCCCACGCCGCAGCGGCTGGTCTTTCTCTGGGCTGACGCGCACCGTGCAACGCCGGCTGCGGCGGGAGTGGTGGGAGTCGCGGCTCCGCGACGAGGCCGGCCCCGAGGTGCCGGCGGTCGCGCCGGCACCGTTGGAAGATCTCGCTGCGCGGTCGCGACGCGAGTTGATCGCGCGGGGTTGGTCCGCGCCGTGAAAGGAGCAATCATGATGTGCCTCAACCAGGACCACACGGACGCGGAACCGCTGCCGGAGTGGGAGATCCACCTTCGTGATGCGTTCGGTCGACCTGGCGAACCTGTCGGAGGTGTGACCGGCCTGGCATTCACAGCGGAAGCGGCGCTCGACGCCTTCCTGACCTTCGCTCCGGAACTGTCGATCTATTCGCTGGTCGCGGTGCGATCGGCAATCGCACCACCGTGGTCGACGTACGAATGGGATTGAGCGCGAGGAGGTCGGGCGCGAAGCGGAGCCGCGTGCGGCGCGCTCGCGCCGACCTCCTCGCGCACAACCCGTCGCACACGAAACGGGACAGCGATGCCGAGGGCAACCGGAGCGCGAAGCGCGAAGGGCGGCAGTCGACTATCGGTACATTGCGATCGGACGGAGCACGAGCGCGGGGCCGTTGAGTTGTGTAGGCGAGTCGTCGAGATCGACACCCAGATTTGCCAGTGCGCCACGGAATGGCTCAATGGCACCGGTCACTTTCGTCCTCCCAGCGGTGTAGCAGCTCGAAGAGAACTAGCGCTTCGTCGGCGGTCAGCGAGATCTGGCGATCAGGTCACACCCACAGGCTCAGCGGCGACGAGTCCACCGATTGCGAGCCGCGGACCGGTCGGACGTGAGGTGGAACGCGTGGTGTTCGGCGCACGGATGGATCGCCTGCTCGGCGCGGTCCGCGGCAATGCGGCAACGCTGGATCGCTCGAAGAGCGGCATGGGCGGCCGAAAGGGATTCGTAGGGAATCTTGGTGCAAGTCACCGGAGCTCCAAATGCTGGCGTGCTGAAACAGCGACCTGCACAGCATTTGGTCTGAGTGAAGGCTAACGGCCCTTGCGTGACGGATGCTAGTCGTACTCTGGTAGTCCAGGAATCGAGACTAGGACGTGTCACCGTGGCGGACTTCCGATCTGAACGCATGCCCTCCCCGAGGGCGAAGGGCGCGCGAAGCACGCGCTCGAGCAAGCATGGGAGTCGTACTACGACGCGAACGCAAAGGCGAACAAGCCGATCTATGCGGCGCTGCCGTTCCTGAAGTCGTTGCTACGCGGCTATACGGCGTCGAACTTGTTCGACCTCTTCGGCTTCTGGGTCGCCTGGCGGCTCCTCGGTGGATTCGACGGGATGCAGAAGCAGTTCGGGATGAGCCGTTCGTCGCTGTACCGGCGAATCGCGTTGTTCCGGCGCGTTTTCGGTGAGCATCCGGACGTCTACGAGTTCCCGGGCATCACGGTCGATCCCGCAGCCTTCGCGGTCGGCATGTCGGAACGCAAGCCTCCCACTCCGGAGAGTTAGTCTCACAATGTTGCACTAGCGCGACCACTCAATGTAGTCTCCAAATGTGAGACTAGATCCGAGTGCGCCGACCCTTGCCGAGTTCTTCGGCGAGTTCCGCGCGCTGGTCGAGGACGGCCTCACCTCGAACGCCAGCCAGGCGTACGCGAGAGCATGGGCGATCCGCGTCGAGCCGACGCTCGGCGCTCTCCCCCTCGCCGAGCTGCGCCCGCTGACGATCGCGAAGGCTAAGGCACTCTGGACTGGGGCGGAGTCCACGAAGGGCGATGCGGTCGCGCTTCTGTCCAAGATCCTCGAACTCGCCGTGATGGATGGACTGCTCCCCGCGAACCCGTGCCGATCACTGCCGCACAGTCGCGGCAAGTCACGCGAAGCGGAGTGGACGGCGCGCGCTCTCGATGACCTCCAGGTGCAGCGCATGCTGTCACTCACGAGCTTCCACCCTTTCGGCCAGCGGGCGCTTGCGGGCCTCGCCTTCACCGGCCTTCGGCTCGGAGAGCTCGTCGGTCTGCGCTGGGACGACCTGAACGAGCATCAGCACTACTTCACTGTTCGACGGACATTCTCGCCGGACGGGCACGGTCGTCTCGTTGAGCGACCCACGAAGAGTGGCAAGTCCCGCCAAGTGCCGATCCTCGAAGAGCTCACTCCGTGGCTCGACGACGCACGGGGGCTCGGTCGCGAGCACATCTTCACTGGCAAGCTCGGCGGGCCCTTCGACAGCACTAACCTCGCACGTGCTGTGCGCTGGCACGCAGTCCGCGACCAGATCGCGACATTCGCTGACGGACAACCGTTGCGCTTCCACGACCTGCGACACACGTTCTTATCGCGGCTCGCACGCCAAGGCGTCGCTCCCGCACACATTCAGAAGGTGGCGGGCCACGCGTCGATCACGACGACCGAGCGGTATACCCACATCTCCGGCACCGAGGCGGCGCTCGCAGTTCGCGACGCTATCAACGGCGCGAATCGTGAGGTCACTTTTGGAGGGGGTGAGAGCGCGGCACAAACGGGTCTGACACGACAAAACCCCCGGAAATCCGGGGCTTTCAATCTGTAGCGGGAGCGGGGCTTGAACCCGCGACCTCACGATTATGAGTCGTGCGCTCTCACCAACTGAGCTACCCCGCCGCAGGACATCTCACGATGTTCCGAGCCCCGAGTCAGGATTGAACTGACGACCCCTTCCTTACCATGGAAGTGCTCTACCACTGAGCTATCGGGGCGTGCCACCCGCATGCGGGCAACTAGAAGAGGATACCAGAGCCTGGCCCCCTCCTTGAATCGAGGTCACCCTCCGGCGTGCTGTCGCAGCCACGGCATCGGGTCGATCGCGGTGGTGCCGTTCATCAGGATCTCGAAGTGCATGTGTGCGCCGAACGAGCGGCCGGTGTTGCCGGTCTTGCCGAGGACGGTGCCTGCTGTCACAGCCTGTCCGGGTACGACCTCCATCGAGCCGTACTGCATGTGCGCGTAGTGGCTCGAGACCAGCTGGCCGTCGATGACGTGGTCGACGATCACGTGGACGCCGTAGGCTCCGCCGGCCTCGGACGCGACGCGCACGGTGCCTTCGGCGACCGCCTGGATCGGAGCGCCGGCGCCGGGCGTGAAGTCGATGCCCTCGTGCATCCGGCCCGAGCGCATTCCGAAGCCGTACGACATCGTCACACCGACTGCGAACGGCCACTGGATAGCCGCGGTCGGGTCGTTGACGAAGAGGTTCGAGAAGTTCTTGATGCCCGCCTGCGAAGCCATCTCCGCGAACGGTCGTGGTGCCGTAGCTCTCGGTGCGGTGCAGGTCTTCGGGCTGCGCCTCGGCGGGGGCGACGTATGCCTGGATCTCGTCCTTGTCCATCGCGGGCGCGGTGCCCTCGGTCGGCGCGACGATCGACATCGTGGTCTCGGCGCCGCCGGCCGCGGCGACAGCCTCGGCGGGCGTGGTCATGCCGACGGTCATCAGTCCGACGATGCCCATGACGCCCACCGAGAACGACGCGGCCGTCATCCGCTTGAACGAGGCGACGCGACGACCTCGCGGCACGCGATGCGCGGCGACAGGCTCCGCGTCAACGGCGTCGTCGACCGGCTCGTCGGCTGCGGCCTGAACCGGCAGCTCCCCCGTGAAGGAGAACAGGCGGGCGGCGGCTTCGAATTCGTCGACATCGGATGCCGCAGCCTCGGCGGGCTCGGCATCCGTCTCGTCATCGAGCACGGGCTCGGAAACCTCGTCCCGCACGGGCTCGAGCAGCACGAACGGCTCAGCAGGCGCGAGAACGGTCTCGAGGAGCGGGGCGGGGGCAGCGGCAGTGGGGAGGTCGGCGCGGAACTCGGGCTCGAGACGAACCTCGTCCTCCGGCGCGACGGGATCGATCGCGGGCTCGACGATGGCGGCCTGTTCGCCCGCGACGGGAGCCCGGCGAGCGCGGCGGCTGAGCGGTGCGGCGGGAAGATCCGTGAGCGGCTGGGCCGGGACGGCTGCCTGCAGCTCGACGACGATCACCGGTGTCGCGGGCTCGGCCGCGGCATCCTTCTGCTTGGCCTCGTCAGCGTGAGCGACCTCGCCGACAGGCGATGCCGCAGCCCGGCGACGCAGTTCTGCGCGCGAAGCACCGAGGGTCTCCGAAGGCGCCTGCACAGGCGTAACAGAGGTCCGGCTTGATCGGCGCGTGGGCGCAGACTCAGCCATCGGGGCGTCAAACAGCAAGCGGGAAGGCTCTCGGTTCGTGTCGCTCGGGGGGCGCGACGTAACGGGAATCGGGGCGGATGACACCTGCGCCGTTTCGGGCGGCGAAGGTAACGATCGGGTAAACACTACCCCGAGCGACCTGAGAATGCCATCAATGCGGACGACATTCCCGAAGGTCGTGGTACCGCTCCCGCGGCCGGATTACCGCCCGAGAGCCGCCGCGAGCAGCCGATCGAAGACCGCCGGTGCCGAGGCCACCGAGAGCGCGTTCGAGACCCGGCCTTCCGGCCCGGCACCGCCGACGCGGCCGCCCGCCTCGGTCACGAGCAGGGCGCCCGCGGCGTGGTCCCACGGCTGGAGGCCGCGCTCGAAGTATCCGTCGAGGCGACCGGCGGCGACATAGGCGAAGTCGAGCGACGCCGCGCCGGCCCTGCGCAGATCGCGGGCGAGCGGCATGACGCGCGCCACTCGCTCGAGGTCGCCGGCGTGGGTGGCCGGGTCATAGCCGAACCCGGTCGCCAGCAGCGCTCCGGCCGGCATCTCGATGTTCACAGAGAGGCGCCCATCGCCCAGCCACGCTCCCGCGCCCTCGGCCGCGTGGAACATCTCCCCCAGCGTCGGGTTGTACACGGCGCCCGCGACGGCGTGCCACTCCTCGGGTGTGGGCTCTCCCGTCACCGCGGCGATGCTGACGGCGTAGGCGGGGATGCCGTAGGCATAGTTCACGGTGCCGTCGATGGGGTCCACGACCCACGTGATGTCGCTCGAGCCCCGTTCGGCGCCGGTCTCCTCGCCGAGGAACCCGTCCTCGGGGCGCTCGGTCGCCAGCCGTCCGCGGATGAGCGCCTCGACCTCGCGATCGGCATCCGTCACGATGTCGGCGAGCGCCGACTTGGTCGCGGCGATCGCGACGCCTTCACCGCGGCGCACGCGCGCGAGCTCGCCGGCCTCTCGGGCGATGTCGATCGCGAGCGCGGCAAGGTCTTCTGCGAGGGCCATGCCTCCACGGTATCCGCGCTGCGCGAAGGGGTCGCGCGCGTGACGACCGCGAACGGACGCGACACGCCGTCACCCGCGTCGTCGACGCGGCGTGCTGCGCCCGTTCATCCGAGGTGTCGGCATCCGTCACCCCTGCGCGATGCGGGGGGCCCGGTTACCGTGGGGGCATGGTCGACGCCGCGCGCACCCCCGTCCGTGACGTCGTGATCGTGGGCGGGGGCCACAACGCCCTCGTCGCGGCCGCCTACCTCGCGCGCGCCGGACGCTCCGTGACGGTGCTCGAGCGGCAGGACCACGTCGGAGGCGCCGCGGTGTCGGAACGCCCCTGGGCAGGCGTCGACGCACGACTCTCGCGCTACTCGTACCTCGTCAGCCTGCTGCCTGCGCGGATCATCACCGACCTCGGTCTGAACATCACCCTCATCCGCCGCCGCTTCTCCTCCTACACGCCCGATCCGGCCGACCCCTCGCGGGGCGTGCTGGTCGACACCGCGGATGCCGCGGCCACCGCCGCCTCGTTCGACCGCGTCACCGGGTCCACGGCAGAGGCCGAGCGCTTCGCGGCCTTCTCCGACCGCATCGCTCCCGTCGCCCGGACCCTCTTCCCCACCGTGACCGACCCGCTCCCGCGGCGGTCCGACGTCCGGCGACGCCTGGGCGACGACAGGCTCTGGAATGACCTGTTCGAGCAGCCGCTGGGAACCGTGCTGCGCTCGTCGCTCGACAGCGACATCGCCCGCGGCATCGCGCTCACGGATGCCCTCATCGGCACGTTCGCCTCGTCCGATGACCCGAGCCTCAGCCAGAACCGCTGCTTCCTCTACCACGTGATCGGCGGCGGCACCGGGGACTGGGACGTCCCGGTCGGCGGGATGGGTCAGGTGAGCGGCGAGCTGGAGCGTGCGGCACGGGATGCCGGAGCCGAGCTCCGCACCGGCTGCGAGGTCACTGCGGTCAGCCCCGACGGAGAGGTCGAGCTGGCCGGGGGCGAGCGCCTGCACGCCCGGCTCGTGCTGAGCGGCGTCGGCCCCGCCGTCCTCGACCGCCTGCTGCGGGCGGGCGGCGCGACGCCGGACGCTCCCACGGCCGCGCCGGAGGGCGCGCAGGTGAAGGTGAACATGCTGCTGCGGCGGCTCCCCCGGCTGCGGGACACGACGGTGGCGCCCGAGGCAGCGTTCGCCGGCACCTTCCACATCAACGAGACCATGACGCAGCTCGACGATGCCCATCGCGCGGCGGCGGGCGGCGGCATCCCGAATCCCCTGCCGGCCGAGATCTACTGCCACTCGCTGACCGACCCGTCGATTCTCGGACCCGAGCTGCGCGCCTCGGGCGCGCAGACCCTCACGCTGTTCGGTCTGCAGGTGCCGCACCGGCTGATCTCCGGGTCGGATCCGGATGCCGCGCGCTCCGCGCTGCTGGATGCCGCCGAGCGCTCGCTCGACTCGGTGCTGGCCGAGCCCATCCGCGACGTGGTGTTCGAGGCGCCGGACGGCAGAGCGTGCATCGAGGCGCGGACCACCGCGGATCTCGAGGAGTCGCTGGGCATGGCCGGCGGCGACATCTTCCACGGGCCGCTGTCGTGGCCGTGGGCAGGCGACGCCGAGCCGCTGGACTCTCCGTCACAGCGGTGGGGAGTGGCGACCGCGCACGAGCGCGTGCTGCTGTGCGGATCCGGCGCGCGCCGGGGTGGTGCCGTCAGCGGAATCGGCGGACACAACGCCGCGATGGCCGCGCTGGAGCTGCTGGATCGCTGAAGCGGGGCCGGACCGCAGGACCGCTACGGGCGTGGCGGCAGCGGAGGAGGCGGCGGGAAGCCCTGGTATCCCGGGGCCGTCGGCGCGACCGGAGGTGCGGACTCGAGCGGCGCGGCCGGTTCCGAGCGCGGCGGCTCCCCCGGTCTTCGGTTCGGTGAAGACGTGCGCGCCGGGCGAGGGGTACCCCGTGTAGTACGCGTTCCAGTCCGGCGATCCGTCGGGCAGCATCGGCAGCGGCGTGCGGGCGTCGACGTAGGTCGGCCACGGAAGCAGCTCCTGAGCGGGCGCGGCCGGCTCGGCGGCGAGGTGCTGCGGCGGGGTCGGCGGGGCGCCGTACCGAGCTACGGGTGCGCGCGGGCCCTTCGGTGTCAGGAGCGTGTTGATGAGCGGAACGAGGGCCGTTCCGACGGCGGCGAGGATCGCGACGGCGACCACCACGCGCCAGTAGATCTCGGGCAGGTCGAGGTACTCCCCGAGCATCAGCGGGATGACCAGGAGCACCGCGAGGCAGACCACGAGGATGATCGTGATGATCGCCAGCGCGCGGGTGAGGACGGTGTCGTTGCGCTGGAACGCCCGCACATACAGCGCGCAAGTGCAGGAGCGTCAGCTGCAGCACCAGGACGATCAGCAGGAACTGGATGAGCCGGCTCGAGCCGCTCCACCACGTGCGGTCCGGCATCCAGATCATCACGGCGCCGATCAGCAGGATCGCGACCCACGCCCCCAGGCTCGCCAGAGCGAACCAGGCGGGGCGGCGCGGCGCGAGGTGCGCGTCGAGGATGGCCGCACCGGCGAAGCCGGCGAGCAGGAGGATCGTGAAGAAGGCTCGGCCGACGATGTTCTGCTGGTCACCCACGAGCACCCAGATCACGCACACGAGCGGCCGCGGCGATCAGAGCGCCGATCGCGACCCAGACCGCGACCCGCAGCAGTGACGACGCGGGGGCGTCTTGCGGCGCCGGTGCGGTGTGAGGGGCAGGCACGGTCATGGTGGTCCTCTCTGTCGCGGGGCGACCCGCGTCCTCATCCTCGCACGCGTCCCGCGCGATCCGTCAGGGCCGTGGACAGGCGCCGGGTACGCTCGATGTTTCATCGAGGAAGGAATGCCTGTGGCACGTCGACCTGCTCCCGCCCCCATCCGCACGCCCCGGCGCGGACACGCCGTGGTGCGGATCTCCGTGGTCGACGAGAACGGCTTCGTCCACGACTATGCCCCCGTCGAGGCACCGCTCGGCGCGGTGCGTGACGCCGTGGCCATCCTCCACCTGCAGCGCCCCGAGTCCGTGGCCGCCGGGGTCAGCGCCGGCTGAGCCTTCGGGTTGCCGGCGCAGGCCGGGTTGCGGCATCCGCCACTTCTTCGGAGATCGCCATTTCGAAGGAGGAAAGGCAGCGGATGCCTCCGCAGAAGTGGCGATCTCCGTCGAAGTGGCGCGACTCGACGCGCGTGCCGGGAACCAGAAAGCCCCCGGAAACCGGGGGCTGGTGGTGGCGAGTGAGGGATTCGAACCCCCGAATGCTGAGCAGTCTGATTTACAGTCAGATCCCTTTGGCCGCTTGGGTAACTCGCCAGGGCGCACCCGTCCGACTTGTACAGACGACCGGAGGCGCGATTCATTATCTTACGCGTTCTCGGCCGGTGCTCGAAATCGGAGCCGCGACCCCTGGGTCAGGTGCCGATGCGGTCGAGATCGTGGCCCTCCGAGCGCCGCCGGAGTGCGCAGCAGCGCCCCCTCGAAGCGGCAGGTCGCGGCCGCGACATCCATCGCGAACTGGAGCACGTCGCCCCACTCCTCGCCGGACGGCTCGCGGTCGATGAGCGCCTCGACGACGGCAGCGAACGCGGCATCGCCGGCACCCATCGTGTCGACGATGCGCCCGGACAGGTGCGAGATCGGCCGGGTCACCACGACGCCGTCCGACTCCAGCGTGGCGCCGGCCGGGCCCTCTGTCGCCAGGACCGCTCCGACGCCCAGATCGATCAGACGTGCTCGGAGCGCATCGACGTGCTCGCGGTAGAGCAGCTTCGCGTCGTCCTCGCCGACCTTGACCAGCGCGGCGCCGGCCGCGAGCCGCTCGAACCCGCGCACGAAGCGGTCGCCGTCGTGCAGCATCCCGAGTCGTGGATTGGGGTCGATGGCCAGCGGCGTGCCGGAGGCGGCGACGGCCTCTGCCAGCTCGGCGGTCTGCTCCTCGTCGTCGAACGCGACGCAGCTCACGGCGACGAGCGCGGCATCCGCCATCGCCGCCCGCTCGGCCTCGCCGAAGCGGATGCGGCGCCGCTGCGATGCCTCGTTGAACGCGTACTCGGGCTCGCCCGCGCCGCTGCGGGTGCTGACCGCCCGGGCCGTGCCCAGCGGCGACGGCGTCGCGAGCAGCGTGACACCGTAGTCGGCGAGATACGAGCGGATGTGCGAGCCGGCCTCGTCGTCGCCCACCATCGCGATCAGGGTCGCGGGCACCCCCAGCCGGGTGAGGCCGACGGCCACGTTGAGCGCCGCCCCGCCGACGAACTCGCGCACACCGCTGTCGTTGCGCAGCTCATCGATCAGCGCGTCGCCGACCACGACCACGCCGCTCATCGGCGGCTCTCGACCGACTCGAGGATGCGGCTCACGAAGTCCTCGGCACGTCGGCGGGTGCCGTCGATGCGCCGGTCGACGCTCGCGCGGATCTCGCTCGGCGCGAGCGGCATGGCGAGGCGCACATTCTCGTGGCACGACAGGTCGGCGCACATGTACGTGCCGACGCTGTCGCCGTGCTCACCCGCCTCGGCGGCCTTGCGGGCCGTGAACAGCGAGACCTGGTCGCCGGGCTGCATCGTGTGGCAGACGTTGCACATGCCGGAGCGGGCGCGCGATGTGCTCTCGGCGGCGCGCAGCACCACACCTCGCGGCGTGCCGTCGATCTCGGCGATGAGGTAGCCGCGACCGCGGGTGCGAGGATCACGCCACGCGAAGAAGTCCAGATGGTCCCAGTCCGCCAGCAGGAAGTCGCTCGGCAGGGCGACGATCCGCAGCTCATCGGGCGATGCATTCACGAACGACGAACGGACGTCGTCTTCGGTCAGTGGGCGCATGGCACCTCCTCGCGAACCCAGTCTACGAACGACGGATGCCGCCGCCACCCTCGACGGGACGACAGCCGCGACGGGGCGTCAGTTCGACGCGGCAGGCGTCGCGGGCTCGCCGGCTCCGTCGGCCTCCGCGTCGGCTGTCGCGTGCCGCTCGCGGATGAGGAAGCCGAACCCGAACGCGATGAAGAACATCAACACGCCGTAGACGGCGGCGGGCAGGCTCAGCTCCACCGAACCGAGCACGGTCTGTGCGATCACGATGGCCAGGGTGGCGTTGTGGATGCCGATCTCGAACGAGGCCGCGATCGCCTGGCGCTTGCCCACCTTGAGCAGGCGAGGCACCAGATAGCCGACGGTCAGGCTGATCAGGCAGAAGACGATCGTGATGAGCGCGAGCTGCGCGAAGTTGTCGACGAGCAGATCCCAGTTCGACGCGACCGCGCCCGCGATCACGACGATCAGGATGATGACGGAGGCGATGCGCACCGGTTTGTCCATGGCCTTCGCGAAGGCCGGCCAGAACCGGCGCACGATCATGCCGATCGCCACGGGCACGAGCACGATGGCGAACACCTCGAGGACCTTGGCCCACTGCATTCCGAGCTGGCTGTCGAACGGATCGAAGTAGATGATCGCGAAGTTCGTGATGAGAGGCAGCGTCACCACCGAGATGACCGAGTTCACCGCCGTCAGCGAGATGTTCAGCGCGACGTCGCCGCGGAACAGGTGGCTGTAGAGGTTCGCGGTCGTGCCGCCGGGCGAGGCGGCCAGCATCATCATGCCGACGGCGAGCACCGGAGGCAGCTGGAAGGCGAGCACGAGCCCGAAGCAGATGACGGGCAGCAGGACCAGCTGGCACAGGAGGGCGACGATCACGGCCTTCGGCTGCTTCAGGACGCGCGCGAAGTCGCCGACGGTGAGGCTCAGGCCCAGGCCGAACATGATGATGCCGAGGGCCACGGGAAGGCCGATGGTGGTCAACGCTGACATGACACTCAGTGTGCCCGATCCTGCGACCCGGTGCCGCACACCCGGTGACGGGGATCACACCGTGTCGCGGGGCTACCAGCCGAGGCGGCGCGCGACGGCGTCGGCGGCGGCCGTCGGGAACTCGTCCCACCCCGGCTCGAGGATCTCGCGCGTCAGGTCGAACAGGGCGCGGGCGGCGGTCTCGGCCGGCTGCTCGAGGGCCGCGGCGATGCGTGCGCTCCACTCCGGGAAATCGCGTTCGACGCGGCGCACCGGATCGATCGTGTCGCGGAGGGTGGTGGATGCCGCGGCGAAGCGCCCGCGGATCGCCCGGACGAGCAGCTGCATCGCCCACTGGCGGATGAAGACACCGCCGTTGAGCACCTCTCCCCGCCGCACCCGCCCCACGCCGATGAGCAGCTTCACCAGGATGAGCCGGGCGTCGTTGGCCGGGTCGTAGCGGTCGCCGGCCAGCGCCCGCGCGCGCGACTCGGCGATCAGGGTCGCCGTCGTGCCCGCCTCGTCGTCGACGACGACCGTGGCGTCCTCGGCGAGAGCGCCGGCGAGCTCCGCGGCATCCGAGAAGGCGAACTCGAACACGTGACCGTCGTCGTACACGGCCGCGAAGCCGATGTCTCCCTCGCGCGCGGTCAGCACGAGCCGCTCCTGGTCGGGCAGCCACGACAGGTCGGGCCGGATCTCCGGGCCGCGCCCCGCCGCGGTGAGCGCGAAGAAGTCGTGGTCGGACCACTCGTCGCGGCGGTGGGATGCCGCCTCCGACGCGGACCCGAGCAGCACCAGTCCGATCAGCCCGTCGCGGCTGCGTACTCCCTCGGCGAGTCCTTCGCTCAGGGCCTGGAAGCGGCCGGGCGCGGTCATCGGTCCGCCACGATGTCGGCGGGCGTGGGCTCTCCGGCACCGGTGACGCCGCGCGAAACCTCGTCCTCGGCGGGCGCGGGCACGGGTGCCGGCGCGGCGACCCCTGGAAGCATCCACATCGCGAACGCAGGACCTTCGGCTGCGAGCACCACCGCGCCGTCGTCGGCGACAGCGAGCGTCGCGTTCCCGAACAACGTCGACGAGGCCTGCGCGCCGGTGACCGCGCCGGCCGGGAGCTCGACGTCGGCGTCGCCGCGGGTGGCGAGCACGAGGACGGTCTCGTCCGCGGACTCGCGCGCGAACACCACGGTCTCGTCGTCGACGTGAAGCCAGCGGAATCCGCCCGTCTGCACGGCCGGATGAGCGCGCCGCAGCGCGATCAGATCGCGGTAGAGCGCGAGACGCGCGGCGACCTCGGGCTCGCACTCCGCTCCCCACGGGATCGGCGTGCGGCTGGACTCGCCGTCCGCGCCGACCAGACCGAACTCATCGCCGGCGAAGAGCACCGGCACGCCCGGCATCGTGAGCGAGAGCCCGACGGCGACCGGAACCGTGCCCGGGGCCGCGTTGGTCGCGAAGCGGCCGGTGTCGTGCGTGTCGAGCGGCTGCATGTTGCCGAGCCGCACGCGCCACGGGATGCCGGAGGTGAACCTGGTCACGGCTGCCGCGAACTCGCGCGCGGTGTAGCGCGGGATGCCGCCGACGGGCTGTCCGAAGAACCACGCCTCGGTGACCTCGACGCCGTTCGCGTCGAGGTACGGGGTTCCGGTCGGCTGGCTCAGCCACCCCCACAGCGGCCGCGTGAAGGACGGGTACGTCATCGCTCCGTGCCAGCCGTCGCCCTGCAGATCGCTCGCGGCGTCGTTCGTCGACTCCCCCAGCAGGATGGTGTCGGGATTGATCCCCCGCATCGTCTCGGCGAGCAGCGCCCGCACTTCGGCGTTCAGATCCACGTCGCCGAGCCGGCCCGTCATGTTCGCCACGTCGATGCGCCACCCGTCGGCGTTGTACGGCGGCTTCAGCCACTTCGCCACGATCGAGTCCTCGCCCGAGACGAACCGGCGGCGCAGCTCGTCCGACGACCAGTCGAACTTGGGCAGGCTCGGATACCCCAGCCAGGAGACGTACTCCGTGTTGGCGTCGTCGGTGAAGTAGTAGAACTCCTCTTCGGGCGCACCGGGATGACCGAGCGCCGCCTGGAACCACTCGTGGCTGTCGCCGGAGTGATTGCTCGTGAGGTCGCCGATGACGCGGATGCCGCGGGCATGAGCCGCCTCCACCAGCCGGATGTACGCCTCGTCGCCGCCGAGCAGTGGGTCGACCCGGTCGAAGCTCGAGGCGTCGTACCGATGGTTGGACTCGGCGGGGAAGATCGGCGTCAGGTACAGCAGGTCGACGCCGAGCTTCACGAGGTGATCGAGCTTGTCGATCACACCGTCGAGGTCGCCGCCGTAGAACTGCTGCGAGCGGGCGGGCATCACCGGGTCCACCGGGTCGTTCCAGTCGGCCGGGATCGCCCATTCGGGCGTGGGCCGCTCGTCAGCGGCGGCCGACCGGGCGAACCGGTCGGGGAACACCTGGTACATCACCGACTCGTTCAGCCACGCGGGCGGCGGAGGGGACGTGACGAGGGCGAAGTCCTCGGAGTCGAGCGTCTCGATCGTGTGCAGGCCGGTCTGGTTGACCCATTCCACCCGGCCGTCCTGGTGCTGCAGCATCCATCGGTAGCCGTGCCGGGGATTGCGGACCGTCACCCGCGCCTGCCACCAGTCCCACCCGTCGGCCATGCCGATGGGTTCGGCTTCGTGCCACTCGGGCTCGTGATCGGGGTTCGAGCGCGTGCGGACGGCGGCCAGAGGACCATAGCCGGCGGGCACGCGCAGTCGCACGGTGACCACGTCGCCGAGCGACGGAGCCTGATCGGACACGTACAGCGGAGAGCCGTCGTGGTGGGGCAGAAGTGTCATGACATGTCCTTCGTGCGTCGGCAGCGCGCGCCGCCGAGATGCGACGTGGTTGCACGGCCGAGGCCATGACAGAGCCCTTGAGTTGTGGTGTATCCAGGATGCCGCGGCCCGCGGCATCCGCTACTTCACGCTGCCCGCGACGAGACCGCCCGCGATGTACCGCTGCGAGACGAGGAAGAGGACACCATCACGGGCAGCGCCGCGAGCACCGCGCCGGCGGCGAAGACCCCCCAGTTCTGCGACTGGAAGCCGGAGACGAGCTGGAACAGGCCGACGGCCACCGTCTGCTGTGTCGGGGTCGATGAGGATGACGCTCGCGATCGCGAACTCGCCGATGATGCCGATGAAGCGTCAGCAGACCGATGACGACCAGGATCGGCGTCACCAGCGGAAGCATGATCGTGAAGAAGACGCGGGCGTGGCCGGCGCCGTCGATCTTCGCGGCCTCGTCGATCGCGGTGGGGACGTGTTGAAGAACCCGTACATGAGGAAGGTGTTCACACCGAGCGCGCCGCCGAGGTAGATCATGATCAGGCCCGCGTGTGAGCCGATCGCCGGAACCAGTCACCGATGGCGCGGGAACACGTCGCTGATCTGGATCATGAGCAGGAAGATCGCCGTGATCGCCAGCAGCTGCGGGAACATCTGCAGGACGAGCAGCGTGGTAAGGCCGAACCGGCGCCCCTTGAAGCGCATGCGCGAGAACGCATACGCGCCAAGCGCGCAGAGCAGCACGGTCAAGACGCTCGTGACGATGGCGATGACCAGCGAGTTCGACGTACCACTGCGGGTACGGCAGGTCGGGGTCGGTGAACAGCCGGACGTAGTTGGACGAACGTCGATCTGCCGGAACAGCTGGTTCGAGCCGGTCAGCGTGCCGATCGGGTTCAGCGACGCCGACAGGATGTACAGCAGCGGGAAGAGCGCGAACACGATCGGCGATCCACGCGACGATGTGCCGCCAGCCGTTGTCGACGAACCACGCGCTTCGAACGACGACGGCGGGTCTTCGTCCGCCGGCGCGTCCGCTTCCCGGAATCGTGGGTGCATCGCCGCGATCGACCTCGACGCTTCCCTGGACGGTCTGGTTGACGATCGGACATCAGTTCAGATCCTCCAGTGCCTTGGTCTGACGGAAGCTGACGACCGCGACGATCGTCACGATGACGAAGATCAGGATCGACAGCGCCGACGCCAGACCGAGATCACGTCCCCCGCCGCCGCCGAAGGCCACCTTGTAGACCATCGTGATCATGATGTCGGTGGCGCCGATGTCGAGCGTCGTGTCCGTGAAGCGGGGGTTGCCGCGCGTGAGCATGTAGATCACGCCGAAGTTGTTGAAGTTGAACGCGAAGGTCGCGATCAGCAGCGGCGCGACCGCGACGAACAGCAGCGGCAGCTTGACAGCGCGGAACGATGCGCCACGCGCCGGCGCCGTCCATCTTGGCCGCCTCGATGATGTCGTCGGGCAAGCGACTGCAGCGCGCCGGTGCACACCAGGAACATGTAGGCGTAACCGAGCCACATGTTGACGAAGATGCACGCTGAATCGCGCCAGCCAGGGATCTGCGAGCCAGGGAATCTGCGCGCCGCCGAGGAGCACCTCGTTGATGAAGCCGAACTCCTGGTTCAGCATGCCCGCCCAGACGAGACCGGTCAGGTACGCGGGGAACGCGTACGGGAGGATCACCAGCATCGCGGTAGATCTTCTTGCCGCGCAGCGTCGGGTGATTGAGGACGATCGCGAGGAAGAGGCCGAGTGCGAAGCAGACGCAGGGTCGACAGCGCGGCGAACACGAACGTCCAGAGTGTCACGCGCAGGAGCGGATCGCGGATCTGCTCGTCGGTGAACGCGTACGCGAAGTTGTCGAAGCCGACCACGACGCGCCAGCCCGGAGTGAGCGCCTCACCGCTCTCGGCGCGGAAGTTGCCCTCTCCGTCGTCGACGTAGACGTCGCCGGTCTCGGTGTTCGTGAAGGTGTCGGCGGCCTCGTCGTACACGAGGCTCGAGGTGTAGACGTACGCCTTGCGGCCGTCGGGCGTGCGGAGGGTTCCGTCGTTGATGTCGTCGCTGATCGGGACGTCGAGGGCGAGGATCTCGTCCTGGAAGCGGATGATCTGGTTCAGCTGCAGCTGGTTCCAGCCGTCCGGGGCGCTGGAGGCCTCGTCGAGCGGCTGCTCCGCCGTGCCGAAGGACGTGGTGCCGTCGGGGTCCGCGACGAGGAGGCCGAACTGGTCGGCCTGCCGATAGACCTCGACCGTGTACTCGGGAGAGTCGGGGACTCGATCCTGAGAGGTGCGGATGATCTGCTCGATCGCGTCCTCTTTGGTGCTGTTGTGCTGGTCGCCCGCGTTCGTGAAAGCGATGTAGCCCGTGTAGATGATCACGAAGATCTGGAACACGGCGAGGAAGATCAGCCCCGGAGTGAGGTATTTGCCCGGGAGCAGACCGGGCTGCAGGTACGAGGTAGTTCACGCCGGCGACGACGAGCGTCAGGGCGATGGCCGCGATCCAGTCACCCTTGGCGATGAGCACCCACACGCCGAAGACGGTGAGCGCGTCGATGACCGCAAGAAGGACCACCTTGACGACGAGGGCGAGCAGCCCTCCGGAGGTCAGGCGGCGGCCGGGCTTTGCGAACGGGTCATCGCCTCGGCGGCTCGGTCCCGCGGGCTTTGTCGCGGTGGTCTTCACATCGGCCATCGAAGGGCGCTCCTTCATCGCGGGATCTCGGGTTGAGGTGAGGAGAGGCGGGTGGAGCCGCGATAGGGCTCCACCCGCCTCCTACTTCGACTGTCAGCCGATCTTGGACTGGATGTTCGTCGCAGCGGTCTCCCAGACCTGCGCCGGGTCACCCTCGCCCTTGATGAGCTGCAGCTCTGCGTTGCCCCAGTCGGACCACACCGAACCCATCTCGGGGATGGCGGGCATCGGAGCGCCGGTCTGGCCGATCTTGCCGAACGCCTCGACGTCGGGGTCCTCGGCCGCAGCGGTCTCGTAGGCCGAGATCAGTGCCGGCGGACGCCCGCCGACCTCGAACAGGCTGAGCTGAGCTTCCTCGGTGCTGAGGTAGTTGACGATGAAGTCGGTCGCGGCCAGCGCGTTGGTCGACTTGCTCGAGAGGAAGAAGCCGTTGACGCCGACGAACGGGCGAGCCTCTTCGCCACCGGCGCTCGGGAGCGGGTCGATGGCGTAGTTGATGCCGGCCTCGGCGATCGCGGGGATGTTCCACGGACCGGTGAGGTAGTACGGCGACTGACCCGCGACGAAGAACTCGCGTGCCTTGTCACCGTCGATGTTGGCGTTGAGGATGCCCTCGGCGCCCCACTGCTTCAGCGCCGTGGCGAACTCGACGCCGGCCTCATCACCCAGCACGAGCTGCGACGGGTCGTAGCTGCCGTCGGCGTTCTGCGCGAACACCTGCGAGCCGAACGAGGTCTGCAACGGGTACAGGTGGTACGGGTCGCCCTGCTCGGGCGACAGGCCCACGAGGAAGGGGTACTCGGTGCCGGCGGCCTGGCCGTTGGCGATGACCTCGTCGAACGTCGTGGCGGGCTCGGCGACGAGGTCGACGTTGCGCACGAGTGCGACGTTCTCGATCGAGTACGGCACGCCGTAGACCTTGCCGTCGTAGGTCATGGCCTGGAGAGCGGCCTCGCGAAGCCGTCCGCGACGTCGCCGAGCTCGAGCGGCGCGACGACGCCGGCCGACACGTAGGAGCCGAGCTTGTCGTGGGGGCTGACGATGACGTCGGGGCCCTTGCCGGTGGGGACCTGGCTGATGAAGTCCTGGTCGACCGTGGCGAAGTCCTTGGTCACGAGCTTGACCTCGACGCCGGTCTCCTCAGTGAAGTCGCCGCGACGTCCTCGAGCGCGGGCTTGCGCTCGATGTCGACCCAGACCGTGATCGGGGCGTGTCGTCGTTGCCCTCGTTGTTCTCTCCGCCGCCGCTTGCGCAGCCGGAGAGCACGAGCGCGCCGCCCGCGATGAACGCGCTGATTGCGAGCGCGCTCTTCTTGTTCACCTTCATCGGTGTGCCTCTCTCAAGTGCTGTTGGGATCTGACCGGCCTCGTGCCGGCGCCAGTGCACCGTCGAAGACCGTTCTTCCGCTCGCAGAAAACTGCAAGCGCTTACATTGTTACCACGATCGGCCCTGAGCGCAACCTGTGATTGAGCTGATCGATACGAGTTCGTGACGTGCGAATAACGCGGCGAGCCCGCGAAACCCCGCCGAATGCAAGCGCTTCCAAGGCCGCTCTTCCCGTGGTGCCGGCCGGGCGGAAGCTAGACTTTCCGCCATGGCTGATTCCTCTTTCGACATCGTGAGCAAGGTCGACCACCAGGAGGCCGAGAACGCACTGAACCAGGCGCGCAAGGAGATCGAGCAGCGCTATGACTTCAAGGGCACCGGTGCGTCGGTCGAGTGGAGCGGCGATTCGGTGCTGATCAAGGCCAGCAGCGAGGAGCGTGCGAAGGCCGTGCTGGACGTCTTCCAGTCCAAGTTGATCAAGCGCGGCATCTCGCTCAAGAGCCTCGAGTCCGGTGAGCCCTTCGCCAGCGGCAAGGAGTTCCGGATCGTCTCCACGATCAAGGACGGCATCTCGTCGGAGAACGCCAAGAAGATCAGCAAGCTCATCCGCGACGAGGGCCCCAAGGGCGTCAAGTCGCAGATCCAGGGCGACGAGCTGCGCGTGCAGTCCAAGAGCCGCGACGACCTCCAGGAGGTCCAGCGCCTGCTGAAGGCCGCCGACCTCGAGGTCGACCTGCAGTTCATCAACTACCGGTAGCGCTCGCACACCGCACCCGAGGAGGAGCCGTGATGGAAAAGGGACTCGACGAAGACATCGCGTTCCGCGAGATCACCGAGCGAATGAGCGAGAAGTATCCCGAGTTCCCGCCCGAGCGCACCTCCCAGATCGTTGACACCGTCCGCGCAGAAATGGCCGACGCGAAGGTTCGTGACTTCGTCCCCGTTCTGGCAGAGCGCGAGGTAAAGAAGCGCATCAAGCAGGAACGCCGATCAGAGGCCTGACCCGTGTCGCCGGGACCGGTCGAGTGCACGTGAGTGACGAGCCTCGTCCCCTTCCCGCAGGGGGCGGGGACGGCAACCTGGAGTTCGAGCTGACGACCGTACCCCCGACGCGTGTTCGATTGCGCTGGAGCGCCGTGACGGAAGGCGCAGATCGACGGGATGTGGCCTGGTCCCTCCTGCGCGAGATGCTGGCGACGGGCGCCGACCTCTCGAACCCGTGCGCGCGATGCGGTGGGCCGCACGGTCCCGTTCAGACGACGGATGCCGCAGCACGGCCGGCGATCGCCTATGCGGGCACCATGGCCGTTGCGGCCGTCGCCGATGCGGGGCCCGGTTCATTCGCGATCGACGCCGAACCCGAAACCGACCCCCTGCGGGAAGCCGTGGGCCTTGCCGGCACCCTGGGGGCTCGGGCGGACGTGCGACTGCGCGACTGGGTTCGCGTCGAGGCCGCGCTCAAAGCGGATGGCCGCGGACTACGGGTGGACCCGGGAGGCGTCGCGGTCGACGCCGTGACCGACGTCCGGTGGCGCGCGGTCGTGCCGGGCGGGTCACCCGTGAACGGGTGGGACTTCTCGGGCATCCCGGGGGTGATGGTCAGCGCCGCCATCAGCGCGGCAGAGGAGGAAGCTCCGGGTCATCCAGCCACGCCGTGAGGAGGCCGTCCGCTCCCGCGCCCACCACGCGCGTCGCGAGTGTTCGGAAGTCGGCCGTCGTGACCGTCTCGCCCCCTCGCGAGCTCACCCACTCGCGAAGCAGTTGAGAGAAGACGGCGTCTCCCGCACGCATGCGCAGCGCGTACAGGGTGAGCGCACCGCGCTTGTAGACGCGATCGTCGAACATGAGCTCCGGGCCAGGGTCGGCGAGCACAAGATCCTGGGGTAGAGACGCGAGTCGCGCGTGGTGATGTGCGGCCTTCTCGCGCACCGTCTGACGGCCGGATGCCTCCGACCACATCCACTCGGCGTAGCACGCGAACCCCTCGTTGAGCCAGATGTCGCTCCATCGGGCCACGCCCACGCTGTTGCCGAACCATTGATGCGCGAGTTCGTGCGCGATCAGGCGCTCGGAGGTGGCGTCGAGGTGGTTCGAGCCGAACACGGCCATTCCCTGAGCCTCGAGGGGGATCTCGAGCTCGTCGGGGGTCACCACGAGCGTGCAGGCATCCTGCGGATACGGTCCGAACTCCGCCTCGAACACGGCGAGCATGCGGGATACAGGTGCGAAGGCGGTATCGACGGCTGCACGAAGGGCGGGCGGGTGCACCACGGTCACCGGCGCTCCTCCGCGACCGACGCTGATGGGCAGCACCCGGGTCTCGTACCGGCCGATGTGCATCGCGGCGAGGTACGTCGCCGTCGGCGCGGCCGATCGGTAGGTGCGGGTCTCGAACTGACCGCGGCGTCCGACGCTGAGGAGCGCGCCCGTGGCGACGGCGCTGTACCCGGCGTCGGTCGTCACGCTGATCGTGTACGCGGCGCGGTCGTCGGGGCGGTCGTTGCAGGGGAACCACGTGGGCGCTCCGACAGGCTGCGCGGCGACGAGTGCCCCGTCATCGAGCTCTTCGAAGCCGATCGTCCCCCAGCGTGTGCGGCGCGGGGCAGGAGCGCCGGCGTAGCTGAGCTCGACCGAGAACCTCTCGCCCGGTTGCATGCGGCGCGGGAGTGCGACACGCACCTTGCGCGGACCCTGAGTGTGGCGGGTGCGACGATCGCCGTCGACACGGACCCGTGTGGCGCGCAGACCGATCAGGTCGATCGCGATCGACGAGGTCTCGACTGCGGCGACCGCGTTCAGGACGGCGATCCCCTCGAGGCGGTTGGTCCGCACGCGGTAGGTGAGATCGAGCTCATAGGACTGGACGTCGTATGCCGGATCGCCGCTCTGCGGTGTATATGCGTCGTGGCCACTCACGATGTCGACTGGTACGCACGCACCTTGACTGCGCGCCAGGGTCCGATCGGGTTCCCGCTCCATCGGGATCCGACGGGCACCGTCTCGCCGCGCATCACCAGCGATGCGGGTCCGACCGTCGCGTGAGCTCCGAGTGTCGCCCCCGGCAGAATCACGCTGTGCGGTCCCAACGTCGCGCCGGCCTCCAATTCGACTGTGTCCATGCTCATGATTCGATCATGGAACAGGTGAGTCTGCACGACGCAGCCGCGGTTGACCGTCGAGGCGTCGCCGAGAGTGACCAGATCGGGTTCCGGCAGCCAGTAGCTCTCGCACCATACGCCACGGCCGATCTTGGCCCCGAGCGATCGCAGCCAGACGGCGAGCGCCGGCGTTCCGACTGCCGCGCGGGCGAACCAGGGGGCGGCGACCATCTCGGTGAAGGTGTCGGAGACCTCGGTGCGCCAGACGAAGCTGGACCACAGTGGCTGTTCGCCGGCTCGGATGGGGCCGACGATGAGCCACTTGGCAACCGTCGATGCCCCGGCGGCGACCGCGCCCGCGGCGAGCATGACGATGCCGGAGAGGAGAAGGGTCCAGACCGGACCGATCGACACCCACAGGAACGCGAGGCCGAAGAGCACGCCGAGGCCGATCGCGCAGCTCACCACGACCGGCACGAAGCGTCCGATCTCCCACAGCGCTCTGGCGAGCCTGAGCCCGACCGTCGGGCGGTAGGTGCGACTCTCATCTCCTTCCGCCGACAGGCGGCGCAGGCGTACGGCAGGGGATCCGAGCCATGATGAGCCCGGCTTCGCCTTCAGCGGGGCGGCGGAGAGGACGGCGACGAGCCCGTCACGGGGTACGCGGTGTCCGGGAGCCGCCATACCGGAGTTGCCGAGGAACGCACGCTTGCCGATGCGCACGGGCCCCAGCCGCAGCCATCCGCCGCGCAGTTCGTAGGAGCCGACCATCGTGTCGTCGGCGAGGAACGCGCCGTCGTCGATGCGCGTCATCGAGGGAATGAGGAGAACCGTGGATGCCTCGACCTCGCGACCGACTCGCGCGCCGAGCATACGCAGCCACGCCGGGGTGAACAGGCTGGAGTAAAGCGGAAACAGCACTGTGCGAGAAGAGTCCAGCAGTCGTTCCACACTCCAGGCCTGCCACCCGATCCTGCTGCGGACGGGGTGCGTCCCCTCCCTCAGCCCGATCGACAGCAGCCGCACCGCGACCACGACAGACCCTCCGAAGACGATGCCGACGACGATGACCGCGGGCACGAGCCACACCAGCGCCGCGACGAACGCGTCCCCGAGGTCTGCGGCATACCTCACGCCCTGCGCGACCACGAGGCCCCCGACGGCGAACGCGACGATCGGAAGCAGTGCGAGGGCGACGGACGAGGCCGCGTAGGCCCAGAGCCAGCGGGTCGGTGCCGGAGCTCGTTCGGTCGGCCAGCCCGACTCGAGGCCGCCGACACGCTCGGCGGGCGAACCCGCCCAAGACTGATCTGCACGCACGCGACCGAACACCGCAGATCCCGGCGCGATGTCGGCCCGTTGTCCGATGCGAGTTCCGGGAGCCAGGGTGCTGCGCGCGCCGATCGTCGCGTCGGCCCCGATACGCACCTCGCCGATCCGGAGCACGTCGCCGTCGATCCAGGTGCCGGTGAGATCGACTTCGGGCTCGATCGCAGCGCCATCGCCGATCTGAAGCATCCCGGTGATCGGCGGCAACGTGTGCATGTCCACGCCGCGACCGATCTTCGCGCCGAGGGCACGGGCGTAGTAGGTGACCCAGGGCGCGCCGGCGAGCCCGACAGCGTCGATCTGGTCGGCGATCTGCTCGGCCAGCCACAGCCGAAGGTGCACGTTGCCGCCGCGCGGATAATCGCCCGGCCGCAGACCGGCGAGCAGAACGCGAGCCGCGACGACCGCGATCGCCATACGGCCGAACGGTGTTGCGAAGAGGGCGAGCCCGATCAGCAGCGCCCACCACGGAATGCGAGGCAGCGCCTCGAATCCCGGAACGAGCTGCAGCAGCGCGCTGGCCGTGAGCAGGTACAGCAGCCAGCGGATGCCGGTGATGATGAACAAGGGCCCGCCCAGCAGGGTCTGCACCCACTGCGTCGTCTTCGGCGTGGGAACGGGCTTGTGGAACGTCGCGGGGCCATCGTCCTCGAGCGGTCCCAGCGCTGCTGCCATCGCGCTCAGGCGCGGCACGTCGTAGATGTCGGCCACGGAGAACTCCGGTACCCGCAGACGGATGCGAGACACGAGCTGTGCAGCGGCGAGAGACCCGCCGCCGAGATCGAAGAAGTCGGCGGAACGGCTGGGTACCGGCATCCCGAGCACTGTCTGCCATTGCTCAGCGAGCCACGCCTCGACCGGGGACAGTCCTGCGAGCGGCGTCTCGACGCCGGGAAGCGGCCACGGGAGTGCGGCGCGGTCGACCTTTCCCGAGGTGCGCACGGGAAGTTCGTCGACGACCGCGAGCAGCGGGATGATCGCCGCCGGCAGGCGCTCGGCCAGCAGCGCGCGGGCGTGCGCTCGGTCGAACCCGTGTCCGTCGCCGGCGACCAGATAGCCCACCAGCACCGGCACCCCGGCATCCGTCTCGCGCACTGCCGCAGCAGCCGCCGTCACGCCCGGCAGATCCTGCAGGGCGGTCTCGATCTCGCCGAGCTCGATGCGCCGCCCTCCCACCTTCACCTGATCATCGGCCCGCCCCACGAACACCAGACCTTCGGGCTCATATCTGACGAGGTCGCCTGAACGGTACGCGCGGTCCCAGCCGAGGGCCTGCGACGGAGCGTACTTCTCGGCATCCTTCGCCGGGTCCAGATAGCGGGCCAGCCCGACGCCCCCGATGATCAGCTCGCCCGTCTCCCCCTCGGCGACACGACGGCCCTCGGCGTCGACCACGGCGAGCATCCACCCGTCGAGGGGCAATCCGATCCGCACCGGGCCGGCGCCCAGCGGCGCGGCGCACGCGACGACCGTGGCTTCGGTGGGCCCATAGGTGTTCCACACCTCCCGTCCCTCGGCGGCGAGTCGGTCGGCGAGCTCGGGCGGGCAGGCCTCGCCGCCGAAGATGAGCAGCCGCACGTTCTCGATCGAGTCCTCGGGCCACATCGCCGCGAGCGTGGGCACGGTGGAGACGACGGTGATGCCCTGACGGATGAGCCACGGCGCCAGGTCCTCACCCGAGCGGACCAGAGCGCGGGGGGCGGGCACCAGACAGGCACCGTGGCGCCAGGCGAGCCACATCTCCTCACAGGAGGCGTCGAAGGCGACCGAGAGGCCGGCGAGAACGCGATCCTGCGGGCCGAGCGGGGCGTCCTGCAGGAAGAGGTTCGCCTCGGCATCGACGAACGCGGCGGCGGAGCGGTGCGAGACAGCGACGCCCTTCGGCACGCCCGTCGAGCCCGACGTGAAGATGATCCATGCGTCATCCTCTGCGGAGGGCGGCGGCACGGTCACCAGCGCGGCCGTGTTCGGGTGCGCGGCTTCCCCCGCGAACAGCGGAGCGGATGCCGCGACCTCGGCGGATGCGCTCTCCTGATCATCCGTCGACGTGTAGCCGTCGTCGGTGATGACACCGCGCACGCGGGCCTCGCCGAAGACGAGCCCGGCGCGTTCGTCGGGGTCGTCGACGTCGACCGGCACGTAGGCGGCTCCGGCTGCGAGCACGCCCAGGATCGCGATGTAGAGCTCTTTCGATCCGGACGGAACGCGCACACCGACCCGGTCGCCGCGGCGCACGCCGGCGGTGTTCAGCTGGGCCGCGGTGCGCACGACTCGCGCCATGAGGTCGGAATAGCTCAGCGCGCCCGACCCGTCATCGAGCGCAGACGCCTCCGGATGCCGCCTCGTCGTCTCGCGGATCACGTCGATCAGCGTGCGCGGCGCGGTGACCGCTGCCGACCGATCCAGCTCGAGCTGCGATCGGGGTGCCTCCTCCGTCAGCACGTCAGGAGAGGAGATCGACGAGCTGCGCCTTCGTCAGCCGCGAGTAGCCCGTCTTGCCGGTGTCCTTCGCCCGGTCCCGCAGCGCAGCGACCGTCAACGAGGCCAGGTCTGCCGTGGCCGCCGGAGCCGTCTTCGGCGCCGTTTCTTTGCGCACGGGAGCTTTGCGCACGGGAGCCTTGCTCGTCGGAGCCTTGCTCGTCGGAGCCTTGCTTGCTGGGGACTTCCGCACCGGAGTCTTGGGCTCGGGAGTCGTTGCACGAGGTGCCTGACGCTCCTGTGCCGGAGCGGGCGCGTTCTCGTCCGAAGTCGGGTCGGCGGGTGCGGCGGCATCCGTCGCCTGGGCATCGTCAGTGCCGGCGAGTTCGGTCTCGAGCGCGGTCTGCGCGGCGGCGGCCTCACGGTCGGCGCGGTCAGCGGCCTTCGCCGCCTTGGCAGCGGACTTCTTCGCCGCCTTCGCAGCCACGATGCGCTCCTGCGCTTCGGCGGCCACCCGATCGGCTTCCGCGGCGGCGCGGTCGGCCTCGGCACGCAGCCGGGCCTTCCTCTCTGCCTTCGCCACGGCTCGCGCTGTCGCCTGGACGAGCTTGTCGGCGGCCCGCGTCGCGCGTTTGGCCACTTTGCCCGGAGACTTGCGGATCGCCTTCTTGGACGCGTCGGCCGCGTCTCTCGCGTCCTCCGAGAGGTCGCGCAGCCGCTTCGCGGTCTTGCCGGGAAGCGACTTGGCCGCCTTCTTCGCGTGTTTCACCGCGTCGGCGGCCTCTTCGATCGCATGGAGCGCCTTGCGCTCGTCCTTCGTCGTCTTGGACATGGCCGCACCTTAGCGGGCGAGGGTTAACGTCTGTGCTTTCTTCGACTCCCCGGACGTCATGAACGCGCCGCCCCGGCCGCTCGCCTCATCCGAACACGCCGTTCACGTAGTCGTGGGTGCGCGGGTCGATGGGGTCGGCGAACATGGCCTCGGTGTCGCCGTGCTCGACGATCGCGCCCGGCGTGCCGTGCGAGGCGAGGAAGAACGCGCACTGCTTCGACACGCGCTGCGCCTGTTGCATGTTGTGCGTGACGATGACGATCGTCACGTCGCCGGCGAGTTCCAGCATCGTCTCCTCGATGACCCGCGTCGAGGTCGGGTCGAGCGCCGAGCACGGCTCGTCCATGAGCAGCACCCGCGGCCTCACCGCGAGTGAACGCGCGATGCACAGTCGCTGCTGCTGACCGCCCGAGAGGCCGCCGCCGGGTGCGCGCAGGCGGTCCTTCACCTCTTTCCAGAGCCCCGCCTTGGTGAGGCACGACTCGACGAGTTCATCCTTCTCGTCGCGAGACGCGCGGGTGCCGGTGAGCTTGAGCCCGGCGATCACGTTGTCGTAGATCGACTGCGCCGGGAACGGGTTCGGCTTCTGGAACACCATGCCGATGTCCTTGCGGGCATCGACCAGCTTGCGGTTCGCGTCGTAGATGTCGTCACCGTCGAGCAGCACCTCGCCCGCGAGCGACGCCGACGGGATCAGCTCGTGCATGCGGTTGAGGATGCGCAGGAACGTCGACTTGCCGCATCCGGACGGTCCGATCAGCGCCGTGATGATCCCGGCATCCATGGTGAGCGACACTCGGTCGAGCACCTTATGGTCACCGAACCAGGCCGAGATGTTGCGGCCCTCGAGGGTCGCCAGCGAGACCGGTGCCGGCGGCTGCGAGGGCGCCGTCTCGCGCTTCGCTCGGGGCTTTCCGATACCCCCCAGCCAACGGCCCGAGGCGAGACCGCCGGCTGCCGCGGCCGGGGGCTCGACGGACTCCCGGGGCACCTCGTCCACGGGGAGGACGGTGGTCGCATCGGTTGCTGTCATGAGGGTCTTCCGTTCTGAGTCCCGGCCGCGTGCACGGCGGCGCTAGAGGAGGTTCGGGAGGAGCCGGACGATCTCGCCCGTCACCCAGAGGCTGGCGAACATCGTGAGTGGCACGAACACGATCCAGGTCCGCCGTGGGCCGACGTTGCGGAAGGCCCACACCGCGGCCACTTCGACGAGCACGAGGAACTGGAGCGCGAACACGAGCGCCCAGGCCATGGAAGTGTCTCCGGACATCGCCTGGTCACCGGCGGGCAGGGTCGCCAGGCGGGTCTGACGGATGCCGGCAGGCTGCGTCTCGCTGACGAGTTGCGCGTCGACGCGGGCGATGCCGGAAGGCGCGTAGGGGACCCCGCGAGCCGTCGTGAGGATGACCCGGCTCTCGCCCGCACGGAGCCGCGGCGGCGAGGGATCCCCCGCGTAACGCAGGCCGATCACCTCGAACTGATGCTCTCCCTGTCCGGTGATGATCGTGAACTCGTCGCCGGGCGCCAGTTCTTGAATGCGCCCGAAGGTGCCGCCGAAGCCCGCCGCCCGACCCATGATGACGCTCTCACCCGCCTGACCCGGAAGGCTGGTGTCGCGGCGGTGCCCTGGCCCCAGCTGCGTGGTTCCCGAGTCCGTGCCCTCGACGATCACTTCGCGGATGCCGAGCCGGGGGATGTCGATGATTCCGACGGGTGCGCCATCGGCCAGCAAGAGGTCATCGACGTCGCCCTCGTCGACCGGCGCCACGCCGTCGGCCAGCTGCTCGCGGAACGTGTCGCTGAGCTGCTGCTGCGCGACCAGGTGGCGGACCTGCCCTACCACCATGATGTTCAGCGCGAGGGCGAGCAGGAGCGCCGCGAGCACGATGAGCCCTCCGCGCACGAAGATCATCCTCGGCGTCATCGGCTCGAGCTGCTGCACCGGGACCGGCGGTCGACGGGGTGGACGCGGCGGTCGCAGCCCGCGCGGCGGGCGCGGCGGCATCGGCGGACGCGGCGGCCTCATCTGCCCGGTGCGCCGCGGAAGACGCCCGAGGGCGCGCGAACGAGACGGGAGTGTGGCCACGGCTCATTCCCGCATCCCGATCCGACCGGCGGGGTGCGTGGCTCTGAACGCGATGTGAATGGGAGGCGCACAAGCACTGGAGCGGCGCTCGCTGTCCGGCGGCTCACCCCCCGAGCCGGCGCAGGCCGAGCCCGAACCCCCGGCGACGCAGGGCCCACCACGCGAGCGCCCCGAGCGTACCGATCGCGCCCAGCAGGGTGATGCTGAACAGCGGCGCGACGACCACGGTCGCGTTGCGGGTGATCGGCGCGAGCGCGACGCCGTTGATCTCCTCTGGTGGGGTGAGGGTGACGTACGAGCGGAACACGGTGTGCTGGCCGACTCCGTCGATCTCGACCAGCACGCGCCGGGTCTCGTCGGGCTCGAGGCCGTCGACGTCCACGTCGCTGATGTCGGCGATGCGCCCGCCCAGTGGCGTCGATCACCCAGAAGCGAGCGGTCGAGTCGAAGGGCTCGTCCGAGGTGTTGCGGAGGACGAAGCTCAGCACCAGCGTTCCGTTGCCGATCGCGAACGACGGCGAGGCGACCGCCGAGAGTCCGCTCATCGCGAGGACTCCGCCGACCTGAACCTCTTCGACGAGCGCGTTGTCAGCAGCGTCCGGATCGGGGATGGTCGCCTGCGTGACCTGACCGTGCACAGGAGGACCCGGGCGCGGCGGCGTGACGGGCGGCCGTCCCGGCGGCGAGAAAGGCGGTCCAGGCGTGCGCGTCGGCGAAGGGCTCGGCCCGCCGCCGTCGGTGATGTCGACGACGATGTTCCCGTCGTCGGCGGTGTCGGCGAGCGCCGGCCGCGCCGTCGCTGCGGCGCCGGCGAGCACCAACGCTGCGATGAGGGCGCCTGGGATGAACGCCCGACGGGCTCGCGAGAGCCTCACCGGTCGGCGCCCACGCCTGCGCCCACGACCTCGCGCTCGGCTTCGGCTTTGCGTCTGGCCTCCGCCTCGGTGTACTCGATCCACTCGGCCGCGCGCTTCGCGTCGACGGTGCGCCGCCAGCGGCGGAACAGGATGAAAGCGCCGATCAGCCCGAGGAGGATGAGCAGCATCCATGGCAAAGCGATCAGCATGGTGTCGCGCGAGGTGGCCGCGACCGGCATCCGCTTCGTCTCGTCGTCTCCCTCGACGAACGGGTTGAGTGTCACGTTCGCGTTGAGGTAGCCGAGGCTCGGGATGCCGGGCACGTCGGTCTCATACGTGCGCGTACCACCCGGGAGCAGCTCGGGGATGCCGTCTCCCTGCGAGCCGCCGATGGGGATCCCGAACCAGGTGCTGCCGCTGACGGTGATGTTGGAGGCGAGGGCGATGTTGCCGGTGTTCTCGACCGTGTAGTGAACGCGCATCGCGCCGGCGAACGGGTTCCACCAGTCGCCGACGTACGAGGCACGCAGTCCCGCGATCGAGAGCCCGGCCTGGATGTCGCCGGACACGCGCAGGTACATGCGGGTGCCGAGACGTCGGTCGAGCGTCATCTGGCCGCTGGGAGTCTTCACGGATGCCGCGATCCCGCCGGCGTGGTCGCCCGGGGTCGCCTCGGCGGGGATGACCACCGTGAAGGGGACGACACGCGACTGGCCGGGAGCGAGATCGAACTGCAGGCGGTTGGTGCCGTTCTCGAACGTCACCCAGTTGCCGATGTCGGCGGCCGGGACGTCGGTCTCGAGCAGCGCGAACTCGCCCGCTTCGTCGTTGAAGGCATCCGTCGACAGCACGGTGTAGGACTGCACGGTGGTGCCGGTGTTGCGGACGAGGTAATTGTCGGCGATGCTCTGGCCAGGATCGGCGGAGTAGCTGAAGCGGGTGCGACCGTCGGGGTTGCCGTCGGCACCGGCGGGCACTCCGGAGATGCCGATGGTGTCATCGGCGGCGGCCGGCTGCGGTGCGGCGACGATCGCCGCACTGAGCGCGACGGCCGCGATGAGGATCATGACGAAAGCCCGGCGTGCGCCGCGAACGGCACGACCGGGAAAGAATGCGGGGAGCTGTGCTGTGGTCACAGGAGTGGCGTTTCGTTCGGGCCGCCGCGGGCGGCGGGGAAGGGAGCGGACGCGCCGTGTGGGAAGAGCGACTGAGCGCCCTTCCCACACGGGTTGTCACCGCGATGGCGACGGTGTCTCGAGGACTTACTTCGAGACGAGGTCCAGCGTCAGGGTGCCGGTGTGGACACCCTTGGCCGCGTTGATCGGAGCCTTGAACGTGAGGTTGGTGTTGATGACCGCACCCTCGAACTCGCCCGTGGCCGAGCCCGCGTTGCCCTGAGCGAGGACGCCGAACGTGCCCTCGCCGGCGAGCTTCGCGGCACCGGCCGTGATGCCGTCGAAGAGCGTCGTACCGACCGGCGCGTAGCCGAGCGCACCGGCGGCGACCGTGGTCGCACCGGGACCGGCGAACGCCGACGAGCTGATGTTCAGGTTCCAGCCCGAGAGCACGTCGCGGTCGTCGAACACCGTCACGGCGCCCAGGGCGACCGGCGCGCTGACACGGTTACGACGCACGTCGCCGAGGTCGATCGTCTGCGCGGCGGGGGCGACGAGCGAGAACTTGCCCGAGCTGGTCACCTCGACCTCGAGAGCCGTGGTGTCCTGGGTGGTCTGCGTCTGCGTGAAGGTGAAGCTGTCCCACGTCAGGCCCGTGTAGTCGCTCTGCGAGAACCAGAGCTTCGTGGCCTGGCCCACCGGAACGGCGGCCCCGTTGATCGTGCCGACGCCGTTGGCGTCGAGCGTCACAGTGCCGGTGAGGCCGGCGGGGAACGAGCCGTACGTCAGCGTCTGGTTGGCAGCCGCGACGCCCGCGTTGACTGCGAGCACCTTGCTGTCGGCCGTCTCGGTGACGAGAGCCGTGTTCTGCAGGGCCGGGGTGAGGTCGGCCTCGACCGGCGCGACGGGACCTGCGGGCACGTCGTACTCGATCGGAGCGACGGTGAAGGTGTCTGTGTCGCCGTCGACCGTCACGGTGCGGTAGACCGTGCCGACCGGCGTCACGCCGGCGTTGGTTGTGAACGCCAGGCCGACGATCCAGTCGCCGTCCGCTGCGAAGACCGAGTCGATGCCGCCGTTGTTACCGTTGGCGAGGTCGCCCAGGGTGAGGTTGGCCTGCAGCACACCGCCGTTGGGACCGGCTGCCGCGTCCTGCGCGTAGGCGCGCCATCCGGCGGTGCCGCCGTTGAGCTCGCTCGGCTTGGCGATGAACTTGTACACCGTGTCCCACGTGCCCGCGGCGGCAAAGTCGTCGGGGTCGACCTCGACCGTGATGTCGTTGTGGGCACCGCCCGCGAGAAGGACATCGGCGCGCGCGAAGACGCGCCCCGACTGCTCCGCGAGCTCGGCGTTCTCGTCGTACACGTAGAACGCGCCCTTCGAGCCGTTCGACTGCGGGTTCTTGATCGGGTCGCCGGGGGCGGCGTTCGCCGCCACCGAGCCGCCGCCCACAAGGGCGATGGTGAGGAGACCGGCCGCGGCCACGCTCCACTTCTTGCTGATGGTCATGATGTTCCTTTTCGGTTCGTCAGAGTGCGTTGAAGGTTGGAGGGATGAACGCATGTCAGGAGCGCAGCGCCGCACGGAACGGCGTGGTGCTGGCAGGCGCGAGGAAGCCGAACTTCTTCTTGACCGAGCCGGCCTGCGCGGCGATCGTGCTCTGGGTGTTGCCGAGCTTCGAGGTGGCGTTGCTCACGAGGTTGGCGAGGTTGGCGTCGAACTTGGCGTCTCCCGCGGTCACGCGAGCGGCCTCGACAACGATGTAGGTGTCGCGACCCCACGTGCTGTTGGCGTAGAACGCGGCGTTCGGAACCATCGCGGTGCCGGTGCCGGTGACAGCCGGGGTGCCCGCGATCGGTGATCCGATCTTCACGCCTGCGCCGCGGCGGTCAACGCCGGCGCCGGTGTTCTGAGCGACCCACTGGGCAGCCGACATCGCCGTGATGGCATTCGCCGGGAAGGGGTCGCCGTTGGCGAGGTTCTTCGTGTCGTGCTCCTGGCCGACGACGACACAGCCGCCGAGCGTGCCGATGCCGACCTTGCTGATGAAGTCCGCGCGGGTACCCGAGCCGTTCTGCGGGATGACCGGGGTCACGTCGACGCCGCCGACCTGGGTGATGGTGCACTCGAAGATGCCCTTGAGGGTGGCCTGATCGATGTTGTCGAACGCGGCGTTGGCACCACCCGAGTGGGCGTACGACAGGGCGTCGCGACCGAAGGGGATGTAGAGCAGCGGGCCGTTGGCGACGACTGTCGCACCCGACGACGAACGGGCGACGTCGACCTGGTTCGTGATGACGACGCTCGCTGGGGCGCCAGCAGTTCCGGAAGTGTAGGGCGCGCCGTCGATCGAGCGGCTGAGCGCCTTCACGCCGTCGCCCGAGCCGTTCGGTCGTCCGAAGCGGTTGCCGCCTGTCTTCGTCTGGATGCTCGCCGAGCCGGTCGCGTCGAACGAGGCCGCGAACGCGGGGCCCGCCGTCGAGCGCACGTTGCCGCCCGAGATGGTGGTGCCGTTCGTCAGAGCGTTGAGCACGTCCTGCAGAGTGTCCGAGCCGACGACGACGGGACCGTTCGCGACGGGCTCGGCGTTGGCTGCCGGAACCGTCACCATCAGCGTTGCAACGAGGCCGAGCGCGGCACCCACTGCGATAACCTTCTTCTTGTTCACAGCTTTCCTTCTTCTAGGGGTTGGTGTGACCACCGTCGCTTTGCACAGCAGACGGCTTGGCGGCTCCCGGTGGGGGCCGTCAAGATTTCGGAGCAGGGGTTCGGGCTTCCTTCTTGCTTCTGCTCTCAGGTTGGGGGCGCCAGGTGAACACGCGACCCCCGCTCGGCAAAGGAACGCTGTACCGATCCTTTGCGGGAGAATCACACCCGCCTGCGGATGCGTGAGAGCACGGGCACCGCGATCGCAGCGCCAAGACCCGCGGCGATGCCGAGCGGCACGGCGGCCGCAAGCGGACCCGTGTTCGGGTCGTCAGGAGTCGCGGCGCCGGTGAGCTCGCCGGCGGCGTCACCCGTCGCGACCGGCTCGGTCGCGGGCGGGTCTGTCGGTTGGGTCGACGCCGAAGGCACGGTCGCCGGGCTGCCGGTGACGGTGCTCGTCGCGCCGGTGGATCCGCCGCCCGTCTGTGCCGCGACGGGAACACCCCGTTCGATCACATCGGCAGCGGCGAGCGCCTGATCTACCCACGACTGCGGCAGGGGAGCATACCCAGGAGGCAAGTCGCCAAGGTCCGTGCCCGGCTGTTGGCCCTCTTGCGCGGCGAAACGGATCAGGTCGGCGTAGGCGGCCCGCACCTCCACGTCGGTCTGCCTCGGATTGATCGCAGCGTAGACGGGCATGGTCAGCGGATACGACGTCGTCGCCCCCTTCGCGGCGTCGCCGGCGAACGAGTACTCCATCACCTTCGGCTGCGTCGAGGACGGCGTCATCGCGGCCGCTGCTGCGGCGAGACTGTCTCGCGTCGGCGTCACATACTCACCGGCGGGATTGCGCAGTGAGGCGGTCACGGTCTGATACAGCTCGGCAGCGGGGGTCGTCGTGATCCCGAGGACCTTCTGACTCCCGAACAGCTCCCGCACCGTTTTGCCGAACTTTCCCGGGGGCGGCACGGGCGACCACCCGCCGAGCAGCATGCCGTCGCCGCGAAGGACGTGATAGGCGCTGTCGGCGAAGCTGTGCGTGTACGGCCGCCAGGTGATGAGGTTGATCACCCCTGTCCCGTTTGCGGGGTCGGTCACCGTCTCGTCCGGCTTCTCGATGGGATCCGCGCGCGGAAACTCGTCGGACGGAAGCGTGAGCGCCGCACCGGTCTTGTTGACTGAAGCGCTCGTCGAGTAGAACGGATTGACCACCATTCCGCTCTCGTCAGGCTGCCCCTCGAGCCACGTGCGCGCTGCCGGGTCGGAGAGCACGTACTCCCACAGCCGGTACGCGATGTCGGAGCGCCCGGAGGGCACGAGCGCGTCGGCGACCGAGGCTCCGATGATGATCTGGTTGCTCCACTCGGGGTCGTTGATCGCCCGGAACTCCGGGTCTTGCAGGATCGTGCGGGGATTCTTTCCCGGCTCCTTGAAGCTGTTGTAGCCGATGTGAGACTTGACGGCTCCGTCGGGAAGCGAATCCACATACGACGAGGTCAGCAGCTTGGCGATGAGTCGCGGCGTGAGCTTCAGCTCGGTCATCGGCAGCCCCGACCTCGCCTTCTCCTCCGGCGTCGCGTTGACCGGATGCGGCTGGCGGTCGATGGAGAACGAGATGGCCAGACCCGAGATCGCGACCGGCGCGTAGGCGACCGGATCGGTACCCCCGCCGATGCCTTCGACGTCGAGGGGGCGAGACGTGAACGCCAGCGGACTCGGGCTGGTGCCGGCAGCGCGCAGCAGCGCGTCCGATTCGTTGCCCTCTCTCAGCACGAACGGAGCGCCGCCCTCGCCCTGGCACAGCCGTGGCTGCCAGGACGCGATGGCGCTCGCCACCAGCTCACTCCCGGCGATCTGCCGCTCGGCGGCACCGATCTCGCACCGCACCCCGAGGGGCTTGAAGTCGAGCTTCACCGCGAGGTGGTGCTCCCAGGCATCCCACCACAGGCCCGACCGATTGATCTCGCTGGAACCAGAGTCCCCCTGCCCGCGCGGGATGATCACGAGCCAGCATGGCTGGCCGGCAAGAGAGCCGTCTGCCTGCGTGACCGGAGCGCCGCAGCCGAGCGCGGTCGACTGCATGTTCGTCTGCACCTCGAACGGCACCGAGCCGGAGCCGTCGGCGCCGGTGCCCGCCCACTTGACCTCGTTGGTCGTGAAGGCGGTGAAGAACGGGTTGGTGTTGAGGTCGACGAACTCGCCACCGGTCTTCTGGACGGTCTTGCCGTCGACGGTCGTGAGGTTGTTGAGCACTCGGTCCTGCGGAGCCTTCGTCTCATCGACCTCGCCGGCGGAATTGACCGCGACGAACGGGATGCCGGTGTACGTGGGTGCGAAGAAGCTCTCGCTCAGGTGGGTATAGGGAAGATCCTCCGTCGCGACATCCTCGGCCTCGGTGGTGCCGTCGCGGTAGCTGCCGTGGCTCAGGCTGCCGCCGTACTGGCAGGTGCGGCGATCGGGGTGCCCGGGGTTCTCAGGGTCCTCGCCCCAGCACTGCGCGATCTGGAGGAAGTTCGTTCCGCCGACTGTGCTGGAGGGCCGCTCGGACAGCAGCCCGCCCGCCCAGCTGACCCGGATGCCCTGCGAGACGAGGTCTTCGGTCTGCGAGATGGTCACCTCGAGGTCAGGGAACGGAGCCCCGTCCGACTCCAGCGCATCGTCCCGGTTCGTGAGCGTGACCGCGCTCGAGGTGAGCTCGCCCTCTTCGGCCGCGGCGGCCGGATCGGCGTCGAGCACCGCGGCGCCCGCGCCGAGCAGCGACGCCACGAGGAAGACGACGGCCAGCCCCGCGAGAGTCGCGCGAGCGGGCGTCGTGATTCGTGAACGGAGAAGCGGCCGGGCGATCACAGCCCCACTCCGGATCGCCCGGCGCTCCCACGGCGAAGCCGGGGAGACAGGAGGGGAGGGATCACGATGACCGCGAGGAAGAGCAGCACGGCCCCGAGCATCACGGACTGCTGCCAGCCCCACGCGTCCCCCTCGATCGAGAAGGGCGAACTGACCGCAGCTCCCGCGACGGCGCCGTCACCGGAGATCAGGTTGCCCTCCGAGTCGTAGACGGCCGCGCCTCCCGCGGCCGGAGCTTCCGCGCCCGCACCGTCAGTGGCACCTTCCGCTGCTCCGGACGCCGCCCCGCCCGTACCCGACCCCGAGACCGGAGTGTCCTGCGGGGCCCCCGCCGTGCCGGTCGTGCATTGACTCGGCCCGCGCTTGTCGCAGTCGGCGGGCTGCACAGCGGTGAGCGCCAGCTGATTGTTCGACGGCGAATCGCCGGGCTTGAACGTGGGGTTGTTGCAGGAGTTGGGGTCGGTGCTCGCCGTCGATCCTGGGATGCGCTTGATCTGTTCGAAGCCGGCGAGCACGAGGTTCATGGGAAGGGGCGAGTACCCCAGGTCTTCGGCCTGCTGCTGACCTTCACAGAGCATGTAGCTCGCGAACGTGCTCAGGGTGTGCCCCTTGGCGGTCGTGTAGATGCCACCCACCTGGGTCGGCACGATCATGTACGAGTAGCTCGAGAGCGGATACGTGCGCGGGTCGGCGTTGTTGTACACCCCGTCCAGAATCTGGGTCAGGTAGTCCGCCGACGCCGAATCGGTGTTGATCTGGGCTCTCATGAGAGCCACCGCCACCGAGTCGGCGGTCGGCTCGACGTAGTAGTCGGCGGCGTTGAGCACCTTGGCCACGGGAAACCCGGCCTTGAGTGCGTACGAGTACTCGACGTACGTGATCGATCCTTCGCCGTAGTTCTGCTTGACGTAGCCCGAGACCCCATCCGATCCCTTCTGCGCCTTGCCGTTCGCCGGTGTCGGGAACTGCGACTTCATGCCGTGAGGCCAGATGTCGCCGTGCTGCTTCGACATCCACAGCGAGAACTGCGCCGAAGACCCCGACCCATCCGAGCGGACGACCGGCACGATCGCCGTATCGGGCATCGCCAGCCCCGGATTGTCGGTCTGGATCGCGGGGTCGTTCCACTTGCTGATCGCCCCCGTGAAGATGCTCGTGATCACCGCGCCCGACAGGCGGAGGTTCGACACTCGCTTGCCGCCGATGTTCAGGTGGTACATGAACGCCGTGCCGCCGGCGACGATGGGCATATATGCGTAGCCGCGCGGCGGCACCTCGGGGGCGGAGCCATCCTCGGGGCGCGTCTGGAACGGGATCTCGCTGACGGCGAAGTCGACCGTGCCCTCGATGAAGTCCCGACGGCCGACCGATGATCCTTCGCCGCGGTAGTTCACCGTCATGCTGTAGTTCGCGGCGACGTTCTTCTTCCACTGGTCGAGCGCGTTCTGCGACCACGTCGACCCGGATCCGCTCAGCACTTCGAAGCCGGCGGCGTGGGCGGGCAACGCTGACCACACGGCCATCAGCAGGGCGACAAAAGCCGCTGTCACAGCGGCCCGGCGGCGCTTCGACGTACTCATTGCGATTCCTTCTGAGAGCGGACGGATGCCGTGCGGTGGTGGTCGTCGATGCGGACGACGTCGCGGCGGGATCGAGCGAGAGCGGTGCGGCGCTGACGCGGCGAGAGTTCGCCCGGGCCACGCCCGCCGATCAAGCGGGCGATCGCGAACAGCGTGAGGACGAGCAGCATGAGCACCGCGGCCGTGCCGAAACCGCGCGCGATGAAGTTCGGCTCAGGCGAAGCGACGAACGTGAAGACCTGCAGCGGCAGCGAGATCATCGGGCCGTTGAACGGGTCCACGTTCATCACGCTGGTGATCCCCGAGGTGAGCAGGACGGGCGACGTCTCGCCGATACCGCGCGCGGTCGCCAGGATGATGGCCGTCACCAGGCCCGAGCGAGCCGTGGGAAGCACCACGCCCCACACCGTGCGCCAGTGCGAGGCGCCGAGCGCGTACGACGCCTCACGCAGGTTGCCGGCGACCAGGCGCAGCACGACATCCGAGGCCCGGATCATGATGGGGAGCATCATGATCGTGATGGCCAGAGCGGCGGCGAATCCCGACCGCTGGGCGCCGAGGCCGAGAATGAGCGCCGAATAGATGAACAGGCCGGCCACGATCGACGGCAACGCCGTCATCGCATCGACGATGGTGCGCACGAACCGCGCGAACCGGCCGCCGATCTCGTTGAGGAACAGTGCGGTGACGATACCCAGCGGAATCGAGATGGCGAGGGCGATGCTGATCTGGATGAGAGTTCCGACGATCGCATGGGCGATGCCTCCCACATCCAGCCCGTCGAGCGGCCCCGCGAACTCCATGTCCTGGAAGAAGAAGTTCACGTGCGTCAACGCATCCCAGCCGCGGATGATCGTGAACACGACGACGAAAAGGAGTGCCGCGAAGAGAATGATGCCGGCGCTCGCAAGCACGACAGTCATCACGCGGTCCACGACCTCACGCCCCTCTGCGGCCGTGCTGATCAGCAGCGCGTAGATCGACACAAAGGCCAGGAATGCGACGGCGACGAAGCCTGCCACACCGCTCAGCGGTGCGATCCAGCCGAACAGCAGCGCCGCGAGCGCCAGTGCGCCCGCTCCCGCCCCCAGCAGCGCGTAACGGTCTTCCAGGCGTGCGCCTCGCACCAGGCGCCGGGGACCGACGGTGTCGTCGCGACTGGGGATGCGGGTGCGTCCGACGCTGGAAGCCGGAGCACCGGCGTCGCGCCTGTCGAGCTCTGGAGTGTCGGTGGTGGCGGCGTCGGACTGCTCGAGCGTGATCGTCATCATGCCTCGCTCTCGGCGCCCGAGCGGGATCGGGAGACGATCGACGACGCGGTGAAGTTGACGACCAGCGTGATGAGGAACAGCACGAGTCCCGCGGCCATGAGCGCCGAGAGACCGAACTCACTCGCTTCGCCGTAGCGCAATGCGATGAGCGCGGAGACCGAGTTGCCGCCGGTCTTGAGCACCTGCCAGTTGATGAAGAAGATCGGCGAGATGATCATGTAGACGGCGATGGTCTCGCCGAGTGCACGGCCGAGCCCCAGCATCGTGCCGCCGATGATGCCGCCGCGACCGAATGGCAGCACGACCGCGCCGATCATTCCCCAGCGCGTCGATCCCAGCGCGTAGGCGGCCTCGCGCTCCCCCGCCGGCGCTTGCATGAAGGCCTCTCGCATGATCGAGGTCTGCGTCGGCACGACCATGAGAGCGACCACGACGCCGGCGATGAACGCCGATGAAGTGAAAGCCGACGCATCGGTGAGAGCGTTGCCCTCGGCATCCGTCACGGCGAAGACCGGGATCCACGCGAAGTAGGTGGAGATCCACTCTGAAACCGGGATGATCGCCTCCTGCAGGAAGAAGACGCCCCAGAGGCCGAACACGACGCTGGGCACGGCGGCCATCAGGTCCACCAGGGTGATCGCCCAATGTTTCAGACGCCCGCGGAGCACCTCGGAGATGAGCAGAGAGGTGCCGAGTGCGAGGGGAACCGATACGGCACATCGCGATCACCGCGATGGTGATCGTGCCGAACAGGACGGCGGCGATGCCGAACTCGCCGGTCTCAGGCGACCACGCCTGCGTCGTCAAGAAGCTGAGGCCCACGCCATCGGGAGGCAGGATCGCCTGTCCGGCACGCAGCGCGAGGAACAGCCCCACCGAGAGCATGAGGGCAACGGTGAATCCACCGGCGCCGAAGGCCACCCGGCGGAAGATCCTGTCGGCGAGAGTCGGCGAGTGGGTGAGCACGCGTGCGCGGTCGCCGCTGCCGTCCGGGCCCGGAGACGGCGGGAGGACCGTCGTCTGGTCAACGAGCACCGCAGTCGCCGAGATGGTGTCCGCGGCGTCGGGGCTGGTGTCGGTCGCGCCGCCCGCCGGTGGGGATCCGAGGCTCATGCGGTCACCTCGCGACACGACGAATCGGCCAACGGTCTCCTCCGGAAGTGGGCTGAAGGGTAGAGAGCAGGGTCGGCTCTCACAGCCACCGTCAGCGTGAGCGCCGAAGGTGAACGACGGGAATCCCGCCGGCCAAGTACGCCTGTATCGGGCGTTGAGTACGCATGAGCGGGTCGTTTCACTCGCCTGGGCCGATGGTCGGCGTGGGTGTCGAAGTGGGGTGGACGGGCACGGGCGAAGGCGACGGCGCCGGTACCGCCTCGTAGACCGTGAGCGGTGTTCCGACCGCGAGCAGCGTTCCGGCGGCGGGATCCGTGCCCAGGATGGCCCCGACCGGTGTGCCCGACGGCGCCGTGCGATACGCGAACGACGGTGCGAACCCCGCCGCCTGCAGCATCGACGCAGCCGCGTCTCGGCCCTGGCCGGCGACATCCGGGATCGTGTTCGCACCCGAGGCGACGATCAGCGCGACCGGTTCGCCCGCGGCCAGCGCACGCCCGGCCGCAGGGCGGGTCTCGAGCACGGTGTCGGCCCGGAGCGGTGAGTCGGCCCGCATGATCTCTCCGTCGACGAATCCGGCCTCGGCAAGGGCTCTGAGCGCCTCGGCGAGCGTGAACCGCGTGAGATCCGGCACGGTCGGCAGCAAGACGACCGGCTCGGCACGCGGGGACGGCACAGGGGTGGCCGCAGTGGGCGCCGGCGTCGAGGCGGGGGGTGGGGTGGACTCCTCGGCCACCGAAACCGTCGGTGCGCTCGAGGCTGCGGCGACCACGATCACGGCGACGACGACCGCAGCCGCCGCCAGCGCGAACCAGGTGCCCGCGCGCGATCGGGCACGCCCGATCGGTCGAGGCGCTGCGATGGTCGCCACGGCAGGAAGGTCGCGCGGCGGCACGATCGTGCGGCCGAGAACGCGGGTGACGTCGTCGGGGACCGGGCGGGCGTCATCGGGTGCCGGCGACAGCGAAGCGGCAGCCGGTTCGGGCTTCCGCGCGGGCACAGCCGCGGCCAGAGCAGTCCTCATTGCTGCGGCGGACGGGAAACGGTCGGATGGCTCCTTGAGCATCGCGCGCACGACGACCCGATCGAGCGCGCGGGGAATCCGCGGATCGGCGACCGACGGGACGGGCGGGGGCGCCTCGAGGTGTGCCCGCATCGTCTGGCCGGCGGTCGCACGGGGAAAGGGCGGTCGGCCGGTGAGGGCGAAACAGAGGAGAGCTCCCGCCTGGTAGACATCGCCCCTCGCGTCGACGGCGTCTCCGCGGGCCTGCTCGGGCGACAGGTAGTTGACGTTGCCGATGACACCCGCGCGACCTGTCGGGTCCCTGTTGAGCAGTTCGTCGGTCCCCACCGCTGCTCTGCCCGCGGCATCCGCCAATCCGAAGTCCAGCAGTCGCACGCCGTCGCCCTCGAAGCGCCCATCCACCATGGGATCGCTCGCTGCTCGTGGCGCGACCATGACGTTCGACGGCGACACGTCCCGATGCACCAGTCCATCGGCATGGGCGACTTCGAGCGCGCGGAGTACGGCGGCGACCACGACCGCGGCATCTCCGGGTTTCAACGCGCCGTGCGCGGCGACATGCTCGGAGAGGCTCTCTCCCGCCGCTCGTTCCAGCGCAATCCAGGCCAGGGGGCCACCCGCGGTGTCGTCGACGCCCACATCGAGCACCGCGACGATGTTGGGATGCCGCAGGCGTGCAGCCCGTCGCGCCTCAGCGAGAAAGGCGTCCCGCGCGGCCGGACGCTCGGACAGGTGCGGGTGCAGGATCTTGAGCGCCACAGGCAGACCTGTGCGCATGTCGATCGCAGCGAACACGGACGCGGATCCGCCCGAACCCAGGAGCTCGCCGATGCGGAACCTGCCGCCGATGAGGCTGGAGGCCGCGTTCATCGGCCTACGCGTCCGGCGTAGTCCACGGCCGCCTCGGCGACGGCGGCGACATACGAGTCGAGGTGGTTGTAGGCGAAGACGGCTCGGCGCCACGTCTCTGAGTCAGTGAGGTCCCCGTGATGACACAGGTAGCGGGCCGCGGCGAGCGCTGCATCGTCGACCTGCTGTGGATCGCGGATGCCGTCGTCATTGCCGTCTGCCCCCCAGGTCTCCCACGTGGCGGGGATGAATTGCATCGGACCGACCGCACGGTCGATGCCGGACCGGCCGTCCCACCGGCCGCCATCGGTGTCGGGCACCCGGGCGCTCGCCTCTCCGGTCAGGTCGATCCCGAAGATCCCCGGCCGCGTGACGCCGTCGTCGCCGACGGCGGATCCGGCATGGGTGCCGTGTGCCGACTCGATACTGCCCAGCGCCGCCAGCGTGCTCCAGCGGATGCCGCACCCGGCGGACTCGGACGCCATGGCGAGCTCCGCCCCGGCGTAGGCGTGGATCACACGCAGCGGGATTCCCGTGGCGGCCGCCGTTCGTGACGCCCAATCCGAATCGACCAGAGCGGCGTTACCCCGGGGTTCGTTCCGGGCAGTGCTGCGGTCCTGACCCGCGTCGGGTTCGTCCTGCGCGACCGCGGTTGCCGGAAGCGCTGCTGTGGGAGCTGCCCCGGCAGCGTGAAGACTGCCGGGCGAGTCTGAGCTCAGGGCACCCGTTGCGACCCACGTGCCGAGGGCGAGCAGGCCCGCGATGACCGTGGCCTGGAGGACCGACCACGACGGCCGCCCCACCTGGCGAGCCGTGTTTCGTTCGCCGTCCTCAGGAGTGGACATGGGCAGCTCCGGGTTTGCGCCGACGATATCGGCCCGACGCATCGCTGCGATCAGGCGCATCGGTGAGCAACGCTCCGCGGAACGCCTCGAGGGCGCCTGCCGCCGCGATCGCTCCCGCGGAACTCGAGCTGTACCAGCGACTGCACGTCATGACCGGGGCATCCGCCGCCGTGATGATCCAGCCACGCGAGCCGTTGTGGGGTCCATGGATGAGCTCGATCGCGAGCTCGCCGCTATCGCGCTGCAGCTGCTCGACGTGAGCGCGCGCGGCTTCGTACCGGCGATAGAGGAGGAAGCTCCGGCCGAGTTCGCGATTGTTGGTCGCGAGCAGCCGCCACAGGCCCGACTGCGGGTGAGCGGCCTTCACGGGATGGGCGTGGGTGTCCACACCGGACGGTCCCGCAAGTGTGCCGCGGAAACGCGCCCATGCCAGCAGCATCGGGTCGTCCGCTGCGAGAAACTCCGTGAACCGCACGCGCGCCGCCACGCCGCCGGGCTGAATGAACGCCAAGGGATGTCCCCGTTCTCGACGCACGGTTCGTCGTCGAAGAGTTCCAGAGGCGCCGTCGTTCGCGATGATCGGGCATGCGCGAAGGCGTCCGATGCAGATGCTGGGGGGCACCGATGAATTCGGAGCGCTGTTTTGCCGATCGCCGCGTGTCGGCGGGGTTACCGGACGATGCCGCACGGCAGGCGCCGACGTCGCCGACGCGCGGATCGCCCCGAGCGATTCAGCGGTACAGCCCGTTGACGTCACCCACCCGTCACCTGGGCACCTCATCCTCGGCTCCGTGATCTCTTCCGGTGGCCGTGGACCCGCTTGGCGCGCGCTCCTCGCGGGGGGCGCGATCGTAATGACGCTGCTCGTGGTGAGCGGCGGCACCCCGGCGCTCGCGGTGACGGCATCCGCCGCCGATGAGATCACGGTCGAGCCGAGCCCGTCGGCCTCTCCGGATCCGTCACCGAGTGAGCCACCGCCTGACCCGGCCGAGCCGACTGGTCCCTCCACCCCGGATCCCACCCCAACCCCTTCCTTGCCCCCTGTCGGGCCAGGCGAGAACACACCTCCCGATCCGACGCCGCCACCGGCATCGGCGCCCGCCCCTCCGGTCTCGTCGTCGTGGCCGCTGTGGGACGCCCCGCCGGCTGCTCCCGCCGCATTCGGGCGCGTCTACCCCACGAACCCCTGGATCTACAACGGCCTCCCGGGCACTCGCTATGGCGACGTTCGCGAGCGGAACGACACGTCGGTGCTCCGCCGTCACATGGGGATCGACGCGCAGGGGGGCGTTCGTCAGCCCATCTTCGCCGTCTCGAGCGGAACGGTGATCGGCGGGACCTGGGGAACGACGAAGCGCGACGGTCATGGCTATGGCAACCAAGTCCTTCTCTCGCATGCCGACGGGTTCACGACGCGCTATGCGCATCTCGCCGAGCCGCCCCTCGTACGTCCCGGCGACACCGTCACGATGGGCCAGCTCATCGGCTACATGGGTGGCAGTCAGCGCGGCAATCTGACCGCCTTCGACCGCCATCTGCACTTTGAAGTGACCAAAGACGGCAGAATCATCGATCCGCTGCCCTTCCTCACTGGGGCGAGCACCAACACCGGCGCACCCGGCCCGATGGCCGTTGCCCCGAACGACGCCGAAATCACCACGGGCACGCTGCTCTACGAGATCACGCCCGCCGACGACGGATCCTACGTATCAACCTCAACGGGCCTGACGATGAACACCGACGTCTTCGCGGCGGTCGCCCTGGGCGGCGTCACCGCGCAGGTGATCGCCAGCGAGAACGGCCGACTGGTACAGCTCGCTTCGGCGGAGGGCGTGTGGACGAAGACGGACACCGGCATCGGCCTGGACGCGAGCAGCCTGTCGGCGGTCGATACCGGGCGAGGCGCCATCGAGGCGCTGGCGGTCGAGGAGGGGAAGCTCTTCCACATCGTCGACGGGCCATCCGGATGGACGAAGACGTGGACCGGCCATGACTTCTCAGGCACAGTCAGCGCGGTGGTGCTGCCGGGCGGCCGGCTGCACGCCATGCTCGAGCAGGCCGGCTACCTGTACCACCTGAGCCCGGCCGCTAACGGCCTGTGGAACATCACGGACACCGGAATCCAGGTCGATGAATCGGTGGACGCGGTATATGTCGGCGGCAGTGCGCCAGAGGCCGTCACGGTGATCGGCGGAGAGGCGCACCGAGTGATCTGGGACGGGCTGGCCTGGCAGACGCAGGCCACAGGCCTCCCGGCATCCGGCTCCGTGGCCGCGATCTACCAGTCCGGCGGATGGCCCAGCGCTTTCACCGCCGACGAAGCGATCAGTGTGCTGCGGGTCTCGGACGGGCTGTGGACGCGCTCCACCTACGGCACTCGGGCCCCGGGGCGGCTGGACGCCGTCGTCATCGGCGGAACCGGCGCCGTTCTCTACTCGATCGGTTGAGCCATGGTTGTTTCCCTCACCTCGTCCCGACGGAACGGCGTGCCCGTCGCCGTCCTGCCGGCGCTGTTCAGTCTCGCGCTCGCGAGCTCGATCCTCGCGGGGTGCACCGCTGTGGACGGCGCGGCGCCTGAGCCCGAGATCCCGGCTCCGGTCGATCTCTGCGCGCTCGCAGCGCCGGCAGGCCCAACTTCGGACGCAGTGGTCGTGGAGGGGGAGGTCGGCTCCCCCGCCGCCGTGGCCTTCGCCGGCCCGCTCGCCGTCACGGGCACCGAGCGGAGCGTCGTGGTGGAGGGTGCTGGTGAACCCGTCGGGGGCGCCGACCTCGTTGGCTATGCGCTGACGGTCATCGACGCAGCAACGGGAGAGGAAGTGCAGTCCCAGGGCTACGACGGTGCGCCGATGCTGCCCCTCCCCGCCGTCAGTATCGGGCAGTCCATTGGCTGCGTACCGGTCGGATCCCGAGTTGTGGTCACGGTGCCGGAGACGGACGTGGAGCCGGCGAGCGTGCGGGTATACGACGTTCTCAGCGCGCTGCCGACCATGGCGACGGGAGAGGTCCAGGAGCCTGTTGCGGGGATGCCGACAGTCGACGTCGCCGAGAGCGGAGCGCCGACGGTCACGATCCCCGCGGCGGAGCCCCCGGCAGAGACGACGGTGGCCGTGCTCAAGATGGGACCAGGCGCAGTCGTCGCCCCTGGCGACAGTGTCATGGTCCACTACGCCGGCGTGCGCTGGTCCAACGGCGAGATCTTCGACTCCAGCTGGAGCAAGGGCACGCCGACGGTGCTGGTGACCAGTGACGCGATCGCCGGCTACCGCGAGGCTCTTGAGGGGCACACGGTCGGATCACAGGTGCTGGTCGCGATCCCCCCGGAGTCCGCGTACGGCGAGGGCGAGATCAACGAGGACGACCTGACAGGCGAGACGCTCGTGTTCGTCGTGGACCTTCTGGCCACGGCTCCCACTCCTCGGTGAGAGCCGTAGGCGGCTGCGGACGTTCGTCGTGATCGAGGACTGTCCTGGAAACTCACGCGCCGCCGGTGCAGACATCACTTCGAGAGTCGCGGACGCGGTGAAACCAGCTTCAGAGTGAACCGGGTTCCGGATGCTGGGGACATCCGGAACCCGGTCGCTGCCCGGTCTTTCGTACACGTGCACGGCCAGCATCGGGGAGTGGTTGGGGAACCAGCTCCCTGCGCAAGCGCTGGGGACGCCTGCGCCACGACCCTATTGCCCAACGGGCGCGCACCGTGGCAGGACGCGTCCACCGTGTCGCCGCGGCACCGATCGTTCATCGGGAGTTTCGATACGGGTCCGGCGGTCTCGTAATTGCGTGTCACCTGGAACCGGTGGAGTGAGTGCCACTCACCCACTGAAAGGTCGCTTCCATGCGCATGCGTTCTCTCGTCGGCTTCGGTGCCGCCTCGCTCCTCGGTGTCGCTGCACTCACCGGCTGCGCCGCCGCCGCGGCTGATGCCCCTGTCGACACCGCAGGGCCCCTCACGTTCGCCTTTCCCCCCGGATCCGACGACGAAGACATGACGGCGCAGATCGAGGTCGTCGCCGGGCAGCTGGCGGAGGTCACCGGCCGAGAGGTCGAGCTGGAGAAGCCGGCCGACTACATGGCCGTCGTCGAGGCAGTCCGGTCGGGCTTCGTGGACGTCGCGATCATGAGCCCGTTCTCCACCGCGCTGGCCTTCCAGAACGACTCCGTCGACCCTCTGGTCGTGTGGGATGCCGAGCAGGAACCCGCTTCCGTCTGCCTCGTCGCCGCCGACAGTGAGATCGAGACGCTCGAAGACTTCCGCGGCCACCAGATCGCCTTCGTGGATCCGGGCTCGACCACCGGATACTTCATGCCCAAGTCGCTGCTGGCCGAGAACGACCTCATCGACGGCGAGGACTACACCTCGACGTTCGCGGGCGGGCATGACTCCGCCCTGCTGGCGATGATCAACGGCTCCGTCGACATGGTGTGCACCGCGACACAGGTGCTGCCGATGTTCGTGGAGGCCGGCATGGTCACCGAGGATCAGTACCGCATCGTCGCGGAGAGCGACCCGATCCCCGTCGGCATCTCGATCGTCGTCAATGCCGATCTCGACGACGCTGCGCGGGAGGCGATCAAGCGCAAGCTGCCCGAGATCCTGATGGCCGACGAGAGCCTCGCCACGCTGTTCGGCGGCAGCACCACCTACCAGCTCGACCCGGAGTTCGAGGTCTTCGAGCCACTCATGGAGGTGGCCGAGCAGGCCGGCGTCACCATCGAGGACCTCCGTTGACCTCCTCCGCGCTGACGGCAGCGCCGCGCGTGCTGCCGTCAGCGTCGGGCGCGGTCGTCCGAGCGCGCGGCCTCACCGTGCGGTTCGGCGACATGATCGCCCTGGACGGCGTCGACCTCGACGTCGCTCCCGGCGAGGTCGTGGCGCTGCTCGGCCACTCGGGCTCGGGCAAGTCGACCTTGATGCGGGCACTGACGGGAATGGTCTCAGCGGAGTCGTCCGAGCTGCAGGTGGCCGGCCGCGACGTTCCGAAGCTTCGCACCCGGGAACTGCGGTCCCTTCGCGCCGATGTCGGCTACGTCTTCCAGAACTTCAATCTGGTCCCCAACCTGTCGGCGCTGACCAATGTGCTGACCGGCGGCCTGCACCGCGCCGGGGCACTCAATATGCTCGGACTCTTCCGGCATGAGCAGCGTGCCGACGCTCTCGCACTCCTCGACCGCGTGGGCCTCGAGGCGAAAGCCGGACAGAGCGCGCGCACCCTCTCTGGCGGACAGCAGCAGCGCGTCGCGATCGCCCGTGCTCTCATGCAGCATCCCCGGCTGATCCTCGCCGACGAGCCGGTCGCCTCCTTGGACCCTCGGCTGGCGGGCTCGGTGCTCAGCCTCATCCGCGAGGTGGCCGCCGAGCGGGGCATCCCCGCTGTCGTGAGCCTCCACGTGGTCGATCTCGCCCGAACGTACGCCGACCGGATCGTGGGTCTTCACCGCGGCAGCGTGGTCTTCGACGCCCCGGTCGACCGACTCGATGACGCGGCGGTCGCATCCATCTACGCGCACGACGAGGAAGACTTCGATGCCTGATACCGATATCCGCCCCGCGCATGCGCAGCCCCAGCCCGCCGAGCACCTCTCCGCCGCCGACCGGATGCGCTTGAGCCGTCCCCTGCAGATGCCCGGCGCAGCCGGGCTCATCGGCATCGTCGTCGTCCTCGCCGCCGTCGTGTGGAGCTGGTCGGGATCCGGGTTCAGCATCGAGCGCTTCGTCGAGGGCATCCCGCGCATGGGCGAATTCCTCGCCCGGATGTGGCCGCCGAACTTCTCGAAGTTCGACACCATCTTCGTCCTGCTCGTCGAGACGCTGCAGATGGCGATCGTGGGCACGCTCATCGGCGCGGTGCTGTCCCTCTTCATCAGCTTCGGAGCCACCAGCACCATCGCACCGCGCTGGCTCTACGCCACGACGCGATTCGTGCTCAACGTGCTGCGCTCGATCCCCGAGCTGATCTTCGCCCTCATGTTCGTCTCGGCCGTCGGCCTCGGCCCGTTCGCCGGCATCCTGGCCATCATCGTCGGTTCGATCGGCTCGATCGCGAAGGTCTACGCCGAGGCGATGGAGGCCGTGGACGGCGGACCGGTCGACGCACTTCGCTCGACGGGGGCAACCGGGCGCCAGGTCATCACGTACGGCATCGTGCCCCAGGCATCCCCTCTGCTGGTCAGCTACACGCTGCTCCTGTTCGAGGGAAACGTGCGCGGCGCCACCATCTTGGGTCTCGTCGGCGCGGGCGGCATCGGCATGGAGCTGACCACCGCCATGCGGCTCTACGATTACGGACATCTTCTCGCCATCATCATCAGCATCGTCGTGCTCGTCACGGTCATCGACCACCTGAGCGCCATCATCCGAAAGCGAGTCCGGTGACCGCCATCCTGCCCACCAGCCCTCTGACCAATCTGCGCGACCTGGGCGGTGTAGCCGTCGATGGCGGCACGCTGCGCGCCGGGGCGGTCTTCCGGGCCGACGATGTCGCGCTGATCGACGAGAACGGCGCCCAGGCGCTCGTCGAGGATGGCGTCCAGCTCATCATCGACCTGCGCTCAGCCGGCGAGGCCGAACGCACGGGACGCGGCGCGCTCGAGTCCCACCCCGTCGAGTACCTGCACCTGCCGTTGACCGACGAGGTCGCGGACCCCGCTGCGTTGTCGCTCTTCGCCCGGATCGCCGCAGCGGAGGACCCCGAGCGTGCGATGGGCGAATGGTATGCGGACCTGGTCCGCGACCGTGCCGCCGATCTCGTGCGCGGGATCGAGGCCGTTGCCGATGCTCCCGGCGGCGTCGTGTTCCATTGCGCGGCGGGAAAGGACCGTACCGGCATCTTCGCCGCGAGCGTCCTGTCCGTGCTGGGCGCCGAACCGGCCGACATCGTCGCCGACTACGCGCGTACGAGCGACAACCTGCCCGCGCTCCTCGCCCGGCTCGCCTCGGCGGCACCCGAGACGGCGGCCGTGAAGGATCGGATCGCGGAATATCCCGCGGTCCTGCTGAGTGCGCCCGCTGCCTCGATGCAGGCGATGTTGGACGACCTCGACGCCGACGGCGGACTCGCCGCCGTGCTCAGAGACGCAGGGCTGAGCGACTCGGTCGTCGCTCACCTGCGAGAACGGCTGGTCGGATGACCCTCACCGCGCCCGACGAGACCGTTGCCGAGAGCACGGCACGCCGACCGGGCCGCCCCCGCCGAGCCGACATCGAGCGCCGGGCTCTGGATGCGGTCGTCGCCCTCGTCGACGAGGACCTGCCTGTCACCGTCAACGCCGTCGTCGAGAGAAGCGGCGTCAGCCGAGCGGCGGTGTACCGCCGCTGGGACACGCTCGCGAAGCTCGTCGCCGCGGCTCTCGACCGCGGCCGTGCCCCGATCGAGATCCCTGCAGACGTTCCGCTGCGCGAGGCGCTGATCTTCGCTGCGCCACAGACCGGGCGTGACCCGTTGAACGGATATCCCGAGTCGCGGCTGCGACAACGACTCCGCCTCGGCCTCGCCGATCGGCAGCTGCAGCGCGAGTACTGGAGCGCACACGTCACGCGCCGCCGGAGACCGGTGGCGGCAGCTCTGCAACGGGCTCAGGATGTCGGCGAGCTGCGCACCGATGTCGACATCGATGCACTGCAGGATCTGCTCGCCGGGGTCTACTACTACCAGGTCGTCGTCCGCGGCGAGAGCCTGACCGACCCCGAGACCGTTGCGCGCTGCAACGCCGCGGTCGCGGTCGTATGGAGAGGGCTCCTGGCCGACGACCTCCCGGCGTCGGCTTAGCACCTCATGCAATGGAGCACCAGCGATCCCCCTGACGCACCGCCCGTGCCAGACTTGAGGTGACAGGAGGCTCGGTTGGGCAAGTTGATCTATGGGGCGCCGACGTGGTCGATCGATTTCGACGATCGGGAGCTCGCGCATCTGCGGATCGTGATCACCACGAAGCTGCGCCGTGGTGAGTCGTTCTCGCTGTCATGGGCAGCTGATGCGGGCAGGGGCATGGGACGCAGTTCCATCTGGCTGCATCAGGCGATCCCGCTGCAGTTCGTCTTCTCCGGGGATGATGAGCTGGCGCTGAACCGGCTGTGGGTGGAAGCACTGATGGCCAAGGCGAACAGCAGCATGGGGCTCGAGCTCGTTCCGGAGCCGCCGCCTACGCCTCGCGGCGAGGCGTGAGTGACTGACAGGCGCACTCTTGGGCGCCGGGAAGATGAGAGACATGACTGTTGTGAACCGCCTCACCGTGGACGGACGGGATTACTTCCTCCCCGACCCGATCGATGAGCTCCGCACGAAGATCCTCGACGCGATCCGCGCCGGCGGCGGCTACGTGAACATCCCGCCCCTTCGGTCCGGAACGGGGATCGACATCCTGTTCTCACCGGGGATGCCGGTGACGTGGACGAAGATCGACGTCGGGGGCGAACCCGCCGAGGCCGAGGACGACGACACGTCATCGACCGACTACCCCTACCTCTAGCGAAGACCGGGCCCGAGAGCGGGGCTAGCGAGCGAGGATCGCGTCGAGCGACGAGAACTCCATCGGCCGGGCGAGGAAGAATCCCTGCGCGCGGTCGCACAGCAGCTCCTGGGCCCGTCGCAGATGGAACGCCGACTCTATCCCTTCGGCGACCACGCGCACGTTCCGCGCCCGCGCACCGCGAAGGACGCTCGCGAGTTCGCCCCACGTCGACTCGTCCTCCGTCTGCATCAGCGACCGGTCCACCTTCACCTCGGTGATCGGAAGTTCGTCGAGGTGCTTGGGCGAAGCATGCCCCGTGCCGAAGTCGTCCAGCGCCACACCGACGCCGAGGGCGCGCAGACTGCGCAGGCGACCGACGGCGGCGGCGAAGTTCCTCAGTGGCCGGGTCTCCGTCACCTCCACCGTCAGCGACCCGGCCGGCAGCGGGTGTTCCCCGATCCGCTCGGCAAGGTGTTCCACGAAGTCTCCCGTCGACAGCTGGAGCGGAGAGACGTTCACCGCGACCTCGATCGGCACCCCGCGTCGCCGCCAGGCCACAAGCGCACGCAGTCCCTGGTCCAGCATGGAGCGTCCGATCGCAGCGATGGCACCGGTCTCCTCGGCGATCGGAATGAACCGGTCGGGCGCGACCAGCCCATGCACCGGGTGTCGCCACCGGCACAGCACCTCGGCCCCCGCGATCGTGCCGTCCACCAGATCGATCTGCGGCTGGAAGGCAGCGAAGATCTGCCCTCGGGAGAGGGCCACGTCCAGGTCGGAGGCCAGCTCCGCATCCGTCGCCACACACGCAAGTCAGCCGTATCGGCTCCCGGAGCGCAAACCCCTGACAGACCGCACGCCACGGGGTATGGTGTCGCGGATCGGATTCAGTAGGCGCAAGCGCCTGCGATCGCCTACTATCGCTTGTGAATTCGTCTGTCGGACGATCCCTTTGTCCCCCAGGAGTATCGATGGCAGGCACGACGCTGACTGACCCGCTACGGCGCAACAATGTCGAGGTGAGCGGGAATCCCGACGGTCCGTGGATGGTCTTCGCACACGGATTCGGGTGCAGCCGGGCATCGTGGGACCTGGTGGCGCCGCAGTTCGAGCGCGATCACCGCGTCGTCCTCTTCGACCTCGTGGGAGCCGGCGACTCCGACATGAGTGCCTACGATCCCGGGAAGTACGACTCGCTCGACGGGTACGCCGACGACGTCCTCGAGGTGCTCGAGGCTCTCAATGCCGAGGACGTCGTCTTCGTCGGCCACTCGGTCAGCGCGATGATCGGCGTGCTGGCGGCGAACCGGACTCCTGAGCGGTTCAGCCACCTGATCCTCATCGGTCCTTCACCCCGCTACATCAACGACGGTCCCTACCTCGGCGGGTTCGAAGCGGAGGACATTGCGGCGCTCCTGGACACGCTCGATGCCAACTACGTCGGCTGGTCCCGTCAGATGGCTCCCGTGATCATGGGGAACGGCGATCGACCCGAGCTCGGCGACCGCCTGACGGAGAGCTTCTGCAGCGTCGACCCGGACATCGCCCGTCATTTCGCGCACGTGACCTTTCTCTCCGACAACCGCGAGGACCTCACGCACGTCGTCGTTCCGACGCTGGTGATGCAGAGCAGCGCCGATGTCATCGCTCCGCGAGAAGTCGGCGACTACGTCCACACGGCGATCCCCGGCAGCAGGCTGGTGCTGCTCGAGACGACCGGGCACGTGCCCATCCTCTCCGGGCCCGACGAGGTCGTCGCCGGGATCCGGGCATACCTCTCATGAGCACGTCCCCCGGGGACTGGTTCCACTCCGCCCCGTGCGGGCTCATCTCGATGACCCTCGACGGAACGGTGGCGGAGGCGAACGAGACGTTCCTGGAGTGGACGGGCTACGCCCTCGGCGACCTCATCGGCCGACCGTTCATGTCCTTCCTCGATGCCGGCAGCAGCCTCTTCTACGACACTCGTCATCAGCAGACCGTCCACCTCGAAGGCGCCGTGAACGAAGTCGCCCTCACCGTGGTGGCAGCCGATGACTCGAAGCTGCCCATGCTCGTGAACTCGTCGCTCGATCGTGAGACGAAGATGATCCGGACCGCGCTCTTCAACGCCCGGGAGCGCCTTCAGTACGAGACAGAGCTGCTGCACGCGCGACGCGCCGCGGAGAGCTCCGAGGCGCGGGTCCGGATCCTGCAGGACATCTCCTCGACGTTCGGCGTCAGCGCGAGCGACGAGGACGTCGCCTCCTCGTTCGCCCAGGTCGCGCGCGACGCGTTCACGGCCAAGCACACTCTGGTGATGCTGATCGGCGACGACGGCGAGCTCGCCTCCGTCGCCGGCACCAACCCTCTCGAGGGGCAGGTGCCGCCCGTGCTCGCCTTGCGCTACACGCCGCGCGTGACGGTCGTCGAGGAGACCAGCGCTCGAGAGGAGTTCCCCGAGCTCGCCGCCGCCATGCGCCGGGTGAGACTCGCGTCTCTCAGCGTCACTCCGCTGCTCGACGAGGATCGGCGCCTGGGCATCCTGGTCTGCTTCTTCGGGCGGCGCACCGAGTTCGACGACCAGTTCTTCGACCTGCAGCGAGCGCTCGGACGCCAGGCGTCGCAGACCCTCGTCCGCGTTCGGCTGCAGCGGCGGCTGGCGTATCTCGCCCTCCACGACCAGCTCACCGGCGTGGCCAACCGGCAGCTGCTCGAGCAGAGCCTCGATGAGGCGATAGCTCGCGCCGCCGTCACCGGACGCCCCCTCGCCGTGCTGTTCCTCGACGTGGACGGGTTCAAGTCCGTCAACGATCAGTTCGGGCACGCCACCGGAGACGCCGTCCTGGTCGAGCTCGCGACGCGCCTGCGCAACGGCGTGCGCGCCGGCGACGTCGTCGGTCGCATCGGAGGGGACGAGTTCGTCGCGATCTGCGCCGACGCCGACGCTGCGGCGGCGACCGCCATCGCCGAACGGATCCTCACCATGACCCAGGGCCCCATCGCGGTCAGCGCCGGCGTCATCGCGGCATCGGTGAGTGTCGGCGTCGCCCTCTACCGCCCCGAGATCGATCCGAAGCCGACCGGCGAAGGCCTCCTCATACGAGCGGACGGCGCGATGTACGACTCCAAGAACGCCGGCAAGAACCGCATGACATTGGATGCCGCGTCCCGGCCGTGAGCGCCCGCCGGGATCGCCCTACTCGCCGCGCGAGATCGCGACCATCTCGTCGCGCGCCACGACCTTCACGCGCGCACGTCCGTGCGGCGCGCCGAGGCCGACCTCGTGCTGGTCCAGCCGGTGCCAGCCGGTCAGGTCGGTCCAGCGCACGCCGCGCTCGGCGAGCAGTGCGGGGATCGCCGCCTCGGACGGATCGACCGGCTGCCACCACGAGCCCTGGTCGTTGATGATGTGACGCACGGTCTCCATCGCGTCCGACTTCGTGTGGCCGATGAGCCCCACCGGGCCGCGCTTGATCCAGCCCGTCGCGTACACACCGGAGACGCGCTCGTTGGACTCCTCGTGGAGCGCCTGGCCCTCGTGGTTGGGGATCACGCCGTGACGCTCGTCGAACGGCACGCCGGGCAGCGGCGAGCCGAAGTATCCGACGGCACGGTAGAGCGCCTGGATGGCGACCTCACGGATCTCGCCGGTGCCGACGACGCCGCCCTCGCCGTCTGGGCGCGTGCGCTCGTAACGGAATGCCGCGACGCGGCCCTCGGCATCCGTCACGATCTCCAGGGGCTTCGCATAGAAGTGCAGATGAAGACGACGGGATGCCGCTCCCCCGGCGTTGTTCACGCTCGGGCGCTGCCGCCACGACTGCAGCACGCGATCGATCACGAGCACCTGCTTGTTGCTGGCGATCGCGGCCCGGGAGGCCTCGTCGTAGTCGAAGTCCTCGTCGTAGACGACCATGTCGACATCGCGCAGCTCGCCGAGCTCGCGCAGCTCGAGGGGGGTGAACTTCACCTGGGCGGGTCCGCGGCGACCGAAGACGTGGACGTCGGTGACGGTGCTGGCCACGAGTCCGGCGTGGACGTTGGCGGGGATCTCCGTCGGCAGCAGGTCCTCAGCGTGCTTGGCGAGCATGCGCGCGACGTCGAGGGCCACGTTGCCGTTGCCGATCACGGCGACGGACTCGGCGTCGAGAGGCCACTCGCGCGGGACGTCGGGGTGCCCGTCGAACCAGCTCACGAAGTCGGCGGCACCGTATGAGCCGGCGGCATCGATTCCGGGGATGTCGAGGCCGGTGTCGCGGATCGCTCCCGTGGCGAAGATCACCGCGTTGTAGTGGTGCTTGAGATCGTCGAGGGTGATGTCCTCGCCGAAGCGCACATTGCCGAACAGGCGGATGTCGCCGCGATCGAGCACCTCGCGCAGCGCCGTGATGATGCCCTTGATGCGCGGGTGATCGGGAGCGACGCCGTATCGGACCAGCCCGTACGGCGCCGGCAGCTGCTCGAACAGATCGATCGAGACGTCGAACTTGCGCTCGGCCTTGAGCAGGATGTCCGCGGCGTAGATGCCCGCGGGGCCCGCCCCCACGATCGCCAGTCGGAGCTTGGTCATGGTGGTCCTTTCGGCGAGCCTCAGCTCGAGCGGTCGGCGACGGCCTGGGCGAAGCGGGTGAGCGCCTCGCGCACCGCGCCGTCGGGGAGAGGTTCGAGAGCGTCGACGGCTTCCCGCGACCAGGCGTGAGCGAGGTCGAGGGTGGACTGCGTGGCCTCGTGCTCGCGGAGCTCGGCGAGCGCGTCATCGAGGATCGCCGGGTCGGCGCCGTCGGCGATGCGCGCGACACCCTCGTCGATGCGGTCGCGCAGGTCCTGTGAGGACGCGTCGTCGCGCTGCCCCAGCACGAGGTACGGCATGGTCGGCACGCCGGCGCGCAGGTCGGTGCCGGGCACCTTGCCCGTCTCGCCGGGATCGGCAGAGAGGTCGATGACGTCGTCGAGCAGCTGGAAGGCGACGCCGGCCTTCTCCCCGAAGGCGACCAGCGGGGCCTCGTACTCCTCGGGGCCGTCGGAGAAGACCACGCCGGCCTGAGCGGCGGCGGCGATGAGCGACCCGGTCTTGTCGGAGAGCACCTGGAGGTAGAACGCGACGCGATCCTCTCCCTCCTTCGGCCCGACGGTCTCGTGCATCTGCCCGAGCACGAGGCGCTCGAAGGTGTCGGCCTGGAGGCGGATCGCGCCCTCGCCGTGACGCGCCATGATCTGGCTCGCGCGCGAGAACAGCAGATCGCCGGTGAGGATCGCGACGTTGTTGCCCCAGATGGCGTGCGCACTGGGGACGCCGCGGCGCTTGTCGGCGGCATCCATCACATCGTCGTGGTAGAGCGAGCCGAGGTGGGTCATCTCGAGGGCGGTGGCCCCGTCGATGACGCGGTCGGTCGCCCCGTCGCCGAGCTGCGCGGTGAGCAGCGCGAGCATGGGCCGCACGCGCTTGCCGCCGGCTTCGTACAGGTAGCGGCTGGTGGCGTCGGCGAGCGAATCCGTGACACGCAGCTCGTTCTCGAGAGCGGTGTCGACACGAGCGAGGCCCGCCTCGACGGCGGAAAGCAGCTTGCGAGCCCTCGGTCCGGCGAAGACGCGGTCGGAGAGGCCCAGCTTGCCCGCAATGCGCGAGCCCGGCGCTGAGGGAGTCACCACGCCAGCCTACCGGCCGGGCTTGACGGCTCGGTGCAGAGCGACGATGCCCATCGACAGGTTGCGGTACGCGACATCCGTCCACCCCGCCCGGCGGATCCAGGCCGACAGCTCGCGCTGATCCGGCCAGTCGCGGATCGACTCGTTCAGGTAGTCGTAGGCGTCGGCGTTGGAGCTCATGGTCTTGGCCACCACGGGCAGGACGCGGTCGTTGTAGAAGCGGTAGAGCCCGTTGAACGTACGCGAAGGCGGGTGGGAGAACTCGCAGACGACCAGCCGTCCGCCGGGCCGCGTCACGCGCAGCAGCTCGCCGAGCGCCTTCTTGGGCTCGTTGACGTTGCGGAGACCGAACGACATCGTGACGGCGTCGAACTCGCCGTCCTCGAACGGCAGATCGGTCGCGTCGGCCTCGATGAAGGACAGATTCCGGATGCCGCCACCCGGCGCCGAGCGGCCGTAGCGGCGCTCGCCTTCGGCGATCATGCCGGGCGAGAAATCGGCGGCGACCACGGTCGCGCCACTGCGGGAGAGCGCGACACTCGAGGCGCCGGTCCCGGCGGCCAGGTCGAGGATGCGCTCACCTGGGCGCGGCGCGACTGCGCGCGTCGTGGCGGCACGCCAGAAGCGGTCGTTGCCCATGCTCAGCACGGTGTTCGTGCGGTCGTAGGCGGGCGCCACCTGGTCGAACATCCCGCTCACGCGTGCGGGGTCCTTACGCAGATCCGCGCGGTTCGGCTCGTGCTCTGGGGGGTGGGCTGCCACCCGTCGAGTCTAGGCCGAGGGCGGGGCGCCGGCCGTGCCGAGCTGTTCGAGCCGCGCGAGCCAGCCCGCGGCGGTGCCTTCGTCGAAGGGAACCTCACCGGCGGTGACGCGCTGCGCGAGGTCGGTGGCGAGCGTGTCGAGGCGGTCTACGACATCGGCCGGGTACGCGTACGCGACGCGGTGCTCGTCCCACTCATCGCGGTCGTCGATGTAGATCCCCCGCTCGGCGTGGTCGACGACATCGAGGTCCATGTCGATGCCGGTGGGCTCGCCGTCCTGCCAGCGCAGATCCCACGCGATGTCGATGTATGTGCGGGTGCGGTGCGGCGCCGCGTTGCGAGTGAACGCGTAGTCGCCGCTCGGCGGGACGAGGGTGACGTTCGGATGCTGCGGCTCGAACGTGCGCCCGGGGCGCGAGCTGTCCCACCCGGGGAGCTGGCCGAACCAGTCGCCCCACGCGTCGCTGCCGAGGTACACGCACTCGTGCACCCAATGAGGCCCGCCGTCCCATTTGCGCCAGCGGAACATCAAGCGGGTGCCCGGTTCGGGGCGTGCGGAGACGGCGTTGTCGGTCACCCCGCGAGTCTAGGCTTGAGGGGTGACCCTCCCGCGCCGCCCGCCCCGCCTGATGGTGCAGACGCGAGAGATCGATCCCGTCGAAGACATCCTCGCGTTCAGCGATGCGCGGTCACCGCTCGCGTGGCTGCGCCGGGGCGAGGGCATCGTGGGAGTGGGAGGCGTTGTCGCCGAGTACCAGTCCGGCGGAACGGGCGGCGGTTCCGGTACGCCCGCCGAGTCGGCTGCCGACGTGTGGCGAGCGCTGGCCGCCGCGGCGGAGATCGATGATCCGGTCGGGCTGCACGGCACCGGCCTGGTGGGATTCGGTGCGCTCGTGTTCGATCCCCGGTCACAGGCTTCGAGCCGTCTGATGGTGCCGCAGGCCATCGTCGGCCGGCGCGACGGCCGGGCGTGGATCACCCGCATCCGCACGGTCGACACAGATCGCGCCGATCCGTCCGTCGAGCCTGTCCCCTACGGACCCTACTGGTCGGCCACGCTCGGCCCGGGCGACCTCGATCCCGAGGGGTATCAGGCGGCGGTGCGCGCCGGGCTCGACGCGATCGCTGCCGGCGAAGTGGGCAAGGTCGTCCTCGCGCGCGATCTCGTGGGCACGGTGCCCGCCGGCGCCGATCTGCGGCGCCTCGTGCGGGCTCTCTCGCGCGATTACCTCGACACCTGGACCTTCGCGGTGGACGGGCTCATCGGCGCGAGCCCCGAGACGCTCGTCACGGTGTCCGGCGGCGACGTGACCGCCCGCGTGCTGGCAGGCACGTTCCCCCGCGGAGCCGACTCGGACGACGACGCCGCGGCATCCTTCCGCCTGGCGCACAGCGGAAAGGACCTCGACGAGCACCAGTACGCCGTGCGCAGCGTGCTCGACTCCCTCGCCCCGCACACCAGCACGCTGAACGCCGACGACGAGCCGTTCGCGCTCGAGCTTCCGAACCTGTGGCATCTCGCCACCGACGTCGCCGGCGAGATCGCCGACCATGCCTCTGCGCTCGACCTGGTCGCGGCGCTGCACCCCACCGCCGCTGTGGCAGGTACCCCGACGGATGCCGCGATCGAGGTCATCCGGAGGATCGAGCCTTTCGACCGCCGGCGCTATGCCGGACCCGTCGGGTGGGTCGATGCCGCCGGCGACGGCGAGTGGGCGATCGCGCTGCGGTGCGCCCAGATCGGCGAGGTTCCGGGAGGAGCCCCGCCCGCGCCGGGGACCATCCCGGTGGTCGCCCACGCCGGCGCCGGGATCGTGGCCGGCAGCGACCCCGAGACCGAGCTGCTCGAAACCCGCGTCAAGTTCCGCCCGATCGTGGACGCCCTGGCGTGAGCGATCCGAAGGCGCCGATCCGCCTGCCCGTGCACGACAGCCTCACCCTGACGAACCTGCAGCTGGTCGACGGTCACCGACCCGAACCCCGCGATGGTCTGGCGTTGGTCATCGAGGACGGCACGATCAGGGACGTGGTGGCTGCGGCATCCGTGCGCGCGACGCCCACGACCTTCGACCTCGGCGGCGCTTTCGTCATGCCGGGGCTGGTCAACATGCACAATCACTTCTCGCTCTCGCTTCCCGGGCCGGGCGGAGACGCGGTGAGCGCTCTCGGACCTCATGACCTCGCGCTCTACATGGCCGATGCCGCGCGACGGACCTTGCTGGCCGGTGTGACGACCGTGCGCTGCGTGGCCGAGAAGGCCGGTGCGGACTTCGCACTGCGTCGCGCGATCGAGGCCGGCTGGACCGCGGGTCCGCGCATTCGGACAGCAGGGCGCGCGCTGTGCTGCACCGGCGGACACGGTCACGACACCGAAGACACGATCGAGTGCGACGGTGCTGATGAGTTCGCCCGCGGGGTGCGCGGTCAGATCGCGTTGGGCGCCGATCTCATCAAGCTCATGATCTCGGGCGGGATCGCCGGAGAGCACGAGCAGATCGCGACGGCCCAGCTCAGCCGGGCCGAGATGGCAGCGGCGATCTCTACCGCGCATGCCTGGGGACGCAAGGTCACGGCCCACGCGGGACCAGCCGCCATCATCGCCGAAGCAGTCGAGCTCGGCCTGGACTGCGTCGAGCACGGCTATGAGCTGACGCCGGAAGTCGCTCGTCTGATGGCGGAGCGCTCGTGCGCACTCGTCCCGACGCTCGTGGTCACCAGCGCCCAGGCGTTCTTCGACGATCTCGGCGTGCCGCCCTGGATGCAGGAACGGTCGCTCGGGGCGGCAGCACGGCATCGGGAGTCGTACCGGCACGCCCTCGAGGCAGGCGTGGAAGTGCTCCTGGGCAGCGACATGCCGCCGTACTGGGATTTCGAGGGCACGTCGGCCATCGTGCGCGAGCTCGAGCACATGGAGGCCGGCGGTCTCGCTGCGGCGGACGTCGTGCAGGCCGCCACGGCGGCACCGGCGCGCTGGCTCGGGGACGAGGCGGTCTACGGCACGCTGCGGCCCGGCCTCGCCGCGGATCTGATCGCGATGCCGGGAGACCCCACCGCCGGGATCGGCGCCCTGCGTGAGATCGACTTCGTGATGCGGGGCGGCGTGGTCGTGCGCGACGATCGCGGCCGGACGCGGGCCTAGTCGACAGGCTCGGCGCCCGTTGAGCGCGCCCGGTCGCAGTGCGATTCGGGTGCGAGCATCGTCTCCGGTTCGCATCGCTCGCGCGCGGTGCGCTTTCAGGCCGGCACTCGCTCGAATCTGCATGTGCCTTCGTGCTCACATTCCCGCGCGAACAACCCCGGCGCCCATGTGCCTTCCTGCTCACATTCCGCGCCAATCAGCCTCGGCGCCCACGTGCCTTCGTGCTCACATTCCGCGCCAATCAACCTCGGCGCCCACGTGCCTTCGTGCTCACATTCCCGCGCGAACAACCCCGGCGCCCATGTGCGTTCTTGTTCACACGCCCGCAGACGTCACGATGCGGGCGCAGGGCCTGCCCGTCCGGCGACCAGCGCGCATGTGAACCTGAGTTCACATGCGATTCTGCCGATCTATCGAACCTCATGGGGTCCGGCGCTGCCACCCTGAGTGTGCTCATCCGGGTGAACCGGCGGCAGTGCGAGCAGCTCGCGCAGCGGGTCGAGGCCCATCGGTCCGAGCGCCAGCGCATCCCGGTGGAACTCGCGCAGCGAGAACGCTGCGCCGAGCTGCGCGCGCCGCTCCTCCCGCGCCTCGTTCCACAGCCGGGCCCCGACCTTGAAGGCCAGCGCTTGACCGGGCCATCCCAGATAGCGGTCGACCTCGAACCCCGCAAGCGACGGCTCGACCATCGCGAAGTCGACCAGCATCCGCCGCGCCAGCTCAGGTGTCCAGTCACCGGCCGGCACGAGCGAGTTCTCGGGCACCGGCGCGCCGGTGTGCAGGCCGATGTCGGCGACGATGCGCACGGCACGCCAGATCTGCCCGAGCACGAAACCGAGCCGCTCGGCGTCATCGCGGACGAGCCCGAGCTCCTCGGCGAGCTGCTCGCCGTAGTGCGCCCAGCCCTCCGCATACCCGTGAATGTGGCACAGGTGCCGCTGCCACGGGTGCAGGTCGGGGTACGACGCGGTGAGCACGAACTGCAGGTGATGTCCCGGCACGCCCTCGTGGTGGACGCTCGTCACCTCCTGCCACGTCGCGGCCACCGGCACGCCGCTGGGAATGGTCCAGACCACGCGGCCCGGAGTGGAACCGTCCGGTGCGCCGGGCGAGTAATAGACCACTCCGGCCGAGGACTCCGACACGAGACACTCGACGTCGTGCACCGAGGGCGGCAGATCGAACGCCGGGTCGATCGCCTCGATGCTCGCCCCCACGCGTTCGGTGAGCCACGTCCGGATCGCGTCGACTCCCTCGAGCCGGTACCGCGGGTCCAGGTCGAGAGCGGATGCCGCCGCACGCACCGGGTCGTCCCCCGATCCGCCGAGCCCGCTCGCCAGAACGCGAGCCTCGGCCACGAGGCGCTCCAGCTCGTCCCACCCGTAGGCGTACGTTTCTGCGACATCGATGCGGGCGCCGAGCATGGTCGCGGCGATGTCGGTGTACGCGTCCCCGCCGACGCCGTCCTGCGAGGCGAACGGCGGAAGCTCCTCCCGGAGTACGCGAACGAGCTCGCCGAGCGCTGACGCGGTCTCGGAGCCCGCAGCGCGGACCCGCTCGCCCGCCGCGGGATCCGCGTCGGGCGACACGGGGACCGAGCCGAACCAGTCCCCCGCGATCCAGGCCTCGACCTGGGCGGCGAGGGTGTCGAGCTGGCGCACGGGCGCCACGCCCCCGGCTGTGAAGCGGGACGTGTGATCACGCGCCCAGCGCAGCGACTCGATGTACTGGCGCACCGCGGCGGGCGCGGCTTCGAGCCGGCGCAGCAGCGCCTCGCCCGCGGCATCCGGGGTGACCGTCAAGCCCTCCACTGCGTACCGCACCAGGTGCACCGGCGTCGCGAGCCCCGCCACGAGGCGTGGGGTGAATCCGGTGTCGAACAGCAATCTCTCCCGCTCGAGCCGCTCCCGCAGAGCGAGGCGGAGCACGGCGTCCCCGGGGCCGGCCGCGTCCAGCGCCTCCAGGGTCTCGCCCTGCAGCTCGTACTTGCGCTGCAGCCACTCCGGGCCGAGATCGGTCAGCGGCGGTCCGTCGCCGAGGCCGATCGCCTGCGCCGCGTCGGGCTCGTGATCGGCGAGCTCGCGAACGTAGAGGTCGGCGACGGCGTGGACAGGATCGGGGGCGCGCACCGGTTCAGCCTAGGCCGGACCGCTACGCGGCTCGCGACGGCAAGCCGCGCCGAATTTCGACGCTGACAGCGGTCTCGTCGTGCGAACTCGACCCGCCTAGACTGCCCGCATGTCGTTCGACGTCGCCGCCGAGGCGTACGACCGGTTCATGGGCCGGTACTCGGCACCCCTCGCCACCGTGTTCGCGGACTTCGCCGGTGTCACCGCGTCGGGCCGCGCACTCGACGTGGGGTGCGGTCCCGGCGCGCTGACGGCGGTGCTCAGCGAGAGGCTCGGCCCCGACGAGGTCGCCGGCGTGGATCCGTCCGACAGCTTCGTCGCCGCCGCGCGTGCCCGCTTCCCATGGGCCGACATCCGCCACGGGAAGGCCGAAGCGCTGCCTTTCGAGGACCACGCGTTCGACGCCGTGCTCGCCGAGCTCGTGGTCCATTTCATGACGGATGCCGCGGCCGGCGCCCGAGAGATGGTGCGCGTCGCGCGACCGGGCGCCGTCGTCGCCGTCTGCGTGTGGGACTTCGCGGGCGGCCGGGCGCCGCAGAGCACGTTCTTCCGCGCCCTTCGATCGGTCGTGCCCGACGCCGACGACGAGACCGACCGGGTCGGGGCTCGCGCGGGCGACCTCGGTGCGCTTCTCGAAGACGCCGGCTGCTCGGGCGTGGCCGAGGCAGAGCTGTCGGTCGACGTCGACCATGCGACCTTCGAGGACTGGTGGGAGCCCTACACTCTGGGGGTGTCGCCCGCCGGAAAGCAGCTCGCCGCGCTCAGCGAAGCCGATCGTGAGCAGGTCAGGGCGCGCTGTCTCGAGCTGCTCCTCCCGGCGCCGTTCACTGTGTCTGCGACGGCCTGGAGCGCCCGCGGGATCGCGTGAGACCTCACGTCGCCGCGAGGCGCTTCTTCTCGGCCTCGACGTCGAAGGTGGCGACCGGCCAGTGCGGGTCGATACCCTCGAGCGCCTCGAGCAGCAGGTTCTGCACCGCGATGCGCGCGTACCACTTGCGGTCCGCGGGAACCACGTGCCACGGCGCGTGCTCGGTCGAGGTGCGGGCGAAGACCTGCTGGTAGGCGTCCATGTACTTCGGCCACAGCTCGCGCTCGTCGACGTCGCCGGGGTTGTACTTCCAGTGCTTCTCAGGCCGGTCGAGGCGCTCGGTCAGGCGGGCCTTCTGCTCGTCGGTCGAGATGTGCAGCATCACTTTGACCACGCGGGTCCCGGCATCCGCCAGCTGCTTCTCGAAGTCGTTGATCGCACCGTAACGGCGCTCGATCTCTTCGGGTGGAGCCAGCTCGCGCACCCGGCCGATCAGCACGTCCTCGTAGTGGGACCGGTCGAAGACCCCGATGATGCCGGGCACGGGAACGCGCTGGGCGATCCGCCACAGGAAGTCGTGCTCGAGCTCCTCGGGCGTGGGCTTCTTGAACGCCGTGATCTGCACCCCCTGCGGATCGACAGAACCGACGACGTGCCGGAGAATGCCGCCCTTGCCCGCCGAATCCATCGCCTGCAGCACGAGCAGCACGGACGCGTCCGTCGCGTCGACGCGACTCTGCGCGTACAGGCGCTCCTGGTACTCGTCGAGCTGCTCTGCGCCTGAGATCAGATCCTCGGCCGCGTGCACCTTGTCCTTCACGTAGCCCGGGGTGGACCGGGGGTCGACGTCGGCGAGCACGAAGCCCTCACCCACGCGCAGCAGCTCGCCCACATCGCCGGTCCAGTGCTTCTGGCTGATCGCAGTCATGTGCCCATCATGCCGACCCCGTGCGTGCGGGGCGAGAAGAATTCCGGCTACCGCTCCAGCGGCACCTCGATGAGCTGCCGCCCGCCCGCCGGCGACGTCAGCGTCTGATCGAGCGCAGAGCGTGTCGTGCAGCGGCGATACTCCCACCCGTACGCCACCGCGAGCTGTTCCAGCCGCACCGCATGCGGCGTGTACAGCACGCGGTCCATCGCATCCTCGCCCGCGACGCCCGCCACCTCGAGCCCGTCGAAGATCGTGCCGCCGCCGTCGTTCCCGACGATCACCTGCAGGCGCGGCTCGTCCTCCGCGGGTGGCAGGAGCATCGCCCCCACGTCATGCAGCAGCGCGAGATCGCCCAGCAGCACACGGGTGACTCCGGGCCGCCCATCCGCCTGACTCGCGAGCGCGATCCCGGTCGCAGTGGCCACGGTGCCGTCGATCCCCGCCAGTCCGCGATTGGCGTGCACGGGCACCTTCTTGCCGCCGAGCACATCGTCGGCGACGCGCACCAGCCGAGACGATCCGAACACCAGCCGGTCGTGCGGCCAGGTGGCTCGCCAGACGGCGTCGACGAGCGAAGCGCGATCCAGCGGCGCGCGCACGACGCTCAGTTCAGCGGCGATCGCCCCGAGGCGCTCCTCGGGCACTGCCGACGTGAGACCCTCGGGGTCGGGCGCGGGAGGCGACAGATCGACGGATGCCGCACGCGAGGCCTGCAGCCAGGCTCCGAGCCACGCGCGGTCGGCATCGCCGACAGCGACCCCCACCGTGTCGACGGCGGTCGTCGCGCCGTTGAGGTTGAGGGGCTCACCGGGCCCGCGCAGGGCGAAGACCTCGATCTCGGGGTCGGACAGCAGGGCCGCGACCTCTCGGCTCAGTGTCGGATGCCCGAGCACGACGACCCGCTCGACACGGCCGCCGAGGCCGGGATCGCGCAGCAGGGCGCGGTAGCCGTGCACGAGGTTTCGTCCGAACCGCGCGCCGCTGACGACCTCGGCCACGAGCGGCCATCCCCCGGCGTGCGCGAGGTCCTCGGCATCGGGCCCGGCGTCGGCCCCTGCGACGACCAGCGTGCGAGGGCCGCGTGCGAGCAGGAACGGCAGGTCCTCGGGGGCGTCCGGCAGATCGGACTCGCCGATGCCGCCGCCGCCCTGGTAGAGAGCGCCGGACGCCTCGTCCTCGACGGGCGCCTCGACAGGCGGGCCATCGGGGTGCTCACCCCCGGCGGAGCCGAGCTCGGCGGTCGGGACCCCGAACCACTCCGGCAGGTCTCCGGCGAGCGGCTCTCGGCAGGGAAGATTCAGGTGCACCGGACCCGGCGAACGGAGCCCCGCGCCGAGCGCCGCGGCGTAGGCCTCGTCGGCGACGGCTCTCAGCATGACGCTCTGCTCGTCGTCGCCCGTGTCGTCGATGCTCTCGGGGACGGGCAGGTCCGCCTCGAACCGGACGCTCGGCGCGAACATCCCCGGCTGCCGGGTGGTCTGGTTCGCGCCGACCCCTCGAAGCTCGGGCGGCCGGTCGCCGGTGAGCAGCAGCAGCGGCACACCGGCGTGATGCGCCTCGAGCGCGGCCGGGAGCAGCCCGGCGACGGCGGTGCCCGAGGTGCACAGCACCACGGCGGGGGTGCGGGTCTCGCGGCCGATGCCGAGGGCGGTGAAGCCCGCGACACGCTCGTCGATGCGCACGTGCAGGCTGATCGCCGCGCGGCGCTCGAACTCGGCCGCGACGAGAGCGAGAGCCTGGGAACGGGATCCGGGGCTCAGAACGACGTGCCTCACACCGAGTTCGACGAGTCGACCGAGGAGCGCGGCGGCGGCGTCGGTCGCGGCGGAGGCGAGTCCGCGGGGTTCAGCGGCCACCGTCAGCTGACGGCCCCGCGCTGGCCGCGCTCATCGTCGCCGTCGACGGGCCTGGCCGGCGGGTCGGCCGGGCGCGTCGGCGGGTCGGCGGGGGCGTCCGGCGATCCGGCCGTGGCGGCACCGGGAGCCGAGGCTCCGGGCTCGATCCACCGCGGATCGTCATCTTCGGCGTCGAGCTGGGCGAGCTCCTCCTCGAGGCGGCGGATGCGCTCGTCCTGGTCGGAGATGGCGCCGATGCGGCCGAGGAACTCGGGATCGTCGTCGGGGGCGCGACGGGCGGCTGCGGTCGAGCGACGGACGCGGCCGACGATGAGCCAGAGCAGACCGCCGAGGACCGGCAGCAGAATGACGATGAGCAGCCAGACCGGCTTGCTGACGCCGCGGTGCCGGCTGGGCGGCTGCACCGCGCAGTCGACGATGGTGAAGACCCAGAACGCGGTCGCCACCAGGGCCAGTATCAGCAGCACCCGAGGCATGCCCCCATCCTAGGCGGCGCGGCGACGCGCCGGCCGTCTCGTGACCGAACCGTCGCCGGTGCCGCCCCGGGGGCACCCGGCACCGGGCGCTCGCTTACGATGGATGGGTGAAAGCCCGCTCCGCCCTCGTGTACTCGGTGCTGCGGCTCCTCGCCTTCCTGGTGCCGTTCGGCCTGCTGATGCTGCTGCCGATCATGCGGGAGTACTACTGGCTCGCGGCGATCTTCGCGGCCCTCATCGGCCTGAGCCTGTCGATGCTGTTCCTGCGCCGGCCGCTGGACGATCTCACGTCCGGGCTCGCCGAGCGTCGCGCTCAGGCGCGGACGACGATCAGCGACGAGGATGCCGAGGACGCGGCGACCGACGCCGTCCGCCGGAGCCCTTCCGACTGAGCCGCGCCGGCCGCGGCATCCGCTTCTGCCGAACTCGGAACGGCGCGCGTCAGCAAGCCGGGGGTGTGGGGCGGAGTCCCATCAAAGGGGAGCGCCGACGAACGCCCACGCGAGGATCGCACCGTAGGCGACCGACGTGAGCGACGTGAGGCCGAGGGCGACGACGAGCTCGCGCGGGTCGCGATAGGTCCACACGATGAGGATCGCCGGCAGTGCCGCGAGCAGTACGAGCAGCGTCAGCCACGCGATCGGGTACACCAGCGCGAGGAAGGCCGCGATCGCGAACGCCAGCAGCACGAAGATGGTGAACAGCCACCGCGTGGCGGTGCGGCCGATGAGCACCGTGAGGGTGCGCTTGCCCGACGCGCGGTCCTGGTCGATGTCGCGCAGGTTGTTCGCCAGCAGCACGGCGCACGCGAGGAGGCCGGCGGCGACCGCGCCGAACCACGCCTCCTGCGGGAGCGCGAATGCCTGCACCCAGGTGGTGCCGAGCGTGGCGACGAGGCCGAAGAACACGAAGACGAAGACCTCGCCGAGTCCGTAGTACCCGTAGGGCCGCTTGCCGCCGGTGTAGAACCAGGCGGCGAGGATGCACACCGCGCCGACCGCGAGGAACCACCACTGCTGCGTGCGGATGGTGATCGCCAGGCCCGCGACAGCGGAGATCGCGAAGAACAGCAGTGCGACCGTCAGCACCGCGCGCGGCTTCACCTTGCGCGAGGCGGTGAGCCGGGTCGGGCCCACGCGATGGTCGTCGGTGCCGCGGATGCCGTCGCTGTAGTCGTTGGCGTAGTTCACGCCGATCTGCAGCGACACCGAGACGATGAGGCAGAACAGCGCGATGACCCAGTGCAGCTCGTCGGTCACGAGCATCGCGGCACCCGTTCCGATCAGGATCGGAGTGATCGCGAGGGGCAGCGTGCGCAGGCGTGCCGCAGCGATCCAGTCGGCCGTGGTCGCCGGCGCGATCACACGGGGATCGCCGGACTGGTGCGCCTTCTGGGGGTTGCCCCGCGCCGGCTGCTTCTTCGGACCGGGGTGCTTGCGCTTCTTGCTCGGAGTTCCTGCCACGAGTCGCCATCCTAGGGCTTCGGCTCGGGGTTCGAGCGACGACAGGCGCGTCTGATCCTCAGTGCAGGGCGGCGACGGACCGGCGGATCGTCTCGCGGTCGGGCTTGCCCGACGGCAGCGTCGCGAGCTCGTCCACGATGATCAGCCGCGACGGGCGCGCGTGCGGGCCGATCGCGTCCTTCACGGCGGCGCGCGCCTCGTCCAGCTGCACCGACTCGCTCCGTCGCAGCACCTCGCCCCGGGGTACGACGACCACGGATGCCTCGCCCCAGCGCTCGTCCGGAACCCCGACGACGACGGCATCCGACAGCCCCGGCACGGTGCGCACGATCCGCTCCACGCGATCCAGGGAGATGTTCACGCCTCCCGAGACGATGACGTTGTCGAGCCGGCCGTGGATGCGCAGCACGCCGTCCTCGAGAAGGCCGGCGTCGCCGGTGCGATACCAGCGCGTGCCGGCGCGGTCGCGGTGGAACGCGGCATCCGTCAGCTCTCGATCCCCCAGGTAGCCCTCGGCCAGGACCGGACCGGCCACCTGGACCTCGCCATGCTCGATGCGCACCGACACCCCTCGCAGCGCAATCCCGTCGTAGACGCAGCCGCCTGCGGTCTCGGTCGAGCCGTAGGTCCGCACCACCCGGGCCCCGGCGTCGCCCGCGCGGTCGAGCAGGGCCGGAGGCAGCGCCTGGCCGCCCACGAGGATCGTCTCGAACGAGCGCACCGCCGTGCGCACCGCCGTGTCGTGGTCTGCGGCGTCGAGCAGTCTCGCCAGCTGCGCGGGGACGAGGGACGTGTAGGTCGGGGCGCGACCGGCCCCCCGCATGGCGAGGGCCGCGTCGGCGAAGGCCTGCGGCGAGAACGCGCCGGCGAGGACTCGCGGCTCGCGTCCTCCGACGAGCGAGCGCACCAGCACCTGGAGGCCGGCGACATAGCTCACCGGCAGCGCGAGCAGCCACGCGCCGTCGCCGATGCGGTCGGCGGTGGCGAGCGCGCTCGCGGTGAGGGCGTCACGGCTGAGGATGACGCTCTTCGGCACACCGGTCGAGCCGGAGGTGGTCACCACGACGGCCGTCCCCGGGCGCACCTCGGCAGGGAACTCCCCCACCATGCCCAGTCCGAGCGCGGGCCCGTCGCCGTCGATCGCGGCGCGCAGCGCCCGGAAGATGTCTGCGGGATCGTCGCCGAGGACGGGTTCGAGCCGCATGTCAGCGCATCCGCATGCGAGTCAGTAGTGCCACGGGTACGGAGACCAGTCCGGGTCGCGCTTGTCGAGGAAGGCATCGCGTCCCTCGACCGCCTCGTCGGTGCCGTAGGCGAGCCGGGTGGCCTCGCCGGCGAAGACCTGCTGACCGACCATGCCGTCGTCGACGGCGTTGAAGGCGAACTTGAGCATGCGCACGGCGGTCGGCGACTTGGTGAGGATCGTGCGCGCCATGGTCACCGCTTCGCGCTCGAGCTCGGCGTGCGGGACGACCCGGTTGACGGCGCCCATCTCGTAGGCGCGCTGCGCCGAGTACTCCTCGGCGAGGAAGAACACCTCGCGGGCGAACTTCTGTCCGATCTGACGTGCGAAGTAGGCCGAGCCGTAGCCGGCGTCGAACGAGCCCACGTCGGCGTCGGTCTGCTTGAACCGGCCGTGCTCGGCGCTCGCGATCGACAGGTCGCACACCACGTGCAGCGAGTGACCGCCGCCCGCCGCCCAGCCCGGGATCACGGCGATCACGACCTTCGGCATGAACCGGATGAGGCGCTGCACCTCGAGGATGTGCAGTCGTCCGCCTCGCGCGGTGTCGGTGACCTCGTCGGTGTCGGAGTACTTGTAGCCGTCGCGTCCGCGGATGCGCTGGTCGCCGCCCGAGCAGAACGCCCAGCCGCCGTCCTTGGCGCTGGGCCCGTTGCCGGTCAGCAGCACGACGCCGATGCGCGGGTCCTGACGCGCGGAGTCGAGAGCGCGGTAGAGCTCGTCGACGGTGTGGGGGCGGAACGCGTTGCGCACCTCGGGGCGATCGAACGCGATGCGCGCGATCCGGCCGTCCTTCGAGACGTGGGAGGTGATGTCGGTGAAGTCGGCGGCGTGGGGGGCCGGCATCCACTCGTCGTCGTCGAACAGCTCGGAAACGGTCACCGGGCCAGCCTACGACCGCGGCGCGTCAGCCGTCGCGCCGTACAGCGTCACAGGGCCGTTGCCCCGGCGTCCAGGGCCGTAGCCTGGTTCGGTGACCTCGAATCTTCGCACCCTGAGCGTGGCTGCGGCCGCCGCCCTGCTGCTCACCCTTGCCGCCTGTTCCTCACCCGCCACCGAGACCGCCCCCACGACGACGGAGCCCTCGTCCTCCGCCTCGGCACCCGCCGGCGAGTGCGCGGGCGTCACGATCGTCGTGGACGCCAGCGCACTGGAGGGCGACGACGACGTGTCGCTGGAGGAGTGCGTGGAGACCGAGGAGGCCATCGGCGCCGCGGACGCGTTCGCCGAGACCGATGTGAGCACCGAGGGCACCGTCGAGTACGGCGACCAGGTCGTGTGCCGCGTGAACGGCGTACCGTCCGCCGACACGGACCTCACCGCCGCCGACGGCACCGAGTACAGCGAGACCTGCGAGTCGATGCCGGCCGCCCACGCCTACTGGGCGGTTTGGGTGAAGCCCGCCGACGGAGAGTGGGACTACGCCCAGGAAGGCCTGTCGACCCTGCAGGTGGAGCCGGGCGATTCCGTCGCCCTGCTGTTCACCCTCAACGGCGAGCCTGCCGCGCCGACCACATAGCCCATGACCCTGCGACCCGGACCACTGCGTGCCGCGGCAGCTCTCGCCGCCGGCTTCGTGGTGGTCCGGGTCGTGTACCGAGTGCTGTTCCACGGTGCCGACGGCTCGGGCCGCGTCCTGCTCGACCTGCCCGCGTACCGGCTGCCGCCGCCGTTCGCGCACGTGGTCATGTTCGGGCCGGTCACGACCGGAGGACTGTGGGATGCCGCGGCCAGCGCCCTTCCGATCGCCCTGACGATCCTCGCGTTCGGCGCGCTGAACGCCGCGGTGGATGTTCCTCGCCTCTTCGCCCGAGGTGCGCGGCGCGGACCGCTGCGCGGCGTCGCCCGCACGCTGGCGGTGGCGTGGGCGACCCTGCCGGCGCTCGCCGAGGCCGTGCGTGCGGTGCGGTTCGCGCAGCGCCTGCGCGGCGAGCGCGCCGGCGTCCGCCTGCTGGCACCGGTGCTCGCCCGTACGCTGGCGCGCGCCACCGCCCTGGCCGCGGCCCTCGAGCTGCGAGGCCTCGCTGGTCATCCCGTCTCGGGCGACTGCCTGGCCCCGGTCGAGACAGAAGGACTCGTGCTGCGTCACGGTGCGGACTCGAGCTCGGCCATCGGGGTGCCTGATCTGGCTCTGCGCCCGGGCACGCTCACCGTCGTCACCGGAGCGACCGGGGCCGGCAAGACGACGCTCCTGCGCGCGCTCGCCGGGCTCCACACTCACGTGGACGGCGGCAGCGTGACGGGCATGCTGCGCGTGGTCGGCCACGATCGCCTGGTCGTCCCGCCGCGCGACACCGCCCAGCGCGTGGGCGTCGTGCTGCAGAATCCCCGCGAGGGATTCGCCACCGAGACCGTTCGCGACGAGATCGGGCTCGCCCTCGAGCTGCGCGGCGTCGCGCCCGCGATCGTCGCCGTCCGCGTGGCGGAGGTGGCCGAGCGCATCGGCATCACCGACCTCGTCCCGCGTGGCGTGGCGGACCTGTCGGCCGGCGAGGCCGTCCTCGTCGCGATCGCTGCCGCCATCGTCGAGCATCCGATCCTCCTCCTCGTGGACGAACCCCTCGCCGATCTCGACGCGTCCAACCGCGAGCGCATCGTGACGCTGCTCGGAGCACTGGCCCGGGACGGGGGCGTCTGCGTCGTCGTCGCCGAGCACCGGGCGACCGAGCTCGACGGGGTGGCCGATGCGAGGGTTGCGCTGGAGAGCCATGTGCGCGCGGCGCCGGCGCGGCTGCCGGAGACGCCGCGACCCTCCTCCGCGGCACGTCCCGGCGCGCGGGCCGTCCTCCGCACGGAGCGCCTCGACGTGCGCCGCGAGGGACAGCTCGTCGTGAACGACGCGAGCCTCGCTCTCGACGCCGGCGACGTCGTCGCGCTCGTCGGCCCGAACGGCGCGGGCAAGTCGAGCCTGCTGGTCGCCCTCGCGACCGATCCCGCGGTCGCGACGCTCGACGGCGATGGGCCACCCCGGGGCCGAGGTGCCTCCGGCATCCGGCTCGTGCCCGATGCGTCCGACGACCTGTTCGTCTGCGACACCGTCGCGGCCGAGTGTGCGCGCGCGGATCGCCGTGCCGGCATGTCCCGCGGCGCGACGCTGAACCGGTGGGCCGAGCTCGTGGGCGAGCCGCCCGAGGCCGGCCGCCGCCTCGGCGGGCGGCATCCGCTCGATCTCTCCGCCGGCCAGCGGCGCTGCCTCGCGATCGCCCTCCAGCTCTCTGCCGCACCACGGGTTCTGCTCGTGGACGAGCCGACGAGAGGACTGGATGCCGCGGCCCGCGCCCTCGTGGCGGCAGCCCTCGCCGATATCGCCTCCTCGGGGGCGGCCGTGCTCGTCGCCACGCACGACTCCGACTTCGCCGACGCCGTTGCCGACGCCGTGCTGCCCATCGCCGACGGCCGGGTCGGGGCGCCACGTGCTCTGCTTCGGGCCTCGGCCGCCTCCGGTTCGTCCGCCGCTGTCGGCCTGACCGCTCCCCGCCAGGTCGTCGCCCTCACCGGCGCCGGTGCGGAGCCGGCCACTCGCACCCGACCCTCGAGTCCGGACCCGGCGGACGCGGCGGACGCGGCGACCGCGATCGGGCCCTCGGCGCCGGTGCGCGGCATCCGGGAACCACATCCGACCCTCCGTCTGGCGGCCGTCGCCGCCGCGAATCTAGTGGCCCTCGCTGCGTTCAGCTGGCCGCTCGTGGCCTACGCGGTGCCGTCGCAGGCGCAGGCGAGTGTGCCCGTCGCTGCCTTCGCGCTCGTGCCGCTCGCCGCGCTGGTGATCTTCGGGGCGCTCGACCGGAGCGTCCGCAGCGCCCACACCCTCGCGCTCCTCGGCACGCTCGCCGCGATCGGAGCAGCGATCCGGATCGTCGGAACGGGCGTCGGCGGGATGGAGGCGGTGTTCATCCTGCTGATCCTCGCCGGACGCGCGCTCGGCGCGCGATTCGGCCTGCTGCTCGGACTCTCGACGATCCTGCTGTCGTCCGTGGTCACGGGCGGGATCGGGCCGTGGACACCGTTCCAGATGTTCGCCTGCGCGTGGGTCGGTGCGGGTGCGGGCCTGTTGCCCCGGCGGGTGACCGGTATCGGCGAGGTCGTGATGCTCAGCGCCTACGGGGTCGTCGCGTCATACCTGTTCGGGCTCATCATGAACCTGTGGTTCTGGCCGTTCGCGGTCGGCGGCGGCACCGGCATCTCGTACCAGCCAGGAGCCCCGATCGGCGAGAACGTCGCGAGCTTCGTGCTCTACTCGCTGCTCACCTCGATCCTCACCTGGGACACCTTGCGCGCGATCGTGACCGTGGTCGGCGTCGTGGTCGTCGGACGCGCGATCCTCATCGCCCTGCGGCGCGCCAAGCCCGTCGTCCCGCGGCGCTGACATTCGCGCACCCTCGGCGCATCCTCGACCGACTCAGACCGAGAAGTACTTGGCCTCCGGGTGGTGGAAGACGAACGCGTCCGTGGACTGCTCGGGATGCAGCTGCAGCTCCTCGCTCAGCTCGACGCCCATGCGCTCGGGCCTCAGCAGCTCGACCACCTTGCGGCGGTCCTCCATCTCGGGACACGCCGGGTAGCCGAGCGAGAACCGGGCGCCCCGGTACTCGAGCTTGAACAGGCCCGCGGTGTCGGCCGGATCCTCAGCGGCGAAGCCGAGCTCGGACCGGATACGGGCGTGCCAGAACTCCGCGAGCGCCTCGGTCAGCTGCATCACGAGCCCGTTGAGCTCGTAATAGTCGCGGTACCGGTCCTCGGCGAACAGCTTCGCGGTGACGGTGTCGATGTGCGCGCCGGCTGTGACGAGCTGGACGGGCATGACGTCGACCTGACCCGACTCGCGCGAGCGGACGAAGTCGGCGAGGCACAGGTGGCGGTCGCGACGCTGACGAGGGAAGTGGAAGCGCAGACGATCCGCCCCGACCGCTCCGCCCGAGCCTCCGTCGGGCGCGAGCAGCCCCGCCGGACCGAGCACCCCGGCGCGGTCGTCGCCGTGGTGCAGCACCACGACGTCATCGCCCTCGGAGACCACCGGGAAGTAGCCGTAGGCGACGGAGGCGTCGAGCATGCCCTCGCCCAGGATCCGGTCGAGCCAGTACCGCAGCCGCGGGCGGCCCTCGAGGTCGACGAGCTGCTCGTACGACAGGCCGTCCTCGCCGCGGCCGGGCTTGAGCCCCCACTGCCCCATGAACGTCGCGCGCTCGTCGAGGAACGCGGCGTAGTCGGCGAGCGCGATGCCGCGGACGATGCGCGTGCCCCAGAACGGCGGCGCGGGGACCGGATTGCCGGATACCACATCCGACCGCGCCGGCATGGCTTCGGGCTCCGTCAGGGTGAGCTTCGATCCGACCGCGTGACGCCGCTTCTTCAGCGCCGGCAGCCCCACCGACGCCGGGTCGGCGCCACGCGCGATCTTCACGAGCGGCTCCATGAGGGTCAGCCCCTCGAACGCGTCGCGGGCGTAGCGGACCTCGCCGTCGAAGATGCTCGCGAGATCGTCCTCCACGTAGGCGCGGGTGAGCGCCGCGCCGCCGAGGATGACCGGCCACTTCTTCGCCAGGTCGCGAGACTGCAGCTCGAGCAGGTTCTCCTTCATCACGACTGTCGACTTCACGAGCAGGCCCGACATGCCGATCACATCGGCGTCGTGCTCCTCGGCTGCGGCGATGATGTCGGCGATCGGCTGCTTGATGCCGAGGTTGATGACGTCGTAGCCGTTGTTCGTGAGGATGATGTCGACGAGGTTCTTGCCGATGTCGTGCACGTCGCCGCGGACCGTCGCGAGCACGATGCGGCCCTTGCCCGAGGCATCCGCCTTCTCCATGTGCGGTTCGAGCAGAGCGACGGCCGTCTTCATCACCTCGGCCGACTGCAGCACGAAGGGCAGCTGCATCTCGCCGGAGCCGAAGCGCTCGCCGACGATCTTCATGCCCTCGAGCAGGTGGTCGTTGATGATCTGCAGCGGCGTGATGCCGTCGGCGCGGGCGAGGTCGAGGTCGGCCTCGAGGCCCTTGCCCTCTCCGTCGATGATCCGGCGCTCCAAGCGTGCGCCGACCGGCAGCGCGGCGAGTTCGGCGGCACGCTGGTCGCGCAGCGCGGCGGTGTCGACGCCGGCGAACACGTCGAGCATGCGCGCGAGGGGGTCGTACGTGATGTTGCCGTCGGCGTCGTATTCGCGGCGGTCCCAGACCAGGTCCAGTGCGACCTTCCGCTGCTCCTCGGGCACCGATGCCAGCGGCACGATCTTCGCCGCGTCGATGATGCCCGAGTCGAGACCTGCCTCGGCGGCCTCGTGAAGGAACACCGAGTTCAGCACGCTGCGCGCGGCGGGGTTGAGCCCGAACGACACGTTCGAGACGCCGAGGGTGGTGTGGATGCCGGGGTACTTCGCGTTCAGCCGGCGGATCGCCTCGATGGTCTCGATCGCGTCGCGCCGGGTCTCCTCCTGGCCCGTGGCGATCGGGAAGGTCAGGGTGTCGACGATGATGTCGGACACCTTCATCCCCCATTCGCCGACCAGGGTGTCGACGAGGCGCGAGGCGATGCGCATCTTGTCTTCGGCGGTGCGGGCCTGGCCCTGCTCGTCGATCGTGAGGGCGATGACGGCGGCGCCGTGCTCCTTGACGAGCGGCATGATGCGGCCGAAGCGGCTCGTGCTGTCCTCGCCGTCCTCGTAGTTGACCGAGTTGACGACCGGCCGCCCGCCGATGAGCTCGAGTCCGGCCTGGATGACCGCGGGCTCGGTGGAGTCGACCACGAGCGGCAGCGTCGAGGCGCTCGCGAACCGCGACACGATCTCGCGGATATCGGCGACCCCGTCACGACCGACGTAGTCCACGCACACGTCGAGCAGGTGGGCGCCGACGCGGATCTGGTTGCGCGCGATCTCGACGCAGTCGTCCCACCGGCCCTCGAGCATGGCCTCGCGGAAGGCCTTGGAGCCGTTCGCGTTGGTCCGCTCGCCGATGGCGAGGTACGAGGCATCCTGATCGAACGGCACGTGCTGGTACAGGCTGGCGACGCCCGGCTCGCTGATCGGCGTCCGCGGCGGCACGGGCGCGGCCGCGCGCAGGCGCTCGACGACTGCTGCCAGGTGCTCGGGCGTGGTGCCGCAGCATCCGCCGACAAGGCCCAGGCCGAACTCGCGCACGAACTGCTCGTGCGCGGTCGCCAGCTCGGCGGGCCCGAGCGGATAGTGGGCGCCGTTCGCGCCGAGCACCGGCAGACCGGCGTTCGGCATGCACGCGATCGGCACGGCGCTGTGGCGCGAGAGGTGTCGCAGGTGCTCGCTCATCTCGGCGGGCCCGGTGGCGCAGTTCAGCCCGATGGCGTCCACGCCCAGCGGCTCGAGCGTGGTGAGCGCGGCGCCGATCTCGCTGCCCATGAGCATCGTGCCGGTCGTCTCGACGGTGACCTCGACGAAGATCGGGAGACGGATGCCGCGCTCCACGATCGCCTGCTTGCACCCGTTGATCGCGGCCTTGGTCTGCAGCAGGTCCTGCGACGTCTCGACCAGGAAGGCGTCTGCACCGCCGTCGATGAGCCCGTGCGCCTGCAGCGCGAAGGTCTGCTTGAGGTTGTCGTACGTGGTGTGCCCGAGGCTCGGCAGCTTCGTGCCGGGGCCCATCGATCCGAGCACCCACCGCACGCGGCCGTCGACGGCCTCGGCCGCCTCTACACGCTCACGAGCGATCCGCGCACCGGCCTCGGCGAGTTCGGCGATGCGGTCCTCGATGCCGTAGTCGCCGAGGTTGGACCAGTTCGCTCCGAAGGTGTTCGTCTCGACCGCGTCGATGCCGACCTCGAGGTACGCGTCGTGGATGGCGGCCACCACGTCGGGGCGCGAGACGTTGAGGATCTCATTGCAGCCTTCGAGACCCTGGAAGTCCCCGTCGATCGACAGGTCGTAGCGCTGCAGCATGGTGCCCATCGCGCCGTCGGCGATCACGACGTTCGACCGCACGGCATCGAGCAGCGCCTGAGCGCGGGCGGGGCGGGGAACGCCGTCGATGTCGAGGGCGAACCGGGGCTCGAGGATCTGACCGGTCACCAGCGCGATTCTACCGAGCGGGCGGATGCCGCGACGCCGTGTGTCAGGCGTTCTTCGAGTCGCGCCAGCGCAGCCAGGACCGCACCAGGTCGTAGTCCCAGTCGGGCCCTTCGAAGCCGAGCGTGAACAGCCGCACGCCGGCGTCGTACAGCTCGTCGGCGAAGGTCTCGCCGCGCTGGTGCAGTTCGTTCGAGATGACGAGGCCGGAGGTGTCGCGCTCCTCCTTCTCGGCCCACCGCTCGATGACGCCGATCTTGTGGGCGAGCTCGTCGGGCCGCACGAAGCTGTGCCAGATGTCGGCATGACGGGCCACCAGGCGGAGCGTCTTCTGCTCGCCCTTGCCGCCGATCATGACGGGGATGCGGCGCGTCGGTGCCGGGTTGAGCTTCTCCCACCGCTCTTCGATGCGGGCCATGCCCGTGGCGAGGTCGTCCAGGCGTGAGCCGGCCGTGCCGAACTCGTAGCCGTACTCCTCGTAGTCCCGCGCGAACCAGCCCGACCCCGTAGCGAAGATGAAACGGCCGGTGCCGCCCTTCGCCGAGATGTGGTCGATCGTGCGGGCCATGTCGGCCTGCAGGTCGGGGTTGCGGTAACTGTTGCAGTTGACGAGCGATCCGAACTCGACGCGCTCGGTCTGCTCGGCCCACGCCGCGAGCATCGTCCACGACTCGAAGTGCATGCCGTCGCGGTCACCGGACAGCGGGAAGAAGTGGTCCCAGTTGAAGAGGATGTCCACGCCCATGTCCTCGAGCCGCCGGACGGCGTCGCGGAAGGCGGGGTAAGGCGCGTGCTGCGGCTGCAGCTGAACGCCGAGGCGCACGGGGGTGTCCAGAAGCATGGGATTCAGCCTATGTGTCCCGGCTCAGCGCCTGGGCCGGCGGTCACAGGACAGGAGAACACGCCCACAACAGGAGTACTGACGAGGAACCGTCCTGTTGTGGGCATGTTCTCCTGCTGGGGTCAGCCCTGACGGGAGCGCACTGCCTTGATCGACGCGTCGACGGTGTCCCACACGGCGATGCCGACGATGACGAGGCCAACGATCGCCGCCACGATCGACTGCACCTCGGCGCCGCCGTCGCCGCCGATGATCGTCGGGAAGTACTCCGGGTTGATCAGCTCGCCCTGCGTCAGCAGCCAGACCGCCGGCACGGCGATCGCGAGGTTGAGCAGTCCGTTCACGATCGCGAGCCCGATGGTCCAGCGGTGGATCGCGTACACCGCGATCGCGAGCGCCGCCTCGAGCGCCATGAGGCCGAAGAGCACGAAGATGGCCACCGGCCACAGATCGGGGTTCAGGAACGACAGGCCGGGCTGCGTCGGCACGAATCCGACGAAGAGGTCCCACAGGATCGCGCCGGCGGCGATCGCGAGGAACACCAGTGAGGCGACCATGTCGCCGAAGCCGACGCCCTTCGGCCGAGGCTCGGGAAGCTGGTCGACGCTCCACGGGGTGAGCGGCGTCCTGCCCTCGCCTTTCGCGGTGCGCTCGACGATCGCGAACACCAGCACCGTCCAGAAGCCCAGGTGCACGGTGGCCGAGATCAGCACCGGGATCACCGTTCCGATGATGACGCCGATGCTGCCCTCGCCGGCCAACACCTGCGCCAGCGAGACGCCGAAGGCCGCCGAGGGCAGCACGATCCACAGCAGCAGCTTGAGCAGGCGCCACCAGTCGAGAAAGTAGGCGGGTCCGATGAGGTGGAGCGGTCGATCGGTGTAGTCCGCGGCGAGCTTGTCGGGGTCGCCGAGCTCGGTGAGCACGGCCCGCTCGGCATCCGCCGCTGGCTCGCCGTCGGCGATGCGCGCCTCGATCTGATCGTCGATCGAGGCGCGCAGCTCGGTGGCGAGGTCATCGCGCTGCGCCTCGGGCACGGTGCGCATCGGCCGCGGAGACGTAGCGGTCGGTGAGGGTGGTGGCAGCGGCGGTGGTCATGTCAGTCCTCCTGGGGAAGGGCGTCGATCGCAGTGGCGATGGCGCGGAAGTCGTCGGTGAGTGCGGCGGCGAGGCGCGTGCCGGCCGGGCTGGTGCGGTAGAACTTGCGAGGCCGCGCCTCGTCGGTGTTCCACTCGCTCGTGAGGTGGCCCTGCTTCTCGAGGCGCCGGAGGAGCGGGTACAGCGTGTTCGCGTCGGTGGGGAAGCCGTGCGCGCCCAGCTGTTCGAGCAGGCCGTAGCCGTAACCCGGATGCTCGAGCAGGCGCAGGCAGGCGAGCACGATGGTGCCGCGCCGCAGTTCCTGCAGGTGCGTGTCGAGGACCTCGGATTCGCTCATGTCTCACACTGTACTGTGCGTCACACATTATCGTCAACCACGCATTGTCATTGTCGACACCTTGATGGTGTCAGACCGCGTCAGCGAGCTCGCAAGAGGGTTGAACGCATCAGACGCCGGCCGAAGAATCGGGGAATGCCCTTCGTCGGATTCCATGCTTCCCACGAGCAGCTGCCCCCCAGCGCGCTCCTCCATGCCGTCGCACGAGCCGAACGAGCCGGGTTCGACGGCGCGATGTGCTCGGACCACCTCGAGCCCTGGGGCGTGCGCCAGGGCGAGTCGGGCTACGCCTGGTCATGGCTCGGCGCAGCGCTGGCCTCGACATCGTTCTCGATCGGCGTGGTCACCGCTCCCGGCCAGCGCTATCACCCCGTCGTGACCGCACAGGCGATCGCCACCCTCGAGGAGATGTTCCCCGGCCGGTTCTGGGCGGTGCTCGGCAGCGGTGAGAACATGAACGAGCACGTGACCGGCGACCCCTGGCCGCCCAAGCATGACCGCAACCAGCGCCTCGACGAGTCGCTCGACGTGATCCGGCGCCTCCTTGCCGGCGACCAGGTCGAGCACGACGGACTGGTGCGGGTGCACAAGGCTCGCGTCTGGTCGCGACCCGCCGCTCCCCCGCCGCTGCTCGGCGCGGCTGTGAGCGCCGAGACCGCCGGCTGGCTCGCCGGCCGCGTGGACGGCCTCGCCACCGTCGCCCAGGAGCCTGCGGCGCTCCGCCGCGTCGTCGAGGCGTATCGCTCGAACGGCGGCGAGGGACCGTGCGTCCTGCAGGTGCACCTGTCACTGGCGGAGACGGATGCCGCGGCCCTCGCCCTCGCGAAGGACCAATGGCCCAACGGGCTCATCGGCCCTCCTCAGGCCTGGGACTTCGACCAGCCCGAGGATTTCGATGCCGCCGTCGCCGACCCCGACGAAGGCGAGCTGCGCAAGGCGGTGCTGATCGATGCGGATGCCGCGGCCCTGGCCGAGCGCATCGCCGAGCTGGTCGCGATCGGCTTCGACCGCGTGTACCTGCACCACGTCGGCAAGAACCAGGACGAGTACCTCGATCGCGCCGAATCCGACCTGCTCCCGGCCCTGCGGAGGACCCTGTGAAGATCACCGACACCAGCGACCTGTGGTGGAAGACGAGTGTCGTCTACTGCCTCGACGTCGAGACGTACCTCGACGCCGACGGCGACGGCATCGGCGACTTCGCCGGTCTCGCGAAGCGCATCGACTATCTCGCCGACCTCGGGATCACGTGCCTGTGGCTGATGCCCTTCTACCCCACGGCCGACCGCGACGACGGCTATGACGTCACCGACTTCTACGGCGTCGACCCGCGCCTGGGCACTCACGGCGACCTCGTCGAGGTGATCCGGACGGCGCGGGATCGCGGCATCCGCGTGATCGTCGATCTGGTCGTGAACCACACCGCCGACACGCACCCGTGGTTCGTCGCGGCGAAGCGTTCGCGCAATTCGCGGTACCGCGACTACTACGTGTGGCGCGACGAGCCGCCGGCGAACAACGTGAACGAGGTCTTTCCCGGCGAGGAGTCGACGCTCTGGGAACTCGACGAGAAGAGCGGCCAGTACTACCTGCACACGTTCTACCGCCATCAGCCCGACCTGAACATCGCCAATCCGGCGGTCCGGGACGAGATCGCCAAGGCGATCGGATTCTGGCTGCAGCTGGGGATCTCGGGATTCCGGGTGGACGCGGTGCCGTTCCTCATCGAGGCGCCGGCGGGTGTTGAGATCACCGACCCGCACGAGTATCTGCGCGACCTCCGCCGGTTCCTCCAGCGGCGGTCGCCCGAGGCGGTGCTGCTGGGCGAGGTGAATCTGCCCTATCGCGAGCAGCTCGACTACTTCGGCGGGAACCAGGGAGAGGAGCTGACCCTGCAGTTCGACTTCGTCGGAATGCAGGCGCTCTACCTCTCGCTCGCGCGGTCGGATCCGAAGCCGCTCACCAAGGCTCTGCGCGCCCGGCCGGCGATCGCGCCCGAGGCGCAGTGGGCGAACTTCGTGCGCAATCACGACGAGCTCACCCTCGACAAGCTCAGCGACGCCGAGCGCGAGGAGGTGTTCGAGGCCTTCGCCCCCGACGAGCGTCAGCGCGTGTACGGCCGTGGCATCACGCGGCGCCTGCCGACGATGCTCGGCGGCGATCCACGCCGGATCCGGATGGTCTACAGCCTGCTGTTCTCGCTTCCCGGCGTACCGGTGCTCTTCTACGGCGAGGAGATCGGCATGGGCGAGAACCCCGAGATCCTCGGCCGGACCTCCGTCCGCACCCCGATGCAGTGGTCGGATACGCGCAACGGCGGCTTCTCGCACGCGGCGCCGTCACGGCTGGCCTCGCGCCCGCCGGAGGGCGGCTTCGCGCCCGAGCACGTCAACGCCTCGCAGCAGCTGAACGACGACGGGTCGCTGCTGCGGTTCATCCGCAAGCTCGCCGAGCGCTACCGGATCTCTCCCGAGATCGGCTGGGGCGAGCTGGAGGTGCTCGAGCATGACGAGCCCGCCGTGCTGGCTCACTCGGTGCGTGCGGACGTGGGGCGGATGATCGCCGTGCACAACTTCGCCGACGAGCCCGCCCGGGTGACGCTGACGATCGCCGACGAGCCGGAGGGCGCCGAACTCACCGACCTCTTCGGGCCGGAGCGCAACGCACTGCCGCCGAACGGCCGATTCGAGCTGGACCTGCCGGCCTACGGCTGGCGCTGGTTCCGGGTCGCGCGGCCGGGCGATGGGCGTCTCGGCTGACCCGCAGGCGATCCGCGAGCTCGCGAACGGGCTGCGCGTGCATGATGGACCCGTGACCACCGCTGCGCACGTCCCCTCCCTCGACGACATCCTCGCGACCGCCCGCGTGGTGAGCCTTCCGCTGGTCACCCGGTTCCGAGGCGTCGACGTCCGCGAGGCCATGGTGTTCGAGGGCCCGGAGGGATGGACCGAGTTCTCGCCGTTCCCGGAATACGCCGACGATGAGGCGGCGACGTGGCTGGCCGCGGCGATCGACTACGGATGGATGCCGCAGCCCACCGCCCTTCGCGCCGCGATCGCCGTGAACGCGACCGTGCCGGCGGTGGACGCGGCATCCGTTCCCGAGGTCTTGGCCCGCTTCGACGGGTGCCGCACCGCGAAGGTCAAGGTCGCCGAGGCCGGCCAGCGGCTCGCCGACGACATCGCACGCGTCGCCGCCGTCCGGCAAGCCATGGGGCCTGAGGGGCGCATCCGCATCGACGCGAACGGCGCGTGGAATGTCGACGAGGCCGAGCACGCCATCCACGCGCTGGCCGAGTACGACCTCGAGTACGCCGAGCAGCCGTGCGCGAGCGTCGAGGAGCTGGCCGAGCTGCGCCGGCGCGTGAAGTACATGGGCATCCCGATCGCGGCCGACGAGAGCGTACGCAAGGCGAGTGATCCGATCGCGGTCGCGCGGGCCGGCGCCGCCGACCTGCTCGTGATCAAGGCACAGCCGCTCGGCGGCGTGAGCAGGGCGCTGGCCATCGTGGCCGAGGCGGGCCTGCCGACGATCGTCTCGAGCGCGCTCGACACCTCGATCGGGCTTGCGATGGGCCTGGCGCTCGCGGGGGCACTGCCGAACCTCGAGTACGACTGCGGGCTCGGCACGGCGGCGCTCCTCGCGCACGACGTGGTCTCCGAGCCGCTCGTGCCGCGCGACGGAGTGCTGCCGGTCGGCCGGGTGAGCGCCGACCTCGCGCTGCTCGACGCCCACGCGGCATCCGGCGAGCGCCGCGACTGGTGGCTCGAGCGGCTCGGCCGCTGCCACGCCCTGCTCAGCGCGCCGGCGGCTCGATGAGCAGCTGTGCGACGCGGGCGAGCTCCTCGTTGGTGCGGCGGCACATCTCCTCGTAGCCCACGCCCGCCATCACCGAGCGCACGGAGGCGCCCTCCCACACCGTGAGCATGAGGCGCGCGGCCTGATCTGCGGGCAGGCGGAACCGGAGCACGTTGGCGCGGCCGATGTCCTCGATGATCTGCGCGACGCTGCTGCGCATCTCGTCGTCCTGCGCCAGGTACGCCTGAGCAAGGCCCGGGTTGCGCAACGCGTGGATGCGGATCTCGCTCATCAGCAGGACCCCGAGCCGGTCGTCGGCAGAGATGTCGAGCACCTGCTGGATGATCTCGAACGCGTCGGCCGGGGCGTTGTCGAACGAGCCCAGCTTCTCGAGCTCGCCGACCCGTCCGCGGACCGCCGCGACGCGCTCGCGCGCGACTCGTCCCGCGAGCTCGAGGAAGAGCTCGTCCTTCGTCTCGAAGTTCGAGTAGAACGCACCTCGGGTGAATCCGGCGCGGTCGCAGATGGCTTCGACGGATGCCGCATCCAGCCCCACCTCGGCGAAGACCTGGGCGGCGGCATCCAGCAGTTTCTGGCGCGTGGCTTCGCGGCGACGCGAGGTCACGGCGACGGCGTCGGTCATCCGTCCTCCTTTCGGCCATCTTCACACGCAGTCCCCAGGTTGGGGAGCAGGACCCGCCTTACGATACACTCATGTATCCGATACAGCGCTGTATCGACTTTCCCTGATCCCGTCCCCGCGGAGGCGCTGTGTCCACCCTGCTGTACGCCCTCGGCCGCTGGTCCTACCGTCACCCGTGGCGCGTTCTCGTCTCGTGGCTCCTCCTGCTCGGCATCGCCGGCGGCGGCGCGCTGGCGCTCAACCAGGGCACCGACAACTCCTTCACGATCCCCGGCACCGAGGCTCAGGCCGGCCTCGAGCAGCTGAACCGCACGTTCCCTCAGGTGAGCGGTACGAGCGCGCAGATCGTGATCGTCGCCGGCGAGGGCGAATCCGTCGCAGAGGAGCCCTACGCCGGCGCGATCGGGGATGCTGTCGCCGACCTCGGCGACATCGACGGCGTGCTGGGCGTCACCGATCCGTTCGACGACATGGTCTCGGGCCTGGTGAACGACGACGAGAACGCCGCGATCGTGCGCCTGCAGTTCGACGGCCAGGCCACCGACGTCTCGCCCGAGTCCAAGGCCGAGCTCACCGCCGTGGCGGACGAGCTCGAAGCCGCACTCCCGGACGGCGCCCAAGTCGCGCTCGGCGGCGATCTCTTCTCGATGTCGGTCCCCGGCATCACCATCACCGAGGGCATCGGCATCATCATCGCCCTGCTCGTGCTGATGGTGACGTTCCGCTCGTTCCTCGTCGCCGGGCTTCCGCTGGCCACCGCGCTCGTGGGCGTCGCCCTGTCGATGGCGCTCATCCTGCTCTCGACCGCCGTCGCCTCGATCTCGTCGACCACTCCCCTGCTCGCGCTCATGCTGGGCCTCGCCGTCGGCATCGACTACGCGCTGTTCATCGTCGCGCGACATCAGGATCAAGTCCGCGGCGGCATGGACCCCGAAGAGTCCATCGCCCGCGCCAACGGCACCGCCGGCTCGGCCGTCGTCTTCGCCGGCGTGACCGTGCTGATCGCGCTGATCGGTCTCGGCTTCGCGAACATCCCCTTCCTCACGACGATGGGAATCGCCGCGTCGGTCGCCGTCGCGATCGCCGTCGCCGTCGCCGTCACCCTGACTCCCGCGATGCTCGGCTTCGTCAAGGGGCGCGTGGTGGGACGGATGCCGCGTCCCCGCCGCGCCCCTTCACGCTCGGCTCGCCGCGCCGCGACTGCGGAAACCACCGAGACCGCGCCGAAGGTCCCGCGCGGCTTCGCAGCCCGCTGGGTGGGCATGGTGACGAAGCATCCGGTGGTCACGACCATCGCCGTCGTGCTGGGGCTCGGCATCCTCGCGATCCCCGCGTCGAGCCTCGCATTGGCCCTGCCCAACGCCGGGGTGCAGCCGGAGTCGTCGCAGGCGCGCGTCAGCTACGACCTCGCCGCCGAGCACTTCGGCCCCGGCTTCAACGGTCCGCTCATCATGACGGGCACCATCGTCACCTCCAACGATCCGCTCGGCCTGATGGAAGACCTGGCGGCCGAGGTCGAAGACGTTCCCGGCGTCAAGGAGGTCGCCCTCGCGACCCCGAACGAGACGGCCGACACCGGCATCATCCAGGTGATCCCGACGACCGCGCCCGATGACCCCGCCACGGCGGACCTCGTGCGCGAACTGCGCGAACTGGCGCCCGAGCTGGCCGACGAATACGGCGTCGACCTCACCGTCACCGGCTTCACCGCCGTCGCGATCGACATCTCGGACCGCCTCGGCGCGGCTCTCCTGCCGTTCGGCATCTTCGTGGTCGGCCTGTCGTTCATCCTGTTGATGATCGTGTTCCGCTCGATCGCCGTGCCCCTGACCGCGGCCCTCGGCTACCTGCTGTCGGTGACGGCGGCGTTCGGCGTGGTCGCCGCGGTCTTCGATTGGGGCTGGTTCGCCGACCTGCTGCACGTCGCCCGGACGGGGCCGGTGATCAGCTTCATGCCGATCGTGCTCATGGGCGTGCTCTTCGGCCTCGCCATGGACTACCAGGTGTTCCTGGTCTCCCGCATGCGGGAGGACTACGTGCATGCGGTGCGCCGGCAGGGCTTCAGCGACCGCACCACCGCCGTCGCCGCCATCCGGTCGGGATTCACCGCGTCGGCGCGCGTCGTCACGGCCGCCGCGTTCATCATGTTCGCCGTGTTCGCGGCGTTCGTGCCCGAGGGCGATGCGTCGATCAAGCCGATCGCGCTCGGCCTGGCTGTCGGCATCGCGATCGACGCCTTCCTGGTGCGCATGACGCTGATCCCGGCGCTCATGGCGCTGCTGGGCGAGAAGGCGTGGTGGATGCCGCGCTGGCTCGAGCGCGTCCTTCCGCGGGTCGACATCGAAGGCGAGGCGGTCGAGCGCGAGCTCGCCCTGGCCGACTGGCCCGAGCCGGACACCACCGCGGTCGTGGTGGGTGACAGCGTCGCGGTGCGCGCCGACGGCGGCACCGCCGGAAACGTGTCGCTCGTCGAGGACGCCACCTTCCGCGTCGAGGACGGCGGCACGCTCATCGTCACGGGCGACCCCCGGGCGGCCCGCGCGTTCGCGCTGCTCGTGGCGGGCCGACTCGCCCCGAGTGACGGGCGTGTGCGCATCGCCGGTCACCTCCTGCCCGAGCGCGCGGCCTGGGTGCGCGCGCACGTCGGGGTGGCACTGGTGGCCGGATCGGACGACCGCGTCGGCGAGCTCCGCCGGGCGCTCAGCGGGCGGGCGAGCCTCGTCGTGATCGACGGACTCGACGCCTTCGACGCGGCCGAGCGCGACCAGGCCGCGGCGCTGCTGAGGGATGCCGAGGCCGCCCTCCGTGCTCGGCCGGACGCGGCATCCTCCCGCCTGACGCTGGTCGCCACCGCGAAGGCCGACGGTCCGGCGCTCGCGCTCCTCGCCGACGCGCACCGCCCCGACGTGGCCTCGCTCATCCTGCGCACCGGCTCCGCTTCCGCTTCCTCCCCGATCACCGAGGTGAACGCATGACCCTCCACATCGAACGCGCGCGCTCGCGCCGGCCCGTCACCTGGCTGACGCTGATCGGCGTGCTGCTGCTTCCCGTCGTGATCGGCGGCATCCTCGTCGCCGCGCTGTACAACCCGGTCGAGCGCCTCGACGGCCTGCAGGCCGCGATCGTGAACGAGGACGAGGCGGTCGACATCGACGGCCAGCTCGTGCCCCTGGGCCGCCAGCTGACCGCCGGCCTCGTCGAAGGATCGGACGAGCAGCCGAGCAACCTGACCTGGACCATCTCCAACGCCGACGACGCCGCAGAAGGCCTTGCCGACGGCACCTACACCGCCGTCATCACGATCCCCGAGAACTTCTCGGCCGCCGCGACCTCGACCCGACCCGGAGAGACGCCGGAACGCGCCACCATCGAGGTGCAGACCCCGCCCGACAGCCTGATCGTCGACGACGCCATCACCGCGCAGGTCACCACGGCCGCGGCATCCCTCATGGGCGACCAGCTGTCGCAGGTGTACCTCGAGAACGTGTTCCTCGGCTTCACGACGCTGGGCGACCAGCTCGGCGAGGCCGCCTCCGGAGCTCATGATCTGGCCGACGGAGCCGGGCAGGCCGGTGACGGCGCTCGTGCGCTGGCCGACGGGTTCCCTCAGCTCTCGAGCGGCGCCGGCGGCCTGGCTGACGGCGCCGGTGCACTGCAGAGCGGGCTCGGCACGATCGCGAACGGGACACGGGATGCCGCGTCCGGCGCCTCGCAGCTGGCAGCCGGCGTGAATCAGGGCGCCGCGGACCTCGAGGCGTCGGGGCTCGTGCCGGATCAGCTCACGCAGGTCGCCGGTGGCGCCGCAGCCGCGACGAGCGCCGCAGCCACGGAAGCGAAGGCGGCATCCGACAGCCTCCGGACCCTCGCGGATACGTGCACTCAGTCCGAGGCCTTCTGCGAACAGCTCGATGCGGCCGCGGTATCCACCGCCACCGCGTCGGCCGCGCTGAACGGCAACGGCACCGCTCAGAACCCGGGGGCGGTGTTCCTCACCACCTCCACGCGGGACGGCCTCGCGCAGTTCGACTCCGCCGCCACCGCTCAGTTCGCGGCGCAGTTCCGCACGATCGCCGGCAACGTCGCAGCCCTCGGAGGCGGGCTCACGCAGCTCGCGGACGGCGTCGACCAGTCCGCTGCCGGAGCCGGCCAGCTCTCGTCGGGCGCCTCGCAGCTCGCCGGCGGGCTCGATGAGGCCGGTACGGGCGCGTCGTCGCTCGCCGACGGCGTCGCAGCCATCGCCGATGGCACCTCGACGCTCGCGGACGGCCTGGATCAGGCATCCACTGCTCTTCCGTCGTACAGCGACACGGAGGCCTCGAGCCTCGCCGACGTGGTCGCGAACCCCGTCGCCGCGGACGGCGTCGGCACGTCACTGTTCGGCGCGTCGGCGATTCCGCTGCTGTCGATGCTGGCCCTGTGGTTCGGCGGCCTCGGCACCTTCATCGCCCTGCAGGCGGTCTCGCGCCGGGCACTGACCGCCCGGGAGCCCTCGGCGCTGCTCGCCCTGCGCTCCTTCGCGCCCGGCGCCGCCATCGGCGCCGCGCAGGGCCTCCTCGTCGCAGGTGTCGTGCAACTGGCCGCCTCGTACGAGTGGGGTCAGTGGTGGGCGTTCGCCGGCGTCAGCGTCGTCGCGGGCATCGCGTTCGCCGCGGTGAACCAGGCGCTGGTCGCCGTCTTCGGCGGCGCCGGTCGCTGGGGCTCGGCGCTGATCGGCGTGCTCGCCGTCGCCGCGGGCGTGGTCTCGACCGTGCCGGGCGTTCTCTCGAGCCTGGCAGGACTCATGCCCACCTCGCCCGCGTACAACGGGATGGTGGCCGCGCTCACCGAGTCCGCCGGAGTCGGCGCGGCCCTCGCGGGTCTGACGGTCTGGGCGGTCCTCTCGTTCGGAGCCACTGTGCTCGCCGTCGCGCGTCGCCGCACCACCTCGGCGCACGCACTGCTGATGGCCGCCCCCGCCGCGGCCTGATCGGGCGCGCCCGTCACGACCGCTGCAGTTTGCGGCGACCGCTACGTCGCGCGACGTAGCGGTCGCAGGAAACTGGCGCGCCCGGCCGCAGCGAGCGGGCGCGCGACCGACCGCGAAGTAGCGGTGCCGGAGGTGGAGTCCACACCTATCGGCCCGTCGCATCCCGGACCCGGCATACAGCGCGGTGTGCGCGTCAGCTGAGGCCGGAGTAGGCGTGGAGGCCCTTGAAGAACATGTTCACGATCGTGAAGTTGAACATGACCGCGGTGAAGCCGATGATCGACAGCCAGGCAGAGCGCGACCCGCGCCAGCCGCGCGTCGCGCGGGCGTGGATGTAGCCGGCGTAGAGCACCCAGATCACGAAGGTCCAGACCTCCTTGGTGTCGAAGCCCCAGTACCGGCCCCACGCGTCATTGGCCCAGATGGACCCGGCGATGAGGGTGAAGGTCCAGAAGATGAACCCGAGGATCGCGAACCGGTAGGCCAGCGACTCGAGCGCGTCGGCGCCGGGCAGTGTGCCGAGGAAACGCGGTCCGGTCCCACGCGGAGCCGATGCTTCGGCCTCGGCAGCGGCTGCAGCGGCGATCCGGTGCTCGCGCCGCGCCTGCATCAACTGCAGCACCGACAGCCCGAAGGCGAGGGCGAACAGCGCGGTGGCGAGCGAGGCGACGAAGACGTGGATGACGAGCCACACCGACTTCAGCGGATCCATCAGCGGCACGATCTCGACGTAGAAAGCGAGCGTCGCGCCGCCGAGGAGCACCACCACCAGACCGGTGATGAAGGTGCCCAGGAAGCGCAGGTCGTAGCGCAGCAGCACGCCGAGGTAGACCGCGACGATCAGCAGCGTGCCGGTGAGGGCGAACTCGTACATGTTCGACCAGGGGACGCGTCCGGCCGCGATGCCGCGGGTGACGTCGCCCGCGAGATGGAAGAGGAACCCCAGGACCGTGAGTGAGGTGCCGATGCGCGCCCAGACCAGTCGCTGACGCTGCCCGATCGGGGCGTTGAGCGCGGCATCCGCCTTCGTCTCCTGCGCCGTCAGCGACGCGATGATGCCCGCCCGGCCGGCACCGACGAGCTCCCGCTCGCGGATCTCCTGTGCGTCGACCGCCACAGCGCCGCGACGTGCCAGGTCCACGGCGTACGCGATGAAGGCCAGCGCGTAGACGGCGATCGCCGTCCACACCAGCAGGACCGAGACGTCGTCGAGCGAGAGTCCAGTCGTTTCGGGCATGATCCTCAGTCTACGTCGGGGTTCGGGAGGCCTGGAGGGTGGCCAGGTGGCGCTGTGCGAGCTGGGACACGGCCGCGTCGAGCGTCGGATCCTCGCCGCGGGCCAGACCGGCGTACTCCACGCGCAGCGCGCCGTCACCGGGCGTGATCTTCACCCACAGGCGGCGCCGTGGCACGAACAGCGCCGCGAGCAGCCCGGCCGTCGCGAGCACGGCGAAGGCGAGCACCCAGCCGGCCGCGTCGTCCCGATGGATCGACAGCGAGACGTACCTCTTCACCGAGCCCTCGTAGCCCTCGGCGCTCTCCGGCGCCTCGTTCTCGAAGGTGATCGAGCCGTAGCCGCCCGGCAGTTCCACGGTCGTCGCCGGGGGCGAGCTCGATCGACTCGACGTCGGTTCCCCGGCCCGAGAGCTTGTCCATCCCGGTCGGGTCGAGCGTGTACACCGAGCGGGGCGTGCCGTCGTCGATGCCGAGATCGCCCGCGTACACGTCCAGCGACACGACGGGGTTCACGAGCGCCGGATAGGCCGAGGCGAAGGCCCCGGTGTGCAGCGGCGCCTGGGTCGGATAGAAGAAGCCGACGAGCCCCAGCTGATCGTCGAGACCGTCGGGAACCTTGACGACGCCGAGCGAAGTCATGTCGTTGTCCTGCGGCAGGAAGGGCACCGACTCGGAGAAGACGATCTCGCCCTCGGGATCGCGGATCGTGAGCGTCGGAGCGTAGCCGTTGCCCATGAGGTAGATGCGGTCCCCCGCCATCTCGAGGGGATGGTTGACGCGCACCTCACCGGACTGCGGCTCGCCGCCGGAGTGCTGGGTGGTGAGATTGGCGACGAAATCCCCCGCCTGCCCCTGCCCCTGCGCGCCGAGCGGCTGGTAGGTCACGTCGAAGCGGTCGAGGGTCAGCGCATAGGGGGCGAGCGTGTCGCCGTCGACGAAGCGCCCCGGGTTGAACGAGGTGTAGTCGAGCAGCGTGTTGACGAAGGTGCGACCCTCGATGATCACCGTCTGCCCGGTGTAGGTGAAGCCCCCGCCGATGCCGACCGCCAGCAGCACGCCGACGAGGGCGCCGTGGAAGACGAGGTTTCCCGTCTCGCGCAGGTAGCCGCGCTCCGCCGAAACCGACAGCGTGGACCCGCTGTCGTAGCGCTCTACCCGGTACCCGCTCTTCTTCAGCTGCTGCTGCGCGGCCTCGATGGCAGCGGATGCCGCGGCCGCGGCATCCGATTCTGAATCGAGCTCGACGGTCTCGGACCGGTGCACGTCCAGGCGCGCCAGTCGCGCGGGCGTGCGCGGCGGCCGAGCCCGGAGGGCCTTCCAGTGGTGGGCGGTGCGCGGGATGACGCAGCCGATGAGCGAGATGAACAGCAGGATGTAGATCGCCGAGAACCAGGGCGACGCGTACACGTCGAACATGCTCAGGGCGTCGAGGACCGGGGCGAGGTCGGGATTGTCGGCGAAGTACTGCGTGACGCCGTTGGGGTCGGCGCTGCGCTGCGGCACGAGCGAGCCGGGGACTGCGGCGATCGCGAGGAGGAGCAGCAGCACCAGGGCCGTGCGCATCGAGGTGAGCTGCCGCCAGGCCCAGCGCATCCAGCCGACGAAGCCCAGCGCAGGGTTCGTGATGTCGCCGGAGGCCTCGGTGTCGGCGTGGTCGGAGGGCCGCAGCGGATCGCCCGCCGAGCCGGCCTCAGAGCGGGAGCGGGACACTGGAGAACACCCCCTGCAGCTGTGCCATCATCTCGGTCCAGATGCCGGTGACCATGAGCAGTCCGACGACGATGAGCAACGCCCCGCCGACGATGTTGACGATGCGGATGTGGCGGCGGACGAAGGCCACGGACCGCGTCGCCCAGCCGAAGCCGAGGGCGAGCAGGATGAACGGGATGCCGAGGCCCAGTGAGTACGCGACGCCCAGTGCTGCGGCGCGGGCGGCTGAGCCGGAGTCGAAGGCCATCGTGAGGATCACGGTGAGGGTCGGGCCGATGCACGGGGCCCAGCCGATGCCGAGCGCGATGCCGAGCAGCGGCGCGCCGACGAGGCCGAGGTTGCCCCGCACCTGCGGGCGCGCGATGCGCTGAGCCAGGCCGAAGACCCCGATGAAGACGAGCCCCATGGCGATGATGACGACGCCGAGGACCCGAGTGATGAGATCGGCGTACTCGATGAAGAATCGGCCGAGAGTGCCGCCGAGCATTGCGACGCTGACGAACACGAGCGTGAACCCGGCGATGAAGAGGAGGACCCCGAGCAGCAGGCGCCCGCGCGGCGGCGCCTCGACAGCAGTGCCGGTGAAAGCGGCGGGCGAGACGGCGGTCTCGGCAGACCCTGCGGCTTCATCGGCCGGAACCACCCCGCGCTTCGACGCCGAGCGCGCCTGATCGCCGGGGCGGACGCTGACCGCTCCCCCGATGAAACCGAGATAGCCCGGCACGAGAGGCAGGACGCACGGCGACAGGAAAGACAGCAGCCCGGCGAGCACCGCGATCGGGATCGCGACGAACAGCGAGCCGTCAGCGACGAGGTCCGCTGGGCTCACGACTCCTCCAGCGCTTCGCGCACCAGCGTCTCGAGGATCGAGGCGTCCTCGAGCTGGCCGATGAGCCGCGCGGCGACCCGGCCCTCCTTGTCGAGCACGAGGGTCGTGGGAGTGGCGTTGATCGGCGTCTTGTCGGCGAAGGCCAGCTTGATCGCGCCGTCGCGCGCGGCCATCAGGCTCGGGTACGTGACGCCGTACTTCTCGGCGAACGCGGCCGCCGTCTCGGGGGCATCGCTGGTGTTGATCCCGAGGAAGGTCACCGCGTCGCCCTCGAACGACGCGTGCGCCTCCTCGAGGGCAGGCGCCTCGGCCCGGCACGGCCCGCAGGCGGCGTACCAGAAGTTCACGACCACGACATCGCCGGCGAGGTCCGCGCTCGCGACCTCATCGCCGTCCTCGGTCGTGCCCTCGAACTCGACGGGGCCGGAACGCTCCGCGGCGGGGATCTCGACGGCCTCGAAGCCGTTGGCGGCGATGAAGTTCTTGTTGTCGCCGGCGCGGTACTGCTCGGCCAGCGGGTCGTTCGCGCAGGCCGCGAGTCCCCCGATCATCGTGACGACGAGCAGAGCGGTCCCCACGCCCCGTCGCCACATCGCTGACGCGCTGCGGCGAGCCTCGGGGCGCGTGGGCCCAGCCGCGGCCCGTCCCCGCGGCCGACTCGAAGATCTCATCACACTGCTCCCACGTCGACCGAGCCCGACAGCGAGGCCGGCTCGGCATAGGCGATCTCGGTCCACTTCTTGTCGACCATCTCGAAGCTGGTCACGCTCGACAGGGCGCACCGGCGCTCGCGCGGATCGTGGCGCAGCGGCAGGGCGGCGACGGCGAGATGCGTGATCCAGATCGGCAGCTGGTGCGACACGATCACGACATCGCCGGAGTCCGCGGCCTCCCACGCCTGCGTCATCGCGGCATTCATGCGGCCTACGACATCCGCGTAGGGCTCGCCCCAGCTGGGCAGTGCCGGCTTGCGAAGGTGTCGCCAGTTCCACGGATTGACGAGCGCACGAGCCATGCGACGACCCTCGAAGACGTTGGTCGGCTCGATGACGCGCTCATCGATCTGCGGCTCGAGGCCGAACAGCTCGGTGAACGGCTCCGCCGATTCGCGAGTGCGCTGCAGCGGCGAGCAGATCAGCGAGGTGACCGGACGATCGAGCGACTTCACGTACTCGGCGGCCTGCCGCGTCATCGCGCGGCCGTCGACGCTCAGCCCGAACCCGGGAAGGCGCCCGTACAGCACGCGACCCGGGTTGTGCACCTCGCCATGGCGCACGAGGTGGAGGCGGTCGGCGGGCACCCGACCAGTCTACGTCGGCGGGTTCTGTGGGGCCGCTGAGCGTCAGCGACCGCGCGAGCCGTCCAGCTCGAGCTCCGGCTGCTCGGCCGGCTCGTCGCTGCGCTGCCGCGATGCCGCGACGAGGGAGCGCGTGCGGGCGAACACGAACCAGGCGACCGCGAGACCGGCGACCCCGATCACGACGTACTGCAGCACGTCGACGTACTGCTCCACGACATGCCACGACTCGCCCAGCAGATACCCGGCCATCACGAACACCGTGTTCCAGACCAGGCTCCCGGCGGCGGTGAGCAGCGCGAAACGCCACAGCGGCATGCGCGTGACCCCGGCGGGGATCGAGATCAGGCTGCGGAAGATCGGGATCATCCGGCCGAAGAACACGGCCTTGCCGCCGTGGCGGTGGAACCACCCCACGGTGCGGTCGATGTCCTCGGGGTGCAGCAGCGGCACGCGCGCGGCGATGCGGCGCAGCCGGTCGACTCCGAGCCAGGCGCCGAGTCCGTAGAGCAGCAGGGCGCCGACGATCGAGCCCGCCGTCGTCCAGGCGAGTGCCTCGAAGAGGCTGAACGAGCCGTTGCTCGCCGCGAGGCCCGCCATCGGCAGCACGACCTCGCTCGGCAGCGGCGGGAACAGGTTCTCGAGGGCGATGGCGATGCCGGCGCCGGCCGGACCGACCACGTCCATCAGCGAGACGGACCAGTCGAGCAGTGCGGACAGCCAGGAGCCGTCGGGGGAGGTTTCGGTCATCGGGGGCGTCGCTCTCGGTGATCGGGATGCCGCAGCCCGGCCGGGCACGGCCCTTCCACGCTACGAAACCGCGGTGAACGATTCCTGGGGGCTGACCCCCGAATCCTCCGGTGCGCCGGCCCCGGCCCCGGCCTGCGCCGTGCAGGAACTCCTCAAGATCAGCGGTACCTCGGTCCGACAACCCCGGAATCGTCCACCTGCCGCCCGGTCCCTGCGCATTCGTAGGGAGTTCGTGCACGCGGCCGCCGAAAAGGAACGCAGCATCGCCCGCGTAGACTCGTCGCTCGTGAGTGAACGCGTTCTGGTCAACCAGCTCAAGGGTCTCGTCGATGGACCCGTCTCCGTGTCGGGATGGGTCGAAACCGTCCGAGACCAGAAGAAGGTGCAGTTCGTCATCCTTCGCGACGAGACCGGGGCGGTGCAGCTGGTCAACCCGGCGACCCGCCCGGCCGAGGACGGCTCGGAACAGGATGCCGCGGCCCTCGCCCTCACCGACACGATCTCGGCACTCGCCACCGGCACCTTCCTGACGGTGACCGGCCAGCTCAAGCACGACGAGCGCGTCAAGCTCGGCGGCGTCGAGATCAAGATCGCCGGCCTCGAGATCGCGGCGGCAGCCCTGCCCGAAACCCCGATCGCGGCGGACAGCGCCCCGGACAAGCGCATGGACTGGCGCTTCCTCGATCTGCGTCAGCGTCGCAACAACCTCATCTTCCGCGTGCAGACCACGCTCGAGCACGCGATGCGCTCGTACTGGATCGAGCGCGACTACATCGAGGTGCACTCGCCGAAGCTCATGGCCACGGCATCCGAATCCAATGCCGAGCTGTTCGAACTGGAGTACTTCGGCGACCAGACCGCGTACCTCGCGCAGTCACCGCAGTTCTTCAAGCAGATGGCCCAGGTCGCCGGCTTCGGCAAGATCTTCGAGATCGCCCCCGCGTTCCGCGCCGATCCGTCGTTCACCTCGCGCCACGCGACCGAGTTCACCTCGATCGACGCCGAGATCAGCTGGATCGACTCGCACGAAGACGTCGCCACGATGCAGGAGGAGCTCCTCGCCGCCGCGATCGGTGCGGTGAAGGAGAAGCACGGCGCCGAGATCGAGGAGCTGTTCGGCCTCGAGATTCAGGTGCCGGCGGTGCCGTTCCCGCGCATCCCGCTGGCCGAGGCGCTCGAGATCGTCAAGAGCCGCGGCTACGAGGTGCCCCGCACCGACGGCGACCTCGACCCCGAGGGCGAGCGCCAGATCTCGGCATACGTCGAGGAGACGTACGGTCACCAGTTCGTCTTCATCACCGACTACCACCCCGAGATCCGTGCGTTCTACCACATGCGCAACGAGGAGACCGGGCTCACCAAGAGCTACGACCTGCTGTTCAAGGGCGTCGAGATCACGACCGGCGCGCAGCGCGAGCACCGCGTCGACGTGCTGATCGAGCAGGCCAGGGAGAAGGGCCTCGAGCCCGAGCACCTCGAGTTCTACTTCGACTTCTTCCGGTACGGCGCCCCGCCGCACGGCGGGTTCGGCATGGGCCTCGCCCGCGTGCTCATGCTCCTGCTCGGCGAGTCGTCGATCCGCGAGGTCACTTACCTCTTCCGGGGCCCCACGCGCCTCGCTCCGTGACCGCGCGCGCGGCGCGGCTCTGACACGCGCCCGACGCGGCCCTTCCGCCCGGACCTGTGCGCCGATACCGTGAACGCGGCGTGACACGCCGCGGGCGCGGCATCCGATCAGCGCCCGGACGACCGACGAAGGAGATGTGCCATGGCAGGGAAGTTCGAGCTGTTCACGGACAAGGGCGGGCAGTGGCGCTTCAACCTGCTCGCGTCCAACGGCCAGGTCATCGCAGCGAGCGAGAGCTACGCCTCCAAGTCGTCGGCGCTGAGCGGGATCGAGTCGGTCCGCACGAACGCTCCCGGCGCCGACCTCGTCGAGCGCTGAGTCAGGTTCTCAGGCAGCCGGGATCGCCTCGGCGAGCGCGGCACGCAACCGGTCGGGTGAGACGCGCCAGTGTCCGTGCAGCGCCCCGTCGATGAGCACCACCGGGATCTTCTCCCACCAGGCGGCGTACAGCGCGGGGTCATCGGCGATCGAGAGCTCCTCGACCTCGACGGCATCCTCCGGCAGATCAGCCACGACCGTCTCGACGACCTCGCGCGCGACGTCGCACAGATGGCAGTCCGGCTTGCCGATGAGGGTGAGGGTCGTCGTCACCGCTTCAGTCTAGAAGCGGGGACGGATGCCGCGGCTCAGACCTCGAGGGGGTAGCCGGCCGCGATCCATTCGTCCGTGCCGCCGTCGACGTTCGTGGCGTCGTATCCGCGGGCGGTGAGGGCCTCCACGACGCGCCCGGAGCGTCCGCCGACCTTGCAGATCACGTCGAAGGCGCCGTCGGGCAGCTCGTCGAGATGCTCGCCGATCGTCGACATGGGCAGGTTCACGGCACCCGGCACGCGCCCGGCCTCGAACTCCCCTGTCTCCCGCACGTCGATCAGCGGAGTGCCGGCACGCTCACGGAGCTGGTGGACGGTGATGGTCTGCATGGAGGCCTTTCGAGTCGGAGTCGGCACACACGAAGCGCCCCCGTCGACAGGTCAGGACCGGTCGGGGGACGCTTGGTGTCGTTGTGCCGCTTACTTCTTGTTGCGGCGCTGGTGGCGCGTCTTGCGAAGCAGCTTGCGGTGCTTCTTCTTCGCCATGCGCTTGCGGCGCTTCTTGATGACTGAACCCACGGAAAACCTCACAATGTCGGGGTCTGGGCGCAGCTCGTGCGCGCCCGGGTCGGGCAGATCGGAAAATGCCTCGGGACAGTCTAGCCGACGTCGGCGATCGGCCGATGCAGGGCCGCTGTGACGGCGGACTCGGGGACCCGGTAGCTGCGGCCGAAACGCACCGCAGGGAGCTCGCCGGAGTGCACGAGGCGGTAGACCGTCATCTTCGAGACGCGCATGAGCTCCGCGACCTCGGCGACGGTGAGGAAGCGAACGTCGGGCAGCTCCGCCATGTCAGTCCTTTCCCCAGAGTGCTGTCCACACTGTAGAGCGCCCGAGGGGCGCGTGTAAACCGCTGTGACTGGTGAGAACCATGAGGCGTCGCCCTCTCATCCCGCCGCCCGCCCCCGCGACAGCCGCTCGCGCGCGTCGCGGGCGGCCTGGCGTGCGCTCGTCTGGGCGTCGCGCAGAGCCTTCTCCGCGTCACGCACTGCCTTGCGCGCCTCGCGGAACTTCTTGTCCGCGGCGATCTCCGCGTCCTCGGCCGCCTGCCACGGCCTGGCCGGCTCCGGCCGCCCTTCCGCAACCGCCGCCATGTACGTCGCCACGCCGTCGAGCCCTCGCGCGATGCCGAACCAGAACGGGTCGGAGTTGTCGAGGAACACGCCCGCGTCGATCGCGGCGCGCAGCTCCGGGTACTCGTCGGCCGTGATGAGCTGACGGTAGAGCGCGTCCTCGCGCTGCGCGATGTCGGTGTCGTTCTCGCCGGTGGTCCGCTCCGTGCGCGCATACCCCGCGAGGACGATTCCGGTCCAGCGGGCATGCCCAGTCACCAGCAGCATCACTGCGAGGCGGTCGTTGTGCGACAGCGGAGTGCCGGCGAGCGCGGCGAGTCCGGCATCCATCCAGGCCGCGCTGTGGGGAGTCGCCGGCGAGCCGCTGATGGGGACGTCGAGCACCCAGGGATGCCGCAGATACTGCTGCACCTGCGCGTGGTAAAGCTTCTCGAGCCTCGACCGCCACTCCCCCTCGCGCATGTCGGCGGGCGGAAGGCCGGTGGCCTCCTCCTGCATCAGCAGGATCAGGTCGTCCTTGGCCGTGACGTAGCGGTAGAGCGACATCGGGGTGAAGCCCAGCCGGGCGGCGACGGCCGCCATCGACACGGCGCTCAGGCCGTCGGCGTCGGCGATCTCGACCGCCGTCTCGACGATCCGCTCCACGCTCATCTCGCGCTTGGGTCCGCGCTGCGGGTCGGCGGCGACGCCCCAGGCGAGGGCGACCCCCCGGGGGAGCTCGATCTCAGCGTCATCCGTCATGTCGCCAGTCTAGGACTGTGTATGAAGTAAACAGTGTGTTACTGTCATAAACAGTTTCGTCGATACACGCGCAGTGTCTTCACTACACAGAGACGGGAAGCCGCCATGTCACCAGCCACTCCACAGCCCGCGATCGACGTGCGGGGGGTGCGGAAGTCCTTCGGTCAGCAGGTCGTGCTCGACGGGCTCGACCTGACCGTTCAGCGCGGCGAGGTCTTCGCCCTGCTCGGGCCGAACGGCGCGGGCAAGACCACCACCATCAACGTGCTGACCACGCTCGTCCGCCCGGACGAGGGCACGGCCATGGTCGCCGGGATCGATGTCGCCCGCGATCCGGCGGCGGTGAAGCAGCGCATCAGTCTCACCGGCCAGTCGGCCGCCGTCGACGACGTGCTCACCGGCGCCGAGAACGTCGTGATGCTCGGACGCCTCTCGGGCCTCTCCGCCCGCGGCGCCAGGCGTCGAGCGGCGGAGCTGCTGGATCGCTTCGATCTGGCGGATGCCGCGACCAAGCGCGTCGGCGCGTACTCCGGCGGTATGCGGCGACGGCTCGACCTGGCGCTGAGCTTCGTCGTGACGCCGGAGGTGCTCTTCCTCGACGAGCCGACCACGGGCCTCGACACCCGCAGTCGCCGGGAGCTCTGGGACGTGATCCGATCGCTCGCCGCTGCGGGCACCACGGTGTTCCTCACCACCCAGTACCTCGACGAGGCCGACCAGCTGGCCGACCGCATCGCGGTGCTCGACGGCGGCCGCGTCGTCGCAACCGGCACCGCCGCCCAGCTGAAGGCCCGTGTCGGCGGCGACACGGTCGAGCTGCACGACGCGCACGGCGACCTGCTCCGAGAGGTGCCGACCGACGGCACCGTCTCCGACCTCCGCCGTGCGCTGGACGTGCTGGACGAGTCGGGGGCCGAAGGCGTCGTGAGCCTCCGCCGCCCCAGCCTCGACGACGTGTTCCTCGCCCTCACCTCGCCCGCCACCGGTGCCGCGGCATCCCTGAAGGAGACAGCATGACCACCCTGACCCTGTCCCCCGATGCCCCGTCGCTGCGTCCGCGCATCTCGGGACTCGTCGCCGAGCGCGTGTTCGTCGAGCGCAGCCTCCGCCACTCGCTGCGCGACGGCGAGTCCCTGCTGATGGCGATCATGCTCCCCGTGATGCTCATGCTGATGTTCACGTGGGTGTTCGGCGGCGCCATCGATCCCACCGGCAGCTACGTCGACTACGTCGTGCCGGGCATCATCCTGCTGTGCGCCGGCTTCGGCGCCGCGAGCACCGCGGTCTATGTCGCGAGCGACATGAAGGCCGGCATCATCGACCGCTTCCGCACCATGCCGGTGCGGGCGAGCGCCGTCCTCACCGGGCACGTGATCGCCAGCCTCGCCCGCAACCTCGTCGCCACGGCTCTCGTCGTCTGCGTCGCGCTGCTGGTCGGCTTCCGCCCCACCGCCGATCTCGGCGGCTGGCTGGGCGCGCTGGGCATGATCGCCCTGTGGATCCTTGCGATCACCTACCTGTTCGCAGCCCTGGGCCTCGCCTCGAAAAGCCCGGAAGGGGCGAACGCCTACGGGTTCGTCATCCTGTTCCTGCCGTACCTCTCGAGCGCCTTCGTGCCCGTGGACACCATGCCGGAGTGGCTGCAGTGGGTCGCCGACAACCAGCCGGTCACGCCGATCATCGAGACGATCCGCTCCCTGCTGATGGGGACCCCCATGACCGGGCAGGCATGGTGGGGCGTCGGCTGGTGTGTCGCGATCCTCGCGGTGTCGTTCGCCTGGGGCGCATGGCTGTTCCGCCGCAAGGCCGGGCGCCGCTAGGGGTGGGTCAGCGGCCGGGGATCAGCGGCCGGGGAGCTTCTTGAAGGCGCTCTCGATGGCGTGCTTGGCGGATGCCGCGGCACGGCCCACCACGTCGGCGGCGTGCGCGGCCGAGTCCGTCAGCCCTGAGCCGGCGTACTGCGGAGCGTCGTCGTCGCCGAGGAACGGGACCAGCCAGTCGTCCACCTCGTCGAGCGGCTCGGCCGACAGGCTGTAGTACCGATGCTGCCCCTCTTCGCGCACCGAGACGAGGTGCGCTTCGCGCAGCACCTTGAGGTGCTTGGACACCGTCGGCTGACTCGCACCGAGTTCGTGCACGATGTGCGACACGCTGGTGCCCCGTTCGCCGGCGGTGGCGCGCTCGAGGAGAAGTCGCAGGATGTCGCGCCGCGTGCCGTCCGCGATCACGTCGAAGATGTCCGCCATGTGCTCAGATTAGTCCGGACCCCCGCGGAGTACCATGACGGGAGTCTCACAGCGAAAGGGGCACGGAATGGCGACTGACCCGGCCGGGTCGATCGTGCGTCGCGTGCCCTTGGCACTGAAGGCCGCATGGGACCGGATGCGCAATCTGACCACGTCCTCGCCCGCGCGGTTCGCGGTCCTCGTGTTCGTGATGCTGATCCTGCTGTTCACGGCGCTGCTCTCACTCCCGGCGGCCTCGACGAACGGACGGCGACTGCCGCTGGCTGACGCCGTGTTCACCGCCGTCTCGACGATCTGCGTCACCGGCCTCACCACCGTCGACATCGCCACGACCTTCTCCCCCTTCGGCAAGGTCGTGATCTTCCTGGGCGTCAACATCGGCGGCATGGGCGTCCTCACGCTGGCGTCGATCCTGGGTCTTGTCATCTCCAAGCGCCTCGGACTGCGGGCCAAGCTCATCGCGGCAAGCGACTCCAACCCGCTCCGCTCGCACGGCGGACCGGTCAACGAGGGCCAGACGGTACGCCTCGGCGAGGTCGGCACGCTGCTGCGCACCGTCGCCCTGTCGACTCTGCTGATCGAGGCGGTCGTCGCCGTCGCGCTCTACCCGTCGCTCATCTTCGCCGGCATCAGCCCGCTCGAGGCCCTGTGGGAAGCGCCGTTCTACGCGGCGATGGCCTTCACGAACACCGGCTTCACCCCGAACCCCGGCGGGCTCGCGCCGTTCGCCGACGACTACTTCCTCCTGACGGTGCTCATGGCCGGAGTGTTCCTCGGCAGCATCGGGTTCCCCGTCATCTACGCCCTGTGGAAGCACGTCTGGCACTTCCGCAAGTGGGGACTGCACACCAAGCTCACCATCATCACGACGGTGCTTCTCTTCGTCGCCGGCGCAGCCGCGTTCCTCGCCCTCGAGTACAACAACCCGAAGACGTTCGGGTCGATGGACGCGTGGGACACCACCTTCCAGGCGTTCTTCCTCTCCGCCATGACGCGCTCCGGCGGGTTCGCCGTCGTCGACGTCGGCGAGCTCTACGGCTCGTCGCTCGTCGTCGGGTCCATGCTCATGTTCGTCGGCGGCGGATCGGCGTCGACGGCCGGCGGCATCAAGGTGACGACGCTGGCCGTCCTCGCCCTGGCCGTGTGGTCCGAGGCGAAGGGCCGCCAGTCCGTCGAGGCGTTCGGCCGCCGCATCCCGAGCGATGTCCAGCGCGTCGCGCTGTCGGTCGTGGCCTGGGGTGCGACCATCGTGGCACTGTCGACGATCACGATCGCCCAGATCAGTCAGGCGCCGGTCGCGGATGTGCTCTTCGATGTCATCTCGGGCTTCGCCACGGTCGGTCTGTCCACCGGACTCACGGCAGAACTGAGCGACCCGGGCGTCTATGTCATGGCCGTGACGATCTTCATGGGGCGCATTGGTACAGTGACACTCGCCGCGGCAGTGGCCGCGACATCCCGTTCGCAGCTCTACTCGCTGCCGGTGGAAAGGCCGATCGTTGGTTGAACGGATCCGCAGCGACGCTCCCGTCCTGGTCATCGGACTCGGGCGCTTCGGCGCCGCGTGCGCGGGCGAGCTCGATCGCCTCGACCGCGAGGTGCTCGCCATCGACGACAACCTCGAGCTCGTGCAGAAGTGGTCGGAGCGCGTGACCCACACGGTCCAGGCCGACGCGAAGAACATCGACTCCCTCAAGCAGATCGGCGCACAGGACTTCCAGGTCGCCGTCGTGGCGGTGGGCTCGTCGATCGAGGCATCCGTGCTCATCACGGCCAACCTCGTCGACCTGAAGGTCCCTCAGATCTGGGCGAAGGCGGTCTCGCAGTCGCACGGCAAGATCCTGGCCCGCGTCGGCGCCAACCACGTGATCTACCCCGAGCGCGAGGCCGGTGAGCGCGTGGCGCATCTGGTGAGCGGCCGGATGCTGGACTTCATCCGGTTCGACGACGACTTCGTCCTCGCAAAGATGTACCCGCCGAAGTTCATCCGCGGCGTGGGCCTGAACGAGTCCGGAGTGCGGTCGAAGTACAACGTGACCGTCGTCGGCGTGAAGAGCCCCGGGAAGCCCTTCCGCTACGCGGAGGCCGCGACCGTCGTGACGAACCACGACCTCATCATCGTGTCGGGCACGAACTCCGACATCGAGCGGTTCGCGGCCCTCGACCGCTAAGCGCCGGCGGCGAGTTCCTTCGCGCGCGCGAGCGCGGCGGAGGCTGCCCGCGCGAACACGTCGTCCAGACGCGCCTCGTGCAGCACCGCGACGGCGCGCTCGGTGGTGCCCTTGGGGCTGGTCACGCGTCGCCGCAGCTCGGCCGGGTCGTCACCGGATGCCGCGAGCAGCGCCGCGGCGCCGATGAAGGTCTGCTCCGCCATGAGCCGCGCGTCGGACTCGCCGAAACCCTGGGCGCGCGCGGCCTTGGTGAACTCCTCCACCAGGAGGAAGAAGTACGCGGGACCCGACCCCGAGATCGTCGACAGCGGGTCGATCTGCGTCTCGGGAACCTCGATGACCTTCCCGACCGTCTCGAACAGGCTTCGCACGACCGCCGTCTGGGCAGCGCCGGCGCGGGTGCCGGCGGCGAGCCCGGTGACGCCTTTGCCGACGAGCGACGGGGTGTTCGGCATCGAGCGAAGCACCGCCACGTCGTCGCCGAGGATGCCCTCGAATGTCGCGATGGTCACGCCCGCCGCGACGCTCACCACGATCGTCCCGGGGCGCAGCACCGGTGCGATCTCGCGCAGCAGGTCGGGGACCATCGCCGGCTTCACGCCGATGAGAACGATGTCGGCGGCGGCCGCGGCATCCTGATTGCCCTGCGGCTGCTCCTCGAGGGCGACGCTCGTCACGCCCTGGAGCCCTGCCAGCTCGGCGGCCTTCGCCGTGGTGCGGTTGGTGACCGTCACGCCTCCGGCCGCGAGCCCCGAATCCACGAGCCCGTGGAGGATGGCGCCGCCCATCGAGCCGGCGCCGAGGATCGCGATGGGGGGCAGCGGTGTGGCATCAGACATGGCGCAATCCTACGAGCGCGCATGCGACACCACCGCGCGGACCGCGGTCCGTTCACTCCGGGGTCGCCCGCGGCTATAGTCGGGATCACCGGCGGCGAGGTCGTCTCCGGAGGCGGACCAGGGGAGGTCGGGCATGTCTCTCTTCGACGGCATCACGGCGCGGGTCATCGACACGTCCCGCCTGAACGTCAACATCCTCGAGCGCATCGGCGACGACCCGGCAACCCCTCCGGACCGCACGGTCGTCCTCGTCCATGGGGACGTGTCGTCGTCGCTGTTCTGGCAGCACCTGATGCAGGACCTGCCCACCGATCTGCGCGTGATCGCGATCGACCTGCGCGGCTACGGCGGCACCGAGCACGCCCCCATCGACGCGACGCGCGGCCTTCGCGACTTCAGCGACGACGTCCACGCCGCTCTGGCGGCCCTGGGCATCGCCCGCGCGCACCTCGTGGGGTGGTCGATGGGCGGCGGCGTCGTGATGCAGTATGCGATCGACCACGGCGCGCTCAGCCTGACGCTCGAGTCGCCACTCTCGCCCTTCGGGGCCGGACCGACGCGTCGCGACGGGTCGCGTCTCACCGACGACGACGCCGGATGCGGCGGCGGCCGGGCGAACCCCGACTTCGTCCAGCGCCTCATCGATCACGACGCGTCGGACGAGGCTCCGACGTCGCCGCGAAACGTGTTCCGATCGAGCTACGTCGCCCCCGGCTTCACGAGCGAGGACGAGGACGTGTGGGTCGCCTCCATGCTCTCCACCTCGACGGCGACGGGCAACTACCCCGGCGACAGTGCGCCGACCGAACGCTGGCCCGGCTTCGCCCCGGGAACGATCGGCGTGCTCAACGCGATGGCTCCGAAGCACTGCGACCTGTCGGGCATCGTCGACATCGCCGACAAGCCACCGGTGCTGTGGGTTCACGGCGCGCTGGACCCGATCATCTCCGACGCCTCCCTGTACGACGTCAACAACCTGGGCAAGCTGGGGATCGTGCCGGGCTGGCCCGGCGAGGAGACCGCTCCGCCGCAGCCCATGGTCACGCAGATGCGCGACGTGCTCGCCCGGTACTCCGCCGCCGGAGGCCGGGTGACCGAGCGCAGCCTCGAGGACGTCGGGCACACCCCGCACCTCGAGCGTCCGGCCGAGTTCCGCCATGCCCTGCTGACCGTGATCGGGTACGTCGGGCGGCCCGCGGATCCCGCGCCGACGACCGAGGCCATCTTCTTGAGGTCGGAGAACTGAGCCTCGTCAACCCGGATGCCGCGGCCCGCGGGATCCGTAGACTCATGCCATGAGTGCTTCCGGCGGCGGCAAGGCGATCATCGCGGCGTTCCTGGCGAACATGGGCATCGCGGTGGCGAAGTTCATCGCCTGGGCGCTGTCGGGCTCAGCATCGATGCTGGCCGAGGCGATCCACTCGGTCGCCGACTCGTGCAACCAGCTGCTCCTCCTGCTGGGCGGCCGCCGTGCCAAGCGCGCCGCAGACCGCGAGCACCCGTTCGGCTACGGGCGCGAGCGGTACGTCTACGCCTTCGTCGTGTCGATCATCCTGTTCTCCGTCGGCGGGCTCTTCGCCATCTACGAGGGCGTCGACAAGCTCCGGCACCCCCACGGCCTCGACGAGCGCTGGTGGTGGCTGCCGCTCGTGGTGCTCTCGGTCGCCATCGTCCTCGAGTCCTTCTCGCTGCGCACCGCCGTCAGGGAGAGCAATCACGTGCGGGCCAAGGGCCAGTCGTGGGTGTCGTTCGTCCGTCACGCCAAGGCGCCCGAGCTTCCAGTCGTCCTGCTCGAGGACATCGGCGCCCTCATCGGCTTGGTCTTCGCGCTGATCGGCGTCGGCCTGACGGTGATCACGGGCAACCCCGTGTTCGACGCGATCGGCACGCTGATGATCGGAACGCTTCTCATCCTGATCGCGATCGTTCTCGGGCTGGAGACGAAGAGCCTGCTGGTCGGGGAGGGCGCGACGGAAGGCGACCACGCGCGGATCGTCGATGCCATCACGACCGGTCCCGAGGTCGACAAGCTGATCCACGTCAAGACGCTCTACCTCGGCCCCGACGAGCTGCTGGTCGCCGCGAAGATCGGCTACACGTCAGACAAGTCGCTCGCCGCCGTCGCCGCCGACATCGACCGAATCGAGACGCGCATGCGCGCCGCGGTACCCACCGCCCGGGTGATCTACCTCGAACCCGACATCTACCGTCCGAGCGCCGATCCCGCGCCGGCCACCGAGGAGTTCGTCATCCGCTCGACCGACTGAGCGCGGAGCCGGCGGACCCTTCAGGCCCGTGCAGCCGTCAGCCGGTACGACGGCAGCCCCCGCCGACGGATGAGCCACTCCGCGACGATGAGGTTCGGAAGCCAGGCGACGAACGGCACGGCGGCGTAGGCGTTGTCGAAGTCGGGTGCCTGGCCGACCAGGAGCGGGGCGAAGATCATCAGCGGCAGCCAGATCCGCAGCGTCACCGCCGAGTACGTGAGGGCGTAGTTCCGGATCATCCACGCCTGGTGGCTCGCGACGTCTCGCCGTCGGATCGCGCGGTACGCGCGCCATCCCGTGGCGAGCCACAGCACCGCGAGCGTGCTGAATCCGAAGAAGCCGACGAAGCCGGCGGTGCTCGTCGGAGCGATCACCAGTCCGCCGAGGCTGCCGACGGCAACGCCCACCAGATAGATGCGTCCGATCCAGCGGTGCACGCGCGGAGCACGGGTCCGCAGGCCGCGCCAGAACTGCAGGGCGCCCAATGCGAGCGCCGTCGCGCCGCCGGCGATGTGCAGGTAGAGGGCCGCCAGCACGAAAGCCGGTTTTCCGACGTAGTCCGCGGCGAGACCAGGGGCCTCGGCGAGGGTCTCGAGCGACGCCGTGAAGTACGGCACTGCGGCATAGGCGACGATGGCCAGCGCGGTCAGCAGCACGAAGGTCCAGCCGATCCGGGAACGGATGCCGTTCGGTCGCGCGGCGACGGGAGCGGTGCGGGCAGGTTCGATGAGGCGGGTCACGCCTGTCACGCTAGGGGCGGCTGTGACACCGCAGGGAGGGGGCAGACCCCCGCGTAGCCGGGGGCAGACCCCCCGACCTCGTCTACCAGCGAGGTGCGCTTCAGCGCCTCGCGTCGAAGAAGCTCCGCAGCAGAGCGGACGCCTCCGCCTCGCGCAGCCCGCCGACGACCTCGGCTCGGTACGGCAGCCGTCGATCGCGCACCACGTCGTACACGGATCCCGCCGCGCCGGCCTTGTCGTCCCACGCGCCGAAGACCACGCGGGAAACCCGCGACTGCAGCACCGCCCCGGCGCACATGACACAGGGCTCGAGAGTGACCACGAGTGTGCAGCCCTCGAGGTTCCACGAGGCGAGGGATGCCGCGGCCTCGCGCAGCGCGACGACCTCGGCGTGGGCGGTGGGGTCGTGGGTGACTTCGCGGAGGTTGCGCCCCCGGCCGATCACCGTGCCCGAGGCATCCGTCACCACTGCACCGACGGGAACGTCCCCCGCCTCGCCCGCCGTCTCCGCCAGAGCGAGCGCGAGGTCCATCGCGACGACGTCAGCGGGCTCGAAGGTCACAGCACGAGCGTACGACCCCACGCACTAGCCTGGGCGTATGCGCCTGCACGTCGCCGATCATCCCCTCATCACCCACAAGCTCACGGTGCTGCGCGACAAGCGCACCTCGTCGCCGGTGTTCCGCCAGCTCACCGAGGAGCTGGTGACTCTGCTGGCCTACGAGGCGACGCGCAACGTGCGGGTCTCGCCGATCGAGATCGAGACGCCGGTCACGACGACCACCGGTGTCAAGATCAGCGAGCCGCGACCGCTCGTCGTCCCCATCCTGCGCGCCGGGCTCGGCATGCTCGAGGGCATGGTGAAGCTCGTCCCCACGGCCGAGGTGGGCTTTCTGGGAATGGTCCGCAACGAAGAGACGCTCGAGCCGTCGACGTACGCGGAGCGCCTGCCCGACGACCTCAGCGACCGCCAGTGCTTCGTACTCGACCCGATGCTCGCCACCGGCGGCTCGCTCGGCGCGGCGATCGAATTCCTCTTCGCCCGCGGCGCGCAGGACGTCACCGCCATCTGCCTGCTCGGGGCCCCCGAGGGTGTCGCGGCGCTGGAGAAGCAGGTCGACGGCCGGGACGTCACCCTGGTGCTGGGCGCCATGGACGAGCGGCTCAACGAGAAGGGGTACATCGTCCCCGGTCTCGGCGACGCAGGCGATCGGCTCTACGGCACCGTCTGAGGCGACCCTCGCCCGGCGCCGCAGGGCTCATCTGTGCGGAATCGACGCTGCCGGACCCGTCGAGGTCGAACTCGCACAGACGAAGTGACCCGCGCGCGCCCAGACCTGCCGCAGATGCGAACGGTGCGGCATCCGCCCCTCGCCGAACGGATGCCGCACCCGCGTCTATCCGACGCTTGGCCAGGCTACGGGGGCGGGTGAACCCCACGTACGGGGTTGACATGCCGGTCCGCGGCGTCTACTCGGACAGTCAGGTCTCGAGCAGGGGACCCGGGGGGTTGCGCCGCCCTGTCTCCTGCTCCCAGAATTCGAGCTGCTGCGTGAGCGCCTTGGCCAGCTCGAACACCTGCTCGGGGGGAATCCGGATGCGACTGACCACCCGGGCCGGTACGACGGTGTGATGCTCGCCCGTCTCGGGATCGACCTGATCGCGCGGCGGCTGCGCCAGCGTGAGGAAGTCCATCACGAACACCGTCGGCGTATGCCAGACGTTCGCGAAGTCGGCATAGTTGCCGCTGATGTGCTCGGGGGGCAGATCGATCTCGAACTGCCGAGGCGCCTCGTCGGCCATGGATTCCTCCTGGGGTCGCTGTGCGCGAGTCTACGCGCGGCTCAGACCCGGCCGACCAGGCGGGCGAATCCGCTCAGCCGTGCGACTCCCTCGGGCGTCCGGGGCAGGTCGTCCAGCAGCGCAGGAGAGTGCACGAGGTACGCGGTGTGCTTGGCACGCGAAATGGCGACGTTGAGCCGATTCCGCAGCAGCAGGAATTCCAGCCCTCTCGGTGCATCGCGCCCGGACGACGCCGCCAGGGACACGATCGCGACCGCTGCCTCTTGACCCTGGAACTTGTCGACCGTCCCGACCGGCACCTCGGCGAACCCGGCGGCGGCGAGCGCCTCCTCGACCGCGACCTGCTGCGCGTTGTAGGGCGTCACGACGATGATGTCGCTCTGCTCCAATGGGCGCGGTGCGACGGGCGTGGTCACGCCGTCGTCCTCGACCCGGATGTCGGACCACGCGCGCGCCGATGACGTCGCGCACGATGTCGACGACGGCCGCCGCCTCTTCGCGCGACTGCGTCGCATTCCCCCGGTGGCGAAGCGGTACCGGCCGCACCCCGGCCTCGATCCCCTCGAGTGCCCGCAGAGCCGTCGACGGGTGCGCGGCGAGCTCGCCGCGGTAGGACAGCTTCGACACCGGCTCGGCGACGGCCGGGTGCATGCGCCACGTGCGCGCCAGGAAGTAGCCGTACTCGGGCGGGACGACGTCGGCGCCGTCCATCACCCAGCCCAGCGCCGACGTGTCGACGGGTTCCGGGTGGGTGCCCTGGCTCACCTGCGGAAGCTGCTGGGGGTCGCCGAGCAGCAGCAGGCGCGGCGCGGCCAGCGACACCGCGATCGTCGAGGCCAGCGAGAACTGCCCGGCCTCATCGATGACGAGCAGGTCGAGGCTGCCGCGCGGAATGCGGCCCTCGTGGCTGAAGTCCCACGCGGTGCCGCCGAAGACGAATCCGGACTCCGCGTGCTGGGCGGCGAACTCCGCGACGCCGTTCTTGCGGAGCGGGGTGAAGCAGTACGTCTCGCGCTCGGTCTTGGGCGCCTTGCCCACGAGCTCCTTCGCGACGCCGGCCGCGACGATGCGCTCGAGCATGTTCTCGACCACGGCATGCGACTGGGCCACCACGCCGACCTTGAAGCCGCGCTCTTTCACCAGCCGCGCGATCACGTGCGACCCGACGTAGGTCTTCCCCGTGCCGGGAGGACCTTGCACCGCGAGATAGCTCCGGTCGAGATCCTGGACGGCGCGCACGATGGCCTCGACGTCGTCACCGGCTGATGCGGGCAGGCTGCCGGCCATCGTGCGCGGGGGGCGGCGTCGGAGGATGTCCGTCGCCGGGTCGGACGGCAGGTGCGGCGCCGCGTCGATGACCCCGTCGGCCCACGCGTCGATCGCGGACTGCTGGTTGCCGGCGGACGGCGGCGCGGCCGGGGTGATCGCGAGGGGGAAGGGCGACCACGTCACGCCGTCGACCGCAGTCTCTTCGACGAGGACGCCGTCGTCGAGGACCTCGAGCACCGTCACCGAGCGCGCGGAGTGGATCCACCGCGGCGCAGCGTCGGAGGGATAGGGCGCGGGCAGCTCGTAGAGGACGAAGGGGTTGGTGCCCACGCCGAAGCGCGTGCCGGGAGCCAGTTCGCCTCGCAGCTCGATCGTGCGGCGCTCACCCCCGCGGCCGCTCTCGAGGAAGTGCCAGTCCTCGACCACGCGGGAGCGGGTCGGATCGATCACGGCGACGTCGCGCGTCTCCTCCCACAGCGGCACGGGCTCGCGCAGGCGCAGGAAGTGCGTCGCCCAGAACGACTTGGACTCACGGGGGTAGTAGTCGATCGCCGCGGCGCCCAGCCGAAGCGCCTGCGACTCACCGGAGTCGGCCGGGTGCCCGCCGGCCAGCCGCTCGAGCGCCAGAGCCCGGGGCGACGGCTCGTAGGCGCGCTCGTCGGGTTCGGGGTTCGGCGACGGCAGCAGCTGAGCGGCGCGCGCACGATCGACGAGCCAGTCGCGGAGGCGCCGCGTCGACACGCAGTCGTAGCGGTTGTAGTCGGCCAGGTCGTCGAAGATCGCGCGGGCTGCGGCCCCGTCGCCATCGGCGTCGAGCGCGCGGGCCTCGACGTAGCGCACGATCGAGTCGTCGCCCTTCTGCACGTCGCTGGTGCGCACCTCGTCGCCCATGTACAGCGGCTCGAGCTTCTTGATCGAGTACGAGCGCGACCCCACCCGCAGGGCGCGGCGCACGATCGGGTAGAGGTCGACGAACACGCCGTCGCGCAGCAGCCGGTCGACGTCCCTCTCGCGCACGCCGTGACGGGCGGCCATCGCCAGCAGATGCGTCGGCTCGTAGGGGGCGTAGTGGTAGATGTGCATGCCCGGATGCTGCTGACGGCGCAGATTCACGATGTCGAGGAACGTCTCGAGTGCGCGCTTCTCGTCCGCGAAGGAATGCGCCCACAGCGCGGTGTACTGCTCACGGTCGTCCACCCATCCGAACAGGTAGTCGATGCCCCACTGCACCGGCTCGCCCTCGTGCCCCGGCGGCTGCGCCTCGGTGTGCAGCGGGTCGCCCTCGAAGTCGAAGAAGAGGTCGCCGTGATCGGGCCGGGGCAGGGCGCCCAGTGCGGTCGGGGCCACGACCTCGAAGGTGGGCACCGGCGGGAGGCTGCCGTTCGTCGACGGCGCCGACACGAGCGGCGGAGTACCGGCCGGGCTCTGCAGCTGCAGCCGGGCCTGCGTGCGCAGCATGCCGAACGTGTCGGGGTTCATACCGGCCGGTCCGCTCGGGGCGACCGCCAGCTCTTCGATGGTGCCGAGCCCGGCGGCGCGCAGGCGATCGCGCTGCACCGGCCGCATGCCCGCGACCAGCAGCAGATCGCGCGAGGCCACGACCTCGCTGTCGCACGTCGCGCAGCGTCCGCACGCGACGACATCGAGGTCGCCGCGCGGGTCGCCCCAGGCGATGGGCGCGCCGTCGACCCCGAGGTCGAGGCGCCGATCGGCGATGAGAGCCGCGAGGCGCTCGCGACGGAGGGAGAACACCGGCAGGATGTCGTCCACCTCATGCACGCTCGTGGAGCCGTCGCCGAGCAGCAGTTCCACGCGATCAGAGCGCGGCACGCCGAGCCGGTCGAGCTGATCGACGTATGCCGCCAGCTGCATGAGCGCCGTCACCCGCGCATGACGCGCGAGCTTGGTGTCCTGCACGATCCAGCGTCCGTCGGCGTCGCGCACGAGGAAGTCGGCGAAGCCGACGAAGTCACTCGTCGAGAACGCCGCCTGATAGACGACGTCGGCGCTCGAGGCGAGCGCCGCGTTGGTGAGCGCGACCGCGTCCGCGAGGGCCGCGGCATCCGAAGAGCGTGTCTCGGGGATCTCGACGACGCCGCTCCCGAACCGCTCGACGTAGTCGGCGAGCGCGCGCAGCTCGTGCGCCGTTCCCAGTCGCCCCGCGCGCTTGAGCGTCTCGTCCTCGGGCTCTTCGACCGCCGCGATGCGCCCCAGCTTCGCGTCGATCGAACGCACCCACGCGAACTCGCACTCGGCCGCCGCCTTGAGGTCGCTCGCGCTCCAGACGACCCGGCCCTCGCCGCCGCCGTCTCCCGGGATGTACCGCATGCCACCGCCTTTCCCCACGACCCTAGCCGCGGGCACGGACAGCGCCCGCCGCGGCGGAAGCGCAATCGCACCGCGACGGGAGGCCTCCTGCCAGACTGGGGGCATGAGCCTTCCCTTCGAGAGCGCGTACCGGCACGGGTTCGCTCGCGTGGCGGCGTGCACGATCCCGCTCACGATCGCCGACCCCGCGGCCAACGCCGACGCGGTCCTCGCCACGGCGCGCGAGTGCGACGCCGACTCCGTCGCGGTCGCGGTGTTCCCCGAGCTGTGCCTCACCGGGTACTCGCTCGAGGATCTGGTGATGCAGGATGCCGTGCTCGACGCCGTCGAGGGCGCGATCGCACGGTTGGTCGAGGCATCCGCCGATCTCTTCCCGATGCTCGTCGTGGGCGCTCCGCTGCGCCACCGCAACCGTCTCTACAACTGCGCGGTCGTGATCCACCGCGGTGAGCTGCTGGGCGTCGCCCCCAAGTCGTATCTGCCGAACTATCGCGAGTTCTACGAGCGCCGCTGGTACGCGGCGGGCGACGACCAGGCCGGCGAGTACATCCGGGTCGGCGAGCTCGAAGCGCCGTTCGGACCGGATCTGCTGTTCGAGGCGATCGACGTGCCCGGCCTCGTCGTGCACGCCGAGGTGTGCGAGGACGTCTGGGTGCCCATCCCGCCGTCGGCCGGCGCCGCGCTGGCCGGCGCCACCGTCCTGCTCAACCTCAGCGGCAGCCCGATCACGATCGCGCGGGCCGAGGACCGCAAGGACCTGTGCAAGTCGCAGTCGCTGCGCTGCCTCGCGGCCTACGCGTACGCGGCGGCGGGCATGGGCGAGTCCACGAACGACGTGTCGTGGGACGGCCAGACCATGATCTACGAGGGCGGCAACCTGCTCGCCGAGACCGAGCGCTTCCCCGACGGCCCGCGACGCTCGGTCGCCGACGTCGATCTCGACCGGCTGCGGCAGGACCGCCTCCGGCAGGGAACCTTCGACGACAACCGCCGGACGCACGACCCGCAGTTCCGGGTCGTGCACTTCGAGCTCGACCCGCCCGCGACGGACGTCGGCCTGCGGCGAGCGCTCGACCGCTTCCCGTTCGTCCCCGACGACCCCGCGCGTCTGGCTCAGGACTGCTACGAGGCCTTCAACATCCAGGTCTCGGGCCTCGTCCAGCGGATGCAGTCCATCGGCGGGCCCAAGCCGGTGATCGGCGTGAGCGGAGGGCTCGACTCCACCCACGCGCTCCTGGTCGTCGCGCGCGCCATGGACCGCATGGGGCGGCCGCGCAGCGACATCCTGGCGTACACGATGCCGGGGTTCGCCACGAGCGACCACACCAAGTCGAACGCGATCGCGCTGGCCGAGTCGGTCGGCGCCTCGATCGAGACCATCGACATCCGTCCCGCGGCGACGGAGATCCTGCAGGGCATCAAGCATCCGTTCGCCGGCGGCGAGCCGGTCTACGACGTGACCTTCGAGAACGTGCAGGCCGGCATCCGGACCGACTTCCTCTTCCGCCTGGCCAACCAGCACGGCGGCATGGTGATCGGCACGTCCGACCTCTCCGAGCTGGCCCTCGGCTGGGCGACCTACGGCGTCGGCGATCACATGAGCCACTACGCCGTCAACGCCGGCGTGCCCAAGACGCTGATCCAGCACGTCATCCGCTGGGTGATCGCGCACCGCGAGGGCGTGGACAACGCCGAGGCCGCCGTGCTCCAGTCGGTGCTCGACACCGAGATCTCGCCCGAGCTCGTCCCGGCCGGTCAGGACGGCAGGCTGCAGTCGACCGAGGACCGCATCGGTCCCTACGCGCTGCACGACTTCGCGCTCTACCACGTGCTGCGCTTCGGCTTCCGGCCGTCGAAGATCGCGTACCTGGCGTGGCAGGCCTGGGGCGACAAGGACTCCGGCGCCTGGCCGCCCGGCTTCCCCGCCGAGGACCGCTTCGCGTACGACCTGGCCGCGGTGGCGAAGTGGCTGCAGGTGTTCCTGCAGCGCTACTTCGCGTTCGCGCAGTTCAAGCGCTCGGCCATCCCGAACGGGCCCAAGGTCTCACCGGCGGGGTCGCTGTCGCCGCGCGGCGACTGGCGCGCCCCCTCGGACGGCAACGCCCACGTGTGGATCGCGGAGCTCAAGGCCGCGCTGCCCGAGCTCGTCGAGGAGTAGCCGAGCGGATGCCGCGGACTGCGCCTGCCCCGACAGATGGGCCGCAGGGGGCGGTCCGCTACCGCCCGGGCCGTGTCGCCGCAAGTGCGTGGCAGGCGCCCGATCTCGTCGTGACGATGGGGGCATGGACGGGTTCGCGGCAGTCGACTTCGGGATCGCCCGCGAGGTCCTCCAGCGCGGGATCGCCGTGCTGTACCTCGTCGCCTTCGTCTCGACGCTGAATCAGTTCCGCCCGCTCCTCGGCGAGCACGGTCTGCTTCCTGCCCCCGAACTGCTGCAGTGGGCGCGCACGTCGCCGCGCGGCCGCCTCCTGCGCCCTACGCTCTTCCGTCTCGTCGAGTACACCGACCGACGCCTGGCCATCCTCTGCGGGGCGGGCATCGCCGTCGCGGCGGCGCTGGTCTGCGGCATCCCGCAGCTGTTCACGCCGTGGGCCCCGATGGTCTGCTACCTCGCCCTGTGGCTCGGATATATGTCGATCGTCAGCATCGGCCAGACCTTCTACGGCTTCGGGTGGGAGATGCTGCTGCTCGAGGCGGCGTTCCTCGCCGCGTTCCTCGGATCGGCCGCCGAGCCGCCGCCCACCGTCGTGATCGTGCTGATGTGGTGGCTCGTGTTCCGACTCGAGTTCGGCGCCGGCATGATCAAGATCCGCGGCGGCAGGGAGTGGCGCGATCTCACGGCGCTCATCTACCACCACGAGACGCAGCCGATGCCAGGGCCTTTGAGCCGGCAGGCGCACCTGCTGCCGCGGTGGTTCCACAAGGGCGAGGTCATCGGCAACCATTTCGCGCAGCTCGTCGTGCCGTGGTTCCTGTTCGCGCCGCTGCTGGGCCTGTGGATGCCCGGGCCGGTCCCGGCGCTCATCGGAGCCGTCGCGGCGGGCATCGTCATCGCGACCCAGCTCTGGCTCATCCTGACGGGCAACTTCGCGTGGCTCAACTGGGCCACCGTCGTGCTGGCCTTCTCAGCCATCGGGTTGCCGGGAATCGGCTCTCCTGTCGCGCCGCCGCTGCAGGATCCGCCGTGGACCGTCGACGGGATGCCGCTCCCCTGGCTGCTGGTGACATCGGCGGTCGGCGTGCTCTACCTCGTGCTGAGCCGGCCGGCGGTGCGCAACCTCGTCGCGCGGCGGCAGCTCATGAATGCGAGCTTCAACCGATGGCAGCTGGCCAACGCCTACGGCGCGTTCGGGACGGTGACGAAGGAGCGCATCGAGATCGTCGTCGAGGGCACGACGGACGAAGATCCGGATGCCGCGACCTGGCGCGAGTACGCCTTCAAGGGCAAGCCCGGCGATGTGCGGCGGATCCCCGGGCAGTTCGCGCCGTACCACCTGCGGCTGGACTGGCTGATGTGGTTCCTGCCGCTCGGCCGCTCGCTCGAGGACTGGTTCACGCTGTTCCTGGTGCGACTGCTGGAAGCGGATGCCGCGACCCTGCGCCTCCTGGCTGGGGACCCGTTCGCCGGCGAGCGGCCGCGGTGGGTGCGCGCCGTGTCCTACCGCTATCGCTTCTCGACCCGCGAAGAGCGGCGCGCCGGCGCAGCCCGGTGGCTCCGTGACCGGCGGCGCCCGGTGTTGGGACCCATGTCGCTGCGAGGGCGGTGAGCCGCGGCATCCCGAGCACTGAGTCTTCTGGGGCTCCGCCCCAGACCCGGCTCGCTGACGCACGCCCCCTCACCGGGGCAACGCCCAGGCGACCCGGCGAGAATGGACCGGTGAAGCTTCTCGTCGCGGCCCTGGATGCCGAACTCGTCGCCTTTCCCGCCGACCTCCCCGGGTTCGACCGCCTCGTCACCGGCCCCGGCAAGCTGCAGGCCACCTATGCCCTGACACGTGCGCTCGACGCCGCCGAGTACGACGAGATCGTCGTGGTCGGCACAGCCGGCGCGATCGACGCCCGGCTCGACGCCGACGTCTACGAGATCGGCGCGGCGATCCAGCACGATGTGACCGACATCGACGGCATCGTCGGCCAGCACGTGTCGCTGCCGCCGCGCATGGAGACGGCGCAGGACGGAGTGACGATCGCCACCGGCGACCACTTCGTCGACGACTCGGAGGCCGTCGGGGTCATCCGTCCGCTCGGCGCGGTCCTGGTCGACATGGAGACCTACGCGTACATCTGGGTCGCCGAGCGGTTCGGGGTGCCGATCCGCGTGCTGAAGGCCGTCTCGGATCGCGCACAAGACGACGCGATCACCGACTGGCGAGCCGCTGTTGCCGCCTGCAGCGCGCAGCTGCGCGCGCGCGTCCGCGACGACTACGGCGTCTGAGCCGTCACTTCTCGCGCGAGAAGATGCCGCGCAGGACGAAGAACACGATCGCGGCGACCACGAGAACGACCACGAGCTTGCCGATGAACCACAGCAGCGAGAAGAGGATGTTCACGAGGAACCAGGCGATGACGATCGCCACGACGACTCCGACGATGGTCCAGACGGTGTTCCTGTTCACAGGACCAGCCTAGATAGTGTGGAGTGCCGCGAGGAGCAGGTTCCCGTTCTCGCCTCCCCGACTTCTCGCAGCAAGGATTCGCATGTCCGATCCCACATCACCCACCCCGCCCCAGCCGGGCGAGCCCGAGCGCACGGACTCGGCTGCTCCGGTCTCCCCCGACGCGCAGCCGACCGAGGCCTACGACCCGCCCGCGGCCCAGCCCACCGCGGCCTACCCGCCGGCAGATTTCCAGCCCACGGAGGCGTACCCGCCCGCCGCTCAGGGGGCCTACGGCGAGTCCGCCGCGGCATACGGCGCCCCCGCGGCGGCGCCCTCCGGTCAGCCCGGTGCGCCGGCGACCGCGTACGGCGATCCCGCCTTCGCGCAGGCGCCTGCCGGAGCGACGCCTCCCGGATCCCCCGATCAGCGTCCGCGCACTTTCGGCTGGATCTCACTCGGGCTGGCGGTGGCCGGTCTCGCACTCGTCGGTGCCGCCTACATCCCCCTGCTGTGGATCTCGGTGATTCTGGCCCTCGTCGGCGGCCTGCTGCTGCTGGCCGCGCTCGTCCTGGGCATCGTGACCCTGGCCAGCAAGAAGCAGGGCGGCAAGGGCCTCGGCCTCGGCGCCGTCATCGTCTCGGTGATCGGCGGAATGGCCTGGATCGGCGCCATCTCGCTCGCACTGGTCTTGATCGGGCTGGATGCCGCGGCGAACAACTCGCCTGCGCCCGAGAGCACGCCCTCGGCTTCGGCAGAGGCGACCCCCGACGCGGAGGACGACGGCGCCGAGGAGCCCTCGGGGACCTACGACGAGGCCGCGTACCTCGCGCAGGTGCGCCCTCAGATCCTCGCGCTCATGCAGGAGATCGAGCCGACCGTGACCGAGGATGTGCTGGTGACGGTCTACACCGACGAGACACTGCTCACCCTCGGCACGAGTCTGGTCCAGTCCGACGAGGCCACGCGCGACCTGTTCGTCCAGTCTCTCGCGACCGGCACGGATGGACTTTTCACCGAGGACCAGGCACAGCGGTTCTTCGACATCATCCTCGTCGCCGCTCAGGCGCACCTGCAGTAGGCACGATTCACGATGGCGGCGGCCTCCGGGCCGCCGCCATCGTCGTTCATGCGGGCGGGCAGCCGACAGCGGGTCGGGCGACCCCGTCAGCTCAGGACGGCGGTTCCCTGCCGGACGATGCTCGGGCCGTGTCCGGTCGCGTGCACCGTCACCTGCGCCGGCAGCTGCTCCTTCATCGCCGCGACGTGGCTGATGACGCCGACGGTGCGCCCGCCCTGGCGCAGCTCGTCGAGCGTGCGCATCGCGAGCTCGAGCGTGTCGTCGTCGAGTGACCCGAAGCCCTCGTCGATGAAGAGTGTGTCGAGGCGGACCCCGCCCGCCCGGGCGGTGACCACTTCGGCCAGTCCGAGCGCGAGAGCCAGCGAGGCGAGGAAAGTCTCGCCGCCGGACAGCGACTGGGCCGGCCGCGCCTGCCCGGTATGGGCGTCCATGATCTGCAGACCGAGCCCGCTCGACGCGCCGCGCGCGGCGAGCGCGTCGGAATGCTGCAGCCGGTAGCGACCCGACGACATGTCGGACAGCCGCAGGTTGGCGGCTTCGACGATCTCTTCGAGCTCGGCGGCGAGCACGAACGACTCGAGCGTCATGCGGTGGGTGTTGGGGGCCCGTCCGGCCACGGTGTCGGCGAGTCGCGCGATCACGGCATGGTCCTCGGACAGTCCGGCGCTCTTCTCGTGGCCCGCTGCGGCACGGGATACGAGCTCGGCCATGCGGGCTGCGATCTGGGCGGCGACGGCTGCGTTGTCGACGGCGGCGCTCCACCGCTCGCGGGCATCCGCGAGCCGGGCGGCTGCGGCCTCGACGTCGACGAGCTCGTCCGGCTCGCCCGCCAGCTCCAGCTCGAGGTCGCGCAGCCTGTCGCGTTCCGTGCGCAGCGCGACCTCGTGCTCGCGGACGGCGTCCTGCAGCTCGGACCGCGCGGCGGGGGTGCGCAGCGCGGCGGTCACCTCGGCGGCGTCGCTGAACCCGGATGCCGCGATCCGCAGGTCGCGATCCTCTGCAGATCGCTCGAGCGACGCGCGTGCCGTTCCGGCTGCGGCCAGCGCCGCGACCAGGTCGCCCGCAAGGGTGCGGCGGCGCTCGGCATCGGCGATGCGCGCGGACACGGTCTCGAACGGTCCGCGGGCGTCGTCCACAGCCCGCCGCGCGGACTGCGCGTCTGCGGTGACGGCGGCGAGGCGCAGGCGAAGCGCGGCGAGGTCTGCAGCGACGGCGTCGCGTTCGGTTGCGGCTGCGCTCTCGGCGGCCGTCAGCGCCTCGCGCTCGGCGGTGAGACGGCGGCGGGTCTTCTCTGCCGTGGCCGCACGATCAGCCGCAGCCTGAGCAGCCTCGAGCTCAGCCACGAGCGATTCGATGGCGGCGCCGCCGGCTCGCGCAGCCGCGTCCGCGTGGGCCTCGCGAGCGCCTCGGGACCGCTCCCCCGCCTGCAGCTCTGCTGCTGCGGCGAGGTCTCGCTCGGTCTCCGCGGCGGTGATCTGCTCGTCGGAGACGGCGTCCCCGGCCGCGGGCGCGGGCTGTGGATGCTCCAGGGAGCCGCACACAGCGCACGGCTCGCCGTCTGCGAGCGCCGCGGCGAGCTCTCCGGCGTGACCTGCCAGGCGACGCCGCAGGCCGTCGGTGACGAGCCGGCGGGCGCTGTCATGACGGTCGCTCGCGGCGAGGTAGGCGGCCTCCGCTTCCCGCAGGACGGATGCCAGCCGTTCGGCGTCACGAGCAGCGGAAAGCCTCTCGGTGACGGCCTCGCACTGCATCACCGCGGCATCGAGTCCGCCCGCAGCCGCCTGCGCGGCGGCCAGCTCGGTCTCGAGCTCGCCCAGCCGCTGCGGAAAAGCGGCACGTGCCGCGTCGAGCTCCTCGAGAAGCTGTTCGAACTCGGCGACTCGCGCCGTCCCCGCGGCGAACTCGTCGTTCGCCGCCTCGAGCTCGCGCTCCCGGGCTCGCACGTTGGTCCAGACCGCGATGTCGCCGGTGAGCTCGTTCACGAGGGCTTCGAGCGATGCGACGTCCGCGCCGACCGCGGTGTCGTCCGCCGCCGCCTCCCACGCTTCGCGGGCACGCTCGGCATCGGCCAGCGCGACCTGCGCGGCGGCAGCCGCGGAGGTCGCGGCCTCGATCGGCGTGCGCAGGCCCTCGGCCTCCAGCGCACGTGCGAGCGTCTCGCGGTCGCCGCGGATGCGGGGTTCTGCCTCTTCCAGCGCCGCGAGCGCCGCCCGCGACCGCGCGCGAAGCTCCTGCTTCTCGCGAAGTGCACGTGTGGCGCGATGCACGCTCTCTGCGGCGGCGTGCACGGCATCCGCCGCGTCGCGGTCCCGCACCAGCGTCTCGACCCGGTAGTCCGCTCGCTGGACGCCGACGGTGGCCGCGGCGAGCCGGGCGACCACGTCGGAAGCGGACGCCGCCTGACCGTCGGCTGCGCCGGCCTGGCCGACTCCGCTCGTGAGGTCGCTCGCGGCCAGCACGCGTTCCGCCTCGTCCAGCAGCAGGATCACGCCATCACCGGCGGCGGAGAGCTCCCGCTCGGCCTCCCGGCGGCGCTGGTCGAACGCGGCCTGGTAGGCCTCGTAGGTGCGAGTGCCGAAGAGCCGCCGCAGCAGGCGCTGACGCTCGTCGTTCTTGGCGAGCAGGAACTCGGCGAACCGGTTCTGAGCGAGCAGGATCACCTGCAGGAACTGCTGCTGACTGAGCCCCAGGATCTCGTCGAGCTCGCGAGCGACATCCACCGGTCGCGCGGCGAGTCCGATCCACTGCGCGCCCACGAGCTCGTCCAGCTGCGCGCGGTGCGGCTCGGTCGTCATGCCGGTGCCGCGCTGCTTGGGGCGCTCGTACTCCGGAGACCTCGTGACGCGGAATCGGCGGCCGCCCGCGGAGAACTCGATGCTGACGCGCGTGGGGTCCTCGGGCGCGCAGTGATCGCTGCGCAGCCTCCGCTCGGCGCCGTCGTACCGGGGCACCCCGCCATACAGCGCGAAGCTCACGCCGTCGAGCACGCTGGACTTGCCGGCGCCGGTGCGCCCGGCGATCAGGAAGATGCCGTCGTCGGCGAACGCGTCGAAGTCGACGATCTGGCGCTCGCGGAACGGCCCGAACCCCTCGAGCTCGAGCCGGTGCAGTCTCACGCGCGCGCCTCTGCGAGGGTGTGCTCGCCGATGACCTCGCGGATGACCTCGCGCTCACGCTCCGACGCCCCCTCGCCCTCGCGCACGTGGGAGAGGAAGACGTCGATGAGCTCGGCATCGGACCGGGCGGCCCGCACCCGGCGCGCGTAGGTCGACCCGTCGTCGCCGAGCGCGCCCACGGGCGTGTGCATGACCGTGGCACAGAACGGGAAGCGCTTCTGCAGCCGCCGCATGGGGTCGGACTGCGGGGTGGCGTCGGTGTACTGGGCGCACACCCAGTCCGCCTCCGCGAGGCTGAAGCGCTCGTCGGCGAGCAGCTCTTCGAGCGTTCCCCGAACGGTCGACAGCCGGCGCGGCACTGGAAGCTCGAGCCACTCGACCCCTGCCAGACCGTCGGCATCGAGCTCGACGAGCCACGAGCCCCGCGGCTTGTCGGCCTCGCCGAAGCTGTAGTGCAGCGGGGCACCGGCGTAGCGCACCCGATCGGACAGCTTCTGCCTGCCGTGGATGTGGCCGAGGGCAACGTAGTCGGGGCCGTCGAAGACCGCCGCCGGCACGACGTCGAGGCTGCCCTGCCGGATCTCTCGCTCGACGCCGGGTGTGGCATCCACCCCCGCTGCGAAGCAGTGCGCCATGGCCACCGAGCGTCCGCCGCGCACTGCGGCGTCGGCTCGCACGAGGTTCATGGCGTGCTCGATGGTCTGGCGCTGGGAGCGCAGCTCGACGTTCGGCCAGAGGTGGCGCACCAGCGCCGGCTCGAGGAACGGGATGCCGTAGACGTGCACCGGTCCGTGCTCGTCGTACGACGGTGATCGGCGTGCCGGTGCTGAGCGGGTCGGTGAGCACGTGGATGCCGTCGCGCAGCAGCGACGCCTGGAACCCGAGGCGGGCGGCGGAGTCGTGATTGCCGCTGGTCACGACGACGGTGGCGCCGGTGTCGGACAGCGCCCGGAGAGTGTCGGTGAGCACCGCGTAACAGGGGGCTGCGGGCGCGGCGGAGTCGAAGACGTCGCCCGCGACGAGAACGAGGTCCACCTCGCGCTCGCGGACTTGGGCGACGAGCGCGTCGAGCACGCCGCGGAGCGCATCGAGCGTGGCGTGGCCGTGGAACGACCGCCCGATGTGCCAGTCCGAGGTGTGCAGGATGCGCATGATCACACCGTACGTTCGAGCGCCGACATCCCGGCCGAGACAGGCCGCAACCGGCCCGCCCGGGCGTACCGTGGACTATGGCGCCGTCATCCGGATCCGCACCCTCCACCGTCGTCGCGCTCGTCGGAACGGACGGCGAAGCACTGCTGAGTGACATCGCCGACCTTCCCGCCGTGCAGGCTCTCTCGCTCCGGCACAGCGAACCGGCGGCCGCCGCCAGGGCCGTGGCCGCGGCATCCGCTCCCTACGTCGTTCATGATGCCGACCCGCTCGAGCACGTTGCGGCGGCCTGGGTCGAGCTGTTCGAGGAGCGTGCGACGCTCGGCACCCTCGAGATCGAGGTCGAGACCCTGCTCGGGCTGTTCGAGGCAGGCGAGGCGCTGATGCCCGACTACTACGTGGTCGTCGGACCGGAAGCCATCGAGGGCACCTGGCGGCACTGGTGGCTCGGGGCGCTGGCGCTGCGCGCACCGTCTCGCGTGCTCCCGGTCGAAGCGGCCGCTCCCGCGCTGCGGGCTCGGCTGCGCGCACTCCCCTCCTCGCGCCCCTGGCCGGATCCCGGCTGGCTGCGACGCGTGCAGTTCGAGATCCCCGACCGCGTCGGTCTGCGCGATCAGCTGGGCGCGGCCTGACCCCTGCTCGCCTACGCTGAATCCGTGCCCACCGACCGCGAGTTCTCCTTCGCCGGGAGCACCCTCGTCGCCGAGCGCCACGGCAGCGGGAGCCCGCACTACGTCCTGATTCACGGCATCGGCATGGGGCGCAGCGTCTTCGGCGAGCTCGTCTCGCAGCTGGACGGATCGGCCGAGGTGATCTCGATCGATCTGCCCGGGTACGGCGAGGCACCCGAGCCGCCGCGCGTGCTGACGATGGAGCGGACCGCCGATCTGGTCGCCGCCTTCCTGCACGCGCGGGTCGGCGCGCCCGCCGTGATCATCGGCCATTCGATGGGCGCCCAGGTCGCGCTCGAGATCGGTGCGCGCCATCCCGATGCGGTCGCCGCCCTCGTGCTCGTCGGCCCCACCGTGGATCCCGAGGCGCGCACCGCCCCGAAGCAGCTCGCACGGCTGCTGCGCGACCTCGTCGTCGAGAGCCCGCAGGTCATCGCGCTCGGCGCGCGCGAGTACGTGCGCGCCGGACCCAACCTGCGCCTGAAGTTCCGCGCCATGCTGGTCCATCGCCCTGAAGACGTGCTCGGCGAGGTCACCGCGCCGACGCTCGTCCTCCGTGGCGAGGACGACCTCGTCGCATCGCGCGGCTGGTGCTCCACGATCGTCGCCGGTCTTCCCGACGGGCGGCTGGTGGAGGTGCCCGGTCACGGTCACGAGACGATGATCCGGGATGCCGCGGCCGCCGCCGCGCTCATCCGCGATTTCGCGCACGACCGCTGACGACTGCCTCGCATCCTCCGATTCCTGCCAGGTGCGATCCGTCCGGCAATGTCGGAGCCCCGGCGTACGTTCGAGTCATCGGAAGCAACGGAGGAAACCATGCTCTCTCTCGTCACCGCCGCCGAACAGCAGTACCGTCACGAGTCCAGCGTCCGCGAACGCGAACACGCGCTGCTCGTCGCCATCCGCGATCGACGCGCCGGGCTCGCCCGGATCGACCAGCCCGTCACCGTGACAGCCGCACGTCCGCAGCGCACCCCGTGGGCCCGGCCGATCGGCGTGCGCCTCGCCGCCGCAGAGCCCTGCGCCACGAGCTGCGCCGTCGCGTGAGGACGCCCGCCCGGGGAGGGGCGGGCGTCTTCACGTCACACGCCGGGAGTCACTCGGCGGGCGCCGCCGAGTCCCCGGTCGAGACCTGACGAGCGAGCTCGTCGACCTCGTCGTCGGGGAGGTCGACGCCGGCCTGCTCGAGGCGCTGATGAAGCACCTCGGCGATCCGTTCCTGCGGCTCTGCGCCAACGTCTGACCGGGTCTGCGCGACGATGCCGGCGACCTTGTCGATGGTCGAGGCGTCGTTCTGCGACATCGCGGGGAGCCGCTGCTCCTGCTCGCTGCCGAGCCCGCCGGGTGTGCGCTGTGCGGCGCCGGCCGTCAGCGTGTCGCGGCCCTCGTCCTGGCCGTGGTGATCGGCGTCCTCCGAGCCGATCACGCCGATGCCGACGGCCTCGTGGTCCGGCTCGGCGGCCGCCGGGGTCGCCGTGCGCTCGTCGGCGGCGTCGGGTTCGCGGTCGTGCTCAGTGCTGTTCATCACGGCTCCTCATCTCCACGGGTGGTGCTCAGACCCAGGTCGGGGTCGGCTCCCTGGCGGGCGTCCTCGCCTTCCACGGGGTCATCCGGCTGCAGCGCAGCGTCGGACAGCAGGTCGGAATGGGCAGCCGCGGCGCTGCGCTCGGCAGTCTCCGCGTCGCCGGTCTGGTCCCATCCGCCGGGTGGGTCGGCGTTGATCACGCCGTCGGGCAGCTCACGATCCATGACTCGGTCCTCTCGTCACCTTCCACTCTGGCGGCGAGCGCGGACCCCGGGCAGGGGGTTGACAGGGCTCAGCGCGGGCCGGCCGTCGTGCCGTCGGCCGCACGGGCGGCAGCACGGTCGCGCGCGACGGCATCGCCGAGCAGCTGGCCACCGCTGGTGAACATCGCGCGCCGCCACGGAAGCATGCCTTCGATCTCGATCTGGATCGACATCGACAGCAGGGTGCGGATGAGGACGATGAGACCGAGGATCGCGGCATCCTCCATCGACGGCTTGGAGGTGATGGTGCGGATCAGATCAGCGGCGACGAGCACTTCGAGACCGAGCAGGATCGCCGCGCCCAGGGTCGTTCGCAGGACCGTGAAGGCAGCCTGCCCGCCTTCGCGGCGCAGGAGCGAGCGCGCGCCCAGCACCACGGCGATGGCGAACCCGATCATCATCGCGGCCGCGCCGATGGCTTCGAAGCCGATGGCCACCGCGGTGAAGACTTCCTCCATGTGCACGCGGCCAGCCTAGGGGGCGGCGTGCGACCTCGGGGGATCTCGTCTCAGGCGGAGCGGCGCGTCGTGAGGATCGAGCGTCGCGCCGGATTCGCCTCGAACCAGTCGGCCACGTACCAGCACACCGGGATCACGCTCCGCCCCCGGCCACGCTCGAGCTCGGCCACGGCCAGATCGATCAGCTCGCCGGCGTACCCGTGACCCCGGAAGGCGGGCACGGTGTAGGCGCGCGTCATCGCGACGGTGCGGCCGTCATCGCGGTAGTCCAGGACGCTCACCAGGTCGTCGCCGCGGTGCAGCGTGTAGCGCGAGGCATCCGGTTCATGGGTGAAGCGCAGCTCGGTCACGTCGACAGGCTAACCCCGCGCGCCCCCACCCAGGCGCACGCGGCCGGGATGTCCGAGCGTTCCCCCGGCCGCGTCACAGGGTGCGTTCAGGCAGGAAGGATGCCGGTGCGGGCGAGCTCCGCGTACCAGTGACCGCTGCCCTTCACGGTGCGCTCGAGCGTGTCGAAGTCGACGCGGACGATGCCGAAGCGCTTGGCGTAGCCATACCCCCACTCGAAGTTGTCGAGGAGGGACCAAACGAAGTAGCCGCGCAGGTCGACGCCCTGCTCGATCGCTCGGTGGGCCGCGGTGAAGTGGCGGCGCAGGTAGTCCAGACGCTCCGGATCGGGCACCGAGCCGTCTTCGGCGACGACGTCGTCGAAGGCTGCCCCGTTCTCCGTCACCATCAGCGGCTGACCAGGGAACTGCTGCTTCAGTGAGAGGAGCAGCTCCTCGAGGCCTTCGGGGGCGATGTTCCAGCCCATGGCCGTGTACGGCCCGGGCTGCTCGACGAACTCCACGGCCTGGTCGCTGCCGGGCCAGGCCGTCCCGCCCGCCGCGCCCTTGTGGCCGTCGTTCATGCTGCTTCGGGGAGACGCCGTCCCACAGCTGTACGGTCGCCGTCGAGTAGTAGTTGACCCCGAGCACGTCGATCGGCTGGCTGATCGCCGCGAGGTCGCCGTCGCGGACGAACGACCAGTCGGTGACCGATGCCGTGTCCTCGAGCAGGTCCGCCGGGTACTCGCCCCGCAGCAGCGGGTGCGTGAAGGCCCGGTTCGCCAGTCCGTCGATGCGGCGCATGGCCTCTGCCCCGCCGTCGCCCACGCCGCGCAGGACGTGGAAGTTCAGGGTGATCGAGTAGTCGGGGTCGCCGGTGGAGGTCGCCCGCAGCGCCTGCACCGCGCGGCCATGGGCGAGGTTGAGGTGGTGCACGGCGGCGAGCGCGGCGGCCGGCTCATGGCGTCCCGGCGCGTGCCCGCCCTGCCCGTAGCCGAGGTACGCCGAGCACCACGGCTCGTTGAGGGTCGTCCAGGTGTGGACGCGGTCGCCGAGGGCAGAGCCCATCACCTCGGCGTAGCGCTCGAACGCATCGGCCGTCGCGCGCGCGGGCCAGCCGCCGGCATCCTCCAGCGCCTGCGGCAGGTCCCAGTGGTAGAGCGTGGCGACCGGGCGGATGCCGCGATCGAGCAGGCCGTCGACGAGCCGGGAGTAGAAGTCGATCCCGGCCTGGTTCACCTCGCCGGTGCCGGTCGGCATGATGCGCGGCCACGCGATCGAGAAACGGTACGCGCCGAGGCCGAGGTCCTTCATCAGATCGAGGTCCGCGTCGAGCCGGTGGTAGTGGTCGCACGCGACATCTCCGGTGTCGCCGTTCCACACCTTGCCCGGCGTCTTGCTGAAGGTGTCCCAGATGGACGGCCCGCGGCCGTCCTCGTCGAATGCGCCCTCGACCTGGTACGAGGCGGTCGCCGACCCGAAGGTGAAGCCGGGCGGGAAGACGAGGCCGGAATCGCGGTAGTCCGGCGAACCCTCGGAGGTGGTGTCAGCGGTCACGGAACTCATCGTGTCACCTCGCCCAGGTCGGCGGTGAACTGTTGCGACCGGCCGTCGGGCGCGGTCACGGTGATGGTGCGCATGCCCGTCCCTCCCGGGAAGACCCGCAGCGCGAGCCCGTCGAGGTAGTCGTAGTCGGGGCGGTCTGCGCGCGCCCCCCAGGGCAGCACCGTGCCGGGCCGGACGTACAGCGGCAGGCTGTCGAATCCGTGGTTCTCTCGACGCCAGGCGCCTCCGGAGACCGTCTCGCCGGTCAGCAGGCTGGTCCATTCGCCCGCGGGCAGGTAGAACTCCACCTCTCCGTCCGCAGAGAACACCGGCGCGACGAGCAGGTCGGCCCCGAGCATGTACTGCCGGTCGAGGTGGCGCACCGCGGGGTCGTCCGGGAACTCGAGCAGCATCGGCCGCAGCAGCGGCACACCTGTGGCCGCGGCATCCATCCCCGCCTGGAACAGATAGGGCATCAGCCGCATCTTGAGGTGCGTGAAGATCCGCGTGACCTCGACGGCCTCGTCGTCGAAGGCCCACGGCACCCGATACGAGCCCGAGCCGTGGAACCGGCTGTGGCTGCCGAGCAGCCCGAACGCGGTCCAGCGCTTGTAGACCGCGGCATCCGGTGTCCCTTCGAAGCCGCCGATGTCGTGGCTCCAGTGCGCGAAGCCGCTGTACGCGAGGGACAGCCCACCACGGAGGGTCTCGGCCATCGACGCGAAGGTCGAGGTCGAGTCGCCGCCCCAGTGCACCGGCATGGTCTGGCCGCCGGCCGTCCCGGACCGCGCGAACAGCACCGCGTCGCCCTCGCCGCGAGCCTGTACGAGCACCGCATGCACGGCCTCGTTGTAGAGCTGTGCATACAGGTTGTGCATGCGCTGCGGGTCGGCGCCATCGGCCCACTCGACGTCAACGGGGATCCGCTCGCCGAAGTCGGTCTTGAAGCAGTCGACGCCCTGGTCGATCAGGCGGCGCAGGTGCGCCTGATACCACGCCGTCGCGGCGGGGTTGGTGAAGTCGACGAGGCCCATGCCCGCCTGCCAGAGGTCCCACTGCCAGACCGAGCCGTCCGCGCGCTTCACGAGGAAGCCCTGCTCGGCGGCCTCGGCGAACAGCGGCGAGCGCTGGCCGATGTAGGGGTTGATCCACACGCAGACGCGAAGATCCTTCTCGTGCAGGCGTGCGAGCATGCCGTCCGGGTCGGGGAAGGTGCGGGGATCCCACTCGAAGTCGCACCAGTTGAACTCGCGCATCCAGAAGCAGTCGAAGTGGAACACCGATACCGGCAGCTCGCGGGCGGCCATCTCGTCGATGAACGAGGTCACCGTGGCCTCGTCGTAATCGGTGGTGAACGACGTCGACAGCCACAGCCCGTACGACCACGCCGGCACGACCGGCGGACGACCGGTGAGCGCGGTGTACCGCTCGAGCACGTCCTTCGGCGTCGGGCCGTCGATCACGAAGTACTCCAGCACCTCGCCCGGCACCGAGAACTGCACGCGCTCGACAGCCTCCGAGCCGATCTCGAACGAGACGTGCCCGGGGTCGTTCACGAGCACGCCGTAGCCGCGGTCACTGAGGTAGAACGGAACGCTCTTGTACGCCTGCTCGCTCGAAGTGCCGCCGTCGGCGTTCCAGATCTCGACGCTCTGGCCGTTCTTGGCCACGGGGCCGAACCGCTCGCCCAGGCCGTAGACGACCTCGCCGACGCCGAGGTCGAGCTGCTCGTGGATGAACACCCGCTCGACCGGCGCCGGCGATCCGCTGCGGGCGTTGTCGACGATGCCGGTGTCGACCTGCGCGTCTGGCGCGAGGCGCACGTAGCCCTGCGACTTGTGGCCGCTCGCCGTGAGGACCCGGTCGTCGTGCGCGAACGAGAGCGACCACGGCTCACCCGCCGCAACGCGCGCGGTGAGGTTTCCGGTCGTGAGGATCCCGCCGTCGGAGCTGACGGTCCCCGCACCCGCCCCACCCTCGACGGCGCCGGGCAGCGCGAATCCGCCGTGCCACGCGCCGCCGACGTGGTGGGCGATGCGCACGCGCACGATCCCCTCGAGGGGCGACGAGAGCGTCACGGTGAGCACGGGGCGGTTGAGGGTGTCGCCGCGCTTGGTGATGGGGATCGTCGGCGCGGTGACCACCAGCCCGGGGCCGTCGGGCGTCGCATCGGTCTGCCACACGTCGTACGCCTCTTGCGCGTAGAGCGCGGTGACTCCGGGCCGGAGCTGCCAGAACCCGTCGGTGAACTTCATTACTTGACTGCTCCTGCCGTGATGCCCCGGGTGAGGGTGCGCTGGAAGATGAGGAAGAAGATGATCGTCGGGATGATGCTCAGCAGCGCCGCTCCCGCGGTCGTCGTGACGTCCATCAGTCGATCGCCGGTCAGGACGCTGATCGCGACGGGAACGGTCTGGCTGGCGTTGGACGGCAGGAACGTGAGGGGGATGAGGAACTCGTTCCACGTCCAGATGAAGAAGAAGATGAGCAGCACCGAGAGCGTCGGCCGCGTGATCGGGTAGACCACCCGCCACAGGATCTGCCAACGGGAGGCGCCGTCGATCGAAGCGGCCTCGAGCACCTCCTTGGGAAAGGTGCCGAGCACCGACGCGAGGAGGTAGGTGCCGAACGCCGCCTGGATCACCGTGAAGACGATGATGACGGACCACACGCTGTCGTAGAGACCCACCGACTTGAACATGTAGTACAGGGGGTAGAGCAGCGCCTCCTGCGGCAGCAGGTTCGCCATCAGGAACAGCAGCACGATCCACGAGCGTCCGCGGACGCGTCCGATGCCGATCGCGAACGCGTTGAGCAGCGAGATGATCACCGCGAGCACCGCGACGATGCCGGAGATGAAGATCGAGTTCCAGACCTTCTGAGGGAAGCTCACCCGCTCCCAGAACGCCTGGATGCCCGTGAAGTCGATCGCCTGCGGCAGCGCGAACGGGCCCGACGTCGCATAGTCGACGGGTGACTTGAAGGCGTTGACGAGGATCAGGTAGAAGGGCACCATCACGGCGAGCGCGCCGAGGATGACGGCGATGAGCAGCAGCCAGTCGATCGCACGCTTTTTGGTCATGCCGCCGCGAGGGCGCACGCGGGTCTTGCCCTGCGTGATGATTGCGGTCGTCGCGGCCATCACAGACCCGCCCTTTCCTTGCGCTCCATCGAGTTCTGCACCCGGATGAAGATGATGGAGACCACCACGACGAGGATCGTGAGGACGGTTGCGATGGTCGCGCCGTAGCCGATGTTCCGTTTCGTGAAGAACTCGGTGTACGCGTAGTACGCGGGCACGAGCGTCGCGCCAGCAGGACCGCCCTGAGTGATGATGTAGACGGGTCCGAAGACCTTGAGGGCCGCGATCGTGCACGTCAGCGTGACGACGAAGATCTCCGGCTTGATGATGCTCATCGTGATCGCCGAGAACCGCTGGAACCAGTTCGCACCGTCGAGCTCGGCCGCCTCGTAGAGCTCGGGGTCGACGCGCTGGAGCGCAGCCATGAACACGACGATGGGATACCCGAGCTGGACCCATACGAGGACGCCCATCAGCACGAGCAGTGCGGACGGCATCTGCCCGAGCCAGTCATAGGCCGGGAGGCCGAACACCGCGAGTATCTGGTTGACGGACCCCGTCGCACCTGGGCGGAACATCCAGCCGATCACGATGCCCGCGACGGCGATGGGGAGGATCTGCGGAAGGTAGTAGGTGGCCCGCAGGAAGCTGCCGACCTTGCCGCCGAACTTGCGGCCGACGACGTCGAAGAGGAGCGCGGCGACGAGAAGCCCGATGGACGTGGGGATCACGACCATCGCGAGGACCATCCACACGGAGTTCGTGAAGGAGGTCCAGAAGTCTTCGTCCGCGAAGACCTTGAACCAGTTCTCGAGGCCGATGAACTCGGGCGTCCGGACCCCGCGCCACTGGGTGAACGTCAGATAGACGTTGAAGACGAGCGGGATGACGACGATGACGAGGAGAAGGACGAACCCCGGCAGAAGATACAGCCAGTACCCTGCGGTGCCGCCCTTGCGCTGCGGGATCGAGGGCTGCTCGGGGGGAAGCTTCGTGCGCGCGCCGCGTTCGGCACGGGTGATGACAGACATGGTGCGACTCCTTCTGAGGGCGGTGGGCGGCGTCGCCGCCACCCACCGCCGATCGATCAGCGGAAGTCCGCTGTGCCTTCTTCGTACTCGGCCCCGAGGTTGGCGTTCGTCGCCTCCGCATCCTGCGTGCCGGTGACCAGGCCCTGCAGTTCACGGACGATGACGTCGTAGAAGCCCGCGGCGGGCCAGTCGGGGTAGAACGACAGACCGTCCTCGTCGAGGATGCCGTTGAACGTGGCGATCAGCTCCGCGCTCTTCTCGTCGGTGATGTCGGCGGGTTCTGCGGCGACGGGGACGCCGCCGTTGTTGCCGATGATCGCCTGGATCTCGGGACGCATCGTGATGTCGATGAACTCGTACGCGAGTTCCTTGTTCGCTGCGTTCTCCGGCACGACCCACAGGTTGCCCGACGACCCGAGCGAGAGCTGCGAGTCCGGGAATGCCTGAAGCGTCCAGTCGAACCCGGCCTCCTCGACGAAGCGTCCGTACCACCACGAGCCCGACACGAAGATGGGGGCCGTGCCGTTGATGAACGAGACACCCGCGTCCTCGGCCTTGACGGAAGAGACGTCCGAGGCGATGTAGCCCTTGTCGACGTACTCCTTGAGCGTCTCGGTCGCGGCGGTGAACTCCGGCCCCTGCCAGTCGACGGGGTTCTCGTAGAGCTGGTAGTCGTCGACGAACTGGCGGTCCGCCTGCGCCAGCGCGAGCTGGTACCAGAGCTGTCCGAGGGGGTACTCGGCGCCCGCCTCTGCGAGCGGTGTCACCCCCTGTGCGACGAACGCGTCGAGGACGTCGATGAACTCGTCGTACGTGGTCGGGATCTCGAGCCCTGCCGCCGCGAACGCGTCCTCGTTGTAGTAGACGCCGACGAACTCGCCATAGTTCGGGATGCCGTACCAGGTGTCGCCGCCCATGACGCCGTCTTCGGAGTACTTCGCGGTGGTCTGCAGCGAAGGCGCGAGCTTGTCTGCCCAGCCGAACTCGTCGACCGCGTCGGAGATGTCGGCGATCAGGCCGGTCGAGGCGAGGAAGCCGGCCGTCGCGTTGCCCTTGTTGAACTCCATGAGGTCGGGAGCGGCGTCCGAGTCGAGCACCTGGCTCGCGGTCTTCTGGATCTGCTCGAAGGACTTCTGCTCGAACTCGACCGTCGCGCCGGTCTCCTCCTCGAAGATCGTGATGGCCTCGTCCCAGGCCTTGGCCATGGCGCTGTCTTCACCCTCGTAGTGCCAGAGCTTGAGCGTGTCGCCGGACTCGGCGTCGCTCCCGCCGCCGGTGCAGCCGGCCAGGGCGACGGCGCCGACCGTCAGTGCCCCGACGGCGGCGAGGCCGCGTCGGGCGTTCTTGCGTGTGATGGGTGCCATCGGTGGCATTCCTTTCTCAGTGACCAGCGTTGGTCGGGGGTGGGATTCAGTTGTCGAAGCGCTTCGATGAACGACATGAAGCGACGATCGGATGCCGCGACGCTCAGTCCGCCGCGGCTCCCGACGATTTCCGGCGCGGCGGGGCGACAGACCCGGCCGCGCTGTAGGTGGGCGGTATGAGCCGCACACCGGGCTCGGGCTTGTCCGCGGTCAGGCATTGGAGTGCAAGGTCCACGGCGAGGTCGCACGAGTCCTCGGGCACCAGCGGGATCGAGTCGATCGGAGTGGGCAGCGCAGTCGTGTCGAACGTCGCGCCCACGGAGATGACCGAGACGTCCTCGGGCACGCGCAGTCCGCGCGCGTCCAGCTCGGCGAGGACCGCGGCGTGCGCCTCGTCGGCGCAGTGGAGGATGAGCGCCGTCGCGCCGTTGTCGAGGAGTCGGGCCGTCGTCGCTCGCGCGGCCGCGCGGTCGGCGCGCTTGCCGCCGGACGTGCCGTAGGCGACAGTGGCACCGCGCTCGGCGCCCCGCGAGAGGACGCTTGCGCGCACCCTGGGGGGGAAGTTCGACTTCAGGTAGGCGGTCTCGGCCTGGCCGACGAGCCCGATCGAGGCGTGACCGGCAGCGGCGAGCAGGTCGACGGCACGAGCGGCGGCAGCCTCGAAATCGAGGTCGACGCAGATCAAGCCGTCGCGGTCGTCGGGGATGCCGATGAAGACGGTCGGGGTGGAGATCTGGCGGGCGAGAGCCACCCGTGCATCGTCAGGAGCGACGTCGAGCACGAGGATCGCGTCGACGAGCCCGTTGGCCGCGACGCGGCTCATCCCGGCCTGCGCCTGCTCGTCGGTCAGGAGCAGCACGTCATAGTCGTTGCGGCGCGCGGCGATCGCGGTCGCGAGCACGAACGCCATGTGCGTGGGCGCGTGCGTGTCCTTGCGCAGCGGCTCGGTGAGGGCGAAGATCTGCGTGCGCGAACCGGCGAGCATGCGGGCCCCGGCGTTCGGACTGTAGCCCAGCTCGACGACGGCGGCCTCGATGCGCCGGCGGGTGTCGGGTGAGACGGGACGCTTTCCGCTCAGCGCGTACGAGACGGTGCTGATCGACACACCGGCGGCCTCTGCCACCTCGTTGATGTTCGCCATGTCGACCTCGTCGTCTGCGGAAGCTGGGACTCGAAGCGCTTCGCGAAACGCTTCGACACGCATGTTAGACACACTTCTGGCGGATGTGCAAGTGATTTGTGGAATTGAGCAACATATTTGCCTGGGCAGACTGTTACGTTTTACATCCTTGGACGTCCTCATATTGGGCGATTTGACGCATTGCGACGATTTCCGTCATAATCGGGCGCATGACTGATAACGCACGCTACCTGTCCGCCTGGGAGGCGAACGGAGCTGCCGGCATGATGATGGCCGGCCGCGTTGTCATGTGTTGTCGAATGTGCCACTAGCACGGTGACCCCCGTCGGACCCGCCCGCCGCTCCTGAGACAACGCCGGCGCGAGTCCCCCGAAGCACCGGATTCGTGCGTCGATCACGCGCACCCGGATGCCTCGCACATCGCCCGATGAAGGGCACAGCCCGTCCGGGCTCAGCCCTTCTGTCGGGGCTTCAACACACCCGAACCGTCTTTCGGCCTGTAACAGGCCGAGGTTCCGCTCCCGCAAGGACCATCATCATGTCGACCACCGCTCTCCTGGACCGTCCCGCTCCCGTCCGCCACCTCCGCGCCGTGACCCGCCCGGCGCACCCCGCCGACGCGACGGCTCCCGCCGCACCGGCCCCCGCTCAGCGCAACCTGCCGCCGGGCACCGCGCCCCGCGGCTTCGCGCTCTACGTCGGAATCGACGAGGCGAAGGCCGCGGCATCCGGTGTCAGCCTCGGCGTTCTCGTCGACGCCCTCCGCCGCACGCTCGGCGAGCTCGCCCCGGATGCCGAGACCTACGCCACCGTCGCCCTCGCCCCCGTCGGAGCCGGCGGCCGCGATGTCGACGTCGTCCGCCTCGCACTGCACGAGCCGTCCGCGATCGCGCGCACCAAGCAGGAGGAGCCCGAGGACGAGGACCGCGCCGGCGGTGGCGTCGTCGTCGACATCTCACGCAAGCGCGTGCTCATCGACGGCGAGTCCGCAGCCTTCACGTTCAAGGAGTTCGAGCTGCTGCAGTACCTCGTGCTGCGCGAAGGTCGCACCATCGAGCGCACCGAGCTCGTGACGTCGCTGTGGCAGGGCGCCACCGAGGAAGAGGCACCGGGCGAGCGCACGATCGATGTGCACGTGCGGCGCCTGCGCGCCAAGCTCGGCCGTTACGAAGACATCGTCCGCACCGTGCGCGGCGTCGGCTACCGCTTCGACCGGCACGCCGACGTCGTCATCCGCTACGGCCACGGCACGCCGTCGCCCGACCGCTTCTGAGCTCCGCCGCAGCTCGTCTGTGCGAATCCGCCCCTCGGGACGCCCGCGAAGGTCGGATTCGCGCAGATGAAGGGGCACAGACGGATGTCGGAGCCCCAGGCGTAGGGTGAGGCCATGACCTCCGTCGCGCCCGTGCCGCTTCGCGCGGGCGAGGTGCGCGGGAGCGGGCGAAGCAGCGCCGGGCGAGCAGCCGGGCCCGCTGAGGGACGGCCGCTCGAGACGGAGTACCGGCCGCGGCATCCGCTCGACCTCCGGCGCACGGTGCTGTTCCTGCGCCGCGGCGCCGCCGATCCGACCATGGTCGCCTCCGGCTCGGTCATCTGGCGGGCCAGCCGGACGCCTGAGGGCATCGCGACCCTGGCGATCCGCGAGACTTCTCCGGGCGTCATCCGGGCCGCCGCGTGGGGACCCGGGCGCGAGTGGGCGCTCGACCAGCTGCCGGTGCTGTGCGGAGCGGACGATGACCCGTCGCTGTTCGACGGGTCACGGCATCCGCTCATCGCCGAGGCCCACCGCCGCAACCCTGGACTGCGCCTCGCACGCACCGGCCTCGTGTTCGATGCCCTGGCCTGCGCGATCTTCGAGCAGAAGGTCACCGGCATGCAGGCCTTCGCCGCGTGGCGCCGCATCGTGTCGTGGCACGGCGAGCAGGCTCCTGGGCCGACGCCGCGGCCGATGTACGCTCCGCCGTCGATCGACGCATGGCAGCGAGTGCCGTCGTGGGCGTGGCACCGCGCCGGCCTCGAGCCCCCGCAGTCCAAGACCGTCGTGCGCGCCGCCCGTCGCGGCGACGCGCTGGTACGCGCGATCCTCGGCGCTGAGGACGGCGAGGCCGTCGACCGCGTGCTCGTCAGCCAGCCGGGCATCGGGCCGTGGACCTCGGCCGAGACGCGCATCCGCGCGCTGGGCGACGCCGACGCCGTCAGCGTCGGCGACTTCCACCTCGCGCACGAGGTCGGCTACGCGCTCACCGGCACGCGCGTCGACGACGACGGGATGCTGCGGCTCCTCGCCCCCTGGGCCGGCCAGCGTCAGCGCGTCATCCGCCTGCTGTACGCGAGCGGCGTCAGCGAGCCGCGGCGCGCCCCGCGCCTGCACCCCGAGGATCACCGCGACCGCTGAGCGCCTTGCCGATGTCGGAGCCCGCGACGACACTGGAGTCGCCACGCGGCCGGGCGCGGCATCCGTCATTTCCCCGATCAGGAGACCGCTATGGCAAGCCTCAACCCGTACCTCTCGTTCCAGAACCAGGCGCGCGACGCGATGACCTTCTATCAGAGCGTGTTCGGCGGCGACCTCGACATCTCGACCTTCGGCGAGTACGAGGGCATGGTGCAGGATCCGGCCGAGAACGACCTCGTCATGCACGCCCAGCTCACCAGCCCCGACGGCTTCGTGCTGATGGGCGCCGACACTCCGAGCGGGATGCCGTACCGCGAGCCGGCCGGGATCTCGGTGTCCGTGAGCGGCGATGACGAAGCAGCCCTCCAGGGCTTCTGGGACCGGCTGTCCGACGGCGGCACCGTCGTGATGCCGTTCGACACTCCGCCGTGGGGCGGCCGGTTCGGCATGCTCACCGACCGGTTCGGCATCGACTGGATGGTCGCTCTCAACGCGCAGCAGTCCTGAGCCCCCGGCGCGCAGCCTCGGCGCTCGTCTCGGTCGGCCCCCTCTGAGCCCTAGGCTGTCCCCATGAGCACACCTCCTCGCAAGCGCTGGACGCGCGGGCACTCCGGCTGGGCCTTCGGGACCGCGCTGATCTTCGCCGTCGGCATCGTGTTCGGCATGATCTGGGGACAGCTCCTCGTCGGCCTGTTCCTCGCGTTCGCGGTCTCGATCGGCTGGCTCATCGCCTACGAGTCATGGCGAGGGCGCAGCGTCGGTCTCGAGAACCGCGACGACAACGGGGCCCAGCTCTAAGCAGGCGTCTACCACTGCGGCCTCGCGCGACGTATCGTGTGCGCGAGGAGGTGATCCCATGAGAGCCAGTGTCGGCGACCGCGTGATCATCCATGGACGCATCGTCGGGGCGACCGAACGCGCCGGCGAAGTCATCGATGTCCGGGGCAGCGGAGACAATCCGCTGCTCGTCGTGCGCTATGACGACGGTCACGAGGCGATCCTCTCGCCGGGCAGTGACTGCGAGATTCGCCACGAGTCCTGACGGGCCGCGCACGCTCAGCCGAGAAGCTCGGGGCGGCGCGATTGCTCAGCGCGCGTGCTCGGCGAGGCAGGCGAACACCTTCTCGCGCCCGATGACGGCATGCTGCCGCTTCGGCCGACCGGTGCGGGTGCCGGCGCCTCGACACGGGGAAGCGCGCGGCAGCGGCGGGAGCGGGTGAAGCGACAGAATCGTTCCGAAGGGAAGGAGATCGGATGAGGATCGCGATCGCGGGAGGAACCGGCACCGTCGGCGCACACACCGTCGGGGCGGCGACGGCTGCAGGCCATGACCCCGTCGTGCTCAGCCGAAGCGCGGGGGTGGACCTGGTCAGCGGCAAAGGGCTGGCGGCTGCGCTCGACGGCGTCGACGCGATCATCGACACCGCGAACATCACGACCCTGTCAGCCTCCGAGGCGACGTCGTTCTTCACCGCCGTGACCGGCAACCTCATCGCGGCCGCCACCCGCGCCGGCGCCCGCCACATCGTGCTGCTGTCCATCGTCGGCATCGATCGCATCCCGCACGATTACTACGCCGGCAAGGTCGCGCAGGAGAGGGCGATGCAGGCATCCCCTGTGCCGTGGACGATCCTGCGAGCCACGCAGTTCCACGAGTTCTCCGGCCAGCTGTACGGCCGGGCGAAGCTCGGCCCCCTGCACGTCGCCCCGCGGGCGCGGGTGCAGCCGATCGGGGCACGCACCGTCGCAGAGCACCTGGTCGCACTCGCGACCGGCGATGCACGGGGTCGCGCCACCGATCTCGCCGGTCCCCGCGAGGAGAAGCTCGACGAGATGGTGCGGGCGTTCGCCCGTCGTGCCGGTCATCGCGGCTGGATCCCGTCGGTCAGCCTTCCGGGAGCACAGATGAAGGGGATGCGGGCCGGATACGCTCTGCCGGGACCCGACGCGGTGCTGGACGGAGAGACGTTCGCCGACTGGCTCGCGGCCGACCAGGGCTGAGTTCAGCAGCTCCCGGCTGGACCGCTGCTCTCCCGCACGACGAGCTCCGTGGGAATGAGTGTCGTCCGGGGCGCGGCATCCGGATTCTCGATCTGCGACAGCAGCCGCTCCATGGCGACGCGGCCGACTTCGCGGAAGTTCTGGCGCACGGTCGTCAGCGGAGGCCAGAAGGCCCGGGACTCGTCCATGTCGTCGAAGCCCACCACACTGACGTCGGACGGGATGTCGCGTCCGAGCTCGTGGAGCGCTTTCATCGCGCCCAGCGCCATCTGGTCGTTCGCCGCGAAGATCGCGGTCACGTCGTCCCGTGTGCCGATCAGCTCGAGGGCGGCGCGATGGCCGGACTCGGTCGTCCAGTCGCCGTGGATCAGCGGAGGGGGGGTGATGCCGGCGGTCTGAAGCGTCTCGCGCCACGACTCGGCGCGGTGCCCCGCCGAGAACGACGCGATCGGGCCCGCGAGATGCCAGACCTGGCGGTGGCCGAGGGAGAGCAGGTGCTCGGTGGCCTGACGCGCGCCGAGGGCCTGGTCGGTGTCGACGACCGCGAAGCCGGAGCCGGCGTTGGAGTCGATGACGACCACGGGCAGGCCAGGCGGCAGCGTGATCTCGACCCGGTCGAGGAGCGATGCCTCGAAGATGATGATGATGCCATCGACGGCCTGCTCACTGAGGCGACGGTACGCACCCGAGACGGCACCCATGGTGGGGTCGGGGACCGGCATGAGGGTCACGGTGTAATCGGCGGCGGCCGCCTCGGTCGCGATCGCGTCCAGTGTGCGGACATTGCCGAGCGTCTCGAGGGTGAACATGATGACGCCGATTGTGTGGAACCTGCCGTACTTCAGGGCGCGGGCAGCTCCGTTCGGGCGGTAGCCCACGGCGCGCATCGAGCCGAGCACTCGTTCGCGCGTCGAATCGTCGACGTTGGCCAGCCCGTTTGCCACACGGGAGACGGTCTGGGACGACACCCCCGCATGGCGCGCCACATCGGCCATGGATGCCGGCCGCCTGCGTCCGGCATCGATCTGGTCGGTGCGCTCCATCGTCTCCCCGTTCGGTCCCCACCCTATTGACTCAGTCTTGCATGGTTACGCAAACATGCTAGGCTCGCCGACAACATGTTCGCGTAAACATGGTTTCCTGAGTCGACGAACGGACTTCGACATGACGACGGCGTCAGCACCACCCATCGCACGCCCCCTTCTTCGGCGCACGCGCGCTCGCCGGGACTGGCGCGGCTGGGCATTCGTCGGGCCGTTCATGATCGTCTTCCTCGCCGTGCTCGTCGCGCCTGTCGTCTACGCGCTCGTCCTCACTCTCTTCCGGCAGCAGCTCGTGGGCGGCACCGCCTTCGTCGGGCTCGCCAACTACGGTCAGCTCTTCCAAGACCCGAAGTTCTGGGAGTCCCTCTTCCGGGTGACGCTCTTCCTGCTCATCCAGGTGCCCATCATGCTGGCGCTCTCGCTCGTCGCCGCGCTCGCGCTCGACAGTGCACGCCTCCACGGGGCCGGGTTCTTCCGCATCGCGATCTTCCTGCCCTACGCCGTGCCCGGCGTGGTGGCCGCCCTCATCTGGGGCTTCATCTACGGCAACCAGTTCGGGCTCACCGGCTCCATCAACGACCTGCTCGGCGCCGACGTCATCCTGCCGTTCAGCGCCGACTGGATCCTGGCATCCATCGGCAACATCGTCACGTGGGAGTTCATGGGCTACAACATGCTCATCTTCTACGCGGCGCTGAAGGTCGTCCCCACAGAGCTGTACGAGGCGGCGGAGATCGACGGCGCGGGGCAGTTCCGCATCATCTCGGGCATCAAGATCCCTGCGCTGCGCGGGTCGCTCGTGATCGCGACGATCTTCTCCATCATCGGGAGCTTCCAGCTCTTCAACGAGCCGAACCTCCTGAAGAACCTGGCACCGAACGTCATCTCGAGCTACTTCACACCGAACATGTACGCCTACAACCTGTCGTTCGCCGGGCAGCAGTTCAACTACTCCGCCACCGTCGCGATCGTCATGGGCGTCATCACCGCGGCCATCGCCTACATCGTGCAATTGCGCGGTTCCCGACAGGAGGTGCGCTGACATGGCCACCGAGACGGCAACGCTCATCTCCGCGCCTCGCGGACGCTCTTCGGCCCGCCGGCCGAACTACGTCCGCCGCACGCCGCCGCGTCACCGCAAGTCGGTGGTCCTCACGATCGTCATGGCCGTCTTCGTCATCTACTCGATCGTTCCGCTCGTGTGGCTGGTCGTGAACGCGACGAAGGACCAGAGCGACCTCTTCTCGTCGTTCGGCCTGTGGTTCGGCACCGAGTTCAACCTGTGGCAGAACATCGTCGACACCTTGACCTACCGCGACGGCATCTTCGTCCAGTGGTTCGGCAACACCCTTCTGTACGTGATCGTGGGCGCCGGTGGTGCGACCGCCCTCGCGACGGTCGCCGGCTACGGGATGGCGAAGTACGACTTCCCCGGGCGACGCGCGGTGTTCGCGGTCGTGCTGGGCGCGATCGCGATCCCCGGCACCGCTCTGGCCGTCCCGACATTCCTCATGTTCAGCCAGCTCGGACTCACGAACACGCCCTGGGCCGTGATCCTGCCCTCGCTGATCAGTCCGTTCGGTCTTTACCTGATCTGGACCTACGCGGTGGATGCAGTGCCGACCGAGCTGCTGGAAGCGGCCCGCATGGACGGGTCGGGCGAGTTCCGCACCTTCTTCACGATCTCGCTGCGCCTGCTCGCACCAGGCATCGTCACGGTGCTCCTGTTCGCCGTCGTGGCCACCTGGAACAACTACTTCCTGCCGCTGATCATGCTCAGCGAGCCGACCTGGTACCCGCTCACCGTCGGGCTGAGCCAGTGGAGCGCCCAGGCCTCGGGCGTCGCGGCGCAGCCGATCTACAACCTCGTGATCACGGGCTCGCTGCTCACCATCATCCCGATCGTGATCGTCTTCCTGGTCCTGCAGCGCTTCTGGCAGTCCGGTCTGAGCGCCGGCAGCGTCAAGCAGTGATCCAGAGGCCACTCCGCCGACCCGCACCTGCTCCCCCGGGCGTCCTGCCCATCCGTTCTACAACGCAGTGAACAACGAAAGGAACAACGATGTCGACAATCACACGCACGCGGCGCCTCCGCACGGTCGCCGTGGCCACAGCATCCGTCTTCGCCCTGGGCTTGACCCTCGCCGGGTGCGCCTCCGGCGGCTCCACCGACGACGCGGGCGCCAGCGAGGATGCCCTCGAAGCGGCTCTCGAGGAAGGCGGCGAGCTCACATACTGGAGCTGGACCCCCTCCGCCGAGGCGCAGGTGGCAGCATTCGAAGAGGCCTACCCGAACGTCGACGTGAAGCTCGTCAACGCCGGCACCAACACCGAGGAGTACACCAAGCTCCAGAACGCGATCACGGCGGGCTCCGGCGCTCCCGACGTCGCGCAGGTCGAGTACTACGCCATCCCGCAGTTCGCGCTGTCGGACTCGCTGGTCGACCTTGCACCGTACGGCTTCGCAGACCTGGAGGACCAGTACACCCCCGGCCCGTGGGGCGCCGTCACCGTCGGCGACGCCGTCTATGGTCTGCCTCAGGACTCCGGCCCCATGGCCATGTTCTACAACGCCACGGTCTTCGACACCTATGGCATCGAGGTGCCTACGACGTACGACGAGTACGTCGCTGCGGCTGAGAAGCTGCACGCCGCCGACCCGACGAAGTACATCACCTCCGACACCGGCGACGCGGGCTTCACGACCAGCATGATCTGGCAGGCCGGCGGTCGGCCCTTCACCGCCGACGGCACGAACGTGTCGATCGACCTGCAGGACGAGGGCTCGAAGAAGTGGGCCGACAGCTGGAACCGCCTCGTCGACGGCGGCCTGCTCGCCACCACCCCCGGGTGGAGCGACGAGTGGTACCGGGCCCTCGGCGACGGCACCATCGCCACGCTGCTGACCGGGGCCTGGATGCCGGGCGTCCTCGAGTCGTCCGTGCCCGACGCGGCCGGCGACTGGCGCGTCGCGCCGATGCCGACCTACGACGGCACCCCGGTGACCGCCGAGAACGGCGGCGGCGGTCAGGTCGTTCTCAAGCAGAGCAAGAACCCGGCACTCGCGGCGGCCTTCCTGAAGTGGCTGAACTCCGACCCCGCGTCGATCGAGGTCTTCCTCGCCTCGGGAGGCTTCCCCGCCACGACCGCCGAGCTCGAGTCCCCGGACTTCCTCGGCGCCGAGTCCGAGTACTTCGGCGGTCAGAAGATCAACGAGGTGCTCGTGGATGCCGCGAAGAACGTGCCCAGCGGATGGCAGTACCTGCCCTACCAGGTGTACGCCAACAGCATCTACGGCGACACCGTGGGCCAGTCCTACCTGAACTCGGGCGACCTCAACGAGGGCCTGCAGGCGTGGCAGGACCAGCTCGTCGACTACGGAAGCCAGCAGGGCTTCACCGTCGAGTGATTCTGCGGCGGATGCGGCGACCGACGTCCGGTCGCCGCATCCGCCCCACCCTGCCAGCGCCAACACGAACCACACCACACGAGAGAGCCCATCGATGAGCGACTTCCGCATCGGCGACGACGACTTCCTGCTCGACGGGAAGCCGTTCCGGGTCCTCTCGGGAGCCCTGCACTACTTCCGGGTCCACCCGGACCAGTGGCGGGATCGCATCCGCAAGGCGCGGCAGATGGGCCTGAACACCATCGAGACGTACGTGGCCTGGAACGCGCACGCGCCCCGAGCGGGTGAGTTCGACCTCTCGGGCGGCCTCGACCTCGGGCGATTCCTCGACGACGTCGCGGCCGAGGGCATGCGCGCGATCGTCCGGCCCGGCCCGTACATCTGCGCCGAATGGACCAACGGCGGCCTTCCCGCCTGGCTGTTCGCGTCGGGCTCTGTCGGTGTGCGCCGCGACGAACCGCAGTACCTCGCCGCGGTGGCGGAGTACCTGGAGCGTCTCGCGCCGGTGATCGTGCCGCGGCAGGTCGACCGTGGCGGACCGGTGATCCTGGTCCAGGTCGAGAACGAGTACGGCGCGTACGGCGCCGACCCGGTGTACCTCGAGAAGCTCGTCGCGCTCAACCGCGACATCGGGCTCACGGTGCCGCTGATCACGGTGGACCAGCCCGAGCCGGCGATGCTGGCGGGCGGCAGCATCCCCGGCCTGCACCGCACGGCATCCTTCGGCTCCCGCATCCCTCGAGCGCCTTGCCACCCTGCGCGAGCATCAGCCGACCGGTCCACTGATGTGCTCGGAGTTCTGGGACGGCTGGTTCGACCACTGGGGCGCGCACCACCACACGACCTCGGTCGAGGAGTCAGCGACGGGACCTCGACGACCTGCTGACGGCCGGCGCCTCGGTGAACGTCTACATGTTCCACGGCGGTACGAACTTCGGGTTCACGAGCGGCGCCAACGACAAGGGCGTCTATCAGCCTCTCGTGACCAGCTACGACTACGACGCTCCTCTCGACGAGGCCGGCAACCCGACGGAGAAGTACTGGGCGTTCCGGGAGGTCCTCCGCCGGCACAACCCGGAAGCGCCCGAAGAGGCGCCGGCCGGGGCATCCGCCGCTCCTGCCCTGAGCACCCGCTTCACCCGCACGGTCCCGCTGCGCCAGGTGGCCACCGCATTCGGCGCCTGGGCCCCCTTCGACCACACCCCGACCATGGAGGAGCTGGGCCGCTTCGACGGCTTCGCGCTGTACCGCAGCGAGATCGACGTGGACGGACCGGCCGTGCTCGAGTTCGACGAGGTCCGCGACCGCGCCGTCGTCACTCTCGACGGCCGGCCGGTCGGCGTGCTGGCTCGCGACCACCACGACCGCACGCTCGCGCTGCCGGACGACGCCCGCGGCACACTCGAGGTGCTCCTCGAGGACCAGGGCCGGGTCAACTACGGCCCCCGCATCGGCGAGACCAAGGGTCTCATCGGCGTGGCGCGGCTCAACGGCGAACCGCTTCAGCGGTGGGAAGCGATGGCACTGGATCTCGCCGACGTGTCGCCGGTGAGGGATGCCGCGGCCCTGGTGTCCTCGGATCTCCCGACCCTCGCGGGCCCCGCGTTCGCGATCGGGTCGTTCGAGGCCGATGGGCAGTCCGACCTCTTCCTCGCCACGCGCTCGTGGGGCAAGGGATCCGTCTGGATCAACGGCTTCAACATCGGGCGCTACTGGTCGCGCGGACCGCAGCACACGCTCTACGTCCCCCGCTCGATCATCCGGGAAGGGATGAACGAGATCATCGCACTCGAGCTGCACTCGGGATCGAACACCGTCGAGTTCGTTCCGTGGCCCGATCTGGGGCACACCGACTTCTGACCCGCACGGGACATCTCGGCGGGGAGCTGCCGCTACATCTCCTCGTGGGTGTCGGGGTGGCCATCCCAGAGTCGGCCCCGCTCGAGCGCGGAGATCGCCTCGACATGATCGTCGGTCAGCGTGAACCCGAACACGTCGGCGTTCTCGCGCTGACGGTCGGGGTCGCCGGACTTCGGGATCGGCGTGCTGCCGACCTGGACGTGCCACCGCAGCACGATCTGCGTCGGCGTCACGTCATGGATGACCGCGAGCTCCTGGAGCAGCTGCTCGGTGAGCAGCTCGCTGCGGCGGGCGAGCGGGCTCCAGCTCTCGGTGCGGATGCCGTGCTCGGTGTGGAAGGCCCGCAGGGTGCCCTGCGGAAAATAGGGGTGCAGCTCCACCTGGTTCACGGCGGGGGTCACGCCGGTCGCGTCGATCAGCTCGGTGAGCATGGGCTCGGTGAAGTTGGAGACCCCGATCGAGCGGACGAGGCCCCGCTCGCGCGCCTCGATCATGCCGCGCCAGGTGTCGACGTACTTTCCGACGCTCGGGTTGGGCCAGTGGATGAGCTGGAGGTCGATGCGGTCGAGCCCCAGCATCCCGAGCGAGCCCTGGATGCTGTCGATCGCCTGCTGGTGCCCGTGGTGACGACCGGGGATCTTCGACGTCACGATGAGCTCATCGCGGTCGACCCGGCTGCGACGGACGGCCTCGCCGACCTCGTGCTCATTCTCGTAATTCACGGCCGTATCCAGCAGCCGGTAGCCGGATTCGATGGCAGCGACGATGGCTGCTGTGCCGTCCTCGTCCCGCAGGTTGTAGGTGCCGAGGCCGAGTTCTGGGAACGCTGAGCCGTCATTGAGGGTCACCGTGGGAATCGAGATCATGGTTCCATCCTGGCCCGGGTCTCGGCGTGCGGCTCCAACGAGGTCATGGCCGGTCGTCCACCTCGCCATCGAGGGTCCCCTCGGTCGCGGCCCGCTCGTCGGCGGCGGCGCTGTCGACCGCGTCGTCGTCGAGGTCCGGGTCGAGCGGTCGGTCGTCGTCGGCGGCGAGGACGTCGGGCCGTGCGACGGCGTCGTCATCGTCGCCGGGGAGCATGCCCGGGACGACAGGAGGAATTGGTGGGTTCGACATCTCGCGCTCCGATCTGTGGTGTCGGGGCGACCGTAGCGCCGGCGCGTGCCGGCGCGCACGGGGGTTGCGAGCGCTCCCGGATCGCGGTACCGCGTGCAGGTGTCGCGAGCCCGCGCTAGCGTCGCGGCGGCACCGACCGGATGCGCTCCCTCGGCCCGGGGATGCCGCCCTCGACCAGTCGCCACCCGTCACCGGTCCACACCTCGTACTCGGCGAAGACCGCAGCGATGCCGTTCGCGCTCATGAGGTCGGCGGAGTCCATCAGCTGGAAGTGCAGGTGCGGCGAGGTCGAGTTGCCGGTGTGGCCGACACGACCGAGGAGGTCGCCGACCGCGACCCGCTGTCCGGGTTCGACGGCCAGCGTCCCGGGAGCAAGGTGGGCGAAGCCCGCGTACATGTCACCGGCGCGCAGGATGACGTGGTTGCCGAGGATCGACGGGATCTTCGCCGGGCTGAAGGTGAACCCGTTCCAGATCATGCGCGCGGCCTCGCGGAACGGGTTGATCCATGCGCGCTCCGCCACGCCGTCCGCGGCTACGACGACCTCGGCGTCGAACGGCGCGTGAATGCTCGCGCCCCACGCGTAGCACTCGCTCGTGCGGCCGCCGATCGTGGATGCCATGAGGGTGGACGTGGGATGGACGTGCACGCCGGGACGATCGTCGACCTTCACGAAGTCGTACGCGTAGCGCTGTCCGAGGATGTCGACGCCGTGGCTCGGCACCCGAGCCGCCGGCGTCGTCACGGCCATCCAGTCCTCGCCTCGCAGCGGGAATTCGACGACCACCGGGTTCTCGAATTCGTGCGGCACGGTCCGAGCGTAGCCGGACGCTCAGCCGCGTCGCAGCGCCGAGACCTCGTCGGCCCCGGCCTCCTCGCTCGACACGTCGTCGCTCCGCACGAAGTCGCTCGGCTCGGCGTCATCGTCGGTGTGCAGCGACGGCGGCGCCGTGGCGTATGCGGTCGACAGCTCGCGGTACGGCTTCGAGATGAAGGCGAGCAGCACGACGACCAGCAGCAGGGCGCTTGCGCCGAGGAACGCGAGGGCGATCCCTCGGGCCTCCCCGGGGCCGAGCAGCCAGCCGAGGGACTCCTGGCCACTCTGGGTGTTCATGTAGGGGATGAGCCAGAACTGCGCCAGCGGGCCGATGAGGAACGCGGAGATCGGCGCGGCGGCCGACTCGACGCTGGCGGCGAAGCCGAAGACGCGGCCCTGCTTCTCGAAGGGCACCACCCGCTGCACGATCGTCTGCTCGGAGGCCTCGGCGATGGGCATCAGACACATGAACACCAGGATGCCGAGGGCGTACAGCCACCACCACTCGCGGATGGCGAAGGTCATTCCCAGCACAGCGATGCCGATGTTGACGAGCAGCATGGTGCGAACCGGGTTCTTGCCGAGCCCGAACTTGGCGACCAGGCCGCCGCCGATGATGAACCCGAGGCTCGTGATGCCGAGGATGATGCCCCACATCTCGACCGAGAAGAGCGTCAGCCCGTACGGGTCCATGAGCGCCATGAAGACGCCGCCCACGAGGTTGTTGAACGTGGAGAACAGGATGAGGGCGAGCAGTCCCGGCACGACCATGACGGCGGGGATGACCTCTTTGAATCCGAATCCCGTGGGCGCACCCTCGACATGGGCGATGCCCTTCTCGGGGATCGGGACGAACAGCAGGTGAACGAGGGCGAGCGCGGTGGCGGCGATCGCGATCACCACGGTCCATCCCATGCCGAGCAGGCCGATCGACAGGCCCGAGAAGACACTGGTGACCATGAACGAGATGCCGTGGACGGCGCCGACGAGCCCGTTCGCCTTGTCGCGACGGTCGGCGGGCACGAGCAGGGTCACCGTCGTCGACAGGGCGATGTTGCGCAGGTTCTCGACCACTCCGCCGATCAGGATCACACCCGCGAAGACCCAGAACCACGGACCGCCCCAATCGACCAGAACGCTCTCGGGGAACGAGAGGTACATCGCGCCGGCCAGGAGGTAGGTCGACAGCGTGACGAGGCTCGAGATGACCATGACGGCCTTCTTCTTCATGCGGTCGACGATCACGCCGAACACCACGCCGAAGACCGCGACGAGCAGCATGTACGAGCCGCCGATGATCGCTGTGGCGAGCACCGACCGCGTCTCGAGGTACGCCCAGAACGTGAGCCCCCACCAGAGGTAGCTGGTCGTGACGTTCGCCACGGCGGTGTTGGCGAGCACCTGGTGGAATGCGCGCACCGTGCTCGGGCCGGGACGCGCCTCGACGACGTCGTCGTGCGAGTGCGACGGGGGCGTCGGCTGGCTCATGGATGGTTCCTTCTGCGTGGGATCGTCGGGGCAGGGCTCTGGCCGCTGTACGCTCGATGTGGACACCGTGCACATCGATGTTCACACCGTACACATTTGAGCGAGGTGATGCAATGGCGGCGCAGGTGCGCACCTATCATCACGGGGACCTCCGACACGCACTCGTCGATGAGGGGCTGCAGCTCGCTCGCACCGGCGGTCCGACCGCCGTGTCGCTGCGCGAGGTGACGCGGGCCGTCGGGGTCTCCCCCAACGCGGCATACCGCCACTTCGCGGACCGCGAGGCTCTCGTGCACGCGGTCGCCGGCGAAGCCCAGCTCGCGCTCGCCCGAGCGATCATGGACCGCGTCGCCGCCACCCCGCGGGAACTGCCGGCGGCCGAGGCATCCGTCGAGCGGCTCCGTCGGGTCGGACTCGCGTACATCGACTTCGCGCGGGCCGAGCGCGGCTGGTTCGAACTGGCCTTCGCCACCCAGGACACGCAGCCGAACGAGGCCATCGTGACGCTCGACGACGAGGTGGTCGAGCCCTTCCGGCTCCTCCTCGACACCCTCGACGCGATGGTCGCGGCGGGCGCACTGGCACCGGAGCGGCGCCCTCACGCGGAGTGGACCTGCTGGTCCGTCGTCCACGGCTTCGCCGACATCGCGGCGCACGGGCCGCTGCAGTGGCAGCCTCCGCCGGTGATCGACGCGCTGGCCGCGGCCGTCGTGGAGGGCGCGATCGTCGCCGTTCGTGGGACGACCGAGCCCGCGGGCCTCGGCGCCGGCACGCCCTGACGTCACGGCATCCGATTCCGCTTGCCCTCGACGCACGGCGCGCGCCACACTCGAACGACACAGGAGGCAGCATGTCGCGCTCACGCCCCGCCGCACCGGATGCACCGGCGCGTGGCTGACGCGCCCGCCGGGGCCTCCGCCCGTCCTCCCGGACGCCTCACGCGCGCGGTGTGGTGGGCGAACGACTACGTCTACGCCGCCCGGCGCCAGGCGGCCATGTTCGCTCCACCGTGGACCATCGGGCGCCGGCGCAAGCCCGATGCCTGGCGAACGGGGTCTGTCGAGCTGCCCGAGATCGTGCTGCTCCCGGGCGTGTACGAGCACTGGACGTTCCTGCGCCCGCTCGGCGACGCCCTCGCCGCCGCCGGGCACCGGGTCACCGTCGTGCACGGACTGGGCGTCAACCGCGGCCACATCGGCGCGACCGCCGAGAAGCTCGGACGGGCCCTCGCCGAGAAGCCCGCTCCCGCCGCAGGACGCGTGCTCGTCGCCCACAGCAAGGGCGGTCTCGTCGGCAAGCACCTGCTCGTCTCCTCGGGCGCGGCCCTGGCGGCCGCCGTCGAGGCGAGCGCGGGCGGCGATGCCGCCGAGGCCGCGGCGAGCGCCCCGGCCGAACCGGGCCTGCCGGCATTGGGACTGCTGGGCCTGGTCGCCGTCGCGACGCCGTTCGGAGGCGCCCGCCGCGCCCGGATCCTCTTCGCCGACCCCAGCATCCGGGCGTTCCTGCCCGACGACCAGACGATCGTCATGCTCGGTCGCGAGACGTCGGTCAACGGCCGCATCGTGTCGATCTTCGGCCCGTTCGACCCGCACATCCCCGAGGGGAGCGCCCTGGACGGCGCCACCAACATCACCGTCCCGACGCCGGGGCACTTCCGGGTGCTCGAGTCGAAGGAGACGCTGGCGGCCGTGCGCGAGGGCATCGCGCTGCTGTCGGCTTCGTGACGGCGGAGAGCGACGACACGATCAGGATGCCGCGCCCGCCGCTCAGTCGGCCGGGCGGGCGCCTCGCCAGGCGCCGAGGATCTCGATGTGGCGCAGCAGAAAGGCCCGCTCGTCGAGCCGCTTGCGGCGCAGCCACCCGGTGACCTCGTCGTTGCTCTTGCTGGCGTTGCACGAGCGGCACGCCGGCACGACGTTCTCGAACGTGTACCGGCCGCCCCGAGAGATCGGCAGCACGCAGTCCTTCTGCAGCGACGCGTCGCCGGCTCCGCAGTACGCGCACGCGCCCCAGGCCTCGACGAGCGAGGCCCACTCGTCGAGGGTGAGGTCGTTGTCGGCTGCGGCCACCCGGCGTGCTCGGCGGCGCGACGCGCGGGCGCGGCGGGACTGGCTGACGGGCATGGGCCGAGGCTACTCGCGCCGTGCCGTCGCGGGCGTGAGCGGATGCCGCGGGCCGCGGCATCCGCTCGCGCCCTGGCCGCCCGTCACCCTCCCACAGACCGCTCGGCGTGTTCCAGCAGTCGACGAACGATGCGATCCAGCGCCTGGCGATCGTCGTCGCTGAGAACGTCGAGGAGCGCCGATTCCCTCTCGCAGTGCTCGACGATCAGCCGGTCGATGAGGGCGATGCCGTCGGCGGTCAGCGACACGGCCACTGCTCGGCGGTCGTCGAGGTCGCGCTGGCGTCGCACGAGCCCGCGCTGAACCAGACGATCGATCCGCTTCGTCATCCCCCCGCGGGTCACCAGCAGGCGGTCGGCGAGTTCGGACGGCGAGAGCGCGAACGGCGGCCCGATCCGGCGAAGTGTGGCCAAGACGTCGAACTCACCGCGGTCGAGGTCCCTCGCGGCGAACGTGGCATCGACGACCGCACCTCCGACTCGCGCCAGTCGCGCGAACCGGGCGAGGGTGGCCATCGCCGACAGGTCGAGATCGGGTCGCTGCTGCCGCCACTGATGGACGGCGACGTCTGCGAAGTCATCGACTGAGGCCATTGCGCCAGTTTACTTCCCAGAATATGATTTCTCAGGAAACTCATGGGAGCACACATGATCCACAGCAGGGCGACGATCATCGTCCACGCCCCGGCGGCGAGCGTCTGGCGCGTCGTGTCCGACTACGCCAACGACCCTCGCTGGCGACGCGGCGTGAGCGTCATGCGCCAAGCGTCCGCCCCGCCCGTCCATGTCGGGGCGGAGGCGGAGGAGGTGCTGCGGATCCTCGGCCGAACAGTGGTCAGTCGCGTCGTCATCGAATCCCTCGAACCGGACTCCGGGTTCCAGTGGCGCGTGGACGACGGTGGCGCGCACGGGCGTCGCTGGGTGCGGGCGATCGATGAGCGGTCGAGCGAGCTCGGCGCCGAGAAGTACGTGACGCTGGCCGACTCGGACCGGCTCCTGACTCCCCTCGTCGGGGCGGCGATCCGCCGCACGGAGCGCGGCGACCTCCGCCGCGCGGCCCGACTCATCGAGGCTCTCGAGGCCGGGCGACGGCGTTCAGAACAAATCACAGAAAGATAACGGCAAACCCTTGCCGTCGTTACCCTGTCGTTATAGAGTGATCACACGGTAGCTGTTTTGCTGTGGCAGGTACCGCATGTGATTGCAGGACACTCTTGGTGCAAGGGACAAGGGCCGGTCGGAAGCCTCTCCGACCGGCCCTGACTTGTTCCCGGAAGGGTCTCTCGCGGGCAGCCGGGTCAGACTCCGCCGCCGCCTCCTCCGCCACCACCGCCGCCGGCTGATCCGCCGCCGCTCGAGCCGCCGGAGGTCGACGAGGACGATGCCGTGCTCGCCGAGAGCGTCGAGATGCCTGCCGAGAACGCCGCGGCGTTGAATCCGCTCGAGCCGACGTACCAGCCGGGGTTCGATCCGGAGCCGTAGAGCACGGCGAGTTCACGCGCCCACTGCTTCTCCTGTCCGAAGACCACGGCGTACGGCAGCAGCGTCTCATAGAGGCGGAGCATGAGGCGCGGATCGTTCGTGTCGACCGGCATCCGCTCAGCACCTGCCGGCGACTGCAGCATACGGATGCGGTCCGCTTCGGCCCACTCGATGAACTCCTTGAGCCCAGCGAGATGGTCGCGCGTCTCGGCTCCCTTGGCGGTGAGCGGCCTGCGCGAGACCATGCCGATGATCGCGATCGTCGCGATGATCGAGCCGATGATGAGCGCGATCGGCACCAGCGCGAAGACGCCGCCCTCGAGTGCGGCGATGCCGAACACGAAGATCAGCACCGTCGCCGCTATCGCAGCCAGCAGCGGCCAGACGCGCACCCGCCCGGGCACCGCGCGGCGCAGACCGCGGTTGATCAGCTCCTGGTTCGCCGCCTTGAGAATCGACTGCGCGGCCGACGAGAACCGGGTGTCGGAGCGTCCGAACTCGAACTCTTCGCCGGGCCTTCCCGACGGGAACAGGCCCTGCAGCAGCATCCGCCCGTCGCCGTCGGCGCGTTCGGGATCGACCAGGACGGCCTTGAGCTTGGTGCCGCCGAAGAGCTTGCGCTCACCCTCGACGATCCGGATGCTGCCCCCTACGGCCTGCTCGAGCACCTCCGCCGGGATCGCCTTCGTGGTGAGGCCCAGCAGCACCGCGCTCTCGAGCGCATCGACGGCGAGCGGCGGCGTGTATTCGGCGATGATCGTCGGCCTGCCGGGCTCGTCGCGCAGCCACCGCGCCCGGACGACACCGGCGAAGACGACCGCGCCGGCGAGCCCGAGTGCGGCGAGCGCCTGCAGCCAGCCCCACACCGAGGCGAAGTACGACGAGTCGAAGGGCGTGAAAGTGCCGCGCTCGAACCCCAGAGCGATGGTCATGGTCTGGAACGGCTGGACGTTCGTGGCGGAGGCCGCGACCGCAGGACCGTCCGCCGAGATCTGACACGGCTGGGTCGCGCCCTCGTAGCCCACGTAACAGGCCTCGGCGCCGGTCCGAGCGTCGGCGAGGTCGGAGCTCGTCGTGACTCGCGCGGTGACGCGACCGAAGCGCTGCGGCCACTCTGTGCCGTTGACGTTCCAGTAGAACTCGTCCGAGCCGGTGTCCGCGAAGAACCGTGTGACGTTTTCGAGCGTGTAGGTGAACACGTACGTCTGCCTGCCATGGACGTAGTCGCCGGCCCGCGAGGTCATGACGTAGTAGTCCTCATCCTCCTCGGCCTCCGCCTCGCGCTGCCTGCCCTCACCGTCGGTGATCGACACGAGGTTCGGCCGTACCGGAGCGCCCAGGTAGGAGTCCGGGATGCTGCGCCGCATGCCGCGGTTCTGGTCGTCCTCGGGAAACAGCGCGACGAAGGTCTCCACCACGGTGAGGGTGCTCGTGCCGTCCTCGGCCGTGCCGAGCTGATATTCCACATCGAGGCTCTCGAACTCGAAGTCGTCGACGCCCGCGTGGGCGGGCGACGGCACGAGTGCGGAGAACAGCAGGGCGGCGGTCATCGCGAGGAGCGCGGTGAGCCTGCCCGCCCAGCCTCGGCGAGTGGTGTGCGCGGTCGACGCGGAGGTCCCCAACATGGGCCTCAGCCTAAGGGGCGCGCATTGGTCGTAATCTTGTCGCTATGACCGACCGCCGCCTGGCCATCGACGCCTGGGAGAGCCTCTTCCGTGCGCAGCACGAGGTCTTCGGCGATATCAGCGACGACTTCCACGACGACACCCTCAGCCAGGCGGAGTACGACGTCCTGCTCACGGTCACGCGCGCAGAGGACATGACGGCCAGGCTGCGCGACGTCACCGCAAACATGCTCATCAGCCAGCCCAGCGTCTCGCGGCTCGTGGATCGGATGGTCTCGCGAGGATTGATCCACAAGTGCGCCGATCCGGAAGACGGCCGCGGCGCCCTGGTGCGGGCGACCGATGCCGGGGCGTCTCTGTTCCGCAAGCTCGCCAGCGCGCACGGCAGCATGATCGCCGAGCGGATGTCGCTGCTCAGCGACGAAGAGCTCGCCCAGCTGCGCGACCTCACGATCAAGCTGCGCCGGCACCGCCCCGGCTCCTGAGCCTTCGCTTCGCGGACTGCGGCGCAGGTGCCCCGTATAGTGCTTCGCTTCTGACCTGCGCACAACCCCCTCCGCGCCCTCCGCGTGCGAGCGTACCGTCGCGGTATGGACATCTCACAGGTCGCATCGATGACACCGCGCGGTTCTGAGCGCAGGCTCTGAACATGGCAGCGCAGAACGAGCATCATCAGATCGTCGTCGTCGGCGGCGGCAACGGAGGCATCTCGGTCGCCGCGCGACTTCGCCGTCTCGGCGTCGAAGACATCGCGATCATCGAGCCGCGCGAACAGCATCTGTACAAACCGCTGTTCTCGCATGTCGCGGGCGGCACCGCGCGCGCGAGCATCACCGTTCGCCCGCAGCGCGAGGTGATGCCGAAGGCGGTGAAGTGGATTCAGGATGCCGTCACCGAGATCCAGCCGGAGGCGGACGCGGTGCTGCTCCACAGCGGTGACCGCGTCACCTACGACCAGCTGATCGTGTGTCCCGGCATCCAGCTCGATTGGGACCGCGTGCCGGGACTCGCCGAAGCGATGAAGACGCCGGCTGCGGCATCCCATTACGAACTCGATCTCGCGATCAAGGCGTCGCTTCTGCTGCGGGACCTCAAGGAGGGGACCGTTGTATTCACGCAACCCGACGGTCCCGCCTCGTGTGCCGGGGCAGCGCAGAAGCCGATGTACCAGGCATGCGACTACTGGCGCGCGACGGGAGTGCTCGACGCGATCCGCGTGGTCATGGTGGTGCCGACGGATACTGCCTTCATCCCACCCTTCGACCGCGAGCTCGAGCGGAAGATCGCGGAGTACGGCATCGAGCTGCGCACGCGCAGCGCCTTGCTTCGCGTGGACTCGGGCGCTCGGGAAGTGGTGCTGGAGAATCCGGGGGGAACCGAGCATCTGCGCTACGACGTCCTCAACGTCGAGCCGCCGCAATCCGCGCCCGACTGGCTGAAGGGATCGGCGTTGTCGGCGCCGGGCGATACCGGTGGTTTCGTCGAGGTCGATCCCCAGACGCTGCAGCATCCGCGGTTCCGCAATGTCTGGGCGCTCGGCGATGCCGCTGCCACCACGAACTCGAAGTGCGGCGGGGCGCTGCGTAAGCAGACACTGGTGCTGGCGAAGAACCTCGCGAACGTGCTGCGCGGCAAAGAGCCGACCGACCGCTACGACGGCTACGCCGTATGCCCGTTCACGGTCTCGCGGTCGACGGTCGTGTGGGCCGAATTCGACGATGAGGGCAAGCAGAAGCCGACGATTCCGTTCTTCACGCGGATGTACCGCGAGAGCCGGCTGTCGTGGATCTTCGACCGGCACATCCTGCCCTGGGTGTACTGGAACCTGATACTCACAGGGCGGGTCTGATCCTTCTCCCGGAGCGCAGAACTCCGCAACGCCGAACGCGCCGTCCCGCTCGCTGGCAGGGCCCTGCCATCAAGAGCTATGTGTTCGGGTTCGTGGCCCTTCCGTCGAGCCACAGCGTGTCCGTTGCGTCCGAGTGAGCGCCGTCGGTGCCGACATGCTTCACGCTGATCTGAGGCCCCTTTGTGATCACATGCACCAGTGCCATTGCGTGCCCGCGGCCAAGGTCGTAGTCCTCGCCGAGCCAGCCGACGATCTCGCCGGCCTTCGTACCCGGACCGAAACCCTTCTCAGCGGCCAGGTCAAGGAACTGTCGCGGTGTGAGCCCGGTTTTCGTCTCGATATTGTCGAGATATGCCTGGAAAGACATGAGAACCCTTCGGTTGATGTATCACTCATACAGGTAGCGTCGGATGGTCGGAGCCACGCGCTCGACCAGGTCTTCACGGATGCCTCGGCCAACGCCGGCAGCCGAAGCACATGCCTCGCGACCAGCATGCCAGCCGCCTGCGACGTGGTGCATGATGAGGCATGCCCTTCGGGATGACCCGCGACGTGATGCGTCCGACGGACTCGCCGCGCGCCGACCGAGTCACCTACGTCGAGCTCTTCTTCGACCTCGTCTTCGTCTTCGCGCTGACGCAGCTCTCGGCGTATCTGTACGAGAACCAGAGCGGCCTGGGCGCCCTCGAAGGCGTCATCATGGTGTGCGCGCTGTGGTGGGCGTGGGTGTCGACCACGTGGGTGACCAACTGGCTCGATCCGGTGAAGCTGCCGGTGCGCGGCGCGGTCATCGCCCTCGCGTTCGTCGCCCTCGTGATCAGCGTGTCGATCGCCGAAGCGTTCGGCGACCGGGCCTGGGCCTTCGCGATCGCCTACGTGGTGCTGCAGGTCGGCCGGACCGGGTTCATCGTGTGGGCGATCGCCCGCCATGACCGAGCGGTGTCGAAGGACTTCGCGCTGGTCCTCACGTGGACCCTCGCCGGCGGCGCGCTGTGGATCGTTGGGGCGCTCCTGCCGCTGCCGTGGCAGCTGCCGCTGTGGGCCGCCGCTCTCGGCCTCGAGCTGCTGGGCACCGTGCTGGGCTTCCCGGTGCCCGGCAGAGGCCGAGTGCTCATCGGCGCCTGGGACCTGTCGGGTCCGCACATCGCCGAGCGCACCGCCCTCTTCGTCCTCATCACCCTCGGCGAGGGGCTGCTCGTCACCGGCTTCACCTTCGTCGCCACGGAGCCCTCGGCGCAGACGATGCTCGTCCTCGCAACCGCATTCGTGGCGGCCGCGGCCACCTGGTGGATCTACTTCGACCACGGCGAGCGCCTGGGATCGGAGGCCATCGAAGCCTCGGACGAACCCGGACGATTGGCGCGGACCGCCTACACCTGGGTTCATCTCGCCATCATCGGCGGGCTCGTCCTGGTGAGCGTAGGCGACAAAGAGGCCCTCTCGCATCCGCACGCCCACGGAGTCGCACCGACCATCGTGGTGCTCGGCGGGCCGCTGCTGTTCCTGGTCGGCACCGTGCTGTTCCGCTGGGTGCTCGACCAGCGGTGGGCCCGCGCGCAGCTCGCGGGCATCGTCGCATTGACCACGCTGATCGCGGTGGCGCTGCTGTGGGTCCCGTTCGAGGCCCTCACCCTGTCGGTGGCGGCGGCCTTCGTGCTCGTCGCCGTGGCGATCGGCGAGACCATCGGGCGTCTGCGCCGGGGAAGCAGAAGCGGCGGCTGAACCGGGCCGCGGCGGACGCGGCATCCGCTCGTCGTCCAGCCGATCAGCACTCGATGACGTTGACGGCGAGACCGCCTTCGCTGGTCTCCTTGTACTTCGTCGACATATCGATGCCCGTCTGGCGCATCGTCTCGACGACCGTGTCGAGCGACACGTAGTGCGAGCCGTCTCCGCGCAGCGCCAGCCGCGCCGCGGTCACCGCCGTCGACGCGGCGATCGCGTTGCGCTCGATGCAGGGGATCTGCACGAGCCCCCCGACCGGATCGCATGTGAGTCCGAGGTGGTGCTCCATGGCGATCTCCGCCGCGTTCTCGATCTGGCGGGTCGTGCCGCCCATCACGGCGGTGAGGCCACCGGCTGCCATCGCACAGGCCGATCCCACCTCGGCCTGGCAGCCGCCCTCGGCGCCCGAGATCGACGCGTTCGCCTTGAACAGCGACCCCAGCGCGGTGGCCGTGAGCAGATAGCGACGGATGCCGCGCCGCCGGTTGGCCTCCGCCACCAGCGGCTCGTCCTCACCGGCATCGGCGACGGGCGCGACCTGACCGCCGAACCCGAGCAGCGCACTGCCCACGAGCTCGCCGTACGGGGTCACCGCATTGCCCGCACCGAGCCCGGAGTCGGCCATGAACCGCCACCAGTACATGGCCACTGCCGGCACGATGCCGGCTGCACCGTTCGTCGGTGCCGTGACCACGCGGCCGCCCGAGGCGTTCTCCTCGTTCACGGCGAGCGCGAAGGCGCCCAGCCACTCCCCCGGCAGCTCGCGCCGCCCCTCGGCCTCGGCATCGTCGAGCTGTGCCCGGATGGCGCCGGCACGACGCTTGACCTGCAGCATGCCGGGCAGGACCCCATCGGCGTGAAGGCCCGCCTCGACGCAGCCGGCCATCGCGTCCCAGATCGCGTCGAGCCCGGCGGCGATCTGCTCGTCGGTGCGCAGCGCCTGCTCGTTGCGGCGCGCGAGCTCGGCGATGGTGAGGCCGTGCTCGTCGCACAGCGCGAGGAGCTCCTCGGCGCTGCCGAAGTCGAAGGGGAAGCCGTGGGCCTGCACGCGGGGCGGCTCGCCGTCGCGGCGGATGAAGCCGCCGCCGACGGAGTAGTACGTCTCGCGGAGCACGAGACCGGCGTCGTCGGCGGGCGCCGCGCGGCGCGGCACCGCCAGCGCGAACGCGGCTCCGGTCTCGCGCACGGGTGGCTCGGCTTCTGCGAGCGACCGCGCGGGTCCGGCATCCGATGTCGTCCATGCCTCGAGCGTCATCGCGTTGGGGTGCCCCGGAAGCCGGGTACGAGGTTCGAAGGCGATGTCGGCTCGCGAGAACGGCACCGCGTGGACGCCGGCGAGCACGAGGTCCCGGCCGTCCGTCCATCCGCTCCACGCCGAGCGCACAGCCTCGGGGGCGACCGACTCCGGCGCCTGCCCCCGCAGTCCCGCGACGATGGCGTCCGGCGTGCCGTGGCCGATTCCGGTGGCACCGAGCGAGCCGTAGAGCGTGCACGTCACGCGGGCGACCCCGTCGAGCAGATTCTCCGCGCGCAGACGCGCCACGAAGTCGAGGGCGGCCCGCATGGGACCGACCGTATGGGAGCTCGAGGGTCCTACACCGATGGAGAACAGCTCGAACGCCGAGACGTAGGCGCTCACTTCTTCAGCCTACGCTTCCGCGCGTGCAGGCTGCACGCCGCAGAGGAACGGCAATATGCAGGATGCCGTGACCGACGGGATCCTGTCGGTCACTCTGCTCGCCTCAGTGCTCGCCGGTGAAGAAGCCCACCGCAGCCTGACGGAAAGCCTTCGATCCCGGGGCGTTGAAGTGATGACGGTCGGGCAGCTCGACGAAGTCCCCGTGCGGCGCTGCGGCAGCGAGGAGACGCGACCGCTCGAGGATCGCATCCTCGGAACCCGTCGCGAAGAGGATCCGCTGCTGCGGCGGGTGCGCCGGATCGGGGTCGGCGTCGCCCAGCCGCATGCCCTCGGCCAGCGCGACCAGCGCCCGGAGGTCGTTGCCGGGGACCCGCTCGGCGAGCGTCACGTAGTTGCGGGTCACCTGGTCCTCGACCGGAGTTCCGTGGTCCGCGTACGCGCGGGCCTGCTCGATCTGCAGCCGAGCCAGGGGGCGGCCGTCGGGGATCCCGCCCAGCACGGCCCGCTCGACGTGCTCGGGCGCGCTCACCGCCAGCTGCCAGCCCACGCGGGCACCGAGCGAGTAGCCGGCGAACAGCACGGAGTGAAGAAGGTAGGTGTCGAGCACGGCGATCAGGTCGTCGGCGAGCGACTCCATGCCGTAGGCGCGCGGATCGGTCGGCTTCTCGCTCAGGCCGTGGCCGCGCTGGTCGACCCCGAGCACCCGGAAGCCGGCGCGCGTGAGATCGCGGACCCAGCCGGTGTTCACCCAGTTGTCGCGGCAGCTCGACGCGAAGCCGTGCACGCACAGCACCGTCGGCGCGGCCTCGTCACCCCAGGAGTACGTGGCGACGCGGTACCCCTCCGGCGTCATCACGAACTGCGGCGGGGGCATCTCGGTGAGGGCGGGGATCGCAGCATCCATCCGGCCATTGTGCACCCGGAGCCGGCCGGCGAGCCGTTTACGGCGCCTGGAACGCGACCAGGCCGACCGTGTTCCCCTCGGAGTCCTTGATGAACGCCTGCCACTCCTGACGCCCCGCAGGTCCGAGCGCGTCGTCCTCGTGCGTGAAGATCACGTGCGGGGGCGAGACGACGTCGGCCAGGCCCGCCATGCGCTCGAGCGCGCGGTGCACGTTGTCGACCCACAGGTAGATGAGCGAGGACGGCGCGTTGCGATCCAGCAGCAGCCGCACGCCGTCGAGATCGAAGAACAGCAGCCCGGGCGGATCGAACCGTGCCGACGGTGCCGACTCGAGCAGCACCGTGTAGAAGTCGGCGGCGCGATCGAGGTCCTCGGCGCGCTGCGCGATCTGGACGAGTCTCATGCGCTCATTCTGGCGTGCGCGACGGAAAAGCAGAACGGCCTGCTTCCGCAGGCCGTTCCATCACTGTCTCAACACAGTGTGCGCCCGAAGGGACTCGAACCCCTAACCTTCTGATCCGTAGTCAGATGCTCTATCCATTGAGCTACGGGCGCCCGGCTCGCGATCTCGCGCAAGCCAGCGTCCAGAATACCCGACGGCGCCCCGCGGAGCGAATCGACGCCGGGATGCCCGAATCCCGGGCGTGTCCGTGCTCAGGCGCGCGTCTCGGCCCCGGGATCCCCCTCCTCCGGACCACGTTCCGGCGCCCGCCGTCGATGGGCTGCCAGCCGAGGCAGGTCGACGAGGCGGAGGGACTGCATCCGGGCCGCGCGCATCTTCGCGTAGTCGGGGTCCAGGTCAGGACGCATGCCCTCGACCCTCAGCCGGCGCTGGAGGTTCGCCTCCACGTCTCCCCATGCGGCATCCCGTGCCTGCTCCACGAGGCCGCGCACCGCGTGCGGGTCGTCGGCGATGCGCCGCAGCTCTCGGGCTACCCCGCGATACTGCTTGTGGCGGCGGCGCAGGTTGCGGGTGTCGCGGTCGCGGTAGTCGTGCGTGCCGTCGGGATCGGTGAACTTTCCCCACGCCTTCTTTCGCTGGCGCTTGGCGAGGCCGGCCGCCTCTTCCTGCTCGACGGCGAGCGCCACCAGGGTGTCGTGCGCGAACGGTGCGAATGCGGCGACGTCGAACGGCTCGTCGTGCGCGATCGTCTCCACGAGGATGTGGTTGCGGACGGCCATCCGCGCCGCGGCCGACGCGATGGACACACCTTCTGAGATCGCCTCTGCGGTCTTGCCCATCACACCTCCTGCAACGAGGCTAGCGTCCGGAGGCGGCCGCCGAGTCCGCGACAATCGTAGGAGCAGGTCGAGGGCGACGAGGGGAACGGCGATGGCCAGGATGCAGCGGCTCGACGTACGCGGCAGGACGACGGTGATCACCGGCGCGGCCAGCGGGATGGGCGCAGACATCGCACGCGAGCTGGACCGTCGCGGGGCGCGGCTGGCGCTGATCGACCGCAACGGCGAGGGCCTGTCGGCCCTGGCCTCGGAGCTCGCCGGAACCGGGCATACGATGCACGCGGTGGACCTCACCGACGACGACGCCGTCTTCGCGCTCGCGGCCGAGATCGATGCGTCCCATCGCCACGTGCAGGCCCTGATCACCTGCGCGGGATCTTCGATGCTCGGCAGCATCGACCAGCTGACGATGGACGAGATGCGCTGGCTCATGGACGTCAACCTCTGGGGCACGGTGAACATCACTCAGGCGCTGCTTCCTGCGATGCGCCGAGAGGAGGCCGCGCACATCACGCACCTCGTGAGCATCTATGGCCTGGCCGCACCTGCCGGGCGGATTCCGTACGCGATGAGCAAATTCGCCGTCCGGGGCTTCACCGAGGCGCTGCGGCACGAGCTCGAGCACACCACCGTGAGCGTGGGCGCGATCTACCCCGCCGGCGTCAAGACCGGCATCATCGGCCGCGGGCGGTATGCGGCCGCGATCGATCCCGCGGTCGCCGATCGGGCCGCGGCGGCGCAGGCCGCGATGTACCACACCGAGCCCGCCGACGCCGCGGTGCGCATCGTCGAGGCCACGATCCGGCGCCGGGCGCGCACGATGGTGGGTCGCGAGGCTCGCCTGGTCGACGTGCTGACCCGAATCACCCCGACCCGGTACTGGGGACCGATGCGGCGCCCACTGCGCGACGCGATCGATACGACGACTCCGATCTAGACGCCGCGGCATCCCTTTTTCCGTACGGTTCTGCCCGCGATAGCAAGCGCCGTCGGCGCGCGCAAGCCCCCCTGCCCCGGCGCAGCACGGCCGTAGCGTGGCGAACGCAGTTCTTCGAGAAAAGGAGCGGGTACATGGGATTCATGGATGACGCGAAGCAGACGGCCGAGGCCGTCGGCGAAAAGATCGAGGACACCTGGGAAGACACGACCGATCGAGTCGGCGACAAGGTCGACGAGATGAAGGCGGATTCCGACGTCAAGAAGGCCGAAGCCGAGCGCGACTCGGTCAAGACCCGCAATGACATCAAGGAAGACCTGCGGGACAACTGATCCACCGAGTGTTGCCGCGGTTTCCCGCGGCACCCGGCAGGGACCTCGAGCGTGGCTCGGGGTTCTCGTCGTCTCCGGCTCCGAATCGGCCAAACCGATCCGACCGGGACTCCGAACAACACACCGTCGCGGCATCCGCCGCCCTTAAAACAGGAGGAACGCTCATGCGCTCGTCACCGAATCGCCTCGTCGCCACCATCTTCGGGGCCGTCTACATCCTCGTCGGGCTGCTCGGCTTCGCCGTCACGGGCGGTGTCGGCTTCATCGCCACCGAGGGCAACTTGCTCCTCGGAGTCTTCGAGGTCAACCCGCTGCACAACATCGCCCACCTGCTGATCGGCGCGGCGCTGCTCATCGCCGGCCTGAAGTCGGTGCCCGCCGCGAAAGCCGTGAACGTCACCGTCGGGGCCGTCTACCTGCTCCTCGGAATCGTCGGGTTCTTCCTCGTCGACACGGCGCTGAACATCCTGGCGCTGAACACCGCGGACCACTTCCTCCACCTCGCCAGCGCACTGGTGCTGCTGGGCGTGGGGCTGGCCGCAGACCGGAACGTGCGCACCGACGCGCCGGGCCGCACGGTCTGATCCGGTTCGCATGACCTCCGTGATCCCCGCAGCCGAGCTGGCCCCCGTCGCGTCCGCACGGACGCCCGGGGCGCCGCTCGCGCTTCGCGGCGCCGCCCCCTCCTGGGCGGCCGTCGCGGCGTGGGGCGCGGGCCTCATCGAGGTCGCCCTCGGCGCCGGCGCCATCTTGCAGGACGACGCCGCCCGGGGGGCCGGCATCGTGCTCATCGCGCTGGGAACCGGGTCGCTCGTGTGGGGAGCCTGGACGCTCGCCCGTGGACGCATCGTCGTGCCACGGGCGGGCGTCGCAGGCGCACTGGCGGGGATCGTGGCCGCGGTCGCGGCACTCGTCGCGAACCCGGCCGGAACCAGCGTTCTTGCCGTCGCGGCCCTGACCGCGCTGCTGATCTCCGCGGCCATCGCCTGCGCGACGCGACTGCGCCGACGCCGTGCGGGCGCGGAAGAGGCGTCGCCCCGACTGTGGGTGCTCTTCGCCGCCGCGATCGTGGTCGCCGCTCTCGTCACCCCTGCTCTCGCCGCCACCGAGGCCGGCCGGAGCGCGTCGCCGCACGGCACGCACGGGATCGTGGACCCCGGCCACCACTAGACGCCCGCACCCGTGGCGCCCGCGCGACCGGTCAGCCGAGCGTCACGCGATCGCAGCGATCCGCCACGACGCCGTCGAATCAGCGCCGGGCGCGAGCGAGATGAGACCGGCGTCGAACTCGTAGTCCGCCTCATTGAACGCGTCCGGTGCGCAGGTCATCGGCTCGACGGCCAGACCCAGGCGGCTGAGCTCGGCCTCGGGCTTGTCGGCCGTGTGGATCTGCACCCACGGGCATGCGGCATCCCACGACATCTCGACTCCGGTGCCGGACGGGTCGGTCACCCGCACGACGGCGGCACCGGACTCGTCGCGCAGGAGGCCGGAGTAGGCGTGATCGATGAAGGCGTCGCCGATCACACGCGGCGAACGGAAGTCGAAGCGCTCGGGCTCGTCGGCGTCGACGGCGACGAGCTCGGTCGGGATGAGGCGATCCGGAGTGACGGCGAGCACCTGCGACGCGGGCAGCTCGAGGGTCCAATCGTCGACGTGGCCGTCGCCGGCCTTGAGGTAGGGATGCGGTCCGGTCCCCCACGGCGCGGCCTCGTCGCTGTCGTTGCGCGCCGTGACGGACTGGGTGAGACCGTCGGGGCCGAGCGAGAAGGTCGTGGTGACCACGACGCGCCAGGGGTACGCGGTCTGCGGCTGGATGACTGCCGTCAGCGTCACGTGGTCGGGGCCCTTGTCGATCGCCTCGAAGTCCAGCCACGCGGCGAGGCCGTGGAGCGCATGCGAACGCGCCGGCTCGGTGAGGGGCAGCTGGCGCTCGACGCCTTCGAACGAGTACGTCCCGTCGACGACCCGGTTCGGCCACGGCGCGAGCGTCGCGCCCCGGTACGACGGACGGACCTCGTCGGAGTCGAAGGGCACCACCAGGTCGCGGCCGAGGTGGGTCAGCGACCGCAGAGTCGCCCCGACGCTGGCGATCACCGCCTCGTAGTCTCCCGCGCGGAGCGCGTGCTGGGTGCCGGACATCGGGGTGCGTGCCATGGATTCAGGTCCTCGATCGAAGGGGGATGGGATCGCTCCCAGTATCCCGCGAAGACCGGAGGGCCCGCGACCAGGTCACAGGCCCTCCGGTCGTACGGTCTACCGGCAGTCGGCGGCCGGGACGGTCACGCTGGAGGCGTGAGTCCGGCCGTCTGCGGCCGTGGCGCTGATCGACACCGCGTGGGACGCGATCGATGCGGCACGGGTGGTGAATGCGGCTGCGGCGGTCTTGCCCGGGGCGATCGTCACGGTCTTGGTCCCGTACGCGCCGGTGATCGTGACGGATGCCGCGACCTCGTCGTCGTTGGTGACGCTGACCGTCTCGACGACCTTCCCCGCGACGCACCTCGTAGCGGCGGCAGCGCTCAGTTCGAGGCCGAATGACACCACCGCAGACGTCGAGGGACCGACCAGCGCGTCGCGGTAGCCGTCGTAGTGCGCGGTGACGCTGCCGACGCCGGCCGGAACCGCGACCGATGCCGAGCCGGCCTCGAGGCCCACCGTCTGGCTCCAGGCTCCGCCGGTGAAGGTGACGGTGCCCACGACGTCGCCGCCGTCCGCTGCCACGACCTCGGCGGTCGCGGTTCGACCCTCCGCGCTCAGGGCGGTCGTCGAGGCGACAGCCGCGACCGGGCTCCACGTGTTCAGTGCCGTCAGCACCGACTGCGTGACGCTCACGAACGAACCGTGGCGCGGGCTCGCGGGGAGCCCGCCCTGGGGCCGCACCACCCACTCGGCCCGCTTCGACAGTCGGTCACCCTGGGCGCTGGATGCGATCGCGTCGGCGTCCGTCAGGAACGCGCGGTAGCCGCCGGCCCCGTAGTTGTCGACGAGGAAGACGTAGCCGTCGCCCTCTGCGGTGTTGTTCGGATCGCCGGCGTTGAGCTTGACGATCTCTGGGCCTTCGCCGACCTGGTTGGTCTCGAGCCGCGTCATGTACGTGTCGGTCAGCTGCCACGTGGTGCTGGGGTCGGCCGTCCAGCTGGACTGCGTGGTCGGAGCGGTCAGCACCTTCGAGCGCTCCAGGAAGATGTCCTTGCCGATCTCCAGCGGGCCTGCGGCGCCACCGTCCTCGTTCTTGGTGAACCGGTAGTAGTAGTCGTCGATCTTCGTGACGGTCGAGTCGATGCGCGCGTAGCCGGTGTCCTGCCACGTCGCCGGCGGGTACGTGAACGTCTTGAAGTCACGCGTGAGCACGTAGAACATCCGCGCGTGCCCGGGACCGCTCGTGTGGGCGACGTCGTCGTACAGCCGCGACGCGAAGAACACGACGTAGGACTGCAGGTCGTCATCCCAGTACGCCTCCGGCGCCCAAGTCATTCCGGCTTCCGGCTGGTTGATCGTGATGCCGGCATTCTGGCCGTTCGTCCGGACCCAGCTCTTCATGTCGGGCGACTCCCACACCTCGATCTTGAGGCTGCCCCTGGACTGCGCAGCCCCCCAGTCTCCGGTGCAGCCGATGCAGAGGTCGGTGGCGATCATGTAGTACTTGTCGCCCTCTGCGGAGCGGATGATGTACGGGTCCCGCAGACCAGTCGTGTCGGCGGTCGAGACGATCGTCGGAGCACCGCCGTTGACCGGCGCGAAGGAGAAGAAGTTGTTGCCGGCGGTTGCCGCCTGGTAGATCTTCTCGTCGTTGTCGGCCTTGAAGTACGCCGCCGCGTAGCCGGCGTCCGGCGCCCAGCGGCCCTTCTCGGCGACGGCCACGGTGAAGCTGCGCGACGTCGTGGCGCCGTTGAGTGTCGCCGTCGCGGTGAGAGTGACTGACTTGTCGCCCTCGCCGTACGCCGGGCGCTCGATGAGCCCGCCGCCCTTGAAGGGGTCGGGCGCGCCGACAGCGGGGGCCGCATAGGCGGCGTTCGTCGGCGTCACGAGCGCGGCATCCGAGGACGTCCACGTGATGGGCGCCCCGTTGACGGCGCCCGTCGTGATGAGCGGCAGGTTCTCGGTCGTGCGCGTCGTCAAGGCGATCGCATCGAGGTCGGCCGCCAGCTCGGGGGCCTTCACGACGACATCGAAGGTGATCGTCGTGTCCAGCGACGTCGTCGCGGTGATGGTGACGGGCGCATCGCTCGTGAGAGCGCTGCGCGACACGACGCCGGTGTTCGAGACGACCGCCGGGTCGGAGCTGGACCAGGTGAGGGCCACTCCGTTCGCGGATGCCGGGAACGTCAGGTTCTTCGTGACGCTGTCCAGCGACGGGTTCGCCCCGAGGACTGTCGACTGGATGTCGAGACGGATGATCCCGTCGGTCGCGGCCGCCTTCTGCGCAGCGGTCGGCATGCTGTCGGTGACCTCCTGCGGAGTGAGCGCGACGTCCCACACCTTCATGTCGGACACGTCGGCGCGCAGCCGCGAGTCGCCCTGGTAGAGCGAGCGCCCGATGTAGCCGAGCACGTCCCCGGTCGCGGGGACGATCGAGCTCATGGCACGGGCATGGGTGAGCGTGGAGATGACGGCGCCGTCGCGGTAGACGGTGAGGGTGTTGCCCGAGCCCACCATGGTGAGCGTGGTGAAGCCGGCGTTGAGCCCGCCGCCGGCCGGCATGCGGGTCTCACCGTTGTCGGTCCCCGACTTCACGCGGATCGCCGCGAGCACCTGGTTGGTGTAGCCGCCCTGCGCCGAGCGAGGGCTGAGGAAGATGTGGTCGCCGAGCTGCGTGGTGTTCCACGCACCGACGCGGGCGCCGATGACCCACCCGAAGTGGTTCGCCGCAGTCTGGGTCGTGACCGTGTACTCGACGGTGAAGTCGTTGTCGGCCGCCGTGATGAGGCCCTGAGGCAGCGACGCGTAGCCGTCCGCCTTGAAGCGGAGCACATCGTCGCCCGAAGGCGCGACGAACGACGCATCCGTCAGATCGGTGAGGGCGGCGTGCCGACCGTTGCCCGACACGTCGAGCAGACTCGACCCGGAGTGGGACATGTCGTAGTGGGCGGTCGGTGCGGGTACCGCAGCCGCCACCGCGGCGGGGGCGGTGAGCCCCAGCAGCGAGACGGCGAGTGCGGCGACGGCGGTAGAGGCGATCGCGCGGCGGGCGGGTCGCCGCGCGCGTGTGCGCGCGGACGGAGTCGAATGCGGTCTCATCGGTGAGATCCCTTCGGGTGGGGTGCGGGTGCTGGTGCTGGTGTTGGTGCTGGTCCGCTCAGAGGCCCTGAGCGAGGCGGTAGTAGGCCTGGTTCCACCGCAGCTCGCGCTGGAAGCCGCGCACGGTGGTGTCCTCGTCGATGACGACGAGCTCGGTCTTGGCGATCTCTGCGAAGTCGCGGAAGACCTCGATGCCCACGGCCGTCGTCATGACGGTGTGGTGGGCGGCGCCGGCGGCGAGCCAGCAGGCCGCCGAGGTGGCGAAGTCCGGCGCCGGCTCCCACACCGCCCGCCCGACCGGGAGATTCGGGAGGTCGGGGGCGTCGACGTTCTGCACGACATTGGCGACCAGGCGGAAGCGGTCGCGCATGTCGCTCATGGCCACCACCAGAGCGGGACCGGCGTCGGCGGTGAAGACCAGGCGCACCGGGTCGTCCTTGCCGCCGATGCCGAGCTGGTGCACCTCGAGGCGCGGCTTGGCCGTGGTCAGCGACGGCGAGACCTCGAGCATGTGGGCGCCGAGGATGCGCTCGGACCCGGGCACGAGGTCGTAGGTGTAGTCCTCCATGAGGCTCGCGCCACCCGGCAGGCCTGAGCCCATGACGTTGGCGACGCGCACGAGGATCGCGGTCTTCCAGTCACCCTCGGCGCCGAAGCCGTAGCCCTCGGCCATGAGGCGCTGCACCGCGAGCCCGGGGAGCTGCTTGAGCGTGCCCAGGTCTTCGAACGAGGTGGTGAACGCGCCGAAGCCGCCCTCCTCGAGGAAGGAGCGCAGGCCGAGTTCGATGGCGGCTCCGTCCCGGAGCGACTGGTGCCGCTCGGCGCCCGGGCGCAGCTCGTCGGCCACGTCGTAGGCCTCGAGGTATTCGGCGACGAGGGCGTCGACATCCGCGTCCGAGGCGGCATCGACAGCCTCGACGAGTTCGTTCACGCCCCACGTGTTGACCTGCACCCCGAAGCGCAGCTCGGCCTCGGTCTTGTCGCCCTCGGTCACGGCGACGTAGCGCATGTTGTCGCCGAAGCGCGCGAGCTTGAGGGTGCGAGCGGCAGCCCAGCCGGCGGCGGCGCGCTCCCAGTCCTCGACCTGCTGCAGCACGGCCGGGTTCGAGACGTGGCCGACGACGGTCTTGCGGGCGACTCCGAGACGAGTCTGGATGTAGCCGAACTCGCGGTCGCCGTGCGCGGCCTGGTTCAGGTTCATGAAGTCGAAGTCGATGTCGGCCCAGGGCAGCTCGACGTTGGCCTGCGTGTGCAGGTGCAGAAGGGGCTTCTGCAGGGCGTCGAGGCCCGCGATCCACATCTTGGCGGGGCTGAAGGTGTGCATCCACGCGATGACGCCGATCACGTCGTCACGCGAGTTCACCTCGAGCGCCAGACGGCGGATCGAGTCGCTGTCCTTGAGCACCGGCTTCCAGACGACCTTCACCGGCATCCCACCGAGGCCGTCGGCGACCGCCTGCGACTGGGCGGCCACCTGCTGGAGGGTCTCCTCGCCGTAGAGGTTCTGGCTGCCGGTGACGAACCACACCTCGTAGGAGTCGAGGGAGGTGGCGAGTGGCTGACGGGTCATGAAGCTGTCCTTTTGGGTCTTCCGAGGGGGGTCACGCAGATCAGAGCGCCTGCACGGCGGCTCGCTCCACGGCGAGTCCGTCGCGATAGCGCGAGAGGTAGGCGGCGAAGCCGGGGACGTCTTCGGGATCGGGTTCGACGGTGTGGAACTCGGCGCCGGCGAAGACACGGTCGCGCAGGAAGCCGTCGAGGTCCTGTTCCGGTGCGGCGGACAGATAGGCGGCCAGCACCGCGATGCCCCACGCGCCGCCCTCGGACGCCGTCTCGGCGACCACGACGGGCGCATCGAGCGATCCTGCGAGGAAGCGCTGCGCGACGCCCGCGGTGCGGAACATGCCGCCGTGCGCGAACATGCGGTCGAGCTTCACGCCCTCGTCCGCCAGAACCCGCATGCCCAGACTCAGCGTGCCGAAGACGCCGTAGATCTGCGCGCGCATGAAGTTCGCCAGCGTCAGGCGGCTGTCCGGGGTGCGCACGAACAGCGGCCGCCCCTCCGACATCCCGGCGATCGGCTCTCCGGCGAGGTGGTTGTAGGCCAGCAGTCCGCCGGCGTCGGGATCTCCGTCCAGAGCCTCCCGGAAGAGCGCCTCGAACACGTCATCGGAGTTCAGGTCGCCGCCGCTCACAGCGGCGAATCGCGCGAACAGCCCGACCCACGCGGCGAGCTCGCTCGCGCCGTTGTTGCAGTGCACCATCGCCACCGGGTCTCCGGCAGGAGTCGTGACGATGTCGAGCTCGTGGTGGACGCTCGCCAGCGGATGCTCGAGCACCACCATCGCGAAGATGCTCGTGCCGGCGCTGACGTTGCCCGTGCGCGGTGCCACCGAGCACGTGGCGACCATGCCGGTGCCGGCGTCGCCCTCGGGCGGGCAGAACGGGATGCCGGGCTGCAGTGCACCGGACGGATCGAGGAGCGCGGCGCCCGCCGCGGTGAGCTCGCCGGCTGGACGGCCCGCGACCAGGACCTCAGGCAGGAGGTCGACGGCGCGCATACCGGGGGCGCGCTCCCCCACGAGGCCATCGAACTTGTCGAGCATCGCCGCGTCGTAGCCACCCGTGGCGGAGTCGATCGGGAACATTCCCGAGGCGTCGCCGACACCCAGCACCTTGCGGCCGGTGAGCTTCCAGTGGACGTAGCCGGCGAGGGTCGTGAGGAAGCGCACGTCGGCGACGTGCGGCTCCTCGTCGAGCACCGCCTGGTAGAGGTGGGCGATCGACCAGCGCTGCGGGATGTTCACGCCGAACAGCTCGGACAGCACGCCGGACGCGCGCGCGGTGGTCGTGTTGCGCCAGGTCCGGAACGGCACCAGGAGCCTGTCCGACTCGTCGAAGGCGAGGTGCCCGTGCATCATCGCCGAGACCCCGATGGCCCCGGACGTCGTCAGCTGGACGTCGTGGCGCTCGTTGACGTCGGCCGCGAGGTCCGCGAACGCGGCCTGCAGCCCGCTCCACACGGCATCCAGCGAGTACGTCCAGACGCGGTCCTCGAACTGGTTCTCCCACTCGTGGCTGCCCACGGCGAGCACCGTCGACGGATCGTCGGCGAGCACCAGGCAGGCCTTGATCCGAGTCGATCCGAGTTCGATGCCGAGCGCGGTGCGGCCCTCGCGGATCGCGGCGGCCGCGGCATCCGCAGTCGTCTGCGTCGATTCCGTCATCGCCGTTCGTCCCCGCTCTGGCCGTACACGTTCTGGTACCGGTCGTAGAGGCGGTCGATGGCCTCCTGCGGGATCGGGATGAGCGCGCCGGCCTCTCGGGCGAAGTGCACCGTGCGGGCGACGTCCTCGACCATGACGGCGGCTTTGACCGCGTCCTTGGCCGACGTTCCGATCGTGAAAGGGCCGTGGTTCTGCATCAGCACCGCGCGGCTGCGGTGACCCGAGAGCGTCTCGACGATGCCGCGACCGATCGAGTCGTCGCCGATGATGGCGAACGGCCCGATCGGAATGGGCCCGCCGAACTCGTCGGCCATCGCGGTGATGACGCACGGGATCTCCTCGCCGCGCGCCGCCCACGCGACGGCGTAGGTGGAGTGCGTGTGCACGACTCCCCCGACGTCGGGCATGTTGCGGTACACGTAGGCGTGGGCTGCCGTGTCGCTCGAGGGGCTGCGGTCGCTGCCGGGCGAACCCGGGATGACGTTGCCGTCGAGGTCGCACAGGATCATGTTCTCGGGCGCGAGGTCGTCGTACGAGACGCCGGACGGCTTGATCACGAACAGGTCCGCGCCGGGCACGCGGCCCGAGACGTTGCCGCCGGTCCAGACCACGAGGCCGTACCGGACCAGCTCGCCGTGCAGCTTCGCGACATCCTCGCGGACCGCGTCGATCGCCGCCTGAAGTTCGGTGCCCGCCATCAGCTGGCCCGACGCCGGGTGAGAACGCGCTGCAGCAGCACGAACACCAGCAGAACTCCACCGGTGATGATCGTGAGGTACTCGGGGTTGATCGTGCCGTCCTTCGTGATGATGAGGCGCATGGCCGCGATCACGAACACGCCCACGACGGAGCCGAGGATGTAGCCATAGCCGCCCGTCAGCAGCGTCCCGCCGATGACGACGGCGGCGATGGCGTCGAGCTCCCAGCCGATGCCGGTGACGTTCTGCGCCTTGCCGCCGACTTCGGCGGTGTAGACGACCGCCGCGAGGCCGGCCAGCGCACCCGAGATGATGTAGATCCCCACCCGCGTCCGAGCGACCGGCAGGCCCATCAGCGCCGCTGAAGACTCGTTGCCGCCGATCGCGTAGACCGTGCGACCGCTGCGGCTGCGGTGCATGTAGAACATGCCGCCGAGCACGACCAGCACCGCGATGATCAGGCCGGGTGTGATGGTGAGGTCGTTGACCTTGGGCCCGTCGATGAGCTTGAAGTCGGTGGCCAGCAGGTGGATCGGCGAGTTCTCGGGCGCCTGGACCGGCGTGGTCGAGAGCATCGAGGCCAGTCCGCGGGCGAGGAACATCATCGCCAGCGTCGCGATGAACGGCTGCACGCTGAAGTACTGGACCATGACTCCGGCGATCACGCCGAACAGCGCACCGAACAGGATCATGAGCAGCATCGAGGCCCAGCCGTCGATGCCGATGTTCATGAGCATCACGCCGGCGACCGAGCTGAACGCGACCACTGCGCCGACCGACAGGTCGATGCCGCCCGAGACGATCACGATCGTCATCCCGACCGCCAGGATGATCGTCGGAGCGAAGCTGATCAGGAGGCTCGACATGGTGCCCGCGTGGAACACCCGGCCGTATGCGACCTCGGCATAGATCAGCATGCCGAACAGCAGCACGAGGGCGGCGAGCGTGGGGATCAGCGTCTGATTGCGCTCCCACAGACGTGCCAGACGACCTGAGGCCGCCGCGTTCTTGGCCTCAGCGAGGTCGGGAATGGGGGGAATCGCTTCGGCGAGCGTGTGCGACGAGCTCATGCGACGGCCTCCTTCGAGACGGGCGGCGTGCCCTGTTCCGCTGCGGGCCGACTGGGCCCGCTGGGTGTGCGTGACGGTCTCCCGTGCCCGAAGGCCCAGGAGCGCACGCGCTCCGACTGCAGGAGGACGAGGACGATGATGACGACAGCCTTGAAGGCCGGCGTCGCGGCGGCGGGGACGCCGAGGAACAGCACGGTCTTGTTCAGGGTCGCGATGAGAAGCGCACCCACGGTGGACCCCACGATCGAGAACTTGCCGCCGGCGAGCGACGTGCCGCCGATGACCACCGCAAGGATGGCATCGAGCTCCATCAGGTTGCCCGTGCCGCCCACGCTGACCGTCATCACCTCCGACACGCTGAACAGGCCTCCCACCGCGGCGAGCGCGGCGGAGAGGACGTAGACGCCGAAGAGGATGGGACGGGGACGGATGCCGGCGAGTCGGCTCGCATGCGGGTTGATGCCGATCGACTCGATCATGAGGCCGAGCGCCGTGCGCCGCATCACCAGCGCGATGAGCAGGACGATCGCGATGGCGATCGCGAAGCTCGTCGGGATGCCGAAGATCTGCCCGTTCGCAAGCAGACGGAACGGCTCGTTGGTGGCGTTGGTGTTCTGACCGCTGGTGACGACGCGCGCGATTCCGCGCGCGGCGAGCATCATGATCAGGGTCGTGATGAATGGCTGGAGCCCGATGACCGAGACCAGGAAGCCGTTGATCGCACCGAGGACGATCGCCAGCAGAAGTGCCAGGCCGATGGCCGACAGCATCGCGGCAACCGGCGGCGACCCTTCCATACTGGAGAGCGTCTCCATGGCGACCGCGCCGCCGACGGCCATCATCGAACCGACCGAGAGGTCGATGCCGCCCGTGGCGATGACGAAGGTCATGCCGAGCGCGATCATGATGATCGGCGCAGACACCCGCAGGATGTCGAGCAGGTTGCCCGTGAGCATTCCCGTCGTCGGGTTGATGCTGAGCGCCAGGTACGCCGGGTTCTTGAGCGAGTTGATCAGCAGCAGCAGCGCGATGCCGACGATGCCCCAGAACCAGGGCGTGCGCAGCGCGGTCTTGACGCGATTCATGACGCGCTCCCTTCGTGGTGGGGGGCGGATTCACCGGAGGCGGCCTCGTCGCCGAGGGCATCCGCGGTCTTCTCCGCATCATCGCCCGACTCTGTCGCGATGACCGAGACGATGCTCTCGGCTGTGACGTCGGGTCCGTTGACGACCTCGCCCACCTTCTGGTGGTCCTTCAGGATGACGATCCGCTCGGAGAGGCGAACCACCTCCTCGAGCTCGGAGGAGATGAACACGACGCCCATGCCGCCTTCGGCGAGTTCGGCCACGGTCTCCTGGATGTCGGCCTTGGCGCCGACGTCGATGCCGCGCGTCGGCTCGTCGAGAAGAAGCAGGTCAGGATTGGTGGCCAGCCACCTACCGAGAAGCACCTTCTGCTGGTTGCCGCCCGAGAGGAGGCGGATGGGGCGATCGGGGTCGTTGGGACGCACGCTGAAGCGCTCCATGTAGGTCGTGACCAGCTGGTCGACCTCGCGGGCGGGGACACGGCGGAGCCACCCGCGGCGGGCCTGGACGGCGAGCATGATGTTCTCACGCACGCTCAGGTCGCCGACGATGCCGTCCTCACGACGGTTCTCCGTCGAATAGGCGATGCCGTGTGAGAGGCCCGCGACAGGGGAACCCAGCGCCACCTTCTTGCCACGGATCCGGACGGTGCCCGAATCCGCCTTGTCGGCGCCGGCGATGAGCCGCGCGAGCTCGGTGCGCCCGGCCCCGAGGAGGCCGGCGAAGCCGACGACCTCGCCGGCGTGGATCTCGAGGGTCGTGGGCTCGATCGCCCCCTTGCGGCCGAGATCCTCGGCGGCGAAGAGCGGAGTCACGCTGCGGTCGCGCTGCTGCGTCTGCCGGTTGGAGCCGAGGGCTCGCAGCGCCTCGAAGTCCTTGCCGATCATCTTCGAGATGAGCTGCGTGCGATCGAGGTCGCGCTTGAGGTACTCGCCGACGAACTGGCCGTTGCGCAGGACCGTGATGCGGTCGCTGATCGCGTAGACCTGATCGAGGAAGTGAGAGACGAAGAGGATCGCGACGCCCTGGTCGCGGAGCCGTCGGATGACGGCGAAGAGCACCTCGACCTCGTTCGCGTCGAGGCTGGAGGTGGGCTCATCGAGGATGAGCACCTTGGAGTTGGTGACCATCGCACGGCTGATGGCGACGAGCTGCTGCAGCGCGATGGAGATCGATGACAGCGGAGCGCGGGGATCGAGGTCGCCGAGACCCATGCGGGTGAGGGCCTCACGGGCGCGAGCGTAGGTCTTGCGCCAGTTGACGCCGGTCCAGTCGTGAACCTCGTGCCCGAGCATGACGTTCTCGCCGATGGTGAGGTTCGTGCAGAGGTTGACTTCCTGGTAGACGGTGGAGATGCCGGCCGCCTGCGCAGACGCGGTGCCGTTGAAGTGCCTCACCTTGCCGGCGACGACGATCTCGCCGGAGTCGATCTGGTAGACACCGGTCAGCGCCTTGATGAGGGTGGACTTGCCGGCGCCGTTCTCGCCCATGAGCGTGTGGACTTCGCCGGGAAGCAGCCGGAAGCTGACGTCGTCGAGCGCCTTCACCCCGGGAAAGGTGATGGACGCGTTTCGTACCTCGACGATCGCGATCGGTTCAATCATTGCTGCGTCATTTCCTTGTTGCTGCGGTAGCTCGTCCTGAATGAAGACGAGCACGAGCGGGGGCCGCCGGAACGGCAACCCCCGCTCGCATCAGTTCTCGTCTTGTCGACGCGGGATCAGATCAGAAGCCCTTGCCCTCGTCGATCGCGGCCTGTCCGGCCTCGGCCGAGTTGAAGGTCTCACCCTCGACGATGATGTTCTTCTCGACGTCTTCGCCGGCGAGAGCCGCGTTGACCGCCTCGACCGCGAGGTCGCCGAAGAAGGGGTTGTACTGAGCGACGAAGCTCAGCTCACCGGCGGCGAGCGCCTCGAGCGCCGGCGTGGTGCCGTCGATCGTGGCGATCTTGACGTCGGTACCCGGGATCAGACCGGCGGCGACGACGGCAGCAGCCGCGCCGATGCCCATCTCGTCGTTCTGGGCGAAGATGAACTGGAGGTCGGGGTTCTCCCGCAGCACGGTCTCGATGACCGACTTGCCCTCGTCAGCGGTCCAGTTGGCGGTCTGTGCGCCGATCTTGTTCCAGCCGTCCTTGCCCTCGATGATCGCTTCGAAGCCTTCGTTGCGCTCGTTGACGACCGAGAGACCGGGGACGCCCTCAAGCGTGAAGTAGCTCGCGCCCTCCGGGTAGCTCTCCACGGCCCACTCGCCGACTGTGCCGGCGACGTTGACGTTGTCCGGGGCGATGCGGGTGACGTAGAGCTCGTCGCTGGACTCGACGCCGCGGTCGAGCAGGATCACGGGGATCTCTGCCTCCTGGGCCAGCTCGAGCGAGTCGTCCCAGCCGGACGCCTCGGTAGCGGTGAGGAGGATGACGTCGACCTCGTCGTTCACGAACGTCGCGAACGCGTCGATCTGCGACTTCTGGTCGGTCGGGCTCGCCGCGGGAGCGTACTTCAGGTCGAAGCCCGCCTCCTCGGTGAAGGCGTCCTTGATCGCCTGCTCGTTGGCGTTGCGCCATCCACCCTCAGGGCCGACCGCGACGAAACCGACCGTCGTCAGGTCGTCTCCGCCCGTGTCGCCCGAGCCGGCGTCGTCGTTGCCGCCACCGCCGGCGCAACCGGCGAGACCCAGGGCGAGCGCCCCAGCGCCGACGAAGCCGATCAGGCCGAGCATCCGCTTCTTAGTAGCCATGTCTTCTCCTCCTTGAGACTCTCCGACGCATCTTGGTCGGAGAGGAAGTCCGTGTGCCCCGGGCGGGACACTCTCGGGTGTGTGCGAGACCATTGTGCGCGCTAACATGCGCTTACGCAACTGAATCTACGAGATTCGTTACGATCCCGTTACCGCGAACATCAACAGCACGTCACCGACGGCGAAAGTCGGGTCCGGGCCACCGGGTCGCCGCGGGGTCTCCGAGGGGTCTTTGGACACCTGAAGCCGGTTCGCCGAACCGTCGCGAAAGGTCACCCGCACCGGATCCCGCCGACCGCGGTTCGAGGCAACTGACACCGTGTATCGCGTCAGGAGCTCGGCGCCGCGCTGGAGCCGCGGACGATCAGTCGCGGCGAGATGATGTCGTGCTCGGCGATGTCGTCGCCCTCGATGGCCGCGATGATGATCTGCAGCGCGAGCGCGCCGAGCGCCGTGAAGTCCTGGCGGACGGTCGTCAGCGGCGGCAGGAAGTGCCGGGCATCGGGAAGGTCGTCGAAGCCCACCACGCTGATGTCGCCGGGCACGCTGAGCCCGCGTTCCGAAAGGCCGTGCACCAGTCCGAGCGCCATCTGATCGTTGGCGGCGAAGACCGCGGTGGCGTCGGCGAAGTCGTAGCTCTTGCCGAAGCTGTAGCCGTAGTCGGAGGTCCAGTCGCCGACGACGGGCGGCGCGATGGTCAGCCCCGCGTCGGCCAGCGCATCGCGCCACCCCTGCTCGCGGGCGCGGGCGTCGTACCAGTCGAGCGGGCCCGACAAGTGGACGATCGACCTGTGCCCGAGCTCGATGAGGTGCATGACGGCAGCCATGGCACCGGCGCGCTGGTCGACTGCGGCGGTGTGCATCTCGGGGTCGGGTTCGGCTTTGATCACCAGCGTCGGCAGGCCGGTGCTCTGCTGACGCAGCATGTCGAGAGATGAGGCGCGAGGCGCGATCACGCACAGCGCGTCGACGCCCTGGGTGACCAGTTCGACGACGCCGGTGTCGATCTGCGACTCCTCGTCGTCCGAGATCGAGAAGGCGCTGATCGCGTAGCCGGCATCGCGCGCTGCGCTCTCGATCGCTCGCAGCGTGCTGTTCGGACCCCACTGCACGGGACTGTCCACGAGCACACCGATGCGCATGGCGCGGCGCGTCGCGAGAGCGCGCGCGATCGAACTGCGCGTGTAGTTCATCTCGTCGATGGCCTGGAGCACCCGCTCACGCGTGGACTCGCGGATGTTCGGGTGGCCGTTGAGCACGCGCGACACGGTCATGTGCGAAACGCCGGCCTGCTTCGCCACGTCGTAGATGCTGGGCCGCTGCCAGCCGCGCGTCGCCTGTTCCGACATCCCGCTCCTCAATCGATCCGGCGGTCGCCGGCATCTCCTCGCAAGGCCGTCGCGTGAGGGGAGGACGGCAGTCCGTCGTGCGCGTGCTGCGCGCGACGACCGCTGACCACATAGTAGGGCGCGGGCGGGGTCGTCCCCCGCGCCGCGGCTGGCGATGCGCGGATTCGGCGCGCTGTCACCAGCGTCACACCGGCGGCGATGACCGCCAGCGCGAGCCATACCAGCAGGCTCGGCACGTCGGCTCCCGTTGCCGGCAGCACGCCCCCGGCGCACTCGCCGACGCACGGCAGCGGCGCGATCTCAACCGTGAGACCGATCTCGCCCGGCGTCGGGTCGACCTCGTCGGCATGCGCGGCGGAGGGAAGGAGGAGCAGAACGGATGCCGCAGCCAGCGCGCCTGCAGCCATACGCAGGTGGCGGCTCATGAGGCGTCCGTCCCGGCGTCGGTGGGAGCCGCGGGCGCAGCGGCGGCGCGGCGACCTTCTTCTCGCGCCTCTTCGAGGGCGGTCGCGAGCTTCGCCTTCGAACGGCGTCGACCCCACGCGAGCGCACCGATGATGAGGGCGATTCCCGCGAGCAGCAGCAGCTGCGGCCACGGAATGGCCCACGCGGTGGCCTGCACCTCGATCGGAGCGACCTCGGGCGCTTCGCCGCTGACGACGATGGCGGTCGGGTCGACCAGGACCGTGGTCGGCACGACGAAAAGCGGCCAGACGTTGTCGACTTCGACGGTGAAATGCCGAGTGTCGCCGACGAGGAGCTCTTGCGGCGAATCCGCCGGCGGATAGTCCGCGCTCTGGCCGCCGGCGGATACGACGCCCGCGATGCTCACACGCGTGTTGCCCGTGTTCGCGACGTCGAACTGGACGGTGAGAGTACCCGGGCGGAACGGATTCCAGGCTGTCCGGTAGTCGGTCGTCACCCCGGAGACCTCGACCCCGGGCGTCAGTTCGCCGGTCACGCGCGTCATGACCCGGAAGCCGACGCGGCTTTCGACGCCGACGGTCGATCCGCCGTCGTTCGCGCCGGAAGAGAGGATGGATGCCGCGACCCCGGCGGCGTGATCGCCCGGCTCGGCGTCGTCGGGGACGGTGATGGTGAACTCCACCACCGAGGTCTCTCCCGCCGGCACCTCGACGGCCTCGGGGAGCTCGATCCAGGTGCCGGCAGCCATGGACTCCTGGTCTGAGGGAAGCATGTTGAAACGGCCGTTCTCATTGAAGAAGCCGTCGGCGGCGCTCAGCCGGAAGGTGACGTCGGCGTCGCTGAAGTTGTGGACCGCGAGGTGTTCCGTCGCGGTCTCCCCCGGGTCCAGCGACTGCTCGATCCAGGGCCGTCCGTCCGGCCCGGTCTCGTTCGCGGGCTGCACCGACCAGGTGACCGTGTCATCGGCGCCCTCCGCCGCGGCGGGCCCGGCGGGCGCGACGAACAGGGCGAGCAGCGCCAGGACGAAGGCGCCGGCGCCGAGCATCCGGCGCAGCGGACGGACAGGGGCGGGTCGGTGGAGCACGTGGTTCCTCGGGGGAGACGGTCGAACGGGGCCGCGGCGGTGCCGCGGCCCCGTTCTGATCAGGCTATTCGAACAGCGAGAGCGTCAGCACCGACTTGTAGGCGCCGGGGGCCGTCGCCAGCGGAACCTTGAGGAAGAGCTCGGCGTTGGCGGTCCAGGACTCGGCGACGTCCTGCGCCTTCTCCGATCCGTTCAGCGTCATGGCGAGCAGCTCGGGCCCGGCGACGCCCTCGAGGCCGACGTTGTTGGGTCCGTCGTCGAGGACTGTGTCGACCTGCGGGCCGGGGACGACCTCGTAGGTCTCGCCCGGGTCGACGACGCTCGGGGTCCAGCCGAGGTGGCCGGCCGGGATGGCGGGCTGGGTGCCGCCGTCCGTCGAGACGAAGTCGCTCGCCTGGCCGAGCACCGCCCAGGCCGCGCCGGCCGGAATGGTCTCGCGGGTGTCGGTCACCGTGACCGAGGGCAGGGCGCCCGAGAAGTGGCGCTCCTCGGGAACGGCCGAGGTGTCCTCGGTCAGCGCCGTCTGGTTCGCGGCGACGGTCATGGTCAGCGCGCCGGGCCGACCAGGGCCTCGACGTTGACGGTGACGTCGACGTCGTCGGTGGCCTGCTCTTCGTCGGCGAATGCGGCTCCGGCGACGCCGGCGAGCAGCACGCCTCCGACAGTGGCAACCGCGAGTCGTGCGGTGATCGCCTTGGTCATCTTCATCGATCTACTCCAATCCCCGAACGGCTTCGGTGCCGTTGGATCTTCGAACGGTCGGACTGTCCGATCGTCTGGTCTGTGCGCCGCGGCTCCGCGGCGGGCGGGTAAATGAATGTTACCGGGAACAGTTAGCGGGAACAAGTGTCGAGATGGTTTTCGTCGCTTCAATTGCCGGCGTGCACCCGGTAGCCGGCGGGAACGGTGGCCGTCACCGGCTGCTCATGGATCTCGGCCGTGGCCGTGACCTGCGCGACGCTCTTGCCCGAAGCCAGGGTCGCGATCTGCTTTCCACCGAACTCAGTCGCCATCGACAGGGCGACCGACGCGGTCGAGGCGTTGGTCGACTTGACGTCGAGCACGACCTTGCCTGCCACGGAGCGCGGCGTCACGATCGCGGAGAGGCCGAGTTGCGGCTCCGTATCCTCGCGCACGATCTCGATGCGGTATGTCGAGGCCGTCGTGTGGTCCTGCGCCGTGGCTGTGAAGGGTGAGCACCGTCGGCTCGTCCCCCGCGGCGAGTCCCACCGTGCGCGGCACAGTGTCGTCGATCAGCACGTCGCCGACGAGCAGGAGACCATTGGGCACGGCAGGGTCGGCGTCGAAGGTGGTCTTCGAGGCGCGGTCGCCCTACGTCCTCCGCGTGTGGTGGCCAGCCTCGAGCGGCAGCACCCTCACTCCTGATGACGGTCATGAGCAGCTTCTTCCCTGGTGCTTCGGGTTCACAGGCGGATGGACGGTCCGCGAGAAGTGAGGGGCCGGGCGCTCATGGGGCGTGAGCGCCCGGCCCCTGGGGGAGGATGGGGCCGAGTGCGCGCGGGGACGCGCGCCCGGACCCGATGGGGACGAATCAGCCGCAACTGGCAGCCTGATAGCTGACCTCGCGCTCCACGCTGACGGGCGAGCCGCCGATCGTGGCTGTCGCGGTCAGCGTGGCCACATCACCGGGCACGGTGACCTGGCGGGTGGAGAACGAACCCGACGCCGACGTGCCCGCAGCAAGCGAGGCGAACGTCTTCGAGCCGTACGGCGTCGACGACGACACCGACACCGACACGTCGTTCCCGTTCGTGACGGTCAGCACCTGCACGACCTTGCCCGCGATGCATCGAGAGGTCACCACCGCGGTGATGTCGAGCTGCGGCCCGGTCGACGGGTTCACCGTGACGGTCACCGAGACCTGACGATTGTCGGGCGCGACCTCCTCGTCGGACTCCATGTCGAAGATCGGCATGCCGTCCGAGGCGAAGTGGACGCGCCGGACGAACATGTCGCGACCGGTCAGTCCGCGGCTGCTGGTGCGGGCGTGGAAGACGTAGAGGATGTTGTCGTCCTCGTCCATCGACCACATGCCGTGGCCCGTGCCCAGCTGCCACGCGCCGTTGAACATGCCGGACTTCTGCACCGGGTAGTTCAGCTTGGTCCACGCGGCCGGGGAGGTCAGGTCGACGTTGTCGCCGGCCGTCGCCGTGATGAGGCCGGTCGTGTAGGAGTCGCCCACGCTCGAGCCGGAGTAGATCATGTAGAGCCTGCCCTCGTGCGCGAGGACGTTCGGGCCTTCCGCGATGACGTTGTCCCAGGCGAACTCCGGCGGCAGGATGCGCACCGGCGCCGAGGTCAGGCGCGTCGGGTTCGCCGGATCCATCTTGGCGATGAACACCGATCCGAGCATCTGCCACGCGTAGTACGACTGGCCCGAGTCCTCGAAGTACGTCATGTCCAGCGAGATGTTCTGGACGGGGTTCAGCGTCGAGCCGTCCGCGCGGAGCACCTTCTCGGCCTTCGTCCAGTTCGCCGGCACCGCCGGGTCCAGGTGGTTGCCCTGGGCGTCCTGCTTCAGCTGGATGATGCTCGCGCGGCCGGTCCACATGTCGGGCTGACCGTTGGCGCCGTTGTAGCAGGGCATGAAGAAGATCGTGAGCGTGCCGTCGATCAGGTGGAACTCCGGCGCCCAGAAGCAGCCCGTCATCACGCCGCCCTCGGCATCCGTGTCACCGCGCTTCAGCAGATCGATCTCGACGTTGCGGCCGGCGCGGATGGCTTCATCCGAGAGGTCCTCGATGTTGTCCGCGATGCGGATCGGCATGTGAGGCCCGTTCGCCGGATTGACCGGATTGAGGTTGAGGTCCTCCGTCGCGATCATCAGGAACTTCGTCTGACCGTTCCAGTCGAACTTGAAGACCGATGGGTCGGCCCGCTCGTCCGCGAACGGAGTGGCGTACTGCGGCTGCTTGATCGCGCCCGTGACCGTGTACGTGCCGGGCGTCGCGGTGTCGATCGCGGCGAGGGACTCGGCATCCCACTCGATGGCGCGCGTCGCGGTGGAACCGTCGTTGTACGACAGACCGGCCCGCTGCGGCAGGTCGTCGGCGGCGATCTCGTCACCCGCCTCGACCGCGACGCCGTCCAGCGCCGCGACACCGGTGTTGACGATGCGGCCGAATCGGATGTTCAGCGCCTCGGCGATCGTGGTCGAGACGGCGATCGCGTTGCCGCTCCCGTAGTCGGGGATGCCGGTGTCGGCGGTCCCCGCGTTCGCCGGGATGGAGCCGCGCTCGACGTCACCGCGCGTGGTCGCATCGGTGAGGCTGCCGAACGTGGTGTGCAGCGGTGCTCCGGCGTCGGAGGTCCAGCTGACGACGTAACGCTCGGACGCGGAGTCCCAGACCACGGCCGGGTCGTTGATCCCGCTCGTGACGCCGAGGTCGATCATGCCGACCTCCTGGTACGAGAGGAGGTCGGTGCTGCGGGCGTACAGCAGGCTGCTCGCCTGAAGGCTCTCCCGCGTGCCGTTGCGGAGCGTGCGCGTGGCGACGATGCCGAACGCGCCGTCGGCCTCGTAGAACACGTGCGGATTGCGGAGGCTGCGGATCAGGCTCTCGGTGGGGCCGTTGGCGGGGACCGGCGACGAGGTCTTCGGGAAGAAGATGCCGTAGTTCTCGTTCAGCGGCGTCCAGCCGGCTTCGGACTGGAATGCGAGGTGCATGCTGAGGGCGACGTCGGCGTTGTTGGCCTCACCCACCGAGGTGGGGGTGCGGTTGTACGCGAGCAGCTGCGGTGCCGAGGCCGGCAGCACGCGGACCGCGAAGGTGCGCTCGACGCTCGCCGCCGAGGAGGCGTCGGTGACGCGGACGGTGATCTCGCCGTCCTGCGGCTCCTCGGACGACGACGTGATCGTCTCGTCGACCTGAATGCCTCCGCTGACGGCGGTGACGGCGACGGCCGTGCCGTCCGGTGCCGCGGGGAGTGCGGTGCCGGAGCGAACCACAGAGGGAACGATGAAGCGCTGGGCGAGGCGCGCGATGCGCTCGTCGGGAGTCTCGTCGCTCGGCAGCACCGTGACCGTGATGGTCGTGCTCGCGCTCAGGCCACGGACCGAGGTCGTCGCCGTCAACTCCACCTCGACAGCGGGCTGTCCCGAGAGGGGAGCGGTCACGAGCCCCGAGGCGGAGACGACCGCGGGGTCGCTCGAGGTCCAGGTGACGCGTCCGTTCGCGGTCGGCAGGTCGATGTCGGTCGAGGTCTCACGGTCGGTGACACCGAGGCCGTCGATGATCGCCTGGGCCTGCGCCTGCAGTTCTGCGGCGTTGGCCTGAGCGTCTGCCGCGGAGACGTCGGCGACCTCCGCCGACGACAGCGCACGGTCGTATACGCGGAAGGACGAGATCGCGCCCTGAAAGAGCGGGTCGGGCCACGGGGCGCGCCCGATGGCGTTGAGGGACTGGTCGACGATGTCGGCCGGCGTCGCAGCCACGGACCCCTGTGCCACGCGCACGCCGTCGATGTAGAGCGAAGCCGTGCCGGCTGCGCCGTCCACGACCGAGGTGACGTTGACCCACTGGTTCGCGGCAAGGCCGCACGAGCCGGACTGCACGAGCTGCTCGACTCCGCCGGCCTTGATGCCGACCAGAGGTGCACGGCTCGAGCCGCAGTTGAGCGAGGCGAAGAAGTACTCGGTGGCGGAGGACTCGTTGCCGATGTTCCACAGGAAGTGGAAGCCGGTGAGCATCGCGGCGGAAGCCTTGACCTCGGCGGTCACGGTCGCCGACTGCTTGCCGCTGAGGATGTCGTCGGGCAGCTCGACCCAGTTGCCGGTCGACGTCTTCGCGCCGCCGCGGAGGGTCAGCGACGTCCCGGTCCAGTCCGCCGGCTGCACGTTGCGCACGGTCGCGGCGCCGAGTACGGCATCCGGAGCGGTGTTGGGCACTTCCGCACCCGAGGCGAGATCGAAGAGGTACTCGGCGACCAGCCCATCGCCGGGAACCGCGGCCTGAGCACTCGAGACCCCGAGGCCGAGGACCATCGCGCCGATCGCCACGAGTGCGGTCGTCGCTTTACGATTCCCCGAGGACATCGTCATTTCCACTCTCCATCAAGTGAGGCCGAACATCGTCGAATCGGCTGTTATCGCTCACGTTAGCGGTAACTCAATGGAGATCGCCAGCCTGAATTAACGAAAGCACCAAGACTGGATGGCGCTCGATCGTTCCCTTGTGAGCGCTAACGCGATACTGTGGCACACGATGCCCGCGTACCCGTGCGGGCCGCAGACCGCGACGAAGAGGTTTGAGATGGCGAAGAAGTCCTGGCGGCGAGTCGGTGTGGCAGGTGCGGCGATTGCCGCACTTGCCGTCGGCGTGCTGGCTCCCCCCGCAGCGCATGCTGACCCGATCCCCGACGACCCGAACGTCGTCCTTCACTACGACTTCAGCACCCCCGGTGCCGTGACCGATGTCTCCGGCAACGGCAACCACGGCACGATACTGGGCACCGGCGCCATCGTCGTCGACGGCGTGCTGACGCTCCCCGGCGGAGCATCCACGAGCGGCGCCGGGCACGTGCGATTCCCGGCGAACCTGTTCGACGGCAAGGACACGCTCACGATCTCGACGTGGCTGCGCAACGACACCGGCGCCGGCAACTACGCGGCGATGTTCTTCGGCTCGACCGCCAACCCGCCGTCGCAGTATTGGATGCTCAACCCCCGCAACCCGCAGAACCGGATGAAGACCGTCGTCACCGGCGCACCCAACCCGAGCGCACCGTGGGGCACCGAGTACGGCATCAGCCCGACCACCGCATCCCAGGGCGTTGCCGGGCCGACCACCGGCACGGCGTGGACGATGTACACCACCGTCATCACCCCGACCTCGATCTCCGGCTACTACAACGGCTCGCTCGTCGGGTCGGTCCCCACCAGCCGCACCGTGTCGCAGTTCGGTACCGGCCTCGTCGGCTACATCGGGCGGTCCTCGTACCCCGACATCTTCTACAAGGGCGGCGTCGACGACGTCATCGTCTCGACCACCGCATACGACGCGGCCAAGGTGGCCGAGCTCTACCACCAGAGCGATCGGACCACGGCAGATCAGACAGCCGCTGCCCTCGCAGCGGACGCGGCAGCCGTCGCCCTGCCCGAGCAGACGATCGCCGACCTCGCGCTTCCCCGCACGGGAACGAACCAGTCGCGCATCACGTGGGCGTCGTCGAACCCCGACGTCATCTCCGCGACCGGCGCCGTCACCCGTCCCGCGGAAGGAGAGGAGGATGCCGTTGTGACACTCACCGGAACCTTCGCCCTCGGCGGCCAGTCGACCACCCGCGCCTTCCCGGTCACCGTGTCCGCGATCGACCCGCAGCGCGACCTCGAGCGCACCGCTGCGGCATTCGACCTCGGCATCCAGGTCGTCACCGACGACATCGTGCTGACCGGGGCGATCGACGACATCGCGGTGTCGTGGGAGTCCTCCGCGCCCGGCGTGGTGGCTACCGACGGCTCCGTCACCCGTGGCGCCGCTGACACCGAGGTCGATCTGACCGCGACGTTCACCCGCGGTGACATCACCGCCGAGCGCGTGTTCCGTGTCACCGTCCGCGCGCAGAGCGCCGGACAGGCCGTCGCCTACGTCCGCACGGGCGACACCGCCAAGACCGAGGTGCTGCACCTCGCTGCCGGCGCCACCGGCAGTCCGCTGGTCGCACTGAACAACAACAAGGGGATCCTGTACCCGACGTTCGGGACCGGCACGTCGCGGTTCGCGAACCCGACGCTGTTCCGCAACCCGGACGGCTCCTACGGCATGGTCGCGACGGACAACGCGTCCAACGGGCGCATCTTCGTCTACCGCTCGACGGACCTGGTGACCTTCACCGACCAGAAGTGGGCGCTGACCAACACGCAGGGCATCGTCGTCTCACGGGCCGACGTCACCTACGACAACGGCATCCGCGCCTACCGCGTCGTGCTGCGCACGTCGGCCGGCGCCGCCCACGAGGTCACCACCGCCGACTTCGTCACCTTCAGCGCCCCCACGCCGACCACTGCTCCCGCCGTGTCCGCTCCGACCGGGCTTCCGGCCGGCGCGATCGAGGCATCCGCTCTGCCGGTCACGGCCTCCGAGCTCGCGGCGCTGCAGAAATCGCTCGGTCGCATCGTGAACACCACGGTGGATGCCGGCGACGATGTCGAGGTGGAGGTCGGCGGCGAGCTGACTCTGCCCGAGCGGGTCGACCTCGGCTACTCGGACGGCTCGTCCAAGCAGCTCGGCGTGAACTGGGACACCACCTCGGTCGACCTCGAGACGCCGGGTGAGTACACGGTGACCGGCACGGTCAACCAGCCGGTGTACGGCGACAGCAAGGGCATCCTCGTCACCGAGCGCGCCGACCCCTGGGTCTTCCGCGACGACGAGCGCACCGGCGAGGCCGAGTACTACCTCACCGGCTCGTACCCCACCACGCAGGCCAACCCCGGCGTGGGCTACGACCGCATCGTCCTGCGTCGCGCCGACACGATCAACGGGCTCAGCACGGCTCAGGAGCAGGTGCTGCTGTGGTCGCGCAATGCCGCGTCGCCGAACACGTCGAACGGTTCGAAGGTCGCCACGGGTGCCTACCGGTACTTCTGGGCACCCGAGCTGCACAAGATCAACGGCGACTGGTACATCTTCTTCACCTCGAGCCGCAGCACCGATGTGTGGAACATCCGCCCCGCGATCATGCGCGCTCCCGGCGACAGCGACCCGATGGTCGCCTCGAACTGGGAGGAGCTCGGCTACATCAAGCCGGCGGCCGGGGACACTGCGGCGTTCACGAGCTTCTCGCTCGACATGACGCACTTCGAGGCCAACGGCAAGGACTACCTGGTGTGGGCCGAGAAGCCGGGCACGTCCGACCTGCGGATGGCCGAGATCGACCCTGCCAACCCGAGCCAGCTCATCTCCAAGTCGATCCTGCTGTCGACGCCGAACTACGCCTGGGAGCGTGACGGCGGCAACGTCATCAACGAGGGCGCGGCGGTCATCAAGAGCGACGAAGAGGTGTTCGTGTTCTTCTCCGCCTCGGCGGTGAACGAGACGTACGCGATCGGGATGCTGCGCGCCCCGCTGTCGGGTGACCTCATGAACCCCGCCACATGGTCCAAGACCGGCTACCCGCTGCTGACCTCCGACGACTTCGGCGGGCAGCAGAACGGCCCGGGCCACAACTCGTTCACGCTGGACGAGAACGGCAACCCGGTGATCGTGTACCACGCGCGCCCGCCGATCTCGGAGTGGATCCCGGGCGCGGACGGCGGCCTGAACGACCCGAGCCGCCACGCCCGCGTCAAGACGGTGCACTTCGCCGCCGACGGATCGGCCGTGCTGAACCAGACGCGCGAGGAGGAGCTCGCCCCGGCGAACCGCACCGTGTCGCTCACGGTCACCGTGGTCGGCGACCCGGAGCCGCAGCTCGATGTGACCGGCGTCGCCGGGTCGCGGTGCGTGGCCGGCAAGGTCGTGCAGACGCTCACCGTCACCAACGGGGAGACCGTGCCGGCGACCGTCGCGATCTCCGGTCCGTACGGGTCGAAGACGCTGACGATCGCGGCCGGCAAGAGCGGCGCGGCCTCGTTCACGACCCGGGCCGTGTCGATCCCCGGCGATTCGATCGCGCTCACGGTGACGGCATCCGTCGGCGGAACGCCGGTGACCGTCGAGAAGGTGGTCTCGTACAACGCCGCGTCATGCGGCTGAGTCCGGCCTCGGCCTGACCGAGGAGCCCGAAGGGCCCGTCCGATCCGTCGGACGGGCCCTTCGTCATCGGCGCTCGCGGAACGGCCGGGCCTTTCGCGGACCTTCGAGCCGGCACCGGCGGCGCTCAGGGCCCGCCGGGCCGCGGCATCCGTTGCTCGCCTGCACAGGAGATCACGCCCTCCACAGGAGAAGCTGCGCCGATCGGTCCTGTGGAAGCGCGGTTCTCCTGCGCAGGCGTGGCCAGTCGGACTTTTCGGCGGCTCGACGTCGAGCAAGGCCGAGATGTGCCGGCTTCTCCCGCTCGTTCACCGCCGAACCACCGCACGGGCGCGGCCGGACACCGGAACGGCCCGCGATCCGAAGACCGCGGGCCGTTCTGGAAGGGATGCCTCAGCCGCAGCTGTGCGCGGAGTACGACGCCGTCCCTTCATAGGACGCGTCGCCGGCCGATCCGGTGACCGAGACCTCGCCCGGCTCGACGGTCGTCAGCCGCGAGGTGAAGGTCGTCGTGGTCGACGCGCCGGCCTTCACCGAGGCGATCGTCTTGGACCCGTACTCCGACGCGATCGTGACCTTGGCCGCGACGTCGTCGGCGTTGCGCACCGACACGACGAGGTAGACCTTGCCGGCCACGCAGCGCTGGCTGACCGTCGGCTGCAGATCAAGCGTGTCGCTCGTCAGCATCGGCAGCTCCACTGTGAGGTGGGACTCCACGTTGCCCGCGGCATCCTGAGCCTGCACGTGCACGTAGCGGGGCTCCTCGGTGAGCTGCACCGAGAAGGGCTCCTCGTACGTGGCGTACATGTTGTTCGTCTCGCCGGTCGGCGAGGCGTCGGGACCGTCCGACCACACCGTGCGCGTGACCCCCGAGCCGGGTTCGGCGTCGGTCGGCGTCAGCGTGACGAGAGCCGAGGCGCCGTCCACGACGATCCAGTCGATGCCGGTGGTCGGCGCGATCGTGTCGACCTTGATGGTCTCGGATGCCTCGCCCACCGCGGCGTCCTCGCTCGTGGCACGCGCGGCGACCGTCACCTCGCCCTGCGCCGAGACCGCGAACGGCTCGGTGTACGGGGTCCAGGTCTGGCCGTCGAGCGAGTACTCGATGGTCTCGACGGGGCTCGCCGTCTCCTCGGCGGCGATGCTCACGGTCGGGGCGGTGGTGTACCAGCCCGAGCCCTGCGGCGCCGAGTCGAACTCGATCGAGACGATCGGCTCGGTCTGGCTCAGCGGCTCGATGACGAAGACGGTCGCGATCGCGCCGGGTTCGTACCCGTCGACCGCCCCCTCGACGTCGAAGATCGCGTCGGCCGCGTCGTACAGCCCGGGCTCGATCGCGTCCCACTCCACCGAGACCGAGCTGCTCGCGGTGCCGTCGTCGTAGGTCGCGAGGACCGACTCGGGCAGCACCGGCGCGACGCCGGGGGTCGTGATCGTGACGGCGTAGTCGACGTCCTCGATCACCGCGGACAGCGACGCGGCGACATGCACGGTGGCAGTCAGGGACTGCCCGTCGTAGCCGGCCGGATCCCCGAGCACCTCGAACGTTCCGGCGGCCGCGTAGCTGGATGCCGCGACCGGCGCCCATGCCACGTCGACGTAGCGCAGCGGTCCGTTCTCGCCGATCACCCACGCGCGCTCGGGCAGGTCGGGAGCGGTTCCCGCAAGCGTGCGGGCCGTGACCCGCTCGGAGTCGATGAAGGCATTCGGGTCCTCTGGCTCGGGCTCTTCGATCGGAGCGTCGGAGCCCCAGACCTCCCACTCGATGACGCTGGTGGCCTTGCGCTCGCCCGAGAACACGACGCGGTCGAGCACGAGACGGACGCCGGTCGTCGTCACCGCGTCGAAGGTCGCCTGCACCGCCGGCTGCGACGTGACCGGGGCGGCCTCGTTCAGCACCGGCAGCGGATAGGTGAGGCCGGCACCGGTGACGGGAGCCCACTGGCCGGCGGTGGTGCGGTATTCGATCTTCCACGCCGAGGGGATCATGACGCCCGAGTCGCCGCCGGGTGTCAAGTGGTTCTGCCAGAGGAAGAGCTTCGACGAGCTCACCGTGACCGCGCGCTCCCACGTGTAGGTCGCGATGTCCTGAGTAGGGCTGCCCGGTGCGCCCCACGTGCCCCACATCGCGGACAGCGTGTTGGTCGGGGCAGAGGCGCCGTTGTTGAGCGCGGCCGCCGAGTTCCAGCCCGGCACGTAGCTCACTTCGACGGCGGGCGGGTTCTCGCCGGCGGCGAGCGCGACGTTGAACGGCTCCTCCGCCGCGGTCGCGGGCAGCGCGGTCGCGGCCGCCCCCACGAGGGCGAGGGTCACGGCGACGGCGAGCGCCATCCGCCTCGCGCCGGCCCGTCCCGCACGAGGCGGGTGCATCGATGTCGTCGTCATGTCAGTTGCCTCCGTCGATCGGCGCCTGTCCTGCCGCGAGCAGGATCTTCTGTCGGTTGCGCGCGGTCAGCAGTCCGTCCGCCACATACGAGGCCGTCACCGATCCGACGGCGCCGAGGAACGCCGATCGGTTCGCGAACGGCGCCTGCTTCCAGATGTCGTCGAGCAGGGTCGACCCCGCGCGGCGGGGGTTGGCCACGCCGGCATCACGGCCGGCGAAGGTCACGGTGGGCTCGGTGCGCTGGAAGTACATGTGGTACGCGACATCCCGTCCGTTGTAGGCCGGTTCGAAGCTGAGGCTCCCGACCGTGAAGACGTTCGCCGCCGTCCGGGAGATGCCGCGACTCACGCCGCCGGTGAGGTCGAGGCGATCGGCCAGCGACACCTTGAGGTAGCTCGTGGCGGAGCTGGTCGCCGTCAGCACGACCGGGCCGTACATCAGCGTCTGGATGTCGGCGCGGTCCGGAGCGGTTTCGACCCGGACCGCGAGCGGGATGTGCACCGTGATCGTGTCACCGGCGGCCCAGGTGCGCGCGATCGTGGCGTAGGTGCCGGGCTCGGCCGCGACACCCGCCGGGGCACCGTTGACCTCGATCTCGACCCCCGATGACCACGCGGGGACACGCAAGTGCACCGTCAGCGGACCCGACGGCGCCGCCTTGACCGTCAGCGTCGAGGTCTCGCCCTCGGGGTAGGACGACGTCTGCTCCAGCTCGAGCCCGGTCTCGTCCCACGCCAGCGTCGACGCGATGTACAGGTTGACGTACAGCTCGCTCTGGTCCGCCGAGCGGAAGTAGATGCCCTCCTGGTACTTCACGTGGCTCTCGAGCCCCGTGCCGCCGCAGCAGGTGCCGATGTTGCCGTTGCCGTACTCCTTCCGGGCACCGGGGTGCACGGGGAACATGTACAGGTTCTCGGGACCGCTGGTGGACTCCTGGTTGCGGCGCCCGCCCAAGATGTGGTTGAGCACGGTGCGCTCGTAGTAGTCCATGTACTTCGGGTCCTGCTCGTTGAAGAACAGGTAGCTGGCGACCTTGAGCATGTTGTACGCCGCGCACGACTCGGCGTTGCGGGGGCCGATGTCGCCGGCGACAGCGCCCGCCGGACCCCACAGCTCGCCCTCGCCGGTGCCGCCGTGCGCGTACGACCGGCCGGGCACGACCATGTCGTAGAAGCCCTTGGTCGCGTCGAGGTAGTGGGCGTCGCCCGTCTCGGCGGCGAGCTTCACGTACCCGGGGAATTGGGGGATGTGCTGGTTGGCGTGCTTGCCGTTGAGGATGTCGGTGCCGGCGGCGCAGGCATCCACCAAGGTGTGCAGCGTGAACAGCTTCGCGGCCTCGAGGAACTCACTCTTCTGCGGGTCCGCGGAGCGCCAGTACAGCTCGACGAGCACCTCGTTCATGCCGCCGTACTCGCCGGCGATGTACGAGCCCCACATCCGGGCGAGCTGCGCGGGCGTGCAGGTCGACAGGCGGCTGAAGACCCAGTGGCCGATGCCCTCGGCGAGCGCCAGCGCCTGGTCGTTGCCGGCGAGTGCGTGGGCGTCGAGGAGGCCCGCGAGGATCTTGTGCAGCGTGTAGTACGGCGCCCAGATCTCGCCGTAGGGGGCGAACTCCTCCAGCGCCGAGAACTGCCACTCACCGTAGGCCGAGAGGAATCCAGGGTGCGAGTAGCGGGGCGCGCCGTCGACCTGCTGCGCCGCCAGGGCCGCCCGGCACTCTCCCGAGCCCCGCGACGATCGCATTCACCTTGTTGAGCAGTGCGAGCTCGCCCGTCGCGGCGTACGCCATCGAGATGCCGCTGAGGAAGTGGCCGCCGTAGTGACCGCGCAGGCAGTCCGCCGGCGCCGGCGGTGTTCTGACCTCGGGTGTACTCGGCGGGCCCCCAGCGCTGCGCGTCGGGGTTGGGACCGTACTCCTCCCAGCCGCCGGGAGGAGTCGCACCCTTGGTGTCGAGGCCGGCGTTGCGGCGGAACACCGCGAGAATCTTGTCGACGTTGTACGCGCGATAGAGCACGAGGTGCTGATTCAGCGCCCGGGTGAAGACGCTCTGGCCGAGCTTGACCGAGGTCAGCGGGAACGGCCGCACACTCCAGGACGCAGGGTAGACGAGCGTCTGGCCGGCGCGCACGACCTGCGCCGAGCGGGCGATCCCGGCGGCGCGGAAGGGCGCCGGGCTCGCCGACGAGCCGGCGGCTCGGGCCTGCGTCGGGTCGAGGAGCGCGACGGCGGCGGCCATGCCGGCGAGCGCGATCCCTCCCCCCACGACGATCTTGCGTCGTGAGATCCCGGTGTCGATTTCGGGGGTCATCGTTGTTCCTCTCGATGGACGGATGGGACGGATGCCGCGGGCCGGCGTGCCGACAAGCCCGCGGCGAAGCGGGCGGCGGTCGCACGGAGGTGGTCGATCGTGGACCTCCTCGTGCACGACATCGACGCATCACCGAAAGCGTTTTCGGCGGCGCTGGCTTAACGGTAGCGCTAACAGTTACCGGAAACAATGACCTCTTTCCGAAACGGTTTTCCGCCCCCGGGCCGTCGTGGCGTGCCACCCTGGATACATGCGCATCGCTCTCACCGGGTCCACCGGCAAGCTCGGAACCGTCGTCGCCCGCGAACTTCGGGAGGCCGGCTACGACGTGGTCGGCATGGACGTGGTCGGTACCCGAGGCCCCTCGTTCGTGCAGGTCGACCTGACCGACTACGGCCAGGTCGTCGATGCCTTCGGCGGCGTCGGCGACCGCCACGACGGGATCGACGCCGTCGTGCATCTCGGTGCGATCCCGGCCCCCGGCATCCGCAGCGATGTCGCCACCTTCCACAACAACATGGCCGCGACGTTCAACGTGTTCTGGGCGGCCGTGCGTCTCGGCATCCGTCGGATCGTCTATGCGTCGAGCGAGACGGTGCAGGGCCTCCCCTTCGACTCGGCGCCGCCGTACATCCCCGTCGACGAGGAGTACCCGCCGCGCCCCGAGTCGGTGTACTCGCTGGTCAAGACCCTCGAGGAGCAATTGGCCGTCGAGCTGGTGCGCTGGCACCCCGACCTGTCGATCACGGCGCTGCGATTCTCGAACGTCATGAACCCCGAGGACTACGCCGAGTTCCCGTCGTTCGATGCCGACGCGCGCGTGCGCAAGTGGAACCTGTGGGGCTACATCGACGGACGCGACGGTGCTCAGGCGGTGCAGCGCGCGCTCGAGGTGGCGCCCGCCGGGTTCGACCAGTTCCTCATCGCAGCGGCCGACACCGTGATGAGCCGCCCGAACGCCGAGCTGATCGCCGAAGTCTTCCCGGGCGTGCCGGTGACCCGCGAGGTCGGCGACCACGAGACGCTGCTGTCGATCGACAAGGCCCGGCGCCTGCTCGGCTTCGCGCCGCAGCACTCGTGGCGCGACCACGTGGGCTGACCCCCGGCTCGCCCTGCTCCGGTCGTCGTAGGCTCGAAGCGGACCCTCGGCCCCCGGGAGGTGTGCGATGACCGAAGATCCGCGGGTGAGCGCCGCCCGCTACCGCCAGGAGCGAGACGATCCGCATGCCGCGTCCTCCGACGCGGAGACCGAGCGGGCGGTCGCCGCTGGCGCGGTGGACCGCGAGGCCTACGTCGAGACCGCGATCCAGCAGGCCATCCGCCGCGGTGAGTTCGACGACCTGCCCGGCGCGGGCAAGCCCATCCCGGGCCTGGGCGAGAGCCACGACCCGGATTGGTGGATCCGCCGCAAGATCGAACGCGAGCAGCTGAGCGGCCTCGGGCCGCCGGCGCTCCGGCTGCGCGTCGAGGCCGCCGAGCTCGAAGACCGGCTCGACGCCTTCTCGCTCGAAGAGGACGTGCGCGCCGAGCTCGACGACTTCAACCGGCGCGTGATCGAGGCGCGCCGGCAGCTCCTCGGCGGGCCGCCCGTCGTGACGCCGACTCGCGATGTCGAGGCCGACGTCGCCGCATGGAAGCAGCGCCGCGACGATCGCCTGCGGGCGGCGGCGGTAGAGTTCGTGGATCCGGAGCGCCGTCGATGGTGGCGCCGCCGCTGACCCCCGCGCTCGCGCTCCTCTCTCCGCGCGGCGGCGCTCCGCGGTCAGGTTCTGCCGACCCGGACCGGCGGACGACAGCAGGTTCTGACTGCGGACGCCCAGTCGCCCGGGGGGTTCAGCGGCGAGGGATCGTCGAGCCCCGGATGACCAGGCGGACGGGCGAATGGTGCTCTCCGTTGCCGATGTCGACGCCGTCGATGGCGTCGAACACACGCTGGGCGGCCTGACGGCCGAGCATCTGCAGGTTGGCGTCGATGCTCGTGAGCTCGGGCCGTGAGTTGGTCGAGAGGACTTCCCAGTTGTCGTACCCGATGACCGCGAGGTCGTCGGGGACGACCCGGCCGAGGTCGCGTGCGGTATCGAGGGCACCCCGGGCGATCTGGTCGGAGCCGCAGAAGATGGCGTCGATGTCGGGGTGACGCTCGAGCAGCATGGCTGCGGCATCCCTCCCCCAGTGCTCTGTCCACTCCGAGAACATCGGATCGCCGACGAGTGAGAGCCCGGCGGCCTCGAGTCCGGCGCGGGCGCCGGCCAGGCGGTCCTGCGCGGCGGCATAGGACGGGATCGCCGGTGATGTGCGCGACGCGCGTGCGGCCGCAGGCCAGCAGGTGCTCGACGGCCAGTCGCCCGCCGGCGTAGTTGTCGGGCGTGAGCGAGAGGTCCCGGGGATCGTCCGAGGGCGCGTAGGCGTAGACGACCGGCACCGGGAGCTCTTGACCGAGCGAGGGTCGCGGATCCGTCGCGCGGCCCACGACGATGATGCCGTCGACCCGGCGGGAGAGCAGGGCCTTGAGGTGATGCTGCTCGCGGATGGCGTCGCCGCGGGCGTCGCACAGGAACACGTTGATCTGCCCGGCCCCGAAGGCGTCCTCGGCGCCCATCAGGATCGGGATCATGAAGCGGCCCTCGAGGTCGCTCGTGAGCAGACCGACGGTGCCGGTGCGCCCGGCGAGGAGTCCCTTCGCCATCGCATTGGGGGTGAACGAGAGCTCGTCGGCGGCGCGCAGCACTCGCTGCCGCGTGGCCACGGCGACGTCGTCGCGATTGTTCAGCGCCTTCGACGCCGTCGCGATCGACACGCCTGCGCGCTTGGCGACATCGCTCAGCGTCGCGGTGCGAGACCCGATCTCGTTCGCTGTCACGTCGACTCCTCTTCGTGCTGAAAGGTTATCGGAGAGGCTACTTGACCCCTCGGCGTTTCTCACGCTAACTTACCGAAAGGGGTTTCGTAGCTTTCGAACCCGAGAACCCCGCACCCACGCAGCGGTGCCGACCTGGGGTCGGCGTCACCCGCTCGAAGATGAGCTGAAGGAGACTGTTCAATGATCACAACCCGACGCCGCGCAGCATTGCGCGCGGCCACGGCGTTCGTCGCGGCGGGCGCGCTCGTCGGCGGCCTCACGGCCTGCGCCGGCGGCAACGACACCCCCGCACCCGCCCAGGACATCCCCGCCGAGGGCATCGATGACGGCTCGACGCTGACGCTGTGGACCCGAGCGCCCATGGAGCGCCAGGCCAACCTGCTCGTCGACGCGTACAACGCCTCGCACGAGAACCAGGTCGAGCTGACCGTCGTCCCCAACGACGACTACGTCGCCAAGGTCGGCGCCGCTGCCGGTTCGGACGGTCTGCCCGACCTGTTCGCCGCCGACATCGTCTACGTGCCCAACTGGGTGCAGCAGGGTCTGTTCACCGACATCACCGAGCAGATCGACGGCCTGGACTACAAGGACTCGATCAACGAGGGCCACCTCTCGGCCGGCACGTACGAAGGCAAGGAGCACGTCCTCCCCTTCGTGCTCGACCTCTCGATGCTGTTCTGGAACAAGGAGCTGTTCGCCGAGGCGGGCCTGGACCCCGAGAAGGCCCCCGAGACGCTCGCGGAGTTCGCCGACGCGGCCAAGGCCGTCCAGGCGCTGAACAAGCCCGACACCTACGGCACGGCCTCCGGCCTCAACTGCGGTGGATGCCTCGTCTTCACGTGGTTCCCGGCCATCTGGGCATCCGGCGACGAGGTCATGAACGAAGACGGCACCGAATCGCTGCTCGCCAGCGACACCGCGAAGGAGGTCTACTCCACCTGGAAGGACCTCTACGACGAAGGCGCTGTGCTGCCGGGCTCGGCTGAGGAGACCGGTCCGACCTGGACCGCCGCGTTCAGCGAGGGCAAGGTCGGCGTCATGCCCTTCCCCGCGACCTTGCTGTCGTCGCTCGAGTTCGACGCCGGCGTCGCGGGCCTGCCCGGTGTCGACGGTGGCGCCTCGACCTTCGTCGGCGGCGACGGGATCGGCATCTCGAAGGACTCCGAGCAGTCCCCGCAGGCCTGGAACTTCCTGCAGTGGATGATGTCGGAGGAGGCTCAGGTCGACGTGCTGGCGAAGGACAACAACGCCGTCTCGCGCGACGACCTCGCCGACAACGAGTACGCCGCCGAGGACCCGCGCCTGGTGACGATCAACGAGGTCGCCGGAATGGGCGACACCCCCGTGGCCCTGCAGTTCCAGCAGGCCTTCAACGCACCCGGCAGCCCCTGGCTGACGCTCGTGCGCAACGCCGTGCTCGGCGACGACGATTCCGTCGACGCCGACAACGACGAGATCACCGCAGTACTGGCGCAGTAGCGCTGACCCCGGGGCGGCCGCCGGTCGGCGGCCGCCCCGACTCTCCCCCGACCCCTCCGAGAAAGGCCGCGACATGGTCGTCAGTGCCCTCGCGAACACCCGCGTGCGCCGCAGACGCGCGCGCAGTCGCTCCGCCCTCGGCGGACCGCTGCAGGGCTGGCTCTACGCCGCCCCTACGGCGATCTTCGTCCTGCTGCTGTTCATCGTGCCGCTCGCCCTCGTCTTCCAGATGTCGGGCAGCGACTGGCCGCTCATGACCGGCAACCAGGGCCCGAACTTCCCCGAGAACTACACCGATGCCGTGAATCTCCGGCTGTTCTGGGAGTCGATCCGGTTCACGCTGGTCTATACGGCGCTGACCACCGTGATCCTCATCGGCCTGGGCCTCGGCCTCGCGCTGCTCGTCCAGGAGTCCACGCGCTGGAAGGGTTTCCTGCGCACCGCATTCCTTGTGCCGAGCGCTCTGGGCCTGGCCTCGGCATCCCTCCTGTTCTACGTTCTCTACTCCCCGATCGCCGGGCCCTTCGCCGATCTGATGGCGTCGTGGGGCATCACCTTCCTCGGCACCCCCGAGGGCGCGCTGTGGTCGACGATCTTCCTCATCGTGTGGCGGTACGCCGGGTTCTACATGCTGCTCATGCTCGTCGGCCTGCAGGGCATCCCCGACGACGTCTACGAGGCCGCCCGCATCGACGGCGCCTCGCCGTGGCAGACCTTCCGCGACATCACCGTGCCGCTGCTGCGCCCGACCTTCGCGCTCACCACGATCATGTGCGTGACCGGGTCGCTGCTGGCATTCGAGCAGTTCTACATCCTCACCAAGGGCGGGCCCGACAACAGCACGATGACGATCGTCCAGCTCATCTACAGCGTGGCCTTCCAGGGCCAGAACAACCTCGGCATCGCCGCGGCGCTGTCGGTGCTGGTGCTCATCGCACTCATCGTCGTCAACGCATTCCAGCTGCGCGCGTTCCGCCGCCCCGAGGAGAGCTGAGCCATGACCCAGACCATGACGCGCACCATCGTCGCCCCCGACTCCAAGCCGACGCCGTTCCGCCGCCGCCGGCACACGGCCGTGCGCATCGCGTTCGGCATCCCGTACTGGGTCTTCACCGCCGCGCTCGCGGTGATCTTCCTCTACCCGCTCATCTGGACGAGCATCTCGTCGTTCCAGCCCCTCGCCGGCACGAGCCAGACCGACGGCTGGGGCTTCGGCAACTACATCGCCCTCGCCGACTACCAGGCCGGCATCTGGGTATACCTCGGCAACTCGCTGTTCGTGTCGCTGCTGACCGTGGCCCTGACGCTGTTCATCTCGCTGCTGGGCGGCTACGCGTTCGCGCGCTTCTCGTTCCCGGGCAAGAACGTGCTGTTCCTGGTCACGCTGGCGATCCTGATGGTGCCGTACGCGACACTGCTCATCCCGCTCTACGTGATCCTCAACGAGGTCGGGCTGCAGAACTCCCTCGTCGGCGTCGCGCTGGTCATCACGATGTTCCAGCTGCCCTTCTCGATGTTCATGATGCGGATCTCGTTCGAGTCGATCCCGCGCGAGATGGACGAAGCCGCGCTCGTCGACGGCTGCTCGAGCTTCGGAGCGCTCTGGCGCGTGCTGCTTCCCGCCGTGAAGCCCGGGCTCGTGACCGTGGGGCTGTTCGCCTTCCTCACCGCCTGGAACGACTTCATGGCGCCCCTCATCCTCATCAGCGACACCAACCGGATGACGCTGCCCCTCGCCGTGGCGAACCTCCGCGGTCAGGTGCAGGGCGTCGTCGACTACGGCGCGACGGAGGCGGGCGTGGTCGTCCTCGCCCTTCCCTGCATCGTGCTGTTCCTCATTCTGCAGCGGCACTACGTCCGCGGATTCATGTCTGGAGCGTTCAAGGGATGACCATCCACACGATCAGCCCGGCGCCGCTCGCGCCGGCTGTCCCCACCCACGGTCGCCTCCGGCCGCTGGGTCTCGGAGACGTCCGCATCACCGGCGGATTCTGGGGTGAGCGCCAGGACGTCAACGCCCGGCACACCCTGGCGCACATCGGCTCGCGGCTCGAGTCCGAGGGCTGGCTGCCCAACTTCGACCTGGCCGTCTCGGGCGGGCTGCCCGCGGGCCGTCGCGGACGCGAGTTCTCGGACTCCGAGGTCTACAAGTACCTCGAGGCGCTGGCCTGGGAGATCGGCCGCTCGGACGACGCCGAGCTCGAGGAGCGCTTCCGCGCCGTGGTCGCGCGCGTCGCCGCCGCACAGGAGGAGGACGGCTACCTCAACACGCGGTTCGGGCGTCCCGGTCAGGGCGAGCGGTGGTCGGACCTCGAGTGGGGTCACGAGCTGTACTGCCTCGGCCACCTCTTCCAGGCGGCCGTCGCGCGCGAGCGCACGCGTCCGGGCTCGGACGACGGGCTGCTCGGCATCGCCCGCCGCGCGGCGGATCTGGTGTGCGCCGAGTTCGACGCCGACGGCCGCGACGCCATCTGCGGTCATGCCGAGATCGAGGTCGGCCTGGCGGAGCTGTCGCGGCTGACCGGAGATCGCCGCTATCTCGCTCAGGCGCGCCTGTTCATCGAGCGTCACGGGCGAGGTTCGCTGCGCGACATCGAATGGGGACGCAAGTACTTCCAGGACGATCAGCCGGTCCGTGAGGCCGTCGTGCTGCGCGGCCACGCGGTGCGGGCGAACTATTTGGCGGCGGGTGCGGTGGATGTCGCGGTCGACACCGGCGACGCCGAGCTGCTGAAGGCGCTGCGCCGGCAGTGGGAGCGCACCGTCGCGCGTCGCACCTACGTCACCGGCGGGCAGGGATCCCACCACCAGGACGAGGCCTTCGGCGACGACTGGGAGCTGCCGCCGGACCGGGCCTACTCCGAGACGTGCGCGGGCATCGGCTCGATCATGTTCTCCTGGCGCCTGCTGCTCTCCGGCGCCGACCCCCGGTACGCCGACCTCATCGAGCGGACGCTCTACAACGTCGTGGCGACGTCACCGGCGCCGGACGGCCGGTCGTTCTACTACGCCAATACGCTGCACCAGCGTGTCCCCGGCACCCCCGCGGACCCCGACGGCACCTCGCCGCGCGCCTCGTCGTCGCTGCGCGCGCCGTGGTTCGAGGTGTCGTGCTGCCCGCCCAACGTCGCCCGCACGCTCGCGAGCCTCGATGCCTATGTCGCGACCACCGACGGCGAAGGGATCCAGCTCCACCAGTACGCGCCGTCCTCGATTCGGACGGTGCTCGACGACGGGCGCGAGGTCGCCTTCGACGTCGAGACGAACTACCCCGCCGACGGCCAGGTCACGATCACCCACACCCGCGACGCCGACAAGGCGTGGACCCTGAGCGTGCGCGTGCCCGCCTGGGCCGAAGGCGCCGTACTGCGCATCGTCACGGCGGACTTGGTGCAGCAGCGTCCGGTGGATCCCGGCATGGTCGACATCCGCCACGCGTTCCGCGCGGGCGACGTCGTGCAGCTCGACCTGCCGGTCGCGCCGCGACTGTCGCAGCCCGACCCCCGCGTCGACGCGGTGCGCGGCTGCGTGGCCGTCGAACGCGGTCCCGAGGTGCTCGCGCTGGAGTCCGTCGACCTCGCCGCCGTGCGCGTCGAAGATGTCGGCCGCGTCGCGATCGCGCCCGGCGCGACGCCCTTCGAGCGCGACGGACGGGTCTGGGTGAGCGTCACGCGGCTGCCGGTGGGCGAGGGCCGCTGGCCCTACGGCGAGGAGCCGCAGAGCCAGCCGACAGCGCCCGTCGATGTGCCCCTGGTGGCGTACCACGACTGGGCTCAGCGCGGTCCGTCGACCATGCGCGTGTGGATCCCGCTGGCTCCCTGACGCCCGTCCAGCCACCGGCCAGGTGCCCCCGGTAGACTGGGGGCACCATCCCGGATGTGTATCTACCTGGCCCGCCACGGACCAAGGCGGCACGACGTGCCGCGAACCGCGGCGTACATGCACAGGAACTCAGATGCACACCACTGCCGTCATCGAGCGGCGCCCGAGTCTCATCCGTGAGGCCGGCTTCGCCTATTTCCCGATCGCCCTGATCGCCCGGCTGCCGTTCGCCATGATGGTCGTCGGCGTCCTGACGCTCGTCGTCTCCGCCCGCGGCTCGCTCGCCCTCGGCGGCCTGACGTCCGCCATGACGGGACTCGGCACCGCCCTGATCGGCCCGCTGCTGGGCGCCGCGGCCGACCGGTTCGGTCAGCGCCGCGTACTCCTCATCTCGGGCACGACCAACAGCCTGCTGCTGCTCACGATCGCGTGGCTCGCGTTCGCGTCGGTTCCGGATGCCGCGCTCCTGGTCGTCGCCTTCCTCATCGGCGCCTCGATGCCGCAGGTCGCGCCGCTCTCGCGCAGCCGCCTCGTCGGCATCATCGGGCGGACCTTCAGCAAGGACCGCCGCGCGTCGGCCGTCGACGGGACCATGGCCTACGAGTCGGCGGCGGACGAGATCGTGTTCGTCTTCGGTCCGGTCATCGTGGGGCTGCTCGCCACCACCATGAGCCCGGCCGCCCCGGTCATCGCCGCAGCCGTGCTGGCGCTCGTGTTCGTCAGTGCTTTCGCCCTGCACCCGACGGCCACCATCGCGGCACCGGCGAACGGGGTCAAGCCCGCGCAAGCGCCGGTCCGCTCCCTCGCCCAGCCGGCCCTGGTCGCCACCGTCGTCGGCGCGCTCGGGATGGGCCTGTTCTTCGGCGCGATGCTCACCTCGCTCACGGCGTTCATGGCCGAGCGCGGCGCGCCCGAACAGGCGGGACTCGTCTACGGCGCGATGGGCATCGGCTCGGCCGCGCTGGCGCTCGGCGTCGCTCTGTTCCCGGCCCGGTTCACGCTGACCGCGCGCTGGCTCGTGTTCGGCACGATCCTCGTCGCCGGAACGCTCGCCCTCCCCTTCGTGCACAGCGTCGGCGCGATGACGCTGAGCCTGCTCGCGATCGGGATCGGCATCGGCCCCACACTGGTGACGCAGTACAGCCTGGCGGCCGCGCGCAGTCCGCTCGGTCGCTCGGCGACGGTCATGACGATGCTGGGGTCGGCGATCGTGGTCGGCCAGTCCGCGGCATCCGCCCTCACGGGGCTGGTCGCGGAGAAGCGCCGGCGCGACGACGGCGCTGGTCGCGCCGATCCTGGCCGCAGGGCTCGTCCTCGCAGCCGGCGCCGCGAACGCCGTGCTCGCCCGCTCGCGCTGACCAGCGGTCCGATCGTCAGAGGGCGGCGATGCGCGTCGGTGAGCTCTTCGAGCGTGTCGGGTGGAAGCTGACCGCTCGCCATCTTCAGCACGGCCGCGGCCGGCATGCTCTTGGCGAAGCCGATCATCGGGTGATCGGGCAGCTCGGGGACGAGTTCGACGATGATGCCGCGTGCCTCCGGGTCGTCCAGGAGCTCGCCGAGGGTCGTGGTCTCGAGGTCGTACTTGCCCGGCATGCGCTCTCCCTTGTGCGACCGGGCCGGCCGGCCCGGGGTTGCTACAGGATGTCAGAGTTCACAGCATCCGCCCACCGGTTGCGCGCCTCGGCGACGATGTGCTCCACCGGAGCGTCGATCGACACGACGGCCCCCTGCTCGTCGGGTTCGAGCCGCTCGAGCGTCGCCAGCTGAGAGGCCAGCAGCGCAGGCGGCATGAAGTGCTCCTCGCGCGTCGACATGCGGGATGCCAGCAGCTCGGGCGGACCATCCAGGTGCACGAAGAACACCTCGCCCCCGGCCGCGCGGAGCACGTCGCGGTAGCGGCGGCGCAGCGCCGAGCAGGCGACCACCGGGAGGCGCCCGGCAGCGGTCTCGGTGGCGATGGCATCGGCGACGAGCGCGAGCCACGGCATCCGGTCCTCGTCGGTGAGCGGAATGCCGGCGGCCATCTTCGCGACATTGGACGCCGGGTGCAGGTCGTCGGCGTCGATGTACACGCCGCCGATCTCTTCGGCGAGTGCGATCGCGATGGTCGACTTGCCGCAGCCCGACACACCCATCACGACGACCGGCATGCGGCGACTCCTCCATCGGCGAGCGAGGGCTGATGCCCCGGCTCCAGGCTACCCGCGCGGGGTTCCGGCCCCGTCTCGGTTACAGCCTGTCGCCGGTGTGGCGGACCAGATACAGGAAGAACCGGCGCCAACCGGCCGATATCTCCGCGAACTGCGGCGTGTTTCCTGAATCTGTGACGGCTGATGCCCCGGCCCGACCAGCGTCCCGGTCGAGATCGAGGTGGTCGCGACCGCCGCCATGACGGTCGAGGACGGGGTTGCCGCCGGCGCCCGCATCCTGACCGGACCCGGCAGGACTGGCCGGACGCCCTGTTCGCCGCCAACGACCTGCTGGCGCTGGGGCTGCTGCAGTCCCTCGTGGTGGAGGGGCGGATGCTCGTGCCTCGCGACATCGCGATCATCGGGTTCGACGACATCCCGTTCGCCGCCGCCGCCGCTGCCGCTGTCGTCGATCCGTCTGCCCAGCGAGCGCCTCGAGGAGCAGGACAGCGCCGAATCGACGCATGAGCAGACGGGCGGCGAAGCGCGCACTTGACCCGGGCCCGCGGCATCCGCGATCCTGACCAGGCACCCTCGCCGATGACCTTCGTCGCGGCCGCGCACGACGCCGACACTCGGCACGAACTGAAGGACGACACGAATGCTGCACAAGAAGGACGATGTCCGAGACGAACTGCTCGACGAGGTGTTCGCCTCGGGAGACCTGTCGGTGTCACTGCCGAAGTACCGGATGCCGCACAAGGAGCACCTGGCTTCGCACGCGTATCAGGTGGTCACCGACGAGCTGATGCTCGACGGCAACTCGCGGCAGAACCTCGCGACGTTCTGCCAGACCTGGCTCGAGCCCGAGATCCGGTCGATCATGGCCGAGACGCTCGACAAGAACATGGTCGACAAGGACGAGTACCCGCAGACCGCCGAGATCGAAGCGCGCTGCGTGCACATCCTCGCGGACCTGTGGAACTCGCCCGACGCCGAGAACACCCTCGGCACGTCGACCACCGGATCCAGCGAAGCCGCCATGCTCGGCGGCATGGCGCTGCTGTGGAACTGGCGGGCGCGTCAGCGCGAAGCGGGCAAGCCCATCGACGCGCCCAACCTGATCTGCGGCCCGGTGCAGGTGTGCTGGCACAAGTTCGCCCGCTACTGGGGCGTCGAGCTGCGCGAGATCCCGATGGAGGGCGACCGCTTCATCATGACCGCGGAGGAGGTCATCAAGCGCGTCGACGAGAACACGATCGGCGTGGTGCCGACCCTCGGCGTCACCTTCACCGGCCAGTACGAGCCGGTCCACGCGGTCAGTGACGCGCTCGACAAGCTGCAGGAGGAGACCGGGCTCGACATCCCGATCCACGTCGACGGCGCATCAGGAGGCTTCATCGCCCCGTTCACGCTGCCTGAGCTCGTCTGGGACTTCCGGCTGCCCCGTGTGAAGTCCATCAACACGTCCGGCCACAAGTTCGGCCTGGCTCCGCTGGGGGTGGGCTGGATCGTCTGGCGGGATGCCGCGGAGCTGCCCGAGGACCTGATCTTCAACGTCAACTATCTCGGCGGGAACATGCCGACGTTCGCGCTGAACTTCTCGCGTCCCGGCGGCCAGATCGTCGCGCAGTACTACAACTTCGTCCGGCTCGGCCGCGAGGGCTACCGCAAGGTGCACCAGTCCTGTCACGACACCTCGATGTACCTGGCCGAGCAGATCTCCCAGCTCGGGCACTTCGACATCATCAACAACGGCAGCGCCGAGTCCGGCATCCCGGCGGTCTCGTGGAAGCTCAAGGAGGGCGTCGAACACCCGTTCACGCTCTTCGACCTCGCCGACCGCCTGCGCACGCGCGGGTGGCAGGTGCCGGCGTACACCATGCCGGCCGATCGGCAGGACCTTCCGGTCCAGCGCATCCTGGTGCGACAGGGCTTCGGCCGCGACGAGGCGTCGCTGCTCATGGACGACTACCGTGCGGCCATCGCGCACTTCGACAAGCACCCCATCGTGAACTCGATGACCGAAGAGGAAGCGGGCAGCTTCCACCACTGAGTGCGAGTCGGAAGCGGGGTTCGTGCAGGCGCACGGGCCCCGCTTCCGCGTGTCAGCGTTCGAGGACGACGGCGAGTCCCTGCCCCACGCCGATGCATAGCGCCACGACCGCGACGCCGCCGCCCCGGCGGCGCAGCTCGTGCGCGGCGTGACCGGCGATGCGGGCACCGGAGGCGCCGAGCGGATGCCCGATCGCGATCGCGCCGCCGTGGATGTTGACCCGCTCGGGATCGAGCTCGGGCCAGCCGGCGAGGCAGGCGAGACTCTGCGACGCGAAGGCCTCGTTCAGCTCGACGAGGTCGACGTCGGCCCAGGTCCGGCCGGCGCGGGAGAGCGCCCGGTTCGCGGCCTCGACCGGCGCGACGCCGAAGACGTCCGGAGCGTTGCCGAACACGCCTCGGCCGGTGATGCGGGCCAGGGGCTCGGCATCCATCGCCCCTTCAGCCCCGAGCAGCACGGCCGCTGCCCCGTCGTTGATGGACGAGGAGTTGCCCGCCGTCACGGACCCGTCGGCGGCGAACAGCGCCTTCAGCCCGCCGAGCTTGTCGAGTGTGGTGTCGTCCCGGATGCCTTCGTCCCGGGTCAGTTCGGCGCCCGGCACCTGCACGATCTCGTCGTCGTAGGCACCTGCCGCCCACGCGTCCGCGGCCAGCCGGTGGCTGCGCAGGGCGAACGCGTCCTGCGCCTGGCGCGAGATGCCATAGATGCCCGCGAGCTTCTCGGCCGACTGACCGTTGCTGATGGTCCACTCCGCGGGCAGTCGCGGGTTCGTCATCCGCCACCCGATGGCCGTGTTCCACATCGTGGGGTTGCCGACGGAGGCGAACGGCCGAGGCGCCTTCTCCACGACGTACGGTGCCCGGCTCATCGATTCGACGCCGCCGGTCAGCACCACCTCGGCGTCGCCCGCCTCGATCGCCCGAGATCCCTGGATCAGCGCCTCGAGGGACGAGGCGCACAGCCGGTTGACGGTCGTGCCGGGAACCGTCGTCGGGAAGCCCGCGAGCAGCGCGCCCATGCGCGCGATGTTGCGGTTGTCCTCGCCGGCCTGGTTCGCGTCGCCGAAGACCACGTCCTCGATGCGCCCGGCATCCAGGCCCGTCCGGTCGACGGCGGCCTTCATGACGACGGCCGCCAGGTCGTCGGGCCGCACGCCGGCCAGGGCTCCGCCTGCGCGCCCGAACGGCGTCCGGACGGCGTCGTAGATCCAGGCGGCTGTCATGTCGATCTCCTTCGAACGGCTCCCTCGAGAATACGTCCGCCCGCGAGCGGCTTCTCCGGACAGTGACGTCCGAGTTGACACACAGCGTTTCGTCGTCCAAGTTAGGTAAGCCAACCCTAACTCAAGGAGTCGCCCCGGTGTCCGAAGTGCTGTCCCGTTCCACCGCCGGCCTGTACCGCTCGCTCATCGCGCAGACCTCTGCCGCGGTCGCGAACCGCTTCGCCGGGGTCACGCGCCCGGCCTCCGGCGCATCCCGTGCAGAGCTGCAGCGACTGGTCGACGACGTCGACCTCGACGGCGCCGGTGTCGGCACCCCGGACGCGATCCGCGAGATCGACGACCTCTTCCTCGAGCACGCGGTGTGGTTCCACCACCCCGCCTACGCCGCACACCTGAACTGCCCGGTGGTCCTGCCGGCCGTCGCCGCCGAGGCGGTGCTCGCCGCCGTCAACACCTCGGTCGACACCTACGACCAGTCGGCGGTCGGCACACTCATGGAGCGCCGGCTCATCGCCTGGGTGGGCGGCCTCGCCGGCTTCGACCACGGCGACGGCGTCTTCACCTCGGGGGGCACGCAGTCCAACCTGCACGCGCTCTTCCTCGCCCGGGAAGCCGCCCTCGCCGGCATCGACGCGCCTCGCTCCACGGCGATCGCGAGCCTGGTCGTCCTCGCCACGGCGTCGAGCCACTTCAGCGTCGCGAAGTCCGCGCTGCTGCTCGGCCTCGCCGACGATGCGGTCATCGCGGTCGTCGACGACGGTGAAGGGCGGATGGATGCCGCGGCGCTCGAGTCCGCGCTGCAGCGGGTCGCGGCATCCGGTCGGGTTCCTCTGGCTGTCGTCGCGACGGCCGGCACCACCGATCGCGGGGTGATCGACCCGGTCGGCCGCCATCGCGGCGGTGTGCGACGCCCACGACGTATGGCTGCACGTGGACGCCGCCTATGGATGCGGGCTGCTCGTCTCGCCGCGCCGACGGCAGCTGCTCGCCGGCATCGAGCGCGCGCGGTCGATCACGGTCGACTTCCACAAGAGCTTCTTCCAGCCGGTGTCCTCCAGCGCGCTGCTCGTGCGCGAGCCCCGCGACCTCGCCGCCGGCGCCTGGCACGCCGACTACCTGAACCCCGCCGACAGCGACGAGCCCAACCAGGTCGACAAGTCGCTGCAGACCACGCGTCGCTTCGACGCGCTCAAGCTCTGGGTGACGCTGCGGGCTCTCGGTGCCGACGGCATCGGCGACATGTTCGACACCGTGCTCGACCTCGCCGCTGCCGTGAGCGACGACGTCGACGCGGACCCCGAGCTCGAACTCGTCGGCCGGACGCAGCTGAGCACCGTGCTCTTCCGGGTGCTTCCGGGCGCCGACCCGGAGCTGCAGGATGCCCTCGTCGCCCAGGTGCGCCGCGTCCTGTTCGAGTCCGGCCGTGCGCTCGTCGCCAAGACCGTCATCGACGGGCGGCCGTGCCTGAAGCTCACGCTGCTGAACCCCGAGACGACGCTCGACGATGTGCGCGCGATCCTGGCGATGGTGAAGGATGCCGCGACCGCCCTGGCCGGCATCGCTCCCGATCTCGACGACTTCCTGGTCGGCTCGGAGGCCTCGGCGTGAGCGGCCACGTGCACGACATCGTCGGCATCGGGATCGGTCCGTTCAATCTCGGGCTCGCGTGCCTGACGCAGCCCACGGGCCTCGACGCGGTGTTCCTCGACGGCGCCGACGGGTTCACGTGGCACCACGGGCATGATGATCGAGGGCGCGACGATCCAGGTGCCGTTCCTCGCCGACCTGGTGACGATGGCCGACCCGACGTCGCAGTACTCGTTCCTGAACTGGCTCAAGCAGACCGGCCGGCTCTACCCGTTCTACATCCGCGAGAGCTTCTCGGCGCTGCGCGTCGAGTACGACGCCTACTGCCGCTGGGCCGCGGAGCGGCTGCCGAACCTGCGCTGGAACTCCGAGGTCGTCGCCGTCGAGCACGATGCCGACGAAGACGTCTACGTCGTTCGCGTGATGCGCACCGACACCGGCGAAGAGAGCGAGGTGCGCGGCCGGCACGTCGTGGTCGGCGTCGGCACCCGTCCGTGCAGTGCCGCGAGCGCTCCAGGGACTGGCGGGCCCCGTGATCCACAGCTCCGAGTACCGCGAACGTCGCGGCGCCCTGCGGGCCTCCAGTTCGATCACGGTGGTCGGCAGCGGACAGTCCGCGGCCGAGATCTACCGCGACCTGCTCGAGGGCGCGCGCGCCGACGGGTACCGGCTCGACTGGATGACCCGGTCCCCGCGCTTCTTCCCGATGGAGTACACCAAGCTCACGCTCGAGATGACCTCGCCCGAGTACACCGACCACTTCCACGGCCTCCCGCTGGACGTGCGCAATCACCTCGGCCGTGAGCAGCGCAGCCTCTACAAGGGCATCTCCGGCGACCTGGTCGACGACATCTACGACACCCTCTACCGCCTCAGCGCGGAGGGACCGGTGCCGACGACGCTGCTGACGGACACCGAGGTGACGGCGGCCGAGTGGGACGGCGAGCGCTACCGGCTGCGACTGCGTCACGGCACGCTCGGCCGCGAGCACGAGCGCGAGACCGAGGCCCTCGTGCTCGCCACCGGGTACGCGGCCCAGACGCCGGCCTTCCTCTCGCCCATCGCCGAGCGCCTCGACTGGGACGCCCGCGGACGCCTCGCCGTCGCCCGCGACTACAGCATCGACGGCGGTCGCGGCCGCATCTTCGTGCAGAACGGCGAGGAGCACACCCACGGACTCACCGCTCCCGACCTCGGGTTCGGGGCATGGCGCAACTCCTCGATCCTCGCGTCGATCACCGGGCGCGAGATCTATCCGATCGAGCGGCGCATCGCCTTCCAGGACTTCGGGGTGCCCGCCGACGCGGCGCAGCCCCGCGACGGCCTCAGGGCTGGAGGTCGTGCGTTGACGACGCTGACCGGGCTCGGCGTCGCCCTCGTGCCGGCCGATCCGCGTCGAGACGCCGGCACGCTGCAGCGCTGGCTGTCCGACCCCCACGCCGCGTTCTGGGGAATGGGCGACCTCGACGTCGCGGCCGTGGCCGACTACGTCGCCGGCGTGGTGACGGACTCGCATCAGGATGCCTGGCTCGGACTGGTCGACGGCGAGCCGACGTTCTTCGCCGAGACCTACGATCCGGCACGGGTCCTGCTGACCGAGGTGCACGCGGCGCGGCCGGGCGACCTCGGCATGCACCTGCTCATCGCGCCGCCCGCCGGCCATCCCCGCCACGGGCTCACCGATGCGGTGTTCACCGCGGTGATGTCGTGGTGCTTCGACGCCCTCGGCGCGCTGCGCATCGTGGTGGAGCCGGATGTCCGCAATGAAGCCATCCGCCGCAAGAACGTCCGGGCGGGGTTCACGGAGCTCGCCGTCGTGCTGGTGCCCGAAGGCGAGGGCCGCAAGACGGCCATGCTCTCCGTCTGCACGCGCGAGGACTTCACCGGATCCGAACTGGGACGCACCGAACGAGAAGGACGCGCATGATCGCCGCGGCGACGCACCTCACCCCCTCCAACCTCGCACTCGCCCAGCGGCATCTCGTCGCCAAGGCGATCGCCGAGTTCAGCCACGAGCGCCTGCTCTCACCCGAGCCGCACGGCGACGGCTGGCGGATCGAGACGCCGCTCGGCGGCGCGGTCTACCTGTTCGGCGCCGCGCGCACAGAGCTCGAGCACTGGGTCATCGACGAGGAGACCCTGCGTCGGCTGGTCGACGGCGAGCCGGCGGCCCTCGATGCGCAGGCGCTGATCCTCGAGCTGCAGCCGACGCTCGGCCTGTCCGACGCCCTGCTGCCCACCTACCTGGAGGAGATCGCGTCCACGCTCGGCGGCGCCGCGTTCAAGATCGGCCGCGGCGGCCCGTCCGCCGCCGAGATCACCGAGGCAGACTTCCAGACCGTCGAGTCCGCGATGACCGAGGGACACCCGGGCTTCGTCGCCAACAACGGGCGCATCGGCTTCGGCGTCGGCGACCACGCCGCGTTCGCGCCCGAGGCGGGCCAGCCGTTCCGCATGGTCTGGGTGGCCGCGCGCCGGTCCGCGTCGCACCTGGCGCTCGGCGCGGGCCTGGACGAGGCATCCCTCCTCTCCACCGAGCTGAGCACCGCCGAACGGGACCGCTTCCGCACCCGCCTCGAGGACGTCGGCGAGGACCCCGCCGACTTCCACCTGCTGCCGGTGCACCCGTGGCAGTGGGAGAACCGTGTCGGGATCACGTTCGCCCCCGACCTCGCCCGCCGCGACCTCGTGCTGATCGGCGAGAGCGCGGACGAGTACCGCGCGCAGCAGTCGGTGCGCACGATGTTCAACGTCACGCATCCCGAGCGTCACTACGTCAAGACCGCGCTGGCCGTGCAGAACATGGGGTTCCTTCGCGGTCTCTCGCCCGCGTACATGCGGGTCACGCCCGCGATCAACGACTGGGTCGCCGACCTCGTCGCCCGCGATGCGACCCTGCGCGAAGCAGGCTTCCGCGTGCTGCGCGAGCGGGCGTCGATCGGCTACACCGGCGACGCCTACCACCGCACCCCGGCGCCGTCGGCGCATCGCAAGATGCTCGCGGCGCTCTGGCGCGAGAGTCCGGTGCCGCTGGTCGCGCCGCACGAGCAGCTGGCGACGATGGCGTCGCTGCTGCATCGCGACGCCTCCGGCGCCTCCGTGGTGACCGCGCTCGTCGAGGCGTCCGGCATCGGCGCGTCCGACTGGGTGCGCGCTTACCTGCGCGTCTACCTGCGCCCTCTCGTGCACTGCCTGCTGGCCCACGACCTCGCCTTCATGCCGCACGGCGAGAACCTCATCCTCATCCTCGACGGCCACGTGCCCACCGGCGTCTTCATGAAGGACATCGGCGAGGAGGTCGCCGTGCTCGCCGATCGCGACCTGCCCGAGGACGTGCGGCGCATCATCTCGCCGGTGGACGACCGCGAGAAGGCTCTGGCGATCTTCACCGACGTGTTCGACGGTGTGCTGCGTCACCTCGCCGGAATCCTGCACGTGGACGGCACGCTGTCCGAGGCGCAGTTCTGGCGGATCGCGGCCGACATCGTCGACGAGCATGCGGCTCAGCATCCGGATCTGGATTCCCGCGTCGATCTGCGAGCCGACTCGTTCGCGCACTCGTGCCTGAATCGCCTGCAGCTGCGCAACACCCTGCAGATGGTGGACCTCGCGAACCAGTCCGCGTCGCTGATGTACGCGGGCACTCTCGCCAATCCCATCGCGCACGTCCGGGCCGGGCGTGCGGGTGCACGGGACACCGTGGGAGCCTGACGGCATGGCGGATGTCTTCCGGGACGGCCTCGGCATCCCCCACATCCGTGCGACGGATGCCGGGGACCTGGCCGAGGCGCAGGGCGAGGTGACCGCGCGCGACCGCGGCTGGCAGATCGAGGTCGACCGGCTGCGCGCGTCCGGGCGCCTGTCGGAGCTGATCGGCGAGGCCGGCACGACGTGGGACGTGTTCGCACGGCGCGCGCGCCTCGACGACACGGCGCGCCGCGCGTTCGACGGGCTCGATCCGGAGACCCAGGACTTCGTGCAGCGCTACACCGCCGGCGTGAACCGCGGCATGGCGACCACGGGGGGCGACGCGTCGGAGTTCCGCGAGCTCGTCGCCCTCTTCGGCGACGTGGTCCGGCTCACACCCTGGGACGACCACGACCCGCTCGGTGTGCTGCACGTCGCACACGCGCTGTTCTCGTCTTTTCCCACGCTGCTGTGGCGCCAGCATGTCGCTGAGACGCTGGGCGAGGAATGGGTCGACGTCCTCGCGGGCTACGGGGACGAGACGCTCCCCACCTCGGGCAGCAACGCATGGGCACTGCACGGGTCGCGGACCGCAAGCGGGTTGCCGCTGCTCGCCGGCGACCCGCATCGCATCTTCGAGCTCCCCGGCGTGTACCAGCAGATCCGCCTCGCGTGCGACGAGTTCGACGTCGTCGGCCTCGCTTTTCCCGGCGTTCCCGGTGTGCCGCACTTCGGCCACACCGGCTTCGCAGCCTGGGGCGTGACCAATGCGATCGCCCACGCGGTCGACGTGTTCCGCGAGCGACTGCGCGCCGTCGACGGCGGCTACGAAGCTCTCGGACCGGACGGCTGGACCGCGGCCGATGTCGAGCGCTCCGTCGTGCGCGTGCGCGGCGGGGCCGACATCGAGGTCGAGGCGATCGAGACCGAGCGCGGCACCGTGGTCACCGACCTGCGGGAGACGGACGACGAGCTCGTCGGCTGGAGCGTCCGCATGCCGGCGCGGACAGACGCCGACCTCGGCGCGCGAACGCTGCTGTCGTTGCTGCACGCCCGCAGCGCGGACGACGTGATCGACGCCTTCTCGACCTGGGTCGACCCGGTCAACCGCGTCCTCGCGGCCGATCGGGACGGCGAGGTGCGGTCCGCCGTCGTCGGCCGCTTCCCCGACCGGGCGCCTCACGAGCGCCGGGTGCCGCTCGACGGGTCGTCGGCAGCGCCCGCTCCCGTTCGTTCGGCCCCCGCGGCCGTAGTGGTCGGCGACATCGCGGTGGACGCGAACGAGCGCCCCGGCTCGGCCGAGATCGACCTCGGCTGGGCATACCCGTCGCCGCATCGGGCCCGCCGCATCCGCGGGCTGCTCGATACGGTCCGACCGGAGACCGCCGACGCGTTCATGCCCGTGTGGGGCGACACCGAGAGCGGCTCGGCGCGAGCGCTGCTGCGGTTTTTGCCGGCCGGCGAGCTCTCCCCCGAGGCTGCTGCGGTGCGCGACGAGCTCGCCGCCTGGGACGGGGGGATGGATGCCGCATCCGCCGCGGCCGGCACCTTCGGCGCGTGGCGCACCTCCCTCGTGCGCCGGGTCGCCGCGCACCCGGTCTTCGCGCCGCTGCACACCCCGCACGGGTTCGGAGCCGTGTTCACCCCCTGGCTCGGCGCGACCGCGCAGATCGCTGCGGCGCTGCCCCGTCTGCTCGCGCACCCGGCGTTGACCGCGGACGTTCCCGCGCTGATCGCCGGCGCGCTCGAGGACGCTGCGGGGGCCGGCGCGTGGGGCGAAACCCATCGCCTGCTGCCGCTCCACGTGCTGCTCGACGTGCCCGGGGCCGATGATCCCGGCGCCGCCCTCGGTGTCGCGCTCTCGGGCGACGGCGATGCGGTGCGCTGCACCGGGTCGACCCCCGGTGTGACCGACCGCAGCTGGCGCGGGTCGGTCGCGCGCTGGGCGTGGGATCTCGCGGACCGTGAGCAGAGCCTGTGGAGCGTGCCGTTCGGCGCATCCGGCGATCCCGCCTCCGCGCACTTCTCGGATCAGCTCGCGGCATGGGCGGATGTCCGGCCCGCCGCCGTCGTGACCGACTGGGCGCGCCTGCACCACGACGACCCCACGGGAGCATCATGACCGCCGCCCTCCCTGCTGCCCGATCGCGCCTGGTCACCGGCCGTGCCGGCGAGACCGTCCACGTCATCCAGGACCCCGAGCTCGGCGAGATCTCGTTCGACGTCATGGATCCGGACGCCGACGTGGACGTCGTGCATGACTGGGTGAGCACACCCGGCGCGCACTTCTGGGGGCTGGCCGAGCTCCCGCGCGATGAGCTGCGGGACCTCTATGCGTATGTGGACGGGCTCCCGAGTCACCACGCTTACCTCGTCCGGCGGGACGGCCTGCCGGTGGTCCTGCTGCAGACGTACGAGCCCGAGAACGATCCGCTCGGCGAGGTCTACGTCACTGAGCCGGGTGACGTCGGCCTGCACTTCCTGCTCGGCGCACGGGGCGGACCGGCCCGCGGCTTCACCACACGGATCGGGCACCTCATCGCGTCGTTCCTCTTCTCGCGGCCCGAGGTGGATCGCCTGATCATCGAGCCCGACGTCGGCAACGATCGCGCGCTCGCGCGCGTACGGCTCTTCGGATTCGAACTCGGTCCGCATGTCGAGCTGCCCGGCAAGACGGGTCAGCTCGCGTTCCTCACGCGAGAACGGTGGCTCGAGCTCGGCGCCGCGAGACAGGCGGGCTAGCGAGAGCCCTGCCGCCGCACGATCTCGTTGATCCAGGTCGGAGCGAACGGCGAGGTGCAGCCCGGCGGGGTCGGGTAGTCCTTGAGCACTTCCAGCCGCTCGCCGATCTCGAGCGCCCGGACACGCAGCGCTGGGTGGTGGATGCCGATGGCTGCCAGGCAGCTGTTCATCTCCCACTGCTTGCGGGCCGGCGCCGTCATCATCTCGGCCTCGATCGTGTCGAGGAGGTCGTCGAGGTCGAGCAGCTCCGGGCGCTTCGCGACGGCGTCGGCGGCCAGCGCCCAGCCGGCACTGGCGACCACCGGATCGGCATCCTCGATCCACGCGGCCCGCAGCTCGTCGGCGTGGGGTCCCTTCTTCACGACGTAGTTCACGAGCCAGTCGTGCACCTTCACCGCTCGCGCCTCGCGCAGCATCGCATCGAGCTCCGCGGCGCTGTACGCCTTCGGCCGGCTGACGAGGAGCGCCACGAGCCGGGACGGCGTCTCGCCGGTCGCCCACAGCCGCAGAGCCAGGTCCTGGTCGGTCTTCAGCGGCTTCGCAACAGCGCGCAGCTTGGTGAGGTTGACACCGTGATCGTCGCCGTGCCGCTCGTTGACCTCTCGCACGCGCGGGTCGTCGAGAGCCTCGAGCTCCGCCCGGATCGCCTCGACCGTGGTGTCCGCCATGTTCTCCTCCATGAGTCGGGAAGAGCCTACGACGGCCGTCTCGACGTAGGTTGAAGGAATGGCAGGCTCGGGTCACCCCACGCGACGCGGCCCCCTCGGCGAGTTCGCCCGGGGGGTGGGTCTGCTCGGCCGCGGATTCTCGTATTGGCGTCGCCGGCCGGGAACCATGGCGCTCGGACTGATCCCTGCCGCGATCGTCGGCGCACTGTTCCTCGCGGGGCTCATCACGCTCGGTGCGTTCCTGCCCGCGATCACCGAGGCCATGACGCCCTTCGCGGACGGGTGGCCGGGCATCTGGGCGACGGTCATCCGCGTCACCGTGGGCACTGCGCTGACGGGAGCCGCCCTGGTGCTGGTCGCGGTGTCGTTCACCGCGCTGACGCTCCTGATCGGCGAGCCGTTCTACGAGCGCATCTGGCGGGCGGTCGAAGCCGAGCTGGGCAGCACCGAGATCGATGCGCCCTACGGTTTCTGGCGATCGGTCGCCGACACCCTGTCGCTGGTCGCGCGCGGCATCGGCGTGGCCGCGCTCGCTGCGCTGATCGGTCTGATCCCGGTCGTGGGCGGCGTTTTCGCGACCGTCTTCGCGGTGCTGTTCACCGGGTGGCTGCTCGCCGCCGAGCTGACCTCGCGCGCGTTGACCGCTCGCGGGATCGCCCCCGCTGCACGGCGGGAGCTGATGAAGCACCATCGCGCACGGGTGCTCGGGTTCGGCGTCGCCACCCAGCTGTGCTTCATGGTTCCGCTCGGGGCCGTGGGCACGATGCCGTCTGCGGTGGCCGGCGCGACCGTGCTCGCCCGGTCACTGCTCGAGCCGGCCCCTGTCGCTGCGACCGGCCTCGGCTGAGCCCGGACACACGACCGCGCCGGCCCGCAGATGACTGCGAGACCGGCGCGGAGGCCGTTGCGTCAGGCGCGCTTGCTGCCGCGACGCGAGACGGCGACGTAGATGCCGAGCACGATGATGGCGCCGATGATCGAGCCGATGATGCCGGCAGGCTGCAGGAAGCCCCCGCTGGGGTCCGCGCCGAAGAGCAGGAATCCGAGGAAGCCTCCGACGAACGAGCCGACGATTCCGAGGACGATGGTCATCAGGATGCCGATGCTCTGCTTGCCGGGGATGATGGCCCGGGCGATGAGGCCTGCGATGAGGCCGATGATGATGAGGCCGAGGATTGTCCAGAGCATGATGTCTCCTTCATGTGATTCACGCCGCCGTTTCGGACGACGCGTCGGGTGGTGCGCCGCTCAGGCTACCAATGCCCCGGATTGCCCGGCTGTGGTCTTGACAGACCCTTCCTTTCGGCGGTACGCGCGTCCACGAGAACTCTTCAGGTCGCCGGACGCTCTCGGATCGGTGATCCGTCCGCGCCCCCGGCTCGGGCGAGCGCGGGCACGACGTCGGTGATCTGCGCCGACACGCCGATGTCCGGATGCCGCTCCCGGCGTGTCGGCCAGGATCTCCGACGTCGTGCACACGGACACCCGGGTCAGGGCTGCTGCCAGGCCATCCGGTTCGCCCAGGCGTGGCGGTAGTAGTCGGCGAGCGCGAGCTCGGAGGCCGCGGCCTCGTCGACCACGACCGTGGCGTGGGGATGCAGCTGGATCGCCGAGCCGGGCTGCATCGCCGACAGCGGGCCTTCGAGAGCCGCCGCCACGGCCCGCGCCTTGCGCTCGCCAAACGCGAGCAGCACGAGGTGACGCGCGCGCAGAATGGTTCCGATCCCCTGGGTGATGCAGTGCATCGGCACGTCGTCGGGCGAATCGAAGAAGCGGGCGTTGTCGCTGCGCGTCGCCTCGGTCAGCGTCTTCACCCGGGTGAGCGAGGCCAGGGACGATCCGGGTTCGTTGAAGCCGATGTGGCCGGTGCGGCCGAGGCCCAGGATCTGCAGGTCCACGCCCCCGGCGGAGACGATGGCTGCCTCGTACTCGTCGCCCGCGGTGTCGATGGTCGCGGCATCCCCATTCGGCACGTGCACGAGGGATGGATCGAGGCCGAGCGGCTCGACCACCTCCCGGTCGATGACGGCCCGGTAGCTCTCGGGGTGCCCGGCCGGCAGCCCGACGTACTCGTCGAGCGCGAAGCCACGGACGTGGCGGACGTCGATCGACTCGTCGTGGATCCGCTGCGCGAGCGCCCGGTAGGTGCTCAGTGGCGTCGAACCGGTGGCGAGGCCGAGGACGGGCTGCGGCGTGGAGCGCAGCAGCTGGACGATGGTGTCGGCGACCAGGACGCCCGCGGCATCCTGGTCCTCGACGATGATGACTTCGGCCACGGCCTACCTCACACTCCCTGCGGTCAGAACGATTTGTTCGGATGCCTTGCAAACCATCCATCCGCCATCGTACTGACCGCTCGGCGGTCGCGCAGGTCCCGCGCTGTCTCAGCCCTCGCTCAGCCGTTGAGCTGGGCGAGCTGCAGAAGATTGCCGCAGGTGTCGTCGAGCACGGCGACGGTCACCGGTCCCATCGAGGTGGGCGGCTGGGTGAAGGTCACGCCGTCGGCGACGAGCCGGTCGTACTCCGCGTGGATGTCGTCCACGCTGAGGGTGCAGAACGGAAGGCCGTCGGCGATCAGCGCGTCGGTGAACGCGACCGCGGCGGGATGGTCCTTCGGCTCGAGCGAGATCTGGGTGCCGTCGGGGCGGGCCGCTTCGACGACGGTGAGCCAGCGGAAGTCGCCGACGGGGATGTCGCTCGCGACGGCGAAGCCGAGCTTCTCGGTGTAGAACTCGAGCGCGCGCTGCTGGTCGTCGACGAAGATCGACACGGTCTGGAGCTTCATTCGGATGCCTTTCGGAGGGGCCATCGCGCGGAGATCTCGGCGAGTGGCGTGGTGTCGATGGTGTGGAGCTTGTAGCGCCCTCGCCGCTCGGTGCGGATGAGGCCGGCCGCTTCGAGCACGTCGAGATGCTGCGAGACGGCCTGCCGAGAGGGCGTGAGGTCATGGTTCATCGCGAGCCGCGAGCACAGCTCGAACAGCGTCTGCTCGTCGCGCTGCAGGAGCTCGTCGAGAAGCAGGCGCCGTGTCTCATCGGCGAGTGCCTTATAGACGTCGGCCACCCGCTCACCATATGCAAGTATTCGCTTGCCTGTCAATCCCCGCACGCGGGCGCCGGATATGACAGCCTTCAGGAAGCACGTGCTCGCTCGCGTCGGCGACTCGCCCTCACCAAGGAGACCTCATGACCGAACCTCTCGATCATCGGCCGGCCGAAGCCGCCCCCGGCGTCAGCTCCGGCCGTCGCGCCCTGCTCTACATCATCGTCGTCGGCCTCGCCGCGGCGGCCCTCGTCAGCGCCGGGTTCGTCGTCTTCGGCGACCAGAGCGCCATCGTCGCGCGCGCACTGTGGACCGTGCTGATCCTGATGGCGTTCGCCCTCATCGTGCTCGCGGAGACGCGCTCCCGCCCCGCTGAGGGCTGGATCGTCCCGCTGCGCGTCGGAGGCTGGGTCCTGTCGGCGTTCGTGGCGATGTTCAACACGTGGGACTACCGCACCGAGCTCTCCGACACGGTCTTCCTCCTGCCGGTCACGATCGTCTCGATCATCGTCATCCAGCTCGCGGTGCTGTTCATCCAGCTCCACGGTCGCGCGTTCTGGAAGGACCCGTCGCCGATCGTGAGGATCTCGTCGCTCGTCGCGACCGGCGGCGCCGCCGTGCTCGCGATCATGATCGTGCTGCCGCTGACGCTGCGGCCCGACGACCTCTTCGGCGAGACCTACTGGCGCATCGTCGCGGCCCTCGCCATCATCGGCGCGGTGGCGGGCATCATCAGTCCGCTCGTGCGCGCCATCACACGTCCGCGCGAGGCGCGCCCCGCCTATGTGCCGCAGCAGGGCTACGACGTCCCCGCTGTTCCGGTCGCGCCGGCCTACCCGGGGTCCGCGGCTCCGGCTGCACAGCCGTACGGCGGTCCAGCGACTCCCCCCGCCACTCCCGGGTACCCGCAGTCGACCGCGCCCGAGTTCACGGCACCCGGCGCGCCCGTCGCACCCTCGGCACCAGCCGCACCCCACGCGCCTGTGTACCCGCAGGCCTCGGCGCCACTCCCGCCGTGGCCGACCTACTACGGCACGAACGTGCCTCTGCCGGTCATGCCCGACGGTCAGCCCGACTTCGAGGCCTACCGCACCGGCCGCCCCTCGCCGGGCTCCCGCTCCTACTGACCCCTTCACCCGAAGGCCCCGGACGCTTGCGCGACCGGGGCCTTCGGCATCCCGGTCACTTCTTTCCACGCGCCTCGCCGAAACCGCACGAGTGCACCGGAGCCCCGCGAAGCGGGTGCGTTCGTGCGCTCTCGGCGAAGGGCGGGCTACGCGGCGGGCAGCGAGACGGTGACTGACAGACCGCCGCCGGGCCGGGGACGGATCGAGAGCGTGCCGTCGTGCGCCTGAGCGATGCTCTTCACGATGGCGAGGCCCAGCCCCACGCCGGCGTGATCGTTCCGGATGCGTTCGTTGCCGCGCTGGAACGGCTCGGCCAGGGTCGCCACCCGCGAGGGCGCGAGATCCTCGCCGGTGTTCTCGACGGTGAGCGTCGCGAGACCTTCTCGAGCGGATGCTGTGACCTTGACGCGCCCGCCGGAAGGCAGGTTGTGCACGATCGCATTGTGCAGGAGGTTCGTCGCCAACTGCAGCAGCAGCGCGGGCGAACCCGAGGCCGGAGCGATGTCGCCGGAGGTCGTGATCACGACGCCCCGGACCTCGGCGAAGGGAAGGAGCGTCTCGGCGGCCTGCTCGGCGATCAGCGACAGGTCGACGCGCTCACGGGCGAATGACCTCTGGTCGGCGCGGCTGAGCAGCAGGAGCGCTTCGGTCAGGTCGATCGCGCGCGCATTCACCTCCTGCAGCCGGCCGATGAGGAGGTCGACGTCGCGCTCAGGATCGCTGCGAGCGACCTCCAGCAGCGCCTGCGAGATCGCCAGCGGGGTGCGCAGCTCGTGCGAGGCATTCGCCGCGAACCGCTGCTGCTCGGCGACGTGTGCCTCGAGGCGGGCGAGCATCGCGTCGAAGGTATCGGCGAGCTCGCGGAATTCGTCATTGCGTCCCGGCATCTCGATGCGATGCGAGAGCGAGTCATCCGTGACGCGGCGGGCGGCATCCGTGATCCGTGTCAGCGGGGCGAGCATCCGCCCAGCGAGGAGCCATCCGCCGAGCAAGCCGAACGCCAGCAGGAACACGAGCGCCCACGCCGCCGGCCCCACGAAGGCGCGCACGAGGTCGCCGCGGTTCGGGATGAAGGGTCCGCCCACGTTGATGGGCCCGGCGGGCACGTACCGCAGCAGGAACATCCACACCACTGAGAGGAGGAGCACCCCCGCGACCATGAGGAACCCGGCGTAGCTGAGGGTGAGCTTGAGGCGGACGCTCAGCCCATGTTCCCTAACCACGGAGGTCCCCGTCATCGATGCGATAGCCCACACCGGCGACGGTTGCGATCAGCCACGGCTCGCCCAGGCGCTTGCGAAGGGCCGAGACGGTGATGCGCACCGCGTTCGTGAACGGGTCGGCGTTCTCGTCCCAGGCGCGTTCGAGCAGCTGCTCGGCGCTCACGACGCCGCCCTCGGCCGCGACCAGGACCTCGAGCACGGCGAACTGCTTGCGGGTCAGGGCGACGTAGCGCCCGTCGCGGTACACCTCCCGCCGGAACGGATCGAGCCGCAGCCCGGCCACCTCGCGCACCGGCGGCCGACTGTGCGCACGACGGCGGTCGAGGGCGCGCAGCCGCAGCACGAGCTCGCGCAGCTCGAAGGGCTTCGTGAGGTAGTCGTCGGCGCCGAGCTCGAAGCCCGTGGCCTTGTCGTCGAGCCGGTCTGCCGCGGTGAGCATCAGGATCGGGATGCCGCTTCCCGACGCGACGATGCTCTGAGCGATGTCGTCGCCCGACGGTCCCGGAACATCGCGGTCGAGAACGGCGATGTCGTACTCGTTGACGCTCAGCAGCTCGAGCGCGGTGTCGCCGTCGCCCGCGATGTCGGCGGCGATCGCTTCGAGGCGCAGGCCGTCACGAATGGCCTCGGCCATGAAGGGCTCATCCTCGACCACCAGCACACGCATGAGCCCATGCTACGAACCGGGCATATCGTCCACGTATCGAGAACCGCGTACGGCCTCGCAACGCGCCGCTTCGTCAACTGGACGCATGACGAAGAATCTACGGACGATCCGACGCACACGGGCGGGAGTCGTCCTCGGCGCGCTGGCCGTCGCCGCCGTCATCACGGGCACGCTGGCGATGCAGACCGCGTCGACCGCGGCATCCGCACCGACGACACCCTCCGCCACGTCGGCCGCTCCGGTGGCGCCGCCTTCCGGCGAGGTCCCTCGAGGAGACGGTGGTGTGCTGACCGAGACCGACGGCACCCTCCCGCCCGGTGTCTCCTCCTTCGACGACCGGTACCCGGGAGTGACCAAGCTCGACGCGCAGCTGCTCGCGGCGGTGCGTGAAGCAGCGATGGATGCCGCGCACGACGGCGTGGACTTCTTCGTCAACAGCGGCTGGCGGTCGCCGCAGTACCAGGAGCGGCTGCTGCGCGATGCCGTCACGGAATACGGCTCCGAGGCTGAGGCTGCGCGCTGGGTCGCGTCGGCCGACACCTCGGCCCACGTCTCAGGGCATGCCGTCGACATCGGGCCGGACGCCGCCATGGCGTGGCTGGGCGAGCACGGAGCCCGCTACGGACTGTGCCGCATCTACGACAACGAGCCCTGGCACTACGAGCTGCGCACGAGCGCCCGAGACACAGGGTGCCCGCCGTCGTACCCGGACCCGACTCACGACCCGAGGATGCAGCGATGACGGCTGCGCCGGATGCACGCGCGCAGGGGGTTCGCGCCTCCTGGGTCGTGACCGCCGCGCTGTTCGCCGTCTACGGGGTGCTGCTGACGTGGCTCGTGGTGTTCAAGCTCCAGTGGCCCCATCTCGGCCCGGACTCCGCGCGCGCCGTCAAGCTCGTGCCGTTCGTCGCCACGACCGGCGCCGGCGCCAGCGCGACCTGGGAGGTCCTCGCGAACCTCGTCGTCTTCGCACCGTTCGGCGTGTACCTGGCGCTGCTGGCGCCGTCGTGCCCGTGGTGGAGGGCCGTGTGGGTGACAGCAGGGGTGAGCACCATGTTCGAGGGGGCGCAGTTCGTCCTGGCAACGGGAAAGACCGACGTCACCGACATCCTCATGAACACCGCCGGCGGCCTGCTCGGCTTCGGGGCCGTGCTCGCGGCGCGGCGGGCGTTCACGGGGCGAGCCGCGGGCGTGCTCACCGCGGTCGCGACGATGGGGATCGTGGTCATCCTGCTGGCGGGCGCGACCTACGTCCTCGGTCCCCCGGGCGGCGCAGGGCTGCCGCGCGCCCCGGGAGTCGGCATCCGCCCCTGACGCGCGCGTCCCGAACAGGGCATCCTGGACCGATGAACCACTTCGACACCATCGTGGTCGGCGCCGGGATCGCCGGTCTCACGGCCGCCCGGGCTCTCGCAGACGCCGGACGCACGGTCGTCGTGCTCGAGGCGCGCGACCGCGTCGGCGGCCGGGTCTGGACCGACCGCAGCGACGGGTTCGTCACCGACCTCGGGGCCTCGTGGATCCACGGCATCACCGGCTCCCCCGTGGCCGAGGCAGCCGAGGTCCTCGGCATGCGGATGGTGGAGTTCACCGTCGGCGGGTATCAGCCCGACAGCCGCCCGATCGCCTACTACGGTCCGGACGGCGCGCGATTGACGGATGCCGCCGCCCGCCGGTTCGCGGACGACATCCGCGCCGTCGACACCGCGCTCGTCGGCTTCGTGGCCGGTTCCGCAGCGGATGCCTCGTACCGCGACGTCACCGAGCAGGCCCTGGCCGCCCAGAAGTGGGACGCCGAACGAACCGCGCGCGTGCGCGAGTTCCTGGAGCACCGGTCGGAGGAGCAGTACGGCGCCTGGATCGAGGACCTCGCCGCCCACGGTCTCGACGACGACGCGATCGAGGGCGACGAGGTGATCTTCCCGGACGGCTACGACCGGCTGGCCAGCGGCCTCGCGGACGGGCTCGATGTGCGCCTCGAGCAGGTCGTGTCGCGGGTGGGGTGGTCGGACGGCGGGGTGACGGTGACGACGGATCGCGGCACATTCTCGAGCCGGGATGCCGTCATCACGGTGCCCGTCGGCGTGCTGAAGTCGCCGGGCTTCGTGTTCGAGCCGCCGCTGCCCGAGCCGAACGCGGGCGCTCTCGACCGGCTCGAGATGAACGCCTTCGAGAAGGTCGTGCTGCGCTTTCCCACGAAGTTCTGGGACGAGGGCGTCTACGCGATCCGGCAGCAGGGGCCGCAGGGCCGCTGGTGGCATTCCTGGTACGACCTGACCGCGCTGCACGGAACGCCGGCGCTGCTCACGTTCGCCGCCGGGCCTGCGGCCGTCCAGACACGCGACTGGGACGACGAGCGCATCGTCGACTCCGTGCTCGCGCAGCTGCGGCGGCTCTACGGCGAGCGCGTCGAGCAGCCGGCGCACGTGCACGTCACCGCACTGGCAGGACGACCCGTGCTCGCTCGGCTCCTACGCCTACATGCGAGTCGGCTCGACGACCGGCGACCACGATGCACTTGCGACGCCTGTCGGCGGAGTGCTGCACCTGGCCGGCGAGGCGACCTGGACCGACGATCCGGCGACCGTCACGGCCGCGATGGAGTCCGGACGACGCGCCGCGCAGCGGATCCTCGGACGCGAGGATCCGGACCTCCCCTAGCGTGAGTCGGCCTGGATCGCCAGCCCGCGCGGGGCGCGGTGGCAGGCTCCATGATGGACCGCATGGTCACCACACCGCAGCGGCGCGCGGCCGCGACGACCGATGGGGTCAGCCGTCGGGATGGGCGCGTCGAAAGCCGGAGCGTCCGCGGAGATCTGGAGTTCCGCGTTCTCGCAAACCGGCCATTGCTCCAAGACTCCCGCCTGCCTGTCGTGCTGATCCACGGCATCGGGATGTCGCACCGATACCTTTCGCGCCTGCACGACGAGCTCGCCACGGATGGCCCCGTGTTCTCCATCGACCTGCCCGGCTATGCCGGCCTTCCCAAACCAGGCCGCGATATCGGTGTCGAAGCCATGGCTCAGGCGCTCAGCCAGGTCATCGCGTCGCTCGAGGTCGGACCCGTCGTGCTCGTCGGGCAGTCGATGGGCACGCAGTGGGTGACCGAGGTCGCGGCTCGCGCCCCCGAGCTGGTCGCCGAGCTCGTGCTCATCGGTCCGGTGGCCGACGCGGAACATCGTTCGGTCCTCGCGCAGATGCGTGCCCTGACCGTCGACAGTCTCCGCGAACCGCTCGACGTGAACGCCATCGTCTTCACCGACTACCTGCGCTGCGGGGTGCCCTGGTACCTGGCGCAGCTCCGCCACATGCTCGCCTATCGCCCGGAAGAGCGACTGGCGGAGGTCGCGGCACCGGTCCTTCTCATCCGCGGCGAGCGGGATCCCATCGCCGGCATGGCCTGGTGCCGTCAGCTTCGCGACCTCGCGTCGACGGCTGCACTGGTCGTGATACCCGGACGGGCGCACAACGCTCAGCATTCGTCGCCGGCCGCCGTGGCATCCGCCATCCGCGCCCATACCCGATGAGACGCCGACCCTTGGCCGTGTCCCCCGAAGTGGGGACAGACGCGCGCGCGTGCCTCTTGTAGCCTCTAGACAAGGTGTCCCCAGCACCTTGAGCGAGGCGCCTCAGGCACTCACTCCTCATCGCCAGACTGAGCGTCCGTATCGGGAGCTCCATCTCGACGGTGACCGGCCCCGCGAGTCCCCAGCTCCGGGGCCTTCCCCCTGCCTGCGCCGAGGCTGTGGCGAGCCTCTTACGGGCCGTCTGCTCGTCTGGCCAGAACGCGCAATGCGGTTCACTGATCGTTCACGGTCGCGCCGAAAGCCCCGGACAGCGCCGGCCAGTCATCGCGCAGGCAGGATCTCGGCTGCGGCACTGCGGACCTCTGCGGCCGAGAACGACCCTGTGGGCAGGGTGCTCGCGCGGACCGATCGAACGATCCCTTCCGCGTCGAGCACGATCGTGGCCGACTGCTGCAGCAAAGCGACCGTGCCCAGGCCGAGAACGGCGTGCGCGGTCTCACTCGCGAACGCTTTCACAACCGGCGACCGTCGCATCGTCCGGCTCGATGCGTCTTGAGCCTCGTCGACGCTGCCCGGCGCGATCAGCACGATGGCGGCATCACCGAGCGTCCCCTCGTCAACCATCCTCTGAAGGATCGCTGCGTGCGCGAGGCAGACCGGACAGCTGCTGGAGCGCATGACGTGAACGACCGCCATTCGGCCGGAGACCTCGCGTTCGAGCGAGGTCACCGCGCCGGATGCAGTCACGAGCTCGATGAGTGGAAGACTCATGCCTGGCTCGACGGTCGTGATCATTGCGGCTCGCTCTCTGAGGCGGGAAGGTACGATCAGATCGTCAACCATGTTGCGTACATTGTCAAGGAGGTTGCGTAATCTACGAGGACGAAATCGCATCGCTCGCCAAAAGCGCCGAGGACGACCTGGGCATGCTGCTCATGGCGGCCGCCGCGACTGTCGTGGAGGCGACTCTCGCCGAACTCGCGACGCTGGGGCATCCCGCCATCCGGGTGTCACACGTCCCGGTCTTCGTGCACATCGACGCCACGGGGACCGCCATCTCGACACTCGCCGAACGGTGCGGCGTGAGCCGTCAGGCGATGAGCATGACCGTGCGCGATCTCGAAAGGCTGGGTTACGTCGTCACCACCCCGTCCCCCGCCGACCGCCGTGCGCTGCTGACATCCCTCACCGAACGCGGCGCGCGCCTCTGCGAAGATGCGACGCGAATCAGCGCTGCCGTGGCGGCACGGTGGTCGAGGGAACTCGGCCGGGACGCGGTGCCGCAGCTACGACGTCATCTGCGCACGATCGTCCGACGCTCCAACGAAGAGCCTCCCGACGTCGACTGAGGGGTCACCGACGCCCCGAGTACACCGCGAACGCACCGCTTTCGCGCCAGCGCTTGGGCAAGGCAGCCTTTCTTGTCTAGCCTGGGGCGTGTCGGCGCGATGGCACGTCTCTCACGCCGGGTCGAGTACCGAGGAGGATCAATGTCGCCAGCGCCTGATTCACATACCGCAGCGCCGCCCCGCGAGCAGTGGACGGGGCAAGTCGGCTTCATCCTCGCTGCCATCGGCTCAGCGGTCGGTCTCGGCAACATCTGGCGTTTCCCGGGTGTCGCGTACGAGAACGGCGGCGGTGCGTTCCTCATCCCCTATCTCGTCGCACTCATCACAGCCGGCATCCCGATCCTGTTCCTGGACTACGCGATCGGCCACCGCTTCCGCGGATCCGCACCCACCGCATTCCGCCGTCTGGGCGGGCGCCGATCGGGACGCTGGCTCGAGGGACTCGGGTGGTTCCAGGTGGCGATCGCGTTCGTGATCGGCCTGTACTACACGGTCGTCATCGCCTGGGCACTCAGCTATTTCGTCTTCTCGTTCGACCTGCGATGGGGTGACGACCCGGCCTCGTTCCTCACGGGCGAGTACCTGCAGGTCGGCGATCCCGGCTTCTCCTTCGACTTCGTGCCCGGAGTCCTGATCCCGCTCGCGATCGTCTGGATCGTGACCATCGCCGTCCTCGCGGCCGGCGTGGCCAAGGGAGTTCAGCGAGCAAACGTCATCTTCCTGCCGCTCCTCGTCGTGGCGTTCGCGGTACTGGTCGTCCGGGCCCTCTTCCTCGACGGCGCCGCCGCCGGACTCAACGCGCTGTTCACCCCTGACTGGGAGGCGCTCGGCGATCCGAACGTGTGGATCGCGGCGTACAGTCAGATCTTCTTCTCGCTGTCGATCGCGTTCGGGATCATGATCACCTACGCCTCGTATCGCAAGCGCAAGTCCAACCTGACGGCGCCGGGCCTCGTGGTGGCGTTCGCGAACTCATCGTTCGAGATCCTCGCGGGAATCGGAGTGTTCGCCACCCTCGGCTTCTTCGCGTTCCAGCAGGGCGTGGACGTCAGCGAACTCGAAGGACTCACGGGCGTCGGGCTGTCATTCATCACCTTCCCCGCGATCGTCTCGCAGATGCCCGGCGGACCGATCTTCGGAGCACTGTTCTTCGGCTCCCTCACGATGGCCGGCTTCACCTCTCTCCTGTCGGTGCTGCAGGTCGTCTCCGCGGCATTCCAGGAGAAGTTCGGCCTGTCGCCGCGCCAGGCCGCCGTCGCGAGTCGGCGGCGTGTCCGCCATCCTGTCGATTCTCATCTTCTCGACCACGACCGGCCTGCTCGCCCTCGACACCGCAGATCAGTGGGCCAACAACATCGGCATCGTCGCGTCCGCCGTACTGTCGACGATCCTTGTCGTCTGGGTGATGCGCAAGGGCGACGAGCTGCGCTTCCACCTCAACGCCGTCTCGACGTTCCGGGTCGGCAAGATGTGGATCTTCCTCGTCGGCGTTCTGGCGCCCGTCCTGCTCGCCTACATGCTCATCTCGCGGATCATCACCCTCATCGTCGACGGCTACGCCGACCTGCCGGCGTGGTACCTCGGCGTGGTCGGCTGGGGAACGATCGCGTTCATCGTCGTCGCAGCGATCGTCTTCACCATGCTGCGCTGGAAGCGGGACCCGAACGACTTCACCGCGTGGCCCGAATACGCCGTCGTCACCAAGGAGCACCGCTCATGACCGGTATCGCCATCAGCTTCCTGCTGCTCGCCCTCGTGCTGGTGTGGGGTGGACTCATCGCCAGCATCCTGTTCCTGCGTTCTCGGCCGGAGCTCGCCGCCTACCCCGCAGGAGGAGACGACGACCACCGCGAAGAGGACGCGCCGGACATCCGCGACACCTGATCCCTGTCGGGGGCCTTCCTCGCACTCGATCGGGGCGACTCAGACCACCGCGAAGAGCGAGTGGATGTTGCCTTCAGGATCCGAGAAGAACGCCGTGTAGTGACCCCAGTCGGTGAAGACGGGAGCCGCGACGATGACACCCCTGTGGTGCTCGATGCGCTTCAGGCCCATGTCGACATCAACCTGACGCGCACACTCGAAATTCAACTCGAACGACTGTCCCCTGCGTGGCGTGCGATAGTCAGCATGATCATGCGTGTTCGCCCCCATTCCCGCTCGGGAGAAGATGGCGAACCGAATCCCCTCACCGCCGAACGCCACGTAGTGCTCCTCCGCCACCTCCACGCTCAGCGTCAGTGCCTCACGGAAGAAGGCAGCCAGCAGCGCGACGTCGTCGGCCAGCAGCGTCACGCCCTCGAGCCTCACCCTGTTCACCGAGGCAACTGCACCGTCTACGCTCGCCGATTCATCTGTCCAGGCCCGGACCGGTCGTAGACGTTGAAGAACTCGTCACTCATGATCGTGGCCACGCCGTCCTCCGGGGTCTCGATGAGATCATCATCGAGAGTGGCGACGCGGAACTTCCACCCCGCGGGGAGATTCTGGAAGTAGGTGTGTCCATTCACGAGAAAGTCCTCGTAGGTGAATCTCGGTTCGAGACCCAGCTGGAATCCCTTCAAGACCCAGGCGTTTCCCTCTGCATCGTCCAGAACCATCACGGTGGCGCCCTTGTTCCAGCCCAGCCGGCTCTCCCTGGCAATCGTCATCGGCTCGTACGGGGTGACGTCTGCCACCGGGCCGGCCTTCTTCATGTCCAGTTGCGCGACCCAGGGAGCTGCGATGCCGTTGAAGTCGCGCTGCGCGCCGACCTGCGCTTCGATCCAGTCGGGGGTCCAGATCTTCGGCCCGTTCAGCGACGCACCCAGAAGGTCGAGCTCCGTCTTCAGCCGCTCGAAGTCGATTCCTTCGACCAGCGCTTGGGGTGCGACGTCTCGTGACGCCGGGATGCCTCCGCTTGCGAACATGGAGTTGTAGCAGGCGGCAGCGAGGTTGCCGGTATCCGGGTCGCGCACCAGCAGGAACATCTCGATGTACCGCGTGCCACTCGTGCCGTCGATGTGCCGGAAGACTGCACCCTCGCTGTCGAGAAGCACATCAGGTTTGCTGTCGGACTGAACACCCATTGCGACCATCTCCATCAGTGAGTTCGGATACGAGCATTATCCGGAGACCGATTCGCACCGACGTCACCTCGCCCGGATGATCTTCTCGGGGACGTCGAGGCATCCGGCCGACTTCACGGATGCCGCACCCGGCGGAGTGGGTCGTCTCGTCGGCCGGGACGTCGAGGAAGTGCTCGCCGGGATCGGCGACTTTTCGGCGCATCATCTCGTCGGCGACTCCCAGCTGAGGTGGCTCGGCCCTGAGAAGGGGGTCTCCCATATGGCGATCGGGGGGATCATCAACGCCCTGTGGGACCTTCGAGCCAAGCGAGCCGGTAAGCCCGTGTGGCGTCTCCTGTCCGACCTCGCGCCCGACGAGATCGTCGCCGAGATCGATTTTCGGTACCTGAGCGACGCGCTCACCCCCACGCAGGCACTCGAGATCCTGCGTGCGGGTGAAGAGGGGAAGGCCGCGCGTATCTCAGAGCTCGAGGCGAGCGGCTACCCTGCCTACACGACCGAACCCGGGTGGCTCGGCTACGACGACGAGAAGCTGCTCCATGCTCCCCGCGGCACCACCGTGGAATGCCGGATTCACAATGGGGAGATCACCGATCTCATCGTCAAGCCCGAGTCCCGGCGCGCCGACATCATCAGCCCTGTCTACGAGCTGCCGCCGAGCTGAGAAGTGCCCCACCCGGCCTCAAGTTCGCGGAACGAAGCCGGGTGGGACGACGGTCGCCTGACTGGGGAGCCGGCAACCCGGGTCGCACACTGGGGACGTGCTCCCCGATGAGCTCACAGCGCGCTGGGGACGCACCGATCTCGAACTGCTTCAATAGGATATAGGAAACGTTTCTTTGCTGCAACGTATCCCACGGCTCATCGGCCGCGGCGAGAGCCCGAGAGCGATCGCCCAAGCGCGTAGCCTGGGCGATCGCTCCGCGTTCGACTATCCTCCGAGCAGGCTGATCGCCAACCGAACCGATAGTGCGAGCACCGCCACCAGGCCGATGACTCCGAGAGCGTTTTGCCACCATGTGTTGCGCATCTCGCCCATCAACGCACGGCGGTTCGCCATGATGATGATGAGCGCGGCCAGCACCGGCGCCACGAAGACTGTCAGCGCCTGCGCGACCACGATCAGCTGAACAGGTGATGCCTGAAAGATGAGCGTGATGATGACGCCGAAGGCAAGGATGCTCCCCGAGACCACCTTCGCGGTGAGCGATCCGGAGGATGCGCCGCGGCCGAGACCGTCCGAGAGCATCGTGCCACCGGCTGTCGCGTTGGCGATCATCGACGAGAACGCCGCACCGAAGAACCCGAGCGCGAATACAGTCGAGCCGATAGGTCCTGCAAGGGGTTCGAAGATTCCCGCCAGTGCGACGATGGTTCCGGCTGCCTCACCCGTCTGACCGAGTACGGCCGCCGCGACCACGATGACCAGCGCGGTCATGATGCCGGGAGCAATGATTCCGGGAATCGTGTCGACCATGGTGACATCGCGGTAGTCAGACTCCGTGCGTCCGCGCTCCTTCGTTCCGTAGGACGTGTAGAAGGCCGCGTTGATGCTGAAGTTCGTACCCACCAGAGCGACGATCAAGAGCCACGAGCCGTCCGGCGCCGACGGGATGAGCCCGGAAGCGGCCTGGATCCAGTCAGGACTGGCGATGAAGGCGCTCGCAATGAACGCGATCGCCATGAGGGCGACGATGACCACGAGGAGTTTCTCGATGGCTCGATAGACGTTCCGGAGCAGCAAGAGGGTCGCTACCGCGACGGTGCAGATCACGGTCCACATGACCGGGGGGCCGCCGAACAGCATCGACAGTCCCAGCCCCGATCCGACGGCGTTGCCGACGGAGAAGCAGAGTGTGATGAGGAAGATGCCGATGCCGGCGATCACGCCGACCGCCGTGCCTAGGTGATCTTTGATCGACGAAATGAGCGAGACCGGGGTTTTGATGCCGAGGCGCACACACATGTCGGTCAGAAAGATCATCAGGATCGTGGACACCACGATGACCCAGATGAGGCTGTACTGGAAAGCTCCACCGGCCTGAACGGCCGTGGTGAGGTTGCCGGGGCCGAACTGCCACGCGCCCGCGACGAACGCAGGCCCGATAAGGGCCAGCGTCTGCCAGAACGTCCGGCGGCGCTTGCTTGCTCCGACGATGGTCTTCATTGTCTCCGTCGAGATTCGACCATGTCCGGTGCCGGGTGTCGAGGGGGGACGAAAGGTGGTGTGCTCGCTCAAGGGTGTTCTCCTTCTTTGGAGGGCGGCTGAGGCCGCGATGTCGTCATTGACGGGTGGCCGCAGAGAGCAGCGGCAGGAGTGGTGGGGGCGGCCGGCCGATCGTCCGATCATCCGACCGCCCCAGCAGGTCAGGCCGAGACGGTGACCTTGTCAAGCCCTGCGGTGGCGAACGCCGCAGCGATCTCGGCTTCGGCGCCATCTGCCAGCGGAAGCAGCGGCGGGCGTACGGTGGCGTGGTCGAGGATGCCGCGGTGCACGAGGCCCCATTTGAGGGCGACGGTGCCCTCCATGTGGGAGCCTCGGTGGTAGACGTTCTTGGTCACCGGGAGCAGGCGCTCGTGGAGCGCTCGGGCCCGAGGGTAGTCCTGGGCCTTGCCTGCCTCGATGAGCTCGACGAGCAGCTCGGGAGCGATGTTTCCGTAGCCGACGAGCAGCCCGTCGACATCGAACATCGTGGGGAGCAGGTACTCGTCATGGCACGAGAGGATCTGCAGGTCGGGGTAAGCCGCGCGCAGTGCCGGGATCTCTGTGTACCACCGCTTCATATTGCGGACGCCGTTCTTCGTTGCGAAGACACCCCCCTGGCCTGCGATCTCGAGCTGCGTGTCGAGGTTGTAGGTGGCCTTGGTGTTGTCGGGGTACTGGAACAGGATCAGGGGCAGCCCGCTGGTCTCATAGATCTCTTGATAGCGCGTCTGCGGTGCGCCGTCCTGGTAGCCGAAGCGCAACCATCCGTGCGAGGGGTAGACCAGACCGGCAGAGGCTCCGGCGTCCACGGCGCGCTTGGCCTCAAGGGCCGCGACCTTGTTTCCCTCGCCGGTGATGCCGGCGATGATCGGGATGCTGTCGTTCACCGCGTCACGGAACGCGCTGATCACGGCGAGCTGCTCATCGACAGTGAGGAATGTTCCTTCGCCGGCGTGGCCGAGGACGGTGAGGCTCTTGACGCCATCGACGGAGGCGAGCCACGCACCGAGGCGCTCGATCGCGTCGAAGTCGATGTCACCCTCGGTGGTGAACGGGGTTACTGGGGCGGGGTTCAGTCCGCGGAGGTCGAGTGTCATCTCATCCTTCTTTCTCTTCATCGAGGCCTGCGGTCGATGGGAACGTTAGCGGGAACGTTTGCAGGAACGATTGCAAGTATCCTCAACGGAAGGAAAGTCTGTCAACCCCTTCGATCCGAATTCCGTCGAGATCGCACGGATAGACTCGCGTCGAACGAGAGGATCACCGTTGATGGATGCCGAAACCGAGCGCCGCGTCATCACGCTGCGCGATGTGGCCGAGGCATCCGGTGTGAGCGTCTCGACCGTTAGCCGCGTGCTCGATGAACGCATTCCGACGTCCAAATCTGAAGCGGCCGTCCGTGTGCGTCGCATCGCCGACGAACTGGGCTATCGCCGCAATGTGTTCGCCTCCAACCTGCGCCGCGGCGCGACTGGCACGATCGGAGTGCTGGTCCCTCGACTGACGGACACCGTCATGGCGCTGATGTTCGAGGCCACCGAGCACGCGGCCCGCCAACGCGGCCACTTCGCCGTCGTCGCAACCTGCGGAGACGACCCCGACGACGAAAAGCGAGCGACCGAAACACTGCTCGACCGCGGCGTGGACGGCCTCATCCTCGCGACCGCACGCCTCGACGACACACTCCCCGCCTCGCTGCGAGAGCGGTCGATCCCCCATGTGCTCGCTCTGCGCACCGACGGCATCAGTCCGTCATCCCTCGGCGACGACGAAGCCGGAGGCTATCTCGCGGTACGGCACCTCGTCGACCTCGGCCACCGCGAGGTCGCGATCGTCACCGGCCCCTGGTTCACATCGAGCGCCCGCTCTCGTCTCGCGGGCGCGACGCGGGCGCTGCGGGAGGCGGGACTATCGATCGCCGACGATCGAGTGATCTCGGGCGGCTACGGCGTCGACAACGGGCTCGCCGCGGGCGCGGAGCTCTTGTCGCGCACAGCCCGGCCGACCGCCATTTTCGCAGCGAACGACAACATCGCGATCGGTGTGCTGGCTGCGGCTGAGAGTCGTGGCCTCTCGATCGGAGTCGACCTATCCGTAGTGGGCTACAACGACATCCCTCTCGCGGCGCACCTGCCCGTGCCACTGTCGTCGGTGCACACAGCGTTCGACCAGATCGCGTCCGCTGCAGTTGAGCTGTTGCTGACGCCCGCCGACGGTCGTGGGGCGATCCGGCAGGCGCTCCCCACGCTCATCCCCCGGGCGTCGACCGCTCGGCCGTAGGCACGTGCCACGCCCACGAAGGCGCCTTCGAGGTCGTAACGGGGGACGCTCCGACTTTGGGGACTGTGGTGAGCGGTGGAATGAAGTGCGCGGACTCTGGGAGGTCTCGAATCCGACCACGCTGATGCCGTCGGGCAACACGACCCGCTGACACAATGTCTGAATGGGGCGCAGGCGCGGACGCCGCGCGTCGTTCCGCGGCCCCGACCTGCCTCCCACCGCATCTGGGAGGCCGCGCACTGAGCGTTCATCGCTTCCCGTCCTCGGGACTCATGAAGCAGGGGCACGGCACCACGAGATCGCGAAACCTGACAGTTCGATGCTGTGGTCGTCCTCGAGGGCAATGACGCGCGTCAGCATTGCTCGGGGCATTGCGAGGACGGAGTCGTCGACCGTGTTGGTCGCGATATCAGGGGCGATTGTGACGGCCACGAACCGACCGTTCGGCGACGCGCACACCTGGATGACGGCATCCGATACGGGAATGTCCGCGAGTACTCGTTCAACGCCCGAGCGGTCCGAGAGGACGACGGTCTGACGCGCAAGACTGCCGACCTCGTCGATGGCGAGGTATGTCGAGAGTGTGCCTCGCCCGGGGATCTCGTCCGCGGCGAACGGGCGCCCGAACTCCGGGTGATCGGCAGCCATCGCCGTGCGATCTCCGGTGCGCAGATCGACCTCTGCCGGCCCCTCGTCCGTGCGCACGAACGCTGCGGGCCGGTCGCGCGAAACCTCGTCGATGAGTGTCGCCTTGCCCAGCCGGACGGGTTCACCACCGACCACGGGGTCGGCGAGCAGGAGGTCCTTTCCCCGGGTCACGAGGAGTAATGCGCGCGTCCCTTGGACGAACCTGAAGTCATCGATGCGCGGGTCCGCGGTGCCGAGGTCGAGTCGCACGGGCTCGGTTTCAGGCGACGCTGTCGAGGAGAGATACACCATCGAATCCCGAGTCGGCGCCCCTTCCAGCACGGGGTCTGTCCACGCGTAGCCGATCCGGTCTCCTGAGTCGGAGAGCTGAAGTCGCGACAGTCGCCCAACTCCGGGCAACTCGACTTCCACCACCTCTCGTTCACCGGCTGGAACGATCAGGAGCTCGGAATCTCCCCGGTCGTTGATCGTGGAGACCACCAGGCCGCGCGGCGACTGCCGGAAGTCATCGATGCGCGGGTGCTCGAAGACCGTGACCTGTTCGGCACTGTCGAGGCCTGACCCGGAGATGCGGTCGTTTCCCCCTTCTGAGCGCTCGAGCAGGTACACCACGGCGGGTGGCGTGTTCAGGGTGGTTTCGAAGCGCGACGCGCTCCGCGCCACCGATCCGGTCACCCGGTTGATGGTGATCGTGTACCGGGACCCGTCTTCGAGTGCTTCCCCGAAGCGAATGCCGACACTGCGGCCCGCGGTGTCGACGGTGAACGGCACTTCCGGGTCCACGGTGACCTGCTCTGGGGTCACGGTCGCGATTGGCTGGTTCGCGGTGAAGATCACGCGCGCGCCGCTGGTGCCGGCGGCTGCCACCGGATCGGATAGCACCCCCGTGACGCGTGGCCCCTGAGCGAAACTCGCGCCCGCGCCCAGAAAGGCGACCACCATCAGCGTGCTGACGGCGACGGCGAAGAAGGCGAGGAAGGACCACCGACGGGCGGAGTCGTCAGTATTCATACGGATCCTCGGGCACATCGACGGCGGTGACCGCAGTGGGGCGAATGACGAGGCGATCACGCTCCGTGGCGACGGTGCCTTCGACTTTCACCCACTGACCGATCTCATGGTCCCCCGCCCATCCCGCGTCGATGACGTCCAGCGTCGCGGGTTGCGCATCGATGACGCAGTGGGTGATGACCAGTCGGGTGAGGAGGAATCCGTCGGCGTCGTTGGGATTGGGAGCGATGAATCCCGTCAGATCGACGGCGTCACCCACGAACTGCTCTGGCGCGGTCGCGGTGGCGAACACAGTGGACCAGTCCGGCACACTGAAGTGCGCCGTGTCGCCCGACTGCGCGAGCATCACGATCTCCTCCCCTCCGAAGAGGGTCGGGGTTGTCGAAGTGCGTGCAATGGCAAGGTCGACCGACAGCACGTTCGGGTGGACGACAAGCGCCGCGACGGTCACCAAGGTCGCCAGCACACCGCCAGCCGTCCTCACGAGACCGAAGGAGGGTTGGACTGGATGATCGACGCCCTGGTCTTCGTGACGCTCACCGTGGCCGTGATCGTGACCGTGGTCATGCTCATCGCCGCGGCGAACGCCGAAAGAAGCGGCGACGATCCCGATGGCGATCGTTGACATCACGATCGCGAACCACGCGTTCGCGGGATTGATGTACAAGTCGAGCTGGCCGGTCAGCGCCAGAACGAGTGTCAGCACCGCCAGAGCGCCGGCGATGCCGACGCCGAGCCATCGCTCCCATCGCTCACGCAAGGAGGTTCACCGCCGTCCCGACGATGAAGGCCCCCGGGATGACGACGGCGACGATTCCGAGCAGAACAGGTCCGCGGAAGGTGGTGCGCATGAGCGCGAGCATCTTGACGTCGATCAGCGGACCGACGATGAGGAATGCGACGATCGAACCCGGGGTGAAGGCGGAGGCGAACGAGAGCGCGAAGAAGGCGTCGACGTTGGAGCAGATCGCCACGACGATGGCGAGCGCGGTCATTGCGAGGATCGACAGGACAGGGTCGCTGCCGATGGCGAGCAGCACGTCTCGCGGCACGAGCACCTGGACTGCGCCGGCGATGGCGGATCCGATGACGAGCGCCGGCATGATGGCTCTCAACTCCGTCACGGTCTGGCGTGTCGATCGATAGATCCGCGTTTCCCCGGAGTCGACGGCGACGGCGAGGCACGCGCTTCTGAAGCTCGGAGTCAGGAGGGATGCGGGATCCGGATGGCGGCTGTAGAGCCAGCCGATGAGATTGGCGATGAGGTAGCCGCCCACCAGGCGCGCGACGAGAATGCCGTCATCCCAGCCGAAGGCCTGGTGCGTGGTCAGAATGACGATCGGATTCACGATCGGCGCCGCCACCAGGAAGGTGAGCGTGTCGGGCACGCTGAGGCCGCGCATCATGAGCCCGCGCGCGAATGGGACGTTTCCGCATTCACACACCGGGATGAGCATTCCTAGAAGCGAAAGTACTGCCCGGCGCGCCCAGGCGCGGCGGGGAAGGATGCGCTCGATGACAGCAGGGGGCACCCACACCTGAATCACCACGGAGAGCAGGATGCCGAGGATGACGAAGGGCAGCGACTCGATCAGAACGCTGACGGCAAGCGTCAGACCGTCTTGAAGCCGAGACGGCAGGGGCTGCCGGAAGGACTGCTGGCTCAGGACGACGAAGACGGTCAGCGCCAGCATCACGGCGAGCCCCATCACCACGCTCCGCGCACGCAAGGACTGGGTCGGGCGACGACTGCCGTGTGCGAGAACGGGCGTCTTGCTGACGGAGATCGGCGAACGCGGCTTCAACTTGGTTTGACGTCGCTGTGCCACGGGGTCTTTCAGGGTCGTGTGGGTGGAGTGGTGAAGAGGCGGGGTACCGGCTGACGTCGCCGGTACCCCGCCCAGCGATCAGCTGGCCGTGCAGCTCATCGTCGGATAGCCGACGTCGTGGCTGCTCGTAACCTGCTCGCCTGCGATCGAACCCGAAAGTTCGAGCGTGATGCTGCCGGCGGAGACCGCCGGCATGCGCGTCGTGAACGCCTGCGCAGCGCTCTTCTGCGGCGCCAGCTGTGCCCACGTCTTGTCACCGAAGTCCGAACGGACCGCGACGCTCACAGGCACGTCGTTGGTGTTCGTAGCTTTCAGCGTCAAAACAACCTTGCCGCTCACGCAGCGCTTGGTGACGGTCGCCTCGATGGTGAGCGCCGGAGCGACCTCCTCACGGACGACAACGGTGTATGCCGTCGTGGTGACGTGATCCTGCGCGATGGAATTGATCGTCACGGTCTTCTCCACCCCCGAGTCGATCTCCACCGTGCGCGGTTGCGTGTCATCGACGAGGACGTCGCCGAACTTCACCAGGCCGCTCGGGACGTTCGGTGCCGCACTGAACGACACGGACGTCGTCCCCGCCGGAACGCTGACCACGTACGACGTCGTCTCCGGGTCGAAAGTCGGCGCAAGTGTGCCTCCCTCGACCGAGAGCGCAGACAGCGTCGACGCGGTGCTGTACTCCGCCGGACGCGACGTGTACACGCCGAAGACGCCGCCGACGAAGCTGCCTGTCGACTGGTAGCGCACAGTGATGACCGGGATCCGATCGCCGTTCGCGTCCAGTACGGGCGCGCCGTTCGCGTCGACCTTGTGGCGCACGCCAGGCCCGGTCAGGTACTTCGCGGGGATCTGGTCACGCACCTCGTAGAACACCCCGCTGCCGGCGGCGTTCGTGATCTGCTGCGTCTTGAACAGTTCGTCGTTGAGGTACACCTGGAAGCTGCGACCGTTGTCTCCGGAGAAGTAGGTCGTCTCCAGGTAGTTGGCCGTCTCCGACGGGTCGATCGCCATGTCGTAGCTGAACCAGCCGCCCGAGTTGCCGTGACGATACTGCCGACCGTTGTGCACCCCGACGCTGGTGGTGCCCGAGGTCTTGAGGTTCTTCGCCGCCTCTCCGTTGTTGTTGTCGAAGGTGGTGAGGGTGTCGATGAACCGCTCGGACGCGCGGAGGCGCTGCTTCTCCTCCAGGATCGCCTGCTGGGCGGCAGCCGAGTCGGGGACCTCGAAGTTCATGTAGATCCCGTACCGGTTCCCGTGCTGGGAGTAGTGCGGGGTGTACACCAGGTCCTCGCCGTCACGCGTGCTGTTCAGACGGAACTGAACCTCGCCCTCGGCGCTGTCCTCGACGCGCTCCACGTTCTGAGCGATGTCCTCGTACCAGTCCTGCGTGGAGGCAGTGGCGACCGTGATGGACTGCTGCACAGCGTTGGAGGGCGCGAGCGCAATGCGCACGCTCACCCCGACGCTGCCCCAGCCGGTCATGTTCTCCGTGCCGAGATCGGTGCTCAGCACGACGGGGCCGTACTTGAACGCAACGAAGTCCGCGTTGTCAGGGGTGTCGTAGGCGACGACCTCCATCGGGGTCGTCAACTGGATGCTGTCACCTGCCGCGACCTCGAGCACGATGTAACCGCTCGAGATCCGGGGGCTGACAGCCTCACCGTTCACGATCAGACTTGGGTCGCCGTCCACCCAGTCGGGAATCCGCAGCCGCAGCGTCGCTCCCTCGGCCACTTCTCCGCCGTCGATCGCGGCCACCGTGATGTTCACGGTGTCGTCGTTCGGGAAGTCGGCCTCTTGGGTGATCCTCATGTTGCTGTCGGAGTGGTCGTACGTCGAGCTGAAATAGAGGTTCACCCAAACGGTCTCACCGCGCGCGAAGTAGAGGGTGTCGGCGAGCTTGGAGAAGTTCTCCATGCCGGTACCGATGCAGCACCAGAACAGCTGCGCCTCGCTCGGTTTCGGTCCGTACACCTTGTAGTAGCCGGGTGCCATCGGGTTGAAGTACATGCTCATCCCAGTGTCGGGATTCTGCGAGGCCAGGATCGTGTTGATGAACGTGTTCTCGTAATAGTGCATGTACTGCACGTCTTGCGTCACCTTGAACAGTTCTCGGGCCAGTTTGAGCATGTTGTACTCGTTGCACGTTTCGGCTGTCTGCGGGTTCCCCGTCGTCCCCTGCTGTGTCGCGTAGCGCCACAGGGTGTCCGGTGCGCGGAAGTGCTCGGACTGACTGTTCGCTCCGGTCACGTATGTGTGATGGTCGACGACGATCGTGAAGAAGTTCTGCGCGGCCGTCAGGTACATCCCGAGGTTCGCCTTCTCGGTCTCCGTGAGCATCTCGTAGTACTCCGGGTTCTGGGTGAAGACCGTGTAGCGCTTGAGAGCACCGATGAACTTCGGGATGGTGGTGTTCGCGTGACGGCCCGCGAGGACGTCGTTGCCGTTGGCCAGTGACTGGAACAGCGAGACTTCGTCGAAGCCCTGCGCGGCGACCTTGAAGTGCGGATTGCCGCCGGAGACATCGAAGAGCTCATAGAGCGCCTCGTTCATGCCGCCGTACTCGGTGCCGAGGAGCGTCGAGGTGTTCGTCAACGTGGAGACACGACCGTGCATGTACTCGCCGAATCCCTCTGCCACTTCGAGCGCGGCCTCGCCAACGGCGCCGGGTGCGTACTCATACGCGTCGAGGAGGCCCGCGAGCACCTTGTGAAGGTTGTAGTACGGCACGATGACCTGGTCGTCGGAGGTACCCCTGCCCTCGACCGCATCGAGCGCGGAGTCGCGGAACGGGCCGAGGTAGCCGGCCCGTGACGTCCCGTCATAGCTTGTTTGGACGTCACGGAGTCCGTAGACAACGTCTTCCAGGTCTGCGAGCAGCGCTGCCTTCGTCGCTTCATCGTCGGAGTTCGCGTAGTTCATTGCGAGAGCCGACATGTAGTGACCGAACGAGTGACCGCGGAAGTTCCACGCCACGGAGCCGTTCTCCCAACCGGGATAGCTGGTCGTGCTGATGGGGAAGCTACCGGGCTTGTAGGTGTTCGCCGTGGCGCGGAACCAATGCAGGTAGCGCTCCGGATCCAGGCTCTGGAGATACTCGATCTCCTTCTGCTGAGCATTCTGGAGGTAGTCGTCAGCCAGTTCGACGTCCTCGAGACCGGTGTCCTCGATGGGGGTGATGTCGGCGAGAACCACTACTTCGAACGTGCGCTCCACCGACGGACCACCGGCGTACGATACGCGTGCTGTCAGCGTGACGGTGACGTCGTCCTCACCCGACTCGGGCCGGACTACGGTGCCGTTCTCGCTGATCACCTCGGGAGTGTCCGATTGCCACACCACGCGGGAGCCGTTGGATGCAGTCGTCGGGAGGACGAGGTTCGCTGTCGCGCTGGAAGGCACGTTCAGCGTCTGCGCTGCCGCCGTGGCGAGGGCCGCACGATCCACCTGTCCGCCGCCATCCTCATACAAGGCCACGATGCCTGCAAGGTCCGCCGTCCCTTCGTAGAGACGGTAGTCGTCGAGTGCGCTGGTCAGATATCCCCCGTTGTAGTTGGGGCCGTTGTAGCCGATCGACTTGGGGAGCGCAGGGGTTGCTTCCTTGATGAGGCCCGTCGAGGTGGCGCTGATCGCCGTCTGCACGCTTGCGGTCACCTTCGCGCCGTTGCGGTACAGACCGAACTCTTTCGTGGCGCTGTTGTAGGTGGCGGCAACGTGCGTCCATTGTCCGACCGGAAAGAACGCAGCGCGGTCCGTCGACGCGGCACGTACCTCATGGGGTAGCCCGGTGCCCGGCCCGAACGAGAACAGCAACGGGTTGGTTGCACTCACTGAGGAGACGTACCAGCCGTCGCTGTTGTAGGCGCGCTTGTTCCACGAGATGAGCTGCTCACCCGTTCCCATGGCCTGGCTGGGGTTGAACCAGAACGACAGCGTCATGCTCGCGGGTACTAGTTCACTGCCGGTGCCTAGGTCGAGGAAGGTATTGCCGTTGAGCTTCAGACCTTTTGTGCCTGGCTTCGCGCCGTCGACGTAGGTGTGGTTGAGAGTAGTGCTTCCGTTGTGACCCTTGAGCGCTGTCGCATGAGCGAGCGGGCTGGAGTCGGCGACCGAGTCCTCGAAGAGCAACTCCAGTACCGGATCCCCCAGCCCGAAATCATCGACAGCCTGTGCGGGACTAACGGCGCTCATCATCAGTGCGCCCGCAGTCGCAACGGAGATTGCTGACATCAGCGACCTTCGCATACCGACGGTGCGCGCCTCGCGCGGTTTAGTGAACAATCCAACCTCCGTGTTGGCGGTCCCCGCGCCAAACGCCGGCTGCAGGAACAGTTCGTACTTTTCGATCAACCTCGGCGAGAAGCTCCAATGCTTCATCCCCGGATGGCGAGTACGCGCGCTTTGTGAGCGCTAACGACTCCGCAAAAGTTACCGGTAACTAGATGCCGGGTCAAGAGATTCCACTACATGAAGCGTGAAAAGACCGACGAGCGCGGCTTCGAGACAAAGCGCGAAGCCGAACCCTTCCTCGCCACCGTTGAGGTCTCCAACACTGGCGGAACATACGTCGACGATAGCCACTCCAAGGTCACCGTCGCCGATGTCGGCGAGCCCTGGCCGGGTAGCGAAAGCGGGTCGTCACTGAAGCCGCCCGCATCACTGGACTCGCGCCCGACGCTCTGACCCTAGACGAGCCACACGCGGAGTGACGGCCACGTCCGACGCCGTCGGAGCCGCGGCTAGGGCAGGCATCATTCAAGGCGCCTAACCATCCCCAACGCGGTCGACATCCCGGGGTTCGAGCCGAGCCATCGCTCGGGGAGCCTCACGCCTCTCCACGGTTGTTTGCAGAATGGGGGCAAGGGGCCCATGTCGCAATGAGAGTCGCCCCGCGATCCCAGCGATTGCAAGGGGATGGGGGGCCAATTCTGGCGGAGACGGAGGGATTTGAACCCTCGCTAACCCTGGCGTCGCCACTGACGGGCGACGCGCGTCAGCCCGCATCAGACTGCGTCTCCGTGCACTTTTCCGCGGAAACACGCGGAGTTCCGAACCTTTTGGCCCTCGCATGATGGGCGATCGCAGCGTCGCATCGGAGTTCGTGGTTGTGCGTGCATGTACGTGGATTGACCTGTTTGCCCTCAGGTTGTGGGCAGAATGTGGGCAGATCGGCGCCGGGTCAGCACCGGGCGCTGCGGACGTGAGGGCCGAGCGGGTGACTGTCTGTCAGCGCCGGAAGTATGGCGACGCCGTCCAATCCCTCACCCGTCGCGGTTACGAATCGCGCTTCGGGCATTGTCTCCGCCACGAGCTCGTAGAACCGTTTGCGAATGACGTCGGCAAGGAAAACCTCACCGATCGCGCCGACGGCCGGGTTGTCTGAGAGTCCGGCGTCATCGGCATCCCCGACCCTCCGCAGCGCAACGCACACCGAGTGCGCGAGCTCGCGAGCCGCTTCCAGACAAATTTGCGCGGCCGCTGTATCGGCTGCCGCCGCGGCGGTCACCTCCTCCGCGAAGGCAGCGATAACTTTGACCCGGTCCGGATCATGCTGCAGTGACACGTAAGCGTCTTCAAGCTCCGGCCAGCGGTCCTGAAGCCGGTGGGTGAGCGTAGTGGGGCGTGCGCGTCCGTCGTACGCGCGCATTGCAGCTTCCATTCCCGCCCGGCCGATCCAGTAGGCGCTTCCGGCGTCGCCCATGAGATTTCCCCAGCCATCGACGCGCGCTACAAAGTGGCGACCGACACCCAGTGTCACGACGCCTGTGCCGGCGGCAATCACTGCGCCTTGCACGTCACCGAGGGTGCCCAGGAATGAGGTGACCGAGTCGTGAGCGATCAGCACCTGGCGCACGCCAGTCCCCGCGAGCATCGCCAGAACCTCAGCGGCGGTCGCAGCGTCGTCTTTCAATCCCGAAGCGCCGATCGAGACAACATCCGCGGATGCTTCGAACCGCGCCAAGGCGACCAGCGCACTGCCCGCGAGCTGTGGCGCCAGCGGATCCTGCGTCCGGACGCCAGGCAGAACGACGGCGGCGCCGCGGACCTCCCCGACATCGAGCCGGACCTTGACGCCCGTCTGACCGGCATCGATCGCGAGCGTGGCGCGACCTTCCGATCTCGGCTCGGTCACTCCGCGACAGGTCCAGTCGTCGACCGGACTACCAACTCCGGATCGAGCGTGACCGATGACGGCTCCCCGCCGCGCGTGAGGTCGCGCAGAAGAGTCGCGGCCGTGCGACCCATGAGCCGGCGCGGCTGGTTGACGCTGGTGAGCGCGATGGGCTGCAGCTGGGCGAGGATCGTGTTGTCGTAGCCCACGACCGACACGTCGGCGGGCCAGCTCAGATCCAGGTCGGCTGCTGCGCCGAGTACACCGAGTGCCGCGAGATCGTTCGACGCAAGGATCGCCGTCGGGCGCTGCCCTGAAGAGAGCAGTTCGCGTCCGGCAGCGTCGCCGCCTTCCTGGTTCGGAGCGGCATTCGCGACGTGCGCTCGGTCGGCCAGGCCAACGGCGGTCATTGCGCGCACGAAGGCATCCTCGCGCGCACGAGCACCGGGGTTCTCGCCCGCAGCGACGAATCCGATCTCCTTGTGTCCGAGCGCAAATAGATGATCAAGCGCGACGCCTACACCCCGCGCGTCGTCAGTCAACACGCGGCCGGTGCCGACGGGGCGTGGGCCGGGCCGACCCACGATCACCGTGGGCACATCGGCGGCGATCGCCTCGATGTCTTCGGTGCTCATCGTGGGGGTGATGAGAATCAGCCCCTCCACGCGTAGTTCCACGAATGCCTCGGCAGCGGCTTGTCTCCTTCGCAGGGTCGCGCTCGCCGCTCGCGATCATGACTTGGTGGCGCAGGTCCTCCGCCGCCTCGAGGATGCCGTCGATGACCTCCGTGTAGAAGGGGTTGTGCAGATCCGATACGAGGACGCCCAACATGTCGGTGCGCTGGCTTGCCAGCTGGCGAGCCGCAGCGTTCGGGCGATATCCGAGCCGGCGCATCGGTCGTGAACGGCGCGCTAGCGCTCTTCTCCCCCGACTTCTCGGGTTGCTGCAGCACGAGTGAGACAAGAGGGATCTCGAGACGTTCGCCTCGCGAGCGACGTCCGTCATCGTCGGCCGACGGGTACCCGGTGCGGCAGAACCTGTGGCGCCGGTCATCCCTTCACCGCGCCTGAGGTGAGCCCTGCGACGAAGTACTTCTGAAGGAAGGCGAAGAGCAGCGCAATGGGGATGATGGCCACCACTGAACCGGCCATCAACAGGTCCCACTCGGTGGCGAATTGACTGCGCATGCCTGCCAAACCTACCGGGATCGTTCGCAGGTCCGCATCATTGATCGCGAGGGATGGCCAGGCGAACTCGCCCCATGTCCACATGAACTTCAGCACGGCGAGCGTGCCGTACATCGCCAGCGCGTTGGGCACGAGAACTGACCAGAGTGTGCGTAGTCGCGACGCCCCGTGGATGAAGGCGGCCTCGTCGAGTTCCCGCGGGAGCGCCATGAAGGTTTGGCGCAGCAGGAAGATGCCCGTGGGGCTGATGATGTAGGGCGCGATGAGGGCGGCGTATGAATTGAGCCATCCGAGATCGCGCATCTGGATGTAAAGCGGAACCAGGATCACCTGCGCGGGGATCATGATCGCCGCGACCACCAGCAGCATCACCATCGGCTTGCCCCAGAAATTCATCCGTGCCAGGGGGTAGGCGACCAGGCTGTCCAGCACGAGATTCGCAGCAACGACGACGGTGCAGACCAGCACTGAGTTCAGGAACCAGCGTCCGAAGTCCTTCTGCTCGAACAGGCGGACGTAGTTGTCGA
>CAVWGM010000001.1:0-13578 GCA_963754635.1 uncultured Actinomycetota bacterium | reverse complement strand
TGCCTAAGGAGGCGAAACCGTGAACACCATCCGCACTGCGACGACGATCACCACTCTGGGACTTGTGGCCGTCATGATGGCCGGTTGCGCCTCCGCCGCGGGAAGCACCCCGGACGAAGAGGTCACCGAACTTCGCCTCGGGTACTTCGCCAACGTGACCCACGCGCCGGCGCTGGTCGGCCTCGAGGAGGATCTCTTCGCGGACGCGCTCGGCGACATCGCCCTGGAAACCTCGGTCTTCAACGCCGGTCCCGCGGCCATCGAGGCTCTGACGGCCGGCGCGATCGACGCCACCTACATCGGCCCCAACCCGGCGATCAACACCTTCATCCAGTCCGGCGGCCAGTCGGCGCGCATCGTGGCCGGCGCTGCGACCGGCGGAGCCGCGCTCGTCGTCGCCGACGGCATCGACAGCCCCGACGACCTCGCCGGTACGACGCTCGCGACGCCACAACTCGGCAACACGCAGGATGTCGCGCTGCGCGTCTGGCTCGACGACCAGGGCTACAAGACCGACACCGCCGGCGGCGGTGACGTCTCCGTGACTCCGACGGACAACGCGCAGACGCTGACGCTCTTCCAGCAGGGCGAAGTCGACGGCGCGTGGCTGCCCGAGCCGTGGGTGTCTCGCCTGGTCGTCGACGAGGGCGCGAACGTCCTCGTCGACGAAGCCGACCTGTGGGACAACGGCGAGTTCCCGACCACCGTGCTGCTCGTGCGCGCCGAGTTCCTCGAGCAGCACCCCGACGTCGTCGAGCAGCTCCTCGAAGGCCACCTGGCCGCCGTGAACTGGATCGCAGAGAACCCCGGAGAAGCACCCGGCGTCATCAACGGCGCGATCGAGGCCGAGACCGGGAAGCCGCTCAGCGACGCCGTCATCGAGCGTGCGCTCGAGCACGTCACGTTCTCGGCTGACCCGCACGCCGATACGTTCGAGACCCTCGTGGAGAACGGGCTCAAGGCCGGGACGCAGAAGGAGGGCTCGATCGAGGGGCTCTTCGACCTGCGACTGCTCAACGGCCTGCTCGAATCGGCGGATGCAGAGCCCATCTCGGCGGCCGGGCTCGGCGAGGACTCGCCGTGACCTCAGCCTCCCGTCAGGCACCCGGTGCCGCGTCGTCGCCCACAGGCGCCGGCGCGGCACCGCGCCCGGCTGTGCCCAACCTGCTCGGCCCGAGCTTCGACGGCGTCACGCCGGTGCTGCAGCCGACACCGCCGCCACCGCCGGCGGTGCGGATCGACGGCGTCTCCAAGCGGTTCGGGGACGGACCCCTCGTGCTCGACGACGTCGCGCTCGACATCGCGCCGGGCGAATTCGTGTGCCTGCTGGGGGCTTCGGGCTGTGGAAAGTCCACTCTGCTCAACCTCATCGCCGGGCTGGATCAACCGACGTCGGGGCGCATCGAGACGCCGGCAGAGGGCTCCTCCGTGATGTTCCAAGAGTCCGCACTCATGCCCTGGCTCACTGCCCGGAAGAACGTCGAGCTCGCGCTGCGCCTGCGCGGAGTGCCCCGCGGCGAACGCAAGGAGAAGGCGCTCGCTCTGCTCGACACGGTCAACCTGGCCGACGCCGCCGAGAAACGGCCCCACGAGCTCTCCGGCGGCATGCGCCAGCGCGTGGCGCTCGCCCGCGCCCTGGCTCAGGACCGGCCTGTCCTCCTCATGGACGAGCCCTTCGCCGCACTCGACGCCATCACCCGCGATCTGCTGCACGAAGAGCTCGAACGGGTCTGGCGCGCGACCGGCCGCACGATCGTCTTCGTCACTCACAACGTCCGCGAGGCCGCGCGCCTCGGCCAGCGGGTCGTGCTGCTCTCGAGCCGTCCGGGCAAGGTCGCCGGCGAGTGGCGCATCACGCAGACCGTCGGCCGGCGCATCGAGTCGCCCGAAGTCGCGGCGCTCTCGGTGGAGATCACCGAGCAGCTGCGTAAGGAGATCCGCCGAAATGCCGCGTGATTACTTCCCGCCGACCGAAGACGCCGTCTTCGAGGTGCGGCCTCAGGCCGCAGCATCCGCTCACGAAGATCTCCGCAGTCTTGAAGCAGGTCTGGACCGCCTGCAGACGGATGCCGCGACCCGTCAGAGCCGCTGGCGAGTCATCGCCGCGAGCGTGGTGCCGCCGATCATCTTCGTGCTGCTGCTGCTCGTCGTGTGGCAGCTCTACGTCGTCATCGCCCAGCCGCGGCCGGACATCGTTCCGAGCCCGCTCGACGTGATCGCCGCACTCGGTCACGCGTGGGAGACCGGACGCCTGCAGCTCGCCGTCACGACGAGCCTCGAGCGAGGCATCATCGGGTTCCTCATCGCCATCGCCGTCGGCACCCCCATCGGCCTGCTGCTGGCCGAGGTGCGTCCGATCCGTCGCGCTGTCGGCCCCATCATCTCGGGTCTGCAGGTGCTCCCCTCGGTCGCCTGGGTGCCCGCCGCCATCATCTGGTTCGGTCTGTCCGACGCCACCGTCTACTTCGTCATCCTCATGGGCGCCATCCCCTCGATCGTGAACGGACTCATCGCCGGCGTCGACCAGGTGCCGCCGCAGCTGCGGCGGGTGGGAACCGTCCTCGGTGCCACGCGCTGGCAGCTCGCGACCGCCGTCATCCTTCCGGCCTCGTTGCCGGGTTACGTCGCCGGCCTCAAGCAGGGCTGGGCCTTCTCCTGGCGCTCGCTCATGGCCGCCGAGATCATCGCCACCGGCGGCACGATCGGCTTCGGCCTGGGCTCGATGCTCGATCAGAGCCGTGAGCTCGCGGATCTGGCGGGCGTGCTCGGCACCATCATCGTCATCCTCGCGATCGGCATCCTGATCGAGCTCGTCTTCTTCGGGCCGCTCGAGCGTCGCCTGCTGCGTCGCCGCGGACTCCTCGGCGCCGGGGGTGCGCGATGATCTCCGCGGCCCACGGCAAGGTCTGGCTCGTGGGAGCAGGCCCCGGCGACGCGGGTCTGCTCACTGTCAAGGGACTGCGCGCCCTCGAGCGCGCCGACGTCATCGTCGCCGACCGGCTCGGAGCCCGCGGCGGTGCTCGACGGTCTCGCCGCCGAGGGCGTGGAACTGACCGCCGACATCGTCGACGTCGGCAAGCTGCCCGGCCACCACGCCGTGCCGCAGGACGCGATCAACGCCCTGCTCGTCCAGCTCGCCCGGGACGGCAAGAGCGTCGTGCGGCTCAAGGGCGGCGACCCCTACGTCTTCGGCCGCGGCGGCGAGGAGCTCGCCGCGTGTCACGAGGCCGGAGTCGAGGTCGAGGTCGTGCCGGGCATCACGAGCGCCATCTCGGTGCCCGCGACAGCCGGCATCCCCCTCACCCACCGCGGCGTCGCGACGGCGTTCACCGTCGCGACCGGCCATGACCAGATCCGCGCGCTCGGCGGCGGCCGCGACCACACCGTCGTGCTGCTGATGGGCGTCGGCACCCTCGCCCACTCCGCTCTCGTCCTCGCCGGCGGCGAGCGCGGTGCGGACTGCCCGGTCGCGATCGTCGAGGACGGGTTCGGCCCCGGTCAGCGCGTCACCATCGGCACCCTCGCCACGATCGCCGCAGCAGGCGGCCGTTCGTGGCGTCCGCTCCCCTGCGGTCGTCGTCGTCGGCGACGTCGTGCGCCTCAGCCCCTTCGCCCCCGCCGAGATCGCGACCCTCGATCTGTCGGCCTTCGATCCCCTTGCTCCGCCCGCATCATCCTCGGGCCACGCCCCCCGAAAGGCATCCTCGTGACTTCCTCGTCCCTCCAGAATCTCCGCGTCGCGATCGTCGGCGCGGGCCCCGCCGGCATCTACGCCGGCAATATCCTCGCCAACTCCGTGAAGGATGCCGGTGGCTCGGTCGCCATCGATCTCTTCGAGTCGCTGCCCGCGCCGTACGGTCTCATCCGCTACGGCGTCGCGCCCGACCACCCGCGCATCAAGGGCATCGTCACGTCGCTGCACGAGATGCTCGACGCGGGAACGATCCGCTTCATCGGCAACGTCGAGGTGGGCCGCGACGTCTTCCTCGAGGAACTGCACGCGCGCTACGACGCCGTGATCCTCGCGACCGGCGCGATCCGCGACGCCGACCTCGACATCCCCGGCATCCACCTGCCCGGGTCGTTCGGCGCGGCCGACTTCGTCGCCTGGTTCGACGGTCACCCCGACGTCCCGGCCGACTGGACGCTCGACGGCGCGCAGGTGGCCGTGATCGGCAACGGCAACGTCGCGCTCGACGTCGCCCGCGTCCTCGCGAAGCACGCCGAGGACCTGCGGTCGACCGAGATCGCCGACAACGTGCTGGCCGGGCTCGAGGCATCCGCCGTCACCGACGTGCACGTCTTCGGGCGCCGGGGTCCCGCCGACATCAAGTTCACGCCCATCGAACTGCGCGAGCTCGGCGAGGTCCCCAACGTCGACATCGTCGTGCACGACGAGGACTTCGCCTACCTCGAGGGCGTGACGCCGGCGAACAATCAGATGAAGGTCATGCTGCGCGTGCTCGAGAGCTGGCGCACGCGCGAGCAGACCGGTGCGAGCCGCCGCCTGCACCTGCACTTCTACCACGCACCCGTCGAGGTGCTCGGGTCGGAGCGCGTCGAGGGCCTGCGCTTCGAGCGCACCGAGCCGACCGGCGACGGCGGCGTGCGCGGCACCGGCGAGATCCGCGAGTTCCCGATCCAGCAGGTGTACCGCGCCGTCGGCTACTACGGCACCCCCGTCGTCGACGTGCCGTTCGACGACGTCCGCGGCGTGATCCCGAACGTCGAGGGACGGGTTCAGGATGCCGCAGCCGCTGTCTCCGGTCTGTACGCGACCGGCTGGATCAAGCGCGGACCCGTCGGCCTCATCGGCCACACCAAGTCCGACGCCATGGAGACCGTCGCCCACCTCGTCGCCGACGTGAGCGAGGGACGCCTGGTCGCCCCCGCCGTCGACGGTGATGTGCTCGACCTGCTGGACGAGCGCGACGTCGCCTACACGACCTGGGACGGCTGGCTCGCCCTCGACGCGCACGAGCGCGAGCTCGGCGCCGGGCACCGCTACACGCGCGAGCGCGTCAAGGTCGTGCCCCGAGACGAGCAGGTCGCCATCTCTCGCAGCGATTCGCTGATCGGCACATGACGTACGTCATCGCGCTGCCCTGCGTCGATGTGAAGGACCGGGCCTGCATCGACGAATGCCCGGTGGACTGCATCTACGAGGGCGACCGCTCGCTCTACATCCATCCCGACGAGTGCGTGGACTGCGGTGCCTGCGAGCCGGTCTGCCCCGTCGAGGCGATCTACTACGAGGACGACCTGCCCGACGAGTGGCAGGACTACTACAAGGCCAACGTCGAGTTCTTCGACGACATCGGCTCGCCCGGCGGCGCCGCCAAGGTCGGCGTGATCCACAAGGACCACCCCGTCATCTCCGAACTGCCTCCGCAGGGTCAGGATCATGCCTGAGCGGGCATACAGCCCCTCGCCGGCGTCACTGACATCGGTGGAGGTGGATGCGATCGTCATCGGGGGCGGGCCTGCCGGTCTGTCAGCGGCGCTCAACCTGGGGTACTCCCGCGCCTCCGTCGTGGTGCTCGACTCGGGAAGACCCCGCAACGCGGCGACCGTGCGCTCGCACGGGTTCTTGACGCGTGACGGTATGCCGTCGCAGGAGCTCCGCCGGCTCGGCCGTGCCGAGCTTGCGGCATATCCCGGCGTGAAGCTCTTCGATCGGACGACCGTCTCCGCACTGCTGCCGAGCGATTCCGCCAGCGGCATGCGCTTCATCGCCGCGCTGCAGGGACGCGGTGCCGGAGCACCGGCTGTAGCGGCACGCTCTGTCGTGATCGCCACCGGCCTGCGCGAGACGCTGCCGGCGATCGCCAACCTGCGCGCGTTCTACGGCCTCAGTGTGTTCAGCTGCGCGTCGTGCGATCCGTGGGAGCTGCAGGACCGCCCGCTGGGGCTGATCGGCGAGACCGCCGATCTCGCAGCACGGGCGAGACTGATCGCACGGTGGACCGACCGGCTCACGGTCTTCACGAACGGTGCGAGCGTCGTCGAAGCGGACGAGGAGGCCGAGCTTGCGGCATCCGGAGTCGGCGTCGAGCGCCGTGGCATCGCCGAGCTGGCCGGCCAGGGCGGAGCCGTGAGCGCGGTCCGGCTGACCGACGGTACGAGCGTTCCGATCGAGGGCGGCTTCATCCGGCCGACGTGGCAGCCGTCGCTCGGCTTCCTCGCGCCGCTCGAGGTCGAGCGCGACGCGAGCGGCTCACTGGTGGTCGATGCCGCCGGCCGCACCTCGCTGCCGGGGCTCTACGCCGCCGGTGACGCCGTCGCTGCAGGACCGCAGCAGCTCATCGTCTCGGCGGGCCAGGCTGCTCGCGCTGCGGCCTCCCTCGCACACGACCTCGTCGGCGTGCGCACGGTGTTCTGACCGAGCGCCGGCCGGCCGCTATGCCCCGCGAGATCCGGCGTCGGTCGAGCCGACGTCCGTGCGGTGGAAGTTCTGGAACGAGCGCGACGCGGTGGGTCCGCGCTGGCCCTGATACCGATTCCCGTACGGACCCGACCCGTACGGGTTCTCGGCAGGGGACGACAGCCGGAAGAAGCAGAGCTGCCCGATCTTCATGCCCGGCCAGAGCGTGATCGGCAGGGTGGCCACGTTGGACAGCTCGAGCGTCACGTGACCCGAGAAGCCCGGATCGATGAAGCCGGCGGTCGAGTGGGTGAGCAGTCCGAGGCGCCCGAGCGAGGACTTGCCCTCGAGCCGCGCGGCCACGTCGTCGGGCAGCGACACGAGCTCGAAGGTCGACCCGAGCGCGAACTCGCCGGGGTGCAGGATGAAAGGCTCGTCGGGCGCGACCTCGATCATGTGCGTGAGATCGGGCTGATCCTCAGCCGGATCGATGAACGGGTACTTGTGGTTGTCGAACAGCCGGAAGTACCGGTCGAGCCGGACGTCGACGCTCGAGGGCTGCACCATCTCGGGCTGCCACGGCTCCACCCCGATTCGTCCCGCGTCGATCTCGAGTCGGATGTCACGGTCGGAGAGCAGCACGCGCCCAGCCTAGCGGCGCCGCCTCGCCGGGCGACGTGAGTGTGACAGAGCGGATGCCGCGGCCTCCGGCATCCGCTCTGTTCCTCTGTCCAGGCGCCGAAAGGTCTGCCGGGGATGTAGTTCAATGGCAGAACTTCAGCTTCCCAAGCTGATAGCGCGGGTTCGATTCCCGTCATCCCCTCCAATTGTCACTTCCGTAGTTAGTCCGGACTTTCTGAAGCTACTTCAGACTGAATGGTCTGCGACGTGGAGGCTGTCCACCGGACGCCAGCGCGTTAGCCTGACCCTCCGCCTACGCAGCTCAGTCTGGGTCAGACCTGCGCGCGGGCCGTCGTGGGTGCGCTCGCGAAGGTCTCCGTGAAGTCGTCGTCCGACTGCTCCTGCTCGTCCCGGCCGGCCATCGCCGCGATGCTGAGGATGTCGCGTCCTATGTCGACGATGGCGGCATAGCGGACTCGATCGAGGGCGGTATGCCAGCATCAGTAGCTATGCGACATCTGCACGTCATTGTTGCGCAGGATCATCTCCTCCAGCAGGTGAAGTCACCTAGACATGGCCTGATGGAATTGGTCTGGAACGCGCTCGACGCCGACTCGGCCGAGGTGGACATCGCTGTCGAACGCAGTTCCCTCGGCGGGCTGACCGGCGTGCGTGTCTCCGACGACGGCACGGGCATCACTCAGCAGCGTGCCGAGCATTCGCTAGACAAGCTCGGAGACTCCTGGAAGGCCGCTGAGCGCACGAGCGACGGCGGCCGTCCCCTCCACGGGCGGCATGGCCGAGGACGCTGGGCCGCCTTCGGCATTGGACGCCATGTCACCTGGACGAGCGTTGCCGATGCCATCCCCGCACGGGAGCGCATTCGCGTTTACGGCGACCGCGACGACCTTTCGGACTTCGGGATGGACGACAGCCCGGACCCGGCGCCCAACATGCCGACCGGAACCACCGTCACCATCGCGGCACTCGAGTCGGCCGCCGTGAAGTACCTCGATTCGCAGGATCCTGTCCTGGATCTCACAACGACGTTCGCGCCCTACATCGAGGCGTACGGAGTCCGGATCACCTTCGACGGTCAACTCATCGACCCTGCGCTGCTTCAGATTCGCGTGGAGAACATGGTGGTGGAGGCCGTCGGTGAACGGCTCATCGTTCGGGTCGTTGAATGGTCTGCGCCGGTCCCGCGCGCGCTCTACTTCGTAGACGCCAAAGGTGCGGTCCTCTACGAGATGAAGCCGGGCGTGCAGGCGCCGTCCTTCGCGTACACCGTCTACGTCGAATGGGCTGGCGCGCGCGATCTCCACTCGGCACTCTCGCTCGAAGAGCAGGGCCCGGAGCCGATACCCCAGCGTCATCAAGGCGGTGAAGCAGGCGCTTCGCCGCTACTTCGCAAAGCGCGACAAGGAGAAGCGTGAGCTCCTGGTTGCCGAATCAGAAGAAGGAGAAGTCCTACCCGTTCAAGGGCGAGCCCGGTACCGCTGTCGAAGCCGCTGAGCGTGAGCTTTTTGACATAGTTGCTATCACTGCGGTGCCCGCCATCGGACACATGGAACAACGCGAGCGTCGCTTGTCTTTCGCGCTGATTCAGCAGGCACTGGCGCAGAGCCCGCAGGCCGTGCATTCGATACTTCACGACGTACTCGAGATGCCCGAGCGCGAACTCCGCGACCTGACGCAGCTTCTCGAACGAACCACGTTGAGCTCCATCGTGTCGATGGCGAAGACGGTGGCCGACAGGCTGGACTTCATCCGCGGACTTGAACATCTCTTGTTCGACAAGCAGACGAGAAAGGTCGTCAAGGAGCGCAGTCAACTCCACAAGATCCTCGCTGAGGAGACCTGGATTCTGCGGGAAGAATACGCGCTCACCGTCAACGATCAGACACTCACCTCCGCCTTGAGGGAAAAGCTGCCGGTGTTCGGGCGCGAAGACGTCATCCTTGCCGACACCGACACCGAGGTCCTCGATGCAGAAGGCAGGCGCGTCGTCGTCGATCTGATCCTCAGCGCTGTCGTTCCTCAGTCAGCGAGTCGACGCGAGCATCTCGTCATCGAGCTGAAGCGCCCAACGGTGCACATCAGCGGCGACGGGCTGCTGCAGGCGAACAAGTACGCCGTCGCGGTCAAGAATGACGCACGATTCGAGCGACTGAAAGTCGCGTGGGAGTTCTGGATCATCGGCGACAAGATCACGGACGATGCGGCCAACATCCTGGATGAGGACGGGTATCTCACGGCCTCGAAGAGGAGGGCGCTGTGGCGGTCCGCGCGGTCACCTGGGCCGAAGTGGTCGAAAACGCGAAGCACCGGATGAAGTTCGTTCAGCACGGACTCGAGATCGAGCCCACGAAGGAGCAAGGAATCGCGTACCTTCGAGCCGCGCACGCCTCGTCGCTCCCCGACGAAGTCCGTGAGCCCGAGACGGATGACGACGCTGGGGCGTCAGCACCTCGTCCCGCCCGGTAGACGGAGGGCGGATTCAAGCGGTCATCGCAACGGAGCCTGACCCGCTTTCCGGACACCAACTTTGAGGCGAGATCGTCTCGGAAGGAGTCCGTGAGATGCCTGCTCCACCCGCCGGAGTTCCGGCGTCGACGCCGGGAGGGAAGGTGAACCGAACTGGCGGAGTGTCCGCGGTCGACGCAATGCACGTCCCCACGGCTAGCGCCGACAGATCCCAGTCTTCGACGACATGCCCGGTTGCAACCTGTTCACTTACCCCCTTCTGCCTTACCGCAGAATCGAACCACACGAGCTTGCGGTTCTCACGAACCGGTCTCTACGAACTCGCGGAAGCAGCGCCATCGAAGAGTCGGAACGCGAAGACGGTGCCGAATGGCATGCCCCTCGACGCATCGGCCCCGCGAGAGACCTCGACGGTCGCGATCCAGGACCTCGCCATCGTCCCTACCGACGAAGGCGGGGCAGAACTCCTGCGCGCGGCATTTTGAGTGTGGAATCCGCGTCAATCCTTCCGGAGTTTTCCGCACACCTCAGCTTGGGTGCCCCAGCTCGATAGCCACAGGAGTCTGCTCAGCCAGCAGATTCCTGTGGTCCAGCCGCGTACATGACCGATGCAAAGCACATCGCTTCGCCCCAAGGCTTGGAGGAAACGGCCACTCTGGATATGATGGCATCTGAGGAACGGACGTCTTGCTAGTCAAGGCTACGAACTGACCGCACTATCGCAACGCTTCGAGACTTGTCAGCATGGTCTCTGAGCCGAGGCATAGACCGACGAGGTATACACCTAGCTTGCTAGGAAGAAAAGCGGAAAGTATGGGTGTCTGACTGTTTCTCGCGTGACCCCGGCGACCACCGGGGCGGTATTTCAACGCGCGAGGAGTTTGGCATGACCGCTTCAATGAGAGAGCAAGAGGGGCCCAATACCGGCTCCGAGGTCAACACGACCGACGCTAACCATCCATCGAAGTCAGGAAGCCAAACGCCTCGCCTCACGACTTCAAGCGTGACTGCCGGGGATCAGTTCGTCTCTCCCCGGCAGTCCGCCGCTAGAGGACGTGGTCGAACTGGCGGCGCGAGCTGTTTCGGACCTGCATGACCGTGGACGTGTAACCCGCGCCGCAGGGGTGTCCGCGCCTATGCGTCGCTGGCCCTCCTTCTCACTTGAGGTAACGCCGTTCAGCACCTTCCGAGAGGTCGTCGAGGCAACGGTGGCAGCCGGCCTGATCACATCGCGGCGCGGCGCCGACGATGTTGAGTTGCGTCCGGCAGATCCCGCGAAGGTCGGTGTCCGCCTCGGGACGACCCTTCGTCGCGATCTCTGGCGCGCCTTCGTGCAACTGGAACCCCGACGTCACCTACTCCTACGACCGGCAGAGCAGACTGACGGGAATCGCGCCTGAGCCGCTGCCCGAGAGCGCCGTCATCGTATCGTCGCCATCCCGCGAGCAACGCCTGGGGTGGATAAGGCAGTTCGTGAGCGACTTGCCCACTCGGATACGAAGGTCGCACTTCAGGCGGGCCTGGGCGCAGAAGATCCCGCTGCGGGCTTCAATGCGGCCGTTCGCGAGCTTCCGCCGGTCGAGCGACGATGGAAGAGGTCGTTTCGCGCCAATACTCTCTCCGCCGCGAACCAGTGGGCCATCGAGAACGACATCGCGCGAAGCGATATCTACCTAATCTCCGAGCCCGCGCAGGCTGCCGCTACCGTCCCGGTGCGAACAAACCGCGCTCCGTCATTCGTGGGTTCTAGCCACGACGCTGGTCAGCGAGAGCGCATCCTCGAGGTTCTCAGCGCTCTTCCCCTGCACGAACTGTTGAAGCTGCGGATTCCGCTCGAGTACATGCTGAGGTGACACCATGGCCGCGGTAGACATCCGCGTGCCTGTCGGAGCGCCCCTGATCCTGACCGGCACTCCGCCCGTCGGTGAGCGATGGCATCCCTTGGGCGCTGGGGTCAAGCGTAAGAAGGCCTACCCTTCCCTGTCATTCGGTCCGCTCACGCTACCCGCAAGCGGACCATCTCTGGACTATCTCCGAGCAATGCTCATCGACCGATCCCCGGGCTGCCTCAAAAGCTGACCACGGAGGCATGGAAGACTCTGCTCTCAGCCGCACCTCTAGTAGCGGACGCCCCGCTCGATGAAGCTGGCGGTGCGGAACTCTTTGGTTCGGTCGCGGGTGGTCGGCTGCGCCGTGTGGTCCTTGGCGCCGTGTTCGAGGACAGTTCCGCCGTGGGGCAGCGCCTTGGCGCGGTTGCCCAGCTTTCGGTGTTGCTCGAAGCCGATGAAAACATCCCACGTGATGCTCATCTCACGGTGGACTGGGTGCCGAGTACGCGCGGAATGCTCGCAGCGTTCGACAAGATCCCCGGACTAGTCGTCGGCGAACCTGATGGCCCGCTTGTGACGGTCCTGCTCTCGGAGTACCACGCGTTGATGGATCCGAGCCTCTCTGAAGCCATCGAGCGCACCGGGCAAATGACTGGACTGAAGACTGTCGTCCACTCGATGAACGGCTCTATGTTCGGGAACATCAGTGACATCGTGATGAAGACTCCACCCTCCCAACTCGTGCTCGCCGGAGCGGATCTGCCCCGTTCTCGGAGATCGGTTTGCTGAGGACCAGGGGCCCAACCGACTTCACCACCTCCGTTCCGAAACATCGACCGAGTTGCTTGAGACGCTTCGAGAGCAGCTGGCAGTCTTTGCTGGAGTGGGCCCGGGACTGACCCCTCACGTGGTGGAGGCTCCGACTGCTGGACGACATGTGATGCCATTGAGCGGGGCGGCCGAGTGTATGCACCTCGGTGATGTCGTGTATGTCCGAGATGTCGAGACGGACCTGTGGTGGACTCGAGACCACGCTCACCACGCGGGCGCGGTGTTCAAGACCTATCGGCTGAGCGGGTCCACCTTGACGTGGGTCAACGACCACAACGCCGACGGAAGCCAGTTCTGTGGGTAAGAACAAGGGCGAAGGCACAAGGGAGCTTTCAACCAGCAAGGCGCACTCGTGCCACTTCTTGGATCACCATCTCTGATGTGAAATACACTCTGAACAGGGATTTTCCGACTCGAGAGTCTGAAGTAGTTCTGGACGGCGTGCCGGCCACTCCGCTCAGGCTAGGCGAAATCTTCAGTCCGAACTGGAGCTCACGGGGAGTTGTAGTCCGAGATAGATCTGGAAGTTACACCAATGCCCTCACGCGCGGCCGAAGGTCGCACGGGGAGGGCGTTGCGTCGGGATGCCGTAGGAACCGGTCCGGCAACGCCGCGGGGCTGGAGACTCCTCCCGATGCCCCGCCGTCGAAATTCCTCGCCATCTCAGCTCCTCCTCGAGGCGCTGGTTCGTGGCGGCGCTGGAGGGGTCGATCGAGTGTCGATTTGTGCCTGCAGGCGCTGTCTACCGCTCCGACGAACGGACTCGAACGTGTCAGAAGTAGCCCACCCGCATATTTCCGCGCAGAACGCTGAAGCGCTCAGGTCTATGCCCTTTTCTGATCAGACGGACGAAGTCGACGCCCGTCGTGCGGTTCATCACCCGACTCGATCCGGGCGTGATTCGGACCGCCGCCGGCGTGATCATCTGGGATGGTGACTCCTACGACTTCCTTGAGGGAGATGCCCCGGATACCGTCCATCCGAGCTTGTGGCGCCAGTCGAAGTTGAACGCCATTCAAGGGCTGTTCGAAGTAGTCCCCGGGATCTATCAGGTGCGCGGGCTGGACCTGTCAAACATCACATTCGTCGAGGGCGACACGGGTGTGATCGTGATCGACCCGCTGATCTCGCCCGAATGCGCCTCGGCAGCAATCGCGCTGTATCGGGAGCATCGCGGGGAGCGGGGCGTGACCGCCGTGATCTACACGCACAGCCACATCGATCACTTCGGTGGCGTGAAAGGGGTCATCGCGCAGGACCAGGTGGACGCCGGCGAAGTTGACGTCATCGCCCCGGCGGGATTCGTCGAGCACGCTGTCGCCGAGAACGTGTTCGCGGGTGTGGCCATGGCTCGGCGTGCCGGCTACATGTACGGCGCCACGCTGCCCCGCAGCATCGTGGGGCAGGTCGACGGCGAACGGGACAGACGACGTCGACGGGAGAACC